>NZ_JACVUI010000009.1 GCF_016624945.1 Acinetobacter sp. S54 | reverse complement strand
ACACCTCTAAAAGTATGTTTTCATGCTTTTTAGGTATGTTAATTTATTTTTAGTTTACTCCTTCCATATTGTCAGAAAGGCAAACTGATGATGCAGTATATTTTATAAAATCTATTATTATTCATCATATTAAAAACAAAAAACAAAATTTCTTGAAATAAGTTTCAGAGGAATCAGCGATGATCTTTCATGAAGGCAATCTCATACCTTCCTATCATAAAAGGAATATTGCGTTAGACAAAAGAGAAGTCTATTTTAAAGCTGAAAATGCGATAGGGGTTTAGTTGAGATAAGAAAATTTTGATTTATCGATTTCTTTTAAACATCCTCCGATTAATAGATTAAATCAGAGGATATTCTTAATCATTTATAATAAATGTTCTGCAATGATGACTTAGGTATGATCCCCCTAAAAAGCCCACACCAGTTTTAACCAAGCTGTATCACCCTTTGGCCGATTTTCCACTTTTGTTTCTGTCAAATATTTGGCTTCAAGCGACCAGCCTTTTTGTTGGTACTGAATTGCTGGGCCAACCGCAATACTTTCGCCACGAAAACCAATATCAACGCTCTCTTTTTTATCGTCACTCATTTGCTTAAAAACGTAGCCTTGAACCGCAATATTCACATCAGTAACGACCTGATAACCGAGACTATAGTCTGCCGAAAAATACTGCCCTGACTGATAATGAGTATCGTCATTTTCGCTATTAAAACTATAGGCCATTTTGGTGGAGATATCCCAACCCGCATGGTTGTAGCTATAGGCCAAAATTGGTCTAAAAGTATAGTAATTTTTACCGATATTGGCGAGACGGTCTGCGTCATAGTCCCCTGTAGGTAAAATATTTTCCAACGCTGCAATCCAGTGATGATTGCCATGATGCCAGCCCAACATAGGTGCCAACATTATATCACCCACCCCACTACGATGATCTCGTTCCCCAGCCATCTGTACACGCAAATCTACTAACGGCAAAATGCCGTAAAATCCCAACTGCCCATTCAAAATTTTCTGATCAGTCATCCAGACCAAACGCGGCACGAATGCACGCACATCCAGATCGAAATCTGGAATCAGTTCATCACCCTTAGAATCGAGAAATTCTGTCGCACGATATTGCTGGTAATACCCTAAAAAATATAAACCCGCGGGTGGTAAGGCGCCTGCCATGATCCCTTCAGCACCATGCGGAAACGAATCTGCTCCGCTTTCAGTAGCACAGACTGAATTTGAACAAATTCCTAATATTAGCCCGCTTGCCAACCCACTTATATTCTTTAAGATTTTTCTACTTATGTGCTGTCGATTCAATTGTTGTTGTTTCATATTTTGCGTCCTATTCATCCTGAATTAGACTCAGGCCAAATCTCGATCCTCGAAATTTGGTGTACTTCTCAACATAACTAAAATGACAGTGCATGTTAGAAACTGATGATTCATGCACTTCATTAAAATAGTATTGTTATTCGTACAAGTCTAAATATATGGGTCTTAAATACCCTGTTAATGCTGCATATGGGGTTAACACTAAACTCAGCGCTTTTAGTCATCCATTTGCAACGATATTCAACGTATATAACCGTATTCACTTGGCAGTTCTAAAACAGCAATGTACTCTGGAACTGCCGAATATTTTCTCTTTTAAATGTGCCTAAATAACGCTGAACGTGATTCTGCTTTTGCGCCATCAGCAGCACTTAAAAAGCGTTCAGTATGAATATCCCGCTCAAATAACCGGCTTTGCATCAGTGTGGAAATTGCAGCATCAATCATGGGAGGAGGCCCACATAGATAAGCCTTATGCCCAGAACAACGTTGTTCAAAATAATCGGCCACAGCCTCATGTACATAGCCTGTAAAACCTGACCATTCATCATCTACTTTTGGTGCATTTAAGGCTGGAATATAACGGAAATTAGAATATTGTTTGACGAGATCTTCAAACAGCTCGCGATGATATAACTCAGCAACGTCTCGGGCGCCTTGAAATAAATAAATGGTACGCTGATCGCCAGATTGCAATAAATCCAGAATCATCGATTGGGGACTAGACAGGCCCGATCCGCCTGCAATAAAAATCACATCCTGCGTATCGGACTTGCGTACAAAGAATTGTCCATACGGCCCTGAAAGTTGTAGTTCATCTCCTACTGCAAGCTGCTCATGTACATAGGTGGTTGCTACGCCATCCTGTACATGACGGATATGTAACTCGATAATGCCGGCTTCATTTGGCGAGTTGGCAATCGAAAATGCTCGTGTTCCCTCGATATGAGGCAACTGCAAGTTGATATATTGCCCTGCCTGAAATTGCATGGGGCGATCGATCTGTAAACGGAGTCCTTTAATAGTCGGGGAAAGATCATTGATCGATAGTACCGTGGCTTGATAGTCCTCGATCAGATAACCAAGAAAATCAGGATCTTCATCTACATCTGCCTCAATCACCATATCTGATTCAGGCTTGCAACAACAGGCCAAGACCTTTTGTTCTTCACGCTCAATATCCATTAATGCAAAAGGTGAAGCGTCACCGACATCGTAAAATCCATCTGTCACCTGCACCTTGCAGGTTCCACATGTCCCATGACCACAGGCAAAAGGTAACCAGACTCCCTGACGCAATGCTGCATCAAGGATGGTTTGATCTTCGGCGACCTCAATGGTGGTTCCGAGTGGTTCAATCGTAACTTGATAACTCATTTCACACCTCCTGATCAGACATAGGCATTGTTATAGCCATTTAAACCGGGGGTCGAAAAGCGTAGTAACGACTTATGCCCAAAATCCAGTTCTGCCAAAGTTGCCTCTGGCTGAAATTTGAGTTCTTTGCGGTCTAGCTGAAATTCTGCGTGGTGCCAGTCAATCGCATTAAATTCTGGATGCTGCGAAAAACCTGCGGGCATTAAGGTTTCCAATAGCTGTTGAAAAGTCGCTTGCGGTGAAATCAAAAAAGCTTTGGCTGAGCAAAATAAAGTATGATGATCCCAACCAATATAAATCAGAATATTGTCACCATAATTGGCTTGGCTGTCTTTTGGGCTAAAGCTGTAATTTTCAGTAATGGCACGTACTGGCATGTCTAATTCTCCTATTTTCGGATATTTGCATTGTTTCCTTTCCTGCAAGTACCCGAGATATTCTTGATGTCTTTAATGACATGTTTCTTTTCGCAACTTCATCAACGCAGGGGGATTTAAGCGCTTTGCCCTTTCCATTTTTTCCAGAGTTGCTGATCTGGCGAACCTTCAATATCCAGATTGTCTTCGCCTGCACGGATGTGGTAATACTCTTTAAGAATGGTTTCAAGGTCAGGACCACCGCAGTTGCCTTGTAAAATTTGATTGACGGGCAGCCACGCCTGTATGTATTTCTCAGGTTCACGGCAGAAAATATCGTGGCAGCCATCTGAACACATGTGATAGCGTTCGCCGTTATAAATCGCATCACGATAGCTAAACATAGTCTGGTCACCTTCCATTTCAGTAAATGTCATTGGAATCTGACAAATCTGGCAGAGTTGTGGCAAGCCATCCGAATAGAAACGTTTTCCTTCAGCTTCTAATTGACGTGCCAACTCCCAGCGTGGACGATAGTAACGATCAAACGTGTCTGGATATTTTTCTGACAACCAGTCCATTTCCTCATCCGTCGGAATCCATGTATGGAAGCCTGCGGCATGCCCAAAGTTATAGAAAATCCACCATGCCTGATGCGAGACGTGTTCTTTTTCTTTAAGGATAACGTCACTGTATTTCGGCATACGAATACCGTAGCGGCTCAAATCCTTAAATAATGCACCGCCCGCTTCTTCAAAGTAGGTTTCCCATGCTTCTTTCCACGACATCACTTTATTTGGCAGCATATAATCCATCATCATGCCCACAATCGAGAGTAAACGGGTTCCTCGCCAGAACCATTTATCAATCCATTCTTGTACAATAGGAACGTTGTCTTCATGCTGTTCGAGCAGAAATTTGACGATTTCTAGTCCCAAAGTCATATGCCTCGCTTCATCCGATTGCGCACTAAAACCGAATGTCACCGTTGCCATATCGCCGTTATAGGCGGCACCCGACATAAATGGCACAAACAATAAATTGGTCAATACATATTCAAAGGCAAAACTGATGGCTAACAAAAATTCAAATGGCCCTGCTGAACGCGCATCTTCAAAAAAAGACTTAGGTACAGACAGATACCAAACACGGTCATGCATATGTGCCCAATCATGAAAACCATTGAAAAATTTATTGTAATGGCTCATCGCATGAATCTGAGTCTGCACATGACGTAACTCATCAATAGACTGCATCTGTGAGGCAATACGTGCACCAATACCGCTAAACTGACGACCTACGTGTGCATACCCCTGATAAGCTTGATATTCCAGCGGGGTAACAGCGGTTAAAAAAAGCTTAATAGCGTTGAGATAGCGTTCATTGGCAACATTCAATTGGCCATTGTTCTGTGCAAAAGCATCAAAAATTGCATACAATTTTTTCTCTTTTTCTGACTGATATTTCCAGTACGCATCCATAGTCAGGCGAAATGGATCTTCCCACTTCGACCAATCTGTTATTTTGATACCCTCAAACTCTTCATAAGGAAATGCATCTTTACGATCTGCATATGAAAATTCCCAATCCAGATCGCGAGTCAACATACGGTAGCGATCTTTGGCATTGAGTTTTTTGCTCGGGTTTTTAACTTGGCTATTCATCCTGAAATCCTTGCTCATTATTTGTGATTTAGATCTTTCATGCTAAAAATAGGCATGAGAAATGGGTTAATTCCATTTCAATCTAAAGCTGTCATCATCTTCTTCTACATTTCCGCCTAGTGTGATCATGTTCAATTGCAGGGATTGAATATCCCAGTCTTGCCCCAGTTTCTCTGTCACGGTTTCAGCAAGAATAATCAACTCACCATCACTTTCGATCCGAATCATGGCGGGCAAATACTGAATCGTCGCTTCGGGGTTATCCTGTTCAATCGCCTCGACGATATAGCGTGAGGTGTCATTGTCCTGTAGTGCTAAATAAACTTTTGACATGTGTCGTTCTCCCTGAATCTTTTAAGTCAAATTAAATGCCAAACCTGCGCGTTTACAGCGCTCAGCAATCAGGTTCATTGCACTGTCAACATTGCTTTGTTGTAATCCCACATTGGCCCATGCCTCAAAAGCAGATTTAACCTGTGGTAATAGCTCTTCTAGCCATCCCTGAATTAAGACTTTATTGTGTTCCGATTCAGCCACAGCAGTCTTAAGCACGCTATCTGACCATTTACGCAGATCACTATTACACTCCTGCATAAACTCGGTCAGCATCGCTACATCACGGCCCTGATGCTCTACGAACCATTGATCCAGTTCAACATAAACCAGAGCCTGCAACATGCTATCGATCAATAAAGTCTGTAATAGATACAGTTTGAACCAATCCTGTTCAGTCAGACTCATCTCACATAAGCGACGTAAAGGCTGCCATGCGGCATTGTTCATCCAGTAATCTTTGGCCTGATCCAAAGCATCGCCAGCATTGTCGTCAATAATTAAACCAATTCGTGATAAATACTGCGCCATTCCCAGACGATCCATTGCTGCAAAAATACAGGCCTGAGTAATCACTGTCCCATACCCGTAAGCACTTCCCGACATCATGTGCAGGTTGGCGGTTTGTTCGACATAACGAAATGGCAGCAACGCCGCGATGATTTTCTGTTTAACCGCATCACTCAAGTTATCGACCAAACGGCGCTTTTCAAAAAAAGCATAATTATTTTCAGTACTGTCCTGTAAACGTGCCCGATGCTGGACATATGCGCCATAATAAAACTGACGAGGATCTTTGAAGGCATACCAATCCTGCATCACCAAGGCTGTATGGGTCTTATCATTCAAAGTTTTATCTGGTTTCCATAATGGACGATAATGAAAATTTACTTCACCCTGAATATCAAAACTGACTTCCTGATAGCGGGTTGCAGGCTTGTTACCAAAACGTCGTTCAATATAAGCATACGTGTGGCGGACGGGCTGAACGCTTGATGTTTTAATTTCTAAAGTCATGTTTATCTCCGTATCGACTTAAGATTGATCATCTTGATCTAGGTTTTGTCGTGTCTGGCGCACAAGAGTTGGCTCAATGCCGTAACGCCATTTATCTTCGAGAGCATCATTCAGTTGTTCTTGTTGCTCGGTCATTTCAACCACCTGATTGATACGACAAAAATCTGCAAAAGCTTGCTGTGGTAATACCAATTCTACAAATAGCGTCGGATCATTGATCGCAAAGTCAAACTCGACAAACTTGGCATGCCGATCACCGGTGATCCGAATATATTTGGTAAAACTGACATTTGAAGAGTTCACGTTATTCATGTTGGCTATCCCTGATCCATATCCACCTGATTTCAGCAGGCTAATCTTGTAAAAAACCTTTCCATTGCAATACTGCATATCAGATCTCTATCAAAACTTGTGCCAACTATTTAATTTTTATTATTTTCAATTACTTATATTTTTATTAGATATTTAATTTATTTAAATAAAGATAAATTTCAGCAAATGATGAACCAATAAATTGAAGATATTCAGCAAATCATGAACCGTGATCAATCAGTTGAATAACATCTAAGAGAAAAACTGGACTGAGTTTTTAATCATACTTTTTGGATATATATTTATGCTCAACTGCGCATCACTTTAAGCTGAAAAATAAGCTACACTTTTGTAGACAGTCATCACCTAGGATGGGAACTGACCATGCATCAAGCCAAGGATCAACGGCTATTCAAACCGCTACTTAAACAAAATGAGGATATTCAGGACTTACTGGATAATATTCAGTTTGATGCCAAACATGGTCAAATCTGGTTTGAAGAAAACCGTATGCTGCTCTTACATACCAGTATTATGGGCTATCTGCGTAAAGATCTTTATCAGATGCTTGGGCATGAACGCACTAAACATTTCTTTATTCGCTGTGGCTATCAGGCAGGCATGAAAGATGCGGAGGTAACCAGCAAATTACGTCCTAACATGACCGCTGAAGAGGCGTTTATGGCAGGGCCACAAATGCATGGTATCCGCGGTATGGTGCAGGTCGAGGTCAATACCCTCAAGCTATCCCATGAAACGGGCAGCTTTTATGCAGATTTTAACTGGTTACATTCCTTTGAATCTGAAGTGCATCTAAATGAATTTGGAACATCCAATGAACCTGCCTGCTGGATGTTATTGGGATATGCCTGTGGCTATAGCAGCTTTGTGATGGGACAAACCATTATCTATCAGGAAACCAAATGTTCTGCCAAAGGCGATGATCATTGTCAGATTATTGGGAAACCCCTTGCCGCCTGGGAAAACGCCGATGAATTGATCCGTTTTATGTCCCCCGATCCAGTGGCTGATCAAATCATTGCGTTACAGGCCGAATTAAAAACCCTGAAACAGAATATCTACACGCCTGCTGAAGCAGATTACACCATGTTTAATTCAGTCGGCGAATCCGCTGCCTATAGACAAGTGTGTGAATTACTTAAAAAATCGGCGGGCAGCAAGGTTGCAGTATTACTGCAAGGAGAAACAGGGGTCGGTAAAGAAGCGTTTGCTCGTGGGATTCATGAAGCTAGCCAACGTAAAAATGCCGCTTTTATTGCAGTCAATTGTGCCAGTATTCCACCCGATCTAATCGAAGCCGAACTGTTTGGTGTGGAAAAAGGTGCTTATACTGGCGCGACCCAATCGCGCATGGGAAAATTTGAACGAGCGCATGGAGGAACCATTTTTCTGGATGAAGTCATAGAGCTATCTGCACGTGCGCAGGCTGCACTGCTACGCATATTACAAGAAGGCGAATTTGAACGTGTGGGTGATTATCAAACCCGCTATATTGATGTCCGTGTCGTGGCCGCAACTAATGAAGATTTGTTTGAAGCCGTACAACAGGGACGCTTCCGCGCAGATTTATTTTATCGTTTAAATATATTTCCTGTTGTGATTCCACCTTTACGCGAACGTCGCGATGATATCCCTTTACTGGTAAAGCATTTTTTAAAACGTTTTGAGAATATGTATGATAAAACAATCAAGGGTTTAAGTGATAAAGCGTTAAATTATCTAATGGGGTATGAATGGCCAGGAAATATCCGTGAGTTAGAAAATATGCTAGAACGCGCGACCTTATTGACTGACCATCAACAAGAGATCAAATTGAGTAGCCTACTGCCACAACAGCATTTGAGCCAGCAGCAATCTATGTACGATCAGGAATTGTCGCCTGATCGTCATTCGCTGAACACACAACAGCAGATCATTGAGCAGTTATTGGATCAAAATTTTTCTCTAGAACAGTTTGAACAGGAAATGATTCAAAATGCGTTGATCCGAAGTCAATATAATGTCTCCGAGGCGGCACGTTTGTTGGGTATTAGTCGAGCAACTCTGGATTATCGCTTAAAAAAACATTCACTGGATATGGTGAAGAAATAAATCAATGAAAAGCTATGCTCCCATTTCCTAAGAATGCTTCAATCACAATCAGAATTGCTGCACCTCACTCTATCAATCTGGATTTATTCAGATAGCACTTAAGCCATTATTTGTCTTAACGGGAGGATGACTCTGAAACTGCTGCAAGAATCGTATTGCGTTTTATCAAGATCAGATACGCCAGCATTCCGATGCACATGCCCCAAAATACTGAACTTAAACCCAGAAAATGCATCCCTGAAACAGTAGCCAGAAAGGTGATTAACGCCGCTTCACGTTGCGTATCCTCCTGCATTGCCATACGAATATTGGTGGCAATGGCACCTAGTAGCGCCAGACCAGCCAGTGCCGCCACTAGCTCTTTAGGAAGTAAGCTGAAAAGTGCCACGATGCTACCTGCAAACAAGCCCCCTAAAATATAAAATAAGCCGTTAGCAACTCCTGCAATATAGCGTTTGTCTTTGAGTTCATGGGCATCTTTGCCCATACACAACGCCGCCGTAATTGAGGCCAAAACAATGGTAATCCCGCCCACACAGGCCACCGCAAGTGATGCAAGGCTAGCCGCACCAATAATAGGCTTGGCTGGCACATCATAATGACTGAGTTTTAAAATCGCCATGCCTGGTAAAAATTGTCCGGTTAAACTGACTAAAATTAAAGGAATCGCCAGATTTAGCGTGGAATACCATGACCATTCAGGTCGAATAAATTGTGGAATTGCTAAATGAAAATCCATCGTGACAGGATTCATTTTACCCAATAAAAAACTCAGTGTGACACCGCATAGTAGCACCCACAGCATGCTGTAACGTGGTGAAAAACGTCGTGCAAATAAATAGCACAACAACATACTAAATACGATCAAAGGTAAGGAATCAGTAGCATGAAATAATCCAAGACCAAACTGAAATAGGATACCTGCCATCATGCCAGCGGCGATTCCTTGGGGAATCCATTTTAGCAATTTATCAAAATAGCCTGTCATGCCAACGATTAAGATGACAATCGCAGCACTAATATATGCACCAACGGCTTCATTCAAACTGATATTGGGAAATAAGGTGACCAGCAAAGCCGTACCCGGTGCTGACCAAGCGGTAATAATGGGGGTTTTAAATCGAATCGATAAATAAATGCCAGTCAAGGCAGCTCCGATGGAGATCCCCCAGATCCATGAGATCATCATTTCTGGTGAAACTTGTGCTTTCTGAGCTGCCTGAAAAAAAATAATTAATGGCCCAGAATAAGAGATCAGAACAGCTAAAAAGCCAGCCACTGTGGCCGATAGCGACCAATCCTCTCTTAAGGTTTTAAACAGGGATGTCATAGTGCCTCCTTGCAGAATCATCCTGTTATGTTCTAAAAGTGACCTGTTTACCCCTGATCACCACCACCGACAGGAATCACACTGCCAGTAATATATGAAGACTCATCTGATGCCAAGAACACAATTGCATTTACTTGTTCATCAATACTGCCGTATCGAGCTAAAAAAGTTCGATCAATGGTTTGATCGACCACTTGTTGCATCCATGTCTTTTCATTTTCAGACAATGGATTGGCATTTCGTGGAATTTTTCTTGGCGGTGCTTCGGTTCCCCCTGTTGCGATTGCATTGACACGAATTCCATCTTGAGCATGTTCAAAAGCCAGAGATGCCGTTAGGGCATTCACCCCGCCTTTAGACGCTGAATACGGAATACGGTTAATCCCACGCGTGGCAATAGAGGAAACATTCACAATATTGCCCTTTTGATTTTTAATCATTTCAGGCAATACTGCACGGCAACACCATAACGTTGGAAATAAAGAACGGTTAACTTCTTTAATGATTTCCTCCTCAGAAAACTCCTGAAAAGGTTTCATCCAGATGGCACCGCCGACATTATTAATGAGTACATCAACTCGGCCATAATGTTCAATTGCATGCGCCACTACGGCCTGCGCGCCTGCATAGGTTTCCAAATCTGCATGGACATAGCTGCCCGTTGCGCCTAGGCTTTGGCATTGCTGTAAAACGTCATCTACCAGATCAGAACGATCAGCCAGAACTAATGTTCCACCTTCTGCTGCAATTCGCAAAGCGACGCCTTGGCCAATGCCTTGGGCTGCGCCCGTAACGATTACAACTTTCTGATTAAACCTCTGCATTTGAGTCATCTTTTGCTCCACATGATTCAGGCCACACGATTAATTGGCAGAGAATTTTTCAAACAAGAAGCTAGCTGGTTTGATGCCTTCATTATCCAACCAGCCACGCACCGCTTCGACCATGGGTACGGGTCCACACAGATAAATGTCGACATCACCGCCATTGAGCCAGTCATTTTCGATATGACCTGTGACATACCCTTTACGTTCGTGCTGGCTGTCTGCATGTGCCACAACGGTACGATATTCAAACCAAGGGAATTTCTGCTGAAACTCGTTTAATTTTTCCAATGCGACCAAATCAAAATCATTGGTCACACCAAAGACTAAGCGTACTGGATGTTCAGAACCTTTTTCTTCCAATACCTGAAGCATGGACATGAACGGCGCAATGCCAGTTCCACCCGCCAACATTAATACAGGACGCGTTACATTCCGTAGATAGAAGCTACCAAATGGCCCTGTAAATTTCATTTTATCGCCTGCTTTGGCTTGTTTACTCAGAAAATCGCTCATCTTGCCATTGGGTACATTACGTACCACGAAACCCGTTAAACGATGGCCAGGTTTGGAACTAAACGAATAAGAACGTGTTTCCGTAGTTCCCGGAATACCCACATTGACATATTGGCCTGCAAGGAAATGAATATCGGGTTGACCTTCATCGAGCTCAATATCAAAGGTAATCGTGGAGTCAGATAGATTTTCGACTCGCGCCAAAGTCCCTTCAAAACTATGAATTTTGGTTTTACACACATCCGATGATGCTTGAATTTGAAATACCGCATCAGAAGTTGGACGACATTGACAAGCCAGAATATAGCCTTGTTCTGCTTCTTCTGGAGTCAATGCATCTTCAATATAGTTATCTTCAGGCATGTCATAACTGCCTGATTCACAAAATGCTCGACAGGTTCCACATGCGCCTTCACGACAATCTAGTGGAATATTAATTTGTTGACGATACGCTGCATCAGACAAAGTCTCGCCTTGCGCAACACGAATAAAACGGGTAACGCCATCTTCAAATTGAAGTGCTACATGATGGTTTGACATGGCATGAATCCTACAAAATTATTGAACTTTGAGACCTCAGCCAACTCTCCCTTCAGCTGAGGTTGATCTCATTTTCAGATATGGTAAATATCGATCACTTGATTGATGTAGTCGTTTTTAAGTACGACATACTTGCTCAAGATTTTTGGGCTTTCGCCAGAAAAATCGATCACATAACGCGACATGCCAAAGTAGCTATAGCTATTCTTGTAACGGAAACTTAGCGTGTTCCAGTTGAAACGTACGGTAGCTTGATCGCCTTCACGCAACTCAATTTCAACATTGCTGATATTGTGTGCGGTCCGGGTGTCTGGCATGGTGGCTGATGAGCGTTCCGTTTTAATGCGAAATACTCGATCTTCCAGACCCTGACGGTCAGGGTAATAAATGAGTGAAATTTCAGATTGAGGATCTTCGGTCAGTTGATCATTATCGTCCCACGCAGGCATCCAGAAAGAAGCTTCTGGGGCATAGCATTCGACCCATTGATCCCATTGTTCATCATCCAGAAAACGAGCTTCGCGGTATAAAAACTGGCAAACATTTTCAATCGTAATTTTATCTAAACTTGTTGAAGCGTTCATGCTGTCTCTCCTTGACTCACTGCGAACTGCTTTTCATCAGCAATTGCTTGTTTCATGGTTTTGAGCCAATACTGATGCTGCGCCAGATACAAGCCTTCATCTTCTGTTTTAATCCCGCTGATTGCAGGCTTTAACCCAATCTCATTGGCAGCATCATCTGGTCCATAAATCCAGTGTTTCGCTCCACGACACATGTCGTTCCATTCCAGTTCAATCCCCGCATAACCTGCCTGACAGGCACGGAATTCTTCTAAATCATCTGGAGTTGCCATACCAGAAGCATTAAAGAAATCTTCATACTGGCGAATACGACGGGTGCGTGCTTCGGGTTCTTCACCAACAGGTGCAATACAGTAAATCGTAACTTCAGTTTTATTGACTGAAATGGGACGTAACACTCGAATTTGTGAACCAAACTGATCCATCAAATAGACATTTGGATAAAGGCATAAATTGCGCGAACGCTCAATCATCCACTTGGACATCGCTGCGCCAAATTTTTCGGTATATTCTTCTGCTTTTGGAAAGTTTGGACGATCTTCCGGGTTACCCCATTGCGTCCATAACAGCATATGACCATGCTCAAAACCATAAGAGCCGCCGCCTTGTTTCCCCCATGAACCCGCACTCATAGCTCGGATATTATCACCAGCCTGCGTTTCTTTACGATGTTGCGTAGTCGCCGCATAGTTCCAATGCACCGCAGAAACGTGATAGCCATCTGCACCATTTTCAGCGGTCAACTTCCAGTTACCTTCGTAGGTATACGTTGATGAACCACGCAGAACTTCTAAACCATGCTCAGATTGGTCCACAATCATGTCAATAATCTTGGTGGTTTCACCCAGAAATTCTTGCAAGGACGGTACATCTGGATTCAGGCTTCCAAACAGAAAACCTTTATAGTTTTCAAATCGTGCTACTTTTTTCAGGTCATGCGAACCATCTTTGTTAAAGCAGTCAGAATAACCTGCATCACTTGGATCTTTAACTTTGAGTAATTTACCTGAGTTATTAAATGTCCAACCATGAAATGGGCAGGTATATGTGGATTTATTGCCACGCTTATAACGACACAATTGTGCGCCACGGTGTGAACACGCATTAATCATGGCATTCAATTCGCCATTACGATTACGTGCAATCAAAATCGGCTGACGACCAATATACGTTGTATAATAATCATTATTATTTGGAATTTGGCTTTCATGGGCCAAGTACACCCAATTTCCCTCAAAAATGTACTTCATTTCAAGGTCAAATAAAGCTTGATCGGTAAAAACTGAACGATGAAGTTTGAATTCACCGGTTTCAATATTATCAACTAGTAATTCATCAATACGGTCAAGATGGCTGGTATTGATAACAGGAATACGTGGCATATCCATTCTCCGACTTTCCAGATATTTAAGGAAGTCATCAGGTTCAGTTGTGGTGTAACCCAACCTGATTCCTCATCATAATTAAGCACTCGCGCAGCGACGTTTTATTTTTAATGACGTCAACTGATTTCGCTTTTTAAGCAATTCAAAATTAAAGTGATGTGTTCAAATGGCATATTCAGATCATGACGGGCAACTTCAGCTTCATCCCTAATCTCAACAACAATCGCCACTTACCTTGTCTGCGTTTGCATATTCATGACTGATAATGTAGATAGTCGAGTTGTGAGAACATCGACAAGAATCGTTTCGACTGATTTGTACATGGTCCGTCATCACATCAGTTATCGCTTGTTTATACCTTAAAAGAATGTTTTAATAAATTCCAACACATTATTTGTATACTAAAATACCTTTGGAGTATTCTAAATGGAACTTAGACATTTACGGTATTTTGTTGCAGTGGTTGAAGAACAGAGCTTTACGAAAGCAGCAGATAAACTTTGTATCGCACAACCGCCTTTAAGCCGACAAATTCAAAATCTGGAAGAAGAACTGGGGTTACAGTTACTCGAACGCGGCAGCCGCCCAGTGAAAACCACTTCTGTCGGTCAATTTTTTTATCAATATGCTGTTAAACTTTTGTCGAGTGCAGACCAGATGGTCTCCATGACCAAGCGTATTGCTTCTGTCGAAACCACGATTAAAATTGGATTTGTGGGTTCGTTATTGTTTGGATTATTACCCCGCATTATTTATTTATATCGACAGGCGCACCCAAATCTAAAAATTGAATTGTATGAAATGGGGACCAACGCCCAAATTGAAGCCTTAAAAGATGGCCGTATTGATGTCGGTTTTGGCCGACTTAAAATTAGTGATCCAGCAATTAAACGAACGTTACTCAGAAATGAACGTTTAATGGTCGCTGTGCATGCCAGTCATCCACTCAATCGCATGAAAGATACAGGCGTCCATTTGGCGGATATCGTCGATGAAAGAATCTTACTTTATCCCACAACTGCAAAGCCTAATTTTTCCACGCATGTCCTCTCGATCTTTTCTGAGCACGGACTCGAACCCACCAAACTTAATGATGTACGTGAGGTGCAATTAGCGTTAGGATTGGTCGCTGCGGGTGAAGGTATATGTATCGTTCCTGAAAGTACCACCAGTATTCAATTATATAATCTAAGCTATGTGCCACTGCTCGATCCCGATGCGATTAGTCCTATTTTTATTGCGGCACGAAACATGGAAGAAAGTACTTATCTTTACTCCATGCTTGAAACCATCCGCCAAATCTACGCGTATGAAGGTTTTTCCAATAATGCTTTGATGTAAATAAAGGACTACTCCGTCCTTTATTTTGGGTAAATCATTGCGCACTATTGATTTATCTTCATGATTTATTGCACAGCAGGCTCAGAAATTTTTGATTTTTCCTTTGGATCAATTGCTGGGATTTCATGCTGATCAGCATGGTAAGCCAGACGATCATTGATCAAAAATACCGTCAAAATACCAATCACTGCTGGAATACTTAACGCTAGGAAATTATAAAAATGTGGCAGGTGTAACGACAATAACCATCCTGTCAAAATAGGTCCAAGAATCGCCCCGACACGCCCCATGCCCAAGCCCCAGCCAATTCCTGTTGAGCGAACATTGGGTGCATAGAAACGCGCCATATAGGCCAACAACATAATTTGTGTACCAATCGAAGCCGCACCCGCACATGCGATCAGAAAGTACAATACCACGCTGTCAAACTGGAACGATAATAAGCTTAAAGAGACTGCACCAAGCAGGAGTAAAGCCATTGTCACATATTTCACATTATAACGATCACCAAGATAACCGCCTAAAATCGAGCCAATCATGCCACCAACATTTAGTGAGAATAAAAAGACAAGACTTTTTGACAAATTATAACCAGCTTCGATCATGAGTTTTGGCAACCAGTTACCGAGCGCATAAACCATGATTAAAGTCATAAAAATAGAACACCAAAACATCACTGTACTAAAAGCACGTTGTTCCTTAAAAATCATTTTAACCGGTGCTTCTGCCTGAGTTTGATTACTGGCATTTAACACAAAAACATGATCTGGCTGATTTTGATAACTCGGCACTAATCTGGATAAAATATAGCGTACCGCTTCATCCTTTTTCTTACGCACCAAATAGTCAATCGAATCTGGTAATAACTTCATCAGCGGTAATAAAATAATCAACGGAATCCCCGCGATCATAAACATGATTTTCCAGCCATATACAGGGACTAGCACAGATCCCAATGCAGCGGCAACCATGCCCCCAATTGCATAACCACTGAACATTAATGTCACAAAGAAACTTTTAAATTTCTTAGGTGCATACTCACTGACCAGCGCAATGACATTAGGCATTACACCCCCAATACCAACACCTGCCAGGAAACGGAAAATTGCAAATTGAGTTGTCGTTTTAGAAAGGCCACAAAGTACCGTGCATAAACTGAATAGAATAATACAAACTGCAATGACTTTTTTACGGCTAATGTTTAGATGCTCTAATTTATCGGCCATCGTACCAAAAATCAGTGCACCGAACATCATGCCAAATAACGCAACACTTCCAATAAAACCTGCGGTAACAGGATCAATGGCCCATTCCTTCATCAACAAGGGTAAAGCAACCCCATAAATCACCAGATCATACCCATCAAAAATAATAATCAGTGTACTTAAAATAATGACACGCCAGTGAAATGGGGTTAGTTTTGATTCGTCAATCATCTGATTAACATTAATGTCCTGAGACATATTCTCCTCCTTCCATAAGGAACTTTTTAAAACTTTTAGAATTTTTTGCTATAGCTTAAAAACACACGATTTTCATTAAAATCATTGCCATAACGCACTTTATAAGGAATATATAACCACTGGAATGCAACCCCTTTTAGAGCAGGATTCTGAAAGGCATAGTTCACGATCAAATTGGTTTCTTGCTCTTTATTGCGTTGGCCTAATACTGTTTTAAAATCATAACCATAGACATGTTTCAACATCATATTCAGACCAGGTACATAGTCTTTAAAATCATAGCCATACATTAAATGAATCGACTTTTCGTCAGCTTTGAAGAATCCTGTTGCATTCCAGTTGATGAAATAGGTTTCAGGTAAAAAACCATCTGGTAAAGGATAAGTATCTCCAATAATTTGTTGATAACCCAAACCAAAGGTATGGTTTTTATATTTGAGCGTTTCCAACAAACCAATATTTTGGCTATCAATATCATAATTATTATTATCTTCAACCGCTTTAAAATACTTTAGTTTACTATTTAGTGATAAATCTGGAGAAAATTTAGTTAAATAATCCACACCAATATAATGTTTATTATAAAGGTTATCTAAATTTCCATAATAATATTCCAGCTTCAAGTTATTAATTGGCTGATAGCGTAGATCAATATAGTTCAAACCATCCGAATAATAGGTGGTTCCATTTTTGGTAAATGAAAGTTTATGGAAACCTTCCTGATTACGGGGTGAAACTTTCGTGATCACCCCAATTTCACCACTCAATTGATCTGTGAGTTTAGAATTTAGACTGACCCCTTGATACGATGCTAAAAGTTGTCTGCTACGATCGACTGCTGTCACAGGAAGATCAGGCCATAACTCACCGACACGCAGTTCGGTTTGATCGTATTTCAGCTTCAGCGTACCGCCATATTTTAAGAAATCACGCGCCTGTTTTTGCTCTTCAGTATCAAAAGGTAAGACTGTATCTGCCACTCCTTTATCGTGACTTAAGCGCACTGCATATTGGATTGTGCCATCTACTCCGATATCCAGATTTTCAATTGGAGTAGAATAATAATCTGACTTATAAAACAATGATGCACTTTGTGACCAGCTACCAAAATCCTTAACAGCGCTATTATCAAAATTACGATCAATATAGGCATTTTTTAAATTAAAGGTCCAATTATCCTCCGCATAACAGGAAATTGGAAATAATGTTGAGACCCCGATTACACCAAAGACTATTCCAGTTTTATATGCATTTAAATTGAATGCCGATTTCAAATAAAACATAATTTCATCCGTAAATTTAATAATGATCTTCCAGACCAGTGAGTAGAAAATATAATCACGAACTCAATTTATGTTTTTTACTATGACGTGTCGATACACGAAAAAACATATATCTATACTTTTTAAATATATTAGCAAAAGGGTTGAAGTTTACAGAACTACGGATTGCAGATAAAAAAGATCGTTGTGGATATAAAATGAGATAACTTGCAGAAAAAACCTAAAATTAAGTAATATAAATAAAATTATAAATTGTCACTATGATATTCAATATGAACTATAAATGATATTAATTTAATCACTATATGATAATAGTTGTTTTTTTCAAATATTGATCATGCTTACTTATAACACTGACATCACTTTTTTGCAGGTTTGAATAAACCATTGTCTTGCGACGGGTTCATTGCTTTGCGAAAACCAGTGAATACCGACAAAAAAACCAGCCATTTCAAAGGGAAGCTCGACCACATTGACATTTGCTTGATTTAAATACTGTGCTGCAGCGCGCATTGGTAAAGTTATCACAAGTTCTGTTCGGTCAAGCACCCCTTGTAAAACCCCAAAATGGGGAACCTCAAGGGCAATATTACGTTGATAACCCAAGAGTTTTAAAACATGATCCACTTGTGTATGTCCAGTGCTAGATTTAATCGCAACATGAGATTCGGCCAAATAATCCTGTAGGCTAATCTCGCCCTGAATACGTGGATGATGGCTATTGACCAATGCAACATATCGCTCTTGAAACAGCGTTTCGTACTCTAATTGATGAAATTCCAAATGGGTACTATTAAAAACAGCAGCATCGATAAATCCTTCAACCAGCCATTTTTCAACTTGATCAATTTTAATTTCTTCAATCTCAAGTTTTATCTGGGGTGCATAACATTGTAAATATTCAATCAACACAGGTAACAAGCAAATTTCACCAATATCCGAAAGCCCCAAGCGAAAGACTTTATTGGATGTGGTGGGATTAAAATTTAACGCTTCATCAATCGCAATTTCGACATCACATATAGCCCGTTTAAAAACAGGATATAACTCATGTGCCAGTTTAGTGGGCTCAACACCATATTGGGTGCGTTCAAATAATGGATTGTTCAACTGATGTCTTAAACGATTTAAGTTATAACTAACCGAAGGCTGACTCAGATTCAAAATATCTGCCGCCTTGGTTATATTTTTTGTTTCATAAACGCAAATAAAGACACGTATTAAGGCCAGATCCATTGTTCATTTCCATTATTTTTATCTATTTTAAATCGAAATCAAAAAATCTCTATATGACTTACTCATATGATTGTAGATACAACAAAAGTTGAGCCATTTTATGCTAAAAAAAGAAAGAGAATAAAAAAATAAAGGGAATATGACATTAATATCATATCCCCTTTATCAGGTTTCACGACGCAAACTGTATTTTCATTTGGGCTTTGGCAAAAGCAATATCTTGTTCAATTGGGTGTTGCCATAACCAGTCAAAACGATGAATCAAATGCTGTCCAACCTGCTCAAAGGTTGAATAGTCTGGTGAATACAATTCATAAATTTCACCCGATTCGCGCGAGGTACGTTGTACTTGACAAGCACGAGGCTTACGCAAATCTTCATAAACCTGTGAAAGCTTAGCTAAGTCTTGTGCACTTAGGCTTTTTGCTTCAAATAAAGCTGCCAATATTACTGCATCTTCCAGACCCTGACCTGCGCCCGCACCTTGATGCGGTAACATCGCATGTGCTGCATCACCCATAACAATGACACGTCCAGATACACTTTGATAACTGTCCAATTCGGCCAACTCATGCAAAGCCCAAATACTTGGTTTTTCAATAAGTTTTAGCAATATTTGACAGCTTTCACTCCAATCTGAAAAATCAGCGAGCATGGTGTGCTGATCAACTGACTGCGTCCATGCTGTGCCTTCAGGTAATACATTTTGGCTACGATCAGATTTAAATGCGACAATATTAATTTGTTCACCACGGCGGATGGGAAAAGTCAAAATGTGTTTGTCTTTGCCTAATAACATCTGTGGAACATCTGCTATTTCTAAATCTAAGCCTGCCTGTTCAAGCGCCTGTTTAAAATCCTGATATTGGATGATGCCGCGATAAGCCCATGTGCCTGTAAATTGTGGATGAACCGTTTGTTGGCCCTGACTTTTTAGTACATAACCACGCACCGCTGAATGAATACCATCAGCACCTATAACATAATCAGCATGTGCCGAAGTTCCATCCTGAAAATTTAGAATCACTTCATTCGCTGTTTCCTCAAGAGAAGTCAATTTCTTATTGAAGTGACATTTTTCACGTGGAACCTGTTTTAAAATACTATCTAGAAAATCAGCACGGTGTACAGATGACTGGCCAACTTCGGATGCAACTGAGCTTGATAAATATTCATCCGTATAACCATTTCGCCATTGGAACCAGACATCTTGAAAAGGTTGAGCCACCTGATCTGCAATAGCATGGTATTCAGCAGCCAGATTCAAGCATTCAATTGCTTTGACTGCGTTTGCACCAAAAGAAATACCCGCGCCTATTTCGGAAAATTGCGGAGCAGCTTCATATAAACTCACATCCAGATGTTGATAGCGGAATAAATTTGCTGCAAGTGCCAGACCTGCAATACCACCACCTACAATCGCAACACGAAGTTTTTTGTTCATTTCTCAAATCCTTTGAGTTCTTTCTCTATAAGGACATTGTGCGAGACACGGAGGGAACAAATCCAATTGAAAGTTTTCAAGAGTAGTTATTAAAAATTTAAATAACTGAATTTATCGCCATTAAACGCTGGATTAACACTGGCCAGTATATCCTTCAACCAGATGGAATTTTTACATTAAAATTAGTGCTTTTATACGTTTCAATATAAAATTTTACTTATTTCTCATTTGTTAATTTATGAGCTGATTTATGACTCAACTCAAATTACGTCTTCGCTTTATGGTCGATCAAGACATTGCTTTTGGCCCGGGAAAAGCTGATTTACTGGAAGCCATTCAAGCTACGGGTTCCATCTCTCAAGCTGCCAAAAAAATGAATATGAGCTATCGTCGTGCATGGCAACTGGTGGAAACCATGAACCAACTGTTTACTTCCGCACTGGTAGAAACTCATAAAGGGGGTGAGTCAGGAGGAGGCGCGGTCGTCACGCCTTTTGGCCTTAATATTTTAAAGCAGTTTAGACACATGGAACACAAAGCACTTGCCGCAATTGAAACAGACTTCCAACAGCTTTCTCATGATTTAAAACGTTAATCTGCTAAAACGAGTTACACCTGAGCTAAATAGTCATCGAAAAAATCTGATTGTTTGGTATTTTACGTTTCATTCGCAAGTCGAATGCCATGCAGACGTTGCGTACAAAAGCCTTCCCTTCTTCAGTCACCTTGATACTTTTTTTCCCGACTTCAATCAATTGATCTTGCTGCATTTCTTTAAGCTGCTGCAATACCTGTGGTAACTCATTAAAGTCATGTTTTGGATCTTGCCATGAAGTTTCAAACTGACACATCAGATTTAGAATATGCTGACGAATCATCAGATCTTCCTGAGTCAAAACATGTCCTCGAAAAACTGGAATTTCATTGTTTTCCAAGCGGGCATAATAGTCTTCCAAAACCTTTTCGTTTTGAGCAAAACTGTACCAGCTATCACTAATCGCAGAAACACCCAAACCCACCATGACTTGGGTTTTAGAGGCGGTATATCCCATAAAGTTACGATGCAATTGCCCCTGTAAAAAGGACTGATACATCGGATCAGTTTTTAGGGCAAAATGATCCATACCAATTTCAACATAACCATGATCCAGTAGCTTTTGTTTCCCAGCCTCATAAAGCGTTCTTTTCACTTCGTCTTTTGGCACATCATGATCTTTAAAGCCGCGTTGTCCATTGCCTTTAATCCACGGCACATGCGCATAGCTATAAAAAGCTAAACGATCGGGCAATAACCGGTTGGTTTGGTCAATGGTAAAGAGTACATCTTGCAATTCCTGAAAAGGTAAACCAAACACCAGATCATGGGAGATTGAATCATAGCCAATTTCTCTAGCCCATTCAGTTACACGGGCCACATGTTCAAAAGGTTGAATCCGATGAATCGCCTTTTGGACTTTCAGACTATAATCTTGAACTCCAAAACTGACTCGACGAAAACCCAGATCATACAACGCTTGTAAATGTTGTTGGGTTGTACTATTAGGATGGCCTTCAAAACTAAATTCATGCTGTTCAGCAATACGAGCCTGATCCAGAATCCCCCGAATCAACTGCTGCAAATGCGCGACTGAAAAAAAAGTGGGTGTACCGCCCCCCAAGTGGATTTCCCGAATGATTGGGGTTTCTCCCAATAATTCACAATACAATGACCATTCTTTTAAAACAGCTGCAATATAAGGCGCTTCAACTTCATGTCGTTTGGTCACTTTTTTATGGCAACCGCAAAAGGTACATAAGCTTTCACAAAAAGGTAAGTGAATATATAGACTGATACCTTCATTGAGATTTGATTCAATAAAAGATTGGCGTAGCGACTGTTTCCATGCGTCCAGTGAAAATGTCTCGTCTTGCCAATATGGAACTGTTGGATAACTGGTATAACGTGGGCCAGGAACATTATATTTTTGAATTAATACATTCGACATTTTAACTCACCCAAATACCATTACCTCCTTAGTATAATATAATTAACTCCATATAAAAACCTAAAGAGAAAATCCATAAAAACAAAATATTAAACAAAAACAATTGCTTAAATTTTAAAAATAATTATTCTCATCATTTATTTATCGTTCTGAATTTTATTTTAATCCCGATAAATTTACTTGGTATTTTAATAGTTTTAAATTTTATTAAAATAAAAAAGGCATATTAACCCAAGTTTATATGCCTTTGAATAAAAACATTCAATTAAGAACTTTTAAGCTGTTTGAGTCGTTTCATACGTGGTTTATATAGCACCTGATAAGTGACTGCCAAAATCAATAACCAGAGTGGACTGATATATAAAGCCTTCAACGTATCGGGTTCTAACGCTAAAATCACCAAAGTAAACAGCAGAAAAGCCAACACGACATAGCTCATCCAAATCCCACCCGGCATTTTAAAACTCGACTGGGCATGTAGCTCAGGTCTAAGTTGACGATAACGTAAATAACACACCATGATCAGTCCCCAGACGCTAATAAATAAAATCACACACAAGGAACTGGCCAACGTAAAAGCTTCAATGGTGTTGGGTACAAAATACTGTAATGCTGCACCAGCCATAATAAACAGGCAGGAAAACAGTAAACCATTGGCAGGAACCGCTCGTTTGGATAAACGAGCCAACGCTTGTGGTGCCTGACCACCTCTGGATAAACCAAATAGCATACGACTAGTAGAAAATACCCCACTATTCATAGAAGAAGTGACTGAAGAAAGAACCACTAGATTCATAATAATCGCTGAAGTTGGAATACCCGCATGCAAAAACAATTCAACAAACGGGCTTTTATCCGCACTGATCATATTCCACGGCGTTACTGACATGACCACGAGTAAAGCCAGTACATAAAATAGAATAATTCGAATAGGGATTGCATTAATTGCTTTAGGTAGATTCTTTTTCGGATCTTTGGTTTCTGCTGCTGTAGTACCAATCAATTCAACCCCCACAAACGCAAAGACCGCAATCTGAAAGCCTGCTAAAAAGCCCTCGGCACCTTTGGGAAACATCCCCCCCGAAGACCAAATATTGCTAAAAGATGCCACTGTACCTGCTGGAGCCTGAAAATGGTTAAACACCATAAAACCGCCGATGGCAATTAATCCCAGGATAGCCAAGATTTTGATGAGAGCGAACCAGAATTCAACTTCACCGAATAGACGAACCGTCAGCAGATTCAGTGCCAATACAAACAGAACACAACCTGCACTGATCAGCGCTTGTCCGATAGGCGTAAAAGTCATCCCATCGGGTAGCCAAAAACCCAGATAATTAATAATCGCCGCGAGATCTGCAATACCAACCAACACCCAACCCAGCCAATACGTCCAGCCCAGATAATAACCAGCGCCTGGCCCAATCAGATCATGTGCCATATCTACAAACGATTTATAATGTAGATTAGCAAGCAAAAGCTCGCCCAGAGCTCTCATTAGGAAGAAAAACATAAACCCAATGATCATGTAAATAAACAAAATCGAAGGGCCGGCCAATGAAATGGTTTTACCAGATCCCATAAACAGCCCTGTCCCAATCGCACCGCCAATCGCAATTAGTTGCAAATGGCGATTTGACAGTTTACGTTGCAAGTCATGCGACGAATTTTCGCCTTCAGGATGACGTACTGTTGTCATAATTAAATATCCTTTTTAAATGTCCCTTTGCTTTGATCAATTTTGCGTTACTGACAACTGAAGAAATAACGAAGCAGAAGCCGCAAAACTGTTCGCCTTTTACCATCAAAATCAAAACCAGAAGGAATCCTTTTCCTTGGCAATTCTGGTTTTAAAGTTAAAATCGGTTGGATGAAAATGTATAAAAACTTTATTGTTGTGCTGCAATCACAGCAATCTCAATCAACCATGCAGGATTCACTAAATCTGCCTGAATGGTGGCTCTGGCTGGCGTTGCCAATCCATCTAGCCACTCGATCCAGATGGTATTAACTTTTGAAAAATCGTCTAAATTTTTAATAAAAAGCTGTGCAGACAGCAGACGTGATTTATCACTTTTCGCTTGTGCTAAAAGCTGATCAATCATTGTCAAGATTTCACGAGTCTGACCTTCAATATCAAGCTGTGTATTTTTAGGAACTTGTCCTGATAAATACACCACTTGATTAAAAATGGTGGCAGAACTCATTACAGGAGTTGTGTTGATTCTTTCAATATCAGATGCTGACATGATCATATCCTTCAGTTTCAATAAAAAATGGAACTCGTGCGGTTACACCACACATTAATTCATAACCAATGGTGTCTGACATCGCGGCGACTTCATCAATAGCCAAAATCGCACCTGAACGGGATTTCCCCCAGAGCACCACTTCACTACCTATTTCGACATTTTTAATTTCTGTAATATCAACCGCTAGCATATCCATACTGACACGGCCAATCGTACGTGTTCGGATGCCATTGACCAGTACAGGAGTGCCTGTGGCAGAACTGCGTTGATAGCCGTCAGCATAACCACAAGCCACGATCCCAATTTTCATGGCTTGATCTGCCTGAAAAGTTGAACCATAGCCTACAGTTTGCTTAGGTTGTAAATCTTGAATAGCAATAATCTCACTGCGCAGACTCATACTCGGCTGTAGATTCCAGTCCTGAATACTATGCTTAGGGAAATCAGGTGAACTGCCATAAAGTAAAATGCCGGCACGTACAGTTTTAGAAGTCAGTTGCGTACAATGTCGCAAAATCGCAGCACTATTACATACTGAACGTTCACCTGGTAAATCCCGAACAGTGTCTTCAAAGGTTTTAAGCTGTACATCAATTCCCGCTTGACCGAGACGTTCGCCATCCGCATCGGAAAAATGCATCATATGTGTTAGGCTTTTTACGGCTGTACAGGAATGGAGTGCGCGCCAGACTTCAGGATAATGTTCAGGCTGAAAGCCCAAACGGTTCATCCCACTATTCATTTTCAGAAAAATATCAAACTGGGCAGGTTCAGGATGCTGTAGCAACCAGTTAAGCTGTGCTTCACTATGAATGCTAAAACTAAGCTGGAAAACCGCACAATCAAATAGATCCTGAGCCGAAAATATTCCTTCCAACAGTAAAATCGGCCCTGTCCAACCCAATGCTCGCAAACGTTTAGCTTCGTCTATATCTAATAAAGCAAAACCATCAGCAGTTTTGAGAGATGAATAGACTCGCTCAATCCCATGTCCATAAGCATTGGCTTTGACCACTGCAAAGACATCGTGCTGCGGAGCGTATTTTCGAGCAATTTTCAGATTATGTGCCAAAGCATCTTGATGGATGATGGCACGAATAGGACGTGGCATAGTTCTTCCCTGAACTTAATGGGTTGGTCTTAGGCTGCGTGTGAATAACGCTGTAGTGATAAGCCTTCGGTACTAATTTCAGGTGGATGATTAAGAACAATGTCACTAATCAACTTGCCTGAACCACATGCCATGGTCCACCCTAAAGTTCCATGTCCTGTGTTCAGAAACAGATTACTAAAGCGCGTCGCACCAATGATCGGGGTACTGTCGGGTGTCATTGGACGTAAACCTGTCCAGAATGATGCTTGCGCCATATCTCCACCCGGAAACAGATCTTGTGTCACCATTTCCAGAGTGGCACGACGATCCTGATTTAATCCCAAATTAAAGCCACTTAGTTCAGCCATGCCACCGACACGAATACGTTGATCAAAACGAGTGATAGCAATTTTATAAGTTTCATCAAGTACCGTAGATTGGGGTGCAAACTCAGGCCGTACAATTGGAATCGTCAGTGAATAACCTTTGACTGGATAAACAGGTAAATTTAGATGTAGTGGTTTTAGGAAATCACGCGAATAACTACCAAATGCCAAGATATAGCGATCCGCAGTTAAAACCTGACCATTGACTCGAACGCCTTTAATCTCGTCGCCTTCTACCACCAATGCTTCTACGTTTTGATTAAATTTAAATTCCACACCCAATTCTTGGGCTTTTTGCGCCAGTGCATTGGTAAATAAATAACAATCCCCTGTTTCATCATGAGGTAAATGTAAACCGCCAACCAATTTATCTTTAGCATATTCGAGTGCAGGCTCAACCTTGGCTAAATCATTTTGATAAAGTAGTTCATAGCTTACGCCACACTCTTGTAGTACTTCGATATCACGATGAACTGCTTCAAGCTGCGCTTCGCTACGAAATACCTGTAGGGTGCCTTTGGCACGACTTTCATAACTGATACCCGTGGTTTCACGTAATTCTTTTAAACAGTCGCGACTATACTCAGCGACGCGCATCATGCGCTCTTTATTTTTAGTATAGCTTTCTGGATTACAATTTTTCAGCATTTGTGCCATCCATTGAAGCTGCCACATGCTGCCATCAATATTAATCGCGAGTGGTGCATGATGTTGAAACATCCATTTCACGGCTTTAAATGGAATACCTGGCGCAGCCCAAGGGGTCGAGTAACCTGGTGAAACTTGCCCAGCATTACCAAAACTGGTTTCTTCAGCAGGTCCAGACTGACGATCAAGTACCGTAACTTGTGCTCCCTGTTGTGCAAGGTAGTACGCGCTTGCGACTCCAATCACTCCACTACCTAAAACGATCACGCGCATTTCTATTCCCTCACGCCTACCAGTGAATTTAACTAGTATATTTTTGCTTCAATAGTTTATTTCACTGTTTTAAGCACTATAATCTAGGAAAATCGGCAGTTTTGTCGTGTAGAAATTCTAAAAAAAGGAAAAAATAATGCGGGCACTGGATCGAACTGATCGACAGATTTTGGACATTCTGCAACGCGAAGGGCGTATTGCAATCAGTGAATTAGCTTCTCGCGTTAACTTATCTACGACCCCATGTTCAGAGCGGGTAAAACGTCTGGAACGTGACGGCATCATTATGGGTTACTACGCACGGCTCAATCCTGCATATGTGGATCGTAATTTGTTGGTGTTTCTGGAAATTAAGCTTTCCGCCAAATCAGGCGATGTGTTCGATCAAGTCGCACGTGATCTGATTGAAGTGCCTGAAGTTCTTGAATGTCATTTAATTTCTGGGGAGTTTGATTATCTGGTAAAAGCGCGACTTAAGGAAATGAGTGCCTATCGAAAACTGCTCGGCAATATTTTAAAAAAACTGCCTGCATCTGCTTCATCGCATAGTTATGTGGTGATGGAGGAAATTAAAGAGAGCCTGTATCTGGATCTTGGCCAATGATGTGTTTTATATAGCTACATTCTCATTAAGAGAGAATTTACATATTGTTTCACTGAATTAAGCTTTCTTTAAGTCTCACGTTTTAAATTGAAGACCTCAGAGCTTAAAACTTTTGCCACACTCCCCTGTGTGGTTTTTTTTGGCCAAAAATCAGAAAGGTGCACTTAAAGGACGCCTTTGTAGCCTAAAAAAATCATCGACATCTAAAAAAGACGTAAATTTTACTTCAATCATCTTTACAAAATAAGGTTAAAAATATTTCAGCCTTAAGACTAGAAGAGCATGGCACGATGCAGGTCTTACTGATACATTAGTCAGGTTTGATGTTTGCTTAAATATCATGCACTCGCTTCAACTCCGCGCAGTTTTGGTTCAAACTGTGAAATGAAAGGATTTTTTTGATGTTTCAACATATCCCCCCGTATGCAGGCGATCCAATTTTATCGCTTATGGAACAATTCAATGCCGACCCGCGTGAAGGCAAAGTCAATTTAAGTATTGGTCTTTATTATAATGAAGACAGTATCGTTCCTCAGCTTGATACCATTATTGAAGCACAAAAACGTATTGAACCACTGCAAAGCAAAACCAAGCTGTATTTGCCTATGGAAGGTTTTAAACCTTATCGCGAAGCAATTCAGGCATTATTATTTGGAGCAAATAGCCCAGCCGTGCAAAGTGGTCGTGCAGTGACTATTCAGACTTTAGGTGGTTCAGGCGCACTCAAAGTGGGGGCGGATTTTCTTAAGAACTATTTCCCAAATTCTGAAGTATGGGTCAGTCAACCCACTTGGGATAACCATGTTGCCATTTTTAGTGGGGCTGGTTTTAAAACCCATTTTTATCCGTATTTTGATGCTCAAACTGGCGGCGTAAATTTTGAGGCAATGCTTTCTACCCTCAAACAATTACCCGAACAGAGTATTGTGTTACTACATCCTTGCTGTCATAACCCAACAGGTGCAGATTTAAACCGGGCGCAGTGGGATCAAGTGATTGAAGTGCTTCAAACAGGTCGTTTAATTCCATTCCTTGACATTGCTTATCAGGGCTTTGGTGATGGTATGGAGCAGGATGCTTATGCAATTCGCGCGATGGATCAGGCAGGTCTGAACTTTATCGTCAGCAATTCATTCTCAAAAATTTTCTCGCTTTATGGTGAGCGCGTTGGCGGCCTGACTTTTGTTTGTGATGATGCTGAAGCCGCACAAGCAACTTTTGGACAACTAAAAGCAACTGTTCGTCGTATTTATTCGAGTCCCCCAACTACAGGGGCTTGGCTAGTTGATCAAGTTCTAAATGACACCCAGTTAAATCAACAATGGCAAGACGAAGTAAAGCAAATGCGTGAACGTATTATTAAAATGCGTCAAATCTTGCGGGATGAGTTAAGCAAAGCCTTACCAGAGCGTGACTTTAACTATTTAGTCGAGCAAAAAGGCATGTTTAGTTATACAGGTCTTACAGGTGAACAAGTTGATACGCTACGTGACGACTATGCAATTTATTTGGTACGTAGCGGCCGTATCTGTGTCGCTGGTCTCAACATGAATAATGTTTATGTCGTCGCAAAAGCTGTTGCAGAAGTCTTGGCTAAAGAGCCGATCAGCGCTTAATCCACTGATTAAATTAACACAAAAGCCCGAGATATGAGTATCTCGGGCTTTTTATATCAATACAAGCTTAGCATCCGAAATCAGGATGGGTTAGACGTCCAAAACCTAAATCAAGTTCTGACGACTGATGATCAGGATAATGCTCTGGCCGATTATAATGATCATTAGGCGCAATTTCATTGGAGTTCATTCTGGTAAGTCCGTGCAAGGATCTATCATCAATTCAACAGATGAATTTTTGTGATTTTCCAAAAGCCAAATCAGTATTATCCAATTGATAATATTTAAGTCTTTAATTTAATAAATAATTTTCATAATGCCCTATAAATATAAATTATTTTTAAAGCTTTATATGACTTTTGCCCCAATATTTAAGCTTGGAAGTATGTCCAATTCCAACATTAAAACTATTGGTAGGATCCAGCTTTTGATAAAAATTGGCTAATGCAGGCTTAGCAATATATAAATGTCCTACATTATGTTCGGCGGGATATTCTGCTCGACGTGCATCCAGCAATGTCCACATCTGGTGTTCCATTGCTAAGGGATCAACACCTTTTTTGACAATATAATCCTGATGAAACACATGACAGAAAAAATGCCCATAATATAGTTTATGTAAAATTTTCTGTTCCATGTCAGTAGGAAGTTGCTCGACCCAATCTCGATCGTTACGGCGCAACGCAATATCCAGTGCCACAATATCTTCCACTTCACTACGATGCGTATCGCGATAGCGAATGGCTGCACCCGCTATCGCAAAACGATGTAGAAAAGCTTTGCGACCCTCTTCCTCATCACATAAAAAATAAGCACCGCTAGGATGCACAGCAAAATATTCTTTTAGAAATTGCTCTGTCTGATCTTTACTATTAGTTTCAACTCTTAGAATCAAATGATGTTCATAGTGATCACGAAACTCTGTCATGCGTTTAGGAAGATGGTTTGGCAGGAAAAAAGTCAGGGCTTGTAAAAAGTGATCCGTTAGCCCCTTAATTTTAAATTTTTCTAGAAACCCATCAATTTTATCTTTTAAAGCAAAAGCTTTAGGGACATTTGCTGTGCCAAACTTCTCGATAAATAAGAAAGTATCCTTACCGTATTTTTCACCAATCAGATAAGCATCGCGATGGATATATTCCCCTGCGATCGGTAAACTTGGCAATGCAGTCAATAGATAACGGCGAATTGCAGTGAGATCATTGGCATCATTACTACCAATATAAAACACATCACTCGCCACTTTTTCATAAGTATCCAGACGTACCGCGAACACACACACTTTTCCAGCCGAACCGGATGCTTCAAATAAACGTGAAGGATCGGCATTAAATCGCGCTGGGCTATCCGCATCGACCTGAGTCACATCATGCGCATAACGCTGATCTGAAGCCTGACGGGTGGTATCATCTTGTATATCACTGGCTTGATAGCGTTGTTGTTGTAATCGGCTCAATATTTCTTCAGGGGTTTGCCCCAGATCAATGCCTAAATGATTGATGAGCTGCAATTGACCCTGATCATCCACCTGCGCATAGAGTGCCAGTTCCGTATATGCTGGCCCTCGGCGTACCAATGCACCACCAGAATTATTACAGACCCCACCTAAAACCGATGCCCCAATACAGGAAGAACCAATCACCGAATGCGGCTCACGCTGATAAGGCTTTAAAATTTGCTCTAAACGATCCAGTGTTGCACCAGGTAAGCACACGACTTGCTGACCCTCATGAATCACGTGTATGCCTGTTAAACGACGCGTACTCATGATAATTACTGGACGATCATAGTCCTCGCCATAGGGGGTCGACCCCCCTGTAAGTCCCGTATTGGCTGCCTGCATAATCACGATACAATCTGCGGCAATCACGGCCTGTAGCACCTGCCATTGTTCAAGCAAACTTCCCGGACAGACCACTGCCAACACCTTACCTTCACCAAAACGACGTCCCTGACGATACTGCCGAGTATGTTGATCATCGGTCAGGACGTGGGCTTTACCCACCAGATGTTGCAACTGTGACAACAACACGTTCAGATCAACATGGGTCAGCATGGACATCTCCTTTCAACAGGGTTAGGCTTGAATCAGTTTATTGACTTGTACCAGACAATCCGCGTTAATATCAGCAATACTTTTTGCACCCGTCAACGTCATGGCGACACGCATTTCTTTATCGATTAGATCCAGTAGATTACTCACGCCCTGTCCACCTGCTGCTGCCAATGCATAAATAAAGGCGCGTCCCAACATCACGCTATCTGCACCCAAAGCCAACATACGCACGACATCCAGACCATTACGAATACCTGAATCGGCCAAAATAGTAAGATCGCCTTTAACCGCATCTGCAATCGCAGGTAGCGCCCGCGCCGAGGACATCACACCATCCAGCTGACGACCACCATGATTGGAAACCACAATACCATCTGCACCAAAACGTACCGCATCTTTGGCATCTTCTGGATCTAAAATGCCTTTGATGACCATGGGCCCATCCCAAAACTCACGAATCCATTCCAGATCTTTCCAAGAAATCGATGGATCAAAATTGGCACCCAACCAGCCAATATAATCTTCCAGTCCTGTGGGCTTACCTAAATATTTGGAAATATTTCCCAGATCATGCGGACGCCCTAATAAACCAACATCCCATGCCCACTGAGGATGCGTCACCGCCTGCAAATAACGGCGCATCGCAGCATTAGGCCCACTCATACCCGAATGTGCATCGCGATAACGTGCACCCGGTACAGGCATATCTACGGTAAATACCAATGTAGAACAACCCGCCGCTTTAGCGCGTTCGAGTGCATTTCGCATAAAACCACGATCACGCAATACATACAACTGGAACCACATTGGACGTCCAATCGCAGGTGTTACCTCTTCAATCGGGCACACGGAAACCGTAGATAGCGTAAATGGAATGCCCTTTTTATCTGCTGCAACCGCAGCCTGTACTTCACCGCGACGCGCATACATACCCGTTAAACCAACAGGAGATAATGCCACAGGCATAGACAGGGTTTCATCAAACAGTTTAGTTTCCAGACTCAAACTAGACATGTCATTTAATACACGTTGTCTTAATGCAATTTCGGACAAATCTTCAACATTACGTTTCAGGGTATATTCTGCGTATGCACCACCATCAATATAGTGAAATAAAAAAGGCGGCAAACGACGACGCGCTGCTTCACGATAATCATTTGAAGAAGAAATAATCATGTTGGATCAATCCTGGTTAAACGTGTCGCACGTTTCTGGCGAGCTTCATCTTCATCCAGAGAACGTACATGATCGATGACAAATTCAATATGGCCACATACTGCATCACGTGCAGCTTGGGCATCTTTACGGTCAATCGCATCCATTACTTGAAAATGCTGATCACTAAGCAGATCAGCACTCACTGGATGCTCATACACTTTTTTACGTCCCAAAAAGACGTTGTATTGCAATAAATCAAATAAACTGCGCATCATTTGGATCAGCACTACATTATGTGATGCTTCAGCAATCGCCAGATGAAAATTGGCATCTGCAACTGCCGCCGCTGCAGAATCACCTCGTGCCTGATGATGTGCAATTTCATCAAAATATTGATGGATCTTGGCACGATCGGCTTCCGTTGAACGCAGGGCAGCATACCAAGCGGTACCCCCTTCGAGTACCAAACGTGACTCTTGCACATCAAATCGATAATGCGGGTCGTCCTGCATCAAATGGCTAATCGGTTCAACTATTAATTGCTGTGGCCATGTTTCAGGGAGTTGCTGAATATAAGTGCCATCACCACGGCGACTGGACAAAACACCCAGACTGTTAAGTTGCTGAATAGCTTCGCGTAATGATGGACGCGAAATCCCCAAACTGGTCGCTAGTTGACGCTCGGCAGGCAGACGATCTCCTTGTTTGAGATTACGCTGCTCAATAAGCGCCTGTAACTTATGTACCACCTGATCAGAGACTCGCATCATTTTTCCTTCAATTTCGCTTAAGGAATCATCCACGGCACGATATATGCCTGTAACGTCACGATGATTCCCACAAAGATGGTAAATATGATGCTATGTTTTACAGTAAAACGGAACAAATCTGATTCTTTACCGACTAAACCTACTGCCGCACATGCAATCGCAATCGATTGAGGAGAAATCATTTTACCTGTCACACCGCCACTGGTATTGGCTGCAACCAATAACACTTCTGGAATCCCAATTTGTTGGGCCGTCGTTGCCTGTAATGCAGAAAATAGCGCATTGGATGACGTATCCGATCCCGTCAGGAACACTCCCAACCATCCCAGAAATGGCGAGAAGAAAGTAAATGCATGACCCGTGTGTGACAATGCCAGAGCTAAAGTTGCAGATAAACCTGAATAATTGGCAATAAAGGCAAATGCCAATACCATACCAATTGAATAAATCGGAACTTTCAGCTCATTTAAAGTTTCACCAAAGGTACATACCGCTTGTTTCGCACTCATCTTTAAGAAAATGACAGTGATAATTGCTGCAATAAAAATCGCGGTTCCGGTTGCTGAAAACCAGTCAAACTTATAAATTGCATCATACGGCGTATTTTCAGACACGATTGGTGGCATTTTTTCAACCAGTCGATGTAAAGCAGGCACTTCAATTTTAAAAATCCAGTGTTCCAGTGCTCCGCCTTTGGCAAATAAATCTTTAAAAGGTTTAATGCTCCATAACGTTACCATCGCAGTCAAAATTGCAAACGGTGACCATGCTTTAGCAATTTGTCCAAGAGAATATTGAGTGACGGAAGTTGTTTCTCGGTCTAACTTTTCTGCTTCTGCGAAACGGAAAATATGCTTCGGCTGCCAGACTTTAAATAACAACGTCAAACTGACTAATGAGGCAATTGCCGCGGTAATATCCGGCAGCTCTGGTCCAATAAAGTTAGAAGTCAGATATTGAGCAATGGCAAAAGAACCTCCACCCACGATCACCGCAGGCCAAGTTTCTTTCACACCGCGCCAACCATCCATAATCGCCATGATCCAGAACAATACGATGATCACCAGAAATGGTAACTGGCGACCAACCATTTGACTGATTTCCATGGTATCGACGCCAGAAACCTGTCCTGCTACGATAATGGGAATACCCATCGCACCAAACGCTACGGGTGCAGTATTCACAATTAAACAAAGACCCGCAGCATATAAAGGTTTAAAACCAAGGCCCATGAGCAAAGCCGCAGTAATCGCCACAGGCGCACCAAAACCTGCCGCACCCTCCAAAAAAGTACCAAACGCAAAACCAACCAACAGCATTTGTAAGCGCTGATCTTCAGTGATCGAAAGAATACTGGAACGGATAATGTCAAACTGACCCGTCTTAACCGAAATTTTATACAGGAATACCGCACCCAGAATAATCCAGGCAATCGGCCATAAGCCATAGAAAAAGCCATAGATAAGTGAAGCGAAGGCCATAGCCGCAGGCATTTGATAGAAGAACAGTGCGATGCCCAACGCAATAATAACCGTTAATGTTGCAGCAATACTGCCCTTTAAACGAAAAACAGCTAATGCCAAAAAGAAAAAGATAATTGGGATCAAGGCAATAAGACTAGAAAGCCAAATATTACCAAATGGATCATAAACTTGCTGCCAAACATTGAGCATTGTCATCTCCTTGAAATGCTGCCAGATATTTGCTTGATATGAATCATCACGATTCAGTATTTATTATAAAATTGGTATTACCAATTTTAATTTAAGACAAAAATCCAATAGAACTTTGTGAATAATCGCATCATAAATAGTCTAAATCAGCATTTCAAGGCAAAATAAGAATATTATTGGTATGACCAATAATAAAATATGATGAAATCTAATGCTTAGATGGGATAACATACTTTAATCTACGACTAAAGTTTTAGTCTATTTATGACTTTTAATGATCAATAAATTTTAAGAAAGTGGCGTTTGGAACAAAAGGCTGTTTTATTTTGTGGGCAGATTTCGTATAAAACCACACTCTAGCAAGTCTCAATCCGCCTTTTAGATGAAGTCATCGATACAAGGATTGACGAATAATTAAGATCGGTAGATTCTTGGTATAAGAAGTCAGCCAATCGGTTTGGTGAAAAGGAAAAATAGGTGTTCGATTTAGATAGCCGTTTACTAAATATTTTTTATCATATTTATAAATCCAAAAGCGTCTCAGCTGCGGCGGATGTAATTGGTGTAAGTCAGCCTACGATTAGTAATGGTTTGGTTAAAATTCGCCAGCATTTTGATGATCCATTATTCTTACGGGTAGGCAATGAAATGATTCCAACGGAATTATCTAAACAGCTTTTTCCATTAGTCAGTGAAGTCATCAATAAAGTCGAGAGTATTAATAATTTTAGTTTAAATTTTGAACCGTCTAAATCAGATCTGATACTGACATTGGCCATGACAGATGTATCCCATCTGGTACTTTTACCTAAAATTTCTAATTTCTTAGCACAAAGTGCCCCACAAATTCGTATTAATGTCCGTCCCATTAGTCTAGAAACCAGTTATCAAATGGCCAACGGCGAAATCGATATGGCCATTGGCTTTCTACCACAGCTTGAAGATGGATTTTATCAACAAAAATTATTTTCACAGCGTTATGTGGTGATTTCACGTAAAGATCATCCACGTATTAATGCTGAAAACTTTACAATCGACGATTATATGCGTGAATTGCACATCGATATTGATACGGGTGTAGGACATTACCAAATCGAAAATGCCTTACAAAACAGCGGTGTGAAGCGTGATATTCTTATTCGCTTACCAAGTTATCTCGGCGTCGGTTTAATGGTGCAGGAAACGGATGCCATCGCCACCGTCCCTTACTACTTAAGTAAAGTGCTACTGTCGCGTGACAATTTACAAATTCTAGATGCGCCTGTCGATTTTCCAACCTATAGCATCAAACAGCATTGGCATATGTGTTGTCATCATAAAACCAGCCATCAGTGGTTCCGTAAATCGTGCTACGAAATTTTTAAAAATATGTCCTAATCTCCGATCATTTCAGAATCGTTGTTCTTGATCGCATTTCAGTGGATTGATGTAAGCGTCCTACTTTTTGACTCGGATTTTAAACACAGTTCTGTATAATAATCTCACAAACTTTTTACGCTAATTATTCTACAAATGACCACATTGACTTGTTTTAAAGCCTATGACATCCGAGGCAAACTCGAAACTGAACTGAATGAAGAAATTGCTTATGCCATTGGCCGTGCATATGGACAAATCTATCAACCTAAAACCGTAGTGGTCGGTTGCGATATTCGCTTAAGCAGCGAAGGCTTAAAACAAGCCACAATCCGCGGTTTAAATGATGCAGGCGTGAATGTTCTTGATTTGGGCATGACAGGGACAGAAGAAGTGTATTTTGCGGCTTTTCATCTGGATGTACAAGGTGGTATTGAAGTCACAGCGAGTCATAACCCGATGGACTATAACGGCATGAAATTGGTGCGTGAAAATGCCCGTCCGATTAGTGCTGATACAGGTTTAAAAGAGATTCAGGCTTTGGCTGAATCACAACAGTTCAATGAAGTTGAAAATAAGGGCACAACAAGTCGTTATAATATCCTGCCTGAGTTTGTCGATCACCTGATGAGCTATATTGATCCTGCTAAAATCAAGCCGCTTAAACTGGTGGTAAATGCAGGTAATGGTGCAGCGGGTCATGTCATTGATGCGATTGAAGATCAGTTTAAAACTTTCAATGTACCTGTTGAATTTATCAAAATTCATCATGAAGCCGATGGGAATTTCCCAAATGGGATTCCTAACCCAATTTTAATTGAAAACCGTGATAGTACCCGTGATGCCGTTCTTCAACATGGTGCGGATCTTGGAATCGCGTGGGATGGTGATTTTGACCGTTGCTTTTTATTTGATGAAAAAGGCCAATTTATCGAAGGCTACTATATTGTTGGACTCTTGGCACAAGCCTTTTTAATCAAACAATCTGGTGAAAAAATTGTGCACGATCCACGTTTAGTTTGGAATACCTTGGATATTGTCGAAAAATATCAGGGCGAAGCCGTACAATCCAAATCAGGTCATGCCTTTATTAAAGATGTGATGCGCGAACACAATGCCGTATATGGCGGTGAAATGAGCGCCCATCACTACTTCCGTGATTTCGCTTATTGTGACAGCGGTATGATTCCATGGCTACTCACCATTGCGCTACTTTCTGAAACAGGCCAATCTCTTTCAACCTTAGTTGAAAATATGATTGCGAAGTTTCCCTGTAGTGGTGAGATTAACTTTAAAGTGACAGACACTCAAAGCACAATTCAAACGTTATTTGACCACTATGCAATGCAAAATCCTGAAATTGACCGTACCGATGGTGTAAGTCTGGATTTTGGTATTTGGCGCTTCAATGTACGCGCTTCCAATACTGAGCCTTTACTCCGTTTAAATATTGAAAGTCGTGGTGATCAAGCGCGTCCGATGCAAGAATATGTAAATGAATTAACAGCGTTGATTCAGGCTTAAAATTAATAAAAAAGGATGCTAATGCATCCTTTTATAGCTTCTCTTTTAACTTTCGTATCCCTTTGGATTCTGCTTCTGCCAATGCCAACTGTCCTTAAGCATATCTTCCAGCGTATATTTTGCTGTCCAGCCTAGCTCATCTATCGCGCGTTGGTTATTGGCAAAAGAAGTGGCAACATCCCCTTCACGACGTGGTGCAAACTCAAAGGCCACAGGAACACCATTGACCTGTTCAAAGGTATTTTTGACTTGTAATACCGATGAACCGTTCCCTGTCCCAATATTCCATGCACGACAGCCAATATTTTGCAAACGATTATTCAAGGCACATAAATGCGCATTGGCCAAATCTACGACATGAATGTAATCACGTACGCCTGTCCCATCCACTGTGTCATAGTCATTGCCAAAAATTGCTAATTTTTTACGACGACCTACAGCCACTTGGGTAACATATGGCATGAGATTATTTGGAACTCCCTGCGGATCTTCTCCAATACGACCACTTTTGTGCGCCCCAACGGGATTAAAATAGCGCAATAGGGCAATTGACCAACGCTCATCAGCAATCGCTAACTTCTGTAGCATTTGTTCAACGATCAGTTTGGTATAACCATAATTATTCGATGGCATACCTGTTGGCATGTCTTCATTCAGTGGCGAAGTATTCGCTTCATCGTAGACTGTGGCAGAAGAACTAAATACCAATTTAAACACCCCTGCACGTTGCATGGCATTTACGAGGTTAATACTTCCCGCAATATTATTATCAAAATAAATAAGCGGTTGTTGCTGACTTTCACCGACCGCTTTCAAACCCGCAAAATGAATAACGGCGTCAATCTGATGTTGGGCAAAAACCTGATCCAGTTGTTCAGCATGACGAATATCACCCTCGACAAAAGTCAGGAATTTTCCAGTCAATTCCTGAACCCGATTGATTGATTCTATAGAACTGTTGGATAAATTATCTAACACCACAACGTCATGGTTTGCATTTAGTAATTCAACACAGGTATGCGAACCGATGTATCCAGCGCCACCAGTCACTAAAATATTTGCCATGTTTTGTCCTAACCCTTTTTATTACCGAGCAGCAATTCAATCAAACCTTGAGTTGAGGCATCCAGATGTGCTGTCTCTTGTTGTTGACCATTTAAAATCGGTAGAATTTGATTGGCAATTTCCTTGCCTTTTTCCACCCCCCATTGATCAAAGGGGTTAATATTCCATAATACAGATTGTACAAAAACTTTATGCTCGTATAACGCAATCAGCATGCCCAAGGTTTTAGGATTCAATTCATTAATTAGCAAGGTAGAACTTGGCTGATTACCTGTATATTGTTTATAAATAGGAAGCTGTTCCAGTTCAGTTTGATCGAGTGCTTGATTACCAAAGGCCAAAAGTCGAGACTGCGCCAAACAGTTAGATAATGCCAAATGGTGCTGTTCAATCAATGCCTCAGCATTTTCAACATAGGTAAAATGATTCGCATTGTAACGGTGGATAGGTGCGATAAAATCACAGCTTACCGCATGCGTACCCTGATGCAATAATTGATAAAAAGCATGTTGTGCATTTGGCCCTACTTCACCCCATACAATTGGACAGGTGCTCGATTCTACTTTGTCATTATTACGTTGGATTGATTTACCATTTGATTCCATTTCCAACTGTTGCAGATAAGATGCAAAATATTTCAAGCGACCGTCATAAGGCAGGACCGCATGGGTTTGCATATTTAGATAATTAGTATTCCACGCTCCAAGCAGTCCCATCATCACAGGCACGTTTTCATGAAATGGGGCCTGACGAAAATGCTGATCCACCTGATAGGCGCCCGCTAGTAGCTCCTGAAAACCCTGAGCGCCAATTTTAAGTGCAATAGGTAAACCAATACATGACCATAAGGAATAACGACCACCGACCCAATCCCAAAGGAGTAACTGGTTGTCAGGATGGATGCCCCATTCACTCATTTTTTCAGGCTTGGTCGAAACTCCAATAAAGTGGCTTTTTAAGATGCACTCACGTTGCCCTAATGTTTTTTCTAACCACAAACGTACTGTTTCTGCATTGGAGAGCGTATCAATCGTTCCAAATGATTTGGATGAAATAATAAATAGCGTGGTTTCTGGACGCAATTGGTGCAGCAAATCAGAAAGCTGACTACCATCCATGGTCGATACAAAATGAACGTTTAGAGGCTTTGCTGTTTTAACTTTAAAGTCAGACAACGCATGGGTGACCATTAAGGGACCTAAATCAGAACCACCCACCCCGATATTCACCACATCGTGAATGACTTCACCTGTTACACCGCGATATTGTCCAGCATGAATTTTTTCAACCAGCTGAAACATACGATCCAACTGCTCATTGACTTGCGTTGAAAGCTCAGAGAATTGCATAGTATTTTTAGGCAAGCGCAATGCCCAATGCATCGCTGCACGTTGTTCCGTGTAATTAATCGCTTGGTCTGAAAATAATTTTTTAATCCATTGATTTAAGTCTTTAGACTCAGCCCAAGCCACTAAGGACTCTACGACCTCATCACTAATCCGATGTTTACTAAAATCAAAAACAAGATCGTCACAACGAAGTGAAAACGACTCGAAACGATCTTTTTGCTCAGCAAACAGCTGATTGAGATGAGTCTTCTGCATTCTTTCAGCAAATTGTTGAAGCTGTATTTCTGCTGATTTTTTATTTTGCTTTGGAAATTTTTCGATATTTTCGCTCATATTCGTCCAATACCTTCATAAGCAAAGCCTTGAGCCTTCACAAAGTAAGGATCATAAAGATTACGTCCATCCAGAATAAGCGGATGTCGCATCATTTGCTGTAGTTTTTTATAATCTGGACTGTAATATTGTTTCCATCCCGTCATCACACAAAGCGCGTCTGCATCTTCAGTGACATCATAAGCATCCAAACTCAAACTTAGGTCATCACGTTCGCCATATGCTTTGTAAATTTCCTGTAATGCTTGGGGATCATGCAATTTCACATTTGCACCTTGTGCCCATAATGCTGCTAACATCGCATGAATCGGGGAATTATGAATACTGGAGCTATTTTCTTTAAAAGCAGCGCCCCATATTGCAATTGTTTTTCCTTTTAAATCTGAATGGTAATAATTCCAGAGTTTACGAAACAAAATTTCTTTTTGTTGCTCGTTAATTTCCCAGACTTGTTCTAATAAACGACTTTTCGCTCCACTTTTAGAAACTTCGCTAGACAGCGTCAAAATATCATGCGAGAAATTTTCACCACCAAAACCGACCCCAGCTGATAAATAAGCCGAGCCAATACGGGTATCTGCGCCCATTCCCTGCTGCACATTGGCAATATCAATGCCTAGCTTTTCAGCCACAAGAGCCAAATCATTCATGTAACTAATACGAGTTGCCAACATGCCTGAAATACTTAATTTGGTAAATTCAGCATCCAGGATCGGCATGAATAAATATTGATTTTGATATCTGAAGAAAGGTCGAAGTAACTCTTCAATAATAGTTTTTGAAGCTTCAGCCTCAACCCCAATGATAATGTGTTTAACATTGAGAATACTATTAATCGCATTGCCTTCCTGGATCACATCTGGGAAATATACCCAATGATCATTAGGCAAAATAGCTTTGAGTTTTTCAGTTCCATGTAAACCAAAAGTTGAACCATTCACCATCAGACGTGGATGAATAATTGGTCGCAACGCAAGTTGTTTTAATGTATTCAGTGCAAGTTCAAATTCTGCTGGGTTATAGCAAAATAAATAAGCATGAATATCCAAGGGGATATCTGCAAAACCAATTTGAAACAGATTTTTATTTTCGCGCTGTTTGGCTAAACGGTGATTCACGTCTTCATCTTGATAATGAATCGTCGTCGGTTTAGCCGATAGATGAGAATGCTGATGACACCAATACACCTGATTGCCATATTCGGCTAACAAAGCTGCCATAACTCCAGCCTGCAATGTGGTACCCAATATTGCAATTTTCATTTTTTATACCTAAATTTCTACTTAAAGGTCGAGCTCACGAATCAGTGATTTAAAATCTTGTCCTAGCGTAGGATGTTCAATTCCATAATGCAGCACCGCTTTTAAATAACCAAGTTTGCTACCACAGTCAAAAGTCTGTCCTTGCATGCGATAGGCTTCGACATTGTCCGCCTGTTGTAACATGGCAATTGCATCGGTAAGTTGAATTTCATTACCAGCACCTTTAGGCGTTTGTTCTAATAACTGCATAATCTTAGCGGGCAAAACATAACGCCCCACTACTGAAAGATTGGATGGTGCAGAACCTACCGCAGGTTTTTCGACAATCCCCTGCATGATTTGGCTTTGACCTTCTTCTGGAATGATCGCGACATCAACAATGCCGTATTGATCTACTAAATCGTCAGGTACCGCTTCTACCATGATTTGCGCTGCATGAATTTCATCAAAACGCTGAATCATTCGAGCTAAATCATTTTGCTCAGATTTTGCTTTAACGAGTACATCGGGCAATAACACAGCAAAGTCCTCATTACCCACAATACTTTTTGCACAAAGTACTGCATGACCTAAGCCTAAAGGCTGTGGTTGACGGACACTGACCACACTGACATGGGCAGGAACAATCTCGGTAATTTCTTTGAGTAGATCAAATTTCTTTTTATTTTCTAAAGTCGTTTCAAGTTCAAAGTTACGATCAAAATAATTTTCAATCGAAGCTTTAGAAGAGTGAGTGACCAAAATAATTTGCTCTATACCCGCTGCAACAGCTTCATGTACCACGTATTCAATGGCTGGACGGTCAACCACAGTGACCATTTCTTTGGGAATAGATTTACTTGCAGGTAAAAAACGGGTGCCTAAACCTGCTACTGGTAAAATTGCTTTTTTGATCATGTGAAAATATTACTGTTTAAATAAAAAATTAAGATTTAACTTCGTCTTGCTCTTGCGAGCTATTGCCTTTAAATAATGAAGGTCCAACATGACCAGGTGCATTAATTCCCTCGCGCTTGGTCATGACCTCAACGGTTTTAAACATAATTTTAAAGTCAACCCAAACATTATGATGATCAACATACCATACGTCACACTTAAATCGTTCTTCATAATCCAGCTCATTACGACCGCTCACTTGTGCGAGACCTGTCATACCTGGACGGACTTCTAAACGTCTCGCTTGTTCAGGTGAATATAATTCAACGAATTCTTTCAACATAGGACGGGGGCCAACAACACTCATATCACCCTTAAGAACATTGATGAGTTGTGGCATTTCATCGAGCGAAGTCGAACGTAACTTTTGCCCAAAAGGGGTAATGCGTTTTTCATCGGGCAATACATTGCCGTCTTTATCGAAAGCATCTTTCATCGAGCGAAACTTGATCATTTTAAAAAGTTTACCATTTTGACCTGGGCGTTCCTGACAAAAGAAAATCGGTGAACCAAGATTTTTTCGAACTTTGTAAGCTACCATCAGGAATATTGGCGATAAAATTATTAAGGCTACTAAAGAAATCACTATATCTACTAGACGCTTCATATTTTCATTCACTCTTTTCTCAATTCTTCAGTAAAAAACGCTTAAATCAATAAATTATAATTAACCTTTCCTTTTATCAAAAAAGGAAGGTTAATCGATTATGATAAAACAGTTAAGATTTAAAGTATTGTATTACATCTTCCCTTTCAAATCTTGTAACTTTAATTAACTTAAGTAACTCAAAAATCAAATCCTTAAGATTAGATTTACATGGGCAGCGTATAATCACTTACCCTCAAAACACAAAAAAGTTATTGATTTAATTCACAACTTTTCCATACCATCATTCATCACTTCCAGCTTCTATAAAATCATCCTTTAGTTTTTTTGCTCTACTAACTCTTTCCATAATTTTACAATTTGTTCAGGATAATATTTACGTATTAACTCTGAATTTTGCTTTGATAAAGTTTTCCGTAAATTCTCATCTACACAAAAAGAGGCTAATAATTTACCAAACGCCTCAGGTGTATAGTCCGTTACAATTTGTGTATTTTCTTCACCTAAAATTTCTCTAGCTCCTGTAGGGAAATCGCTCACAAGGACAGGTAAAGAGTTATTCATAGCTTCCAATAGAACCATAGGAAAAGCTTCAAATCTACTCGTCATGCACATAAGTGCTGAATCTTGATAAAATTTTGATATATTTTTAGTAAATGGATGAATTCTAATGAACTCATTCATATTTAATAATTTAATTTTTTCTTCAAGCTCTTTCTGTTCCGAGCCCTCGCCTACGATATCGAGAACCCATCCATTCTCATAAATTTTAGATAAATGGAATGCTTCAATAAGGAAAGCAAAATTTTTCTGAAACTCCAACCGCCCTATTGATAGGGCCTTTTTTGATTTACTGTTATATTTACTATCTAAAGGATAAATAAAATTAGGAATTACAAGTGTACGGATGCCATCATTTAAGAACTTTCTCTTATCCGTCTCTGTTAAACAGACTAAGGTAACCGTATCTTGACTATAAAATTTTTTTCTAATGAGATTCCTAATCCCTTTATGATAGTTATATTCGATGTGCTCACAGACTATAGGGGTATAATTTAATATTTTTGAAAGTCTAATATTTACTAAATTTAAATCAAAAGAAAAACTTATAACCGTATCGTTTCTTTTGAGAATCGATTTCAGCTTACGGAAATAGTTTAATCTATGGATAATTTTAGCTAACTTATTATGGGTTGGAAATTCACCAACTTCTAATGATTGTATATTTAAGTCTTTACATCTAGAAAAAGCACATTGCTCACTTCCTGGAACGAGAATAATGACATCTTCAAGGGCTTGTGCAAGTTGAACAATAACGCGCTCTGTACCTGCCATACGGTTAATGCCATTCGTTACAAAATAAATAGTCATTAGAAATGATCCATATTGTTACTAATTACTTGAAATGATTCATATGCTTGAACCGATTCAAAAGCTTGCTTTTGAATCGCATCTAAATCAAATTTTTTTAAATTTATCTCTTCGAATAACTCTAGAATTGAATCGGGAGATTTAGCTTCAACAATAAAACCATTTGTGTTGTGTTTTATAAAATCTGTTGGCCCTGGAATATTACAACACACTGGAATCACACCATGAGCAGCTGCTTCTAAATAAACTTGCCCAAAACCTTCATGATGAGAAGGTACACACAGTAAATCAGCATTTAAATAATAAGAGTACAAATCAGATTTAAAGCCTTCAAATTTTACTTTTGATAAATCTAATTCCGTTTCCAATTCATTAGCTGTGCCACCCAAAACAGTTAATTCACAGTTCAGATTTGTACGATTTATTGCTTCAATTAAATCGTAAATACCTTTTCGGTGCTCTAGTCGCCCAACATATAATATTTTTAATATTGATTTATTAGAGTTTTTTTTCAATAACTCACGGGCAGATTGTAAGTCGGTATAACTCGAATAAGGGATTTTCACCCCGACCAATGTACCAGGAGTTAAAGCAGCAATTTCCTTTTTTTTATAATTTAAAGGCCCAAGTAATTGCTTCATAGATTGAGTAATTGTAACAGAACGATGAGAAAAATTAATATTAACAATCTCACATAGTTTTAATATATATTGCATTATTGAGTTATAACCCAAGTAGGGCACACCATGGTTCACGTATACCAGCTGAGCCGAACTAAACAGTCTAAGAATAAAAATATTTAAGGTCGAATCTACTGTAGTATGAAAATATATTTTATTTATTTTGTACTTATGCACCATTTTCAAAACAAGAAAAAGCCTACCAATATGCTTAACAACATTTTTATACTTACTATTCCAAGAAACAAATTTAACTGCGTCAAGCTCGGAAGTATTTTTCAGGACATTAGGAGCAGATATCCAAACTTCATTTCCTTGATGTATTTGATAATTAGCAATAGGTAAAATAAAGATTTTAGACCACTTATATTCTGGAGCTATATGTAAAATATTCATATGAAATTAATACTCCACACTTTTAAAAAACATAGTTTAAAAGATAATCTATTAAATAATTTTGATAAGGCGTCCACGCCGATAAAACGAACTTGCTATTTAATAACCAAATTAAAATAAAAATCGTGTAAAATATTACCAATACAGATATAAATAAGAATCTGCTTTTACTAGTTAAATATTTATAGGTAGAAACAATGACAAATAAATCAAAAAATATTAAATAGAAATTAAATCGATCGACTAAGGTCGAGTAAATAAAAGCCAAAAATAAACAATAAATAATCAACATAACAAAATAATCAAGTAACTGTCTTTCATTATTATTTAAAAATATTTTTTTACGAAAATAAAAATAACAAAGCAAGGGTATTATATGCAAAGCAATTCGCATAAATACACCCGAAGATGATATTTCAGAATTATCACTTGTATAAATATTACTATCATAAATACTAGATATATACAGTAAAGCTGTTATTAAAAATAATGAAAAAAATTGATATAAAATTAATATATTTCTTCTATTCATCAATAATTGCAATGGATAAAATATTAACAATAGGATAGCTGTTCGATGAAACATAGAAGCTAAAATCACATAAAATATAAAGCCTATTTTTTTATTCTCGAAGAGCTTAACAAAAGAATACGTTATAATTGCTACTGCTATTGATTGTCTAGTATAACCTAAGGACAAAGTTAGTATATGACAAGGATAGTAAATAAGTAAACACAACCAATACTTATTTAGTTGAACAAAACTTAAATAAAGAAAACAACATATTATTACTGCTGACATTAAATTTACAAATAAAGTATCAGCAAAACCAAAATGTAAACCTAAAATATTTAAAAGAGAGTAACCTGGTTCAGCAATATGTATAGCGTCTTTAAATTTTTCTCCAATGAAAATTTCATAGATTAATTGATAACTATACCAGTCGCCACCAATTTGAAACCTTAATCCAATAAAAAATATTAGAAAAACCATAGTAAAAATAAAAAACAATTTACTTAATGAGGTTTTATAGTTACTTAAAAAATTAGCAACAATAATATAAATCCATATGAAAAAATATAAATACATTCTCAACCAACCTCATTTATTCCGTCTTCAAAATTAATTACTTTGATATTAAAATAATCTTGAGCAATTTTATAAAATTCTTTATATTTCTCCATTAAATAATAATCACAAATATATTTAACCTCTATATTATTAATTTGAGAAATATTAATTATAGCGGTACTTAAAAAGCTATATATCTCAACCTTACACCGACTATCTCGCATTAAATCAATTACATATTCTTCAAAAACCTTTGGACTTTCAATAATATCTATATTTAATTTAACATCCTTTTCTCTAGGATGAGGAAAATATAGATTTATTTGAAATTTTTCTAATAAGTTAGATATAAAAATATTATTGTACTTGTCATTTATTTCAGCCATAGGTTGCCCTAAAAAAATTTTTATACTATCTCCTTCATTATCCTCAATATATAAATTTGGCACTAACTGAACATATTCAACTTTATCAATAATATTTTTTATATAATTAAAAATCGTATAGTGAGTTTTAGAATGTTCTTTTATGTAATAGCTATTTACTTTTACCCCCAGTAAACGCCAAAAAATCTTTTTCCCTATTGATATATCTTCCTCAATATTAAAGGAACTCTTTGGAATAATATTTCCCACCCCATCATCAAAAGTATAAAAATTTGCTTTTAAATTTAATGAATATAAATATTGAATTATTTTTCGATCAATATTTGCAGCATATACGCTCTTATACTCAAAATTTCTTATTTTAATAATTTTTACTTTAAATTTCAAAAATTCTATTAGATTTTTAGGATGCACTATAAAAATCCCCTCATTACAAATATTTAGCAATCTTAAAAAATAATTTTTATTTTTATCTGTTAAGTCAGCAATATATATAATATCGAATTTTTCTTTACTATTACTAATAATTTTTTCAGCTATCATAGCTTGTAAAGGAGTCATACAAACAATTAGATTTTTTTGCATTTTGCCACCACAGCATATAAAATTGTTAACATTAGTAAATTAGAAAATATAAGGGCATAAGGAATGAAATTAATTGATTTACTACTAAAATAAATTAATAATATTAAATAAAAGAGTGAACTAATAAAGGTAATAGTAGCGATTGTTTTATTAAGTCCATAGTAGAACAAATAATTCACTAATATTAAATATGGAAAGTTGGCCCCATATCCTAACAAATAGGTTACTACAAAGTATTTTGAACCAATATAATTTTTCCCTAAAAACCAGAGATATACTTGCTCAGGTAGTAGCCAGCCCACTACTGCGGGTAGTACACTTAAAGGGAGACTAAACAATGTGTACTTTTTTATTTTTGCTATAGATAATGAGTTATCCTTAAGACCTTGATAGTAATACGGTACAATTGCTTTATTGAGTGCCATAAGAATAATTGGCAGTACAGCCGCTATCTGTACCCCTGCTGAATAAATTCCGAGCTCTGCTTTAGAGTATTGTTGGTAAATAAAAATTCTGTCTAACTGACCCTTTATAAAAAAACTTGATTGATGCAGGATCAATGGTAACCCAAATGAGAAAATATAAAATAGGCCTAAACGCAATCTTTGCCATGTAAAGCGATAATCATCTGTAAACAGGTCTCCTAATATAAAACTAGCAATTAGGAATGTTGTTAGGTTTGAAATAACGATTGCTAGTATACGATAAGCTACTAAATCTTGACTGAAGTATTCAAGAGCAGCTATGGTGAATAACACATTTGTTAAAGATAATATAATTTGAATTGTAATATATTTAAGTGGTTGCTTCTGGCACTGCCTTAAGGCAAGTTGTACGTTAACAAAAGACTGAAACATAGTAGCTAGTACAATATATGCCATAATTTCAGCTTTAAGCCACCAGCATCCGAGCAACAATAAAATAGAAATAATAATATTAAATAAATATCCCGCCTTAACCACAGTATTTAACGCTTTTTTTCCATAAAAATAGAAATATCGCGTAACCGCCCCCTCTTGGCTTAAACCAACAAAAATACCGAATAATGCAAGCAAGGTTAAATAATAAGACAACTCACCAAAACCGTCTGGCCCAAGCTTTCTTGTTAGGTAAGGCAACATCAGAAAAGGGAGACTTTTCGCAAAAAGCTCCCCAATCAAATAAATAAAACTATCTTTTAATACACGCATAATTAGCTAATAATTTCTAATTTTACTGGTGTATTCAAATTAACATCTTGTGTTACTTTTTTTCCTAAAATTTTATCATAAAACTTAGGTGGTAAACCGAACCCTGGGCGTACGCTTCGGATGCTTGATTCATCAATTATGTCACCTGCTTTTAAATCTTTTACAAAGTAAAGTGAGCGTCTAAACTGAGCATTACCTTGTTCACTTGATTTTCGACCATAATCTACATGACCAAGCGCTTGCCATGCAGTTTTTGCACCTTGACACAATTGCTGAAGTTCTTTGGGTTCTAATGAAAAACTATCATCTGGCCCACCACCATTACGGTCAAGCGTAAAATGCTTTTCGATCAGACATGCACCCAAGGCAACCGAAGTAATGGCTGTCGTATTATCTAAAGTATGATCTGACAACCCAACCGGCACATTAAAAGATTTTGCCATATCCACCATAGTCAGCAGATTATAATCTTCCGCAGGTGCAGGATAACCACTCACACAATGTAAAACCACAAGCTCTTTACATCCACCATCGTAAGCAGCTTGAATTGCCTCACCAATTTCCTCTTTATTCGCCATGCCTGTAGAGATAATCATGGGTTTACCAGTCGAAGCCACATATTTAATAAGTGGCAAGTCCACCGCTTCAAAAGAAGCAATTTTATAGGCTGGGGCATTCAGCTCTTCAAGCAAATCTACTGCTGTGCGATCAAATGGAGAACTAAAAATCGTGATATCTAAAGCACGTGCATGTTCAAACAGTGGCTTATGCCATTCCCATGGCATTTGAGCTTTTTGATAAAGTTCATACAAGGACTGCCCATCCCATAAACCGCCACGAATCATAAACTCTTCATTTTGGCTATTCAGTGTGATGGTATCTGCACTATAAGTTTGTAATTTAATCGCGTCGGCACCACAGCGTTTGGCTTCTTCAATAATTTTGAGTGCCGTATTTAAGCTGCCGTTATGATTTGCTGAAAGCTCAGCAATAATATACGGTGGAAAACCTGTACCAATGTCACGATGATTAATTGTAATTTTTTTGTTCATCTCATTTGTCCTCTAACCATTCTTCTCGTAACAAACCAAACTGATGTATATTAAATTCACCACGGTCATCTTTAAAATGTTTTCTCAGTATACCTTCATTTAAAAAACCCATTTTTTTATGGAAATTTATGGATTTCTCGTTAAAAGCTAATACTTGACCAAAAACCTTATCTAAACCAAGCTTCTCAAATGCGTAGTTCAATGCAACATTGCCTAATAACTGCCCCATTCCTTTTTCAGCATCGGGTTTTATATAAAAACCCCATTCATAGACTGTACTATTTGGGATCATAACAAAGGAAACATAACCTTGTGGTTGGTTCTGATATTCAAAAATATAGAATAAGCGATCCGTTCTATTCTTGTTTCGCTCAAACCAAGCAAAATGATCAGTTAAAGCAATTACATCCGTGTTGACCATCCACTTGCGAATATCATCATGGTTACGCCATTGCAGCACCATTTCCAGATCATCATCACTCAATACTCTGAGCTTTGCATTTTTTGGATTTAACATGTATTAAATTCCTCTGAAAACATTACTTGTAACAGCAAATCTACACCTAAACCATTTGTAACAGTTAACGCCTGTTGAGACATGAGCTTTAGTCGTTCTTGGTCAAGTTGTTGCAATGCCTGTGATAACTTTTCATGAATATCTGCTTGATCTAGAGATATCGCCACATCCAAATCATGCAAATCTTTTGCAATCATTTTCTGGTTTTCTGCCATACAGATCATAATCGTAGGTAGCCCTAAACAGCATCTTTCCCAAGCTGTACTACCTGCAGCACCAATCGCTAAATCATGTTCAGCCATTAATTCCGCCATATTATTGGCGTTAATCAAAACTTTATTGGTAAATGGAAGTTTTTTCGATTGTTCTAAAATTAAATCTTTCCAAGGCGCATTAATCCCCATCACGACTGTAACAGATAAATACTGTCGTTGTTGGTCATGAGATAAACGTTCTAACACCGTTCCTGTTAAATTATCTTTATCTATTCCGCCTAAATTCACCAGAATTTTTAACTTATCATGGTGATATGTTTTTGGATGCTGCTCTAGCCATAATCGTTTGCTATGAAATTCGGGACGCAATAAAGCATAACTTGGTCCCATTAAATAGTGGCCTTTGCGATAATTTAATTTTGCATAATCTGAAGAAGTATGTGCTAAGCCACAATCCAAAATGATATCAGCATCATGTAATCGGTTTGCCAAATCATCAATAGCAACAATCCGTTTAACCTTTAGGCGAATGTTTTGTTGCCATATTGCAGATAAACCATAATGATCTACGATCATCCAGTCTACAGTATGTTTTTTCAAAATTTCTAGGGTTTCTTGAGCATCTTGTTGCTCAGTCACACCTAACCAGCGCTGATATTCTGTCAAATCTTGACAAGCATTCAGGGAAGGCTCTGGTAAGACATAGACGGTATAACCACGTTGTCTGACAAATTCAATTAAATTACCTTGATGCGAACGACAGATAAAATAGCTTTTATGACCATGTATTGCTAAAGCATCAGCAATGGTTAAACAGCGAACAACATGTCCTGAACCTATTTGTAAAGATGCGTCAGCTCGAAAACAAAATTTCATGTTATACATTTAAGAGTAATTGTGCCATCAACTCTGCACGATGCCAGTCTTCCAAAGTATCAATATCCTGCACACGTGTTCTAGGAAGCTCTACAATTCGTGATTTATTTGAGAAAATTACTGATTTTTCTAACCATGCCTGTGCTGTTCCCCAATAAAACTGCCCAGCATCATGCCATGCTTCTTCTAAGTCTTGAGAGCGCTTATTAAAGTTTTCTGGCTGGAACATTTCCACGTTACCCGCCTGATTCAGTTTAATTGCTCTTTGAATTGGAAAAGCAAAGGTTGTAGCACTAAATGCATAATCTATAGGGCAATCCTTCAATAACTGTAACCCAGCTCTAAGATCATCAATCTGTACAAATGGTGCTGTTGCATATAAACAGCAAACATAATCAGGCGATTGTCCCTGCAATCGAGTAAAAGCTTGTGTTGCGTGTTGCATAACATCTGCTGTAGTTGAATAATCATCAGACAAATGAGCCGGTCGCATAAATGGAACTTTTGCTCCAAAACTTATTGCAATATCTGCAATTTCTTGATCATCGGTCGAAACCCAAACCTCATCAAAACATTCACTTTTAAGTGCAGCTTCTATCGACCATGCAATCATGGGCTTACCATAGAAGTCTTTTATGTTTTTACGAGGGATTCTTTTGCTTCCACCTCGTGCAGGAATAACCGCCAATCGCATTGTTATACCAACACCTCTTTAAGTGCTTGGTAGACATACTGAATTTGCTCATCAGTCAAATCAGGGAACATTGGTAAGCTAATAGCTGCTTCGTAATAAGCCTCAGCTTCAGGGAAGTCCCCTTGCTTAAAACCAAGCTGCTCATAATAAGGTTGAGTATGTACTGGGATATAATGTACGTTGACACCAATACCTTTCTCTCGCAACGTTTCAAAGATTTCTTTACGTCCTTTGCTCAACTCATTAAGTTTTAAACGGATAACATATAAATGTAATCCAGAGTATGTTTCTGGCAATTGATAAGGTGTAATTAAGGGTAAATCTTTTAATAATTCATTATATTTTTTTGAAATTTCATGTCGTTTAGCCACAAAAGCTTCTAGACGTGTCAATTGAGTAACGCCCAGAGCTGCTTGTAACTCGGTCATACGGTAGTTATAACCCAACTCTACCTGCTGGTAATACCAAGGACCTTCTGAAGGTTTAATCATAAACTCTGGATTACGAGTTACACCATGACTACGTAATAAATCAATTTTCTTGGCTAACTCTTCATTATTAGTAAGCGCCATTCCACCTTCAGCAGTCGTAATAATTTTGACAGGATGGAAGCTGAAAATCGTAATATCAGAATACTGATTAGAACCAATATAATTTTCTTTATATTTGCCACCAATTGCATGAGATGCATCTTCAATAATGCTAAACCCATACTCTTGTGAAAGCGCATGAATCCTTTCCATATCACATGACTGCCCACATAAATGTACAGGCACGACAATCTTCGGTAATTTATTATTTTGTTTTGCAACCTCTAGCTTTACTCTTAAAGCGTCAACCGAAAGGTTATATGTATCTGGATCAATATCAACAAAATCAACATCAGCTCCACAATATAAAGCACAATTTGATGATGCAACAAAGGTAATAGGAGACGTCCAAAGAACATCTCCTTTTTTCAATCCCAATGCCAAACAAGCTACATGTAAAGCTGATGTCGCACTATTCATAGCAAAGGCATATTTAGCCTCTACCAGCTCTGCAACTGATTTTTCAAACAATGGAACTTGCGGTCCTTGTGTCAAAAAGTCAGATTGAAGAACCTGAATAACTGCATCAATATCTGCCTGATTTATATTTTGTTTGCCATATGGGATGAACATTTTAGATATTTCCTACTTTCTCAGCGTTTTGAGTTAACCAAGTTTGTAAGTCTTCTGGACTCATCCATTCAGTATTGTTGTCGCTAGAATAGTGAAAACCTTCTGGAACTCGTTTACCATCTTTAATACGTTCGGCTGTTTCAGCCCAGTCGTTAATTACTGGTAAAATTTTGTAATGCTCTGAATACTCATATGTATAGTATGCATCTTCGACACTAATCATTTGCTCATGAAGTTTTTCACCTGGGCGAATACCAACGACTTCTTGTTTAGCCTCAGGAGCAACTACTGTAGCGAGATCTGTTACCTTCATCGATGGAATTTTTTTCACATAAATTTCGCCACCCACCATGTCTTCAAATGCATGCCAAACCAGCTCTACACCTTGCTCCAATGAGATCATAAAACGTGTCATACGATCATCTGTAATTGGCAACACACCTTTGTCTTTAATTGACATAAAAAACGGAATAACTGAACCACGAGATCCCATTACATTACCATAACGAACAACTGAAAATTTCGTGCCATGTTCGCCTGAATATGCATTACCAGCCACAAATAACTTATCAGAAGCTAGTTTAGTCGCGCCGTATAAATTGATCGGACTACTTGCCTTATCTGTTGATAATGCAACCACACCTTTCACCTTTTTATCAATACATGCATCAATAAGATTCATTGCACCATTGATGTTGGTTTTAATACATTCAAATGGATTATATTCTGCTGTAGGCACAATTTTTGTTGCAGCAGCATGAACAACATAATCAACGCCATCTAAAGCACGATATAAACGCTCTTTGTCTCTTACATCACCAATGAAAAAGCGGACTCTTTTATCATCTTTAAATTTTTTCGCCATTTCCCATTGTTTCATTTCATCACGAGAAAAAATAATTATTTTTTTAGGATTATATTTTTCCAAAGTCATTGGAACAAAAGTATTACCAAAAGAACCCGTTCCGCCTGTTACCAATATTGTTGAGCCTTGTAACATCTCTTCCTCTTTTTAAACAAATTAAATTCGTAATTTTAATAAAATCAAAGTCTAATATTAGTCTCTGCTTTACCCAAAACATATTTCAAATCATAAAGTACATGCTTTTCTTTACCTAAAGCATGGAACTCATCAACAGTCATTTTTTTAAATTGATCATGCGCTACTGCAATCACGATGGCATCATACAGACCCTGTTGTAATTCTTTAATCGGTGCTAGACCATATTCATGTTGGACTTCTGTATCATCGACCCATGGGTCATAAATATCTAAATCCAGATCGTATTCTTTTAAAGCTTTAACCATATCTACAATTTTTGTATTGCGAATATCAGGGCAATTTTCTTTAAAACTAAGGCCCATGATTAGAATTTTTGAACCCACAACTTGTATACGTTGTTTGACCATTTCTTTAATAAGCTGAGTCGCCACATACTCACCCATACGATCATTTAAACGACGGGCTGCGAGTATAATTTCAGGATGAAGTCCAATAGACTGGGCCTTATGGGTTAAATAATAAGGATCTACACCGATACAGTGACCACCAACTAAACCTGGGCGAAATGGTAAGAAGTTCCATTTGGTTCCAGCCGCATTAAGTACTTCTTCTGTATCAATGTCTAATTTATTAAAAATAAGAGCCAACTCATTAATTAAAGCAATATTGACATCGCGCTGAGTGTTTTCAATCACTTTAGCAGCCTCAGCAACTTTAATACTTGGTGCTTTATAAGTCCCAGCTTCAATAATCAATTTATAAACCTGGTCAATATATTCGGCAACTTCAGGCGTTGATCCCGACGTAATTTTCAATATATTGGTCACACGTCGTTGCTTATCGCCCGGATTAATTCGCTCAGGACTATAACCCACAAAAAAATCCTGATTAAATTTTAAACCTGAGATTTTTTCTAAAACAGGGATACAAACCTCTTCCGTTGCTCCTGGATAAACTGTGGATTCATAAACCACAATATCACCTTTTTTTAAGGTTAGGCCAATCGTTTCAGAAGACTTAATTAAAGGCGTTAAATCGGGCTGTTTAAAATCATCAATTGGGGTCGGAACAGTGACAATAAAAAAGTTACAGTCCGTCAATGCACTTGTATTTGAACTAAACTGAAGCTTTTTAGCTTGAGACAATTCACTTGCTGAAAGCTCCAAGGTCTGATCTAACCCTTGCCTCAACTCATCAATTCTTTTCTCAGAAATATCGAAACCGACTACAGACACATTTTTAGCGAATTCAACAGCTAAAGGCAATCCTACATACCCTAAGCCAACGATTGCAATTTTAATGTCAGCAATTTGAAACATAACATTCGCCTTCAGCTGATTTTCTATAAAAATGTTTTTTTCAGTTTATATAGCAAAAGGCTTAAAGCAATACCAATATAAACCGTTGCGTACTATACCAGAAAAATCTATTTTATTTTTTCCATTTTGGTTCTGTAAATGAACACCTACATATCTTTACGATACCTTAATGCTTAAGCTACTAAACGCAAGTGAAAGACGGTGATTTTTACATGCTTTTCGATTTCTTTTGCTGTAAGATTGCGCTATTTTATTAAAATGACTTAAAGTTAGCTGAGTTAGCGCTAAACTAAACAAATACAGGGTCTCGTGTGAAGCATTACCAAAATATTTTAATTCTTGCCTTATGTATAAATGGTACAGGTTGTGCTGTAACCTCCGGTTTTCAAACTTATGACGTGCCCGAAGAAGGCTCTTTTCAAACCGATCTCGGCACATCCGTTGATGTCATTAAGATCACTGCTAATAATTTGCCAATAATACAATCAACAGCAAATGCTTTACCTGCTGGCAGTTTAACGTCTCTTTTTAAACGACACAGTTCTATTTATACACTCAGTGCCGGCGATGTGTTATCCATTCAGTTGTGGAATTATCCTGAGATTGCACCACCGACGACTTCCATTTCAAATGATCAATCTGTACAGGCCTATGGCTATCCAATCGATCAGGAAGGCTATATCCAGTTTCCTTTAGTAGGACGCTACAAAGCGTCTGGAAAAACGCTCGCTCAAATCAATAGAGAATTGCGTAACCGTTTAGGGCAGTACTTAAAAAATCCTGATGTGGTGGTGCGAGTATTATCTTATGAAGGTAAACGTTATTCTGTTCAGGGAAGTGTGACTAAAGGCGGGCAGTTTTTTCTAAGTGATCAACCTGTCAGTGTATATACCGCCCTTGGTTTAGCGGGTGGCGTGACCGATAAAGGAGATGACACCTCTATCCAATTGATTCGTAATGGCACGACCTATGATTTAAATAGTATTGCGCTGGAAAAACAGGGTTATTCACTGCATAAACTGCTCATACAGCCCAACGATACTCTTTATGTAAATTCACGTGAAAACCAGAAAATCTACGTGATGGGCGAAGCTGGCAAAAACCAGGCCTTGGAAATGCGTAATCAAGGTATGAACTTAAGTGATGTTTTAGGTGAGAGTTTAGGTATCAATCCAACATCCGCAAGTGCAAGTCGTATTTACGTACTTAGAAGTAACATCAAGACCCATCAAACACAACTTTATCATTTAAACTTACTGAGCTTGGGTGACTTTGGTCTAGCCAATCAGTTTCAAATGAAAAAGAATGATATTGTCTATATTGATGCGACTGGCTTGACTCGTTGGCAACGTATCGTTAACCAGATTATTCCATTCTCAAATCTGATTTATACCACCGATAGATTGGGGCAGTAATGCAGATACAAAATATTTTAGTGGTTTGTGTAGGAAATATTTGTCGTAGCCCAATGGCAGAATATTTTTTAAAACATCAATATCCACATTTAAATATTGAGTCAGCAGGTATTTCTGGTCTGGTGGGTGAAGAGGCTGATGAAAAAGCTCTACTATGTATGGACTCGTTACAGATTGATATGCGTCCACATATAGCACGTAAACTCAATAGTGATTTAATAAAAAAAGCAGATTTGATTTTAGTCATGAGCTTAAATCAACAAAAGCATTTAGAACAAACTTGGCCTTTTGCAAAAGGGAAAGTGTTTCGACTCGGACATTGGCAACATAAAAATGTGCCTGATCCATATCAACATGATCAGGCATTCTTTGATGAAACCTGCCGTAATATTCAGGCTTACGTGTCTGACTGGAAATCACATATTTAATTTTAAGTAGTTGCATACCCATGAGTCAAAATCCAACAAAAACTGAAGATACCATTGATTTAAAAGAGCTATTTTTCTCTTTAATTGCACAATGGAAAATTATTGCGCTTTACATTATTTTAAGTTTAATTTGCGCTTTACTTTATTTACGTGTAACGCCAAATACTTATTCAGTAGACGCGCTGGTTCAAGTGGAAACACAAAAGGGAGCATCGGCTGCGCTATTAGGTCAGGAACTCTCAAATATTATGGGGTCTTCTGGACTTGGTGGGCAACAAGTTGCCCAAGCAGAAATTGAAATTTTGAAATCTCGGTTAGTGTTAGGAACAACGATACAAGACTTAAATCTTGATATTCAAATTCAACCTAAAAATAACTCTTTGTTTAAACGCTTAATTACTCCAAGCGAATTTGAAACCCAGTATTCTCGCCAGGGTGTCATTGTTAAAGATCAACTCATTGGTTTTAATATTCAGCAATTTGATGTTCCTCAAAGCTATTTGGACAAATCGTTGCTTTTAGAGTTTAAAGATTCTTCTTTTTCTTTAACAGATTTAGAAACTGATGAAGTAGTTGCAAAAGGTAAACTCAATCAGCTCAATACCATTTCTTCAGTTGATGGCCTCTGGAAAATTAAAATTGATGCCAAAGATAAAATCAACGAGCCTTATATTTTAACCAAACAGGCAATTACCACAGCAGTAAATGGTTTACTTGATAATTATGCAGCAGTTGAAAAGGGAAAAATGACAGGGGTCATTGGTTTAAATTATCAAGGTACAGATAAACTGCATATCACCCAAGTTCTCAATGTGATCTTACAGACCTATAAACAGCAAAATATTGAACGTGGCACCGCTGAAAAAGAGCAAACACTTAAGTTTCTAGATAAACAACTTCCTGAATTAAAACAGGAGTTAGACCAAGCTGAGCGTCAATTTAACGTCTTTAGACAACGTTATAATACGGTGGATGTGACTAAAGAATCTGAGCTTTATCTCACCCAGAGTATTCAGCTTGAAACTCAAAAACTTGAGCTCCAGCAAAAGCAAGCAGAACTTGCAGCCAAATATACTGAACAACACCCAATGATGCAGGAAATAAATGCGCAACTTGGAGCTGTGACTAAGAAAATTAATGAACTAAATGGTACATTGAAACGGCTGCCAGATGTTCAACGTCAGTATTTGCAATATTATCGAGATGTTGAAGTTAAGCAACAACTTTATACAAGCCTTTTGAACACCTATCAAACTTTAAATATTGCAAAGGCTGGTGAAATTGGTAATGTTCGTATTGTCGATACCGCTATAGAACCAGTTAAACCGATTAAACCACGGAAGTTAATCGTGCTTATCCTATCTATTTTTATGGGTGGTTTTATCGGAGTATTAGTTGCTTTAGCCCGTAATATGTTGCGTACAGGAATTAAAGATTCTTCTCAAATTGAAAATGAACTGGAACTTCCAGTATATGCCACTGTACCCCGTTCTCCTATTCAGGAAAATCGTTTGGCCGTATTGAAGAAGAAAAAGAATATTCCTATCTTGGCTGTAAAACATAGTGATGATATTGCTATTGAAAGTTTACGTAGTATTCGTACTGCGATTCATTTCGCTCTTTCAGGTGCCAAAAATAATATCATTATGATCAGTGGCCCTGCGCCAGAAGTTGGTAAATCTTTTATTTCCACCAACTTGGCCACTATTTTTGCGCAAGGCGATAAACGTGTATTGTTGATTGATGCTGATTTACGTCGTGGCTATTTACATAAATATTTCAATATGGGAACTCAGCCAGGTCTTACTGAATTATTAACGGATCAGGCTTCATCAGCACAAGTGATTCATTCAACTGAAGTGGCAAATTTAAACTTTATGAGTCGCGGTAAAAGCCCATCGAATCCATCTGAGTTATTAAGTTCTCAAAAGTTCCAGACTTTATTGCAAGAGCTTTCTCAGCAATATGATCATATTATTTTGGATACCCCACCCGTTCTTGCGGTTACAGATGGTATTATTATTTCGCAATATACAGGTGTAAATTTGATTGTTGCTCGTCATGCCAAAACTCAAATGAAAGAGCTTGAATTAGCCCTCAATCGTTTCGAACAAGCTGGCGTAAAAGTGAATGGCTTTATTCTCAATGATATTCAGCGTTCTGCGAGCGGCAGTTATGGGTATAACTATGCTTATGCCTATAAAGCTGCAAAAGATGATTAATTAATCGCACAGTTGCAATCTTTATTATGAAGTCGAACCATTAGGTTCGACTTTTTTACGAGCGAATTAAAGATTGATGTGAAAATAGATAAAAATCCTGTTATTTTTTTTATTAAACAGTCTATGCTTAAGATAGCCATGCTAAGATTGCAGGCGATTGATATTTGGTTAAATAAACAACATTTCTGGAACACTCATGAGTAAAGCCTTACCCATTGCTGTCGCTGTAATTTTAGGCGGTGCTGCACTTATTCCCGTTTACTATGCATCTCAACATCCAGTGGCAGAGGTTGGTTCAAAGGCAGACAAGAATGCCTCGCCTGTAAAAAAAATCAGCTATGCACTGGGTTATGAAGTTGCCCACCAAACTCCCCCAGAACTTGATGTTAACGCATTTGTGAGTGGTATTCGCGATGGGCATGACAAAAAGCCTGCAGCTTATACTGAACAAGAACTTCAAGCTGCATATGTAGAGTTCCAACAACAAATGCAACAAAAGCAATTGGAAGATGCAAAGAAAACTGAATCATCCAATGCTAACTTTTTAACTGAAAATGCCCATAAAGAAGGGGTTAAAACCACTGCTTCAGGCTTACAGTATAAAATTATTAAAGAAGGTACAGGTAAACAACCGACTGCTACTTCTGTCGTAAAAGTTCATTACAAAGGCCAACTCACTGACGGTAAAGTGTTTGATAGCTCTTACGATCGTGGTGAACCGGTTGAGTTCCCATTAAATAAAGTGATTCCTGGCTGGACAGAAGGTCTACAACTGCTGAAAGAAGGCGGCAAGGCAACATTCTATATTCCATCACAATTGGCTTATGGTGAACAAGGTGTGCCTGGTATGATCCCACCAAACAGCACTTTAATTTTTGATGTAGAACTGTTAGAAGTTAAATAATTCATGAGGAAGGAGAGTTAATACTCTCCTCTTTTATTTTAGGAAGCACAATGAAAAAAATCAGTTTAACACTCGTATTACTTGGCATGACGGGCCTTAGTTTTGCAGCGCCTGTCACTTCTCAAAGCCCGCAGAAAGATCAATTGGGTTATAGTTACGGTTATGTGATGGGACGTACCAATGCTGATACGCTAAAAGATTTAAATTTAGATACCTTTATTCAGGGATTGAAAGAAGGCTCTACAGGTAAGGCATCCTCTTTAAGTGATGAGGATATGGCTAAAGCTTTGAGCCAATATAAGAAACAGGTTGAATCGAAACAACTGATCGAGTTTCAAAAATTAGCTCAAGAAAATCAGAAAAACGGACAAGCTTTTTTAGCTGAGAATGGCAAAAAATCTGGCGTAATTACTACCAAATCAGGTCTACAGTATCAAGTTTTACAGGCAGGTACAGGTAAATCGCCGAAGGCAAATTCAAAAGTTAAAGTGAATTATGAAGGTCGTTTATTAGACGGCACTGTATTTGATAGCTCAATTGCACGTAACCACCCTGTTGAGTTCCAACTTAGTCAAGTGATTCCTGGCTGGACAGAAGGTGTACAAACCATGAAGGAAGGTGGTAAAACCCGCTTCTTTATTCCAGCTAATCTGGCTTATGGCGATGTCGGTTCAGGTGATGCGATTGGCCCTAATAGTGTTTTAATTTTTGATATTGAACTCTTACAAGTGACGCCTAATTAAAAATTGATAAAGATCGATTCATTTTTAATTTAAAAGCACAGCTCCTTTTTTTTAAAGGCTGTGCTTTTTTACACCGTGATGATCTATTTACAGCGAAAATGCCAATGATAATGCAGGGAATATCTATTAATCATGACGTAAATGACGCGGTCTAAATCCTGTCGCTAACAGCGTAACAGCATAGGCGACTACACCCAAAATACATAAGGCCGCCACTTCTATGATTCGCATCCACTGTGAAGATTGACCATCATACCAATGTAAGCCAAACCATAACGCAGCAATCATGGCAATGTTAGCAATTGCATATTGAATTGCGAGTTTCTTCCAATGCCCACCAAATTTAAAAATATTGCGTTTATGCAAGTAGAAATAGAGCAAACCTGCATTCACTAGCGCTGAGCCAGATGAAGCCAATGCCAATGCCATATGCTCTGCATGCCAATTGATCAGTTTAAAAAAGCCAATCAGTACCACGTTTAAAATAGCGTTAGCTGCGACCGCCATCAATCCCACACGTACTGGAGTTCTTGTATCCTGCTGCGCATAAAATCCTGGAGCAAAGACCTTGATAAGCATAAAAGCAATTACGCCACCGCTCATGCATTGTAATGCCAAGGCCGTCATCTGGGTATCACGAAGATCAAACTCACCACGCTGGAACAGCGCCTGAATAATCGGTGTTGATAACATAAATAGCGCAATACTGGCAGGCAATCCAACCAAAACAATCACACGTGCAGCCCAATCCAGCATGCCTCGGAATTTAGCTTGATCCTGTTCAGCGTGTCGCGTCGAAAGTGATGGTAAAATCACTGTGCCAATGGCCACCCCAATGAGACCCAAAGGAAGCTCGGTCATTCGCTCAGCACTATATAACCATGACACGGAACCATCCTGCATAAATGAAGCCCAGATGGTATTGAGTAATAAATTGATCTGAGTGACTGAGACCCCAAATAATGCAGGCAGCATCAATTTCATGATGCGCTCAACCCCTTCATGTTTAAAATCAATTCTTGGTGGAATGAGCAGTTTTTTCCGCCATAGTTCAGGGATCTGAATGGCAAGCTGTAGAATCCCAGCGCCCAGCACAGCCCAGCCTAAAGCCATAATCGGTTGCTGCATATAGGGAGTCAGCCACCACGCTCCAGCAATCATCGCGACATTTAGTAACACTGGAGAAAAAGCGGGTGAAGCAAAAGAACCATAGCTATTTAAAATGCTACTGGCAAAAGCCGTCAACGACATAAACATTAAATAAGGAATCGTCAGACGAAACATACCAACAGCCTGATCAAATTTCTCAGGATCATTATGAAAACCAGGGGCATAGGCATAAATGATGACAGGAGCGATGATCATCGCCACTAAAGTCAATAAACTCATGATCAGAAGTAAACAGCCGAATACACGGCTAATTAAAATCTGAACTTCAGCATGAGCTCGGCCTGTTTTATATTCTGTCAGGACAGGAATAAAAGCCTGTGAAAACGCGCCTTCAGCAAAGAGTCGCCGAAAAAAATTAGGAATACGAAAGGCAACCACAAAGGTATCGAAATCTTTACCTGCACCAAATACATTGAGCAAGACCATGTCCCGAACCAGCCCCAATATACGGGACAACATTGTCATTGCACTGACAATAAAGGTTGATCGCCATAATGCCATCGCATCCACCCACGGCTAAATACAAAGCCGATATTGTAATGAAAGTAAAAAATTATTTCGTTGTGAAATGATGTCTGGTATGGATATTTTTTTCATTTAATAATTTTCGGAAGTAAATCCATTGAAAAAAAGGTCCCGGATCAGTCTTACGACCACGCGCGATATCTGAATGCCCCGCAATATGCTGCTGAATTTTAGGATAACTGGCTTGCAATACGGCGGTAACCTCAACTAGCGCTTGGTACTGAACCTCTTCAAAAGGTAAATCATCACTCCCTTCAAGCTCGATGCCTATCGAATAATCATTACATTTGACCTGTGCCAGATAACTAGAACGTCCAGCATGCCATGCCCGATTATAAAAATTGACAAACTGAATCACTTCCCCTGTTCTTAAAATCAGGAGATGTGCAGACACCTGCATGCCCTCAATGCTTTGAAAATAAGGATGAAGTGACCAATCTAATTGATTTTGGAAAAACTGTTCAATATATCCGCCGCCAAACTGCGATGGTGGCAAACTAATGTTATGTACCACGATCAGTTGAATTTCTACGGATTCAGGGCGTTGATTATAATTTGGAGAAGCAATCTGTCTGGCACCAATCAACTGCCCTTTTTCCACTCGATAGGTCGTGCTCAATGACATAGTTAGAATGATCCGATGTATTTTTGAATAATCTTAGTTTAATCGAGTCCTAAAAAATTAAAACTGTTCATAAGGCATATTTATGACAATCGTTTGTGAATTTTTACAGGGACAATGCTAATATATTGCTCAATTTTCTGGGTTAATACTGAGTATAAAGTATGAGCATTCCTCAATCTTTGCTAGAACAATCGATTCAAATTAACGTACAACAAGCACTGGCTGAAGATATTGGTGATGGTGATATTACTGCTTTATTGACTCCGGAAAATGAACACGCGACAGCAACTATTATTAGCCGTGAAGATATGATTCTAGCTGGTCGTCCATGGGTCGATGCATTGATTTCCCAATACGATCCTAGCGTAGAAATTATCTGGTTAAAACAAGACGGTGAATCTGTTGGTGCAGGTGAAGCTTTTTTAAAATTGACAGGTTCAGCGCGTAGTCTATTAACGGTTGAGCGCCCTGCTTTGAATTTTGTTCAGACTTTATCTGCGGTTGCTACCAAGGCGGCTCATTATGTAAAACAGCTACAAGGCACCGAGACTAAGCTATTGGATACGCGTAAAACCTTACCGGGTCTACGCATAGCCCAGAAATATGCTGTGGCGATTGGCGGCGGTCAAAACCATCGTTTAGGTCTATTTGATGCATTTCTCATTAAAGAAAATCATATTATGGCCGCAGGGGGTATTGCCCAAGCCATTGCTCAAGCGCATCACATCGCACCCAATAAACCTGTTGAAGTTGAAGTTGAAACTTGGGATGAACTCAATCAGGCACTTGAAGCTGGCGCGGATATTGTCATGCTGGATAATTTCAGCCAACAACAAATGATCGATGCCGTTAAACACGTCGCTGGGCGTTGTAAACTGGAAGCTTCTGGTAATATCACTTTGGATAATCTGCGTGAAGTTGCGAGCACAGGAGTAGATTATATTTCGATGGGTGTACTCACCAAAGATGTTACCGCCGTTGATCTTTCTATGCGGTTTAATGCTTAGGTTTGCTCAGTTTCAATCTTTTGTGTTTTTGTCGTTAGATTTTCTATCTTCGTAGCATGCTCAGGCTGGATCAAGACTTCTGAGGTTTTGGTCTGAGCTTGCCATGCAGATTGATTACGTGATGTTTCATTGGGGCGTGGATCACAAGCCATAATCGTAAATGTAATAATCGCAAACAGTACAATAAAACCTTGTAGCATATTGATTTTCCCATATCTCATAAAACTATAAAATTATTTGCAACTTTAAAATTTAATCATGACAAACTTGAGCAGGCTTTGTTTTAAGCTAGATGTAAAAAGTTATCGTTTGTGAAATCGTTGGCGTTTTTGTAAAAAGGATGTCTGATGACATCCTTTTTCTGCATTAGATTTTAATGCAATTAATTTTCAATATAGCCCATATATGGATCAGAAATTGAATCTTTTGGGGTTTCAATACGACCTGCAAACCGTCGACTGAAACTTAGATCAGACTCCATATAGACAGTGAAATCATACCAACCTCCAAATTCAGTCATGTCCCAAGCTAATTCTTTTTCTGAACTTGCTGTTTCAATCGACCATTGCTGATTGGGCAGATAAGCATTGGCTTTAACCCTTAGCTTACAACTTGATTGTCCGTCATGACGAACTTTTAAAAATAATTTGGCTTCACAGTCTTCGACGCAGATCCTAATTTCTGGTAAGGCTTGCTGTTGTAGACTTTGATTCAGATTACCTACGAATGCGCGATGAAATCCATTAGGCCCTAACACCCAGAGATCATACGCACCTTGCTGCGTATTCCACTCATCCTGTAATTGCTTGCCTGCTTCGACCATATAACGACGTGGAATGGCCTCCAGATTTAAGCGATCATACACATGAAATACCGCGGCCTGTTTCCCAGTATTGGCGAATAAAAGTTGTACACTTTGTCCCGATAGATTGACCTTGGCACTGGTATGCAAAATATACGGCAAGGCCCTTGATGGACGAATTCCCATATCCTGCTGGGGAAAAGCCTGCTGGTTCGGAACGGTCACCTGCGGTAATAAGGACTGAGCTAAACGAATAGCATCCGCTTCCGCTTTTGCTTTTTTACCCTCAAGTTCAGTAAGCTGCGTGATATTTGGAGTTTTAAAATCAAAGGCTGTCATCAAATCACCACAAACTGCACGACGATATGCGCTAATATTCGGTTCATTTACTCCAAAACGCTGTTCAAGGAACTGAATAACTGAAGTATGATCAAATACCTGTGAATTGACCCAACCACCACGACTCCACGGTGAAATCACATACATTGGTACACGAATTCCTGGACCATAAACTCGACCATCTGGCTGAGGTTGCGATGTTGCTGTCGCTACTGCAGGATGAGTGAAATATTCTGGTGCCAATGCTTCATCGGGCAAAGTGGTTTTACCATAAGTTTTTCCATTGTCATCTTTAGATGGCGCACTTGGTGAGGGTACATGATCAAAGAAACCATCATTTTCATCAAAATTAATCAATAAAACTGTTTGTGACCAAATCTCAGGATTGTCTGTTAGCGCATTTAATACTTCCTGTATATACCATGCGCCTTGTACCGGACTAGATGGCCCTGGATGTTCACTATAAGTTGCGGGCGCTACAATCCAGCTGACTTGAGGCAATTTCCCTGTGCGAATATCTTGTTTGAATGTTCCTAAAAAACCACCATCAGGCATAGTATTGGCAATACCTTTATATAAAGGTTGTGTTGCATCAACTTTTTCATCGTAGGCAGGGCTGACGAGATCATCATGGCTGACAGGTTGACCTGATAATTCATTTGCACGGCGATATTGCTTAAAACCTGCCAGTGGGTTATCCGTGAAGTTATCTGGCATATTTTGATAAACTTTCCAGCTAACCCCCGCTTGTTGTAAACGTTCCGGATAAGTTGTCCACTCATAACCACTTGAGGATGCACCTAGTCCATCAAACTCATTAACTACACTGGCAACACCTGCTGCTGGGCCATTTGTTCCTGTCCAGATAAATTGTCGATTGGGGTTGGTTCCTGCATGCATGGCACAGTGGTAAGCATCACACACCGTAAACGCATTGGCCAAGGCAAACTGAAATTCAACTTCCTGTTTTTTATAATATCCCATCGATTGTGTTTTTTTAAATTTCACCCAATCCCCCATGCGTCCGTGGTTCCACGCGTCCTGACCATCCTGCCATGAATGTGGTGTCCCTGACACACGTTGAGCGTTGCCCAAACGACTATCTAAATGATAAGGAAGAATTTTATTTTGACTGGCATCATACTGTTCCCAGACCTTGCGCCCTGCACTTAAAGGAATTGTAAAGCGATCACCAAAACCACGGACGCCTTTTAAGGTGCCAAAATAGTTATCAAAGGAACGATTTTCCTGCGTCAAAATCACCACATGTTTGACATCTTGAATGCTGCCTGTATCGACTTTGGCATCAATCGCCAAGGCTTTTTGAATGCTCAAGGGAAAACTAGATAGGGCAGCTGTACCAAATAAAGTCTTGGCCGTATTGAGTACAAAATCACGACGATTCATTTTTTAATCCTTTTTATGATTTTATTATGGTTATGGTGCACAGTGCATGGTGCAATTATTTTTTGGTGGCTGTGGCTGCTGGGTCGATGTATCATCATCCTTACAAGCACTAAGTGTGAAACTAGTGATAATCAAAAAAAAACAGAAAAATTTAGACATGATCCTCTCCATTTAGGAATGGAGACTAGTAAAAAGCTTGAAAATTACAGCGTCATGATGATTTGATGTCGATTATATGAAGCCATAAAAAAACGCATCCGAAGATGCGTTTTAATATCTGGAATAACTTACCAGCCTAATGCTTCTTGCTGTTTTTGAATCAGGGTCTGAATTCCCTTTTCAGCAACTTCAAGCATGGCATTGGCTTGGGTACGGGTAAATGGTTTTTCTTCTGCTGTACCCTGAATTTCAATAAATTCACCTGCCTGTGTCATCACCACGTTTAGATCTGTTTGGCAGTTTGAATCTTCTTCGTAACATAAATCCAGTAAAACTTCGTCCTGATAAATGCCGACTGAAATTGCAGCGACCAAGCCTTTCAATGGATCTTGCTTGATTTTCTTTTTCTCTAGCAGCACATTCATGGCATCGATCAAAGCGACTGCTGCACCAGTAATAGCTGCGGTACGCGTACCACCATCTGCCTGAATTACATCACAGTCGATGGTAATCGTATTTTCACCCAATTTTTTCAAATCTACCATGGCACGAAGACTACGACCAATTAGACGCTGAATTTCCTGCGTACGGCCACTTTGTTTGCCACGAGCCGCTTCACGGTCACTACGGGTATGGGTAGAACGCGGTAACATTCCGTATTCTGCTGTTACCCAGCCCTGCCCCTGACCTTTTAAAAAACGAGGTACAGAATTATCAATGCTTGCGGTACATAACACCTTGGTATGACCGAATTCGACCAGAACCGAACCTTCGGCATAACGGGTATAATTTCTTGTAATTTTTACATCACGTAATTGATCAAGTGCTCGTTGGTCAAGACGCATAAACTATCCTTTCATTGCCGCTAAATTAAGATTGCAGCATAGTATAGCAAATGCCTTCAATAAAATTGGGCCGAATTCGGCCCAATTCCCTGCTTTTTACAAAAGCACTTATTTGGCAAAGGCAAAGATACTTTTTACTTTTTGAATCGCATTTGAAACCTGATCTGTGTATCCATTTGGCAATGAGCATTTAGCCAAACGCACCCAAACACTCCAGAACTGTTTAACAAAATTGGCTTCGTTATAATTAACACCATATTCTTCACATAATGCTCTGATTTTTGGCGCAACTTCAGCATAACGATTAGCAGGCATATCTGGAAATAAGTGATGTTCAATTTGATGGCTTAAATTTCCACTTAAAATATGTAACCAGTCTGTTCCGGTAAAATTGCTCGAACCACGAATCTGACGCAAATACCATTGGGCACGAGTTTCAGTCTCTGTATTATCTTCTTCAAAGGTCTCAGCATCTTCTGTAAAGTGACCATTAAAAATCACCGCTGATGACCATAAACTACGGATCACATTGGCGACTACGTTACCTAAAAATACAGGAATCGCATTCGGCCCTGCAATCAGCGGAAAAAATATATAATCTTTACCCACCTGACGTACAACTTTTTTACGTAATTTAGCCGAATCTTTCCAAACTTCCTTCCACGATTTGGTTTTATAAATAATGGCATCTTCCAAATGTAGATTTTGGACTCCCACATACCATTCAAATAAAATCATCAATTGCGCAGCTAAAGGAATATTCAATAAAAAGCGAGGTTCCCATTTTTGTTGTTCGCTGACACGCAGCAAACCATAACCCACATCATGATCTTTACCCACAATATTGGTATAAGTATGATGCACGTAATTATGGGTATGTTTCCAATCATCCCCTGTTGCAATGGTATCCCAGTCATAATTGGCGCCATTTAAACTTGGATCATTCAGCCAGTCAAACTGACCGTGCATGACATTATGACCAAGTTCCATATTTTCAACGATTTTAGAAATACCCAACAAACCTGTTCCTAACAACCAAACAGGTGGAATCCAACCGCCAAACATCAACATACCGCGTGAAGCGATTTCACTATAACGGACAAAGTTACGAATTTTGTAGATATATTTGGCATCGGCTTCGCCCAGATTATCCATAACCTCACGGCGGATTTCCTCGACACGACGACCAAACTCTTCAACCTGTTCTGGGGTTAAATAACTAGATTTACTGTTTAATGGAAACTTTACGGACATATTCATTATTTTTCTCCGAATCTATTGAAATTGACTGACTGTAATTAAAGATTGATCACGACAGGACTAATTGCCTGACTGACACATAACCTGATCTGGGTATTGTTGCCATGATCAATTTCACCCGTCAGAATATTTTTGGTTGAACCACTGACTTTAGTGCAGGTACAAGTATTACAAATACCCATACGACAACCGTGAGAGGGACGCAAACCCGCCTGCTCAGCACTTTCCAATAAATTGGTATTGGCTTCAAATTCCTGTTGTGAACGTAAAAAGATCACGGGTTGTGCTTCAAGGGTTTCATCTACAACAGGCTGGAAATATTCCATATGTAGACGATCGGCCAGATTTAATTCTGCAAAAATCGTTTTGGCTGCCTGCATCATGCCAGATGCACCACACAGATAAGTTTGTTTTTGTTCTAAGTCACTCACCAGCTTATTTAACAAGTCTGGAGTTAAATGCTGTTTTTGCTGAAGAGTATCAATGTGGTGATAATGAATCATGGGATAACGTTCAGCCAAACGCTGTAATTCATGATGAAATGCAGCATCACGGCTAAAATAAATCACATCAATTTGAGGTAATTGCTGTTGTATTGCTTGCTGCAATAAAGAATAAATCGCCGTAATACCACTACCTGATGCAATCAATACTGCTGCGGTCTGATCCGTATGTAAACAAAATTCGCCCTGAGTTTGTGAAATTTCAATCACATCACCCGACTGTAACTGACTCATGGCACGTGATACTACGCCCTGAACTTTGATCCCTAAATAAAGATTTCCCTGCGCATCGATCTGCATCACAGAATAACTACGCTGATAACGCACACCAGCAACCACTACTGTCACAAGAATGCTTTGACCTGCTTTAAAATGACGTGCTGCAAAGTTGCTATTTGACTGTAAACAAATTTGATAAAGCTCAGGAGTGATCGCCTTCACTGAAGTGACTTGAGCTTTGACTTTTTTCCAAGTCCACATCGGATTGACTTTTTCCAATATGAAATCGACAAAATCTTCGCGAATCCATTGAGGCTGATAATTGGCTGCAATGTTCATACGTTCCTCGTTTGTATCTGGCTATTTATATGAGTGAACAAATGTTCTTTCAGTGAACATGTGTACACATTATTCTTTTTTTTTAATTCAGTCAACAGGTGTTCACTGATTTTTTTATTTATTCATTTATTTTTTGAAAGCAAGGTAGTTTTTGATAGACTCATGGCTGGTTTAATATAGGTCTAATGAATGTCGATACGGGATGAACGTAAACAACAAAGCCGTCAGGCACTGCTGGATGCTGCATTGCAACTGAGTACTGCTGGACGTTCATTTAGCAGCATTAGTTTACGTGAGGTCGCACGTGAGGTTGGTTTAGTTCCCACTGCATTTTATCGCCATTTTCAGGATATGGATGCCCTCGGACAAGAACTGGTCGACCAAGTTGCTCTGCACATTAAAAGTCTGATTCATCAACTTGGACAAAGTTATTTACATCAAGCCAAGGCCAATCCACAAACCAGCATTGAGTTATTTGTACAGGCAGTTAATCACAGTCCACTCGAATGGCAATTTATGATTGCTGAACGCTGGGGGGGATCTTCTACAGTACGCTATGCCATTGCACGCGAAATCGACGACCTGACCGAAGCGCTGACTACAGATTTGCGTAAATTACCAACATTTGAACACTTTCAGGAAAATCAAGACCTTAAAGTTCTTTCTACGATTTTAATTAACATGTCATTTACGTGGGCCATGACTTGGCTGAGTTTGCCACGCCAATACCAGGCCGAAGCGTTGCATCAACAGCAACAAGGTTTTATTGAGAATGCTTCAACACAAGTCCGCTTGATTTTCCGTGGTATTGCCAACTGGGAATAATTCATACTTATTATATGAAAACAGAAAAAAATCAGTAAATTTCTTTAATCATCTTGGCGAATTTACGAATTTGGCTTAATGTCGGTAGACGCGTGTATCTACTGCTGTAATAGGAACGGTTATGAATCCAGATCGCCATCAACAATTTTTAATCCGCAAAGAACGTATTTTAAGTGTTGCCGAAAAACTATTGCTGGAAAACAATCAGGAAATCACGCTAGATGAGCTAGTGGCTGAATTGGATATTGCCAAAGGCACATTGTATAAACATTTTAAAAGTAAGAATGAACTGTTACTGGAACTGGTCATCGAAAATGAAAAAAAACTATTAGATATTTCCAATAAACACCACACTGATTTTAAAGAATATGCACCGATTTATATGCTGCATCATCTTTTAGCGCCTGCACGTACCATTTTATTGCATCAGCTAGAAGAAAATCTGACGATGAGTGAATCCAAACTCAATCATTTATTTGAAGAATTATACGAAATCCGTCAAGCGCGTATTTTAGCAATCAAAGATATTACCGAAGCCTATTTGCAATCTGTGCATTATGATATGTCCATTCGGGATTATTTATCTTATATCTGGTCACTCACTTACGGTGCCGCTTTGTTATTAAATTCAAGCTATTATCAAAGATCTATTGGTTCCCGTCAGAAATTGATCAATCTTTATGTCAATCAGGCGCTCTCCCTACCCACACAATCAATCAATCTAGATGCGTTTGAACTCGAAATTAAGCTGGATGATTTGAACAAGTAAAATAAAAAGCCCCTTTATTTAAAATAACAAAGGGGCTTTTTTAAAACCAACATTATTTTGCTTTACGTTCTTTTTCAATCAGATAATTAATCACTTGAGTTACTTTACCGTCTTCACCCTGAACCACATATTTACCATTGACTACAACCGCTGGAACGCCAGTTAGCTGATATTGCTGCGCCAATTTATTGGATTCTGCAATTTTTGCGGTAATTGGAAATGAGTTAAACATGCTATTAAACTTCTGCTCGGGAACACCATAACCTGCATAAAATTTAGCTAAAGATGCCTGATCAAAAATTTGTTGTCCTTGATCATGAATTGCATGAAACAGTGGCAAATGGGTCTTTTTACGGACATTCAGAGCTTCAGAGACATAATACGCACGCGCACCCTGTTCCCACACCTTGTTCATCGCTGCTGGCGTACGCAGGAAATTTACATCTTTAGGAATCTGTTTTAACCATGTTTGCATATATGGTTCAAGCTTAAAACAGTGCGGACAACCGTACCAAAAAAACTCACGTACTTCGATTTTACCGGGTACAGCCACTTTTCCCGGGTTAGCCACCACGGTGTAATCCTTCCCTGCCACAAAATCAGCAGCCATTGTTGTACCAGAAATTACCATCATTGCGGCACAAAGACCACCCAATACAAACTTTTTCATTACCTGTTTTTTCCTCTAAATCATTATGTTGAGTTTATGCTCTAAATATAAAGCAAATATGCTAAATTCGTTTTCCTTGTGTGAAGATTTTTACCATATCTTTAAGCAAGCTGGTCGCTTTTTTCCGATTTCTGGTTACACTAACACTAGTAAACCAAACTTAACGATTGATGAAAACACTTATAAAAGAGGTGACACCATGTCGCAACTGAATGTTGATCCACAAGAAATCGCAAAATTTGAAGCACTCGCAGCCAAATGGTGGGATCAGCATTCGGAATTTCGTCCTCTACACCAGATCAATCCATTACGTTTGAACTGGATCGATGAACACGCAGGTGGCATCGCTGGTAAAAAAGTTCTGGATGTGGGCTGTGGTGGCGGTATTCTAGCTGAAAGTATGGCGCGTCGCGGTGCAAACGTTCTAGGTATCGATATGGGCGAAGCACCGCTCAATGTTGCACGTTTGCATGCAGAGCAGGACCATGTAAAAAATATCGAATATCGTCAAATCCCAGTTGAAGAACTTGCTCAAGAACAAGCAGGACAGTATGACGTTGTGACGTGCATGGAAATGATGGAGCATGTTCCTGATCCAACGTCTATCGTCAAAGCATGTCAGACTTTAGTGAAACCAGGCGGCCATGTGTTTTTTTCAACCATTAACCGTAATCCGAAATCCTATCTGTTCGCCATTATTGGAGCTGAATACATTTTACGCTTATTACCTAAAGGGACGCATGATTATCACAAATTTATCCGCCCTTCAGAAATGGCGCAGGATATTCGTGAAGCAGGTTTGACCTTAAAAGAAATGATTGGCTTGCACTATAATCCGCTCACTAAACACTATTGGCTGGCACCGAATGTTGAGGTCAATTATATGGTGCATACGATTAAGGCAACTCAAGCATGAAAGCTGTTCTATTCGACCTTGATGGTACTTTAATCGATACCGCGGCCGATTTTATTCGCATAATTCAAGCCATGTGTCGTGAAAAACAATGTGACATCGTCGATGCCGATTTAATTCGTACACAAGTTTCGGAAGGCGCACGCGCCATGGTGAAACTGGTCTACCCGGAGTTAGAGCTAGATGATCCTGTATTTTTACAACATCGCCAACGCTTTCTAGACAATTATGGTCAGCAGATCGTGGTGGATACAGATCTGTTTTCGGGAATGTATCCTCTACTCGAAGAACTTGAAACGCATGACATTCCGTGGGGTATTGTCACCAATAAACCTCGTGGTTTAAGTGAATTGTTACTGGCTGAATTGAATTTGACTGAACGTTGCAGCGTTTTGGTTTGCCCTGAAGATGTCACGAAGACCAAGCCAGATCCTGAACCCATGTATCTTGCCGCCAAACAATTGAATTTGCCAAGTGAGCAAATTATTTATGTTGGAGATCATCCACGTGATATTGATGCGGGTCGAGCCGCAGGTATGTATACCATTCTGGCGGCCTATGGTTATTTGCCATTAGAGTATCAAGATGATTTGGAAGCATGGCAAGCCGACGCTATCGTGAACGATGTTACTGAATTACAATCCATTTTACGCCAATTACTACAGTTAAATTCCACGAAACCCGTTAGGATGTGAGCATTATCATTATAATTTGAATCAAATTTTAGGGAGGTTCACCATGAAATACTCAGAATATCAGCCTCGTACCGATTTATTAAAAGACCGTATTATTTTAATTACAGGTGCTGGCGATGGTATTGGTCGCGCTGCTGCCATGAGCTACGCGCTACATGGCGCAACAGTGGTTTTACATGGCCGGACCCTGAATAAACTTGAAGTTATTTATGATGAAATCGAAAGTTTAGGTGCACCACAACCAGCTATTTTACCGCTACAGCTTTCCAGCGCATCAGTACGTGATTATGAGCTATTAGTTAATACACTTGAATCACAATTTGGTCGTTTGGATGGTATTTTGCATAATGCGGGTATTTTAGGTGAACGTGTACCTTTAGCGGATTATTCGCCGCAAGTGTGGGACGATGTAATGGCGGTAAATCTGCGTGCGCCATTTATGCTGACTCAGGCTTTATTGCCTCTTTTACAAAAGTCAGAGCATGCTTCAGTGGTATTTACCAGTTCTGGAGTCGGACGTGAAGCGCGCGCACTTTGGGGGGCATATTCTGTTTCAAAAGTCGCCATTGAAGCTGTCAGCAAGATTTTTGCCGCTGAGCATATGCATCCCAATATTCGTTTTAATTGTATTAATCCAGGTGCAACCCGTACTGCCATGCGTGCCAAAGCTTATCCCGATGAAGATCCATTAAGTTTGCCTACAACAGAGTCAATTATGCCGGCTTATTTATATCTAATGGGCGATGACAGTTTGCATCTTGATGGTCAAAGTATTGATGCACAGGATTGAAGCTAATTTTATATAAGATTACCAGCATCTTTCGAGATGCTTTTTTTACGCATTAATAATCGTATTTTTAAATTAAAATAAGAAAATTATTCGTTTTTACAAATTAAAAGATCTCCTTTAATCTGAATCTATGTTTTAACACAGCGTTATAAGGAGCAAACTTAATGCGTGATTCTGTTCATAAGAAGCAACTCATTCTCTCCATTCGTCATTTACAACTTTCCGAAACATTGGTTACTGCGCTAAATGATGCTGAACAGGCAAAAGACATTATTTTAATGTTAGATTCTTTGCAAAATTTTTCTGAACATTGGCAATAAATCTTTTTTATCTATCCGTTCTATATAGATTTAAATCTTTCAGACTTAAGCCGTTGACCACTGGACAAAACAATTTAAAGCAGTGCAAAATGCCTAGGCAATAAGAGCAGAGTTATCTTCATATTTTTAATTGAATTATTGCGCAATCTTCACAGTTTCTCTGCATTTTTTTTGTACATTAAAACAATGAGAAAGAAGTACGTCCCCGAGGATGCATTATGAAAAAGATTTTGACAGCCCTGGCATTATCTTTGACCGCACTAATGAGTACGGTTGCAGTTGCAGGACCGTATTTTGATCGCGATAATGGCGGTGATTTTCCTCAAGCGCGTAAAGAACGCAGTTATGATCGTGACCGTGATAACGATGATGAACAAGTGCGCTCAGAACAACGTCGTATACGAGAAGAACGTGGTGTACAACGTTTAAAACAGCACCGCTGGCAAACGGGTTATGTTATGCCTCAACATTACCGTGGCAATGGTTATAAAGTTGAATATCGGGATCACAATCTTCCAAAACCTGATCGAAATCAACAATGGTACAAAATCAACAATGACTATATTTTAGTCAATTCCAGTACCAATGATATTATTCGGATCGTAGGTTTCTAACCCATTTAATTTTATTAAAAATTTTACACTTTATAGCCCAGATTCCAAATCTGGGCTTTTTTTTAAGCTGTCTTCACATGCCCTTCTCAATCTGTGCCGATCTTTCACAATTTGCTAAGTACTCTTCACGTTTTCTCTCATATTTAATATTAAGTTAAAACCATCAACGATCAGTGAAAAGAATATGAGGTACAGATGAATAAATGGATTAGTGCACTTGTTTTTAGTATGAGTGGATTATTGGCAACAAGTGCCATGGCAGCTCCGCAAGATCCTCATTCAAAACATTATGTCCATCAAAATCAAGCGGAACTCCATCAACCCACCCATGCAAAAGATAAAAAACTAGATCCGAGCCGCGACTGGCGCATTGGTCAAACTATGCCGCGTCAATATCAGTTGTCACGTTACCAAGTCGACTATCGCGCGCATAAACATATAGCCCAACCCAAACGTGGCCAACAATGGTATCAAGTTAATGGACAGTATGTTCTCGTTTCACAACATGACCATAAAATTTTGAAAATCGCCCGATAATCTTTATTTCTTGACCATATCCCACACCTTTATCTTTTAGATCAAGGTGTTTTTTTATCTCAGGCATTCCCCTTTGGCTAATTTTGTTTAAAATCAGTCTATGTTTCTCTTTTTTTTGAGTCGATTATGCCATTACACGAGACTGAGTCTACTTCCAGCACCACGCAAGATTATGTGCGTTGGTTCCGTCACTCAGCACCGTATATTAATGCACATCGAAATAAAACCTTTGTTTTAATGTTTGGTGGAGAAGCAGTTCAACACCCTAATTTTCAACATATTATTCACGATATTGCGTTACTACATTCGCTTGGTATTCGACTGATTTTAGTACACGGCGCACGTCCACAAATTAATAAAAACCTCCAAGAAAAACAGATTCAAACGCCAATTCATCTTCATCGCCGCGTCACTACACGAGAATCCTTAAGTTGTATTATGAATGCTGTAGGTTCCATTCGACTGGAAATTGAGGCGTTATTATCAATGGGACTGGCCAACTCACCTATGTTTGGTGCGCGTATTGATGCCGTTTCTGGAAACTTTGTTACAGCTAAACCTTATGGAATTCGCGATGGAGTTGATTTTCAACTGACAGGTGAAGTCCGAAGTATCGATACAGATGCAATTCAGCGCCATTTAGATAATCATAATATTGTGGTATTAGGGCCTACAGGTTATTCAACCACCGGAGAAGTATTTAACCTTTTGGCAGAAGAAGTAGCCACCAAAACCGCGATTGCCATTCAAGCCGACAAGCTGATTTTTCTTGGCAATAAACAAGGATTACTTGATGATAACCACAAAATTTTACGTGAACTTACTCCCCACCAATTAGATAATTATATTGAGCAATTTCAAAAAAATGATGATGAAATGGCCTTGCATTTACAAGGTGCGCAGCGAGCTTCTCTTTCAGGTGTACATCGCGTACATGTAATCTCCTATGCCTATGATGGTGCATTGATTGAAGAGTTATTTACTCGCGATGGCATTGGCACCATGATTACTGACGCGCATTATGAGGAAGTACGCACGGCGACAATTCAAGATGTCGGCGGGCTAATTAATCTGTTACGTCCACTCGAACAAGAAGGTATTTTGGTTTATCGATCTCGTGAACGACTGGAAAGTGAAATTGGACAATTTGCTGTGATTGAACGTGATGGCATGATTCTCGCCTGTGCCGCGCTATATCCAATTCCCACAGCAAAAAATGAAATCCGTTCTGCTGAAATCGCATGTGTAGCGGTTGACCCTGCATATCGTCAATCCAATCGTGGTAGTCAAATCCTGCATTTTTTAGAAGAGAAAGCACGACAACAAGGTATTCTACAATTGTTTGTGCTAACCACCCGTACTGCACACTGGTTCTTGGAACAAGGTTTTCAGACAGCCACTATCGATGATCTTCCAAATGCACGACAGGAACTCTATAACTATCAACGTAATTCATTGGTGTTTAAAAAAATGCTGATGTAAATTGTTGATCCGCTGTTTTAAATAAGCCAGTTTGATTGACGTGCATCGACTGGCTTTAGCACCAATGACTATATCTTTATTCTCACTAAGCTTAGTACAAAAACATCTTTTTATTTCTTTTGATGATATTCAATTGCTTCATAAGCTTATCTTTTTAAAACATAAAACATTAGAATCAATATCTTATTTAAAAAAAATCGAAGATTATCCTTTATTTTAAAATCTACATTTCAGATAAACTTAGCATTTTTTTATTTATCTATTTTTATCATAACTAATGTTAAAAAACTTATTTTTTATGCAATAGAAATGGTTTTAAGGTGTGCCCTCAACTTACATTTTTTAATACAGGGCATCACACATCATGGCGAGCATCCGTTCTTCTTCGTGGTTCAAATTTTCAGTGATTACGGCGAGTGTCGCAGGAATCATGATGCTCAGTGGCTGTGCTAAGAAAGAAAATTCAGATCTCACTACCTTAAATATTGGCTTTCAAAAATATGGCTTACTGCCTATTGTAAAAGAGCGTGGTGCATTAGATAAAGCTTTAAAAGAGCAAGGCATCACAATCAAATGGGTTGAATTCCCTGCTGGTCCACAGCTTTTGGAAGGCTTAAACGTGGGTAGTGTGGTGTTTGGTGAAGCGGGTGAAGCTCCGCCTATTTTTGCACAGGCAGCGAACTCTAATCTAGTGTATGTTGCGAACCAGCCTGCTGCACCAAATGCTGAAGCTCTGATTGTTCCCAAAAGCTCTACGATTCAATCTATTCAGGACTTGAAAGGTAAACGCGTTGCCTTAAATAAAGGCTCAAATGTGCATTATTTATTATTAAAATTATTGGAAAAAAATCATTTAACCTTGAACGATATTCAAGTGGTGTATTTACCTCCTGCCGATGCCCGAGCGGCCTTTGAAAAAGGTGCAGTCGATGCATGGGTGATCTGGGATCCATTCTTTGCGGCGGCTGAACAACAGATTGGTGCACGAGTACTGGCTACAGGACAAAATCTGGTTAGCAACCATCAGTTCTATCTGGCAGATCGTAAATTTGCCCAAGCCCATCCTGACGTCCTGAACACTCTGGTCAAAGAGCTTAATCAAAGTACGGAATGGGTCAAAACTCATCAGGATGCCGCCGCCAAATTACTGGAAAAACCGACCGCGCTAGATTTCAATATTTTAAAAACATCTATTTCTCGCATGGGCTTTGGCGTTACCCCATTGTCGACTCAAGTAGTCAATGCACAACAACAAGTGGCGGATGCTTTTTATCAGCAAAAATTGATTCCGCAGCCCTTAAAAATTCAAGATGCCATTTTAACTGGCGAAATTAAATAAATGCGAACAATTAGGATAACAACTCATGATTAGCTTAAAACAATTGAGTGTCATCGGAACCATAAGTCTGGGTTTAAGCTTAAGTGGCTGTCAGAAAACAGAACCCCATACACAAGCACAAAAAGATTCATCGACTACAAATAACGCACCTGTCAGAACATTGTCGATAGGTTTTCAAAAGTCTTCGCTGAATTTTTTAATTGCTAAAGAGCAAAAAATATTTGAACAGGAATTTCCAAATGCCAAAATCGAATGGCGCGAATTTCCTGCTGGACCACAAATGCTCGAAGCTTTAGCCGTTGGTGCAGTGGACTTTGGTATGGTAGGTAATACTCCGCCCATATTTGCACAAGCAGCCGATAAAGATCTGAGTTATGTAGGTTATGAGGTAGTTCCTGCAAATTCACAGGCACTTCTCATTCCAGTAAATAGTGCCTTCAAATCCATCCAAGATCTTAAAGGTAAGCGCATTGCGGTACAAAAAGGTTCAAGTGCACATGAACTGCTGGCCAAAGTGCTGCAAAAAGCAGGTTTAAGCTGGCAGGACATTCAACCTGTCTGGCTACCTCCAGCCGATGCACGTGCCGCGTTTGACAAAGGTGCGGTTGATGCTTGGGCAATCTGGGAACCCTACTTAAGTACTACCGAGCTCAAAGGCCATGCCAAATCACTTATTGATGGGACTGCATTTCCAACGACCTACTCGTTCTACATTGGTAATCCTAAATTTATCCAACAACACCCAGATGCCACCCAAAAGGTTCTGAATGGTTTAAATAAAGCAGATCAATGGTTTGTGAAACATCAGGACGAAGGCTTAAGTATTTATGCGCAAAGTACGGGACTCGATACTCAAGTAGCTAAAGCGGTACTGGACAAACGGCACAAACCATCTCCCGTTCAACCCTTAACTCCAGAAGTTACCAAGGCTCAGCAGAGTATTGCCGATCTGTTTCAGCAAGTTCAGCTCATTCCAAAAGGTATTCAGGTGAATCAAACCATCTGGACACCAAAAGCTTCTTAGTTCTTAGGCCTTCTAAACATACACGCAATTTTATCAAAACGCATTTAAAGGAATGTTGATATGAATATTTTCTGGTTTATTCCCACTCACGGTGACAGTCGCTATTTAGGAACCAGCAAAGGTGCACGTCAAGTGGATCATGCGTATATGAAACAGATTGCGGTAGCGGTTGATAATTTAGGTTATAGCGGCGTTTTGATTCCAACTGGTCGTTCTTGTGAAGATCCGTGGATTACCGCTGCCAGTCTGATTGATGCTACAAAACATTTAAAATTTTTAGTGGCTCTACGTCCAGGTATTACCACACCTGCGCTGGCAGCACGTATGGCCGCAACCTTTGATCGTTTATCTGGCGGTCGTGTGTTACTTAATCTGGTGACAGGTGGTGATGAGCAGGAACTTAAGGGCGATGGCTTATATGAAGACCATTCAACACGTTATCAAACTGCAAGTGAATATGTAAAAATCTGGCGTGAAATCCTGACGCGTTCACATACAGGCGAGTCATTTACCTTCCATGGTGAGCGTTTGAGCGTCGATGAAGCCAAGCTTCTCTATCCACCCATTCAAAAACCTTATCCACCATTGTGGTTTGGTGGTTCATCAGATGCAGCTTCAGAACTGGCAGCTGAGCAAGTGGATACCTATTTAACTTGGGGCGAACCTCCTGCTGCAGTCAAAGAAAAAGTTGAAGGTATGAAGGCAAAAGCTGCCGCCAAAGGCCGTACCCTAAATTATGGCATTCGCTTACATGTCATTGTCCGTGAAACGAATGAGCAGGCGTGGGCAGCAGCGAATGAACTGATTCAATATCTCGATGATGACACTATTGCCGCAGCACAGAAGAAATTTGCGCAGATGGACTCAGTCGGTCAACAACGCATGGCCGCCCTCCATGGTGGTCAACGTGACAAACTTGAAGTCTCACCCAACTTATGGGCAGGTATTGGTTTAGTACGTGGCGGTGCAGGTACCGCATTGGTAGGTGATCCGGAAACAGTGGCAGCGCGTATTCAGGAATACGCAGATTTGGGTATCGATACCTTTATTTTTTCAGGCTATCCACATCTTGAAGAATCTATTCGCTTTGCTGAGCTAGTTTTCCCACTCTTACCACTCAAAACTCGTGAGAAGCTGGCCCAACCTAACCTTACAGGTCCTTTTGGTGAAATTATTGCCAACAATTATGCTCCAGATCAGAGCAAGAAAGAGAAAGTGGTCAAGGAGTCCGTATGAGTGTAAATACCGCCTCTTCTATTGTTTCACGTGGAACAGCTGCGATTTTTAAACGCAGCCTTCCTTGGTTGTTTCCAATCGCACTGGTTATCATTTGGCAGCTTGCATCAACCACAGGCTTACTGCAAAGTCGAGTCTTGCCAGCCCCCACTGCGGTTGTAAGCGCCTTCTGGCATTTATTAGTCAGTGGAGAACTCTGGCATCATGTTAAGGTCAGTGCAGGTCGAGCATTGCTCGGCCTCTTGGTCGGTGGAGGATTAGGGCTATTTTTAGGTCTACTCAATGGTTCATCAAAAACTGCATCAACCTTGCTCGACACGACCTTGCAAATGATTCGTAATATTCCTGCACTCGCGCTGATTCCCTTAGTAATCCTCTGGTTTGGAATCGATGAAACAGCAAAACTGTTTCTTGTAGCAGTCGGGGTATTTTTTCCTATTTATATCAATACGTATCATGGTATTCGCTCGGTCGATCCACAGTTGATTGAAATGGGTAAAAGCTATGGTTTAAACCGCTGGCAACTCTATAAAGAAATCATTCTACCGGGCGCAATGCCTTCAATTTTGGTCGGTTTACGCTTTGCTCTTGGTCTGGTTTGGGTACTACTTATTGTTGCTGAAACTATTTCGGCACAATCAGGCATCGGCTATATGACCATGAATGCCAGAGAATTCTTACAAACCGATGTGGTGTTAGTCGGTATTTTACTTTACGCCTTATTGGGCAAACTTGCCGATGTTCTGGCTCAGGGCCTTGAGCGCTATTTATTGCGCTGGCATGCAGGCTATCAACAATAAATTCGAGGGCTTTGATCATGACCAATTTAAATTTACCTTTATATCAAGATGAACTGACTAACGTGCATATAGAACAGCCTGTTCAAGTTGGAGATGTACCAATTGGTGCCGAAATTATTATTGAACAACTGCATAAGTTTTATGGGCAGGTTAAAGTTTTAGAAGATCTTGATCTACATATTCAGCCCGGAGAGTTTGTTGCTATCGTCGGTCGCAGTGGTTGTGGTAAAAGTACTCTATTACGCCTGATTGCTGATCTCGAACAGCCAAGTTATGGGGAGATTAAATTTAAATCGGCACGACATTTCCGTGAAGGAATTACCAGTGATGATATTCGGGTCATGTTTCAGGATCCACGTCTATTGCCTTGGAAAAGTATTTTACAAAATGCACAATTAGGACTAGCCAAAGATAAACGTGATATTGCTGAACAGTTATTGGAAAAAGTAGGCCTAAAAGATAAAGCAGGACAATGGCCGTCACAACTGTCAGGTGGTCAACGACAACGTACTGCTTTGGCGCGCGCACTTTCACATTCACCACGTATATTATTGCTGGATGAACCGTTGGGTGCACTCGATGCTCTGACTCGTCTGGAAATGCAAAACCTGATTGAACGTTTGTGGAAAGAGCAAGGTTTTACCGCTATTTTGGTGACGCATGATGTCAGTGAAGCAGTGCAATTAGCTGATAAAATTATTTTGCTGGATAAAGGTCACATTGCACATAGTTTTGAAGTCGATCTTCCACGACCACGCAAGAAGGGCGCTGAATTTGCAGAGCTGGAACAGCGTGTATTAGAAGCCGTCTTAGCCACTTAAATAAAGCCGCAATCTGCGGCTTTTATCCATTTTTAATTGAGCAGCACTTGGTTGTATTGCTCCAACATCTGAATTGCAGCTGAAAAATCGATGTGCTCGGCTGTTTGCCGATCTATTTGATTATACAGCTGTTGTACACAATGCAATAAACTTCCCTGCTGTCCCGTCTCCGCGATCAGATCAAGTGCTATTCCAATATCTTTTTGCAATAAATTAAGTGCAAACGTTTTATTAAAACAACGACTCATGATTTTTTGCGGCATCACCGTTTCAGACATACTACTTTTACCACTGGAATGATTAATACAAGCCAAAGCAGCATCTAAACTGACCCCACGAACTTTGAGAACCGATAATCCTTCACTTAAAGCCCAAAGATTAGCTGCCATCAAAATATTATTCACCGCTTTAACCGCGAAACCAGACCCACTCTCTCCAACATGCTCAATTACTCCTGCAAATGCCTGAATCACAGGTCTGGCCCGCTCAAAGGCAGGTTGGTGACCGCCAACCATTACAGTTAATGTCGCATTTTCAGCACCAATGGTTTGTCCTGAAACTGGCGCATCTAAAAATTCCACACCTTGTCGTTTCAAAGATTGACTTAATTGTTGTGCAGAAAAGGGAATACCACTGGTACAGTCAATCCAGATACTGCCAGATTTTGGTGGATGTGCAGAGAGTATTGCTTCTACTTCTGAACTTGTTGGGAGACACGAAAAAATAAAGTCGGCTTGCACAAGTAAGTCTAAATCAACTGAGACTGTTCCAAATTGTGCTGCATGTGCCTCAGCTTTACTTTTCGTTCGATTCCACACCATTACTGTGGCATCCAGCTGAGTCAAATGCCCTGCCATATGCCATCCCATTGCCCCTAATCCTATAAATCCAATTCTCATCACCAAACCTACTCCTTAAGACTGCGGACTGAGCGGTTGGATATTTTTATCATTGTGCTCTGTAGAATCAGTCTGATTAAGCATCGTTTTATCACGATTCAACAGTAAATTTAGGACAATTGCAGCTAGAGTAGCCGTGCCAATTCCTCCCAAATCAAATGAACCAATATGTAAACTAAAATTCCCTGCACCCATAATTAGGCTTACTGCAGCAATAATCAGGGTGCTGTTCTGACTAAAATCTACTTTATGATCGATCCAGATTTTAGCTCCTGCAACTGTAATCAAACCAAATACAACAATCGATGCACCCCCCAAAAGAGCTACAGGAATCGTATGAATGACTGCACCAAATTTCGGTGAAAGACCAAGCAAAATTGCAAATAAGCCAGCAACGACAAATACTGTAGTGGAATAAACCTTGGTCACTGCCATCACGCCAATGTTTTCGGCATAAGTGGTCATTCCTGTTCCTCCAATAGAGGCAGACATAGTCGTACATACGCCATCAGCAAAAAAACCACGTCCCATATACGGCGATAAATTTCGGCCAGTCATTGCTGACACAGCTTTAAAATGACCCAGGTTTTCTGCAACTAAAATCAATGCAACTGGCGCAATCAACAAAATGGCCTTAGTTTCAAAGACGGGCGTATGAAAAGTCGGCAAACCCAACCATGCGGCCTGTGCAATAGGTGTGAAATCAATCGGTTTTCCCCAGCCAAATACATTGGCAAATAGAAAATAAGCCAAATAGGCAACACACAAACCAACCAGTAACAACAAACGACGAACCATACCACGGGTAAATACAGCCACAGCACTAATACATAAAATGGTTAAAACGGCCATCCATGTATCAAAGCCATTGCCAGAAACCCCTTTAATCGTGACTGGTGCGAGATTTAAGCCAATAATCATCACGATGACTCCTGTGACAATTGGAGGCATCAACTTTTCAATCCACGCTGTTCCGGTACGCATGACGATCACGCCAATAGCAGCATATATCAAACCACAGACGACAGTCCCTCCCAACGCCAAAGCCAGATTCGGGTTAGCACCGATGCCGTTATAGCCTGTTGCCGCAGCAACAGCCGCAATAAAAGCAAAACTTGAACCCAGATAGCTCGGTAAGCGTCCTCCGGTAATCAAAAAAAATAAAATGGTGCCAAACCCTGTAATAAAAATCGTCAAATTCGGATCAAAACCCATCAATAACGGCGCCAGCACTGTTGCCCCAAACATGGCAAAGGCATGTTGCAGACCTAAAACCACACTTTTTCCAGCGGGAAGATATTCATCAATCTGGACAGGATTTTGATCCAGATTTCCTTGATAAGGTTTAAATTTGACAAACCACGGTTCTTGACTCGACATCGCTATTTCTCCTCATTTCAACATGAGATTTAAGCTACATAATGGGGTTCACAATAATTACGGTTAAAATACATGAGTGGGTTTTGCCCCTGCCCGTATTGAATCGCTTTAACTTGACAGAAAAAAACGTCATGGCTCCCTACAGACAGGCTTTGCACCACTTCACAATCAAAAGACACCAGTGCATCTTCCAGAACAGGCGCTTGTGTAGCCAGTGTTTGCCATGTTCCATAAGTAAACCGTTCGTCCATGGGGGTTTTACCTCCAAAAATATTGGAGAGAGTTGCCTGATGCGCAGCCAATGTGTTGACACAGAGCACCTGATTCTTCTGAAAGGTTTCAAATACCGAAGCAGCGCGATTTAAACACACCAATAAAGTCGGTGGACTATCTGTCACGCTACACACCGCAGATGCGGTAAAACCTGATTTTCCTGCCATACCATCCGTAGTAATTACATTTACCGCAGCTCCCAAATTCGACATACCCTGCCGAAAGATGTGTTGATCAACCTGCATACTGGTAAAGCGATTGGACGGAGTGATTTGCTCAAGTAAGCTTTTCAGCTGATTTGGAGTTTGTATTAATGCGGTCATTGCTTATCTCCACCTCAAGACCTTCAAAGTGATGAGGTATAATTTATGATGTTTAACAGCCTAAATTTGGTTTTCAGTTTGGCTTAGACATGCGCTACTGAGGCGATTTCAACCAATGCCTCAGGTTTGACCAACCCCACTTGAATGCAATAACGTGCTGGACGCTGTTCAGGAAAATACTCCGCATAAACCTCATTTATCGCGGTGTAATCGGCCCAGTCTCGTAAAAAAATATGGTTAAAAGTGACATCTTTTAAACTGCCTCCTGCGTTGGCCAAAATCCCTTTAATGGTTTCCAACACGTGACGTGTCTGTGCAGCAGCATCACCCACATGCACCACATTGTTATTTTCATCAAAAGCCAAAATTCCAGAGACGTACACGATATTATCGGCTTTGGTAGCAGGCACATAAGGTGCTAAAGGGGGTGGAGTACCTGCGGGTAAAATAATTTGCTTTGGCATGTCGTACTCCTATGCAGATTTGGCCATAATTTGGGATGGAGGAAAGCTCTCAACAAAACTTTGCGTATCGGACACCCAGCCAAAAAAAGTTTTAATGTTGTACATGCTAGCAGTATGCATTTCGGGCGGGCCTGCCTGATAACATGCATCATCCAGTGCTACACCGAAATATTCGAGGAAGAAGCCATCTCGCAAAGTCGACTCCACACAAACATTTGTCGCAATACCAACGAATACCAGATTGCGAATCCCACGAGCGCGTAACATGCTATCGAGCGCAGTATTAAAGAAACCGCTATAGCGTGGCTTTTCAATGACAATGTCTTGACTTGTTGGCTGTAATTCATCAATTAGCTCAAAATCCCAGCCACCTTTCGCCAGTAATTTACCTTGCAGTTCGGGTTGATTGCGCATGGTTTTTAGGGCATTGGATTTATGAAAATTAGGGGATCCTGCGCCACCCGCCTCAACATACTGACTGTCCCAGCCATTTTTAAAATAAATCACCTGGATGCCTGCTGCATGTGCTGCTGATACGGCTTTTTGAATATTTTCTACAACAGGCTTAGTTTTAGAGACATCAAAACCTGCCAAATCCAGATAACCGCCTAATGAGGTATAAGCATTTTGCATATCAATCACGATCAATGCGGTTTGTTCTGGTGCAAGTTGAATCGCTTCCGGTTCTGCTTTTAAGATACGTCCTGTACCTGCACGTTCGGTAAAATCTGCAATCACCATACTCATGCGCTTTTCTCCAATGGGGTAAGCATTTGATATTCAGCAACAGTGCTTTGTCGTGATTGCATCAGAGGCTGAATACGCTCACCAAAATCTTCTACACCTTGCAAGAAATCATCAAAGGTCAATAGAATGCCTTCCGTACCCTGAATCTCGGCAATTTCATCCAACATTGCGGCAACTTTTGCATAGGAACCTACTAAAGTCCCCATGTTGATATTGACTGGAGAAACGCTGGATGCCATTTGGCGAATATTGGTATCTGTACCCGATTTGGTATCTTTACCGCCCTGATTCATCAACCAGTTAATCGCTTCCATATCGGCACCGTCGTTATAGCTTTGCCATTTCGCCATGGCTTCAGCATCAGTTTCGGCCGCAATCACCATAAACAAAACATAGGTCTGCACATCACGCCCAGTTTGTTCAGTAAAGTGTTTTAAACGATCATTAATATCGGCATAGGCTGTTGGAGTATTTAGTCCTTTCCCAAATACAAAATTATAGTCAGCATGTTGCGCTGAAAACTCAAGCCCTGTATCAGATTGCCCTGCACAGATAATCTTCATGTCAGCCTGCGGTTTAGGACTAACACGACAGTCTTCCATCTGGAAATGTTCACCTTTAAAGTCCGATTTCCCTGTCGCCCAAAGTTCTCTCAAAATTTGAACGTATTCAGACAAGTATTCATAACGCTTAGCGAAATATTCATCCCCTGGCCACATGCCCATCTGACTATATTCAGGGGCTTGCCAACCTGTTACTACATTTAGACCAAAACGCCCATTTGAGATCGAATCAATGGTCGAAGCCATTCGCGCCACAATAGCGGGTGGCATTACCAGTGTTGCAGCAGTGGCATAAATTTTAATCTTGCTTGTGACCGCAGCTAATCCCGCCATCAACGTAAAAGTTTCGAGGTTATGATCCCAAAATTCAGTTTTCCCACCAAAACCACGTAACTTGATCATGGAAAGTGCAAAATCGAAACCATAATGTTCAGCGCGTTGTACGATTTGTTTATTAAGTTCAAAGGTCGGCATATATTGAGGCGCATTTTCTGAAAGCAGCCAGCCATTGTTTCCGATTGGACAAAAAACACCTATTTTCATCTGGTCGATCCTCTTGGGAAGATGTAATTCATGGACTACATGAGCACTACCTAAAACTCATTATTTAATTTTCAAGAATGGCCATTTCTTATTATTTTCCAATGCATACATTATGCCAACTTTATTTTATTAATATTTAATAAATACTTACATAAAACATATGGTTAATTTGTTTTTACCATTTAGTAAAATTATGGCGCACAACAATGCACTATTTAGGTGAAAACAGGATCAATAACGTGCAAAAGAAATTGAAATACAACAGCCAAATCATTTGACTAAAATTTATATAATTTGTTTGCTTTTTGAACAAAAAGATGCTGGAATTTCAAACAACTTCCGTAAGATGAAGCACTTATTTTTTCTTCTCAGACAGAAAAATAACCTTATGCTGTGCACAAATCATGCGGTTTACCTTACAATTCATCAGAACCGTCTAGACTAGTTATGCCAATGGAACAAAAAAAGAGTACACAAAAACGAAATCAGTTGCTCAGTGCTGCGCTGGATGTCTTTTCAACTTACGGTTTTAGTGGGGCGAGCCTAGATGAAATTGCTCAACTGGCAAATATGCATAAATCCAATATTTTCTATTATTATGAAAATAAAGAGGCGCTTTATGTCGAGGTTCTTACTACAGTTCTACAAAAATGGCTTGCACCATTGCAAACACTAGAAGCTGAACTTGAACCTACTGAAGCATTGGCACATTATCTCATTCAAAAAATAGAAGTGTCGCGTACTCAACCCAAAGCCTCTAAACTGTTTGCCCTAGAAATTATTCAAGGTGCGCCACATATTTTGGAAATTTTGAAAGGGCCTCTAAAAAAACTATTTAAGCGCAAAGCCAAAGTTATTCAGACTTGGCAGGAACAAGGCAAAATTTCTGCTGATATTGATCCTGAACTCTTAATTTTAAATATCTGGGCAATTACTCAAAACTATGCAGATTTTAGTATCCAGATGGAAATGGTCACAGGAAAGACTCTTCGCAATCGAAGTATGCAACAACGCGCCATTGAACATACGGTGCATATGATTCTTTATGGCGTTTTACCTCGCCTTTAACTTTGTTTAGAGATTTAATTCTTTATATGGCTTACGACCATAGTTGCCTATGGTCGCCAAAATTCAATCCATTTAGCGTTTACATGCTGTTTAATTCATCGGCTCTGGTGTAAAAATTTTAAAATCTGATGATTGATTAAGGGTGTTTGAGTCACAGTTGAAGCATGCCCTCCCTCAGCCATCAAATATAAGTGCGCTTGGGGTACTAATTTCCAAAACTTTAAACTCTGATGATAGGGCACCAACATATCATCCTGATTCGCAATCAACAGCACAGGCCGTTGAGCAAGTTTGGCCAAATGCTCAGGTGTAATTTGAAAATGCATTAATGCAGCTATACGTCGAATAACATTTTGAATCGGTGGAAAGTCCCGTTGCTGTTTTTGTTCTTGTTGTTCAATATCGAGGTAGTATTGAGAAATCCAGCTTGGCGGATATAAAAATAATGCTTGTGCAGCCACATAGGCAGCAATACCTGCGTGTTCCAGTAAAGCCAGTCGGGTTTGGAAACATTTTAAAGTATGGGGATCTAAATCTGCCCAGCCATTAATGACAGTTAAACTTTGCATATCGAGTTCAGATGCATCAAGCAACTGCATCAATTCTATTCCAATAAATCCACCAATCGCATGACCAATAAAATGAAACCGATGAATATTAAGTTGAAGTAGTAGATTTTTAATTTGCTCAGCCAAATCACCAAAGGAATAAGACTCTGGCAATAAGCGACTATCTGCATGACAGCCTTCATGATCATAAATCAAAACATGGTACGTTTGCTGAAATGCAGCAATCTGTGGCTGCCAAAACTGACCGTGCCCTCCCAAACCCGAAGAAAAAACCACATATTCCTGACTTTCATTTAACGCTGGATAAAGCTGATAGTTCATTTTAAACCGTTTGGTAAAATTAATATTTCTATCAACCAGCAAGATTTATGCCTTTCTTGGCAGCCAGTAACTAATTTTTCAAAAAATGCTGTTGATATAAAGCCAATAATTTTTGTGCGCCTAATAGCAAATTAGCCTCCCAGTCCAAATGCGCCGTATCATTGGCTCCATCGGTAATATATTTCACTGAAATGCAGCGAACACCTAATTTTTTACAAACTTTGGCAATCGCATAAGCTTCCATATCCACCATCTCACAGGCAAGTTTTGGCGCTCCCGTTTCAAAGGAATCCCCTGTACCACAAACACCTTGGGGCAATTCTGAGAAAAATGGTTCAAGGACAATGGTAGCGGGAAACTCTTGATCTAAAGGTGTTGTGCCAATTGCAAAGCCTAACGGGGAAACATCCATATCACGTTGTACCACTTGACTCACTTCAACTAATGTATGTGCATCAAAAACTGAACTGCCTGCACTACCCAAATTCAAAAGCACATCACAACCCGTTTTTTGAATAATATCAAATGCAGTAAATGCAGCATTCACTTTACCAATACCGCTGTAGTGGACAGTAATACCCGCCTGCTCAAATAAACTTTTGGATTCATCAGGAATCGCCATGATCAGTGCAATATTCATGTTTTATTATCTCAGTTTCATCACACCGCATTTAAACTGATCGATTGTGCTTATACAACTTTTCTAGATCAAGAATGAGGATTTTCTTGTCGCTGTTTCCACATTTGCAAACAAGGAGAATAAAATAATTGTCCTGTGTATGCTCCACGAATCGTTTTTAGGCTAACCAATAACCACAAGCCCAATAACACCACCATCAGACTATGGACAATAAGAGTCAAACTCATCCAGTGCAGTTGTGCCGCCAATTGTTGTAATGCCAAAATTAAAACACCGAAGGGAAAGGTCATCCCCCACCAACCCAAATTGAACGGAATACCTAGTTTGAAATAATATAGCGTCGCAAAAATAGCCAGTCCCAACCACCAAACTCCCACTCCCATAAACACCAGACTAATGAGCAGGCCGCTATGTTGTAAAAAATGCCCCAGCATTTGCAAACTATGCTGCTGTAAAACATGTGGTGCAGCCTGTCCAAGTAATAACATTGCAAGCGCCCCTGTTCCAATCGGGCCAATAGACAACCAGCTTGAAATGGCGAGTTCTTTTTCAGGAATTTGATGTAAAGCCAATCGCAAAATCAGAATTGCTAAAACTAAAAAAGCAGGTAATACAGACATTCCCCAGAGTATATAACTGAACCATAAAATACTGACTGCATGGGGTACATATGGCGCGACATTCAAGATTAAGCCACCAGAACTTGCAGCAACTTCTGCCGCGACAATGGGGAGTAACCACATCGCAGTCATATTGGGCAACACATGTTGCTGCCGACTAAACATACAAAACGGCACAATCCAGCCGACCAGAACTGCCAGTAACACATCCAGATACCAGAGTTTGACTGCGATCATGACCGCAATTTCACCCCATTCATTTATTCCATAGATCAACAGACCATTTAGAACTGTTGCCAGTGCCATTGGAATGGTTCCTAAAAATAAACTCATAGTGGGGTGACTGAAAATCTGTTTTGCTTCGTTCGTATAAAAAAGCCAGCGACTAAGATACAACACACTAAAAAGACTAAATAATAGTGTATTCAATCCCCATAATATAAAGCCAAGACGATAAAATGAATCAGAGGCGACAGGAAAATGCGCCATGATTAATGCCACTACTCCAGTACCCATTACTACTGCAAACCAGTTCGGTGTGAATTCACGGATAATATTTTGCTTGAATCGTAATTGATAAAATGGAGTGTTCATTCAACGTATCTCAACATTTGTTACTGCGATCATAAGTAAATACAAAGATAAGAAAAATTGATTTATTTTTAAACTATATATCAGTATTTTTTATAAGAAGAAAAAAGTTGCGGCTTTTTGCCTGCATAAAAACGCAACAATAGCACCAAGCCCCCAGTTTATGGCAATATAGAGGACTTTCAAAATTTAGCTTCATTGAAATCCATGAAACTGCTCCGCCTGAATGCCTTATCGCCAAACTTTAAGTTGCCTGCCACTGCAGTGACGATTGGCAACTTTGATGGTGTCCATCTAGGGCATCAGGTCATGATTAAGCAATTAAAAAACATCGCTGCGGCTCATCATTTAAAAACACTGGTCATGATTTTTGAACCTCAGCCGCTTGAATACTTTAAAGGCTTTGATGCGCCCCCTCGGATCAGCTCACTTCGGGAAAAAGTCGAATATTTAACCGAGTTGGGTGTGGACTATATTGCAATTGCCAAATTTGATGAACAATTTCGCGGTCTGAGTGCCCAAGAGTTTGCTGACTTATTGCACTTTAAGCTCAATACACAGCAGCTCATTTTGGGTGATGATTTTCACTTTGGGAAAAATCGTCAAGGTAATAGCGAGTTTTTACGTGACTATGGCTTTAAAGTTACCAATTTAGACACCATTGAATATCATGGGGAACGCGTAAGTTCTACGCGTATTCGTCAGGTTCTGGCCGAAGGTAACTTAGCACTGGCAGCACAACTTTTAGGGCGCCCTTACAGTATTACAGGTCGAGTACAATATGGTGATCAGATTGGCCGCACTTTAAATTTTCCAACCATTAATGTGCGTTTAAATCGCCATAAACCGTGTTTAAGCGGTATTTATGGGGTAGATGTAGTCTGTGAAACAACCTCTCTACGCCATAAAGTCCAAAGCGACGATCACACACAGTCAGGGATCGCAGGCTATCATCCAGATAGTTTATTTGGCGCAGGCCATGTCGGAACTCGTCCTGCCATTCAACAGACACATCCAGAATGGCGATTGGAAGTACATTTTCCCCAAGTTTCTGCTAATCTGTATGGCTTGTTAATGCGGGTGACGTTTCTTAACTTTTTGCATGGTGAACGAAACTATCCGTCGCTGGAAGCGCTGAAAGCTGGAATTGACCAAGATGTGGAAGACCTGCTCGACTTTCGTGAGCAACAACCACAATTCCCTTTTTAATTTCGAATTTTTTTGATGATAAAACACGTCAGCTTAACTGCTGATCGAACTGGAAGACAACTTGCATGAGCGATAAGCAAACTCCTGAAAATGCCGTGGATTACAAAGCCACACTCAACCTACCAGGTACCGAATTTGCCATGAAAGCCAATTTGGCTGTGCGCGAAGTAAAATGGTTAGAAGAGTGGTATGCCGACAACATTTATCAGAAGATTCGTGCATCGCGTATTGGCAAGAAAAAATATGTTTTACATGATGGCCCTCCGTATGCTAATGGTCAGATCCATTTAGGCCATGCGGTCAATAAAGTATTAAAGGATATTATTGTCAAAAGCCGTGTTATGGATGGTTTTGATGCACCATACGTACCGGGTTGGGACTGTCATGGTCTGCCGATCGAACTAAAAGTTGAAGAAAAAGTCGGTAAAGTCGGTGTCAAAGTTGATGCGTCAACTTTCCGTAAAGCCTGCCGTGAATATGCCATGAGTCAGGTCGATTTACAGCGCAAAGACTTTATTCGTATGGGTGTGTTTGGTGATTGGCAAGATCCTTATCTAACCATGAATTTTAAACAAGAAGCCGATATCGTACGTGCTTTGGGTGAAATTCAAAAAGCAGGTCATATCGAGCCCGGCTTAAAACCGGTGAATTGGTGTATCGACTGCGGTTCAGCACTGGCCGAAGCCGAAGTTGAATATGAAGATAAAAAGTCCGATGCGATTGACGTTGGTTTTGGTGTAGTTGATCTTCAGGATTTAACTCAGCGTGTGGGTGTAAACGTTACGGCACCAACCGATATCGTGATCTGGACGACTACTCCTTGGACTTTGCCTGCAAACCAAGCAGTTGCATTACATGCTGAGATAGACTATCAACTGGTACAGGTACAAAGCGACCGCGGTACACAAAACTTTATATTGGCCAAAGATCTGGTTGAATCCGCCATTGCCCGTTATAAGCTGGAAAATCCAGTGGTTCTGGCAGATTTTAAAGGTGCTGTACTGGAGCGTCTGACCTTACAACATCCATTACTAAGTGATCGTCAAGTTCCTGTGATTTTGGGTGAGCACGTCATCGCAACTAGTGGTACAGGTGCAGTACATACCGCGCCAGGTCATGGTGCAGACGACTATAAAGTTGGTCTGATCTATAACCTCCAAGTTGATAACCCTGTCGGGGGGAATGGCGTATATTTACCAACTGCGCCTATTTTTTCTGGTGAACATATTTATAAAGCCAATCCACAAATTATTGAAGCTTTGGGTGCTGTCGGCCGTTTATGGGCTCATCAACCGATCGTACATAGCTATCCGCATTGCTGGCGCCACAAAACACCAATTATTTTCCGTGCAACACCGCAATGGTTTATTAGCATGGATGCCAAGGGTTTACGTGATTGTGCCTTGAAGGCGATTGAAAATGATATTAGCTTTGTGCCTGATTGGGGGAAAAACCGAATTGAGTCGATGATTGAAGGTCGTCCAGATTGGTGTATCTCACGTCAACGTACTTGGGGTGTGCCAATCCCATTTTTTGTGCATAAAGATACCAATGAGCTTCATCCTCGTACGCCAGAACTGATTGAAGAAGTGGCACAACTGATTGAGAAAGAAGGCATTGATGCATGGTATAACCGTGAAGCTAAAGACTTTATTGGTTCAGATGCAGAGCAGTACAATGCCGTACGCGATACGCTTGATGTCTGGTTCGATTCAGGTACAACCCACTATGCAGTGTTACGTCAACGTGAAGAATTGACCGATCCTGCAGATTTATATCTGGAAGGTTCAGATCAGCATCGTGGCTGGTTCCAGTCGTCCTTGCTCACCTCAATTGCGATTAATGAACGCGCACCTTATAAAGGTCTGCTCACTCATGGCTTCGTGGTTGATGAAAAAGGCCGTAAAATGTCTAAATCTTTGGGCAATATCATTACGCCTCAAGATATTATTAAAGATATGGGCGCTGATGGATTGCGTTTCTGGATTGCATCAAGTGACTATCGTTATGAGATGACAGCAGGTAAAGAAATTTTTAGCCGTGCTTCTGATGGTTACCGTCGTATCCGAAATACCTTACGTTTCTTATTGGCAAACTTGAATGGATTTAAACCATCAACGGATGCATTGCCTGTTGATCAATTAATTGCTCTGGATCAATATATCCTGCAACGTGCTGCAGACGTACAAAAAACTATTCAACAAGCCTATGAAGATATGAATTTCCATATCGTATGTAGCGCTTTGACGAACTTCTGTATCAATGACTTGGGTGGCTTCTATCTCGACATTATCAAAGATCGTCAATACACCACTAAAGCCGATTCACAGGCACGTCATTCTGCACAAACGGCGCTGTATCATCTGGTTCAAGCCTTTGTACGCTGGATGACACCCATCTTAAGTTTTACCGCTCAAGAAGCATGGCCACTGATTCCTGAACAAAACGAACAATATGTATTTACTGCCCAATGGTATGATTTACCTGTTGCCTCTACAGCCAATCTCATTTCTGAAGCTGATTGGCAAACCCTGATTCAGGTCAAATCGGCAGTCAACAAACAGATTGAAGCAGCTCGTAATGCCAAACTGGTCGGCAGTAACTTGTCAGCCAAAGTAGAAATCTGGGCTAAAGACGAATTACAAACGGTACTGAACCAGTTAGGTGATGAACTACGCTTTGTATTAATTACATCGCAAGTGCTTGTCTATCCTTATGCGGAACAGGGTGAAATTACGGACATAGAGGGCTTGCGTGTACAGGTCTCAGCAGCAGAAGGCGAAAAATGTGTACGCTGCTGGCATGTGCTACCAGATGTTAATACACATGCCGATCATCCTGGTCTATGTGGCCGTTGTATCGTAAACGTCGCAGGTCGTGGCGAAGTGAGAAAATATGCCTAAGGCTCAAGTAAAGAAAGGCTTATTCCAGTTTTATCCACATAATCTAATTTGGCTCGGACTTTCTGTTCTTGCCATCCTCTTGGATCAATGGACCAAATGGATTGCAAGCACACATCTGAACTATGCTGATCCTGTGCCAGTATTGCCCTTTTTAAACTGGACCCTACTACATAACTATGGTGCGGCTTTTAGCTTTCTCTCTGATGCAGGGGGCTGGCAACATTATTTATTTACGGGTCTGGCAGGCATCGTTTCGATTATTTTTGTGTTCTGGTTATTACGCATGCCGAAAAATGCAATGGTTTTACCCGCAGCCATTGCTTTGATTTTAGGTGGAGCATTAGGTAATCTGATCGATCGAATGACTTTGGGATATGTCGTCGATTTTATTCATGTCTATTATCAAAATCATCATTTTCCAGCCTTTAATATTGCAGACAGTGCAATTACGCTGGGAACCATCCTCTTGTTAATTGATACTTTTTTCCTTGAGAAAAAACGCATCCAACGTGCAGAAGTAAAGCATGACTGAAATTATTCAACCGAACGAAGAAATTCGTATACAAGAAGGCGCTCAGGTCGAGTTACATTTTTCTGTTGCACTGGAAAATGGTGTTGAGATTGACAATACACGTAGCCGCGAACAGCCCGTAAGCCTAACCATTGGTGATGGCAATTTATTACCAGGTTTTGAAAAAGCACTATTTGGCTTACGTGCGGGAGATCGTCGTACCGTACATTTACCCCCAGAAGATGCTTTCGGCCCTTGGAACCCTGAAAATATTCAAAAATTTGATACCGTCAAATTTGAACAACGCCCGATTGTTGGTCATATGATTGAGTTTGAAGACAAAGCCAAATCATCATTATTTGGCGTGGTTGCTTCAGTCAATGATGATATTACCGAAGTAGATTTTAATCATCCGTTGGCGGGTAAAAATATTAGTTTTGAAGTTGAAATCTTTAAGGTGACTCCTGCGGGTCAACAAGGGATTAAGCTGATGTGATGTAAGCATTTAACTGATTTAAACCTCCTAAAGTAATTAGGAGGTTTTTTATTTTTCAACATTAATTAAACTTCAAGACAGATTTAATCTTATTCATTACTCCATCAGGTTCTTCTAATTTAATTTCCTCATCACTACAAATTAAATTTTCTTTTATCCTATAATATAAAATAGAGTTTCTTTTATCTTTTTTCACACAAACTAGTTGTGAATAATTTTTGTTTGATTCTAAGTTTATACTATAAATTCCGGATTTTTCAAAAATTTCACTTGGAACATTAATACAACTTTTTTTATTCGTTGGGAATTTTAGACTATTATATTTTTTCTCATAGATACTTTTAAAACTCTCTTGTGGATTGTACTCTCCAACAAAAACAATAAAATAGTCATCTTGCGTTGAATATCCTGTTTTTCTTCCCGTATAGATGCACAAATCATTATTGCTTATTATGTTCAATTGGTTATTAATAGGTTGAGCACATGCAATCAACTGAAATAATATCGACACCAATATAAGTACTAGTAATTTTTTATTCATAATTAACTTCTAGGCAATAATGATGGATCATGTGGATTATCTAAAAAATCTCTCAAAATTCTTTCAACATAGCCTAATAGCTTTAAACTTTTCTGATGATGTGGTCTTGATGATACAATATTCTGCAAATAGCATGCGTTAAACCAAAATTCAATTATTCTACCTTGTTGTTCGAAATTGAAATCCTTAAATTTTTTATTTAAATCTTTTCCTGTAATATCTGTATCATAGGCTTTTAACTCTCCTAAACCTGAGTCAACACAATCTACTTTGATTATATATCCACTTTTACACAAGAGTTGTTCAAGACCTAGCCAAGCATTTTTAGTACCCATTTGATATTGCCAAACATGTGTCATCTCATGAATGAACCAATGTTGTGCATTCCCTTTAGACTTACTAAAAGCTAGGTTTTCAAAATAATTTTTATTTGATACATTTACATTTCCAAAAGGTGTCATAGCATTATCAGTCAAATTAATAATTATGCTTATAAAACCGCCAATCTGTATATATACTTTCGAATAGTCAATTGAATCTTTAAAAACCAATTGACACATTTTTATTTCACCTGAAGTTAGCTTTCTTTTAGTTGGAATAGATATTGTTCAAGTAGAAACAGAAAAAAATGAAAATCCAAATACTTTAAGTGAACTTGCAGGTACTCAGAAGCCCGATACAGTGCAATAAACGTCTTCCATGATCCTTCTTATTTTTATTTGCTTTTTCGGGCTTACAATAGCACTCGCTTGTCTCATGTTCCATGAATTACGTCATAAGCTTTTTATTTTATTAAAAAATATATTGCCGAAAAGTAAACAAAAATTTAAACGCGCTAGAAAATTTGCCCAATAACTTCATGATGCATCTGCATCAGAACAACTTCAATCTCAATGGCATTTACAACAATGGTGGATTTTAAGTGCTGGATTTCTTTTGTTTACTAATATTATTGTATTTGCCTTTACACGCCCCATTAGCTCAACTCGTATAGAAGCCGAATATCTCAAAGAAGTCGATCCACAAATTTATACGCTTTTAAATGGTGAGCTCCTAACACCACCGCCTGAAGTTGATGCATCTTTAGTTGAAGCAGCAATTATTGAAGCTAAGCAACTTGAACAGTATGAGCAAGCACAAAATAATTATTCCGTTGAAGCATCACAACTTGAAATTATAAATAATCATAGTCGCTTTGAGAATGCACGTATTGACCGCAAATGGGATAAAATGCACCCGCGTTACAAACAACGTTTACTCATGGTATTTAAACTCATGAAAGAGCGTTACGGTTATGAATTGGTGCTACTTGAAGGCTATCGTAGTCCAGTGCGACAAAATATGCTTTCAAACAATCCCAACACCACGCGTGCTCGTGGTTACCAAAGTTATCATCAATTCGGCCTAGCCGCAGATATTGCATTTAAACGCAATGGCAAAATCGTGATTACAGAACGTGATCCCTGGGCCATGCATGGCTATCAACTATATGGCGAACTTGCCGAATCGGTAGGATTGACTTGGGGTGGCCGCTGGAAATCTATTCAAGACTATGGGCATACTGAATACCGCATGCCAGGGTTGAAAAAAACCAAAGAAATGGCAGATAAACTGCTGACTGAAATTGAAATAACAGTAAATAATTCCAATTCATAACAAAGTTTTACTTTCCAAACCTTTAGAAGATCGTTTAACTTTTAATCCAATTCATAATTTTGGAATAACCATGCTGATCTATATTATTGTCGGAAGTATTCGTGAAGGGCGTACTGCGATTAAAGTCGCAAATTGGGTATATAATCAACTTGTAAATCATCAAGATAACGCTATTCAAGTTGAATTGGTCGATTTAAAACAATGGAATTTGCCCCTTTTTTCTGGCAGTCATCCACCAGCGACTGGCATCTACGATCAACCCAAACAACAAGAATGGGCAAATAAGATTGCGCAAGCAGAAGGCTTTATTTTTATCAGCCCTGAATATAATCATGGTTATAGTCCTGCCTTAAAAAATGCTTTAGACTATCTTGGAAAAGAATGGAAAAATAAACCTGTAGCATTTGTTGGTTATGGTTCAACCTATGGTTCCCGTTCAATTAGTCAAATTCGTCAAGTTACATCTAGTTTAGATATGATTGATCCTAATGCTGTGATTGAAATCCGCGATATCTTTAAACGCAACCAATCAGAAGAATTTGAAGCTAATGATTTCGAAATCAAGTCATTAATCAATCTTGTTGAGAAATTAAAAAAATATCATAAAAATTTGGTGTAAGCTAAAACTTACAACTATCGAAGTCATTGGCGAATATCCCTCCATTAATTTTTCGCCTATTATATACATCATAGAGAGACAGGAAGTCTCATTGAAAATAACAAGATGCACAGGATGTGGTCGTAAATAGGATATCTACGACACTATAAACGGAATATAAAGGAGCCCTGTCAGGATGATGGGGCTTCTTTTTATTTATACTTTGTAAAAGTATTAAAATATTTAATCCTCTCGAATAAGCTTAAGTACCGTATAAGCATACTGGTCGTCAATTAAATAGATTATAAATTTCTGAATTACTTGTCATGAGAGCGTGGCTTTAAATAGCTGTTTAAGGCACCCAAATGGTTTTATTCTTAAATTCGTGAGATATTTCATAGTACGCTGTAAAAAAAGAAGCCCCGTCACTGGCTAGTGACGGGGCTTATATTTAAAAGCTGGCGATGACTTACTCTC
>NZ_JACVUI010000008.1 GCF_016624945.1 Acinetobacter sp. S54 | reverse complement strand
CTTCGAGTAATTTAAACCAATCAATTAATGATAATATTTCGATTAATCAATCAGTAAAAATCCACACAAGTTGTTCTTCTATGCTCTTAATGATCTTCTTCATGCTTCGTCAGCATCAAGCTAGGTCGGCTATATTACTCTTAATCTCTTAAAAGTCAACAGGTGAAAACGATATTTTTTTCAAACTTATTTATTCTTCAAAATATCAATCAAATCCACCAAGACCCAATCAACACCCTGTTTTTCAACAAGTTTTTATCAACATCACCGCCGATGAGTGCGCATTCTACAGCATTCCCCTAGCCATGCAACCACTTTTTAAAAGTTTTTAAATATATCGATTAAATTTTGTACCATTCCAAAGCGTTTGGTTATTTTTTAAGTAAACATGGCTGAATTTGAAGAAACTCATCTGCAAGAATTTGTGTTTGGCTTTTTTCTTGCCAGTTTAAAGGTCGAATATCTATATATTCACAATAACCACTTTCACCTTCAAAATCCTGATCCCGAAAACGGGCACAATAACGAAAGCTTCCAGCAAATCCTGCTCCTACTCCAAATTTAAAATCTCCACGACTTTGGGCTTTGATTTCAAAGATAGGGCATCCATTTTCTTCCACATACCACGAGAACTCTCTAGGAAGATACATTTGACGGTGATTCGGGGTAGTAATTTTTGGAAAAACGCGATGAACGTGAAAATACACTTTTTTATCTGTAAAAAATGTTTCTCCATTGGTGCAACGCATATAAAACTTAGAATAGATAATTTGGTTCCACTGATTGCGTACTTGACTCAAAATTATTTGCATTGTTTCATTTAGATTGATCACTTGATGCGTATAAAACGCCAATGGCAAGTAAGGGATATTAGCAGCTCGAGCATAGTCAAAACTTCCCATCCCACTGATTTGATAATGTTGATTTTGATATTTTAAATTTCCTTCGCAATGACACAAAATTGACCAGTGTTCAAATAAATTCCATTTTAATGGAACAAAATAAGTGACATTCGGGACCGTTTGAATTTTAAGATTCAATTCTAATTCATGATCTTGGCGTTGAATTTCAAAATTTGGAAAAAAACCATTGAATTGATCTATTTGATCAAATTGGTAATGATAAGGATCAATTTGGCATTGTTGATCAAGCTGATAGCTTTTTAAATGTCCTCGTTGATGTGGACTTATTGCCATCATCACACTGGCCGTATTTAATGCTTTATCTTTGATAATGTTGTGATTATAAAATAATGGAATTTTAGGTTGGCCAATCAGGGTAATAAAATTTAGAAAATGTAGTGGCGCGGGTAAATTTGGTAAGAGTAATCCATGATAAACCAGCTTAAAGCGACCTTTAGGCGGATGATAGGCAAGCAGAGAAGTTGGGTCGAGCTGGAGGTTCAGGCGTGTGGACTGTTCTAGCGAACCCATCAACATTTGCATACTGAACCCCAATTATGAGCATTATGTCTTTATAGTAGGACTTTGTTTACGTGCGAACAAGGTGGTCACAAAACCTGAGATCGCATAAATAATTGATACAACTAAAATCCCCATTGGAATATTGTAAGTAATTGCTGCAAAAATCAGCACTACTGGCAGCATTACGACAAAAGGAACTCGTTTGCGATCCATTTGCTTAAAGGAATAATATTTGATGTTTGAGATCATCAATACTGCAACAACTACCATATACACTGCATAGACGACTTGAATAGCAATGTCGCGGGTATCAAAAATAAATGGGTAATCACGGCTGACCCAAATCAGGGTAATCACCAATATAGCAGCCAAAGGACTTGCTATACCGATAAAATAGCGTTTATCAACCACTCCAATTTGTACATTAAATCTTGCCAAACGAAACGCAGCGCAAGCGGTATAAATAAAACAGCACGCCAGCCCAATACGCCCAAGATCATGCAAGCTCCAGCTGTACATCAAAATGGCAGGGGCAACACCAAAAGCCAATAAGTCAGACAAAGAATCGTACTGTTCGCCAAACGCACTTTGCGCACCAATCGCTCTTGCAACTCGACCATCCAGCCCATCAAGCAATGCAGCAAGAAAAATCGCATAAATGGCTTGTAAAAACTCACCATTCATACTGGCAGTAATTGAATAAAATCCTGAAAGCAATGCAGCGGTCGTAATCAAATTTGGCCATAAATAAATACCACGGCGTTTAACTTTTTGACCTTCCTGCGTTTGTTCCTCTTCAACCACCTCAAAGGTAATACCATCAAAAGGATGATCATTCTGAGTTGAATCGTTGTTTGGCTTTTGTATGTTTGTCATTGTTGTTAATCTCAATATGCTTTGAACGGTGAGTCTTACTCACCTACAAGCCAGCGAACTGCGGCATGACCGCCATTTTCCTGCATACGTAAATGTGGAAATAACCATTGTAAGGCCTGATCGGCATCTTCAGAAAATTGCCAAGGCGGATTAATCACCAATAGACCACAACCGTTTAAACCGACTGGAGTATCATCTGGCCAAACACAAATCTCACAAATAAGCTGACGGCGTATGCCCGTTTTGATCATTTTCTTTTCAAAACGCTCAATCATCGCGCGATCTTTAATCGGATACCATACTGCAAAAACCCCCGTAGGCCATTTTTTATAGGTGTTTTGTAGAAGTTCAACCAGCTGTGGAAAATCCTTGCGTTCCAATTCATAAGGAGGGTCGATCATCACCAAGCCGCGCTTTTCCTTCGGCGGAATGACTGCAAGTAGGCCTTCATAGGCATCACGCTCGTGCAAGCCCATTCGCTTATCGTGAATATTATGGCGTAATTGCTGAAAAACATCGCGCTGCATTTCAAAAACAGTGGCTTTATCTATTTCACGCATCGCTTGTAAAGCAAACCATGGCGAACCAGGATAAGTACCTTTACCCTGTTCGGCACGAATATTTTCAACGAGTTTTAGATACTGTTGAACGCCTTCAGGAGCCTTACGCTTTTCCATATCCCCGAGCTGAACCAAACGATGGATACCCGTCAAAAACTCACCTGATTTTTGTGCAGGTGCCTGAGATAAATCATATTTTCCCGCACCACCATGCGTATCAATATAACGATAAGGCTTATCTTTCGCGTTTAAGCGCGTTAATAGTTGAAGCAAAAGTACATGCTTCATGACATCAGCAAAGTTGCCCGCATGGAAATGGTGACGGTAATTCATTTTTACATTAATTCCTCAGATTAACGTGTATTTTAACATGAAAAAAAGCAGTTACGTGTGGATGAGTTGTTTTAGAATAGGTAAAGCGCACGCTTGACTGTTTTTCTTTGATGCGTTTATTTGATTATTTAGAGGCAGTATGCAGCAAATTATTGAGTCGATTCAACATGACATCGAACAAATTCTGGATGATTTAGACCAATACGGTTTTGCTATTGTCAATCAAACTCATTCTGCACAATTTGCTCTAGGGCTGTTAGAAGAATGTCTCTCAAATTTAAATCAGTTCCGTGAAGCCGCGATTCAAAGTGGAGTCGTCAGTAAAATTCGTAGCGATCACATCCTCTGGATCGATGAAAAATTAAGAATGGCACAACAGCATATCAAACTACTTCAAGAGTTTTCCGAGGCCTTTAATCGTGCTTTTTTCATGGGAATTCAAACTATTGAAGCACATTTTGCCTGTTATAATGCTGGTGAATTTTATGCGCTCCATCGAGATAATCCTCAGAAAAAAAATGATCGCATGATATCAGCAGTCTATTATTTGCACTCAGAATGGCAATCGGATTGGGGCGGCCAGCTACGCTTACAAGATAAAAATGATCACTGGCATATGATTGAACCCGAGCCGAATCGTATGGTCATTTTCCAAAGCGATTTATTACATGAAGTATTAATTTCTAAACGTCAGCGACTTTCAATTACGGCATGGCTACGCAGTGGCCATTCAATCTGGTCATCTGAGTAGTTCATAAATATGAAATCGAAGCGAAACACTGCGTTGCACTTCTGAACACTTTTAAAATCGTAAAATAGCCTCATATAATGACGATAAACCAAGAGGATGACCCACATGCTAGATACAAGTAAAATGATTGTTGAGCGCATCGGAGAAACTGATCAACACTACCTTGCCGGCAATACACCTGAACTTGCACTGGAACGTGGGGATTTGCGCTTACAACTGGTCGAAATTAGCCGTAATCGTCAGGAACGAGTCCATTTCTTACATGAAGCAATTGCGATTTTAGAGACCTCTCGCATCGAATTTGATGAAATGCCTATATCGCTTTATCTTGATTTGTCCCTGCAATTGGCCAAAGCATATATGATGTATTACGAACTCAATCGTGAGACAAAATTTGCCACGATTAGCCAGCAAATTCTAAAACCATTGGCACATTTACAGCACGGCGATATTTTATTTTTTCTGGCCTATGCATCTGCTGTCAAATCAGAATATGCATTGACTCGACATTGGTTAGAAAAATACAGCCAATGTGCGGAGTTTGATCTTGAGTTGATGCAGTTCCATTCTGCCTTTGCTAAATTACATCAACAAGACTGGTTTAAAACCCTCATTCGCACAAAAACGCATTAAACCATTCAAGGTGTCCTAAAGCCTAGGCTTTAGGATCCACTATCAATATGAAGCTGTTGATTGAGTTCATCAATGACAATAGCCCAGTCATCATCTTTGTCCCAATGACTTTTAAGAAAATCACGTTGAGCCGCGCTCCAGAAATCTGCCTCATGCAACTTAAGGTCAGCCGATAATTGATGATCTCTAATAAATTGATCCATTGCTTCTTCATTGGCATCCAATCCAAGCTGCTCAAATAGTAATTCTAAAGTTGGTTGTTGTTCAAACATTGTTATTCTCCATAAATCAATATTGACCTAAGTTAATCTTCACGTTAACTACAATGTCGTGTTTTGTCATCAAAAATTGCTTAATTTTCTTGTTATTTTTTGTTTTAAATCATACCTATGCAAAAGATTAAACAATAAAAAAGGCATTCCTTTAAGAAATGCCTTTTTACGATTAAAAATCGTTTTTAATTATTTTAACATGTCTGCAATTGCAGCACGTTCTTCTTCAAGTTCTTGAAGAGTTTTGTCCATACGCTCACGGCTGAATGCATCAATTTCAAGGCCTTCAACACGTTTATATTCGCCATTTTCACACGTTACAGGAACGCCATACATAACGCCTTCTGGAATACCATAAGAACCGTCAGAAGGAATACCCATAGTGACCCACTCACCATTTGTACCCAAAGCCCAATCACGCATATGATCAATTGCAGCATTTGCAGCAGAAGCAGCAGAAGACAAACCACGTGCTTCAATAATCGCAGCACCACGTTTACCAACAGTTGGAAGGAATACATTAGCATTCCAGTCAGCATCATTGATTTTGTCTTTTAAGCTTACGCCATTTGCAGTTGCAAAACGGTAGTCTGCATACATTGTTGGAGAGTGGTTACCCCAAACTGTAAGGTTTTTAATGTCAGCTACAGCAACGCCTGCTTTTTGCGCGATTTGAGTTAAAGCACGGTTGTGGTCAAGACGCAACATTGCAGTGAAGTTTTTTGCTGGAAGATCTGGAGCAGATTTCATTGCAATGTAAGCATTCGTATTTGCAGGGTTACCTACAACCAATACTTTTACGTCACGGCTAGCAACTTCATTTAATGCTTGACCTTGACCAATGAAGATTTCACCGTTCACTTTCAACAAGTCAGCACGTTCCATACCAGGACCACGTGGACGAGAACCTACTAGTAATGCGTAGTCTGCATCTTTAAATGCAACTTTAGGATCATCAGTACCGATCATGCCAGCCAACAATGGGAAAGCACAGTCGTCAAGTTCCATCATTACGCCTTTAAGCGCTTGTTGAGCTTTCTCAACTGGGATCTCAAGCAATTGCAAAATCACTGGTTGATCTTTGCCTAACATTTCACCGCTTGCGATACGGAATAACAAGCTATAACCAATTTGACCTGCAGCGCCAGTAACGGCAACACGAACGGGTTGCTTCATGTAATTATCTCCAATTGAGGATCGTTAAGATGATTAAACAGTCAGTACGCTATTTAATCTAATAATCATAAACGGCAAAGATTGTACTCCAAACCCGCAAGAGATGCATTTAAAAGAGAATGAATTTCAACAAAAGTCTGATAGAAAATACAAATCAACTGAGACCAAGTGATTAATAACTACCTTTAATTGTGAACTCATTTGGACAATTGGAAACCACATGGCTGGAACATTGCTTATAAGTTCCATTGACCTGATAACACACCTGAACTTCTGTCAAAATCGGTTCTGAACGCGAAGATTGGCAACTAAAACGAATACCACTGGCAGGTAATGATGGATTTAGGCGGACAAATTGTTGTTGCAGGTTATTTTTCTGAATTTCCTTATTCACACCACTCGTAAGATCCGCCGGAATTTTCAAACGTTCCGCATAATTAATAATCATACGAAAATACTGACTAGCAGACATCGGAATACATCCGCCAATACTACGCCATAATTGAGCACGAGCATTTTCATCGGGCATCACACGAGCCACAACCTTGGCTTGTAATGGTGATAGTGTCGGCGGAGAAGTCGTCTCACAATTTGGGTGAGTCGTTTCAGGCAATAAGCCGTTAATAGTCAGTGAATAACCTTCCAGACATTTACGCTGTTTTTGTCGAGCAGGATCTAGTGCACATACCGCAGGTGTCATCTGAACTTGCATGACATAGCCTTGTAATCGTGGTGCTTCGGCATGTAAGTTCGGAGCAAATAAATAAAGATTTACCCAAAAAACACATCCCGTCCACCACGACAAACAATGGTATATAAAACTTTTCTTCTTCATCGAACTAAAAACTTAACCGTTATCATAAAAGCCAACTTTTGTTTAAGGTGTACTGCGAACAGGAATCGGAAGCATGCGCTGTTCAATAGACTGAGGCCCCCGCCCCAATAGAACACCATAATGCGCAGCATTGGTCATCACATGTTTTACATAATCGCGGGTTTCAAGTAACGGGATACTTTCCGTATACTGATCGGCTGCCAGCGGCTGAAAATCAGGTTGCCAGCGACGTGCACGATTTGGCCCTGCGTTATAGCCGGCAGTTGCCAATACGGGATTACCACTTAATTGCCCCTGAATCATGGATAAATAAAATGTTCCGTAACGCACATTGGTATTCATATCACTGAGTGCAGCTGGGTTATACGTTTCACCCATTTGTCGGGCAACAAGTTTTGCTGTATCCGGCATAATCTGCATCAAACCACCCGCTCCTACATGCGAACGTGCAGAAGTCACAAAGCGACTTTCCTGACGCATTAAACCATAAGCCCATGCAGGATCAATTCCCGCATTCTGACTATGATTCACGACTGTGACTTTATGGGGCATGATATAACGATAAGAATAATTATGTTTATTGACAGTACGATCTGCAGCATAAATCGCACGATCATACCAACCAATCTCACTGGCGCGTTGCGCAGCAGCCAGTAGTAAACCGTCATCCTGTTTCAAATATGCTTGACGCACCGCCCAGTTCCATTCACGGTTGACATAGTTATCTGGGGCATTCACATTACGTAAAGTAAAAGCACGTCTAAAATGAATATCCTGACTTAATCGCTGTAAATCATTATTGGTGGCTTGGGAGTAGGCTGGAATATCATTGTATTTTTGCCCCAGATGATCACGTGCTAACAAGTTATGATAATCATCACCAGATTGGGCCAATTTTTTATAAATTTGCTGCGCCTGCTGTTTGGCCTGCCGATCATTACGTTGTTCTAAAGCACGCGCTAGCCAATATTGCCAGCGATCTTCCTGCTTTTGACTTACCGACATGCCGTCAATCGCACGAATCAGACTTTCCCATGAACCAAAACGCACGGCTTGACGTGCATACACTTCAGCCTCTTCAGGACTCAGTGGATAGCCATAACTTAAATCAAAGTTATTTAAAACTTCGCGATTAAAGTTATTCTTCATTACTGTTGTACCGCCGATATAGCCTACCGTACGGTATAAATACTTTTGAACTTCTGGAGGGGTACCTTCCGCAGTTTTTTTGACATTAGCCAATGCTGATGTTAGATCACTATCAGCTAAACGACCTAATGCAAAAATCAGATAGGCATAATCTACCTGTGAGGTTTTTGGTGCAGCCCACAGATAATTTAATGGATTAGACTGAATCTGATTTAACTGAGCCAGTGACAGACTAATGCCTAAAGTTTGTGCTGTAGATAAAGCCAGCCCAGATTGTCCTGCCCGCAATTGCCCCCACAGACGTTGCTGTTTGTCTTGCGCAGACATCAGTGGACTAGATTGCATCATGCGGCCAAGTCCATTACAGGAATCAGGCTGAGTATTGGTCGTCAGCCAAACATCTTTATATTCAGCAAAAACCAGCGGATCGCCTGAGCTTGCGCGAACCTGTGCTACCGCACAACTTTCAGCACGGTCTGGATTGGTCACATAAGGCAATACAGGTTGTGCGCCAGTCAAATCACCTTGCTTAACTTTTTCTTCTACATAATCAGCTGATAATTTTTCAGCCATCGCAGAGTTGGGATAACGTTTTGCAAAATTAATAATAGATGCCGCAGGCTGTAAACCCAAATCCGTATTGAGCTTCCAATATTCTGGATAATAACCCAAAACATCATTTTGCATAGAAAACTGGTATTGATCGAGCGCAGTTAAATCACTTGCAGTGGCTGCACGTAATGCATCATTAAATTGTTCCTCAGCAGCAAAAGCTACAGAACCGGTAAGTGATGTCAAAACACTTATAGCAGTGGTACATATCCATTTATTTTTTAAAAAAATTCCCACTGAAGATTTACTCTTTTCTTTCCATGCCATAGATGCTTTTTTAAACCCCAACAACCTCTGCGCCCTGCTAGTGTAATTATTCTTTGCGCCTACTACTGTTGTGTTATGTAACCTGCTGATTCACCAACAGTAATATTCACATTTTTTTAACTGAAAAATCAATGAATTTAACGCCGCATTTAAATTGGGCAATCTTCACGTCCATCTGTATTTGAGTCAGCCATTTTTGCATTTTATTTATTTTGATATCTTTGCTGTAAATACTGCTACAATTGCGCGCTTTCATTGGGTCAAATTCCCAATAATCGTTTTAATTTGTTTTAGGAGCCTACATGACGGTTCAAACCTTCATTCCAAATGGTGCCAAAGCTGCCTCAGAAAACACTGTCACCCAGCCAGCGCACACTCATGATGTTTCAATCAAGAAATTGTATATTGAAACTCAAGGGTGTCAGATGAATGAGTATGACAGTCATCGTATGGCAGACCTTTTAGGCGATTCTCACGGCTATATACTGACCACTGATCCGAAAGAAGCCGATATTCTACTGATGAATACCTGCTCTATTCGTGAAAAGGCTCAAGAAAAGGTATTTAGTGAGTTAGGTCGCTGGCGTAAACTAAAAGAACAAAATCCTGATCTAATTATTGGCGTTGGGGGTTGTGTTGCATCTCAGGAAGGTGACAACATTCAAAAACGTGCTCCGTATGTCGATATGGTGTTTGGCCCGCAAACTCTACACCGTTTGCCCCAAATGCTGGATCAACATCAGGATCAAATTGAGAAACCCAAAAAAGATAAAATTAAACTGGTTGATATTTCATTTCCAGATATTGAGAAATTTGATTTCTTGCCTGAACCGCATGTCGAAGGGTTTAAAGCTTTTGTTTCAATTATGGAAGGCTGTTCAAAATACTGTTCTTTCTGCGTGGTTCCCTATACCCGTGGCGAAGAAGTATCGCGTCCATTAGATGATGTACTAGCTGAAATTGCAGGCCTCGCTGAAAAAGGCGTTCGTGAAATTTCTTTACTGGGTCAAAATGTCAATGGATACCGTGGTGAAACCTTTGAAGGTGGAATTTGTACCTTCCCAGAATTGTTACGACTCGTTTCAGAAATTCCCGGTATTGGACGTTTACGTTATACCACTTCGCACCCCCTTGAATTTTCTGATGACTTAATTCAATGCTACCGCGATTTGCCACAGATGGTGTCACATTTACATTTACCTGTACAAAGTGGCTCAAATGCAGTGTTGCAAGCCATGAAACGCAATCACACTATTGATGTCTATATCGAGAAGATCGCCAAGTTGCGAAAAATCCGTCCAGATATGCACTTATCTAGTGACTTCATTATTGGCTTTCCGGGTGAAACTGATGAGCATTTTGAAGAAACCTATCAATTTATCAAAGATTTAGATTTTGATCATTCTTATAGTTTTGTCTATTCTAAACGTCCAGGTACACCTGCAGCTGAATTAGAAGATACGACCTCAGAAACTGTAAAAAAAGAACGATTAGGCAAAGTTCAGCATTGGATCAAGCAGTCTAGTATTCGTAAAACCGATGCCATGTTAGGTACAGTTCAACGGGTATTGGTCGAGAATGTTTCTGACAAAAATCCAGATCTTTTGGTCGGCACAGCAGACAATACACGACTGGTTACATTTGTCGGAGATGCTTCGTGGGTGGGACGCTTCGCGGAGATTGAGATTACCAAGATAAAAACTTTGAATTTAGTTTATGGTGAACTCTTGAATCTTGAGCCTGACGTGGCGTAATGTAAGGGTATTAGAACAAGGCGACAAAAAGGATTCCTCTTTGACTGCAGCGATTCGACGTACCGTTACTTTTCCCGGCGTTTCAATGACCCGTTTAAAAAGCATGTTAGGTGCATACAACGGTCACTTGAAGCAGATTGAACAGCGTTTAGATGTACAAATAACTCATCGTGGCGACGCGTTCTACATCGATGGTGACATCGATGCAGTCGAACGAGCAGAATCCTTGCTCCAGCGTCTTTACGATGAATCAGAAATTTCCAGTCAGATTAGTGCAGATATTCTGCACTTAATGATTCAAGGTAGCCAGACCGATCGTGAACTGATGGATGAGTCCGAACAGGAACACACAGGTCTGGATAATGTCTGGTTACAAACGCCTAAAGGCCGCATTAACCCTCGTGGCACCAATCAAAAACGCTACGTCCAGCGCATTCTACAAAGTGATATTTCATTTGGAATTGGGCCTGCTGGAACAGGTAAGACTTATCTGGCCGTTGCCGCAGCAGTTGACATGCTTGAGCGCAATGAAATACAGCGAATTCTCCTGGTAAGACCAGCAGTTGAAGCGGGTGAAAAACTGGGTTTCTTGCCTGGTGATTTAACCCAAAAAATTGATCCCTATTTGCGCCCACTTTATGATGCCCTGTATGAAATGTTAGGGTTTGAAAAAGTTGCAAAATTGATCGAACGTCAAGTTATTGAAGTTGCGCCCCTTGCCTATATGCGTGGTCGAACGTTGAATCATTCTTTTGTGATTTTGGATGAAGCGCAAAACACCACACCTGAACAGATGAAAATGTTCTTAACTCGTTTAGGTTTTGGGTCACGTGCTGTGATTACTGGCGATATTACGCAAGTGGATTTACCAAGGGGACAACAGTCAGGTTTAGCCCATGCTTTACGAGTACTGGAACCCATCAAAGAAATTCACATTACTCGCTTCCATTCGCGTGATGTAGTACGTCACCAATTGGTTCAAAAAATTGTAGAGGCCTACGAAGGTTGGGATTCTGAACAGAATCGATTAACTGCTGAAGCTCGCGCAGAACGTAAAGCTCGGCAGGAAGCATTGATGAATGAACATGATACTGCGGCCGATGCGCAGCATCAGGAAGTTTAATGTATTAATCAAGTTGTTTTATCAACTTACAAAATCAGGGGATTGCCATGCATCCCCTATTTTTATGAAGGATCAGGTTTGAAACTTAATCTTAGTTTGCAACAAGAATTTAAATCTCCCGATTTAGTCTTAAAGCGTATCGAACTTAAAAAAGCCATTGAAACCACTTTACGTCATCTCGATATTGAAAATGATTGTGAAATTGGAATTGCCTGTGTCGACAATAATGAAAGCCATCGCTTAAATTTGGACTATCGAGGGAAAGACAAACCTACCAATGTTTTGTCTTTTTCGAGCGATATTCCTGAAGAAGTCTTACCCTTGTTAGATGCTCAACCTTTAGGTGATCTGGTGATTTGTATTCCTGTGGTATTACAAGAAGCAATAGAACAACATAAAGTAGCGCGTGATCATTTTATGCATATGTTAGTGCATGGCACTTTGCATTTACTTGGTTATGATCATGAACTTAGTGAACAAGATGCTGAAGAAATGGAAGCACTTGAAATTGAAATTTTAGCTAAATTGGGATTAAAAAATCCGTATCTAGAGCATTAATTTTAAAAGAATTAAATTTAAAATGACCACATAATGTGGTCATTTTATTTTTTAGATAGAATTTAGAAATTATATCTTAAAGTCAAAGTTGCGTTGCGAGGATCGCCCCAAGCCATCGAGTTTGTACCAATTCCCGAATAATACTTTTTATCGAATATATTATTCACATTAATTTGTGCACTGAAATTCTTATCAAATTTATACCCCAACATTGCACTCGCTAAATACAAGTCGTCACGATCAATACGTTTACTCCCTGTACCAGTATAGATATGACTGTAATAGTTTAAGCCAACTCCGCCAAACCACGAATCATTTTTATATTTCAAGAAAAGGTCAGCCGTTGTACGTGAATTAGTCGTATTTACTTTTTCCCCATCTGGATCTTTTGCTTCAAAATTTGCAACACCGAAACTAACACCCCAATTTTCATTAATTTCTCCATCGACATTCAACTCAATACCTTTACTGACCACTCCATCAACGCCGTAGTAAGCATTATCAGTTGATCCTTGAGCATGTATATTTTGTCCATTCTCATCCAGTAAAAGCTCTGCAACATTATCCATCTCAATTCGAAATACAGATAATGCAGCGTTCAATCGACTATCAAAGAACTCACCTTTTATACCTGTTTCATAACTTTTACCTACTTTTGGATCTAGATAACTTCCATCTTCTTTTTTATTATTTTGAGGTTTAAAAATGCTAGTATAACTTGCATACCAAGAATAATCCCTTGCAAAATCATAAACTAAACCAAAGTAGGGCGTAACCTCATTATTAAAATTTCGATTACCAACACCATTCTCAGCTTCATACTTCCAATTTGAAAGTCTTACACCAGCAACAGCATGTAACGGATCAAGTAAGTGAAACTTGCCTGAAAGATATGCAGAAGACTGTTCTGTATAGTTTAAACCGCCACTTTGGTTCATCTCTAAACTTCCAATAAGATGAGTATTCATATTATTGAAATCAAGAACATCTGTGCCTAACAACGCTATGTTATTTTGTTTGGTAAGTGCAGTATTACCACTTACAAAAGTGCCGCCAGTCTTATTCGCTGTCACTTCATTTTTATTCCAAGACCCTCCAAACACAATTTCTTGTTGTCTATTTGCGATAGTAAAAGGGGCAGAAATATAGACATCAACATTATTTTCATCTGTTGTATCTGCACTTCGATAAACTGAAGCATTGGCAATATCAATTGTATTCGTTGCTTTATCAACAGATCCAGCTGTATAAAAAATTAAATCATCAACCTTGTCACGGCGGAACGAATAATTAATATTTAAATTTACATCATTAAACAAATTCTGCTTTAAACCAGCAAAGAATGATGTTGTATCAACATTCCAAAACGTCCAATCTGAGCTGATTGTTAAAGAACGGCCAAAATTTGTCCGTGATCCATCTGAATAAAATGCTGGCACTCCTCCCCAACGTACACCGTTTCGCTCTAGCTCTTGATAAGATGCAGCAAATGACAATGTAGTTTTATCACTTAAATCATAATCGATAGCACCATACGCAATTCTTCGCTCTCGCTCATAATGATCCATAAATGAGTCTTCATGGGAATTTTTTAGAAACACTCTTCCTCTTAATGAACCATCAGCATTAAGCGGTGTAGAAATATCTGCTGTACTCTCAAAGGTATTCCAAGAACCTGCCGTTGCAGTTACATTTGCTGTAAGTTCTTTAGCATTCGCATGCTTGCGAATCATGTTTAAACCGATTGCAGGATTCCCTGCACCCGTCATTAAACCATTTGCCCCTTTTACGACCTCTACTCGATCAAAAATACTTAAATCAGGATCTCCATCACCTAAAGTTAAAGTGCTTGGCATTCCATCAATCAGGTAGTAATCAAGCTCAAACCCGCGAGCGTAGGCTCTCTGTCTTTCATCAGTACGAGTGGTCGAAACACCCGTAATATTATCTAATAATTGTTGAAATGAATCGATCCCACGATCATCCAGATATTCACGAGTATAAACTTTAACTGTTTGTGGAGTTTCTCTAATAGATAAATTCAATTTAGTCGAGGTATTTGTACTTTTAGCTGTATAGCTCCCACTTCCTTCGGTAACACCATTCGCATTCTCAGCCTGAACTGTAATTTTCGACAATTGCTGTAATTCAGTTGTTTCAGCCTGATCTTCAGCATAAATCAATGGTGACGCAAGCAAGCTCATGGCAACAACAAGAGGACGAACTTTAAACGTTCTAAAATTTGGATAAAGCATAAGAACAAATCCCTAGAGGCACGGAAATAACGCGCAATTAATTAAAAAAACAGAAAAACAGACGGCTAAAAAATTGTTAACAAAAAATAACAGTTAATGATAATTGTTTTCATTATTTATTCAATTAACAATAATGAATTATCTTTATAATTTTTATTGATATAAGCTTAATCAGCTAGCGAACTTCAAACTCTGCTTGAGCAGGGTTAAATTTCCATGTACGAATAATTCGCAACTCAGAAATTTCTTTCATGGATGCATCAAAACGGCCAAATGGAGCGCCACGACGTACCGATGCTTTTGCAGCCTCATCTAACAAAGTATGGCCTGAACTTTCAATTAAACGAATGGCACGTATTCCCCCCTGCGCGTTTAAAACAACCATCAATCTGACTTCCCCTGCCAAATTTTGACGTTTTGCCTCATCGGGATAGTAACGATTGCCATACAACTCCACTTTTTCACGGAACTTATTCAAATAAGCAGCAGAAGCATCTTGCTTAGCTTGAATGCCATCTACTGTTTTAATCCGTTGTTGCCGGCTAAAATTTTGCTGACGCTGTAAATATTGCGCTTCAATACTGGCCACCATTGCAGCTTTGGCTTGAAACTGACTTTGTAAATCATCTTGTGCTTTTTTACGCTGATTTTCTTCAGCCTGTTTTTGCCAGCTTAATACCGTCATCAGCACTTTTTCTTCAAATTTAAGCTCACGTCTTTGCTGAATATGGTCAAGTGTTTGAGTCTGAGATTCTCCGGAACTTTGATCAGGCATCGCTTTAGGCATATCACTCGACATTCGATGTGAATCATGAAACTGTCCAGAACCTTTTTGATTCGATTGAGCCAAAAAGTCAGCATGTTCTATTTTATCTGTGCTTGGACGAATCGCGATAGCAATCTCTTTGGTCGCAGTATCTGAAGGTGTTGGCATCGCAAAATGAATGAGCAGAATTAGTACATGCAGTACAATTGCAATTGCCACCGCACTCAATAAAATAAAATCCTGCCACCAGTGTCGAATCACTGGAAAATACTCTACATTTTTTTTAAACATTGTGTTCAACTAACAAAATGTTGCATCCCCACCTGTGAAAACAGGATAAAATAAAACTATTATTCATTTTCAAATAAAAGCGTGACCAACTTCAAAGCTAATAACAACAAGGTTTGAAGTTTTAAAAATGTAGCAATTAATTTTGCTAAACTGCAACAAATAAACTTATTTTTTTTCATGTTTTAAAAAAGATTGTAATTTTGCAATCGAACAAAACAGCTATTTTTTGGACAGCCTTTATGCCAACATTACTGTCATCTATCTCTAAACACTTGCGCCGGGCTTATGAAAAAGCTGGAGAATTTATTGAAGAAGAACGTGAAATTCCAGTTTCGCAAGTATTTTTAAATGCAACCTTTAAACGCTATGTGACAGATAATCTCAGCTTTTTGGATGATCTGCATGCAGATGTCTATGATGGCTGGCTACGTTTATACGCCACTTTAAATTTTAAAGGCTTAAATACGACCCTTTCTGTAGATTTAAAATTAATTCAGATGGAACTGAATAAAGATATTCAACTTTTGGTCTTTGAACAAATTAGTGATACACAAGTTGTTGAGGCCAAATTTAAAAATGCTTTACAAAAAATAGGATTTAATGCCTATGTTTTTTTCTATCACAAGATATTACGTAAAGATCCGTTAGGCCCGATTCTTGAACGCTTCGAGGTCGTTAAAGTCAATGATGAACTTCTATTTCTTGATCTAAATCGCTGGCTAGGCAAAAGTCGCAGTGTGATCGATGCGCTTTCCAAAGTGCATGTCAACCATGCGCAGCTTAAAGAAGCAGAACTTGTGGTATTAGGGAATGTCAATTTAATGGCCCTTTTCAACAAATCCCAAAATGACGATGATTTAGCCGAAGAGGAATTGGAGCTAGCAGAAACCACTGTCACGCCTATACGGCAAAAAGATGAATAAGCTAAAAATAAAGCATTCATAAAGACATTAAATATCAACATAATGAAACATTGCACACTGAAATACTGCATTTTTCTCCATGGCAAAATGTAATACTATCTTGAGTGATTGAAAATTTTTTATTATTTCATTTATGACATCAGGAATTTTCTTATGGTACTTCATGTAACGAAAACCATGACTTTGGCAGCTAGCCTGACCACTGCCCTGTTATTTACAGGTTTTTCGAGTCATGCGCTGGCCATGAGTCCTTTTCAGGCCAGTTATCAATTTTCCTATAATGGCAAAAATATGGGCTCAGGTACGCGTATCTTAAGCCAACAGGGCAATAACTGGACTTATGATTTTTCTGCCAAAGCGGGTGTGATTGCCTCAGCAAGTGAAATCAGTAAATTTAGCTTTAGCAATGGTCAGATTAACTCGCAGCAGTTTAATCGGAACAGTAAAGTTCTGGTTCATACCAATAGCATGAGTATTCATTTCAACCCGTCCAGCAAAACCATTAATACTCAAAAGGACGATAAAAAACGTTCATTTGCTTGGAAATCTGGCGTACTGGATGAATTAAATGCTGAGTTGCAAATCCGTGAAGATTTAAAGGGAAATGGCATAAAGGCCACTTATCCAATTGCGGATGCTAAAGGAATTGATACCCGACGTTTTGTGAAACAAGGGACAGAAACCGTAAAAACACCCTATGGCTCATTTAATACCATTAAAGTGATTATTCAATACGACAACAAACCTGGTCGTAATACCACATTCTGGTTAGCACCTAAACTGGATTATTTGCCAGTGAAAGTCAGTCATGTTGATGAAAAAACTTCGTATGGACTGCTCTTAACAGGTTATTCTGGTAAAACTAATTAAGAATTGTCGATTTTGGCTTGCATTTTTTTGGATGCTTTTTAAAATACGCTTTTGCTGAAAAGGCATCCGCCCTAGAGGATTCTCCCGTGCATGCACTAGAACAGAAAATCTTAACTGAAGGTATCGTTCTATCTGATCAAGTTTTGAAAGTCGACGCTTTCTTAAACCACCAAATCGACCCTGTACTGATGCAGAAAATTGGTAAAGAGTTTGCTGCTCGCTTCAAAGATGCAGGCATCACCAAGATTATTACCATTGAGGCATCTGGGATTGCGCCTGCCATTATGACCGGTCTTGAATTGGGTGTTCCGGTCATTTTTGCACGTAAATATCAGTCACTTACGCTCAAAGATGATTTGTATCGCGCCAAGGTATTTTCATTTACTAAACAAACTGAAAGCACTATTGCTATTTCCAACAAGCATATCAATGCAAGTGACAAAGCTTTGGTGATTGATGACTTTTTGGCAAATGGTCAAGCTGCATTGGGTCTTATTGATTTAATTCAGCAGGCACAAGCTGAAATTGTAGGTGTCGGGATTGTGATTGAAAAATCGTTTCAATCAGGTCGAGACCTATTGATCGAAAAAGGCTATCGTGTTGAATCTCTAGCGCGTGTCCAATCTTTAACTGATGGTAAAGTCACTTTTATTAAAGAATAATTCGGTCAGAATAATTATGTTGACATAAAAGCGCGCTACCGCGCTTTTTTTATATCTGTATAACTCACCCATCAACTATTTTAGGCGTGTATTCTATTTTCCTGCTATTTTCATTGCTTCCTTTACAACTGCGCTAAACTATTATGTTTTGTTTCAGCTAAAATGATTTTAAGAAAAATAGGATGTTACACGATATGGGTAAAGCGCAACAGGAAACAGAAACAACAGTGGTCTGCCCTAAATGTGGTTCAACTGATCTTGAAAAACGTGATCACGAACAAGTTTTGCAGAAGGCGGGTGGCGTACTTTTAACCTCAGCAGGTGCTGCCGCTGGAACGGTAGGTGGTGCAGCCTCAGGTGCGTCCATTGGCGCTGCAATTGGAACTGTAGCGGGTCCTTTAGGCGTAATTTTAGGGGGCACAGTGGGGACTTTTGTTGGCGCAATTAGTGTCGGTATCACTGGTGGCTTTTTAGGTAACCGTTTTGGTAAAAAAGCGGGTGTCATAATCGATAAAAATATTTTTCAGGATTATAAATGCCTCAAATGCGGCTATCGCTTTAAGCAATAATTTGATTAGGTTCGCTTATCCTATTTAAATCATTGTTTAAATTAGCGATTGGATTGGTATATTCCAATCGCGCTTTAGCGTATTCAAAGCAGTTTAAGCGCCACTTCGCCTAAACGTTTGCCCATTGCTTCGCATAATATTTTTTCATCCTGACTAAGTTCCTGATCATGCCTTGGGCCACTTACATGACTGGCACCATAAGGCGTACCGCCAGTTTTAGTATTAGATAATGCAGGGATCGAATTCGGTAAGCCTAAAATCAGCATACCATGATGAAATAAAGGTGGCAGCATGGTGAGTAAGGTGCTTTCCTGTCCACCATGCATAGAACCTGATGCAGTAAACACACAAGCGGGTTTACCGTGTAATGCTCCATTGAGCCAAAGGCTTGTCGTTTGATCCCAAAAATATTTCATTTCACTGGCCATATTGCCAAAACGGGTCGGTGAACCCAGTGCTAAACCGCAACAATGGGCTAGATCATCCAGCGTACAATAAATATCACCATCTAATGGAATACTTGGCTGTGCTTCAGTGACCACAGTGGCCAGTTGTGGTACTGTTCTAATTTTCACATTCATCCCTGTGGCTTCAATTCCATTGGCAATTAAATGTGCCATATCTCTGGTTGAACCATATTTACTGTAATAAAGGACAAGAATATAAGGCTGCATATTTTTAAACAGATTTACTAAAAACAAAACTATACGATATTTAAATCTTTTTTTGGTTAAGCTTTATGTGGAAAACCTAAAAAGATCAAAAAAATGAGACTTTATTTTTATGCTGAGTTTTTTAAAAAAGTTACCTTTTTACGATAAAACATGGTTTCAGTTTGTACTGTTTGTACTGCGTCGTTTTGAGGCTGATCGGTGTCGAGAACATGCAGGGGCACTCACCTATACGACGTTGTTTGCTGTAGTTCCCATGCTAACTGTTTTTTTAGTTATCATTTCCTCCATTCGGGCACTTGAACCAGCCAGACAACAACTACAACAGCTTATTTATAGTAATTTTTTACCCAAAAGCACCATTGCTTTTGACCGAATTTTAAATTCATTTACTGATAAATCTAGCAATCTGACAGTCATTGGTATTTTATTTCTGTTTGTTACTACCGTGATGATGCTTAGCACCATTGAAACAGCATTTAACCGGATCTGGCGTGTTCGTGAGACACGCGGCGGTATCATTGGTTTTATGCGTTATTGGACCATTATTTCATTAGGGCCAATTATTTTAGGTAGTGCTTTTGTACTGTCTTCAACTGTCGCATCCATGAGTATTCTCAGTAATAATTTTGCAGGTTATGAGTTAAATGGTGCTTTCATTTTATGGCTAATTTCCTTTGCTTTAACTATTGTCGGGTTTTTCTTTTTATATTGGACCATTCCTAATCGGACAGTTCCACTTTACGCTTCTGCTATCGCAGCGTGTTTTAGTGCCACGTTATTTGAGTTACTCAAAAATATTTTTAGTTTTGTAATGGCAAACTTTACCAGCTATGAATTGGTGTATGGTGCATTTGCTGCCATTCCAATTTTTCTATTATGGATTTTTCTATCATGGAATATAGTGTTACTTGGCGTTGAAGTCAGCTACGCGCTAACCGCCTTTCATTCAGAAAAAGTCCAGACACGCCACCCTGTTCTCATGCTACTAGATGTGCTGGAGCTGTTTTATAAAAAACAAAAATTGGGTGAAAGTGTGACAGATCTCGAAGCACTAGATGTAATGGGACGCGGTGAAATTGGACGCTGGCCAGGTTATGTAGAAATGTTAGAAAAGCAGAATCTGATCAAGCGTACGGATAAAGATGAATATGTACTGGTCAGAAATTTATCACAAGTCGATTTTTGGTCATTTTTTACAGCGCTGCCTTTTCCATTACCACGCCGCCAGGATGTAGGAAATATTCACCCAGATGATGAATGGATGCAAAAACTTGGTCCTGCACTGATTGAATCAGATGATTATCTGGCAGCGAAATTGGCCATTCCCCTTTCTACAATATTTGAAGATAAGTGATATTTTGAAGATACCGTTTAATTAACGGTATCTTCAGATTTTTAGATTTTAATCCGTCTCGATTGTATCCAACCCGGCAAACTGACCACAATAACGCCTATCAGCACCAAAGCTGTTCCAAGCACGAAATTAATCTCAAGCTTTTCATCTAAAAAATACACACCAAATCCCATACCAAAAATTGGGGTAAGGAACGAAAAAACACCAAGTCGTGATGCCAGATAAGTCCTTAATAACCAAAACCACACTAAAAAACTAGCAAAAGAAACAACGAAAGTGTGAAATGCCAGACTACTGATTGTCAGTTTGCTCCAGTGAATTTCGGTTTGCCCTGTGGTCCATGCAGCAATCATGAGCAATACAAAGCCACCAAACATTTGATAGAACATAGTCTGTGTAGCAGGTGCTTGGGATAAAGGTGTTAAACGTATAGAAATCGTGGTCGCAGCCCAAGCTATAGCAGCCATGAGTGCGAGACAATCGCCCCATAAAATTGAGTTTGCTCCAATTTCATGAACACTCTGAGGTCGAATAAATGTAAATATGATCCCAATAAAAGCGATAGCTATACCAAGCCATTGCAGTGCACTTAGTCGTTCTTCAGGCAATTTCCAGTGCAGCCCCAAAGCTACAAAAATAGGGGCGGTATAAAGTAATACTACAGTGTGTGATGCATACGTATGTCGAATGGCTTCTGCCAAAAGGAAGAACTCAAAGGCAAAGAAAAAAGCAACCAACAGACCCGAACGTAAATAAGGTCTGGCCAAAAGCTGTCGATTCTTCTCACGATATAAAAGCGGCAAAACCAATATTGCGGCCAACCCTGAACGTAACCCGATTTGCATGATTGGTGAAATATCAGGGGCTGCCATTTTTAAGATTACTTGCTGTAAGCCCCAAATCATACATAAAACCACCATCAAACCAGATGCTCGTGCATCCAGTGCCTTCCGATCATTCACCGTATCTTCCTTTGTTGAATAGACAAAACAACTATAGCGCTGACTTATTTAAGTGATATAGTCCAAATAAGACAATTCATCATCGAATGCAGGCAATAAAACTCAATCAAGATATGAAGAAAAATGCTCATCTTATTAAAAACTTTTTAGAAATTCCGGCTTGTAATGATATTCCCGCGCCACTCTGGTGCCAGATCAGAGACGCACCGGCACAGACTATTTATCCTCAACATGAGCATGCATGGGGAGAGTTTATTTATGCTTACCATGGTGTTTTAGAGGTAAATGTCGACTCAATTCATTATTTAACCCCACCACCTTATGGTTTGTGGTTACCACCACACTTAAAACACAGTGGCCTAAATCGGACAAAAGTAACGCACTGTACCGTGTATATTCATGAATCCTTGTGTCAGGAAATGCCAAAACAGGCAGGAATTTTACTTAGTTCTGCATTGGTTCCTGCCATGATGGAACATCTTAAAACTACGCTATCGGCTGAAATAAATCCTGATGAACATTTGCGTTTATTGCATGTATTACTGGATCAACTTCAGCATGCTCAAGTTATTGGAAGCTATTTGCCGTCCAGCTCGCATTATTTACTTGAACCCCTACTTGAATATTTAAAGCAAAATCCATCAGATCATCGTTCACAGGCTGAACTGGCAAAGCAAATGAATACCAGTGAGCGAACATTGGCACGATATAGTCAGAGTGAACTTGGAATGTCTTTGCATGAATGGCGTCAGCGTCTACGCATTATGCAAGCCTTGCCGTTACTTGAACAAGGACATACTGTGGAAAGTATTGCACTGGATTTAGGCTATGCTAGCGCTACGGCTTTTATCAATTTATTTAAACGTTGGATGGGACTCACACCCGATCAATTCAGAAAAACGTTTTCTGCCCCCTAAATTCAATCGATGGTTTTTACCAATGACTGAATTAAACTCGAAAAATTAATGGCAGCTTGTGAATGCGTATTTCGTCGATAAGCAAGAGAAAAGCCAACCACAGGTTTAGGCTCAGCTACATTTAAATATTGTACGTCTTTAATCCCCAATTGCATGGCTGAGGCTGGAACCAACGATACCCCCAAATTTGCTGCCACTAGCGAAACGATAGAGACAATTTGCGGTGCGCTTTGTCCAATTTTGGGTTCTAGTCCATGACTACGACACGCTGCCAATACAGCATCAAGTAGACCGGCACTGACTGAATGTGCTGCCATAATGAAGTTTTCATCTTTTAATACTTTAAGTTGAATTTCCTGTTGTTGATCGATCTGCCGTTCCAAGGGCATAACCACCACCAGCGGCTCATACATTAAAGTCTGCATGTGAATGTCAGCAGGAATATGCTGCGGGGGACGAATCAAAGCGATATCCAGTTGATCATTCAGTAAGCGGTCAATTAAAACCAAGGAATTTCCTTCTTCTAATCTGAGTTGAACTTGGGGATACTGCTGCTGAAACAAACGAATACTATGCGGTAAAACGGGATTAAGCATTGCCGTACCAGTAAAACCAAGCCGCAATTGTCCCAATTCACCATTTGCCATTTGTTGTGCCAAACTAACGGCATCGTCGACTCGTTGCTGAATCGGTTGTACCGCATTCAAAAAAACTTGTCCTGCGGCAGTTAATTCTGCGCCATGCGCTGAACGGTAAAAAAGCTCCGTGCCAATTTCATCTTCCAGATTTTTAATTTGCATACTGAGTGGCGGCTGACTGATTCCCAGACGTTGTGCTGCCCGAGTAAAACTTTTTTCTTCGGCAACCACCAAAAAATAACGAATATGACGTAGTTCCATATATAAAACATATAGAGATTGATATCTATATATATTAGACAAATAGTAGTGAGATTGCTAATCTAATCACGTTGGCAGCTAGGCAAGCACTGCCAACACACTCTCTTCTTATTTTTTTAAAACTCTGGTTTATTTCATGACGATTCCTTCAACAGCAAGCGAGTCTGACGGCGGTATTGATTCATCTCAAGTCATCCATGCAGCAAATGCCGAACACTGGATTAGCCGTGGAACATCGGCTTACTTTAAAGCAGGCCTTGCACTCTTCTTATTAGGTTTTGCTAGCTTCTCCATGATTTATTGTGTGCAACCGCTGCTGCCCGAATTCACCCATACATTTCATATCAGCCCAGGAACCAGCGCACTTGCCCTATCACTGACTACGGGCTTGCTGGCTTTTTCTATCGTTTTATCCAGTGCATTCTCTCAGGCACTTGGCCGTAAAGGGCTCATGTTTGTCTCAATGGGTCTAGCTGCGCTGCTTAATATTTTGTGTGGTTTTTCGCCTAATTGGCATGTTTTGCTCATTGCGCGTGCTGTGCAAGGTTTTGTAATCGGTGGAGTTCCCGCGGTTGCGATGGCGTGGATTGCCGAAGAAATTCATCCCGCTCATTTGGGTAAAACCATGGGGCTCTATATTGCAGGGACTGCATTTGGTGGAATGATGGGTCGTGTGGGAATGGGTTTACTCACGCAGTATTTCTCATGGCGTGTAGCATTAGGCGTATTAGGTGGAATCTGTCTAATTTGTGCTTTAGGTTTTTTATGGTTATTACCTAAATCCCAAAATTTTATTGCACAAAAAGGCATACAGCTTCAGTTTCATTTATCGGCATGGAAAAATCACTTAAAAAATCCAAGATTAATTCGTATTTATACAATTGGTTTTCTAATCACCAGTATTTTTGTCACTTTATTTAACTATGTGACTTTTCGCTTGGCTGCTGCACCTTACCAATTAACTCAAACACAAATTAGTCTCATTTTTCTCTCTTATAGCCTCGGTATGATTTCCTCCTCTTTAGCAGGTTCACTGGTCGATAAATTTGGTCGAAAAATAGCAATGCTAATGGGTTTCGCTTTTATGCTTGGTGGTATCTTAATGACCCTCAATGCGGGTTTATTTGCGATTATTATCGGAATTGCTGCAATTACCACAGGCTATTTTATTGCTCATTCTATTGCCAGTAGTAATGTTGGCCTAGAAGCTAAACAAGCCAAAGGACATGCAACTGCACTGTATCTGTTATTTTATTATTTAGGTTCAAGTATTATCGGTTCAGCGGGCGGTTGGTTCTGGGAATATGGTGGATGGCATGCCGTTGTGTACTTGACCTTAGCACTTGTAGCGACAGCAATAGTCATCGTCATCACCGCACCCAAACCTCCCCAAACTTTTTCTGCAACGTAAGCTCAACGATAGGACGCAGTTTTATGAAAATCTCCCATCTTGATCATCTTGTGCTTACAGTTGCAGATATTGAAACAACCTGTGTTTTTTACCAACGCGTGTTAAATTTCGAAGTAGTTGAATTTGGAGAGAATCGAAAGGCACTTATGTTTGGATCTCAAAAAATCAATTTGCACCAGACGGGGCAGGAATTTGAACCCAAAGCCGCTTTTCCCACCGCAGGCTCTGCAGATCTTTGCTTTATTAGCCAAACGCCATTGGAAGAAATCGTTCAGCATCTAGATCAGCAACATATCCACATTGAACAAGGGCCTATACTGCGTACAGGAGCTTTGGGTAGTATTTTATCTGTATATATTCGTGATCCTGATCAAAACCTGATTGAAATCTCGAATTACCTTTAGATCATAAAAAGCCTGCTTCAATTGAATCGCAGGCTATTCATTGATCCAAAATTTAAGCTTTGACAAAAGTTTCCCAAATAAACTGCTGGGTTTTACCATTTAATATCATTTTGAGTTGATCGCCACGCTGCAATGGCCCAACGCCAGCAGGGGTTCCCGTCATCACTACATCTCCTGCTTCAATACTAAATGCCTGACTCATATCACACAGATATTCACCAATACTTAATAGCAGATACGCGGTATCGCCTTGTTGGCGAACTTGGTCATTAATATAAAAACTATAGGTCACATGTTTCCAATCTTCAATTTCACCGACATCAACCCAATCTGCTAAAACACAAGCTCCATCGAAAGCTTTGGCACGTTCCCACGGTTGACCTTTATTTTTCAATTCAGTCTGTAGATCACGCAAGGTCAAATCCAGACCCATGGTCACAGCACCAATTGCAGCCAATGCTTTTTCTGGATCGGTTTCATTTTTAAGGGGATGATCTATACGCAAGGTCAATTCGCATTCAAAATGACAACTGCCATGGGCTGAATTCCATTCAATTCCATCCTGCAAACCAATCAAGCTACTTGGCGGCTTAATAAATAAAACAGGGCGATCAGGAATGGCATTACCCAATTCTTTAGCATGCTCGGCATAACTTCTACCCACACAAATAATTTTTGATGGACGTGCGTTCATAAGATCTCCCTTTTCATAATATTGCGTGTTGATTATTTTTTAAAAGTATTTTCAAACTGAGTTTGTTGTGTGCTGTCACTAAAAGCACGTTTCGGGACAATGATCACAGTACGATTTTTCAGTTCGATCATATAAGTCAATTTACCTTTGGCAAAATTAACCACTTCACTATACGCGAATTGTTGTTTGCGGCCAGTCGCATAAAGTTCCATACGATCCTGATATAGATCAATACCTTGTTCACTTTTACCAAACTGATATTTTACAAACTGACGTTTAAACATCATCGGTAAAAACCAGTAACGCATTAAAATTTGCATCACCAAAAAAAAGGCACCCAGTGCGACATAATAACGCCCCACCCCAGCCACACCTAAATAAAACCCCCAAATGATAATGGCAATACTTATTACGGGCGTAATAAAGCGGGTAAATTGTTTTTTTCCAAATGTCGCAAGTGCAAAACCATCTTGAGATTCTTCTAAATTAAGTTGATAACGCAGTGAAATAGCAGGTTGGAGTTCTGACATAAGATGTTCAACATAAGCGATGAATTACGTTCAAAATACTACACCAGTTCTATGGTTTTATTTAGGGGATAACTACAATTCATTAAGAATTTAACACGATCGTATTTCATCGTGATTTACATAAAATGGCTTTTTTTTAGCCTTAAAACCCCTTAAACACATAAGGCTGAATCAAAACAATGACACCATGCGAGGATGTTATGCGCCAATTTGCCTATGGATGCGGCATTTTTGTTAGTTTTTTAACTTATAGTAGTTCCAGTTCTGCCCAATTTGTCACATGGAATGAGAACATTCCTAGCAGTCTTGCATTATTTCAACAGGATCCACAACAACTGGCCAATTTTGCTCAGAATAATATTGTGATCTATGCCCATCCCTACACTAAAACCAATGTACCTACTCAAAAGAAAAATCCTCAACCAAATGTACAATTTGTCAGTGCAGCGATTGTGGTTCCAGTAAGCACACAAGAAGTTGCTAAAGTATTGACGGACTATAGCCATTATGTCGGGTTATTTCCTACGCTAAAGTCTGCAAAAATTGAAGAAAAAAGTGGCAGTATCACTCGGGTCAAGTACAAAGTTCAAATTCCAACGCCCATTCCAGTCTTAAATTTCAATGAAGATATCTCCATGCAGCACCAAGTGGGTACTAACAGTGTCGCCAGTTTAATTACTGATGCACCTGTACCCTATGGGATCGGAAAATTTGAATGGTTCAATCTGGGGCCACAAAAAACCCTGATTACCTTAACCCAATGGGGTGATCTAAATCAGATTAATGGTTTTTTACTTCGCAAGATTTTATCTGCTGTTCCTGATGCGAAGCTTGGTATTCCGATCGGTAGTAATGCGTTTATATTAGAATCCTTAAAACGCAAATGGATGAAAACTCAGGCCACTGTTCTCGAAGCGGGGCAAGTACCACCTTTGCAGCTTAACAGCAATCAAATCAGAAAAATAAATGATCTGAGCCGAAGTACTGGTTATCCAGTATCTTTTATTCAACCATCATCTACTGTGCCTTATCCCCATGGTCGTGAAACTATGCGTTTTACCACGACCTATCAGTACTACGCAAAAACACCACAACAATTACAAAACTGGCTGAATCCCGCCTCGTTTCAAACCCTGTTTCCACGACAAATTAAAAAAGTAGAATTGACCTCTGCTACACCACAACAGCAAGATGCGAATTTTCGGGTTTCTGTGGGATTAGGAGTGATTAACATTCCGTTTAATTTTAAAATGCGCTTTAATCATATTGATTCCACTCAATCACAGTATAGTGCCATTGGTGGCGATCTTCGTTTTGTCAAAGGAGAGATGCAATTACTGCCGCAGAGCAATGGAACTCTATTTAAAATGACCAGCGCCGCCAAGATTGATGAAAAAGCTCCGTTTTTATTGCGTGCAATGCGTAGTTTGCCCTACCATGATATGTTACCAGCAGCAGGCGGCAATGCCGTGTTTAGTCTGAAGATTAAAGAAAAAATGAAATAATGCTGTAAGAAAAGTTATTTATGATAGACACAAAAAAACCACTTAAAAAGTGGTTTAATTTAACTCATATTGAGTTCAAGTTGGTGCGCTCAGAGAGATTCGAACTCCCGACCCCTTAGTTCGTAGCCAAGTGCTCTATCCAGCTGAGCTATGAGCGCGTACTTGATGGAGCGCATTATACGCGTTTTTTTGCCATTGATAATATCTTTTTCACAAAACAATCATCAACCGTTTAGTTATTAGACATCTGTTGTTACATCATCTTCAATTTTATAAATATTCTTCACCAATCATTTTATAGTCTACATTTATTAACTGTGAACGATGAGACTGCTGGGTAGAAAAATGGATAACAAAAGTAGTTCCTACTCCTTTTTCTGTTTTTACAGTCAAATCACCCTGATTTTTTTCAATAAACTGTAAGCACAATAATAACCCTAGACCCGACCCTTTTTCACCTTCTGTGCCTTTTTCACTGCGAATTTGCTGTCTCGAATTAAAATTTTTGAAAGCTTCATCAGACATACCAATGCCTGTATCACGCACTGTAATTTCGACTTGTTCTTGCTGCTTCCTCGCAGATAAGTAGATCTGCCCTCCATTTGGAGTAAATTTTAATGCGTTTGATATCAAATTCTGTAGCACGGACAGCATCATGTTCAAATCAACGTAACAATACAAACCCTCTTCTATGTCACATTCGATCTGAATATTCTTTTTTTGGGCAATTGCCTGAAGAATTTCACATACATCTGACATTAATTCTGCAATATTGACTGACTGTGGTTGATAAACAATGGCGCCACCTTCTGACATCGCCCATTGCAGCAGATTTTCCAGTAGCTTGAAAGTTGCTTGGGCTGTACTACGTAAATATCCAGCAATATCTCGAATACTTTGTTCATCCAGTGTTTCAATTTCAGTTTCAAGTACATCAGAAAAACCTAAAATACCATGAAACGGTGCCCGTAAATCATGAGCAATAATCGAAAAGAACTTATCCTTAGACTCATTTAAATACTGCAATTCTTTATTTTTTCTCAATATTTCCAGATTAGATTTGCGTAATTCAAACTGCTGCACTACTTGTGTTGCCAGAACAGAAAGGGCCTGATACTGATGCTCACTTAACTGACGGGGTTTGGAATCCAAGACACACAAGGTTCCCAGATTAAAACCATCGCAAGTGGTCAGTGGCGCACCCGCATAGAAACGAATACTCAAATCTCCACGTACCGCAGGATTGTCATGAAAACGTTCATCCAATAAGGTATCTTCAATCACAAAGATATCTTTTTGTAAAATTGCGTGACTGCAAATACTATATTTACGTTCAACTTCGCCACGAGGTACGCCATAAGAAGACTTAAACCAACTACGATTTTCATCAATCAGACTGATAATAGAAACTGGAGCTTCACAGATTCTTGATGCAAGTTGAACCAGATCATCTAGCCCCTGTTCAGCCATGGTATCCAAGATTTGATACCCATTCAGTGCATACATTCGCCCCGCTTCATTTTGAGGAAGTTCCGCTTCTATCATGTTCAATCCAATGTCGAGTACGTTATACAGGTTTAAATCATTAAAGATTTAATTTGCTTATTTTTTTGCTAAAACAATGTGCCAACTTCAACATTATTTAAATGTATTACAAAGATTTATATACATACTGTATATATGAAATACGTAATAAAAGTAACTTTTTTTACATTTATAATGTTATAGATGCATTCTTTCGAAATATTCGACTGGAAATTGAAACCGAATTACCTTCAGTATCTTTAGCATTAGCAAATTGATAACCATTAGCCTGATGTATTGCGCCAAAAATAAGCCCTTTGGATAAACACAACGACTTGAATGAAGCAATATCTTCGACTGAAAATACCAATTTAATATTCGCCTGACCAGTTTTTATGCTTTTTGCCGCCTGATGAATTAAAATGGTAATGCCCTGATCGGGTGAGTTTAATTCGATTAATCCCTCTTTACTATAATCATCACCTTCAAATGCAAAATACGTTTGATAAAACTTTGCCAGCCGCTGCATATCTTTGGCATACATGATGATCGTATGTAAAACTGGAGGCGTCATTTTTTATTTCCTTGTTTTTTAGCTTCAATATACAGCAAGATCACATATTGATATTATTATTCTTAACGAATGTAAGACTCTCGACTATCCTCGCCCTAAAATCACCATAAGAGTAAATTTTCACAGACCGTTAAAGACGTTCGCGCTTGTTGCTGCTCGGCTCGTTTTAAATCTTGAAACTGCGAAAAGACCTTTTGGGCAAATCGTTCTTTAAAGGCAGGCTTATGTAATGCATAGTCTGGATAAGAATGTTTTTGCACCTTCGCCATTTCTTTGAAAATTTGATCTTTTTCTTTTAAGTCATTCTGTTGAATCACCAAGCATAATAATGCGCGATAATCTTCGTATTGAGCCTGAGACGGCTGCCAGACTTTATAAGCAATAAAACTCACAAAGCAGATAGACAGGGTTATAAATAGAAATTTAATCAATGACATGAACTAAATAAGGTATACATTTTATAGATATTATAAACAAAAAAACCGCATTTAAGCGGTTAATTGTTCAAGTTGGTGCGCTCAGAGAGATTCGAACTCCCGACCCCTTAGTTCGTAGCCAAGTGCTCTATCCAGCTGAGCTATGAGCGCATTACTTGTGTGCCATTAATCTGGCCTTCGTTACTTTTGCCATGTTTTACTTGGTGCGCTCAGAGAGATTCGAACTCCCGACCCCTTAGTTCGTAGCCAAGTGCTCTATCCAGCTGAGCTATGAGCGCATTAAGTAAAGTGGCGGTGAGAGAGGGATTCGAACCCTCGGTACAGTTACCCGTACGCATCCTTAGCAGGGATGTGGTTTAAGCCACTCACCCATCTCACCGTAACGAGCCGCCATAATACAAACTTAGCCTATGAACTGCAAGTCATCACATCTAATTTTTCTTAGTTTTTTATCCAATCAACTATTTTTTAAACAAAATTGTACTCTATCGAATAATTTAGTCTTTACAGCTTGTTAATATAATGACTATGTTTGAGCTATACGCATCTAAATATAAATAACATAGACTTGTCATGATGATCATGCAGAATGTTACTGCATAAGCTATGCTAAACTTATCTTCAAATATGAAGCCAAAAGACATTATGAAAAACTGGGTAGACCCTGAAGCGAAAGCAGAATCTGAGCGTTACGAAAATCCTATCCCTAGCCGGACGCTTATTTTAAAGACACTCGAGCAAATCGACACGCCTCTCTCGCATGCCGAATTAGTCGATCATTTTGAAATCAAAGATCAAAAAAGTATAGAAGCCTTAAGCCATCGTTTAAGCGCGATGGTTCGTGATGGTCAAATCGCCAAAGATGGTTTTAAATTTCAGCTTCTTGGGGATCAGCCTACTTTTGAAGCGACCGTTTATATTAATAACAAAGGTCTGGGCTCTGCCCATATCGATGGTCAAAATGATCTCTTGTTACCTGAGCGTGAGTTACGCTTGGTATTTAATGGTGATCGTGTCAAAGTTCGTCAGACTTCGGTTGACCGTAAAGGCAAAGGCTGGGGCTTTATTACTGAAGTGATGCAGCACCGCATCAAACAATTAATTGGCAAGGTAGCAGAACATGAAGGTGAATTTCATATTCAGCCCGCTGCGCCTAATGCACATCAGCCAATTCCTTTAGAAAAAGAGTTGATTGAGCATGCCAATGCCAAAGTTGGCGATTATTTGCGTATTGAGATTGATGACTATCCAACGCGTGAAGAATTTGCAACAGGCCATGTCATTCAGTCGATGGCAGACAAAGCTGATACCGAGATCATTATTCCTCAGACCATTTTAGAATATGGCCTGCCTTATGAATTTCCTGAAGAAGTAGTCGCCGAGGCTGAAAGCTTTAAAGAACCCTCTAAAAAAGATATTGCAGATCGTATCGATTTGCGTGATTTACCGTTAGTGACCATCGATGGTGAAGATGCGCGTGATTTTGATGATGCCGTCTATGCTGAAAAACGTTCAGGTGGCGGGTATCGTGTGGTAGTGGCAATTGCCGATGTCAGTCATTATGTGCGTTTAGGGAAACCACTTGATGATGAAGCTCAGGAACGCGGTACATCGGTATATTTTCCGCATTTCGTGCTACCGATGTTACCAGAAGCTCTTTCTAACGGACTTTGCTCATTAAATCCGCACGTTGATCGTCTGTGTATGGTTTGTGATCTAAAATTATCACGCGCTGGTCGTGTCATGGATTATGAATTTTACCCTTCGGTGATGCATTCCAAAGCACGTTTAACTTATACTCAGGTCGGACAATATTTTGATGGTCAAACCGATGCGGTTCCTACGGATAAATCCATTCAAAAATCTTTAAATACCTTATTTCAACTCTATCAAACACTTAAAGAATTACGCGCAAAACGTCATGCGATGGAGTTTGAAACCATTGAAACCTATATGACGTTTGATGAGTTAGGCGGAATTAAGGAAATTTTGCCTCGTACACGCAATGAAGCACATAAGCTTATTGAAGAATGTATGTTGCTGGCCAATGTCGCAGCAGCAGAATATGCTTTAAAACATGATATCCCAATACTTTATCGTGTCCATGAAGCACCTGAATTTTCTCGTATTCAAAAAGTGAAAGACTTTGTCAAACTATTAGGCTTACCTTTCCCTGATCTACCAACGCAGGCAGATTATCAGCGTGTGATCGAAGCAACCAAAGATCGCATCGATGCACCCAGTATTCATGCGGTGCTGTTACGCTCGATGATGCAAGCTTTTTACGGCGCAAAAAATGCGGGGCATTATGGCTTGGCGTATGAAGCGTATACACATTTTACCTCGCCTATTCGTCGCTACCCTGATTTACTCTTACATCGTTCAATCAAGGCCCATTTGCAACAAAAACCTTATCCACTTTCTGGCGCAGCACTCGATGATGCGGGAGAACATTTCTCTAAAACTGAACGCCGTGCTGATGAAGCGTCACGTAGCGTGACGTCATGGTTAAAATGTCATTATATGCAGCAGCATTTGGGCGAAGAGTTTATTGGTATTATCAGTGCTGTAACTGAGTTTGGCTTGTTTGTAACCTTAAAGGATTTATATGTAGATGGTATGATTCATGTCAGCCATTTAGGTGATGATTTCTTCCTTTATGATCAAGCAAGTCAAAGTTTGGTAGGTCAAAATCGTGGGCAGATTTTTGGTTTAGGTGATGAACTCAAAATTAAAGTCGCTGCTGTAAATCTGGAAGAACGCAAGATTGATTTTGAGTTAATTCAGCAAATTACTCACGCAGGTCGAATCATTCGTAGTCGCGCACCACGGACTGCCAAAGCTCAAACCACTGAACATGTGTTTAATTCACACGTTGAGCCTGATGAGCAACCCTCACGAAAGAAAGAGAAATCGAAAAATAAGCCGAGTTCTTATGCCAAAAAATCGGGCAAGAAAGCAACTGCATCAGTGACGGCAAAACCAGAAAAGGTGAAGAAAAAAACCAAACCTAAACGTAAGAAATCCAATGCGAAAAGCAAACTGGATACTTAAATAGACCTCAGGAAGGCGAATATGGGCAAAGTCATATGCGGTATTTGTATATCTGTTGATGGTTTTGTCGCAGGCCTCCATATGACTGATGATAAACCTTTTGGTGAATTACCCAATATTCACCAAAGTTTATGCAAATGGTTATTTGGTCAAGCCGATCAAAACAAGAATGAAATCGCCAGTCTAACCTCTGCGGGCGCATTTATTATGGGTCGTAACATGTTTGGTCCAACTGGACCAGAATATAATACATGGCAAGGCTGGTGGGGTGAGGAACCGCCCTATCATGCTCCTGTTTTTGTACTAACCCACACAGCACGTGAAAATCTTTCTTTACAGGGAGGAACGATTTTTCATTTTGTGACGGATGGAATTCATAGCGCATTGGAAAAGGCAAAAAAGCTTGCTGGTGAAAAAGATGTAGCTATTGCAGGAGGCGCCTGTACCGTTAATCAATATCTGAGAGCGGGTCTAATCGATGAATTATGGCTACATGTTGTTCCAATCATTGTGGGTCAAGGTCAACGTTTGTTTGAGGATATGCCCCCTATTAATTTAGAGATACTTGAACAAAGGGGTACAGACCTAGTTACCCATATAAAATATCGCATTATAAAATAGAATAGGTTTTTTGCATGATTTATGCAGAATAACAATTTATCTAAATGAATAAGACGGACTAAGGATTTAAAAAGAAATCATTTTAATAAATCCTGAGCTCAACTTGATTTCCTTGCTTTAAACCCTTACATCTAGTCATAAGTTTAAAAAATTATGGCTACGACAATGACATTACAGAAAGCAACCCTTCCCGTCCCTCATTTTGATCACATCCAGCTTGATACACTCAAGCAAGACATCGAAAAAAATATTACACAAGGCCAACAGTTTCTACAGGCCTTAAAACAGGCTCCGACTGATTTTTCCGAGCAAGTGAAAGTATTGGAACAAATGGATGAACTTGAAAATAATATGAGCGAATCATGGGGCGTCTTGTCTCATCTTAATGCCGTGATGAATAACGTACAAACCCGCGAAGTTTATCAGTCGTTACTGCCTGCTTTGAGTGAATATTATACTCAACTGGGTCAGCACACGGCACTCTATCAGACCTATCAACACATCCATGACAGTCCACAATTTTCTGCTCTAAGCGCAGCCCAACAAAGTGCTATTCGTCTAGCTTTACGCGATTTTAAATTATCAGGTGTTGCACTCGAAGGGGATTCAAAAAAACGTTATGCAGAAATTTCGGCACGCTTATCACAACTATCTTCTGATTTTTCCAATCATGTTCTGGATGCAACCCAAGCTTATTTTAAGCCTTTGAATCAAGAGCAATTAGAAGGCTTACCACAAAGCAGTATTGAGTTGTTAAAACAATACGGACAACAGCGTGAACTCGACCAACCCGTCGCAACACTAGATATGCCTGCCTATTTAGCGATTATGACTTATGCCAATGACCGCAGCTTACGCGAAGAACTATATAAAGCTTATACGACACGTGCGTCGGATCAATCAGATCATAAAGAGTTTGATAATACTGGCGTGATGGAAGAAATTCTAAAATTACGTCAAGAAATGGCAGCATTATTAGGTTTTAATAATTTTGCCGAATATTCACTCGCTAGCAAAATGGCCCCAGATGTAAAAACTGTACATGACTTTCTGGTTGATTTGGCTGAACATGCTCGCGCCCCAGCACTTAAGGAAATAGAGGAACTTAAATCGATTGCTCAACAGGATGGCATTGAGCAATTACAGCCTTGGGATAGTGGGTATTATTCAGAAAAACTTAAACAGAAACAGTTTAATTTATCTCAAGAAACCCTTAAACCATATTTTCCTGCACCTAAAATCATTCAGGGATTATTCCAGATCGTTAACCGTTTGTACGGCGTTCAGATTGTTGAACGTCTAGCACCCGTCTGGCATCCTGATGTTCATTATTATGAGCTCGAAGATCAAGGCAAAGTCATCGCTGGATTCTACTTCGACCTCTATGCACGTAATGGTAAACGAGGTGGTGCATGGATGAGCGGCTTCCGTTCCCGTATGCAAACCACACAAGGCTTACAAAAACCGATTTGCTATATGGTATGTAACTTTACCCCGCCTGTCGGTAATCAGCCTGCGCTACTTACTCATGATGAAGTAAATACGCTCTTTCATGAATTCGGGCATGGTTTACACCACATGCTGACTGAAGTAGATAATATCTCTGTTGCTGGAACACATGGAGTAGCATGGGATGCAGTAGAGCTACCAAGCCAGTTTATGGAGTTTTGGACATGGGATAAAGAAAGTCTGGATGTACTCAGTGAACATATTGAAACCAAAGAAGCATTACCTGAAGAATTACTCAGCGCATTGTTAAATGCTCGTTTCTTTCAATCTGGAATGCAGACACTTAGACAAATTGAATTTGCTTTGTTCGATTTAACCATTCATTCCAAAAATCCTGCATTAAACAGCACACAAATCCAGTCTGTTTTAGATGACATTCGCAGTCAATTTTCAGTATTGCCAACCACTTCATATAACCGTTTTCAAAACAGTTTTAGCCATATTTTTGCAGGCGGTTATGCGGCAGGATATTACTCATATAAATGGGCTGAAGTCCTTGCCAGTGATGCATTTGACCGCTTTGAGTCAGAAGGCATTTTTAACACAAAAACGGGGCATGAGTTTCGTGAAGCCATCCTCGCCGTGGGTGGCAAAGATACGGCTTTAGAGGCGTTTGTCAACTTCCGTGGTCGTGAACCAAAAATTGATGCATTATTACGTCATCAGGGTTGGACGAACGACCATAAAACGGCTTAAACTAAGCGTCAAAATTGTTCGTAAGTGGTTAGGAAGTGACAAAATGAAACGTCGGTTTATTGCAGGTGCTAAATGTCCAAAATGCGGTGCCGCAGATCGGATTGTCATGCTAACCACAAACGACGACGAATGGATTGAATGTATCGAATGTGACTATAGTGAAAATCGCCCTACTCATGTTGAAGAGCCTGATGTACCAGCGGTCGCTGATGAAGTCGGAGTGATACAATTCAAACCACGTCGTTCAAAATAAAAGGCTTAAGCAATGACGTTAGAACAACGCCATAACTCTCGTTTGTTATGGATCATTATTGGGGGAATCAGCATTCTTGTGTTGCTATTTTTTGCTGCACAATGGTTTTTTGCTGAAAGTCAGACTAAGTCCGTGCAAACCACCACACAGGCAGTTGAAGCACAGACTCCTGTATCCAAACCAGAAACAAAACCCGCTTTTCCTGCCGATTCATCTGCGGAAAGTGAGCCCGCGCCTCATGCTTTAATTGATGAATCAATTCTAAAAACACCCGTTCCTGATCAAGCCTCTCTTGCAAAAGAGGAAGTCGCTAAACTTGATGATATTCAAGCTCAGCTTAAAGAACAGCAATCAACGTTAAAAGCTCAACATCAGGATGCCGATACGTTGATTAAGCTAAAACAGGAACAAGTGAAGTTACTTGAAGCTCAACTCGCCGAGCAAAAATAATTTCTTTAGATTTCAGAATTGGGCGGGTCACTCACTTGCCCGATTATCTTTATCCGCTATTTCTCGTTCACGTGATGTCCTAGATAAAACACTTACGCTTCTATCTTTAAAGTCTAGAGACACAATCACTCTTTTATCGTTTTTCTTGGTACATAGTAAGCCAATTGTATAAAGACCTAAAAAGTCACTAAACTCCTTTTTTATATTAATCAAATATTCGATGGTATAAGGCAAGTGATTGGCTGATAACTGAAGTTTTAATGATGAATTGATCTATGCATAATGATTTAATTATTCTCATGATTACTAGCCTCCAATAAATAAAGCACCCGAAGGTGCTTTAATGTTTAAATAAGATGGATATTCTAATTAATGATACCAACCAAACATCTTAAAGATATAAGGCGCAAAGGTCACAATCATTAAAGCTGGGAATAACACCATGATCGGTAATAACCAGCGTTCATAACGATAATAGAAACTGGTATATTTTTCTTTGGCTTCGCGATCTGCCGCCGCGACTTCTTCGTCTCCTACTGACAACCTCGTCAATAGATGATTGAGCGCCACTGGTGGAGTAACATAACCCAATTCAAATGCAACCAATACAATCATCCAGAAATGAATAGGATGAATGCCATTTTCATAAGCCACAGGTGCAATAGTCGCAGCCACTAAAATCACTGCACCAAATGGATCGGTACACATACCAATTAATGCTAGCAACATCGCAATAAAGAACAATGAAATATAAATACTGCCCAAATGTGTCGGCAAATATTCCACAATCTCGGTACGTTCGATTAGTCCACCAACACTTGCAGAAAGTGCCATTAGAATAATTAACGCACCGATATGTCCTACTGTTTCTGCAGTGGCAAAGTGCATTGAACCAAAAAAACCACGACGGTACTGAGTACTTTGTGCACCATGCTCACGCAAGTATGGCGAATCCTGTTCATGTTGCTTAATCAAAGACTCATGCGCTTGCACTTGAGGTAAATGTTCAGGTTCTTTACGCAACTTATCAAACAAAATAATCGCGATTAGCACCAGAGGTAAAATTACAGGTGCGGTGAATTCGTTCATACTTGTATCTAAACCATACTTATAAAACGCTAACACCACAACAGTAATAACAATATAAGGAATAACAGGTATCAACGCACGTAGCATACCTGGCACAGCCACTTTAGGTGAATTCACGCGGAATTTAGTTTCAGCTAACAGCAACGATACACCTAGGAAAATAAATGCCGTCAGCCAGAAAACATAAAAACCATGATCAAATAATTCATCCGAAGTCACATGACGACTATCTAGCATTGCGATCAAAACAACCAATAGACATGGACGAATCACCACACCCAACGAGCCTGACATTGCAGAAACAGCCAATGCATACTGACGACGTGCTCCCGAATTCCAGACTTCTTTATAAATAATCGCACCAGCTGCAATAACGAAAATACCCGATGCGCCTGTGTAAGCGGTAGGAATAGCTGCTGCTAAAAGAATTAACCAAGTCAATGTTTCAGGTGCAAGGTTCCAAGGACGCAGAATGTTCAGGAACAGGTCCATCACACGAGTCTGAGTCAATAACATACCCGCCCAGATAAATAACGCCAAATTCAAGAAGATCCCTGAGAATTCGACCAGAATACTCAAATAAATCCCTTGCCCCATTGGATAATCCATAAAGAAGGTAAATGCTATGCCTGTCAAAATTGACATAAAAGCATATAAGGGCACACTGAGTAATGCTAAACCAAAATTCCCACCAGGTTGAGCTGTTTTCGGAATCCTGAACAACTGATAAAGACTAATTAAGGTCAAAATACCAAATAGTCCCATCCACAACCATGCAATGACCAGTGTTTCTGTAGTCAATGCAACACCAGAATTGATCAGGGAACGATATTGGCTAATTGTAGAAGCAGTTAATAAAGCATTACCCAAAACCATTGCTACAGAATAGACACGGAAATCAATTCGGGTTTTTGGACTACGCAAGCCAATATGGTGAATTTTCAAGCTAGCGGTAATGGCTGCAAAGAACACCATAACCAGCAGGAAAATCGTACGATTCTCTGTACCAAATTTAAAGATACCAAAGAAAGTGGTTTCCATAGTTCGATAAGCACGAAGCGATGGATGCGATTCAATATGCTTCATTGCCTTATCGTAAAACTGATGTTTTTCTTCACAAAGTTGTTGTGCTGCTAACAATGAAGCACGAACATCAGACTCAGATGCTGCACCAAAAAAGTCAGCAAACTCATCGTGTTTATTGGCCTGCATCTGTTGCTGAACCTGCGCATCTATATTTGGATGGCGTTCACACTCTGGTTTTTGTGGTTCAGCACGTAAAAAGGAATATTGCATCCCGACTGCGGGATCACCATATAAACGCTCTCCCATCCGTAACATCTGACCATGGATCATTTCACCTGTTCCAATAATCAGGGTCAGTAATAACATAATGAGGATGACGTATGTTGAAATCCATTCGTTCCAGATATAACCCAGAAACCCCAGGCCAGATCTATTTTCTTGATTTTCTTGCATGTCTTTTCCAGTTCTTTTGCAGCATTACCCAAAACCAGCGATAGTTTTAAGTAATCTCTCCTTGGCAATAGGTTATTCCATCCCCCATTGCAGTCCTTTTCCATTGTTTAAATTTGCAACATACCTTTCCATTAAAGAATGGCTTGATCACAATTTTTAGCGGTTTATTTTGTCAACTTTTTCGCATTTTAACTTTTGTTTGAATAAATAGGCCATTCCTGATAATAATCCCCCTAAGGCCCCTAACCAATGTGCTTCAACTAATATTGGGCTACCGATCAATTGTGCTGTACGGCTATTGCCCCATGTATTTTCCCAAATGATTTTAATGACAATTAAAGCAATCACTAACATAGCGAAATTACGTTCTTTGGGATATTTCAAATATACGATAGCAACAGCAACATACATACCATGTAATACCCCTGAAAGCCCGGCATAAGCCTCGATATGTGGCATAAAGAAATAAAAAATCAGACTAATAAAAGGCGATAAAACGAGTAGTAACAACATCATATGTCGTGTTCGGGCATGCGGAAAAATAAAAGGCAAACAGCCAAATGCCAACATATTGAGCAGAAAATGTATCCAGCCGACATGCACCCAATGCGCTGTCCATAATCGCCAAAACTCTGTTAATAGCGCAGGGCGCCAATAAATAAAGACATCTGAAAACACCTGCAAACATGCCGAAATGGAAATACATACAGCGACAAAAATCACTTTTTTAATGAGATCCTCATCTTTCATGATCCGCCTCCATTCACATGCACAAAAGGGACAAAGCGTTATTAAACAGCCTTATCCCCTCCACTATAAATCAAAATATCCAGTTCTACGATTTACACTTTTTGTCTGCCGAGTTTATTCAGCTGGCTTTTCCTCAGTTGTGCTTGGTGGTGTATCTGTACTGCTGGTATCTGTACCACTATCGTTAAATAAATCTTCCAATTCTGAAGAAGTTTTGCCACTTTCATCCCAGAATGTGGACATACCACCATCACCTGTACGCACGCCCGTATTTTCAGTCCAGTAACGATCAGAAATACCACGTACCATCACACCGCCCATAGCATCCAATAATCTAAAATTTGGATTTACAGGTTTATCATCACCACGGGATTCGGCATACGATCTAAGCGCATCGCGAATTTTATTGTCATCTCCACTCGCCTGAGCCGCCACCGCATATAAAGCATGCGATAAACGTACTCCCTTTTGCTCTCCAATCTGCATAGACTGCTTAAGTGTTACATATGGATCAGGCTTGCCTTCATCAGCCCCTGGTAACAAAGTCCAGATAACAGCACGAGTTGCATTCGGCACACCCCAATATTTGGTATTATCCAAACATGCCATACTACGTTCAACGATCCCTGCAATATCTTTTGGAACATTGACATCCCCACCAGAATTGATGTCATTGGTCACTGCCTGTAAACCACTTAATAACCCAAGCAGATAAGTCAATTGATCCTTGTCACTACGCATCTTCGGACAAGATTCGCCCAAATGATACTTGTATTTTTTCTCCCAACGTTCAGCAAATAGTTGATAGCCATTATACTGACGTTGCGCTGCAACGGCTGCCCAGCGTTTTTGTTCTATACGAGCATCTTGCGCTTCTGTAACTTGTCCAGCTTTTGAAGCTCTTAAATAATGTAATTCAGCTTCAAGTGCCTGATTTTCTGCACACATACCCGCACCTGCATACAGCAAAACTGCCATATTAGTTGGGTCAGCTCCCATATCTTTGGTGGCCATAATGGCAGGTGTTAAAGCATTTCCAGAATTACAAATCATATCCACATCACCCATTGCCAAAATAGGTGGAACGATATGATTTTCACTAAAATTCAAGGCAACATTGGCACCTGATTTGACCACATAAGAACATCCAGATAATACAGATGAGGCAAGAACCGCAACGGCCAAACCCTGACCTATTTTGAATATTTTTGGCATTTCCTATCCCTCGAAATCATTTTATTTTTCCTTTGGGTTGTACCTTATCAGATGCACAATCCGAATAAAAGAGCAATTACTCTAATATTAATCCCGTAATATGACATAAATAAATGATGGAAAAATTGGCACTTTTATAGTTTTTACATAAATTTTAGGCAAAAAAAAGTAGCATTGCGACGGTTCAGCACATGCTACTTATTAACTGGAGAATGGGTTGTACTCTTATTTATTGATGGTGTTCAATATAATCCCTGAGTAAAGTTCCTGCTCGTCCTATAACCACTGCCAAAACAAAAGCAATGACTGGAAACAACCACGTTGGAATATCGATCATTTCTGACCTCCTTCACACTTTACGTTGGTGTTTGTACTTTAACCGATGTAATTTATACATAACGATAAAATTGTCAGACAATCATTTGATTTAAGATTTTTTCAATAATTTGATCAGACAATATGATTAATTTCTTAGATTTTTTACAATAACTATATGTTTTTAAATAATTTTAAATTTAATACAGGTTTTAAAATTGTTTAACAATTAGAACAACTTTGCCATAACTTTAAGCTGTTTCCATTCATTTAAGCTAACTTGATCACGCCAAATTATGTATGAATTGTTATTTTGATAAAAATGCAGAACGATATAAATATGGTGATCTACCACTTTGTAAAGCTGTGATTGTTCAATCTGCTCTTGATTTGACCATTGAATTGACCAAAGATGTTGATCCAGATAAGCCAAAGCCCACATTTTTGGACGCTTCAAATACATTGTATAGGCAATAATTGCCAAAAAAGTTCCAATCAAAAAAATATAAAAAGGAAAAAGATGGAACCAGATGATTCCGATCAGTAACAACATTCCCAACTGAAACAACAGGGCAAGCAAGCTGCGTTTCAGTTGAAATTGATGATTAACCATGCACGTAATGCTTAAGCTTCAAAATAAAAGTTTTGAGCTCTGGCTTCGGTGGTTCAGATACTTCCATAAACCAATCCAGTAAATCTGGATCTTCCTGATCAACTAATTCAGCAAAAAGTGCTTTTTCTGCTGCTTCCGCTGTCAGATAATGATTTCGGACATAAGGATCAAAATAAACATCAATTTCTTTAAGCCCGCGTCGCGCACGATAAATCACTTTACGCTCTTCGAGGGTGAGTTCTTCAGACATTAGATTCCCCAAGTCGATAAAAAACTTCGCTAGTTTAACCGATCAGCACTGATTTGTGGTCAATTGATTTGCCCGAATGACTAAATCCATCATCACAATATAACTTTTGAGCATTCATCCCATTGTTTGCCTTAGCTATATGATTTTTACTTTCTGTTGGTAAAACAAACTGCAAGGATACAACAACAATGCAATCAGGTGCGATTCGTCCAATTCCCAATATGCTTGAGCGCAATCTTTTTAATGAGGAGCATAACGCCTTTCGTGAAACTGTGCGTAAATTTTATGAAAAGGAAGTTGTTCCAAACATCGAAAAATATGAAAAACAACAACATGTTGACCGTGATTTATGGAACAAGGCAGGTGATTTGGGATTGTTATGTACCACGATGCCTGAACAATACGGAGGTTCTGGAGTAGATCGCTTATACAGCATGATTTTAATTGAAGAACAAGCTTATGCTATGGATTCTAGTACGGGATTTTCATTGCATTCTGATATCGTTGCTAATTACATTAATAATTTTGGCAATGAAGAACAAAAACAGACGTGGCTACCAAAAATGGCGACAGGTGAGACAGTTACTGCCATTGCCATGACGGAACCTGGAACTGGTTCAGATTTACAAGGGGTGCGTACTTCTGCTGTTTTAGAGGGGGATGAGTATGTCATCAATGGCTCAAAAATTTTTATCACCAATGGCTATTTATGCGATATGGCGATTGTCGTATGTAAAACAGGCAATAATGAAAAGGGATCAGCCAATTTATCTTTAATTATTGTTGAAGCCGATCGTGCAGGCTTTAGTAAAGGCAAGCCTCTCAATAAAATCGGCATGAAAGGTCAGGATACCTGCGAATTATTTTTTGACAATGTCCGTGTTCCAAAAGAAAACCTACTTGGTATGGAAGGCATGGGCTTTATGATGCTAATGAAAGAATTGGCATGGGAACGTATGTTAGTCGCAATCATCTGTCAAGCTGGGGCGGAAGCAGCGTTTGCACATACTGTTCAATACACCAAAGACCGCAAGGCTTTTGGCAAGCCAATAGGAACATTTCAGAATACACGTTTTAAACTGGCTGAACTACGTACAGAAATTGACTTTTGTAGAACTTACTTAGACCGTTGCATGCAATTACAATTGGAAGAACGTTTAGGGATAGATGCAGCCGCAGCGGCGAAATATAAAATTTCAGATATGTTTTCCAAAGTAGTCGATGACTGTTTACAACTTCATGGCGGTTATGGCTATATGCTGGAATACCCAATCGCTCGTGCTTATATTGATAATCGAGCTAACCGCATTTATGCAGGCACTAATGAAATCATGAAAGAGTTAATTTCTCGTACTCTCTAAATTACTCATTCTTAACTAAACAAAAAGGAGCTTTAAATAAAGCTCCTTTTGCTATTCATACGCTATGGATTAGGAAACCAATTTTGGCTTGGATTTAGGCGCAGCACTGGTATCAACCTTATGAAACTTTAAAACACCATCATCAAACCGCGCATTTTTGAGTGCCTTTCGATCTGCCAGATAGTTATTGGTTACTTTCCATGGTGCGTGTTTACCCTGTTTTGGCATCACATTTGCTGCACGGGCGATATAGCCAGATGTCAGACTTCCCATCACAGTATCATCCATTAATTCAGTTTGATCCCCTTCTGGAATCACTTCATCATAGCCATTTTTATCCATATAATTTAGTAAACGACAAATATAATCTGCTGCTACATCAACTTTGAGCGTCCATGATGCATTAATATAACCAATAATCATCGCCATATTGGGCACATCACTGACCATTACCCCCTGATAAAGCATTGACTTTGAAGTATCTAAAGGCTGACCATCGATTGTGCCTTTAATACCACCGAGAATTTGTATTTCCAAACCTGTTGCAGACACAATAATATCTGCTTCAAGGTGTTTACCTGATTTCAGCTGGATACCTGTTTCAGTGAATTTCTCAATCTGATCCGTTTCTACGCTGGCTTTGCCAGATCGTAAAATTTTAAATAAATCGCCATCAGGTACTACGCATAAACGTTGATCCCAAGGGTTATAGCTTGGTGTAAAGTGTTTCATATCAACTTTACCCTTAAGCTGCATTTCAATAGATTTTAAAAGTAGCTTGCGTACTAACTGAGGTTGCTTCTGAGATAACGCATAAATACCACGTTGCACACCAATATTACGCGCACGTGTCAGCTTATAGGCCACATCTTCTGGCAAGAGCTTACGCATTTTGTCATATACAAAATCGATTGAAGGGATAGAAGCGATATAAGTTGGTGATCGTTGCAGCATCGTGACATGACCTGCCCCACCTTTCGCCATTGCAGGAACAAGAGTAATAGCTGTCGCACCACTACCAATAATCACCACTTTCTTACCTGTATAATCTAGATTTTCAGGCCAGTGTTGCGGATGAATAAATTGGCCTTTAAAAGCGTCTCTATTTGGAAATTCTGGTTCAAAGCCCTGATCATAATTATAATAACCCGTGCATCCAACCACAAAGTTTGCAATCCAAGTCTGCTTTTTCTGGTTAGCATCTTCAATTTCTACCACCCATTTTTTCTGGGCAGTATCATAGTTTGCAGCAAGCACACGATGCTTAAAATGAATTTTCTTTTTTAGTCCAAACTCGTCAACAACTTCATTTAAATACCCTTTAATTGCTGGGCCAGCAGCAAGAACATTCGCACTACGCCACGGTTTAAAGTTAAAACCAAAAGTCGACATATCCGAATCAGAACGAATACCAGGATAACGAAATAAATCCCAAGTTCCACCAATACTTTCACGACGTTCAATGATTTCAAATTGACGTTGCGGAGAGTTTTTTGAAAGATGCGCTGCAATTCCAATACCAGAAATACCTGCACCTACAATCAATACATCAACTAGCTTTTCCATGTTTTTTTTATAACCTTGCGAAGAATTCCATTTTATTAAAGCACAAATTTGACAATGTGCAATGTCAAGTTTACGTCATTTGTCGCTTTTTTTTATCACTTGGGGACAACTTTTAAAAAAGCATAAAAAAAGATCGGTATAAAACCGATCTTTTTTTGAATAAATATATTATTCTGCTGAAGTATTTACTTCGCGGTCTACGAGTTCAACGTAAGCCATTGGCGCTGCATCACCAGCACGGAAGCCCGCTTTAAGAACACGTAGATAACCGCCGTTACGTTCTTTGTAACGAGGGCCAAGTACGGTAAATAATTTACCTACAGTTGCAGCTGAACGAGTACGAGCAAACGCCAAACGACGGTTTGCTACTGTATCGTTTTTTGCTAGAGTGATTAAAGGCTCAGCAACACGACGTAATTCTTTTGCTTTAGGCACAGTTGTTTTGATCAACTCATGTTCAAACAAAGAATTCGCCAAGTTTTGAAACATCGCTTTACGATGGCTGCTTGTACGGCCTAATTTCACACCACTATTACGATGACGCATGGTGATAGTCCTACTTAATTAACGGCTACGATAGGCGAAACGATCGTCCATGCGTAAACTAGCAGGTGGCCAGTTTTCTAAACGCATGCCGAGTTGCAAGCCTTTCGAAGCTAAAACATCTTTAATCTCAGTCAACGATTTTTTACCCAAGTTAGGAGTTTTTAACAACTCAACTTCAGTACGTTGAACAAGATCACCAATGTAGTAAATATTTTCTGCTTTCAAACAGTTAGCAGAACGAACAGTAAGCTCAAGATCATCTACTGGACGAAGCAAGATTGGGTCAACTTCTTCACGAGGTTCCTGAGCCACAGGTGCTTGATCTTTCTGAAGATCAACAAAAATTGCAATTTGTTGTTGCAAGATTGTTGCCGCTTTGCGAATCGCTTCTTCAGGGTCGACAGTACCGTTGGTTTCAAGATCAATGACCAGTTTATCAAGGTCAGTACGTTGTTCTACACGCGCATTTTCAACGGTGTAAGAAACACGTTTAATCGGGCTATAAGATGCATCCAACTGTAGACGACCTACAGGACGCGTTTCACCTTCCGGGAAACGTGAGTCAGATGTTTCATAACCACGACCTTGAGAAACTTTCAGGCGCATTTTAATTGAACCTGAAGCACTCAATGTGCCGATCAAATGCTCTGGGTTGACCACTTCAACATTATGAGGTAAACGAAGATCCGCAGCAGTAATATCGCCAGGACCCTGTTTTTCCAATGTCAAATATGCTTCATTTTGATCGAACAGCTTAATAGACAATCCTTTTAGGTTCAGCAAGAGCTCGACGATGTCCTGCTGCAAGCCTTCTAAAGTACTGTACTCGTGCTCGACGCCTTCTATTTCCACTTCAACCACAGCAGCGCCAGGCAAAGAAGACAATAGAATGCGACGTAAAGCATTACCTAGAGTATGGCCAAAACCACGCTCTAAAGGTTCCAGAATCACTTTTGCCGAGGTCCCGCTCACCGCTTCGACCTTGATCGCTTGCGGAGTTAGAAACTCGTTTGCAGTACGCGTCATTTATTGCTACCTCAAGGATTATTTAGAATACAATTCTACAATCAAGCTTTCGTTGATTTCAGCAGGTAGATCAGAACGATCTGGTGCAGCTTTGAACGTACCTTCAAACTTAGAATGGTCAACTTCCATCCAAGCAGGAATACCACGTTGAGAAGCTAATTCAATTGCGTTTTTGATACGTAATTGTTGTTTAGCACCTTCATGCACTGCAATCACATCACCAGCTTTTACTTGAATAGACGCAATATTAACACGACGGCCATTTAAAGTAATAGAACGGTGAGATACAAGCTGACGAGCTTCTGCACGTGTAGAACCAAAACCCATGCGATAAACTACGTTATCAAGGCGGCTTTCAAGCAATTTCAACAAGTTCTCACCTGTTGCACCCTTTACACGAGCAGCTTCTTTATAGTAATTACTAAATTGACGCTCTAACACACCGTACATACGACGTACTTTTTGTTTTTCACGTAATTGTAGTGAATACTCAGATTGCTTTCCACGAGCTTGGCCATGTTGACCAGGCGCTTTAGCATGTTTTTTAGTTTTGACGTCAAACGGTTTAACGCCAGATTTAAGTTGCAGGTCTGTCCCTTCGCGGCGAGAGAGTTTGCATTTTGGACCAATATAACGAGCCATGAATGTTTCTCCTTACACGCGACGTTTTTTAGGTGGACGGCAACCGTTGTGAGGGATTGGAGTCACATCGGTAATGCTGTTGATCTTATAACCCACTGCGCCTAATGCACGAACCGCAGACTCACGACCAGGACCAGGACCTTTTACAAGGACGTCCAGATTTTTCAAACCGTAATCCAAAGCTGCTTTACCAGCAACTTCAGCAGCTACCTGAGCAGCAAACGGAGTTGATTTACGTGAACCACGGAAGCCTTGTCCACCTGAGGTGGCCCAAGCCAATGCATTACCTTGACGATCGGTAATCGTAACAATGGTGTTATTAAAAGACGCGTGAATGTGTGCAACACCTTCAGAGACGGTACGGGTGACCTTCTTGCGTGTGCGAGTATCTTTAGCCATCTTTTAGCTTCCAGAAATCTTACTTTTTAATCGGTTTGCGCGGACCTTTACGGGTACGTGCGTTAGTTTTGGTGCGTTGTCCACGGACAGGCAAGCTGCGACGATGACGAAGACCGCGGTAGCAGCCTAAATCCATTAAACGTTTAATGTTCATGGAAATTTCGCGACGTAAATCACCTTCGGTCGGAACCTTGGCAATTTCTGCACGAATCGCATCAAGCTGAGCATCATCCAACTCACGGATTTTTGTTGTCGGTGCAATACCTACAGCAGCTAAGATATTCTTAGATGTGTGGCGACCAATACCAAAAATATAAGTGAGAGAGATAACAGCATGCTTGTTATCCGGAATGTTTACACCGGCAATACGAGCCATTCACTTTTCTCCAAAAAGGCAGTAGATAAATCAACCGCCCCACAAAAAAACTTTGAGGGGCGGATATTAACCTAATTCGCCTACTGAAATCAACAGGTCTTGATCAGATTAACCTTGACGCTGCTTATGACGAGGTTCTGCGCTGCAAATCACGCGAATAACCCCATTACGACGGATAACTTTACAGCTACCACAAATTTTCTTTACAGAAGCTTGTACTTTCATGATGAAACCTCTAAGTGCGCTTATCCCTTAGGATGAGCAGTCGTTTTTCTCATTAACGTTTGATTGTCATATTGATGTGAAGTTAGGTGAGCTTGAAGCTGCGCCATAAAGTCCATCACAACAACGACAACAATTAACAACGATGTACCACCGAGGTGAAATGGAATTCCAAATGAACTTTGCAGAATCATTGGCATTAAACACACAACAGTAATATAAATCGCGCCGATAAAAGTCAAACGATTAAGAATATGATCCAAATAACGAGCCGTTTGCTCACCTGGGCGTATACCAGGTACATATGCACCGCTACGTTTTAAGTTCTCTGATACTTCTTTTGGGCTAAACACCAGTGCCGTATAGAAATAACAGAAAAAGATAATTAACGTACCAAAAAGCATGAGATACAACGGCTGTCCAGGCGATAGCACGAGTGCCAAATCTTGCAGTGCACGTTTTACAATTCCTGCATTTGGATCAGCGCTTCCCAGCCATTGGCCTAAACTCGCTGGAAATAATAACAGTGAGCTAGCAAAAATTGCTGGAATTACACCTGCCATATTAATTTTTAATGGCAAATGTGTTTGCTGTGCAGTAAATACACGACGGCCTTGTTGTTTTTGTGCATAGTTAACTGGAATTCGACGCTGTGCTTTCTCAATAAAAACAATCGCAGCAAGTACCGCAAGTGATAATAAAGCGAATACAGCCATTCCAATTAAGCTGCCCTGACCATTTTGTACAGAAGTAAACCCCTGAATAACCTGATTTGGCAATCCAGCGACAATTCCTGCAAAAATAATCATAGAGATTCCATTACCGATACCACGTTCAGTAATTTGTTCTCCCAGCCACATCAAAAACATAGTCCCAGCGACCAATGAAGCCACCGCTGGAACATAAAATGCCAAGCCTGAAGTCAAAGTAATACCCTGACTAATCAAGCCTGCACACATCCCTACACCCTGCACTAAAGCAAGGAACAAGGTGCCATAACGTGTATATTGATTGATTTTACGTTTGCCCTGCTCGCCTTCTTTCTTCAAAGCTTCTAGCGAAGGAACAACCGTTGACATCAACTGCACGATAATCGATGCAGAAATGTACGGCATAATACCCAAAGCCAGAATTGACATACGTTCTAATGCACCGCCAGAGAACATATTAAATAAACCCAAGAAGGTTCCTTCATTGGCTTTAAAAAAACGGGCTAGCGCTACATTATCAATACCCGGCAACGGAATATGCGCTCCTAGTCGAAAGACCAACAATGCACCAACCAAGAACATTAATCGGCGAATAATTTCACGATATTTCACATGAAATGGTTGTCCTTTCATCATGTTCACATGACCTGAAGAACTAGGAGACATAGCCACTCGGTATTACTCCTCGACTTTACCGCCAGCTGCTTCAATCGCAGCTTTAGCGCCTTTAGTCAAAGCAACACCTTGCACTGTAAACGCGCGAGTTACTTCACCAGAAAGAACAACACGTGCACGAACCTGATCACGACGAACAACGTTCGCAGCTTTCAAAGTTTCTAGTGAAACAATATCACCTTCAACTTTAGCAAGTTCAGACAAGCGTACTTCCGCAGTTTTCAATGCGATTTGGCTAGTGAAACCGAATTTAGGCAAACGACGATAAATTGCTGTTTGACCACCTTCAAAGCCTGGGCGAACGCCACCACTTTTACGTGATTTTTGACCTTTAACACCACGGCCACCAGTTTTACCGACACCAGAACCGATACCACGACCCAAGCGACGATGTTCACGCTTTGCACCTTCAGCAGGTGAAAGTTCATTTAAACGCAGAGTCATGGCTTATTCCTCTACAGTAACCATATAGTAGACTTTGTTGATCATACCACGGTTAGAAGGCGTATCTTGCACTTCTACAGTATGACCGATACGACGCAGACCTAAACCTTGAAGGCAAAGTTTGTGATTTTTCAAACGATGCGAAGCAGATTTAGTCTGGGTAACTTTAATCGTTTTCATGATTGATTACCCTTGAATTTGTTCTACTGAAAGACCACGTTTTGCAGCAACTTTCTCAGGAGAAGTCATATCACGCAAACCTTTAAAAGTTGCGTTTACAACGTTCGCCGCATTCGTAGAACCATAACATTTAGCAAGTACGTTATGTACACCAGCAGCTTCTAAAACGGCACGCATAGCACCACCAGCAATTACGCCAGTACCTTCAGAAGCAGGTTGCATGTATACACGACTTGCACCATGACGAGCATTCACAGGATGTTGTAAAGTAGTACCAGCAAGGTCTACAGTAATCATGTTGCGACGCGCAGCCTCAAGTGCTTTAGAAATAGCAGCTGGAACTTCACGTGCTTTACCACGACCAAAACCCACACGACCATTACCATCACCCACAACAGTCAATGCTGTGAAAGAGAAGATACGACCACCCTTAACAACTTTGGCTACACGGTCAACGGCAACCAGCTTTTCAACAAGACCTTCGTTTTGTTCAACTTTAGCCATGATTAGAACTCCAAGCCGTTTTCACGAGCAGCATCAGCCAAGGCTTTGATACGACCATGATATTTAAAACCAGAACGGTCAAATGCAACTTTAGTTACACCAGCAGCTTTTGCACGTTCTGCGATTAAAGCACCTACTTTAGTAGCTGCGTCTACGTTACCAGTTGTACCGCTACGTAAAGATGCATCCAAAGTAGAAGCTTGCGCTAATACTTTGCCACCATCTGCGGAAATTACTTGAGCATAGATGTGACGCGGAGTGCGGTTTACACACAAGCGAGTCGCACCCAATGCACGAATGTGCAAGCGTGTGCTTTTCGCACGACGCAAACGGGATTGTTTCTTTTCGTTCATAAGAATCTCGCGCCTTATTTCTTCTTAGCTTCTTTACGAAGAACAACTTCGTCCGAATAACGAACACCTTTACCTTTATAAGGCTCTGGTGGACGATAACCACGGATTTCAGAAGCAACTTGACCAAGTAACTGCTTGTCTGCTGACTTCAAAATAATTTCAGTCGCAGTTGGAGTTTCAGCAGTTACGCCTTCAGGAAGGTTGTAATCGATTGGGTGAGAAAAACCAAGGTTAAGGTTCACAATTGTACCTTTAACCGCAGCTTTATAACCAACACCAATAAGTTGCAACTTACGTTCGAAGCCTTCGCTTACACCTTTTACAAGGTTGTTAAGCACAGCGCGAGCAGTACCAGCTTGCATCCAAGCGTCTTTCGACTCTTTAGTTGGAGCTAGTTGAAGTTTACCTTCTTCCTGTTTTAGCTCGACCAGCGCATGCAGGTTGAAAGACAATGTACCTTTAGTGCCTTTCACTTCGACCTGCCGGCCGTTCTGAGTAACTGTTACACCGTTAGGGACAGTTACTGGGGCTTTAGCCACACGAGACATGAGGAATCACCTATTAAGAAACAAAAGCAATAACTTCACCACCAACGCCCGCAGCACGTGCAGCGCGATCAGTCATGATGCCTTTGCTTGTAGAAACAATTGCAATACCTAAACCTTGCTTAACGCTCGGAAGTTTATCTTTACCGCGATATTGGCGCAGGCCTGGACGGCTTACACGTTTCACAGTTTCAATAACTGGTTTGCCTTCAAAATATTTTAACGTAATCGTCAAAGTAGCTTTTGCTTCTTCTTGAGCGACTTCTACGTTTGAAATATAACCTTCTTGTTGAAGAACGTTGGCAATCGCAACTTTCAACTTAGAAGACGGCATAGAAACAGATTGTTTCTTTGCCATTTGTGCGTTACGAACACGTGTTAGCATGTCGGCAACGGTATCTTGCATACTCATTTAGTTGCTCCTTACCAGCTTGCCTTAACAACGCCAGGCACATCACCCTGCATTACTGTGTCACGTAATTTGTTACGGCTTAAACCGAACTTACGGAAGTAACCATGAGGACGACCTGTTAAACCACAACGGTTACGAAGACGTACTGGAGATGCGTTACGTGGCAATGCCTGTAACTTTAATGTCGCTTGGAAACGCTCTTCATCGCTTGCATTTACGTTTGCAATAATCGCTTTTAATTCAGCGCGTTTTGCAGCGTATTTAGCAACAGTTTGTTCGCGTTTCAACTCGCGATTAATCATACTTTTCTTAGCCATATCGACCTCTTATTTGAACGGGAAGCCGAATGCACGCATAAGCGCACGGCCTTCGTCATCGGTGCGAGCAGTAGTAGTGATAGTAATATCCATACCACGAATACGATCAATCTTGTCAAAATCGATTTCAGGGAAAACGATTTGCTCTTTTAAACCCATCGAGTAGTTACCACGACCATCAAATGATTTTGAAGAAAAACCACGGAAGTCACGGATACGAGGAATTGCGATTGAGATCAAACGGTCCAAGAATTCGTACATTTGTTCGCCACGCAAGGTTACTTTACAACCAATTGGCCAACCATCACGGATTTTGAAACCTGCGATTGATTTACGTGCAAGCGTAACTACTGGTTTTTGACCAGCAATTAAAGTCATATCAGCAACAGCACCATCCAATAATTTCTTATCAGTTGCGGCTGCGCCTACACCCATGTTTAGGGTGATTTTTGTAATGCGAGGAATCTCCATTACATTCTTAATGCTAAGGTCCTGTTGTAACTTAGCTTTAAGTTCTTCATTGTAACGTGTTTTAAGTCTGGCCATTGCCGTATCAACCTATTACTTCGCTGTCGCCACTGATTCACCGTTTGACTTATAAACGCGAGTTTTCACGCCATTTTCGTCAATCTGGTAACCAACACGATCAGCCTTTTGGGTTGTAGCATTTAAAATTGCCACGTTTGAGATATGAAGCGAAGCTTCTTGAGTAACAATACCGCCTTCAGCGCCAGTTACACGATTCGGCTTTTGATGCTTCTTCACTAGGTTAAGGCCTTCAACCTTAACACGGTCTTCAGAAACAGACAGAACACTACCCTGTTTGCCTTTTTCTTTACCTGCGATCACGATAACCTGATCGCCTTTTTTAATCTTAGCCATGATTGCCTCTTATAGAACTTCAGGAGCCAATGAAATGATTTTCATGAACTGTTCAGTACGAAGTTCACGAGTCACTGGTCCGAAAATACGAGTGGCAATCGGAGCTTTATTGTTGTTTAACAATACAGCTGCATTGTCATCAAAACGGATCACTGAACCGTCTGGACGACGAATACCAAACTTAGTACGTACCACAACAGCATTCATTACGTCGCCTTTTTTAACACGGCCACGTGGAATTGCTTCTTTAACAGTAACTTTAATAATGTCGCCAACAGAAGCATAACGACGATGTGAACCACCTAGTACTTTAATACATTGTACGCGGCGTGCACCACTATTGTCTGCTACGTCGAGCATACTTTCGGTTTGAATCATTGCCCTACTCCAAAACCGAGCAACACCGGTCGCAATTTCGAAAGGCTCAAAGAGTACTCGAAATTGACCGATGATGCAACAAGAACGTAATTACTCAGCAGCTACTTCAACTACTTCCACTAAAGTCCAAGCTTTAGTTTTAGAAATTGGGCGGCTTTCTTTGATGGTCACTAGGTCGCCAAGTTTAGCAACGTTGTTTTCATCGTGAGCGTGTAATTTAGTTGAACGGCGGATTGATTTGCCATACAACGGGTGTTGAACGCGGCGTTCAATAAGAACAACAATAGACTTATCCATTTTGTCGCTTACGACTTTGCCGGTTAACGTGCGGACTGTTTTTTCACTCATTGTCCGTTCCCCTGTTTTTCGGTAAGGAGTGTCTTGATACGAGCGATAGTTTTACGAGCAATTTGCACTTCGTGCGATTTACCCAATTGACCAGTCGCTTTCGCCATACGAAGACGGAATTGGTTAAGCTGTTGCTCATCAAGCAACGCTTTCAACTCTTCTACCGATTTTTCACGTAGATCTTTAGTTTTCATTACATTACCGTCCGAGTCACGATAGTGGTTTTAAACGGAAGTTTAGCAGCAGCAAGCTTAAACGCTTCAGTTGCCAACTCATCGTTCACACCTTCAATTTCGTACAGGATCTTACCTGGTTTGATCTCACAAACCCAGTATTCCACATTACCTTTACCGTTACCCATACGAACTTCTAATGGTTTTTCGGTAATTGGTTTGTCCGGGAATACGCGGATGAAGATTTTACCACCACGCTTAATACGACGGCTAATAGTACGACGCGCAGCTTCAATCTGACGCGCAGTCATACGACCACGTTCAGTCGCTTTAATCGCAATCGAACCAAATGATACTGTACTACCACGATGCGCTAGACCAGTGTTACGGCCTTTGTGCATTTTACGGAATTTGGTACGTTTAGGTTGCAACATGGATTATTCTCCCTTGTCAGCAGCACGGTCATTACGACGTCCACGACGCTGTTCTTGACCCTCACCACGACCACGACCGCGTTTAGCTGGACGATCTTCAGCAGGAGCAGGATTCATGACTTGTTTCATGCCACCCAAAATCTCACCACGGAAAATCCAGACTTTAACACCAATCGTACCGTAAGTTGTTTCTGCACGCATAGTAGCATAATCGATGTCCGCACGAAGCGTATGCAAAGGTACACGACCTTCACGATACCACTCAGTACGTGCAATCTCTGCACCACCTAAACGGCCTGAAACTTCAACTTTGATACCTTTAGCACCAGCACGCATCGTGTTTTGAACCGCACGCTTCATAGCACGACGGAACATGACACGTTTTTCCAATTGAGAAGCAATTGCTTCAGCAACTAGACGCGCATCCAAGTCTGGGCGATCGATTTCGTTGATACTTACTTGCGCAGGAACACCCATAATATTGGTAAGTTCGCGCTGTAATTTTTCAATGTCTTCGCCTTTTTTACCGATAACGATACCAGGACGAGCAGTACTAATTGTTACTTTAGCAGCACCTGTCGGACGTTCGATAAGAATATTGCTCACCATCGCGCTTTTAAGTTTTTTAGTTAAAAACTCACGAACTTGAAGATCTTTAAGCAAATATTCAGCGTATTGTTTCGGACTCGCATACCAGTTAGCGTTATGACGTTTCACAACACCTAGGCGGATACCGATTGGATGAACCTTCTGACCCATATCAAACCCCTACCTTAACGGTGATGTGACAAGTACGCTTAGTAATACGATCTGCACGGCCTTTGGCACGTGGCATAATACGTTTAAGGCTAATGCCTTCATCAACGTAAATCGTAGAAACTTTAAGGTCGTCCACATCTAAACTGTTATTGTGTTCAGCATTTGCAATTGCAGATTCCAAAGCTTTTTTTACCAAAACTGCAGCTTTTTTATTGCTGAAGTTCAAGATATTAAGCGCGTGAGCAACAGATTTGCCACGGATTAGGTCTGCAACCAAACGTGCTTTTTGTGCCGAGATAGCGGCACCGCGTAATTTAGCAGTTACTTCCATCATGACACCCATTAACGTTTAGATTTCTTATCAACACCGTGACCACGATAGGTACGAGTTGGCGCGAATTCACCGAGTTTATGACCAACCATATGCTCAGTAATGATTACTGGAACATGGTTACGACCATTGTGAACAGAAATTGTTAAACCAACAAAATCCGGAAGGATCATTGAGCGACGAGACCAAGTTTTGATCGGCTTACGGTTGTTAGCAGCAACAGCAGCTTCAACCTTAGCGAACAAATGCGCGTCGACGAATGGACCTTTTTTTAATGAACGAGGCATTAGTCAGATTCCTTTACTTGACGCGACGATCGCGAATAATCATCTTAGTCGTACGCTTATTGGTACGAGTCTTGTACCCTTTCGCTTTTTGACCCCATGGGCTTACAGGTTGGATACCTTTGTTACGCCCTTCACCACCACCGTGTGGATGGTCAACTGGGTTCATCGCCATACCACGAACGGTAGGACGAACACCACGCCAGCGCGCTGCACCAGCTTTACCCAATGAACGAAGGTTGCTTTCTTGGTTAGAAACTTCACCAATTACAGCACGGCATTCAACGTGTACTTTACGCATTTCGCCTGAACGCAGACGAATGATCGCATAAGAACCATCACGACCCAACAACTGAACTGAAGTACCAGCAGAACGTGCAATTTGAGCACCTTTACCGATTTTTAGTTCAATATTGTGTAGTGTAGAACCGATAGGCATATTACGAAGTGGCAAGCAGTTACCTGGACGAATTGGAGCATCGTTACCAGACTGAACTTTATCACCCGCACGCAAACCCTTAGGCGCGATGATATAACGACGCTCACCATCAGCATACTTTAACAAAGCAATATGCGCTGTACGGTTAGGATCGTATTCAATGCGTTCTACAGTTGCAGGAACACCATCTTTGTTACGTTTAAAGTCAACGATACGGTAGTTTTGCTTATGTCCACCACCAACGTGACGAGTTGTAATGTGACCGTTGTTATTACGACCACCAGTACGTTTTTTAGCTTCAACCAACGGTGCATAAGGCGCGCCTTTGTGAAGATGGTCATGAACCACTTTCTCTACAAAGCGACGTCCTGGAGACGTTGGCTTACATTTTTGAATCGGCATAATTTTCGTCCTTATTCCGCTGCGCTTTCAGCGGTATCGCCCAAGTCAGCCATTTCAACATCTTGGCCAGCTTTCAGGGTGACGTATGCTTTTTTAACATCAGAACGACGTCCTAATGTTTTACCAAAGCGCTTAGTCTTACCTTTAGTAATAGTTGTGTTAACTTTAACAACTTCTACACCAAATAGTTGTTCTACTGCTTTTTTGATTTCAAGTTTTGTTGCATTTAAATCAACTTTAAATACTTGAACACCAGCAGTATCACCTAAAACTTGTGCCTTTTCTGAGAAGACCGGTCCTCTTAGGACTTGATAGATACGTTCGTTGTTCATCCGAGTTCTACCTCAATTTTCTTAGCAGCAGCTACAGACATGACAACTTTATCAAACGCGATCAAGCTAACAGGATCGATTGCAGCAGCATCAACCACATCAACATGTGGAAGGTTACGTGCAGCAAGATATAAGTTCTCATCTACAGCATCAGTCACGATAAGTGCACGAGCTGCATTCAAGTCGTTAAGTTTTGCAAGCAATTCTTTAGTTTTAGGAGCTGCAACAGCGAACTCTTCAACCAATACAAGACGATCCTGACGAACAAGTTCAGCTAGGATACATTGCATTGCACCGCGGTACATTTTGCGGTTAACTTTTTGAGACCAGTCTTGTGGACGAGCAGCAAATGTTTTACCACCGCCAACCCAGATTGGGCTACGAATAGAACCAGCACGAGCGCGACCAGTACCTTTTTGACGGAATGGTTTTTTACCACCACCAGACACTTCAGCACGTGACTTTTGAGCACGAGTACCTTGACGACCACCAGCTAAATAAGCTGTAACCACCTGATGTACAAGCGCTTCATTAAATTCACGTCCAAAAGCAACTTCAGACAACTCAACAGCAGAGCCGGAAACAGTTTTTAAATTCACGTTATTTCCCCTCAGGCCTTGATCGTAGGACGAACGATTACGTCGCCACCAGTAGCACCAGGAATCGCACCTTTAACAACAAGAACAGAACGTTCTGCGTCGATAGATACAATTTCAAGACCTTGTACTGTTACGCGCTCATCACCTAGGTGACCGGCCATTTTCTTGCCTTTGAACACGCGTCCAGGAGTTTGGTTTTGACCTGTAGAACCTAAAACACGGTGAGAAACTGAGTTACCGTGAGTAGCATCTTGGGTACGGAAGTTCCAACGCTTAACACCGCCTTGGAAACCTTTACCTTTTGATTGACCAGTTACGTCAACAACTTGACCAACTGTGAACAAATCAACACCAATATTACCGCCAACTTCACGACCTTCAAGCTCAGCTTCAGTAACGCGAAACTCTTTAACCAAACGACCAGCAGCAACACCCGCTTTCGCAAAGTGACCTTTCTGTGCATTGGTTACGCGAGATTCACGACGTTCGCCAGTAGTAACTTGAACAGCTTGATAACCATCAGTTTCAAGCGTTTTAATTTGAGTGATACGGTTAGGATCAACCTCAATCACTGTAACAGGCACAGAGACGCCGGCATCTGTAAAGATACGGGTCATACCGCACTTGCGGCCGACTAAACCAATAGCCATGTGTGTAACCTCTAAAAAAGCAGCTTAATTAATGCCAGGCACTAATTAACCCGAAAGCCTTAACCCAATGCGATCTGAACATCAACACCAGCTGCAAGATCCAATTTCATCAATGCATCAACAGTTTTATCTGTTGGTTGAACGATATCGATCAAACGTTTGTAGGTGCGGATTTCGTACTGATCACGCGCATCTTTGTTCACGTGCGGTGAAGTAAGAACGTTGAAGCGTTCGATGCGAGTAGGCATCGGGATTGGACCACACACTTGTGCGCCAGTACGCTTAGCGGTTTCTACGATCTCTTGAGAAGATTGATCAATCAGACGATGATCAAAAGACTTAAGACGGATACGGATTCTCTGGTTAGACATACCAGTAAACTCCAAGCCAAAATATATAAAGAATCACCCTTGACGCACCTCACCTATTGGTAAGTGTCAAAGGCAGTGAAAATCACTAAGGTCACGATCGATGCCGCGACTGTCATGCATTTACTACTTTCTTTGCAGTAAATGACCTCACAATTTGAGGGTCGCCCATTATAGCGACTGTCTAACTCTTATGCAATTCTATTTGTTACTTAATCGTAAAATAGCGATGTTTTATTCTTGATATTGTTTATCTTCATCTGATTATGATGCTTTCATTACATATTCAATGGCCTGATTGAGTAATTGGTTTCCTTCTATAAAATTTGACTTACTTGATTTCTTAAGTTGATACGGTGACTGAACATATTCTCCTTGGAATGTGACAACTTCATCATCATTTTCTAAAAACAGCTCCAGCGTTTTAGGTGTGATTTCTGGATGAAACTGAAAACCCAGAACATTCTGACCAATCTGATACATTTGATTACGGCACACCGCATTTTCAGCCAGATGAATAGCTCCTTTCGGAATTTCAAAAGTTTCACTATGCCATTGCATTACATTAAAAGACGGCGGCAAGGGAAAACATTGTGCTGAAAATTGTGGTACACGATGTACAGTTGTCCAGCCCAATTCCTGAAAAGGGTTACGGCTGACTGCTGCACCTAATGCATTGGCGATAAGTTGACCACCCAAACACAACCCTATCGCAGGCTTGCCAGCAGCCAGATAACGGCGAATCCAGCGTTTTTCAATTTTCAGCCACGGAAAGTTGGCTTCGTCATTAACACTCATTGCACCCCCCATAATGATGAGCAAATCAACATCCTCAATACGAGGTAATGCCTCGATTTCAAGGGGTAAATCAAGCGGTAATGCAAAAAACTCAGTTGCAGTAATTTTTGCCTGATGTGTTTTCAAAAAATCATAACAACTTCCGAACCCTTCACCAGCAATATGCTGAAAATAATGCACTTTTAAATGCGGCTTCATGCACTTAGAACCTATATTGTTGTTGGTATTAGTTAAGTCATAGCAAAAATGAAGCCAACTTTAAACGACATAAGCGCCTGTAAAGAAATACTCACAAATATGAGCTTAAAACTAGCAGAAAAGATTTATTTTTTTTAATCTAGACTCAAAGCAAACAAATGAAAACACCATGACAGCAAAAAAAAGTTCACAAACTCGTTTAATCCACGCCCCAAGAAAGGCAGCTCAATATATTCATACTATTCAACCTCCCCTGTTTCGTGCATCGACCATCATTTTTCAATCAACTGCGCACCTTTTTGATCGACATTGGACAGATGTCTATGATTATAGCTACGGCACACATGGTACTCCCACTACTTATACTCTGGGAGATCAACTAGCGCAGCTTGAAGGCGGAGAGTATTGCTTACTTGCACCAAGTGGTTTATCTGCTATTAATCTGGTCAATTCGACTTTTTTAAGTCAAGGCGATGAAGTTTGGATTCCCGACAATATTTACGGGCCAAACATGGAACATTTAAAAAATCTACAATTCCGTTATGGGATTGTAGTAAAAGTCTACAATCCGATCGACGCAGATTCATTTACACCTTGTACAAAAACCAAACTGATCTGGCTCGAAGCAGCAGGCTCAGTTACTTTAGAATTTCCTGATCTTAAAAATCTTGTGAAAAAAGCCCAACAAGCCTACGTATTGACTGCACTCGATAATACATGGGGCGCAGGGCTGGCATTTAATGCATTTGAGTTTTCAGATGAACAATTAGCTGTAGACATCACTGTACATGCCTTGACTAAATACCCAAGTGGCGGCGGCGATATATTAATGGGCAGCGTAATAACTCGAAATCGAGAATTGCATCACCAACTCTTTAAAATGCATGCCACCCAAGGTATTTGCGTATCTGGAGATGATACCGCCCAGATTATACGTAGCCTGCCACATATCCGGCTACGTTATCAACAACAGGCTGAAAATGCACAAATTTTACTGCAATGGCTAAAGCAACAACCTGCATTTGTACAAGTTTTGCATCCAATGAACCCTGATAGTCCCGGACATACCTATTGGAAGGAGACATGTCTAGATGGACAGAGTGCGGGATTAGTCAGTGTTATTTTTGATCCTAAATATGAAATGAGTGCAATTCGTCGCTTCTGTGATGCTCTAAATTTATTTAAGCTTGGTTTTAGCTGGGGTGGCCCTGTGAGTCTGGTCATGCTCTACGATTTAAAGCATATGCGTGTCTTGGCCAATACACATTTACAACAGGGTTTACTGGTTCGCTTCTGCGTAGGGCTGGAATCCGTTCAAGATTTAATAGAAGATATTCAAAACGCACTCCAACAACTTGAATAGTGATAAGAATAGGAAAAAAATATGGGTACACCGATTGTCATTGCCAAAAAAACTACCGATATCAATCAGGATATTATTTTACATTCTGAATTTGCCAACCGTCATGGATTGATTGCGGGAGCAACGGGAACGGGGAAAACAGTTACATTAAAAGTTATGGCAGAAAGCTTTTCCCGTATTGGTGTCCCTGTATTTTTAGCAGATGCCAAAGGCGATGTGTCCAGCATTGCCAAAGCAGGTAGCAATAGCCCCAAATTTGATGAGCGTATAAAATCTCTAGGCATAGATAGCATTGCTTTTGCAGCATCTCCTACGATTTTTTGGGATTTATTTGGTGAGCAAGGCCATCCTATTCGCACCACGGTGTCTGAAATTGGGCCATTGTTACTGGCACAAATGTTGAACTTAAATGACACTCAGGAAGGCGTACTTTCTGCGGTATTTCGTATTGCCGATGATCAAGGTTTATTATTAGTTGATTTTAAAGATTTAAAAGCCATGCTGAGTTATGTCAGTGACAATGCCAGTGAACTCAAAGCAGATTATGGTAATTTATCCCCTGCCAGCTTAGGCGCAATTCAACGTAATTTGTTGGCGTTAGGCGATCAAGGCGGTGAACAATTTTTTGGTGAACCAAGCTTAAATATTCTGGATTTTATCCAGACCGATAGCAATGGTCAGGGTTATATTAATCTGCTCGCCGCAGATAAACTCATGAATACCCCAAAACTGTACGCTACCTTTTTGCTGTGGATGCTATCCGAGTTATTTGAACAACTGCCTGAAGTTGGTGATCTGGATAAACCAAAACTGGTATTCTTCTTTGATGAAGCGCATTTGTTATTTGATAATGCCAGTCCTGCTTTACAACAGAAAATTGAACAAGTGGTACGCTTAATTCGTTCCAAAGGTGTGGGAATTTATTTTATTACTCAAAACCCACTGGATTTACCGGAAACCGTACTGGGTCAATTGGGTAATCGCGTACAACACGCATTACGTGCTTTCACTCCCAAAGATCAAAAAGCCGTCAAAACAGCTGCAGATACATTTAGGGCAAATCCAGAATTTAAAGTTGATCAAGCCATTACTGAACTGGCTGTAGGGGAAGCTTTAATTAGTTTTCTAGATGAACAAGGGACACCACAGATTGTGGAACGTGGCTGGGTGATGCCACCTTACTCTTCATTTACTCCCTTAATGCCAGAGGAACGCAAAGCCCTCATGGCAAACAGTATCGTGGCTGGAGTATATGAACACATAGTAGATCGTGACAGTGCTTATGAAATGTTACAACGTAAGGTAAATGAAAGCGCGCAGCAACAGCAAGCACAAGCGGAAGCAGATCAACAAACCAAACAACAAGAGGCAGTTGCCAAACAGCAAGCCAAAGAACAAGAACGTTTAGCACGAGAACAGCAAAAAGCTGACGAAAAATCTCAACGTGACCGAGAAAAGCTGACTCAAGATGTGCTTGGTACTTTCGCTAAAAGTGCAGCACGAACGCTAGGCGGCCCAACAGGACAGAAACTCGTGCGTGGCTTACTGGGCTCTTTATTTGGGAAAAGATAAATAAATTTATCAAAGCACTGATTTTATGGCATATAGCGGGATATAAAATCAGTGCTTAATACGCTCTTTGTAAAAAACCAATCAAGTGTGAAAATACGATCTAATTAATCCCTTAATAAAATTAAGCATTTCATTAAAAGATATATTGCAAATACACCTTATAAGATGTATTTTAAATACATCTTATAAAAGCCAGATAAAAGGTCTAGCCATGACTCCACAACAAATTGATCTCGTAAAAGCAACTGTACCTGTATTACGCGAAAACGGTGTTGCATTGACAGGTTATTTTTATAATCGAATGTTGGGTAATCATCCTGAATTAAAAGAAACTTTTAATATGGGCCATCAGCGTAGCGGTGCTCAGGCTCAAGCTCTGGCTGGTGCAGTTCTGGCTTACGCTGAAAATATTGAAGATCCATCAGTACTATTACCTGTAGTCGAATTGATTGCACATAAACATGTGAGCTTAAACATTCAATCGCCTGATTATGGAATCGTAGGAGAAAATCTGTTGCATTCCATTAGTGAAGTCTTAAGTATTTCGATGGAAGACCCATTAATCGCGGCATGGGCCGCAGCTTACGGGCAATTGGCCGACCTTTTTATCAGTACAGAAAAAGCGATTTATGCTCAACACCAACACACTCAAGGAAGCTGGTTAGGCTGGCGTAATTTTAAAATTGCCAAAAAAGTGGTGGAAAGTGAAGAAATTACCTCTTTTTACCTTGCTCCTGTAGATAAAGGTGAATTACCAAAATACGAAGCTGGTCAATATATTTCAGTCCGTGTTTTTGTTGATGAGCTTGGTTTGAAACAGCCACGTCAATATACATTGTCGACTAGCCCACAAACCGACTATCTGCGTATTTCCGTTAAACGTGAAGATGAAAAAGGTGACTTGGCCGGTGGTTGGGTCTCAAGCACATTACATCGTTTGCCTGAAGGTTCAGAAATTGAGGTGTCTGCTCCGACTGGTAATTTCTATTTAATCGACAGCAGCAAACGCAATATCTTTATTAGTGGCGGCGTGGGTGTGACCCCAATGATTGCAATGCTTAATCAATTAGTAACGCTGGATATGCCACAGCCCGTAAATTTCATTCATGCGTGTCGCAGCAGTCAGGTGCATGCCATGAAAAAGCATATCCAAGAACTAAAAGCAAAATATCCACGCTTAAATACCTTTACGGCTTATGAATTCCCGCATGAAGCTGATGTACTTGGTCAGGATTACGATATCGCTGGTCGTCTGGATCTTGCTTCTATGGATGCTGCATTACTGCCTGTAAATGCCGATTACTATTTATGTGGCCCAATGCCATTTATGGCTGAACAGCATAAGGCCCTTGTGGAACGTGGTATTCCTGCACAGAATATTCATACCGAAGCATTTGGTACGGGTGGGGTCAAACTCAGCTAATTGGTTCGGCATTTTGTCTAAGGCTAGCCTGTGATAGACTAGCCTTTTCTATTTAAAGCAATAGATTAAGTAAACTCATGCAGCTCAATAAATTTACCGATTATGCCTTGCGTATATTAATGTACATTTCACGCCCTAGTGAAATGCCGTATACGATTGCAGAAATCGCACAGGATTTGCATGTTTCTCAGAACCACCTTGTTAAAATTGTACATTTTATGGGCAAACAAGAGTGGATTCTAACTACACGCGGTAAAGGAGGTGGAATCCGTCTCAATCCGCAGGCCTTAGAACTAACGCTGGGTAAAATTGTGCGAATATTGCAAGGTGATCATCAGATTGTCGAATGCAATACTCCCCCATGTGTATTACGGACTCACTGTGGTCTCAAAGGTATACTAGATCAGGCACTGGAAAGTTTTTATCAAACATTAGATCAATATACTTTGGCTGATGTTTTGGCTGCACCCCCTACCGCTTCTATCAACTCACCTATCGCATTTGTTGCCATTCATTCATAATTTGCGCCAAATTGCCTTAAAATTCGCGTGAATTGCTCTCATCCTTTATAATGCATTTTAAATATATTGTGATTGTAAAAGTTAATCTCTATGCATAGCTATGCGAAATCCAAAGATACCAAAGCCAAACTCGCACCTAAACAAAAAATTAGTTATGAGAAAAAGGCGGATCCGGCTATTACTGAATATTCAGTAAAGGCACTCAATTGGCTACGCAAAGCTGAATTTTTAATGAGTGCTCCTAAACTTGCACTCTGTGTAGAAGATACTGGTTATGAAATAGCTTTTGCTGGACGCTCCAATGCGGGTAAATCTAGCGCTATTAATACGTTAACCAACCAGAAACAATTAGCTCGCGCTTCCAAAAAGCCAGGGCGCACCCAAATGATTAACTTCTTTAGCTTAGGTAATCCTGATCAGCGATTGGTCGATTTACCAGGCTATGGGTATGCGGCGGTCCCAGAAGACATGAAACGTGTGTGGCAAAAAGAGTTAGAAAATTATCTCATTTACCGCCAAAGCCTACAAGGTTTGGTATTATTGATGGATATTCGTCATCCCTTACAGCATTTCGATACCATGATGCTGGAATGGGCTCATTCACGTAAATTGTTTGTGCATATTTTGCTGACCAAAGCCGATAAAATGAACCGCGGTCCAGCTAATAAAGCCCTGCTTGATGTAAAGCAGACCTTAAAAAAAATGAAGCTGAATTTTTCCATTCAACTGTTTTCATCATTGAATAAACAGGGACTTGAAGAATTAGCCAGCGTAATGGCGGGACGTCTAAATTATACGCTGGATCATACACCTGAATTTGATTTGAGCCAGATTCCAGAAGCCAATGACAATGATCTCGATGAGCAAGATGTAACGCTAAAAGAAGAATAAATCACATCTTTTTCTATCATATCATCACCTAATGATAACTGAATGTCCCGTATTGCAAAGCAAAATACAGGGGCATTTTTTATACTCAGGAAAAACCAGCAAAAGTTCGACAAGAACAAATAAAGGTAAGGATATGAGTATTGTTTCATTTTTTAAGCGTAAATTACCCGGCTCTTCCATTCACTATCGCATTCAACCGCGTAAGGTAAAATTCGACTGGAAAGAAACTCCCGTTGACTGGATTCCAGAACATCCTTTTGCCAGTTATTTTATTAATGAAATTAATAACATTTTACCTGCCGGCGAATTTTGGTTCTGCCGTCTTTATAATAAAGTCTTACCGCAAATTAGTGATGAAAAGCTAAAACAAGATGTACAGGCCTTTATTCGTCAGGAAGCGATGCATGCCAACGCGCATACTTCCGCCAATAAAGAATATTTGTCAGCACGTAATATCGATATTCAGCGTAATCTGGAGATCATGAATTTTTTATTTACAAAATTACTGGCAGATAAACCACTGGATATTGAAGTTCCCAAGGTACTAGAACATCAATGGGATTTATTCCGTTTAGGAGTAATTGCTACGGTTGAACATATGACCTGCGTGTTGGGGAAATATGCACTATATAATCAAAAATGGCAGGAACTAGGGGCAGATCCAGAAATGGTCGACTTGGTCAAATGGCATGGTGCTGAGGAAATAGAACACCGCACGGTTGCTTTTGATCTATATCGTCATTTAGGGGGTGGTTATATTGCCCGTTATTACTTAAGTGTGGCTGTTATTGTCGGGGTACTCGGCTTATGGGTAGATGGTGCAGCCCATATTATGAAACAAGATCCTCGTTTTGCAGAACATAAACCAAGTTTATTTCGCCCATGGATCTGGCTCGAATGGTATAAACAAGGGCGTAAAGACAACCAGCTTCTCCCCAATCCAATCTGGCTCGTGGCTCAGCAAATTGATTATCTTATGCCTTGGTATGATCCGGTGAAAGAAGGTAATACCGAAGATGCTGTTCGCTATCTGGATCATTCACCTGCAGCAAAACGTGCTGTTCTGGCTGCCGCTTAAACCGTGGAATAATAAAAAAGCAGAAAATAATTTCTGCTTTTTTATTTTTTAAGGCTTAGGTTTTATAACGCTCATGAGGTTTCCTCGTTATCGCCTTTGGCATAACGATCCACGACTACACTAATCATCATATCCCCTTGCACATTTACCACGGTACGTACGGTATCCAAAATACGATCAATCGGCAGTAAAATTGCAATCGCTTCAGCAGGAAGTCCAACCGATTGTAAAACCATAATCATCGTCACCATTCCCGCACTTGGAATTCCTGGCGCTCCCAGCGACGCAATCATGGCTGTCAAGCACACGATCAATTGCTGCGTAAGGGTTAAATCCATGCCTACCAGATTCGCAACAAATAGCGCTGCGGCTGCTTCATACAAGGCAGTGCCATCCATATTCAATTGCGTACCAAGAGGAATGACGAAGCCCACTGTCTGCGGTCGAACTTTTAGATTCTCTTGTGCACATTTCATGCTTAATGGCATGGTGGCTGAGCTGGAACTGGTAGCAAAAGCCGTAATAAGCGCTAAACGTGTCCCTTTAAAAAAGGTAATGGGATTCATTTTCCCAAAAATCCACAATAACAAAGGCAAAACGACAACACCATGAAAAATAGTCGTACCCGTGACGACCAAAGCAAATTCAGCCAGACTATTTAGTATTTTAATGTCTTCCGTTGCAATTAGCTTTGCCAGTAAAGCCAAAATCCCCAACGGTGCCAGTTTCATCACCCACCCCACCAACATCATCATAATGTCAAAAAACTGTAGACTGAGAACTCTTACTGACTGAAAGCGATCTCCCCCTTTAATGAGTGCAGCCCCAATGAATAAAGCAAAGACTACCACTGCCAAGACATTCCCATCACTAAAGGCTTTAAAGGGGTTAATTAGGGTGTTTTGGATAAAATTTGTAAAAAAAGTCGAGGGTGACAAAGTATCTGGGGCTTGATGATTACTCATAGCGTCACTAAAAATGGCGATATCCATGCCCTTGCCTACACCAAATAAATGCGCGCAACCGATCCCTAAAATTAAGGCAAGTGTCGTGGTGGTTAAGCAACATAAGGCGGTAATTTTCCAGACACGCCCAAACTGACCACTGGCCTGCAAGTTGGAAACACCCACCACAATTGAAGAAAAGATAAGCGGCACCAATAGCATTTTCAGGAGTCCAATAAAAATGCTACTGATAATGCCAAGTCCATAGATACTTTGATGAAAAAAAGCAGTGTCAGGATAGAGGTTTAACAAAAACCCAAAAGCCACCCCTAAAATAGCTGCAATTAAAATTTGTGTGTTTAAGCTCATATTATCTGAAATTTGACTCATTCTTTGGAATTACTATGACATGCACGCTCAATAGAATCGAATATTTTTTAGCATATCTTGTGATTTAGAAATAATAAAGCCGCATGGTGGCGGCTTTATTTGAGTCAAATTGACCTATTGCGTTTCAATTTCGCGAAGCCGTATAAGACCCTCCTGAACGGTACTACAGACTAGCTGTCCGTTTTGCCACATGCGTCCAAAATTTAGACCGCGAGAATTTGAGGTAACCGTCGCATCCATATCGTAAAGCATCCATTCATCTGCACGTACAGGACGATGAAAATAAATTGCATGATCAATACTGGCACATTGCAGACTTGGAGAGAGATAACTTAAACCATGTGGTTTTAAGGAAGTGGTCATTAAAGTAAAGTCAGAATAGAATGCTACGATCGCCTGATGCAATGCCACATCATCCAGTTCTGCGGGTATACGATCATGCGTACGCAAATAATGTGCGTTTCTTGGCGCCTGCGGTTGCGGCTGAAAAGGATTGACTGGATCAATAGGACGAATTTCAATATGCCGTTCACGCATAAAACTTGCACGTACATTTTCAGGAATAAAACTAACCAAACCTTCCTTCAGCTCATCTTCTGATTTTAAATCTTCTGGAGCAGGATACTCTGGTTCTTCAGGCTGATAATTTAAACCTTCTTCTGGATAAGCAAAAGACACCATAGCCGAGAAAATCGTACGTCCATGTTGAATGGCACGAACTTGTCGACTGGCAAAGCTACGTCCATCACGCAAAGGGTCAACTTCATAAATAATAGGTGCATTGATATCGCCACCATATAAAAAGTAGGCATGCATCGAATGTGCCGGACGATCTGTCGTATAAGAAGCAGCGCGTAGCGCCTGTCCCAGAACCTGTCCACCGAACACCCGCTTGCCGACCAGATTACGACTCGCGCCACGGTATAAATGATCTTCAAGCTTTTCAAGTGATAAAAGCTCGACAAGTTCCTGGGTTAATGCATTCATGAGATACCTTTGAAAATGTCGCTAGTTTAAAAACAATACAACTGTAAACTATAAAACAGATATACTATATTTTTCCATAAATTCAGAGTGTAACCCTAAAGATTAGTTGACTAGCATGTCACACTTTAGAATTGCTATTCGTATTAAAAATACGTTTTTTAACGATAAACACTAGCGCAGTCCATGTAATTTATCAGAAAATAGCCCATTGTTTTTCACATCATTTCACTAAAGCAGTTCCTGTCCTTTTGGTGGGAGCATTGTTGTTTGAGTAGGAGTTCTTATGGCCAAGAGTGGCTTCGGTCAGATGTATCGGCGGCTGTCGAGTAAATTGCTTGACCTCGTGGTAACCCCACATGTTCTTGGGGAAGTCCCTTCGGAACCCACTGATATCCAGATCGCAGAACAGCCTGCATCAAAAAAAGTCGTCTGCTATGTATTACAGAATTATTCTCGTAGCAATGCGTTGGTGATTGATGGAGAAACACGCCGTTTAAATCTAAAGCCAGCGTTAGATCCGCTAGCGATAGAAGATTATAAAGAAAAAGCTTCGGTTTTATTTTTACAGCACCACGACGAAAAAAATTTACTGAACCCTCCACCGCATGCTTTTCCTCCTCGTTTGCTGCGTTTTATCGAGTTTTTAGATAAACATCCAGACTATGATATTGAGTTGGTTCCTGTCACTGTACTATGGGGACGTTCTCCTGATAAAGAAGATTCGTGGTTTAAATTGCTGTTTACAGACACATGGGCTACACCTGGTAAAGTTAAACAGTTGATGAATATTGGTCTGCATGGTCGTCAAACCTATGTTGAGTTTCATGAACCGCAGTCGTTACGTCAGTTGGTCAATTATGCAACGACACATTATCCAAATTTGTCACCTGCAACTTACATTGTCAGCACACTCAATGATTTTCTAGACAGTCAGCGTGAAGTGGTACTCGGTCCAGATTTATCCGATCGACGTAACGTCATGGAGTCATTAATTAAATCGCGTGATGTACAAGATGCGATTCGTCGTGAAAGTATTCGCGGTAAAGTCAGCATGCTCGAAGCCGAACGTCGCGCGATTGGCTACCTCAATGAAATCGTATCGGATTATTCTTATTCAGCGGTACGTTTTGCAGATATGGCATTGACCCGTCTCTGGACGCAACTTTATGACGGCGTAGACGTTCATAATTTTAGTACGGTACGTGAACTAGCCAAGGACTATGAAATTATTTATACGCCTTGTCACCGTAGTCATATCGATTATTTGCTCCTGTCTTATGTTATTTATCGTCGTGGTTTGATGGTGCCGTATATTGCTGCCGGGGATAATTTAAATCTGCCGTTTGTAGGTCAGTTACTTCGCGGTGGCGGAGCATTCTTTATTCGTCGCTCTTTCCGTGGCAATGGTCTTTATACTTCAGTATTTAAGGAATATTTGTACAGCATTTTGTCTCGCAATACTCCTCTTGAATACTTTATTGAAGGGGGACGTTCGCGCACAGGCCGTTTACTTCCGCCTAAAACAGGTATGCTTGCCATGACTGTGCACAGTCATTTACGCGGTCGTGCCAAACCGATTGTTTTTGTTCCAACCTATATCGGCTATGAGCGTTTGATGGAAGGTTCAACCTATGTCGGTGAAATGCAGGGTAAACCCAAAGAAGCAGAATCAATCTTCGGGATAGTCAAAACTTTACGCAAAATTGAGCGTATCTTTGGCAAAGTTCATGTCAATTTTGGCGAACCTGTTTTTCTGGATGATTTGCTTAAAGCTCATGATGCAGATCAAATTAAAATTGAAAAAAATGATGATCCGATTCCGCCTCAGGTTTCAGATGCTATCAATAGTTCAGCACATGCCATTTTAGAAAATATCAACCGTGCCGTGGTGATTAATCCAGTTTCATTATTATCTTTGATCTTACTGGCAACCCCAAAACACACGTTGGATGAAGAGCTATGCATCAAGCAATTGGATGCTTATCGTGACCTCGTCACAACTCTTCCATATGACGAACGAACCCAAGTCACGCCATTATCGGGTAAAGAAATCATCGCTTATGGTTTGAAACTTAAACTGATTAAACGCGTACAACATGTGCTAGGTGATATTATTGCAATTGAAGATAATCAGGCCGTGTTACTGACTTACTTCCGCAATAATATTCTACATGCATTTGTTTTGCCTTCTTTGATTGCCGCATTGGTTGAGCATAATGGCAAAATCAGCCAGAGAAATCTGACAAATGTGATCAAAACCCTCTATCCATTTTTACAGGCAGAGTTATTCCTAAAATGGAAACCTGAGCAACTTGAACAACAGATTAGTCAATATGCTGATGCTTTAGTTAATGCCAAATTGATTGAGCAAGATAGTGAAGGTGATTTGGTCAGTCCTGCGCCAAATTCAGAAGATCATAATCAATTAGTGATTTTGGCTGCGCCAGTCAAACAAAGTCTGGAACGTTACTACATGACACTGGCATTAATTGCCCAACGTGGTTCGGGTAACATTTCAGTCAGACAAGTTGAGGATTTAAGCCATTTGCTCGGACAGCGTCTATCCGTCCTGTATGAGTTTAATTCGCCTGAGTTCTTTGATAAATCTTTATTCCAAAGCTTTATTAAAGTATTAACCCAACAAGGTTACATTTGTACCAATGAGCAAGGTGCAATTGAATTTGAACGCAACTTTAGCAATATGGCTGAAGGTGCGAAATTGGTGCTAGATGAAGCAACTTTACAAATGTTACAACATATCACCACCTTTAATGATGAAGAACTTAAAACGGCATTAGACGCGGTTGCCTCACAGCAAGCAAAACGTCGTTTAAAACGCAAAAAAGCTTAAACGCTAAAGAGATATAAAAAATGGCAACTTTGGTTGCCATTTTTTTCACCAGAGATGACATTCAAAATATTGCGGTTCATCTTTACAGCGTAACTTTTTAATAAGTTTAACAAAACGCGGGTCATAAAAGAAATTCTGGGAATATTGATTTCTCACCTTCGCAATCACGACCTCATAGGCTTGTTTCTCGGCAGGAGAAACATCCATCCAGTAATATGCAGGCAATCGATTTTCCCAACGCACCACCTGCCCTACTAGTACACTTGCTTGAGCAGAAAACCAGTTACGCATCGTCACCCCAAAACCAGTCGGATAGTCGGCCGAACGGATCACAATATTTAAGCCCGCGTACACCACTGGAAAATTAATAACCCGTGTCGATTCACCAAATTCTTTTTTAAGGTTATAAGGCAATAAACCGTAGATAGGCACAGGTAAAATATCAACCTGATTATTTTTAAAAGCATCAATTGCATTATTAAAATTCACGACAACAGGTTCAGCACGAACACTACGCACCAACGTACTTTGTGGTGCAAGTTCGGGTAAGACACCAATACGTTTATTTTTGAGATCTGTCACTTTATAAATGGTTGGGGTCTTAAGCATCATATAAGCCATTCCCAATGGAATGAAACCCACTACCTCATATTCACCTTGTTGCATCGCTGAACGTAATGCAGGCCGATTCAACAGCTCAATAAAATGCTGTGCAGTCTTATTATTTGTAATGAATCCCACACCTGCTGTACTTCCCATAAATTGATTATAATTTCGGGTATTAAAATTGGTGGCGACCAGACCTGAACATTTCTTCTGATCAAATTGTACAATTGCATCTGTTTCGCGCTTATAAATTTTTAATTGCACATTAACCTGCTCACGTTGCATATAGAGCGTCAGGTCTTTTAAACGTCGTGTAATATCACCTTGTGTTCCTATTGGGTCATAAACACACCATGTCACTTCTGCGGCCATGACATGCTGCATCATTGCAAACAGGAACAGACTCTTAAAGATGTTTTTAAACATGTTCCCCAATCTTCTATTTATCAATTTTAATTGAATATCTTTATATATTGGCCCACACTTTTTAGTTTAATTAAATTATGAGTTTTGGCTATGTTGTTGCAAACAAATTGTATAGTCATTAAAGCAAACTGGATGTTTTAATGTAAAACCAGTTTGCAGCATACGTGTCGGGTACAAACGCTTTCCAGAGATATATCGGCTACTCAGTTGCACTAAAGGTAAATGTAATTGTTGCTGAAACCATTGGATGATTTCATGCAAAGGTAAAGGCTGATTATTGGTCACGATATACGATGAATCAACGTATTGTAATGTCGCTAGAACAGCTAGAAAACGTGCCAGATCATTTATATGAATCCGATTACTATAATGAATATTTGCATAACTACGGGTAGTTTGCGCCATTTTGACCATTCGTGTAATAGATTGACCGTAAATACCAGCAGGACGAATAATCACGGTCTGCTCAGGATAGGCCGTCTGCCATTTTAATTCCATGTCACGTAAAATTTGTCCCTGCTCATCGATGGGCTGAACGGGCGAGGCATCGTCTACACGTTCACCCCGATGTTCACCATAAACTCGTGTAGATGAAACCACCACAATTCTCTGAACAGGATGTGACTTTAATGCCCGGACAATTGGTTCAACTGAATCCAGATACGTGTGACGATAAGCCTCTACACTACTTTGCGAAGGAGACAAAGCTACATATACCAGATCAACCGCTGTAAGCTGATTTAAATCAAGATGATGTACATCCTGAATCAAGTGATTACCATATACATCTGTTTTCGTACTACGGCTAATTGTGGTAATTTTATGTCGCTGTTTAATCGAGTCTTGTTCAAATAAATATTGGGCAACTCGTTGAGATGTTTTACCATAGCCGATAAATAAAATATGCATACATGATCCTGATATAGCGGTCTTGACGTGGAGGGATATGACTTCAATCCAGCAGTTACAGGGTGTAGGCAATGCTGCCGCAGCACTTCTGGAAAAACTCAATATTTTCACCACGGATGATCTACTTTTTCATCTGCCACGTGATTATGAAGATCGTAGCACGGTCATTCCTATGAACCAACTGATGGTAGGTCGCAGCTATTTGCTCGAAGGTGAAGTTAAATCCATTGATTTTCCGCCGGGTAAGCGCAAATCTATGGCTGCTTTAATTCAGGATGATTATGGCAAAGTTACTTTACGTTTTTATCATATCTATAAAAATCTGACTGACAAATTAAAAGCAGGTCATCGTTTAAGAATCTTTGGTGAAGTGCGTGTCGGCGCAAGGGGCTTAGAACTTTATCACCCTGAAATACAACTGGTAACAGAACATACTGCTTTACCCAAAACTCAGCTCACCGCTATTTACCCAAGTACGGAAGGTTTAACTCAGTCTAAGCTACGTGAATATGTCAAACAGGCACTTAAACAATACAGTGATCATTTACCTGAATTATTGCCTGAACAATACACCAATGGTTATGCACTCAAACAGGCCTTGCACTATATTCATGAACCTCCAGTTGACGCCAATATGCAGCAACTGGCTCAGGGTTCACACCCAGCGCAACAACGCTTAATTTTTGAAGAACTGGTCGCACATCAGGTTAGTTTACTGACACGACGCGCCTATATTCGACAAATTGCCTCTCCCAGTTTTAGTCCAAGCAAGACGCTTGCTAAAGCTTTATTGGCAGAACTTCCTTTTGAAATGACCCAAGCACAAAAACGGGTTTCTAAAGAAATCATCGCCGACCTTAAACAACCCAAGCCCATGCTACGTTTAGTACAAGGCGATGTTGGAGCAGGCAAGACCTTAGTGGCGGCGGTGGCAGCTTGTCATACACTGGAGGCGCACTGGCAAGTTGCACTGATGGCGCCTACCGAAATTCTGGCCGAACAACATTATTTAAACTTTAAACGCTGGTTTGAACCTTTAGGAATCCAAGTTGCATGGCTCTCTGGAAAACAAAAAGGTAAAGTTCGTACGCAGGCAGAGCACAGCATTAAAAGTGGACAGGCACAGTTGGTCGTAGGAACCCATGCTTTGTTTCAGGATAATATCGAATTTGCTAAATTAGGTCTTGTTATCATTGATGAACAGCATCGATTTGGTGTCGATCAACGTTTGGCACTTCGAAATAAAGGAAATGATCAGCTCACTCCGCATCAGTTGGTCATGACTGCCACTCCCATTCCCCGTACATTGGCGATGAGTGCCTATGGCGATCTGGATACCTCTATTATCGATGAACTCCCTCCGGGACGTACTCCTATTCAAACCGTGACTATTCCACTGGATCGACGCGAACAGGTTTTAAATCGCATCGCAAGCAATTGTGGTGAAGGTAAACAGGCCTATTGGGTATGTACGTTGGTAGAACAATCTGAAACACTGGATGCACAAGCTGCTGAAGCTACTTATCAAGAAATGAAAGAGCGTTTTCCTGAACTGAATATCGGTTTGGTGCATGGCAAAATGAAAGCAGATGAGAAACAAAGCGTCATGCAGGCATTTAAAGCCAATCAACTGCAATTATTGATTGCCACCACAGTCATTGAAGTCGGGGTCGATGTACCAAATGCTTCAATTATGGTGATTGAAAATGCAGAACGATTGGGACTCTCTCAGCTTCATCAATTACGTGGTCGTGTTGGACGAGGTGCAACTGCCAGCTTTTGTGCCTTATTATATAAAACACCTTTATCGCAAAATGGACACGAACGTTTGTCCATTTTAAGAGAAAGTAATGACGGTTTCGTTATCGCGGAAAAAGATCTGGAAATTCGGGGTCCTGGGGAGCTTTTAGGAACTAAACAAACAGGTGATATGGGGTTTCGGGTGGCTCGTCTTGAACGGGATGATCATTTACTGACACAGGCACATTATGTCGCTGAACAAGTTTTAAAAAACTATCCAAAACAAGCCGATGCATTACTTAAACGCTGGTTACCAGAGGCTCCGCGCTATGCCTATGTTTGACTATCTTAAAGCCTCTATGCAACAAATTGGACAAAAACTTTTACCCTGCCGTCTGTGTGAATCCAGTCCACGTTTAAAGCATTATGTTCTATGTAAAAGTTGCTGGCAGCAACTTCCTTGGCTTAAGCAACCGATTAATCGCCATGAATTACAAATCATGGCGGCATGTTATTATCATTACCCACTCGATCGTATTTTGCAGCAATTTAAGTACGAACAAAAACTACATCATCAACCATTACTTGATCAATTACTTGCCCAGATTAAACACCCTAAAGTTCAAGCTATCGTCCCTATGCCTATTTCGGACGCACGTTTAATTGAACGGGGTTATAACCAGTCTTTACTCTTGGCACAACAACTTGCAAAAAAGCTAAATATTCCTATTTGGCAGCCTATCCATCGTCTTGAGCAACATTCTCAAAAAGGACTAAATCGGCTGGAACGCATTCAAGGAATTGAGCAACAGTTTGTGGTATTGGAAAAACCCAAAATTCGCTATCGAAAAGTTTTAATCATTGATGATGTCGTCACGACTGGCAGCTCAATTTATGCCTTACATCAGGCTTTACAACAATTAGGCTGCCAACAGATTCATGCGTGTTGCATTGCGGCTGCAACAGATAAAACCGCTAAATTTGCAAATAATCTCGACACCATGGCATAACCACTTCACGTGTTAAAGGCGCAAGTGCGGTGACTGTATCATCCAGAGTGACCCATTTCATTTCGGCAATTTCAGCAGCAATCTGCGGTGTTTGCTTTAACTTTGCCAAGTAAACATAGCTAACCAGTTGATGATCAGGCTCATTGGCAGTTGCAGTTTCAAACCGACCTACAAATTGATTAATCTGAATATCACAGCCAATTTCTTCCTTTATTTCTCGTTCAATCGCTTGTTCAGGCGGTTCATCCTGTTCTAGCTTGCCACCCACTTGCATAAAAACTTGAGTATTTTTCTTACGCACAACTAGTAGCTCATGGGCATCATTTAAAATAATGGCTGCAGCAACGGTAATTTTTTTCACATCTATGCCTCAATATTAAGGGCGAACTTCTGCCTGTGCACCCCATTTTGGCGTAGCAGGTTGATAATGTTCAAAAGCACTTAGAATCACATCAACTTGATCTGATGCTATTAATTTTTCTACAAAACGTGATTGGGTAAAACCCTTATCTGCTGTGCTCTGAATCATTTTAAGTAAATCATCATAAAAACCTTGAACATTTAAAAATGCACAGGGTTTTTGATGAATACCCAACTGTGACCAAGTCCATTGTTCAAAAATCTCTTCTAATGTACCTGCACCACCCGGTAATGCAATAAAACCATCGGATAGCTCTGCCATTTTGGTTTTACGCTCATGCATATTTTGAACGATATGTAATTCGGTCAAATGTGGATGGGCCAGCTCACGATCAACCAAAGCGGTTGGTATTACACCGATCACACGTCCACCCGCCTGTAGGGCACTGTCTGCAACCACGCCCATTAGTCCTGAACGTCCACCACCATACACGAGTGTTTTTCCCTGCTGGGCGATGGTTTCTCCTGTTACTTGAGCTGCTTGTAAAAATAAAGGATCGGTACCAACCGCTGAACCACAAAAAATACAGATTGAATTCATATAACTTTTAACCATGTTTTTAAGCTGTCATGCTTACAATATAAGCTTAAGCGAGATTTTTTCAGAAAAAACGATAACAATGAGTGTTTTTAAGTGAATCCTTGTCTAAAATACACCCATCAAATTTACCTATACTGCGCAAGGGAGAAAAGACGTTATGCTTGAAGCCTTTTACGCCACAGAGCGCGGTAGCCTTGAAGATGCAACCATTAATGGTGATTTTGATCTGCATCAGGATCTGGTCTGGATCGATCTGATTGCACCCTCTCAGGAAGAGCAGCAATGGGTCATCGATGCGTATGACCGAAATTTGCCTACGCTCAAATCGCTTGAAGATATTTCATCCTCTGCTCGATTTTACCGCGATGATGATGGAATTTTGCATATCAGTACCTATTTTTTAACGAAAAATAAAAACTATCAGGTGGATGGCGATGACGAGGATACCAGCCACATTTTGGCAACGGTCCAAACAGTTGCCTTTATTTTGCATAAAGAGCGTTTATTTACACTACGTGGTGAAAAACTAGTCGCTTTTAGAGCGTTTCGTGCACGCGCTCGGCGTAATGATTATGACATGGATTATAGAGATCCGACTTGGATCTTACTGGGCTTACTCGAAGCTAAGCTAGATGAGCTTGCGGATATCCTCGAAGATATCCACAAGGATCTGGAAAAATATTCCACAGAAGTACTAAATAATCATCACCGTGAAAAGATTTTAGATTTGGACGACATGATTACCCGTCTGGCACAACAAGAAGACGTACTAGGTAAAGCTCAACTTTGCTTGATCGATTTACGTCGTGTCCTGACTTTTTTATCTCGCCCACGTGCGTTAGGCAGTCATATTTATGATGCTGATATTCGAGAATTGAGTGAAGATGTTCGCTCATTGGTAGAACATGATGCGTTCTTGTTCCAAAAAGTGCGTTTCTTGCTAGATACTACCTCTGGGTTTATTAACACTGAGCAGAATGATACGATTCGTCGATTCTCTATTTTGCCCAGTATGCTCGCACCTCCCATGCTAGTTGCTAGTATTTATGGGATGAACACACAAGAATTGCCCTTTGCACATGGCACCATGAGCTTCTTGACTGTTGCAGTGATTATTATCGTCTCATTTGTGGGACCGATGATCTATTTCCGTTGGAAGAAATGGGTTTAAAGTGTTGTATATAAAAAGCACCGAATTCGGTGCTTTTTTATTAGACTTTGACTAGCTGTGAAGTAGTGTCAAATCATCCTGTAAATGACAGGACTGGATAATCTTCAACATTTTTTCAGGGACATCCTGAAAGTGTAAACCTTGGGCATTGGGTGTTTTTCTTAACCATTGCACCAAAACTGCCAATGCCAACGTACTACCATGCTGCAATTGGCTTAAATTTATCACCAAAGGAAATTGTTGATGTTGTTGAATCAGTCGCAAACCATTTTGATAAATAGTCTGCGCATTTTCAAAATCAATCTTTCCTGACAGCACCAATTGCTGATCGACCATTTCAATCACGGTGAACCTTCACTTATTTCTTGTTTACAGCAGCATCAGCATCTGGTTTAAAGTTGGCAATCGCTTTGTCCAGATTACCTCCATTACGCTGTACAGTTGAAGCAAACTGATTGCGGAATTGTAAGCCCAGATCAATCCCAGAAACATTGATGTTACGGATTTTCCACTGGCTACCAGCATCGGTAAGCTGGAATGAAACTGGGATCTTATCGCCCTTATTATTGAAGTCAATCGTGACTACAGGGTTACGACTGCCTGTTTCTTTATAAGGACGCATGGTATAGCTTTGGTTGCTGTATTTAGCAAATGCCGTACCATAGTTTTCAATCAGGGTTTCACGGAAGTTCTTTTCAAACTGCGCACGTTGTGCCGCTGTACTGTTCTGATTAGTCGCATAAGTTCCCATCACAATGCGAGTAAATGCCTGTGAATCGATATATGGATCAAGATTCTGACGTACAATGGCCTTTACAGCGTCAGGATTATTTTGCAATCTTGCATGATCCGCTTGTAAACGTGAAATAAAGTTATCAGCAACACGCTTAATAAATGCCGGTGGTGCTTCTGCTGGCGCAGCAAATGCAGTACCCGCAAGAAGAGTTGATAATACACTGGCTGTAAGGGTTTGTTTGAACAACGTCTTCACAAGAATCGCTCCTAAAAAATTACTCAACAAAAGAAGGTTCGGCACTGTCAGATGTAGCTGCCTGCGGCTGGGATGCCGAGTCTTCTGCCGAGCTACCTGATGATGATTTATTGGCACCACCAGTAATAAACTTGCTAATCAGATCCTCAAGATCCATTGTACCTTGAGTATTGGTAATGGTTTCGCCACGTTTTAAATAGTTTAATCCACCACCTGGTACAATTTTGAGATATTTTTCACCTAATAGACCATTGGTTGCTATCATTATATAAGCATCTTCATCGATATTAGTGATGGATTTCATGTTGGCAATCAGTTTCTGTTCCATTTCTTTTTGTTGCGCAGCATTTGCCTGCGTATAATCAGAACTATAACGTAATTCATCTAATGCATTTTGCTGAACGGTTTTTAATTGTTCCGCATTGAATGAAGTTAACTTGCCATCCAGATCAAAATTGACCGTCGCCAAACGAGTAACAGGATCAAGGGTAATTGATTCAACCCGCCCAACTGTAACACCACTCATGGTGACTTTAGCCCGTGATTTCAGGCCATTAACATTATCAAAACGAGCAGTCATGTGATAACTGTCATTTAAATTGGTGCCGACCAAACCACTCACTTTCATGGCCAAAAAAAACAAAGCCACGCCAAAGATAATTACAAAAATCCCTACGGCCAGCTCACTAGTACGTGATTTCATTAAACACCTCCGAACATGACCGCAGTCAACACAAAATCAAAACCTAAAACACACAGCGATGAATACACCACTGTACGAGTGGTTGATGTCGCAATACCTTCTGAAGTCGGTTCACAGGCATACCCTTGATAAACCGCAATCCATGTACATATAAGTGCAAAGACTATACTTTTAATCACTGTCCCATTAAAAATGTCATGCATAAACTGAATCGAACTTTGCATGCCACTCCAGAATGAGCCTTCATCAGCACCCAGAAAATCAACACCGACGACTTTACCGCCAAAAATACCAATCGCCGCAAAAATAATCGAAAGCATTGGCAAACTGACTATACCAGCCCAAAGTCTTGGAGACACCACACGTTTTAACGGATCAACCCCAATCATTTCCATACTTGAAAGTTGTTCTGTGGCTTTCATTAAACCAATTTCAGCAGTCAGCGCAGAACCGGCACGTCCTGCAAATAACAAAGCAGCAACCACTGGCGCCAGCTCACGCAACAAGGTTAATGCAATGGCTGTCCCTAACATTGCTTCACTACCAAAGGTTACGAGAATGTTATACATTTGCAAGCCAAGAACTGCCCCGATAAACAATCCTGATACTGCAATAATCAGGAGGGACATAACACCGACACGGTGCATTTGATAAATAAATCGACCAAAACCGCCTGCCGAGGGAAGAGAAAAGATAATTCGCAGCAACATGACCGTTGCCTCACCAATTCCACGCATCCGCTCAATGACGAGTCGACCTAACCAGGCAATCGCATTCATGGATGTACCTCGTTATTCAAATATGCTTGATGACTAAATTGATACTCAACGGGCCCTTCAGCAGAGCCTGTTAAAAATTGTTTTACAAATGGGGACGCTGAGGTCTGTAATTGCTCTGGTGTACCTTCACCCTGAATTTTGCCTTCTGCAATCACATAAATATAATCTGAAATTTCCAGTGTTTCAGCAACATCATGAGAGACAATAATCGTCGTTAAATCCAATGCTTCACGCAGTGATCGAATCAAACGGGTCAACACCCCTTTTACAATCGGATCCTGACCTGCAAAAGGTTCATCATACATAATTAAATCAGGATCAAGCGCAATGGCACGTGCCAATGCGACACGACGGTTCATACCACCTGATAATTCACTTGGCATTAAATGTTCCGTACCGCGCAAACCAACAGACTCTAATTTAAGTCCAACCAATTCTGCGATTAAATGTTCAGGTAAATCAGTATGCGCGCGGATTGGAAATGCGACGTTTTCATACACAGACATATCAGTAAACAACGCACCGCTTTGAAATAGCATACCCATACGAGCACGCGCAGCAAATAATTCTTGACGAGACATGCTGGCAATATCTTTACCATCTAACAAGACTTCACCACGATCGGGAGTCAACTGCCCACCAATCAACCGTAATAATGTGGTTTTTCCAGTCCCAGATGGGCCCATGATGCCTGTAATTTGACCACGTCGAATGGTTAAATCAACATTGTCATAGATAATACGTTCCCCTCGATTGAAACCCAGATTTTTCACTTCTATCAGTGCCTGAGCAGTCGAAAGTATAGGATTATTCATAGCAGTATATGTTCCTGCATATTTTTAAGCTCGCATAATATAGCACTGAACCTTTGCGAAATTCTTGTTATTTAACAATGAAACGACCAATTACTTGATCAGTTCAATATTGTCGCTTGGGTAATGTTGCATTGCGAGAGTTTTAGGAGAAATATCATGATGAAAGTAAGTGCTATAAGAAAAATATAGGGCATTACCAATAACTAGAGCAGCCCCCAATTGGCGTAAATTAAAATAACGCCATTTCAATAAGAACTTTACATTAATCTCTTTTTTTTCTTTCATTTTTACAATAAAAATATGACACAGTTATCACATTATATATTTTTTGACAGTTTTATTACAAGAAAAAGTCGATACGTGAACGTATCGACTTTTAGATGTTTTAAGAAAATTAAATCTTAACGGTCATTTTTGCGTGTACGATCACGACCAAAACTTTCTTCATTTACACCGCGACGTGGGCGGTCTTCACCACCAAAAGTACGCTTTGGACGATCTTCGCCACCAAAAGTACGTTTTGGACGGTCTTCACTAAAAGAACGTTGTGGACGATCACCAAAACCACCTTCACGACGTGCTGGACGATCACCGAAATCACGTTTTGGACGATCACCGAAGCTACCTTCGCGACGTGGTTTATAATCTACACGGTTACCACGGTTGTCATCATTGGCATCGAAACGAGGTTTATCATTAAAGCCACCTTCACGACGTGGACGATCCGAATTGAACTCGCGACGTGGACGGTCTTCGCCACCAAAGCTACGTTTTGGACGATCTTCAAAGCCACCTTCGCGACGTGGACGATCTGAATTAAACTCGCGACGTGGACGGTCTTCACCACCAAATGCTGGACGTTCACCACGTGGTTTATCATCAAAGCTACGACGTGGACGATCATCACGACCACCTTCACGGCGTTTGAAGTTGCTTTCGCCTTCAAAGCGACGTCCGCCACCGAAACCGCGACCAGCGCCATCACGACCGCTACGGCCATTTCCACTGCGACCACGACCACCGCCATCACGACCTGAACGTGCAGGAGGTGGAGATGGCTCAAGACCTTCAATTTCAGAAACGCTTAAACGTGCTTCTAAATAATCTTCAAGGGCACGGATTTTACCGCGTTCGCGATAAGTTGCCAAAGTAATCGCTTGACCAGTACGTCCCGCACGACCAGTACGACCAATACGGTGTACATAATCTTCATGCTTCATTGGTAAACCAAAGTTAATCACATGAGAAATGGTGGGTACGTCTAAACCACGTGCCGCAACGTCAGTTGCAACCAGAATTTTAGCTTTACCTTCACGAATACTACGTAAACGGCGGTTACGCACGGTTTGTGGCATCGCGCCATGTAACGCAACAACTGAATGACCCGCTTCTGCAAGCTCTTCAGCTAGCATATCTGTGTCTTCTTGTGTGCTTGCGAAAACAACCGCTTGATCCATGCTTTCATCACTTAACCAATGAGTCAGCAATTTTTTCTTGTGCTCAAAGCCATCCGTCCAGTGTAAAGTCTGGGTGATATCAGTATTGGTTGAGTGACCAGTTTCGATAGCAATACGCTGTGGATCCTGCATCATGCATTCTGCAAGACGAATAATACGGTCTGCAAATGTTGCAGAGAACATCAAGGTTTGTTTACGATTTGCAGCCAACTCACTGATTGCTTCAAGATCTTCAGAGAAACCAAGATCAAGCATACGATCCGCTTCATCAACGATTAAAGCATCAACTTTATCTAATTTGATTTGACGACGATTGACCAAATCCAGCAAACGACCCGGTGTTGCAACAACAACTTGCGCACCTTTTAATTGTTGGATCTGTTTTGCAAATGGCATACCACCCATAATTGCGGCAATACGCACACCCTTCATATGGCGTACAAATGCAATTGCGTCTTGGCTGACTTGCTGAGCCAATTCACGCGTTGGTGAAATGACTAAAATATTCGGTTGAGTCACTGCACGCATACGTTCTTTAAATGGAAGGAACGTGTCTTGGCCTGCAAGTGAATGCAATGTTGGCAATAAGAATGCTGCTGTTTTACCAGAACCAGTCTGGCTTGAAACTAAAAGGTCTTTACCTTCTAAAGCTGCAGGAATCGCTTGTTCTTGAACAGGTGTTGGGCTAGTAAAACCAAGATCCTGTAATGCTTGTTGTAAAGATTCATGTAGAGAGAAATCGGCAAAAGTTTTGCTCATAGAGAGTTTCACCCTAATGGGTGCTCCATTTTAATAAATACAAATATGGACATCGACAAAAGGCGGCACGGCATCTTAGGCTGAATTATTTGGTATTCAGCAGCAATCCGAATAACGACGATGTAGACTATACGCACGCATGATTACGGCCGGAACCTGAAGAATCGCTGAGCGATTTGGGCGCAAGAAATGGTCCTCTCTATGGACAGCGTGCGCATACAATGAATAGAACAGAATGTTCAGGTAATGAACGGAAATTTAAGTGCGTGGCGAGAGTATAACAGAAAGTTTTTAAAAGTCACCCTTTTTAATAGGTTTTTGATTTTTTTTACATAAAACCAAAACATTTCATTGTATTTCTAGACTAGAAATCTTAATAATTAAAATTTAATATATTGATATATTTCATTTTTAATATTATTTAAAACACACAACGGTTCTACATTCGTCAGAATCATTTTACAAGGTAATTGTGAATAAATATAAAATCTCTTAGTGATTTTATATTGTTCTTTCTCTAACTGTATTTTTAAATAAGATCTGCCCATTTGCCTTTTCAGTATTTCTTGTACACAACGTTCAAGACAAAGAGAAGGCAACAATACAAAAGTAAGAGGATGCTCAAATATCTGTTTTTTGATTTTTACATAATCTGAATGAATATCTTCACGATAAGTCATAAAGCCTGAAGAACAAACAATAATTGTTGTGAAATCTCGTGATGCGCTATCGATTATTCTAGAATAACACTCTATATTTTCTTGGGCATAAGAGTCATAACCAAATCGGTCAATAATCATTTTTTATTCTATTTTCTATAGTCAAAAAAAAGCTCTCGATATTAGAGAGCTTTTTATGGGAGATAAGACTTACTTCGCCATGTCGCCCCATGCAGGTACTACGGTTTGCATTAAAGGTTTTAACATTTTCAATGAAGAAGCCAAAACCTGACCATTCTCCATCGAATCACTGCCACCACGTGCATCTACAACAATACCGCCTGCTTCTTTCACAATTAGCTCGCCCGCTGCGATATCCCACGGCTTTAGGCCTACTTCAAAGAAGCCATCAAAACGACCTGCCGCAACATAAGCTAAATCTAATGCAGCAGAACCTGCACGACGAATATGTGCGCCTGCCTGAGTCACCGCTAATAACGAAGAGAAATGTTGCTCCGCATAAGAGATAATTTCACCATTGCGCTTGGCACGATATGGATGACCCACCGCTAAAAAAGCATTATCTAAACTGTCACGGACGTTAACACGGATACGGCGCTGATTCATGACCGCACCGCGACCACGACTAGCCGAGAACAATTCGTCACGGACTGGATCATAGATCACACCATGCTGGGTTATACCCTTATGCTGTACAGCAATCGAAATACAGAAATGCGGAAAACCATTGATAAAGTTTTGTGTACCATCTAACGGATCAATCACCCAGCACCAGTCTGCATCATGACCTTTACCTTCTTGCAGGCCAAATTCTTCGCCCAGAAAGCTGTGATTTTTATAACTTTTACGCAAAGTATCAATAGTGAGTTGTTCTAAATAACGATCAACACGCGTCACTGGACCGTCAATGCCTTTTTCTTCAACTTGTAGATCGAGCTTATGACGATTCTGATGTGCTTTTAAAAGCTCTTGACCAACTGTTTGAGCTGCGCGCGCAGCCATGACCACCATAGGTTCCATTGAACACCCACTACAAATTTGAAAACTTTGACAAAGAATAATGCATAAAAGCGCGCAGATTCTATCAAATTAGCGCGCTTTTGGGTAAAAAATGTTAGGATTTTTTTAGCTGATCGCTTTAAGCTGTTTGTATAAGGTTTAACCACACCTTTTCTATTGATTTTTGGATTCCTTCAGCATCTAGCCCACAGCTATGCAACATTTGTGCATGAGTCGCTTGAGCCATGAAACTATCTGGTAAGCCTAAATTAAGGGTTGGTTTAAGAATTTGTGCTTTGGCTAAAAACTCATTTACCGCACTACCCGCACCGGCCATAACAGCATGTTCTTCAACTGTCACGAATAAACTAGTATTCACAGCCAAATCACGAATTACTTGCTCATCGAGAGGTTTTACAAAGCGCATATTAACCACACGCACCGCAATATCATGCGTTTTGCTTAGTTGTTCAGCTGCTTCCATGGCTACAGTTACTCGACTACCGAAAGCTAAAATACTGATTTGTTCTTCATATTCAGCATGATATTCAACCACAATTTCAGCTTTACCTATTTCTAGCGGTGTAAATGTCTGCTGAATTTCGATCCCTACACCATTCCCACGAGGATAACGGACTGCAGCAGGACCTGCATATAAATAAGCGGTATGCAGCATTTGACGGCATTCGTTTTCGTCTTTTGGAGCCATGATCACTATATTTGGCACGGTGCGCATATAAGCATAATCATAAGCACCTGCATGGGTGGGACCATCTTCACCGACTAAACCTGCACGATCAATTCCAAAAGTCACATCCAGATTTTGTAATGCGACATCATGAATCAATTGATCATAACCACGTTGCAAAAAAGTCGAGTAAATCGCCACGACTGGTTTTAAGCCTTCACACGCCATCCCCGCAGCAAGTGTTACTGCGTGTTGTTCAGCAATAGCAACGTCAAAAAAACGTTCAGGGTATTGTTTGGCAAATTTCACCATGCCTGACCCTTCACACATCGCCGGGGTAATGGCCAATAAGCGAGGATCCTGTGCCGCTTCGTCACATAGCCATTGACCAAATACATCAGAATATTTGGGCGGTGTTTTTACCACTGGAGTCGTAGCAACAGGCGAAATTTTAGTAATCGCGTGGTAGGTAATCGGATCAGCTTCAGCGGGCTCAAATCCTTTACCTTTTTTTGTATAAACGTGAACCAGACGGGGGCCTTTACGTTTTTTCAGCGCATTAAAAACACTGACAAGTTGCTCAACATCGTGGCCATCAAAAGGACCAAAATAATCAAAACCGATTGCTTTGAATAAATTATCTGCGGCATCAGTAGCAGATTGGTGCAAACGTGAGTTATAAGTCCATTGCGGATGAGGCTGCACATAAGCATCGCCATCATCATTAATATTGACTGAATGACCATGTTCCCAAATAGCTGCTAAATGCTTGGCAAATCCACCCGTACTACAGGAAATCGACATATCATTATCATTTAACACGACAATCAAATCTGCATCATGCGCCACAGCATCATTCATGGCTTCAAATGCCATGCCTGCAGTCATGGCACCGTCACCTACAATACAGACTACTTCGCATGGATTTTGCTGATAACGTCGCGCAAGCGACATGCCCAGACCTGCCGAAATTGCAGTCGAAGAATGCCCAACACCAAACGTATCAAATACAGATTCTTCACGCGCTGGAAATGCAGCCAAACCATGTTGCGCGCGAATGGTAGTCAATTGCTCACGTCGACCAGTCAATGCTTTATGTGGATAGGCCTGATGACCAACATCCCAGATTAAACGATCGTGTGGGGTATTAAAACTATAATGAAGCGCAACAGTAAGCTCAATCACACCTAAATTTGCGCCAAAGTGTCCACCACTTTGTCCTGCTGCATATAAAATAAACTGACGCAACTCATCAGCCACTTGAGACAACTGGCCTTGCTCGAGCTGACGTAATTGCTGTGGATGATCAATCTCATCTAACAATGGCGTAACAGGGCGTTGAGTTGGTATTTCGGTATACAACATATGTGGCAAAGCCTTCTTAAGCCTGGCAAATCCTAAGCTGGGTAAATGGGATTCGATCTGATGAATGACATCATAATCGTATCGAATTAAAGTCACCTTCAATCAGCCACATGTCTAACAAGGTCGCATGGAGGATTTTCCCTGCGGCGTGGTTGGCTAGATTATCCAGAATAATCTTACTGTTTATCAACTATTATCGTGTGCATTATACAAAAAAGAAATTATTATGCATAAATTCAGCAGTTCAATTCTACCAATATATAACCAGTACGCTATACTTTAGCCGTTTTCCTGATGAGATATGTAATTAGTGGCTATCGAATTTGTCGCAACTTCAAAACTCCCGACCAAGTTTGGTGACTTCAATATTTCTGTGTTTCAAGATCCTGAAACGGGTGAAGAACATGTCGCATTATCTAAAGGTTTAGAAACTACGCCCAACGAACCCGTATTGGTTCGTATTCATTCAGAATGTCTGACAGGTGATGCGTTTGGTTCATTGAAGTGCGATTGCGGCCCGCAGTTGCAGGCCACCCAGCAGTTGATCAATGATACAGGTAAAGGCGTCATTTTATATTTGCGTCAGGAAGGTCGCGGCATTGGGTTGACCAATAAAATTCGTGCCTATGCCTTGCAGGATCAGGGGCACGACACCGTAGATGCAAATCTTTTATTAAATCTTCCAGCCGATGCACGTCATTATGATATGTGCACGATTATGCTGGACCATTTACAAGTCAGAGAAGTTAAACTGGTCACGAATAATCCACTCAAATTAAAAGCCTTAACTGATTTAGGAATTAATGTGGTTGAGCGCGTTCCACTGACCGTTGGTCGTAACCCGTTTAATGAACATTATTTAAAAACTAAACGTGAACGGATGGATCACCTCTATAAAAAAGATGATTTCTAATCTCACGCCATAATTACATTTGAATCAAAAAGGATTTTATTAAAACGCTTAATAAAATCCTTTTTTTACTTATCCTGGTTATTTCTTTATGCTTAATTTAAAGAAAATAAGATTATTTTGAGGCTCATGATGCAGCATCCAACTTCGACTGATATCCAACGAGTACGTGAATTTTTACTCGATCTACAAGTACGCATTTGTGCCGCTTTAGAGCAACAAGAGCACAAAGGCGGTGGTGCTGCACAATTTATGATTGATGACTGGAAACGACCAGAAGGTGGAGGAGGACGTTCTCGTGTTCTGCAAAATGGGGAAATCATTGAGAAAGGTGGAGTCATGTTTTCACACATTGATATCCGCCAACTCCCCGCCTCTGCTACGCAACGTCATCCAAATATTGCGGGAGCGAAAGCGCAGGCATTAGGTGTGTCACTGGTCATCCACCCCAAAAACCCTAATATTCCTACTTCACATGCAAATGTTCGTTTATTTGTCGCAGAACCCGAAGGTCAGGAACCGATCTGGTGGTTTGGAGGTGGTTTTGATTTGACCCCATTTTATCCAGATGACGAAGACATTAAACATTGGCATCAAACAGCTTTTGATTTATGTCAACCTTTTGGGGAACACGTCTATGCAGAACATAAAAAATGGTGTGATGATTATTTTTATTTGAAGCATCGCGATGAACAGCGTGGTGTGGGCGGTTTATTTTTTGATGATCTCAACCAATGGGAGTTTGAAACCTGTTTTAATTATATAAAAGCAGTCGCAAATGGTTATCTCGAAGCCATCATCCCAATTTTTGAAAAACATCGCGAACAGCCTTATACAGAGGCACAACGTGAGTTTCAGTTATATCGACGTGGCCGCTATGTCGAATACAACCTCGTATATGATCGTGGCACTTTATTTGGCCTACAAACGGGTGGCCGGATTGAATCAATTCTGGTCAGTCTGCCTAATCTTGCGGCGTGGTCTTATCGTCCAGAGTGGGATGAAGACTCGATAGAGAAGCAACTTACTGATTATTATCTAAAACCGCATGATTGGTTAAAAGAACTGTAATATTCACTTGCAAATGAGACTATTTATTATTAAATCGTCTCTTGTATGTTCTGCATTATGCGTTATGCTGCTTCTACATGAAAGCTCATGTCATTACAAAATTGAAAAAAGATACTCACACAGTGAAGCAGCAACTGTTGTCATATTGATTTAATATTGTTTTGATCTAATCTACAAAAGATGTAAAGGTCAGATTATGCTTAATATTATAGAAAACCACCGTATGTTGGTTTTATATAGCTTGATTGCTACACTCGTAGTTTCTTCAGGCATTACTATTGAATATGAGAACATTTATACAGATAGTATCTCTATCTCCGTGACTGTGCTTGCTGCGATTGGTCTATTTTTAGCTGCTGTTATTTTCTTTATTGAAGAAATTGAATCGATTTGTAATCCTTAATTGTATGTAAATGAAATTGTTGCTCCTTAAGTCAGCTCTACCTTTCATTTTTCCAGATATTATTCTTTCTTTATTACAATTCTCTATTAAAAAAAGCCGCCTTATTCAAACGACTTTATCAAACTTCAACTACGTTTTAAATTAAGAGCCAGCCAATTTAAACTCAATCCGGCGATTACGAAATTTGCCCTGTTCAGTTTCATTATCTGCAACTGGGTTTTCAGAACCATAGCCTACTGCTTTTAAGCTAGAGCCATTTACACCTTTTCCAGTCAAATAATCGACCACAGCTTGTGCTCGTTTTTGTGAAAGTACTTTATTGGCTTCAGCATTGCCAGTTGAGTCAGTGTAACCTTCAACATTTAATGAAAGATTCGGTACTTTTTGTAATAATCCCGCAGCATGATCCAACACCGCTTTATTGGCATCGGGAATAGCAGCAGAACCACTGGCAAAATTTATAATCTGCATATTTAAGGCACGTAAAATTTGTTCAGGGTTTGATGATTCATTCAATCCTGACAAAGCCTGCGTACTCGCATTAATACTATTATTGACAGATTGCTCAACATTTAAAGGTGCTGCAGAAACCACATTTAACTCAGGCGCAGCCGCTTTAATTTTATCAATCAAATCTTTTAAGGCGGTTGCATCTGGTGCATTCACAGTAAGTTGATCACCTACCCACTCAATACTGGCATTTGGCACTCCTTTCACCAGATTTAAAATCGTGTCCAGTTTTTCCTGAGCAGGCAACTGTGTTGCATAAGTAGAATCCGTTGCAATATTACAGTTCGCACTTGCACCAAAGACTTTAGCGATACCAGCCTGTAATAAAGAAGCAAGTCCACTATCTCCAACATTTGACTGACAACCCAACACCTGATTGCCTGTACCAGAGGTAAGGCTTAAAGATGCAGGAGCTGTGGCAGCTGGACTTACAGCTTCCGAAGTCGCCGCAGATTCTGCAACTGTATGGGTCTCAGGCGTCTGTTTCTGACAAGAACGCCAAAAAAACAATAGGAGCAATGCCAAAATAATTAAAGCCAACCAAGGCAAAAACTTTTTAAAACCGCCGCCCGTATCTGCTGGAGGTGTTTTTAATGGCTGAGCTGTAGGCGCCGCCGTGTGGAATAAACTACCCAATCCTAAACCCGATAAAATTGGGGCTGCCCAAGCAGGAAGCTGACTCGCAATTTGAGGTAAATAAGAGCCGATATAAGAGACAATATTTCCCTCGCCAACTTCTTCTTTTAATGCTCTAGCACTGAGTGGAATCGCATGATTAAAAAGAGATTCGATCGTCGCAGGCTGTAAACTATGATGTTTTGAAAATGCGTCCAAGATCTCATTCAATACACCTTGATGGTTTCCTAACAACTCCTGCAAGGGTGCCTGACTACCGTGTAATATGCCATTTAATCGATCAGGAAACTTATGAAATAAGGATAAAATAATAGGATAGAACTGTTTGAGTAATGAGGATTTTTTATCTATATCGATCTCGAGTTGGGTCTGATCGACGACAAGTGGTGTCACTCTCTCCGCCAGTAATTCTAGCGGGTTGAAATTTGATGTCATTATTGTTCTCCATTTTTGTTGTGCCACGACTTAAACTTAAATCAGTTATTTATAAGAAGAATTACTAATTTGCGTTTACATTTTGATCATATGATAAAGATTAGGCAATTAGGTGAAACACAAAAACATCATAAAGATACAAACTCATCTAGAAGTCCAATCTCAAAAAAGCCTTGAATACGTGATTTATTTTGCAGCAGTTTTTAGCGTATAGTGATGCCATTTTTGATAGTAATGGATCTTCGCAATGACAGGAAAATTTGCGGTAATTGGCAATCCAATTGAGCAATCCCGTTCTCCAGAATTACATTATGCTTTTGCTGAAAAATTAGGAATTACCCTGAATTATCAAAAACGTCTTGCGCCACTGGATGGCTTTGAAGGAAGTGTGACAGAGTTTTTTGCACAAGGCGGCTCAGGTATGAATGTCACCGTCCCCTTCAAAGAACAAGCGTATGCGATGTGTGACGTTCTAACGGAACGGGCAAAAATTGCTAAAGCAGTCAACACATTATGGCAAAAAAATGGTCAGCTATATGGCGACAATACAGATGGGCAAGGTCTAGTCGATGCTATTCTTGCACTCAATTGGTCACTAAAAGACACCCGTATTTTGATACTTGGCGCTGGGGGTGCAACACGAGGCGTGATTTATCCACTGGTCAAAGCGGGTGCCAGACAGATCACTATTGCAAACCGTACCTTAGCACGTGCAGAACAACTGATCGATGATTTAAAAGGCGCTGTACCAGAAGCTGAACTCAGTATGATAGAGTTAGCAACGTTGTCAGGTGAGTTTGATTTGGTGATTAATGCAACGTCTGCCAGCTTAAGTGGTGAGGCTCTAATTTTACCACCAGAATTAAAATTTCATCATGCTTATGAAATGGCGTATGGCAAACCATCTACATTTATTAAGCAAGCTCAAGCACGTGGTGTACCGACTGCTGAAGGTTTTGGTATGCTGGTCGGGCAGGCTGTAGAATCTTTTGCCATCTGGCATGGCGTTAAACCCGAACTCAAAGAATTTCTATAAATAAAAAAGAAGCTACCGTCTGTTTTTACTGTAGCTTCTTAATTGAAAATTACTGCCCTAATTCAGACAACATTTGACGATAGACTTGCTCGAACAACTTATAATCGATAAATTCCAAATGGTTTTTTGCCAATCCCTGTAAAGATTTTTCGGTCAATTTTTGCTGATGCGCATCTACAAAAAATTGTCCTAAAATTTTAGAGGTCTGAGCAAGCAGCGGGCGACGTGATGAATCTACATCTTCCTGTTTTTCAAAAAGAGACTGGTATTGCACTGCAAACAACTGTTGGGGCTGTTTATATCTTTTCTTGAGTTGCTGCCAATTCTGGCGTTCCCCAGACTTTTTCATTGACTGAATCACGATTTCATCTACAGCAGAGCCCAACTCATTATCAAATTGCTCATCTAACTCTAAATGATGTTTTTTCTGTAACGCCTGAATTTCGCGCAGGGCTTGACCTTGTGGATCATAAACATCTTCATCGGAATACCAATAAGCATAAACATTCGCAATTTCTTTTAGATCCTGAGCTGAATAATGTCTGACATATTCCGGATAATCTGCACTAAATCGAGTCGTGAATACTGCACTAAATGTTTTCTCATAAGAATGAGTCTGGTCATAAACCTGTGCCGCCAATTGTTCAAGTTGCTGGTTAAATGAGAGTGAGGAAGGCGCATTAAGTGCAGAGGATGGGTCATTGCCCAATGACTGAGTGAGACCTCCAACCACTTTTTCCAGAAAAGATCCTTTACTTACTTCACTCAATGGTTTTGCCTGTTTTAACTGCTGGCGACTAATGGGTGTGCCTTTGCCATAATTCGTGATCTGCATATCCATATTAAAATGAACACGACGATTTGTTTGCGGCAGTAAAAGATTCAGATCGTAATCCGCGCTAACCAGACGACCTTGTGCATCCAGCCCCATATCCATAATAAAAGGTGTCCGCGCTGTGAGTGGCGGCAATGTTTGATCAATTTCGGACTGATGTTTAAGCCAAAGGGTTTTAAATGCATACTCATCAATCCATTTATTTTGATCGTAAGTAGCGAATATCGTTTCTAATTTTTTCTGTCGAGCCTGCTGATTCTTTTCACTCGCTTTGGGTTCAGAGAAAACATCAACACCATAATAGTCCTGACAATAGTTGATATCTCCATATACCACAGATTGATGTGAGCTTTGCAAGTCGCTACATTGCTGTTCAGTTAATAATGCGGATTCCTCATTCTGTACTATCTTCTGGTCTTCATGTACTGATGTTATTTCGTCATTATTCTGATCAATTCCTTCATCAGACTGATCTTCTTCAACAGTGGATACGGACTCAGTAACACCCCATTTTTCGGTAACTGATGCATATAATTTCTGACTAGCATCATAAGCTTCTAGCTCAGGCGATAACTTAGCTGTTGTTACTGGAGTTTTTTGTGCCAGTTGCTCTCCTTTTTTCTCTGCCCATTGTTCTAAAGAGTCTTCGTTAAGTCCTAACACCAATCGCGTTAGATATTGTGCATTGACCTTATTATAAAGATCAGCTTGTAACATAAATTCTTCTAGAGTGCTATTTACGCGTATTTTCTCGACAACACCAGCAGCTTGATCTTTCGAATTTAACGGCAATTTCTGGAATTGTTCAGGTCGAGCCAACATATAAGGCACCGCACCCGAGGCTTTGAAATATTCCACGAACTTTTTCATATCAACCTGTTTAAAAAAGTTCTGATACTTGGAAAAGTCAATGTAGGCAAGATTATTCTGATTCTCTCGATTGACCAGATACGGCATAAATGCAAAATAATTGGTATAAAATTTATAGTCTTTAAAATCCACAATCATCGGCAATTTGGCCTGAACCAGCAGCGTAGGTTTTTCATAACGCGCTGTTAAATTCAAAGAGCCCATTCGCTCACGATAATGTACCGATCCATCATAACTAAACTGAACATCATTCAGGATATTAATACCCATATCCATCATTTTTTCGACTCTTCCCAAACGTTCATCATCATTTACATGATCTGTCTGCTGGGCAATCGCACGATACAATTGTTGTTTTTCTTTTTGAGAAAGACGAATTCCTTGTTCACTCAAAGAACGTTCAACTTTTTGTTGCACTTGTGCATCTAGTTTTTGATCAAGTGACTTGTCCTTTGTTGACTCATCAGGCTGAATCGCCACTTTGAATTGGCCATGATAATCATAGCTGGGAGTTTCATAAAGCGCATTTAAACCAGAAATGACACGATTACTACTGTCCTGAGTCGCCGAATTGGTTTTAATGACATGCTGTGTACACCCTGAAACACTTAAACCAAATAAACAATAAGTTAAATATTTTAAACGTACCTTCACGCTTTACACCTTTAATATAGTTATAGTTGAGAGTTTAATATGATTGTTTTCAGTTCAAAACAATGTGCCTGAACTGTAGCAGAAAATGATTACTTTGCTCTAGGCTAAATCTACAAAATTCGCTTTTCTGACATTTTTTTCATAACCGAGTATCAATGTATTTTTAAAGATGAGTAGGAATAATCCCTATCATCGATACAGATAATCCAGAACTATTTTTAAATTTAGGATTAAAAACTATGCCAGCGTATAAAGCCCCGCTCCGTGACATTCGGTTCTTAATGAATGAAGTATTTGATTATGCTTCACACTATAAAACTTTATCGAACGGTGAAAATGCCGATGCAGATACAGTAGATATGATTTTAGAAGGTGCAGCCGATTATTGTGAAAACGTACTTTCTCCATTAAACCAGTCTGGCGATGAAGAAGGTTGCCATTTTGACAATGGTGAAGTTAAAACACCAAAAGGTTTTAAAGAAGCCTACGATCAGTTTGTACAAGGCGGTTGGCAAGGTTTGTCTTATCCAGAGGAATTTGGTGGTCAAGGCTTGCCAATGTCACTGAACCTGATTAAATCTGAAATGATGGGAACTGCGAACTGGTCGTTCACCATGTATCCAGGTTTAAGTATGGGTTGCATGAATACCATCATGCAGTTTGGTACAGATGAGCAAAAAGCCACCTATATGCCTAAACTGGTTGAAGGAACGTGGTCTGGTACCATGTGCCTGACTGAACCACAGTGTGGTACAGATTTAGGCCAAGTTAAAACCAAGGCAGAACCACAAGCCGATGGTACTTATAAAATTTCAGGCACCAAAATCTTTATCTCTGCGGGTGAACACGACTTAACTGACAATATCATCCATATTGTGTTGGCTCGTCTTCCTGATGCCCCTGCAGGTACTCGTGGTATTTCATTGTTTATTGTGCCTAAGTTCATTCCAACTGAAAATGGTGGAGTTGGAGAACGTAATGGTGTGGTCTGTGGTTCAATCGAACACAAAATGGGAATTAAAGCTTCTGCCACAGCAGTTCTTAATTTTGATGGCGCAACAGGTTATCTCATTGGAGAGATTAATAAAGGTTTGCATGCCATGTTTACCTTTATGAATACAGCACGTATTGGGACAGCGGTTCAGGGTATTGCTCATGCTGAATTGTCATTTCAAGGTGCTTTACCTTATGCCAAAGATCGTATGTCTATGCGCGCACTTTCTGGTAAAAAAGATCCAGATAAAGTTGCTGATGCGATTATTCATCATGCAGATGTGCGTCGTATGTTGCTTACCCAAAAAGCGATTGCAGAAGGTGGCCGTTCGATGATTTATCATGCTGCACAGCTTGCAGATAAAATGACGGATGCCTTAATCACTGGGGATCAGGCTAAATTTGAAGATTATGATGATAAACTTGGTTTCTTTACCCCAATTTTAAAAGGTTTCCTGACCGAACTAGGTCTAGAAGCAGCCAATCACGGTATGCAAGTGTACGGTGGCCATGGTTATATTCGCGAATGGGGTATGGAACAAATCGCACGTGATGCACGTATTTCTACCCTTTATGAAGGGACCACGGGTGTACAGGCATTGGATCTGATTGGTCGTAAAGTATTGTTATCATCTAAAGGCAAAGTGGTTCGTGATTATACGGCTGAAATTCTTAAGTTCTGTGGCCGTCATGCCCGTAACAAATACTTGCGCCGTTTTGCGTGGGATTTGACTAAGCTTTGCGCTCAATGGAATACATTGACTGTGCGTATTATGCTTGCTGCACGTAAAGACCGTGATATTGTTTCTTCTGCATCGGTTGATTACTTGATGTTCTCAGGTTACGTAATGATGGCGTATTTCTGGGCACAACAAGCAGTAATTGCATCTGAGAGATTAGAAGCAGGTGACGGCAAAGAAACACCAGAGTTCTACAAAGCTAAAATCAAAGTTGCTGATTTCTACTTCGATCGTTTATTACCACGCACGCAAGGCCATGCTGAGTCAATGGTGACGCCATCTCGTACTTTAACTTCGCTTGATTCTGAACATTTTAGTTTTGATTATTAATTAATCTTTTGAAATTCGAGATTAAAAAACGCAGTTTAGACTGCGTTTTTTATTGAAACTGCGGTTTAATAGGTCCTAGACAATGGCGGGTGTGAGGCGGAGTTTGAATTAAGAACATAAGAAACATAGTCAATCAAACAATAGACTTTTTGCAAAAATCAAAAATTTCTACAGTTATGCATATGAAAAAATTTAAAATTTTTTGTTAGACGAAATTACTGATGCTGTGAGTTTTGTGTAGTAACTCAACTGACGGCTCTAGTCCTCTTTTTTCAAGTCAATTTCTTATCCGCGATTCAGGTTATTTAAAACACTTTGAGGCATTTTTATACTTATCGAATTTTTCCAGAACATTTTTACTCTAAGAACCAATAAATAATTTATTAACAATTATTTAGAGTTTTTTTGCTCATTTCTTTTAGATATATTTTAAAATCATTCTGTAATATATCCTTTGCTTCTTCATTACTTATTAACTTAATAACATATGGTTGATACACAGCATGTAATTCAGTTATCCGAGCTAGAGTCCTTTTATAATGTTTTCTCCACCACATGCTTGTGACAATTAACTATTTGCACTGACAGGTGTAGGAGATTCCACCTTAACTACAGGTGTTTTTTCTTTGTTTTTAGAAGCATCTGAGGTGACTTTCAATGGTGTTGCAGGCTTTTTCTCTTCTTTTTTCTTTGCTGCTGTTGGTGCGACTTGACGATCATAAACTCTAAACTTTTGATTATGGCTCAATCTATCACTAGTAATACTGTTAACTTTTTAATTTCATCAACTTTATTCCCTGTAAATTTTGCAATTAATGGCAAAGTATCGGTTTACTGAACAACAATAATTTTGTTTTTCTCCTGCTGATTTGGTTTTGGAAAGGGACTACATACCAGCAATATCAAGCATAATGATAATGAAAAAGTTTTATTAATAATGCTCATTTAAAAAAAATAATATTTAAGAAAAGGTTCCTTCATGAACATCCCTCTTGATATTTCAATTTATCAAGTGTCCCATATGTAACCTCGGCAACCTTATTCTCAACAATATAAAATTTAACACCATTATTATTATCAAATTGGTGTTGCAAGTAGTATGTATTGTCATCATATGCACTTTTACTAAACTTAAGTCTTTAACCTTAGATTTTAAATCTGCAGCAGTAATTCCCATAAATTCAGATTTTTGATATGTAAATGCTTAAATTATGAATCAGAAAGCTTTTTGAATCGAAATATTTCATACATAGATTATGGAAGTATTATCCTCAGCAGGATTCGGGTTAATTACTAAAATTATGATTTAACTATCTATTTTAATAGTTTTTATCCAGCCATTTTTTTATTGAAGCAATATTTTTGTAATTATAATAAAATTTTCCCTCGGCCATCCCTTCAAAACCTTCTGAATTTTCACCAAATATATTAGTTATATTTTTCAATGAAACCTGATTTTTTGAATTAATTTGATAAAAATTAATTTTGTAAATAGCCCCTTCCATTTGTGGACTACAGCAATAATATACAGAATTAAGAGTTATCAATAAAGGATGTCTGTTTTTCTTTGATTTATAGACACTAACTGCCAAAAGCTGAGGCTCTTCCTTAGCCGCAAAATCAGAATATTCACTCAAAAATTTTATCTTTTTTGAATTCTCTATATAACTTTTTAAATATTTACCATTGCCAGACTCACATGTATAATTATAAAACTTATAGTCATTCTTCTTAAAAACACTCAAAATTATTGTTTCTTTTTTCTCACACTTATCATCTGCAATTAAAATACCAGAGTACATTAATAAAAAAATAATTAATAATTTTTTCATTCTAGTAATAACCTTATTATTTAAAAATCAAAATTTCGCCTTTAAATTATATATTTACTAAAAATAGGAATAATATATTTTTCAACCAACCAGAATATTTTAAATATACAATCACTATTGATTAAATAAATTATTGACAAATGTCTGTATCATCACAAGAAATCCATCCCTTAACTGTTTTATTATTTTTATATTTAACATTTAGCCATCGTGCACTAACTTCTGTAACTTGGAATTTATCCCCCTTCACCAGATAAATTTTATGAATTGGAGAGAAGTTATTACTCTCATTTATAAAAGTTTTTCTTATTACCATGCCATAATTCAAATTCCCACTAAACCAATCATTAAATATTTTTGAAGTTAATTCTCTCTCTAAATCACTTTGTTTAGTGTATGGATATTTATATACTATTTCATTGGTATTCAAATCTAAAATGTCCCCCCCATTACCAAAGTAACTTGACAGTCGACTATTATACCTACACATATCACCCTTAACACAATTGTAAGCATTAATCAAGAAATACTTGTCTGCATAATTAAAATTATCATTTACATCTCTATAGCTTTCATTATATGAAAATGCTATGTACAAAATATTCTTAGCGTAAAAAACATATTCTACTTTAGCATAATCATTAGGCACTTCAATGGAATCTATTTTCTTAAATTTATTTTTACAATCACCAAGATATACATCCAATTTCCCATTATTTTTTTTTGCGTCAACACACTGTAAATTATTTAATCTAAAACTATCTTCTGCATATACATTATAAAATAAAAAGAAAAGAGATATTAAAATTAAAATTCTTTTTATATATAATTTCATTTACACTCACCATATTGTGAAATAAATTTTTTAGCTATTAACTTTTTAGACAATTTTCTTTGATCTAATTTCATTATACCACCATTAACCAAACGTGTTATCGATGTAGTTATCGCATCCGAATCAACCTTTACAGTTTCCTTGGCAGTCAGAATAGGAATACTACCATTTTTCTTATTGCGCCAGAACCAGACACCCGTTTCAATAGCTGCATAGTAATTTTTTTCCAAAAGATCTGGGCTATTTACAATATCTAGTCCTGTTGCCTTTGAACATTCTTCATATTCTGAAAAATGTGTCAAATGCAATAACCCACGTCCTCTATAATCTCTATTAGGATATTTTTCATTGCCATATAAATGAAAACCGTATGCAGCATCATTATCTGTAAGATTATTCCAAATATATTCAAGTTTTTGCTGATGAGAGTATTTACTCATTCCACGTCTTACAAAACCAAGATTAATTGTTGTAGGTGATATTGAATAAATATTTTCAGGTTTTTTAAAAGTCTTTTTAGTATAATTAAGTACTTCTTTTAATTTTGTAAAATCCTGTGTCTCTGCTTCCGCTTGTGCCAATATATTTATTAAATCTCTACAAGTATTTACATCATATTTTTTCATAAAATTAGGTAATTTTAACAATGCATTTTGAAAATCAAATTTTGCTTTCGATGTTATACTTTTTATGAAATTAATATCTATTTGTAATGATTTTCCGCAAGTTTTACACGTAATATTTTCCTGAATTACTTTACTAATTTCTGGATCATCCTGCTTCGTACTACCCTTCGTTATATCGACATCTAAATGTAACTCAACAGGTTTGTTTTTTATTCTTGTTGCCATATACGATTGGGGCTTCAACGGCTTGCCATCAGGTTTATATACAGTAAGCTGATAACTCTGTCCAACGATACCAGTTATACGGATTTTTCCATCTGATGTACTATGGATGTTTTTCTCCTTTGTATTCAGATTAAGAACCTCCACATTTGTCTTTTCGACAATGTAGTCACGTCCATCTCGATCTAAAATTTTAATTGTAGTGATACTTTTAAATCTCTCATAAGATTCATCTAACTTGATTGTGATCGGTTGTTCTGTTCCATTACCTGAATTATCCGAAAATTTAAGTTGAAATTCATCATTAGAAGTCAACACAAGAACTTCTATATCACGATTGGGAGATGATAAAACTTCAACAATGCCATCGTTATTCGTATATTTATCAGGTGAATTTCGTTTGCCCTTAGGTCGCGACTGAACAGGAAAGTTCTTCATAACCTTTCCATTACTGTCTACAATCTTAAAAACTGTACTTACGATTCCTTTGGCGGGCGTAGATTGGCTGACCTGTCTATATTCATCAATTGTTTTAGGTAATTGAACGCTAACTGGATGAGTTAGTGATGAAAAAGCGGAAGAATTGATGGTCTTAAATACAGTAAAATCTTTTTGTTTAGGAGGTCTAGCTAAAATCTCAATAGTGCGATTTGCAGAGGCTTGAAATACAAATACTCCCTGATCATTGGTTTTCTGCATATTGGCTTTTGATGAATTTTTATATCTGGACTGGACTTCAAGATTAATGATATAACGTTCAGATTTATCATAAAATTTAGTTGTAATAGTCACCAGATTACTCATCAATGAAAATCCCCTTCGGTATAAACATCATCACTTTCATCTTCATCGTTAAGGACTTCTTCCAGTAGTTCATCCGTATTTTCTGGATCAGATATTTCCTGCTTTAAATGAATATAATCCGAGTTAAATGCTAATGCTGTAAAGTCTGTTTCCTGTGAAGTATAAAATCGCATAGAACTTAAATTATTATCGATATCAAGCTGGTCTGCTTTTGTTTTTATAAGATTGTTATTTTTCTTATCTAAAATAAAAATTTCTTTTGTTCCTTCTGATCTTATATTCCAATTATAGTTAACTTTATGGCTATAAAGTGTCTTTGCAGTAGGCAAACTATATTTCGGCATAACAACATTTTCCCCACTCTCAAACACACTCTGCCCACTCTTTACCTTGAAGTAGCCACCTGT
>NZ_JACVUI010000007.1 GCF_016624945.1 Acinetobacter sp. S54 | reverse complement strand
GTCAGTGCCAGCGATGCCGCGGGCAACGTGGGCGTGGTGACACAGGACAAAGTTTATACATTAGAAACAGTTGATGCTGTTAATGACACAGTTAATCTAGATATTGTCAGTCAGACTTCGATTACTTATGCACCAGTAGTGGATAGTGATACACAGGTCTTGGGGCTATTGGAATCAACTTATAACACAGACAATAGTGCATCAGTTACCGTTGCTCCTGATCAATCTGGTTCATTGAAAATTGAGATTAGTCAAACTGCCCTTGTTGCAGTAGCAGATGCATTTCGTCTAGATGTTATAGATAGTAATGGAAATATTGTTTATTCAGCTGTGACGCAAAACTCTTTGTTAGGGGATGTGGTTGGTCTCCCAGTATTGGGTCTAACAGGTGATAACACTTTAACCGCAACGATCGATGGTTTATTACCTGGTAGTTATTATGTTGTGGTAAGAAATGATTCTAGCACGTTAACTAATTTACTTGATGCCGATGAGAATGGAATATCCTTACAAGATTTAGGAAATTCTGGCGTAATCATTGGAGCCGATAATCAAACAGTTATTTTAAATGCTCTATCAAATGCATTGGGTCCTGTACTTGGTACACTTGCGGTCGATTTACTTACTCCTATTTTAGGTACACTTAATGGGCTTGGTGTTGATCAACTTGTAAATCCTATAGTCAATGTATTAAGCGCTGTAGGTTTTACGGGTTTAGCAGATACAATTATTTCAGATGTTGCTCAAGCCCTTTTAAGCAATACCTTGACGCTGCTTCAAACCACGACTATCACTACAACACTCACTGAAACTGACTTTGCGGTAGAAAGTGCTTCTGGCAATGTGATCACAAATGATGTACCAAATCAGGGCGATTTTGTGACTGCAATCCAAAATAGTGATGGGATTCAGCAATCGGTTCCATCCACTAACACAGATGTTACGATTGCTGGAAAATATGGCACATTAACTATAAAAGCGGATGGTACTTATACTTATAATGCCTATGGAGATGCAACATCTGTAGGAAAAACCGATGTATTTACCTATACGTTATCTAATGGTATTAGCTCAGATCAAGCAACTTTAACCATAAATATTGATGACAAAACTGCAGCTAGTCTAACTTTAAATCTAGCTACAGATACTGGAACGAGTAATACGGATCATATTACAAATAATGGAACTATAAATGTCAGCGGTTTAGAGCAAAATGCGACATGGGAATACCGTGTAAATGGTGGCAGTTGGCAACAGGGTACTGGTTCAAGCTTTACGCTAAATGAAGGTGTTTATGCTAGCGTAGAGGTTCGCCAAACTGATAGTGCAGGTAATACCAGCGCAATAACCAATTTAGGTGCAGTTACAGTAGATACAACCCCTCCTTTACTCAGTATCTTGGGTGCACAGGACAATGTAGGTGTGTCGCAAAGTAATTTATATTCTGGGGCAACTACAGATGACTCAACACCAACACTTTATGGGAAAGGAGAGCCTAATACCACGATTAGCATTGTTCAGGATGGTGGAACACCAGTAACAGTAAATGTTGACGCGAGCGGAAATTGGAGTTACACGCCAACAAACGCATTGACCTCATCTGCGACAGGTATTCAACATACTTGGGCAATTAGCGCGAGTGATGTTGCAGGAAATCAGACAAATTCAACATTTACGCTTAACGTAACAGGACAAGCGGCACCTATTGCTGTAGCAAACTCAAACGCACTGTTAGGTTTAGTGGGAGCAGATGTTACGGGGCTGATAGATTTAAATAAACAAGTTTTTGTCGCTGCAGATGTGAATGATGATTTGGTTAAAGTTAAAATTAGTCAAACCGTATTTGTTGGATTGGTGGCCTTAAAATTTGATTTTTCACAGGAGCTTGCCAATGAACTGGGTCTAAAAATTTCCCATGTTGATGGTAACAGTGTCTTGAATGCAGGATTGTTACAAACAAGTCCTTCAAGTATTACGATTGAATCAACTGAAGCTGGACAAGCTGTTGATAATCAGAGCATGTTGGAGTTTCTGGGTACAGTGCATCTAGCACCACAGAGTTCAGTAAATATTACTCAATTATTGTCCTCATTATTAAATATAAATGTACTAAATGGACTTCAAATAGAAGCTACTGATCAGAAAGGAAATACAGGGACAGATAGTTTAGGAAGTTTATTAAATGTAAGTATTCTGGATAATCTATTGGGAGGACAAAATTCAACTTATATTCATGAAGGTAGTTCAAGTGATGATATTTTGAATTTTAGTACATCCACATTATCTCAACATATTTATGGATATGCGGGCAATGATACATTAACTGGAGGGTCTGCTAACGACATCCTTCGAGGCGGCGCTGGAAACGATATTTTGAATGGAGGTGCAGGAAATGATTATCTCAATGGCGGTGCTGGACACAATACATTCACTGGTGGTTTAGGTTCAGATACGGTTTTCTATGATTTACTCACAAATAGTCAAAATGATTCGTTATCTAAAGCTAATTTAGGCGGCCATAGCGGGTTAGATACGTGGACAGATTTCCATGTTGGAAATGTCACTACGGATCAAAATGCGGATAAAATTAATGTCTCAGAGTTGTTGGATTCTTCTGCCAACGCTGGAAATGTCAATGATTATTTAAGTTTGGTTAAAGTGAGCGATACTTCTTATAAGCTCAATGTTGATCGAGATGGTACAGCTGGATCATATCAATCTGAAACCTTACTTACACTTACTTTTCAGACCAATGAAACGCATGCCAATCTAACCATTGATGATTTATTACATAATCAACAAATTATTTTCTAAGTTATAGAGCAATGCAATAAAAGCGGATCATATATCCGCTTTTATTATGATGAATAAATATTAACTACTAAGCCATAAAAAAAGAGTTTTTGTATCTTACAAAAACTCTTTTAAATAGAAACTCTAATTTAGATTCGATGTAATTTTTTTCAAAATATTTAGAATCACATCAAACTCACTTTGTAGCGGTGTACTTTTACGAGTAATCAGGGCCAGTATTCGACTAGGAGCATCCTGAAGTGGTTTAATCACTAACTCATCATTCCCTTTTAACATGTGCGTTTCAATCGCGATAGCAGGTAATAAGGTAAACCCTAAGTTTGAAGATACCATTTCAATCAAAGTAGGTAGTGAGCTGGCTTTGAGGCGATTGTCATTTTTACGCTCCCCAATTGGGCAGGCACTTAAGGCATGATCACGTAAACAATGGCCTTCTTCCAGAAGCATTAAACGTGATAAATCCAGATCATCCAAGGATTGAGCATTTAATGAATGTTTATCATGTTTATTACAGACAAGATATAAATCTTCTTTGACCACCTCAGAAACTTTTAAACCACGGGTATCAAAGGGTAGCGCCAATACCACCATATCCAGATTACCGTGTTCAAGACGTTCTACAATCTTTTCACTCTGTGCTTCATGTAAATGTAGCTGAATTTTAGGAAGCTGCTTATGCACTTCTTCAAGCAGTGGTGTCAAAATGAATGGCGCAATGGTGGGAATAATCCCCAAATGAAGATCCCCAGTGAGAGGCTCGCTCATTTCACGGCTTAAGCGCATTAAATCCTGAGCATCTGCCAATAAGACACGCGCTCGCGCAACCACCTGTTCACCAAGCGGAGTTAAACGTACATTTTGACGATCACGTTCAACCAATACGCCACCTAGCAAACGCTCAAGTTCCATAATCCCGCCCGACAAAGTCGATTGAGTGACGAAAGAACGGCGTGCTGCTTCTGTAAAATGCAACGTTTCCGACAGCGTAACTAAGTAAGATAGCTGTCTTAATGATGGTAATGCAGCCATAGTGTCCTAATGTGATGATCTAAAGTGGTTTGCAAATAAACCGCTAAGTTGAGGAATAAAGTGAGCGGGGATATCATGCCCCATTCCTTCAATTAATTCAAACTTAGCACCGGGAATTGCTTTTGCAACAGCCTTGCCATGGCTGGGTGGAAGTAATCGATCTCTAGAACCATGTACCACAAAAGTAGGTTGTGAGATCTGTTTATCCAGTTGTAACAATGAACCTGTACATAATATTGCTAAAAACTGTTGAAGTACACCCGCTGGGTGATAATTCCGTTGATACAGTTTACGCGCAGTTTGCATGGCTTCCATCTGATTGACATAGCCGGGTGAGCCAATAATGTCATAGAGTTTTAAACTATGACTAATAATACCATCTTCATCATTGGATTTGGGCTTACCAATCAGACTAAAGAGTTGTTTGGGAAATGGGGGAGGAAGCAATGCCTGATTATTACTGGTAAAGAGTAATCCTAATTTTTCTACTTTTTCAGGATATTTTGCAGCAACAATCTGAGCAATCATACCGCCCATAGAGGCGCCAATAACATAGACCTTACCAAGCCCCAATTCATCAATCAGCATTGAAACGTCTTCGGCCATATCATAGAGGGTATAAGGAGCCCCCTGATTACCTAGCCCTAGTGCAAACCGTCCCATAAGCTTAATAGTATTCAAGCGTTTGCCTTTATGACGAACTTTTGAAGAAAGACCAATATCTCGGTTATCAAAACGAACAACATGAAAGCCTTGATCAATCAGGGATTTACAAAAGAAATCAGGCCAGAACAGCATTTGTGCCCCCAAACCCATAATGAGAACAATAGTGGGGTGTTCAGGATTTCCACCTACTTCGACATGCAGTTCAAGCCCATTAGTTAGCTTGACTTTGGTTTCATGCATAAATGACGTGTAAGGTGAAACTTTAAATTCCAATGCGTTATTCATTTTTCTTTTCATTCCCCCAAAGGCATTTAAGGAAATAAATGCCTAGGATTATTTAAACCTTAAACTTGAGCTGGAATCAAGTCTGGAACGAGTTTTGTCAGAGTTAAACGCTGTTTTGCTGCGGTAGGGCCAAGCAAGACGAAACCTCTTAAGGTACCCTCGCCATCAGCTGCTTTGGCAAGCATACCATCTTCAAGCTCTTCTGTTTCCCAACTGACTTCAACATCTACAGGCGCAGAAAGTACGGTGAGTGGTGCAGCAGGCGTTTTAACTGCAACAGGCATAGCAGGATAATGTACATGGGTGGTTTGGCCACTCAATGTTTTGGCCAACGCACGGGCTTGCTGCATAATGGGCATGACATAAGGTAAAAGAGTTCCATTTACCTCTGCACAGTCTCCAATTGCAAAAACATCAGTTTGATTTGTTTCCAATAAACTGTTGGTAATCACACCTCGACTGGTTTGAATATCTGCGGTTTTGGCCAATGAAATATTAGGCTGCAAACCAATCGCTGAAAGGACAATATCTGCGACCAAGGTCTGACCATTGGCAAGTGTGACAGCATAGTCTTGTCCGTTATTAATCTTGGTGACTTTTTCAACTGTTGTAGAAAGTACAAAATGAATGCCACTTTCTTCAAGATTCTGTTGAAAAGCCTCAGCAACATGTGCTGGTAGTAACCGACCTAAAGGACGAGGAGATAGATCAATGACGGTCACTTCATGACCTGTATTTTGCAGATCATTTGCAAATTCACAACCGATGAGTCCCGCACCCAAAATCACGACACGTTTGTCATTACATTGTGCTAGATTTTCACGAAAAGCACGATAATCAATCAGTGAATTAACCACATGGATATCATCACTACCATCACCTGCAATAGCTAAGCGAATCGGATTTGCTCCAACAGCTAAAACTAATTTTGAATAAGGTTGAATGTGTTGGTGTCCATCCTTTTCTGTGACCAATTCATGTCGATCCGTATGGATTTCTTTGACCCAAGTAAAGCTTTGAATTTTCATATTGAGCTGGGTCGACATTTTCTCAGCATCACCTAATGGAATTTGCTCGGGCGCTTTATTGCCTACAAGTGCATTTGATAATGTGGGTTTGGCATAATTTACTGCATCGTCAGCACAAATCATGAGAAGTTCATGCTCTGGGTTTAATTTCCTAAACTCTCGAGCCAAAGTATAACCTGCCATGCCTGATCCGATGATGACGATAGGATGCATTGCGTATTCTCCATTCACAGTAAATTATAGTGGTGGTTTAAGTATAAAAAAGACCATGAATGTAGCATGGTCTTGGTAAAACATCTTAGATTTCGATCATTTCAAAATCAGCTTTTGAAACGCCACAATCAGGGCAAGTCCAATCATCTGGGATATCTTCCCATTTTGTCCCCGGTGCAATGCCGTCTTGTGGCCAGCCTTCTGACTCGTCATAGATCCATCCACATACGATGCATTGATATTTTTTCATTTGATTCTCCAACCCGATAAGTTCGCTTCAGCGGCCTGTCGTAAAACTGATCCATTCTTTGATATAGATTCTGATAATAAACACAAAGGAGTCTATTCAGTTTCTGATTTTTACGCAGTTCTACTTCTAAGTAAAGCAAATAAAGGAGTTTAATCATTCAGAATAAAAGCGGAATGGCAGCTTGGGACAAAAGTGGGGTTATTTGGGCAATGCTGCCAATCCGTAGAGATTAAAAAAATAGATAATAATATTTTTTACAAAGACTTAAAGTCTCTTTATATAAGTAGAAAAACTCATTCAATATCCAATTTTTTTGCTTTGTAGCTCCGACTGGTCTTAAATAAAGGGAGGGAGTAGAATAAATATACAATCTGCTATGAATAGTTATTTCCATGATTTCAAGCCAGACTTTATGGGCGCATATCCGCACCGTGCCCAATTTTCCTAAACAAGGCGTTTGTTTTTATGATTTGACGCCTTTATTTATGAAGGAACTCGATCTACTCACGGATGCTTTGATTCAGGCCATTCCAGATGAACAATTACGACAAGTGGAAAGCTTTGTGGCAGTTGAAGCACGTGGATTTGTCTTGGCAACCTTATTGGCGCAACGTTTACAAAGAGGTCTGATTTTGGTTCGTAAGGCTGGAAAATTGCCACCACCAGTCGAGAGTGTCGTTTATAGCTTGGAATATGGGACAGATCAATTGGAAATGTCAGCTCAAATTGAAGCGCAAAAAGTTATCTTGGTCGATGATGTTCTGGCGACGGGTGGAACTTTAAAAGCAGTCAATCAATTAAGTCAAAAATGTGGACATCAGGTATTAGGTGCTGTGATTTTACTGGATTTACCCGATTTACATGCAGATTTAGATTTACTCGTTTGGCATGTCCTGAATAATAAATTTGTAAATTCTCTGTGAAAGTTAAACCTTTAAAAAAGAGAATGGAAAATCTAAGCTTTTCTGATTCTCTTTGAGTCAAAGTTTGAACCTATTTAAAATACTGTTTCTGAATATGTTCAATCAAATGATTAATCTTTTCAGGCTGCTCTAAACGATGATGACCACCTTCAACAGCATCAATCAGCATATAGTTTTCTAGCTGTGATTGAACTTCACGCATATCAATCACTTCATCGCCCAACTCAAGATAAGCCAGTCTTGGAATATCATGATCCAGATCTTCAGGCAAAATGGGTGGATAGTCATCACGGAAATGAGGATTTAAACTCGGGTTGGCGACAATCGTTGCCAATTGATATTGACTGGAAAGTTTAAGTGCCCAGTATCCACCTAAACTATGTCCAATGAGGATATTGGGCTGAATACTCTGAATAATATTCTGATAGAAATTTGCAACAGTATCATAGTTTAAATTACGATAATCGACATCAATACAAAACTTGTTTGTACTTTGAATGGCATGAAACTTGGTTGATTCACGAGAAGAGTCCAAGCCATGCAAAAATAATATTTTCAATTGATTTTGCAACATTTTTTATTTAAACCAGTAGCAAGAATAAACTGGTCACTCCTTGTCCTCAGCTATTCATTTTAAAAGCACGTCAATGTTTAAATATTTTACTGTGAAGTATAGAGATTGAATCTTAGATTTTGGTCTAAGGCGGCTTATCCAAAATTTTAAAATAAAGGATTCACATGAATTTCAACGATACAGGAGAAGAAATCATACGAAAATGTGATGACATCTGCTAAACTATACGACTTCATTTTTTTACTTAATCGAGGCAGAGATGACGCAACAAAACGCTCAATCGACTTCTGAACCCATTATTTCCGAAAACGATTTAATTGCGCAGCGTCATGCCAAGTTAAAACAAATTCAGGACAATGCCAAGGAAAACGGCCAAAGCCCTTGGCCTAATACTTTCAAGCGTGAACATTACGCAGCTGATTTACAAGAACAATTTAAAGAGCTGGATAAAGCACAGATCGAAGCAGCTGAACATGTTTATGTTAAAATTGCTGGTCGTGTCATGCTTAATCGCGGATCGTTCATGGTGATTCAGGACATGACGGGTCGTATCCAGCTTTATGTTGACCGTAAAGGTTTACCAGCGGAAACGCTTGAAACTATTAAAAGTTTAGACCTTGGCGATATTATTGCGGCTGAAGGCTATATTGGTCGTTCAGGCAAAGGCGATTTGTATGTCCACCTCGAAGCTTTTGAGTTACTGACCAAATCTTTGCGTCCGTTACCAGACAAATTTCATGGTTTAACCGATACTGAAGCCAAATATCGTAAACGTTATTTGGACTTGATCGTGAATGAAGAGACACGTAAAACTTTTGAAATTCGTGCCAAAGTCGTTGCAGGTATTCGTGCATTTTTGACCAATGAACGTTTCATGGAAGTGGAAACCCCAATGATGCATATCATTCCAGGTGGTGCTTCTGCGCGTCCATTTGAAACTCATCATAATGCGTTGGATATGCCTTTATTTTTGCGTATCGCGCCTGAGCTTTATTTAAAGCGTTTGGTCGTGGGTGGTTTTGAGCGTGTATTTGAGATCAATCGTAACTTCCGTAATGAAGGTGTATCTACACGTCATAACCCAGAATTTACCATGATCGAATTTTATCAGGCCTATGCAGATTATAAAGACCTGATGCAATTGACTGAAAATATGCTGGAAAAATTGGCACTGGATATTTTGGGAACAACTGATGTTCCGTATCAAGAGGAAGTGTTTAGCTTTAAAGGGCCTTTTAAAAAGATTTCCATGTTCGACGCGATTTTAGAACATAACCCAGAATTTACCCCTGAAAATGTAAATGATCGTGAATTTTTGGCTAAATTCACACGAGATGTGTTGAAAGAGCAGGTAAAACCTGGTTTTGGTCTGGGCAAATTGCAAACGATTGTATTTGAAGAAACTGTTGAAACTAAGCTACGTCAGCCAACATTTATTACGGAATACCCAGCAGAAACGTCTCCACTTGCTCGTCGTAATGATGACAATCCACATATTACCGATCGTTTTGAATTTTTTATCGGTGGTCGTGAACTTGCCAATGGCTTCTCGGAGTTGAATGATCCGATTGATCAAGCTGAACGTTTTCAGGCTCAGGTTGCAGAAAAAGATGCAGGGGATGACGAAGCCATGCATTATGATGCCGACTTTGTTGAAGCTCTGGAATATGGCTTACCTCCAACCGCAGGTGAAGGCATCGGAATTGACCGTTTGGTCATGTTATTTGCTAATGCACCAAGCATTCGCGATGTGATTTTATTCCCGCATATGCGTCGTAAAGATTAATAAGATTGAGTAAATTCAAATAAAACCACTTTCGAGTGGTTTTATTTTGCCTGTTAATATGTATGCAACGTAAATGTTACGTTTAAAGATTGCAAACTTTTGATAAAAAATTTATGGTGTGGCAGAGAAATAAACTTGAGAAAGACACACTAATGTTTTCGAGAAAAACACTTTTAATGGCAATGCTGGCTGTAAGCTCTTCTTCTTTATTTGCACAAGGTCTTGTGCTCAATGACCAAAATTTAAGAACGGATCTTAACTGGTTGAATCAACAGGGTGTTATTCAAATTAGCACTTCGACTTGGCCGTTAAGTGGTGATGAAATTGAGCGAGCGCTTTCTCAAGCTCGAATTTCCAATACGACTCAGGAAAAAGTTATCAATTCAGTGAGAGCTGCTCTAAAAGCAGATAATCATCCTATTAAGGTTGGTTTATTTGCTGAAACTGATCAAAAAAATATTCCTCAGGCATTCGGCGATAAACAAAAATCCCAATATCAGGGATCACTTGAGTTTAATGCGGGTGGTGAAAACTGGGATGCCAAAATTCGTGTAAACGCTGAAAAAGATCAACAGATTGACAATGGACATGATGTCAACGTCGAAGGCTCGTATTTAGCTGGAAAAATCTGGAACCAATGGGTGGTTGCGGGTCAAATTCCAACATGGTGGGGACCGGGTCATGATGGCAGTCTGATTCGTGGAGACGCAAGTCGTCCTGTGTATGGTGTTACTATGCAGCGGGCAGAACAAAATGCTTTCGAAACTAAATGGCTATCATGGATTGGACCTTGGCAGTATCAGGCCTTTGCTGGTCAGCTAGATGATTATAAAGCAGTGCCTCATGCAAAATTACTTGGACTGCGTATAACTGCTCAACCATTGCCATATTTGGAATTAGGCGCATCTCGAACCTTACAATGGGGGGGAGAAGGGCGTTCTGAAAGTTGGGATTCTTTATGGAATGCCATTAAAGGTAATGATAATGTTTATGATGGAGATGATGATCGTTCAAATCAGATTGCTGGATTCGATGGCCGTTTAAATTTACAACCACTTTTAGATGTACCTGTAGGTATTTATGGACAATACGTGGGTGAAGATGAAGCAGGTAAATTGCCATCAAAAAAAATGTATTTAGCAGGTGTCGATTATTCTTCTATTTATAAAAATATGCCTTACCAACTTTATGCAGAATGGGCGGATACTCGCACCAATGGCGATGTAAAGGGTATTTCCTACAACCACTATATTTATACCGATGGTTACTATCAACATGGCTACCCTCTAGCACATGCGATGGGTGGTGATGGTCAAATGGTATCGGTCGGCGGTGATATTCGTGTCGATATCATGAATCGGATTAGTGGGCGTATTTTATTTGCAAAAGTGAACCAGTCAAATCTGGATATAAATCAGGCATTCCCTGAAAAAGACGAAATTAAGGCATTGGATTTAACATGGTCGCATTATTTGAAACCTGATATTCCATTGAAAATTAATGGCTGGGTGAGTGACTCGGATGTTCATGGAAATGATGCAGGCGCATCAGTTGGTATTGAGTTTCCACTGGATCGGAAAAGCCTTGGTTTTTAAATCTATAAAATTGAAATAAGCCTGCAATCGCAGGCTTATTTTTTGAGTTATCCTGTTATTTTTTTAGTGCTTGTGCATAACGTTCATTGACTTTATTCCAGTTCACCACACTCCAAAATGCCTTGATGTAGTCAGCACGGCGGTTTTGGTATTTTAAATAATAAGCATGTTCCCAAACATCTAGTGCTAATAAAGGCGCACCTTTGGTCTCAGCGATATCCATAAGTGGATTATCCTGATTTGGGGTTGAGGTAATCGCTAGTTTTCCATCTGGTGTTACTATTAGCCATGCCCAGCCTGAACCAAAGCGGCCTGATGCAGCTTCATTAAACTTTTGCTTAAATGCATCTAAAGAGCCAAAATCCTGATTGATTTTTTTTAACAAGGTTGAACTTGGCTGTCCAGTTTTACTGGTCGGTGCTAAGCTGTCCCAAAAAAAGGTATGGTTAAAATGGCCCCCGCCATTATTACGAACGGCTGTATTGTATTTGGAAATCTGTGTTTGTAACTGAAGTAGATCTGTTTTATCTAATTCGGGATAGGTTTTGATTTGTGCATTAAGATTATCCACATACGCTTTATGGTGCTTGCCGTAGTGGATTTCCATGGTTTGTTGGTCAATGGCAGGTTCCAGAGCATTGCTGGCATAAGGTAAAGGAGCCTGTTTGAATTCGGCCAGAACAGATAGACTGAACATGGATGTGGTCAGAAGAATGAGTGTGGTTTTGAATGCTCGTGTCATTATGTGGTCCTACATCTATAAAACTTTTTTAGAACGACATAGTAGCTGTTTTGTCAAAGATAATGATTCTTGGTTACATTTATATAATAAAGTTTGGTATGAGAACAGTAAAAATAAATTTCATTTTAAGAATTTACAGATTCCAATTTTAGCGTCATTTGAAAATACAATAAGTCTTTTCGTTGATGAATTTGATATTCTGAAAGGACTCTTAATCAACTCATGTACAATATTTTGGTGGGGTTTTAAAATTAAAAGATTTCTAAAATCTAAATATTAAGATGCATTTTGATGTATTTGAGTGTTTGATGAACAGATGATAAATAAAGGTGTTGACGCAAATCGTAGATCTATAGATAATGCGCACACAGTTTATGGCTATGTAGCTCAGTTGGTTAGAGCACCGCACTCATAATGCGGGGGTCACAGGTTCAAGTCCCGTCATAGCCACCATTTTTAAAGATCATGTACCTTACATGATCTTTTTTTTATTTATAAATCTTATTAATGGCGCATAGAAGAGATGAGTAGCAAAGAATAATTGATTTAAAACAAGGTTTGAGTCTTTTATTAAGTCAAATGTTTAGAAATCATAGTCAATGTTTCAGAACGTATGTAAAAAGGTTTCAGCAGGTTAAAGATTAAAGGCTCTAACAAATTTTGCTCATCCAAAGCTAGAATTGCTTTAGGGTAAAAACGCAAAGCTTCAGTTTGAATATCTTGTTCAGTTAATCCAATACCAAACAGTAAATCTTGTAAGCTTTCATTTTCATAAAATCGATAAAATACTTCGACTCCATGTAAAATCAGGTTTTGTATCAGCGGTGACTGACGTAATTCTTTCCAGTATTCATAAATTAAAACAAAAAATTCTTCAATATCAATAGGTTTTAATTGTGAAATGTATTGATAAATGGTTTTTTCTTTGACATCATCCCAGATATTACGAATTAAAATTTCAAGATCTTCATTGGTCAGGATGCTTAATTCAGCCAATTGTTGCTGAATAAATTCTGCTAGATAGACTTCCAGTTTTTGCTCAAGACGTTGTTGTTGAAGGTTGGAAAATTTCAGCAGTTTACGTTTCCATGCGGGTTCATCTTGTTCATGTGAAGAGCTGTTGAAAACCGAAGGCGTAAATAATATGGGAAGCTTATTTTGTAAAACGGTTGTGGCAATAAAATGGCACAATTGACGAATGGCAGGACTACTTTTTAAAAACTGATTTAAGTATATCCGTACATTATCCAGCTCTAAAAATTTAGATAGCCAGATTTCAAATTGTTGATCTGAAACGAGATCATTAACACTAGCTGTTGAAGACAGAGCATATAAATATATTTTTTGAGCAATTTCACCAATAAATTCAAGTAAGCCTGCACCCAACTGCATTTCCAGTGCATAACGCTGAACGACTGCCTGTAGTTGATCCAGATCGACTACCTGACCCAGTTTTAGAGATTGTGCATTATTAAAAATGAGATGCGTAATGTGCTGAAGATATTGGGAAGAATGTTCCCCAGTAAGCTGTTGTTTAAAATAACCAACTTGCTCAAGCAAAAGTGCTTGGGCAAGTTGTTCACTCGGCGATAATGTCTGATCCGTGACAATTTGATCCTTAGATGTCATCTGGTCTCCAACCATTTACAATAGGGTAGCGGCGTTCGCGGCTAAAGGCACGCGAACTGATGCGAGGCCCAATCGCTCCCTGACGACGTTTATATTCATTCCGGTCTACAAGACGGACAACTTTCTCTACAACTGCTTTATCAAAGCCTTTGGCAATAATATCTTCTTGGCTTTGATCCTCTTCGATATAAGCATACAAGATTGCATCGAGAATATCATACGCAGGCAATGAGTCCTGATCTTTTTGATCGGGGCGTAATTCTGCTGATGGCGGTCGAGTAATAACACGCTCAGGAATCACAGGGGTATCACTTAAGCTATTACGATATTTCGCTAATTCAAAAACGATGGTTTTATAGACATCTTTGAGGACTGCAAAGCCACCGACCATATCACCATATAAAGTGCAGTAACCCACTGCTAATTCAGATTTATTGCCTGTAGACAACACCAGATTACCAAATTTATTGGAAAGTCCCATTAATAATGTACCACGCGCACGAGCTTGCAAGTTTTCTTCGGTTGCATCGGCTGGGCTATTGCCAAAAAATGGATATAGTGTTTGCATAAAGCTATTCACAATATTGTGAATCTCAGCGATACCAAAAGTGACACCCATACGTCGTGCTTGTTCAGAAGCATCTTCAACACTGATTTGTGCAGTATAAGTATAAGGCATCATGACTGCCTGCACTTTATCCGGACCAAGTGCATCTACCGCAATTGCAAGAGTCAATGCTGAATCGATCCCCCCTGATAAGCCTAAAATAACTCCTGGAAACCCAGAGCGCTGGACATAATCACGGGTTGCCATGACGAGACCCTGATAGATTTCCGCAATCGCATCCAGATTCGGGGAAGGATCCGCAACATTAAACTTTTTGTCTTCAGGATTAAAATCGGTGAAATAAAGAGCCTCTTTAAAACTCGGGGCCTTTAGCGCAAGACTGCTGTCATGGTTGATAATAAAACTACTACCATCAAAAATCAGATCATCCTGTCCGCCCACCTGATTGACATAGATCAGATTGACATTGAATTGTTTAGACAACTCAGTCAGGGTTTGTACACGATGTTGTGGCTTACCCACTTCATAAGGCGAAGCATTTAAAATCAAAATACTGTCAACATTTAATTGTGCGACTTGTTTTACAGTATTGAGTGACCAGATATCTTCACAAATTAGTACGCCAAATTTATGGCCTAAATATTCAAAAACAAGATGTTGATGACCCTCATTGAAATAGCGCTTTTCATCAAACACGCCGTAATTTGGTAAATTATGTTTATTAAAAATTCCGAGGACTTGACCATTCTTCATCACGGCAGCTGAATTGTAACGCTGACCTTCTTCAGTCAAATGTACAAAACCGAATACCATGACGATATCTTTGACTTCAGCAAGTTTTTGAAAGGCTTTCTCGATACGTTTGGCGAGTGCTGGACGTAACAATAAATCTTCCGATGGATAACCGATCACTGAAAGTTCTGGGAAAATAATTAAATCAGCATTTTGTTTTTTTGCTTCAAGAGTCTGCTCAATCATTTTTTGAGCATTTGCATCTATATTGCCAATATGCGGTGAAAATTGGGCAAGGGCAATTTTAAAACTTTTCATCCAAACCTAATCCTAGATTAAATATATAGATATACACAACATGTTGATTTATCATTTTTTTTGTTCAACTCTGTGTATGAGGTAACAAATAAAGTTAACGTATAACGTAAAAGCGCAAGGTGGATAATATATACCAATCCAATGTTTTTCGGCGTAAAAAATGACAAGTTTTTGCATATTATTATGGAATACTTACAAATTGACATTTTCTATGCACTAGATCATAGCATTATATTAAAGCAATGATGATGTGTTTAGAAATAATATGATATACGGTTTAAATAGACATTTGATTGTAAAAAAACGATTTTTGACTCAAGCTGAAAAGCAATTAGCAATCAGTGTATTTGGTACATCTCTCCAATTTGAACACATTCAGATTATTGCACATCGACTGGTTTTGAAACATTTTGCAATTAGTCCGAATGGAAATATCTATTTTCATCCAGCCGACTGGACTGATGATTTTTCACAAGAAACAATTTTGAAGCAATCATGGTTTATTCATGAACTGGTTCATGTCTGGCAAGTTCAACAGGGAATCAAATTAATTCGTCAAGGATTGTTTGATCGTAAATATCGTTATGCACTCGAGCAAGGCAAGCAGTTTCTTCATTATGGTATTGAACAACAAGCGCAGATGGTTCAGGATTATTTTATTCGATTACATACAGGACAAAGTTGTCGTGATCTAGCCGAATGTATTCCCTTTATTCCTCGTTCGCCAAATCATAATGATTGATGTCATTCACTATATTCTAAGATAATTTTTTAGAAAATAATCAATTTAAAACAAGACAGAGGCTAAATCGCAGCAATGATTTAACCTCTGTGGCTCGGTTTAAACTGGGAAATCTAAACCTAAATAAATGCTGTTAAGAGAGACAGTCCGTCAATTTACTGAGCGGGCTGTGCAGGTTGACCCTGTCCTTGAGCTTCAGCTGCATTTTCAGAACCTGGTTGTGCTGAAGTTGGTTGGCCAGCAGCAGATTCAGGAGATGCAGTTGCAGGAGATTCCTGAGTAGATACGACGACCTTTTCCTGTTCATTCGCGTGGTCTGCTTTAGCAGCAAAAGTTGTTGCAGCAGCTAAAGTAAATGTTGAAGCAAGTAAGATTTTAACTAATTTCATTGGAGGCATCCTTTTATTTAATTAAATAACTGATGTTTTGCATCAGAAGCAAAGTTGAATCATCTAACGTAGACAATTGCTTGTTTGCTTGGTAGTCATCCTAGAAGCTCTATTCTTAGTCGGCAATGAATGAAACAATGCTTAACGTAGAAGGTTACATAAAAAACACAATGCTGCATGGAGTGTACTTTTATTGTAAAAATCACATGATTTCATTCTCTATAAACTGTATGGATTTATTTCTTAATGGTTGAAAAATGATCAAAAAAATTACTTAGCTTTACATAGGCAAGTTGATGCATTCTTCATGCTTATTGGATATTTCGTTGGTTAAGGTTTTTAATGATGTTTTTCCAGATTATGAGTGTGCTGTTTATCACAATAATGAGTGTAAAAAGATTATGCAAGCATACTGTGGATATTTAAAATCCATAATAAGATAGAGGCAGTTGCTAGATTTTATCTACTAAATTTTTATTTGTTCTCGCGATTGATAAGTTGAGTTTAACGTGAAAATCATTAATTCTAAAAGTGTCCCTACGCATATCATTTCAGGATTTTTGGGTGCGGGAAAAACCACCCTATTGCAGTATTTACTTCAACAAAAGCCTGAACATGAGGTTTGGGCAATATTAATGAATGAGTTTGGTCAAATTGGAATTGACCAGCAACTATTGCCTCAAGAGCAGGGCTTTGAAATAAAAGAGTTACTGGGTGGATGCATGTGTTGCAGTAGCCAATTACCCTTACATATCGCATTGGCACGTTTGCTTTCAGAGTCAAAACCCGACCGTTTATTTATAGAACCGACAGGGTTAGGGCATCCAGCACAATTGATAGAACAATTAACAGAACCTCACTGGCAAAGCAGTCTGGATATGCGGGCGTTGGTTACAGTCGTCGATGGCAGCCGCTTACACGAAACGGAGTGGGTTAAACACAATTTGTATGAAGATCAGATCAAGGCTGCGGAAATTATCGTCATTTCCCATATAGATGTAATGACGTTTGAAGACGATCAGGCACTATTGCAACTTCAGCAAGAATACGAGGTTTACCAGCAACATTGGCTAAAGGTTGCGCATGGTGAGCTTGAATTAAAACAGATTGATCTGGCACACGTCATGCATGAGCGTAAAATCCAGCCTTTATTGATACAACAAAGACAGCATTCGATTTCAGAAGAAAGATCAGAAATCAAAGAGCTACCTTATCATTATGTAGAGCATGCACAAGGTTATATTGTAGCGGGTTGGAAATTGCCACGTCGTTGGACATTTAATTTTGAACAATTGCTGGATGTCTTATGTGAACAGCAAAATTGGTTGCGTATAAAAGCTATTTTTCATACCAATCAGGGCTGGATGTATTTCAACTGCAATCCGCATCAATTTAATTATAAAACTGGTGAAGAAAATATTGATAATAGAATTGAAATGATTAGCCAGCACGAACACAACTGGCTCAAGCTTGAAACGGATTTGTTGGCGGCAAGGATAGAAACCTGATTGGGTTCCTATCTTGTTATTTTAAATTATTTTTGATCTAAAACAGTTTTAGCCTGTGCATGGTCAATATCTTTTTCCCAGTGTGCTATGACCACAGTGGCTACGCAGTTTCCAATCAGGTTAGTACAAGCACGTACAATTCCGATAAACCAGTCTACGGAAAGCAAAAGAACTAGCCCAATCGCAGGTAAACTTGGGATAACGGATAAAGTTGCTGCTAAAATTACTAAAGCAGAACCTGGAATTCCGTGTGCTCCTTTAGATGTGACCAATGAAACCAGCAAAATAGCAAGTAAGTCATGGATGGAAAGATCAATATTGCAGGCTTGTGCGATAAAAATAACGCCTAAGGTTAAATAAATGGAAAATCCATCCAGATTAAAAGAATAACCGGTTGGAATGACCAAACCTACCGTTGAGTCTTTAATCCCCAGTGCTTTCAGTTTTTTCATGATTTGTGGCAAAACCGAATCAGAAGAAGCCGTGCCTAAAACAATAGATAATTCATCTTTGAAATAGTTTAAAAATTTGAAGATATTTAAACTTGTCAATTTAAGAATAAAACCTAAAATTCCCACGACAAAGACTATACAGGTGAGGTAAAACAAAATTACCAGATAGCCCAGTTGTATCAGGGAGTCTAGTCCAAATTTTGCTGTGGTATACGCTACTGAACCTAAAACGCCCAAAGGTGCAAGTCGAATAATGAGCCCCATCATCTTAAAAAGCACTTCAGAAAAAGCTTCGATAGATTGACAGACCAGAGTTGAAAATTGTTTTGGAATAAGCAATAGACTGACTCCAAATAAAATTGCAATCAATAAAACTTGAAGGATATCTCCATCTGTAAATGCACCAAATAAGGTCTTAGGGATAATATGTAAAATAAAATCTGAACCAGAACTAATGGCATGAGCGCGTTCAGTATAGGTGCTGAGGTCTTTGCTATCGAGTTGGCCGATGTCAATATTCATTCCTGTACCTGGTTTGAATATATAGGCGACAGCGATTCCCAGAATCAGCGCTAGAGTGGTGACAATTTCAAAATAAAGAATCGTTTTTGCACCAACTTTCCCCATTTTCTTAATATCACTTGCCCCATAAATCCCCAGTACCACTACACAAAATACGATCGGTGCAATCAGCATTTTTATCAGGGAAATAAATCCATCACCTAAAGGTTTTAAATTTAAAGAGAAATCATGAAAACTGATGCCAATCAGGATACCTAAAATTAAGGCGATAATGACCTGAATAAAGAGACTGGATTTGATTTTTTGCCACATCTTACATGTTCATCATTGAGAAATCCCCCGAACCTTGCAAAAAGCTCGCCAGTTTTGAAAACAACAATAGAAATCATCTGAGTGATAGAGAGAATAAAATGATAAGAAATATGAATAGACAGATACGATGACTTCAATCTGATCTAGAAAATCAGGTATGCTAGCGCCCATTGAAAATGGACAGTTTTATTATGGCGCTCAAAGCAACGATTTATAAAGCAGACTTGAACATTGCAGATATGGATCAACATCAATATGGGGATTATCAACTCACTTTAGCTTTGCATCCTTCTGAAACTTTAGAGCGTTTAATGGTTCGTATAGTTGCGTTTGCTCGTTATGCAGATGAACGGCTTGAATTTACCAAAGATTTATTTGAAAGTGATGAGCCTGCTTTATGGAAAAAGGATTTAACAGGACAGCTTCAGCAATGGATTGAAATTGGCTTACCTTCAGAAGACAAAGTGAAAAAAGCAGCCGCACGTTGTAAACATGTTGCAGTAATTGCTTATGGCTCGCAAGTAAATGATTGGTGGAAAAGAAATAGCAAAATTAAAACCCTTGAAAATGTTGAAGTCTGGCAAATTTCTGCAGATAGTTCTGCGCAACTTGAACCGCTATGCCAACGGACTATGCAACTCCAACTTAATGTGATGGATGGTGAATGGACACTTATTGGTGATCAGGCACAAGTCGTGATTCAGTGGACACCGTTACAAACGCTATAATTTTAGCAAGCAAAACAAACCTATTTTATCTGGAGAATTTGTCATGACTAAAGAACTGGAAATTATTGATTTAAAAGTGGGTGAGGGTAAAGAAGCAGTTAAAGGCGCCTTAATTACTACACATTATACAGGCTGGCTTGAAGATGGAACCAAGTTTGACGCTTCAATGGATCGCGGAAACTATTTTGAATGTGTGATTGGAACCGGCCGTGTCATTAAGGGTTGGGATCAGGGCATCATAGGAATGAAAGTGGGCGGAAAACGTAAATTAATCGTTCCTTCTCATTTGGCTTATGGTGAACGTAAAATGGGTAAACTTATTCCTGCAAACTCAAATCTGATTTTCGAGATTGAATTGTTTGATGTGAAAACACGTGATGACTGAGTGCTCAAGTCATGCCTCAAAGTAACATATTGAATCTTCATGCAAAGAACGATTTGGTATGCTGCTTTGATGCATATTCCAACTGATGATTACTTAGTAGCTGTATTGAATAAAGCCTGAACTAATATTGGTAAAGTTATTACAATAAAAAGATTATTTTTTATTATTTTAGACCTCAATTTTTTGTAGTGATCAACTTATTTTCATCACAAATGTCAATCTTATTTGCAGTGATACATTTAGCTCTTTGTTTAAATTAAAAGGTTCTACCCTGTTGGGTACACTAAATATAAAAATAAATTTTTCATAATGTACTTCTAAGCAGGTTTGAAAAGGCGGATTGAATATTTCAATAAATTTACAACAAATTTATGTGATTTAATTGGCCTTTATTTGTGTAAAATTAGATTAATAGGCAAAAGCCCTATTTTGAAACTAAGTGTGCCGACTTAGGATCATTTTAATACCAAGATAAAAGCAACAATAAGAGATGACGACTATGAATGATTATTCTGACTTAACCGCCACAGAGCTTTTAAAAGAGTTACATCATTTTTTTATGATCGATACTAATCAAGAAGAGTATTCAGGATTATGGGTACAGGAAAAAGTCAATTTTGATAAACATTATTGGCTAGATGAGGATCGTAAAGTTGAATTGATTAAAGAGACATTATCCATGCATCCGCATCAATCTGCTAATTATCGTATTACGTTATTACAAGATGCTGAGCGGATTACACTCCTGGATTATGATGGTGTTAATAAAAAAATCAAAATCTTCCGCCGTGGACAGTGGATTAATCGCTTATATAAATATTTGTACCAAAAAGAGCGTTATTATTTGGAGCAAATGGCTGAAAATCCTAATTTTGCAATGATTGAATATTAATTCAGCTATAAACTTAGATCGTATTATTGAGCAAAGTTGAGTTTACTTATTAGACTTTAATGTAATTTACTTATAAAAAAGATGGCTTTTTTGCCATCTTTTTTATGCAAGACTTACAAAATAATTTATCTTATTTTGAGTGAATTTTGTACAAAAACAAATGTTTGAATATTTATTTTAAAAATAATTATATCTTGAAATATGACTGTAAAGTTAAGAAAAACCTACAAAAAATTTTAAGTTTCTTTTCAGATTTGATTAGTATAACGGACACTGTTAAAAGCCTGATGGATTTCTGTCAAAAAGCAATGGATTGTGGTCAGTAGAAAAGACATTTTCGACGAGACAAAGCCTTCAGAAAATAACCCGAATTGAAAGATGATATTTCTATGCAAACACGCTTTCCCTTGCAAACTTTAACTTTGAGCATTTCATTATTGTTCAGTTCTATTGGAATAAGTTATGCCCATGCAGAATCGGTAACCACTGATCTTCCTACAGCATCGGAAATACCAGCTGTGACTGATCCTCATACAGGTGAAGCACCAGAAGAAGAACCACAAATTGATGTGTCAACTTTAACAATTATTGGTTATCACGAAATTACATCTAAAGAAGCTGTTATTCCAGATTATGCTGTGACTCCACAGCGTTTTGAAATGCATTTGGATTGGCTGATTAAAAATGGTTATCACTTTATAAGTGTAGATCAATTAATTAAAGCCAATGAAGGTAAACTTAAATTACCTCCAAAACCTGTTTTATTGACTGTGGATGATGGTTATCAATCTTTCTATCAATATGCATACCCAATTTTAAAAGCTCGAAAAATCCCTGCGGTTTTGGCGGTGGTGGGTAAATGGCTTGAAGTTAAGCCGAATAAAATGGTGCAGTTTGGTGATGAAAAGCTGGACCGTAGCAAATTATTAAGCTGGAAAGAAATTAAAGAAATGCAGGATAGTGGCCTGATTGAAATTGGCAGCCACAGTTATGATCTTCATCATGGAGTAAATGGTAATCCTCAGGGTAATTCTGAACCCGCGGCTACAACGCGTATTTATGATGCAAAAACTAAAACTTATGAGTCGGATCGTGCTTATGAAAAACGCATTAGTGACGATTTAAAGAAAAATATTGAAATATTTAAGGCAAATGGCATTCGTGCGCCACGCGTTATGGTTTGGCCGTATGGTCGCTATAATATGGAAACCGTGCGTATTGCCAAAAAATTAGGCATGCCAATTACTATTACCCTGGATGACGGCCCTGATCACGTAAGCAAATCTTTAGGTCATTTAAGTCGTATTCTGGTGATGAAAGGTGAGAGTACCGATGATTTGGCACAGGATATTTTAACTCGCCAAATGAACCTGACGGATAATAATCGTCCGCAAAAAATTATGCATATCGATCTAGATTATATTTATGATCCTGATCCAGCTCAGATTGAGCGTAATCTAGGTCATGTTCTAGATCGAATTCGTGAATCTGGGGTAAATACCGTGTATTTGCAGGCTTTTTCTGATCCAGATGCCAATGGTTCTGCGGATATGGTGTATTTCCCAAATCGCTATATTCCAATGCGCGCCGATTTATTTAACCGTGTAGCTTGGCAGATTTCGACTCGCACTGGTGTAAATCGTGTTTATGCATGGATGCCACTCATGGCGTGGGAACTACCTAAAAATAATCCTGCCTCTAAAAAACTAGTGGTAACTCAGCAGCCGAAAAATAGCGATCATCTCAATATGGGCTACATTCGTTTAAGTCCATATTCACCAGAAGCACGTAAAGTGATTGAAGGTATTTATACAGACTTGGCAAAATATTCCACATTTGATGGTATACTATTCCATGATGATACAACATTATCTGATTATGAAGATGCCAGTCCCGATGCATTAAAGGCATATGCAAAAGCTGGTTTGCCAACGGATCTTGAAAAAATCCGTAACGATGATGCTTTGTTATCAAAATGGACGGATTTCAAAATCAAGACGATTGATAACTTTGCAATGAAGTTGGCTTCAGATGTGCGTTATTATCAGCCCTATTTAATGACTGCGCGCAATCTGTATGCGCAAGTTGCTTTATCTCCGTATGCAGAGAACTGGTATTCCCAATCTCTGGAGCAGTCACTAAAACGCTATGATTTTACTGCGATTATGGCCATGCCTTATATGGAGCAAGCAGACAATCCAACCAAGTTTTATCAGGATATTGTTAAACGTGTAAAACAATATCCGAATGGAATTAAGAAAACCGTATTTGAATTACAGGCTACTAACTGGCGCACCAATCAACCTGTGCCATCGCAGGAGCTTGTCGATACGATTCGTTCCCTGTACAGCCAGGGTGCTATGCACGTGGGATATTATCCTGATGATCCATTCAAAGATCATCCTGATACCCAGATGTTGCATGATGTATTTGCGACTAAACCTTCAAAGTTAGTCCCGTAGCAGGAATTGACCATGTCAACAACCTTACAGCATTTATGGCATTCAGCACTGAACTTTGTGTTCTATTATCCGCTGTTTATGTCATATTTGTGGATGATGGGGGCGCTGATCTTTTATTGGAAAGAGCGTAAAGAGCCCCCATATCAGCAACCTGCTGAATTAGACGTTTATCCAATGGTTGCTGTACTTATTCCTTGCTTTAATGAAGGGGATAATGCAGAAGAAACCATTAGCCATGCTTTAGGTCTGGATTATCCTAACTTTGAAGTCATTGCCATCAATGACGGAAGTTCGGATAACACAGCTGAAGTGCTTGATCGGTTGGCCGAACAGCATGAAAAATTACGTGTGGTTCATTTGGCACAAAATCAGGGTAAGGCTGTTGCATTGCAGGCAGGCAGCTTGTTGACTCAGGCTGAGTTTCTGATTGGAATTGATGGGGATGCTTTATTAGATCCTCATGCAGCTAAATGGATGATTCGTCATTTTTTGCAAGATCGAACTGTGGCTGCGGTGACAGGTAATCCTCGTATTCGTACTCGTTCAACGTTATTGGGACGGATTCAGGTGGGTGAGTTTTCCTCAATTGTGGGAATGATCAAACGTGCGCAACGTAGTTTCGGGCGTTTATTTACGGTATCGGGTGTCATTACAGCCTTTCGTAAAAGTGCCGTACATGAGGTCGGGTATTGGTCACCTAATATGTTGACTGAAGATATTGATATTACTTGGAAATTGCAACGTGCGGGCTGGGATATTCGTTTTGAACCGAATGCACTGGTCTGGATCTTAATGCCAGAAACCTTAAATGGTCTATGGAAACAGCGTTTACGCTGGGCAATGGGCGGCGCACAGGTTTTAGTCAAAAATCTGGATGTGTTTCTTAAGCCAAAACTGAATTTTTTATGGCCACTTATGTTTGAATTATGTCTGACATTGGTCTGGTCATATTTGATGTTAATTATGGCTATTCTCTGGTTACTGCATTTTATAGTGCCGCTTGGAGAATTGTCTGGAATCAGCTCGCCATTTTTACCTTATGGCAGTGGAATATTATTAGGTGCGACCTGTTTACTTCAATTTGCACTGAGCAAATGGATGGACAGCCGCTATGAACCTAATCTTGGTAAAAACTACTACTGGATGATTTGGTACCCGTTTGTGTTTTGGTTAATCACCATTACTGCTACAATCGTGGCCTTTCCTAAAGTCCTCCTTCGTGGTGACGAAAAACGCGCGCGCTGGGTCAGTCCTGACCGTGGCATGCGCATGTAGATATTAAGCATGTTTTCGAGAAAATTTCATGAAATCTAACAATTTGATTATCGACGTGCGCCATCAATTGCCATGGCACAGACGCTATGTATCAAATACCTCAACCATGATGATGTGGGGCGCGTGGTTACTTTTGTGGCGTCCATTTATTTTGGTCTGGGCTTTAATTGAGCTGGAAAAAAGTCATCTGATTCATCAGATTTTCCATGCCTTAAGTCTTGGACTGGAACATGGCATTACTTCCCTGATTGCTTGTGCAGTGGCACTTTTGCTATGGAGTAATTATATTCCTGCAAAAAGTGTTAAACGACTGCATGAAAAAGATGTGACGGATTATGCACGTTATTTTGAACTGGATGAAACCCAAATTCATCATGGACGTGCACAAAAAATTAGTGTGGTGCATCATGATGAGACTGGTCGGATCACACATATCGATTAAATGATTGGGTCAATTAGATTAAAATGACAAATGCCAGTTTGTTGTATAACAAGCTGGCATTTACATTGGTCGCATGTATTTACATGGATACTGTATAAGTCAGTCGTAGTGAAACATAAGCTGTGAGTGGTTTATTTATAATACGTCAAATATCAATGATGGCCGATCATTAGTCAGCCTACCTCATGAAATGGAATTTATCAGGATCATGCAACTCAAAGATGAAGATATCTCGTAATGGATAAGTTTACCAAACTTAATGCAGTTGAAAGCATTCGCGGGTTGGCTTGTCTGGCGGTGTTATTTTCGCATCTCAGCTTAAGTTTTTATCCTTATTTACATCATTTTGATGAACATGATGTTGCTCGTAATACGTTAGTGCATTTTATTCATCATTCGCCTTTTGCATTTTGGTATTCTGGCACTGCTGCGGTTTATGTATTTTTTGTTTTAAGCGGCTTTATTTTGTCTTATGTGGTTTGTAATAGCCGCAACATGCAATCAAAGTTAAAATCTATGATGGTCAAACGCTATCCACGGTTAGCGATTCCAGCTTTGGGTTCTTGTATTTTACTCTGGGCGGCTTTACAGTTTAGTGATATTGATGGTTCTCAGGTACAGTATTGGTTGAAGGTTTTAGCCAGCCAAAATATTAGCTTTTCTCAAGCGATCTATGAAGGCACTATTGGCTCTTTTTTATTTGCAGAATCCAGTCTGAACTGGGTGTTATGGACGATGCAGGTCGAGTTACTGGGTTCATTTTTATTATTTGGTCTGCTGTATATTTATAGTCTGGAAAAGCGCTTATTTTTACCCCTCATATTACTGTTTCCGACCACTACTATTTTCTTTCAAAGCCAAGAACTGTATTTGGGATTACTGTGTTTTTTAATTGGTTCACTGATATTTCTGTATGGTCGTATCATTCGTTCATCAATACTCGCCATTTCCATATTAGCACTGGGTCTTTATTTTGCTGGGGCACATAATACAAGTTCTGCTTATCACTGGATTTATGCTTTGGTTGGAGAAAAAACTTATGAGTATTGTAATTTTCTCGCAGGGATTTTGATTGTTTATAGCATTTTAATGAATCCAATGTTATCGAAAAAGCTAGATAATCGTGTCTGTGTTTATCTCGGCAAACTGTCATTTTCTATTTATTTACTTCATTTACTTTTAATGTATTGCGTATGTTTACCTGTATTTAATTGTTTTATGGCTTTAGGCTGGGGCTACGACTCAGCTGCAATTTGCTCAATTTTAATATTCTTTATTGCATTGATCCTTTTTGCTGATTTATATAGCCGCTATGTCGATGCCTTGGCAATTAATATAAGTAATCGTTTATCCGAATGGGTCTTAAAATAATCCGTTTAGCGAATAGAAATCATTTGCGTAGACTCAGAAACATTTCATAATAGTGCTTTCCATTTTTTGACGTAAAGAGCATGTCTCCACTTGAGATTGTTGCAGTGATTATCAGCGTGATTGGTGTGGCTTTAACCATTAAACGTAATATGTGGTGCTGGTGGTTCAATTTTTTAGCTTTCGTTTTGTATGCTTATTTATTTTTTACGTTTAAGTTGTATGGCGAAACCATTTTGCAGTTTTTCTTTATGGTGGTGAACTTTTACGGGTTTTATCATTGGTTGAAAGGTAAACAAGTCGATCATGACATTCGGATTGAAGCTATTTCTGTTAAATTGGTGATTTTTCAGATGTCACTTGCCACAGTGGCAGGGATTGTTTTCGGACTCACATTAAAGCATTTTACCGATGCCGCCGTACCAATGCTAGATTCTCAGCTGGCCGCGTTTAGTTTGTTAGCGACCTATTGGACTAGTCGTAAACACATTGCGACATGGATTTTGTGGGTTTTTGTCGACATTGTTTATGTGGGCATGTTTATTTATAAAGATTTATATCTTACTGCGGGCTTATATGCAGCATTTGTGGGGATGGCTGCTTTTGGCTGGTGGCAATGGGAACAAGTAAAACGTAAGCAGCAGATTCAATTATCGATATGACGATTATTATTCTGGAACAGCATAAACAGCAATGTTTTGACCAATTAGCCGAAAAAATTTGCCAAACACCTGAGCATTATCTGGATTTTGATTCTGTGTCCGATGTATACAAAGCAAAATGGTTAAATGATTTTCCACAAGGTACAACTTGGGCAGTCTCGGGGTTAGATGATGGTGCGGAAGAATTTTGTATTATAATTCAATACAAATTAAAAAAATTAAACATCGAAATATATCATGGGTATTACAAGATTAATATGAATGTATGAAATATCAATGCCAATTGCGAATTAAACTAGAGAAAGTTGAATCATAAAGGTGAGATGAGATGGCAGAGAAACTGGTAATCATGTTTCATGGGGTTGGGAGTAATGGGCGAGACTTATTGCCGATTGCACAATATTGGCAACGCCAGATCGAAGGTTTAAGCATTGCTTCTCCAAATGCTCCTTTTCCCTTTATGCAGAGTCATGAAGTTTTTCAATGGTTCAGTCTAACCGGCATTACAGAAGAAAATCGTTTTGAGCGCATCGAACAGGCACGCGAGTATTTTGATCAGACAGTCCAGCGAATTTTGGATGAACACGATTTTAAAGATAAAATCGATCAGGTTGTATTCTGTGGTTTCTCACAAGGAACCATTATGTCTCTGGATGCAGTCGCTTCGGGTCGCTGGCCAATTGCAGGCGTAATTGGCTTTTCGGGTCGTTTGGCTTCACCGATTGAAGCGAATGCTAATCAGTCTGCTAAAATTACGCTAATGCATGGTGAAGCGGATGAAGTTATTCCTGTTTATGAAAGTCAGGATGCGTTTAAAGCACTACGTGAAGCAGGTTTTAATGTTGAACTAGAAATTTATCAAGGCTTGGGACATTCAGTGAATGAACTAGAGCTTAAGCGTGGTTTGGAGTTTCTCAAATCACTTTAAAGAATCAAAGCTCGTGGTTATTCACGAGCTTTTTGATAGGTTTGAATGATGAGGGTTTACGGTTTTTGAAGGCTCAAATTTCTTTTTAAATATTACTGCCGTTAGGCAAGCCATGATTGCCAATGTAAAAATATAGTACATGGCACCGATCTTACTGTATTGGCTTAATATCTGAATAAAGGGGAGGGTTAATCCACCCACAATCGCATAAGACACATTATATGAAAATGAAATACCTGAAAAACGAATAGGTGCAGGGAACATTTTGACCATACTGCATGACACCATGCCCACCGTTCCTGAGCACAAACCAAGTAGCATATATAATATGAAAATGGTGGTGTGGTTAGCATGTCCAAGACTGTTATAAAAAACCGCCGCCATAATAGCCAAGGCAGTTGCTCCAGCCATCATGACTTTGGCGCAGCCAAAACGATCTGCCAATGTTCCAGCCAGAATACAGCCCATCATTTGCATGATAATAGCCGCACTTTGCATTTTAAACGCACTAGCACGATCAAAGCCAAAAACGGTGGTAAGCAAATTAGGCATTGCCAGAATGATCACGACGACACAAGCCGTTAAAAACCATGTAAATAACATGCCAATAACAACTGCTTCTTTATGATTGACCAAGACTTGTTTGACAGGCAATTCCTTGGACAATTGTTTACGGGCTTGCATGGCTTTAAATACAGGTGTTTCTTTCAAGTAACTGCGTAAATATAAGGCAAATAATCCAAAAACTCCCCCTGCGATAAAGGCAATTCGCCATGCCCACTCATGTATGACCGTTTCAGTAAACTGCAATGAAATCCATAAAGACATCAGTGCACCAAGTAATATTCCTAAAGACAAACCTGCGGTTAATAAACCATTTGCGAGTCCAATGCGCTGTTCATGAACATGTTCAGAGACGAATGTCCATGCAGCAGGAATTTCACCCCCAATAGCGATACCTTGTATTACACGCATAAACAATAATAAGACGGGCGCTAAATAACCGATTGTTTCAAATGTAGGCAGAATGCCGATCACTAATGTGGGGAGTGCCATTAACAAAATAGACAGGGAAAAAAGCCGTTTACGTCCAACCAGATCACCAAAATGTGCCATGACCACGCCGCCTAATGGGCGGAAAAAATAGCCTGCTGCAAAAATACCATAGGTATTTAACATCGCCCAAAAAGGACTTAGAGTACTTGGAAAAAATAAATCCGAAATGATCTTTGCATAAAATACATAAATGACAAAATCATAAAATTCTAGTGCGCCACCCAATGAGGAAAGTGCAAGTGTACGTTTATCCTGACGGGAAAGATGGGGAGTAGCATCCATGCTGGAATGATTCAATGAATAAAATAAGTGAATTGATATTACTTGAAATTTAAATGAAAAGTAAATCATTCACGATCTGTAAAAGTAACAAGAACTTGGAAACTAAATGTAGATGAACTATTGCCCGTTATAAACGTACAAAATACGGGATAATAGATAAGAGGATTCCCATGATACTCAGCAGTGTTATATTTTCAACGAAATAAGGAAAAATCATGAGCACCAAGCCACATACGAAAGGCACAATCACTTTTTGCTTTTTTCCATATAAAAAATAGCCTAAGCCAATACAGCTAAAGATGAGTCCTAACAAAAGTTGCGTGGTATTCATGGCTTGGATTTCTATGTATTTTTCTATCATCCAGCTTAGAAGTTAAAGCTGAATACAAGATTAAGTGAATACTAATTTTTTAAAAATAGCCCATAATAAATCTCACATGGCTCGTTTTGAGAAGTGAATATTTCAACTGATTTTGGGATATTTTAAAAACAATAAATTTTTAGACAGTGATATTGCACTTTACTTGCTATGGTGAAGTTTCAGTCGCAAAATATCAATCAAATAACCATAGGTCTGTGAGATGAACACCATTTTACCTGTTGCTCAACGTGGCGAAGCAGTCTTAACTATTCAGGCGGCATCTGTAGCTGACTCAGAATTTAATAGTGAATGGTTGATGCAGCTCGCTGCTGCCATGCATAATACTATGCTGCAACGAAATGGTGTCGGTATTGCTGCACCACAAGTGTATATTTCCAAAAGAATTATTATCGTGGCTTCGCGGCCGAATCTCCGTTATCCAGATGCGCCTGAAATGGATGCTGTGGTGATGGTGAATCCTGAAATTTTAGAATTTTCTCATGAAACGTGTCTGGGTGAAGAAGGCTGTCTCAGTGTGCCAAATGCTCGTGGAGAAGTAGAACGTGCTTATTCAGTCAAAGTGCGTTATCAGTCTTTACAGGGAGAATGGTACGAAACTAACTATGCGGGGTTTCCTGCGCGTATTGTGCAACATGAAGTGGATCATTTGAATGGCATCTTATTTGTAGAACGGGTGATTTAGTCGTTTACATTTTTAAAATTCTATGATGAATGGAAAGATCCTTAAATTGCTATATATGTATTTTAAGAGTTTCTGATTGAAAATCATTACAAAAGATATAATTTTAATATTATCAATACCCTGTACGATAAAAATTAAATAACAAATGAAGAATAGTGCAGGTTAATTGTTATGAAAACGCCTCTTCCAGATTATTTGGCCCACGTTTTAGATGCTTGCGATATAGATAACAGCGGACATTTGGCTGATTATATTCCAGAGTTAGCAAATGCTAATCCAGATCGATTGGCTTTAGCCATGTCCACTGTCGATGGCGAGATTTATTCTGTCGGAGATGATGAAATTGAATTTACCATTCAGTCAATGTCTAAACCGTTTACCTATGCCTATGTATTGCAACAAATGGGAATTGATGCAGTGTTGGAAAAAGTGGGTGTTGAACCTTCAGGAGAGGCATTTAATGAAATTTCACTGGGGAAAGATAGTCGTCCAAAAAACCCGATGATTAACTCTGGTGCAATTACTACGCATTCTCTGATTCCAGTTAAAGAGGGTCTGCCAAGTGCAGAAATTTTACGTGAGTTTATGAGTGAGTTAGCAGGGCGTAAATTAAGTTTTGATGATTCCGTTTATTGCTCTGAAATTAAAACAGCTTACCGTAATTTGTCGATCGGTTATATGCTAAGAACAGTTGGCATTCTGGAAGCAGATCCTGTTGATATTGTGAATGGTTATATTCGCCAATGTTCAATTCTGGTCACAGTCAAAGATCTTGTTCGGATGGGAAGTGTTTTTGCAAATGGCGGGGTTGATCCTAAAACTGGGAAGCGCCTATTAAACCGTTCAGTGGTACGCCAAGTCCTCAGTGTAATGATGAGTTGTGGTATGTATGATGCCGCAGGTGACTGGTTAACAACCGTGGGTATTCCAGCCAAAAGTGGAGTGGCTGGTGGCATATTGGGTGTATTACCAGGGCAGGTTAGTATCGCCGTTTTTTCACCAAAACTGGATGTACATGGCAATAGTATACGCGGGATTGATATGATGGAACGGTTATCACGTGATATGGGATTACATTTGATGGAAGGTACGCCTTCGGCACAAACCATAGTACAAAGTCATTATCGAACTGGAAAAAATGCATCGCTGAGTGTATATGTGCTGCGTGGTGTGTTGAAGTTTACCGAAGCTGAAATGTTATTACGTACTTTTCAACACGAGCCTGTAGATAAAAGCACAATTATCATTGATCTGACCCAAATTTCACTCATCCATGAGGTGGGTAAACGAATGTTTCTGGAAGGCATGGATCGGTTAATTGATGACGGTCATAGCTTACTTTTGGTTGATCCTGAACAGCGTCTTGATCATGCTCGAACTCATAAAGACCGAGTGTTACATGTTTATCAGGACATGGATGATTTAATGCAAAATCAGGAAGATTTTTCTGATTAAATGAGGTCGCTTTATCGTATCTCAGTTCTAAATTGTTGTGGGGTCTTGCCTAAATGGCGTTTGAACATGGCACTGAATGCACTGGCATTGGCATATCCTAAAGACTCAGAAATCTGACTTACAGATAATCCATCTGCAATTTTGCTTAAAGCCAATGCGATATGCATTTGTTGAATCCATGCACGATAAGAAAGCCCTGTTTCTTTCTGAAACATACGCATTAGCGTGCGTGAACTAGTGCCAATTTCATCGGCCCATGTATTTAAATCTTTTAATTGATTTGGCGATTGCAAAAGTGTTTCACAAATCTTAATCAGGCGTTTTTCTTTAGGCCACGGGATTTGTACGGCTAAAGAATTAGCTCTTTGAATTTCATTAAAAATAATAATTTGTAGAGCATGGGAAATTTCCTGTGAAATAGAAGGATCACTTTTTCGAAGCTGATCGAGTTCATTAAAACGAATGAGTAATTCATGTAATAAATTACTCACTCGAATTAAAAAACAATTTTTTCCCATAGCTTTAGCTGCATTTTCTTCCACCAAAGCGGTGTTTAATTGAACATGACTTAAGGAAATAACACTATGTTCAACACGTGGAGGAATCCATAATGCACACATGGGTGGCATAATCCAGACTTGATGGCCTGTAAAAACTTGAATTGCGCCCTTAGAGGCATACAGAAGCTGTGCCTGTAAATGTGCATGGGCGTATGTCACTTCTCGATAGCGATGTTCTGAGGAAAGCCCGATCATTAATTCAGAGGGTACAAGAGAAAGAGTCATATGAAAAAAAGAAAATGTCACTTATACAATGATTATTGGAAGATAGCTGTATAAGCGACACATTACAATAGCAACATTAGTTAAACAATGATTGGAGTTTCTTGGGATGACGTCTTCAATACCGTTGAAAGAAAATGTCGTGGAAAGTGTGGCTGTAAATACTCAGCCGCAAGTGATGATAATTAAAGTTGTAGGTGCTGTAGCCATTGCACATTTACTCAACGATTTGATTCAGGCAGTACTTCCTGCAATTTATCCAATGCTCAAAGCTAACTTTGCTTTGAGTTTTACCCAAGTTGGTCTGATTTCATTGGTTTATCAGGTAACTGCATCATTATTACAACCTTGGATTGGGCTTTATACCGATAAACATCCAAAACCTTATCTATTGCCACTGGGTATGTGTGTGACGTTTCTTGGCATTTTGTTGCTCGCATTTTCGCCAACTTTTACGATATTGTTGGTCGCATCAGCTTTGATAGGGGTCGGTTCATCGACCTTTCATCCTGAAGCCTCAAGAGTGGCACGTATGGCTTCGGGCGGACGTTTTGGTACAGCTCAATCTACGTTTCAGGTCGGTGGTAATACAGGCACTGCAATTGGGCCTTTATTGGCTGCCCTGATTATTGTGCCATTTGGCCAGCATGCTGTAGCTTGGTTAGTAATTTTTGCATTATTGGCAATCTGGATCCTGACTCGTGTTAGCCAATGGACGATACATCATGCCAAAACTCAAGCTGTTTCGCGTATTGTCAATGCCAGTAGTAAATTGCATGGCCGTCAATTAACGCTGGCTATTGGCACGATTTGTTTATTGATGTTTGCTAAATTTACTTATATTGCCAGTATTAGTAACTATTTTACTTTTTATCTTATTCATAAATTCCATGTGAGCTTGCAAACAGCACAACTCCATTTATTTGCCTTCTTGGCAGCTGTTGCAGTGGGAACATTTGCAGGCGGGCCTATTGGCGATAAAATTGGGCGTAAAGCTGTAATTTGGGTCTCTTTTGCTGGCATGGCACCATTTGCCTTGATGATGCCCTATGCCGATTTATTCTGGACGACGATTCTTTCGATTATTGCGGGGTTAGTATTGTCTTCGGCTTTTGCTGCGATGGTGGTATATGCTCAGGAAGCGGTTCCGGGACGTGTTGGAATGATTTCAGGATTAATGTTTGGTTTAATGTTTGGAGTGAGTGGGATTGCTGCGGCAGGACTTGGGCATTTAGCAGATGTAAACGGGATTGAATGGGTCTTCAAATTATGTTCGTATTTGCCATTACTTGGCTTGGCAACATTCTTTTTACCAAAGACTCATGTGAAATAGTTCTTTGGAAATCTTTTATGGATCTCTCAATCTCATCAGGTTGAGAGATTTTTTAATCATATTATTCATAAATAGTGCAAATCGGTTGTAGACTATCAGTGAGCAAGATTTGTGCTATTCCACTTTCTTGATAGAGATTAATATATAATAAAAAAATGTGTAATGTTATGGACCCTAGCTATGAAATCTGAATTCTATCAAGGTAAAGTTAAGCAATACGATGCAAAAAAAGGATTTGGATTTATTGGCGCATTAGACCAAGATATCTTTTTTCATATTTCTGACTTTCCGCTTGAAGACGGTGAGCCGAAGCGAAACGAGCGCGTAAAGTTCAAAGTGATCGAGAATAATGGCAAATACAGAGCAGTGAAAATCGAGAGAGTAATTGATCAGTCTACCAAAGCTAAAAAATCCAGAGCTGTGGAAAATAATCAATCGATTACGAATGCATTACTGGGTAGTTTTAGAAAATAATTTATATTTTTTAAAGCGTTGTATTTGATGGCGTTTTTGGGCTATTAGTTTGTTAGCATAACATTAGAAAATATTCTAAAACTTTATTCTGGATTTCAATAGCCCTTCCTTTATTTTAGTCCTGATATCGTGATGCCATTCTTAGTTAGCATTTTTATAAATAGAGAAATGTGTTTTTAGAACTTCATTAGAAAGGGAGTTTTTGCGTTCTTTTGTCTAAGATGAGCTGAGTAAACTAGAATCTTTAAAGTGTTAAATAACCAAATTCAGCTTAATCAAAACGATAAATATCCATACCCAAAGCGCCCATAGAAAAACTGCTATGCACAATTGAAAAACGATTACCCGCACCCATTGCAAAAAATAGGGGAGCAAAATGTTCGAGAGTAGGGTGGTTTCGTTCAATGTAGGGAATATCTGGCCAGTTCAGCACAGCCTCATAATCTTGATGGGTCAGTTTATTCACCACATAATTGCGAAATGAAGAAGCCCATTCTGGAATATGCTGGGCATTTCCATCCCATGATAATTCTGCCAAATTATGCGTGATGCTGCCTGATCCAATTAAAAGAATCTGGCGTTCACGTAATGGAGCAAGGACTTTACCAATTTGATAAATTTCATCTGCATTCATATTCATGGGTAATGAAATTTCAACAACAGCAATATCTGCATCTGGATACATATGTAACAATGGCATCCACACTCCATGATCACGTGGCCGAGTGCTATTGGCATGAGCAGGAATATGATGTTCAGCCAATATTTTCAGGATTTCTTCAGCCAGTTCTGGTTGCCCCGGAGCGGGATAATGAATTTGATATAATTCTTCGGGAAAGCCTCGAAAGTCATGCCATGTTTGTGGGCGGGTTGATGTACTAATTTCCAGTGACTGACTTTCCCAATGTGCAGACATGATTACAATAGCTTGGGGTTTGGGTAAATTAAAACTCAGACGATGCAAAGCAGGCCCAACTTGTTCAGGATCAAGCGCAAGCATGGGGGAACCATGAGAAATAAATAGCCCCGGAAGTGTTTGTAGATTCATGCTGCTAACCTCATGCATATCAATTTATCTTGCCAAAGAAATATCGCTTTGGTTTAATGATTTTGTTTCAAACTATTGGTCAAGCCCGATGATAGGGATGATTGTGATTGATACTCATAGCGCGATAAAGTTGCTCAATCAGCAAAATCCGAACCAAAGGGTGAGGCATTGTTAGTTTAGATAAAGACCAATGCCACGCAGCAGCTTGGCGCACTTGATCGGATAGTCCGTCGGGGCCGCCAATCGCCAAAGCCACATCGTTCCCTTCGAGCATCCATGATTTCATGGTATCAGCAAGTTTTTCGGTACTTAACTCACGCCCACCTACTTCTAGTGCAATCAAGGTTTCATTCGGTTTTAATGCATTGAGAATGCTTTCACCTTCGATTTGGCAATATTTTAAAATATCCGCTTCTGAATCATTCTTACCCCGTTTAGCCATTGCAAGCTCAATGACTTGGGTTTGAACAAAAGGCTGAATCCTTTTGAAATAATCTTCAAATCCTGTCAAGACCCATGCTGGCATTTTTTGACCTATAGTCAGAATTCGGATTTTCATAATATGGCTCAATGGTAAATGCGAACGGATATAAGTATAGCGGGGATATAATCCTGCTTCATGCGGATTATGATTTTACTCGATTGAATGTTTAAGGCTTAAGCAAATAGTTGACATTCAATAAAAATTAATAAAAAAACGCAGTCCTAGAAAGTGTGAAGGACTGCGATTAAAAGATCATCTGTCTGGAGAATCAGATGACCATACCAAAAATTCAATAAAAAATGAAAATCATGAACCCTTAATTTTATTATGGGTGTTATTGGTTAATTTTCAACCTAATTAATGTAAAAAAAGAGAGCCTAAACTCTCTTTTTCATGATTTCATAAGGAGATTAATGACGGGCAGCTTTTGACTCTTCTACAGGTTTAACAATTGGTGTTTTAGCCAATGGTTTAGGCTGCTCGGTTAAAGCAAGAGGTAGAATCTCATCGATACTTTTCACTGCTTTAATTTCCAGACCTTCTTTGACATTATCTGGAATCTCAGCCAAATCACGTACGTTATCCTGTGGGATAAATACTAATTTGATACCACCGCGGTGGGCTGCCAAAAGTTTCTCTTTCAATCCACCAATACGCAATGCATTACCACGTAAAGAGGTTTCACCTGTCATCGCAATATCAGCACGAATTGGAATCCCTGTAAATGCAGAAACCAACGCAGTCGTTAAGGCTAAACCAGCAGAAGGGCCATCTTTAGGGGTAGCACCTTCTGGCAAGTGAACGTGAACATCAGTTTCTTCAAAGCGAGATGCTTCAATACCAAGTTCATCTGCACGAGTACGTACTACAGTCATTGCCGCAGTAATGGATTCTTTCATTACATCACCGAGTGAACCAGTTGTAATGAATTTACCTTTACCTTTTACTGCTGCTACTTCAATAGTAAGTAGCTCACCGCCGACTGAAGTCCATGCCAAGCCATTAACGCGACCTATTTGAGCTTCATCTTCCGCCATGCCGTAGTCAAATTTATGCGCACCTAAATAATCTGGTAGATTTTCACCAGTTACATCAATGTGTAAGTTCTTCGACTTCTTACTCACAGCTTCTTTCACGACTTTACGTGCGATCTTCGATACTTCACGCTCTAAACTACGAACACCAGCTTCACGTGTGTAGCGACGAACGATATCTCGAATTGCTTCTTCATGAACAGTCAATTCACTGCTACGCAAGCCATTGTCTTTAATTGCTTTCGGTACAAGATAACGCTCAGCAATATTGACTTTTTCTTCCTCGGTATAACCCGGCAAGCGAATGACTTCCATACGATCAAGTAACGCTTCTGGAATATTCATACTGTTGGCAGTACAGATAAACATCACTTCTGACAAATCTAGATCAAGATCTAAGTAATGATCATTAAATTTGCCATTTTGTGATGGATCAAGTACTTCAAGCAATGCAGAAGCTGGATCACCACGATAATCCTGTGCCATTTTGTCAATTTCATCGAGTAGGAATAATGGATTCTTTACTCCAACTTTGGTCAATGACTGCACGATTTTACCTGGCATCGCACCAATATAAGTACGACGGTGACCACGAATTTCAGCTTCATCACGTACACCGCCTAAGGCCATACGCACAAACTCACGTCCTGTGGCCTTCGCGATAGACTCACCTAGTGAAGTTTTACCCACACCTGGAGGACCAACCAGACACAAAATCGGACCGCGAAGCTTTTTCACACGAGACTGAACTGCTAGATATTCCACAATACGGTCTTTTACATCGTCTAGACCATAGTGATCAGTATCCAGAATTTCCTGTGCTTTTTTCAGATTAATGCTGACTTTACTTGCAGTATTCCAAGGTGTATCCAGAATGACTTCAAGATAGTTACGCACCACAGCAGCTTCACTCGAAGCGGGTTGCATCGCTTTTAATTTACGAAATTCTGCCTCAGCTTTTTTGCGTACATGCTCTGGCAAATCAGCCTCGACAAGACGTTTTTCAATTTCAGCAACGTCGTCTTCAGCACCACCATTCATATCGGAAAGTTCACGTTGAATTACTTTCATTTTTTCATTTAGAAAGTATTCACGCTGATTTTTTTCCATTTGACGTTTAACGTTGTCATGCAATGTTTGCTCAATTTGCTGTTCAGCAGATTGTTGAGTTAAATATGTGGTTAACTCTTGCAAATGCGTTTCAAACTCGTCATTTTCCAGAAACTTTTGTTTCACATCGATATTTAATGGTACACGAGTTGCGACAAAGAACATCAGCTGTAGCAAGTCTTCGATTTTATTCGCAGCAGTCACCAGTTCACGGGCATTACGTAGTTTTGCTTCTGCATATTGAGCAAATAAAGTACGCAATTCCTGCAAACGAGTTTCCTGGTCATTTTTATCCATACTGACCGTCATTGGACTTAATTGATGTTCAGCAGTTAAATGACTATCTTCATCAATAATCTTGGTCAGTTTTGAACGATATAGACCTTCAATTAAAACCTTAATACAGTTTTCATCATTTTCGTGATTCACAACTTGCACAATCTTCGCGACAGTACCATATTGATAAAGGTTGTCGTGATCAATTTCTTCGGTAAGAGAATCTTTTTGTGCAACTACAAATACTAAATTGTCACTGTTACGAGCCACATCCACTGCATTGATCGATTTTTCACGACCCACGAATAGCGCAATTTGCATGTGTGGATAAACCACAACATCACGCAACGCTAAAAGCGGTAATACACTTGGAACCTGAGGCTCTAAGGTTTCTATATTCATAATATTTTCAGACATGGGCACTCCTAATGAGTGACAACAATGTTGCCATGTTTTTTATAGTGATGTGTATTTTGAAAATTACAAGGGCATAAGGATAGAAAATGCAAAAAAATAAGCAAATCAGTCGGAATTACTTAAATGAAAGGCTTTGCGATTAAAATGATAAACACGATCTGGTGTGAGTAAGGCATCTAAGGGTTGATCCCAAGGTTGGCGAATCAGGTTTTGATCGAGTAATTGAAAAGAATGCGCCAAACCTAACCGAAAAGGTTTATGCGGAGCGGAGGCCAACGTTCGGTCATAAAAGCCTCCTCCCATGCCGATACGGGTTCCTCTATAATCACAGGCAAGTAAAGGCATAACTAGCAAGTCAAGATAAGATACATGATGGGCTCGATTTGCCATCGGTTCCTTCATCCCTAGCGGATGATGTGAAAAACGTTTGTTTCGATATTGCGTGCGACTCACGTTTACCCACACCAGTTGATTGTTCATATTACAAATCATGGGGAAAAAAACATCTTTATTTAATCGATAACATTCTTCAATCAACAATTTAGTATGAACTTCACCGAAAGCATGTAAATACAGACCAATTTTTTGATATTTAAACGAGGTTAAAATTTTTCTAAATAAATGATGGCATGAGACGGATGATCGATATTGCTGAAATCGGGTGAGCTGTTTGCGCTGTTGTATTAAATTTTTACGATTTTTTTTCATATTTTTACAATATGCCAACTTGATAATAAATAAAACTACAAAATTAAGGAAAGATCTCACATGAATTTTATCAAAAAATTAATTAAATTAACTGAATAGATTCAATCTGAATACAATTTTTAATAAAAAACTCATCGTTAATATTAAGTTTTATTAATCAAAATCCTACCTAAACTCTTAAAACTTAATATTTAATGTGTAATTTTTCACACTTCAAGTAAAAATATTGATTGAGTTGTCAATATTTGGCCTATAGAATTTTATTTACAACAAAAAACTTTCTTGAAAATTAACGGCGGTAAAAAACGATGAATAAAGTTTACAAAGTTGTATGGAATGCTTCTTTAGGGGCATGGGTCGCGGTTTCTGAATTAGCCAAATCTAGAAGCAAATCAAAATCAGTAAAGAAAACAGCAGGTATTGTCATTGTAGCGACGACAATCGCATTTGCTGTATCAGCCCATGCACAGGATATCAATGAAGATTTAAATGTAACGGGTGATATAACAGCTACGGGGGAGATTACTGGTTCAGATGTGACCAGTACTAGTGGAGCATCTCTCAATGATTTGAATAATAAAGTAAATGATACTTCTACAGGCTTAGCAACGAAAGCCTCACAAACTGATTTAAATAACTTAACGAGTACAGTCAACACTAAAGCCTCACAAGCCGATTTAACCACTTTAAATAATCAAGTAAATAATGCCACTACAGGCTTAGCAACGAAAGCCTCACAAACTGATTTCAATACACTCAATAATCAGGTCAACAACGCGACAACAGGTTTAGCTACTAAGGCATCTAAAGCCGATGTAAATGCTGCAAAAACCGAAGTGGCTGCGGGTAATAATATTGAGGTTACTTCTTCCAATGGCAGTAATGGCCAAACGATTTATACAGTTAAAACAGCAAATGAAGTGACTTTTAATAAAGTCACTGTAGACGGCACAATTATTGATGATGGGCAAATTACAGTTGCAAAGGATGGAACCATTGCAGCAGGCTCACAACAGGTGATTACAGGTAATCAGTTTTATGAGCTAGAACAAAAACTATTTAATAGTGGAGCACAAGGGGTTAAGTATTTTCATGCGAACTCTACTCTGGATGACTCCGCTGCTTATGGTACAGACTCTGTCGCAGTAGGGCCGAATGCGATAACCAATAAATCCGCTACTGACTCTATCGCGATTGGTACAAATGCACTCGTAGGAACTGAAGACGATGGTACAACACCAGCTCCAACTGATGGCGTGGAATCTATTGCTATTGGTAAAGATACTCTCGCCTTAGGTAATAAAAACACGGTGATTGGTCAGGCTGCAACAGTCGATTCAAAATATGTTACAAGCTCTTTAGCTCTTGGTGATTCTGCAAAAGTCACAGGTGACAATAGTAATAATGCTTTGGCGATTGGATCTAATGCTACATCAAGTGCCGCAGGCGCAAGTGCAATAGGAAATGCAGCAGCAGCCAGTGGCTCAAATGCTACAGCAATAGGTTGAAATTCCAATGCTTCAGCAGCAAGCGCAACGGCTATTGGTAACAACTCAATTGCGGGTGCTGTGGCGGGTACGGCAATAGGAAGTAACTCTCAGGCAAATAGTAATAATGCGGTATCAATTGGTAGTAATGCTGGACAAGGGACAGCTAACTTACCGGGTAATGCCAATCAAAATCACATCGCAATCGGCACATCATCTGGTCAAAACATTACCGGGAATGAAAATATTGCAATTGGTTTGCAAGCCTCCAACAACACAACGGGTAGTTATAATATTGCGATTGGCTCCAAAGCAGGTCAGGGCGCTGCTGGAGAAGAAAGTGTAAGTATTGGTTATATATCCAATCAAAGTTCGACTGCAATCAATCATACCACAGCACTTGGAGCGAGAACTCAATCTGGGCAAGGTGCTGTGGCAGTGGGATATTCTGCAAATGCCAGTAATCAAGGTGCAGTTGCAGTAGGCGCATTATCAAAAGTTCAGGGCGTGGATGACGGCACAGGTAATATCACAAATGCAGATAATGGCGTTGCACTAGGGACAAATGCATGGTCACAGGATAATAGTATTGCACTTGGAACAAACTCTATTGCGTCGAGCACTACCTCGCAAACCCAAGCTGGATATATTACCTCTGCGTTAATTGGTGATGAGGGCGTAGTTTCAGTCGGTGCTGACTCCAATGGAGCAACTGCATCTTTTAACCGTCGAATCGTACATGTCGCTGACGGTGCTGGAGATTATGACGCAGTCAACGTCAATCAACTAAGAAAGGCACAAGAAAAAGTTGCAGATATTATTGGTGGTAATGTTACTGTGAATAGTCAAACTGGGGACTATTCTCAAATCACGTTAAAAGATACGAGTGGGAAAGAATATCAATATAATACAGTCGTTGAAGCGTTAGGTGCACTTAGTACAGGAGCAATCCAGCTTCCTGCTACAGAAAACGCAGTGACTTATACAGATGCCACATCTAAACAAATTAATCTTCGTCCGAATACAGTGATTAGTGGAGTTGCTGAAGGTAAGGTTGGTACAGACGCGGTCAATGTTGAGCAAATGCAACAAGCCGTTGAAGAAAGTCGCGCTAAATATATCAGTGTGAACTCAACTACCAAAGGTAATCGTGCCAACGAAGGAGCTACAGGTATTAATGCGGTGGCTATCGGTCCAGATGCTATAGCTGCAAACAATAACAGTACCGCCATTGGCTCAAAAGTTCAGTCTTTGGGTGATTATGCAACCGTTATCGGAACTGCTGATTCAGTTGTATACGATACGGCAGGTGTAGCAATAGGTAATCACGCGATTAGTCGTGGTGAAGGCAGTATTGTAATAGGTAAAGATGCTAAAGCAGCACCTCAAACATCACCAACTGGTAAAATTGACAATGCTATCGCTATTGGTACTCAAGCTTTAGTCACTAATGAAAAAGGGATTGCAATTGGTCAAAATACAATTGCTGAAGGCGCGGAAAGTATTGCTCAAGGTTATGATTCAAGATCAACTGGGAATGCCTCTACTGCGCTTGGTGTAAGTTCTCGTGCCAGTGCTGAAAATGCTTATGCATTGGGTACAAATGCTAATTCTTCGGCGACCAATGCACTTGCATTTGGTAATGCTGCTAAATCGGCTGCTACGGACTCAATTGCCACAGGAACGAATGCAACCACTTATGCGACCAATGCGGTTGCATTAGGTAAAGGTGCTGTTTCAGGCAAGGCCAACCCAACTAAAGAAGAAATAGATAATAATTCCAACTCGGATACGATAGCGATAGGAACCAATAGCTTTGCCCAAATTAAAAATGCGTTAGCAGTGGGTAATACTGCAAAAGCGACTGAAGAAAGTTCACTTGCTCTGGGTACAGAATCTCAAGCAACTGCAAAAGATGCGATTTCAGTTGGCCAAAAATCACAAGCTTCAGGTTTAAACAGTTTGGCACTGGGTAAAGAGGCACAGGCCAGTCAAGAAAGCGCAATCGCGCAAGGTTATGGTGCGAAAGCTTTAAATATTAATACCATTGCTCAGGGTGTGAATGCTCAGGCTTCTGCTGATTATGCAATTGCTACGGGTACAAATGCATTAGCAACGGGAAGCAATGCTATAGCTCAAGGGCAAAATGCAAAAGCTTTAAACACGAATAGTATTGCACAGGGTTTGAATGCACAGGCTACAGCAGCTAATGCAGTGGCTATTGGTGCAAATACAATTGTGACAAATGAAAATGCAGTAGCCTTGGGGAATGGTTCAGCATCTGGTAGTTATAATCAAACCACGAAAGGTACGATTAATGGCAAAGATTATAATTATGCAGGGAGTGGGGCTGGATTATCTACAGTGAGTGTAGGTTCTGTAAATAATGAACGTCAAATTATTAATGTTGCAGCAGGTCGTGTAACCTCCAGCAGCACTGATGCAATTAACGGCAGTCAACTCTACCAAACTAATCAGGCGATTCAGGATTTAGCAGATACGCCTTTAGCTTTTGCTGGGGATAGCGGTACTCAAGTAAACCGAAAATTGGGTCAACAACTCAAGGTCACAGGTGGCGCAACTGGGACGCTGACTGATGGAAATATTGGAGTAGTTGCTAATGGTTCTGATACCTTGCAATTAAAGTTGGCCAAAGATGTAAACCTCACCAATGCAGGTAGTGTGACGGTAGGTACATCCAGTGTTAAAAATAATGAAGTCAAAGTGGGTGCCAATACTCTTACCGATACAGGTTTAACTGTAGGTACTACGAGTGTGACTACAGGAAATGTTTCAGGTTTATCTAACACGACCTGGGATCCGGCCCAAACTTATACGGGTGGTCGTGCTGCGACGCAAGAACAATTAAAAAGCGTAAGCGATGTTGCTCAAACGGCAAATAAAGGCTGGAATTTAACCACCAACAAAGATACTGCCAATAAAACCAATGTCGCGCCAGATTCAACCGTGGACTTCTCTAATAGTGATAGCAATATTACAGTGAGTCATACAGGCACAAATGTGGATGTGAAACTGGCTAATGCCATTAAAGTCGGCCCGACGACTGGAGGAAGCCCTGTTACTATTAATGGTAATACTGGTGAAATCACAGGCCTTAGCAATAAAACAACCACTAATGCAGATTTTGCGACAGTCGGACGTGCAGCTACAGAAGAGCAGTTAAAAAGTATCCAGACCGGTTTAACGGATGCAGGCTTTGGACTTAAAGCGGGCGACGGCAACTCTGTCACGAAGAAACTTGGAGAGACTGTTGATATTGTAGGTGCTGATAGCAATATCACGACCAAAGTGGTAAATGGACAAGTCGCTGTTGAATTAGCCAAAGATGTAAACCTGAGCAAAGCCGGTAGTTTGACGGTGGGTAATAGTAAAGTTACAGATGGCAAAGTTGAACTGACAGATGGAACAAAATCCAATAGCAGTACTGTAGACGGTACGACTGTAACTGATGGTACTAATAGCAGTGCAATCGGAGCAGGTTCAATTAGCGTTAGTAATGGAACCAACCAGACCTCGATAGGGGCAACACAGATCGTAGTGGGTGGTGCATCTCCGGTGACACTAAATGGAGCCACAGGCAGGGTGAGTGGTTTAACCAATACCACCTGGGATGCCAATGGCACTTATAACCAGCAACAGGCAGCAACAGAAGAGCAATTGAAAGCAGTAAGTGATGTTGCTCAAACGGCAAATAAAGGCTGGAATTTAACGACCAACAAAGATACTGCCAATAAAACCAATGTCGCGCCAGATGCAACTGTGGATTTCTCTAATAGTGATAGCAATATTACAGTGAGTCATACAGGCACTAATGTGGATGTGAAACTGGCAGAGGTTGTTAATATTGGGGGGCAACCTGGCGGTTCTACTGTCACAGTTAATGGTAAAGATGGAACAATTACTGGCTTAACCAATAAAGTTTTCGACCCAAACAACTATACTATTGGACGAGCAGCTACAGAAGATCAACTGGCGACACCATTGACCTTTACAGGGGATAATGCGGGTGTAAATGTACAACGTAAATTGGGCCAACAACTCAGTATAGTAGGTGGAGAATCTGTAGAAACGAATTTAACGGATAATAACATTGGTGTCGTTGCAGACAGCACGGATAACAAGCTAACCGTAAAACTTGCCAAAGATATTAAGGTAGAGAGTGTCAATGCCGCAGGAACTGTGATCGATAGCAAAGGACTAAGTTTTGTTAATTCTAGTGGCGGAGCCGTTCCAAACTCGCCAAGTATAAGTGCAACTGGCATTAATGCTGGAACTAATAAAATTACCAATGTTGGTGCTGGAGCGATTACAGATACCTCTATGGATGCAGTGAATGGTAGCCAGATCAAAGGTATTATCGATCAAGGCTTCACGGTGAGCTCAAATGGAAATACAGCCTCCAAAGATACCATTGCCTTGGGTGAAAATGTTGATTTCAGTGCAACAGACACGAATATCAAAGTCACCAATACAGGGAATAACCAAATAACCTTCGGTCTTGAACCTGTCATTAAAGTTGGCCCGACGATTGGAGGAAGCCCTATTACTATTAATGGTAATACTGGTGAAATCACAGGCCTTAGCAATAAAACAACCAGTAATGCAGATTTTGCGACAGTCGGACGTGCAGCCACAGAAGAGCAGTTAAAAAGTATCCAGACTGGCTTAACGGATGCAGGCTTTGGACTTAAAGCGGGCGATGGCAACTCTGTCACGAAGAAACTTGGAGAGACTGTTGATATCGTAGGTGCTGATAGCAATATCACGACCAAAGTAGTAAATGGACAAGTCGCTGTTGAATTGGCCAAAGATGTAAACCTGAGCAAAGCCGGTAGTTTGACGGTGGGTAATAGTAAAGTTACAGATGGCAAAGTTGAACTGACAGATGGAACAAAATCCAATAGCAGTACTGTAGACGGTACGACTGTAACTGATGGTACTAATAGCAGTGCAATCGGAGCAGGTTCAATTAGTGTTAGTAATGGAACCAACCAGACTTCAATAGGGGCAACACAGATCGTAGTGGGTGGCGCATCTCCGGTGACACTAAATGGAGCCACAGGAAGGGTGAGTGGTTTAACCAATACCACCTGGGATGCCAATGGCACTTATAACCAGCAACAGGCAGCAACAGAAGAGCAATTGAAAGCAGTAAGCGATGTTGCTCAAACGGCAAATAAAGGCTGGAATATAAAGTCCGATTCGACACTGGCTTCTACGCAAGTCAAACCTGAAGATACTGTAGATATCGGTCTTGCTGCAGGAGAAACCAATCTTAAGGCTGCTGCAACGAATGCTAATGGAACCACAACAATTGACTTTAGTTTGAGTAAAGACTTACTCCTTGACAGCGTTAATGCAGGCGGGACGATTATTAACAATAGTGGCTTAAGCTTTGTTGACCCAATAACGGGTTTACCATTGAGCAACTCACCTTCTATCTCTTTTGCGGGAATAAATGCGGGGAATCAAAAGATTACCAATGTTCAGGATGGAGAGGTTAGCTCCACCTCAAAAGATGCTGTTAATGGTAGTCAGTTACAGGCGGTAAGTGATGTTGCCAATAAAGGCTGGAAATTAACCACAGATCAAACGGGCACGGGTACCGTAACAGGAAGCTCAGTTAGCAAGGTCGCTCCTGATGATACCGTGACTTTTGTTGCAGGAAATAATATTGCGGTGCAACAGTCAGGCAACCAGATTACCGTTGCTACGACCCCTGAGGTAAGTTTTGATAAAGTGACAGTGGGTAATGTAGTCATTGATAAAACTACCAATAAAATCACAGGGGTGGAAGCAGGCACAGTTGCGCAAGATTCAAAAGACGCAATTAACGGCGGTCAGCTTTATAACATAGCCACTAAAATCAGAAATATTATTGGGGGAAATACCACCTATGATCCAGGTACAGGAACATACGTAAATAATAATATTGGTGATACTGGAAAAGATAATATCAATGATGCGATTAAATCCATCAATGAAACCGCTCAAAATGCCAACAAAGGTTGGACTGTTTCTACAAATGGTCAAAATGCGAGTCAGGTAAAACCGACGGATACTGTTGATTTTGCGAATAAAGACGGCAATATCAGTATTAATAACACAGGCAATAACATTACCGTTGATTTAGCCAAAGATATTACCGTGGAGAGTGTGACAGCGGGTGATACAACGGTGAACGATAATGGTTTAACAATTGATGGTGGGCCAAGTGTAACCAAAAATGGTATTGATGCAGCGGGTAATAAAGTGACAGGCGTTGCAGAAGGCAGCATTGCCCAGAACAGCAAAGATGCAGTCAACGGTAGCCAGATCCATGACATTATTGGTGATGGCGCATTCCAGGGAGGAGATGGAAATACCATTACTAATATTGGGGGTACAGGTGCAACCAATATTAACGATGCGATTAGCTCGATTAACAAAACAGCGGGTCAGCACACCACGGTTGAAGCAGGTCAAAATATTACCGTTAAGGAAAGTACTAACAGCAATGGCGGTAAAGAATATACGGTTGCGACTGCGGATGATGTGAAGTTTAATTCTGTCACATCCAATACGGTGACTGCCAATACTGTGAAAGTAGGCGATGTTAATATCGATCAAAATGGTATTAATGCGGGTAACCATAAAATCACAAATGTTGCGCCGGGTGAAATTTCCAGTACGTCTAAAGATGCAGTGAATGGATCACAGCTCAATACGTCCAACCAATATGTTGTTGATTCATTGGGGGGTGGGGCGAAATATGAAAATGGTCAATTCACTGCACCTACCTATAATGTGAATAACGGAAGTTATAACAATGTCGGGGATGCATTAGGAGCCTTGAATCAGGCAGATGTCGATTTAGGTAATCGAATTACCAATTTGGGTGATCGTCTTGAGCAGGTATTCTACAACGTCAATAGTCGGATTGATGATGTCGAGAAAAAGGCCAATGCGGGTATTGCCTCTGCGATGGCGTTGGAAGGAGCACCTTTTGTAGCAGGTAAATTTACTTACGCTGTTGGCGCCGCGTACCATGGTGGAGAAAATGCAGTGGGCGCTACATTACGAAAAACTGCGGATAATGGCCGCTGGTCAATCACTGGGGGGGTTGCAGCTGCTTCACAAGGTGATCCAAGTGTCCGTGTTGGTATCAGTGGTGTGATTGATTAATTTCATGAATGCTCAATAGGAGGTTGGGTGGCCAGCTTCCTTTTTTAAAAAATATTAAAGAGAACAAAAGCTATGCAAATGAAAAAAACTTTTATGTTCGCTGCAATGTTGGGCTTTATGATGTCTGCAACCGCAGCTGAACCAACGGCAACTACAGAGCAAATTACGTTTCCTGATGTCAGTAAAAGCTATTTAAAACAAGTATTGCGCTATGAGGTGACTGATGTCGCCCGTTTAGATGTGGGCTTGAATAAAGATCAAGTTCGGCATTTATTGGGCAATCCACAATTTAATGAAGGAATTTTTGGTTCAAAAGTCTGGAATTATGTGTTGGATATTCGGGTGCCGAATAGCAATGACTATAAACGTTGCCAACTTCGTATTGATTTTGATCAGAAAAATAAAGCTGAACGACTGTCATGGAAAGGACAGGACTGCGAAGCATTAATCCATCCAACTAGCCCAGCAGCTCCTATTTTAGTCCCAGCTCCAGTGCCAGCCACTCCAGCGCCTGTTAGGTCAAAAGACATCTTATTTGCATTTGATCGTTCAGATGTCGCAGGAATCACTACTGGCGTCGATTCAGTAAGAGACATCGCGGAACGTATTAAAGGGTCACCAGATCAAAATGCTGTGATTGTTGCTGGTTATACAGATCGGTTAGGCTCTTATGCATATAATCAAAAACTCTCAGCAAAACGTGCTCAAACGGTTGCCTCTTTACTGACTCAATATGGCGTTGATTCAAACCGTATTAAAGTAGAAGCAAAAAATCAAACCACTGCATATCAACAATGTAGTGATTCGGAAAAATCACAATTAGTTGAGTGTCTGGAACCTAATCGCCGTGTAAATGTTAATTGGTAGATGTACAAGCTGATAAAAAAGTACGCTTAGGCGTGCTTTTTTATGATTTATGGGTTGTATTTTTTGGCTTTATTACCAAGCGATAATACGCAATCAATAGAAAAATACCTGTTGCACAGCTCAAAAATATGAGTTTAGGTAAAACGAGACCCGTCTGGGTTCCCATCTGATTCAGCTGTATAAATAACTGAACTGCATGTGTGGATGGCAGAAGCCAAGTGAAACCCTGTATCCATAAAGGCATAGATTGAATAGGCCATGCAATACCTGTTAATAAAAACAATGGAATAGACGTAAAAACTAGAAAATGTCCAGCTCGTTCAGACATGTCCAATAACGAACCAAATACCAACCCTAATGCGGCGACACAACTGACAAATATCGGGACAGCCAAAAGCATTCCCCAAAAATTGCCACCATGCGGATAGTCATTTAGCCAGAAAATAAAACCAAATAAATAGAAACAGCCTAGACAACCGATGGTTACAAAGCAGGCAAAAATTCCCCAAAACTCAGTCGTTGTAGGATGCCAGTTTTTTTCTCTAAACCCCCCAATTAACATTCCCAAACCTAAGATAATAGTTTGATGAATAATAACAGGCGCGACAGCGGGGAAAATATAACTACCATAGCCAGATAGAGTATTAAATAGCGGAATTTGATGGATCGAAAGTTCTGGTTTGAAATGTGAAATATCACCAAAGCGAGCGGCTTGCTCATGAATTGCATTTTCAATTGCTGTGGCTAGTCCTAAACCAATATCTTTGGTTTTTAAAAAGTACGCTGTGCTGATATAAAGTCCAATTCCTCCCATTTCTCCGCGTCGAATACTATTTGAAAGGTTATCTGGCAAATACAAAATGCCATCAGCTTTTTGGTTACGAACCATTTGCTCTGCTTCAAGAAAATTACCTGTTACCGCCTTAATTTTAACATTTGGACTATTTGAGACTTGCGCAATGATGGTAGAGGTCACCGCACTTTGTTCTTCATCAACAATAACAATTGGCAATGAATCAGCATGTTCGGCTTTATAAGCGATGGGATAAAAAAAGCTATAAAAAAATACAGATAAAATGACTGTTGTCAAAATCGAGGAATTTTTTGCAATATTTTTAAATGTTTCAACGTAATAGTAAAAGAACTTATGCATGAGGTTGCTCCTTCACTAACTTCTTCATGAGCAGAGCACTGACAGCAAAATAGAATAGGCAATAACCCAGTAAAATTAAAAAAGGCCAGATCGAAATTCCCATATCACTTCCTACCACCCATTGTTCAGTTTGTAGACGAGCATAAGGGGTGTAAGGAATAATCATTGACCAGAACTGGGTAAAAACAGGCGCATTGTTTAAAGGTAGTGTGACACCCGCAAAGCTTAAAGAAGAACCGCCATAAACTGCAATAAATCCAAAGGTTCTACCTAAATTTTGACTCGCAAGAACCACCGTAGAACTAATAAAAGCGTAAGCAAAGTATAATAAAAGTTGCCCTGACAGTATCAAAAGCAGGCTACCTGCCACAAACCAACCTCTAATCACAACAAGCCATAGCATCCAGATCCAAGTCCATACTGTAAAAATGACCACATAAACTAAGATTTTGGCAAATAAAGCGCCGATGTAATCATTAGGATTGGCCCAGCTTGTAACGGTTTTTCTTTTTAATTCCTGTCCAATTGCAAAAGCCACACAACAGCAGAGCAATAAATGTAAAATAGCAGGAATAACAAAGGGTTCTAAATAGAATTCATAACTTAGATTTGGATTGTACAGTGTCGAAATTTTGACATTTGGTGTTGGCATACTTAAATAGGGGAGTAGATTGCTCAAATAACTTTCGCCAGCAAAATCAGCCATGCCACTTAATGTGCCTAAAAGCATTGCAGAAGAAATAGTATTTCCAACACTAAAAAAAGATTGATTAAAGGCAATGCTAATTTGGGCATCCTGCGCACTCACTAAGCGTTGTTCTGCGCCTGCAGGAATATGCACGTACCCCCAGATTTTAGTCTGATTCAGTAAATGCTCGACTTCGGTTGGATTTTGAGTTCGATATTTCACATCGAGCGTATGATTGAGTGATAAGTAACGGTCAATATTACGGCTGAGTTCGCTCTGATCCTGATCGATAATCGCGATAGGTAAATGATCTGGTTTACCTTGATAAAACATACTGCTAAATAGCAAAATAATGAACAATGGGGCAATCACCACCATTGCCAGATCCCACTTATTTTTTAGTAGGTAACGTAGTTCCCGTAATATACAGGCAAGCATATTAGTTTGCCTCAGTCACTTTAAACAAGACACTCATGCCAACTTTCAAGTCTTGTACAGGCCGTTCAGGAACTAAATGTAGTTTAAAGCTACGGATATCATACCCCCCCGTTTGTCGAGTCGTCTTAATAGTCGCAAACTCACCTTCGGCCTCAATGTTTTTAATTTTAAACTCAACTTTTTGATCCAGTGCAGGAATATATCCTTGCATAATTTTCGCTTTATAAACGGAGCGATATTGATCTTCACGGACATTCAAGCTGACCCAAAGTTCATCATCTTCCAAAATACTCACGACAGGAACAGCAGTTGCAACTAACTCAGATACTTTTCCATAGGTTTTGGAAACTGTGCCATCGACTGGGGAATAAAGTTTAGTTTCAGCTTCAAGCGCATTGGCTTCTGCGACTGCGGCCTGAGCGATTTCAACTTGTGCATCTGCCATTGATTTTTGTTGCGGTGTACTTCCGCGTTTAGCCCGTGCGTATTGCTGATAGGCTGCTTCAGTGAGCTCTTTGGCAGATTGTTGTGCTGCATACATTTCATCACGACGCTGCCGTGAAATGACACCTTCTTTATACAGTATCGCTCCACGCTGATAGGTCTTGCTGGCGAGTTCAGCCTGAGCCTGTACGCTTTTCCAGTTTGCATATAGAGTGTCGATATTTTCTTCCTGCGAACCCCGTTCAGTGGTGGATTGCAGGGCTTGTGCAGATTGTAATGCGGCCTGTGCCTGCTGTTTTTTTGCCTGAATTTCTGGGCTAATCAAAAGAACAAGCTCTTGTCCTTTTTTAACTTTTTGCCCTTCGGATACATAAACTTGTTCGATTCTGCTTGGTACTTTGGTGCTGACATGTAAGGTTTCAGCTTCAACACGTCCTTGTAATTCAACCTGTTTGGGCTGATAGGCTTTCCATAGTCCATAAGCAATTAAGCCAAGCAACACGACTACAATCATTGCAACAATGACTTTAATCAGCCCTTTCTTTTTAGATCCCTCGGATTTGTTTTGTGGCTGCTTAATAGGGGGCTGATCAGTTCCATGATCGTTTGTTTTTTCATTGTCAGCAATAGAAGAGGAATCTGGATGTTGAGCATCGGACGGTGGTTGATCTTGATTCATCATGTCCTCTCCTTTAACGAATAAAATCGGTATTAGGTTGATTTAAATAAGCTTTGAAATTTGAAATTGAGCCATGGCTTTGTAATAAAGTCGCCAACGATAAAATATATTTATATGCGTTCAGTGCCATTTCAGTATTTAAGGCATTCAGGGCATTTTGGGCATCAATAACTTGAGTGGCTGTGCCCATATCCTCTTTAAAAGAAAGTTCCTGAATACGTAAATTTTCCTGGGCTGCTTTTTGGTTTTGTAGGAGCAAAGCATGGCTTTGTTGCGCTGAATTCAGCTCGCTATAGGATTTATTCATTACATTTTCAATTTCTTGTTTAGTTCTTGCAGTAAGTAACTCGGTTGCATAGCGTTTAAGCTCTGCAGAATGAATACTTTTGGTTTTATCCAGTCCTGAAAATAAGTTATAACGCGCAGCAATTCCAATAATCCAATTTTCTTTATCATCCAGACTATATTCACCAAATGCAAATAAATTAGGTTTCTTTGCAGCTTGTTGCGCACGGACATTTTCATTGGCAATTTGTGTATCCATTTGCATTTTACGCACTAAACTAGACTGTTCTGGATAGGTTGCCATTAAATTATCTAAAGACTGAGTCTGAGCTTTATTTACAAATAAGGGTGTAGTAAGTTGGCTCACTTGATTGGTTCGTAATAGATTATTCAGTTGGAACTGACTGCTTTGTAGATTAGCTTGTGCATTTTGTAGTAAGCGCTGTGCATTATTTCGCGCCACTTCAAATTGCATCCTTTGCCCTTTACTTAAAAATCCTTGTTGCTCAAGTTTGAGAGCATTATCAAGATGACGTTGCATTGCATTGAAATTAAAGTGACTGGATTTAACGAGTTGCTGTTGTAATTGCACATTGAAATAAGATTGAATCATTTCAAAACGTTGTACATCTTGTTGCTGTTCAGTATTAAGTTCAGAACGTTGCGATTGAATTGCTGCAATTTGTTTGGTCGATTTAAGCAAACCGCCAGTATAAAGTGGCATCACCATGGAAATAGAAGAACGAATTTGTTCATCTTGCAAAGTTAAATTGGCATAATTAGGTACTATATTGACACCATCATGAATAATGCCACTCACTCCATTTTCAATATCGCCAATAATATTGGGTGGTATGACATTTTCCCACTCATTCAATTGGTTATCGAGTTTGTCATTCAAGGCATTTTCTATTCCTTGTTTAAAGGAGTTGAGAGGGACATCGACTTCACTGTGAAATTTGTAAGCACGAACATTAAAATCAATACGTGGCAGTCCTAAACCTTTTACCGCTTCTGCATCCAGTTTTGCTGAACTCTGGAGAGCTTCATTGGCCTGAGACGTATACGAGTTCTCCAGCACTTGCTGTTCCGCTTGCGCATAACTAAAAGTTTGAGCCTGCGTTTGGGCGCATAACCCTGAAAAACTTAAACCAACCGCCATGATCTTTAATAAAGTCTGCGTCAAGAAGGTTGGTTTTGTTGTATAAACCTGACGTCTAAATTTCATAGAAAACAACTTTTAATATTTTTAGCTAGTGTAGTGGATTATTTATAAAAGTAAGTTATTGAATTGTTTACAATACATTTGTATAACAGATTCAAACTCGGCCTCAATTTTAAGTTAGGCGTTATTTCTGATCGAGCATGAGGCTGTTGATTTAATATTAGCCTAAATTGAAATGATGCATAGATTAAATAACTCTACTTGGCAGTTTATATTGAAATATTTATAGGTTCAAATACTGCACGAAATCCCAAGATGTGGTTAAATGCCACAATTTAGTTTTGTTTCACTTAGACAAAGGAAAAATCATGCGCGCGTACAATTTCTGTGCTGGTCCTGCTGCATTACCGACTGCCGTTTTAGAAAAAGCTCAAGCTGAGTTGTTAGACTGGCACGGTAAGGGCCTTTCCATCATGGAAATGAGTCATCGTAGTAAAGATTATGTCGCGGTTGCAGAAAAAGCGGAAGCTGATTTACGCAAATTGATGAATATTCCAGAAAACTATCAGGTTTTATTTTTGCAAGGTGGAGCATCGTTACAATTTTCAGCGATACCATTGAATCTATTGGGAAAAAACCCAAAAGCCGATTATATTCATACTGGAATCTGGTCAGAAAAAGCGTTGAAAGAAGCACAGCGTTATGGCGAGATTAATAGTGTAGAAGCAGGTACTACTGTAAATGGCAAACTTGCCATTAAGAACCAAAGCGAATGGAATTTGTCTCAAAATGCTGCCTATGTTCACTATGCTGACAATGAAACTATTGGTGGTTTGCAGTTCGATGGTATTCCAGAGGTTGATGCACCATTAGTATCCGACCTCTCTTCAAGCATTTTGTCTGCGCCAATAGATGTATCAAAATTTGGTCTTATCTATGCAGGTGCGCAAAAAAATATCGGTCCAGCGGGTTTAACGATTGTTATCGTACGTGATGACTTGCTTGATCAAGCGCGTTCAGATATCCCAAGCATTTTGAAATATTCAGCTCAGGCAAAAAATGGTTCAATGGTGAATACACCAGCGACCTATTCATGGTATTTGTCAGGTTTGGTGTTTGAATGGTTACTTGAGCAGGGTGGGGTAGATGCGATCCACAAGGTAAATCTGGAAAAAGCCAAATTGCTTTATGGGTACATTGATGCCAGTGATTTTTATAATAATCCGATTGTAGAAGCGAATCGTTCCATCATGAATGTGCCATTTACATTGGCAGACGAGGCATTGGAAAAATTATTTCTTAAAGAAGCAGAAGAGAATCATTTGCTAAATCTCGCGGGTCATCGTTCAGTTGGCGGTATGCGTGCAAGTATTTACAATGCTGTACCGCTTGAAGGCGTACAAGCCTTGGTTAATTTTATGGATGACTTTGCTAAACGCAATGGCTGATAATGAAAAAGCCCTCAAATCTTGAGGGCTTTTTTTGAATACTTAAAGCATCAAACTAAATTAAACAGCTAATAATCCAAAATGATAAAAAATCATGGCTGCAAGAAACATTCCTAGAACAAAAAAACAGAAAGCACCTTTGTCCAACTTAATACGTTGGCCACTAAATTGGACTAGACTGTAGCTTTGTTGTTCTCGAATAATTTTCATTAATGAGCCTAATAATTAAATTATTGTGAAAATATATTAATTATTAATAGTTTTAGCATAAATATTCGCCTGAATCCATAGATTTCCACGAATATACTGTCCAATTTCAAAGTTTTTATACAAATCATCTTTAGTTGCAATACGAATTAATGTTGCAGGTAGATTATCTTCTAAAACCAAAGTGACATCATACAGCGTATATTCTTGTTCCATAAATGTCATGGAAGTCTTACCAACGATATTGCCCTGAAACCACGCTTCATCTTCCTGACCAATAGTTTCTCCATATAAATAAGCCACCATTTTAGAAAAATCAACGGTAACGGGCTCTTTGTCTTCTGGTATTTTCGGTTCCCAAGCATTAATGAGTTGCTGCAAATTTTCAGGCGCGACACCATTATGTGCTGCCAAAATATCATTTAAGGCACGATGATGTTTAATTGAAGCGGGGTCATCTACAATAATCGTTTCATTGGCTGCTACAGGTTCGAGTTCATAAGCCCATGCATTTAGTTGAACTTGATAACTTTGATCTTTTTGATATTGACCATGGTTGACGCTATATAAATTATCAAAGGCATAAATAATAGTATTGGCATTTACTTTTAATTGCAAAACCGCCTGAGTAGCTGATTCAGACGTAATAATACGATCAATAGTGGCACTAAATTTATAAGGACTCTCAAATGTAGGAAATGCAGTTTTTAATGCTTTGGGTTTGTTATCTTCTACTGCAATAATTTGATTCAATTGAACTGGCGATTTTGCTGGCCCCTGAATGAGCCAGAACGCTTGATCCATATCAGTTTCACATTCACAGATTCCCATCGGCATAATGGGGCTATCCAACGCAAGTCCCAGCCACTTTGGTATATCTTGCGCAGGTTCTGGAGAAAGTAAATTCCAGTGCTGTGCATGACTGCCAAAATTATTTTCTTCGATAGTGACGATTTCAGGACTGTTTTGATTTTTCATATAAGCTGAGAATAAAAAATGGATAACTTAGTGTATTAAATCGAGGATATCTTAGTTTTTTCAAGTCCATCAATGTAATTATATAAAAAATCATCAGGTTTTTTTAATGGAATAAGTGCCCATGACGAAAAGCGAATCTGTTAAACTTAAGTTTATTTTTTCCAAGAGTCATTCAGTTGTTACCATTCAAGCTCTGGGTGGATGCAGATGCATTACCTAAAATTTTGCGGGAAGTGATTTTACGTGCATCTGATCGTTATCAACTCGAAGTGACGTTCGTCGCCAATCAGAATGTCGGGATCACGCCATCGGTCAGAATCAAATCGATTCAGGTGATGAGCGGTGCAGATCAGGCGGATAAAGAAATTGTAGACCGTATGCAGGAACATGACATTGTCATTACGCAAGATATTCCACTTGCAGCGCAGGTCATTGAAAAAGGTGGTATCGCGATTCATCCCCGTGGGGAAATCTATACTACAGCTAATGTTAAAGCGCGTTTACATCTTCGTGATTTTATGGATACCTTACGGGGCGCTGGGGTGCAAACGGGCGGGCCGCCCCCTATTTCTGAGCGTGACAAGCGAGAATTTTCCAGCGCTTTGGATCAAACAATTTTAAAGCAAAAACGTAAAACTGCATGAGAACCCAAGATGCAATCTAAAAATAACATTGTCATAACCTATGTTGTGCTGGTGTTTATCTGGGCGACCACACCGCTTGCAATCGTTTGGAGCGTATCTGACATTTATATTCTTTGGGCGATGGCATTACGTTTTTTTATTGCCTTGCCGATTGCAGCGCTCTTGTTATTATTACTGAAAGTTAAATTTCCTCTAGATAAAATAGCCTTGCATAGCTACGTCGCGGGTTCATTTAGTCTAATCGGCTCTCAAATTTTTACCTATATTGCGACACAATATTTAAGTTCAGGAATTCTTGCACTTATGTTCGGGCTAGCTCCGATTATTGCAGGACTTATGGCACATTTTGCTCTTGGTCAGCATTTAAATAGATTACAGTGGCTCGGAATGTTTGTGGCGATTTGTGGACTGGCCCTGATTTGTTTTGGTGGATCAACTCAAAATATTCATCCTATTGGTATTGCTTTGATGCTGATCAGTGTGTTCATGTACTGTTTATCTATCTTTTGGGTCAAAAAAGTTAATGCTGAGGTGGAGCCTATGGCACAGGCAACAGGATCAATTTTGGTCTCTGCTCTGGGGGCCATCTGTTTAATGCCGTGGATCTGGCAATATGCACCTACGCATTTACCAGAAGCAAAATCATTATTCGCCTTGATGTATACCGTGATTATGGCGTCTTTAATTGCAATGTTTTGCTATTTTAAACTGGTGCGTAGTATCAAAGCCACTACATTGTCCTTGACCAATGTTATGACACCTTTATTGGCCATGTTTATTGGTGTTTTGATTAATCATGAAAAGCTTTCAATTCTGGGAGTAGTGGGAACCGTGATTATTCTTACAGGCCTTTTTTTATATTTTTACAAAGACCTACAGGCCAGTCGTCGATTGCAGTCCCATTTAAAGCACCAACATTCTGAACATTAATCTCAAATCGGATAATAGCGTTTATAGATCTAATCGTTATCCGATATTTGTTCGGAGATAGATTCTGCGAGTTTAACCCGATCATGCGGATGTAAGGTGATAAAATAAACCCCCGTTCTAAATCTATTATCCTCTTCTGCGTGGCTATAAACCACTTGGGCAGTAACGGCGATATGAAAATAATTATCTGGGTGGCTCAAGGTAATATGAATATAGGACCCTTGCTTTAAAGGTTCCGAGGTATAAAAACTGAGTCCTGTTTCAGACACATTCACCTGTTCGGTGCTTGGCAATATGGATTGAACGATAGAGTCGTAAAGAGAACCCGTAATTAAATTCAACTTTTGGTTGAATAGGGATAAGATACGAGCAATTTGTTGATCTTTTTGATTTAATTGTTCTAATTCGTAGCTAAATGCATGATCAATTTGATCTAATTCAGCAAGTAGTAGAAAATAGCGCGGCAATACAAAACTTGGATCGTAAGGATCGTTAAGTGCAACCGCATCGGAAATAACCTGATAGTTGATTCTTAACGCAGCATCTATGCGAGACATGACACGGCGTTCAGTTGTACCACTCGAATGCTGTGAACTTTCCATAATGAAATTACCTCGGATTAGATGGTATGTTTAAACCAATCTCGTTATATATCGGGTTGAGATATACTCGCGCAAGGCGCAGTAATCACTTTATTTCTTTTATTGCATTGGTTTCCATGATTGGTCTCACCTTAGGTGTTGCCGTACTCATTACCGTGCTATCGGTCATGAATGGTTTTGACCGTGAGTTGAAAAACCGTGTCTTAGGCATGATACCTCAAGCTACTGTTTCTTCAACACAAATTTTAACAGATTGGCCAGAACTTGCAAAAAAAATTGAAGGGCATCCACATGTTACTGGTGTTGCGCCTTTTACTCAATTGCAGGGGATGCTTACTGCTCATGGTCAGGTCGCAGGAATTATGGTGACTGGGATCGACCCCAAATATGAGCCGAAAGTTTCAATTATTCAAAACCATATGGTTGAAGGAAATATTAATAGCTTACAAAAAGGTGAGTTTGGCATTGTGCTGGGCAAACAAATGGCAGATGCATTAGGGCTTGGACTCAATGATAATGTCACTTTGGTTCTGCCAGAGGCAACGCCATCGCCAGCGGGCGTAGTTCCACGCTTTAAGCGTTTTAAAATTGTTGGGATTTTTAGTATTGGAGCAGAAGTTGATTCTATGATGGGTTATATCGCCCTGAATGATGCTTCAACTTTATTACGTTTGCCAGATGGCGCACAAGGTATTCGACTTAAATTAGACAATATCTTTCAGGCACCTCAGGTGGCAAATGATATTGTAAAAACCCTTCCACCAAACTTTTATGCATCTGACTGGACCTATACCCATGGTAATTTATTCAGCGCGATCCAGATGGAAAAAGCCATGGTCAGCTTGTTGTTATTTCTGATTGTGTTGGTCGCTGCATTTAATATTGTGTCATCGTTAGTGATGGTGGTGACTGATAAAAAATCAGACATTGCGATATTGAGAACATTAGGCGCTTCACCAGCAACCATTACCAAAATTTTTATGGTACAGGGTACGGTGATTGGCGTGATTGGAACAGTGGCAGGTGCCATTTTGGGAATCATTCTAGCTACTAGCATTAGTAACGTGATTGATTGGTTAAATACAGCCTTTGGCTGGCATTTGTTTGATGCTTATTTTATTAACTATTTACCTTCTTATTTAAGATGGCAAGATGTGGTCTTGATCGTTTCTGTGTCTTTGATCTTAAGCTTCTTAGCGACAATTTACCCCGCTTTACGCGCTGCAAAAATCCAACCTGCGGAGGCTTTACGTTATGAGTAAAATTGTTCTGGAAGCCAAAGATATTTATAAAAGCTTTACTGATGGTAAATCCAACGTTGAAGTTATTAAAGGTTTGTCTTTACAAGTTAAAGCAGGCGAGTTTGTTTCGATTGTTGGAGCGAGTGGTTCAGGTAAAAGTACGTTATTGCATGTGTTGGGCGGACTGGATCAACCGACACAAGGTCAAGTTTTTTTAAACGGTCAACGGTTTGATAATTTAGGTGAAGCGGAACGTGGCTTCAAACGGAATGAATATCTAGGTTTTGTTTATCAATTCCATCATTTATTACCTGAATTTACTGCTCTGGAAAATGTGGCAATGCCTCTCATGTTACGTAGTAGCAGTAACTTTAAAGAGGTGAAACAACGTGCCGAATATTTGCTGGAGCGTGTAGGATTGTCACATCGTCTGGAACATAAGCCAGGTGAGTTATCTGGAGGTGAAAGGCAGCGTGTTGCTTTGGCCCGTGCTTTAGTCACTCGACCCGCTTTAATGCTGGCAGATGAACCAACAGGAAATCTTGATCGTAAAACTGCCATGACTATTTTTCAGTTACTGATGGATCTGAAAAAAGAGTTTGATATGGCGATGCTCATCGTGACTCATGATGAACAATTGGCTCAATCTGGTGATTCTATTTTACATATGCAAGATGGACTTTGGGTCGATTCAATTCAGTAATTAAAATTTTTTAAATAATCCTTTCCAAAGCCCATGAAAATGGGCTTTAATTTTGTCCGAAAAAGACACTATATAAAATTACATGTTAAAAATTATTTTATTGGGATGGATTATTGGCATTGCCATGATGGGATATTCATTTCAAAACCTGACTCCCATTATCTATTATTTTATTCCATTTGTTTTGATGTTATGGGGAATTTATTTTCTAAAAAAAGCAACATGGAGTGAAAATATAAGTGCTAAAACAATTTTAACAATCAGTTCGACATTTTTAATGTGGCTACTGGGTTATTTATATGCAGATTATGCATTACTTGAGCGTTTAAAACAGAAAGAAATCACCTCAACTGCATCGTCGGAAGTGATTTATATTCGAGAAATGGGACAAAGCACAGACCACGGAATCAAACAGCCTGTCGAAATTTTATCTCAAGGTAGACCTTCTGTAGTGTGGCTAGTCTATATTGATGATCGTCTTTTAGAAAGCATCGCCATTAAAAATAATAGTTTAGAACTTGGTCAGTATTATCAGGTGAAAGGTATTATTAAGCCTGTGCATGGTTATGCTAATGCAGGAGGCTTTGATCAGGAAAAATGGTTTATTCAGCAAAACTGGATGTCAGGCTTTCATGTTCAACAGATTCAATCACTTTCTACCCAAGACGTTTATCGTTTAGGATTTCAGCAACATCTAAAACAAAAACAAGCACTGTGGCGAAGGTTTTGTTTAAATATTGAACAATTAAGGTTGGATTTTCGGGGTCAACTGCACCAGCAACCCTTTAAATATAAAGCATTGATGCTGGCGCTCTTAACTGGGGATCGGAGTTTACTGGATAAAAATACTGAAATTTTATTTCAGCGTTTTGGCATTTCACATTTATTGGCGATATCTGGCCCACATGTTTTGATTTTGGCTGCATTATTTACATGGCTTATGAGTTGTGTAATTCATAAGCTTAAGCCAACACTGTATTTAAAGTATCCTCGTCAGATTTTGATGATCATACCATTTTGTAGTTGTGTATTTATTTATACAGCATTTGTGGGTTTTGAGATTCCCGCATTACGCACATTATTACTGACAATTATTGCAAGTTTATTTCTACTCGTTAAACATGAAATTCGAGCTTTTAGCTTGTTAATATATACTGCAAGTTTGAGCTTATTGATCGATCCTTTCAGCATTTTATCTGCTGCATTCTGGTTGTCTTATGGCGCCTGTTTTATTTTATTGAATATTTATCAGTCCATGCACTTTCCTACCACTTCAGTGCTGACTTTAATGCAAAAAATCTGGAAGAATATTCAATTATTAATTCAGTCTCAATGGAAAATTTTTATTGCCTTATTACCTTTAGTTCTCATATTTTTTAAGCAGGTTTCTTGGATTTCCCCCATCGCTAATCTGATTGTTATTCCGCTTCTAGGAGGGGTAATTGTACCATTGGGCATTATTGCGGCTTGCGTCTGGTTAATAATTCCAACAATCGGGCATCTACTTTTTCAGATTAATGATCTATTGATTGGCATTTTATTTTTTATTTTAAATGGGTTGGACCATCTTTTTAATCCAGTATTGTATACATTTGCTTTAACACCCTGGATTTTGCTGAGTATTGGTTTAGGTATTTTGATGTTATTTTTACCTAAAGGAAGTATTCCTAAGTCATGGGCACTGTTATGTATTTGTCCAATATTTCTACTGACGTGGGTGAAACGTGATACTCAAATTTCAGTGATTGATGTCGGTCAGGGACAGTCCATTTTTATACAAGATTCATCACAACGCCTTCTAATTGATACAGGGGGTTACTATGATGAAACTAAATTTAGTATCGGTCAAAATGTCGTAGTGCCTTACTTGAAGCAACAAGGCGTTGCTCAACTTGATCGTATTTTACTTTCTCATTTAGATCAAGATCATAGTGGGGCATTAGAGGCAATTTTGAAGCAAGTCAAAGTAACTCACTTCATGGCAAATGAAACGCTGCCACAGCAAAATTCGATGTCTTTTTCTAAATGTTATACAGGCCAAACATGGCAAACCCCAGATATCCGTTTGCACATTTTGTCTCCTGAACCGATCGATGATCAGTTGGTTCAGTCTAACCGCAATGAACATTCTTGTGTCGTTTATCTTGAATTGTTAAAGGCAAAGGGTTTACGTCGATTTTTAATTATGGGCGATGCTGGATGGGAGACTGAATATCAAATTTTGCAAAAATATCCTGATTTAAAAGTTGATGTTTTAGTTTTGGGGCATCATGGCAGTAAACATAGTTCATCTTATGATTTTTTAAGGCACTATCAACCACAACTTACAGTCGCTTCAGTGGGTTATAGTAACCGTTATGGGCATCCGAGTACGCAAACGTTATCACGATTAGATGCTTTAAATATTCCACTTTATACCACGATAGCGTCGGGAACCATTACATTTCGTGTTCAGAATAATCAAGTGCAAGTTGAACAATATCGAAAAATATTTAAGTGGTTGAATCGGGATGAACCATAATGAGTTTTTGGGCTTGTTCACGCACCTGTTCCACCTTTTCTAAGGCAGTTTTTTCATCAAGTTTATACACATTATCCAGTTCGGGATTCGCTTTAAAACGTTTATAACTCCAGTGATAATGCTGAGGATATCTACGAATCAGATTTTCAATAGCATGATGGATGACCAAGGTTCCATGCACATCAGAGCCTTCATAAATAGCAGGATCCATTGGCTCAATAAACATATCAAAGCCATCGCTTTCATTGCGTATTGCATACAGAAGTAAAGCTTTGGCTTTGGTTTTCTGAATCAGTTTCGAACTTAGATTACTTGAAGCTAACGGAATGCCAAAATAATTGACCATTTCACCCCCAACGTGCGGTGAGTGATCAGGTAAAATGACGGTGGTTCCACCTTTTTTAAGGGCTTTAAAAATCTGGCGTACGCCACTTTCATCTGTAGGAACCAGATTAGCTTGTTCTCGGCTACGTGCTGCACGTACGAAAGCATCCGCATCTGCATTTTTAACGGGTTTATACAAAATGGTCATGGCGGTAAACTGAGCGCACCAGGCATTCATAACTTCCCATGTACCAAAATGTGGAACAATTAGAACCAGTCCTTTATTTTCGGCTAAAGCTTCATGAAAATAATGTTCACCGGTAATATTTTGAATACGTGAGATATTCTTTTGATTAGATGCACCCCAGACACTAAAGAACTCAAAATAAGAAGTAAGTTCATTGCGAATAGCTTGTTGTGTGATCTGGTGGCGTTCATCTTCAGTTAAATAGGGCAAGGTAATTTGTAAGTTTAACTGGATCGTTTTGGATGTTTTGCTAATTTTTAAAGAGTTGACTAAGCCTGCGAGCATACGCGCAATAAAACGTGAGAACTGAATAGGCTGTCGGCTAACAAACCTTAAAAGACGGTAATTGAAGCTATGAGTATCAGGTGTGGTCATTATTAAAAAAGATGTAAAAAAGTAAGAAAGGAAGCATCAGGCAAAAAATATTATAAGTTAAATTATACCGATTAAATAGTTTTTACCGATTCAGTGTATATAATGGCAGAGATTTTAACTTTTTGGGTTGTTTTTTATGTCCGATTGGCCACCAAAACCACAAAATGAACCATCGAATAGCAATAATAAGGCTGGACAGGAATGGCAAATTTTGGAAAAAGCTGTTCTTGCGTCTGTAGAAGAACAACGTCGTGCCAGACGCTGGGGTATTTTTTTTAAACTACTGACTTTTGCTTATCTGATTTTTATCTTTATTCTTTTAGGGCGTGGCTGTTCAACTGTAGATACCAATACTACAAGCTCAACTTCAACTGCACATCTGGCGATTGTCAATATTATTGGCACCATTGATTCTGGTAATCAATCGGTCAATAGTGAAGATACTAATAAAGCTTTAAAGCGAGCATTTGATGCAAAATCAAGTAAAGCAGTTGTTTTAAATATTAACTCGCCTGGTGGTTCGCCTGTTCAATCAGATGAAATTTGGCAACAAATTCGCTATTTAAAACAGCAGCATACAGATAAAAAAGTTTATGCTGTGATTGGCGATATGGGAGCGTCGGGTGCTTATTATATTGCTTCTGCGGCAGATGAAATTATTGTGAATCCATCAAGTCTAGTGGGTTCCATTGGGGTCATTATGCCAAATTATGGTATTAACGGACTTGCTCAAAAACTGGGGATTGAAGACCGTACCATGACGTCTGGTTCTAATAAAGATATTCTTAGCATGACCAAACCAATCAATCCTCAGCAACGTGAACATATTCAGGCTTTATTGGATAATGTACATCAGCATTTTATTGATGCGGTAAAACAAGGTCGTGGTAAACGTCTGCAATCAGATGATCCTGCAATTTTCTCAGGTTTATTCTGGACAGGTGAACAAGCGATTAAGTTAGGTGTTGCTGACCGTACAGGTAACATTGATAGTTTGATGCGCGAGCTAAAACTTGATACTAAAGTAAACTATACGATTGAACGCAGTCCATTTGAGTCTTTGGTTGGGCGTATGGGTTCACAAATAGGTCAGGGAATTAGCCAGTCGATTTCTCAGCAATTGCAGACGGAACAACAGGCGCAATTCAAGTAATTGAGTTCGTAACTATGATATCTGATAAACCATTAATCCACTTTGCGCACGCCAACGGCGTGCCTTCTAAAGTCTATCAAAAACTCTTTGATGCACTCAAAGATGATTATGACATCATTTATGTGCCTCTGATTGGGCCGGATAAACGTTATCCGATTACCAATCACTGGCCAAATTTAGTAGATCAAATCGTCGACAGCATTGTGCAACAGGCTCAGGGACGCAAAGTAATTGGTTTGGGACATTCTCTTGGCTCAGTTTTGACGTTAATGGCATCTTATCAACGTCCTGAGCTCTTCTCGCAAGTAATTATGTTGGATCCGCCGTTGATTTTGGGCAAATATTCATTTGCTTTTCATCTGGCAAAATTGGTCAGTCCGAAGTATGTAGATAAAATGACACCCGCGGGTTTGTCTGCGCGTCGACGAGATCATTGGGCATCTAAAGAACAAGCAGCTGAACTATTACGACCAAAAGGCTTTTATCAGCATTTTGACGCAGATTGTTTTCAGGCCTATATCGATTATGGGCTCAGTTCAGATCCTGCACGTGGTGGCGTAACTCTTACGATTCCTAAAGCAGATGAAGTCGAAATCTTTCGTCAAAATCCATCTTGGTGGTGGTTAACTCCACGGCATGCTCCCCATGTACCTGTACATTTGGTGGTTGGAGAAACCAGTAACTTTCTAGAGCGTGGTTTTCCACAAAAAGCCAGAAAAACTTTAGGCATTCCTTATACTGTAGTCAGTGGTGGACATATGTTCCCATTGGAGCATCCATTATCGACTTCGGATCAGATCAAAAAACTGATTGCAGCACAAGCTCAACAAAAAAGCGCGTAATTAACGCGCTTTTTCTAACCAGAATTTAGTCTGCTTAAATCTGACAAAACTGTACTGGCTTTAAAAGAGGCTGACCTTTATACACGGCCTGACCTGCTCGATATTGAATCGTTTGTGTACAAATCCATTCTACTACTTGCGGATAAATCGTATGCTCGAGTTCATGTACACGGTTTGCTAAAGTCTTGGAGTTATCATGCTGGCTAACTCTAAGTATACCTTGCAACAGAGCAGGGCCTGCATCGAGTTCTGCTGTAACATAATGAACCGTACAGCCATGAAACATATCACCTGTATTTAAAACTCGCTGATGGGTATGCATGCCTTTATAAAGAGGTAACAGGGAAGGATGAATATTAATCATTTTCCCTTCCCAAGCCCGTACAAACTTTTCACTTAAGATACGCATAAAGCCCGCGAGTACCACAAGGTCTATATCCCATGCTAGAAGTTGTTGATGCATCGCATCATCAAAAACTTCGCGGTTGGGATAGGCCTTATGCTCAATCACACAGGTTTCGATCGCCGCTTTTTTAGCTCGTTCCAATGCATACGCATCTGATTTATTGGAAATAACGCCGATAATTTTCCCTGATAATTGTTTGCCCAGTTGGGCATCAATCAAAGCTTGTAAATTACTGCCATTTCCTGAAACAAGTACCGCAATTTTCATCATGCAAAAATCACACGAATTTTTTCGTCAGCACCTTCAACAGATTCCGCATTGTCCTGAATATGACCAATTTTCCATGCTTTTTCACCAAGTAAGTTAAGCACTTGAATAGTTTTTTCAGCTTCAGCAGCATCTACCGCAATTACCATGCCTACACCACAGTTGAACGTGCGATACATTTCAAAACGTTCTACATTGCCTTCACGCTGCAGGAGTTTAAACAGTTCTGGCCATTCCCATGATGCTTCATCAATCACCGCTTGAGCGCCGTTTGGAAGTACACGTGGTAAATTACCTGGTAAACCACCGCCAGTAATATGCGCCATTGCATGAACATCAACTTGTTTGCAGAGTTCGAGCACAGGTTTAACGTAGATTCGAGTAGGTTCCATTGCTACATCAGCCAATGAGCGACCATCAATTTGTTGAGTCAAATCAACATTTTTAACATCAAGAATTTTACGCAGCAGTGAGTAACCATTTGAATGTGCACCGCTTGAAGCGATACCAATCAAAATATCTCCCGCTTTTACTTTGGAACCATCAATAATTTTACTGTGCTCAACTACACCCACTGCAAAACCAGCTAGATCGTAGTCCTCACCTTCATACATACCTGGCATTTCAGCAGTTTCACCACCGACAAGCGCGCAACCTGCAAGTTCACAGCCTTGACCAATACCTGTGACAACATCCGCTGCAACATCAACATTTAAATGGCCTGTTGCATAATAGTCGAGGAAGAATAATGGTTCTGCACCACAGACCAATAGATCATTGACACACATGGCAACCAGATCTTGGCCAATGGTGTCATGACGATTGAGGTTAAGTGCTAAACGTAATTTTGTACCTACGCCATCTGTACCAGAGACTAAAACTGGTTCTTCATAGCCTTTAGGAATTTTGCAAAGTGCGCCAAAGCCGCCAAGACCGCCCATGACTTCAGGACGAGTGGTGCGTTTTGCGACTGATTTGATACGATCGACCAGTGCGTCGCCCGCTTCAATGTCGACGCCCGCATCTTTATAGCTTAAACCAGTATTTGGGGTAGAAGTTGAGTTGCTCATAGTGAAGTCTCCGCATTGGCGGCAGATTATAACCTGAATATACGAAACTCTTATGTTATTTATGCTTGAAAATGCTATCTTTAACGAAATATTTTTGCATCTATAATGAATACATTAAAAAAAGGCTAGATTTTATGCAAGATCGTACGCTTCGCCGTATCTTCATCCTAGCAGGTATCGCATTTTTACTTTGGGTACTTTATTTACTTAAACCCGTTGTGATTCCATTTATTGGCGCTTTTTTAATTGCGTACCTGTTTAGTCCATTGGTGGAGAAACTATCAAGAATCGGTTTACCACGCTGGTTATCTATTAGTATCGTTTTTATCGGTATTGGTGTTTTACTTACCTTGGCAATCTGGTACGTGGTTCCACTGGTATGGCAACAATTGATCTATGCCCGTGACAGTATTCCTGCCGGGATTCATTGGGTCAATGCGACTTTCTTACCTTGGGTTTCACATACTTTTAATGTTGAACGTATGGAGATCGACACGGATCAAATCTCAACAGTAGTGATGGAATATATTCAGACCAATTATAGTGCTGATAGTATTCAAACTATGGCCTTGAGACTCGCACAGTCTGGTTTAAATTTTATTCAGATCGGCGGCACAATTGTGCTGATTCCTGTTATTGCATTCTATTTCCTATTGGATTGGGAGAGGATGTTAAGTAGCTTACATCGACTTATTCCAAAACCGTATGAACAAAGTACCATGCGTATTGTCAGGGAATGTCATAGTGTTTTAGGTGCTTTCGTCAAAGGCCAGTTTTTAGTGATGTTGCTATTAGGAATCGTCTATGCGGTTGGCTTGCAACTTATTGGTCTCGAAGTCGGTCTTATTATTGGTATGGTCGCTGGACTTGCCAGTATTATTCCTTATTTGGGTTTTGCGGTGGGTATAATTGCTGCAATCATCGCGACACTATTTCAGTTTGGTGTCGATTGGATGCAACTTGTTCTGGTCGGTATTGTATTTATGATTGGTCAGGCGGTTGAAGGTTATATCCTACAACCTTTTCTGTTGGGTGATAAAATTGGACTGTCACCTGTTGCTGTTGTTTTTGCTGTTTTGGCGGGGGCACAGTTGGCAGGCTTTTTAGGTATGTTGATTGCATTACCCGTCGCTGCTGTCATTGTAGTTTTACTACGCCATGTACGCGAAGCTTATGAACATAGTCAATTGTATGGTGATCAAGCTATTCTGGTACAACATGGTGGTGCTGAACATATTAGTGTAGAAACTGAAAGCGTTGATCTTGATATTGAAATCAAAAAACCGCAAGATACTGATGTGCCAAATGATTCTCCACCTAAATAGCCATGAGGTTGCTCACGAGGTTTATGACATAGTATGCGTCAACTACAGTTGAATATTGAACCTCAACTCGATGCTCGGATTAGTGATTTTTCTGGGCCAGGTTGGGGACATGTTGTTGATGCCGTCCGTCAGTTACATGCAGGATTAGTTAACCGCTTTTATATTTATGGCGGTGCTGGTTCTGGAAAAAGTCACCTACTTTCTGCAATTTGCGATTCTTATCTGGAAATAGGGAAATCTGCAATAAAAGTTTCTTTACTTGAGCTTCTGGATGCACCGATTGAAGCCATTACTTCACTTGAGCGTTATGATTTGGTTGCTTTGGATGACATTGAGGCGATTAGTGGTGTGCCACATTGGCAACGAGCAGTTTTCCATCTCATTAATTATAATAATGAAGTTGGCGGTCAACTGGTATTTTCATCGCGTGTTGCTCCAATTGAACTTAAACTTGAACTTCCAGATTTACAATCACGATTAACTCAGGCGGTCAGTGTTAAAGTACCCAATGGTAGTCTTTACGCAGACCGTGAAGCATTGGTTTTATCTACTGTGGCGCGTCGCGGTTTGCATTTTGATCCGCAAATAATTGAATATTTGCTATTGCATGGACCCCATCAAGCCTCTTTACTATTACAAACATTGGCACAGCTTGAAAAATTGCTTAAGGGTGAGAAAACTAAGCTTTCGAATGCCACCTTAAAGCAAATATATGCCTTGATTGACGAGTATCGTTAGTCACGTGAAAAATCTTGAGTAATTACTCAAGCTATGCGAAAGTACGCAAATTAACTCAAAAGTTGCTAGGAATTGGTGACTTTAAAAAAATAATGAAAATGGAAATAAAGGAGAAAGGTATGCTCAAGCGGGGTATAGGCGTTGGGCTGTTGTTCGTTGCTGGTCATGCATATAGTGCAGGCGAAATTATAGTCAACACAACAGCAGACGAAGTTAAGAACGACAATCTCTGTTCTTTGCGCGAAGCAATTGAGTATATCAATCAGGGAATGCCAGAAGCAGGATATAATGGATGTGGCGGTGAAGACTCCACTGCTGTTGTTTTGCTGGAAAAACAAAAAACCTATGAATTAAATAGTCAAATCAAGATACAAAAAGCCCTTCAGCTTAAAACAACCTACGATACCGATGTTTCAAATAATCAGTATGGAAAGAATAATGCCACCATTAAAATGGTCGGTAATGATCGAATCTTTTATGTTTATGATGATAATAGTGAGTCCGCTCAGTATAGCGTTTCATTGATTGAAGTAAATCTGGACGGTAACCCAGAAAGTACAGTGAATAATGGTGGTTTGATTTTTAACCGTGAAACTTTAAATCTGCAATACGTTAAACTGACAAATGGTCATGCCAGTGTCAATGGTGGGGCGATTTATAATGAAGGAGTTTCTACGGATACTAATGTAGGTTATGTGACTGCTTCAAATGTAATTTTTCAAAATAATACCGCACCTCAGGGAGCAGTGATCTATAGTGAATTACCTTATTTTAATATTTATCAAACAGTCATTCGTGACAACAAAGCAACTTCATCTACTTTGCCCACATTAATTTACTCAGCAATAGCATTTGATGATGATTCAACGAGTGCAAATGCTAGTTCTCGTTATTTTGGGCTTAAAAACAGTACTATTTTTAGTAATACTGGCTATATCACCAATGTACGTGATGGAATGATTGTAAACAATATTACTATGATACGTAATAGCATGGGATTGTATTTACAGGGGCCAAAAGGTGATGCCTATGTTTCTAACAGTATCATTGTTGAAAATGGTTCAAAAAACTGTGTCTTTGCAGCGGATGATAAAACGAATCTCATTAACAATCTGACCAATACCAGTATGGCTGATTGTGGTAGTGGTACCGCGACTGATCCAAATGTCAATGTGGCGAACAATAAGTTGTTGGCAGGTGAACTGGAAGGTAAATGTGATGCTGCACCAGCAGATGGTTTACTGTGCCCATATTACACCCCTGAAAATCAATTTCTAGGTTTTTTCAAGCCACGACTTTTAATGTCTTATAAAACACTGGCTGATTCTCTAATTGTCAATCGTGGCCGTGTTCTCAGTAACGGGACAAATATCACTAGTCTTTCAAGCTGTGAAGCGAGTGATCAACGTGGTAAGACACGTAGTACCAAAGAACTGTGTGATATTGGTGCGATTGAATTGGTGATTGATGCGGATTCTATTTCTCCTGTCGGGCAGGATATTCTCTATGGAGAAACTGCTAAGTTTTCAATTGCAGATCAGTTAGCGGATGGCGAACTTCTTCCTGCAAGTGAATGTGAAGGTTTATTAGGTAAAAGAGACGATGGTAAAGCATGGCAGGCAGGTTGTTTGCAAATTGTACAGACCAATACTCCATCTAAAGGCACATTAACACTGGATCAAGAAGGGAATATAACTTATGTGCCAAACGGAAACTGGCATGGTTCTGATGAATTTAAACTTCGCATCATGACCACGATTACACGATTCAGTGATTCGGTAGGAAGTCAATATATCGATATTCCTGCAAAAATTGTGCAGGATCCACCTAATGATTTTGAAAGTAAAAAAGTGAAAACCAGTGGTGGTAGCTTTGGATATGGGATGTTAATTGCTCTATTAGGACTGGTAGGGTTAAGACGTTTTAAAAAGTAAGGATAGGGAAAAGTCATGAAAAATTATAAAAAAGGACTACTTACATTGATGGTATTGTCTGCTATGTCATTAATGGCGGCAGAAGATAAGACTATTTATGTAAATACTTTTGATGATATTGATGATCAAAGCAGCAGTAAATGTTCGCTTCGGATGGCAATGAAAGCTGCTGAACTGAATCGGTCTTATGGTGGATGTAGTGCAGGTAATACTGCGGCCTCAGCGATGGATTATATCCAACTTGAGGAGGGAGTCTATAAGCTAAATTCGGAGTTAGTTCCAGCTTCATCTATTTCTATTGTGGGGAAAATTCCACAAGATTATAGTAAGGTGGATGTCATCACCAATGATTATCCAGCCAAAACAGTTCTTAAAAGCATTATAGATGGTGAAAGTAAAACGCGTTTAATTAATACCAGCAACAGCAAAGTTTCTATTTCTATTAGTAATGTTCAGTTTCAAAACGGTAAAAATGCAGATCGAGGCGGTGCACTATATTTGGGTGCTGCAACAACATTGACGGGCGTATCTGTCCTAAACTCAACTGCAAGTCAAGGAGGAGCGATTTACCTTGAAGGAAATAACGCTGCCCTCACCATGACCAGTGGTATATATCAGAACAATAAAGCTGTTACTGGTTCTGTTCTAGCAATGAGTTGTAAAGATAATCTGGATTATAATAAACGTACATTTACGTTAACTAATAATAGTTTTATTCAAAATGGATCAAATGAAAGTAAAAGTACACTGGAGTTTTGTGGCGAGCCAACAGCAACTTTAACTGCTAATACAATTGCTCAAAACACTGCAAATGCGGCAAATGGTAGCATTATAAAATTTACAAGTGATCGATTGAATATCGAAGATGATGGCAAACTGAGTACTTCAAGTAGTCTGGTTTTAAATAGTAATACCATTGTCGAGAATACTGCTTTTAGTACTTTTTTATATGACAAGATTGGGACGAAAATATTAACTTTTAATGTTCTCGCATTTAACAGTAACCGTTCATGCCGCTATTTGCTTGGTGAAGCCAAGGACGAAAAGGATACGGGAGTTGGTCTGGCTTATAATGCGTTAAATTTAGTGGCGGGGGGTAACAGCCAGTGTGATGTTGCCAGTGAGGTATTACCAGAAGAACAGACCAATATTAATGTGGGTAATAACAATATTTCTACAGTATTAAGCCCATTACAAACTGCTTCTGAGTATACGAGTTTTCTTCCTGTTTACTTCCCTAAAGATAATCACACTGCAACAGATTTGGTTGATGTGGGTGCTGATGGATGCAGTACTCAAGATCAGCGAGGAATCAATCGTATTACCGATGGAACTTTAATTTTAAATCCAGCAGGAAGAAATAGTTGTGATATCGGCTCGACTGAAATCATGCGTTTGACGGCTGGAGATATTAATGGAATCGTAAATACCTCTCTTGTTGACCTACTTGCTAACTATCAAACTCAACTTGATCTTTTCAAGGGTTTAGTTGCAGATACAACAACTAATCCCGATTTTCTGCCTTATTATAATAAGCGGGTTAAAGAGTATGAAGATTTAATTAATTATACGAAAGCAAATGAAAAGTATCGTGCAGTGTATGTCGATCCATTTGCATTTAGCTTACCAGATGAAACTGAGCTAGCAGATGGCAGTCGCCAAATCCAGCACCTAACAACTGATACTTATGCGGTAAGTGTAACGCCAGTGGGCGTAGGTATGATCACAGGAAGTGGGGATACGGCTAAACTAGAATCTAAACCTGATGAAAATCTGAAATGTGAATGGAATGCTGACTTAAAACGAATCATGGTTTATCGTCTGGATGATGGTATTACGCAGGCAGGTGAATACAATTTCTGTGAATATACATTGACTATGAAAAATGCAGATGGTTCACTCAATACGAATAGAACGTCATCAGGATTAATGCAGGTTAATTTTGTCAATATTGCGCCGATCGCGACCGCTGATGAATATACTATTCAATATGGAACGGATCAGAAGATAAATGTAAATTTACTTGCCAACGATTCCGATGATGGTGACGGCCCTGTTTCTGCTATGACTATTAAGCCAAATAAGCCGGCTTTCTACCATAATTCTGAAGGTATCGAATTACCAATTCGTGTAACTACTGTTCCTTCTGGAGTTAGTATTACGCCTGAACGCAGTGGTCCTTGTCCATATCCTGACGAAAAAGAAACCTGTTATGGCGGTAATTTAACTATTCAGGTTAAGAATAATTTCAACGTATTTGACTATAAATTTAGTTATTTGATTTATGATGCGGATGAAACTAAGTCATCGGAAACAACGGTGACGCTGAAAAATACTGCATCTACCACAAACAATCAAAGTGGTAGTGGTGGTGGAAGTCTAGGTATCTTTACTGTACTAGGACTGGTTGGATTGGTGCTTTATCGTCGTCGATCTTAATTTATAATAAAAAAGAGAGGTTCAATTGAACCTCTCTTTTTTTATCAGCTCATTGAGTTATTCAAGAAGCTTTATTGTTTAAAAACAAAATTATTTTTTGGTTTCCAATTGTGGGACTGCTGAACCTTGACCAATAGATAACAAGCCAGTATTGGTATAAATACCTAATTTTGCACGTGTATCCGTGATATCTAGATTACGCATTGTCAATTGGCCAATACGATCCATAGGTGTAAACGTTGAATCACCTTTCTCCATAGTTAAACGCTCTGCTTCATAAGTGAGGTTTGGAGATTCAGTATTCATGATCGTGTAATCATTACCACGACGAAGCTCAAGTGTCACAGTACCAGTAATTGCCTTTGCTACCCAGCGTTGAGCAGTTTCACGTAACATAAGCGCTTGTGAGTCAAACCAGCGACCTTGATAAAGTAGACGTCCTAAACGTAATCCGTTGATGCGATATTGTTCAATGGTATCTTCATTATGAATACCAGTGACTAAACGCTCATACGCAATATGTAAAAGAGCCATACCTGGTGCTTCATAAATACCGCGAGATTTGGCTTCAATAATACGGTTTTCAATTTGATCCGACATCCCTAAACCATGGCGACCACCAATACGGTTGGCTTCAAGAATGAATTCAACAGGATCTTCAATGCGTTGGCCGTTTAAAGCGACTGGCATCCCTTCTTCAAAAGTTATAGAAACTGATTCTGGTTGAATTTCAACATCATCTTTCCAGAAAGCAACGCCCATAATTGGATCAACGATTTTGATGCCTGCATTCAGATATTCAAGGTCTTTGGCTTCATGTGTTGCACCCAGCATATTTGAATCAGTTGAATATGCTTTTTCTTTTGACATTTTATAGTCAAAGCCATTATCAATCAGGAACTGTGACATTTCAGCACGGCCACCCAATTCATCAATAAACTGTTGGTCTAACCACGGTTTATAGATTTTTAAGCTTGGATTAGTCAGCAAACCATAACGATAGAAACGTTCAATATCATTGCCTTTATAAGTAGAGCCATCGCCCCAGATATTGACATCATCTTCTTTCATAGCCGTGACTAACATGGTTCCTGTCACAGCACGACCTAATGGAGTCGTGTTGAAGTAGGGAACACCACCAGTACTGATATGAAATGCGCCACATTGAATCGCTGCGATTCCTTCTAAAGCAAGTTGTAAACGGCAGTCGATCAAACGAGCTTTTACTGCACCATACTGTTCAGCTTTCTTTGGAATAGCGTCATAGTCATCTTCATCAGGCTGGCCCAGATTTGCAGTATATGCATAAGGTTCTGCGCCTTTTTGTTTCATCCACAATAAAGCTGCTGAAGTATCCAGACCACCAGAGAAGGCAATCCCCACTTTTTTGCCTACTGGTACATGCTGCAAAATGGTTGCGTTATCAGTCATTGCTAATCCTAACTAACATTTGTAAAAAGACCCAAACCGACGGTCTTGAGAATTCAGAATGGCAGATATTGTAGCACTTTTTTATTTTATTTTTTCGGATCGTTCAATATCCATCCTGAAAAATACAAAATCTATATCGATATCTTGATACATCTAAATTTTTCAATTCAGCTGTTAGGCGACCCTAACCTGAGTGAACGTCTGAGTATTTTGCAGAGAATCATTTAATCCAATAAATTGCTTTTCAATTGGAGTAAATACATGATCACTTCGAGCGATCAAATATAAGCCAATATCGCGATATTGCTCAGGTGTTTCCCGATAATATTGAATCTTAAATTTTTCAATCAATGATTTGGCCAGCATGGAGATTCCCATGCCTAACTGGGTAAAATGAATCAAAGCTTCATGATCATAAATATGAGTCAGTTCACCCTTACTTAAACCATAGTCTGCATAAATTTTATCGAGCGTTGTTGCATAACAACATTCTTCAGAAGCCAGTAAAATATTTTGATGATTCAAACAATCTTCAAGACTTTCATGATTGATTATATTTTTGCCGATGATTACCAATTGATCCTCAGCTTTTTGAATATACTGAAGATTTTTTTGTTTAGGATGACCAAGCACATACGCAATATCGAGGTTTCCCGCTAATATTTCTTCCTCAATATACCCTGTCGCTCCTGTTTTCATGGTAATGGACAGGTCAGGGTAGGCTTGATAAAGCTGATTAAATGATGGATAGAAACGCATTCCACCTAAACTGGTATTGGTTCCAAAGCGTAAATTATTGTCTTGTTGATAAATTTTATGTTCGGTTTCTTCCCAAGTAAAAATCATTTTTTTATACTGGTTATATAAATTTAATCCTGACTCGGTCAACTCAACCCCTTTGGGTTTACGAATAAAAAGTTGTCGTTTGTAATGATTTTCAATTTTTTTGATTTTGGCAGTCATGTTGGACTGTAAATAATTGAGCTTATGCGCTGCGGCAGTAATACTTTTTAACTCGGCAACCGTGACAAATGACCTGATATCGCTAATGTCAATATTCATAAATAAGCCTCAATCGTTAAAAAAATCCAATTTTAAAAAGAAATGGGTATTCCTCTTTAAAAAAGACATTAAAAAAAATGATGTATCTATTAAAACATAGCATTATTCATGATGTCATTTGTTTTATACACTATCATTCTATTCTTTGATTTGTTGAGAGAAGCTCGTGAATATTCGGGTCATCAGTGCTATCGCATTGTTATGTCTGGTTTGGGGGTCTTTATGGGGACTCGTTAAACATAGCTTACAGGTTTTTCCACCCTTTCTCTTTATCTCTACACGATTGATTTTAGCGGCTTTGACTCTAATTTTGGTGCAGTTTGTTCTCAAAAAATCAATTTTGCCTATGCGTGGTGAGTGGAAACCTTTGATCATTTTAAGTGCACTGGTATGTTTGGGTTTTTATGCAACACAAACTTTTGCCATGCAATTTGTAGACTCAGGTCTATCTGCTGTTTTGGTTTTTACCATGCCGATTTTCATTGGGGTATTAGCACATTACTTTCTAAACGAGCGATTAAACAAACAGAAAGTTTTGGGTCTTATTTTAGGTACGTTTGGGCTGATTGCGATTTTGTGGCCACAATTGTGGCATTTGAGTCTTAATTTATCTTTGATTGGACAAGGGTTTCTCATCGGATCTGGTTTTTTCTGGGCAATGGCAACTGTTTATATCAAAAGAAATTTTGCGACTTATGACAAAATTAAGCTGACGATCTGGCAGCTTTTAATGGGTGGAATTGCTATTTTTATTGGGGCTTTAGCATTTGAATCAGTGGATTTAGGGGTTTGGAAAAATCCTTTAAATGAATCCCTATTGTTTTACATCGCCGTGGTGGGAACAGGATTTGCTTTTGTACTATGGAACTGGATTGTGAGTCAGGTTGATACCTTTATCGCTTCAATTTCAATTATGTGCATTCCTGTTCTGAGTCTGTTGTCTGGCGCTTTAGTTTGGCATGAGCCATTGACTGTTAATATCTTAATCGGTGCTGCATTGATCTGTTTAGGAATTGTCATGAGTTCTTTAAAGCGAAGGTCAAAAAAAGCACATTTGGCCTATTCTCCTAAACATTTTCAATGAGAAACATGATTCCGACTGACTTAATTTGGATGAATGCTTTAATATTTTTTAAACATGATCAGCCATATTTAATATGGCTTTTTTTGTATTTTTTATGCGTAAATAAAGTTCAATAAAAACATTCAAGACCTCTTGTGTACACCAGAATAATAACTCTGTGAGCCAAGTTGAAATGTATTTGATGATTTGTACCTGAGTTTTAATTTGGTCATCATTTGATGAGAAAAATAAGCTATGCTTTATGCCTAATTGACAATTTCAACACCTAAAAAAAGACAACAGGCCATCCCAACCTGACAAAAAAGTATTAAAGTATTATGCAACAAGTTGCACCGCCAAATTCAACAAGGATTTCCTATGACTAGCTATGCACATATTCTAAAACCTTTACATTTGGGTTTTACCACAATTAAAAATCGTGTTGTGATGGGGTCTATGCATACGGGGTTAGAAGACCGTTTCTATAATTATCCAAAATTAGCTGCTTATTTTGGGGAAAGGGCAAAAGGTGGTGTGGGCTTAATTATCACTGGAGGGATTTCACCAAACCGTCAGGGATGGTTATTACCTGCGGGTGGAACTATGAATTCACTGGCAGACATTCCGCATCATCGACTTGTGACTCATGCGGTGCATAAACATGGCGGCAAGATTTTGATGCAAATTTTGCATGCGGGTCGTTATGGATATCAGCCCTTTGTTGTATCTGCAAGTGCGATTAAGTCACCTATTTCTCCATTTAAACCTCGTCAGATGTCGGAAAAGAACATCCTTGAAACTATTGAAGATTATGCACGTTGTGCCAACCTTTCAAAAAAGGCAGGTTATGATGGGGTTGAAATCATGGGATCTGAAGGTTATTTGCTGAATCAGTTTTTGAGTTGCCATGTGAACCAGCGTACTGACCGTTGGGGTGGCTCAGTCGAAAACCGCATGCGCTTTGCAATTGAGATTGTTAAGGCTATTCGAGAAAAAGTTGGTGAAAAATTTATCATTAGCTTTCGATTATCCATGCTTGATTTAGTGCATGACGGTAACACTATGCAGGAAGTGATTAGGATTGCTCAGGCGTTAGAAAAAGTAGGGGTTACAGTTCTAAATACGGGGATTGGCTGGCATGAAGCACGTGTACCCACGATCGTAACTTCAGTGCCACGCGCAGCCTTTGTTGATTACACAGCTTATGTCAAACAACATGTTTCGATTCCTGTGATTGCATCCAATCGTATAAATATGCCTGACACCGCCGAAGAAATTTTGGCAACAGGTAAAGCGGATATGGTGCAAATGGCGCGACCATTATTAGCTGATGCTTTTTGGGTCACCAAAGTAGCAACCAATCGTGTAGATGAAATTAATACCTGTATTGCGTGTAATCAGGCTTGTCTGGATCATACTTTTAAAAATAAAAGAGCAACTTGTTTAGTTAATCCACGTGCCGCCTATGAAACAGAATTGGTATATGTAAAAACTAAACAACCCAAAAAAATAGCAGTGGTAGGCGGTGGTGTTGCAGGCATGTCTGCTGCTACAGTCGCAGCGAGTCGCGGTCATGAAGTCACTTTGTTTGAAGCTGCTTCGGAGATAGGCGGTCAATTTAATTTAGCTAAAGTTGTACCTGGGAAAGAAGAATTCCACGAAACGATTCGTTATTTTAAAATTCAAATTGAAAAAACAGGGGTGGATTTACGCTTAAATACCCGAGTAAACCGTGAGCAATTGGAACGCGAAGGCTTTGATGAGGTGATTGTGGCTACAGGTGTGATTCCTCGGCAGCTAAAAATTGAAGGAAGCCATTTACCTCAAGTATTGTCATACGCAGAAGTGCTTAAAGGTGCTCCAGTAGGCGATAGAGTTGCAGTGATTGGTGCTGGAGGAATAGGTTTTGATGTTTCTGAATTTTTATTAAAGCCACCTCATCAGCCTCAGCCACAACCCTTATCTGATTGGCAACGTGAATGGGGAATAGATCCTCAGCCAGATTATATGACAGAAGGGGGATTACAACCCGCGCAAGTTGAGCCACCTGTTCGTCAAATTTATTTATTACAACGTAAAACCACGCCACTGGGTATTGGGCTGGGTAAAACCTCTGGATGGGTTCATCGTGCACAATTGAAAAAACATGCTGTTCGTATGATGCGAGGTGTACAGTATAAAGCAGTCACGGACGAAGGTTTGTGGGTAGAGCTGAATGGTCATGATCAACTATTACGTGTAGATACTATTGTGGTATGTGCTGGCCAAGAGTCAATTAAAGATCTAATGCCAAACGAAAGGGAAATTACGCTTGCAAAGTATCATATTATTGGTGGTGCAAAGTTAGCAGCCGAACTTGATGCTAAACGCGCGATTAGAGAGGGTGCAGAACTAGCTGCCCAGCTTTAATTTTTGATGAAACAATATCCAATTGAATATAAACATTAAAATTTATCTTGAATAAAATGAAGTGTCTTTGTATTCTTACGCACATGGAAGCGTGGCAGAGCGGTTTAATGCACCGGTCTTGAAAACCGACGAGGGTGTGAGTCCTCCGTGAGTTCGAATCTCACCGCTTCCGCCAAATATCTAAATAAGCCCTTGTTTTTTACAAGGGCTTATTTTTTAACTTCGTATTTCCCCCTCAACTTACCCTCGTCAAAATTTGAATTAAGCTATACAAGTTCAGACTATTTTAGAAAATTGAATACGTGTTGTTTTTTAGCTTAAATGATAGGGCTGTGAGTAGGAAGGATTGTAATCTAAAGAATATTAGGTATATGTCAGTACAATAATGGACGATATTGAGCTAAAAGAGTGGGGGTCCACTCTTCGCAAGTAAGATGCTGCCAACAGTTGGCATGAACTCAATGTCTACACTCTTTCTCTAGTCAAAGGAACCTTATTTGCTGAAAAGGTTATACCCACTGGATGTGATTGATTATTTTCCTATAGTCAAAGGGCGGATGGACTTTGGTGTATATAACCTTTGGGGAAGCCAATATCAAACAGTATTTGCTCAACAGTTGGCTGTAACAAATGCGAATCCATTATTGGCTATTCCTGCACAAGGGAGAATATTTGCATTGAGCTATACAATTAATTAAGAGTGGGACTTATATTTTTAATAAAAAATTAAGTTAAAATAAGCCTTTATATGACTAATAAGGGCTTATTTTAACTTCTTGTTTTACTGCGTATGAAACCAAAATGTGCATTCAAAAAAGTCAGCAAAATAATGTCATTACAAATACAACGTATAAAACAGTTAGAGATGAAAAGAGAAAAGTTGCTTAGTCATTAAATTTTAAACTGTATAGCGTTTGCTTAATCCCCAATCAGCCAAAATGCGACGATAAGTTGTAGAAGAACGATCTGCTTCAAAATGTGCTTCCATGGTTAAATCAAGTGGTAACTCTTCAGGTTTTTGCGCTTCAACCATTTCTTGATCCTCTGCAAAAATTTGTGCATTAAAGTCATACACAGCCTGTAAATCTCCAGTCGTATCAAAATTACGAGTCAGAGGAACAAACAAGCGGGTTTTATTATGTGAAACTGGGCAGCATGCGTTTAAAATTTTTAGAATTCCGTCATGAGGAAAATGCACAGTTAATATTGCAGAAAATGGTGGATATACATCAAACACACGTTTCCATAAGAAATCTTGGGGTGCTAAATGTTGCAATCCATGAGGATAATTACTTACATCACTGACATATTCAGTATGTAAACCATACTCTGTTTTTAGGGTTGAATATTTTGGAACGACAGGATTTTCACGACTGGCGAAGGCTTCATTATGCACCCATGCAAAATGTGCAACATCAATAAATCCTTCAAGTTGGCGTCCACTTGAACCTGCGATATCCACAAATGGCGGTAAAATGGCTTGATGTGTTTCATCTTCCCATGTATCGAGATGCGGAAAATTAGCCAATTCGACATTACGATTTTGAATACTGGTCCAGATCAAACCATATTTTTGTACCACTGGAAATTTGGTCAGTCGGAAACGATCTGAAATTTTAGTAAGTTCTGGTTGTGCAGGAATTTTTGTACATTTCCCTTCCGCGTTATAACGCAGGCCATGATAAGGACAAACAATTTCTTCACCTTCAACCCAGCCTTTCGTCAATGGCACACCACGATGTGGACAAATATCCCGCACCAGATGAATCTCACCTGACTCGGTTTTATAGAGAGCCATTTTAACGTCCAGCAAAGTGACTTGCTGTGGTTGAATAGCGACATCTTCAATTCGAGCAACAGGATACCAATGTTGGGAAAGGATCTCCCAATCCTGATCTTCAAATTGGCTATAACAAGGTTTGTTGATCAGATTAATGACTGGGATTGCATTCATGGCTGCGCCTCGTACTTTATTTTGGGAATGATCGAATTAAATGCAGTATTGAATGTATGGTGTATATTGTCTATTAGAATGATTTGTATAATATGTTCTAAAAAACAGAATGCTTCTAATTTTTTGTATTTTCTATATAGGTAATGGCGGTGATGAATGTTCCTTTTTCTCGATTTGCTGAATATTTTCTAGTGGTTGCTGAAACTGAAAATTTGCATAAAGCGGCGGAACAACTGTTTATTTCTGTTTCCGCAGTACATCGACAAATCACGCTTGCTGAGGAACAACTTGGCATAGCACTTTTCGAGCGTTTACCCAATGGACTTAAACTGACGCTCGCTGGTGAATTACTTTATTCAGATCTTTTACGCTGGAAAAAAGAGTTTATACAAACACGTATACGTTTTGATGAGATACAAGGCTTAAAACGTGGATCCATTGAAATGGGGCTAATTTCAGCATTAAGTGAAGGTTTTGTGATTGAAACTTTGGCTGAATTACAACAACAATATCCATGGATTACATTCAATATTCATACGCATGAAAGTAAGGCAATTATCCAAAAACTGATCAATACAGAAATCGATTTTGGTCTGATTCTCGACCCTTTGGTACATGCTCAACTTGAAGTTTTATCGTTTATCGAAATCCCAATCGGCTTTGTTATGAGTCCGCAACATATTCTTGCGACTCAACCTAAACTTACGCTTGCAGATACCTATGAAAGCCGTCATATCATTGCAGATGCGCCTTTAATGATCCATGAAAGAGTCATGGCGATGTATAAAAAACAGCACATTGTTCCTGTACATCAAACACTGACGAATGATATTCGACTTATGATTTCAATGTTAAAAAGAAATATGGGAATCGCAATTCTTAGCTATCTGGATGTTTATACAGCCGTTGAAAATAAAGAGCTAATTTTTATTCCTCTTCAAGAGCGCGCTATTCAGCCGTTAACCCTAGCACTTTGCGCAGGACAGCGCCGTCAGTTATCCAGAATCTCTCAAATCTTGATACAACAATTAAGCAGAAATATGGAAGAATTAAAAATTTACCCTAGCGACAAAAGTAGCCTGTAAGAACATTTGATATATTCAAACCATAATCTATGTAAAAGGATTGAGATGGATCGAAATAAAAAATATTAAGTTATAGTTATCTGATGACTTTGCTTAATTGCCTCCAAACCAGCTAAAGAAAAGGTCATAAGATGCTGAAGCAGACGTTGTGAATCCATACGTGAAATGCTCTGTATGGGAGTCGGAACATTGGTACTGGCAATAATCAGCATCATACAGGGCGCAACAACACTCAGTACACAAGGCAAAAGTGCTGGATGATTTTCGTCTAGACCTGAAACCTGACTTATAATTTGACGAATATATTGAAATTTTCTTGTTCCATCGTGAGCCATGAACTGTTCTAGATAAGGGGTAGGAGAAAATAGTTCACGAATAAAAACCTGACTATGCCAGACATCTTTTTCAACCAGTTTACTAATCAGTGTCTCAAAGAAAATTTCAAGTTTTCTGGTTGGAGAGAATGGACTTTTTACTAGCTCAGATAATTGTTGCTCATCAATATAATGGGCATGGGCTTCAGCCAAAACCGCTTTGTATAAACCTTCACGACCTTCAAAATGATAATTAATTGCTGCTAGATCCACTTGAGCTAACTGGGCAATCGCTTTATTGGTTGTTTGCGCAAAACCCTCTTGAGCAATTAATTGACCTGCTGCTTCAATAATTTTGGCTTTCGTTAAATCACCATCACGGCGACGTGATCTGGACATTGTGTAACCTGAATCAAATTTTGCTTTTTAAGTATATATTTTTTTGCCGAGTTGATGTAGTTTAAATTTAAATTGAATTTAAACTATAATAATTTCATTCAAGGCGACTAACATGAAAAAAGGTGTTGTTGCGACTTTGCTGGTCGTTCTTATCCTTGCGCTAGCGTTTGCTGCATACTGGTATTGGAATAAAGATAAACCTTCGGAACACGAATTGACGCTGTATGGAAATGTTGATATTCGTCAGGTTTCACTGGCGTTTGAACAGGCAGGACGGATTCAGCGTTTAAATGTTCAGGAGGGAGATAAAGTACAACAGGGTCAAGTACTTGCAGAACTAAATACCGATGCCTTAAAAATACAGGCACAACAAGCCAAAGCTCAACTAAATGTACAAAAACAGGCTGTCATTGCACAGGATGTGGGTACCCGCCCAGAACAGATTACTCAAGCCAAAGCTCAATTAACTTCTGCACAGGCACAGCTTGAAAAAGCCAGTAAGGATTTTCAGCGATTACAACTTTTGAATAATAGCACCGCAGGCCAAGCTATCAGTAAACAGGAACTTGATCTTGCTCGGACCAGTCAAGCGACTGCTGCTGCTACAGTTAAAGAACAGCAGGCTAATCTTGTGTTATTGGAAAAAGGTGCAAGAGCAGAAGATCGCGCCGCTACCAAAGCGCAGTACGAAGCCAGCCAAGCCAACCTGAATTTAATTGAATATCAAATTACTCAAAGTATATTACGTGCCCCAGTCAATGCAGTCGTTCGTGCCAGACTTCAGGAAGTGGGTGATATGACTACTGCTCAAAAAACAGTTTATACATTGGCTCTCACAGATCCAAAATGGGTGCGTGTCTATGCCAATGAACAGCAGTTGGGTTTGATCAAAATGGGTAATCAGGCTCAAGTTATTCGTGATTCCCAGCCGAATCAGCCCATTTCAGGCAAGATTGGTTATATTTCTTCTGTAGCAGAATTTACCCCAAAAACGGTACAGACCGAAGATATCCGAACCACTTTGGTTTATGAGGTTAGAGTTTATGTAAATGATCCAGATGATCAATTAAAAATGGGTCAACCTGTGACAGTCAAAATCGCCAAAGCTGATTGAGTAACTGCTTATGAATGACTTGCCAAACAATGCTTCTGATGTGGTTATTGCGCAAAATTTGCGACAGGTCTTTCGCTCAGAAAATAAGAAAATGCCTGATATCTGTGCAATTCAGGATTTAAACATGCACATACGATCAGGGCAACTAACGGCATTGGTCGGGCCAGATGGAGCGGGTAAAACAACTTTTTTACGCTTAATCGCAGGATTATATCAACCCACTTCGGGTTCATTGCAGGTATTAGGAACTGACGTTTCAAAAAATCCGCAAGCTGTGCAAGACCGTATTAGCTATATGCCACAACGGTTTGGATTATATGAAGATCTGAGTATTCAGGAAAATCTTGATCTCTATGCCGATTTGCACGGCGTTCCTCAAGAAATACGCAGACAACGATTTGCCCGTTTATTAGAGATTACCGATCTCAGTAAATTTACCCAAAGACCAGCAGGAAAGCTTTCTGGGGGAATGAAACAAAAACTGGGTTTGGCTTGTACTTTGGTTCGTTCACCCGAGTTATTACTTTTAGATGAACCCAGTGTCGGAGTGGACCCTTTATCCAGACGAGACTTATGGTTAATCATTGAACAATTGGTTAAAGAAGAAAATTTAAGCGTAATTATGAGTACCGCATATATGGATGAAGCCGAACGATGTGCTGAGGTATATGTCATGTATGAGGGAAAAATACTGCAACAAGGCACACCGCAACATTTAAGCGAACAGGTCAGAGGGTTGACTTGGCAAGTCAAGCCACCTGAATTTATGAAGGCACGGGCATTACAAGCACATTTATTAGATAATCATCAATTTATTACAGATGCGGTACCTAAAGGGGATGAAGTTCGATTTATTACACAACCCGATTGTCCGAAATTACCCGATGAGCAGTTACCACAAGGCGTTGTAGTTTCAGCTAGGGAACCTGAACTTGAAGATGCGTTCATGTGGTTTTTACATCAGGCTCAACAGCATGATGATGGTACACAGCATCAGTCTGCAAATGATTTAGTTTCTTCTACGCAAATTGCGAATGATCAAGTTGAACCCGTGATTGTAGTGAAAGATCTTGTGCGCAAGTTTGGTGATTTTACAGCGGTCGCCAGTACTTCTTTTGATGTAAACCGAGGAGAAATTTTTGGTTTACTCGGACCCAATGGCGCGGGTAAAACCACTACATTTAGAATGTTATGCGGCCTATTACCTGCAACCAGTGGAACTCTTGAAGTTGCTGGACTGAATTTGCGTCATGCACGGGCACAGGCACGAGCGCGTATTGGCTATGTTTCACAGAAATTTGCGCTATATGGAAATTTAACAGTTCTGGAAAATTTAAAATTTTTTGGCGGGGCGTATGGTTTATCTGGAAATAAACTCAAGCAACAAATTGAAAAAGCGTTACATCAATTTGAACTCCAGCCCCATGCAAAAAGCGGTGATTTACCCAATGGATTTAAACAACGTTTGTCGATGGCAGCGGCTTTATTACATCAACCCGAAATTGTCTTTCTGGATGAACCGACCAGTGGTATTGACCCTTTAGCGAGGCGAGCTTTTTGGTACACCATCGGAAAATTAGCCGATCAGGGCATGACCATTATTATTACGACACACTTTATGGAGGAAGCTGAGTACTGTGACCGTATTGCGATACAGGATGCCGGTAAGATGCTGGCTTTAGGTTCTCCTAAACAAGTGCGTCAGCAGGCGGGTACAGGCAGTAGTAGTGATATGAATCGCGCATTTATTGCGATTGTAGAACAAGCCCGTACACATCAACAGGAGCATGTCGCATGAAAGGATCGGCTTCTGTTTTACGTTTGGCTGCTTTGATCCGTAAAGAAATTCATCAATTACTCCGGGATAAAAGTAGTCTGGCAATCGGCCTGATCTTACCCCTTATCCTGATTTTACTCTTTGGTTACGGGTTATCTTTCGATTTAAATAATGGCCGGGTAGGCGTGGTTGCACAAAATATGACGCCTCAAAGTCAGCAGTTGATTGCTGGGCTAAATGGGACGAAATATATTACGGCTTTGCCTTATACCAGTTTTTATCAGGCTGAACAGGCAATGGGACGCGCTGAAATAGATGCTATTGTCAATCTGCCTACAGATTTTGCACAGCAAAGCGCACAAAATACCGCAACCATACAAGTCATTACAAATGGCCGATCGACCACGATTGCCTCTGCTTTACAGGGATATATTTCAGGGGCATTACTGACAGCACAAACGATTCAAGCAGATCGAAATAATATCGGCACATCAGCGGGATTAATCAGTGTTGAACAACGTATGTGGTTTAATGAATCGGCAAATAGTACTTGGTTTTTAGTTCCTGGGCTGATCGTATTGGTATTGACCTTGATTGGTGCATTTCTCACCGGTTTATTAATCGCTAGGGAGAGAGAAAGAGGAACGCTCGAAGCTTTATTTGTAACTCCAGTTCGTCCATTGGAAATTGTTCTTTCAAAACTCATTCCATATATCGTGATTGGCATGATCGATATTGTGATGTGCTTATTAGCAGCAAGTTTGATCTTTGATGTTCCAATCCGTGGTTCATTACTTTCTATTATTAGTGCATCATTTTTATATTTATTGGTTTCATTGTTATTAGGATTGACGATTTCGGGATTCTCCAAAAGCCAGTTCCAAGCCAGTCAAATGGCTCTACTGGTCAGCTTTATGCCAGCAATGATGCTATCTGGGTTTGTTTTTGACACTCGTAATTTACCGTGGTTAATACAGATAATTAGCCAAATTTTGCCTGCAACTCATTTTATGTCCCTCATTAAAACTCTGTTTTTAGGGGGAGATGACTGGGGGCTTTGGCTAAAAGAGTGTGGCATTTTAATGGTGTATGTTGTGATTTTAATGACTGCATCGTGTCGATCACTAAGAAAACGTTTGGGGTAACAGCATGTTTCATACTTTTGTTACTTGGTTAAATTACTTGATGGTATTGGTCAAAAAAGAATTTCTCACGATTTTAAGTGATCCAGCCAATCGGGTTATTTTATTTGCACCTGCTTTAATTCAGGCTTTATTGTTTGGCTATGCCGCGAACTATGATGTAAATCGAGTGGATTATGCAATTTTAGATCAGAGTAAAAGTCTGGCATCTCAGCAATTATTATCGCATTTGGATGGTTCTGGTATTTTTCATCGAACCGCTATTCTCAATAATAATTCACAGATTAAAGACGTGATTGATCAGCGCACAGCGTTAGCTGTGATAAGTATTCCGCCAGATTTTGAAGACAAACTAAATAACACTCAAACTTCGCCTATACAAGTTATTTTAGATGGTCGTAATTCATCTACTGCAGGAATGGCTGGCGCTTATATCAATAATGTAGTGAATTCACTTAACCAGGAACGCTTAGGAAATATTGCCCCTTTTCAACTTGAAATACGTACGTGGTATAACCCCAATCAGGAATCCAGATGGGGGATTATGCCTTCGTTAATTGCTGCTTTAAGTATGATGCAAACTTTATTGTTATCTTCGCTTTCGGTTGCAAGAGAACGAGAACAAGGCACGTTTGATCAATTACTTGTGACTCCTTATACCCCGCTTCATATCATGATTGGTAAAGCATTACCGCCAATTTTTATTGGTTTGATGCAATCCACCATTATTTTATTGATCATTATGTTCTGGTTTGGCATTCCCATGAATGGCTCTTTAAGCTTGTTATATTTTGGGTTGTTATTTTTTAACATTGCTGTGGTCGGTGTGGGCTTGTCTATTTCGGCGATCTCTTTAAATATGCAACAGGCCATGTTATTTACGTTCTTTTTAATTATGCCCTTAATGTTGTTATCAGGATTACTTACACCCGTACAAAACATGCCACATATTCTACAAATTGCGACTTATGCCAATCCTTTACGTTTTGGAATCGATTTAGTACAAAGAATTTATCTGGAAGGGGCAACTTTTAGTCAGGTAAAAGGTGATTTTATTCCCATGTTTGTTCTGGCGGTTATTACGTTGCCCTTGGCTGCATGGCTATTTAGAAATCGGTTGTCCTAATAAAATTTGGGTAATTCCACCCTCATTTTGAGATTGCTGGGTAATCGATGCTTTGATTTTGCTTATGCGCTGTAAGGATTAAACACACTTCGGAAAAGCCAACTTCATAGTTTAGCCGTTGTTCATTGGGTTAAATTTCTTCATTTTTACATAAGTTAAAACAAGGATGTAAAACAATGAAGAAGGTGCTTTTATTTTTAGGTTCAATGAGCATTTTGGCAAATATGCCTCTATTAGCGGCAGATTTAAGTATCGGTGATCCCACTGCTGAAACGGGTCAACTTAAACTTTCAGGGGCGATTCGTACCCGCTATATCCATAAAGATTATGTGGTTGAGGCAAATGAAGGCTCAAAGAATGATGATTGGCAACTTGCAGATATCAAAACAGTTTTAACATATGAAAATCCTGACTGGATTGCATCGATGGATGTTCGTTGTTATCAATACAGCCGCTTATGTGATGCGTTATTTTTAAAAGATGCATGGGTTGGATATAAAATTTCAAATCAGCAACGTGTTTCAATAGGATTGCAATCAGTCGATTTTGGGTTTGGACGGCTTTGGGGCAATAGTTATTATGAAACTTTACTCAATACAGTCGGACTGGAGGATATCCAAAATTTAGGCGTGAAGTATCAGTTTAAGGATGATCAATACAACTTTATTTTAGGTTTTTATCCCACCGATGGGGGAAATTACAAAGGCATTTCTAAAGATTCCAGTCGTTATAGTGGTAACTTCGTTGAAGCTGATGATTTGACCCAGGGTACCGATATTGATGAAAAAAATATGTGGGTGACACGTCTTTCACGGAAATTTGAATTGAACGCTACAGAAAACTTTTCGACTGAAATTGGAGGGTCTTACTGGTATTCAGAACTGAAAAATCATCGCACAGATCAAGATGGACATCGCCGTACATGGAGCATTTTTAGCACCACCAATTATCAGGCATGGCAATGGTTATTTTTATTTGGAGAACAAAATATTAAGAATGGTGATGATTTGCTGCCAAACAGTTCGACAATCGGGGTATTTGATTATCCTTATCAAGTCGCTAATAAAGGCAAATATATGGCCAATGAGATTAATTACACCTTTGCCAAGCCTTTTCACCAGTTAGAAAATATCAAGCCTTATGTTTCATATAGTCGTTTCTATAAAGAGGAATCGGACTATCAGGATTCAGATCGTTTAATTGCGGGCATATATTTTAACTATAAAGCGGTTGGTATACAGGGGGAATATATCTGGAGTCGTAATGATCCAATGACTGGCAGCGGAGCCAATGGACTCGCTCAAGGCGATACCAATCAGTGGAATAAATTATTTTATTTGTCCATTGGATATTATTTCTAACTTGCTTGTATTTATTTAAAAAGCCAGCTTGTAATAAAAAAAAGCTGGCTTTTTTGACTATAAAAATACCTTTTCTGTTGGTGGTGTCATGGGTTCAATTGGTTGAATCAACTGACCACGAGAGACATTTTGAACATGCTGTAAACGATTAAGTAGTTCATTCTGGATAAATAAAATACAGGTTTGTAATTTAGAAGAACTCTTTAAACGGGATGGATAAACAGCCCAAATATCAGCATCTTGCCAGTATTCTGGTAAAATATGTTGTAATTGTCCATTAATCAACTCATCTGCCACGTCCCAGATTGAACGTAAAATAATACCGTGCCCTTCAGTTGCGAGCTGATGAATAATTTCGCCGTTATTAGAAACAAAGCGCGGGGTAACATGCACAGATCGATCTTCTAAAGCATGACGAAGTTTCCACAGCACTGAGGATTGGTCACGTTCACTAATGGTTAAACAATCATGTGTCCGCAAATCTTCAAGACTTTCAGGCATTCCGTTTTTCAGTAGATAGCTCGGGGCTGCACAAAAAATCCGAAAATTGGATGCTAATTTTTTAGCAATCATATTGGGCGCAATTTCATTACCAATCCGAATATCCAAATCAATGCTATGTTGAATCAAGTCTTTGGTGTTATCAATCGTATCAAATTGAATTTCCAGTTTGGGGTACATAGTCATGAGTTTCGACAGGATAGGCGCAATATGTTTACGACCAAAACCAAAACTACTCACAATATCCAGACGACCCGTTGGCGTGCTGAGCGGATTATTCACTAGCTCGCTGATTTCATCAAATTCATCCAGAATATTGGATACGCGATCTAAAATCAGTTTTCCATCTTCAGTCAAACTTACATGGCGGGTACTACGATGAAAGAGTTTGCAGTTTAAATTTGTTTCTAAAATATTGATACGTTTACTGATAAAAGCAGGTGAAACACCCAGTTCTTCCGCAGAATCGACAAAACTCTTGCGTTTGGCGACTGTGCAAAAAACCTTTAAATCCGATAGGTTAGGTAGATTATTCACGATCCGTGTCCATTGGGATGATAGTTTTCTTATTGATCATTGCTGTTGAAAATAGCATGTTTACATCTAAGGATATTAACCAAAGGTGTAAGGGAGCGTTATGGCAAAAAAGTATAAAGTTGCCACGATTGCGGGTGATGGGATTGGTTTAGAAGTTCTACCAGAAGGGATTAAAGTTGTAAAGGCTGTAGCAGATAAATATGATCTTGCGATTCAGTTTGATGCATTTGATTGGGCGAGCTGCGATTACTATCTTGAACATGGCAAAATGATGCCAGATAACTGGTTTGAAGTCTTACAGGAATACGATGCAATCTTCTTTGGTGCTGTAGGTTGGCCTGAAAAAGTCCCAGATCACATTTCATTGTGGGGTTCATTACTACAGTTTCGTCGTCGTTTTGACCAATATGTAAATTTACGCCCCGTTCGGTTAATGCCTGGAGTGAAATGTCCACTTGCAGGTAAAAAGCCAGGCGATATCGATTTTTATGTGGTGCGTGAAAACAGTGAAGGAGAGTACTCTGCCATTGGTGGTAAAGCTTTTGAAGGTACGGATCGTGAATTTGTATTGCAAGAAGCTGTGTTTACCCGTCATGGTGTTGACCGCATTTTAAAATATGCTTTTGAATTTGCCGATCAACGTGATGCTAAAAAGATTACGGCAGCAACCAAGTCCAATGGTATTGCGGTGAGTATGCCGTACTGGGATGAGCGCGTTGACGAAATGGCAAAACAATATCCGCAGATCAAAGCAGATAAACAGCATGTTGATATTTTAGCGGCACGTTTTGTACTACAGCCTGAGCGATTTGATGTAGTGGTGGCATCGAATTTATTTGGTGACATTTTGTCGGATCTAGGCCCGGCATGTACCGGTACGATTGGTTTAGCAGCTTCGGCAAACTTAAACCCAGAACGCAAATTCCCGTCACTTTTTGAACCTGTACATGGTTCTGCACCTGATATTTTTGGACAACAAATTGCCAATCCAATTGCTGCGATTTGGTCAGGTGCCATGATGCTGGATTTTCTGGCAGAGGGCGAAGAGAAAGTCATTGAAGCAGGTCAAGAGATTATGCAGGCAATTGAGCATGTGTTAGTCCATGGTCCTAAAACACCTGATGTCGGTGGAACGGCAAGAACCTATGAAGTGGGAGATGCGATTGCATCATTTGTTACGCATCAGAAAATGGATTTATTCGCGATGGAGTAGGCGTCCTTAGCCAATAATAAGGGAATCCCTAAAGCTACTTAAGCAGGTTGGTATGGTTTAAAAATGTCCTGAAAATGCTTATTTACCTTATGTAAACTGCGATTTTTGTTCATTCTTTTCCACATACTGACAGTGATAGGCATGTTTTAGAGACTTCCACTACTATCCGAGATGGATTGAATAGATATGGATAATCAAATTACAAAACCTTATACAGATAAGACGCTTGCGATCACCAGTTTAGCCGTTGTATTTATCTCGGTGACTGGTCTGGCAATTTACTCATCTGAATCAATACGGTTGGCAGCAAAGTGGATGCAGTGGACAACCTCTGTATTTACTACACCTGTACTTTTATTTACTTTTTTATCAATTATTTTTACTTTTGCTTTGGCATTTAGTAAATATGGCAAAATCAAGCTCGGTGAAGGTAAACCCGAATACAGTACCATGTCATGGATTTTTATGTTCATTTTATCGGGAATTGGTTCTTCGACCTTGTACTGGGGCTTTTTAGACTGGGCTTATTATTACCAAACCCCAGGTTTAAATTTAGCCCCAGAATCGGCAGAGGCACTGAAATACAGTGTGGCTTATTCATTCTTCCACTCTGGCTTAAGTGCATGGTCAATCTATGCCTTGGCATCGATTTCACTATGCTATAGCTATCATGTCAGAAAGAACAAAGGCTTAAGTCTGGCTTCGATGATTGAAGCAGTGACTGGCTTTAAAGCAACCGGCCCAGTCGGACGCTTGGTTGATCTGATGTTCTTGCTGTGTATGTTTGGCGCCCTCACCATTTCACTGGTTTTAACTGCTGTGACATTTACCAATATTTTGTCGCAGTTGACTGGTATTCCAAATACTTTTATGACCAAAGTGATTGTCATTTTAGCTGTGTCAATCTTATTCGCGCTCAGCTCTTATGTGGGTATGGACAAAGGGATGCAACGTTTAAGCCATATGGTGTGCTTGGGCGTAGTGTTGTTTGCAATCTATGTGCTGTGTTTTGGGCCAACCCAATTCATTATGAATAACTCATTGATGAGTTTCGGTTTGATGGCGACTAATTTTGTGGATATGAGCTTATTTACAGACCCAATGGGTGACGGAAAATTCACACGTGAATGGACCGTGTTCTATTGGTTATGGTGGATTTCTTATGCACCTGGGGTGGCTTTATTCGTAACGCGTGTGTCTAAAGGGCGAACCATTAAAGAAGTGATTCTTGCCATGGTTATTGGTGGTAGCGTTGGTTTATGGGTCATTTTTGGAATATTTGAAAATTACAGTGTTTATAGTTTTATTCACGGTATGGTTAATGTCCCACAAGTCTTAACTCAGCAAGGTGGTGAAGTGGCGATTGGTCAACTGCTTGGTTTATTGCCCGCAGGTAAACTAATGATGTGGCTATTTCTTGGCATTATGGTGATTTTCCTTGCAGCACATATGGACGCAGTGGGTTATGCGGTATCTGCAACGTGTACCCGGGGTTTACGAGAAGGGCAGGATCCGTCTCCAAATGCACGTTTATTTTGGTGTGTAATGTTAACGCTGGTCCCGATTGCGATGATTTTCTCTAAAGCGCCTTTAGATACCATGAAAACCGCAACAATCGTGACCGCCTTACCTTTTATTTTGATCATTCTGGTGCAGACCTATGGTTTAGTGAAATGGCTCATTGAAGACTATTCCAAGATTCCATCGCATTTGATTGAGCAAAAAAGCTTTAGCGAATTGGAAGCACTTGATCATACTGACTCACATCAGCAGATGCATATTGATATTGCTGCAACTCAAATTGCGAATAAAGTCAGCCAAAAGGAATTGTCATGACTCTACAACCGAACATATACGATGAGCTAAGTGAAGAAATGCAAAGTCTGGTGTACTGGAGCAGTATTTATTCGCCAGCAGATAGTGATATTGATTCAATTCGTGCAGCTTACGATGCAATGTGCTTGCACTACACTTTACCACGCGATGGTACGGTCAAGATTGAAGATAAAACGATTGCAAATGTCGCTCATCCCGTCAATGTTCGGTTGTATACGCCATTAGGTAGTGCCCCAGCAACAGGTTGGCCATGTGTGTTGTATATACATGGTGGCGGATGGATGGTGGGCAATTTAGATTCTCATGAGTTTATTACCCGTTATTTATGCCGTGATCTCAATGTTGCAGTGTTGAGTGTGGATTATCGCTTAGTGCCAGAACATCATTTTCCAGCTGCTTATGAAGATTGTGAAACGGTGTACCAATGGTTACAACAGTTTGGAACCGACTGGAATATTAATCCGGCACAAATTGTTTTAGCGGGTGATAGCGCAGGCGGTAATTTAGCCGCTGCACTGGCTGTTCAACTCCAACATACAGGCGCTCAGGCATGTGGTATGGCCTTAATTTATCCGTGTTTGAGTAGCAGTTTTGATACGGCAGCGTGTCAACAACATGCGGAAGCACCGTTGCTAACGCTCAATGATATGCAGTATTACCTGAAAGAATATGCACCGAATAAAAGTGACTGGCAGGATTTACGGTTATCACCACTCATGGCGCAGGATTTTTCTGATATGCCAAGTAGTTTTGTTGCGGTCGCTGAATACGATCCATTGTGTGATGACGGGCGTATTTTTGTAGAGAAATTAAAGCAAGCCAATATTGTAGCTGAGTTTTATCTCGGTAAAGGATTACTGCATGGCAGTTTACGTTTAGTACGTGATTGTCCTGTAGTGCAAGATTTATATCAGCATATGCTGAGTTCGATAAAGCAAATGTTCACGTGATCTGAACATCCGCCAATTTTGATAAAACAGTCTCAGGACAAAAGAGTTTAATGGAGTAAAACCATGAATGCAGTTGAAAAATTACCCGAAGATTTCTGTTCAAATCCAGATGTAGCCTGGACATTTCCAAAAGTATTTTATACGTCTTCTCAAGTTTATGAGCTTGAAAAAGAAGAAATTTTTGCAAAAAGCTGGATTTGCGTGGCACATGGCAGTGAAGTTGCCCAAGCCAATGACTATATTACCCGTAAAGTGATTGGTGAAAACATTATCGTGATTCGCGGTAAAGATAGCGTTTTACGTGCGTTTTACAATGTCTGCCCGCATCGAGGTCATGAGTTGTTAAGTGGCAGCGGCAAAGCGAAGAATGTGATTACCTGTCCGTATCATGCATGGACGTTTAAGCTGGATGGTAGTTTGGCATTAGCACGTAACTGTGATCATGTGGAGTCTTTTGACAAGCAAAACTCAAGTATGGTGCCATTAAAAGTTGAAGAATATGGTGGTTTCGTCTTTATCAATATGGACGAAAATGCCACTTGCGTTGAAGATCAATTGCCTGAATTTGCACAAAAACTCAATGAAGCTTGTGCGGTAATCAAAGACTTGAAATTGGCGGCACGTTTTGTCACTGAAACTCCTGCCAACTGGAAAGTGATTGTAGATAACTATTTAGAATGTTATCACTGTGGCCCAGCACATCCTGGTTTCGCAGACTCTGTACAAGTGGATAAATACTGGCACACCACTCATCAGAACTGGACGCTGCAATATGGTTATGCACGTTCTTCAGAGAAATCATTTAAGCTTGATCCCTCTGTTAAAGATCCAACCTTTAGTGGTTTTTGGACGTGGCCTTGTACCATGTTTAACGTACCGCCGGGTGCAAATTTTATGACTGTAATTTATGAGTTCCCGATGGATGCGGAAACGACTTTGCAACATTACGATATTTTCTTTACCAATGAAGAATTGACCCAAGACCAGAAAGATTTGATTGAATGGTATCGCAATGTATTTCGTCCTGAAGACCTTGAACTGGTTGAAAGTGTACAACGTGGCTTGAAATCACGTGGTTATCGCGGTCAAGGCCGGATCATGACTGATAAGCAACGTTCAGGAATTAGTGAACATGGTATTGCCTATTTCCAGAATCTTGTGGCGCAACATCACAAATAATTTTGTGCCAGATATCAGTCAATTTAAAGGTATGGCGAATAGCGTCATACCTTGCTTTCAATCGATAGGAACATGACATGTCAAGTTTGCAAGCAAGTCCGTTATTTCAACAACAAGGATGGGTCAATGGTCAATGGATCAATGCCCACTCCAATGCCACCATTCCTGTGACCAACCCTGCAACTGGCGAAGAAATTGGTTTAATTCCAAATATGGGTGCAGCAGAAGCAACCGAAGCGGTTGAGGTGGCGTATCAGGCGTTAGCCACATGGAAAGGATTGACTGCACAAAAACGTGCAGACCTTTTACTGGCTTGGTACCAGTTAGTTCTAGCGCATGCCGATGAATTGGCGCGTATTATGACCATTGAACAGGGTAAGCCTTTAACGGAAGCACTAGGCGAAGTGAAATATGCGGCTTCGTTTATTCAATGGTTTGCCGAAGAAGGCAAACGCGTGTATGGCGATGTGATTCCAACCACAAATAGCCAACAACGTTTTATTGTCACTAAAGAACCGGTGGGGGTTGTAGCGGCAATTACGCCGTGGAACTTTCCGATTGCCATGATTACACGTAAAGCTGCGCCTGCTTTGGCTGCTGGCTGTACCATTGTAATCAAACCTGCCAATGAAACACCGTATTGTGCGCTTGCGATTGCTAAATTGGCTGAAATGGCAGGTATTCCAGCAGGTGTCATTAATGTAGTTACAGGTAAATCGCAAGAGATTGGTGCAATATTTACCAGTCATGAAAAAGTAAAAAAACTGACTTTTACAGGTTCTACACCAGTCGGTCGTTTATTGATGCAGCAATGTTCAGACACCATTAAAAAGTTAGCTCTGGAACTGGGTGGTAACGCGCCGTTGATTATATTTGATGATGCGGATTTGGATAAAGCAGTACAGGGCGCGATCTTTGCCAAGTTCCGTAATGCTGGGCAAACCTGTGTCTGTGCCAATCGAATTTACGTACATGACAAGATTTATCAAGCGTTTACTGAGAAATTTGTTCAAGAAGTACAGAAATTTAAAATCGGGAATGGGCTTGAGGCTAATGTACAAATTGGGCCATTAATCAATGAAAAAGCCGTATTAAAAGCGCAACAGTTAATTGACGATGCCTGTAGCAAAGGCGCCCAAATAGCATGTGGAGGTAAACAGCATCCACTTGGCCAGACTTTTTTTGAACCTACAGTTTTAACTGAGGTGAATCGAAATATGGAAATTGTTCAAGAAGAAATTTTTGGGCCAGTGGCACCCTTGATTCGTTTTACAGATGAAACGGATGTCGTGACACAAGCCAATGACACCATCTTCGGTTTAGCAGCATATGTCTATAGCGAAAACATTTCACGAATTTGGCGCGTCGCTGAAAAGCTTGAATATGGCATGGTCGGGATGAATTCAACTGCGATTTCTAATGAGGTGGTGCCCTTTGGTGGCGTTAAGCAGTCGGGTGTTGGTCGTGAAGGATCTAAATACGGTTTAGAAGAATTCATGACCATTAAATACATGTGTTTAGGATTATAGCAATAATGCTTATGGGGCTGTCAGCGGTGACAGCCTCACATGCGAGTTTAAAAATAGAACATGCTTAGATGAGCAGAATGCGGTAAAGAGGATTTAGACATGGCTAGTCATTATGAAATGTTTCCATCAGTGGTCACACGTGTAGAGCAACTTACGCCCCTGATCAAACGCTTTACATTTAAACGTCAGGACGGACAAAATTTCCCTCAATTCAATGGTGGCAGTCATATTATTGTGAAAATGAATGATCAACTGTCCAATGCTTATTCACTGATGAGCTGCGCTCAAGATCTTACAACGTATCAGGTCTGTGTTCGTAAAGATATTGATGGCAAAGGCGGGTCTGTCTTTATGCATGATCAATGTAGCGAAGGTTGTGAGATTCTGATTTCTGAACCCAAAAATCTATTCCCGTTGGCGGAAGATGGTGAGAAACATATTCTAATTGCAGGAGGAATTGGTATTACTCCGTTTGTACCGCAAATGGGGGAACTGACTGCACGTGGTGCAGAATTTGAATTGCACTATGCTTATCGTTCTCCCGAACATGCAGCCCTCTTGCAAGAATTAGAACAAAAACACGCGGAACACATTTTTAGCTATGTCGATTCAGATGGAAAATACCTTGATCTGGATCAATTGATTGGCGCTCAACCGAAAGGAACACATGTGTATGTGTGTGGACCAAAACCAATGATTGATGCTGTGATTGAGCGCTGTAATTTTTATCGTTATCGTGATGAATATATTCACTGGGAACAGTTTGCCTCAGCTATGCCTGAAGATGGTGAAGCATTTACCGTGGTGTTGGCAAAATCCAATCAGGAAGTTGAAGTTCAGGGCAATCAAACCATTTTACAAGCAATTGAAGCTTTCAATATTGATGTTGAATGTTTATGTCGTGAAGGAGTCTGTGGCACTTGTGAAACTATGATTCTGGAAGGTGAAGCAGAACATTTTGATCAATATCTAAGCGATGATGAAAAGGCATCACAGCAATCGATGATGATCTGTGTGTCACGTGCTAAAGGCAAGAAGTTAGTATTGGATTTATAAGTTTTATGGAACTGAAATGGTACGTTCTTCAGGAAAGATAATGATAGAATAAATCTGTAATTTAATATGAAAATAATTTGTCTAAGGTTATTTTAATTAAAGAAATTAAAATCTGTCAGGTATATACATCTTTATAATTTAAACAGTTTAAAGTATACCTGACTTTAAAAATTAAATTTTATGTTGGTTGAGCTTTTGGATTTATGCGATATCTTTATTAAATTATTGGTCATTAAAAGGTGAAAAAATGTTTACAGCATCTTGTTTATGTGAGGGTATTCAATTAAGACTATTGGCTCCTTTAAATCCGATTTATATATGTCATTGTAAACAGTGTCAAAAGGCACAAGGCGCTGCATTTGCTGCGATTACTCAGGTTGAAATCAAGGATATGCAAGTCGTAAAAGGAGAAAATCTTTTACAGTCTTATTTTGCAACGCCAAATAAAAAACGCGTATTCTGTAAACAATGTGGTTCACCAGTTTATAGTGCACATCTGGATAAACCAGATGTAGTGCGTTTACGGGCAGGACTTATTAATGAACCCGTGGATGTGAATGTTGTTTCCCATGCGTACGTTAATTCCAAAGCTTTTTGGCATGTGATTGGTGATCAGGCTCCGCAATATCCTGAAGCTTTACCCCCTATAAATTAAAATGAAAACACATCTGTTTATATTTTAAATTAATCAGCATCAAGCTATAGAAATATTATTTTTAACATTTAAGAGAATATTGCTAAATTTATTCTGAAGAATATATATTCAGAGTGTTTATTATTAAGACGTATCTATTTTCATTCATTGGTACGGTATTATTTATTGGTAATAAGCTATGTAACATTTACTATCAATGCTGTTAAATCTTGTGTGTATTACTATCTCTTTACCCAGTTCCATTTCATGATAGTTTGACAAAACAAGTTGAGGTGTTTATGAAACAGCAAACAGATCAGACTTCAATTCTTTTAAAAGTGCTATTGATTATATTTAGCATGATTGCTGGAATGACCCATGCCAGTTCAGAGCAGGCATGGAAACAACATGATCAAGCGGTTAAAACTGCCTGTGTCAAAGCCAGTGGTTTGAAAAATGCCAAAGCAGTCAGCGATATTATGCTATTTGATGACCGTGTAGGTTATTCGGCTTTAGTGCTGGAAGGAAATTACCCTCAAACTCATATGAAAAATAAAAAAGGACGAGAACTTTGTCTATATCAACGTCAACAGAAGAAAGCTGTAGTCACAACAGCAGATGGCCTTTTAAGTAGCAAAAAATAAAGCCGAATGACTTCAGCTTAAGTAATTGATCGGAAATATGAGCTTCAACGTGCTCATAATTTTAAATAGTTTTTTGCTATTTTGTTTCAGAGGTTTCTGACTCATTTAAAAGTTGGCTATGAGTTTTTGGTTTGACTAAAGGTGAAGTTGGACGAGGATGACGTTCAGTATTTGAAAATTGGAAACCTATACCTGCTTCTACATCATCCGCTGCAATTTCAGTTTCAAAGCGCTCTTTATCCAGTTCACGTATTTCTTTGGTGATACTCCGAATTTCGTCACTATCAACGCCTAAAGCATTCAGTGTTGCACCGCCAAATAAAAGAGCGGACTCGAAGGTTTCACGAATTTGATAATCTACATCCTGTTTTACCAAAGACAATGAATGTTCACGGTCATAAGAACGTACTAAAAGTTTTGCCAAAGGAAACTCATGTTTTACCAATTCCACAATTTTATTTGTAATATCTTTATTATCAACGCAAACCATTATCGCTTGAGCGTTAGCAGCACCAGAGGCGCGTAAAATGTCCAGACGTGTACCATCACCATAATAAATTTTAAAACCAAATTTGGTGGCATTTTGAATCATGTTGATATCAGTATCAATCAGAGTGACATCGACTCCACGTGCCAGTAAAAGCTGACTGGCAACTTGTCCAAAGCGGCCAAAACCAATAAGTAATACATTTCCATGCAAATCATTGGCGAGTTCCACATTATCAAGTGAGGTCATTTTATTTGGTCGAATTAAACGATTCATCACAATACCCAGTAATGGGGTGAAAATCATGGATAACACTACAATTGCTGTCAGATTGGATTTAATGGTTTCATCAATAACTTGTGCGCTTGCCGCTGCTGTAAAAAGCACAAATGCAAATTCGCCCCCTTGTGCCATGATCACAGCACGATCTAAAGCCGTAGCATGTGAGCTTTTAGTTAAGCGTGCTACCACGTATATTAGAATTGCTTTAGTTAACATTAACGCAATAACGCTGCCTAAAATGAGAAGCCAATTGTTTTGTACAACTGATAAATTCAGCGACATACCCACGCTAAGAAAAAATAACCCTAATAAAATGCCGCGAAAGGGTTCGATATCGGCTTCAATCTGATGACGAAAGGTTGACTGAGAAAGTAAAACACCCGCAAGAAATGCACCCATGGCCATAGATAAACCTGTGGTTTGCATTAGTAATGCTGCGCCTAATACAATGAGTAATGTGGCAGCGGTCATGACCTCCCGTGCTTTGGCTGCAGCCAATATTTTAAAAAGCGGATTAAGTAACCAGCACCCGGCTGCAACTAATCCTGCGATTGCGGCAAGTCCAATACCAATATCTTTAAGACGATCTGGCGTGCTTTCTACTACTTGATTCGGTGACATAAATGCCACGATAGCGAGCAATGGAACAATCAGTAAATCTTCAAACAATAAAATAGCAACGATCTTTTTACCATTGGGTTGGCTTAAATCACCACGGTCTCCCAGCACTTGCATAACGATTGCAGTGGAAGTAAGTACAAATCCAGCTGCACTAATAAAAGCAATCTGCCATGGAAAACCGTAGAGCAGACCTATACCAGTTAGACCTATAATACAAAAAGTGATTTGCAAGGTACCTAAACCAAAAATATCACGTCGCATATTCCATAAATGTGACGGCTGCATCTCCATGCCAATAATAAAGAGATACATCACAATACCAAGTTCAGCGATATGTAAAATAGAAGCAGGATCATGAATAAATGCGAATCCAAACGGCCCAATTATTAAACCCGCAATCAGATAGCCAAGTATTGAACCTAGTCCGAGTTTTTTAAAAAGCGGAACGGCGATCACGGCCGCGGCGAGTAAAATAACGGGACTCAGCAGTCCAAGAGAGTGCGCTTCTGCTGCCATAAACTATGCTCAAAAAATGGATTGTTCCAAAGTAGGAATCATTATTGTTGAATAATATGACGTAAATCATAACAAGTTATTTAGATATTTATCCATTTAAGTGGGGGCACTCTGATTTTATACACTGTTATTTAATTTTTATAAGTTCATAGACATTTTAAACAACTCCATGATTAAACTGAATCTTTAGCGACAATATACGTCGCTAAAAAGCATTTAATTTATAAAAACACCTAAATACTTATGATAAATTCGAAATCATTAAAAAAATGATTTGATAAAAATGGAACAACTTAATCCTTCTGATTTAAAAGCAATTCTTCATTCTAAACGTGCGAATTTATATTACCTTGAGCATTGCAGAGTCATGCAAAAAGATGGTCGAGTTCTTTATCTGACTGAGGCTAAAAATGAAAATCAATATTGGAATATCCCCATTGCCAATACCACCGTAATTTTATTGGGCACAGGAACATCCATCACACAGGCAGCGATGCGAATGTTGTGTAGTGCAGGGGTTTTGGTTGGTTTTTGTGGTGGCGGGGGAGCACCATTATTTGCAGGTAGTGAAGTGGAATGGCTCACACCACAAAGTGAATATCGCCCAACCGAGTACATGCAAGGCTGGATGAGTTTCTGGTTTGATGAAGCCAAACGTTTGCAAGTTGCTAAAGCTTTTCAACATGCTCGCATTGAGTATATCCGTAGAATTTGGGCTAAAGATAAGGATATAAAAGATGAAGGTTTTTATCTGGATGATGCAGATATTAGTCAAGCTTTAAATGGTTTTGAAAAGAAAATTCCACATCAAACCAAAGTTGGTGATTTACTACTTGCTGAAGCAATGACCACCAAACAGCTTTATAAAATTGCTGCCACTCGTTGCAAACTCAGTTTTGAGCGAAATCCTGAACAGGGAGATTTAGCCAATGATTTCCTTAATCATGGGAATTATCTCGCATATGGTTTAAGTGCAACCACGCTTTGGGTATTAGGTATTTCACACAGTTTTGCAGTGATGCATGGAAAAACCCGACGTGGTGCATTGGTCTTTGATGTCGCGGATTTGATTAAAGATGCTGTGGTTCTACCTTGGGCATTTATTTGTGCTAAAGAGGGGGCAACCGAGCAGGAGTTCCGCCAACAACTCCTACAAAAGTTCACGGATTATCGTTGTTTGGATTGGATGTTTGAACAAGTGAAATTACAGGCATCTAAAAGCTTTCCAAGTTCGGAGAGTGAATAATGATTGTCACCTTTATTTCTCAATGTGAAAAGAAAGCCATTCCTCGAACTCGCCGTGTGTTGGATGCATTTGCAGAGCGTATAGGTGATAACACGTGGCAAACCATTATAACTGAAGACGGTTTGTTGGCGGTTAAAAAGCTACTTAGAAAAACAGTCACTAAAAATACTGCGGTTAGTTGTCATTGGATACGTGGCCGTCGTAGAAGTGAGTTGATGTGGATTGTAGGAAATCGAAATAAATTTAATGAGCAAGGGATTGTGCCTGTCAATCGGACAGCTAGGCCAATTAAATTGGACTATAATGATACCAATTGGCACACAGCTCCACTGATTGCTGTACTAAGTCGGATAGCTGCAATGTTTCATGATTTTGGCAAGATCAATCCATTTTTTGCCAAGAAAATTGCCAATGCAAAATATAATAAAAAGCCGATTGCTGATCCATTTAGGCATGAATGGATTTCTTTAAGATTATTTGAAGCGTTTGTAAAATCATGTGATCATAATGATGAATTATGGATTGAAAAATTAATTAAAATTTCACCTGAAAATGATGATTATGTGTGGTTGGAAAAGATGATTCAGGATTCTCCTGATCAACCACAGCATGGATCACTATTTCAGGGATTACCAGAACTTGCCAAGCTAATTGCATGGTTGATTGTTTCACATCATCGCTTACCAATTCCTAATGATATATTAAGTAAAGATAAAAATAGCGATAAAAATTATACAGTTTCCAAGTTTGGAACAGTATTGGATGACTTGAATTTTAAGTGGTGTTATCCCAAAAAATACGATGCTGATGATCAAAATCAAAAAAAAGAGATTCAGCAATGCTGGAAAATAAAAGCAGAACATATTCCTTTTAACAGCCATACATGGTGTAAAGAAATCAATAGCTGTGCAATAAAGCTTCTACAACTGCATAAAGCATATCCAACAACTAATTTGTCTGATCCTTACCTAAGTCATGTTTCCCGTTTGGTCTTAATGTTATCTGACCATTATTATTCGAGTTGTGAACCAACTGCCAAATGGCATGATCCGAAATATCCATGTTATGCCAATACAGATCGATTGGGTGATTTAAAACAGCCCTTAGATGATCATTTGATTGGTGTAAGTCAATCCGCCAGACAACTCATGGGTGCTTTAACTCGTTTAAATGAATTATTTAATCGTTTGCCAAAACAAAAAGTTTTAGAAAGAAAAACCAGTAATTCTTATTATAAATGGCAGGACAAATCTTATCAGGAGGCGTGTAGCATTCAGAAAAACTATCCAAATCATGGATTTTTCGGTGTTAATTTAGCTTCCACTGGCCGAGGTAAAACCTTGGCGAATACTCGAATTATGTATGGTTTGGCTGATCCTGAAAAAGGTGCTCGTTTTAATATTGCGTTAGGTTTAAGAACTTTAACCTTACAAACAGGCAAGGCATTACGACAAAAATTAAATCTGGATGATACTGATTTAGCCATTATGGTGGGAGGCGGCGCGGTTAAAGAAATATTTGAACAATATAGCCATGCAGGTTCGGAGCAATTACTTCAGGATACAGAAAACCTTGATCCCAGAGAAAACCTCAAATTAGCCAAAATGATGGGATCAGAATCTTTAAGTGGATTATTTGAGCCTGATTTAAACGTTGATTTTGAAGATTCCGAACTGGATTTTGAGGGAATTTTAAGTCACGATCATTTGTTTACCAAATGGCTTAAAGGCAATCATCAGGTTAAGAAAATGCTGATGAGTCCAATCTTGTGTTGTACTATCGATCATTTAATTCCTGCCACTGAAAGTACACGAGGCGGCCGACAAATTGCCCCAATGCTGCGGCTGATGTCTTCTGATTTAATCTTGGATGAGCCAGATGATTTTTCACCAGATGATTATTATGCGCTTACTCGATTAGTTTATTGGTCAGGCCTATTAGGGAGTCGGGTGTTATTATCCTCCGCGACCTTAACTCCTGCTGAAATTAATGGTTTATATCTGGCCTATAGTTCTGGTCGAAAATTCTATAATTTGCATCGTACCCAAGCCAACCAGCCGATTATTGCAGCATGGTTTGATGAAAATGAGAAAAGTATTTGTCACCAAGTCATTCCATGTGATGGCACAGTCACAAACTCGGAGGCTAATCCTGTATTTGAAAAAGCGCATCGGCAATTTACAAAAAAACGAGTGGCTTATTTAAATGAACTTGCAAAAGTCACACAAAGACGTAGTTTAGAATGGGTGGGGTTGCCTAGACAAATCCCTACGACTGAAAAGTGGCACGAGATTTTTACTCAGCATATTTTAGATACAAGTCTGAAAGCCCATCAGTTAAATGCGATTACTGATCCACAAACACATAAACAATATAGTGTGGGCTTAGTGCGTTTTGCCAATATCGATCCATTGGCAACTGTTGCTCAACAGTTATTAAAACAAAAAATTGATGTCGACACTCGTATCCATTTATGTGTATATCATTCCCGTTTTCCATTGTTGATTCGAGCTAATATTGAAAAATATCTGGATGAAATTTTAGATCGCAATAATGGTAAGCAACCGCATGATCACCATCTAGTTCAAGGCTGGTTGCAGAAATATCCTGAACAAAAACACATTATTTTGGTATTAGCTTCACCTGTCTGTGAAGTAGGGAGAGACCATGATTATGACTGGATGATCATTGAACCTTCTTCAATGCGTTCGATTATTCAAGCTTCTGGTCGAGCAAGACGGCATCGAATAGAACCCTATACACAGCCAAATGTCTTTATTATGGAAACCAATATCCGTCATTTTAGACATCCTCAACAAACCTGTTTCTCACGTCCTGGTTTTGAAGCAGAGGGATTTAAGTTTCATCCAGCTCGGCATTTTTTGAGAGGAAATGATGATACAAAAAATGCAGGTTTAATGGATATTAAACATTTTAAACAACTAGATTCAATCGCTCGTCTGACTCAATCACCTGCAAATTATCTTAAACAGTTTTATGAAAAATCGGGCTATCCACGTTTAGCCGATTTAGAACATGATCGTATGCATCATATTTTGTTGGGGAATGGTATTTGTCCTGACATGCGTTCTACTGATGTGTCCCCAATCAAGTTTCCTGCCTATAGTTTTTGGAATACACCGATTCACTACACAGGAATTTTGCAAACTTTAAGCCGTTTTAGGCAGTCACAGGCTGAATTTTTTACTGCTTTAAGAGCAGAGAATGAAGAACAAGCTTTAAAGCTGTATCAATATAATGAAAAAACAGGAAATTGGTTGTTGGTTGAAAGTTTGGTTAGACGAATTGAATTAGTCAATAATCCTCAAATTCATTGTTGGCCGAATCAGAAGACTGAAATGGCGCTTCAAAAATATTTAGATATGGCATCGGTAGAGCGAGGTTGGTCTGAAAATTGTTCTCGCTATTTAAGTCTAAACTTACCCAAATTGGCAGACCAAAAGAAATGGCTTTATCACGATTGGTTAGGATTTATAAGGGAGTAAACCTTATAAATCCTTTAACTCTAAGTTACCTGTGCGGTAAATAAAAGTGATTAACATTTAAATATTTCTAAACTATTGATGCAATAGCTTATGAACTTTAATCAATTTTGCTTGTTGAAGCAAAATAAAGCTGTTAAATTGAAGAATATAAAATTTAAATTAGATTTACAATTAAATAGGTTTAAAATTATAATGAGAGTACAAATGATACCCGAAATAGACGCGAGTGAAAATTCTTCACCACCAACCATTCGAGCCGTGATTGAGCAATACATTCAAAGCCGTTTAAATGAAAAGTTGGAGAAGCTAAAACAAGATGACTTTACTGAACGTGAAAAGCTATTTGAAAAATATCAATCTGAAACGTGGTTAGACGATGCCAGTTTACGGGTGAGTCAAATTCGACTTGCAACACATACTCCTAAACAGCATCACCCAAGTTCGAAAGCGTCGGCAATGTTTTATGCAGGACAGAACAAAACCCATGATTTCGTTGGTTCGCAAGGACTTCAACTTGAAGCTGATGTGATTGGGAATGCTGCTGTTCTGGATGTATTTAAGCTATTACGTCAAAAGTTTAACGGAATTTCATTGCTTGAACGTTTATTAAAAGCGGATCAAGACTTTATTGCTGCACTTTCAAATAATGTTGAACAGGCAGAAATTCGTTATCAACGATTTTTGGCATTTAGTAGAATTCCATCGGAATTAAATGCAGGTCGACTTTCCAAACAGGTTTATTTTCCTGTGAATCAGGATAACTATCATATCTTGGTAATTTTATATCCAAGTGCGTTGGTACATCGCGTTTATCAGCAAATTTCACATGATCGTTTTGGAGAGCAAAATAAGGTTTTACGTGAAGCTCGCTTTAAGGGTTTGCATCAGACACAGGAAAGTCGAGAATATCCAAACTTATTGGTTCAAAATTACGGAGGGAGTAAGCCCCAGAATATTTCACAACTGAATAGCGATCGGCGTGGTTCAATGTGGTTATTGCCATCATTACCACCTGTTTGGCAAGGGCTGATAGTGGAGTTACCAAAATCTGGTTCGGTATTTACAGGCTATTTAAGCAATCGTAAAGATGTAAAACCGATTTTAAAGTCTATCATTCATATGTATCGATATGAATATGGTCAAAATAATGTCGAGTTTCGCCATAGGCGAGATGAATTAGTCGATCAGCTTGTGGATTGTGTCATTGATATGAGCTTTGAGCTGCAACAAAGTGCAAATTCAGGTTGGACACTTCAACCAAGTCGTCAATTTAGTCAAGCAGAAAGTTTTTGGTTAGATCGTGGTTATCGAGAGGAACTTTTTGATAAAGAAGATTTGGACACGTTGACAGATGAAGAAAAAGAGTGGTTAGAGGCTTATCGTGATCGAGATTGGCATACCGAGGTTGGTTCTAACTTTGGAGGGTGGCTAAATAAAATTTTAACCACTAAAGGTAAGTTAGCAGATCTAGATGATCATGAAGCTCGAGTATGGTCAATTGCATTACGGGATAAGTTGCGACTGATGAAAGAGGAGTTTGCCTAAATGAGTTACTCCTATCCGAAAGCATTATATCTGGTACGTTTACAAGTTGAAAATGCCTCGATTATTAGTAGCCATTTGACGTGGGGTTTTCCTGCACCCAGTGCATTTACAGGGTTTGCCCATGCACTACAACGTAAACTAAATACGATTGAACAATATCGGGATATTGAGTGTTGTGGTGTTGGGATTCTGTGTCATCAATTTACACCCCAAGTCACAAAAAGCAGTGATTATCGATATTCGCCCTATCAACTTAATCTTGCTCGACATCCATTAGAGTCAGATGGTTCAACACCTGCGATGGTAGAAGAGGGAAAAGGGCATTTTGAGGTGACATTAGTCATTGGTTTAAGTGGTGAGGATGTAGAGCAACATTTATCTGCCAATGATAATGAGTTAAATCTGTTAACCCAAAACCTGATAAAGCAGATCAATCAATTCATTTATGGTATGCGTTTGGCTGGTGGAGCAGTTTTTCCTCATCGACGAGTAAAACCTAAATTGATGAATTGGTCACTGTCTGATGCTGTAGCTAAAACTAAAAAGTTGCGTCATTGGTTATTGCCAGGTTTTGCATTATTGCACCGACATGAAGTATTGCTTACCCATCAAAAATGGTTAGGCCAACAAGAAACTTATTTTGATACTCAAGGACATGAACCTAATGTCTTAGATACTTTACTGGATATTAGTCGCCTGAATCTTGCGAGTACAGAACAAGCGCAATCAGGTTCTGAAGAAGAGCCTAAAGGAGTTTGGCAGGTACGTCCTCGTCCTGAGCATTTAAAAGGATGGTTAGTGCCGATTCCAATCGGTTATGCGGCTTTAATAGACTTGCAAGAAAAAGGTGTCATTTCCGGCTTACGAGATCACAAATATCCTGCAACTTTTGTTGAAACTTTATTGAGTTTGGGGGAATGGCAAAGTCCTCATCGAATTAATGACTTAACCGAAATTTTATGGACGTATAACCCTGAGCCTAAAGTGGGTGTATACGAGCTAATTCAACCATTTTCACCAAAATTAAACATCCAATTATTGTCAAATGACTTAGAAGAACAATCATTTGAGTTTGATGAACCCGACTTAGAAGAACAGGAAGATTAATCATGGCTAAAGCTCCAGCAGCAAAAATTAAAACTGCATCAGTATTATCATTTAACCGTCATTTAGACCCATCGGATGGACGTATGACCGCAGTGAATTGGAATGATATTCAACAAGGTGCAGGTACAGCGACAATTCAAATTCAGGAGAAATCAGTACGAGGCACAATTTCAAATCGCCCTAAAAATGCCAAAGAAATTGATCCTGCCTATATTAATGCAGCAGTCGAAAAAGCAAACTTACAAACAGTTGATATTGCAGCATTACCACAAGGTAAAGATACCGTTGCTGTTACATTTACCTTACGTGTTTTACCGAATGTGGGACAACCCTCTGCCTGTAATGATGAAAGCTTTGCAGAGCGCCTTGAAGCAGTAACTTCAGGGTATAAAACTGAATCACAGTTTAAGGAGCTTGCTGGGCGTTATGCTGTAAATCTGGCAAATGGACGTTTCTTATGGCGAAACCGTATCGGTGCAGAAAATGTTACTGTGACCGTTGAACGTATTGTTGATGGCAAGCCAAGTACAAAATTAAATTTTGATGCTCTGGCTAATCGTTTAAATGAGGCTAAAGTCCATTCAGAACAAGAACAATCGTTAGCGCAACTTTCTAGCTGGATTCAGTCAGGCTTAACTGGTGATGAGCATGTATTATTGCATGTTACAGGTTTTGCCCGTTTAGGAGAGGGACAAGAGGTGTATCCCTCTCAAGAGTTAATTTTGGATACAGGGAATACCAAAGGCAAAAAAAGTAAAACGCTTTACAAAATTAAAGATAAAGATGCAGGAATCCACTCACAAAAAATTGGTAATGCACTACGCACTATCGATACATGGTATCCAGATGCAACCAAGCCGATTGCGGTTGAACCCTATGGTTCAGTGACTTCGGAAGGGAAAGCGTATCGTCAGCCAAAAGAAGGGAAAGATTTCTATAGCTTGTTTGATGGCTGGGTGAATGCAGGTAAAGTGCCTGAAATTGAGCAGCAGCATTATGTAATGTCTGTATTAGTACGTGGCGGTGTCTTTGGTGAGAGTGATAAATAATGCAATATTATATTGAGCTTACACTTTTACCTGATGAAGATACTTCTGCGTATTTTCTTTGGTCAAAAGTTTATACCCAATTACATATTGCTTTTGTTGAACATATTGACGCTCAGGAAAAGATACCTTTTGGTGTATCTTTTCCACAGTATCGTATTAATCAGCAAAAACAAACAGGTTTTTTGGGTAATAAAATCCGTATTTTTGCCAATACAGAAAACGAGTTACAGCAATTGAATCTAGAGAGCTGGCTAGAACGATTGGTTGATTATGTGCATATTAAAAGACTAAGTGAAGTTCCAAAAGATATTAAAAGTTATGCATATTATTACCGTGTGAATCCGAAAATGGATTTAGATACACGAATTGCTCATCAAGCACGACGCCGTAATATTTCTTTAAGTGAAGCAAAACAACATTTTAAGGAATATGTTGATCAGCCTGTGACTGAGCCTTATGTGAGTTTAAAAAGTCTCAGTGCTAAACGAGAGGAAAATATAGATCGATTTTATAGGTTATACATTGGTAAATCTTTTGCTGATGAAGCAAAAGCTGGAAAATTTGGAACATATGGATTAAGCCGAATGGCAGCAGTTCCAGAGTTTTAACCCAATATTTTTTCTACTCTTTAACAGTTTAATAAAATCAATAAGTTACAGTAGGTCGTTTTTTGATTGGGTAAATTGCCTGAATCTAAGATAAACGCCTGTTGTAACTTGTTTTTTTGCTTTATTATTACTGTTCATGACGGCATACGTCATTTAGAAAGTGAAAGGGCGATAACCCTCTCACTAAATATTGTTCATGACGGCATACGTCATTTAGAAAAACGAGCAGAGGAAATTCCTCATCAAGTGTTTGTTCATGACGGCATACGTCATTTAGAAATTATTGGTCCGCATTCAAAACGCTTCCGATTTGTTCATGACGGCATACGTCATTTAGAAAGTATGCAATCGGCTCAGGACAAGAAAAATACTGTTCATGACGGCATACGTCATTTAGAAAAATAAAAGGAGATTCTTATTTTACAGGTTTATGTTCATGACGGCATACGTCATTTAGAAAAAATGAAATCCACTTATTAATGGTTTGCATAAGTTCATGACGGCATACGTCATTTAGAAAATTAAATGGCGAGATCAGTGTTACACGTCTTGGGTTCATGACGGCATACGTCATTTAGAAAGCAAACTGGATATTGAAAGGCGGCCTAGAGAAGTTCATGACGGCATACGTCATTTAGAAAACATTTCGCGGCCATACTTGTGCTCACGATCCGTTCATGACGGCATACGTCATTTAGAAATCAGCAAAATCGGGTTCAAATTGCTTGATCTGGTTCATGACGGCATACGTCATTTAGAAATGACCAAGTTCATTCGGTGGGTGTGCAAACACGTTCATGACGGCATACGTCATTTAGAAAAATAAAGGCATTAAACCTGTTGAATGTCGTCTGTTCATGACGGCATACGTCATTTAGAAAAAACAAGCTGCATTGCGTATTTATCTACTGACGTTCATGACGGCATACGTCATTTAGAAAATTTCAGGAACATGCACTTTATGCGATTCCTTGTTCATGACGGCATACGTCATTTAGAAATTATCACGTCTGCTAAACGTCCAAAACTGACAGTTCATGACGGCATACGTCATTTAGAAAATATTAAAAAACAAATAGAAAATAAGAGAAACGTTCATGACGGCATACGTCATTTAGAAATGTGCTTAATAAGTTTAGCGAAAGAAATAGCAGTTCATGACGGCATACGTCATTTAGAAATAGACAATCCGATCCATCTTGTCTTAATTCCTGTTCATGACGGCATACGTCATTTAGAAATTGAGGGTGCAATCGTCTCTCCTGACTGGGCTGTTCATGACGGCATACGTCATTTAGAAACAGATGTTGGTTACCCGATAAACGTTATTCAAGTTCATGACGGCATACGTCATTTAGAAATTTATTGTCTTTAGCAAATAAATCCTGTTCCCGTTCATGACGGCATACGTCATTTAGAAAACAAGAAAAAAAGGCGAAGCCTGCTGAAACTTGTTCATGACGGCATACGTCATTTAGAAAAGTCAAACGGCTTTTCTGTAGTCGATTGAATTGTTCATGACGGCATACGTCATTTAGAAAGTCACTTCATAGCTAATCTTTTTTTGTATATCGTTCATGACGGCATACGTCATTTAGAAACGTGAAAGTACACATAATATTTTTACCAGACTGTTCATGACGGCATACGTCATTTAGAAATTAGCGTTTTAGTGCTTTAATGCACATTTTTAGTTCATGACGGCATACGTCATTTAGAAATCCAGATTCTTCAATTGATGATGCATGTTCAAGTTCATGACGGCATACGTCATTTAGAAAAATGCGAATGCTGCTACTGGTATTGATGTAACGTTCATGACGGCATACGTCATTTAGAAAACCGAGTCGCAACCATCTTTAATAAAAGAAAAGTTCATGACGGCATACGTCATTTAGAAATTATGCAATTGAAAAAATTTCAGCAGGCTTCCGTTCATGACGGCATACGTCATTTAGAAAACTTCAAATGAGTTCTCAACAGTCATTAGAGAGTTCATGACGGCATACGTCATTTAGAAAGTATGAATCTTTGCCAAGCGATTACACAGATAGTTCATGACGGCATACGTCATTTAGAAATATTGCTGTAAAAGAGAGAACAACCTCGTTAAGTTCATGACGGCATACGTCATTTAGAAAATCATCCATTCCACTTATTGAGAATTTTCTTAGTTCATGACGGCATACGTCATTTAGAAATCATCCGTGCGTATAAGCGTACAGAATGTCGCGTTCATGACGGCATACGTCATTTAGAAAATGAAACAATGTCACATTACAATAAAAACTATGTTCATGACGGCATACGTCATTTAGAAAGTGTTCACGGATTAGTGTGTAAGTTGCATAGAGTTCATGACGGCATACGTCATTTAGAAATGTTTTTAGTGGCTGTTCCAAAATGAATGGAAGTTCATGACGGCATACGTCATTTAGAAATGATTATGATGCTCAATCTAAGCCTGAAGAGAGTTCATGACGGCATACGTCATTTAGAAAGCAGGGTTTTTTGTCAATGATGCGATAATTTCGTTCATGACGGCATACGTCATTTAGAAATCTGGCCAAAACTTTCGCTACGTCAGCAGCTAGTTCATGACGGCATACGTCATTTAGAAATGACTTTGAGCAAGTACAAAAAGACTTTGGCAGTTCATGACGGCATACGTCATTTAGAAAATACGGACGATGTAAGTGAAAATGTTCCCCAAGTTCATGACGGCATACGTCATTTAGAAAATTTGGAGAAATTCTTTCTTTGAACGGTAATTGTTCATGACGGCATACGTCATTTAGAAAAACTTGCAAACGTATGTCTTAAATCATGACAAAGTTCATGACGGCATACGTCATTTAGAAATTCTAATTCAACCCAGCAAGTAGTGATTGCTTGTTCATGACGGCATACGTCATTTAGAAAAGAAATGGATTTACACGCAAAGTCAATACTTTGTTCATGACGGCATACGTCATTTAGAAAGTGATCGCCAATACCATCGGGTTGGCCAACATGTTCATGACGGCATACGTCATTTAGAAATTAGGCGGTTTTCAAATGGGTGGTCGTCCTCCGTTCATGACGGCATACGTCATTTAGAAAATCGATATGTTTAAGGTTGTAAAAACGCTCACGTTCATGACGGCATACGTCATTTAGAAAGTTTTGGATAACTCCGCTCAAAGTATTATTATGTTCATGACGGCATACGTCATTTAGAAATGACTGAGTTTTTTTGGTTACTGCTAAGGTAGGTTCATGACGGCATACGTCATTTAGAAAAACTGCAGTTCAGCTGCAGCGGCGAGATCCAGGTTCATGACGGCATACGTCATTTAGAAAAGTATGCGTGTCAGTCTGTCTGTCACATCCAAGTTCATGACGGCATACGTCATTTAGAAAAGATGATAAAAAGTTTCCTCAAGAAGTTGTAGGTTCATGACGGCATACGTCATTTAGAAATGCCAATAACTCTAAAACTAGCACCATTATCGGTTCATGACGGCATACGTCATTTAGAAATTGCGCTGCTTCATATACGCGCTCGTTTTCTAGTTCATGACGGCATACGTCATTTAGAAAACACGTCTGTGAAATTATGCTCGGTCATGCTTGTTCATGACGGCATACGTCATTTAGAAAAGAAGGACAAATAATTGAGCCATTTTGAGTACGTTCATGACGGCATACGTCATTTAGAAATAGAATGGATGCTCTTGAGCAAGAATTAGTTAGTTCATGACGGCATACGTCATTTAGAAATGACGTTGGTTATCCAATCAACGTTCTACAATGTTCATGACGGCATACGTCATTTAGAAATGATGTTGTTGGTTCTGGCATAAAGCCCCCTTGTTCATGACGGCATACGTCATTTAGAAAGAAAACAACGTGAAATAATCAGCGTTTATCGGGTTCATGACGGCATACGTCATTTAGAAAATTCTGAGTTCGTGTGCAACCATCGTCAGGGAGTTCATGACGGCATACGTCATTTAGAAACTTTGCCGCTTCAACCGCCTCGTAGTCTGCGAGTTCATGACGGCATACGTCATTTAGAAATTTCCAGAGCCAACCGATTCAGCAATGGATTTGTTCATGACGGCATACGTCATTTAGAAATTTTAGGTGATTTGTGTTCACAGGGTATAGGTGTTCATGACGGCATACGTCATTTAGAAAACATTTTTACGCGCAACGGCCCTTGCTTGTTTGTTCATGACGGCATACGTCATTTAGAAAACTAACTGATGCTAAACGAGCGCTGATCAATGGTTCATGACGGCATACGTCATTTAGAAATACTTTTTCAACATTTCTTTCCATGGTTCCAAAGTTCATGACGGCATACGTCATTTAGAAAACCTTTGTTCATTACTGGATTTACGACTACACGTTCATGACGGCATACGTCATTTAGAAATGTTATTAATCTAATTTTCGACATTATTAACTGTTCATGACGGCATACGTCATTTAGAAATAAATATGTTCCTGTTTCAGATGAGGAACTTGGTTCATGACGGCATACGTCATTTAGAAATAAACTTGATAAAACAGTACGACCCGATTTAGGTTCATGACGGCATACGTCATTTAGAAAACTTTGTAAGTGGCAATAGGTGATTCAACTTTGTTCATGACGGCATACGTCATTTAGAAATTTTGAAAAGTATTGCAAGGATGTATTCGGCAGTTCATGACGGCATACGTCATTTAGAAAAAATTGGTTCACGAGTAGAACAGTTGTGCTTTGTTCATGACGGCATACGTCATTTAGAAAAATAATAAAAGGGTAGAGCCACATTATTTAGCGTTCATGACGGCATACGTCATTTAGAAATACTTCATTTACTGGCATGGCTTGCAAAGTCAGTTCATGACGGCATACGTCATTTAGAAAACGTCAGGTCATAATCAATTCCTGCAGATGTGGTTCATGACGGCATACGTCATTTAGAAAATTTCAGTATTTAGACCAAATAAACAGGTGTTGTTCATGACGGCATACGTCATTTAGAAAAATATACTCAAACATTAATGGTCTTGATATTGGTTCATGACGGCATACGTCATTTAGAAAAATGTAAACACGCAAGTTTGCTGAAGGATCTCGTTCATGACGGCATACGTCATTTAGAAATGACAAAGCTAATAATCCAAGAACATCATTAGGTTCATGACGGCATACGTCATTTAGAAAAGTTAGAAGAAAAACAAGTAAAGGCTGCTTAATGTTCATGACGGCATACGTCATTTAGAAAACATTTCGGGCATTCAGCTTGGTTATCACCGTGTTCATGACGGCATACGTCATTTAGAAAGCCATTAAGTTATACCGAAGCTACGGCTATCGGTTCATGACGGCATACGTCATTTAGAAAATCATCGGTTAGTACGATTTGAGCTTCTACGAGTTCATGACGGCATACGTCATTTAGAAATACAAATGCTGCATATTATGCGGGTAAGTGTTGTTCATGACGGCATACGTCATTTAGAAATTTTCAGGAACATGCACTTTATGCGATTCCGTGTTCATGATGGCATACGTCATTTAGAAAAACTGGAGAGGCTTACCATCTCCAGTGGTTTTGTTCATGACGGCATACGTCATTTAGAAAATTTTGATAAGTCTAGTTGATCGATCTACACCGTTCATGACGGCATACGTCATTTAGAAATGCTGTTAACGTTACATTAATCGCTTCTGGCAGTTCAAGGTAGAATATATATCGGGAGATTTATTTTTAAAATTTTGATTGTACAGAGTTGCCATTTTAGGATTAAATTATTTAATGAATATAAAATAATTTATGATCAAATAAATTATATATTCAATAAAAAAACGCACTGCTTCTGACGAAACAATGCGTTTTTTAATAACATTATGCAGGCAAATCAAACCAGATCATTTCACTATCTTCAAGGGCATTAATCGTTGTTTTCTCATCAAACAATAAAGCATCTCCTGCTTTAACAATTTGATTTTCAATCATAATTTGACCTTTCACCACATGTACATAATTGTGTTTCAAGGTTGCCTCGATTTCCAGTGTTTTACCCGCTTCCAATACAGCAGCTTTAACTTCCGCATTTTGGCGAATAAACATAGGAGCATTATCATTAGGTCCAACAATCAAATGCCATTCATTGGGCGCTTGGTGCGGATCAAGGTTAATTTGTTGATAAGTTGGTTCAGCATCACGCACATTTGGGTGAATCCAAATTTGGAATAGATGAACAGGTTCATCCCCATTATTGATTTCACTATGTGTAATGCCTGTACCAGCACTCATTAACTGCCATTCACCCGCATTAATATGTTTTTCATTACCCATGCTATCACGGTGAGTGAGTCGACCATTGGTTACATAAGTCAGGATTTCCATATTGTCATGCGGATGCGTGCCAAAACCATTATGTGCGGCAACAGTATCATCGTTAATCACACGTAGTGGACCAAAACCCATGTATTTCGGGTCATACCAACTACCAAATGAAAAACTATGATAAGTATCTAACCAGCCTGCTTTCACATGACCACGGTTTTCGCTGCGATGTAAATAAGCATTCATTCTGCAACTCCTAAATTCTTGTGTTTTATTTCATGAACACATAGTAGCAATCTCGTATGAAAGTAAAAATACCAGGATTAGAACAAATTGTTCTATTTTTGAAATGATTTTAATATTTTATTGTTATTATTAAAAATAATAGAACAATAAAAAGCATCAGAATAATTGATAACTATAAAAAGAAAATATAAAAAAAGCCTGCATATAATTACAGGCTTTTAAAGTATTGAATTGATTTTATTCAAGGAATTTAACAGTTACGCCACTGCGTACTTTATTACCCAAATCATTGGCATCCCAGTTAGTTAAACGAATACAACCATGTGATGCTGTTTTAGAAATAGCAGAAGGGTTTGGAGTACCGTGAATACCAAATGATTTCTTGCTTAAACCAATCCAGATATTCCCTACAGGCGCATTGGGACCTGGTGGTAGTGAAAGTGGTTTCAGGTTGTTGCCTTGTACAAAATTACTTGGAGAGTAGCTATACCAAGGGTTACGAGCAACACCAACAACTTTATAAGTTCCAGCTGGAGATGGGGTATCGCTACTACCAATAGTTGCAGGGAATGAAGCAATCATTTGGTTGCGACTATTAAATAGATATAACTGACGCGCACCTTTATGGGCAATAATCAAATGAATATCTTCTGGTAGGTCATTACGCACATTGGCAACAATGATCTTTTCACCAGCTTTTTTAAAGGTTGCTTTAGGATTTAACTTTTTCAAAAAGTCTTCATCCATATGGAATTTTTCACCCAACATCTCTGTAACGCGAACATAGTACAAACCTTTCATCTTGGCTTGTAAGGCATAATCATGTGGAATAGATGCGGCGTAAGGACCTTTTAAATCGTCTTCGGTCACGGTGTATTCCACGTAAGCTGGCTTATTCTGCTTTGCGACTAAGGCATCCCACGTCTCTTTAGTCAATTCACCTGTTGGTTTCAAACCATTCATTTGCTGAAAAGAGGAAAGAGCTTTTAGCGTATTCATCCCACTGGTGCCATCAATTGCACCTGGAGAAGCATGAGTATTATTAAGCATCACTTGCGCACGTGCATACACAGGGAACTGACCACGTCCGATATTTTCATACCAGTCTGCATTATTTAAACCATCAAGTGTCCATGATGCTTTACCAGCCTGATTTTTGCTTGCAGTAGTAGTCGCTGCTGCTTTCTGAGCAGAAGTAGGCGCGATACCTGTATCTGCATTTTTAGTCTCGCTGCTTTCAAGATTTTGCAATGTGGCAGATGCCTGATTCAGGTCGTGTTCTTCCTGGGCACTGACTTGTGCTTGATCTGAACTCGCAGGACTAGATGCAGCAGCAACATTTGCATCCGGTGTAGATACAGGACTAGATGCAGACGATGAACTTTGTGAAAGAGGCTTATGTTCAATGGCAAGTGGATCAATCGGATCTTGAACGGATTGAGTGCGAATCACTTTTGGATTTAACGGTTGCTCGGCCGTAGGTGCAGCAAACGCTGTGCCAGTCATAATACAGGTTAGACTCAAAGCGAGCAAAGAGCGAACAAACATGTAATTCAACCTTAAGAATTATTCATATAGTTAGGACAGAAAACTTGGCAAGTATTACAGAAAATACATCGTGATGCAGTAGTTCTTTTGTGTAGTTATCCATTTTTATCTTACTCGATCTGCATTTTATCCCACTTAGAAGTTATTAAATAGCAAACCTTTTTGTTATGATGCATGCAATAAAAATTGAGATAGAGAAAGTAAATGACGACCTTAAAAAATGATCGTTTTCTACGTGCTTTATTGCGTGAACCTGTGGATACCACACCTGTATGGATGATGCGACAAGCAGGTCGTTATTTACCAGAATATCGTGAAACGCGCGGCAAAGCAGGTGACTTTTTATCTTTATGTAAAAATACTGACTTTGCCTGTGAAGTGACTTTACAACCTTTACGTCGCTATGACTTAGATGCAGCTATTTTATTTTCAGATATTCTGACAGTGCCAGATGCTCTTGGTTTAGGGCTTTATTTTGAAGCAGGTGAAGGGCCAAAGTTTAAAAAAACGATTCGCAATGAACAAGATGTTTTAAATTTACCTAACTTTAATGCCAAATCTGATCTGGATTATGTCATGAATGCTGTTTCGACTATTCGTTCGGCTTTGGGTGGTCAAGTTCCCTTAATTGGATTTTCAGGAAGTCCTTGGACATTGGCAACGTATATGATTGAAGGTGGTTCTAGCAAAGACTTTCGTCATACCAAACACATGCTTTATGCGCAGCCAGAAGTTTTGCATGCCTTGCTGGATCGACTTGCTGTGGCGGTCATTGACTATTTGAATGCACAAATTGATGCAGGTGCTCAAGCCATCCAGATTTTTGACAGTTGGGGTGGGGCTTTAGCACATCGTGAATATATTGAATTTTCACTCAATTATATGCAAAAAATTGTGGCTGGTTTACAGCGTGAAAAGGATGGTCGCCGTATTCCAGTGATTTTATTTACTAAAGGCGGTGGTCAATGGCTAGAACCGATGATCGCGACAGGCGCAGATGCGTTTGGACTGGACTGGACAACTCCGTTGAATGTGGCGCGTCAAAGCATTGCTGGTCGTGCTGCCGTACAGGGTAATCTGGATCCTGCGGTTTTGTATGGTTCTGCATCATCTATTGAAAAGTCCGTCAAAGCTATGCTGGACGATGCATATGCTAATGGTGAAACCACAGGGTATGTGGCCAATTTAGGGCATGGTATTACTCAGTGGGTTGATCCAACTCAACCGAAAATTTTTGTTGATACCGTACATGAATATAGCGCCAAATACTTGGGATAAAGTTTTTGTGTACATCCTGAGTTTAAGTTTTCATTTTTGTTTTAAGGCCGCTTCGGCTGCCTTGTTTGGTATTCTTTTACTATTGGCATTTATGTTTACCGCACCAATGGGTGGTCATGACTATCATGGGTTTTATCGCTATGATTATTTGCTATTTTATGCCTTAATCATTCAGGCGTGTCTGCTTTATCTCAAGCTTGAATCTTGGGCGGAAGCTAAAGTCATTGCGTTATTTCATATCATGGCCATGATAATGGAAATCTTTTTAACGCATCCCGCGATTGCATCCTGGCAATATCCACAACCTGCAATCTTTAAACTCTGGACTGTCCCGCTTTTTGCTGGATTTATGTATTCGGCGGTAGGGAGTTTTTTTGCCCGTTCGTTACGTTTATATCAAATGTCATTTGAGGCTTTACCCCGGTTTGGCAATATGCTGGCATTAGCATTGTGTTCATACCTAAATTTTATGAGCAAATTTTTTATCCCAGATCTGCGTTATGTGTTATTTATCTGGAGTGCAATTATTTTTTGGAAAACTCGATTAAATTTTTATTTATCGGGGAAAATATATCAATTACCGATGTTGCCCGTACTTTTGGTTTTGGCGTTTATCATCTGGATTGCAGAGAATATCAGTACCTTTTATAGAATCTGGCTGTATCCTAGTCAGGTCAAAGCCTGGCATATGGTGGGCTGGGGGAAACTCGGTTCGTGGTATTTATTATTGTTGTTGAGTTTGGTACTGGTACTCAAAATATTGGGAACTCGAAATAATAATGGTCATTGGAAATTGAACCAGTTTTGATAAAATAGGCAGATGACCATCTAAAATTATTGGGCACATAGTGCCCAAAGTTTAGTGTTTGATTTGTGTTTGTTGCGCAAACTTTCGGGTAAAAATATTGACTATGCCCCCTAACAGCGCGCAAAGCGCAGCCGCAATAAATACAGATGGGTATCCCAGATAAAGTGCAACTAAACCAAATATAGGCGCATAAATCGCATAGGCAATATCTTGACATGCGGAAAATACCCCCATTGCAGTGCCACGAATTTGAGCTGGCGCGCCTTTAATCAGTTCTACACCGAGTGCTGGATAAATTAAAGAACATCCAGCGCCTGTGACGATTGCACCCAATAATGCAATTTCCACACGAGGTGATATAAATAATAAAAACAGACCAATGGCTTCAACAATCAATGAATATTTGACGAGTTTAAACCCTGAAACTTTATCGGTTAAATGCCCACAAAAAATACGTACAGCCACAAAAGCCAGCCCAAAAAAGGTCAATGCGTAGCCTGCATACGCCCATTGCTGTTGTTTGAAATAGAGGGCGACAAATGTTCCAATACAAGCAAAGCCTACACCTTGTAAGGCTAGTACCAGACCAAAACGCCAAACGTATTGAATGACCTGTTTTAATGGGGGATAAATGCCACTATGTGGAACAGTAGCGCGAATAAATACATCAATAAACAAAGAGATTAAAGGTAAACTGATGATCAACAATGCAACCGCGTAAAATCCAAAGCTGTCATATAACCAGAGCCCCAATGGTGCACCAGCAGCCAAAGCACCAAACATCGCCATGCCCGTAAATGAAAGAAGTTTACCTGCACGTGGCTGTCCCACTAGGCCGAGTCCCCAGGTCAGATGTCCACTCACCAATAAGCTTTCAGCATAACCATGAACCAGACGACCAAGCAGCAAAATCATAAATTTGATTGTGATCGTCACGGGTGAAAAAAAGCAATGAGATAAATCAGTCCAGCAATAAGTAGAGACGCCATTCCTTGTAAGGTTGCACGTTTAGCACTGATTTGATCGGCAATACGTCCAGCATAGGGGCGTGTTAAAACTGTCGCTACAAACTGAGTGCCTACTGCAATACCGACCCAAAAATTGTTTAGATTTAAACTGTCATGTACGTATAGAGGAATTACCGCGAGAGGAGCAGATATCGTAAGATAAGCAAGGAAAAGTGCAATGACCAGAGGGTAGAGTGTTTTATTTTCACTTTCTAAAGAAGAAGATTTGGTCAAGATAATAGGATGATCAGTCTGTGTCATTTGGTACTCCATGGAGGGGATACCGTATAGACACATGCATCCACCTCCATTATTAAAAAAATACTGGAATAGATGCGTTGGCTAACGTGAACGCTTACGATTTTAGTCAGTCACTGTAAATGACTGCTAACGCTTTGGCAGAATATCCCATGTTTTGTAATGATGATCAAGCTGATTTTTTATAACATAAAGTAGGGTTATTCTATATCACCAATAAACATAACGGTATGGCCTAACAAGTAACCTACTGTGACCAGTAAGGCAATCCAGATAAAAGCTCCAATCACATTATATATGGAAAAAACAGTGTATTTCATGGCACTCGAGCCTGCCGCAAACGGTGCAAAAGAACGTACAAAAGGAATAAAACGTGCGACCAAAATTGTTAATGCGCCATGCCGTTTAAAGTAATCATGGGTCTTAAGTAAATGTTCATGTTTAATAAAACGTGATTTGATCTCAAAGATACGAACTCCCATACGACGTCCAATATGATAATTCACCATATAGCCTAGTGTGGCAGCAATCGAAAGCAAGATAATAACAAAACTTAGATTCATCAACTGTACAGTCGCACAAAGTGCACCAACTGCAAGAAGCAGACTATCTCCGGGTAGAAAAAACATGAAAACAAAAGCAGTTTCACAAAAAATAATCAGAAACAATATGGCATAAATCCATAGCCCATATTGCTGAATCAAAACAGGGAGATAATGTTCAAAGCTTAGTAAAAAATCAAAAAATTCCACTAACGATCTACCTTAATTATCACTTCGTTAATGTATAAAATCGCCAGACTTTATTGTATTGTCTGGCTGATTGATTCAAATTACGACATAAAGTTAATAACTTTCAGGTACTGCACTTAAAAACTCACGACGAACGTCTTTATCAGTTTTAAAATCACCTAAAAAAGAAACTGTACGTGTAGTAGATTCTTGTTTGCCTACGCCACGCATCATCATACACATATGAGCTGAATCAATCATAACAGCAACACCACGTGCTTGCGTCACTTCAAGTACCGCTTCTGCAATTTGCTGAGTTAGATTTTCCTGAATTTGTAAGCGACGTGCAAACATTTCAGTAATGCGGGCAAACTTTGATAAACCTAATACTTTACCTTCAGGTAAATAGGCAATATGTACACGTCCGTAAAATGGCAAGAGATGGTGTTCACATAGAGAATAAAATTCAATATTTTTAACCAAAACCATTTCGTGATTGTCTGATGGAAAAACGGCACTATTAGTGACTTCTTCCAGTGTTTTGCCATAGCCAGAGGTCAAAAAAGAAAATGCCTTGGCAGCTCGAATAGGGGTATCTTTAAGCCCAGGACGATTTAAATCCTCACCGACTGCGGTCAGAATATTTGCATAGGATTGCTGCATTGACATAAGACGTATAGGCTTACTCTAATAAACAAGCTCGGCATTGTATCAGAAAACCTAACAAGTGGGTCATGTAACTTTGCAGGATATTTATTCCAATGAGAGTCAATTCATAAAAGCTGAATAAAATTCAGTTTGATCGCGGTTGATATTTCATCACATACAATTTTTTATTCATTTTTTGCTTAAAAGTCTGTTAAAACTGAGTAGTGAAGTTTCTGATTTTAATCCATTTGAAAGATATATATAAAATCTTATATAGGATATTAAATCCTGTGAAAATCAGTTGATCACAAGCAAAATGGCATTGTAATTGCTCATGGAAAAGTATCTGGATACCACAGTAAAAAGGATAGAAAATGTCAGCACGTCCCATCACGTTTTATTTTCGAGGACAACGCCAGCACATTGAAACGCTCGCTCCGACCACGACCGTTTTACAATATTTACGTGAATATATTTCGGCTGAAAAAACACGTCAAACTGGAACCAAAGAAGGCTGTGCAGAGGGTGATTGTGGCGCGTGTACTGTGGTGGTTGGAGAGTTGGTTAATGACCAATTGCAACTGCGTAGCGTTAATGCTTGCATCCAGTTTTTACCCACGCTGGATGGTAAGGCGCTTTTTACTGTCGAAGATTTAAAAGCCCTAACATTGAACGCTGAATCAGATCTACATCCAGTGCAACAAGCTATGGTCGATCATCACGGTTCACAATGCGGCTTTTGCACACCAGGCTTTATTATGTCGTTATGGTCCATGTATGAAAATGAAACTAATGCGCCTAATAAAAATATAATTAGTGATTACATTTCTGGGAATTTGTGCCGTTGCACGGGTTATCGCCCAATTTTAGAGGCAGCACAACAGGCTTATGTTTACCCGCGTTTAGAACTCGAACGTCAAAAAGTAATTGAAGTATTGACCGAAATTCAAGCATTACCTTCTTTACAAGTTTGTGATCATGGACAACAATTTTTTGCCCCTAAAACCTTGCAGGAATTTGCTAAATTACGTCAGCAATACCCAGAAGCACGAATTATTGCAGGCAGTACCGACGTTGGGTTATGGGTTACCAAGCTTGGCCGGAACTTGGGGGATATGTTATATATTGGCCAAGTGAAAGAATTAAAACATATTACGGTTCAAGACGAAGTGCTAGAAATCGGGGCGAATGTCAGTTTAAGTGATGCATTCTCGAAAATTTCTGGGCTCTATCCCGATTTTGCCGAATTACAACGTCGTTTTGCTTCGATGCCGATCAAAAATGCAGGGACTTTAGGTGGAAATATCGCCAATGGTTCGCCAATCGGGGATTCCATGCCTGCATTAATTACATTGGATACCAAGTTACGTCTGCGTTGTGGTGAACAAAGTCGTGAAATAACCCTATCTGATTTTTATCTGGATTATCAAAAAACCGCGTTGCAAGTAGGGGAGTTTGTCGAAGCAATTTTAATTCCCGTTGTTATGCCTCGTTCTTATTTTAAATTTGCTACGTATAAAATTTCTAAACGTTTTGAGCAGGATATTTCTGCTGTTTGTGCGGCTTTAAGCTGTGAATTAGATGACAGCAAAAGGGTTCAAGCAATCAAGATCGCATTTGGTGGGATGGCGGCAATTCCAAAACGGGCGTTGAATACTGAGAAAGTGCTATTGGGTCAAATCATGACGCCTGAGTTGATTGAACAAGCACAAATTGCATTGACACAGGATTTTCAGCCGTTGAGTGATGGTCGCGCCAGTAGCGCCTATCGTTTACACGTTGCACAGAATTGTTTACAGCGCTTTTATATCGAAAAAATTCAGGCAAGGACACTCACCCGTGTCGAAGATTTAATTGCGATGGTGGAGGTGTAAGATGAATCAGTCCATCGAACTTAAGGGATTAAAACCCTCCGCCAAAGCTGGCCACTCGATTCCACACGAAAGTGCACATTTACATGTTACAGGGCAGGCAACTTATATCGATGATCTCCCAGAGCTTGAGAATACATTGCATCTGGCTGTGGGGTTTTCACAATGCGCTAAAGGCAAAATCAGTAAGTTTGATCTGGAGGCTGTGCGTCGAGCAGAGGGCGTATTTGCTGTCTATACCGCCGATGATGTCACGATTGAAAATAACTGGGGACCGATTGTTAAGGATGATCCGATTTTTGCCAAAGATCAGGTTGAGTTTTATGGGCAGGCTTTATTTGTAGTCGCTGCAACAAGTTATCAGCAGGCGCGCCGAGCGGTACGTTTAGCCCAAATTGAATATGAACCAGAAACGCCTATCTTGAGTATTAAAGACGCGATTGAACAACAATCATGGGTGTTGCCACCTGTAGAGTTTAGTCATGGAGATGTGGAGCAAGCATTTCAAAGTGCTGTGCATCAACTTTCGGGTTCAATTGAACTAGGCGGACAAGAGCATTTTTATCTGGAAGGTCAGATTTCTTATGCTGTTCCACAAGAAGATCAGACTTTAAAAGTTTATTGTTCGACTCAACATCCAACTGAAATGCAATTGCTGATTTGTCATGCTCTGGGCTTTCACATGCATCAGGTGAGTGTGGAAGCGCGCCGTATGGGGGGCGGTTTTGGAGGTAAGGAGTCGCAATCTGCACAGTGGGCTTGTATCGCTTCACTGGCTGCGCAGAAATCGAGTCGCCCATGCAAATTACGTTTAGATCGTGATGATGACATGAGCTCGACGGGAAAACGACATGGTTTTGCCTACGAGTGGTCTGTCGCATTTGATGATCAAGGAGTTTTACAAGGCTTAAAAGTTCAGCTAGCTTCCAACTGCGGTTTTTCAGCTGATTTGTCAGGTCCAGTGAATGAACGCGCCATTTGTCATATTGGAAATGCCTATTATCTAAATGCTGTGCAATTACGCAACTTACGTTGCAAAACCAATACTGTATCGAATACTGCTTATCGAGGTTTTGGTGGGCCGCAGGGGATGTTTGTCATTGAAAATATTATCGATGATATTGCCCGTTATTTAAAATGTGATCCAGTTTTAGTGCGTCAGCGTAACTTTTTTGCTGAAAAATCCGGCAATGGCCGCGATCATATGCATTATGGTGCGGAAGTTCGGGACAATGTTGCGCCAAAAATTGTCGAGGAATTATTAAAAAGCAGCCAGTATTTTAAACGTAAGCAAGCGATTGAGCAGTTTAATCAAGATCACGATACGATTAAGCGGGGCATTGCTTTAACCCCTTTGATGTTTGGAATTTCTTTTAATGCTGTGCATTACAACCAAGCTGGTGCACTGGTCTATGTATATATGGATGGGACCGTTGCTATTACGCATGGTGGTACAGAAATGGGGCAGGGCCTTTATACGAAAGTGCGTCAGGTCGCCGCACATGAACTTGGTTTAAGCATTGAAAGTGTTCGTTTGATTGCGACAGACACTTCTCGGGTTCCTAATACTTCTGCAACTGCGGCTTCAAGTGGTGCGGATTTAAATGGTAAAGCTGTACAAAATGCATGTAGTAAGATCCGCGAGCGTTTAGCCAAATTGGCTGCTGAAATCAGTCAAAGTGATATCGAAAGCATTCACTTTGAAAATAACAGAGTGAGTACGGAAAACGGGCAATCATGGACATTTCCAGATTTAGTCAATCGTGCTTATATGGCGCGCGTTCAACTTTGGGACAGTGGATTTTATAAAACCCCAGAAATTCATTATGATCAGGTGAATCATTTGGGTCGTCCATTTTTCTACTATGCTTATGGTGCAGCAGTAAGTGAGGTCGCAATTGATACCTTGACGGGTGAAATGAAAGTATTGCGTGCTGATATTTTGCATGATGTTGGACGTTCGATTAATCCGGCAATTGATATTGGTCAGATTGAAGGCGGCTTTATTCAGGGCATGGGCTGGTTGACCACCGAAGAATTGTATTGGCAACCACAAGGCAGACATGCGGGACGATTATTTACTCATGCACCATCGACCTATAAAATCCCCACCAGTGTTGATATTCCCCATGTATTCAACGTCAAACTTTTTGATAATGAAAATCCAGCAGATACCATTTATCGCTCTAAAGCTGTCGGTGAGCCACCTTTTATGTTGGGGCTTTCGGTTTTTTCTGCTATTCGACAAGCTCTACAAGCTGCGATCCCTGTCGATGCAACCCTTGAGCTAAATGCACCTGCTACAGCAGAAGAAATTTTACGCGCAATCTCGATAGGTCGTGGTCGTGCCTTAGCCGATCATCCGCAGCCTAAATTGTGATAGTGACTTAGCGTTATGCAACAATATTTACAATGGTGGCGAGATTTTGTTGACTGGCAGCAACAAAGACGTCCTGTGGTACTGGTTACAGTGGTTCGTGCTGATGGTTCTACCCCACGTGAAGTAGGAGCGACCATGGTGTTAGGTTTAGATCAGCAGCAACAAATACAACAGTCCGATACGATTGGTGGTGGGCATTTAGAATTTCAGGCGATTGATATTGCCAAAGATATGTTGTTGGGTCATGAAGTTCGTCAGCGATTTACTGAACGGTTTAATTTAAGTGCTCGTTTGGGACAATGCTGTGGTGGCGTGATGTGGCTACTTTTTGAAAGAATCGGAGCTAGATTAAATTGTTATGATCTCATCGTCTCTCAAAAAGCATGGCAAAATGGGCAAAATATTGTTCGACATGTATCGGATCAGCAGGCATCGGTTTGGTATAGTGCTGATCATCCCATGCAGGCATTACAAGCGGATTGGCAACGAAATGATGAGCACTGGCAATGGCGACAAATTATTCAGCCCTATGCTATGAAAGTCATGATTTTAGGTGCAGGACATGTGGGAGAGGCGATCGTACGCTGTTTATTACCTCTTGATGTACAGGTTACTTGGGTTGATAATCGCGATCATATTTTCCCGCTGGATTTGCAAGATCAGATCCGTTGTATTAGTACTGATTTACCTGCACTTGAAATTACTCATTTTGACCGAGATGGTGCAATTCTGATTCTAACGCACGACCACCAGCTGGATTTGCAATTATGTTTTGAAGCTCTGAAACCCACTCAGCAATCGTTTGCTTACGTGGGAATGATTGGTTCGAAAAGTAAACGTGCGATTTTTGAAAAGCGGATGCAGGCCAGAGGATACAGTTCAACGCAGCTTGAACAATTGGTTTGTCCAATTGGAATTGATGGAATTACCTCTAAAAAGCCTGCAATGATTGCGATTGCTGTAGTCGCTGAGTTATTGCAAGTATTTGATATAACGAAATGATTTAACCAAATCATTTCGTTTGTTCATATTTTGGATTCTTTTCCGATCGTTTGAGTAAAACCAGAACAGCTCCTGTTCCACCTTGATTTTCAGGGGCACTGACAAAAGCCAACACATCGCGATGCTGACGTAACCAGCCATTTACATAGGTTTTCAAAATGGCTTCTGGGCCTTTGCCATGCACAATTTTAATCACATTTTGATTTTCAGATTTTGCCATCTGAATAATTTGTAGAACGGCCGAACGTGCCTGTTCAACAGTACAACCATGTAAATCTACTGCTTCAAACCAGCGTAATTTTCCTGCTTTTAAATCTTCAAAAACTTTGTGCTGTAAGGTAGCAATGCGATAGCTTAGGCTGGCCTGACTGGCAACTGGGTTGAGTACCGCTTGAGTATCAGAAAGTTCCGCATTTTCTGTTTCAAAACTACCTTCTGCCGCTGCACGTTTTGCCAATGTTTGTGCATCGATTTTTTTAGTGCGATTGGGTTGAACATGAGCAATGTTGCCACGATCAATGGGCTTTACGCCGTGCAAGGCTTTGTTAAACAGCTGGCTGTCATCTTCTGGCTCTGTTTCGGGGCCGTTATAAATAGGCTGTTTATTTGAAGTTTGTTTGTTGACAGACTTTTCCTGTCCCGTAGAAATTTGTTTTTTAAACTGCTTTAACAAATCCTGTTGGGCTTTGGAGAGGGAGGTATCGTGTTTGCTCATAATTGCGAAAAAATAGCATAAGAGAATAAATATTTGGTTATCGATTATAGTCTGAAATATAGAAAAATTTGAACTAAATTGGATTCAGTCCAAGTTATATTACAAGTTCATGATTTAAAACTGAGAATAAAGTTATTCTGTTGCATTAAATGCTGAATGATACGTCACGATTGCTTGAGGAATATTTTTATTAAAACTGATTGCCTGAAAATATTGTGCGGGTACATCCTTTAGAATGAGTTCAGCATAAGATTTAAAACCAAAGCGATGATAGTAATTTGGATCACCTAATAAAACACAGCCTTTTGCTTTTAGATCTTTAAGCATTTCCAAAGCTGAAAGTATCAGTTGTGAACCAATACCTTGTTTCTGCATTTTGGGTAAAATAGAAACTGGACCAAATCCATACCAACCTAATTCATGCGTTGAAAGTTGTACAGGAGAAATAGCGATATGTCCCACAAGGATATGATCGATTTCAGCAACAAGAGAAAGCGTTAATACGTCATTCTGACGTAGTGAATTGACAATAAATTGTTCTGTATGACTTGAGTATTCAGAATTTAAAAAGGCTAATCGAATAACTTCTGAAATTTCAGCAATATCTTTTGCCTGTTCAGAGCGAATGATGATTTTATTCAAAAACGAATCTCAACTTTTATTTAATTTTATATTGTTGATAAACAGTTAAAGATGATTGACCCTCCTTAACTGTTTTATAGAACCTATTTATTACAAATGATTAAACGTGTTCAGGCACTCCAAACAGCTCTGTAAATGCCAAATCTGGTCGTGGTTGTTTCATAAAACTTTCACCCACCAAAAATGCATGAATATCATGTTGTTGCATCATATTGACATCCGCAGGTATCGCAATCCCACTTTCAGTGACCAATAGACGGGATGGGTCGAGCAATTTCTTTAAACGCAAACTGGTATTTAAATCAACATCAAATGTTTTAAGATTACGATTGTTCACGCCCAGCAAGCACTGTTCAGAAAGCTTGAGTGCACGTTCTAGCTCTTCTTCATCGTGAACTTCAACCAAGACATCTAAATGATAGTCAAAAGCTGTTTTAGACATTTCTTCGAGCTGTTGATCTGATAAACAAGCCACAATCAAAAGAATACAATCCGCCTGTAAGGCACGCGCTTCAATGACATTGTAAGGATCAACCAAAAAGTCTTTACGCAATGCAGGCAAAAGACAATGCTGGCGAGCGATTGCAATATTTTCATCGGCGCCCTGAAAAAAATCAACATCAGTTAATACAGATAAACATGCAGCACCTGCCTGTTCATATTGTGCTGCAATCTCAGCGGGATTAAAGTCAGCACGAATTATGCCTTTAGAGGGTGACGCTTTTTTGATCTCAGCAATTACCCCTGGTTGTTTACTACGCAAGGACTGGGCAAAACCACGAACAGGCGTTGCTTGTTTTGCCCATTCTTCTACATCTTTGAGGCTACGTTGTTTTAAACGATTTGCCAATTCTTGGTGTTTACGATCAACGATTTTACCCAAAATGGTATTTTGAATCTGAATCATCTGGATAACCTCACTGGTTTGCGTATTGTTTTAATGCCTTGGTGAATTCGGACAGGATACTCATTTTTTCCAGTGCCTGTCCGCCATAAATAATGTCATGAGCCAAAGCTACGCCTTGTTTATAGCTAGTCGTGAGCCCGGATACATAAATACCTGCACCAGCATTTAGGGCAATCATATTTGCAGCTTTTTCACCAATTTCAGATTTCTTACGACCTAAAGCATCTTTAATCAATTTGAGGCTGGCACCAGAATCTTCCACAATTAAACCGGTTAAAGTTTGGGATGGAATATCCACATCCTCAGGATTTAAGACCCACTCAATGATTTCACCATTTTTAAGTTCGGCAATATAGGTTTGTGATGCGAGGCTAATTTCATCCAATCCATCTTTGGAATGAACAACCATGACATGCTCTGCGCCAAGTTGTTTCATTACTTCGGCAATAGGGCGGCATAATTCATCTGAAAATACTCCAATCACAAAACGTTTTACTCCTGCGGGATTCGTAAGCGGGCCGAGTAAATTAAAAATACTGCGAATGCCCAGTTCACGGCGAGGGCCTACGGCATATTTCATGGCTTTGTGATGATTAGGTGCAAAGAGGAAACCGACTCCCATTTCACGGATACAGCGTTCGGTTTGCTGCATATTCAGATCAAGATTAATGCCTGCTTGCTCTAACAAGTCAGAGGAACCTGATTTACTTGAAACACCACGGTTGCCGTGTTTGGCAATGGTTGCCCCCGCAGCTGCAATCACAAAGCTAGATGCAGTTGATACATTAAACAGGTTTTGACCATCGCCACCCGTACCAACGATATCAACTAAATAGTGAATATCGCTCACATCAATTTTAATCGCAAACTCGCGCATGACACGCGCTGCTGCGGTAATTTCATCAATACTTTCACCTTTCATCCGAAGCCCCATCATAAGCGCGCCAATTTGCGCTTCAGTCGCTTCACCCTGCATGATGCTACGCATCACATCTTCCATTTGTGGCTGGGTCAGATGAATATTTTTGGTGATGTGGTTTAAAGCTTGTTGAATATCCATTTATGCATAAATCTCTAAAAAATTCTTGAAGATTTGGTGTCCATGCTGGCTAAGAATAGATTCAGGATGAAACTGCACACCTTCAATAGGTAATGTCTTATGTTTAACACCCATAATTTCTTCCATAGAACCATCGGCTTGATTGGTCCAACAGGTCACTTCCAGACACTCAGGTAAGGTTTCCTGTTCGATCACTAAAGAGTGATAACGTGTCGCTGAAAAGGGTGATGGCAAATTACTAAAGATACCTTTATCAATATGATGCATATCTGATAAACGACCATGCATCACTGTTTTGGCACGAATAATATTGCCACCCAAGGCCTGTCCAATCGCTTGATGTCCTAAACAGACACCAAGTAATGGAATTTTCCCCGCGAAATGATGAATGGCAGGAACCGAAATACCTGCTTCAGTCGGGGAGCAAGGGCCAGGACCCACCACCAAATACTTTGGTTGCCATCGTTCAATGTCCTCTAATGTGACTTGGTCATTGCGAACTACTTTAACGTCTTGGTTTAACTCGCCAAAATATTGGACGATGTTATACGTAAAGGAGTCGTAATTGTCGATCATCAGAAGCATGTCTATTGCAACCTTTTGAGAATTAATTAGATATTAAATTATTGGCTTTAGTGTTACTCGATTTGTAACTCGTTCTGAATTTTCACTCAAAAAATAAAGCTGTTATTTAAGCGGGTTATATTATCACTATTTTTGGTTTGCTTTACTATGTCTTAAAGCGTAATGACTAGCTTAATCTGTCTTAATTTTTATAGATAAAAAAATAAAGCCCAACATTACGTTGAGCTATATCAAACAGAATGAATTTATTCTTCGACTTCTATAGGGTCTCCATCCTCTGGGCGAATATGACGTTCGCCATCATCGGCTGGATCAACACTTGAACCATCTTTGGTGATGCTATTATAAAGCTCATCTTCTTTTTTATCATCGATAAACTCTTCATCTTCAAAATCTAAAGGTTCGTTATCATCGTCGAAATTCAGCGGTTGTTCTTCATCTATCATGACGATTTATCACTTATCTGATTTATGAAATACCATGGTCAATGATTTAAAAACATGATTCAACAGTTGCCCCTTGGTGTTTATGTAACGGAAGGTATAACCGTCATTGATATCGATTTTTAATATCGGTTTCCTCACAGCTTTTGAGGGGCGATTTTCTTATTTTTTGTCGTTTAATCTTGAATTTATATTGATCTACAACCTTTGATTCGCATTGTTCTATCATTTGCATCAGAGCTGTAGCAGAACCTCATTGCTTTGAAAAACGTAAGATATTGAAATTTAATGTTTTTTTGTTTGAAGATGCTTTTGGTGAAATTTAATGGTTATTATACGAAAGCATAATTGTTGACAATATTGTTGATTTTAACAAATTAAACCTTTATTTTTGGGGTATTGAATATGAATTGTTGACAATGTTGTGGCTGATGAAATGAATCAATCCGTTAAAGAGTTAAATTCGATAACACTGACTGATCAAATTTTTAAGAAAATCCAGACCGCGATTGTCAGTGGAGATATTGCTCCAGGTAGTAAAATTTCTGAACCTGAACTGGCTCGTGTTTATGGCATTAGCCGTGGGCCGTTACGTGAGGCGATTCATCGTCTGGAAGGGCAGAAACTGGTGGAGCGAACTGCCCATGTCGGTGCGCGCGTGGTGTCTTTATCACACCAACAGCTTTTTGAGTTATATCAAATTCGTGAAAGCCTAGAAGGCTTAGCCTGTCGTTTAGCAGCGCAAAGTATCGATAAACAACAAATCCTAAATTTACGTGAAGTACTACATTTACATGCACAGGATTCCAATTTTAAGGAAGGGAAAGGCTATTACCTGCAAGAAGGTCAGGATGATTTTCATTATTGCATCATCAAAAATTGTGGCAATAAAACTCTGGAAAAAATGCTTTGTGATGAGTTATATCATCTGATTCGTATGTATCGGGTGCAATATTCAAAAACACCAAATCGTCCACACAAAGCCCTTTCTGAACATATTCGTATTTTAGATGCTATTGCAGATGGCGATGCAGAGCTGGCCGAGCTTCTTATGCGCCGCCACATTGCTTCATCTTATCGCAATATTCAGCAACATCTTATTTAACCCATTTTTTATAGATCAGTTTTAAAGACAAGGAGCAAAAAATTCATGTCAATATCATCCGCAGGTCAAAAATTTAGAGAAGCAATTGCCGCTGAGCATCCGTTACAAGTGGTTGGTGCGATTAATGCGAACCATGCGTTACTAGCAAAACGTGCAGGCTATAAAGCGATTTATTTATCGGGTGGTGGTGTTGCTGCAGGTTCTTTGGGGTTGCCAGATTTGGGGATTAGTAACCTTGATGATGTCTTGACCGATGTGCGCCGCATTACCGATGTTTGTGATTTACCATTATTGGTCGATGTCGACACAGGTTTTGGTGCTTCTGCTTTTAATATCGCGCGCACGACGAAGTCAATGATTAAGTTTGGCGCAGCCGCTATGCATATTGAAGATCAAGTGGGTGCAAAACGTTGCGGTCACCGTCCAAATAAAGCGATTGTGACACAACAGGAAATGGTCGATCGTATTAAGGCAGCAGTAGATGCGCGTACTGACGAAAATTTCGTGATCTTGGCACGTACCGATGCTTTGGCCGTTGAAGGTTTACAGGCGGCAATTGATCGTGCAGGTGCCTATATTGAAGCAGGTGCAGATATGTTGTTCCCAGAAGCGATCACTGAACTTGCCATGTATAAACAGTTTGCAAATGCAACCAAAGTACCTATTTTAGCCAATATCACTGAATTTGGTTCTACGCCATTGTTTACCACAGAAGAACTGGCTTCTGCCGATGTCAGCATTGCGCTCTATCCACTTTCAGCATTTCGTGCCATGAATAAAGCAGCAGAAAATGTCTATGAGACGTTGCGTAAAGAAGGCACACAAAAGAATGTGATTGATACCATGCAAACCCGCCAAGAATTATATGAACGCATTAATTACCATGCATTTGAACAATATCTTGATGCATCGTTTGAAAAAGCAAAATAAAAAATCCCTTAATTCATAAGAATTTAGGTTGAAATATGCTATGCAGTTAACAATGGTTGTGCCTACTTTTCCCGAAATGAGAAACAACGTTTTGTAAGGTAGGGCGAACCGAAGGTTTATCCTGAAACAGGATGGGAACTCGGCACGACTCCGTTGAGTTGCTCAAAAATAAAGTTAAATAGATAGAAAAGGACAATCTTATGAGCAGTAATGAAACGACCACAGGCTTCAAACCAAAAAAATCAGTTGCACTCAGTGGACAAGTCGCAGGCAACACCGCACTATGTACCGTAGGACGCAGTGGTAACGACTTACATTATCGTGGTTATGACATTCTTGACCTTGCGGTCGGCAGCCAATTTGAAGAAGTTGCGCACTTACTTGTTCATGGCAAATTACCTAACAAGGCAGAACTCAAAGCTTATAAAGCAAAATTAAAAGCACTTCGCGGCTTACCAGCGGCATTGAAAACAGCACTTGAGCAACTCCCACCATCTGCGCACCCAATGGATGTGATGCGTACAGGTGTATCCGTCCTTGGTTGCTTAACCCCAGAACATGAAGATCACAATGAAGCGGGCGCAAAAGATATTGCTGATAAATTGATGGCAAGCTTAGGCTCAATGTTGTTGTACTGGTATCACTTCAGTAACAACGGTCGTCGTATTGAAGTTGAAACCAATGATGATTCCATTGCTGCGCATTTTTTGCATCTACTGCATGGCGAAGCGCCATCTGAGGAATGGATTCAAGCAATGCACACGTCTCTGATTCTGTATGCAGAACATGAGTTTAATGCATCAACCTTTACTTCACGTGTGGTGGCAGGGACAGGTTCAGACATGTACTCGGCAATCACAGGCGGTATCGGTGCGTTACGTGGCCCTAAACACGGGGGTGCCAATGAAGTTGCGTTCGTGATTCAACAACGTTATGACAATGCAGATGAAGCTGAAGCAGATATCCGTAGCCGTGTTGAGAAAAAAGAAGTGGTGATTGGTTTTGGTCATCCAGTCTATACCGTTTCTGATCCACGTAACGAAGTGATCAAAAAAGTGGCACGTGAACTTGCTGAAGCACAAGAAAACACCAAGATGTATTTGATCGCGGAACGTTTGGAAGCCGTGATGAAAGAAGTGAAAAACATGTTCCCGAATCTCGACTGGTTCAGTGCGGTGAGCTATCACTTGATGGGTGTTCCAACTGCGATGTTCACCCCATTATTCGTGATTGCACGTACTGCGGGTTGGTCTGCGCACGTGATTGAACAACGTCAAGACGGCAAGATTATTCGCCCAAGCGCTAACTATACTGGTCCTGAAAACTTAGAGTTCAAACCATTGGCGGAGCGTGGCTAATATGAGCAATACTCAATATCGTAAACCACTGCCAAATACCCAGCTTGAATACTATGACGTGCGTCAAGCCGTTGAGGATATTCAGCCAGGCGCATATGAAACTTTGCCGTATACCTCTAAAGTACTGGCAGAACAATTGGTTCGTCGAGCTGAACCAGAGCATTTAACAAATTATCTCAAGCAATTGATTGAGCGCCGTCAGGACTTGGATTTCCCTTGGTATCCAGCACGCGTAGTCTGTCACGACATTTTAGGACAAACTGCACTGGTTGATCTTGCAGGTTTGCGTGATGCGATTGCCGATAAAGGCGGTGATCCATCCAAAGTCAATCCTGTAGTTCCAACTCAGTTGATCGTGGATCACTCTTTGGCAGTTGAATTCGGTGGCTTTGACCCAGACGCGTTTGAGAAAAACCGTGCAATCGAAGATCGTCGTAACGAAGACCGTTTCCACTTTATTGAGTGGACTAAAACAGCCTTTAAAAATGTCGACGTGATCCCTGCGGGCAACGGCATCATGCATCAGATCAACTTGGAGAAAATGTCTCCAGTGATTCAAAATCGTGATGGTTTGGCTTTCCCTGATACCTGTGTTGGTACAGATTCACATACCCCACATACCGATGCGCTTGGCGTCATTTCAGTCGGTGTGGGTGGTTTGGAAGCTGAGAACGTAATGCTCGGCCGCGCGTCTTGGATGCGTCTACCAGACATTATCGGGGTTGAGTTTGTTGGTCAACGACAAGCAGGCATTACGGCAACGGATATCGTATTGGCATTGACCGAGTTTTTACGTAAAGAGCGTGTCGTCGGTGCATATTTAGAGTTCTTCGGTGAAGGCGCTGACAGCATGTCTGTGGGCGACCGTGCAACCATCTCGAATATGACGCCTGAATATGGCGCAACTGCGGCCATGTTTTACATCGACCAGAACACGATTGATTATTTACGTTTAACGGGTCGCGAAGATACGCAAGTGGCTTTGGTTGAGCAGTATGCCAAAGAAATTGGTCTTTGGGCATCAGATATGACCAAAGCTGCATATCCACGTGTGCTTCGTTTTGACCTTTCAACAGTGACTCGTAACATTGCAGGCCCATCAAACCCGCACGCACGTGTGTCTACTGCTGATTTAAAAGAAAAAGGCATTGCAGGGAATTTGGAGCTTGCTAAGGCACAAGAAGCAGAAGGTTTAATTCCTGATGGCGCAGTGATTATCGCTGCAATCACCTCATGTACCAATACTTCTAACCCACGTAACACGGTTGCCGCAGGTCTATTGGCACGTAAAGCCAATGAACTGGGTTTGGTCCGTAAACCTTGGGTGAAATCTTCATTTGCACCGGGTTCTAAGGCAGCTGCGCTGTATCTTGAAGAAGCAGGCGTGTTGGGTGATCTTGAGAAACTTGGTTTTGGTATCGTCGCCTACGCATGTACCACCTGTAATGGGATGTCAGGCGCGCTTGACCCAGTGATTCAACAAGAAATCATTGATCGTGACTTATACGCGACTGCGGTACTTTCGGGTAACCGTAACTTTGATGGTCGTATCCATCCCTATGCAAAACAAGCGTTTTTGGCATCTCCACCACTCGTTGTGGCGTATGCGATTGCAGGAACCATTCGTTTTGATATCGAAACAGATTCGCTCGGAAATGACAAAGACGGTAATCCAATTTATCTGAAAGATATCTGGCCTTCGGATGCTGAAATTGATGCGCTTGTGAAAGAAGCAGTGAAGCCTGAGCAGTTCCGTAAAATCTACATTCCGATGTTTGATTTGGGTGTCAATGAAGAAGCGGCAAGCCCATTGTATGATTGGCGTCCAATGAGTACCTATATTCGCCGTCCACCGTATTGGGAAGGGGCGTTGGCTGCACCACGTACTTTAGCCAATATGCGTCCGCTTGCGATCTTGGGTGACAACATTACCACCGATCACTTGTCTCCATCGAATGCGATTGTGTTAGACAGTGCTTCTGGTGAATATTTGGCGAAAATGGGTGTGCCTGAGGAAGACTTTAACTCCTATGCAACCCATCGTGGTGATCACTTAACCACGCAACGTGCGACCTTTGCGAATCCGAAACTGTTTAATGAAATGGTGGTTCGTTCAGACGGCACCATTAAGCAAGGTTCAAAAGCGCGCGTCGAGCCAGAAGGCGAAGTGATGCGCATGTGGGAAGCGATTGAAACCTACATGAACCGTAAGCAACCGTTGATCATTGTGGCGGGTGCGGATTATGGTCAAGGTTCAAGTCGTGACTGGGCTGCGAAAGGTGTACGTCTTGCAGGGGTTGAAGCGATTGTTGCCGAAGGTTTTGAGCGTATTCACCGTACCAATTTGGTCGGTATGGGTGTTTTACCGCTTGAGTTTAAAGCTGGTGTAAACCGTAAGACCTTAAAGCTGGATGGTACTGAGCTGTATAGCGTGATTGGTAATATTGCACCGCGTTCGACGTTAACTTTAGTGATTGAGCGTGCCACAGCAGATGGTAAGGAAGAGATTGTTGAAGTGCCTGTGACTTGCCGTTTAGATACAGAAGAAGAAGTGTCTGTTTATGAAGCGGGTGGAGTATTACAGCGTTTTGCTCAAGACTTTTTAGAAGGCCAAGTGGCTTAGTTAAAAAATAGAGCCAATAGCTCACCTGTGAACTATTGGCTAATTTTTACATTCGAACTAAAAAGCAAAAACATTCAGCTGTTTTAGGATATACATCCTTACCTGAACGCCAATGTTTGAAGCTCTTACAAAATACCCACCGATAACCTGGCGGAGCTGTAAAAGGTGGCTTCATATAGCACTTCCTCTATTGAGAGCTCCTTGACATCAGCCTATCTATATTTCACAATGAATTGCTAGTCTTCAAATGTGATAAAAGTTCGGTCTGACCTTTCGTTGGATAGCTCTAATATCCTTGAAAGATTAATAAGTGTTTATATTTGGCGATATAAACACTTTTTTATTACTCTTGGCCTTTTGAGCTTATAAGCTTTTTTGCTTTTCGAAGAGAAATTTCAACATAGGCAAGATCATCTTCATCCTTTACGGTTATCTCAACATTTGTATTCGGTCCTTTTATCCAAAAAGTAAAATATGAAACATCTTCATCTATAGATGATTTGGTCGGTGTCGGTTCAAAGCTTATATTTTTATCTAGTTCAAGAGGGTCTTTTTCTTCAATAACATTTGTATGGATTTCTTTTTCTTGCTTAATGCAAAGGTATCCATCATCGGAAAGAATTCCACAAGTTTTTGCTCCATCAACAAAATACTTTGCAACTCTAGAGCTATAATTTTCAGGGACATTAAATTCTTTTATAAGTAACTTTTCAAAATGACTTAAAGGTAAAGACTTGTTATTGAATCTTTTTGAAATTTCTTCAAATAAAGGAGGGTTTAGAAAAATTCTTTGTAATTCATATGTCTCGTCTTCTGGAGTGTAGGCCAGTTTATATTCTTTAAAATAATCACTAATTTCTATTTGACCTTTACTATTACTAATTAAGCCAAAGCAAACACTTGCTGCGATTAGTGCTGAAAAAGCGCCACTCAATTTTTTATCTAATTTTTCTGCGACCATTTCGATAGAAGAACTTCCGCTTAAATCGTAAACGGCATTAGCTAATTCTAAACAATTGTTTAGCGATGCTCTTGGAAAGTAAGCTGTTTTTGACATTTTGGCTCTCTGCATCTTTGTTTTGAGTAATTATGCTATTATTCTTTACTTAATCAGTCAACAGTAATGAGTATATTATTTAGCATTTATTTTTATTTTAAATAAAAACATATATTTGCGTAATTTTTTAAAACTCTTTTTGATGCCTAATTGATTGCGCTATTAATTTTTTATTAAGGGTATTTGAATTTTAGGTATGAGGTGAAAATATATAAAACTGAGTTTTATACTTATTTGGCTGGAATAATCAAGTAGTAATCTAAAGTTGTGCATCAGCATTTTTGAAAAAGTATCTCTCTAATTTAAGTATTTTTAGCTCTGTGATCATCGATGTTGAAAAACTAGCGTAAACAAGAAGTTGTACTGTTGAGCAATATATTTACGTTGAGGGTTCTACTCGTTTAAGTAAGTCAAAATGTATTCGATCATTACCTACGAATTTATAAGGTTTTATCATCTTAAAGAAAAATGATTCGGACTGGTCATTGGATAGTAGAATCATCAATCTTAACCTTTCCGCCATCACCACTTGTCGGAAAGGTCAATAAATAATCAAAACTATCACGCTATAGTATATATACCATTTCTAAAATCTATGGAGAACAAAGATGGTAACTGCTGGCGAAAAACCTGGAACAGGCTTCTATTTTTGTGTTCAATGCGGACATCGCGTTTACTTAGAAATTGGTACTGATCGTTTACCTCCGTGTACCAAATGCCTTGGCAAGCAATTTAACAGTAAGCTTGCTTAAGCTGCACACATCAAACAGTTATCCGCTGTTATGAATGAAAGCCCTATCAATCGATAGGGCTTTTTAATATCCAAAAATAAACTCTGAAAGAGTAGAGCAGTAGAAAAATAAACATGCTCAATAAATGAATTATCTAGTCATATATGAATCAAATTTTTCTTATCTCAACTAAACCCCTATTGCATTTTCAGCTTTACAATAGAGTTCTCTTTTGTCTAACGCAATATTCCTTTTATGATAGGAAGGTATGAGATTATCTTCATGAAAGATCATCGCTGATTCCTCCGAAACTTATTTAAAGTAATTTTATTTTTTGTTTTTAATGTAATGAATAATAATAGATTTTATGAAATATACTGCATCATCAGTTTGCCTTTCTGGCAATATGAAAGGACTAAACCAAAAATAAATTAACATACCTAAAAAGCATGAAAACATACTTTTAGAGGTGT
>NZ_JACVUI010000006.1 GCF_016624945.1 Acinetobacter sp. S54 | reverse complement strand
ACCGGGTTTTGATCTCGGCATCCGTTGGTTCGAATCCAGCCGCCCCTGCCATATAACAGATTATTTTTTAAACTACCCGTTAGAAAAATTAAATATTTTTCTTTTGCGCTCGGGCAAAGCATTGCTTAACCCTTTTGGAAAATCACCGTTTTTTCCCTTGCGCTCGGGTGAAGCGTTGCTTCACGTAATCCTCGCTCAGGTGCTTCATGCCCAATCTTGTCGTTTTTAGTGGAACTGCACATCCACAATTTGCCCAAAAAGTCGTTAGCCATTTGCACATTCCTCTGGGAGCTGCTGCTGTAGGTAAATTTTCTGATGGTGAAATCACTGTCGAAATTACTGAAAATGTACGAGGCAAAGACGTTTTCATTGTTCAGCCTACTTGCGCACCAACCAATGATAACCTGATGGAAATTCTGGTTATGGCAGATGCCTTACGTCGCGCAAGTGCGGGACGTATTACGGCTGTGATTCCATATTTTGGTTATGCACGTCAGGACCGTCGTCCACGTTCAACTCGTGTACCAATTACTGCAAAAGTTGTTGCAGATATGCTGACCACAGTTGGTATTGATCGGGTTGTAATGATTGATCTACATGCTGACCAGATTCAGGGTTTCTTTGATATTCCTGTCGATAACATCTATGGTACACCTGCATTGTTGGCTGATTTACGTCAACAACAACACCATAATCTGATGGTGGTTTCGCCAGACGTAGGTGGTGTAGTTCGTGCTCGTGCCGTTGCCAAACAAATGGGTGATATTGACCTTGCTATTATTGATAAGCGTCGTCAAAAAGCCAATGAATCTCAAGTGATGCATTTGATTGGTGATGTGAAAGATCGTGACTGTGTCATTGTCGATGATATGGTGGATACTGCTGGTACCCTTTGTAAAGCGGCCGATGCCTTAAAACAGTTTGGTGCACGCCGTGTGATTGCCTATGCAACTCACCCTGTACTTTCAGGTAAAGCCATTGAAAACCTAACAAATTCTGTAATAGATGAATTGGTTGTGACTGACACAATTCCTCTTTCTGTAGAAGCGCAAAACTTAGGCAAGATTCGTCAAGTCTCAGTTGCAGGCATGGTCGCTGAAACAATTCGTCGTATTAATAACGAAGAATCTATTAGCGCAATGTTTGATAGTTATCTATAATAGCGCAGCTTTTTTCTAAACCCTGGCTTTGGCTGGGGTTTTCTATCACTAAACTGGTCGCAAGTTTAGTTTATTTAAACCTTACTAGGATTTATGTCATGGCAAACTTCGTATTAAACGCTCAAGCGCGTGCTGAAGACAAACAAGGGAAAGGTGCGAGCCGCCGCCTTCGTCGCGAATTTTTAATTCCAGCGATTATCTATGGTGGTAATGCTGAGCCTGTAGCAGTTACTTTAGAACTTCGTGAAGTTGTAAAAGCTTTAGAAAGCAATTCATTCTTTGAAGAAGTTGTAGAAATCAAAATTGGTGACAAAGTTGAAAACGTTAAAATCCAAGCGTTACAACGTCACCCAGCTAAAAATACACCAATGCACGCAGACTTTAAACGCGCGTAAGTTGTATTGAGCGTAAATTAGTGTCAAATATTTCGCTAATTGTTGGTTTGGGCAATCCCGGTACGGAATATGCTCAAACCCGCCATAATGCAGGTTTCTGGTTTGTTGAGCAGCTTGCAGATCAATATGGCATCACTCTCAAAAAAGATCCCAAATTTAACGGTTATACGGGACGTGGTACAATAGAAGGACACGATGTTCGTCTGCTGATTCCCACTACCTTCATGAATCGGTCTGGTCAAAGTGTCGTTCCCTTTGCCAAATTTTATCAAATTTCCCCAGAATCCATTTTAATTGCTCATGACGAATTGGACATGGATCCAGGCGTTATTCGTCTCAAGAGTGGTGGTGGACATGGTGGACACAATGGTTTACGTGACATTGTTCCCCATATTGGTTCAAACTTTCATCGTTTACGAATTGGTATTGGTCATCCTGGCTCAAAGGAACGTGTTTCCGGACATGTACTCGGTAAAGCGCCAAAAGATGAACAACAACTGATGGATGACGCGATTCATCATGCATTATCCAAAGTGAAATTATTGGTCGATGGTCAAATTTCACAGGCAATGAATCAAATCAATGCCTACAAGCCCAATTAACTTGAATTGTTGAACAATCGAGCTTGCCATTCGCTTTTTTTAAGAGCAAAATGCGCATTCAAATGCCGACTCAAAAAGTCAGATAAGGTTTCAATCGTAAGATCATACGCTTAGGTCAACTCAGGAGACGCTAGCCATGCTATCTCGTTTATTAAAATGCAAAATTCACCGTGCAGTGGTTACGCATGCCGAACTTCATTATGAGGGTTCTTGTGCAATTGACGGCGTATTAATGGATTTAGCTGGGATTCGCGAATATGAAGAAATCCATGTCTGGAACGTAACCAATGGCAAACGTTTCACAACCTATGCCATTCGCGGTGAAGAACGTTCTGGTATTATCTCAGTAAATGGTGGTGCAGCGCATCAAGCTGATGTCGGTGATCTTGTGATTATTGCAACATTTGGTGATTTTACCGAAGCAGAAGCAAATGCCCATAAACCACGTTTAGTCTATGCTAATCCAGATAATACTGTGAATCACACTGCAAATTGTATTCCAGTTCAAGTGGCTTAGAATTTAAAATATTGGGAAAGCTCGCATTAGCGGGCTTTTTTAATGCTTATTTTAAATAAGCTTTGAAGCTATTGTTCTAAAAAAGATATCGTCTTTTACTTGAAAAAGACTATAATCATTGGACATCGCTTCAGGGCGGGGTGCAATTCCCCACCGGCGGTAAACTCTCTACGAGTAAGCCCGCGAGCAATTGATGGTTTATCATCAATCGCAGATTTGGTGCAAATCCAAAGCCGACGGTATAGTCCGGATGAAAGAAGACGACGTTTCTCAGTAGAGCATTTCTGTTCTATTGTCACGACCCTATTTCTGCATCAGTCCTGAAATGTTTAACCGTACTTTACTTTACGAGAGCATTTCATATGTCTAGTTTAATTCAACCTGAAATTTTCTTTTCAGCCCTTTCCCCTGCTGAACAACGGATCCAGCAAGCATTAGAAGATATTCGCCAAGGCAAACCTGTGTTAGTCATGGATGATTTTGATCGCGAAAATGAAGCCGATCTGATTGTTGCTGCTGAAACTTTAAATATAGAAACTATGGCACGCATGATCCGTGATGGTTCAGGAATTGTCTGCTTTTGCTTAACTGAAGATCTGGCTGATCACCTACAATTACCACCCATGGTACAAAATAACTCTAGCCAGTTTCATACAGCATTTACCATCACAATTGAAGCGGCCCAAGGAGTAACCACGGGAGTATCTGCACAGGATCGTGTCACCACGATCCACACTGCCATTAAAGATGGTGCCGTTGCCAATGATCTGAATCGTCCTGGTCATGTATTTCCGTTACGTGCGCGTAATGGCGGTGTTTTAACCCGTCGCGGTCATACTGAAGCGACCATAGATCTTGCACGTCTTGCAGGATTAAAACCATCAGGGGTGCTTTGTGAATTAACTAATCCAGATGGAACTATGGCTGTAGGTATTCAGGTGTTGGCTTACGCACAGACTCATCATCTTACCGTGGTTACTATTGAAGAGTTGGTTCAATATCGCATAAAGCATCATCTTTAAAATCGAAAGCCCCGACATGGGGCTTTTTAGGATTCTTCGAGTATTTGCAATAAATGCGTACGCATTCCATCTGCACGTAACCAAGCAAAATCATAACTAGCTTGTGCTAAAGACAAGATCCGTCTTTCAAACTCTTGCCACACGGGCTTAACCTGATCACTATTTATTGAAAGCCCGCTCTCATGCGCCAAATGTTTATTTTTTTCACATAATTTCAGTGCATGATATAACTTCCGGCCTGTTGTAGCATGTGCCAATAAGCGCACTCGTTTTAATTCAAGAAATTGCATCACAATAATCACATTTGCATGAGGCAACATAGGAATTAAAATTTGATCCAATTGCGAATCTAATCGCTTCCATATGCTGAGTTGCTGTTCAGGCGTAAAAGTATTCCAACGTATAATTTCATGATTAAAACGGCGACAGCCACGACATACGTTATCCCCGAACGTGGTTGAACAACGTCCTGCACAAGGGGTTATCGTAGAAATGCGACGATCATTACTCAAAACATATCTCTCTATTTAATATCTTAAACGCTTATCAGACTAAATTGCTATTTTGCAGCATTCACATACTATATCTTGTATGCAATAAAATTTTAACCACAATACTTGGTATTTTGAATAGAAATACGACAGTTATCCAGTACATATTACCTGACAATTTTTATCTCTCTGTAAAGAGATCATTTTTTCCGTTATTCCTCTAAACTTTTAAAAGCCCTATAAAATGTATTACTTTCTCGCCTAATCCTATATTTCGCGCTAAAATACGCGCCAGAATTTTTCATTCATACTTTTGGAGTCTTCCATGAACGCTACTGTAGAACAGCTTGCACCTGTAGAACAGCAAGCGACCACTGATTGGGTTGTTGCCGCGCTATATCAATTTAAAGAAGTCAATGATGCTGCAGATTTACAGCAACGTCTTCTAGAGCTAGTCAAAGCCATCAATCTGTGTGGAACTCTAATTGTTGCCAGTGAAGGAATTAATGGTACAGTTGCAGGTGATCGCCAAGCGATTGATACCATTTATCAATTTTTGTTGAATGAAGGTTTTAATGCGATGGAATATAAAGAATCGCATAGCTCAGAAAAACCATTTCGCAAAATGAAAATTAAATTGAAACAAGAAATCGTAACCTTAGGTGTTGAAGTTAAACCCCGTGATTTGGTCGGCCACTATCTTGACCCTAAAGAATGGAATGATTTGATTCGCCGTGATGATGTGATCCTGATTGATACTCGTAATGATTATGAATATAAAGCGGGGACATTTAAGGGCGCGATAGATCCGAAAACTGAAACTTTCCGTGAATTTCCAGAATACGTTAAAGAAAATCTAGAACAGCATAAAGATAAAAAAATTGCCATGTTTTGTACTGGCGGTATTCGCTGCGAAAAATCAACCTCCTTACTTCTACAAGAAGGCTTCAACGAGGTGTATCATTTAAAAGGTGGTATTTTAAAATATCTGGAAGAAACTCCAGCCGATGAGAGCTTATGGGAAGGTGAATGTTTTGTCTTTGATGGTCGTACTGCTGTCACGCATGGCGTGGAAGAAGGCCAGAATATCAAATGTCATGCCTGCGGTTGGCCATTAACCCCAGAAGAAGTTACTCTGCCAAACTACGAACACGGCGTGTCTTGCGTATACTGTATCGATAAAACTTCTGAGAAACAAAAAGAAGGTTTTCGTATGCGTCAGTCACAAATTGCCGCAGCAAAACGTAAGCGTCTTTAAGTTTTTCATACATAAATAACCTTAAGCCGAAATTTTGTATTTCGGCTTTTTGATCTACTCGCCTGTCATTTGCCCCAAAATAAAAAATTGACCAGAAGCCAATACGACTTTATCGAGAATCTGCATACCCAATGCATCATGGATTTTAAGTGAAACAGGATTATCTCCATCGATAAAAGCAACAATGGCATCGAATCCTGCAACTTTTAGCTCTGCGAGTGATTGATCATGTAAAATCTTGGCAATCCCTTTACCCCGAAACTGATCATCCACTAAAATAGGCCCATAAGCAGCATAGCGTAAATCTGCCAACGGCCTTTCTTGTAAAATTAAAATATGAGCATATTCCTGAATGTATGACAAAATTTCAGGACTTTTGGACTCAATTTCACGTTGTATTACTAAAAAACCAGCGGCCTGCCCATCCAGTTCAGCAACATCAATCGCCGATAACTCAATCCAGTGGTGCACAAGTTGATCAAAATGTGGATTATCCTGTACAAAACCCGCCTCTAGCTTACCGTCAGTGTCTGTCAGATACTGTTTTGAGTTGTGTTGATATAACTCAACGATCCAATCTTTATCTTGTTGAGTCGCCTTCCTGATTTTGATCTGTATCATATCCCTGCCTCATTCATATATTAAGAATTTCAACTTTTTAATCAGCTTTATTCACGGCTTTTCTGACTTCGGGTGCAATTTTAGTTCCATAGATCTCAATGGCTTTCATCATATGTTTATGCTCCATTGCACCTGTATCCAAATGTGCAGCAAACCGTGTCAGACCAAAGGTTTCAATCACCTCGATAATCTTATCAGTGGCATACGGTGCATCCCCGACGATCAGATGGCCTGCTTGACTGCGTCCCTGCTCATATTGTTCAGGCTTATAATTTGGCCAACCGCGAGTTGCACCAATGCGATTCATTTGGGCAGCATAAGTTGGATAATGAAGCTGCATGAGTTGGTTTTGATCTTCCACAAAAAAGGCATGCATATGTACGCCAACTTCAAAGTTCTGCATATCGTGACCATAGGCCTGATAAGCCTGTTGATAATAATCAAATAACGCTTTGAAATTTGTATAATTGCCACCAATAATTGCAAACATGACTGGTAAACCTAAACGGGCTGCACGTTCGACTGACTGTGGTGTTCCCCCCACAGCGATCCAAACGGGTAACTTTCCATGTTTGGGGCGTGGATAAATATCCTGATCCTTAAGTTCAGGACGAAATTTTCCTTTCCAGCTCACAGGATTATTTGTATTAATTTTTAATAATAAATCCAGCTTTTCCTCAAAAACCTCATCATATTGATTCAAATCATAACCAAATAAAGGAAATGATTCGATAAACGAACCACGTCCAGCCATGATTTCTGCGCGTCCATCTGACAATAAATCAATCATGGCGAAATCCTGAAATAATTTTACAGGATCTGCAGAACTGATGACTGAAACTGAACTTCCCAAAATAATATGTTTGGTTTGCGTGGCTGCTGCTGCCAAAATGATCTCAGGTGCTGCAACCACATAGTCTGCACGGTGATGTTCACCGATACCAAAATAGTCAAGTCCAACCTCATCCATGAGTTTAATTTCTTCAATGATTTCTTTCATACGAATTTCAGGTGATTGAATTTCATTGGTCAGCAAATTAAAACGAGAGTCACCAAACATGGTAATGCCAAGTTGCATGGTTTTATCCTTTTATTGTCATCAGTATGTTTCATCCTAAGCGATCAATGCTTGAGTTACATGCAGGATTATGTAGGGAAATGTATAGAAAAAATGAATACGCTTATTTACAAAATAAAGATTTAAAAACAGAGACTTAATCTTTAAGATCAGATTATTTGCCAATGAAAGTATATGAACAACTGGATCATCCAGATAATTGAAAGTCTGGGCTATTTCGGCATTGCCTTCCTAATGTTTATGGATAATATTTTCCCTCCCATTCCCTCAGAAGTGATTATGCCTAGTGCGGGCTATACTGCTTCGCGTGGTCAACTTCAAATCGTTGGGGTGATTGTGGCAGGGAGTTTAGGGTCGATTCTTGCAGCTGCATTACTTTATGCAATTGGTCGAAAAATCTCACATGCGGCCTTATTCAAATGGGTTGATCGTTACGGGAAATACCTCTTTATTAAATCAAAAGATCTCGAGAAAGCATTGAATTGGTTTGAGCATTACGGACATCGCATTGTATTTTTTGGCCGCATGATACCCGCAGTTCGTTCATTAATTAGTATTCCTGCTGGTATGAGTCGGATGCCCTTTGGTAAATTTATGCTGTATAGCAGTTTTGGAACTATCATCTGGACGACATTTCTTGCCTGCGTCGGTTTTTATTTTGGTGAAAATCAGGAACTTATGTTTGCGATTATGCATCGTGTAGGCTATATCATTTTGACAATTACTTTATTATTTGTTGGCTGGTGGATCTATCGTAAATTCTATAAAACCAATAACTCGAGGTAATTATGCAACACGAATTCTGGCATCAGCGCTGGCAAGAAAATCGGATTGGTTTTCACCAACTCACTCCAAGCCCTCTGCTTGTGGCACATTGGTCTGAGCTTCATTTAAAAACTAAGCAGCGCGTTTTTGTCCCTTTAAGTGGCAAAACATTAGATATTCGTTGGCTTATACAACAAGGCTTTCGTGTGGTTGCCATTGAACTGAGCCAAATTGCAGTAGTGGCATTAATCGAACAGCTCACACAAGATTTTAATTTCGATTTTAAAATCTCAGAACAAAATGATTTAATTCATTATTCCCATCCACAGATTGACATTTATGTGGGTGATTTTTTTGATCTGACGAAAGAACAACTTGGTCAAGTAGATGCAATTTATGATCGTGCTGCACTCATTGCCCTACCCAAAGACATGCGACGCCAATATACCAAACATCTTATTCAGATCAGTCAAACCGCCCCTCAATTTCTCATTAGTTATGAATATGATCAAAACAGTTTTGAAGGGCCTCCTTTTTCAGTGGAAGCAAAAGAAGTGCAACAACTGTATGGCCCTTTTTATCAAGTTCGACTTTTAAAGGAACAGTTTGTCGATCCTGAAGGTAATAAAGGAAAGAATCCACGAAGTAAGGTGTGGTTACTTACCGCAAGATCCTGAGTATAAAAAAACACCTCTTATATAAGAGGTGTTTTAATGGATTCGACTGCGTGATCAAACCTTATGTTGGAGTATGATACATTAAATACAATTCATTGAGATTATCAGGAATTTCTTCTGCCAACTCGTCCATCAGTTGACCATTGCGGCGGAAAGATTCCATTTGTGGATCTTCTTCATCGATACCGCTAAACACCATAATCGGTAAAGTTAAATCCACCAATTGTTCTTCATATTCTGGTGTAAACCATGCATCCTCATTTAGAAACATAGCATCAACAAAACCAACACTCCAGTCACCCAAACTTGAATCTACATCAGCTTCTTCAATTTCAAAAGGAAACTCAATCCCCTCTTCATTGGCTAAATTTTGGCGGATCGAATCTAACCACAGTTTGATTTGTTCAATGATGGCAGCAGGAACTTTCTTCTGATTGCTATCAAATAACTCATCTAACCAACGATCAAACTGCGGGCCAACTGCAATTGCACACAGGAAACCATGAGTTGCCGCAAAGTCCAAACCATGTTCGTTTTGGTCACCATCAAGATAATCACTTAATTGATCTAAATCTAAGGTACTCATTGTTTATCCAGTGTTATCAATAAATAGCGCATAGCATAACATTTTAAGGTCTGTATGCGGCGTTTGATTCTGTTAGTCTTCATCATCCAGATCATCGTCATCGAAGTCATAATCAAAGTCTTTCAACTCCCGCTCTAAACGGCGCTGCGCCAAAAGATCATCAATTAAACGACGCTTTTCTAATGATTCTTTTGCACTGATTTTGCCTGATGCTTCATCAAAACTAACATCATCATCATCACCGTAGCTATCATCTAATTCAAAATCTGTAGAAGACACTAAAACTACCTCGTAGTGAAAAAATGTGAATAGGTCTAGGCGCTATTTATCTTGCCTAATCAGGCATGTCAAGTTTTTTTTATTTTTTTTGCTTTTAGAGGATTATTTGTATCTTTTTTCATCAAAAAATTTGTATATTTATAAAACTCTTGCTAACTTCTACCGATAATTCTTGATGAAAAATTTAGGATGGCATAACTTGAAAAAAATAATTCAAACCCAATATTCAAAAAATAGCTGTGAAATCAAACATATTTTTTAATTCAGATATAACCGATCAAATCGAAAACTTTTACAGCAAATTGTGCTATCATGCACGGTTTTTTACTGCCACAGATTCAACGAAGAGTAAGCAAAGATGAGCGATATGCATTCCCCTACTTCTCAGGTAGCGGCTCTGATTAGCCGAGGCAAAGAACAAGGTTATCTAACCTACGCTGAGGTCAACGATCATCTCCCGGACTCAATCACTGAAAGTGAACAGATTGAAGACATCATTCAAATGCTTCAGGACGTCGGTATTCCGGTACATGAACGTGCCCCTGAATCTGATGATACGATGTTTGGTGATTCAACTGAAGCAGCAGATGAAGTTGCAGAAGAAGAAGCAGCGGCAGTATTGGCATCCGTTGAGAGTGAACCTGGTCGTACTACTGACCCTGTGCGTATGTACATGCGTGAGATGGGAACAGTTGAACTTCTGACCCGTGAAGGTGAAATCAGCATTGCAAAACGTATCGAGGAAGGTATCCGCGATGTATTGCACTCAATCGCTTATTGGCCAAATGCCGTTGAAGTTGTACTCCAAGAATATAATGACTTTCTAACAGGTGAGCGTCGCCTTGCAGATATTCTTTCCGGCTATCTTGACCCCGAAACTGATGAAGATATTCCAGAAGTGCTTGAAGAAGAAGCTGAACTGGATGATAAAGACGAAGACTCTTCAACTAAAACGACCAAAGATGTAAAACTTGATGATGACGACGAAGAAGAAGAGTCTGAGAGTGATGATGATTCTGAAGGTGAATCTGGTCCAGATCCTGAAGTAGCCAAAGTTCGTTTCGAAGAATTGGACGCAGCTTGGAAAAATACCAAAGCGGTGATTGAACAGCATGGCCGTAGCAGTGAACAGGCTAAAGATGCTCTTGAATCACTTGCGACTGTTTTCATGATGTTCAAGTTTACTCCGCGTCTGTTTGATATTATTTCAGAAATGATTCGCGGTACGCATGAACAAATCCGTGCCAATGAACGTGAAATTATGCGTTATGCCGTGCGTCGTGGTCGTATGGATCGTAACCAGTTCCGTACTAGCTTCCCAGGTCAGGAATCCAATCCTGCTTGGTTAGATGAGCAAATTGCTAAAACACCTGCTGAAACTCGTACTTATTTAGAAAAAGTTCGTCCAGATGTTCTGGCTTTTCAACAGAAAATTGCCGACATTGAAAAAGACCTTGATCTGCACGTTCGTGAGATCAAAGATATTTCTAAACGTATGGCAGTGGGTGAGGCCAAAGCTCGCCGTGCCAAAAAAGAAATGGTAGAAGCTAACTTGCGTCTAGTCATTTCGATTGCCAAAAAATATACCAACCGTGGATTACAATTCCTTGATTTGATTCAGGAAGGTAACATCGGTCTGATGAAAGCAGTGGATAAATTTGAATACCGTCGTGGTTATAAGTTCTCGACTTATGCGACATGGTGGATTCGTCAGGCTATTACTCGTTCAATTGCGGATCAGGCACGTACTATTCGTATTCCTGTACATATGATTGAAACAATTAACAAAATCAATCGTGTATCACGTCAGTTATTACAGGAAATGGGCCGTGAACCAACCCCTGAAGAATTAGGCGAACGTCTAGAAATGGACGAAGTCAAAGTTCGTAAGGTTTTAAAAATTGCCAAAGAACCAATTTCGATGGAAACGCCAATCGGTGATGATGAAGATTCACATTTGGGTGATTTTATCGAAGACTCAAACATCACATCTCCAGTAGATGCCGCAACTTCAGAAGGCTTGAAAGAAGCGACTCGTGAAGTGTTGGAAAATCTGACGGAACGTGAAGCGAAAGTCTTAAAAATGCGTTTTGGTATTGATATGCCAACCGACCATACTTTGGAAGAAGTAGGTAAACAATTTGACGTTACTCGTGAGCGTATCCGTCAGATTGAAGCAAAAGCTCTACGTAAATTACGTCATCCTTCACGTTCTGAACACTTACGTTCATTCCTTGAAAATGACTAATTTGATTAAATGAACAGTCACTTGAAATTTAAATGACTGTCCCCATTTACTATTCAAATACATCAGATGCCTGCATTTTCGCAGGCATTTCATATGGAGAATGTTATGTTAGACCGTACTCCTTCTCGCGAATTACAAGAGCATCTTTGGGTATTCCCAATGGATTATCCAATCAAACTAATTGGTGATGCTGGCGATGAACTTCGTGTTGCAGTGGTTGATATCTTGCAAAAACATTTTCCAGAATTTGATGGTGACTCTCTCAAAGTACAGCCATCTCGTACTGGAAAATATCATTCATTAACCGCACAATTGCGTTTTGATGAATTAGAACAAGTACACGCCCTGTATGCTGATCTTGCGGCCTGCTCGCTCATCAAAACGGCGCTCTAATAGATAAATCCAAAATGCGACAGTATTTTGGATTTTTTATTTTGATATAAACCTGACATTATTACGATATTCAAGCCATTATTAAGTCGATGATTTTTCATTTTTCTGACTATTTTTTACAATGAGATTTTCGGCGACTATTTCTTAGCAAAATTTAATACAAAGACGTGTTATAGCAGTATGATAGATAAAATCAATAAAGGTATATATTATGCAAAAAATAGTCAGACACTCTATCGTCTAAAAAACTGGACAAATTTTTTAGACTCCCTGCCTAATTATGGCTACGAAAATAACGGCAATAAAATCTTGCAATATCTGGAACTCGAGATACCTGATGAGCAATAAACCCACTCTTATTATCCATCAATATCAAAGCTTAACCCCTTATGCTACGCGCTTTCAGGAAATGAAAGATCTGACTGAGCATCGGGATGAAAACTCAGCCGATCAACTCTGGATTTTACAACATGCTGACGTACTTACTCAGGGACAGGCAGGAAAACCAGAACATATTTTAATCCCAACTGACATTCCTGTAGTGCAATCTGATCGTGGAGGGCAAGTGACTTGGCATGGCCCAGGTCAAATGGTGATTTATTTTATGTTTGATTTAAATCGCCTGAAATGGAACGTACGTGCATTAGTATCTTTTGCTGAGCAATTAATGATCGACCTATTAAATAAGTATGGAATTAAAGCCTATGCCAAACCAGATGCACCTGGGGTGTATGTAGAAGAGCGTAAAATTGGATCTTTGGGGTTTAAAATCCGACGTGGACGCAGCTATCACGGATTGGCTTTAAATATTGATTGTGATTTAGCTGGTTTCCAAACCATTAACCCATGTGGTTATGCGGGTCTTGAAATGGTTCGTTTGTGCGACCTTCTTCAGGACTATCCAAATTTTGAACAGCTTTGTGCAGATGTAGTTGAATATTTTAAAAACACCGATTACTTTAGTGACGTACAAGTCACCTTGACATAATTTACTTTATTTTTTTCAAAAAACTATTTAGAGTAATTACTCTAAAACTTAAAATTAGAATGTTAAAAGGGATAAACGTGTGATTTCAAGTAAAACCGTAAAACCCGCATTGCAACTGGGCTACGTTAAACTCATGATGGATGTGATTGGACGTGGCCTCGTCATGGCAAGTCAGGTCGATGAAGAAATACAAAATGAAGTTGCTAAATTTCCAGCAGGCTTCGTTTTATCCATGAATGTATTCCCTAATGGGCCTGCATTTGTCGCTGAAGTTACTGCAGATAAAAAACTGCAATTAATTACCCTTGAACAAGGGAAACCAGATTTAACCGTTACTTTTAAGCATTTAACTCATGCTTTTATGGTGTTTTCATTTCAGGAAAGTACGGCGCAGGCTTTTGCCAATGACCGTATGATTGCCGATGGGGATGTATCGAGTGCCATTCGATTAGTTCGTTGCCTCAACAAAATGGAGTCATTGATTTTACCTAAAATGGTCGCATCATTAGCCGTAAAACAATATCCAGTCGAACTGAGCCTCAAGGATAAACTCAGTGAAGCTGCTAATATTTATTTGAAAGTCGCACAGTCATACTTAAAACGGAGTGTATAAAATGGCTAAACCTTATTACGAATTTTTTTGTCCAGTTAAAGTAATCGCGGGTAGTGCGGCTTTAGAACACATTCCATTTGAGCTTGCGACATTAGGTTCAAAACGCCCCATGATCATCACCGACAAAGGGGTAAGAGCCAATAAATTACTTGAACCCATCGAAACTGCTTTTGCCTCAACAGATGCGGAAATTGGCTATATTTTTGATGATGTACCACCAGATTCCAGTCTCGAAACTGTTCGCAATGCAGCACAATTGTATCGCGATCATAACTGCGATGCGATTATTGCGGTTGGTGGTGGTTCAGTTATCGATACTTCAAAAGCAACTAATATTTTGGTTTCTGAAGGTGGCAATGATCTGCTCAAATATTCGGGTGCACATAATTTACCGAAAGCCCTCAAGCCATTTTTTGTGATTCCAACCACATCTGGTACAGGCTCAGAAGTAACAATGGTTGCCGTAGTTTCAGATACCCAAAAGAATGTAAAACTTGCATTTGCGTCTTATTATTTAATGCCTCATGCGGCTATTCTTGATCCACGCATGACATTAACGTTGCCAGCACATCTAACAGCTATGACTGGTATGGATGCTCTTACACATTGTGTTGAGGCTTATACTTGTCTTGCAGCAAATCCTTTAAGTGATGCTTACGCAAGTGCAGGCATTAAGAAAATTAGTGAAAACCTGTTTAATGTCATTGAAAACCCTTCCGATGCTCAAGGACGTTTAGAGTTAGCTCAAGCATCTACGATGGCAGGAATTGCTTTTTCTAACTCAATGGTTGGTTTAGTTCATTCTCTTGGTCATGCCTTAGGTGCAGTTGCTCACCTACCTCATGGGTTATGCATGAACTTATTTTTGCCATATGTACTTGAATACAACAAGGAAGTGAATGGCGATAAAATAGGTGAACTCTTATTATCGCTGGCTGGAGCGGACATTTATGCTCAGACGCCTGCCAATCTACGCGCCGAAAAAGCCATTGCAACTATTTTAGCGATGCGTGATCGTTTGTTTAGCTTAACCAAATTACCGCGGAATTTACGTGAAACTGGTAAAGTTACGGAAGCACAGTTAGACGAAATTGCAGAGAAAGCGTTGAATGATGGTTCAATTATCTATAACCCTAAAGAAGCTAATTTTCAGGATCTCAGAGCAATTTTGCAAAAAGCATGGTAATTGAAGCTTCTTTACAGAATTCAAAACATTAAAATTTAATAAAAGCCTGAATTTTCAATTAATTCAGGCTTTTTATTTTTAGGTGAATTTTCATTCATCATATAGTTGAGTAAACTGGCAAAAAATTTGCTAAAAATTCCACAAAGTTACTGACAAAAGGCACCATTTTAGGATAGATTGGCGCACTTTACTTTTTAACATAGGGGGGATCGTTCGTCTCAAACGATCCTTAACAGACATGACTGATCCTTGATCAACGATTATGAGGATACGCCGTTGACAACTCACACTGGGACTCAACCTGCGGCAAAACTGCAAAAAAATCTTGTGCTGTGGCACATCATTATTATTGGTTTGGCATATATTCAGCCAATGACGGTTTTTGATACTTTTGGTCTGGTATCTCAAGATAGTCATGGCCATGTACCCACATCCTATATCTTTGCCCTGATTGCAATTCTACTCACATCCATTAGTTATGGGCATATGATTAAGCGCTATCCGTCAGCGGGTTCTGCCTATACTTATGCACAAAAGTCCATTCATCCTAATGTCGGATTCATGGTGGGCTGGTCGTCATGGCTGGATTATTTGCTCTCCCCTTTAGTCAATATTATTTTAGCAGATATTTATTTACGTGCTCTTTTTCCTGGGGTAAATAACTGGATCTGGGTCATTGGCTTAACGATTTTAATGACTGTGGTCAATCTGTTTGGTGCGCGTTTTGTTGCACGTTTTAACAGTACCATTGTGTTCTTGCAGATTGGTGTCATTTTCTATTTTACCTATAAGGTCTACTTATTACTGACCCAAGGTATGAATGCCGATGGTAGTCTGGATCAATCGCAATATCAGCTTTGGAGTATTGCACCTTTCTGGAATGAAATGACATCTGTTGGTGCACTGATTACAGGTGCAACAATTCTATGTTTCTCATTTACAGGCTTTGATGCATTGTCATCTTTGGCGGAAGAAACCAAGGACACTGAAAAAGTATTACCAAAAGCGATTTTCCTGACAGCATTAATTGCGGGTGTCATTTTTATTATTAGCACCTATTTTATGCAAATCTATTTCCCAAGCGATCCGGCTCAATATTTCAAAAAAATTGATGAAACCCAACCTGAGATTTTATTGGCAATTGGGGGAATCACGTTCCAAACCGTCATTTTATATTTTGCTATTGTAACGGTTATGGCATCTGGGATTTCAGCACATGCTGGTGTTTCACGACTGATGTATGTGATGGGACGCGATGGGGTAATTAACAAGAAAATTTTTGGGCATATCAGTCCTAAACTATATACCCCCACTTATAATATTGTGATTGTTGGTGTCGTTGCGCTCACCGCAGGTTTTCTTGATTTTGAACATATTGCCAATCTGATTAGTTTTGGTGCTTTAACTGCATTTAGTTTTGTCAATTTTTCGGTGATTTCAAGATATGCTCTGCGTGATGGTCGTACTAAAACTATCAAGGATATTTTTAATTATATCGTCATTCCTGTATTAGGGTTTGCCAGTGTATTTATGATGTGGCTTGAAATCGATCAGCTTGCACTGAAAATCGGTTTAATCTGGGCAGCGATTGGTGTTGGTTATCTGGCTTATAAAACTCGTGGATTCCGTTATCCACCGCCTCAGCATAATGAACATGAATAAAGGATAAAATAAAGGGCTTTTTCAAGCCCTTTATTTTTAAATATTGGATTCAAAAGTATTACATTGATTTAAGTCACCTGTTTTTAGCCCCACCTGAAACCAGTGCATACGCTGCTGGCTGGTACCATGAGTAAAACTATCAGGAACCACCTGACCTGTTGCTTGTTTTTGCAAATAATCATCACCAATTTTTTGGGCAGCATCCATTGCTTCTTCAATATCACCCTGCTCTAAAAATTGAGTTCTCTGTTCATTATGTTTCGCCCAAATCCCCGCAAAACAATCCGCTTGTAATTCCAGCCTGACTGAAAGCTGATTGGCCTGAGTACGACTTCCCTGTGCCTGAGCTTGCTGAACCTGTGACGAAATTCCTAGCAGATTTTGCACATGATGACCTACTTCATGTGCAATGACATACGCCTGTGCAAAATCTCCGGCCTGATCCTGACGTGAAAGTTCAGTCTGATTTTGCTCACCCGAAATTCCCATTTGCTGACGCATATCTTTAAAGAAAGCCGTGTCAATATACACTTTCTGATCTGCCGGACAATAAAAAGGTCCCATTGCAGACTGGGCAGTGCCGCACCCCGAGCGAATGGCACCGGAGAACATAACTAATTTTGGCGGGGTATAATTTCCACCTAATTGTTTAAAAATTGGAGCCCAAGTATCTTCAGTATCTGCTAGCACTGTACCAACAAATTCTGAGGCTTCCTGCTGCTCGGGAGTAAGTTGTTCAGGTGCCTGCCCACTTTGCTGCGATTGAGTCACAGTCTGGGTCGCCTGATATGCCATTTGCGGATCTACACCAAAAAATTTCCAAGCCACAAATGCCACAATTAAACCCAGAATACTAATACCACCTGCTTTGGCAGCACCGCCTCCACGACGATCTTCTACATTGGTACTGACTCGACGACCTTTCCAGCGCATCATTCACCTCTTATCTTTTATTATCGTAATAATTCTATGAAGTTGATTTTTTTGGCCACAGCTTTTGTATTAAGCTTACAACCATTAATACAATTGCACCAGCAATAATCCCAATTCCCAGATTAATCAAAGTCGGTGTTATCGCACCAATAATATTACCAACATTTGGAATCAGCTCCAGATGGTCTGTGGTATCTTCAGTAAAGTGATGTAACAATGGAATGGTATGCGCAATAATACCGCCTCCAACAAGGAACATTGCAATCGTACCGACGATGGTAAGAGTTTTCATTAACTTTGGAGCAAATGCCAGTAAAGCCCGACCGACTCCCTGTTTGATATTTGATGATTTCTGAGTCAAATAAAGTCCCAGATCATCAATTTTGACAATCATCGCCACGAAACCATAGACTCCAACCGTCATAATTACGGCAATAATACTAAGCACAGTCACTTTCGTCATAAATGCAGCAGTTGCCACAGTACCCAGCGAAATCACCACAATTTCAGCGGATAAAATAAAGTCCGTACGGACTGCCCCTTTAATTTTTTCCTTTTCATAAGTTACCAAATCGGTTTCGTCTTTGACCAGTTTTTCGGCGGCCTCTTCAGGCGTACTTGCTTTTTTGTGATGCAATGAATGTAGTACTTTTTCTACGCCTTCATAACACAAAAACAAACCACCAATCATGAGTAAGGGATTAATTAGCCACGGTGCAACCACACTAATCAGTAATGCCAAAGGTACTAATATTAATTTATTAATAAATGAGCCTTTAGCAACGCCCCATACCACAGGAAGTTCACGATCTGAGCGAACGCCACTGACCTGCTGTGCATTTAATGCTAAATCATCGCCCAATACGCCCGCAGTTTTTTTTGCTGCCATTTTGCTCATGACTGCAACATCATCAAGTACTGTGGCAATATCATCAAGTAATAAAAGTAAGCTACTCGCCATTTAATTTTCCTTAGGTTTTTTAAGCTTCTTTTTTATTGTGACTGACATTAAAAAAAATTATGCCGTACAATGTCGCCTATTCAATCGTTTAATGATATGTAGATTCATACCACTTTGGAATAGAGAATGAGTAATCTTGATCATCGTCCAATTATTTTGACTGGCGACCGTCCCACTGGACAGCTTCACTTAGGCCATTTTGTAGGTTCTCTGCGCTCACGTGTAGGTTTACAGGACAGCCATCATCAACATCTATTATTGGCGGATGCTCAAGCATTAACAGATAATGCAGATAATCCAGATAAAGTACGTCGTAATATTCTAGAAGTTGCACTGGATTATCTAGCAGTCGGAATCGATCCAACTAAAACAACGATTTGCGTTCAGTCCTGTTTACCTGCACTGAATGAATTGACCATGCTATATTTGAATTTTGTAACCGTAGCACGTCTTGAACGTAACCCCACTATCAAATCTGAAATTCAGATGCGTGGTTTTGAACGTGATATTCCTGCAGGCTTCTTATGTTATCCAGTGGCACAAGCCGCAGATATAACTGCCTTTAAAGCAACTGTGGTTCCAGTCGGTGAAGACCAGATTCCTATGATTGAACAGACCAATGAAATTGTTCGTCGTGTCAATCGTCAAATTGGTCAGGATTTACTACCTGAATGTAAAGCACTCCTCTCCAATATGGCACGTTTGCCTGGCTTTGATGGTAAGGCCAAGATGTCAAAATCATTGGGCAATACCATTGTCTTAAATGCGTCTGATAAAGACATCAAAAAAGCCGTCAATGCCATGTATACCGATCCGAACCATCTACGCATTGAAGATCCTGGTCAGGTTGAAGGGAATATTGTATTTACTTATCTGGATGCCTTTGATCCAAATTCAGAAGAAGTAGAAGAATTAAAAGCACATTATCGTCGTGGTGGTTTAGGTGATGGTACAGTCAAAAAACGCCTTGAAGGTATTTTAAAAGACTTAATCAGCCCAATCCGTGAACGTCGTGAGGAATTAGCTAAAGATCCTGATTACATTATGGATGTATTACGGGATGGCACCGAAAAATGCCGTATTATTACTCAGCAAACACTGGATGAAGTTAAAGAGGGTTTAGGGTTGTTTAAATTCTAAATTTAATCCGTACATTATGTCTACTTGAAAGGCTCTTATTATAAAGAGCCTTTATTTTTTAATACGTTACCATCATTCAATATCTTTTTAATATCATTTTAAAATGATATTCAGCTCACAAAATAATCATTTTATTAACGTGATTTAACACTACTTAACGTGAATACCAATGAAATCGCTCAAGTATGAAATTAATATAAGTCATGAAGTTATGAATTTCCCCAATTTCATGACATTTCTCCTTAACCGAAGCTGTGTATAACAGATTCGTTGTTCTGCGTAATGATCACCCCAATCATTGCGCTTTTTTTTGTTTAAAATTTACTCTAGTAGTAAATCATATATTTCATATCTTGTCTGTTATTTATTCAATTATTTTTCCTTTTTTAAAGTTTAAATTTAATGTGTATTTAAATTAAAATAGAAATTAAATTAGATAAAATTGATAGGCTTACAATAGACTTTATAAATGATAAATGTTATCGTTTTTAAGATTACTTATACATACAACTGTAGTAAGAAAAATAATTTAATTCAATAAGATAAAGAGTCATTCTATGTTGTGGGAATTGTTTACTCATCCTTCAAATTATATTTTCAGTATCAGTCTGGTATTGTGTCTTGCAATTGGAATACTCGAATTACTTCTGCTTTTAATTGGTGGCTCTTCCCAAGTTATGGATCAGTTTTTACCAGAACAGCTAAGCGATTATCAAACTGATTTTGATTTAGAAGCTGATCACGGCATGATTTGGCAATTTTTCGATTGGCTATATTTGGGCAGAATTCCTTTATTGATTTGGCTGATTATATTTTTAACCACATACGCACTGACAGGTTTTATCATTCAAGGGGTTTTCTATTCGTTTACTGAACATTATTTTTCAGTTTGGTTGATTGCACCTGCTGTACTTTTTCTTTCTATGCCTTTTGTTCGGTGGGCTTCAGCCTTAGTGAGCAAAATTATTCCTAAAGATGAAACAACGGCAATTTTTAGCGAAGACCTCATTGGACAACAGGCAGAAATCATTTTAGGTATTGCCCGCCCACACTCGCCTGCTCAAGCCAAAGTAAAAGACCAATTTGGACAAACACATTATGTACTGGTCGAACCTGAACAAGACGAAATTTTCCAACAGGGTCAAACCGTTATTTTAACTCAAAAAAACAAGCTTGGTTTTCAAGCCATTTCTCAACATATAAATGATTAAGGGACAACAATATGTTTAATTCTGCTCTTTTTGAGATTTTTGTCGTTGCTGGCATTATTCTTGTTGCCCTTGTGATTATTGGCATTATTATTGCCCGTCTTTATCGTCGTTCCAGTAAAGAAGTTTCTTTTGTGCGCACGGGTTTTGGCGGTGAAAAAGTGATTTTAAATGGCGGCGCCATTGTACTTCCTGTCTTGCATGAAATCATTCCCGTCAATATGAATACTTTACGTCTGGAAGTTAAACGAGCAGCGGATCAGGCTTTAATTACCCGAGATCGTATGCGTGTGGATGTGATGGCTGAATTTTATGTGCGTGTTAAACCCACCGCCGAATCGATTGCGACAGCAGCACAGACTCTGGGTAAAAAAACCATGTCACCTCAAGAACTTAAAGATTTAGTCGAAGGTAAATTTGTCGATTCTTTACGGGCCGTTGCTGCCGAAATGGCAATGGAGGAGCTACATGAAAAACGCGTTGATTTTGTACAGAAAGTACAACAGGTCGTCTCTGAGGATTTATTTAAAAACGGTCTGGAACTTGAAACAGTTTCCCTCACTGGACTGGATCAGACCAGTTTTAAGTTTTTTAATCCACAAAATGCCTTTGATGCCGAAGGCTTGACCAAGCTTACAGAAACCATTGAAGACCGTCGTAAAAAACGCAATGACATTGAACAGGACGCAGATCTCGCAATTAAAGCCAAAAATCTTGAAACTGAGCAGGCACGTTTACAAATTTTACGCGAAGAAGAATATGCCAAACTGCAACAAGAACGGGAAATTTCCATTCGCCGTGCCGAACAGCTTGCAGAAATTGCATCTCAAGAAGCTGCAAAAAAACGCGAAGCAGAAGAAGCGCGTATTGCTGCTGAACGTGAAGTTGAAATTAAACGTATTGCCTCGGCTCGTGATGTAGAAAACGAAAATATTTTAAAATCTCAGTTAATTCAAAAAGCTCAGGTTGAACAGAAAAAGACCATTGAATTGGCTGAACAGGATCGTGCCATTGCGATTGCTGAAAAGTCCCGTGCTGAATCGGAGGCTAAAGCTCTGGCAGATCAGGCGCGAGCAGCCGCAGTAAAAGCCGAAGAAGAAGTTTTAACCGTGCGTGAGACTCAGCGCGCAGAACGTGAAAAAGCCGTAGAACTGGTGGCAGCTAAACAAGCAGCGGAGAAGGACGCAATCGCCATTACTGTTGCAGCCGAAGCATCGAAACAAGCAGCAGTAGATGATGCGGAAGCCGTAAGGATTGCAGCTGAAGCAGATGCTGAAAAATTACGCCTAAAAGCCAAAGGTGAGTCAGATGCCAAAATGTTACTTGCACAGGCTCAGGAAAAACAATATCAGGTTGATGCAGAAGGAACACGTGCGGTTAATGAAGCTTCCAACGTCCTTTCAACTGAGCAAGTAGAAATGCAAATTCGTCTTGCCTTGCTGAAATATTTGCCTGAAATTATTCGTGAAAGTGTGAAGCCAATGGAAAATATTGATGACATCAAGATTTTACAAGTAAACGGTTTAAGTGGTTTTACAGGCAATTCTCATGCATCTGAAACGCAGGAAAATAGCCAAACATCCTTGTCTGATCAGGTTGTCAATAGTGCATTACGCTATCGCTCTCAGGCCCCTTTGATTGATAGTTTAATGAATGAGCTAGGGTTACAAGGTGGTGATATTAATGGCTTAACTGAAAGTCTAAAGTCAAAATCTAATCAATAGCCTTTAAGTTTTGAAGATGAAAATGCGATTCAAATATCGCATTTTCAATCATATTCTTATATATACCAGACTGAATAGTATTTATCTTAAACGATAAACCACAGCAATGTTTATATACTCGTTTCATAATTAACCAGATTTCCATGATTATCAAAATGTAACGTCATATTTTTACTCTTTTTCATGGTCGTAATATCTCGTAGATTCAAGTTAAAACTTTCAGCAATTTGGGCTTCTGTTGCCGGTTCTGGCATATTTCGTCGTTGAATATTATAAAAACGTACCCAGTTATAAGAAGCCCAAACGAATAAAATCATGATTAAAACCATAATACAGCTGACTAACATATATAAACTGTATCGACCATTATTGTTTAATGATAAAAACAACTGCTTATAAATATTTTGTCCTTCAAACCACCATAATAAAATAGTAAAGAGCGGCATAATCAGCCACATCCAGAGACTCCAGCCCAAAATTTGTAGTGAAAAGCCAGCCCATTTATTTTTTACATATTCTGGTCGATCAATATATTCTGGAATATCAAGCGAATGCTGTTCAGAATGATTATCTGATTTTATAGGATTATTTTTCATATTCTTTCTCTGCCCCGAAGCCTCGATCTGGGCTTACCCAACGCGCTCGCTTTTGAGTTTTAAAGATAGTTTTAGGTAAAGCGATCACCGTGGATAACATCGACAAGATCCAGAAAAAAAGTGGATACCAGATCACCCAGAAATAATTACGAAAATGTCGACGATCATATTGTCGATCAATCATCAAACTCACTAAAAACTGGATTAAACACGTGATCCCTAAAATTACCCCATACCACTGCGGCCAAAGTGACTGAATCGCCCATTCTCCTGGTAAGCTAAAAAATAATCCATAAAAGTATAAGATGAAGATACTAAACATCACATAGGCCCAAACCACACTGATCAAAGCTTCAAATGCAATTGGCCACATACGGCGCAGATGCCATTTAAATATTTTGGGAATATATGCAAAAATAACTTCGATACCACCCTGTGCCCAACGCAGACGTTGTTTCCATAAACCTTGAAATGTTTCAGGCATATAGATATAATAGAGTGCCTGCGGCACATAATGTAAATCCCAGTGATCAAATTGCAATCGCCATGAAACATCGATATCTTCAGTAATCATGTCATCACGCCAATAACCAATTCGATTTAGTGCAACTTTGCGAAAACCTACAATTGCGCCTGAAACAGTAAACAAACGTCCGTATGTTCTTTGTGCCCGTTTGATGAGTCCAATAATGGAAGAAAACTCTCCAACTTGTATTTTGCCCAATACGCTAGAACGGTTAATGATTCGAGGGTTGCCTGTTACCGCACCAACACGTGGAAAAATAGTAAGATGATGCATCATCCAGAGGACGGTATAAGGATGAAGTAATGCATCCCCATCAATACAAACGAGATATTCATACTGACTTACCATAGCTCCTGCTCTTAAAGCATGAGCCTTGCCTTGATTTTCAGCCAAATGAACTACACGTAATTGAGGATACTTTTTTTCCAGTTCATTTAATATTTCGGCGGTACGATCAGAACTACCATCATTGACAGCAATTACTTCAAATTTTGGATACTGACTTTGTAATGCATATCTGATGGTCTGGCGGACTTGTTTTTCTTCATTAAAACACGGAATAATAATGCTACAACCGTCCTGACTCGGCTCAGGATGATCTGGCTGATTAAACTCACGCTTAAAATAAAACCATAAGCCACCTGCAATCCATGCCCAAGCCATAAACAAGGGATATAAAAAGGCAAAGCCAAAAATGACATCGCTGAAACGAAGCTGACTCAATTCAAACATTATTTCTGCTCCGCTTTAAAATCAATAACAAATGGATCTTTATAATTCAGCGCAGAATCATTCAGACTGAGATCAGCATAAAGATGGTTATAAATCTTACCTCCCTGATCCAATGCATAATTTGCAACACCAAGTTTTTGTATGCCCAATATTTTGAGCTGTTGGTAGGCTTGTGTATATATTTTCCAATCCTTTGCCTGTTTCGCTGAAATATTAAACCCCACCATTAATTGTTGTTTCTGCACATTACTTAACTGTTTACTCGACTTTTCAAAAGCTCTGAATGTCTCAGGTGAACTTAGCGGGTCGATTTCGACATACACTAAATCGCTATACATTAAACTTTGTTCTAACAAAGGTTTAAGGCCATTAAACTGCGAAACCTCAGGTTTTACCTTGAGTACAGTACGAAAATTAGTACTAATATTGACGCGATCATAAGCTTTATTTTTGATTTGCTCTTTAATCTTAAAAATTTGCTGAATATTTTGTTGGCATTTTTGATCCCATTGCTGGTTTTGTAGCGCACAATCCATTTGGTTTTGTGCATTTAAAACAACTCCATCCAGTGAACTATTATTTTTAAATAAATCCTCAGTTAAATGTACCAGCGGGATATGCTGTTTGAGTTCCAGATCAAGAGGCAGTTCTGCATAGACCTGCTGCCCTATTCGTGTTCTTGCCTGCCAAATAATTCGATTGAGTACGTCTGAATGATGCGGTAGCACCGTGGTCGGAAAAAAAGCATTTTCTATCTTTACATCCTGATCTTTATCTGTAACAACTTTTAAAATGATGGCATTAGTTTTTAAATTGGATAATTGATCAAGCAGTTGTCCCAATTTTTCATTGATCAGTGCCCCGTCCAGATTGACTAACTCAGAAGGATCCATCGAGATGATGCTTTTTCGAGTTTTAGACGGCTGTTTAATATCTTTAAAAAAATCCAGCATTTGTGCATGCAGTTCTTCGGGAACAGGATTGCCCATGACTATGGCACGTTGGTAGGTTTGTACGACATTTGCCTGCTCAGAAACATTTCCCAAACTAAAAGACAATGGTAAGCCTGCTTGTTTGGCAAGTTGTTCTGTTTCTTTCGTCACTGCACCATACGGCCAAAATATTGCTTTAGTATCAATGCCCAACTGTCGATCCAGCACAGACTTAGATATCTTTAAATCATTTAAAATACGCTGATGGTAGGACGTATCATTTTCATAGACTTTTGATGCTGGTAAATACTGACGAGTAATCGCTGCAGGTTCCATATTTTGCTGCGGATTTGCCAGTACTCCTTTATGTAGATTGTCTGAATGCGAAACAAACTCGACTAAATCTGAGTGTTGCATCTCTCGCATTTGCTGCCAATTCATCAAATTACCTTGACCATAAGCTTCATAAGCATCCTGAGAATTACCATTGATCCAACTAGTAACAATCGCAAATACTGCGGGCATCTGATATTGTTTGAGTAATGGATAAACACGGCTGTAGTTACTCAAAGCACCATCATCAAATGTCAGCAGCACGGCTTTATCAGGTAACGCGATATTGTTTTGACGTGCTTGCCAGATATCTTCGAGTCTAATCACCGTCCAGTCAGATTGTTTCAACCATGAAAGAAATTGAGCCAGATTTTTAGTGCTAATGGCATAGGAATCACGATCGCCTCTACTTGCAACGTCATCACGCACATCATGAAATGTTAAGGTTACAAATTGTCCCTGAGTATGCACTTGCGCATCTTCTTTTATATCTTGCGCATACATCGCTGTGGAAAGGCTCAAAAATATACTGAAAATCATCATGCTTTTTAATTTTTTGAACATTAGAATCGTCCCTCAAAACCAAATTGGGCGTATGTTTTTCGTTCATTTTCCTCATCGTAAGGATGATTTGACCAACCGATTCCGTAGTTCACCGACCACGTTCGGGATAGTTGCCAATCATGTCGATACAAAATATTAAATAAAGCTTTGGTCGAATAATTTGCCTGAGAAAATGCCCCCGTACCTACTTCGAAATGCTGACTAAAATGACGTTCATAATTACGCCAAGTCATCCAGTCATGGCTCAAAATGATTTCTGCACTATTGCTATAACGTGGATTGAAATAACTCACCTGGATATTTGAATTCTTGTCATACTCATTTCTAAGCGTAAGTCGGGTAATATGATGAGGTGCCTGATAAATTTGCTGAGTAAAATACCCAACAATTTCATGCCGATGATTGTCATCCTCGATATCAGTAAATTGATATGCCAGCCCTGCTTTTCTAGATTCATTGGCTTGCCAAGACAACTGTCCTTTGAAGGCTTTGCCCTCATATCCTTGCTTTAATGCCTGTAATGGAATAGTGGCCTGACTATTGAATCCCAACGCAAATTGCCAATGGTCATTTAACCATTGTGACCAATCCACTTGAATGCCCACATCATTTGAATGCGAACGCTGAGACAGTTGCAAATTCACTGAGCGACGATTATTAGCCCATTCGAGCCCGATGCCATAACGTTCATCAGTTAGATTTTCACCCTTAAATTCTGCTTTTCGCTGTGCAAGCGCGATATATGCCCGATAATCATTGGCAAACCAAGGCGTATTTATGCGAGTTTGATGCTCTCGCTCAGATGAACCTGTCAGATTTTGCAAGACTTCAGGTTGATCGGCATGGCTTTTGGAAAATATACTTTCATGCTGAATTGAGATATGGTTTCGATCTTCCAGCTCCTTTTTGCTTTGTTGCACACCGCTATCATCGGCGGCAATGACGTTTAGCAGTTTATTTTGTTCACGCCACTCCACCACGCGACCAAGCGCCTGATTATTTTGCATTTGATTGACTAATGTACTGATTGAAACTGGTTCAATCCCATTAAATTGATCCAAAGTTTCCGATGAAATCTGTGGTTTTTCTCGCCAACGTTGTACAGTAGCAAGATTGTTTTGGTATCCAATATTATTCGGTGCTTTCGTCACCAAATCCTGAAAATAGCGTTCAGCTTTGGCATGTTCATTACGATACGCATAATTTAAACCGACAAGGGCTAAATATTCGGCGCGATCTTCATGCGTAGTTTTATCCACTCCTTTAGCTGCGCTATACCGAAAAGTAGGTAAGAGCTGATCCATCTCCTGTACCAGTTTATTGGCCTCATCAAACTTTTCCTGTTCAATCAAGGCATAATACAAACCCGAATAAACACTATAATCCGCATAATTTTTTTCTTTTAATACGCTTTTATATAAATATTCTGCCTGTTTTGGCTGTCTGTTTTTTAAAAATGCATCGGCAAGAGCTTGACGAACATAGGGTGGCATCTGCTCATAGGGTTGGTTCAGTTTCACCAGCGTTTGAATCGCATCAGAATATCGATTACGAAAACTCAATGCATAAATATAGTCATAATAAAATAAATGACGTAATACAGGATCCGTTGGCAATTCAGGCTCAAAAGCTTGCATTTGAACAAGCACCTGATCCAGTATTAGATATGACTCTGTTGCCTCTCCCTGATAATTTTTAACTTTGTAGTATTGAATTGCATTTTTAATTTTTTGGGAAAATTCACGGGTTTTTACGGTATAGCCAATATTGGGAATCTTTTGCTCAAGCTGATGTTGCTGAATATACTGTTCTGCTGTTCGAAAATCGCTATTCATTATTAGTGCATAAATATACTGCTCCTGAATAGGTTCATCAGGCTGTGTTGTAGTCATTGCCAAATTTGCTGCATTCAATGCTTCTACTGGCATATCCAATACACGGTAGGCATACGAAAGTTGAGCCAATTGCTCTGGGCTTAAGCCCGTTAACTGAATTGTTTTGAAAGTTTGAATTGCTTGAAGCTTCTTTTTAGATTCAGTCTGAACAATCCCTAATAACAACTGCATGTCGCTCGACGGATGATAGTGGTTAAATAGGCTCGCATAGCGTTCAGCAAGATCCAGTTGCTTCAAATCACGTAAAGCTTTCACTACAACCAGTTCACCGTATTGCGGATAAGATTGACGATTTAAGTTATTAAGCAAAGTAAGCTGTTTAAGTCCAAAGCGATTGTTTTGATAAAGAACAATGATGTAATCGGCTAAAAGTTTTTGATCAGCCGGATAACGTGCTCTTAAATTCTCTAATTGAGCGATACCAGTATTAATTTGACCCTGTTTAATTTCAGCAATAATGGCTTCACGTTGTTGATCCTCTGAAGTAGCTGCATATCCGACTGATACTGAACATAAGCTCAGAATTCCGATATAACGAAGATTTATTTTTTTTCTCATAAACTTTATTATTAAACCCTATTAAATAAAATAGCATTTTGCCAACTGCGTCACATATTATTATTTTTTCGGTCAAATACACTAGATTTATGCTTGTTTTTATGTTTCTTTATGTTAAATGAGAAAATTATCCTTTTTAATTTTTAATTATCCTTAACAATAAAAAAGCCTCCTGATTTTAGGAGGCTTTTCGGATTAAGATTTAAATTAGATTTAAACCAAACCTTTCTCTTTCAGCACTTGTAGCATAGTCGAACCAAGTTCAGCAGGGCTACGCGTATAAGCCATTCCAGCTTTTTCAAAAGCTGCAAACTTTTCTTCGGCAGTACCTTTACCACCAGAAATAATCGCACCAGCATGGCCCATACGTTTACCTTTTGGTGCAGTCACACCCGCAATATAACCAACAACAGGCTTAGTCACGTTAGACTGGATATATTCAGCAGCTTCTTCTTCTGCTGTACCACCAATTTCACCAATCATGATAATCGCATCTGTATCTGGATCATCTTGGAACAATTTAAGTGCATCGATCTGGTTCATACCTGGAATTGGGTCACCACCAATACCGATACAAGTAGACTGACCTAAACCAAGCTTAGTCGTTTGTGCAACCGCTTCATATGTCAATGTACCTGAACGTGAGATAATCCCGATACGACCTGGCTGATGAATATGACCTGGCATAATCCCTATTTTACATTCACCTGGTGTGATCACGCCTGGGCAGTTAGGACCCACCAAACGTGTACCATTACCATTAGTCTCCAAATAGCGTTTTGCTTTTAGCATATCTAAAGTTGGAACACCTTCAGTGATCACAACAATTAAACCAACACCAGAATCAACCGCTTCAATAATAGAGTCCAAAACAAATGGAGCAGGTACATAAATCACAGAAGCATCTGCACCAGTTTCACGGACTGCATCTTTCATGGTATTGAAAACAGGTAAATCAAGATGAATTGTGCCACCTTTACCTGGAGTTACACCACCGACTACTTTTGTCCCATACTCAAGCGCCTGAGCAGAGTGAAACGTACCATTTTTACCAGTGAAACCCTGTACCAATACTTTAGTGTCTTTATTAATTAATACGCTCATGATTGATACTCCCTTAGCCTTTTACCGCAGCAACAATTTTTTCTGCCGCATCAGATAAACCATTAGCAGAAGTTAATTTCAAACCAGATTCATCAAGGATTTTTGCGCCCAGTTCAGCGTTGTTCCCTTCCAAACGAACAACGACAGGAACAGTTACATTTACCTCTTGAACGGCTGCAATAATTGCTTCAGCAATCATGTCACAACGTACAATACCACCGAAGATGTTAATTAAAACGCCTTGTACAGAAGTATCAGCAAGAATCAATTTAAAAGCTTCAATTACGCGTTCTTTGGTTGCCCCCCCCCCTACGTCAAGGAAGTTTGCAGGTTGACCGCCATATAATTTGATAATGTCCATGGTTGCCATCGCAAGACCAGCACCATTTACCATACAACCAATGTTACCCTCAAGTGCAACATAGTTGAGCTCAAATTCTGACGCTTTTAATTCACGTTCATTTTCTTGTGATTTATCACGAGACGCAGCGATTTCAGGTAAACGATACAAGGCATTTGAGTCGATCCCTATTTTGGCATCTACTGCTAAAATTTCACCATTTTCACGAATTGAAAGGGGATTGATTTCAAATAATGCAAAATCGTTCTCTACAAATGCCTGATAAGCACCCGTCATTAACTTCACAAATTGATTAACTTGTTTGTCTTTTAGGCCAAGCGCAAACGCAACTTCGCGCGCCTGAAATGGTTGTAATCCAACTAGAGGATCAACCGTCGTTTTAATAATTTTTTCAGGTGTTTCTTCGGCAACTTTCTCGATTTCCACACCACCCTCGGTTGAAGACATGAACGTTACACGACGAGTAGAACGGTCTACAACCGCACCCAAATATAACTCACGCTCAACAGGGTAAACATCTTCACAAACCAATACGCTGTTAACAGGCTGACCATTTGCATCAGTTTGATAAGTTACAAGGTTCTTACCAATCAACTCATTAGCAACTTCAGCCGCTTCTTCTTTTGATTTAACGACTTTTACGCCGCCTGCTTTACCACGACCACCAGCATGCACTTGTGCTTTTATTACGGCAAATTTACCGCCAAGCTGTTCAAATGCTGCAACTGCTTCCGCAGCGTTCGTTGCAAGAATCCCTTCTTGGACTGGTACTCCGTATTTTTTCAACAACGCTTTGGCTTGATACTCATGTAAGTTCATTTAATTACCTATTTTTACTTCTGCCCTTATTAATAACGAACCAATAATTAAACATCCTTCACAGTAATATTGGTTGTTATGTTCTTTTTTTTATTCAAAGCATCAATTCGATGACTATGAATAATGAGAAAAGAGCGGATTAACCGCTCTTTTAAAAAAATTACTTACGTTTACGTTGAATCGCGTGGATGGCACGACCATCGACAGCGAGAGCAGCTTCGTGCACAACTTCAGAATAAGTTGGATGACCAAAAGTCATTAACTGTAGATCTTCAACAGAAGATACAAACTCAAGCGCAATCATCCCTTGATGGACGATATCTGAAGCGCTAGGACCAATGACATGCATACCAAGTAAACGATCTGTTTTTGCATCAGCAACAAACTTCACGAAACCTGATGCTTCACCTGCCGCTAAAGCACGACCATTTACCGCAAATGGGAATTGACCAGTTTTAACTTCATGACCTTTTTCCTTCGCTGCTTCTTCAGTCAAACCGACCCAAGCTGCTTCAGGGTGAGTATAAATCACACTAATGATCGTGTCATAGTTCACTTGAGCTGCGTGACCGTGAATACGTTCAACAGCCATCACACCTTCTTCCATTGCTTTATGTGCAAGCATTGGACCACGAACCAAGTCACCAATCGCATAAACGCCATCAACAGAAGTTAAGCATTGATCGTTAACCTCAACAAATCCACGATCTGTCAGTTTAATTCCAGAATCTTCTGCTAATAGACCTTCGGCATAAGGCTTACGACCCACACAAACGATCAATTTATCAAAAGTCTGTTCTTTGTCTTCGCCGCCCTGTGAATATTTAACAGTCACTTCGCTTCCATTCACTTCAGCACCAGAAACTTTGGCACCAATACGAATGTCTAAACCTTGTTTAGTTAGAATTTTTTGAAATTCTTTTGATAAGGCTTTGTCCGCCATTGGCAAGAAACTATCAAGTGCTTCAAACACGACAACTTCTGAACCCAAACGACGCCATACAGAACCAAGTTCAAGGCCGATTACACCCGCACCAATTACACCTAAACGCTTAGGTACTTCGGCAAATTCAAGTGCGCCAGTTGAGTCAACAATTAAGTCTTCATCAACAGGTGCAACTGGAATATTCACAGGCACAGAACCAGATGCAAGGATCACATATTTAGGTTCTAAAATTTGAGCTTCACCTTCAAAAGGTGTGAATTCAACTTTTTTACCAGCAAGTAATTTACCCGAACCTTGTAACCACTCAATACCATTACCTTTAAGTAATTGAGCAACACCACCCGTTAGGTTATCAACGACTTTATCTTTACGAGCCAACATTTTTGCAATGTCGATATTCACTTCACCCGTTGTAATACCATGATCATCTAAATGATGAAGGGTATCTTCATAGTGATGTGAAGAATCAAGTAAAGCTTTAGAAGGAATACAGCCTACGTTTAAACAAGTACCGCCTAAAGATGGCTTACCTTTATGAATACGTTTTTCAATACAAGCAACTTTGAAACCAAGTTGCGCAGCACGAATTGCTGCTTCATAGCCACCTGGGCCACCGCCAATTACAACAAGATCAAACTGTTGAGACATTGTTATCTCCAAGTCTCAGATAGAGGATCGCTCTATCTGAGTTTTATGATTCGCAAGAAATTAAAGGTCAAGAATAAGTTTTGCTGGTTCTTCCAACAATTCTTTGATCGTTACCAAGAAACCTACTGCTTCTTTACCATCGATTAAGCGATGGTCATAAGACAATGCAAGATACATCATTGGCAAGATTTGAACCTGACCATTCACTGCCATTGGACGTTCTTGGATTTTATGCATACCCAAGATTGCAGTTTGTGGTGGGTTAATAATTGGAGTAGAAAGTAATGAACCAAAAGTACCACCATTAGTAATAGTGAAAGTACCGCCTGTCATTTCTTCAATTGAAAGTTTACCATCACGTGCTTTTGCAGCATAAGCACCAATACCATTTTCAACTTCTGCATAGTTCATACGATCAGTATCACGCAATACTGGAACAACAAGACCACGCTCAGAAGATACTGCAACACCCACATCATAGTAACCATGATACACAATATCATCGCCATCGATCGATGCATTAACCGCAGGATAACGCTTAAGTGCTTCTGTTGCTGCTTTCACGAAGAATGACATGAAACCAAGACGCGCACCATGACGTTTTTCAAACGCATCTTTGTATTGCTTACGCATTTCCATCACAGGCTTCATGTTCACTTCGTTGAACGTAGTTAACATCGCTGTTTCTTGAGTTGCAGAAAGTAAACGTTCAGCAACACGTTTACGAAGACGTGTCATTGGAACACGTTTTTCAATACGCTCACCCACAGCAACACTTAATGGTTGCGCCGCAGGTTTAGTTTGATGGTTCGCTACATCTTCTTTAGTAATACGGCCACCGCGACCTGTACCTTGTACATCCGCAGGGTTTACACCTGATTCAGTTAAGGCTTTACGAACTGCAGGGGCTTGATCCGCAACTGGTTGAGCACGTTCAACTACAGGAGCTGCACCCGCTTCAGTTTTAGCCGCAGCTTGTTCTACTTTCTCTTCGCTTTGAACTGCTTGAGTTGAAGCAGCACCAGAAACTGCACCTTCTGCAAATTGTGCAATCACTTCATTAGAAAGAACGGTGTCGCCTTCATTTTTGATAATTGCTGTAATTTGACCATCAGCAGGAGCAACAACTTCCAAGACAACTTTGTCAGTTTCAATATCACAGATCACTTCATCACGTGATACCGCTTCCCCTACTTTTTTGTGCCAGGTCGCAATCGTCCCATCCGCAACTGACTCTGGGAATACCGGTGCTTTGATTTCGGTTGCCATTATTTAGTCTCTCCTGATTGGTCAGCCTGGATTGCAAGTGCATCATTAATGAGCTGAGCCTGTTGTTTTGCATGCAAATAAGGTGAGCCACAAGCAGGTGCAGCAGAAGCATCACGACCTGCGTAGCTAATACGGATTTGTTTACCAGATTTCAATATATCATCGTATAAACGTGGTGCAATGAATAACCATGCGCCCTGATTTTTCGGCTCTTCCTGACACCAAACCAGTTCTTTGGCGTTTGGATATGCAGCCAAAATTTCAGCTAAACGTTGTTCTGGGTAAGGATACAACTGTTCAACACGAACAATTGCAATATTTTTCAATTCAAGTTCACGACGTTTTTCCAGCAAATCGTAATAAACCTTACCACCACACAACACAATACGTGTGACATCGGATTTATTAATTTGATCCACTTCATCGATTACTGTTTGGAATGTACCAGTTGCTAACTCATCAAGAGTCGACGTTGCCAATTTGTGACGCAGCAACGATTTTGGTGACATTACAATCATTGGTTTACGAATTGGACGAACTGCCTGACGACGTAATGCATGGAAAATCTGAGCTGGTGTTGTTGGTGTCAGCACTTGCATATTTTCTTCAGCACATAATTGCAAGAAACGCTCTAAACGTGCAGATGAATGTTCCGGACCTTGTCCTTCAAATCCATGCGGCAATAACATCGTTAAGCCACAAACACGCTCCCACTTCGTTTCACCAGAAGCAATAAATTGGTCAATCACGACTTGCGCACAGTTCGCAAAGTCACCAAATTGAGCTTCCCAAATAATCAAACCATGTGGAATAGTCGTTGCATAACCATATTCAAATGCAAGAACTGCTTCTTCAGAAAGAAGCGAATCATAAATAGCAAAACGTGGCTGATTTTCTTTGACATTGCAAAGTGGGATATAGGTTGAACCATCAGTTTGATTATGCAGCTTTGCATGGCGGTGTGAGAATGTACCACGCCCCACGTCTTCACCTGTAATACGAACTAGATAACCTTCATCAATTAGAGTTGCATAGGCTAGTGTTTCAGCAGCACCCCAGTTTAATGGCATCTCACCAGTCTGCATTTTCAGACGGTCATCAATCACTTTAGATACCTGACGCTGCATCACAAAGCCTTCTGGCAATTTGCGCATACCTTCGCCTAATTCTTTTAAACGATTTAGGTCAAATGTAGTATCCCAAACATCCGTATAGTCATGACCTAAATAAGGCTTCCAGTCCACAAACATTTTGGTGTTTGGTTCAAGCACCAATGCATTAGCAACATGTTTACCTGCTTCAAGATCTGAGCGATAATCTTCAACCATTTGATCTGCTTCAGCACGATCAAGCACTTTTTCCTGCACAAGCTGATCTGCATACAAGGTACGGGTTGTCGCTTTTTTTGTGATCACTTGATACATCAATGGCTGAGTCGCAGATGGCTCATCTGCTTCATTATGACCGCGACGACGATAACAGAACAAATCAATTACCACGTCCTTACGGAAAGTATGACGGAAGTCATGCGCCAGTTGCGCAATAAAAGTTACTGCTTCAGGATCATCACCGTTCACGTGGAAGATTGGAGACTGTACCATTTTGGCTACATCAGTACAGTATTCTGTAGAACGTGCATCACGCGGATCAGAAGTGGTAAAACCCACCTGATTATTAATGATGATATGAACCGTGCCACCCACTGTATAACCACGGGTTTGTGACATCTGAAGCGTTTCCTGATTCACGCCCTGACCTGCAAATGCAGCATCACCGTGAACAATCACTGGAAGCACATCATCACCACCAATATCACGACGACGAACTTGACGAGCTCGAACCGAACCCTCAACCACAGGCCCAACAATTTCCAGATGCGATGGGTTAAATGCCAAAGCCAAATGAACTTCGCCACCAGGAGTCATCACGTTAGAGGAGAAACCTTGGTGATATTTCACATCACCTGAACCTTTTTTGTGCAAGGCTTTGCCTTCAAATTCACCAAAAAGTTCAGCTGGGTTTTTGCCCAGAATATTCACAAGTAAATTGAGACGACCACGGTGTGGCATACCAATTACGACTTCTTTACAACTTACTGAACCAGCACGCTGAATGATTTCATTCATCATTGGAATAAAAGATTCACCACCTTCCAGACCAAAACGTTTAGCCCCAACATATTTATTGCCTAAATATTTTTCTAAACCTTCAGCGGCAGTTAAACGCTCTAGAAAGCCTTTTTTCTGATCTTTGCTAAAATTAAAATGACCACGTGCACCTTCAAGGCGTTGTTGAATCCAGCGCTTTTCTTTGGTATCAACAATGTGCATATATTCTGCACCAATTGAACCGCAATAAGCTGCTTCCATGGCTTCAACCATTTCACCCAGCGTCGCCTCTGTTTTACCAATCGCTAAATTGCCTGTATTAAAAACAGTATCAAGATCCGATTTGGTGAGACCATGTGCAGCAAGATCAAGGTCAGGCACGTCTTCGCGTTTTGCAAGACCAAGCGGATCAAGTTTAGCCTTTTGGTGGCCACGGTTACGATATGCAGCAATTAGTTGTAAAACACCAATTTGACGACGTTCATGTTCAGTACTTACTGTACTTTGAACTACGGGTTGAACGCGACTTGAATTACGACCAAGTAAAAGGAACTGCTCACGCACTGAACCATGAGGTTGGTCACCTTTAGGGAATTTATCGAAATACTGGCGCCAGTCCTCATCGACGGAGGTTGGGGAGGATAGGTACTGCTCGTAAAGCTCTTCAATATACGCTGCACTATCAGCGGAAAGTTCAGTGTCAAGACGCAATGCGTCAGCAACTTCTTGCATTTGTGGACCCATTTCCTATTGCAAAAACATTACGGGTTGCTTTTTAAGCACACCCATGATTGATAACACCAAAATTGTAAAAATGGCGTTAAACACCCAATTGGCAATCTGTCCAGTCGGGACGTTATTACTACATTAGATACAATCCAATGTAATCAATGAATCATAACGCCCTCTTTGGCATCATCACTCAAGTTTATACTCGGCTACACCGAGCAATTTTTGCAAATCATCTTGGAAAAAATAAATCATGATTTAGCTTTTCTAAAATGACTTTTTATATAAAAATTAAGCACAATACTCAGATCGTGCCTGCAAGAGCATCGATAATATTATGCTCTTTTTTCATATAAAGATTTGTGTCAAATCGTATCATGTTCTCAACAATCAATTGATTTTTTTGACACATACCTCCTATAAATTGGCGAAATACATAGAGCATTTTCTCTACTAATATATGGTGCCTTGTGCTCAAAATTACAAGTATTTAGACCAAAGTCCTATCACTTTTTTTAAAAACGCGAGACTCTATTAATTTTTTAGCCACGTAAGCCAGATTTTTTAACTAGTCTTTAAAAAATCATTCAAAATAAATAGATAAGACAGCCCTTAGTTTAAAAAACTACAAACTCATTTTCGTCAAGACTCAAACCTAAAACTTCAAATAATAAAAAAGCGCACATAGAATATGTGCGCTTTTTTAAATCACATTAACCTGCTTGATCAAGCAACATATTACGGATGTGACCAATTGCCTTGGTTGGGTTTAACCCTTTTGGACAAACAGATACACAGTTCATAATACCTTTACAACGGAACAAACTAAATGGATCGTCAAGACGCGCCAAACGGTCAGCAGTTGCAGTATCACGCGAATCAATAATGAATCGATAAGCATTTAACAATGCAGATGGGCCCAAAAATTTATCAGGGTTCCACCAGAACGATGGGCATGATGTTGAACAACATGCACAAAGAATACACTCATACAAACCATCCAAGTGTTCACGCTCTTCAGGAGACTGTAAACGCTCTTTTGGTGGTGCAGGTTGATTATTAATCAAGAACGGCTGAATTTTGTCGTATTGATCATAGAATTGGTTCATATCCACAACCAAATCTTTAATCACAGGTAAACCTGGTAGAGGACGAATCACGATTTTTTCTGGTAAATCGTTCAAGTTCCACAAACAAGCTAAACCATTTTTACCATTGATGTTTACACCATCAGAACCACAAATCCCTTCACGACAAGAACGACGGAAAGTAAGTGTTTCATCCTGCACTTTTAGCGCAAGCAAGGCGTCAAGCAACATACGGTGCTTGTCGGTTAGCTCTAGCTTATAGGTTTGCATGTACGGCGCTTTATCCTTATCAGGATCATAGCGGTAGATTTCGAATGTACGAGTACCTCTACTCATCTTTATTCTCCTGATTAGAATGTACGTGGTGCAGGTGGAATCGCGTCAACAGTCAATGGAATATAACGTACAGGCTTATATTCAAGACGGTTGTCTACTGAATACCAAAGTGTATGCTTCATCCATTCATCATCACGACGACCATATGGGTAATTCGGATGATCAGGTGGCAACTCATAATCCACGACGGTATGCGCACCACGACACTCTTTACGTGCAGCAGCTGAGATCAGCGTTGCTTTCGCTACTTCATACAAGTTTTCAACTTCCAAAGCCTCAACACGCGCAGTGTTAAATACTTTAGATTTGTCTTTCAGGTAAATATTACGAACACGTGGTTCAATCGCAAGAATTTGCTTCACACCTTCGTCGAGTAATTCCTGAGTACGGAATACTGCGGCGTGATCCTGAACGATATCACGAATTGCATCTGCGACTTCCTGAGCATTTTCACCAGAATTTGAATCATCTAAATGACGAATACGTTTGAGCGTATTTTCCAGTACATCTGTTGGAAGTGGCGCGTAATCATCACCATGATGTTTAGTGACATAATCAATAATATGTTCACCCGCTGCTTTACCAAATACCACAAGGTCAAGCAAGGAGTTTGTACCCAAACGGTTTGCACCATGTACAGATACACAAGAACACTCACCAATTGCGTAAAAGCCTTTTACAGGTTTTACAAAGTCTGGACAGTTTGTCTCAAAGGTATATTCTTTAGTGTCATTATTGTAGTTGGTTTCCAAATGCAGATTTTCAGTTGCAACTGGAACCACAACCTGACCGTGAATATTCGTCGGTATACCACCCATTTGATAATGAATAGTAGGCACAACTGGAATTGGCTCTTTAGTAATATCAACGTTCGCGAACTTTTTACCAATCTCAAATACAGATGGTAAACGCTTCATGATAGTTTCTACACCCAAATGAGTCATATCTAGCAAGATATAATCTGCTTTAGGGCCACAACCACGACCTTCTTTGATTTCCTGATCCATAGAACGTGAGACGAAATCACGTGGCGCCAAGTCTTTCAACGTTGGAGCATAACGTTCCATGAACGGTTCGCCGTCTTTGTTACGAAGGATTGCACCTTCACCACGACAACCTTCAGTTAAAAGTACGCCAGCACCCGCTACACCTGTTGGGTGGAATTGCCAGAATTCCATATCCTGTAAAGGAATACCTGCACGTGCTGCCATACCCAAACCATCACCAGTATTGATGTAAGCATTGGTTGAAGCACGATATACACGACCCGCACCACCTGTAGCAAACAATGTGGCTTTAGCTTGGAATACCGCAATATTACCAGTTTCCTGATCGTAAGCAGTTACCCCAAGTACATCACCTTCTTCATTACGAATCAGATCCAAAGCGATCCATTCAACGAAGAATTGAGTACCCATTTTTACGTTGCTTTGATAAAGCGTATGTAAAAGTGCATGACCTGTACGGTCTGCAGCAGCACAAGCACGTGGAACTGGCTTATCACCATAGTTAGCAGAGTGACCACCAAATGGACGTTGATAAATTGTACCATCGGCATTACGGTCAAATGGCATACCCAAGTGTTCAAGTTCATAAACCACTTTGGGTGCCTCACGCGTCATGAACTCAATCGCGTCTTGGTCACCTAACCAGTCAGAACCTTTTACTGTGTCATAAAAGTGGAAATGCCAGTTATCTTCCTGCATGTTCCCCAACGACGCACCAATACCACCCTGAGCGGCAACTGTATGCGAACGTGTCGGGAATACTTTGGTCAGCACCGCAACTTTTAAACCTGCTTGAGCAAGCTGATAAGCAGCACGCATACCAGAACCACCACCACCTACGATGACAGCATCGAAAGTAAGGTTTTGGATATTTGAATAATCTTCTTTAGGGGTTATCGCGCCCATGATGTCTTCCTATCAATTCGCCCAGAAAATCTGGATTCCCCAGATCACAAATACAAACACTGCAATAATCACAGCTGATGTAAGTACCAGACGTAAACCTGAAGCTGAAGGACCCATTTGACGAGTAGTTACATAGTCAGTAAATACTTGCCACATCCCAATCCACGCGTGTGCGGCCAATGATAAAATTGAAAGTAAAGATAAAATCTTCATTGGCAAAGTCATCATAAAACCAGACCATTGCTCATAGTTAAAACCACTATGAAGCAGGATCCAGCCCAAAATAACTACGGTATAGACCGCTAACACGACCGCGCTAACACGCTGGATAAACCAATCGCGAGAACCTGAACCTGTTAAACCTGTAGCACTTTTCATTAGAACATAATCCATACGAATGCTGCGAGAATACCAATCACAGACAAGATCAATGAAATTGTAGCTGCAGTACGACCACTTTGTAGTTCTTCAGCAAAACCAAGGTCGGCAAGTAAATGTTTGATTCCATTAACAAAGTGGAAAATCAAACCCGCTACAAATACCCATACGATGAAACGTACGAAAAAGTTTCCGAAAACGACATTTTTAACGTATTCAAATCCTTCTGGTGAAGATAAAGATTTATCTAGGATCCATAAAAGAACGGGAATTAATAAGAATACGATCACACCAGAGAGACGGTGTAAGATTGATGCAATAGCCACGGGTGAGCGTAAGTTTACCGCTAACACCTGACCCATGGACAAATTGACAGGTCTGTTGCTTTTCACAGCGGGCATCCTGTAGGTAAAAACTCCAGCCGGAGTTTGTTGGAATTAATTCGAAGGAAAGCTGGCATTGTCAGGCAAGCAAATGCCTAAACTTAATAAACGACACCGAATTATAAATCGTCAAATATCAAAATACAAACGATCACATTTGGCTTTTTCCTAAAAAAATCATTAAATAAGAATCATTCACAAATATAATTAAGCTTTTGCTCTATTCAATTCATTCTATAGCTTATCTATGTCCTTATTTTTTATAAATTAACAACAATATTCTATTTTTTGATCTTTTCTTAAATAAGATAAAAACTAATTAGACTAAAGATGAAAATTATTTTTTAGCAAAAATCTCACCATATGATTTTTTACAGTTTTTCTACAGTTCAACAGACTTTATATTCAATCTCACTATATTTCTTTGAAAAATATAAAATCTAGTTGTTATACATTTTGCGTCACAAACGTATGAGAAAGAGTAACTTAATATGTGTATAACTTACGTGATAGACGTTACTTCATCGCGATTACACCTTTAAAATAGCAGTTAAAAAATGGATTTAAGACGTCACACTGATGACTTTTTAGACAAAATCACCAAATCAACAAGCTATTTTTTAATCAATCAAACTTCAATTTTTACTTATTTTCTTTTTTTTAATTTTTATATTTGCGCAAATAAATACACTCAATTTACGATGCTAAGTTATCGGATTTCATTCATTTTAAGGAAAAACTGGCATTTTATTTCAGATTAAAAATGCGACTAGCACATAATAAATTTGCTTACAATTTACTCCCGAGGACTGATTTTTTTCTGCACCTCGTCATAAATTTGACTTATTATAGCCCGTCGAGACTGTGATTTTATTCAGTTTTTTCTGAGTGATGCACATGGAATATCTCCCTATGGATCAAGCGTTTTTCATCCATAAGTATGATTGACAAAATCACAGTAGCCTCTAATCTTATAGCAATTTTTGACCCCGTCTGATTCGCGCATTAAAAGATTAGTACTTCGAGTCAGATTAACATTCACCAGGACAGGAGATCTATTGAATGTCTGAAGCAACTGGCAAAAAAGCCGTATTACAGCTTGATGGCAAAGAAATTGAATTACCAATTTACAGCGGCACATTGGGCCCAGATGTAATCGACGTTAAAGATGTATTGGCCTCAGGTCACTTTACTTTTGATCCTGGTTTTATGGCGACTGCTTCTTGTGAATCAAAGATCACGTTCATCGATGGTAACAAAGGTATTTTGTTACACCGTGGTTATCCGATTGATCAACTTGCAACGCAAACAGATTATTTAGAAACTTGCTACCTTCTTCTCAATGGCGAGCTTCCAAATCAAGAACAAAAAGAAGAGTTTGACAAAAAAGTTCGTGCCCATACGATGGTTCACGATCAAGTTAGTCGCTTCTATAATGGTTTCCGCCGTGATGCACACCCAATGGCAATAATGGTTGGGGTTGTTGGTGCGTTATCTGCGTTCTATCACAATCAGCTTGATATCGAAGATGTTAATCATCGCGAAATTACAGCGGTTCGCTTAATTGCTAAAATTCCTACTCTTGCAGCATGGAGCTACAAGTACACTGTAGGTCAACCATTTATGTATCCACGTAACGATTTAAGTTACGCTGAAAACTTCCTATACATGATGTTCGCTACTCCTGCTGATAAAGATTACAAAGTTAATCCAGTGCTTGCTAAAGCAATGGATCGTATCTTTACTTTACATGCTGACCACGAACAAAATGCGTCTACATCCACTGTACGTTTAGCGGGTTCAACTGGTGCAAATCCTTATGCATGTATCTCTGCAGGTATCTCTGCACTTTGGGGACCTGCTCACGGTGGTGCTAACGAAGCTGTATTGAAGATGCTTGATGAAATTGGTAGCGTTGAAAACGTTGCTGAATTCATGGAAAAAGTGAAACGTAAAGAAGTTAAACTCATGGGCTTCGGTCATCGTGTTTATAAGAACTTTGATCCACGTGCTAAAGTCATGAAACAAACTTGTGATGAAGTACTTGCTGCATTGGGTATTAATGATCCACAACTTGCACTTGCAATGGAACTTGAACGCATTGCACTTTCTGATCAATACTTCATCGACCGTAATTTGTACCCGAACGTAGACTTCTACTCAGGTATCATTCTTAAAGCGATTGGTATTCCTACGACAATGTTTACAGTAATCTTTGCACTTGCACGTACTGTAGGCTGGATCAGCCACTGGTTAGAAATGCACAGTTCTGCTTACAAAATCGGTCGTCCTCGTCAGCTTTATACTGGCGAAACTCAACGCGACATCAAGCGTTAATTTTCCAACGAAAGTTAGCCACAAAAAAAGACCGCCTAGTGCGGTCTTTTTTATACCTGATAGAATCAGGATCGAAACATCTGCAACAATATAACCGCGAATTAGCTATGTGAATTACTGCGATACATACTGCATGATGGTTGAGTATTCTGTTGTAAACGATGTATTTTACGTTGTTCTGCCGCTTCAAAACGGCAACGCTTCACGTCACTCTCCAGTTTTAAAGCTGGAACTTGTTGTGGCTTACCTTCTTCATCAACTGCCACCATAGTGAAATAGCAACTATTGGTATGGCGAATACTTCTCTTACGGATATCCTGTGACTCAACTCGAATACCAATTTCCATTGAAGTTCGACCTACATGATTGACACTTGCCATAAATGTGACTAACTCACCGACATAAATCGGCTCTTTAAAAGTCACTTTATCGACAGACAAAGTCACTACGTAACTTCCTGAATAACGACTTGCACAAGCATAGGCAACTTGATCAAGCAGTTTTAGAATTGTTCCACCATGTACGTTTCCTGAAAAATTTGCCATATCAGGGGTCATGAGTACTGACATCGCAAGTTCAGACTGATCATCTGAAGCTTGAGTAATTTGATCTAATGGAGACATTCTTGCTGACTCTATGAAACAATAACATAAGCTTCCATTATGATCCTTTTCTTGCAAGAAAAAAATGTCTATATCGGCAAATCAATATATTATTTAAAAAGTATTAAAAGATGTATTGATCTAAATAAAAGAAAAAGTAAAACATATTATTTCTTAAAATATATGTGGTCTATTTATTAGTTAAAAAACTGAGCCAGATTAAAATAGAGGACTCAGTTTTTTATTAGTCAGCTATTTAATGAATATCATTCATTACACCTACAATACCTGTAATAATCATATCCACCGCAATAGTACCGATCAATAAGGCAGATAAACGCCCTACAATATCAACATACCGATCAATATATTTGGCATGTTTATAACGCAAGTGATCATGTGCAAATTTCATCAAAATTAATAAGCTACATGTAATTGCCAATGTGAAGGCAATAATAACTGCCGCGCCGCCAATCGGTAGACCAATCCCTGTGACAACAGCTGCACTAATCGTTCCTGGTCCAATCATAAAAGGCATAGCGATGGTGCCCGCCAAATGTTCTGGCGCACCGCGCATTTCACCAATAGTGTCAGCGCCCTGAAACACGTAGCGATAACCAATCACCAAAAAGATCAGTCCACCAAATATTTGAAAAGCTTCAAAACGCACATTCAGATATTTACTAAAGATGGTTTCGCCTCCCCACGCAAATAGCACGAATACGACAAAGGCAATCAGACAACCTTGAATTAAAGCTTTATTAAACACTTTGGCTTCCGAGTTTCGGATCATGCCAATCATATAAATGCTCATCAAAAAAGGATTGAGCAAGGAAAAAAATAAGGCAAAGGAATGAATATAGGGCGTTAACATTCAGCTGCTCTCCTAGGCTTTAGGATCTGGAAAAAGTGGACGATTACCGGGACTAATCCGATTAATATGTAAAAAAGTCATGTGCCGTTCATAACGGTCCAGAATATCGTTAATCACCTGCTCTTTGGTATAACCTACAAGATCATTCCCCTGCGAACCTTCGTATAAATAAGTTTCCAGACGATAATAAAATTGTTTACCACGCTTACCGCGCTCACTAAAGTTTGGTGCAATATAACGGACCGGCCAAATTTGATAGATAAAATTTTGCTCTTCTTCTAAATGAAGGGTGATATCCAGATGATACAGCTCTGCATCGTCTTCTAATGGAATTTCAGCAACATCGACCTTTACCGCACGTTTTTGCAATTCTTCCGCAACAGCAAAAACGGCAGGACGACAGATTTCATTCAACATGCGTTTAGTTTCAAATGTTCCCGGATGGTGCATCACTCGAGATAAGCGTTTCTTCCAATTTAAAATGTCTACATTTCCAACTACAGGGGCAGCATTCAAACTAGCGCTAGCTTGCCGATAATCCTCTAAACGTAATGATTTATATAAGCCTGCCATGACTAGAAACATCACAAAACTAAAAGGCAGACCCATAATTATAGTGGCATTTTGTAGCGCAGTAATACCATTGGTCATCAACATCGCCAAGGTCAATAAACCGATTGCAATCGCCCAAAACACACTAAGCCAACGCGGCGCATCATGATCAACATTGGTAAATTGAGTGGTAAAATTACCCAATACTAATGCACCAGAATCCGCCGAGGTTACATAAAACAATAATCCAGTAATCGTGGCGACACCCGCAATAAAGGGAAACCATGGATATTGAGCCAATAAGTCATAAAAACCATGTGCAGGATTGGCTAGAACTGTTTCAGCAAGTGCGATATTGCCATCGAAAATCACATTGTGTAATGCGCTATTACCAAAAATAGAAAGCCAAGTTAAAGTAAATAATAAAGGAATAATGAGTGTTCCAGACACAAATTCTCGAATGGTACGACCACGAGAAATACGTGCCAGAAATAATCCCACAAATGGCGACCATGCTACCCACCATGCCCAGAAAAATAGTGTCCAACTATTCATCCACGCTTTGGGCTGGTTAAATGCAAAACTTTCCAATGCAAGACTTGGGAAACGGCTCAAATAATCACCGATATTTTGTACTAAGGCATTGAGTAAAAATTCGGTATTGCCCAAAAACAAGATAAACAGCATGAGGCCAACAGAGACATAAATATTAATTTCAGAGAGAATTCTTAAGCCTTTATTGACACCTGAAGTGACCGAAATAATAGTAATAATGACTGCAACTAAAATCAGTGCTGTTTGTATCCATAAATTTTCAGGTAAATCAAATAAAACGTGTAGTCCATAATTCAGTTGTACCACACCGATACCACAAGTCGTTGCGATACCAAAAATCGTCCCAATGACCGCAGCCGTATCCACACTATGCCCAATTGGACCATTAATTTTTTTACCAAAAATCGGATATAAAGCCGAACGAATTGTGAGTGGTAAGTTATAGCGATAGCTAAAATAGCCCAATGCTATACCAATCAAGGCATACATACACCAACCTGTTAAGCCATAATGAAATAGCGTCCAGACCATGCCCTGTCGTGCAGCTTCATACGTCTGCCCTGCTCCCACTGGCGGATGCATGTAATGCGATAAAGGTTCAGCCACCGAGAAAAACATTAAGTCAATACCAATACCCGCAGAGAACAGCATGGCTGACCAACTTAATAAGCTAAACTCGGGTTTGGAATGTTTTGGGCCAAGTTTGATATTGCCATAACGTGAGCACGCAATAAAAATCACAAACACCATATAAAAAGTGGCTGCCAGCAAATAGTACCAGCTAAATGTTGCGCTGACCCAACCCAGCATTTCATTTAATGCGCGATTGGCAAAGTCATTAAATAAAATCGTGGTGAGTGAAAATATTAAAATAATAAGGGCAGAAACATAAAAGACCACACGATTTAAACGATCTTTTTGATGAATGGTTTGATCATCAACTGCTCTTGGATTATCTGTTGCCATACAATCCTCAAGTAAATATTAGAAAATAAAAAAACTCTCAATGCGGTAAAACAGCCAATAAAAGAAATCTATTCAAGCTTAAATCAGAAAAGGATATAAACTTGTAATAGATTTTTAAGTCACGACATCACTCTCTATTTGGCTCATCATTCGTGATCTACACTTATAAATCCAGATATTCTATGTATAGAAAATGCAAAGGTTTTTTGTTAATAAACCATCACAAACCTCATACGTCGAAGATCACAGACGATACACATTAAGAACCTCACGCATGATTGTTCAATCATACAATTAAAACAATTTTATGGGGTGATGATAACGCTTATTGATTGAACGTTCAATCAATAAGCGTTATCATAAAAAAATGCTATCATGTTCTGTAAATGATTTATTGAAGCGAAACCTTATATTTTTAAGGACATACATGAACAAACGCCAAGTTAAACCCGAGCATGTGCGCCGTGAAGAAATTATAAACGCCGCCTATGATGTGATTTTTGAAGTGGGATTATCCAATACCACAATCGCTCAAATTGCAAAAAAAGCCCACCTTTCAGTGGGTATTGTGAGTCATTACTTTGGCGACAAACAGGGTTTAATTAATGCCTGTATGTTGGAAATGTTAAATATATTACGGCGTAAAACCAGCCAATACAAAGCAGAAGTAACCGATTCACATCCGCAGAACATGATAAAAGCAATTATTGATTCAAACTTTGACATTAGTCAGGTCAATCAAAGAGCAATGCGCATCTGGCTGGATTTTTGGTCGGCAAGTATGCACATGCCAGAACTGGGTCGATTGCAGCGGATTAATGATCAACGGTTATATTCGAACCTGAAATTTTATTTCCTAGAGCTGATGCCAAAAGAACAAGCCAGCATCGCAGCTCGCGGTCTTGCAGCATTGATTGACGGCTTATGGTTACGAGGCAGTTTGAGCGGCGATACTCACTTTGACAGTACGCTGGCACGTTCTATTGCTTATGACTATGTCGATACACAGTTAAAACTGATCAAACCAATAAGGCGGGAGAGACAGAATGAATGACGTACAACTTCATCGTTTGTATATTCATGGACAATATGTAGATGCGACCAGTGGCAAAACATTTGATAGCATCAACCCTGCAACAGGTGAAGTCATTGCCACGATTCAACAAGCCTCTCAGGTAGATATTGATGCTGCGGTCAAAAGTGCTGCTGAAGGCCAAAAGATATGGGCAGAAAAAACAGCTATGCAGCGTTCACGCATCTTGCGTCGTGCAGTTGATATTTTACGTGAACGCAATGATGAGCTAGCCCATTTAGAAACCCTCGACACAGGCAAAGCCTATAGTGAAACCTCAACTGTCGATATCGTGACAGGTGCAGATGTCCTTGAATATTACGCAGGGCTGGCTACTGCGATTCAAGGTGAACAAGTTCCATTACGTGAAAGCAGTTTTTTCTATACCCGCCGCGAACCATTAGGAGTCGTCGCAGGTATTGGCGCATGGAACTACCCCATCCAGATTGCGCTATGGAAATCTGCCCCGGCTCTTGCTGCTGGCAATTCTATGATCTTTAAACCGAGTGAAGTAACACCGCTGACGGCACTTAAACTTGCTGAAATTTATACTGAAGCAGGTCTGCCTGATGGCGTATTTAATGTGGTGCAAGGTGCGGGTGGAGAAGTCGGACAATGGCTCACTGAACATCCTGTTATTGAAAAAATTTCTTTTACTGGCGGTGTACAAACAGGCAAAAAAGTCATGGCTAGCGCCGCAGGTTCTACCCTAAAAGAAGTCACCATGGAACTTGGCGGGAAATCTCCACTCATTATTTGTGAAGATGCCAATCTTGATCGTGCCGCTGATATTGCCGTTATGGCAAACTTTTTTAGTTCAGGCCAAGTTTGCACTAATGGGACGCGCGTATTTATCCCCCAATTCCTAAAGTCAGATTTTGAAAAGGCTGTACTTGAACGCGTCCAACGTATTCGTATGGGTGATCCATTGTCTCCAGAGACGAATTTTGGCCCGCTGACCAGTTTTTCGCATATGGATAAGGTTTTATCGTATATCGAATCAGGCCAACAGCAAGGAGCTAAGTTACTCATTGGTGGCAAACGTGCAATGACAGATTCATTAGCCCAAGGAGCTTATGTTTTACCTACGGTATTTACCGACTGTAGTGATGACATGAAGATCGTACAAGAAGAAATTTTTGGACCCGTCATGAGCATTTTAAGTTATGAAAGTGTTGAGGAAGCCATTCAACGTGCTAATAACACCTCGTTTGGTTTGGCTGCAGGAGTAGTCACACAAAATATCTCGCAAGCACATCACATTATTCACCAGCTTGAAGCAGGAATCTGCTGGATCAATACATGGGGGGAATCTCCTGCTGAAATGCCTGTTGGCGGCTATAAACAATCAGGTGTTGGACGGGAAAACGGGCTTTCCACTCTAAATCATTACACCCGGACCAAATCTGTTCAAGTTGAACTGGGTGATTATCAAAGCATTTTCTAACTTAGCTTTATTCTCTTTTATTTTCCTCAAAACATCTGATGTCGCTGCTGCTCAGGCAGCGTGACGCATATAATATTCAGGAATAGTAATGACGACTCAATCTTACGATTATATTATTATTGGTGCAGGTTCAGCGGGTAATGTACTGGCTGCGCGTTTAACTGAAGATGCAAATATTTCAGTCTTACTTTTGGAAGCAGGTGGGCCAGATTACCGGTTGGACTTTCGTACTCAAATGCCCGCAGCACTTGCCTATCCGTTGCAGGGTCGACGTTACAATTGGGCTTATTTAACTGATCCAGAACCTTACATGAATAACCGCCGTATGGAATGTGGTCGGGGTAAAGGTCTGGGAGGTTCTTCACTGATTAATGGTATGTGCTATATCCGTGGCAATGCTATGGATCTTGAAGGCTGGTCCAAACTAAAAGGGCTCGACAACTGGAGTTATGCCGATTGTTTACCCTATTATAAAAAAGCAGAAACCCGAGATATTGGTGGCAATGATTATCATGGTGACCATGGCCCTGTTAGTGTAGCCACCCCTAAAAATGGCAATAATGTGTTGTTCCATGCAATGATCGAAGCAGGCGTACAAGCAGGTTATCCGCATACCGAAGATTTAAATGGTTATCAGCAGGAAGGCTTTGGGCCGATGGACAGAACCGTAACCAAAAATGGGCGTCGTTCTAGTACCGCACGAGGTTATCTGGATATAGCCAAAGATCGCCCGAATTTAACTATCGTAACCCACGCCATGACTAACAAAATCCTGTTTAATGGCAAACAGGCCATTGGCGTAGAATATATTCAGGGTACAAATAAAAACGATCTGAAAAAAGTTTTTGCTCATAAAGAAGTGCTTTTATGTGCTGGAGCAATTGCCTCACCTCAAATTTTACAACGTTCTGGTGTCGGCCAAAGTACTTTTTTAAAAGCATTAGATATTCATGTCGTCCATGATTTGCCGGGGGTTGGTGAAAACTTACAAGATCATTTGGAAATGTATTTGCAATATAAATGCAAACAGCCTGTTTCACTCTACCCTGCATTGAAATGGTATAACCAGCCAGCAATTGGTGCGGAATGGTTATTTTTAGGCAAAGGCATTGGTGCAAGTAATCAGTTTGAGGCAGGCGGTTTTATCCGCTCTTCAGATGAATTTGAGTGGCCAAATATTCAATACCATTTCTTGCCAGTGGCAATCAACTACAATGGTAGCAACGCTGTAAAAGAACATGGGTTTCAGGCACATGTAGGTTCTATGCGCTCTCCTTCACGTGGTCGTATCAAACTGAAATCTAAAGACCCATTCGAACATCCAAGTATTCGATTTAACTACATGTCTACCGAACAGGATTGGCAGGAGTTTCGTGCAGCCATTCGTATTACTCGTGAAATTATGCATCAACCAGCACTTGATCCATATCGTGGCGAAGAAATAAGCCCTGGAAAAGAGTTAAAAACGGATGCTCAACTTGACGATTTTGTGCGAAATCATGCTGAAACGGCCTATCATCCATCCTGTAGCTGTAAAATGGGCGAAGATGATATGGCAGTGGTCGATGATCAAGGTCGTGTACATGGTATGCAGGGCTTACGCGTAGTAGATGCTTCTATTATGCCGCTCATTATTACTGGCAATTTGAACGCAACTACCATTATGATGGCAGAAAAAATTGCCGACCAAATTCGAGGAAAAACTCCTTTAACCCGCTCAAAAGCCCCCTTCTATCGTGCCTGATAAGTTCTGATAGGTCATCGAACATGAATAAATATGATTCATGTTCGATGTAAAAACTTATCTGAGCAGTGCTTTTTTTTCAAATTTGACCATTTAATGTGCTACACATTGACAAACAACACTTTTTCAAGTTTCACAAGATTATGAATAAAATAAGGATTTTTTATATATAATTTGTATTTATCTTAAAAAAAAAGTCATTTCAAATTAAAATTCGATTATTGAGGTTCATCTCTTCTAAAATACGCATCTACTGGAACGTAGCGGTCATCTAAAAATTAATTTATTTGATATTTAATAGATTAATTATCCCTCCCTCTAAACTTTAGATGCCGCTACATTCCATTTTAGGTCGTTGTACGCTGACACTTTTCAGCGCGTAATATTTTTATCTACTCCATTTTTCATTTCCGCATTTCAGTTTTTTCTTAAACCGAGTGGAAAATTTTCTTTCTCATCATTCGCCATTACTCATTTATTTAGAAGAAAAAGACACTCCTCGTCAAAACTTAAACATCCTAATCATGTCTATTAAGTATTTAGACGGTCATCTCGTTTAAACATCCAATAGCATTTATGACTAAAAACCGAACATGCCTTATACACAATTTACATGCATAAAATAGAATGCAGAACATGAAATGATTAAGCTAATTACACCTACTCTGGGTAGATGGAGGAATAAATTGGCTATGTCGAAAATAAGCGGCGTTTCGCACAAATTATATTCTGGATTGTACCTCTTAATCATTGCAATGATTGGGATCTATTGTGCTTTAAACGCAACTTATAATGTCATGATCGGTGGTACACCGTTTTATTTTTTTGCGGTGCTGGTACTTTTCTTACAAAGTATATTCGCCTTGCGTGAGTCTGAGCGCAGTCGAAATCTTGCGGGTTTTGGTTTGATCCTTTTGGTGATGGGTCTGGTGTATACCTACGGACTTATGTTTTTGACTCATCTTAAAGCGATCGTTCTCCTTCCATCAATTTGCCTGACATTGTTCGGACTACCGTCTATTTCTCAACATCCGAGTAAGTCTTATTTACTCAAAATGGCATTATTAATTGCCTTGATTGCGTTGGCATACGTCCAATATTATGAATTGAGTATGCTTAAAGGTTATTACGATTCACTTCCCGAAAATGGAAGCTGGCAATCATATGGGGGGCTATGACAGATTGATATCAAACAAAACTGTCATAGAATCTTAGAATGTAGAATTGCTAAAAATATTTTAACCATGTGATTTGTTTATTCGCATGTTTATACGTTGAAAATGCTTTTACAACAGGGTAAAGCACGAGAGTCAACAACAGCGTGATCAACCATAATTCGCTAACACTTGATACTGCAAAATAACCCGCTTGGGTTGTACCCCAAAACATGACGCACACAACATATAAGAGTTTTAAAACATATAAATGAAGCAAGTAAAAAAACATAGGGACTGAACCGAATACGACCAAGGTCTTCACAAAGCGTGTCTGAATTAATCGCTCAAAAATGATGAGAAGAATAAGTCCTATTCCAACATTCCATAAGATAAATAGCAGTGAAGGTGGATATTTGGTGAGATTAAAAAAACTCATAACACTGAGCATGGCTGAATCATAACCTTGCCATGTTTGATCACCATAGACATTGATCCACCGTAGCACCACAAATAATAAAATGCTAAAAAAGCCAATACATAGCAAATAACGATCACGTTGCTGAGAACTAAATTTTTGTTCAAAAAATTGACCTAAACAATATCCAATCAAAATAACGCCAATCCACGGTAACACTGGATATGAAGTTCTCACACGCAATAATTCAAATTCGATCCAACCGCGTTCATGCAAAATTAACCAAGCGTGTTCAAGTATTGGAATATCCTTAAAACTGATATTGTCGAGTAAGTTATGCCCCATAATGATAAATAGCCCGATACTCAGTAGAATCTTTTTAGGTATCCCAATACACATTGACAAGACCACCATACTCAGGCCAATTGCCCAAATTACCTGTAAATAAATTACGTCTGGAGGAAAGGTCGCTGTCCATGCAAAATTAACCAAGGTCAATTCCAGTAAGATTAAAAATAAGCCACGCTTCAATAAAAAAAGACGTGTTTGTTTAATACTTTGCGTTTTCAACTGAAATAAAAAAGCAGACATTCCAGTGAGTAGAACAAATACAGGTGCACATAAATGTGCCAAAACCCTGCTCCAAAAAAGTGCAGGTTCGGTTTCTGCGACGTTCATTGGATCACTTACTTGTTTGTGTAAGTAAAATGTTTCTCGAACATGATCCAATAACATGATGATAATGACCAAACCGCGCAATGCATCGATAGACTGGAGACGTGGAATAATTCTTGCTTTCGACATACATTCTATATCTTCAATTTATGAAATGTTATATTATTTCAAAAATTGTTTTTTGTCTTGTTTATCGAGGGGTTTATGCAGCATAAATATCGTTTGCTGTCGTCATTTATTGGCTTTTCTTTTATTTCTGGTCTAAGTTGGGCCGATTCTGCAAATAATGTTCTTTCCACCATCACGCTTCAGGCCGATCAAAATCAAGAGGATGAAAAAACCACCTCTGCCGCAACCAAATTTGCACATGATAGTTTGGATATCCCGTTTAGCCGCAGTTATCTCTCTCAGGACGTTTTAAAACAACAAGATTCTCAGCGCATTGAAGATGCGATTCATCTGGTCAGTGGTGTATTTGCTCAAAATAATTATGGTGGTGGCTTTTGGGATAATTACTCTTTTCGTGGTTTTGCAACAGATCCTAATCTTGGAGCAGCAAGTATTCGTAATGGATTAAGTCTGAATCGAGGCCTAAGTGCGCCACGCGATATGGTCAATATTGAATCTCTAGATTTCTTAAAAGGTCCCGCTGCTGCACTATATGGTCGTGGTGAAATGGGCGGCCTGCTTAATATCACCACAAAAAAACCACAATGGCAGGCACAAGGACAGCTCAACTTACGCGCCAATACTGAACAACAATATCGTGGCAGTTTTGAATATACTGCACCAATTAATGATCAATTGGCTTACCGATGGGCGATGGCCCATGAAGATAATCAAAGCTTTCGCGATCAAGTGAGCAGTGAGCGCTGGTTTTTCTCACCACAATTAAGCTGGAAAATCTCAGACCAGACTCAACTTGATTTTGACAGTGAAATTACTCAGCAAAAAGGCACATTTGATCGTGGTATCAGTGCCTATAAAGGTCAGATTCTTATGGATCCGAAAACCTTTACAGGTGAACCCGACGATGGCGACATGAAAGTAAAGGATCAGTTTTATCAACTACGTCTGGCGCATGAATTTAATGATAACTGGAAAATCAATAGTGCTGTGAGTTATAAACAAGGTTTGATGAAGGGCCTTTCAACTGAACCCAAATCATTTGAGTCAGATGGTGAAACCCTAAATCGACAACGTCGTTATCGTGATTATTTCACTAAAGATCTGCTGGCACAGGCTGAGCTTTTAGGACAAGTAAATACCGACTGGGCACGTCATGAAATTTTAATCAGCAGCGAAGCGGGTCAATTGACCTCTGACCAATATCAATTGCGCTGTGATTATAAATATTCAGGCACGAGATATTGTATTAATCAAATCAATGTCTATCATCCTGAATATGGCGTATATTTACCCAATATGGGGCTGCAAACCAATACCCGTGAACAACAGGACTATCTTGCATTAAACCTTCAGGATCAAATGTTCTTCAATGACCAATGGAGCATTTTAGTTGGGACACGTTTCGATCAGGTCAAACAGTCTTTAGAAAATTACAAAGCCAATACGTCTACCGATAAAACCTTTCATCAGGCTTCCCCTCGTGCAGGTATCAATTATAAATGGAACGACCAGGTTTCTTTTTATGCAAACTATGGACGCTCTTTTGCCATGAACAGTGGTACAGATGCAAACGGACAAGTATTTGCGCCTGAAAAAGGAGAAAGTTATGAAATCGGTAGTAAATACCAGCTCAATCAAAAAACGTTGTTCAGTCTAGCTGCATTTCACATGAAAAAACGCAATGTGCTCACGACTGACCCCACGGATGCCAACTATCAATATGCCGCTGGCGAAGCCTTAAGTCGAGGCGTCGAAGTGGATCTGCAAAGCCAACTCACCGATCAACTGCATGTGCTAGTAAATTATACGTACACTGATGCACAAATTAATAAAGACACCACTATTGCCAAGGGAACTGCGCTCAATAATATTCCTCGTCATAGTGGTAATCTGGCTCTGGATTATGTAGTCGTACAACAAGCAACAAGCAAAGCAGGTATAGGGGGCAATGTCCAATATGTCGGTACGCGTAATGGTACACAAAGTTCGGGATTTGAATTACCAGATTATACTTTGGTCAATTTGAATGCTTATTACCAACCGAATTCACAGTTACGTTATCAACTCAACCTAAATAATTTGTTGGATAAAACTTATTACGTTGAAAGTTATAATGATATGTGGATACAGCCTGGTGATCCTTTAAATGCATCGCTTTCTGTACAATGGACATTCTGATTTAATGTGGTCATATTCATTCCCAAAAGTTTTCAAATACGCACTTCTGCTGCTTTCAGGAATGGCATTGATGGCCTGTCAACGGACTCAGGATCTCAAACAAAAAATACAACTTAGCCCTGAAAAATCCCAAGCGAATGAATCAACAACAGCCTTTAATGTTGTTGATTCTTCTGGATATACCGTTAAATTAAATCATCCTGCTCAACGCGTAGTCTGTCTATTTGAATCGGGATGTGATGGTCTATATATGTTGAATCAGGGAGATAAAATCGTAGGTATTCCTGCAGAAATTTATCAGCAACCCATGCTGTATCGCGCATATTCTATTTTAGATTCACGTATAAAAACCAAGCAGATTCAAAGTCCTTCACAGGGTAGTAATGCAACAAATATTGAGAGTCTTTTAATGTTACAACCCGATTTAGTCATCATGGGTGGAGGAGAAAAACAAACCATTGCCCTGCTACGCAAGTTAGGTATTGCCGTTTATATTATGGAATCTTCGACTTATGCACAGGTCAAAGAAGAATTATCTGAAATTGCCGTTTTAACCAACGCAACCGCACGTGCAAACAAGATACTGCACTATTCAGATCAAAAAATTGCTGAAATCCAGCGCAATACCGCAAAAGAATCGCATCAACAAAGTATTTATTATGCATGGTCAGGCGGACGTATTTTTTCTACTTCTGGTACCCAGTCCATTACCAATGATTTTATCGAATTGGCAGGCGCCAAAAATATTGTTCGGACTGAAACCAATCAACCAAATGTAAACCCTGAAACCTTGATTGAATGGAATCCTGATAATATTGTGCTTTGGAATACTGACCCCCAACTGATTTATCAACGTCCAGAGTTAAAACTTCTTCAAGCAGTAAAAAATCGTAAAGTTTTTAATTTGAGCCCGGCTTTTATCTATAATCCACATACCATTAAAATCGTACTTACAGCGCTTTATTTACATCAACATATTTATGAGGAGCCCCAACCTTACACAATGAAAGCAACCCAATATGACGTGTTGAACATGTTGTATGGTTCAACGGCTGCACAGGCACTTCTCGCTCCATGAATATCATACGCGTTGAATCTATTACTCAGTTTAGTCCTGCTATTCGTTATAGTAGTTTTATTTTTTTACCTCTCCTTTGTCTTTTTTGTTCCTTGTTAATTGGACCTAGTCATATTCTAGGCTATCAGGATTATTTCTTATGGTTCTGGCAAAGTCTGAGCGGCGGCAACTATATTGCTCCTGAACAATACGCACTTATGCAAAATATTCTCTGGAATGTCCGATTACCCCGTATTTTATTAACCTTTATGGTCGGCGCTGCACTGGCCACTGCGGGGAATGGTTTACAAGCTTTATTCCGTAATCCGTTAGTGGATTCGTACGTACTCGGTATTTCTTCTGGAGCGGCATTTGGCGCTGCATTGGCCTTGTCATTTAACTTAAATTCCCCCAATTTACTGGCATTTATTTTTGGCATTGCCGCTGTACTTCTAACTTATTTATTTGCCTACCAAAAGCAAGAACAACAAACTTCTTTAGTCATGATTATTCTGGCTGGCATGATTGTTTCAGGGCTTTTTTTGGCAGGGTTGACCATCATTCAATATATCAGTGATCCATTTAAGTTACAGGCAATCGTGCAATGGACCATGGGCAATATACATCAGGCCAATTGGGATAAAGTGCAATATGCGATTTTCCCCATCTCTGTTGGATTATTAGGGTTATTCTTAATGCGCTGGCGACTCAATCTGCTAGCACTCGGTACAGAAGAAGCTCAAGCGGTCGGCATTAATCCCAAATGGGAACAGATCTTGCTTATTGGACTGGTCACTTTATGTACCTCTGCCTCTGTTGCAGCGGCGGGTATTATTAGTTTATATGGTTTATTTATGCCCCATATTGTGAGGATGCTGGTCGGGCCTGATCATCGCGCAACCATTCCTTGTAATATGGTCTTAGGCGGTTGTTTTTTATTATTGATTGATAATTTTTCACGTGTTTTATTAAGTTTTGAAATCCCGATTGGAATTTTTACCATGCTGCTTGGTGCACCTTTCTTTTTGCTACTCATGAAAAGTCAACGGATGAACTGGTCATGATTCATATTCATCAGCTTAACTTTGCCTATAGCCACAAGCAAGTACTTAAAAATATTCATCTGGAATTTGCTGAAAATCAATTTTCTGTGATTTTAGGACGAAATGGTTGCGGTAAATCTACTTTATTTAGATTAATGGCTGGTCTAGAACCCTTACAAAGTGGCAGTATTTTGTATAACAGTAAACGTTTAGATCAATATAAAGGTAAGCAGCGTGCCAAACTTTTAGGCTTTTTACCACAGTTTCACAAAACCGTTTTTCCTTTTAAAGTCAAAGATGTCGTTTTGACTGGACGTGCGGCATTTAGTCATTTCCACCCGACCAAGCAGGATGAATATCTAGTTGATCAAGCTTTGGAAGAGTTAGATATTAGCCATTTAAAACATCAGGCTTATACTGAACTTTCAGGTGGTGAACGACAATTGGTCATGATCGCTCGAATACTGGTACAGGCGCCTCAAGTCATTCTATTGGATGAGCCAACCAATCATCTTGATGTATATTATCAGTCTTATTTAATGAAAAAATTACGTCAGCTTTCTCGGCAGAACTATACAGTTATTGCGATTATGCACGATCCTAATCTGGCATTTTTATTTGCAGATGAGTTGTTCTTTATGCGTCAGCATGAAATTATTCGACCAGAATCACCTCAACGCCTGACCGATCCTGTTTTTTTAAAAAGTGTTTACGATGTTGAGTTTCATGAAGCCATGATTCAGGATAAAACTATTGTGGTGCCAGATTACTCATGGCTTTAATGATTGAACTTTTACAACCAGCAGATGTGTCTCAAGCCACTCAATTTGCAATTTATACTCGCCAATTGCTATTCCCAGAAGTGTACCAATCTACGCTTCCTCATGATCTAACTCATTTCAGCGCGACTTATTTAAATGATCCCCACGGCGCTTGTTTAGTCGTGAAAGATAAGTACAAGATTATTGGAATGGTGGCTTATCGATCTTATAACCATCGTTTTCAGTTAGATTTACCTTTAAATAGTGTAGAAGTGGTCAAACTTTTTATACAGCCTGAATATCGACGACAAGGGTTGGCATCGCAATTATGCCATGCTCTATTTGAACATGCTCAACAACAAAATATTTGGCATTTTTATCTACATACTCATCCTTTTTTGCCCGCCGCTGAATATTTCTGGCAAAAACAGGGGTTTCAAGTGATTCATCGTGAATGGCTAGCGCACTACGATACTATTCATATGTTTAAAACAGAAAATTTCCAATGACCCTATAGGTATCATCTAATCGTTAAAAAAAGACCATAAAACCGGGCTGTTGGTTTTATGGTCATTAACTGAAAAATATTTAAAAAGTAAAACCAAAGTTTAAATTAACTCTATATAACCATTTATCACTATTCAGAGAAGTAGCCGTGGTATAACCCGTACTGTTAGTCGAGCCCCCAATAATATTGGCATTTTTACCCCAGGTATAATCTGCCCATACCATAAATGGCGATGCAATAAACATCATGCCCGTGGTATTCATCTGTGAAGCAGACCAATCTGTATGTGTTTTATCCAGATAGCTAAAATCGTTATAGAACTTAATAGCCTTCAACTTCCACATATCTTGAATGGGCAAGGTATAAGATACGTTCAGACTAGAAACTGTACCTTCTGAGGCAATAAAATAAGAAGGTGTTAAACCATTGGTTCCCATTAAGGTTAAGCGATCATCAACGCCTTCAGGATTTTTGGCATCATACTGATAGTGAATCACAGAACCCTGAATATTCCAGCGATTAATATTGCTATTGGCATGAAGACCTAAAGCATAATATTTTCCATCATCATCCGTAATTTTATTGTGGAGTTGTGAAATAGCGCCTGATAATCCAATCTCCTGCTTACCTACAGCAGTATCAAACTTCTTAACAACACGGGCATTGACCTGATTTTGTTTTTCATTCTGATACGCTTTCTGATTTGCAAATGTATTTTTCAGATCATCATAAGTGCCACTTTCTGGAGAGTAACGCATGTTGGTTTCAAGCATGCTTGGGTAATACCCCAGTTTAATATCCCAATTTTTATCATCGTAATTCCAGTTCAAACCAGGAGCAATATTATTGCCATAGCCTAAAAAGAAAGGTAAATGATAGGTCCAGCCATTTTGTGGATAAGGATAAATAGCAAATGGCTTATAGACAAAACCAGCTTCCAGACTATTATTGGCGTCGAGTTTATATCCTACATAGGCTTTTTCAATAGAAGTAAATTCCTGATCCTGCAATAAAAAACTAGAATTTAAATAGAAATCGTCATAGGTTCCTTTGAGATCGAGTCGCAATACATCAAAGTCCAGCTTACCCATACCACGATTAGAACTTTGAGGCCAACTCTCGTAGCGATCCTGCACACGAATAACCCCACCGACTTTAAATGAAGCCGTGCCATCGTCATTTTTCCATTCTAGTGGAGAACCATCCGCCCAAGAGCCCATTGAAACCCCTAGACAAATCATAGAAACACTTATTGTTGAAACCACACTTTTTTTCATCACACTTCCCTTTTCTTTTCCATAAACTGATTATGAAAAATGACAATTTTGGTTTTATATACAAAACTTTGTTTGCTTTGATTTTTGGCTAAAAAAAATAGATGATATTTTGGTGGCGAGAGCAATCCTTTTGCTCATGGCATATTATAAATCATCTTTTTTAGCACGCTTACAGCCGACATGCCTTAACACATAGGCCGTATAATTGAAAAATTTTGAGTTCAGTTAATTTTTAAAAAACTGAATAATACTCAACTTAGTAAAGTTTTTTCTGCGGGGGACCTGCAAAGTTTAACGGGCCAATCGCATGCATATCTAGCTCAATGACCGCAGGGCCGTTGAAATCGACTGCTTCTTTAATGGCAACTTTAAATTCATCTGCGCTGCCAACTTTCCAGCTTTTCACTCCCATCGATTCACCCAATTTTTGATAATCTGGAGTATGGAGTTCATTAAAATACTGGCGTCCATCAAAATAGTTATTTTGGATCCCACGCATCACACCATAGCCACCATCATTCATAATCATCAGAACCATGTCGGTATTTTCTTGGGCCATCGTCGCGATTTCACCAATGCCGAGCATCAAGCCACCATCACCAACTAGACCTACAACCTTTTTGTCTGGATTAGCAATACTTGAACCGATCGCATGTGCCAAGCCTAATCCGATCGCCCCTGCCAATGAATGAATATTTCGATTTGGTGCTTGTACTGGGAACAAACGACTACCCCATGTGCTACCAGACATAGTAATGTCACGCACAAAAATACCATCTTCGGGTAAAGCTGCACGTAAGTGATCACAAATCAGAGCATATTGGTCTAGTTGTTTGCGTAATGCATCTACCGCAGCATTTTTAGCATCAATAACCGCCTGATCATAAGTTGCGTCGATCTTAGAGACGTCTGAAAGTTCAGCCAAACTACGCACTAAAATATCTTTGGCATCTGCACAGATAAAATGGCGAATCTTGTAATTACGTTGTTGTGCAACAGGATTAGCATCAATCTGAATGATATTTTCAGGAAACTGAACAGAATAAGTCTTGGTTTCATTACTACGTAGACGCGACCCTACCACAACCAATAAATCAGCATTTTTTAACAGCTCTTCAACTTTTGCCGAGTTATGAAATGCTCCCAGACTACGTGGATGCGCATCAGGCAAAATACCGCGGCCATGCGTTGAAGACACCACAGGAATTCCCAAATCAGCAATAGCCTTGATTTCACTCACACAATTCAACGCACCGCCACCAATCCAGAATACTGGACGTTTAGCTTGTTTAATTTGATCTGTTAATAACTGAACCTGAGTTTCATCAACATTTGGCAGTTGCATTGCTTTAACAGGACTTAAATCCAGTGGTAAATCAATCTCAGCGGCTTGCACATCAATCGGTAATTCAACACTAACTGGCCCCATTGGAACTGTTGTTGCTACACGAATGGCTTCACGAATTACACCAATAGCATTATCTGGACTAGTAATACGAAATGCAGCTTTGCTAGATGCACGTAAGAAAGTCAACTGATCTTTGGTTTCATGAATAAAACTGGCATCACGATCAAGATATTCACGTTCAACCTGACCTGTTAAATGCAACACAGGACTCGCGGCATTCATGGCTTCAATCAATGAACCTACGGCATTACCTGCCCCAGCGCCCGTACTGGTTAAAGCAACCCCTAGACCTTTAAAACGTGCATGTGCATCCGCCATGGTCACCGCACCTGCTTCACCACGTGCCGCCACAAAGCGGATTTTCTCACGGCGACCAATGGCATCCGCAATTGGCAAGTTATGAATAGAAATCACACCATAAATACTATTTACGTCATGTTCTTCTAATAAGCGAGCAATCGCCTCACCCACATTGACACGTTCAGTCATGAAAATATTCCTCTAAATTTTGTTCACTATCCATTGAAAAGCTTGAATCGTTTAAATTGATACGGTTACAAACAATTAGTCACACCACGGGTTCGGCTGTTCATTCAGTCCCATGTAGATACTTTTTTGTTGCATATAAGACAAAATACCCTGACGACCTTTTTCACGACCAATCCCACTGTCTTTAAAGCCACCGAATGGTGCTGAAATTGAGAATTTTTTGTAGGTATTAATCCATACTGTACCGACTTCAAGCGCACGTGAGATACGCCATGCCTTGCGATAACTTTCAGTCCAAATGCCTGCTGCTAAACCAAAACAACTGTCATTTGCTTGTTGAATTAAATCTTGTTCATCGTCATATTTCATGACGACTAATACTGGACCAAAAATTTCGTCCTGACAGACCTGTGCTGTGTTATTCAGCCCTGTAATAATGGTCGGCAGATAAAAACTACCTTTTGCAAACTCACCTGTAGTTAAGGCTTGACCGCCTGTTAGGATTTCTCCACCCTCTTGTTTGGCAAGCTGAACATAACGATCTACAGACTGTAAATGTGCCTGATTAATCAAAGATCCCATGTGTACATCTTTTTGTTCAGGGTGTCCGACACGTAAACCTTTGGTGATTTCTACCAGACGTGCCAAGAATTGATCATAAATACTGCTGTGAATAAATAAGCGAGAACCGGCAATACACGCTTGGCCCGCTGAACTAAAAATACCATATGCAATGCCTTTCGCAGCAAGCTCTACATCCGCGTCTGGGAGCACAATCGTTGGTGATTTCCCGCCTAACTCCAAAGAGGTAGTAATTAACTTATCCGCTGCAATGTGTGCCAAATGACGACCTGTGGTCGTTCCACCAGTAAAGGAGATTTTGCGAACCAATGGATGCTTCACAATCGCGTCACCCACTACCGAACCTTTACCCACCAATACACTCAGTAAGCCTTTAGGTAAACCCGCTTCTTCAAAGATCTTTGCCAATTCCAGTGCAATCAATGAGGTCGCTTCAGCTGGTTTTAAAATCACCGCATTGCCTCCAGCCAAAGCAGGAGCAAGTTTTTGCACTTCACTGGCGATCGGTGAATTCCACGGGGTGATCGCTGCCACTACACCGACAGGTTCATGCACACTCAAGGTCATAAAATCTGACGCACGTTGAGTGGTTAATTCATCATTTAATGTTTCACAAGCAGCCGCAACATAACGTGCTGTTGCTGCTGCACTTAAGACCAAGCCCCGAGTTTCTGCTAAGGGCTTGCCATTATCGCGAGTTTGTAATTGAGACAGTTGATCAACCCGTGCTTCAATAATATCCGCAACTTTGTATAAAATTTTGGCACGTTCGTGGGGCATACGATTACGCCACTCAGGTGCGCGCCATGCCTGATCTGCTTTGAGAATCGCTTCTTCAATATCTTCTGGACTTGCAGTAGAAATTTCTGCATTGATAGAATTATCTGCTGGAAATGTACTTTGAATAACTTTACCGCGACCCAAACGCCATTCACCAGCAATATAAAGTTCCTTAACCATAATAATATCCTTGTTAAATCTGAATGGCTTCAACACTATTACGACAAGCACGAATGACACTTAGTGCTGCCAATGTCGAGGTTTTTGGGTTAGATGCCAACGGAACACCAACCATTTCAATGGTCATTTGTCCAAAACGGCCTTCCGCGACAATAGTATGTTTGTTTTGCGTGATATCTGGGTCAACGGTCAGCTCTACAATAGTGTTATCCATACCCACACCAGCTAAAGCAATAGTTGCCGCTACATTGGCATTGGCAGGAAAATTTAGCGCGGCTTCTCGTGCTGTACCACGATAAAATACGGTAGCTTTTTGCACTTGATCCAGATCAATCAATTGTTCTGCGTAACTACCGCGCCAGCTATTGGGGCTTTTACAACCTTTATAAGTGACTTTTTCCAGGCCACCTTCTTTTGCAGCAGCAATGCCATCAATGCCTGCAATCGCACCAGCCAATAGATGTAAATGCGCGCCATTTTGTTGAGCAGTTTGTTGAAGTTCAGTAAAAAACTCACTATCAGCCAATGTACCCACAGAGATCAAACCAATAGTCCAGCCATTTTGTAGCACTTTTTTGGCATGTTCTTTCACTGCGGCTTGACCTGCCACTTCAATCACATAGTCAGGTGTGCCATCGCATTGATTGACATCAGAGATGACCTGAATATTGGCATCGACTTTTTGTTTCACATTTTCAATACTACGCTCAGGCACCACAATCCACTTCAATTCAAGATCATGGGGTAAATGGGTATACACTTCTGAGGCCATCGCGCCAAAACCAATCATCATCAATTGTTTCATTGCAGTCACCTTATAAATGTTTATTAAATCCACCAGAGACATCAATGGTAGAGCCTGTGGTATAAGAAGCGAGTGGTGATGCTAAAAACACCAGCGCACGTGCAGGTTCTTCGGGTCTACCTAACCGGGCCATTGGAATGCCACGTTTTTTGGCGATATTGGCTGTCCAGTCTTGCCACGACTGATTCGGATCCGAACGCGTTTCATAACGGCGTTTCCATTGAGCTGATTCAACCATGCCTAGTAAAATTGAATTGACACGTACGTTATATTGAATAAATTCATGCGCTAGAGAATGAGTAAGATTAAGCAGAGCTGCACGTGCCGATGAAGTCGCAATCATATGCGGTTCAGGTTGTAAAGCCAGTAACGAATTGACATTGGTCACTGAACCTATTGCCGAGCTTTTTAAATCATTCAAAAAAGCACGAATTGGATGCAACACACTGAAATATTTAAGCTCTATTTCTTTCATCCAATCTTCATCTTGCGTATTTTCGAAAGTAGAAACCCGTCCCTGACCTGCGTTATTAATCAGCATATCGACATTGCCCAAATGCTGTTTCACAGTATGTGCAAAGGTTTTGACATCTTCTTTATCCAGCACATTGCAACCTTGGGTAAAAATATGTGCATGTGGATATTTTTCTAATATATAAAGCTTTGATTCAGCAAGGCGTTGTTCATCGCGTCCACACCATGCTACTTTTGCGCCTTCTGCAACTAAAATCTCAACCGCAGCTAATCCGATGCCAGAAGAGCCACCGGTGACAACTGCTACTTTTCCTTCTACCTGGAAGCTCATACTTTTTCTCTCGTTTCAATGCTGCTGCGCAGACACAATAATGTCGTTAAATAATTCAGGTTGATCGACATAACTCAAATGTCCTGCTTCACTAATTTCAATATAATTTTGGCACTGGATTTCCTGTGCCAAAGCTGCAATTGCTTGCGGCGGTGTAATGCTGTCGCACAATCCTGCAACGACCACGCATGGCACGACCAAATCTGTTAAATAATTACGAATTTCATCATGAGCCAGTAAATAGGATGCTTGAGTAAAGCCATCCACATTCAGGTTTTGCATGACCTGTTCAATCAGCTCAAGAGTTTGAGGGTGTTTCAAATAGGTCAAATGGGGACCACGACTTTGTGCCAGGCCCCGATTTCCAAGTTCAGCCAGCATTTTTGGTCTTTTGTTATATACTTCAGCTTGTTGCTCCGTGGGATAACGCTGATAACCCTGTGCAACATTGGCAATAATTAAGGTTTCAACATAATCTGGGTAATGTTGGGCAAAAGCACTGGCTTGTAATGCGCCTAGAGAATGTCCAACAAGAATTGCTTTTTTTATTTGTAGGCATTCAAATAAATCTACCAAACGCTGTGCATAATCTTCAGCATTAGGCTTTTTTGTGGTTAAAGCATCGGACGAACCATAACCAGGTGCATCCCATGCAATGATATGAAAATGACGACTTAAATCTTGTAATTGATTGACCCATGAACCTGCTCCAGAGCTAATGCCATGCAGTAGCACCAGATATTGCTCTCCGGTACCAGCTTCACGATAGCTTTGCTTCCGTCCATTAATCTCGACAGATTTGACTGGAAATTGCTGTAGGGCTTCAACAAGTGTCATCATCATTTTCCTTTAAGGTTGCAATCAGAGTTCAAGCCTCTTTCTGACAACTCAGATTCAATCGACTTAGTTACGTTTGATTTGAGACAATGGATGCTCAGGTGGATAGTTCGGAATAGTAGGTTTACCGGTTCCTAACATCACACACATCAATGCATCTTCGGTTCCAGGATTAAACAACCCACGATAAATCCCGGGTGGAATTGAAATTAGGTCACGTTCTTTTAAACGAGTACTGAACTTCTCACCGTTGTGTTCAATGAACAAATCAATTTCACCCCGTAACATAAAGAACACTTCTTCAACATCATGATGAATGTGCAACGGGCCTTCACATTGCGGTGGCAGAACCATTGTAGAAAAAGTAAAGTTTTCAGCGGGCACAGTATTATTGTCATTCGCTACGCCTGTTGCGCCTGTACCCATATAACGCATTTGGGCACGACGGTATTTTGGATCGTAGTCCGCCTGAAATTTCAGTGCGTTGAAATCGTATTTGCGGGTTTCAAAACGTGCGATACGAGTATTTAACCATTCTTCCAGACTTGTACCATCGGGTTGCTTCCATGATTCAAATTGTTGAGTGCTCATGTCTTACTCCTGCGAAAAAATTGAAACTAAATTAGTAACGTTTGAGTAATGGTGTAAGGAAAAAGGAACCCACGATAGCCACCACCGCTAAGAACGTGATTCCCAAATTAAAGCTGCCTGTCTGCATTACGATCATGCCAATTAGGACTGGTGCAATCGCACTGGCAAAGTTAGCCAAACCATTGAAAATACCGCCTGCTGTCGCTCCAACATCAGCTGTAGTGACACGTGCCAGCAAAGCAAATACTGCGGCGACACCGAAGCCCCACGCCATTGAACTGACCGACATAGCGACAATAATCATGATAGGATTCGTCATCAAAACCATGACGTAGAGTGAAATACCTGCAACCAGCAATCCGCCAAATACTTGAATCGCTCGTTTGCCTAATTTGTCAGAAAATACGGCTCCAACGACTTCTCCAATCAGCATGGCAATAAAAGGCAAGCTCGAATAAAAACCAAATTCTTTTAAATTAAAGCCTTTGTCTTGAATCAAATAAGAAGGTACCCAGCTATTTAGGCCCCATAGATAAGTCATTAAGGCAATGTTGAAAATACAAACCAGCCAAAATGCTCCGTTTTGTAGTAATGACTTAGTATTGCGAAGATGACCTTTAAAATTGATCCGTTTGCTTGAATCTTCGATCTCAATGGTTTTACGCAACTGCAAGTTACGCAGTCCAATCACCACAAAGACCAGTACCAATAGCGTTAGGCCTGCCATAACAAAGAAAGTGGTATGCCAGTCATGCTTGGCGAGCACAGCTGCGGTAATCGGAAAACCTAAAAAAGCCCCAATCGGTGTGCCCAATAAAAACATCGTAGATGCACGTGCCTGCTGACGGTCAGTATAGGTTTGTTTCACAATGGCATAAGCCAATGCAAATAATGGTCCTTCAGCGATTCCTAATAAAACCCGTAGAAATAGCATGCTGCCATAGTGGGTAGTAAACCCCATGATCAGCATTAGCACGCCCCATGAGGCCACGCTCCAGAACAGCATTTTTTTAGGATTAAAAATATCGCCCAGAAAACTCAGGAATATGGAAGAAAAACCATATGCCAGTAGGAAACTGGTCATTAACCAACCCAATTTAGCTTTATCTTGGGCAATACCCATCGCGTCTTGAAAATGTGGATCTGAAAACAAAACAGCAATACTAATTTTGTCAAAAAAAGCCAGTACCACGCAGGCCATTAACACAAAAGCGGGTATCCAGTGTTTGAATCCTTTTTTCTCATCTACATCATTTAACATGCAAGCGTTCCTTCGATCTGGCTAGAGGCCTTAAAATGATTGTTCTGGCTAGAGGTCTTGAAGTCTGGTTATGGTTTGAGCTTCATGACATTAAATTCAGGATCAGTTAACTGTTCTGGGTTTAATACTGTGCCGTTTTGAATCCAGCGTTTGGCCAGTTTGACCAGTTTGGAATCATTAATTGCGATCATATTGATCAGACGGCTTTGTTCATCCAGATATAGATAACTGACTTGTGTCGGACTGGTTTTTCGAACAACCACGTTTGGATTTAACTGTGGCTGATAAGTTCCCAAAATCTGGATATTAAAATGATATTGATCTGACCATAACCATGGAATGTCCACATACTCAGTCGCTACTCCCAACATAGATTTGGCAGCGGCAATCGCTTGATTCTGTGCATTTGCCCAAGATTGGATGCAATAACCTAAAACAGGGTGAATGGCAACATCTCCTGCGGCATAAATATCCGCGTCGGAAGTTTGACCATAACAATTGACCACAATGCCATCTTTAACATCAAGTCCTGCATCTGCACCTAATTCTTTGGCAATTTCGGCACCAGCACCCACCACTACACAATCAAAAATCTGCGCGATTTCTGGATGATTCAATACTTGAATGGTTTGATCCGAACTCTCAATCAGGTGCAAATTTTTACTATTGAGATGAATTTGCGTACCTTGTTGTTCATGGATTTCCTTTAAGAAAGCAGAAACTTCAGGGCTCACACTACGACCACATAAACGATCAGCATATTCAAAAACATGTACAGCCTTGCCTTGCTTACGTGCTGTCGCTGCAATTTCTAGACCGATCCAACCGCCACCAATAATCGCAATAGAATCTGCATGTTCCAGCAAACCTGCCAAACGCTCACAGTCCTGGACATCACGCAAGGTCACGACATTAGAAATTTCTTTCCATGTATTGACAGGTACACGTGCACGGCTACCCGTTGCAATTAATAATTTGTCATAAGGTAAAATTTTTCCACTTTCCAAAACGACCCGTTTATTATCACGATCAATTTGTGTGGCTAAATCAGGCTTATGCCATTGCACAGAAAAAGCATCGATTTGTTCAGGCGAAAATAAATTCAGACTGTCATAACTTGCTTCTTTGGAAAGCACCTGTTTGGAAAGTGGCGGACGTTCATAGAAAATCTGATGTTCATTTGACACCACATGAATTTCTCCACTATATCCTTCCTGACGCAAAGTACTGACTGCCCAACCTGCTGCCTGACCGGCACCAACCACTACGATTCTTTCCATGCCTTTATTCCCTTTTGCCTCAACTGATTAGCCTTGAACGGGTTTAACCTGACGACGAGTATCGTGATCTAAACCACCTTCAATCGCCCATTCGGTAAATAATTCCAAACGATGTTCTTCAACACGTGGCTGCCACTCTTCAGTCAAATAGTCATCATTGGTGTAGTATTCAAACGCCCCACCAAGAGGTGAGTTGACATACCAGAAATAGGCAGAAGAAATAGGATGGCGCCCCGGTCCGATAAAGGTTGACCAGTCAGAGCGATTCATATTTAAACCACCACCAATCACTTCATGAATATCACGTACAACAAAAGCAACATGATTCAGACCTGCTGGTTTATTCGGAATGGAAAGCAAAAATAAATCATGATGAAAACCTTCACCACGGCAACGCAGGAAAGCACCACGATTTAAATAGGCATCTGATAAATGAAAACCGACTTTCTCTTTATAAAAATTTTCTGTCGCAGCTAAATCAGGTGTAAAGAAGACCACATGACCAATGGCAATTGGCTCACCTTTTTCATAAACGGGGCTAGCTGCATTGATGCGCTGGATATTGCCATACTGGTTAATGCCTTCGGTTTTCTGTTCAGGCAAATCTTTAGTAATCGAACGTTGAAATACGATAGTCATGCCATTTGGATCACGACATTGTAGCTGTGTATCACTTTGTGAAAAACCTTCAACATCTTTTAGGTTTGAAGCCAACTGTTGTAAATCCTGATCACTTGTTACACCCCATGTCACTTCACGCAGAGTTGAACCCGTTTCAATCGCTACGGGTAAACGTGAATCATCGATATTAAACAGATAAATCTTGCTGCCATTCTGAGTTTGAAACAATTCAGTATTTTCAATATCTGTCTGGTGTTTTGACAAACCAAAATCAGATAAAAACTTGATCGCTTCCGCCTTGTCTTCAACCCCAAACTTTAAAACTTCAATTCCAGTAATCATATTATTTGCTCCTAGTTAAAGACAAAACCGCCATTGACCGGGATATTTTGTCCCGTCACAAAAGATGCAAGATCGGAAAGCAAATAAAGTGCTGTTCCATTTAAATCATGCGGATGTTGCTGGCGTTGAATCGCCCGACCAGTAACATATAAATCATGGCGTTCCTGCGGGACATATTCGGTTGCTTCAACCAGTGTTAGTCCCGGAGAAATGGTATTTACGCAAATATTAAATTCGCCCAGCTCCCGTGCCATGGAACGGGTCATGGAAATAATCGCGCCTTTACTTGCCACATATGCCATGAGTTTAGGGGCACCCCAAAGCGCTGTATCTGAGGCAATATTAATAACTTTTGCGCTATCAGCTTGTTTCAAATATGGGACACATGCCTGAACCATAAGCCATGTACCTTTAACATTGACAGTCATGACTCGATCCCACAGATCAGGATCATATTGGGTCAAATCTTTACCACCAACACCAGTAGCCAATGCCGCACAGTTCACCAAACCATCCAGACCACCCAACGTCTCTACAGCAAATTGAACAGCTGACCGAATGGATTCCGCCTTGGACAAATCCAGTCCAACAGCATGAACACCCAAGCCCTGTTGTTGTAACTGCTTTGCTTCTTGCTCAACCAGTTCGGTCAGAATGTCCGCCATTACTACCTGCGCACCCGCTGCTGCAATCGCCTGAGCAAAGCCCAGACCTAGCCCGCGTGCTGCACCCGTAACAATGATTTTTTTACCTTGCAGTAATGTGTGAATGGTCATGGCCACAGTCCTTATGGTGTTTCAGTCAAAGATGAGGTATCTAGCACTGCAATTTTCTTCAGCTGCTTCTCAGCTTCTTTTTTCATTAAACGACGTAGACGAGATAAGCCAACATCATGCTGATATAAAAATTCCTTAGAGCGAGCATTAGGTGCCAAATTTTCCAGAATAATACGATCCTGCTCTAAGACATCCCAGTGCAACTTCTCTAAATGATTACGGTATAGAAAACGCCAGACATTACGCTGCCAGCCACTGACTTTACGACAACGCCAGAAGAATACGCGAGTATTATCGGCATCAATTGGTGTAGCAAAACCTACAATCCAGAATACGCCGCCTGGACCAAATTCTTTACGATATGGAATAGAAAGACGCAACCAGCTTGCACCTGTATTGCCATATTCTACCCAGTCAAAGTTGACTCCCGTTTGACCTTCTTTTTCAAAAATAAAACCATGTTCAGTGCTACGATGTTTCATTTCTGCGGTACGTTCACCCTCAGCCATTGAGTGTGAAGTGCAATGCAAGTAAGTCCCGTGCATTGGATCCATCACGTTATCGATGGCGTATTGATGATTAACTTTCCAGTCCGCCTGACATAGAAATGAACTCCACTCTTCACTAGACAATTGTTCAGGAAAGTCAAGTTCAGTAGGTGCTTCATTTTCATCCAGACCAAACCAGATAAAAATAGCATCATGTTTTTCAATGATGGAGTAGCTCTTAACACATTCACTGCCTTTTAATGGGCATTCATGAACTGCAGGCACGTCGACCACGACACCCTCGCCATTGACTTCAACACCGTGATACCAGCATGCAACGCGATTGCCCAAATTCCAACCTAGCGATAAACGTGCACCACGATGCGGGCAGCGATCTTCTAGCGCATGTAGCTGACCGTCTTCATCACGCCATACCACAATATTTTCGCCTAAACGGGTAATCCCAACTGGATTGGCATTCACTTCCCAACTGGCGAGTACCGGATACCATTGATCACGTAAACCTAAATCAAGATATTCTTCAGTGCTTGGAGCTTGTTGATAAATTGCATTCATTATTGTCTTCCCTGAACTTAGTAACCCAAACGCTGCATTTCTTCAGTGAAGCTCTGCATCGTCCAGACTTCACCTGAATCACGACGAAAACCCTGCTGATTTAATGCATTAACCAAATCATTCAATTCAGTAATACCTGAGCCAAAAGCTTTTATCAGATGCTGAACAAAATCCTGTTCATAGACGGTTGGTTCTTTATAGCGTGTTTGCCAAACCAGATGTTCGACCTGCCCCGGAATCTGAATGTTATTAATACCTGCATCTTTTGCAGGCGTTGCATTAATCCAGTTAGCCAGTTTTTCATTAAATTGTTTCATGGGGAATTCCTTCTATCCATTACAGTTGAATCTGGATGTCCTGACCTTCCACACGAACGGGATAGGTACATAAATCACGACAGCCAGGACCACTCTTTAATTCACCTGTCTGGATGTCGAAAATAGCTTCATGTAATGGACACTCTACGGTTTGATCCTCGATAAATCCTTCTGTCAATAAGGCAAAAGCATGTGGGCAAACATTTTCAATCGCAAAATAATTTTCATCGATGACAAATACACCAATCTTTTTGTCATTTATTTCCACTGCTTTTGGTTCATCTTCCGAGACATCATCAATGCCACAAACTGAAATCCAACTCATCGTTTGAGCCCTCGATCCTGTTTTATATGCAAAACTTTATTTGATTTTCAAAACATATGCAAAGAATAATACCCCTACAGCCAATATGTCAATAAAATAAAATTCATTAAATTCAAATATTTGACCAAAGTTTAATATTTTATTACGTTTTATAAGGTAAATTTGGTTTTATATATAAACATTGTTTTATACATTCGATATCATTACAATAGTTCTAAAATAAAGCAGCGTGCACCAATATTATCCCTTTTCTCTTTTTAGGAATTTTTATCGAATGAGCTTAGTCGTTGAAGAAGATGTACAAGAAGTTGAAAGCACAAAAAATGATGATCGTTATTTAGTTCCGGGGCTTGTAAGAGGCTTGGCAATTTTACAGGCGTTTAATCAAGAAGCGCAGGAAATGACCATTTCTGAGATTGCCGAAATTCTGGATGTGAACCGTTCTAGTGCATTTCGCCTGATTTATACGCTAGAATCGTGTGGATATTTACGCAAAGCTTCCCAGAAAACTTATGCGTTGGATTCAAAAGTTATGGAGCTTGGATTTAACAGTTTATCCAAACTTTCTTTACTGGATTTATCCACTCCTCTCATGAAAGAACTTCGTGATCAAACTAAAATTGCAGTACATCTTTCTATTTTAGAAGGGACCCATATTGTTTTTGTGAACAATATTCAATCCAGTGGACCATTTACCAGCACGATCAGTCTGGGCACACGCTGGCCGGCACATGCTACGGTGATTGGCCAATTACTTTTATCCAATCTGCCTGAAACTGAAATTCGTCAGCGTTATCGTAAATTTAATGAATGGGATACTTTTTCTGACCTCACTCCAAAAAATCTAAAAGAATTACTATTGCGTTTAAACTATGTCAAAACTCAATCTTCTATGGTCAGTTGGGGACATTACAATAACGATATGGCAGCTTGTGCAGCACCGATTTACCGTCAATCATCCAAAGATATGGTCGCAGTTTTATCTGTAAGCTGTCCGATTACGACCTATGACGAAAATACTTTTAACAATATTATTTCCAAACAAGTTATTGAAACTGCAAATAAAATATCAAAGTTTATGTATTGATATGAAAGGCAAAGGATTGCCCATTTATTAAAAAACGACATATTTTTAAAATAATTTTATGTCCTGTGTAATACCTTCCTTTTTAAAAAATTTCCACAAAAAAACTTAAAATAGTTGACTTGCATTCAAATCAGCATAATTATAAATTGTGTTTTATATAGACAACTATGTTTTAATCATAAAACATTTATTTTAAATAATAGTATTTTATTCAATCAAAATAGTGAGTGCAGGTATGGATGCTTTAAAGATTGCAATTATCGGTGGTGGTGTCGGTGGTTTAGCCGCAGCAATTGCGTTAAAAAAGTATGGTCATGATGTCACTGTTTTTGAACAAGCATCCGGTTTCTCCAGAGTTGGAGCTGATATTAACCTAACACCCAATGTTGTTCGTGCTATTGATGGATTAGGTGCAGGCGATGCCATTCGCAAACTTGGAGCCATGCCAACTTATCGTATTAGTCGTGATTGGGATACCAGCCTTGAAACCTCAAGGCTTGGCATGAGTAAGGATGCGGAACAGCGTTATGGTGCACCACAAGTCACTATTCACCGCGCTGATATCATCAATGCACTTGCTGCATTATTTCCTATTGAAAATATTCAATTTTCAAAAAAATTAAATTCTTTAACGCAACACGAAAGTGGCGCACAACTGCATTTTGATGATGGTTCCACTTATCAATTTGATATCGTTGTGGGCGCAGATGGCATCCATTCCCGTGTCCGTACTGCATTGTTTGGAGAAGAATCGCCTAGATTTACAGGAATTGTTTCATTCCGCTCAGTTGTACCCACAGAAAAGGTTAAGCATGTTCCTGAAATAGAAGCATTCACTAAATGGTGGGGGCCCGTTCCAGAACAGCAAATTGTGACTTTCCCACTTAATCAGGGCAAAGATACCTTTATTTTTGCAACAACAGGTCAAGACAGCTGGACAGAAGAATCATGGACCAGTGCAGGAGATGTCCATGAATTACGGGAGTTTTATAAAGACTTTCACCCGAATGCCAAAGCCCTATTAGATGCCTGTGAAACCACATTGAAAAGCGCTTTATATGAACGTGATCCCCTCCCAGTATGGTCAGTGGGAACAGTGACATTATTGGGAGATGCGTGCCATCCAATGCTTCCATTTATGGCTCAAGGCGCAGGAATGGCCATTGAGGATGCTGTGGTTTTGGGACGTTGTCTACAAGATTCAAATCATAGAACTCAGGCAAAACAAGCCTTAAAAATTTATGAAAAAACACGTCAGCAACGGACAGCACAAATCCAACTGGGTTCACGAGGAAATCAATGGATGAAACAACAAGGAAATGCCGACTGGGTATATAATTATGATGCATGGAATACGCAACTAGAAACTATATAATCAAATAAATCATAAGGATAAGATTATACATAGATGATCTTATCCTTTTACATTTAATTTAAGCTGTAATTAGAATTTAAACGTATAGTCTACATTTAAACGGCTTTCATTGGCGGAATGAAAAGTCATATTGGTGGGCATATCATTACGATAATGAGAAAAACGCGCTCTAACCCCCAGTCCTTTTAACCTTCCTTCCGGGATACGATATCCTAAGTCAAACTCTAGTGAGTTTTCTTTAAAACGTTGATCCCCATAACTGAGAAGATCAATGTCCTCACCTTTCGCATAACGCGTCATAAAGCGTAAACCATTTAAAGAAATGTCACCGATTTGAGCATCTTTAAAGTCATATTCATAACGAATAGAATACACTTTCTCATCTTTATTGGAATAATCTGAACTCATAAAATCCAGAACTACAGGACTTTCTGTCCCTGACAAAAACGGTAATCCAGTCGAACCAAAAGCCTGCATATAACCCAAAGAGATAGTGTGATTTTGATAGTTCAAACCGAATAGACCACTCAAATGCTGGTTATCGACATTACCAACCTTACGTGAACCCGTATCTTGACTATTAAAAAAACGTACATCACTTAAAAAGTTCAATTGATCATTGAGCGCCTGTTTACCATTAAACCCTAGAAATTGTTGCTGATAAATATCCTGAAGTTCTGCTTGATAAGCGCGTACCCGATAATTTTTAAACTGATAAGCTCCTCCAATACTATAAAAATGATCTGTTGTTATAGCCTTATCAAAACGATGATTAATATTATCAATCCCAACCTCGGTATAACGGGTTGAATCACGCTGTCGTACCTCATCAACATAAAAACCTTCTAACTGAAAATTTGGAATTTCCGTCGAAAGAAAGCGCACTCCACGATAAGTTTGAGGGAAAAGCCGTGCAGGTGATGAAAAAATCGTAGGCAGCAATGGAACCAGATCGCCCACAAATAACTCATTTTGGCGATATTTTGCCTTTGCAGTGATTCCTATTTTTCCATAATAATCATCACGTGTATTATCGGCATTCACCTGCAACAAACTACTTCTTGCATAATCATCTGCATAATCACCTAAAAGATTGAAACCAGCCATTGCCAATACGTCGACACCAAAGCCTACACTCCCTTCGGTATATCCTGACTGTCCTTTTAAAATAAATCCTTGTGCCCAATCGCGGGCAGCTGTATATGGATATGGATCCTTCTTATAGTCACGATCAAAGTAATAATTTCTTAAACTCAACTCGGCTTTGCTATCAGCAATAAATTCAGCATGAGTAACTGGGGCAAAAAATGGGCACAAGCAGACCCCCACCCATAAGGATGTCTTTTTCATCTTTTATCTCTACATTTAATTTTTTATAAGGTTAAGGTGCGGTTTTCAAAGAATAAGACTGAGCTTTTTGCTGGCGATAAAATGCATTACCCAAACTTAAAATCAAGAAGATAGCGAGAATAAAAACAATGCCGTAATACGCATACAAAGTCGCAGGCGCTACACCTTGATCCAGAAAAATACCCGCAACTGTGGGTGATAAAATGGCACCAATGCGACCAAAGCCAATTGCATAACCAACACCGCGACTACGAATATCTGCATCATAAATCGTTGGAGAAATAGAATATAAACCTGCGACACAACCGTTGATTAAGGTGCCCAGTAATAGACCTACGATTAGGGCAATTCCCACTTGAGAGGATACAGCGACAAATAAGAAAACGCAGGCCGCAGTTAACCCCAAAAATAGACTTAAGGCATGGAAAATTTTCATACGTGATGCAAGCAAACCAATAATAGCTGCACCAAAGATTCCACCAATACTAATCAAAATACCTGTACTTACGCCTTGATCTGCTGACATGCCCATTGAAATTAAAATTTTAGGCGTCCAGCTCATAACAAAGTAAAAACCAAACATCACCATAAAAAAGGCACCCCATAAGCAAAAGGTCTGAAACCCTCGTGCTCCCTGAAATAATTGGGCAATTTCTCCACCTTTCTTACGATAATTTTTTTCATATTGTGGTAAAACAGACAAAGTGGTTAAGCCTATCTGCTGCATGACAGCATTGACTTTTTCTAATGCTTGTTTTGGTTTTTTTGCAAATAAATAATCAAGCGACTCCGGTAATAACCACAGACTTATCAATAACATAAAAATTGTGGTTAAACCTCCCGCTAGAAAAATCGAACGCCAGCCCAAATGTTCAATCAAAATAAGCGATAGAATTCCACCTAATGTTGCACCTATACCATAACCTGTTGACATCAAACTTACGGCCAGACTTCTCCAGCGAGCATTCGCATATTCACTGGCTAATACATTACTGCTCGCCAAAATACCCCCGACCCCAATTCCCGTAATAAAACGAAGAGCTGCTAACATGCTGTGAGTTTGTACAAAAGCACACGCCATCATACTTAGTCCCGCAACTACCAGACAGACTAAAATCAGTAATCGACGGCCAAATTTATCGGCGAGTGGAGCCAAAAAGATGGAACCTGCGGCCATACCGAACAGACCAGAGCTAAGCAATAAACCAATTTGCGCGCCTGAAAGTGACCATTCAGCCGAAACGGATGGTGCAGTAAATGCCATAACCATGACATCAAAACCATCAATAATATTGAGACAAAGACAAATCATAATGACAAACCATTGATAGCGGCTCATTTGATTTTGATTGATCTCACCAAGAACATCTCTTTCCATTTGCATATCTCCCAATTTGAATAAGATATACACACGACATTCCGTAATGAGATGTTGGGTGATTATGCATATCCATATCCATAATTGCCTAGAAGGAATAATTTGATTGCAAAAAACAGGAGCAAATAAGTGACCTGATTTCTGGAGCTTCCTGCTCTTTTTCTATACTGAATATTTGGATCCAAAAAATCAATATATTTTTAATAAATTTAATGCCTAGTGAATAAATAATTATTTAAATTATAAAAATCAGATAATTAAAATAATTTAAGTTTCATAATTATAAAAATAAAAGCTATTTTCAATAGTGTGGATCCATTTATTACTCAAAAATTGGATACAGATATATAAAAAAGAATATTTAAATAAATTAAATTTAATTAAAATTCAGTAACTAATAACAAATAATATAATCCAGATCTTGACTAAAATTTAAAAAAAACATAAATTGGATCCAATAAGTGATAAGGAGTCGTCACACATGTTTATAAAAAACGCCTGGTATGTTGCCTGCCGTCCAGAAGATATTCAGGATAAGCCTTTAGGTCGTACTATCTGCGGAGAAAAAATAGTTTTCTATCGTGGTAAAGAAAATAAAGTGGCTGCTGTTGAGGATTTCTGCCCACACCGTGGTGCACCACTTTCTTTAGGTTATGTCGAAGATGGCAACTTAGTCTGCGGTTATCATGGTCTTGTGATGGGTTGCGAAGGAAAAACAATTTCAATGCCAGCACAACGTGTAGCAGGTTTTCCATGTAATAAATCCTATGCTGCCGTAGAAAAATTTGGATTTATTTGGGTCTGGCCAGGAGAGAAAACCCTAGCCAACGAAGCAGATTTACCGAGTTTAGAATGGGCAGATAATCCAGACTGGAGTTACGGCGGTGGCTTATTTCATATCAAATGTGACTATCGTTTGATGGTTGATAACCTCATGGATTTAACCCATGAAACCTATGTACATTCGAGCAGTATCGGTCAAAAGGAAATTGACGAAGCGCTTCCAGTGACCAGAGTAGATGGCGATCATGTGATTACCGAACGTTATATGGAAAACGTAACGGCGCCTCCATTTTGGCAAATGGCATTGCGTGGCAATCATTTAGCTGATGACGTAGCAGTAGATCGCTGGCAGCGTTGTCATTTTTTTGCTCCCAGTAATGTGCACATTGAAGTGGGTGTAGCGCATGTTGGTCACGGCGGATATAACGCGCCAAAAAGTAAAAAAGTATCTTCGATTGTGGTGGATTTTATTACTCCTGAAACTGAAACATCACATTGGTATTTCTGGGGCATGGCACGTAACTTCCAACCAGAAAACACTGAACTGACTGATCAAATTCGAGAAGGCCAAGGCAAAATTTTTACCGAAGATTTAGAAATGTTAGAGCAACAGCAGCAAAATATTTTACGCAATCCGCAACGTCAATTGCTGATGCTGAATATTGATGCAGGTGGCGTACAGTCCCGTAAAATTATTGATCGGCTGCTTGCCCAAGAAAATACGCCATCTCCTGAAAGCCAAAACCGAAAATTTCCTAATATTCGCGTAATTTAAGGAGTACAGCACATGGACGTGATCATTAATAAAATCCACCAGCTCACCTCAAATATTCGGGCCTTTGAACTAGTTTCAGCCGATACTACAGCTTTGCCTGAATTTGAAGCAGGTGCACACATAGATATACATCTAAAAAATGGGCTCATACGGCAGTATTCTCTAGCCAATTGTTGTAGTGAAACCCATCGTTATGTGATCGGTGTTTTACAGGATGAACATTCACGTGGAGGTTCGCGTTGTATTCACACTGAATATAAAGAAGGTGATCGGCTGACCATTGGTGAACCGCGTAATTTATTTGAGATTCACCCAGAAACCAAAGAAGCTGTTTTATTTGCAGGGGGAATTGGAATTACCCCTATTATTTCAATGGCTTATCGTCTGAGACAACAGCAAATTCCTTTTGAATTACATTATTTTGTACGTAGTCATGAAATGATTGCATTCTATGGCAATTTGGTTGAACATTTTGCAGGAAAAGTTCATTTTCACATTCAGGATCAGCCCGAAACACAATGCAAAATGAACCAGGTGCTCAAGGCATTTTCGACTACACGACATTTATACGTTTGCGGCCCAACTGGTTTTATGCAGTTTGTCATGGATTCAGCTGCGCAAGCAGGCTGGTCAACTGGTCAATTACATCAGGAACATTTTGTCGCGCAGCAGATTGATCAAAGCGAAAATGAAATGTTTACAATTGAGGTTTTGGGTTCAGACCGTAAGATTGAAGTTCACTCCCATCAAACTGCGACACAAGCCTTACTGGAAAATGGTTTTGATGTGCCTGTATCCTGTGAACAGGGTATTTGCGGAACCTGTATTACACGTGTGATTTCAGGAACACCTGATCATCGTGATGTCTTCATGACCGATGAGGAACATTGTCTAAACAATCAATTTACTCCATGTTGCTCACGCGCCAAATCGAAAACACTGGTCATTGATCTGGCTTAAAAATTTAAGTTTTTCTCCTATACATTACCTCAAGCCCATGTATAGGAGCTTTTTCAAGAATTATTCTACTAAAATTTGTCTCACGGTTTCCCCTAGCATGACTACGCTGCTGTGTTCACGCATCAGACTTTCAGCACGCCCTGCCTGACGATGAATAAGCGCGTCTAGAATAGAACAATGCTGAAGATGAGCATAATGTAAACGGCGATATTCAGATAAGGCACGGGATTGGTCATAGGTTAATGCCTGAGCCGATGCCATAGGCAACTGATTATTTTTAGCTAAAGCCTGCATTAAAGCAATATTACCTGCGCCCTGAATAATGGTGTCGTGGAAAATCACGTTAAACTGATGATATCGTTCGAGTTGTTCATCATTAAATTCGGTTTTTCCATCAAAAAGTTTTTCAGTTTCTTCAATACACTGGTGCAATATTTTTTTTTGTTCCTCGGTTAGCCCTCGTTCTGCAATTGTTTTTGCCGCTAGACCTTCCAGAACCCCACGAACTTCCAGTGCATCATGAATTAATTCATCAGAAATTTCACGAACAATATAGCCTCGCGTTGGATTCTTGATGAGTAGGCCTTCTTGTTCGAGTAAACGAAAAGCCATGCGTATAGGCTGACGCGACACCCCCAGCAGTTCAGCTGTTGGAATTTCCGCAATACGGCTGCCGCCTTCAAGTTCACCCGCAATGATCATTTTTCTGAGTTTAATTAAAACTTGTTGCCCTGAAGACATTACAGCCACTTTTATTAAAAGATTGTTCCCGATGCTATCAAGTTCATCGCTGCAATGACAATATTTTTCTGAGTGTTTTCTTTTAAAAAGAAGGAATAAAAAGCAGCCCCCAAAGCTGCTTTTTTTGAATCCATAAAATTATAAATCTAGTATTTACCAGAAAAATTAGCACTAATTCGCTGTGCCAGATAATCCTTTGCAGTAATATCTGGATATTTGCCTTTTGGACTTTGGATTAACACATCTTCATTGGCTTGGCAAAAAAATGCCAAACTATAACGAGCCCCCTGATACTCATCATCAGCTGGATTTTTTACACGATGGAAATTCGAAGGCAATACATCATCACTCCAGCGCATGAGCATATCACCAATATTACAGGTGATTAAATTTTCACGTGGCTCAATTGAAGTCCATGCCCGATTTTCCATTTCTTTACCTGGACAGACCTGCAAACCACCCTGCCCCTTTTGCTGGAACAGTAAAGTTAAACAGTCAAAATCGGTATGTGCGCCTGCCCGCCATAAACCTAACTCATCCTTTAGGGCAGGATCTACTGCGAAATAATGCAACATACGCAATGTGCTTTGGTAGGTTTCTTTTGAGGGGTCATGCGCTAAAGTAAAGAAATCTTCTGCAAATCCCATCTTATAAGCAAAACAAGATAAAATTTTCATGCCCACAGACCAACATTTTCGTTCAAAATCTAAAACCTGCGCCTTAAAATCTGGCAACTCTTGTTGTGACGGCCATAGATTGGTCATACGTGGACGAGTAATCTGGTAGGATTCTTTTTGATCAGGTGTTTTGGTTGAAGGACGAATTTGTGCCTTGCTCTCCCAGCCTGCATTACGATTTAAAGGATACTGTGCTTTGACGTCACGATCCAAAGCAAAAAATTGTTCTGCCAAACCAAAAGCATGATTAATTTCTGCTTGCGGAATGCCGTGATTAGAGACTTGAAAAAAACCAATTTCAACAGCTGCATCCCAGAGTTGATCAGCAATTTGATATTTACGATGTTCAAAATCACTTAAATCGATAATCCGTACTTCGCGTTGGGTTTCAGTACCCATCACCCCCATCATAGATTCTTTTTTTAATTCTTCCAGAGAAAATTCAGTATAGGTATTTAAACTATTCATGTTTGCCACTCACATTAAAAAATAGACTTTAATGATGTGACCCAATTTTAAGAAAATAGAAAAGTATTCAATTGAGTCACGCTAAACGACATTTTATTTTCAGGGAAAATAGATATCGCTTAGAGCAATGACCCACATAATGACTAGCACAATATGTTGACAGCTTATACTCTACTTAAATGAAAGCAATGATTATGCCAACTTAGCTCCTATTTTAAATTCATCAAATTTTTTAAAATATTAGGATATTCGATCCATCAATATTGGCATAAAAAGTAGAACAAGCTTATTTTATTTGCATTATTTAGGAGCAAAATCTGCACTACTATAACCTATTAAGATTATGGAAATATTAATTTTTATTACACTTTAAACGTTTTTTATAGCCAACACACACAACGATAAATATATTTTTGATTTGTCGCTGGAATCTTGCTGTTCTTTAAAATTTCTCCACAATTGTCAGCTATTCTGCGCAAAAATTAACTCATAACGGAATAAGAATCATGAAACAACCTCATGTTTTCTGGAAGATTTCACCTCTTAGTTTTGCTTTACTCTCAATTTGTAGTCATTCATGGGGCACAGATACAGAGCATTCAGTAGCTCAAACCACGACTTCAACATCAACATCCGAACCAGTACCCACTGCTCAACCCACTCAAACTCTCAAAACGATTACGCTTAAAGCAGCTTCGGAACAAAGTAGTAAAGATAACGATATTAGCGCGATTCCAAAAACAATTATTACCCGAGAGGAAATGCTGCAATATGGTGATCAGTCTGTAAGTGATGCGCTACGTCGTGCAGCGGGTTTTCAAATGCCAGCTCCCGGTCAAGGGCCACGTGGGAATAATCCAGCATCGGGTATGCGTTTTCGGGGCGGTGCAGGTCCGACCTTTTTAATCAATGGTGAGGCAGTTCAGGGTGGCCCTCGTGGTGGGATGTCCGTAATTGATACGATCACTACCGATATGATTGAGCGTATCGAGGTAATAAAACAACCTAGTGTGGCGCAAGCTTCTGTCGCCTCTTCTGCGGTGATCAATATTATTTTAAAAGAACCCCTTAATACACTCATCAATGGAAATGTGCGAGTAGGTTATGGCATCGCCAAGTCTAGTCCTCAGGAAGAAATTCGCAAACAAGTCAGCCTACAAACCGATGGCCGAGACAATCAATGGAGTTACAGTCTTTCTGCCAATCAGATGTGGCAAGACACTACTTCAGTAACTAAAACCATTGATAGTAATGGTGAGCGCCAACAGCAAAGAACCACTGATCGCAGCATGCAGATGTTTTCCCCACGACTGGAATACACCATTGATGACACACAAAAATTGGTTGCAGATTTGTTTTATCGCAATACCAAAAGCGATGGAACTCATCAGGATCAAATTCAGAAAGATCAAAATGATAGCATTCGATTAAATACCCGCTATGAACGCAAAACTGATGATGGTTCAGATAAAATCCGCATTTCGGCTGAACATCAGAATGAAACAGAATTAACGGGTACACGTCAGGGCGATATTTATACAGATGAAACCGTCAATGAATATGCCCTTGGCTATGATGGGGTCAGAAAACTTGATCCTAATAAACAGATCAAATTCGGCTTTGAAGCCCGCAAAAATGAACTGGAAAGCAATGTTGCTAGCACATTAGATGAAGAGCGCTATGCTTTATATGGTGAAGGAAGCTGGCGTTTTACCGACCAACAAACCGTCACTCTAGGCGTTAGACAAGAATGGATTCAGCGTAGTGGGCTGGTTGACTATAGTGACCAACATGCCAGTCCCGTCTTAGCTCATCGTTATGAGTTCGATGACCACTGGTCGTTACAAACAAATTTAAGCAAGGCATTTCAAGCACCTAACGCAAATCGTCTAGCACCAACAGTTACTATTTCAACGGATAGTGATGCAGGCAGTTTGAATAATCCAGATCGTGGGGGTAATCCTGATCTTAAACCAGAACAAATAACAGCAATTGAATCCACTCTAGGCTATAACACGGCTGCGGGTGGTTTTAACCTAACTGCATTTAATCGTGAAATTAAAGATTATATTGAAAATGTCATTCGACTCGAAGGCTCTCGTTATGTACAACGTCCCATTAACCAGAATAAAGCCACAGCCTATGGCGCTGAGCTAACAGGCCGTTACGCAATAAAAGAAACTGAAGCTGGACATAGTTTAATGGTCACAGGACAGGTTTCAACCATTCACGTCAGTATTGAAGATACCGATGGCAATGACCGTTTAGCCAGTGACGTTGCCCCGTATACGGCAAGTTCAGGGTTATCTTATAGTTATAAACCATGGAAACTTTCCAATAGCATTAATGTCAGCTACACCCCTAAATTCACTCGTGCACTGGATAATCAGCCCTATGATCGTACCACCAACAGTCGAGTAACAGTGGATATCAGCACCACCAAAAACTTTAGTCATAACTGGGGTGCAACCTTAAGTTTAAAAAATATTTTGGGGACAGATTACAAAGAATATCTGCGTAATCAATCTGATGACAGCCTCTATCAAGCCCGAATCAATGAATCGATTCCGAATATCCTGTTGAGTATCGAAAAGAAATTTTAAACTTGGCTAATTTAAATTCAACTAAAGAAGTTGTTACTTGCGCTAACGACTTCTTTTTATAAAAAAACTTGAACTGTAATATAAACTACTACTATGCAATATTTTAATACACATCACGTTGATAGCGATGATGCTGCCGAAGTTGTTCCAATTTTTCTTGCCCTAAAATTTGTATTAACACTTGTTCTACTTCTTGTGCCATGCCATTGAGACTACCACAAATATAAATTGCCGCACCCTCCGCAACCCATTGTCTGAGTTGATCCGCTTTTTGCATGAGGCGATCTTGCACATAGATTTTCTGAGGTTGATCTCGCGAAAATGCATAATCAATATCAGTTAAAAATCCCTGCATTTGCCATTGTTGTAGCTGTTCTGCATAAAGATGATCATAATGTTGCTGCCGCTCACCAAAAATTAACCAGTTCTGTGAATATTGCCATTGTTCACGCTGACGTAGATGAGACATCAATCCCGCAATTCCTGTTCCATTACCAATTAGAACAAGGGGTCGCTGTTGTTGATCGAGGTGAAAAGATGGATTAGAACGAATCTGTGCCGAAATGCTCTCTCCAAGGGTCAACGTAGCACTCAGCCAACCAGACCCTAAACCCAAGCCATGTTCAGTTTGTTGTTGGCGAACCAACAATTCAACATAACCCTGCTGCGCAATACTAGCAATTGAATAATCACGTGTAGGCAACACATCAAAACGTACTAGCCATGCTTCTAATGATTCATCTGCCAAACGTAAAGGCGCATTTCTTAAATTTTTATGACGTAACTTCTGATTTACTTCAGGATATCCTGCAATATCATGAAGTTTTAAAAATTTGACCATCTCTGTGTCAGCATTGCCGCATTGTACTTCAAGAATATCGCCAGACTGCCAATGAATTTCTTCAAGACAACGTAATTGCAACTGAAAAATCGGTTGACCTGAACTGCCTGTATTTAGGCATTTTCGTTGTTGCAATTTAAATTGCTGCCATGCTTCAGAGTCAGGTTGGGCATTTAGTTTGATTTGAGTCACTTGCTCAAGTTGAGTATCCCATTTTGCTAGATCGGCAGAGCTCTGTGCATTTACGCTTATCATATCAAAAAGCGACTGCGCATTTTGGGCCTTAAGCCATTGATCTAAGCGCTGCCCAAAAGCACAAAACTGTGCATAACGTCGATCCCCAAACGCCAGAACGGCATAGTGTTGTGCAGATAAATCCAATGATTGCATAAAAAGTTTTTTGGCTGTCGCACGTGCGCTATCGGGCGCGTCGCCTTCGCCATAGGTGCTGACACACCATAATATTTTTTTTGTAGCACTTAGTTTAGGAAGAGACAAATATTGCATATCCAGCACTGCATTGAGCTGGCCCGACTGTTGTAACTGGTGCGCTAACTGTTTGGCATAATGCTCAACATGACCAGACTGGCTCGCATAGACAACAAGATATCCCTCTTGATCCTTAATAAAATGAATAGAGGATCGGCTTTTATTCCATAATAAAACTGCAATGACACCTAGATGGATAAACAATAAAACTGACAATACGAGGAGAATATAAAATACCGCAGAGGTCATAAGTATGTCCTCATACTGCAAACCAGATCAAAACAATCAAAACTGCTAGACTCGCTGTAGTTAATAAAAGGTGAGCTATCAGACGTGTTTTAATACTTAAGAATAGAATATAACCTGCCACAGAGAGCAGCAAAATTAAAATTGCACTAATATCAATCAGCCAATGCCATGAGGTTCCTACATTTTTACCTCGATGCAAATCATTGAGCACAGAGACCAGTGTCGCTGATTTTTGGGTAATTTCTGCATCACCCGTATCCATTAATACCGAAATATCAGTCGTTCCAGCCGGACTTTCCAAACGAATCATGACTTCATCATCCAGCACTTCACTACTGCGATAACGTCCCACAATACTTTCTTTTTGACGAATATAATCCAACAAAGCCATACTTGGGTTTTCCTGGTGCTGGACATTAGTCAAGACATCAGGAGGAATCGTAATCTGCTGAGTTTTTTCCTGTGCTGAAGATTTAAACCAGTCCGGATTATTTAAAAATAAACCGGTTAAGGCAAAAAAAATCAAAACTAAAAATGCGAAAGCAGACAGCCAACCATGCACATAACGTGCATGGCGGTAAAAATCACGGCGTTGGTACACGACTAAAATCCCAGTCTATAGATTTAACAATTAATTTACTTTCTGGAAATTCAATTTTAATGCGCCAATTTCTTTTTGTGCTGGAAGCGTTTGACTTGAAGCTTTGGCTTTAACATCCAGATCAAATGTTTGATATGAATGCTCACCATGCTCACGAGAGGTTTCCACATGCACAATATATTGACCTGCGGCTACAGCCTTACCTGTTTCGTCCTTACCATCCCACGCCAACTTATATTGACCAGGTTGACGTGATGGTTTGGCTACAGCGTCCAGATTTGGCATTTGACGGCCATAACGACGCCACCAGACATAATTGGAGTTGATCCATTTTTCATCCTTGCCCCAAACTGCTAATGTTTTCACCAACTTTTTATTACTGTCAGTGATCCAGACCGAAACATAAGGAATACGATAGTTTTCAACTGCAATTTTAGGGATCACTAGCTCCAAAATCGCCTGATAACCAGCAGGCCATGAAGATGATCCACCAGCAGCAACTTTGAGCATTTCTGCCTGTGGACGAGCTTCAACCATTTGCCCCCACCCTGTCGTTTGATAGCCATCACCATTACTCAGGGTCATTTTAGCTTCATATCCAATCAGCGATTCGATTAGCGCCATTCCTTCTTCTGGTGACATAGCGGCAAGTGCTGTCGCCAAAGCATCGGCATCTGCTGCACAGTGGCCGACCACTACGCATTGTTCAACATGTTGTAATGGCAGTCCTGTTTTTGGATCAAGTAAATGACTTTGACCAGCCAAATCACGATAACCTTTGCCACTAAAGGCAATCGCCTGATTATTAAGATTGAGAACCTGTTCAGGTAAGGCATTATCGAATTTTGCCTGTGCACTTTGAATCCCAACTTTCCAACCTGATTTTTGAGGAGCTTCACCCCAAACACGTAAATCGCCTCCGATATCAATCATCAGACCTTGTAATGAAGGTACAGCCTGACGTGCTGCTATCAAAGCACGATCGATAATATATCCTTTGGCGTAAGCATCAGGTGCAATAGTCACCGTTTTATCCAGTTGGACTGTTTTTTGCTGCGCATCTAGATGCATAGGCTGTTGCTGTATTTGTTGAAGAACGTGTTGACGTGTACTTTCATCAAGTTGATGCACATTATTATTTTTTTCCCAGAAACCAATTAGCTGACCTAGACGTGCATCAAATGCACCACAGCTTTTACTACGCCAACTTTCACACGCTGCAATCACGTCAAACAGTTCAGAAGAAACTTGAGCCTCTTTGTTGCGATTTAATGCACTGATCTCGCTTTTGGTGTTCCAAGTAGAAAGTATCTGATCCAGACGGGCAATTTCCTGTTGAACGGCATGAAATGCTTTTTCTGCTTCTTGTGCATTTGCCCCCGTCATGACCACATCCAGTGAGGTTCCCAAAACATGATCTTGGTGAAAACGATGGTTGGCTTGATTTAATTCAGTGGGCAAATTTGACGAAGGAGATAACGCGGCAAATGCATCCATTGCGGTCAGTGGAGAAATGAGCGAAATTGCAATTACAATAGGTTTTAAACGAAATACGGATGAGGATTGTTTAAGAACATTTTTCAAAGCAGGATTAGACATGCTCATTCTCCAGAATTTTCTGGAAAAATAATATTGAAAATGATATTTATTATCAAGTAAATTGTTAGGAAAATGTTTTATTGCGTTACGATATTTTTCTGAGAGATTTTTTATATGCGTACTTCATGGATTAAAGCGTTGATATTAACGTCTGCATTACCGGTTTTAGCCTCTGCTCATACCGCGGGTCCTTATATCTTACCCGATGTATTTGATACATCTTCGGCAAATTCAGTGAGCTTTCAGAGTTCAATTACGCTAGAAAAATTCTTTGTACCCAGTTTTAATTTCAAGACAAGTTATGTCATTAGCACACCTGCTGGTCAACAAAAAAATATTGATGCCGCAGCTGCCTTGAAAAAATTTAATGTCGCAGAATTTGATTTGAATGAAGAAGGTACATATCGTATTCGTACTCAAAATGCTACAGGCAACCCAAGCAAATATGCGTTAGTTGATGGTCGATGGTTACGTGTTCGTGCCAACCGCATGCCAATGCAAAACCCAAATCAAGCGAATAAACCTGCTGAAGCTGCAAAAAATGAACAGCGTCCAGCCCAAACCAATGCCAATCAACCTCCACGTTTTGTGAGTGAAGATCAACTACCAAAAAATGCCCAAGTTATTGAAGTAACCAATCACCTGATGGCTGAAAGCTTTGTCACAAAAGGGAAGCCCTCTCCAATTCCAGCAGTCACTAATAAAGGTTTTGAAGTAAAATTACTCACTCATCCAGGTGAACTTTATTCTGGAGAAGCATTAAAAGCTCAAGTTTTATTTAATGGTAAACCCGTTCCGAATCTTGAGATTGATGTCTTTAAAGGTGCAGACAGTTATGATTTAAATGCACAACGTCAACAACCCCATGTAACAACCAATAGTAAAGGCGAAGCTGATATTAAGTTTGAAAAAACAGGAATTTACCTCATTACAACCTCATATCCAGAAGCAAATCCAGATGCTACCAAAAAACCTGCCAGTGATATTTATACTTATGGTTTGACGGTGGAAGTTGCTGAATAATTCAATCTTTTTTCAGATTCAAAACAGGCGGTTTAATCGAATAACCGCCTGACTTTATCATCAGGTTTAGCATTAAAACCCTTAGAGTTAATACAAATCTGATTTGGCACGTTTCAAAGCACGTCGCCAAAGCTCCAAATGATGAGAGCGTTCATCTTCACTCATTTGAGGTTCAAAAGCCCGATCAAGCTGCCATGATTGGGAAATTTCATCCAGATTTGAAAATACACCAGATTTAAGACCCGCCATTGCAGCTGCCCCCCATGCAGTCGACTCCAACATTTTAGGTCGTAATACAGGCACATTTAAAATGTCCGCCTGAAATTGCATCAACATATCATTCCGACTAGCTCCCCCATCAACTCGTAATTCTTTTAAGGGTTTAGATAAGTCCGATTGCATGGCACACAGCACATCAGAAACCTGAAAAGCAATTGATTCCAAAGCTGCTCGTGCAATATGTGCTTTATTGGTTCCGCGCGACATTCCACACAATAAAGCACGAGCTTCGCTGTCCCAATGCGGTGCACCCAGTCCTGTGAAGGCAGGCACCAAGACGACCCCTTCACTACTTTTAACCTGATTTGCTAATTGTTCAACCTGTACACTGCTCTGGATAATCCCTAAACCATCGCGTAACCATTGCACAATTGCACCTGCCATAAATACGCTACCTTCAAGTGCATAGCGAGTTTGATTCTGACATTGCCACGCGAGTGTAGTAAGCAGTTGGTTTTGGCTAAATTGCAATTCTTCCCCTGTATTAAACAGCATAAAGCAACCTGTCCCATATGTATTTTTTGCTGTCCCTGTTTCAAAACAGGATTGTCCGAAAAGTGCCGCTTGCTGATCTCCCAAAATTCCTGTAATGGGTATGGTACTGCCCAGCAAACCTTGAGCGGTATCGGCAATATAAGCATCGGATGAAATAATTTTGGGCAATACTGAAAGGGGAATCTGAAATAATTCGAGTAATTCTTCATCCCACTGTTGTGTTTGAAGGTTCATCAGCATTGTCCTTGAAGCATTACTGACCTCAATAACATGCTCTGCTCCTTGAGTCAGATTCCAGATTAGCCAACTATCAATCGTTCCAAAAGCAACATGCCCGCGCTCTGCTAAACTTCTCAAACCGTCAACATGTTTAAGCAACCAGACTAATTTTCCTGCACTAAAGTAAGGATCGATTCGTAGTCCTGTTTTATAATGAACTTTATCCTGTAACTCCTTTTGAATCAGCTCATTACACCATTCTGTCGCACGCCGATCCTGCCAGATAATTGCGGGTGCAAGAGCCTTACCTGTACGTTTATTCCACACAACCGTAGTTTCACGCTGATTGGTTAATCCCAGCGCTTTAATATCCTTTGCTAAAACATGCGCAGAAGCTAAAGCTTGTTGCACCACTGAAATCTGACTTGACCAGATTTCATCAGCATCTTGCTCAACCCAACCAGAATGGGGCGTTCTTATTTTCGTTTCGCGCTGAGCTGTTGCATGAACACGTCCTTGTTCATCAAAAATAATCGCGCGACTAGAAGTTGTTCCCTGATCGAGTGCAAGTAAATAGCTCATATTTTTTATAGGTGTACTTGAAAAATAAAATATTAGCTCAATTATAAAGTTAAATACATCAGCAGAATCTAGTTGGTTATAAATTGCATAGCAATTTTTGGTGTCTGTGTTATGATGTATGACTCATCTGGGGGTGTTATTGGCTTCGACGCTGGTGATGAAGCTCATAGATGCATGCCGAGAGCGCATTTTCTCTCGTAAATAAAATTTGCATTTTAATAGTCGCAAACGACGAAACTTACGCTCTAGCTGCCTAAGGGCAGCTTGTCCGCTTCCTAGAATACTTGTGGTCTGGGAACCCGACTGAAGCGCACGCACACAAGTCCGTATAAAGTCAAGCCTCGGGGCTTTATACCAAACTTAGAGGATCGCAATTTGTACCCTGTTCGTCGGGTCACTTAGTGTTAAAACAATAGACGATATCTAAGCATGTAGTATTCTCGAGTGTAGTGCTGGCGGACGCGGGTTCAACTCCCGCCACCTCCACCAAAATTCGATTCGGAGTCATCCGATGAAATATAAAAAATCCTTTAAGTTCAATACTTAAAGGATTTTTTATTGGTCTATTTGTCCGATTAGATTCGATACAGTTTGACTACTTTTTTGCTTTGTATGGGGAAAAAATGGGTTAATTAACCCATTCATTAAGATTTACCTCTTGGCTAGTTAATGTCTAATTCTAATTAGTTATTTTTTAATGCTCATTCTGTTTGTTTTTTATACAAATGTCAGATTTTTCCTACAATGGCTGTAAGATATATCTTATTTTTTTGTCATCTTAATTAATTAAAATAATGATTGCGGTGATTCACACTTTTTTAAATCCATTTAAACAAGATAAAAGCATTATAACGGGAGATATAGGATGTTTAGAAATAGAAATACTGATGAGGTTTTAAATCAAATTTATGATTTTATAAAAGAAAGACCAAATTTCTCTAAAAAAGCTCAATTCGAAAAAATTATTGCCTTTTTTAGAGAAATTCATGAAGACAGTGATACTGAATTTGAATTTGAAATGCCCCATAGAATTATTGGAAATTTTGGTTTTCCGATTATTGTCTCAATTCATGATGCACCCGATTATGATGATAAAAAGCGTTTTATAGACTGGGTTTTGGCAAGAATCTAATCAATATTTTTAACATAAGTTTAATAAGAAACATGAAAATCCTTGTGGCGCTTTTCCCACTAAACGCGCACTAGTGACCACTCTGAGTTTATTACTCCATGAAATTTTCAGCCCCAATGACTGCATTTTTTCAACCAATCCAACATCTTCATGGCATTCAAGATGATCAAAACCGCCTGCTAAAAGATACGCTTCGGTACTAAAACATAAATTTGCACCGTGAATATGACGATGATGCATTTTATCCTGATAATGCAATAAATAGTCGTGTTTCACCTGTTCAGAAAGTGTATGCCAATTATTGATTTCCACTATTCCACAAATGGCGTCTGTGGGCTGATGCAAACACTGCTGAATAAACCAGTCGTGAGTCACTTCACTGTCTGCATCCGTGCAAGCGACCCAACCAACGCCCTGAGCTATAAAATGACGCACTCCTAAATCTCGGGCTTTACCAACACATCTAAAGTTACATTCTAAATAATCAATTTTGCGTGCCTGCACAATCTCAATAGATTTGTCAGAGCAGCTATCTAGCACAACCAATATTTGGATTTGAATATTTTGAGCTATACAGCTTTTTTGGGCATCGTAAAGTGCAGCCAGACACTTTTCCAGATAATCCTCTTCATTAAATGCAGGAATCACAACACCAATATTCATACAAGCCCTTCCTGATCTGCCAGACTGTTATTGTGTTTGGTCCATACATCAATCAGAAAATCTTTGTCGTTCAGACGAAGATAATGACCTAGTTTCATTTCCTGTTTAAAAAGTGAATGGACTGTCTCACCATTCAATTCAAATCCTTCAATGGGATAACGCCAATGGCACAATAAAATCATCCCATTATCTGTTAAGTTTCTTTGACACAGATCAATGAGTTTTAGCAGTTCATTTCGGGTTAAATAGTATCCAATTTCACTGATCACGATCAAATCATAATGATCTTCTGGAAAGTTATCGGGTAACTGTTTTTGCAGAATTTTTACATGAGCAGCAGAACTTAGCCGTTGTTGCGCCAAATACACAGCACGTTCATTTGCGTCTATGCACACTAGATGTTGGCAGCGCTCAGCCAACTGTTGACTAAAAATACCGTTAGAACATCCCAATTCCAGTCCCTTTTTATACTGATCATGCAAAAGTAAAGATAAACAAATTGCCCGCTTACGATGCTCATACCAACGATCAGCATATGACCAAGGATCATCATTTTGTTCATACAACTGATTGAAATATTCCAAATGTTTAGCCATAACAATACACCTCATAAGGTTGGAGTATCCGCTCAATGGTAAACGTTGAAAGTATGGGCGCTTGATGTGTACTGGGGTCAGCGACACACTGACTCTGGAAGCAAGCAATGGCCTGTCTTTTTTTATCTACTTCAGATAAATCAAGTTCAACCTTGAAGCATTGCTCCAAATTAAGCGAAGGATGATTAGGTTTGGCCCAGTGCCATGTCCAGATAAATACCCGATAGCAGGATAATTCATGGTGCTGTGCAAAATATTTAACAACTTGTCCTGCCGCTTCATGATCAGGATGACCATCCATTTCATAAGTGCTAATCAAAATATCGTCAGATCGAGTTATATTTTCCAGCGCTTGATACAATAGCTCAGTTTTGTTACTGATTTGTCCATCCATGATATTAAGTGCAATTCGCTCAATCTGGATTTCCAGATCAAGAACGTTAAGTGCCTGTAATGATTCCTCTGGCCTAATTTGATTAAGCTTTTCTGAAGTATAGTAAGATGAATTGGGATGGCTCATGGTTCCATTAGTAATGGCGACCAAAACCACTTCCCGTTTTAGTTTGGCCAATTTCTGAATCAATCCAGCACAACCTAAAATTTCATCATCTGGATGAGGTGCAATAATCAAGACACGCTGCTGGGCAGGAAAAGTTTTCGCTACCTCGCAAACGGGCAATTGATTTAATTCTTCCCATTGCTGCCATTCCTTTATAGAAGTTCCAGCTCCGTAAATGAGACGTTCAGGCTGATGGTGATCTTTTATAAATGCCATAACTGCTGCTCCTTTCGCGTCAGTTCTGCTATTTTTTCAAAATCAAAAGCAGCATGACTCTGTCTTAAAAAAACAGGAAGATCAGCAGCAAGATGTGAAAATACAGGATTTTCACAAAAAGGACGTGCCCCTAATGCTTCTCCTGTCAACGTCAAAATAGTTTGTGCTGTTTCTTCTACCTTTGCTCGAAGTATCCGAATCATAAACTCATGACTTCGTTCAGGATCATTGTCAATCTGATCAGCAATCTTCTGAAAAAGTGAACGTGTAGTCATAAGCTGAGTAGAAATTTGCCCTAGGTAATAAGATTGAAAAGAAGAAGTACGAATTTTCGTGGCTGCAAGTAAAATATCAGCTAAGCGTGTGGCTGCTCCATACCAACACGCTGCTATACCTGCCGCACCATGCCAGAAACCTGCCCTATTTATATAGTCACCTGCTTTTCCGACAAGTTCAGCAGGCACTTGCTGAAATTCTACTTTTGCGGTCTGAGTACTCTGCATTCCTGTGGCATGCCATCCCGTTAGGTCAATCTGGACACCACTTTCTCTCATTTTACTCAGGACTAACTGTGATTGATTGTCCTGATCACGATAGGTCATAACTGCATAATCTGCATCTTTAGCAGCAGAACACCATGCTTTTCGACCATAACAATAGCCCTGTTCATAATACAAGGTACAATCCGGTCCTTCCGCAGCCCAAACAGCCCCAAGTCCTTTAGGACGTGAGGCATGATTTAACTCCTTTAAAATACTTATCGCATCCAGATGAGACTCAAAACATTTGGCTAGTCCCAGATGCGTCGCAGCAATCTGAGCCAATATTTGCCAACGCTTATAGGTTTGTCCGCTGCCAGGAAGTGGAATGTCAGGCGTAAAAACGGCTAACTCATGCAATACAGAATTTAATTCGAGCTTTTGATTATGTGTAGCCAGCTTTTGTTCAAAGTTGGATAGAACCTGTTGTAATGTCATTATGTCCCAAAACTAATATTTATTATTTCGTTATTTTGAACATAAAACAGGCATGTGATGTATATATAATTTGTAATTATTATAATCACTTATATTTATTTTTTAGTTAAAATATTAAAGCATCTGCTCTTTATTTATGCAGTTGGATAATCCTATATTTAAAATCTGGAACTTTACAATAAAGTTTGCTTAAAACTATTTTTCAAAGATTTTCAGCCACTTAAAAAATAAATTATAATACGCTGATTTTTAAGTGAATTTATTTTTATAAAAGTAATGCTATTTATCTAAACCTGTGTATAATTTCGCCAAATAAACCCTTGCTTAGTGATAGAACTTTTCTATAACTTTTGTAAGGGTTTTTACATGGACGGCTTATCTGGAATGGATAATATCGGGTCTTAGATTGGCGGCTTTAGCATGATCTTTTTTTCCAGAGCAGCACGCGCTGATGCTCAAATTCAACTCGCAGCTCAACGTCTTTCAACACGGCTTGCTTTTTTCTCACTGGGCTTCGCTACCGCAGCTTGGGCACCTCTCATTCCATTTGCACAACAGCGCTTGCATCTCAACCATGCTGATTTTGGTTTATTGCTCTTATGTTCAGGTCTGGGCGCTATTCTGGCTATGCCAACTACAGGTTTATTGATTTATCGTCTGGGTTGCAAAGTTCTTATTAGTATAGCCCTTCTCATGCTGCTACTATTACTGCCTGCACTGGCACTGGGCAGCACTGCCCTAAGTATGGCCGTGATTTTATTCTTGTTTGGTACAGCTGCAGGTAGTTTAGGCGTCACTGTAAATTTTCAAGCGGTTTTTGTCGAGAAAAGTTCGGACAGACCGATGATGTCAAGCTTTCACGGCATGTGTAGTTTGGGTGGCTTACTTGGAGTCATGAGCATGACTGTACTGCTGACATTGGGCGTGTCAGCCGTGGTCAGTATTTTCATGATCAGTCTGATTCTTATAGTTATGAGTGTATTTACTGTACCTTATGCCCTATCGACTATGCCAAAAAATACAATTACAAAAGAAACAGGCTGTGACGTTTCAACCAGTGATATAGAAAAAAAACGTCCAACTTTACTTATACTTTTAATCGGGATGATTTGCTTTATTAGCTTTTTATCCGAAGGCGCAGCAATGGACTGGAGTGGGATTTATCTAACCAGTCATTTTGGAATGAATGCAGCGTATGCGGGCCTAGGATATACTTTTTTTGCTATTGCGATGACCTCAGGCCGTTTAGTTGGACAAAAGGCTCTTAAAATTCTCGGTGAGCAAAAGCTGATTCAATACAGTGTAATTTGTGCGTTAATAGGACTAATGAGCATTGTACTTGCTCCCCAATGGATATTTGTATTGATCGGTTATGCCTTACTTGGTTTGGGATCAGCCAACATTGTTCCAATTATGTTCTCTAGAGTAGGACGTCAAAATCACATGCAAAAAGCCGCTGCTTTATCCTGTGTATCAACAATCGCGTATACAGGTTCATTAACTGGTCCTGCTTTAATTGGGATTATTGGTGAATATACAGGTCTACAACTGGTCTTTGCTGGTCTTGCAGTTTTAGTTGGATCTATACTGGCTCTTAATCATTTTAGCCAGCTTAAAACACAAGATTAAACGTTTTTCCTTCTTCGTTTTTTTAAATAAAGCCTTTATCTTCAAGGGATAAAGGCTTTATTATGAAGCTTTAACATATCCTCATTGAGGAGTCTACCCGCACTCAATCGGTTTTAAATTCTGAATGAAGCTTTTGGATAAAATGAAACCGCCTCTAATGTATTTTCGTATACAAAACTCTGAGCATATTGCGAGCATTCCAGATCGCTCAGAAAGTCAGTACACCAATCGTTAATATCATAATTCGTTAATTGATGAATCAATCGCTGATAACGATATTTACGCTCCATCAATGACATATTCAAGGCGGTTTCCAAAGCACTTAGCATCGCTTTTCGATCAGTCGGATCAACCACCAACGCATCAACCATTTGCTCTGCCGCACCCGCAAATTTTGATAAAATTAGAACACCTGGATTTTGCGGATCTTGAGCAGCAATAAATTCTTTTGCGACCAGATTCATGCCATCTTTCAATGAACTAATCCAACAAATATCTGCCTGACGATAAAGCTGCATAAGCTCATGATGCGGTTTAGATTCATAACTACAAACAATTGGATACCATTTATTTTGCTTAAACTCATTATTGATCAGATCCATTTTTAACTTAAATCGCTCAAACAGACGCTTATAGGTCGCAACGTCCAAACGGCAAGGACAAGCGATCTGTACGTGTTGTATCTTTTCATGGGTTTCAGGATGCTGTTCCAAAAAACTGGCAAATGCGTTAAAACGTTCAAATAAACCCTTAGAATAATCTATACGATCAACTCCAATAATAGTTTTCATTGACGAATCTTTTGACCACATTTCTGGTAATTCCACGTCTAGCCCATCTTTTACTGACCTTTGAATACCTTTAACATCCACGCCTATTGGATAATGCTGAATTGATACTAGATTTTGATTTAAGCTTAAAAGATGGGTTTGAATTTTCTGTGCTTTAAGCAATTGCGCACACGTTTGAATGCAGGTTTTCTGATCTTGTTCGGTCTGTAAACCAAGCAGATTGTAGTGACATAAGTCCTCAAGCAGTGCTTGGGCTACAGGTAGTTTTTTCCATAACTTCATTGAAGCAAAGGGAATATGTAAAAAGAAACCAATTTTGTTTGGCATACCTAATTCACGGCAATGACGGGCTACACTAAGAAAATGATAATCTTGTACCCAAATTAAGTCATCCGGTTCAGCAAACTCACTTATTTTTTTGGCAAACAAGCGATTCACCTGCTGATAAGTTTCATATTCTGAATGATCATATTCTATAAGATCATCACGATCATGCATCATGGGCCATAAAGTGTTATTTGAAAAGCCACAGTAATAATCTTGATATTGTTTCTGTGTCAAAGGGCAAGTCATATATGTGATTTTTGATTTGTACAAAATATCGAAACGTTGATTGACTTGATTTTCAATCTTTTCCCCATTCCAGCCAACCCAAACTCCCCCAACTTTGCTCAATGCATCTTGCATAGCAACAGCTAGCCCGCCTGCTACACATTTTCCTGTTTGAGGTAAACTGACGCGATTCGATAATATAATAAGTCTAGACATGTTCTTCTCCGAATTCTTTTATACCGTGGTCGTTTAATGAGTGAGAAAGAGAATGTGAAAGGTTTTTTAAAAAGACAGTAACTTGCGCTATATCCTTTAATGTATAAGTAGCTTTTGTTGCGCCCATACCCACTTTTATACTGATACCATTTACGCTATTAATATATTGAAAGCCATCTTCATCCGTTCGATCATCGCCAATAAATATGAGTAGGTGATTCTCCAATTTTAATAAAGCAGATATTTCTGCAATCGCTTGCCCTTTATCTATATCCTTCCAAACCAATTCATAGACATATTTACCTGTAATCAGTTTAAGCTGATTAAAATGCTCTTGAAGATGGCGCATAATGTCCCATGCTGTCTGTTTAAGCTGTGGACATTTCCTATAATGCAAGGCTATAGCATGTTGTTTATTTTCGATATTTAACTCAGGATAAGCTTTAACTTGCTGATTTAAAAATGTATTTATGCGTTGAAATAATTCACCATCTGAATGTTTAATAAATTTCTTTTCATCATTAAGGTAAATAACTAAACCATGTAATGCAGCAATCGGCAAATTAATCTGTTTAAATAGTTTTTTTGCTGAAAATAGATCGCGACCTGTTATAGCAGCAACCACAATATGTTTTTGAATATTTCTAATTAAATTGAGTGTATCTTCTGGAATATAACACTCCGAAGGATCATTCTTAAATTCAGCCAAAGTACCATCAATATCTAAAAACAAAACAACTTTCTTATTCTCATGATGAATATCATTTAATATTTCTTTAAACTCATAAGAAAAAAAAGTGCTATTTTCACTCCCAATATTTATGTTCATATGACCATCTTTATATTAATACTTTTATTTAGATTGAATTAAAAATGATCAAAAATAAAGCTAAGTTACCTAAACATCTATACAATTGACTCAGAGCTTACCTAAATTGATTCTAACAATACATTTTCATATTTAGTTACACACAGGGTCAAATTTAATTATTTTAAAACCCAAAAACTATTTATTGTTAATTTTCATCCTATTAAAAATTTTATATTTAAAAAAAAACGCTATCTACGTTTATTTTCTCACGCATAATTCAAATTTTTAAGCTAATTTAGAAACTCATTTATATACATCATAAAACCTTTCTTACATGATCTACCCAGTTTCCTAATAAAAAGTAAACATTTGAAACATGACTATTCTTTTTAAAATCCTTACAAAGCGGGCATGCTTGAAACGTACCTAATTTCGAAGAGACTAAAAATGACGACAGACTACCAAACCATTAACGATCTGATTAAGAATGAAAGAACTGTGATCGTAACCTTCACCAATGCTGAAGGACATTTACATGCTGTTCCTATGACCACACAAAATCGTGAATTTAATGGAGAAATTTGGTTCATTGGTTCAAAAAGATCTGAATTATGCCAAAATCTTGAAACACATCCACAAGTGAATCTTGCTTATACCACCTCTTCCCATCAATACATTTCTATTCATGGGACTGGAACACTGGTGAATGATCAAACTATTTTAGATGAGTTATGGTCACCTGCTTATGACGCTTTTTTTGAAAATGGAAAGGATGATCCTGATATACAATTAGTGCGCATAGATGCGCATGGTGCCCAATACTGGGAAAGTGCTGGCGCTATTGCCACTTTATATAAATTAACGAAAGCTGCAATTTCAGGAGAAAAGCAACAATTAGGAACTTCCGAAACCTTATCCTTGTAACATATTCTAACTTTGGTCCAAATTATTTATTATTCGAAAATTTATGTACATCATAAGCAGGCTCATCGCTAAGGATTTGAATAAAGGGACCAATTGAATGTGTGGTAAGTAAATAGGGATTAAATTCATCAATATGATTTTCATGAAAAAAATCTTTGATTTTTTGATTAAGTGGAGCAAATTTCATGCTCCATTTTTCAAACAGGGGCTTTTCAAGTTCAGCATAATAAAGAATTTCACAATGAGTATGTCTCTGATCCTTTACGATTGTATTGTAAAATAATTGATCAATATTTGTTTTCTTGCCTTCTATATATTGTAAGAAATATCCGTGACCGTAATAAAGCACTCCTGTAATATCATTTAAAGAATTAAACTTTATGGACTCTGTAAGAATATTCATTAGATCTTGTTTAATAGAGTTATGATCTTTATTGGTTTTACTCGCATACATCATGCTTACTAAAGTCATTTTGGATCTCAGTATTTTTTAAAACTAGATTTATATCATTAATATTTATCACTTATAATTAGTATTATTGTAAGTTTTAATCAAAAATTTTAGAACCATACTTATACAAAGTATCCACTTTTAGTTGTGTGAATTTGTTAATATAAATTGAAAGAAACAGCAAGTGATTTACACATTATGGAGAATCATCAAATTATTCTTCAAGATGAACATAAGAATCGACATAAAATTGTTAGAGTGCAGGATGTATCTTTCAATACACAAACGCTTATGAATACATATCAATGGCTTTGGGTTTTTGCAGAAAGTTCTGAGTTTTTCCCTTTTGAATTATGGGAAAAACTGAATCAAGTTAAAGTTCATGAAACGATTTTTCATGATCATAAAAAATTTAAAGTGGTGAATATTTTAAAAATAAAAAAATTAAAGTACTCATGACTGATCCATTTAGCTTATCGAATTCATTACAACTGTCATCTATACTATTCAAGATGTTTATTTCTTCGTCAAAGCCTATTACCTCCCCTGTAATCCAAAGATTACAAATGTTTATTTTTTAACCTACCTATAATATGTTTCTAATATTTTTCATAGACATAAAAAATTGTATGCTTTGATAAAAAAAATAAAAATAGAATCTAGTCTTTTGCACCAAAAATTTAAGTTTTTGTATTTAAAAGAATTTAACTAAACCCGTTTAGCACATAACTATTTTTTAAAATTAATTTGAATTACAAGAATTAGCTAATTTCTTAAAAAAAGGATAGTATGTCTTATGTCACCCCTCCTCTAAATTTAATCTTTGTTTATTAATAAGATATAAATTTTATTCAATTTCTATTGCTCATCTTTAGTTGAAATGTGACATTTTTTATTTAAGGAGTGTGCAATCATGAAAATCCAGTTATGTTATGCGAGTACTCGTAATCCAGAATCAGATGATCTTTTACAGGATCTTAATGATATTTTGACCATAGCTCGAGATTTTAATAGTCGTCATGATATTTGTGGTGTGCTCTACTATGCTGATGGCTCCTTTTTTCAATGCTTACAAGGTGAAAAAGAAATTGTCGAACAACTTTTTTCTGATATTCGTAGAGATGAGCGGCATTGTGAAATTGTTTCATTTGAAATTTTAGAGATCGAAGAAACTAATTTTAAAGATTGGTCTATGAAATATGTACAACGTAACTCAGAGATCAATAAGTTTTTCAAAAGCATGAATTTTCAAACATTTTCCCCTTCGATCCTAGATACAAAAACGCTTCCCATTTTTTTAAATCATCTATACGATGCAGATCAAACTCAAATAAAACAAAAAGTTGGAATGAATAATCGCGGCGTAAATAAATATATTTAGCGATAAGTATTAATGATAAAAAATGTTGAGCTTTTACGGTGAGGCATTTTAATTAATTGATTGAAGTTAAGCTCAAATTTACTTTAAATCCGAAAGAAATGCTTTTAGCTTGAGACAAGCTATAAATGTATTTGAAATGATAAACAAGATTCCCATTTCAAAATTGCATATTATTGATATATTTTAAATAATATTTTTTGGTCTTAATATCCAGGTTAAAATAAGAAAGTGAGTGCCAATAATTATCCAACTTAATATGTACATCAGTTTTATATTTGTTAAATTTTCATTGGCTCTTTAATTTTTCAAATAAAACCAGATTAATTCTGCGTCAGAATATTCAGCCCCATTCGGGGACCAAAAGCACATAAAGTTTTGATTAGGCCCTTTATTGCTTTAGGGCGTTGACCCTGACTAATACGACGGAACTGCGCTGCATGCCATGCTAATTGCAAGTATGCATCAACTGGTTTAAAGCCAATAGCAGGAACTTTTTGAGACGCCTTAACCGATTGCCCTGCCAAAAGTTGTGTAGCAATATCTGGTTGCATAGCAAAAGGTCGGGCCAAACCAACTAGATCCACTGTTCCATCCGCAATAATCTGATTCATCAATGCCACATTTCTGAGCCCGCCTGTAAGCATCAATGGTAGTTTACTCTGTGTACGCAATGCCCTCGCATAATCAAGAAAATAGGCATCACGTTGTGTCTGACGCCCAGGCATATACCCTAATTGTGCGGGTGATTCGTAATTTCCCCCCGAGATTTCAAGAAGATCAATTCCCTCTTTTTCTAATGCCAGCGCGATCTCAACAGATTCTGCTTGAGTTAATCCGCCTTTCTGAAAATCAGCCGAATTCAGTTTTACACTCAATATCTTGTTCGCCCCTATTGCTTTACGAACTGCTTTAACTGTTTCAATCAACATCCGTCGTCGATTTTGTGCATTGCCCCCCCATTGATCATTACGGATATTAGATAAGGGTGACAAAAACTGAGACAGTAAATATCCATGTGCAGAATGTACCTGTACGCCATCAAAACCCGCCTTGACGGCCAATGCTGCTGTTGTAGCAAAACGCTGAATCTGCTCATAAATTTCAACTTCGGTCATTGCTCTGGGAATGCGTACAATATTCAGCGCAGGTAAATCCAGCCCAACCGCTGACGGAGCGATTGGTTTTTTAAATAGCGGCAACACTGCAACACGACCAGGATGATTAATCTGCATAATGATCTTACTATCATTAACGTGTGCAGCATGTGCCCAAAGCTGATTCGCCTGTAAAAACTTTTCATCTTCCAGCACCACGTTTCTTGGTTCTACAAATGCACGGTGATCAATCATCACATTACCTGTGATCAGTAACCCTGTTCCACCTGTGGCCCATGCTGCGTAAAGTTGCTGTAAATCAGTTGTAGGTGAACCATAACGATCAGCAAGTTGCTCACTCATGGCAGCTTTAGCAATACGATTTGGTATTTCCACACCACAGGGTAAACGTAAAGATTGCTGAAGTGCTGACGGGGCTTGTTTTGCAATTCGTGTATTCATTATTCATTCCTGTTTAAATTTTATGCATTAATGAATTGCATATTTTTGTTTTAATTGTTCAGCCATTACACGGTTGTCGTGTTGCCACGGATGAAAACTCAATGCAAAAAAATCCAGATAATCACGACTGATTTGACTCACTACCCCTTTAGGACCTAATAAATAGTTAAGTCCATACAACCAGCTACCAATATTGCGCTGTTGTCTGGTGTGCTTCAACATTTCATAGGTGCCTCTTGAAGTAATCACCACAAAGAAAAATGTCGTTTCCAACATGATGAGCCTTAAAAAATACGGACGATTGACCAAGGATTGATAAACATCAAAAGCGACTGCCTTATGTTCAGTTTCTTCAATGGCATGCCAAGCCCAGATTTTGCGTAAATGAGGATCAAAATGATTTAAATGTTCTGGTTTCTTACTGATAAAATAGTCTGACAGAATCGCTGTCAAATGTTCCATACATACAGTCGAAGCCAGTTGATGGGCCGGTGACAACCGCGCTTGCATCATCCGATTCATTTTCTTGAAACGCTTATAGATCCGATCAACTGGATAACCTCGACGTCGCATTAAATCATTAAGTTGGTCATGTTCCTTACCATGATGAGCTTCTTGTCCAATAAATGCTCGAACCTGTTTTAATAATTGAGAATCCTGAATCTGTGCCTGATAGAGACGAACACTATGAATAAACTGCCGTTCTCCATCAGGAAAAGCGCTGGATAAAGCGGCCATAAATCCAGTAAGCAAAGCATTATGTGAATACCAGAATTCGGCGATATTATCTGTAAACTCCAGATCTAACTGCCGTACAGGAAAATCTATACGTGCTGAAATTTCCAGTGGACTCATTTTAGTCTGTCTTATTGCACTATTCATCATTTACGCTCCCTGTTTACAGAACACGCGGATTAAATTGGCGCATTAAAAACAATGGAGTGCGCCATCTTGGAATTTGCATAGGAGGAATAAAACCTCCAGATAAATCGACACGATGCAAACGAGCATCGACTACGCACCCTAGCCCCATATCATGCAAAGGATCATTTTCTGTTCCGCTAAAATGTAGTTTCATTTCAACCTGACGCACTTCAATTGGATGCTCTTGCGGCGTAAAACGAATCTCCCTCGGCAGCCCTATCCCCAAACAACCAGAAATATTGCGATGTGGTAAGCCCAGAATTGGCGGAGCATTATGTAAAGGTTTCCCTAACTGAGCCTCCATCTCGATGAGTACTGTGCCACGACGTGATGCTTGACTTATAATCCGTGTGCCATCATTGTCCCAACTAATTTCACCAATTTTTTTGGGATATCCGAGCAACTCACGGCCAATAATCATGGCGCGATCATCATCCAGAATCATCCAGGGGCAAAAGATTCCTGTTTTTTTGCCCACTTTTATATGCACGAATAATCCCGCTTCGTGATAGGCATCTGTATATACATTGTCCGGAAAATAAGCACAGAAAAGATCAGCTCGATAGGGAGTGGCAAGTTTGATCCCTGCTGGTAACCATTTCGCCATTTTTTTAGGATCAATCTCAACCACTGCGGTGAGGTACTGTGCATTGTGATAAATCTTATTGCCTAAACGAGCCAATCGAAATGGTGTCTTTAAATCTTGAATAAATTGTTTCATGACTTCAATCTCGAAAATACTTGTTTAAGGATGGGCAACAAAATGACGCGAGGGGTATAACGTCCACCCAAGGTTTGCGCCTGAGCAATAAAACCAGGAATCACAATACGACGATTACGCTGCATGCCTTGTATAGCCTCTTTGGCAACCCGTTCGGCACTCACCCAGACTAAATTTCCCCCGACACCCTCAATTTTGCTAATACCTGCAACATCAGTAAAACCTGTACGCGTCGGCCCAGGAGCCAACAAGGTACAACTTACCCCTGTTCCCTTAAGTTCACTATGTAAGGATTCTGCGAATGAATTGGCAAATGCTTTAGTAGCAGCATAAGTTGCATTAGTAGGTGTAGGTTGATGGCCTGAAGTAGAACCTACAATCAAAATTGCCCCTGACTTTTTTGCAATCATTTGTGGCAAAACAGCTAGCGTTAGGTCATGTACTGCAACAACATTTAGTTCAACTTGTTCACATTCACGGTCAGCGCTTAGTCCATGTAAGTTGCCAAATGTTGCGAAACCTGCGTTATTGCAAAGAATACTGACCTGAATATGTTGAAGATAATCTCTAAACTTTGCTCTTTCATCACGATTGGCTAAATCGCACGAATATACATCCACTTGTATATGATGACGCTGTGTTAATTGTTGTGCTAACTGTTCTAGCTTATCCCCACGTCTTGCAACCAATAGCAAAGCATACCCTTGTGCTGCAAACTGCTTTGCTAACTCCTCTCCAATACCTGAGGAAGCCCCAGTAATCACGACTTTAGAATCTTTTTGTACGGATGGGAGTGGCATAGTTTGATCTCGACTCAAATACTTGAACTAGTATTCATCGCTTAAAACTTGAACGTGAGATGCAGTTGAGACATAATACTAATCAGATCAGGCCAAATATTAAAATATGAAAGACCCTTTCTTACTGAACAGTGCCAGTATTCCAGTTTCCTACGTACTTTTATTATTAGAAATTATGGCTGATAAAAACTTCTGTACACGGGAACTGGTTAAAAAAAGCAAAATTTCTCCACATCTACTTCAAGACAGTAATGCACGCGTTACCCCCAAACAATGGTCACGGTTGGTCTGGGAAAGTTTGAGGTTGGCGGGTGACACAGGGTTAGGGTATGAATATGGTCTACGCTTGCGGTTGACCGCACATGGCCCCATGGGTTTTGCACTGATGAGCTGTAAAAATCTTAAACAAGCAATTGAACTTACGATTCAATTTTTCAGCATGCGCTTACGGCACTATCAATTGAGTTTTACTGAAAATATCGAACAATGTACGGTGATCATCAATGAAGTTCATCCAGTCATGAGTAAACAAGTTGAGCAAGTATTTCTATTAAGACGTTTTTTTTATGAATGTTTATTAATCGGGACAGCGCAGGCAGGAAAATTTTTATCTCAATATAGTTTTGATGATATTGAAATCACAGTAGATTGGGCTGAACCTGACTATCATCAAAAATTTAAAGATTACCTTCCAAACATTCAGTTTGACCAACCAAACAATCTCATTCGCTATCGAACCCCTGCTTTATTAACCCCATTACCAATGGCAGATTCTGTTGCCTATCAGCAGGCTTTACAGCAATGCAAAATTGAACAATTACGTTTTGTTAAAAATATCAGTGACATCCTCACCAAAGTCAAAGCAGAGTTAACCCTCACTCCATATGAAGGATATCCCGAATTAGACAAAGTTGCACAGAGAATGGCTATATCGAGTCGAACTTTGAAACGAAACTTACAACAACTAGGAACTTCTTTTTCAGAACTTCTCGATGACATTAAATATAAAGAAGCACAAGCATTATTGTTGAATGCAGATATGGAAATTCAACAAATCGCTGTTTATTTTGGATATGAACAACCGACCAACTTCACACGTGCTTTTAAAAAATGGAGTGGAATAACTCCTATTCAGTATCGCAGAAATTTAGGATGAGTTGATATTCTCTAACTCACCACTTCTTAAGCTTTTGAAAAGTCACGTTGAAATTTTATATTAAGGTTGGTGCACTACATATATAAATTTAATTATAAGCTGCTAACGTTAAATCATCTTCATGAATGAGATTGATCTCAATACTGGCGTGTACGATTTCTTCATGAATAGATAAAGCCTGTTTGATATCTTTAGGCGTCAAAGAATGATTCGATGTTTGTAAGGATAAAATACAAGAAAATTTTCCTTTCCCGACTTGCCAAACATGCAAGTCCACAATAGTGATCTTCCTATCAAGCTGATCAATAACTTCTTTTATTTCCTCGACAACTGGCTCTTGCATTTCAGCGTCCAAAAGGATTTTTCCAGTTTGTCGAATCAATCCCCATGACCATTTGGCTACAAGGACTGCCCCTACAATTCCTAATAGCGCATCTAAAAAATTCCATCCAAAATATTTACCTGCAAATAGTGCAATAATGGCAAGTACAGAAGTCGCAGCATCTGCTACAACATGAATAAAAGCAGCTTTTTGGTTTAGATCCTGATGGCCATGTTCGTGATGATGTGAATGAGTATGTTCAGCATGATCATGCGAATGGTGATGTGAATGATCATCGTGTAACAACCACGCACAAATTAAATTAATGATTAAACCTACGATAGCAATCCCGATAGCTTCGTTATAGTAAATGGTCACAGGATTAAATAATCTTTCGACTGAACTAAAGCACATCAAGATCGCAACCACCATTAAAAGTATGGCACTACTATAACCAGCCAAAACTTCAATCTTCCAGCTACCAAAACAGAACCTAGAATCCTGTGAATAATAACGCGCCGCTCGATAAGCCAGATATGCAAGTCCCAATGCAACCATATGAGAGCTCATATGCCAGCCATCAGCCAATAACGCCATTGAGTTAAACACCATCCCACCAGAAATTTCAGCAATCATCATGATCCCAGTGAGTAAAGTTGCCCATAGAATTTTCTTTTGAGCCAACGGATTACCTTTGTCAAATTGATGATGATGTTTGTCTAGCAAAATATTATTCGTCATTTTTTAAAAAATCCAATATACTCCCCCAGAGTATATTTAAATTATTTGAGTTCGTCTATGAGCCACCTGCACGACAATCGCAAAATCTTAAATCGGATTAAAAGAGTACAAGGCCAAATGAATGCGGTTCATACGGCTATGACCAATGAGGACGTTTCGTGTATAGCGGTTTTACAACAAGTAGCGGCTATCCGTGGCGCGATCAATGGTTTGATGAATGAATTAGTGGAACAACACTTAAAAACTCATGTATTGGAAGACAAATATAATGAACAGGAACTGGAAAAATTTCTGGAAATATTGAAAAAGTACAATTAGTAAAGAACAAAAATTCGCTATAAATGAGATCGAGATTTAAGCTCTAAAACTAGACATCCAGCGATCCCTAGCATTTGACCGCTTTAGAAGAAAATTGAACTTTCAAAGAAACAATTAGTTTTATCAATAATTTATATCATTTTTTTATTTCAAATGCCCTTAACAAATGCCATAAAGTAAATCAATCATTTGTAAAAGTGGCTTTTTATGTATTCAGAATCCATTGGGTGTTTCTGCAAACCTCAGACGAGTAAAACATGAGATTTAATTATCGAAAAATATCCTCTACATAGGAATGCTTCACACCTCTTTCATGGAATTTATTTTATAAATTAAAACCAATATAAAACTAAAATAAATAATTATTAAATATTCCTCAAAAACCAATTTCAGCATATATTCTATTTATTAAATTTATCTTCATAATTTCTACACAATTTATATTTTAATAAAAATAAGCACATATTATAAAAAATAATTCTTAAGACTTACTTAAGCTTTATTTTTTTATTTTTAATCTAAAAATATATGCATTTTTTATACTAGTTGTTAAAATAACGTTTTATATTGGATAATAGAATCATCATGGAAAGTCATCATTTAGAAGAAGTTGTTATAAATATTTTAAAAAAAGCAAAATTGCGAGCCACTTTACCCCGGATTCATGTAGTAAAGACATTAATCGAAGCAAACAAAGAAATAACAGCTTATGAAATTGAAAGAAAAGTCGCTCAAAAAAATAGCAAAAATGTATATATATCAACAATATATTCATCACTAAGAGCTTTAGAGATGGCTGGGGTAATACAGCGCTTTAAAATAGGCGACCAGCAAGCTTATTACTCAATAAAAAAACAAAATGGATCTATTCGTTTATATTGTGAAGAATGTGAAAAAACCTACTTACTAGATAATAGTGATATTGAGAAAAACATTCTTAATCTTTCAGAAAATAGAAATATATCTATTAAATCCTTTTCTTTATTTATACAGATAAAATGTGAAGAATGTATGAAGAAAAAATAAGTAAAATCCCTACTAATAATCATTATTATTAAGCATAAAATATTTAAAAATATTATCTTTTTTTATAAATTTATCGAAAATAACAATGTAAATATATTGTATCTATAATTAAGAATCATTACTATTCGCATACTGTTTATTATTGACTATTGGGGCAAGAATGTCTTTTATCAAAACGCGAAAGAAAATTGTTTCATCTGCAATTGCTTCTTCATTATCAGTGGTCGCTGTACCTGCATTTGCACAAGAAAATGTGACCCAACTTCCTACAATCCAAAGTGCAGCAACAGCAACCCAACAAGAATCTTTAAAAGTTGATAATTCTGCGAATGCAAAATTTGTTGCTCCTTTACTCGATACACCGAAATCTGTTTCAATCATTTCTCAGCAACTTATTGAAGATACCAACGTTACAACGTTAAGCGATGCGTTGCGTAATGTACCGGGTATTACATTAGGCGCAGGTGAAGGCGGTAACCCAAATGGCGACCGTCCGTTTATCCGTGGTTATAGTTCTGAAAGTTCAATGTATATTGATGGCATGCGTAACTCTACTTCACAAAATCGTGAAATGTTTGCGATTGAACAAGTTGAAGTCACCAAAGGATCTTCATCTTCAATGGGGGGTGCCGGTTCAGTCGGTGGTAGCATCAATATGATTTCTAAAGTAGCCAAAAAAGGCGACTCTTTAGAAGGTTCTATCCAAAATGGTACAGATGACTATCATCGTATTACCTTAGATGCCAATAAAGACTTTGGTAATGGTATTGCTGCGCGTGTTGCAGTAATGGGTCATGAAAATGACAAAGCAGGACAAAGTGATGGTACAGAATATAAACGTGCCGGTATTGCACCAAGTATCACGTTCGGTCTGGACAGTGCTACTCGTGCCACTTTAAGTTACTATTACTTAAGAACAGATGATACTCCTGACTCTGGTGTTCCTTATAACAACCCAAATAATTATGCTGCTGGTTCTGGAAAGCCAATTGATGTTAAACAGGGTATTTATTACGGCTGGAAAGACCGTGATTTTCAAAAACAGGAAAACCAGATCGGTACCATCAAGCTTGAACATGATTTGACTGATAGCATAACGATCAGTAATACGGCCGTTTATAACAAATCTAAAAATGACTATGTATGGACTCAACCAGATGATAGTCAGGGTAATTTTATTAACTCAACAACAGGTGAATTAAAAGATACAGGTATCTGGCGTCGTGCGAACAGCCGTATTACAGACACTGATACTTTTTCTGATCAGCTGTCTTTAGCGGGTAAATTTAATACTGGCACATTCAAACATAGCTTTAATGTGGGCGCTGAATATAGTAAAGCTGAGTCAGATAAAGGTAGCTATACCGTTACGGATCCAAATACCAAGTCAATTACTGGCGCAGTTGCAAATGGCGCATGTAGCTTAGGTTTAACCGCTTCCAATGGCTGGTGTACGTCGACCTTCAATCCTAATTCAAGTGATCGTTTCCTCGGAACAATTACTGCTAACAAGGCCGTAACAACGACAACCTCTGAAACGACATCTGTCTATTTATTGGATAGCATTGAATTTAACCCACAATGGTTGTTAGATCTGGGGGTACGTTGGGACAAGTTTGATACTGAGTTAAAAACTAATGCGACTGGTGCTACATTAGAAAACAATACAGATTTCTTTAGTTATCAAGCTGGTTTAACATTTAAACCAACGGAAAATGGCGCTATCTATGCAAGCTATGCAACTTCAGCCAACCCTGTAGGTGCCGATGCTGGCGATGGTTCTGAAACAGCAGTCAGTGCAAACAATCAAGATCTTGATCCAGAAAAAGCACGTACCTTTGAAGTTGGCACCAAGTGGGATCTTTTAAACGATAAACTTAATTTAACGGCTGCCATTTTCCGTACCGAGAAGCAAAATACACGTATTCAAATCGACCCAACTACTTATACGAATGGTGGGAAAAGTAAGGTTGACGGGATCGAACTTGGTCTAAACGGAAATATTACGGATAAATGGGCGGTATCAGCAGGCTATACTTATTTAGATAGTGAACAAACTGATCCAGGACCATCATGCTCACGTACTGGTGTATGTTCTCCAGATAACCCAGCTAAAGGTAAAAACCTTCCAAACGTTCCAACCAACAGCGCCACACTCTGGACCACTTATAAAGTATTACCACAGCTTACTTTAGGTGCAGGTGCAATCGCGATGGACAAAGTTTACGGCAACGCTGCCAATACAAAATGGGTGCCGGGTTATGTACGTTATGATGCCATGGTACGTTACGACGTAAACAAAAACATTAATTTACAGCTAAATCTAAATAACCTGACCGATACCCGCTACTTCAGCAAAGCTTATGCTTCTCACTTTGCAACTGAAGCAGAAGGCCGTAGTGCTGTAGTCGCATTAAACTTTAAGTATTAATTCCATATTTTAATTATGGGATTTGGGATAAAATAGCCTCATCGTGAGGCTATTTTATCCTTATTTATTATGAGCCACTCATCTGGCAGGTAGTGTAATGATTCATCATATTCCAAATGTCTTAAGCAAAGAACAAGTTCTGTATTTCCGCGAAGAAATGAGCAAGATTGAATGGGTCAATGGAAAAGTTACCGCTGGAACACTTTCAGCTACAGTCAAACAAAACCAGCAGCTTCCAGAAGATCATCCTTTAACCCATCATTTAAGTAATATAATTTTAGAATCCTTAGGACAACACCCTTTATTTTTATCTGCTGCCATTCCTTTGGATATTATTCCTCCTCTTTTTAATCGATATGAAAATAATGAAGCCTTTGGTTTTCACGTCGATAATTCGATTCGCAGAATCCGAGGAAGTAATGAACGGTTAAGAACTGATTTATCTTGTACTGTGTTTTTAAGTGAGCCAGACGAGTATGACGGTGGCGATTTGGTGGTTGAAGACACCTATGGATATCATGAAGTTAAACTTCCCGCAGGTGATATGATCTTATATCCATCCACTAGTTTACACGAAGTCACTGCGGTCACTGCTGGCTGTCGTATTGCTTCATTTTTTTGGGTTCAAAGTATGGTCAGAGATGATGCAGAACGTTATATGTTATTTAATCTGGATCAAACGATACAAAATTTGCGGATGCAATTAGGGGATAAACATCAGGAAGTAATCAAACTCACCAATTTGTACCATAATTTAATGCGTAAATGGGCCGAGTTATAATTTCAATATTTTGATTTAAAGTTTGCTTCCCCTGCCTCTTTCTTAGAATTTAAGCTTCCTACAGGTGCTTCATGATAAAAATACTCTATATCGAAGATGACCTCATGATTGGTAAATCAACCTTCCGATTATTAAAACATGAAAAATTTAATGTCGATTGGGCCAAGACAGGACTCGAAGCTTTAGATTTACTTTTTAATCATGTTTACCATCTGGTTTTACTTGATCTGGGTCTGCCCGAATTAGAGGGTTTAGAAGTCCTTAAGCATATTCGTAAAAAAGCTGATTTAAAACAATTAGGCGTAATTATTATCAGCGCACGAGATCAAAGTCGCGATAAAATTCAGGGACTTAGACTAGGTGCAGATGACTATATTGTAAAACCTTACGATTTTGATGAGTTAGTCGCGAGAATTGAATCGGTGCTTCGCAGAGGAAAATTTAGCACGATTGAAGAAATCTGCTTTGAAGTTGGAGATACCCAGATGTTTCCAAATACACGTAAAGTATTAAAACAAGGACATTCTGTAGAACTTTCAGCAAAAGAGTGGGCCGTTCTAGAACCTTTAATGATGTATCCTAACCAGATTTTTTCACGACAGGCACTTGAACAAAAACTTTATGACTGGGATGTTGAACTTAATAGTAATACCATTGAAGTCCATATCCATAAACTACGTCAAAAATTAGGTAAAGATTTAATCCGTACAGTGCGAGGCCTCGGTTACTGCATTGAAACCCGATAAAACAGGAGAAGGATGATTTTTAGTAAATTGTTTCACTTCTATCATAAACAGCCTCTAAGTTCTCGAATGACTTGGAGTATTTCTGTTTTAAGTATTATTTTACTGGTTTTAATCGCGATTTCTGCTTATCGGATTGCCTTGGAAGAATCTCAGGAAGTTATTGATAAACAAATGGAGGAAATGGCGGAATTTCTTGCCAGTGTCAACATTCCTCACCGCCTTTCAACCTTTGATCCTCATCGCCGCTACGGTGAACGCGATGTCTTCATTGATATTGTTGACCGTGATCAATTATCGACTTTAATCAAAAATCATAACTATTTGGTCGATCATCTGGAGAAAGCTCAATTTATAAGAAAAAATAGCACCCGCGGTAAAATAGTAGCTTATGTCTTACCGCTTGAAGATAAGCAAATCCAAATCAGTCAACTGGTCATTGTGCGTAAAAATCTGGCGCGTGAATTGGCCTTTAATATGCTTATTCCCTATTTTATTTTTATGCCATTTGCCATACTGGGAGTGTATTTTCTCATTCGTTATCATTTAAGACCACTTGCAGATTTAAAGACAACGTTTTCACAACGGGACTATAACGATTTATCTGAAGTTCAAGTTAAAAACCTGCCTGTCGAGATTACTCCTGCTATTGATGAATTAAATTATTTATTTAAAAGGATTGAAGATGCCCAACAACAACAACAAAAATTTATTGCCAATGCAGCACATGAATTAAGAACACCTTTAACCGCATTAAGTTTACAAACAGCCGTATTGATTAAAACGCCGAAAGACAGCCCTTTTTATCAGGAAAATATCGATGATCTGGATCAAAACCTGAAAAGAATGTCGCATCTGGTTCATCAACTTATGACTTTGGCACATCAGGAGGCACTTTCTAGCGAAGCTTTATATCCTCTCAATTTACTTGAAATTATACGTCAATGTACAGGTCAATTGCTTGCCAATGCCCGTAAAAAAGACATCGATGTTCAGGTCAATATTGATGATTTCAATGAAAAAGTAGAAGTACAGGCCACAGTCAGTGCGTTGGAAAGTATCTTTCTCAATTTGATTGATAATGCCATTAAATATAGCCCTGAACATGGCCAGATTCTGATTAAATTATTTGAGTACACTGATACGATTCTGGTCGAAATACATGATAGTGGTCCGGGCATTGCGCCTGAACAATATGATCATGTGATGCAACGTTTCGTACGCTTGATTGAAACCCAATCTCAAATCGTAGGTAGTGGACTTGGATTATCCATCGTGCAATCTGCACTGGAATCTATTCAGGCCACTCTACAGTTAGATCGTTCAGAAATATTACAGGGTCTAAAAATAAAACTTTATTTCAAGTTATAAATAAACGATTGCATTCATTGATAAGGCTCTTGCCCACACAAATTTATAGGGTTTGAGGGGGCTTTAGGAATAAGATTTTTCGACTTTGTATGTAGACGTTCACTATAACAAATGCCATAAGAATGCCTCCTAAAATATCAAGGGGGAAATGTACCCCCAAATAAACACGTGACCACCCAACCAAAGCCGCAATCAACATGCCTATCGTCCCAAGCTTTTTACAATCTTGATATAAAAATGAAAATGCTAATATGCTAATGGTCAACATATGGTGGCTAGGAAAAGAATTGTTAGCCGCATGGGAAACCAGTAAATGTCCCAGTCTCAATACAAAAGGTCGTGGATGATAATAAAAATGATCAATGATTGCGGCAATACAAACCCCAATGAGAACCATCAAAATGCTATGCAAATAGGCTCTTTTGTAATTTAAAGAGGTCTTAACTAATAAAATAGTGCATAAACCAAGATAAACACCAATGAGGTCATGTGAAATAAAAATGGCACTTTTTAATAAAAATGGAGATGGCGTAACAGAAGCATTAATCCATAAAAACAAAGTATTATTTAATTCAGAAAGTGACATAACATGATCATACAGGTCATACAAGTTCGCTTATTAAAGCGGAATATGATTAAGTGTTTCTTAGCAAAAAACCATAGTAAATAACTGAAATATAATGTAAAAAAATTAATAACTTTCTCAGCAAGTCTTAATCTATATTTTTTATTCTAGGGATTCATATGACTTGGAATCTCGTAAAGTGGCTTTGTATCTAGAGAAATTTGATAAATACAATTTGGTTTTATTATTTTCCACTGCCCTATTGATGCTGATTTTCATACCTATTGCTGGATCATTAGATCAAATGCTCAGTCTTCCTTGGGTAAATCACTCGGGATATTACTTAAGAGAAAACCAGTTTTTAGTTAAATTTGGACATGAGTTTTTGAAAAATCTAGTCATTATTATTGCAATGATACATGTCGTATTATGGATTAAATTCATCTTCCAGAAATCATTCTCACCACTTCGTTCTATAACAGGTGTTGTAGTCATCGGAATGATGATTTCCATTTCAGTGATCGGGATATTTAAGTCTCAATCTGTACATGCATGCCCATGGACGCTTTTACGAGTTCACGCGAATCATATCGACTGGCTCAAATCTCTTCATGTACATGGGAAATGCTTTCCTGGCGGTCATGCATCTGCGGGATTTTCTTTATTAATTTTATATTTTGCTTATCGCCCATTTTATCCAAAGTTGGCGCGCTATGGTTTGATATTAGCTTTAGTCATGGGTTCGCTCATGAGTACGGTTCAGATGGTACGTGGTGCTCATTTTCTAAGTCATAACTTATGGTCATTCTGGTGGTCATGGCTGATTGATTTCATGGTGTATAAAGTATGGCAAATGTTCTGGCCTAATTATTTAAAAGATATTTCAATAAATAAGAAATTTCTCAGACATGATGTTAACCATTGAATTTTAATTAAAATTTATCTAATCATTCCTTAATCTTCTCAGTTTTAAATAAGACATCGGCATCCATTATACGAAATCATGCACATGGCTCAACGGCTTCGACTTAAAAGAATCTCAGTCTCACTGAGAGTGTTTAATATTTTGGTCGCTGGCTGGTTAGCCAGTTTTACCAATATAGGGTTTTATCAACACCTATCCTCGTTTAGTTCATTTTCTGGGTTAACCCAATATTCATTTATTTTTGTGACTTTTTTAATCTTAAGTGGTTTTTATTTCTTTATTTTACAGCTTCTTAGTTGGCAACAGTCGGCTAAAGTATTGGCTACAGTTTTAATTATATTGACAGGATTTTCATCGTATTTTGTCAATCAACTTGGTGTGAATATTAATACAGACCAAATCCAGAATGTCGTGCAGACCGATGCCCATGAAGCTGTTGATTTATTATCAATTCCGTTTTTATTGTGGTTAATCAAAACGATTGTCTTACCTTTAGCCCTTTTATGTTATCTAAAAATTGAACCTACAAAAAATATCAAACATCTTTTTCTGGATAAATTGATCAGCCTAATGGTCGCATTGTTCATCATCGGTCTGGGATTATTTTCATTTTATAGCCAATATGCACCTATTTTTAGGGAAAACCGAGAGTTAAAAGCACAAATTTCACCATTAAATATTTTATCCAGTAGTTGGAGTTATGCCCATAAGAATGTAAAAACTCAAAACTTACCGTTAATTTCTTATGGTGAAGATGCTCATCAGGTCAATTATACGATTCAACAGCCTGCAAAAATCATGGTTTTGGTTGTTGGAGAAACTGCTCGTGCGCAAAACTTTAGCTTAAATGGTTACCCCAAAATGACGAATCCTGAACTCAGCCAGCTGGATATTGTAAATTTTAGTCAGGCATCCTCATGTGGAACACAAACATCTGTCTCAGTTCCATGCATGTTTTCAGGAATGCCGCGAAAAAATTATGACCAAGCATTAGCTGCACATCGCGAAGGTTTATTGGATATCGCTCAAAGAGCAGGTTATCAAGTAACTTGGATTGATAATAATTCGGGTTGTAAAGGAACCTGTGACCGTATTAAAAATTATATTTCTCCTAAAGATCAATCCGCTTATCAGAAGTGGTGTAGCAATGGTGAGTGTCAAGATGAAGTTTTACTAGCTGCATTAAATGACTATCTTAAAAGTATGGATCTTAAAAAATTAAAACAAAATCAGTTAATTGTTTTACATCAGATGGGTAGTCATGGACCTGCTTACTACAAACGTTATCCTCATGATTTCAAAAAATTTCTACCTGCTTGTGAAACCAATAATATTCAAAATTGTGATCATGATTCCTTGATTAATACGTACGACAATACCATCTTATATACGGATCATATCGTGGCAAGTGCTATCCATGTATTACAACAAACTGGCGTACCTACAGGATTAATTTATTTATCTGATCATGGCGAATCGACAGGAGAAAGCGGTTTATATTTACATGGAACACCTTATTTTATGGCACCTAAAGAACAAACACATGTTCCCTTTCTATTTTGGACATCACAACAATGGCCTGAACATCAAAAGATTCAGCATTGTTTAAGTCTACAAAAGGATCATGCAGTGAGTCAGGATCATTTATTCCCAACTTTGCTGGGTCTGTTAAATATTCAAACCAAAGTGCTGAACCCACAATTGAATTTACTCGCACAATGTAGAGGTAGTATTTAAAGTGATTCGTATTTTATATATCGAAGATGACTTAATGGTTGGAAAATCGACCTATCAGCTACTTCAACATGAAAAATTTGAAATTGACTGGGCTAAAACAGGATTGGAGGCTCTCGATTATTTATTTGGTCAAACTTATCATATTGTTCTTCTAGATCTTGGATTACCCGAATTGGAAGGCCTAGAAGTACTTAAACATATCCGTAAACAAGTTGATATGAATAAGATGGGAGTGATTATTATTAGTGCACGAGACCAAAGCCGCGATAAAATCCAGGGTTTAAGGCTCGGTGCTGATGATTATATTGTGAAGCCTTATGACTTTGATGAATTGATTGCAAGAATTGAATCGGTGTTGCGACGTGGAAACTATAGTTCACTTGAAGAAATTCATTTTAAAGTGGGAAACGTTCAGCTCTTTCCCAATACCCATCGGGTACTCAAAGGTAAAAAGAAAATTGAACTCTCGGCCAAAGAATGGGCGATTTTAGAACCGATGATGATGTATCCCAATCAGATATTTTCCAGACAAATGCTTGAGCAAAAACTTTATGACTGGGACACCGAAATTAATAGTAATACCATCGAAGTTCATATCCATAACCTCAGATATAAATTAGGCAAAGATTTTATTCGTACCGTACGTGGTCTGGGTTACTGTATAGATACCCCAAAAGCTTCAGGTTAGATGTCTCGATGCCCCCTGCTTTAGCTAAACTCTGGCAAATTTACCATGACCAGCCGCTCAGTTCGAGGATGTCTTGGAGCATCTCGGTTTTTAGTATTATTTTACTGATTGTGATTGGCATTGCTGCTTATCGGATCGCACTTGAAGAATCACAGGAAGTGATTGATCGACAAATGCAGGAAATGGCAGAGTTTCTAGATAAAAACAACCTGTCAAACCGCCTCTCCACGTTTGACCCAAAAGCCAGATATGATGAGACCGATGTTTTTATTGATATTATTTCCAAAAATGAACTTGAACGATTAAGCCAGCAGCATAATTACCTATTGCCTTATTCAAATTCAGCTCATTTTTCTAAACATCGAACCACACGGGGTGAATTAAAAATTTATGTACTCCCACTGCCTGATAAACAAATACAAATTAGCCAACTGATTAAAGTTCGCCGCCATCTGGCCGAAGAACTTGCATTTAATATGCTCATTCCCTATTTGCTTTTTATGCCCTTTGGTATTTATGCAGTTTATCGTCTTATCCGTCATCATTTACGTTCTATCAATGAATTAAGCACCACATTTGCACAACGGGATTATCACGATTTATCTGAGATTCATGTAAAAGATTTACCCGTTGAACTTACGCCCGCCATCAATGAACTCAACTATTTATTTAAACGAATTGAAACAGCACAAAAGCAACAACAGCTTTTTGTTGCCAATGCTGCACACGAGCTAAGAACGCCTTTAACCGCACTCAATCTGCAAAGTTCACTGCTCATGAAAACTCAACGAAATAGCTCAAGTTATAATGAAAATTTAGCAGATCTAAGACAAAGCCTAAATCGAATGACACATTTAGTCGAACAATTAATGTCATTGGCACATCAAGAGATTCAACAGCACGAACCACTGGAAAATTTGAATTTAATTGAAGCAACACGTCGTAGTATTGGACAGTTATTGGCAAATGCACATCATAAAAATATCGATCTACAAGTCGACATTCAAAATCAGCCAGAACACCTAGATATATTTGCTACTCGTAGTACATTAGACAGTATTTTAATTAACCTGATTGATAATGCTATCAAATATAGTCCAGTCCAAAGTTTGGTACTGATTAAATTATATTGTGGAGAAAACCAACATTGCTATGTTGAAATTCATGATAGTGGTCATGGCATTGCCCCAGAACAATATGACCATGTAATGCAACGTTTTGTTCGACTGGTTGCAACGCAGCATCAGGCAATAGGAAGTGGGCTTGGTTTATCTATTGTACAATCTGCTTTACAAGCAATTGAGGCCACGATGCAATTTGATCAGTCAGAACAATTAAGTGGTTTAAAGGTCACGTTATGCTTTAAGCAAAACATCTAATCAAACGTGTAACTCTTTATTATTAAATCAAGTAAAAGTAAAAAATTTGATATTGGGAGTGACAAAATAGACCGCATTATAGAATTTAACGCTACATTGTTATTTAACCTCTGCATGTAAGGCCGTTATGGACGAGATCAAACAGCCAACTTACTTTCTCTATGAAAATAATGTTTTATTTAGATAATCAAAATAGCTCTATTAATTTCAAAAAATCTATAGAAATACTTAATTTTTACAGCAAATATTCCCAGATTATATAACCAATACCAAAACCCAAAAAAGCATAAAGCGTGATAATAAGAAATACAAAACTTGCCTTATTTTTTTGCTTTAAAAAACGCATATCATTCACCTTAACGATTACCAATATTAATTAAATTAACTTTCAACATACGCCTTACGATCAATATATTTTACACAGAACCATTTCAAATATTATGGCTGATGCTTGACTAGAGACTGTTTTTGTTGCTGAGATGGCATATATTCAGGTTCATTACTGACTGCCAAATAGAAAAAGGTAAGAAATAGACATCCAAGTAAAATACTGATTCCTACCGTTACAAATGGAAAATGCGATTTATTTTTTTGCATGAGAGACGCTCCTGAATATTTACACGGTTAAAAAGAAGAGGAAGAATAACGAGAGGGCTTTAGAATATTTTCATTTTGGATTTGTGTCTGAATATATTCTGAATAAACTGATAATTTTTCAAAAAGATGTTCCGAATAAAACATATCCTCTATCAAATGATGTGCCTGTTCTTGGTTAAAACCATGTGTCAACATCAATAATTTCGCATTTATTTTAGAAAAATCGTGACACAATGTCCGATGGAATTCATCTTTTACTTTAAAAAATAATTTCTTTTGATCTATTTGCTGTATAGAAAAAATAGAGATATTGCATGTCTTATTTAAAATATAAATTTCAATATTTAAAAATTGGCTAATTTTATTTAAAATCTGCACATCAATATCTAGTTTAGAGATAATAAATATCTTTGATATATCTGTATGGCAAATAGCTTTAATCAAACTTAAAAATAAAAAATCAACATCATCTATATACTCAAAAATATCTAGATATAAATTTAAATTTTCCAGTGTATTATCAATATTGACCAGACTTTTTGTTTGTATCTGATAATATGATTCAAGCATATAATTGATTGCTACTGTTAATGGCGTAGTATAAATTGTCTTTTTATTTAGGTTTGCCAGAATAATCGGCGAAAAAAGATAGGCAAGATTGAGATCATTCCATTCAATTGAGGATTGAATAATATAAACTGAATGGGCAGGAGATAAATTTCTCAATATTTTAGCGCGTAAAATGGTTGCTTCAAGATTGACATATTGATGCGAAAGTTGTTGCTGGATGTTTTGAGACGGTAACCGCTGCATAAAAATCTGCAATATTTGATTTAATTCGTCAGTTTTAAACACATCACACCTCTCTATTTCGGCCAAACTTTTAAAGTCAGATCCAAAAAATCAAATTCAGCTTGGTACAATATCCATTGTCATCAAAAACACTGTAAGTTGTTAGACACAGAATAAGCTTAAAAAAATATAACAGATAAGCAAGTATCCATCTGAACTGTTATAAAACTGATTTTTTTCGATGAAAAATTAGTTGTACTGCTCTATTTTTTAGTTCACTTTATAACTGAAGTATTCTATCTTTTAGGCTTTAGGCGCTCTTTTCATTGCGATGTATAAATCTGAACAACTTGCACAACATTTAAGGCGACTCATTGAAAACGGCTCATGGCCCGTGCATACCCGCTTGCCTTCTTTGCGTGAGCAAGCTGAAATTTCGGGTTTTAGTCTTATGACGGTTATGAATGCCTATCAGGATCTTGAAGCGCAAGGTTTAATTTATTCTAAAGAAAAATCGGGTTATTTCGTTGCTGAAAATGCAAAAACCCAGATTCCGCAAAGCGCAGCCATCGTTTCTTTAAATCCCAAAATAGAGATTAATTCTCTGGTGTTTAAATATTTAAAATCGATTCAATCCAAAGACATTGTTCCTTTTGGTTCAGCTTTTCCAGATCATCATTTACTGACACCCTCCAAGCTTTTACAAGTAGTCAGCCAAATGGCCCGTGATCAAAAAAGTTATGATCAAACTACCAATCTCCCACCTGGAAATCTGGCTTTACGCAAGATCATCGCTCAACGTTATTGTATGCAAGGGATCCCAACCGATGCGGATGATATTGTAATTACCTCGGGCGGTCTGGATGCATTAAATTTATCGTTACAGGCACTCACTCGCCCAGGAGACTATATTTTATTGCAACAAACCACATTCTATGGTGCATGGCAAGCAGCAGAACGTTTGGGCTTAAAGGTCATTACTTTGCCCGAACATGCCAAATATGGTTTTGATCTGGAAGCATTTGAACAAGTCATTCAACATTATCCGATTAAAGTTTGCTGGTTTATGCTGAATGCGCAGAATCCAATCGGTTTTACAGTCAGTGATGAGATTAAATATAAAATTGCCAAACTTTTACATGAACACAAAATCTATTTAATAGAAGATGATGTGTATGAAGAACTTTTTTATGGTATGCATAAACCGTTGTCTATGAAATATTTTGATCGGGGTAATCTCGTTTTACATTGTTCTTCTTTTTCAAAAACGTTAGGCGCAGGCTTTCGCGTGGGCTGGGTATATGCTGGAAAATACTCAGAACAAATTCAACATTTACAACTGATGAGCACCATCTCAGCCAATGCACTGATTCAAAATGCATTGGTTGAATTTGTATCCAGTCATCATTATGAAAAACACTTACGATTGTTACGTCGTCGTCTGGAAAAAAACAAGAAACGCTTTGCTCAGTATTTAAAGCAACATTTGGGACAATGCTGTGAAATATATAATTTTCCCAGTGGCTATTTCCTCTGGATCAAATTACCACTGCATATCAGTAGCTTAGAACTTTACCAAAAACTAATCATAAAACATATCAGTGTGGCACCAAGCCCACTTTTTAATGTTTTAGAAACGAATCAACACTATATTCGCTTAAATTGTTCATTTGAATGGACTTCACGCATTCAAGACGGATTAGACCAATTCATCCAGTCCATCTTGAATTTTCCTTGAGAATCCCTATACCCACATGAAAAAAACCATTAATTCTTGGTAAATTGACAAAAAAATAGGGGCTATCGCCCCAAGTGATTAATGAGGCGCTGGCCCCTGTAAACTGCGTTGTGGTTTTGGACTAAGCCAGATAATCAATCCTGCAAATACAAAAGCCAAAGCAAATAATAAAAACACATGGTTTGCCGACATCGTAATCGCTTCTTTATCGACTAAATTAGAAATTACACCTAAAACTGTGTCTGAACTAAAACCATTCTGGAGAAGCACATTTTGCGTCTCTTCAACATGCAGACTAGACACCATTTCGCTTCGTGCAACTTTGGCATGGTCATCCCAGATAGTGACCGCAAGCGAAGCTCCTATCGCACCTGCCATGGTTCTTAAAAAATTCATTAATCCAGCAGCAGAGGCAATCTCTTGAGGCAGAACCGAAGCAAGTGCAATATTGGATAATGGAATAAAGAAAAATGGCACAGCAAAGCCCTGCAAAATCTGAGGCCAAGCCAGTGTCATAAAATCAGAATCCGTAATCCAGAATGCCCGCATAAAAGTCACAACCCCTAGCAATAACAAACCAAAACTAGCCAACGCACGTGGATCATGTTTAGTGGCCAGTTTGGCGACCAAAGGAGACATTGTTAGACTACCAAAACCCATGGTTGCCGTTAAATAACCGGCCCATGTGGCGGTATATCCCAGATTCATCTGCAACCATTGTGGAATTAATACAATACTGCCAAAGAAAGCACCAAATCCAAAAGACAATGCCAAAACAGAAACGGTAAAACCCCTATGCCTAAAAATCCAGAGATTAACCACGGGTTGTTTATCGGTCATTTCCCAGATGAGAAAGACAATAAAACCTATCACCGCGATCAAGGCAAGCATAACAATACTAGTATTATTGAACCAATCTCGCTCATGACCCAAATCTAACATGAGCTGTAATGCGCCAATCCACAGCACCAATAGGAATAAACCAACGCTATCAATTCTTAAGCGAATAGTTTCTGTTTCTGCAACAGATAACAATCGAACGGCGGCCATGACACAAATAATACCCACAGGGATATTGATAAAGAAAATCCAGTGCCAAGATAAATTATCACTGATTAAGCCACCGAGGATTGGCCCCAAAATTGGTCCTAATACAGTGGTCATTGCCCATAAGCCCATGGCCTGTGAATGCTTTTCCTGTGGAAAAATACGCATAAGCAATGTTTGGCTAAGTGGCATCAATGGTCCGCCTGATAACCCCTGTCCGATACGACACAGTACCAGCATTTCAAGACTAGTTGACAGTCCACATAAGAATGAGAACACAGTAAAGCCTATCAGCCCCATGACGAAGACACGGACGGTTCCAAAACGGCTCGCTAGCCAGCCAGTCAAGGGAACACAAATCGCTTCGGCAACCGCATAGGAAGTAACAACCCACGTCCCTTGTGAGGAAGATACCGCCAGATTACCTGTGATATGAGGTACGGAGACATTGGCAATAGTGGTATCCAGTACCACCATAAAATTGGACAAAGCAATGACAAATGCTGCAAGCAGCAAGCGACCACCACTTAACTCGGCAAAAGGTGTCCGGGTTGCAGCCTGATTTTGAGCACTCATAGATTACTTCTTCGAAGAAAGATCGACCGTTGCTTCCATCGACAGACCCACTCGTAATGGATGATCTGCCAATTCTTTTGGATCAAGTGCAATACGCACAGGCAATCGTTGAACAACTTTAATCCAATTACCAGTCGCATTTTGGGCAGGAATCAAGGCAAATGCGGCACCCGTTCCACCAGAAAATCCAATCACCTTGCCATGATATTCAACATGATCGCCGTATAAGTCTGAAGTCAGGGTTGCAGTTTGCCCCACGCGGACTTTTGCGAGTTGACTCTCCTTAAAATTAGCATCGACATACAACTGAGAAATCGGGACAACACTCATCATAACTGTGCCCGGCGCAACACGCTGACCAATCTGAATATTGCGACGAGCCACCACGCCATCGACTGGTGCACGAATAACTGTACGATCCAGATCAAGTTGTGCCTGCTCTACTTGTGCCTGTGCCACCAATACATCTGGAAGGGTATCTTCATCTGTACCTTTAATTAAGGCATCGTTGGCAGCCAAATTACTCATTGCAGCTTTGCGGTTAGACTCTGCCTGAGACAAACCTGCCTGAGCTACGTTTAGATTCGCTTGCGCTGTTTGCAATGCGCTTTGTGCAGACGTCAGCTCTTCTTTGGAAATCGCGCCTGTTGCCGCAAGTGAAGCACGACGATCATAGTCCTGTTTAGCTTTATCTACATCAGTTTGTGCTTTTGCAATCTGCGCTTTGGCACTGTTGATTTCATCATCACGGACAATAACTTGCGAGCTTAATGAGCTACTATTGGCTGAACTTTGTTGATATTGACGCTTAGCCTTTGCCAATTCAGCCTTTGCCTGCGCCAAAGCAATAGTTGCATCGCGATTGTCAATTTCAACCAGAATATCACCCTGTTTGACTTGAGCCGTATCACTGACTAATACTTTCGCGACTTGCCCACTGACCATAGATGTAATTTGAGCATTTTCCGCACCAACGTAGGCATTGTCTGTGCTCATTGAATTGTTAAAAAATACAGCCCAAATCGCATATAAAATTGCAGCAATAATTAAAATGAGCGCAAAATAACTCAGTATCTTTTTGCGTTTTGATTTCATTGCGTCATCAGAAGTTGATGCTGTCTGCTCTTTTGTCTGTATTTCATCTTGAGCATTTGTCATCGCATATTCCTAAGTCAGTAGGTTGAAATTGTCAAAGCTTTTTCAGTTCGATCGATCAGTCTAAGTTCTGAATCTGAACTTAATCTTAAATAAGAAATTTTCTGACAATGTTAATTTTCAAATGAAGCAAGAATAACTAAAAAAATCATAATTTGATAATAAAAAGATAACTTATTAGTTCATTTTTGCTTAAGCTGATTTTTATCCACTTTCCACGAACGTAAGGCCCAAAAAAAGCACCTCAAAAGGTGCTCCACGATGCTCAATAAATTGAATTAATACGCATAAGAAGCTGTACCCACCGCAATAATTTTATCCTCATTATTTTTCATGGTCATACGCATAGTACACCCCTTGCGTCCCAAACGCAGGGTTTCGGCCTTGGCAATAAAATACTCCCCTCGACCCGGTGCGATATAATCAACTCGCATATCAACCGTTGCTAAACGGGAAACTTTTTTAATTGTTTCTGGCATATTTTCAGGCTCTGCTTTCTTATACAACTCACCCATTGCAACAATCCCGCCAATACTGTCCAGCAATGTCGCAGCCACACCACCATGCAAAATCTGGAATGCCACATTACCAATCAAAGTCGGTTGCATCTCGATATACGCTTCAATCTCTTCATCCACGACACGCATGGTCATTCCACTATGCTTAAAAAAAGGAGAACTGTTAAATGCCTGACATAGCTGATTCAGAATCACTGTAATCTCTGTTTTCGAGCCTAAATGAATATGCCCAGTCCATGTTTTTTTCGATTCAGTCATAAAACACCTGATACCCATAAATCTGAATTAATGCCAATTCTGTTTGTACAAATGCCCTATTATGGGTCTACAATACGCCACAAGTTAATACTGAGGCTTGAGATTGTTATGACTTATACGTTCAATCGTCCTGCATTTCCAGCGACTCGCATGCGTCGAATCCGTAAAAATGATCAACTGCGCGCCATGGTAAGTGAGACTCAGCTTACGCCGCATCATCTCATTTACCCAGTATTTGTCTTGCCGGGACAAAATCAACGTCAAGATATTCCAAGTATGCCGAATATTCAGCGTTTATCGGCAGATTTATTAGTCAAAAAAGCAGAACAGCTTTTAGAATTAGGCGTCTCCAAGCTTGCTCTATTTCCAGTCACACCACAAGAAGACAAAAGTCTGACTGCTGAAGCAGCATGGCGTGAAGATGGTTTGGTTCAGGAAACTTGTCGTTTACTCAAAAAAGAATTACCAGAAATGGTACTCATCACCGATGGTGCTTTAGACCCATATACCACACATGGTCAGGATGGCATTATCGATGATACAGGTTATGTACTCAATGATGAAACCGTAGAGTGTCTGGTTAAACAGGCTTTGAGTCATGCTGCTGCGGGCGCAGATGTGGTTGCACCTAGTGACATGATGGACGGGCGTATTGCAGCGATCCGTCAGGCTTTAGAACAAAACGGTTTTATTTATACCAATATTATGGCTTATTCAGCTAAATATGCTTCCAGTTTTTATGGTCCATTTCGTGATGCAGTCGGTTCTGCAAGCAACTTAAAAGGCGGTAATAAATATAATTACCAGATGGATATTGGCAATCGTGCAGAAGCTTTACATGAAATCGCACTTGATTTGCAAGAAGGTGCTGACATGGTGATTGTCAAACCGGGTATGCCTTATCTGGATATTGTCCGTGAAGTGAAAGATACTTTTGGGGTGCCGACATTCCTTTATCAAGTCAGTGGTGAATATGCCATGCTAGCGGGTGCAATTCAAAATGGCTGGTTATCCGATAGTGTGATTTTAGAATCACTGCTGTGCTGCCGTCGTGCAGGCGCAGATGGAATTTGGACCTATTTTGCCGAAGAAGCGGCGCTAAAACTCAAAGAGATGAAATAAGCTTATTACAAATCGGATATGAGCATGCACATTGCCATTATTGGTGCTGGTATCAGTGGATTACTCACTGCACTTGAATTAATTGAACAAGGCTGTCAGGTGTCTATTTTTGATCAGCAACAGGCTGGACAAGCGGCTTCATGGGCGGGTGGTGGAATCCTGTCGCCCATGTATCCGTGGCGCTACCCTCAAGCGGTCAATACACTGGCACAATATGGCAAATCAATGTATCAAACATGGAACGAGAAATTACGTCCAAATTCCGGTATTGATTTTGAAATCCATGACACAGGCATGTTGATTTTTGATGAAGATGATTTCGACATCGGTTTAAATTATGCAGAGCGTTATCAGGAACCCATGCAACAGGCCGAATACCTAACACCTGATGCTTTAAAACAGATTAACCCGTGGATTCATCCCAAATTTCAACACGCTATTTATTTCCCTGAACTTTCCAATATTCGTAATCCGCGACTATTACAGTCCGTTATCGCTTATTTAAAGCAGCATCCTTTGGTCAATTTTGTTGAACAAACACATATTATAAAATTTCAGATTCAACAACACCAAGTTCAGTATGCGATAGATCAACACGGCAACAAAATACAAGCGGATCAATTTGTGCTTGCGACAGGGGCCTGGAGTCAAGATTGGACGGAACAACTAAATCTAGAAATTCCAGTACAGCCCGTACAGGGACAAATGGTGTTATTTAAAGCCCCTGCCCACTGGCTTCCAACTATGTGCATGAATAAAGTGATGTATCTGATTCCACGTCAGGATGGACATATTGTTTGTGGTTCAAGCATGGCCTATTGTGGTTTCAATACGCTGCCCGATGCAAAAACCAGACATAATATTGTAGAAGCCTGTCTGGAAATGGTGCCTGAGCTCTCCCAGTTTCCTATCGTAAAACAATGGGCGGGTCTAAGACCTAGTTCACCAACAGGCATCCCTTATATTGGTGCTGTTCCAGAAGTAAATAATCTCTGGATGAATGTGGGACATTTTCGTAATGGCTTATGTATGGGACCTGCTTCTGCACAGTTGTTACGTCAGTTAATGCTGAAGCAACCGACTTTTATAGATCCGACACCTTACTCCCCAGAACGCTTAAACAGCGAACAACTGATCGTAAGCTAGATAGCTCAAAGCAAGCTTTTAATAATCTCATCCTTATTTTGAACCAAACATTTTTGTGGCCATTCGCTGTGCTTGTTTGCCATAAAACCAGTAGGTAATGAGATACAAAGGAATCGCCAGTACCAAAAACATGATCAAAATAATGCTGATAAATTGAGGTTGTTGTAAATAAAGCAGAAAATTTTGAAAAACTTCAGGATCACGTAACGAAAATATAGCCAGACCAAGCAAAACACCCAATAAATTATATCCCCAGAAAATCAGACTAAACCCTAATGTCAGCTTTTTACGTTCTGCTTGAGTGGGTGCACGTTTTTCCTGTTTTAAAAATCTAAATAGTACCGCAATCATAGCAGTCAGATACGGAACCGCCGTGATCACCATACCTAGTCCTTGGGGCAATAAAGCAGCAATGACACCCATAAGCAGGGTAACCATGAAACAAATAAGAAAAAACCACAAGTAATAACGGCGTAAGTTGGTCATTTTCATCACAAATTGAGCATCCAAAAAAATATTTTAAGTTTTTTTCAAGTTTTTTGCATTTTCTTGTCAACCTTTTCGGTATGAGCTTCGTTATATAGGGTACAAGGTCAGCAGCAACCGAGCTTAGTTTGCACGGCATCCGCAAATGTTCGGTGACCTTTCATTATGACATCTCCTTTGGAATATGTTTTGTTAGCAGCCAGATATATTCTAAAGTTTTTGACCGACGATTTATCATCACTCGAATCGTCGGTCTTTATTTTTTAAAGAATGTATTTGTTATTTCAAGCTTAGGATATAGTTTGAGTTTCATACATTTTCATTGGTTCGCCGTCATTGGTTATCACCATCGTTAAAAAAATCCAGCCACATTTCTCATAAAAATCATTTAAATCCGTAATTAAATATAATTTTTTAAATCCTTTATTTGCATAATCCCTTCTAGCAAAATCCAAAAGTTGTTTTGCCAAATGTTGTCGTCGATATTGAGGCTCTACAAATAATGCACATAGATTAGGCGTCAAATCTGTTCTCTGATGAAAATCATTGTCAATAACCCCTGCTCCAGCCACGATATTTTGATTTTCATCTACAGCTATATACCATTCAGGTACGTGATTTAGCTGATCAATCGCGCCCGTCATACTCTCCAAATAGGCTTCATAAGGAATATGCCATTGTTGCGAAAACCATAATGCCGCTTTTTCTTTATGGTCTGAATGAGTCGAAATTTTAATCACTTTCATTTCATATGCATCTTTAGACTTTATGTATTCAATCAATTCGATCAAATTATTTATCAACCTCAAAAGAGGGTTCACATAAAATTGGAAAATTAACCGAGTTTGCAATCATGCATTCATGATGAGCCTGTTGATGTAGCTGTTTAGCCAAATCCAGACTTTTCTTTGCTTGTAATATTACATGAGGTTTTAAAATAATATGGGTGATATGCCCACGCTTTTCGGGATGAGCATCTTCCATAAAACCGCATGCATGATCGACATAATCCATGATACAAACGCCATTTACTGCACAAAGATGTAAATACCATAATTTATGACAAGCTGAAGCTGCCGCTACCATTAAATCTTCTGGATTCCACTTTGTCGGATCACCTCTATATGCAGGATCGGCTGATCCACAAATAGAGGGTTTATTATGATTTTCAATTAAGAAATCTCGTGTATAGGATTGATAAGATTTTGTTCCGTCCCCTATATTTCCTATCCAGCGAATTTTGACATCATATTGATGTATCGTCATTTTTACTGCCCATTTGATAAAATGCGGTCCACAGTCATAACTGAGATTTTGCTCGTGGATGTATTCTGAATTCCAATTTAATTTATGTTACCTTATCTTCTAATTTAAAACTGGAATACAGTCACTTATGACCGTGCGCTTTTTTCATACATCAGACTGGCACTTGGGACAATTTTTTTATAATCACTCCCGCCACTATGAACATGAACAATTTTTGACATGGTTATTAGAACAAATCAAGCTTAAACAACCACATGCGCTACTCATTGCTGGTGATATTTTTGATGTCATCAACCCCAGTTCTCAGGCACAAAAACAGCTTTATCAATTTTTGGCCGATGCACATGTGCATGCACCACATATGCAAACCCTAATGATTGCGGGCAATCATGATTCTGGTTATCGCATTGAGCAAGTCGAACCACTTTTAGAAAAATACAATGCTAAAACTGTGGGCGTTATTCGCTGGAATGCAGATAAAACACTGAATCTGGATCGCTTGATTTTGCCGATTTGCAATGAAAAAAAACAGACTATTGCATGGTGTATTGCATTGCCTTTTTTACGTTCTGCTGAAATTACAGGCTTCAATGAACACACTAGCAACAGTCAAAAGGCCATTGCCTATTTGCATCAACAACTGATCACCGAAGCAAAACGTCGAAAGACGGATGATCAAGCCCTAATTTTAATGTCACATGCCCATATGCAAGGGGGAGAAACATCTGATTCGGAACGTCCCATCATTATTGGAAATGAAGAAGCATTATCTACAGCGTTGTTTGAAGATGGCATTGATTATGTAGCGCTTGGACATTTACATAAACCACAAAAAGTTGGACAAGCCTATATTCGTTATAGTGGTTCACCTATTCCGCTTTCCTTTAGCGAAATCAATTACAAACATCAAGTAGTTGACGTCCGTATTCACCCTCATCAAAAAGATGAGCAATATTTTCAGTTCGAGGTTTTAGAAATTCCTCGTAGCGTACAACTCCATAAAATTCGTGGTGAGTTGAATGAGGTGATGCAGCAATTAAAATCACTGCCAAGCGGCATGATTGAAAGCATTGATCAGCGTGAATATGTCGATATTGAATACCATACCCTGACCCCACCCCAGCCAAATTTAAGACAACAGTTTGAAGATGCCTTACCCGCAGATCGTTATCGCTTGGTACGTATTTCCCGTCAATATTTATCAACTGAAAATAATGCTAGACATCAGGCACAGATTCATCTTGAACCGCCAACGCCTGAGAAATTATTTCAACAAATTTGGAATAAAAAAGGTTATAACGCAGATGATCAAGTCCAAAAAGACTTTATGAGTTTAGTCGCTCAGGCACAACAACAACTTGAAGATCAACAAAAGAGTTAAAGGATTACCGTGAAAATTTTATCCATCCGACTCAAAAATCTGGCCTCATTGGCAGGCGAGCATTTTATTGATTTTGAAAGTGATCCTTTGGCGAGTGTTGGGCTGATTGCTATCGTAGGTAAAACAGGAGCAGGCAAATCCACGATTCTGGATGCCATGTGCCTGGCGCTGTTTAATAAAATCCCAAGGCTTAAAGATAGTGATGGCAAACTTTCTGATGTAGATGGTTCTGAGGTCTTAACCAATTCACCTCTAACCGTGTTGCGACGCGGAACTGCACATGGTTTCGCTGAATTATGTTTTGTAGCACAGGATCAAAAGCATTATCTGGCACGTTGGGAAATTAAACGCGCCCGTGAAAATGCCAATGGCAAATTACAAAATGTACAGCGTTCTTTGAAATGCCTTACCGATGGCATAGTGGTTGCCGATAAAACCAAAGCTGTTGAAACGTATATTCAACAGATTACCCAACTCAGTTTTGAACAATTTACCCGCGCCGTACTTTTGGCGCAATCCGAAGTCACGGCTTTTTTGAAAGCACGTGATAATGAACGTGGGGAACTATTAGAATATCTGACTAACTCTTCTATTTTTGCCAAAATTGGCCAATTGGCCTTTGAAAAAACCAGAGACATTAGCAATCAGCGTAAACAACTAGAAAATATTTTAGGTCACATAGAACTACTTTCCGACGACGAGCTGACCGAATTACGTGCCCAATTTGAGACCACGCAACAACAGCATCAACGTCTTGAAAATGAAAAAATAAGGTTGCAACAATTACAGCAATGGTTTGAACGCAAACAAAAACTTGACTATGATATTCTTCTGAAACAGCAGCAATATGATGAGCAAGTCAAAAATCATCAGGCTTTGGAGGCAGACCAGTGCCTTTTAAATCAATTGGATACCTTTTCTGAAATTCGACCGCATGTCTTTCAGCAGCAGCAACTTTTCAAGAATCAGCAGCAACTTGAACCACAGATTAACCAGCACCAGCAACTCTTTTCAAATCTTGCGATTCAATTTGAACAAGAAAAAGATCGTTATCATCAGGCCGAAAATGCCTTACAGCAATGTCAAAACTTTGAACAACAGCATCAGACTGAACTAAATCAGGTGCGTAACTACATTCAGGAACGTGACTATATTGCAGAAGAATATAAAAAAACTAAAAACAGGGTGCTGCTACTTGAAACACAACAACAGCCGTTACTCGCGCAACAACAACAACTTGCACAGCAACTGCAAAAACTAACTGAACAACAGCAGCATGTTTCACTTCAACTTGAACAAAGTTCTCAATTTGCACCACTCGATCAGGGTCTAAATGCACATATTCAGCAATTTTCTAATTTTGTTGAACAGTATCAAAAAGTTGAACATACAATTGGCGATGTTGCAGCGGCTCAAAACAAATTACAGCTAGACCAAAATACCTTAAAAGAGTTGATTCAGACCCTTGGTGATTCTGAAAAAATTGAATTAAAAATCCAACAACAACAATTGCTGAGAGAACAACAGTTTAACCGTTCCAATCAACTCGATCTGCTTCAGCAAAAGCTCAATTCTTTGTTTGAATTAAAGCAGGAATTGCATGAAATTAAGTCGAATGTAGAACAGTCAAACCAGCGCCAACAAACGCTGAGTGATCAAACCCAAAATGCTGAACAAAGTTACCAAACAACAAAATCAGAACGCGAAAAACTCCAGCAGATTTTGCAGCAACAGCGTTTGTTACATGCTGAAAATATTGAGCAGTTACGTGCTGAATTAAAACCTGGCGCGCCCTGCGTGGTATGTGGCAGTACTGAACATCCTTATCGTAATGAGGAAAGTCCAATCTCCAAAGCATTATATGAACTGCAACAGCAACAGGAACAGCCCGCAATCCAAGTCGAACAGCAACATTTCAAAGAATGGCAGGCTTTGCAACAACAATTGACACAGCTTCAGACGCAACTGACCCAGTTAAATAGCAGCTTGGCGCGTTGTCAGGAAAAATCTGAGGTGCAACAACAAGAACTGATTCAATCCATGCAACAGTCTGGTATTCAACTTGACTTGTCTCTTTCATTATCTGAATTAACTACTCAATTGCATCAGCATTTAGAACACAGTCATAAAACCAAACTGGAAATTGAACAAGAGATTCAACAATTACAACAGGCACAGAAACAACAGCTCACTTTACATCAGAGCAACCAGAACACGTCCCATCAACTCCAGAGCATTCAACAATTACAGCAGCAAGTTCAACATATTGTCGAATGTCTAGATGCACAAGAACAGCAGCAATGGTCGCAGCATAAGCTTGGTATGGCTCACAAAATGCTAAATCGTTTACAACGTCGTGCCGAGCAACTTGAGCAAAATGAAACGGTGCGTAAACAGCAGGATCTTCTCCAACAACAGTTCAATTTATTAAAAGCCGATCTATTACATTCTAGTAAACAGCAAACTGAACTCAAGCAGCAACTTGAAGCGTTGGGACATCAAGGTAAACAAAATAGCGAAAATGCGGCCCGCCTAATTGAACACATGACAGGGCAAACTGGACTGAAAGCCAATGAATGGTTAGCTCAACATGAGCAACAACGCCAACATTTACAACAACACTATCATCAAACCAAGCAACATTTTGAGCAATTACGGCAGAATTTTGAGCAGCAAAAAAATCAGTTGGATCAACTTAAGGCACAGCATCAACATAATCAAAATAGTCTGACCCAATGCCAAGCTGATATCCAGCAATGGTTAAATAAACATTCAAATTTTGATCAACAGCAGTTTGCCACATTGTTAGTCATTTCAAATGAGCAGGAACAACGAATTCGTGTGAATTTGCAGCAAGCAGAACGTCAACTAAATGAAGCAAATTCAGTGCTCAAAACCATACAAGAGCAACTTAGTGATCATTTGCAATTACAACCCGATATTCATTTTGAACAACTCAAAATTCAACTTCAGGATATCTTTTCTCAATTGCAAATTAACGGCGAGCAACGTGATCAATATAAAATAAAACTGGAACTACATCAGCAGAATCTAGCCCGACAACAACAATATGCAGATCAGATTCAGCTCATTCAACAGCAAGAACATCGCTGGAATAAAATCTCCAGTTTAATTGGAGATGCTAAAGGTAAGGATTTTCGTGATTTAGCTCAACAATACAATCTGGATATTTTACTAGAATATGCCAATCAACAACTGGCGATGTTATCGCAGCGTTATACTCTCAAACGTTTAGAGAACTCTCTCAGCCTTGCCATTATCGATCACGACATGGATGGCGAAATTCGTTCTGTGGCCTCGTTATCGGGAGGCGAGTCTTTCTTAACTGCACTTGCGATTTCTTTAGCTATTGCCAATATGGCCTCTGGATCCATGAAAATCGAATCTTTATTTATTGATGAGGGTTTTGGCACACTGGATGCATCTTCTTTGCACATGGTTATGAACGCGCTGGATCAACTGCAAAGTCAAGGCCGCAAAGTGATTTTAATCTCGCACATTCAAGAAATGCATGAACGGATTCCAGTACAGATACAGGTACAACCATTAGGTTCAGGTTCAAGTCGAATCGAGGTGGTTGGATAAAAGAGATGCGCTAAGACAAAAGCTTGATCTTACTCAAACTTTTGTAAGTTAGAACCGAATTTTTAAATATATCAACAAGAAAATTAGAGTTGAAAGAACCCCAGCTCACAGTCACCAATACATTTAAAATCAGCTTATTTTAAAAGCCAAACGATTACCCTTAAGATCATCTTTCATCCATTTTTTTGCTAGCTTAGAGCCAAAACTACACCAGAAAAGCCCAGACAATAAATTCCAAAAAGATACCAACGACCATGTTCAAGCCATGCAGATAACCATTTTAGTGCGAGCAAACCTGTTAAAAAACTAAATAGCATTCCAAATAAGCTGGGTAATAGTAAACTTCCTAAAGCCAGATGTGCCGTGCCTGCCGTAGTATGTTGTGCATGAACCAAACGTAATAATTCTTTTGCAATCACAGCGGGGGTTAATACCACCGCTAATGCAAAACTAAATTCTTCTGCTTTTTGACGTGAGATACCTAAAAATAGACCTGTTGAAATGGTCGCACCCGAACGTGAAAACCCACGAAACGGTAAACATAATGCCTGCACAGCCCCAATCACGATAGCACTGGACAAATGTATATCACCTTGCTGGCCACGATCCAGACGGGATGACAAGATAATCAATATCCCCGCTGCAGCTAAAGAAGCAGCCATGAGTTTGGAGTTACTAAATAAATGCTCAATTTCAAAGGTACTTACGCCGCCAAAAAAAAGATGTTTAATCAATGCTTGTAATAAGAGTCCCAATACGCCTGTAATTGCTGTGGCAAGCAAGACATACCAGAAGCGTTGTTTAAAATCATTCCAGCTTGAAAAATAAGTTTTTTTCCATGAATGCCAAAAATAAACAATAACAGCGAACATAGTTCCCGTATGTAACATGACTAAGAGAAACGTCATTTGCGGTGCAGAAGGATCAAAACCCATCATTTTCTCTGCCAAAATCACGTGTGCAGAACTAGAAACCGGTAAAAGTTCAGCTAGCCCCTGTATGACTGCCAAAATAAAGATATGTAAAAGATTCATTTATATTCTCGTATACGCCCGTGATGCTTATATACGCAGAAGCCATTAAAAACAGATTAAAAAGATCAATTGAGTTGAAAAATAAGAACGCGACTCATCCGAGTGCATTCAGTCTGATTACCCCTGCACTTTTTAATTTGCAAACGTTATTTCAAATAATCTCGCGTACCAAATAAAGCTGTTCCAATACGCACAATTGTTGCTCCAGCAGCAATCGCAGCCTCCAGATCAGCTGACATTCCCATACTTAAAGTATCCCAGTCCTGAGGTTGGTGATGCTGGATTTTTACTTCATCAAATAGTTTCTTGGCATCTAAGAAGGCCTGCTCATGATCTGGAGCTGGAATCACCATTAAACCGCGTAGACGGATATGCGGTAATTGAGTAATTTTTTTTACTAATTCTGCGACTTCATCTGGTCGACAACCATCTTTGGACTGCTGGGCATCAATATTGACTTGTAGACATAGATTTAGTGGTTGCTGCATCGCTAAACGTTGGCTAGATAAACGCTCGGCGATAATTAAACGATCGACCCCATGTACCCAGTCAAATTTTTCAGCCAGATGTTTGGTCTTGTTACGCTGTACATGTCCGATAAAATGCCACTGTATTTCCAGATCATTTAATTCTTCAATTTTATCCAGCGCTTCTTGTAAATAGTTTTCTCCGAAACAACGCTGACCTAACTGATACATATCACGCAATGCCTGACTTGGATGAGTTTTCGACACTGCCAATAAATGCACCGAAGATGGATCTCGTTGAGTCATTTGACATGCATTTTTGATTTGATCAAGGACCTGATTTCGTGCTTGTTGAAACTGATTCATTGACAGGGTTCTCATTTCAGTTATTTTTTTTGCTTAACCTTACTTTGAAGTGTTGGTAAGCGATTCGGAAACGCTTATTATTCTACAAAATAACGATACATACTCATTATATTAGGGGAAATCATGGATATCACAGAATTACTTGCTTTTTCGGTTAAAAATGGTGCATCAGATTTACATCTTTCCGCAGGAATGCCACCCATGATTCGCGTCGATGGTGAAGTGCGTCGTATTAATTTGCCTGCGCTGGAGCACAAAGAAGTTCACCGTCTTGTTTACGATATTATGAATGATAAACAACGTCGTGACTTTGAAGAACAACTGGAAACTGACTTTTCTTTTGAAGTTCCAAACATTGCTCGTTTTCGTGTGAACGCATTTAACCAAAACCGTGGCGCAGGTGCAGTGTTTCGTACCATTCCATCCAAAGTACTGACGATGGATGATTTAGGCTTAGGGCAAATCTTTAAAGATATCTGTGATTATCCACGTGGTATTGTCTTGGTAACAGGCCCAACGGGTTCAGGTAAATCTACCACCCTTGCAGCGATGATGGATTATATCAATGACAATCGCTATGACCATATTCTTACTGTAGAAGACCCGATTGAATTTGTACACCAATCAAAAAAATGTCTGATTAACCAGCGTGAAGTACATCGGGATACCCATGGCTTTAATGAAGCTCTCCGTTCAGCCCTACGTGAAGACCCCGATATTATCCTCGTGGGTGAGATGCGTGACCTCGAAACCATTCGTTTGGCTTTAACTGCAGCAGAAACAGGTCACTTGGTGTTTGGAACTTTGCACACCACTTCAGCCGCAAAAACCATTGACCGTGTGATTGACGTATTCCCTGCCGAAGAAAAAGATATGGTTCGCGCTATGTTGTCTGAATCTTTACAGGCGGTTATTTCTCAAACATTATTAAAGAAAAATGGCGGTGGTCGTGTCGCAGCGCATGAAATTATGATTGGGATACCTGCGATTCGTAACCTCATTCGTGAAAACAAAGTTGCCCAGATGTATTCAGCTATTCAGACGGGTGCGAACTATGGAATGACAACATTGGATCAAAGTCTAAAAACATTGGTCTCCAAAGGCATGATTAGCCCACAAACTGCACGTACTGTGGCCAAGTCACCAGAATCCTTCCTATAAACGATAAAAATAAAAGGATGACAAGATATGGATTTTAACGACCTTCTCAATCTCATGATTGAACAAAAAGCTTCAGACCTGTTTGTAACCGCAGGTGTTGAACCCTCCATGAAAATTAATGGACAAATTGTTCCCATTTCTAAAACGAAACTCAACGGTGAGGTGGTTGGCCAGCTGATTCAATCCATTATGAGTGATAAGCAACGCAAAGAATTTAGTGAAACCCGCGAATGTAACTTTGCCATCATGAATCGTGATAAAACCGCGCGTTTTCGTGTGAGTGCTTTTCAACAGCGAGATATGCCAGGGATGGTATTACGTCGTATTGAAACGATTATTCCCTCAATGGATGAGTTACGTTTGCCCATCGTACTAAAAGACCTTGCGATGACCAAACGTGGCATTATTATCTTCGTAGGTGCGACAGGAACAGGTAAATCGACGTCTCTAGCCTCCATGATTGGTTACCGAAATCAGAACTCCAAAGGTCATATTATTACCATTGAGGATCCAATCGAGTTCATTCACGAACATTCTGGATGTATTGTGACGCAACGCGAAGTCGGCATCGATACAGACTCATTTGAAATTGCCCTTAAAAACACTTTGCGACAAGCACCTGATGTGATTTTGATCGGGGAAATTCGTTCTCGTGAAGTGATGGACTACGCCATCGCGTTTGCTGAAACTGGACATCTAGTATTGGCTACGCTCCATGCCAACAATGCTAACCAAGCACTAGACCGTATTATTCATTTCTTTGAAAGTGATCGTCATAATCAGTTATATATGGATCTTTCGCTAAATCTAAAAGCAATGGTGGCTCAGCAATTGATCCCGACGCCAGATGGAAACTCACGTCGTGCCGCGATTGAGATTCTGATTAATACCCCTTTACTATCAGATTATATTCGTAAAGGTGAAATTCATGAGATCAAGGACTTAATGAAACGCTCACGCGAACTGGGCATGCAAACCTTTGACCAAGCTTTATTTGATCTGTATAAGGCAGGCGAGATTACCTATAAAGATGCACTGAAACATGCCGACTCACCAAATGATCTGCGACTCAGCATCAAGCTTTCAGAAGAAGGCGCAGAACAACTGATGAATGCAAGTCGTAATATTACTTTTGATGGCCAATAAATTTATTGATCTAGCGCTGAAATTAAAAAAGGAAGCCTGAGCTTCCTTTTTTAATTTGTTGTATTTATGTGATTTTATTGCTTCTTGCGATAAGCTTCCTGACATTCAGGTGCATCACAATAACCATATAAATTCAAAGAATGGCCTGTTAAGGTAAAACCACGCTTTTCAGCTACTGTATGCTGTTCATGTTCAATAATTTCATTTGTAAATTCAACAACTTTACCGCAGTTTAAGCAAACCAGATGATCATGGTGATCTTCCTGCATAATTTCAAAAACAGAATGATTGTTTTCAAAATGATGACGCTGGATAATACCCGCGGCTTCAAATTGTGTTAATACACGGTAAACTGTAGCTAAACCTACATCTTCACCTTGCTCAAGCAAAGTCTTATAAATATCTTCTGCGCTCAAATGATGCTGTTTTGAATTTTCTAATAATTCCAAAATCTTAATTCGTGGCAGGGTGACTTTGAGTCCAGCTTTACGTAAATCTTGATTGGAAATCGGCATAAAAAAAGGTCTCTCAACAAATTTAAAGTTGGAATAGGCAATCGTAGTTAGATGCAGTATGATCTATCCCTAAGTCAAATGCATCATAATTTATCGGGATAGTGTAGCAAAATGCAAAAACTTATGTTGGCGTTATTCGTCACTTCACTGCTTGCTGGTTGTTCAACTTTAGGTGTCTACAAAGTTGACATCCCTCAAGGAACTCCATTAACCAAAGCCCAAGCATCGAAAGTTCAAATAGGTATGAATTTTCAACAAGTTCGCTTTTTGCTCGGTAGTCCAACTGTTACAGATCCTTTAAATCCACTACGTTGGGACTATATCTACAACTATATTCCAGGTACTTATGCTAAAAAAGCAAAAATCCCAGCTGCACATGGTCAGCATTTAAAAATTTACTTTGACGAATCAGGGATCGTCAAAAGTATAGAAGGTTTAGATACTATTCCAGAAACGCAACCTGGCTTACCAGCCTCTAAGGAAGCGATCTTGACAGCCCCACCACTATAATGATTTTTAAATAAAAAGATACCCCTCGCTTGAGGGGTTCTTTCTATGAGTCAGATTGTTTAAAACGATTACCGCGCTGGAAACGGCCTACTGGATTTTTCTGAGCCCGCTTACGCCGAATATCGTGAGGATGAATCGTGAGAGGTCGATAAATCTCAACACGATCTCCTGATTTTAATGGGGTATCCAATGTAATTTTGATCCCAAAAATACCCAGTTGAAGTGGATCATCTATCTCTATTTTCTGTCTGATCTGACTACGTTCAATTGCTTGGGCTGCAGTCATACCATCAACAAAAGGAACAGCAATCAAAAATTGCTGATCTACTGCTACATAAGCTACCCAAACTTGAGCTTGTCTCATGAAAATAACTGTCCAATGATCGCGATCATTGCAAGAACAATCGACAAGGGCAGAACAATTCGAACCGCAATTCGCCAAAGATTATAAAAAAGTTCATTACTAAAATTCATCGACTTACGCAAATGACTGATTTTCATAATCCAGCCCGCAAAGATTGAGTAAATCAAACAAATAAGTAGTCCCCACAACATAAGTAGAATATTAAACTCGAATTGCACCTGAGGAATGAGCCAAATGAACGTTGCAACGAACAAGACTGCCCATTGAATTACAACCGAAAGCTGACGTTGTTGTAATTGTTCTTTTGCCAATTGCAATAGCAATGCTGCTGCCATTACCCCAGCAATGGCCAACGTTAAAACTGGAATGTTGTGCAGCGCAGAATAAAAACCAAAGGCAATCACGGCAATAAACTGAGCAATCCAGATGGGCAAAGCAGTTTTACTGGCTTGCTGTCCATCTTGAACTTGTTGCAAGCTATTTTGCCAGTAAAGTCCCATGCCTAGACCTGTCGCAACCAAAGCCAGAACCGTGGCATTGCCCCACTCTTTAAACTCGATTGAAGTCCAGTGCCAGCTCACAGCAGGTTGAACCAATATGAGTGAGCTAATAAAAGAGATCACTACGCCAATCATCATGAGAATAAGTAAAATCTGACGTGGAACAAATGACAAAGCCAAAGCAACTATCGTCAAACCAGCAAACATCGCTTGCACGCTCAAATTAAGTCCCAACGTCGCAGAGGCCGCTGCACCTAAATGCGATAAAATAGCGCCAGCCAAAAAAGGAATAAAAGCCACAGCCAGCCAGCCGACAATACGCCATTTTTGTGAGGCATCTGCATCTCGAGTTAAACTGGATAAAGCATTTAGCGCTGTTGTTTTTGAGCGCTTAGCAAGTGCAATTTCCAGATAGCATACAGGTAATGCCAGAATTACCATTGTTGCTAACCAAAGCAACCAAAAGTCGATTTGGCGGTCAATCTGAATCCCCACAGCCGATGCTAAAGCCGCAATAATAATAAAAGTGAAGCAAAACGCCATAAATGGTGATAACCATCGCGCGAAAGCTGAATCCTGCATCATTCATTCCTAATATGAAGTCTGGAGATATTTTGCCTTTGTCGAGTATGAAAATCAAAGTTTGCATATAAAAAATGCAAACCATCTTTTTATTGATGATTTGCAGCGCTGAGTCTTGTTGTTATTATTTTTATTGAAGTTTGCCGATTCGTGATTTTTTATGAAAAGAAACGAGCAAACCATCCTTTTCCTTTTTTCTGTTCTTTTTCTTTAATAATTCCCATCATATTTTCTTTTACTGCCCCGACATAATCGGCATCATCATGTTGAATATGATTAATTAACCATTTTGAAAGCACTTCATATAATTCTTCTTCAACATTATGTCCCATTTCAAAACGTTCTCGATAATGTTCAATTTTTTTAATAAATAGATCATGTACACGTTTATGTGGAACACGATATTTATAATTTGCCTCTTCTTGTAAACTTTCTTCAAATGCAAAATGTGACTGAGTATAATCGATCAAATTTAATAGAACATCTTTAACGTGTACTCGATCATGTGTTTTTCTAACTTCTTCTAATTCATTAATATAGTCAAGAATGCGTTTATGCTGATCATCAATGACTTCAATGCCAGTATTATATTCAGGAAGCCATTTCATACCCCACCCCTATTTCTAAACATTTATTAGATATCAACATCATATCGGTAATTTTTTTAAATAAAAATAAACCAAATCAGTCAAGATTAATAAAAAAAAAAGAAAATTCATCCAATCATTTGATTTAAATCAATAATTAAAGAAAAAACAGAGTAAAAAAGTAAGATATTTTTTAACCAATTTATAGTTTAATAAACAGGGATTATATTAAAAAAACCTTAAAATGGATAAAATTAACATGCATAAATGTCATTTTGAATGAAACATCCACATATTTTAAATAACCCGTTACAAACATTTAAAATCACCAAAAAACTAAATACGTTTCAAATTAATACTCATCAGCTCGAGTCATTCTTTTCAGTTCAGGATTTTCTTGTTCCCGTATTAAACGATTCACATGAGTTTGTGCATGTTTAATTGGCATCCCATTTTGAAATAAAATCATTTCACCCGCTTGATAGGAAGTCCATTGTTCATTTTGGGTGAGTGGTTCAGTGGTAATCACTGCGACACGATCATTGGATGTCGTAACCTGACTAAAATCAACTTCTACATCCAGATCAATAAGCCGTGCAGCCTTAAAAGGATATTCACGGACGAGCCAATGTAATTTGGTGGTAGCGTAACTAAATAAGGCCTGTCCATTGGACAAACAATAATTAAAGGTTCCAAATTCAGCGACTTTAGGTGAGATCTGTTCAAGAACCTCAAAGACTTGCATTACACTGGGTTCAGTATAACCAAAATATTCAACCAGTTGATCTAACAGATAACAAAATGCTCGTTCGCTATCGGTATTACCAATCGGTGTAAAACGCCCCGTTAATGGCGGATCAAAATGATGCAAATCGCCATTATGTGCAAAAATCCACTGTCTACCCCATAGTTCCCGAATAAATGGATGGGAATTTTCCAGTGTGATTTTACCCTGTGTCGCTTTACGGATGTGTGCAATTACATTACGCGATTTAATCGGATAATTGCGTACCAGCTCTGCTATCGGAGATTCAACCGCTGACTGATTATCTACAAATAAACGGCAGGCTTTATCTTCAAAAAATGCAATACCAAACCCATCTGAATGATCAGAAGTAATTCCCGCCCGCTGTGAAAATCCTTTAAAAGAAAAGGTAATATCGGTTGGAGTCGCACAATTCATTCCAAGTAGTTGGCACATAGCATTACAAATAAAAGCAGAGGGCTTAACTGTATTGTGCATGAGTGGCAAAAGGCTTGCAAATCTGAATATATAGACAGTTATGCAAAATTAACCATAAATTTTATTTTTGGACACGTTTACTCATTACAAAAGACTTCGCGACATGATTTACTTCTAAAAAAACAAAATAATCCAAACAGTTAAAGTTTTCATCATAAAAAGGCTGACATGATAATTTTGATTGCATATCCAAATACATTTTGAATAATTTGGGCATCCGTTCGTCCTGCGGAAAACTAAACTCAGGGCGTGGGAGTTCAAAATGATTTTTGGACGCGATGGCAATAGTTTGTTTTGCATCCAAATGCTGAATTTGTTGATGGGTATGGTAAGCGCGTGCCAAATTATCTTGCAGGTGAATGCTAACGCATCCCATCAAATATTTAGCACGCATTGACCAGAGTACTTTGGGAACCAGATGAAGCCACAACATTGACAAAGCTTTACCGGAGCGAAAACGTGGATGTACGCAGGTACGTCCTATTTCAACGACATTTGGCAAATGCGAAAGATGAGGAATAATGTCAAACTCACTTGCACTATAACTTTGTGCCAATTCATGACCCTGAAACAGTTTAAGTCGGGTATAGGCCACGATCTCACCTGTCCATTTTTCTCTGAGTACGGCATGCTCACAACCAAAATCATAAATATCCTGATCTAGACCATCTTCAAATGCTACGCCAAATTGCTGACTGAATTGAACCGCACGAAAACGCTGCACTTCTTGTAATTCTTTGAGGTTATCGACCCAATCAAAGCGAAATTGGGTTTGATTGGTTTTTTGACGGGTTAAAGGTAGACTAAAATTTTGACGATAGTGATTTAGTTTTTCTAGCATAATGTCACCCTGTTTTTATCATTATGCTTACACTAGGATAAGATCATGACAGGAAAATGACGTTTTTCTAGGCAGTAAAAACGTCATCCAAAGATGACGTTTAAAGTCAAAAATTAATGTGCAGATTTAGGTGCAAGCCGGTTAGTAATAAGTGTACCCACCCCATGATCTGTAAAGATTTCCAGTAAGGTTGCATGCGGTACACGGCCATCTACGATATGCGCGCTGATGACACCACCTTTAACAGCATCTAATGCACATCCCACTTTAGGAATCATGCCACCATAAATCACACCTGTTTCTATCAAACGGTCGACTTCCTGCGTACTTAAACCAGTTAGCAGATTTTTATTTTCATCCAGAACACCCGTAATATTGGTGAGTAGAATCAGTTTTTCTGCGCCCAAAGCTTCTGCGACTTTACCCGCAACTAAATCTGCATTGATATTATAAGTATTACCGTCCTCATCAACCCCTAATGGTGCAATCACAGGAATGAAATCACTCTGGGTAAACATTTCCAGTACATCCGTTTTAACCCCAACTACTTCACCGACCATGCCCAAATCAATATGCTGGACTTGGCCCTGCTCATCCTGCTTTTCCATAAGCAGTTTACGTGCCCGTAGCAAGTTACCATCTTTACCCGTCAAACCAATCGCGCGACCACCGTGTTTGTTAATCAGATTAACAATGGATTTGTTAACACTTCCACCCAGCACCATTTCTACAACTTCCATGGTCGCTTCATCTGTTACGCGCATACCATCAATACGATCAGATTCCTGACCTAAGCGTTTTAACAGCGAATCAACTTGTGGACCACCACCGTGCACTACAATAGGATTTAAACCTACAGTTTTTAATAGCACAATATCACGTGCAAATGAGCTTTCCAGTTCTGGATCGGTCATTGCATTGCCACCATATTTCACAACTAGCGTTTTACCCGAAAAACGTTGAATGTACGGCAAAGCTTCAGTCAATATTTTCGCTTTGTCGATGCCAGTATGCTGATGTGGCATTCGCCTCTCCTTAATGGATGTTTGAAATATCTTGCGCTATTTTAGGATATTTATCCTGTAACATGCGAACAAACTGATGCCGAATATGAGCCAGTTGTAGAGGATTGGCTGCATCAAATCTGACTGTAAAATATTCGCCTGTATTGGATGCTCGAATAATGCCAAAACCATCAGCAAAATCAAGTCGTATACCATCAATTTTACTGAGATGGGCTTTAGATTGATAACTGAGGCGTTCAATATCCTGTAAAACAATCTTTGGTTCTGAACGATAAGTGCTAATGTAAGTATCCTCGGTACAATAACGCTCTGGAACAGTCGACAATAACTGAGACAATGTTTGTTCAGGAAATTGACTTAAATATTCCAATACACGTAATGCAGCATATAAGCCATCATCATAACCAAACCCCCGCCCATCGTTAAAAACGTAATGACCCGCGTATTCTCCACCAAAAACAGCTTTTCCTTGAGACTGAGATAAATAACTTCTTAAAAAACTACTGCCTGTCCGAATCATGGTCGGAACTCCACCCAACGCTTTTACCGTTTGAGCAACCATACTAGAACATTTAACATCAAATACAATTTCGGCCTGTGGATGTTCAGCGAGACAGATTTTTGCAAATAGCGAAATCAAACGATCAGCGGTAATAATATGAGCCTGATCATCTACAATCACTAAACGATCCCCATCCCCATCCAGTGCAATGCCAATATCCGCCTTATGCTTAATAATATTTTGTCTTAACTGTTCTAAATGAATGGCCTGAGATGGATCAGGTGCATGATCTGGAAATTCTCCATTGGCTTCACAGCGTAATGCGATCACGTTACAGCCCAGCTTAGTTAGAACGATTTCAGCACAACGTCCCGCTGAACCATGCAGACCATCTAAAACAATTTTAAAAGGTCTAGCAAGTTGGATATCTTGAAGTAGGCCTTGTTGATAGCTTAAACAACAGTCTGTTTTTATTTGATGGCTAAGTCCTCGAATACGAGGAGTATCCATAACTTTAATGTAATGATGCGCAGATGCGTTTCCTATCTCTTCAATCTGTGCGGGCGTGGGTGGTTCACCTTTTAAAATCCATTTAATCCCATTGTCGGATTTTGGGTTATGACTCGCCGTCACCATCACTCCATTCCCATGAGTTTGACGCGCCATAAAATACATCATCGGGCTAGAGCAACAGCCCAAATCTATAACGTCTAAACCCTGTTTTTCAAAGATTGTTGCTAATATTGCAGCATACTGTGGACTACTAAGCCGAGCATCATATCCAATCACGACTTTTGTTTGACCCACGGTTTGGTATTGTTGTGCCAAGGCGTAAGCAATCGCAGTAACCACTTGTGGCGTGAACACTGTGAGCTTGCCACGAATATCGTAGGCACGAAAAATATGTAAGGGAAAATTAACCATCGCATCCATAGGCATCTTCTTTTAATTCAAAGCCTACTGTTAAAAAGTAAAAATAGCATTGCTTATGGTATAAAAAGTAGGCAGCATTCTTGTCAGTCATTCAGACAGATTAAGTGTGATGTTTTAATCTAATTTTTTGAAACATTCAATATAAAAAAAGAAACGCCTGCTTAAACAGGCGCTTAAATTATTGCTTGCCCGTATGACCAAAGCCACCGGCACCACGATCTGTGGCCACAAATTCTTCGACTTGTTCAAATTCTGCCTGAATTACAGGGACAAGAACGTATTGTGCCAAACGCTCACCTGGCTCTAATGTAAAACTTTGTTGTCCACGGTTCCAGACTGAGACCATCAATTCACCTTGATAATCAGAGTCAATCAATCCCACTAGATTACCTAATACGATCCCGTGTTTATGACCTAGCCCAGAACGCGGTAAAATCAAGCCCGCGAATTGCGTATCGTGAATATAGATCGCCATGCCTGTTTTAACTAAAACAGTTTGTCCGGGTTCAATTTGAATAGCTTCATCTACACACGCACGTAAGTCTAAACCTGCGGATCCCGTTGTGGCATAGGACGGTAGTGGCCATTCATTGCCCAGACGCTGATCTAAAATTTTAACTTGGACTTTCATTGTATTTCCTAATCATTCAATCAATTATTTCTTTAATAAAGCTTTTAAATTGGCAAGATATTGTTGCGCCTGTTCTTTAGGATCAATATTACCTGCCAATTTCTTTTTGCGCCCCAACCACTCCAATTCATCCTGCGGTAGTTCATCCAGAAAGCGGCTTGGGGCCATCTGTTTCATTTGCCCGCCATTTTTACGTTGTTCCGCCAGCGTCAAAGTTAGTCCCTGACGCGCACGAGTAATCCCCACGTACATCAAACGGCGTTCTTCTTCGATCGTTTCAGCAGCAATCGAGTTTTTATGCGGTAGTAATTCTTCTTCTAGCCCCATAATGTAGACAAATGGAAACTCAAGCCCTTTGGCGGCATGCAAAGTCAGAAGATTAACCTTGTCAGTGTCTTCTTCTTCTTGTTGCTGTTCCAGCATATCTAGTAAGACCAATTTGCGAATTACACTTTCAATGTTCTTTTCATCTACATCTTCGGTACGATTGAGCAAGCTTTGAATGCTGCTAAATAAACTTTCGATATTATCTAACTTAGTTTTTTCCTGCGCCGGTGTAGCAGCACTTTCGCGAATATAATCGATGTAACCCGCTTCATTCATCATCTGACGAACCTTGGGTACGGGTTCATCATCATCCATAAGTTCACGGGTAAAATTACTAATAAAATCGGCAAATTCATGTAATTGGGTTGCAGCTTTTTTTGGAATCACCATACTGAGGCGCTGATCTGAGGCTGCTCCCAATAAAGACAAATGGTTTTCCTGAGAAAATAAACCCAGTTTTTCCAAAGTGACAGGCCCAATCGCCCGTTTTGGTGTATTTATTATTCGTAAAAATGCACTGTCATCTTCGGGATTAATAATCAGCCGCAAATAGCTCATCACATCCTTGATTTCAGCGCGGGCAAAGAATGACTGCCCCCCCGATAACTTATATGGAATTTGCATTTGACGCAGTTGGGTCTCTAATACCCTCGCTTGAAAATTACCGCGGTATAACACTGCGTAATCTTTCCAGTTTTTACCATTCATGAGCTTATGGGTCATCAAATCTTTAACGACGCGTTCAGCTTCGTCATCATCATTACGGCAAGTAATAATCCGGATGACCTCACCATGCCCTTTATCACTCCACAATTTTTTATCAAAAATATGGGGATTATTTTCAATTACGGCATTTGCTGCTTTTAAGATTCGGCTGGTAGAACGATAGTTTTGTTCAAGCTTAATGACTTTTAAATTTGGAAAATCTTCTTTTAATAGCGCCATATTTTCAGGTTTTGCGCCACGCCACGCATAAATGGACTGGTCATCGTCACCTACAGCCGTAAACTGTCCCATGACTCCAACCAATAATTTGACCAAAATATACTGAGCCGTGTTGGTGTCCTGATATTCATCTACCAAAAGATAACGAGTGCGATTTTGCCATTTATCACGAACTTCTGCATTTTCCTGTAAAAGTCGGGTCGGCAACACAATCAGATCATCAAAATCAACCGCGTTATACGCGCGTAAATTACGTTCATAAAGCTGATAAAGATGAGCAAACTGGACATCTTCTACGGTCTCGCAAGTCGAATGTGCCTGTTCAGGTACAATCAAATCATTTTTCCAGTCTGAGATTTTTTTCATCGCTTTAGCAATAAGTTCTTTGCTTTCAGCACCAGAAAGATTATCTCGCTGCATTAAATCCATCAGAATGCGTTTGCAGTCATCAGCATCAAGAATCGAAAAATTGTTTTTAAGTGGTGTATGTTTAAGTTCCAAGCGCAACAAGTTCAAACCGAAAGTATGAAATGTTGAAACCGATAAGCCTTTGCCCTCTTCACGGGAAAGCAACTTCCCTACACGCTCTTTCATTTCCCGTGCGGCTTTATTTGTAAAGGTCATTGCAGTAATACGATGTGCGGGGATACGACAATTTTTCACCAGATATGCAATTTTCTGGGTAATGACCGAGGTTTTACCTGAACCAGCCCCTGCAAGTACTAACAAGGGTCCTTGAGTGTATTTCATGGCTTCAAGTTGCTTGTCATTGAGATGACTTGCTGCTGACATAGGTTTTCCTCTTAAGAATCCGAGCATGATTATAGTCATCTAATCCTCAGATGCCTAATCGATTAAGATGAATTTTACTCATAAAAAAACCACCCGAAGGTGGTTTTTGAGAATTGAACGACTAAGATTGACGCTCATAGATGCTAATTTCAACACGGCGGTTTTGTTCGCGACCATCTGCAGTTGCATTTGATGCAATCGGGTTAGCTGAACCATACCCCTGAGCATTAATACGCGCAGAAGAAACGCCCTGACCACTCAAGTAACTTGCCACAGCTTGAGCACGCGCCTGAGACAATGGAATATTGATTGAATCATTACCGGTACTGTCGGTATAACCTGTGACTAGGATTGCACTCTTGTTATCTTCAGCAAGCGTTTGCGCTACTTTGTTCAAAGTTGAATAGAAGTTTGGCTTGATGTTTGATTTATTGGTATCAAAAGTAATGTTACCCGGCATCACCAATCCAACTGAACCATCTGGATTACGGTTTACTTCTACGCCAGTACCCGCCATTTGTTGACGCAATTTTTTCTCTTTTTGATCGAGATATAAACCACTTGCGCCACCTAGTACTGCACCAATCGCAGCAGCACGGTTATTTTGACGGCTAGAGTTGGCATTTGATTTAGAGATACCATAGCCTGCTGCTGCACCAATCAACGTACCTAAAGCAGCTTTATCGTATTCTACGCCACCAAGATTTTGTCCTGTCGATTGGCAACCAGAAAGTGCCACTGCTGCCCCAACCACTGTTGTAATTACTAGTGCACGCATTGCATGCCTCCTCATTTGTGTCTTTGTTGTCTATAAAAATAATGATAGAAAAAAACCACGTAGACCATTGATTTTTTGTTAAGAATACGTGGTTTTTTTACATTTTGTAATACTTTGGGTATCTTTCGTTTAATTCTTCACTACATTTTATCCATTGTTTCACTGTTTAACTTTTTAAATCAGCTGACAACGTCTATATTGTGTGCAGATTTTTAACAAATTGGATGTGATTCATCATCAGGATTCATTTTATGTCTAAACAACCCCAAAAACAGTCGATGCTCAAAAAAATTACCCGAGGCGTGACCGTGGGTAGTGTTATTACAGGAAGTACCTTTTTGCATGGCCCGCCTGTATTGGCACTCGGTTTGACCAAATTATTCAAACAATCACGAAAAGTGGATGAAACCAATATTCAGATTACCAATAGCTGGTTGGGTGTAAATAATTGGCTGATCGATCATGTATTACCACACTTAAAATGGGATATCACGATTGATCCACAGCTTGAATTGAGTATGCAGGGTCGTTATTTGATGATGTGTAATCATCAAAGCTGGGTCGATACCACGGTCAATCAATACTTTGGCTTAAGCCGTATGCCTCTCACCCGTTTCTTCACAAAATGGGAACTCATTTTTATCCCTTTCGTTGGACAAGCCTTTAAAATTTTAGGTTTCCCAATGATGAAACGACACACTAAAGAGCAAATTGCCAAAAATCCAGAACTTAAAACACGTGATATGCTCGAAGCCCGTAAAGCCTGCGAACAACTGTTATCTCAACCATTTACGTTGTTGAATTATCTGGAAGGAACGCGTTTTACTCAAGCGAAGCATGATCAACAAAATTCGCCTTACAAAAATCTGCTAAAACCCAAAGCAGGAGGTTTGGCGCTTGCCTTAAATATTTTGGGTGATCAAATTGATGCTTTGGTGGATATGACGATTGTTTATCCTGATGGGCCACCTGAATATAGTGATTTCTGGTTAGGGGATGTTTCTTGTATCGCAGTGAATTTGCGTAAAATCGAGATCCCGAGCTGGGTTTTAGGCGGTGACTATGAAGAGGATGAAAATTATCGCAAACGTTTTCAGGATTGGGTTGATCAACTCTGGACGGAGAAAGACCAACTTATTAGCCAAATGAAGACACAACTTTCTTCTCAACACTCCTAATCATTTAAATTGACAGGCATTATGCAGAACAGTTCCAAAGAAAAATCTAAGTATCATCATGTAGATCCAACCAGTTTATCGTTCAAAATCTTTCTGGTTTACGACATCTTTATGGTGTTTATTATTATTTTTAATCTGTTCTGCCTATGTGCCAATTTCTTTTTAATGAGCAGTATCGGTGCATGGTTTTTTCAACACATTCATCTGCCTCAAATTCTTGAATTTTATCGTGGTCATCTGCATCCGTGGGTGATTACCACTGAAGCATGGTTTATTGGCTTTTTAATTGTAGAATTGCTGGTACGCTGGGCAATTGCAATAATCAATAAACATCATTCACGCTGGTTCTTTTTTCCATTTATTCATTGGTATGAAATTTTAGCAATTATTCCACATTTACGTTTTCTACGTTTATTCCGAGCAGGAATTATTGCCTATCGACTCCATGAAATGGGCTATAAAATCATCCCAGAAAACTGGTCTAGTCAAGGCATCTTTTATTATCATGTAGTGATGGAAGAACTTTCAGATCGGGTAGTCTTGACAGTTATTCATGGAATCCAGAGGGAACTTGAAACCAGTTCAACCCACAAACGAATTATTCATGAACTGGTAGATCATCACCGCCAGCTATTTGCTGTTACCGTGGCAGAGCTATTACAGGAAAGTCTCGCTACAGAGCTGAAGTCACAACAACTTCAGATTTCTAAAGATGTTGGGCAAATCGTCAATCAAGCAATTGAAGACACCCCAGAATTAACTCAGTTATTGCGCTTGATCCCTATCGTGGGGGGACGAATTGAGCAACAGATTCAAAGTATTGGACAACGTCTGGGCGAAAATATCACCACTGGCTTAATTCAGCCCTTTGCTACAGGTTCAGAGAATGCCCTCAATCCAAATTATAAACTCATTGCACAACGCATGAGTGAAATTAATATTGATAACAAGCACTTGGAAGAATTGGTCGAATCTGTAGTATTTGAAAGTCTGGAAGCCATTCGTCAACAAGTTAAAGTTAAACAATGGCAACAGATTTTAAAAGAACGCGATCAAGCTAAAGATTAAGCATTTCAACAATTTTTTACTCAATAACTAGAGAAATCACTGAATTTGGTCTAGGATTTGGACTATTTAACACATTACTTCGGCGTACCAGCTCGTCAGAGGTCCTTAAGGAATAATTATGGCTGATATACGGATTACAGGCAGAATGGTCAACTTTACTCGGTTGACTCTGGATACAAATGATCATGATGCCATCCGCCAGCAATTATCAAATACACTCAGTGAAGGTGCTTATCAGGGCACACTAGTGATTATTGATAGTACAGTTGAGCAGGAACTTATTGCTCTAATTCAGCTCTTGATTAGTCTCGGTTTACAACCGATGGCAGTTATTGATGGGGTTTTAGGCGATGAAGCTCGTGCCATCCAGTTTCCAGTGCTTCCTGCCGATCAGCCTTTACAGCGCATCAAGCCGTCTCGCGAAGAAGTAACTCTTGTTGAGGAAACAAAACCTGCTCCGTCAAACTCTGAAACAAAAACAGCACCAACAAAAACAGCGATTGCGCACAAGACCTCTTACCATGATGAAATTTTGCGTACAGGACAAAGTCTGGTACAAGATCATGGTGACATTATTTTAAATGCAAGTATGAATAGTGGTTCCGAAGTCATTGCATCGGGAAATATTCATATTTATGGCAATGTTCGTGGTAGAGTCATCGCAGGCGCAGGAGGAAATCAAACTGCACGTATTTTTTGTCACTGCTTAGAAGCTGAACTGGTATCTATTGCAGGAACTTATTGTGTAGCGGATGATATTCCCAAAGATGTGCTCAAAAAAGCAGTACATATTTGTTTAAATGACAAGCAAGAACTTGTATTTCAGGCTCTGGAATTTTAAGGTATAAATTAAACACCAATAAAAGCCCGTTTTAAGGGTGTATGACCATAACAGGAGTGGATTCGGTGGCCAAAATTGTTGTCGTAACATCAGGCAAAGGTGGTGTAGGTAAAACTACAACGAGTGCATCTTTTGCAACAGGTTTAGCCCTACGTGGTCATAAAACTGTTGTGATTGATTTTGACGTAGGTTTACGTAACCTCGATTTGATCATGGGGTGTGAGCGTCGTGTCGTGTATGACTTTGTCAATGTCATTAACAACGAAGCCCGTTTACAACAAGCCCTTATCCGCGATAAAGATATTGAAAATTTATATATTCTTCCAGCGTCACAAACACGTGATAAAGATGCTTTAAGTGATGAAGGTGTCGCACGCGTTATTGATGAACTATCACAGGAATTTGATTATATTATTTGTGATTCACCAGCGGGTATTGAACGTGGTGCGATTTTAGCCATGTATCATGCGGATGAAGCAATTATTGTCACCAACCCTGAAATTTCATCTGTTCGTGACTCAGATCGTATTATTGGCATGCTCGATAGCAAAACCAAAAAAGTAGAACAAAACGAAGGACGTATACGTAAGCATTTATGTATTACCCGTTTTAATCCAGAACGTGCCGATCGTCAGGAAATGTTAACCATTGATGACATTGCCAAAGATATTTTACGCGTACCGACTTTGGGCGTTATCCCTGAATGTCCAAGCGTTTTACAGGCATCGAACGAAGGTAAACCTGTGATTCTCTATAGCGAGACCAAAGCAGGTCAGGCGTATGACGACCTTGTAGCACGTTTCCTCGGAGAAGAACGTCCTTATCGACACATTACATCTCAACCTAAGGGTTGGTTGGCACGTTTATTTGGAGCGTAGATATGGCAGGATTCTGGAGTAAACTCTTTAGTGGTGAAGACAAACCATCAAGCGCCCAAACAGCCAAAGATCGCTTAAAAGTCATTGTAGCTTCTGAGCAAGGGTTGGGCCGTCGTTTAAGTCAAGATAAAATTGACCAAATGAAAAAAGAAATCATGCAAGTGGTCAATCGCTACGTGCGCGGTGTCGATGAAGGTCATATTCAAATGCAGGTGCGTTCGGAAGCCAACATTGAAATGCTGGAAATGAATATCAACTTACCTGAAGAGCGATAAGCGATTTTATTGATATTTTATCTATAAAATTCTTATTAGCGATTTTATTCAAATAAGGGCAAAATGTATCGCAAACATTTTGCCCTAATTGTTTAAGTCATTTAAGACTGAGGAGATTTTAATGGCATTATCACAGCCAGCAACTTTCAATGAAGAATGGTCAGACGAGCGTGTTTTTGCCTATCTTAATCAACTTCCACCAGAAGGTGTAAATGCAGACTTTCACGTGCTATACCATGCCTTCAAACACATGCGTCCAAATGACTACGAACGTTTATTAACCCAGTTTGTTGCAGATGGTCGTGATATCAATGCTACTAGTCCTCAAGGTCAACGTATTCATGATGTGATTGCTGAATTTCCACGTCAGCGTGAACCATTCTTAGAGGTTTTAGCAAAATTTGCTTAAACTTCAATCCAATAAAAAACCTGCATGAAGCAGGTTTTTTATTTTCCGATAGTTTAACGATGACTAATCAGATAAACACCAAATGCTGTGAAGATACCGCCAGAAATGCCATCAATCCATTTTGCAACATTTTGATAGGCAGATTTAAAACTCGGTAAAGAAAATACAAACACTACAAATAAAAACCAGATTAAAGTTTCTACTGCAATAATAATAAACAGCAATGAATGTACATGATCTAATGCAGGATTGGCTAAAAATAAGGAAAATACACTACCAAAATAAATCACAGCTTTAGGATTAGATAAGTTGGTCAACAATCCTTTTAGAAAAAATCTTGTATCAGTTTTAGGTAAATCAATTGAGATATTATTACTTTGGGTTTTTTGTTTGGAAAACGCAGAACGTAACATCTGAAAACCCAGCCAACACAAATAAAGCCCACCACCGACCAATAAGATTTGCTTCAACCACGCCATTTTTTCAAAAATGATATTTAGCCCCATCAATGCCAACATCGCCCAGAACATGACGCCAACAGTAATACCTAAAACCACAAAGACGGCTTCACGGCGTGAGCGACTAATTGCAGTTTGTGAAACTAGAAAAAAATCAGGGCCAGGAGTAATTAATGCACAAAACTGAATAAATATTAATGTGACTAAGGCAACGAACATTACTCCCCCTAATTAAACGCATTTAGAGTTTAAATTTAACATTTTTTTGCATATTTCCCCAGCCATTTTTATGCCTATTCGGCCAACAAAAGTTTATTATTTTCTAATCAAACTGGCGATATTGTTAAAGCAGATAGATCAACTCCCTTTGATTTAAAACGCCCTCATTCAATTTTAGAATGTTAGTTTTTTTAATATCAGCCCATTGTTATAGCGAGAACAAAAATGAATAAAGATCACCAACCCAACCCGAATGAAGATATTGAAACGATAGATCAGGAACAAATCAAAGACTTACCTATTTTTAAAAAATCTGTTCTTGAATATAAAGGTTTGGTGACATCTGAAGAATCTAGTTCTGCTGCTTTGCCCGAAAGTTATCCTTATCGGACACGTATGTCACGCAAAACCTATGAGGCTGAAAAAAAATTACTCCAGATTGAATTGCTGAAAGTTCAATCCTGGGTGAAGGATACGGGACAGCGTATTGTTTGTTTATTTGAAGGACGGGATGCAGCAGGTAAAGGCGGTACGATTAAACGCTTTACTGAACATTTAAATCCACGTGGTGCAAGAGTAGTTGCACTTGAAAAGCCCAGCATTCAGGAAAGTGGTCAATGGTATTTTCAGCGTTATATTGAACATCTTCCAACCAAAGGTGAAATGGTATTTTTTGACCGCTCATGGTACAACCGCGCAGGTGTAGAGCGTGTAATGGGCTTTTGTGAGCCACAGGAATATTTACAGTTTATGCGCCAAACACCGGAACTTGAGCGCATGTTAGTCAATAGCGGGATTCATTTATTTAAGTTCTGGTTCTCAGTCAGTCGTGAAGAACAATTACGTCGTTTTATTTCGCGTCGTGATGATCCTTTAAAGCATTGGAAACTCTCACCTATTGATATTCAGTCTCTGGATCGCTGGGATGATTATACAGAAGCCAAAAATCAAATGTTCTTTCATACCCATACAGGCGATGCACCCTGGACCATTATTAAGTCAGACGATAAAAAACGCGCCCGTTTAAACTGTATTCGATATTTCTTATCGCGACTAGATTATCCCAATAAAGATGTTAAGGTAACTAACCGTGTCGATGATAAAATTGTTCTCATTCCAAATCCTCAGTTTAAACAAGTGATGGATATGGACTCTGATTAGAATATAAAATATTTTGATTTATTTTCAATAAAAAACACCGTAAATTCCCTTAATCTACGGTGTTGATTTATTAAGTCCTTAAACTAAAATTTCACGTTTACCATTGGCACCCATTGCACTCACGATTCCATTTTCTTCCATCTGATCAATAATTCGTGCTGCACGGTTATAGCCCAAGCTAAATTTGCGTTGTAGTGAAGAAGTTGAGGCTTTACGCGTCTCTAAAACAAAGGCAACACATTGATCATAAAGCATGTCACGATCAGCGCCACCTTCTCCGCCGTCTTCAAAACCACGTGATGTAGGTTCTTCATCGTATGGCGTTAGGATTTCATCGACATAATCTGGATCACCGCGCTCACGCCAAGCATCACAAATTCGGTTAACTTCATCATCACTGATAAATGCCCCATGCACACGTTCTGGTTCAATTTTACCAGGCCCAAGAAATAGCATATCGCCATGACCAAGTAAGTCTTCTGCTCCACCTGCATCTAAAATCGTACGTGAGTCAATTTTAGAGTTGACACGCAACGCAACGCGGGTCGGAATATTTGCTTTAATCAAACCTGTAATCACGTCAACAGAAGGACGTTGAGTCGCAAGGAGCAAGTGAATACCCGCGGCACGTGACTTTTGTGCCAGACGAGTAATCATTTCTTCAGCTTTTTTACCCACTTGCATAATCATATCAGCAAACTCATCGGCAACAATGACAATAGAAGGTAAAGGTTGCAAACGTGGCGCGCGCTCTTGCGTTGCAGAGTCACTTGGTTTCCATGTCGGATCGATTAGATCCTCACCATTGGCCAACGCTTCTTCGACTTTGCGATTATAATCCGCAAGTTTACGAATCTTTAAGAACGACATAAGCTTATAGCGACGTTCCATTTCATTAACACACCAATTCAAAGCACTGACCGCATCTTTCATGTCGGTCACAACTGGCGTAAGCAAATGTGGAATATCGTTATAGTTTGCCAGTTCAAGCTGTTTTGGATCGATCAAAATCAGACGTAATTGATCAGGCGTGTATTTTAGTAACATCGACAGAATCATTGAGTTGACTGCCACAGATTTACCAGAACCAGTTGTGCCTGCAACTAACATATGTGGTGCTTTACCCAGATCAGTAATCACAGGATTTCCTGAAATGTCTTTACCCATTGCCATGGAAAGTAAACCAGCTGGATCCTTGAAAATAGGCGTTTCTAACAACTCAATCAAACGTACCATTTCACGGGAGCTATTAGGTACTTCAATCCCAATATAAGGTTTACCCGGAATCACTTCAACCACACGCACTGATGCCATCGACATGGAACGCGCCAGATCGCGGGAAATATTAGTGACTTTAGACGCTTTAACACCCGGTGCTAAATCCAGTTCAAAACGAGTCACAACAGGCCCCGGTTGAGCTTCGATAACTTTAGCTTTGACATTGAATTCCTGAAGTTTGATTTCGAGTAATTCAGACAATCGTGTCAGTTGCTCGGCAGTAAAGTTCACTTTCTTGTTCGGGTCAACTTTGTCCAACAACTCAAATCCCGGTAAGGTCGACAAGTCTCTGCGTTTTTGTGCAACCTGCATCGAACGTGACATTGGTCGACCAGAAGCATCCATTAAAGGCGCATCGAAATCAAATTCATCATTTTCATCTTCATCAGGCTTGCCAGCAGTTTCCTGCCAAGCTTCAATAAATTCTTCTTTAGATAGTTTATGATTTAAATCCGTTTGAATTGTAGCTTTAACAAATGGCGTTGACTGCGCATAACTACTACTTGTTAGCTGGGACTTTGATTGTTCATCCTCAACCAGTAAATCTGTAAGATCGTCCAGTTCCTCTGCATACTGCATATTTTTAGGTTGAGATGAGCTTACAGAAGCCTGCTGAATAGTCTGTTCTACCTGCTCAATCAAGCCATCAGCATCATTTTGTACGTGTGTGACAGGCACTGGATGATCTAGAAATGGAGTGTGAATATCCGCAACTTTATTATTCGGTACAGCCGCCAATAATTCATCAAAAATTTCATCGTCATTCCAATCCAGAGACGATTTTTTTTGAGCCTGATTAGAATAATCCGTTATTTCAGGGTCAGTCTGTGCAACCTGCTGTAAATGATCATAAGGTGAATGCTGTAATTCTTGCTCATCATCCGCTGCCCGTAACAAGGCATCAATTTCCTGCTTATGATTCAAATCATCGGATTGTAAGGCACGCCAGACCTCCCCAGTTGCAACTAAGCGCTGACTATCTTTTTGTAGTTGATGTGCTTTTTGAATGGTTTTCTCAAATTCCTCAGGATCTTCATCATCCAGGAACTGTTGACTCGCTGCCTGTTCTTTGGCCAAGACATCATCAAATAACCGTTCTGCGGCTGCATCACTCACATATCCATTTGCTTTTAAGGTCGGGGAAGTATTAGGTTGTACCTGAGGTTCTACTGCAAATTCACCACGAGACGAGAGATTTGAGCTTACCGTTGCTTTGCTTGCTTGTGTAGCCACAACTTTTTTAGGTTGATCAGTCAGATCAAAATCAGACTCATTTGGAGATACATTTTTATAAAATAGATCCTGTAAATAGGCAGGTGTGGCTTTTAATGTAGCCCACGTTTTATTCCATTGAATACCAAAAGCAAGTGTGATTAAGATCACCCAAAACACTAATAAAAATAAAGTTGCCCCATAAATCGTCAATAAATGACGCAGGCTTTCCCCAATCTCATAACCAATAATACCGCCCGAGGCATTGTCTAGAGTGTCAGCGGGCAGATTCCAATGCAAATACAATAGTGTCGAGGTCGCTAGAATAATAAAGAACTGAGCGGCATAACGAAAAGGACGATTTAGAAAACTGCGTGGCCACCAAACCTGTATAGCTTCTATGAACAGAAAAAGTGGAATCAGTAAACTGGCCCAGCCTAAAAAGCCAAAGAGCAAATCCGCAATCCACGCCCCTGCCACTCCACTTGCATTAGACACTTGTTGGGTATCACTTGAAATATGCATCCAGCCAGGATCAAACGGCGTATATGTCACTGTTGCCAGAAACATATAGATCCCAAAAGAAACCAAAAATAATGTGATTAATAAGCGCTGTGCATAAACACTTGACACCGCAGTCATATACTGTCCTGTAACCCAGTTATAGATTGATCTTGTTATGTCGCAGCTTCAAAAAAGCCGCTGCGAATAAAAGTTATATTATGCACCTGTTCTTACAAAAAAGATGCATGATTGTTTACGCTTGTTGTTAATCTTGTGTCAGGGGCAATTGACCTGATTACACAACATTAAAGGATTTTTTTAAATTGTCTACAATTGACTCTTTTATCTATATAGCTCAATTCGATTTAGATGATCAATATTATCGACATCAAATCAGCCCCTTTCTGATCGACTTTCACGTATAATTTTCTCAATTTTAGTATAAATAAGGAAGCTTAGATGAGCGCTCGTCACTCTCGGTTAATTATTTTGGGTTCTGGTCCTGCGGGCTACAGTGCCGCGGTCTATGCCGCTCGCGCCAATTTAAAACCTGTTTTAATTGCAGGTTTACAATTAGGCGGCCAGTTGACAACCACGACCGAGGTGGATAACTGGCCAGGTGATCCAGAAGGCCTGACAGGCCCTGCTTTAATGGAACGTATGCAAGCTCATGCAGAACGTTTTGGGACAGAAATTCTGTATGACCATATCAATGAAGTTGATCTTAAAACTCGTCCTTTCGTATTAAAAGGTGATATGGGTGAATACACTTGTGATGCGCTAATCATTGCAACAGGTGCCACTGCCCAATATTTAGGTTTGGAATCAGAAGCTGCATTTATGGGTCAAGGGGTAAGCGCATGTGCAACCTGTGATGGTTTTTTCTATAAAAATCAAAAAGTCATGGTAGTTGGTGGTGGTAATACTGCAGTTGAAGAAGCTTTATATTTATCCAACATTGCATCGCATGTAACACTCGTGCATCGTCGCGATAGTTTGCGTTCTGAGAAAATTTTGCAGGATCACTTATTTGCCAAAGAAAAAGAAGGCAAAATCAGTATTGTATGGAACCATCAAGTTGATGAAGTACTGGGTGATAACACAGGCGTCACTTCTGTTCGCTTAAAATCAACCCGAGATGAATCGACTCAAACTATCGATGTACAAGGCTTATTTGTGGCTATTGGTCATAAACCAAATACGGATATGTTTGAAGGCCAACTTGAATTACGTGACGGTTATATTCAAGTACAAAGTGGAACCAAGGGAAATGCCACTGCAACATCTGTAGCAGGCGTTTTTGCTGCGGGTGATGTAGCTGATAATATCTATCGTCAAGCGATCACGTCTGCGGGTTCAGGTTGTATGGCAGCGCTAGATGCAGATTTCTACTTAGATAGTCTCTAAACGCCATTTTTTGTGTAAGCTACAAAAAACCACCAAAAAGGTGGTTTTTTTATGTAAGGACACGTTATAACTATCATACTCCGCTATTTTTTATAAGAATATTTTTAATTTAACAGGAAGCTTTATGACTATAACCTGGACCAATGGCTATCAAACAGAAGTTAATTATACCTATGGTTATTACCGTGATCTAAGTCCAAATTACCAACGTTTTTGCCTCTTACTAAATGGCGTTGATTGTCCAAGTTCGAGTGAAACACACCAACATTGTGAACTTGGGTTTGGCCAAGGTGTCAGTATTAATATTCATGCAGCCTCTAATGAGGGAACTTTTTGGGGAACAGATTTTAATCCAGCCCATGCCGCGCATGCTAATCAAGTCGCTGAACATAGCCAAAGTGAACATTATTTTTATGATGATAGTTTTGAAGAACTTCTTAACAGACCCAATTTACCCATGTTCGATTCGATTAGCTTACATGGAATCTGGAGCTGGATTAGCTATGAAAATCAGCTCATTATTTTAAAATTTATACGCAAATATTTAAAACCGAGTGGGATTGTTTATATCAGTTATAACTGTGTTACAGGCTGGGCAGCGAATATGCCCATTCGTGAGTTATTCCATAGTCATTTTAAATTTAACAGTAAAAGTACCAATCCGATTCAGAAAGTTAAAGATGCATTAGATTTTAGTGAATCTTTGCTCTCTCAAGATCCATTATTTGTAAAACGTCATCCGCATGCCCTGTCAAAAGTCGGTGAATTAAAAAACCAGAATCCCAACTATCTCATTCATGAATATTTAAATCAGGATTGGCAGTGCTTCTCATTTCAGCAAGTAGTGCGGTTACTTGAGGAAATTAAACTGACCTATGCAGGTTCAAGTGATTTAAATACTCATCTGGATAATATTAATTTTTCAGAGCAGCATCAGGACTTTTTAAATGCCATTGAACATCCAATTTTTAAAGAACAGTGTCGTGACTACTTTGCCAGTACCCAGTTTCGGCGTGATTTGTTTATACGGGGTAAAAATTCACTCACTACTTTACAAACACAAGAACGGTTAAGAAACACGGCCTTTATATTGCTCAGCGCACCTTCATTTTTACCTAAAGATATTACAGGTTATCTGGGTACATTTAATTTAATTGAAGATATCTATCAACCTATTAGCCAACATTTTTTTAAAAATGAATATCATCCACAAACGATTCGTGAACTTGAACAGGCTTTGCCTCAACTCAATTACGGTCAGATTTTAAATGCCCTTGTCATTTTATGTCATTTAGGTTTTGCTCAACCGTGTCAAAGTTCATTACCAAGTGAAAAAGTGGCTTCCCAATGTCAGCAACTTAATCATTACTTAATAGAGCAAGCCAGTTTTCATCAAAATTATCAGGCATTAATTAGTCCCTTGACTGGAATCGGGATTCCCACTGAACATTTCCATCAGTTGTTCTATCGCGCTCATTTTGTTGATGGATTAAATAATGCGGAAGAATTTGCACATTATGTTCAACAGGTTCTCAATCAATTAAACTGGTATGTGTTGGACGCAGATAAAAATACAATTAAAGATCAAGAGCAAAGTTTACAAATTATTCAAAAGAAAGCTTCAGATTTCCTTGCCGCGGATAAATTAAATATCGCTCGGCAACTCAGGCTATTTGCGTAAATGACCTGTTTTATCGATATAGATCGGCTAAAATAAGGCCGATCTTTTTTATGTTTCTCCCATCATGTTGCTTCCATCCATGTATCTTTTCCCAGATCCCATTGAGTCTGATCCCGAAGGTCAGGGTCTCATTTGTATTGGTGCAGATCTGGAGCCTTCCACGTTGTATGAAGCTTATACGCATGGTTTATTCCCATGGTTTAACGAAGGTGATCCCATTTGTTGGTGGTGCCCAGAACCACGCTGTGTGATCTATCCCGACCAGTTCAAACCCAGCAAGACATTGTTACGTAACATGAAAAAGTTTGATTATCGTATTACTGTTAATCATGCCTTTGAACGAGTGATGCGTTCATGTGCTCTCCCACGTAATTACACCAGTGAAACCTGGATTTCAGAAGACATTATACAAGGCTATGTGGAACTCTATCGTGAAGGTTATGGCTATAGTATTGAGGTTTGGGATGATCAGGAACTTATCGGTGGTTTATATGGCGTGAGTATTGGTCACGGTTGTTTTGGTGAGTCAATGTTCAGTCTTCGTACTGATGTTTCAAAAATGGCTTTCTATACATTAATGTTACTTGGAAAAGAAAACCGATTGCCTTGGGTGGACTGTCAATTGGTCAATGATCACTTAATTAATCTGGGTGCCTGTACACTTTCTCGGCAAGACTATTTAAAATCGTTACAAGATGTAATTATCCGCCCCCCTATCGATTGGAAAAGTTATCAAGAGCGTGTATTTTCAAGTAAAACGGTTGCCGAAAATGCAAAGTTAATTGAATGATAATAATTGAGGGACCAATAATATGAAATCTTATCATCCCAAGTCCCTGCTCAATGATTTGCAGTATTATATTACGCCGCCACATGACTGTAGTTATCTGGAAAATAAATCTGCAAGAATGGTCTTTTTAGATCCGATTCATCGTATTGATGTGGTGACTCTATCTGAACTTTCTCGCGTTGGGTTTCGGCGCAGTGGTGATTTTGTATATCGCCCTGAATGCCATTTATGTCGTCAATGTTTATCCTGTCGTGTTCCTGCATATGACTTTCAAATGAATAGTATTCAAAAAAAGGCATGGAAACGTAATCAGGATTTACAAATGCGAATCACACCAACGAATCAAGCAGTAAAATTACATTATGATTTGTATGAACGTTATATTAATGAGCGGCATGCAGATGGTGACATGTATCCACCTAGTCTGGATCAATTTGAAAAATTTCTGGTGCATAGCTGTACAGAAAGTTTCTTTATGGAACTCTGGAAAGGTGATCAACTGATTTGTGTATCAACTTGCGACAAAATGGATGATGGTTTATCTGCGGTATATACATTTTTTGACCCAGATGAGAGTCGCCGCTCCCTAGGTGTATTTGCAATTTTAAAACAACTTGAGTACGTTAAAACCTTGAATCTTGATTATCTGTATTTAGGTTATTGGGTTCCTCATTCACAAAAAATGAATTATAAATCGCAATATATTCCACTTGAGCTGTTACTTGATGGACAATGGCGTAGACTGAATCGCGCATTAAGCGCAGAAGAGATTCAGCGATTGGGTAATTCGTTAATGACCACCCTTCCTTCTGAATGGAATCATTTAATCGTTAAGTAAATATCAATTTTGCAACTTGTCTCCATAACGGATTAGCTTTATTCAAAGTTCTTATTATTTAAATAAAGCCATGAAATCGTCACTACAACTTTTCACCATAATAATGGCGTGTTCACGTGAACCATCAAGATTAGGATAATAATTTGGTCTTAAATCAATCTGATGAAAACCAATTTTTTCATACAATTTAATTGCGCCCAGATTACTTTCACGAACTTCTAAAAATATCTGTACAGGATTATTTTCAAGTAACCGCAAGGATTCTTCCAAAAGCTGATAACCCAAGCCTTGACCCTGATAATCTGGATGAATTGCCATTAATAACAGATTAGCCTCGTCTAACACGGGTTGCAAAATACAAAACCCTAAAATTTGATCTTGCTGCTCGATCACGGTACTTTGATAAGCCTCGACTGATTCCAAAAATTGCTGTGCTGTCCACGGATGCGTTTGTACTTGCTTTTCAATTTGCGCAACAGCTTGGACATCTTTTTGTTGCATGGAACGGATCATTTTATTTGGCATGTCTGAACTATGGACGACTAAAAAGAGGTCTGATCTTATAGAATCCTGAGTCATAAAAAAAGGGCAATTTAATTGCCCTTTGCATAACTAGCAAACTTTATAAGCCCAATTTAGCTTTCCAGTTTTTTAATAACTCAACAGTATCTAAATCATTTGGATGAAAACCTGGCTTAAAGTAAACCAACATTTCTTTGGCCATCCCTGAAATAATTCCTTTAGATGGGCTATAGGCATATTGGTAAATCATAGACAATTCTTTCAGATTGAATTTATTATCTTCACGTAGAAGGCGTAGCACAAAAGAAGATTGTGTTAAAAAAATCAGTCCCATTGCGACAACTAATGCAGTATTACGTAAAGCATAAGCCTTTAAACCACGACCAAAAATCCCCTCATAAACATCATAAGCTACTGCTTTATGTTCATTTTCTTCAATCGCATGCCACAACCACATATATTTCATGGTTTCATCTGTCATAAGTTCCTGAATATGCGTATTACGTAATAACTCAGAAGCAATCGTAGCAGTAAAATGTTCTAACGCTGTCGTCGCTGTCAGATCCACCATTTCTTGTGTCATACCAAAAGGTTTTACCACTTTAGCAAAGATTTTACGGCCAGTCTGAATGACAAAACCAGTCTGCCTTTCCAACCTGTTGACATCATGACCATATTTCTGTGCAGAAGCATTAAAACCTACGTGCTCTTGGGTGTGCATAGCTTCCTGCCCAATAAATGCACTAATTTCTTTCTGTAAAGCTTCATTGTCTTTAATCGCAGGATGATAACGAACCGCACGAACTGAATCGATAAATAGTTTTTCACCATCTGGAAATAAGGCAGATAATGCCGTCATAAAATGGGTTAATCCTGCCGAACCATTCATCCAATATTCAGGCACATTATCAAAATCAAAGTTCATACGACGGACTGGAAAACTTGCACCAGCACGATTTGAAATATTTACCTTAGCGTTCATGCTAATTACTCCTAAATGGCGATAGAGCCATCAACATTTATTGTTTGTTTTCTTGATTCTTATCATACTCAATTAATGAAAAGGCTTAAGTGCAGATAAGGACACAGAATTATCAGTTGGGGTCATGACGACAAAAAATGTTGCGAATATTTTTATTCAAATTAAAAAAGTTAAATACCCAAAGGTCATTGCATAGAAATAAGAGAATATATAAATTCAGACATAAAAAAACGCCCCTAACGGAGCGTTCTTTTACTATAAAGTGATTATGCAGTTACTTTCGCAACAACACCAGCACCTACAGTACGACCACCTTCACGGATCGCAAAACGTAGACCTGGGTCCATTGCAATCGGGTGAATCAATTCTACTGACATTTCTACGTTGTCACCTGGCATTACCATTTCAACGCCTTCTTTCAACTGGATTGCACCAGTTACGTCAGTCGTACGGAAATAGAACTGTGGACGGTAACCATTTAGGAATGGAGTATGACGACCACCTTCTTCTTTAGAAAGTACGTACACTTCTGCATCGAATTTAGTGTGTGGCTTGATCGCACCTGGTTTAGTCAATACTTGACCACGTTGTACGTCTTCACGCTTAGTACCACGTAACAATACACCACAGTTCTCGCCAGCACGACCTTCGTCTAGAAGCTTACGGAACATTTCAACGCCAGTTACCGTTGTTTTAACTGTATCTTTGATACCAACGATTTCTACTTCTTCGCCTACTTTAACGATACCAGATTCTACACGGCCTGTTACTACTGTACCACGACCAGAAATAGAGAATACGTCTTCGATTGGCATCAAGAATGCTTTGTCAATTGCACGTTCTGGCTCTGGAATATAAGAGTCAAGAGCAGCAACAAGATCAAGAACTGATTTCTCGCCATATTCGCCAGCATCGCCTTCCAACGCTTTAAGCGCAGAACCACGAATTACTGGAGTGTCATCACCTGGGAAGTCATAAGTAGAAAGAAGTTCACGAACTTCCATTTCTACCAACTCA
>NZ_JACVUI010000005.1 GCF_016624945.1 Acinetobacter sp. S54 | reverse complement strand
TGTGACTTTTGCAGTAGGATCATCAACCGTTCCATGCAATGCAGGTGTATTATCATTACTCAATTGGGTAGAAACCGTAACTTTTGGAGGAATGTGATCAGAATTATCAACTGGAGTAGGACCACTATTTCCACCACCCCCTCCGCTACTACCAAGCGCTGCCGCAATAGCACCAACAGCAGCTACACCGCCCACCCAAGCCCACGGGCTAATAGCATTACCATGTTCGTCATATAATAAAGGTTCAACATTATTTAATGGTTCATAGACCACAGGATTAACGGTATTGCCTTGTGCATCGACAAATTGAGCCCACATTAATTTATTTGGTGCATCTTCAAATACAAGGCTATTGTTAGTGGCAGTCTGGGTACTGAAAAAATCCTGAATAATGATTTTTTCCCCATTTTTTAATTCAACTACCGCACTTGTTCCATCTCTAGTAATTGAATTTACTTCACTAGAAGGTGTTTTAATTAATACAACAGATGCTTCTGTTAATTTAACGGTGCTGGCAGTGGTGTCAGTGACGGTTGCATGACTTGCTTTAGCTATAATTTGTATTTCAGACATGTTCATATTCCTTATTTATAAAAATATTGGGGCTTTATTTGTAATTATTTCACTGTCATATCTTTAATTTTAAAATGAGAGATACTTCAGTTTTTATATAAATATTATTTAAAACCTAAAATTAAAAAAATAAAATATGCAAAAAATTACACATTACAAAGATTATGATAATTACATCACCTTAACACTTAAACAAAAATCCAAATGATTGTTTAATAAAATTATTTTTTTAAAAGAATAAATATTGTTCACACTTTATATACCTTTTCGATACAAATAATACACTATAACTTTCATTATTATTTAGAAAAACTTTAATTTAATTATTTTAGCTTTAATGTTATTTAACAAATTAACTATTAAATTAATTCTTTCTAATCTATTTATTTAAAAATCATAAATAAAAGGGTTAAAAGCTTACACACGTTAAACATTTAACCCCATAAATATTATTACTTATGTAATTACTTAGAAATTATCAGGATTTTCTAAACGTTTCACTTCTTCGATTTTGTTAGGATTATGCACGGATGTAATTCCATCGTCTGATTTTTTATCAATAATGACTTCGGGATTATAAATTGTAATTGTTTCAACTCCATTGGCATCTTCTCCTACAATATATTTAAAACCTCTACGATTCATTTTATGACATAGTTGTTGATACCAACCTTTAAAGCCTTGTTTTTCTTCGTTTGGGTTATAATAAAAAGCATTCATTACTGCTGGTAAACCCAAACCGCAAACCACTCCTGAAAGTAATACACTAATAAAAGTATAACCGATTAAAATACTACTATATTCACGTAATTCTGGAACATTTGCGACAGCAAGTATTAATGCTAATGAAATACCCCCACGCACTCCTCCCCAAGACAATATTGTCAAACTACCGTTATAACTCTTTGTTCTAAATGCAGGAAAAAAGGAAAAAGATAAAAAATTTGCAGCAAATCTAGAAATATGTAGTGCAATAAAAGCAATAATCCCACCCAAAATCATACTTGCATTTAAATCTAGAATAAAAAGTTCAAGACCAATTAATGTGAAAAGAAAAGAATTAATAATCCCTTCAACAGTATGCCAAAAATGATTTACTTCACGTATTTCGCGTTCCTGCAATATTTCTTTCCATTTATTTCCGACAATCAAACCACCAATCACACAGGCAATCGGTGCAGATGCATGCGCAAATAGTGCCACTAAATATGATCCACACGCGAGTAAAGCTGTAGTTAAAATCAGCGACTCCATTTCATGTTTCCCACGGAGTAAGCGCAAAATTGCTACACCAAATGCCCAGCCAATCAACGCCGCAACCACAATCTCATAAACAAAGCTTTCTAAAGTATGCACTAATGAAAAATGCTCGCCTTGTAGGACATTCAATAACGTCATAAAGACTGCAATACACATGGCATCATTAAATAATGACTCACCTTCTAGTTTGACAATTAAATGGTGAGGTGCTCGAACTGAACTAAGTACCCCTTTAATTCCTATGGGATCTGTTGCACCCAATGCCGAACCTAAAAGTAATAACACCAGAATTGGAACAGGATTCCCGATTAAAAATTGAAATCCATATAAAAGACCTGCAAAAAATATCGCACAAAGTAACAAAGCAATGGTGGCAAGAATCCCAATCGGTTTCCAGTGATTCCTTAAATCTGAAATTTTAAATTTGAGTGCCGATGAAGTTAAAATAAAACAGATTACCCCATTAATTAAAAAATCATAAAAATCAATACCACGAACCGCTTCTTCAATGTTATGAATATTAATCGTAATAAATTGGTTGCCTTGAAGTAGATTTGCCCCCCATTGCAAAATAAAAACTAAAACAGCGGAAACGATAGGCACCCCAATGGCTTGAGGAAAATCTAAAATTCGCTTATTGAACATTGTGGTTGCAATTGACAGTGCAAATACCACGCTAAGTGCCTGTAGTAAAAAATAATTACCCATAAAAGTCCTTCACTTATTACAGGAATAACCGAAACCTCTTTCAATTATTTCTAATAAAAATACAAATCAAAATGTCATTTCAAAGTAATGATAATTTTAACGAAAAGTTTCGTATAATCTGTGAAATAATTAATTTTTTTAACATAAAACCTTATTCTGAAATGCATATGGTTTTTTCCAGAGCCCCTTCAGCTTATGATGGATGCTGTTAAAATTTATCTTTTTCAATATTTCCCACTCTTTTGTAGATGACTATGCATCAAACTATTAAGAAAGTATTTCGCTTAAGTCTGGCGATTTGTATTTTTGTGATTACAGCTGCGTTAGTGATTACTTGCGTTGTAAAGGCAGAAGATATTTTAAAAGGCACTGAAGCCTATCAAAGCCGAAAAGTCATCCAATTTGATACAGATGCAAATCATCAATATATTTTAATGTCGAATAATCAGAGGCCAGATCAAGCAGCTCTAATCGTTTTGAAAGATCAGGGTTATATGGCTAAGCTCAGTTGCGAACACTATCTAGCAACTGTTTGTACAGATCAATACAATCTGTTTAGCACACGTTATCTCCACAAAGCGACCATTCAGTCAATCGGAAATTATTTTTATTTCCAAAACCTTCAATGGATTGATATTCAAAATAATCAATCCACTTCACTGACCTGGTCACAACAGGATATTCAACAATTTTATCAAAATGATATCAACAATTTAAAATACATTTTAGGGGCACTAATTTTATTTTCATTCAGCGGATTATACGTTTGTTATCGAATCCTACGTAATTTTAAAACATTCATTCATTAAGTCGGTCAAATTCAAAGAGAGGCTCAAAAACAATGATTTGACCAACAATTTTTACTTAATGACTCAAATTTTTGATAAAAATACAAATGAAAACTAGCTCAAATTTAATCATATAACACTCCAAAAGTTTAAGGATTGCATCGTTAAATTTGAGCCAATATCAGTCCTTATTATTTTGTTGCATAAAATCGGTCAGTAATGGTTTGAATACGCTGGGCGTAACTTTTTACTGTTTCGATATCGCCTTGTGGAATTTCATCTACACTAGCATCAGAGGGAGTTTGAATAAGTGCACCGACTGAACCGCCCAGATTATTGATATCCTGACGAGTTGCTGTCTTGGTATTTGCAGGTAATAACCCTAAACTAACCCAAATACCACCATGTTGTGATGCCAATGTCTGGAACTGAATTAGAGTGACTTGCTTGTCACCATTAAGACTAGCACTGTTGGTAAAACCACCAAAAATTTTATCTTGCCATGTGCGTGTAAACCATTTTTTAGAGGTGGCATCAGCAAATTTTTTAAATTGCCAAGGTGCAGCCGCCATATAAGTCGGCGCAGCAAAAACAATCGCAGCGGAATCATCCAGTATCTGCCAGTCTTGTTCTTTGATATCACCTTCTTGATTAATTTCGATCAGATTTGCACCTATCTGGGCTGCAAAAGTTTCAGCTAGAACTTGAGTATGACCATAACCAGAAAAATAAACGAGAGATACATTCGCCATCAGAAATGCTCTATTTGCATGAAGATAGTTTAATGATATATTTTAGAAACTAGGTGTCAATTAGTTACCAATAAGTAACTTATCATTTTATGGCGGAATACTTACATAAAGTCTACAATTTAGGAGTGCTATGATGGATTGTGCGTTCAACTATAATGTTTATAGCCAGCATTGCCCTGCTCGCTTATTCTTTGAAAAAATTGCAGATAAATGGGTTTTGCTTATTTTAAATGTATTAGAAGAACAACCGATTCATTTCAATCTACTCAAAAAAAAGATTGAAGGAATTTCTCCAAAAGTTTTATCACAAAAACTTAAGATATTGGAACGTGATGGATTTATTATCCGTCAAGTACAAGATACAGCACCCATTCGAGTCGAATATCGCTTGACTGATTTGGGTCGCGATGTGTCCAAAACAGCATTACAATTAAAAGGATGGGCTGAAACACATATTGAAGCTGTACTCAAGGCACAAAAAAATTATGATTCAACTCAAGGTATAAGCGCATAATATAAAGAACTTTGTAACGCTAAGTCTTTAATTATAGTTGATCTATAGCCAACACGATCAACCCATACTAGCGCTTACAAGAGTATACGGGAATACGGTGAGTACGACCAATTCTTCGATGAAAACAAGAAAATAGTCTTGCAATTAGATGAGTACCGAACACACCTTTACCTTCTGCTTAGAAATCCAAATCGACTTAGAGTCAATGGTCTATTCAGTTGGTAAAAGCATACGTTTTAATGTCCATGCACAATATTCGGACAGGGATCAAATTAAAATTTTGAAAAGATCCAACGTTAACTGAAGTGCTATGGATGGCGAAGTTTGGTTTAAATATCCTGATAGTTATACCATTGTGACAAAAAATTATGAGGATATTTAAACTGTTTCCTTACGACAAAGGCCGAAAACCTTGTTGTCGCCACGCCTCATAAACAATCACTGCGGTGGCATTTGATAAATTCAAACTACGTGAATTTTCAGCCATAGGTAAACGTATCCAGTTTTTCTGAGGAAACATTAAACGCACAGATTCAGGCAAACCACGGGTTTCAGGCCCCATCAGTAATGCAACTGGACGATTTAAATCCACCGTGTGAGGCGTAGCACTGCCTTTGGTGGTAAGTGGAAAAATATCAGATTCAGTAATACCTTGCGAATTTAGAAATTCAAGACATTGTTCAATGTTATCCCAAAGCTTCATCCGTGCATATTCATGATAATCTAAGCCCGCACGTTTCAGCTTTTTATCATCAAGTTCAAAGCCTAAGGGCCTAATCAAATGCAATTGTGCCCCTGTATTGGCACATAAACGAATGATATTACCGGTATTAGCGGGAATTTCAGGCTCAAACAATACAACGTGGATCACGAAATTTCTCGACTTATATTAAGGATAAACAGTAAATATTTAACCAGCATTAACCAATGTCTCTTTTGTTATTCACCGCGGAACAGCTTTAAAATCATGAGGTTTATCATTCAAAAAGTCTGTAATTAGCTTGGTTGAAGATGAATGTTCAAACAGACCACTTTAACTGCTCTCGCAATGTAACCACTTCACCAATGATAGTCAAAGTAGGCGCATGGATTTGATACTCTGTGACTTTGGATGCAATATCAGCCAAGGTACCCACCACAACTTTCTGCTCAGGTGTTGTACCTTTAGAGATTAACGCTACAGGCATATCACTGCGTTGACCATGTGCAATCAACTGCTGACAAATATGTTCAAGCCCTAATAATCCCATATACAGTACAAGCGTTTGATTTTCATAAATTAGTTCATTCCAAGGTAGTTCTGGTGACCCCTCTTTCAAATGCCCTGTCAAGAAACGTACGCTTTGCGCATAATCACGATGCGTCAGAGGGATACCCGCATAAGCAGCACAGCCAGATGCCGCGGTAATGCCCGGTACCACCTGAAAAGAAACGCCCGAAGCAAATAGCTCCTGAATTTCCTCACCACCACGTCCAAAAATAAAAGGGTCGCCGCCTTTTAAACGGCACACTCGCTTACCTGCCTGCGCATATTTGACCAATAAAGTATTAATATCCTCTTGCGGTACGCTATGGTTAGAACGGGCTTTACCGACATAAACCTTTTGTGCATCACGACGACAGAGTTCTAAAATCGGTTGAGAGACTAAACGATCATAAATCACCACATCTGCCTGCTGCATTAAACGTAAGGCTTTTAAGGTCAATAACTCAGGATCACCTGGCCCAGCCCCGACCAAATAAACCTCACCTTTGGGTGTAGTCCAATCGGAAAGTGCTTGAGTCATCATTTGATTAGCTGCATCCAGATTGTCATTAAACACCTGTTCTTTGAGCGGGCTAATGTACAGCTCTTCCCAAAAAATACGGCGTTCATCTGGATTAGTAATTTGTGCTTTGACACGGTTACGCCATTGCCCAGAAAACTCAGCCAGCTTACCCATGCCATGTGGCACCAGTGTCTCAATCTGTGTACGGAGCTGACGTGATAACACGGGTGAAGCACCGTTAGATGCAACCGAAATCAATAAAGGTGAACGATCAATAATCGCAGGCATCATAAAACGACAATTGGGAATGTCATCGACACTATTTACTAACAGATTTCTCATCTCTGCCTGCTCAAACACCCTTCGATTGACAGCAGCATTGCTAGTTGCAGCAATCACTAAACGATAGCTTTGATCAAGATCAATATCTTCAAATGCTTTTAAATGGAACTTGCCTTTACTTTGTTCAACCAATGTCTTGAGTTGATCTTCAATTTCAGGTGCAATCACATCTAAAATTGCGCCTGCTTTAAGCAATAATAGCGCTTTTCGGTAAGCGATATGCCCCCCACCCACGATCAGACAACGTTGCTGTTGCAACTTGAGTGAAATTGGAAAAATTTCCACAGCCGACCTCTACATCAATATTTTGGGTGGGTTAAAGCAAAAATCATGCACAAAATCGATTAATCGATATAAGATGCACCGCCCATATAAGCACGTAATACTTCTGGGATCTCAATCGAACCATCGGCTCGTTGATAATTTTCCATTACGGCCAAAAGAGTACGACCTACTGCTAAACCAGAGCCATTTAAGGTATGTACTAATTCAGTTTTCTTTTGGTCCGCACGGTAACGCGCCATCATCCGACGTGCTTGAAAATCACCCATATTTGAACAGCTAGAAATCTCTCGATACGTATTTTGGCTTGGCACCCACACTTCTAAATCATAAGTTTTAGTGGAACCGAAACCCATATCACCGCCACAAAGTAAAATTTTACGATAGGGTAAGCCCAATGCCTGTAAAACTCCTTCCGCATGGCTTGTCAATTCCTCTAATGCCTGCATCGAATTTTCTGGTTTGACGATTTGCACCATCTCTACTTTGTCAAACTGATGTTGACGAATCAGGCCACGGGTATCTCGTCCATAAGAACCTGCTTCACTTCGGAAACATGGTGTGTGTGCTGCATATTTAAGAGGTAAACGATCTGCATCAATGATTTCGTCGCGCACAAAGTTCGTCACTGGTACTTCGGCAGTAGGTATCAAATAATATTCTTTTTCACCTTGTAACTTGAATAAATCTTCTTCAAATTTGGGTAACTGACCTGTGCCACGTAATGAATCGGCATTGACCAAGTACGGCACATACGCTTCCGTATAACCATTTTTTAAGGTATGCGTATCTAGCATAAATTGTGTTAAAGCGCGTTGTAAACGAGCCAATGGTCCTTTCAATACACTAAAGCGTGAGCCTGTTAGCTTGGTTGCAGTTTCAAACTCAAGACCACCCATCCACTCGCCTAGATCGGTATGATCTTTAATTTCAAAATCAAATTGACGTGGTGTACCCCATTTTGAGATTTCCACATTGTCATTTTCATCCTTACCCGCTGGTACAGATTCATCCGGCAAGTTTGGAATACTTAAGGCTTTTTCTTCAATTTCGGCTTGTAATTCTGCCAAAGCTACTTCCGCAGCTTTAATTTCATCTCCGATAGCTTGCATACGTGCCATAATGTCAGATGCATCACCACCTGCTTTTTTTATCTGCCCTACCTGTTTAGCACCAGAATTACGTTCTGCTTGTAAGCTTTCAGTTTTGGATTGAAGTTCTTTACGGCGGACTTCCAAAGATGCCCATTCAGCAGGGTCCAATTGCACACCACGTTTTGCCAAAGCCTGATTTACAGCTTCAATATTATTTCTGAGTAATTTTGGGTCGATCATAGTCAATCATAAGTTGAAGAGAAGAAACTGCCTATAGTGTAAGTGCTTCACAGCAAAAAATATAGTCACCGTTAAGTGACTATATTTATAAATCATGATTTTTAGCTTCTAGACATTTGTTATTCTTTAGGTAGCAGTGGCTGACTAGGTAAATACTCAGGTTTTACCACATCTGTTGCCTGATCGTAAGGCAATGTCAATTCAGTTAGACCCTCGGCATAAGAAGCTAATTCATAGAGTGGATAAACAAAAACGATACCTTCATTGCCATAATAAAAATTATCACTCAATTGTAATTTATCTTTTTCAATATTATGTTCTTCTAGCCAACTTTGATTATAGCTGTACAAACGATCACGCACTGTTGTGTCGCTTCCCTCTTTAAGCAAATCTGCAACGCTCACTCGTTTTTTCTTATTCAAATCAAAAATAACATATTCCTCATGATGCATCCCATGGGCAGCACCCGCCGAATAAGTATAGGTATATAATTGAAACGAAGCCAAATTGTAATTTTGTCCTAGATAACGCACAAATATAGTACTTTCACCCTCCTGCGGCATTCCCTCAGGCAGTTTGACTTGTTGATCCTGAATATTATCAAAAGCATTTGGATCAGCTTTCTTGATCCGATTCATAAAATACTCATTGATCCAAGGCTGATTGGTTTCTACAGTCTGAAAATGGTATTCGGTACAGCCATCTTCAAGACAAAGCTTATTTTTTGGCAATTTAACTGCAACAACTTTGGATTGGATAACAGGAATACTGACTTTTTCAACTTTAGTTTCTGTCGAGGTTTCCTTTTTGCTGTCTGTTTTTGGTTGACAACCTACAGTTAAAAATACAGCACTTAAAAATGGCAGAATTAATAATGTTTTTTTAAAGTGTCGTGCAGACATTGCCGCCCCTTTTGATCGTTTTCGATGTTCATTTTTATCTACTATACAAAGCTCTATTTATACTGAACATTGAAAATATGTATCTATTTGATCAACCCATAACAAATTAACCGCCCAAAATGAGCGGTTAATTTAAATAATATTGAAAAATTAGCTAAAAATTATTGGTCAATAATATCGGTACCTTTTGGTGGCGTAAAATTAAACGTCCCCGCAGGAATAGATGGATTTAGTTTCACATTATTAAACCTTACATACGTTGTTTGACCAAGAGAATCCTGCAAGATCATCAAACTTGGCGCTTTATTTGCACCAAAACTAATCGTTAGGCTTTGAAAAGCCCCTTCACTATCTTTTGGATATAAAGTGTAGTAGGTTTTGCTACTATCAGGCTGAGTCACACGATACGACTGCATAATCTGATTAGTATTCCCAGATAATAATAAAGCAGGCGTATTAGCAACCTGATCATCCAAATTTTGGCGAACAGCTTGCTGTAAATCAGGGTCATAAATCCAGACGGTTTTACCTGTTGTAGCAATAGTTTGTTTTGAAGGCGACGTGGTTTCCCAGAAGAATTTACCAGGACGCTCCACTTTCATCACACCTGTAAACGTCTGATTCATATGTTGCGCAGTCAAACCTTTATTTTTTGGTGTACGCGTATTATTTGTCGCTTTAGTGGTTTGCTCAAAATTGGCAGATAAACTTTGCATACCGCTCAATTGTTTCACAAGGTTTGAGGTTGCTTGTTGTTCCGACGCTGCCGTGGCTGCAAAAGTATTTACACTCATTACAGGTGCAACCACACTTGCCGTTAAAGTTAATCCATATGCCACTTTTTTTACGGAATTCATAAAATAAAACCTCTAATCAGTTTTTACTGTTATGTAGATATCTTACTGTTTTTGAAAACTAAAACTGTGGAGAAACACATATATTTTGTGTAATTACTGTCTCCAAGAACAATTTTATGTACAAAAATCACAGCATTATGAAGAAAATAATAAGATAAAGATATTCACTCAGATGAATGTTTAATTCAGCAACATACTAAAAATTAAAATACAGTGTTCTATTATGTGGACTGACCCCGTCTTAATAAAACAACTATGCTCCTCCTAATAATACATTTAAAAAATAATGGAGTTCCCCCATGAAAAGCCTAGCATTTATTCATCGTAATAGTACCCGTTTTTCAGTCGGTGATTTCTATCCGGTACTTTCTGTATTTTCTTATCAGGAACTTGGCAATACAACTTCACCATTTTTATTGCTAGATCATTTAGGGCCAGGAACATTAGTGCCAGCGGATAAAAGACGCGGTGTAAATCAACACCCACATCGTGGTTTTGAGACCGTCACCCTAATGTTCGAAGGCGAACTAGAACATCGCGATTCATCAGGCGGTGGCGGTATAATTGCAAAAGGTGATGTGCAGTGGATGACCGCCGCTTCAGGGGTCATGCATCGTGAACAATTTAGTCCTGCTTTCCGCGAGCGTGGAGGTGCATTTGAAATGGTTCAACTTTGGATCAATTTACCAGCCAAATATAAGATGACCGAGCCGCGCTACCAAAGTTTAAAGAGTCGCGACATTCCAACTATCAAGCTTGAGCATGATGCAGGCACAGTTCGAGTCATTGCTGGCCAATATCAACAAATCCATGGCCCTGCATTGACCTATAGCCCGATAAGCGTTTTAGATATTCAATTGCATCAAGGACAAAGCACCATTTTATCTGCGCAAGAAGGTGAAACAACACTGATTTATTTGCGGAGTGGACAAATACGATTTACGCAACACGATGATGTATTAGATGAACAAGGATTGGCCGTTATGTCAAATACTGGAAAAGATTTAAGAATCACTGCTCTACATAACAGTAAGCTACTTTTGCTTTCAGGACAGCCCCTTAATGAACCGATCAATGGTCATGGGCCATTTGTAATGAATAGTTATGATGAAATTCTGCAAGCCTATGATGACATTAAACATCATCGATTTATTCGTACGCCAGCAAAAGAAACCAACTCATCCTTGTAAACTGCAAATCCTAGCTGTAAAAAAACCCGCAAAATGCGGGTTTTTTAACTATTTCAACTTATACAGTTTCAACAGTTACATAGCGACGGCCAAATTGACCTTTCACTTCAAACTTTACTACGCCATCAGCAGTAGCAAATAAAGTATGATCACGACCCATACCTACGTTTGCACCAGCGTGGAACTCAGTACCACGTTGACGAACAATGATGTTACCAGCAGTTACTGATTGACCACCGTAGATTTTAACACCTAACATTTTAGGATTCGAATCACGACCGTTTTTAGTCGATCCACCAGCTTTTTTAGAAGCCATGTCTATTACTCCTCGTGATTAGCCTGCAATACCAGTAATTTTCAACTCGGTAAACCATTGACGGTGACCTTGTTGTTTACGGTAGTGTTTACGACGACGCATTTTGATGATGCGGATTTTGTCGTGACGACCATGACCAACCACTTCTGCAGTTACTTTTGCGCCAGCAACAACTGGAGCACCGATTTGAATGCTATCACCGTTTACAACCATTAATACGTCATCAAACGTAATAGTTGAACCAGTTTCAGCTTTCAACAATTCAACTTTAAGGGTTTCACCCTCAACTACACGGTGCTGTTTACCACCGCTTTGGATTACTGCGTACATGAATGTACTCCAACCAAGCCCGTGTCGTCGTGCCGATAAAGGGATATATCGATCTTAAAACGAACGCCACTGGGATGTATAAGGCGAAAGATTTTAAGGGATAACTTGGCAAACAACAAGTATTTTGATGCAAAAATACTCAAGCTAAAACAAAAAACATGAAGAAAACCACTTAAGCTTTATGATCGGCTGAATCAATCTAGTATTTCGTTTGAATATGTGTAAAATCACAAATAAGGTTTAAAAAACAAATTGCTACTATAAAACCACTCAACATGGAGTTTCTTCCTAAAGTTGACTCAATGACACTCAACATGAAACGGTCATACAAGGTCTGCAATGTATGAAGTCATCTTTTGTCATTCATTTGAGTTTAAGATTTTATAGCTTTAATACATTTAGCAAATTACCAATATTTTGATGAGGTTTCCTTTCATATGGCCATCGATTTTAAGCAAGATATACTCGCGCCTGTCGCTAACGACTTTGCTGTGATGGACAAATTTATTAATGAAGGCATTACCTCCAAAGTTGCTTTAGTCATGGCCGTAAGTAAACATGTGGTCGAAGCAGGTGGCAAGCGGATGCGCCCCATCATGTGCTTGCTTGCAGGCAAAGCTTGTGGTGTTGAGGACTTAGAGCATCATCGCAAATTAGCTGCAATTATTGAAATGCTACATACCGCAACGCTGGTTCATGATGATGTAGTAGATGAATCAGGATTACGCCGTGGACGTCCTACTGCAAATGCGACCTGGAATAACCAAACAGCAGTATTGGTAGGCGATTTTCTTATTTCACGTGCTTTTGACTTGTTGGTCGATCTCAATGATATGGTCTTACTCAAAGACTTTTCGACTGGAACCTGTGAAATTGCAGAAGGTGAAGTGCTTCAGCTTCAATCTCAACATGATCCCGACACGACTGAAACGACTTATTTAAATATTATTCACGGTAAAACCTCTCGCCTGTTTGAACTGGCAACTGAAGGTGCAGCGATATTAGCCAATACACCACAACACCGTGAGCCTTTGCGTCATTTTGCAGGTCATTTTGGCAATGCTTTTCAGATTATTGACGATATTTTGGACTATACCTCTGATGCAGACACCTTAGGTAAAAATATTGGTGATGACTTGATGGAAGGTAAACCGACTCTGCCACTTATCGCCGCTTTACAAAAAACTACTGGCGAAGAACATGATATTATTCGTAAAAGTATCTCCACAGGGGGCATTAGTCAGTTGGAGCAAGTCATCCAGATTGTGCAAAACTCTGGTGCTTTAGAGTATTGCCGTACTCGTGCTGAACAAGAAACTCAAGCTGCGCTTAATGCTTTAAATCAATTACCTGACAGCGAAGCGCGTCAGGCTTTAACTAACCTTACTTTAATGGCTTTACATCGAATTCAATAACCTTTTGCCTATGCATATAAATTTATCTGATCTATATACTCAAATGCAGCAACAGCTTGATCATAACCAAGCTGTTTTAGATGAAAATATTATTATTGAGCTGGTCAATCGTATCCGTCCAGCAGACACTAAAGATCAAGATGACATTAATGCCAAATTTGATGCATTTTTAGAATCTTTACTCATTACACCTGATGCAGCTAATACCTTACAAAGCTTTCTATTACGGCTAATCAATCAATATAAACAAATCAGTTTATATGCTGACAGCGGTATTTTATCTTTAGATGGTTTTTGGAACCAGTTAGTTAAACGTTTGGGGGCACTTTTTTTACCCTTAATTCAGGATGATCTTGATCTTAGTACATTGATTGGCAAAGTATTTCACCAACGCAGTGATAAATACTGGCTAAATGCAATCGATCAAAAACGTTGGCATACACTTTTTGAACTCATTGGCCAAAGTAATAGCAATATCGATGAAAAACGCGCTATTCAGGATCAAATGATTAAAGCGATTACGGTTTTATCCTACCGAATTAGTGGTATTGGCTTATATCCTGAATTTATTAATGCGCAACCTGAGCTGACCGAATACGAATCCCCTTTTCTGGTACAAAATCGTGAAGTCATCGATTTTATTGAAAAATTCAAAAAGCAACATTATACCGGTCACGAAATTGCCGTACTTGAACCACCCGATGCCTCTCAGGCCTTTGTTATGTTTGAGCAATGTCGAGAGGTCGTTTTAAAAATACGACGTGCTACCAAACGTATTGGAGTAAGTCTAAGTCTCACTTATCTGTTGTCTTTGCTCGAACAATGTCTGGATCGAATTGAATTACTCTTAAACATTATGGTTGGAGATGCTCAAACTCGCTATATGTCGATGGGTGAGTTTCTCGAAGACATTACAGAGGCACATTACAGCGAAAAAAGTGTACGCTCACTGATGACTACAAACAGTGAGTTGATCGCTTTACAAGTGACTGAAAATGCCAGTCGTACAGGTGAACACTATGTAAGTACTGATAAAAAAGGCTTTGTTGAAATGTATAGAGCCGCCGCAGGTGCTGGCGTCATTATTGCAACAATGGCTACACTTAAAATTTTAGCAGCACGATTAACCCTTGCCCCGTTGATGCATGCTTTTATTTATAGCATGAACTATTCACTGGGCTTTGTTCTGATTCATGTTTTACATTTTACAGTTGCGACCAAACAACCGGCGATGACAGCAGCGGCACTTGCCTCTACCGTACAACAACGTAAAGGTTCCCGAACTGCCCAAATAGCAGAACTTGCTGCCTTGATTATCAACATTATCAGGACTCAGTTCGTTGCGATTTTAGGAAATATTTCCATTGCCATACCTACGGCTGCACTGATTACTTATCTTTGGCAATACTTTTTGGATGAGCCTTTGCTCACACATGCCAAAGCCAACGCCCTATTGCATAGTCTAAATCCATTTACCTCTCTTGCTATTCCACATGCAGCCATTGCTGGGGTCTGTTTATTTTTATCAGGTTTGCTTGCAGGCTATTTCGATAACATGGCTGTTTATCGTAAGGTTGGCCCGCGTCTTAAAGCACATCGACGCTTAGCAAACTGGATGGGGCAAGAACGTTTAAATAAATTTGCAGATTATATTCAACTCAATCTTGGTGCACTCTCTGGTAATTTTATTTTCGGCATTATGCTCGGAAGCATGGGGACTCTAGGCTTTATTTTAGGCTTACCCCTCGATATTCGCCATATTGCTTTTGCCTCTGCCAATTTTATACAGGGTTTAATGTGTGTTAATGGTCCACCCGATGTGGGCCTGATCATCGTGTCATTTATGGGGGTATTGCTGATTGGTTTAACTAACCTCTTTGTGAGTTTCTCATTGACTATTATTGTCGCTTTACGTGCACGTCGCGTCCGCTTTGAACAATGGAAACCTTTGGCTAAACTGGTTGTGACGCATTTTTTAACCCGTCCAAGTGACTTTTTCTGGCCACCACAGCAACCGCTTGAAGTAGATGATGGAACACCAAAATCAGGTTCAACACACTAGACAAATTATCATGATGATGGAGAAAATGTGCCAAAAATCACTTAAAATTGTTATCTTTATGTGCTGATTGTTAAATATTTTTCGAAAAGAAATTAGTATAAATAACCTAGACTTGAAAAAAAGTGTACTGACGAGTACACTTCAAGAACATATTCCAACCGATGAGCTTGGTTAAACTGAAGGTTATAAAATATGCCTTACCTAATACTTTGTATTGGTTGCATTTTATTTTTATTGAGTGTGTTTGGCTTATATTCTCCCTTCATTTCAGGATTTGATTTACATGCAGTTCAAACCCTGAGTGAACACCGAAATAAGGTGCTTGATCAAGTTATTATTGTTCTGGCTTATCTGGGTGGCATGCCATTTGTATTATTTTTTACATCAGTCTGGTGTTTATGTTGCGCTTGGTATAAAAAGTATTCAACACTCATCTTCATTTTAATGGGGATCAGCGGCAGTATTGCTTTAGGATGGTTGTTAAAGTGGTGTTTTAATCGGCCCAGACCGCCAGAGATTTACCATCTGGTGCAAAATTATGGTGCGTCATTTCCCAGTGCCCATAGCGTCTATGCCGCCACATTTGCCAGTTTAATAATGTTGATTTCTCAGAACCATTTCCAAAAAGTGTATTTCATGGGGGCCTCCTGTTTATGGTTGCTTTTTATGGGGTTATCCAGAATTTATGCTGGGGTTCATTATCCTACGGACGTTCTAGCGGGATGGAGTATTGGTTTTATTTGGATCTCACTGCTTTGGCTCTGGTTACAAAGTAGGTTGGACAACAACAAATTATTTGTTAGATAAAAATCTAAACGAGGTGGAACAATGATGTCTGCAAAGCTTTGGGCTCCAGCCCTTACTGCTTGCACATTAGCAGCAAGTATCGCACTTGTTGGCTGTAGCAAAGATCCCAAAAATGCGCAGCAAGCTGGTGCAGCTCAGCAAATGCCCCCTACTGAAGTCGGCGTGCTTGTTGCACAGCCACAAAGTGTCGAGCAAACGGTTGAGCTTTCTGGGCGTACAACAGCCTATCAAATTTCTGAAGTACGTCCTCAGACTAGCGGTGTGATTCTGAAGCGTTTATTTACTGAGGGAAGTTATGTTCGTGAGGGTCAGTCATTATATGAACTGGATTCACGGACAAACCGCGCCACTTTAGATAATGCCAAAGCAGCATTGTTGCAACAGGATGCAAATCTAAGCTCACTTAAGACCAAAATGAATCGTTATAAACAACTGGTTTCAAGTAATGCTGTTTCAAAGCAGGAATATGATGACCTAGTGGGTCAAGTGAATGTTGCAGAAGCACAAGTTGCCGCGGCCAAAGCACAAGTTAAAAATGCTGAAGTTGATTTAGGTTATTCGACCATTCGCTCACCAATTTCTGGGCAATCTGGTCGTTCTTCTGTCACTGCGGGTGCTTTAGTTACAGCAAATCAGACTGATCCTCTAGTCACAATTCAGCAACTTGATCCGATTTATGTCGATATTAATCAATCCAGTGCAGAACTATTACGTTTACGTCAAAAGTTAAGCAAAGGTAGTCTGGACAATAGTAATAATACCAAAGTCAAACTGCGCCTTGAAGACGGATCGACTTATCCAGTAGAAGGACACCTTGCTTTCTCTGATGCGAGTGTAAGCCCAGATACAGGTACAGTAACTTTGCGTGCAGTCTTCTCAAACCCAAATCATTTATTACTTCCAGGTATGTATGCCACTGCCCAGATTACGCAAGCAGTTATTCCAAATGCATATCTAGTACCACAACAGGCCGTCACACGTACACCAACTGGACAGGCTGTTGCTATGCTGGTTAATGAAAAAGGTGTCGTAGAATCTCGTCAAATCGAGACTGTAGGTGTACAAGGTAGTAGCTGGATTGTGACCAGTGGTTTAAAAACAGGTGACAAGATCATTGTTGATGGGATAGCAAAAATTAAAGAAGGCCAGCAAGTTTCTGCAAAACCGTATCAGGCGCCTGCAGCTCAAACTGGCACTCAACCGCAAGCCCCAAATGCAAAAGCAAATGCTGAAAATGCAAAACCAGTTGAACAGAACAAAGCTCAATCTGAACAAAAAGCTACTTCAAATACATAAGGGGTAGACTGAATGGCTCAATTTTTTATTCATCGTCCCATCTTTGCATGGGTGATCGCGTTGGTGATTATGTTGGCGGGGATTATCACGCTAACAAAAATGCCAATTTCACAGTATCCAACGATTGCACCGCCTAAAATTTCGATTTCGGCGTCTTATCCTGGTGCGTCTGCTGAAACGATTGAAAACTCAGTAACTCAGGTAATTGAGCAACAGCTTAATGGTCTGGATGGGTTGCGTTATATCAGTTCACAAAGCTTATCGAATGGTAGCGTTGCAATTGATGTTAACTTCAATCAGGGTGTAGATGCCAACATCGCGCAAGTACAGGTACAAAATAAGCTGCAAACTGCGACAGCATCTTTACCTGAAGTTGTACAGCGTCAAGGGATTACTATTAAGAAATCTGGTGCCAGTTTCTTACAGGTTATTTCTTTCTACTCGCCAGATGGTTCATTATCTGGTGCAGACATCAAAGACTATATTAATGCCAACATTAAGGATCCTTTAAGTCGTGTTCCGGGTGTAGGTGAAGTACAGGTCTTTGGTGGTCAGTATTCAATGCGCGTATGGCTTGACCCTGCAAAGCTAAATACTTACCAATTGACTCCTGTTGATGTATCTAACGCGATTCAAGCGCAAAATGCTCAAGTTGCGGTGGGTCAGGTCGGTGGTGCACCTGCTGTACAAGGCCAAGCCATCAATGCAACCATTAATGCTCAAAGCCTATTACAAACACCAGAGCAATTCCGTAATATTTTCCTTAAGAATACTACGTCGGGTGCTCAGGTTCGCTTAGGTGATGTTGCTCGAGTTGAGCTAGGTTCGGAAAACTATCAGTTCAATTCAAAATATAATGGTAAAGAAGCAGGTGGTATTGCCATCCGTCTTTCTACGGGTGCCAATGCCCTAGATACTGCCAACAATGTACAGGCAGCATTAGACAAGCTTCGTCCCAACTATCCAGCAGGATTTAAAGACGAAATTGCTTTCGATACCACACCATTCGTTAAATTATCGATTGAAAACGTGGTTCATACTTTAATCGAAGCGGTAGTATTGGTATTTATCGTGATGTTCCTGTTCTTGCAGAACTGGCGTGCGACGATTATTCCAACTCTTGCAGTTCCAGTCGTGGTTCTTGGAACTTTTGCAGTGATCAATCTGTTTGGATTTAGTATTAACACCTTGACCATGTTTGCGATGGTTCTCGCAATTGGTCTACTGGTGGATGATGCCATTGTCGTCGTAGAAAACGTCGAACGGATTATGCAAGAGGAGCATCTCGAACCTATTCCTGCAACCGAAAAATCCATGCAGCAGATTTCAGGTGCCCTGATCGGTATTACCAGTGTTCTGACTGCGGTGTTCGTACCTATGGCATTTTTTGGAGGTACCACTGGGGTTATTTATCGACAATTCTCGATTACACTCGTAACAGCCATGATCTTATCTTTGATCATTGCGCTGACCTTTACCCCGGCCCTGTGTGCAACATTCCTGAAACAACATGATCCGAATAAAGAGCAAAGCAACAATATCTTTGCGCGCTTCTTTAGATGGTTTAATAGTAGTTTTGACAAAATTTCTGGTAAATATCAAAATGGTGTAGACCGTATGACACACCATAAAATATTCTCTGGAATATTTTATGTCATCATTATTGCGATATTTGTTCTAATCTTCCGTAATTTACCAACTTCGTTCCTACCTGATGAAGATCAGGGTGTGGTCATGACGTTAATTCAATTACCACCAAATGCATCTTTAGAAAGAACAGACCAAACACTGGATAAAGTGACTGACTACTTCTTAAAACAAGAAGAGAAAAGCGTTGCCTCTATTTTTACAGTTTCTGGATTCTCGTTTACAGGTCAAGGACAAAACCAAGGTCTGGCTTTTGTACGACTTAAAGACTGGTCGGAACGAACTTCTGACGATACTCAAGTTGGCTCTATTATTGGTCGAGCTATGCGTTTGAATGGTATGGTACAAGATGCATCGATGATCTTCCCGCTTCAGCTTCCCGCTATGCCTGAGCTTGGAGTAAGTCAAGGTTTTGACTTCATCTTAAAAGATGTGGATGGTCAAGGTCACCAGAAACTTATTCAGGCACGTAATACTATTCTTGGTCTTGCATCTCAAGATAAACGTCTGATGGCTGTACGTCCAAATGGTATGGAAGATACACCTCAGTACCAGATTGAAATCGATCAAGCGAAAGCTGGTGCGATGGGCGTTAGTCTGGCAGATATCAACAATACGATGAGTATTGCTTGGGGTAGTAGCTATGTAAATGACTTTATTGATCGTGGTCGTATCAAAAAAGTTTATTTGCAAGGTGAAGCTGCCGCACGGATGATGCCAGAAGATCTAGACAAATGGTATGTAAGAAACAGTGCGGGTACGATGGTCCCATTCTCAGCCTTTACCACGGGTCACTGGACGTATGGTTCACCACGTCTGGAACGTTATAATGGCGTATCATCTGTAAACATTCAGGGGTCACCAGCAACGGGCGTAAGCTCAGGCGAAGCTATGCAGGCTATGGAAGATATCATGCAGAAACTTCCGTCGATGGGACTTTCTGGATTTGACCATGAATGGACAGGACTTTCATTAGAAGAAAGAGATTCTGGACAATCAGGTACAGCTTTATATGTGCTTTCATTGCTCATTGTATTCCTCTGCCTTGCAGCACTGTATGAAAGCTGGTCAATTCCGTTTTCTGTTATGTTGGTGGTGCCATTAGGCGTTTTAGGTGCAGTATTATTGACCTACTTTGGATTCCACATTCTGCACAATCCCAACCTTTCCAATAACATCTACTTTAGGGTGGCTATCATTGCGGTGATTGGTCTATCTGCAAAGAATGCGATTCTAATTGTTGAATTTGCTAAAGAGTTACAGGAAAAAGGCGAGGAATTGTTTGCAGCAACTATGCATGCAGCCAAAATGCGTTTACGCCCAATCATCATGACTACCCTTGCCTTCGGTTTCGGTGTTCTACCACTTGCCATCTCTTCGGGTGCGGGTGCAGGAAGCCAGCACTCAGTAGGTTTTGGTGTACTAGGTGGCGTACTCAGTTCAACACTTTTAGGTATTTTCTTTATCCCTGTATTTTATGTATGGATTCGTAGTATCTTTAAGTACAAACCAAAAACCCCAAATAATCAGGAGCAAACATCGTGATGCAAAAAGTATGGTCTATTTCGGGTCGTAGCATTGCGGTATCTGCACTTGCGCTTGCTTTGACAGCTTGTCAAAGCATGCGTGGCCCAGAACCAGTTACCAAAGCCGATATTCCTGAAAGCTATAGTTATGGTGCTTCAGGTACATCTATTGCAGAACAAGGCTACAAAGACTTTTTCTCTGACCCTCGCTTATTGCAAGTGATTGAGTTGGCTCTAGATAATAACCGTGACTTGCGTACTGCTACTTTGAATATTCAACGTGCACAGCAACAATATCAGATTACTGAAAATAATCAGTTACCTACTATTGGTGCAAGTGGTAGTGCGATTCGTCAGGTAACGCCTAGCCGTGATCCAAATAATCCTTATTCAACTTTTCAAGTCGGATTAGGTGTAACCTCTTATGAGTTGGATTTCTGGGGACGTGTGCGTAGTCTAAAAGATGCTGCGCTAGATAATTATCTGTCGACTCAAAGTGCGCGTGATGCCACACAAATTAGTCTGGTCAGTCAAGTTGCTCAGGCATGGTTAAGCTACTCTTTCGCTAGTGCGAATTTAAAATTAGCTGATCAAACCCTTAAAGCACAACTTGACTCATATAACCTGAACAAAAGACGTTTTGATGTTGGTATTGATAGTGAAGTACCTTTACGTCAGGCCCAGATTTCTGTTGAAACAGCCCGTAATGATGTCGCGAATTACAAGACCCAGATTGCACAGGCACAAAACCTGTTAAATCTGTTAGTGGGTCAAGCTGTTCCGCAGAACTTACTTCCAAATCAGCCTGTTAAATCTGTTACACGTCAAAATGTATTTGCTACAGGTTTACCAAGTGACTTGTTGAATAATCGTCCAGACGTAAAATCTGCAGAGTATCAATTGAGCGCCGCTGGTGCCAATATTGGAGCAGCAAAAGCCGCATTATTCCCAACGATTAGCCTGACGGGTTCAGCAGGTTATGCTTCGGCTGAATTAAGTGATTTGTTTAAAGGCGGTTCAGGTGCATGGTCAATTGGACCAAGCATTGATCTTCCAATCTTTGACTGGGGCACTCGACGCGCTAACATCAAGATTTCTGAAACTGACCAGAAAATTGCATTGTCTGATTATGAAAAATCAATTCAGTCTGCATTCCGTGAAGTTAACGATGCTTTAGCAACGCGTGCCAATATTGGAGACCGCATCTCTGCGCAACGTCGTCTGGTAGAAGCCACCAATACTACATATAACTTATCTAATGCTCGTTTCCGTGCGGGTATCGATAACTATCTGACTGTATTGGATGCCCAACGTTCATCTTACTCAGCAGAACAAGGTTTATTGTTACTTGAACAAGCCAATTTGAACAACCAAATTGAATTGTACAAAACTTTAGGTGGCGGTTTAAAAGAGAATTCTACCGATACCGTAGTGCATCAGCCATCTAGTGCTGACCTGAAAAAACAGTAATCTCTAAAATTAAAAAGTCCACTTCGGTGGACTTTTTATGATGAACAATTATACGTTTATTTAACTTTCATCTTACGAATCATTTTATAAAGCAAGCTTGGTGCTAATCGAGAAACCAACACTCCTAATTTCTCTTTTGCTCCCCCAACTACAATATATTCTTCTTCTTGCATCAGTGCCTTTACGACTTCCTGAGCAAACACATCTGCTTCCAAACCATTTTCAATCGCGTCATCCTGATGCCCCTGTGGCTTACCTTCACCGTTCAGGGCATTAAAGGAAACATTGGTTTTCACAAAGCCTGGAAAAATAACCGAAACGCCCACACCAAATTGGGCAATTTCAGCACGTAGGCTGTTTGCCCACATATGAATGGCTGCTTTGGCCGCTGAATAACTTGCACGATACTGAGTACCTAATAGTCCTGCAACACTCGAAACAAAAGCAATACGACCAGATTTTTGCTGAATAAATGTTGGAAGCACAATTTTGGTAAGATAGACCTGTGAAAAATAATCAATTTCCATAATCGCGCGTTCAGTTTGCATGGTTGTATCCTGAATTAATGCGCGCTGACTTAATCCTGCATTGTTAATCAACCAGTCAATTTTTCCTTTTTCTTCGAGTACTTGTACATAAGCATGCCGGATTTGAGATTCATCAGTAATATCAGCAGCAATTGAAATATGTCGTTCAGGTTTAAATAAACCAATTCTCACATTTTCCAGTTCATCGTATCGACGTGCCGTCAAAACCACTTGTGCACCCTGTAATGCACATTCTCTTGCCAAAGCCTTACCTAAACCCGATGATGCCCCAGTAATCCAGACGATTTTATTTTCAAGTGTTGTTAGCTTCGCCATATTTATTCCCTTATCAATGATTCGATCACGCTTCTTTTTGCATAAAAATTAGAAAGTGTTCAATATATTCATTTGCTGTCGCAGAATCAATTTTTTCACCCAGTTTCTCAAGCCGTTTATATCCCAAATGTGTCGTCATATTAATTACCCCATTTAAGGTTTTATCGACGACCATATTAAACTTGAGGAGTTTTTTAGGCTTGCGAATGAGGCTGGTTACGCCTTCATCTACAATTTGCGTGAGTACATGAAATGCCTTAGGAACATAGCTCATTTGCCCTGCACGCACTTTTTCAATATGTGCAAAAGCTTCTTGAACTAAAATAGGATCTAGTTCATAGCGTACATAAATCTGTCGATTATGTTCATTTAATAAGTCTGAAAAGTAATTCACTAAAGGGGTCAAACGTTCGTTACTAAAAAAAGAAACAGACCATGGCATATATTTACGCATGGTGTCTAAAATTTGCTGAATCACTTTTTCCGATTCTGCTGCATGTTTCTGTGCATGTGCATCATTTTTTTGTTTTTGTTGATGCAATAATTCAGCAAAAACCTGTTCAATAATTTCACAGGCAATCTCAGATAAAACGCTCCCCAATGCCTTAGACTGACTTTGTTCTGCACCCAAATTCAACTGTGTCCTAATGTTTTCAAAACGACCATGTGTCGCTTCATTAATTTTTAAAAAGACTGCATATCCCATTGCATCATCCTTAAATTCCTAACTCGTCTTCTATAGCTTATTTTTGTAGAGTAGTTAAATGACTATCTGATATAAATTTAACAACTTTCGGTCAAAACATAAACTTTTTTACTGACTCAGCAGACCACTTTACAATCAAAATAAATAACAATTTTCTTCGCTAAGCCAATCTGATCGCAACGCGCCATTTTCATTGTTTTTTTGCTACAATAGATACAATTTTTTATTCTCTTTTGACTTTTAAATTATGTCTGACGCAAACGCTCAATCTGCTCAAAACATTGCGACCACTTACGATCCAACTGAGATCGAAAAAAAATGGTATCAAACTTGGGAACAGCAAGGTTACTTTAAGCCATCTGGTCAGGGGGAATCATTCTGTATCATGATTCCACCTCCAAATGTGACAGGTAGCTTGCATATGGGGCATGGTTTTAATAATACCATTATGGATGCCCTCACCCGCTACAACCGTATGATGGGTAAAAATACCTTGTGGCAACCTGGAACAGATCATGCGGGTATCGCTACACAAATGGTGGTTGAACGTCAATTGGCTGCACAGGATGTGAGTCGCCATGACTTAGGCCGCGAGCAATTTATTGAAAAAGTTTGGGAATGGAAAGAACAATCTGGTGGCACCATTACTAAACAAATTCGTCGTTTGGGTTCATCGGTAGACTGGTCACGTGAACGTTTTACCATGGATGAAGGTTTATCCAATGCAGTGAAGGAAGTCTTTGTTCAACTTCATGAACAAGGCTTAATTTATCGTGGTAAACGTTTGGTGAACTGGGATCCAAAATTACAAACGGCCCTCTCTGATCTGGAAGTTGAATCAGTTGAAGAAAAAGGTTCTTTGTGGCATTTCAAATATTTCTTTGAAGATAAATCGTTAAAAACTCAAGAGGGTAATGACTATCTAGTCGTAGCGACTACGCGCCCTGAAACATTGTTAGGCGATAGTGCAGTTGCGGTACATCCTGAAGATGAACGCTATCAACATCTCATCGGTCAAAATATTGTATTACCAATTACGGGCCGTTTAGTTCCAATTGTAGCTGACGAATATGTCGAAAAGGACTTTGGTACTGGCTGTGTTAAAATTACACCTGCACATGACTTTAATGACTATGACTTAGGCAAACGTCATGATCTGCCAATTATCAATATCTTCAATAAAAATGCTGAAATTTTGGCTGATTTTGAATTTATTGCCAAAGCTGGTGAACAGATTTCAGCAACCATTGCTGCACCGACTGACTATATTGGTTTAGAGCGTTTTGCTGCCCGTAAAAAATTGGTGGCACAAGCAGAAACCGAAGGCTGGTTAGAGCAAATTCAACCCTATGATTTGAAAGCACCTCGTGGTGACCGTTCAGGTGTAATCGTTGAACCATTATTGACAGATCAATGGTATGTAAAAATTGCCCCTCTTGCCAAACCTGCAATTGAAGCTGTTCAGGACGGTCGCATTAAATTTGTTCCCGAACAATATACCAATATGTATATGGCTTGGATGAACAATATTCAGGACTGGTGTATTTCACGTCAGCTTTGGTGGGGCCATCGTATTCCTGCATGGTACGATCTAGATGGCAACATTTACGTGGGACGTAATGAAGAAGAAATACGTGCAAAAAATAATATTTCTGACGATGTGACCTTACAACAGGACGAAGATGTTCTGGACACCTGGTTTTCATCGGGTCTTTGGACATTCTCAACCTTGGGTTGGACTGGTGATACAGCCAAGGATAAAGAAAATTATTTTTTAAACACCTTCCACCCGACTGATGTTCTTGTGACTGGTTTTGATATTATCTTCTTCTGGGTCGCACGTATGATTATGCTGACCATGCACTTTATGAAGAATGAAGATGGTACTGCGCAAGTTCCTTTCAAAACCGTCTATGTTCATGGATTAGTACGTGACGGTGAAGGCCAGAAAATGTCAAAATCTAAAGGCAATGTACTTGATCCTTTAGACTTGATTGATGGGATTGACCTGGAAAGTCTAGTTGCTAAACGTACTTTTGGCTTGATGAATCCCAAACAAGCTGAAAAGATTGAAAAATCTACTCGCAAGGAATTTCCTGAAGGAATTAATGCCTACGGTACAGATGCAGTACGCTTTACTTTCTGTGCGCTTGCCAATACGGGTCGTGACATTAAGTTCGATTTGAAACGTGTTGAAGGCTACCGTAACTTCTGCAATAAGATCTGGAATGCAACGCGTTTCGTTCTTATGAATGTTGAAGGCCAAACCGTGGCTCAAGAAGCTCGTCCAGAGCTTTGGGAACTACCTGAACAGTGGATTATGAGTCGTTTGCAAAAAGCTGAGCAAGCAGTTCATCAAGCATTTGCAACATATCGTTTAGATCTTGCCGCCCAAACCATTTATGACTTTATCTGGAATGAATACTGCGACTGGTATGTTGAACTCACTAAACCCGTTCTCAATGATGCTGATGTATCTACCGAACGTAAAGCAGAAGTTCGCCGTGTCCTTCTGGCAGTAATGGAAGCATCTTTACGTCTGGCACATCCATTAATGCCATATTTGACTGAAGAAATCTGGCAAACACTTGCACCAATGATTGGTAAAGGTGGTGATACGATTATGACGGCACAATACCCTGTGCCTGAAGCAGCCAAGATCAATGAACAAGCTGAAGCCGATATGCAATGGTTGCAAGGTTTGATTGGTGCTGTTCGTAATATTCGTGGTGAAATGGGCTTGGGTAATGCACGTCTGTTGCCTGTCTTACTACAAAATATTTCAGATGCAGAACGTACTCAAATCGAGCGTATTGAGTCCTTATTTAAAGCCTTGGCAAAGGTTGAAAGTATTGAGTTCTTGACTAAAGATCAAGAACCACCACTTTCCTCTTCTAGCGTCATTGGCCATGCATCTGTATTTGTACCTATGAAAGGTTTGATTGACCCGAAAGCAGAGCTTGGACGCTTGCAAAAAGACTTGGATAAAGTCCAAAAGCAGCATGATCAAATTGCCAATAAATTGGGTAATGAAGGTTTTGTGGCAAAAGCACCTGCAGCTGTGGTCGAAGGCGAAAAAGCGAAGTTAGCTGAATGTGCTGATCAGTTAGTTAAAATTAAAGCGAGTATGGAGCAGATCGCTGCGCTTTAATCTTTAAATTTAACCTGCAGTATAAAGGGCTGAATATTCAGCCCTTTATACTGTCATATGGTCACAATTGCCATACTCTAAGATTTAACGCTCATTACTCGAAATATTAAAAATATTAGACTCAATAAGTGGTTTGAATAATTAAATAAAATCACCCCGCCCACCAAATAACTAACGGTAAAGTCACCGCAGCGCATAAAGTCTGAAAACTTATCACCGCGGCCATAAGCTGACTGTCACCTTTTAACACCTTCGTCAGAATATATGCAGCAGAGGCTGTGGGTAACGCAAAAAAGATTACAGTAATCTGACTTTCTAACTTTGAAAGCTCCAAATGCAAACAAACAAAATAAGCCAATGCCGGCATCAATAGTAATCGAGCAAAAGTATCCAAAATTAAAACAGGAACATCCTTTTTCATCTCCTTAAACTGCAAGGCAGCTCCAACACAGAGCAATCCTAATGGTAAACTCGATGCTGAAAATAGCTTAAGTAAATTCATTAAACCTTCCCAAACAGGAACATGCAATGCATTGACCAAACCACCCAAAATGCAGGATAGAATTAAAGGATTTTTAATCAGAGCAACCATAACAGGCTTAACCGACATATGTTCTGAAGGCGTCAAGGCAAGCACAGAAATGATATTGACGACAGGCACACAGACTGCCAGTAAAATAGCCAGAATCGCCATGCCTTCTTTTTGATAAAGTGCCGCAACTAAAGCCAATCCAATATAAGTATTAAATCGAACAATACTTTGCACATGCACACCAAACCGTGCAGGCGGTATCCTCTTTACAAAACGTAAGATATAAAGCGCACATGTGATGATGAAAAGCACCATAAACATAGCGGCAATTACTGTTTTTAGACTATGCGAGTCGATGTTTGCTGTAGCCAAGGTGTGAAAGAGTAAAGCTGGAAATAAAAGGTAATAATTTAATTTCTCAGCGCCATTCCAAAATCCTTCACTTAAAAAGTGGTGTTTTTTAAATAAGTAACCCGTCGCAATTAAAGCAATTAAGGGAAACAATGCAAGCAGAATATGCGACATAAATAATCACTTTTTTGATCTATCATTCTTTTTTCAACTCACTCCATTCTAGGATGAAAACTAGATGATGTCTTAAATTTAGGTTTAAAATGAAGTAAATAAATAAAGATAAGATATTCAGTATGAAACGGTCTATTTTTCAAATTTTTCAAAATGCTCTTTTTATTACTTGCCCCTTATTATGCATTTCATCTGTGCAGGCCGCTGCAACTCAGCCTTCGGCTAAAGAAACTGCCGCAATTTTTAAGGCTGCTGGCTTTCATCAACAAGGTAAACAATGGGTGGGTTCCTGTGGAGAGGGAACTATCGAAAATTATCAAGATTTAAATCAGGATGGTTTACCCGAAGCGCTAATTACAGACTCAAGTAGTATGTGCTATGGCAATACAGGAACAGGTTACTATTTATTGTCAAAAAATAAGCACGGTCAATGGAAACAGCTGTTTAATAATTCTGGTGTGGCCGAATTTTTAAAAATAACAGGCCAAAATAACATGCCTGATATTTCTAATGGTGGACCAGGCTTTTGTTTTGCAGTCTATCGCTGGAATGGTAAACACTACGAAATCAATCGATACGAATATGAAGGTAAACGCTGTAAACTTAATTAATCTGTATCAATAAAAGCACCATATTTGCCCCATATGCACCACGATTATCAAAAAAATGACAAATAACCTCTAAACTGGTGCATTTTTTGCTTAATGATTTTTATCATCAAAGTACAACTACTTTGATTCCTATTTTTTAGATTTACTAAACCATTTTGGTGCAACACGGCTAAAAATTGTGTCATAAAAATGGTTTTAAGCACCTATTTTGAGCAAACTATGCAAAATGTAGATCTTTTTTTCTTGTTGTTAGGCGCTGTATTAGTATTAGCCATGCATGCTGGCTTTGCTTTTTTAGAACTAGGGACAGTTCGTCATAAAAATCAGGTCAATGCACTAAGTAAAATCCTCACTGATTTTTCAATCTCGGCAATTGCTTACTTTTTTGTGGGTTATTATATCGCCTATGGTCTGCATTTTTTCCATATGGGAACAACACTTTCGGCAGAACATGGCTACAACTTGATGCGTTGCTTTTTCTTGCTGACCTTCGCCGCAGCAATTCCTGCCATTATTTCAGGTGGTATCGCAGAACGTGCCAAAATGAGACCGCAAGCGATTGCTACTTTTCTATTGGTTGCTCTAGTTTATCCATTATTTGAAGGCATCGCATGGAATGGTAATTTTGGTCTACAAAATTGGTTAGAGACACATTTTGGTGCACCCTTCCATGATTTTGCAGGTTCTGTTGTCGTGCATGCGATGGGGGGATGGATTGCTCTTGCAGCCGTAATTTTATTAGGTGCACGTCATGGTCGCTATAAAAACGACGGACGTGTTAGCGCCCATCCACCCTCTTCGATTCCTTTTCTGGCTTTAGGTTCGTGGATTTTGATTGTGGGTTGGTTTGGCTTTAATGTCATGAGCGCACAGCGCGTCGATGCGATTTCTGGTCTTGTAGCCATTAATTCACTTATGGCAATGGTAGGCGGTACATTAAGTGCAAATCTGGTGGGCAAAAATGACCCAGGCTTCCTACACAATGGTCCCTTGGCAGGTTTAGTTGCTATTTGTGCTGGTTCTGATGTTGTACACCCTTTTGGTGCATTAATTATTGGGGCGATTGCGGGAGTAATTTTCGTTAAGCTCTTTACTTATACTCAAAATAAACTGAAAGTGGATGATGTCCTAGGCGTTTGGCCTTTGCATGGAGTATGTGGCGTATTTGGCGGTCTTGCTGTTGGAATATTTGGACAACAGTGGTTGGGTGGCTTAGGTCATGTTTCTTTTATATCCCAGTTGATTGGAAGCTTACTGGCAGTGAGTATTGCTTTAATGGGTGGTTTCATTGTGTATGGTCTTTTAAAAGTGACCATGGGCATTCGATTATCACAGGAAGAAGAATTTCAGGGTGCAGATCTTTCTATTCACAAAATTTCTGCCAACTCAGAAGAAGGAATGTTTTAAATCATTCAAATCGGGTTAAATGGTGCGTGAAACGGTTCTGTAGAGCCGTTTTTTGACTGAACTTTCTATTATGTTTAAACTATATTTCTAAAAAGTGACATGCTCTAAAAATCGAATTAAAATACACATAATAAAATGCGGGGTTAAAATTTATGGCTAACTTTGCGGATTTTCTTCATATATCCCTCGATCAACAGAATGAATCTATTCAGGCTTATGAATTAGAGCATGGCAAAGTCTGGCTAAAAAAAGCATCCCTGCGGCATTCGATCTGGATTTATACGCCGCTTAGATGGCTCGCACGCTTTCTTCATGTCGAAGCGCTGACACCTGTCCCTAATTATGGCGGTAAGAAAGCGATTCAATGCGAATATCAACGGATTACTTCTCTTGCAAAATTAGGAGTGAACACACCCAAAGTCCTTGCTTTATCTGACGACGGAATTTTACTGCAGGACGCAGCGAATAATGGTCAACATGTCATGCAACTTGATCATGCTCTTGCACAAGCATCCTATACTGAACAGCGATTAAAGCTTTATTCTGATGCCATAGCTGAAATTCAAGGTCTTCATAACAAGGGAAGCTATTTAAGTGAAGCTTTTGTTCGAAATATTTTAGTAGATGCAAACCATCATTTCACTTTTATTGATTTTGAAACAGATCCCGGAGAAATCCTAGATTTAAAAGACTGTCAAATACGCGATTGGTTATGTTTTATTTTTTCATCTTCTTATCGTTTTAGATTAGATGAGCTCGACCAAGCCAGCAGTATTTTTTATGATGCATTGAGTAAAAATCTCAAAGTTTTTCGCGAGATCTGCAAAATTGGGCATAAGTTACAATGGATATTACATTTTAAACCAGAAAAATTGGGCAACGATGGAAAACGAATCCAAAAATGTATGCTGTTTTTAAGGAAACTTGAACAACAGGAACCTCTTCCAATGATCTGACTGAAACTGGCCAGATTATTTCAAAACCAGTTAGCTCTTCAATATCTTCGGTAAACGTACCAATACACAAAGCCCTCTCAATTCTGGACTTTGTGAAAGGATTAACTCTCCGCCCAAACGTTGCGTTGCTTTATCCACAATGGATAGCCCTAAACCACTGCCGACTTCTAGATGATGATGAACACGGTAAAAGCGTTTTAATACCTGATCGTAGTATTGGGGATCAATCCCTGCTCCACTGTCTTCTATTTGCACGCACGCGAAGCTATTTTCATCTTCATATACAGAAATATTAATTACGCCATCAACGGGAGTGTACTTGATCGCATTATCAATCAGATTAAAAATGATGGAATGAACGGTAGGTTCGATACTTACCATTTCAATATTTTCATTGCGCTCAAAGCCCAAATCAATTTCTTTTTCCATGGCTAAATTCATCAACTGCTCTACACAGTTCAAGGCGACATTATTCAGTTGAAATGTACTAAAACGTTCAAGACTATTCATAGAGGCATCTTGCTTCGCCAAAGCCAAAAGTTGGCTGACTAAATGCTGAATACGTGCTAAGCCTTTGCTTAAGTTTTGTAATGCTGCATGGTCTGGAAATTGGCTTAATAGAATCTTGGTCTGCAAATTTAAAGCTGTAATCGGAGTCCGCAGTTCGTGAGCAGCATCGGCAACAAATTGTTTTTGCTCTTGCTGTGCAGTTGAAATTCGTTCAAATAAGCGGTTCATTTCATGAATGGTTGGAGAAAGTTCTTCCGGGTAATCTTTTTCATGAATAGGAGCCAGATCATTAGAATCACGTTGAATCAACTCAGATTTAAAGTCATCGAGTGGTTTCAAACTACGCCGAATAATTCCTGCCAAACCAATCAAAGCAAAAGGCAAAATAATGACATAAGGTAGAAACATACTACCTGCCAGCTCCAATGCCATCACCTGTCTGACTTTTTGTTGTTGGCTAATTTGAATCTGGAAATCTTTGGTTGGCATGACATAAGTACGCCAGATTCCATGTTCGGTCTGCTGTGTATAAAATCCCGCATATTTGACAGGAGGAACCAGCAAACGGTCCGCATGACTTAAATGGCTCTGATCTTTGTAAGCCCAGATATCAACGAACAAGTCTTCTTCACGATAGACGCGATCGTTTTCAAAGTGACTCACTACAGCTGCGTAGGGCTGAGTTGCGGCACGTTTAGCCAGATATTGCATTTGCGCATCAAGAATCTGATTACTTTCCTGCAAAGCAATTTTATACGCTGAAAAAATAAGAACACAGCCCAGCAAAATACTAAAAATAGACGTGTACCAAATTAGGCGTCGCTTTAAAGAATAATGCTGGAACATAGATAATTAGAATCCCTTAGCTATGCCCAAGACGATAACCTAGACCACGAATTGTACGAATAAAATCTTTACCCAGTTTAGAACGCAAATGATGGACATAAACTTCAATCGTATTACTGGTGACTTCACTATCAAAGTCATACAATTTATCTTCCAGATTTGCCTTGGAAAAAATCTTGTTAGGATGAGTCATTAGTGGAATTAAAATTGCCCATTCACGATTAGAAAGTTCAATTTCCTGACCTTTTACGGTGGCAACATGCTTTTCGATATTAAGGATAACATCCCCACTTTTGAGAATTTGATCTTGACTAGTGGCCTGCGCCTCTTTACCACTACGGCGCAATAATGCATGAATACGTGCCAGTAACTCGTCAAACTCGTAAGGTTTGATCAAATAGTCATCCGCGCCTTGATTTAAACCATCTACACGATTTTCAAGTTGATCACGCGCTGAAATAATTAATACAGGAACGGTGGTTTTCTGTCGAATTTGTTTAAGCACCTGCATACCATCCATCATGGGCAAACCAAGATCCAGCAACACCAGGTCAAAAGTTTGTTTTGCAAGTTGTGCTAAACCATCAATTCCGTTATTTACCCAGTCCACATCAAATTGATGATACTTAAGCAAAGTGAGCGTGGACTCTGCAATCATGAAGTCATCTTCAATAATCAGGATTTTAGGCATGGTATTGGCTCACAGCTAATCAATTTATTATCAGGATTTCTATCAGTATGTCATGTCGACCCAATATTCAATACATCTGAAATATATTAAGTACAATGACAGTGTCATCTGAACATTAAAATGTTTATTTTCATCCGTATTTAAACAGGTTATGTTTAAAATGACTAGTCCGATATAAATCCAGCAAACGTTTATATCGAATAAATACTTGCCATCATTTTCGTCTTTATGCGCTTTTATTTTTAGCTAATTAAATGATCCAAATGGGGTAATCTGTATCGGTCAAATTAACTAAAGTATCCTAGAAGCTCAAAAATGAGATTGAACATCGACATCATATTCTGATTACACCCTGCTAATCTAAGAATTTAAACTTAAAAATCTCTTAAATAAATAAAGGCGACCATTGTGATCGCCTTTATTTAGCCTATTGATTTATTAGAATTTAAACTCTAGACCGACACCGCCCACAGGTTGTTTATCTTTTTTATCTGCCTGCTCAAGAGTTAAATAGCCTGCATAGCCATACGTTCTAAATTGTTTACTGAATGCATAATCCAATCCTGCAATCCATTGTGTAGCTTCAAAGTCCGATACATTGGTTTTAAAACTGGTGTTATTCTGGCTATATTGCCCTTTTACAGTCCAGTTTTTTGCATTTGGAAAATTATATTCTGCACCAATAAGCCAGCCATTTGCATCGTCAATATTTTCAGAACCTACTGCATTCCCTGTCACTTTTTCGACTTCAGAGCTTTGATAAAGTGCTTTTAGCGCCAAATTATTATCGAGTAAATTAACTCGACCAATGGCTCGAATGGTATTGGCAGCGGCTAAAAGAGAACCACCTGAAATTTCAGGTTCAGAGGCATTTAAAAAACCACGACCTAAAAAGGTACTTGGAATAGCTTTATCGTAGCCGATACCTGCAACTACAATTTTATTGTCATAAACAGCTGATGCAGACCATGCATTTCCCAAACCACCGCCAGCAGCTTTTACACCACCACTAGATGACTTGATGCCCGAACCTTCACCAGTTGCTAACAGCGCATTAATTTTAATCTGACCATTGGGTAGCTTAATTGCAGGAGATTCATACACTACGACGTTATCTACCCGGTTTTCACCTGTAAAGATACCAGTAACATCAGCTTTATTCGCAACATAGTTATTGAATGTGTCGACAACTGACGAAAGCTGCTTAACTGGGGTATCGTGTTTACCAATTTTGAGTGTCCCCAATACATTATCCTTTAATCCAACAAAGCGGTTACGCTGCGCCCAATCAGTTCCATCGCCATCGGCATTAAATGCCCATTCTGCTAAATAAACTGCACTCAAACGTTCCGTTAACTTTTCCTCCCCTTTAATCCCGATAAACGAACTATTTGAACTCACTTCCCAAACGTCGCTATCGGATTGGGTTGCATTACGTTCTGGCAAATAATCCAGTGAAGTATCGATTTCCCCGTATAAAGTGGGTGCAGCAAAACTAGTTCCGGCAAAGAAAGATAAGGCAAATGCCAATGCAATTTTGGTTTTCATATTTTGTTCCTGTGTAAATTTGTTACAAATCCTACACAGTCCCCAAATGTTACAGAACGATTAAATTTTTATTAACTTATTCAGTTTTTAGCTTAGGCTAATTTTACATAATTGATTTTTAATCAATATTTATGAGGTTTTTAGATAACATCTTTTCCATTGATACAGTGGAATCAGACAAAATAGAGCAATTCCCACAATAGAGCTCAAATACATGGCGTAACCAAGCCAATCTCCCAAAATCCCACTTACGGTATACAACCCTCCTCCCACAGTTGCCATAATCGCAACCTGAAAAGTAAAGTCAGTACCCGCTAAAACTTTCCGGCTATATTGCATCACTAATGTTAACATCACGACCAAAAGCATGGCAGAAATAGCATCTTCAACAGCATTGATCAGATAAATAACAAGGTTTGATATCTTAATTTTCTGCTCAAAAAGAAAGGCTAAAACTGCATAAGCCAATAGACTTAAAATTTTCAAATAAGAAAATAAAATCAAAAGTATAGGACGTGCGTAATGCCTGAGTAAATAGCCTGCAATGGCTGCTCCACATAACGCAGCAAATGCACCTAGCATGGTGATATAAACACTAATCTGGGTAAAATTAAGCCCCATATCCACCATTAATGGTTTTAATAAAGGCCCACTTAATCCATCAGCAATTTTAAAACTAATCAATACTATTAACCAGCAACGCAACTCTCTGGATTGAGTAAAGTGATCAAAATAGTCTTTTAATGAAAACCTCAATTGTGCGTGTTGCAGAGCGGTATTCGTTCGGATGTGCTCGTTTTTATAGAACCAAACAGGAATGGTATTGATGAGTACAATCAGAGCCAGTCCCAAAAATGTCAGTTGCCAGCTCAACCCATCCAAAGCCCACAGTAAAACCCCACCACCCACAATAAAACCCAAGCGTGAACCAACAACCTGAAAAGTATTACCCCAATGTTGTTGATCCGTTTTGAGTAAATTGACTGCTAAGCCATCAGTAGCAATGTCTTGGGTTGCACCCGTCAAATTTAGACAAAGTAGCAATATAAAAAATAAAAACAGGTAATGAGTTTGACTTAATGAATCAATGGGGAAAAAAGACAAAATAACTAGAATTACAACACTGAGAATTTGGGTAGGTAAAATCCAGCTACGATAATGTCCTATTTTAGAATCACCAAAACGATCAACCAATGGTGCCCAAAATATCTTGATTGACCACGGAAGCATCAATAAACCAAATCCACCAATATGCGTCAATGAAACACCCTCTGCCCTTAAAATCACGGGTAAAGCATGTGTCATAAAACCAACAGGTAATCCTTGTGCCCAATACAATGAAAATAATAATAAGTATAACCGCACAGGATTTAGCATCCGTTTCCCTTTGCACATAATGAGCATTGAAGTCTACATTTTGCCAATGTTAGTTTATTTTCAAAAGACTATGATGAATAAAAAGGATTTTTTACACAGATCAAGCTATGCAACATTTTCCAGAATTACCTGATCAAGTACCGCAACGCGGTACAGCGTTGAGTCGTAGAATATTCAAAAAACTATTTTTAACACAAGGCTGGAGCATCGAAGGTGAATTCCCTAATCTAGCCAAAGCTGTTGCAATCATTGCACCGCATACATCCAATATCGATGCATGGTATGGTTTTTTAGCAATTGGTGGATTAGGAATAAAAATCACTGTATTGGGTAAAGATAGCCTATTTAAACCACCATTTCAGCCCTTATTAAAATGGGCTGGTTTGATTCCTGTTAAACGTGATCGTGTGAATGGATTAACTGAACAAGTGGTTCATTTTATTGAACAACAGGATAAAATCTGGGTAGGAATGGCACCTGAAGGCACGCGAAAAAAAGCGGAAAAAATAAAAAGCGGTTTTTATCAAATCGCATTAAAAGCCCAGATTCCAATTGTGATTTTTTCTTTTGATTTTGATCACAAAATAATTCATAGCTTAGGCGTATTTTATCCTACAGGTCATTACCAACAGGATCTGGATCAAATTATGCAGCGCTTCGCAGGAAAATTTTCACCACATACGTCAAACTGGCTGTCTTTACCTTTACAAAATCTAGTGAAAAAACGCTAGTATTCATCCTTCAAATCTGTTGAGATGTGCGCATCTTTTTTGGCCACTTTTGCTGTTTAATTGAAGATGAAAGTTGCACATTTTGCCATCCTTGGCACCCTGAGCCTTGCGCTATTTGGTTGTGATAAAACCGTTAAAACTCCTACTCAAACGACTTCCCTCAAAGCCCGTGAACCCGTGATTGCTCTGGCACTCGGTGGCGGCGGCGCGAAGGGTTTTGCCCATATCGGTGTAATTAAAGTTTTAGAGTCACATGGCATCAAACCTAAAATTGTTACAGGCACCAGTGCCGGTAGTTTTGTCGGTAGTATTTATGCTAGTGGGCAAACCCCTTATCAAATGCAAAGTCTCGCCCTAAAGTTACAGGAATCTGATTTACGTGATCTCACCCTCAACCGTCAGGGCATTATTTTAGGCCAAAAGTTGCAGGATTACGTTAATACCCAAGTTGGCAATAAACCGATTGAAAAGTTTCCTATTCGTTTTGCTGCAGTTGCAACCCGTCTGGACAATGGACAAAAAGCCGATTTTATTAAAGGCAATGCGGGTCAGGCAGTTCGTGCTTCCTGTAGTATTCCCAATGTTTTTGTGCCTGCAACTATTGGCAATGTAAAATATGTCGATGGCGGTCTCGTCAGTCCAATTCCAGTTAAAACGGCAAAAGATATGGGTGCGGATATTGTCATTGCAGTTGATATTTCTGCTCGTCCAACCGGTTCAGGGGCTGGCAATATGTTGGGGCTTTTGGATCAAACCATTAATATTATGGGGCAGCAAAGTATTAGCACTGAGCTGAATCAAGCTAATGTCATCATTCAGCCCAAAGTTGGAAATCTTGGTGTACTGGATTTGAAATCTAGTAATCAGGCAATTTTAGAAGGTGAAAAAGCAGCTCAGCTGAAAATTAAAGAAATTCAGGGCGTAATTAATAATTTTAAAAAATCCCCTGCTGCTCTTCAGCCTGCATCTCGGCCAAAATTTTAATTCATAGTTATATAAAATGAGATATTGTGTAAAACATGACAATATCTCGTTTTATTGCCATTCAATTGAATGATTTTGTTATTTTGATCTTGATTTTGCTATTTTAATATTCATCTTTGCCCAGTTCTGTTACATTGATTAATGATGATTTTTTCATCTTTAACATAATGAATATGAGCAACGCTATGGAATTAGTTTTACAACCCTGGCATTGGTTTGTTTTAGGTATTATCCTCATGCTTTCTGAGCTGATTTTGCCTGCTTTTGCCGCCCTTTGGTTTGGTATTGCCGCTATTTTGGTCGGTGTTTTATTGTGGCTTTTCCCAATGATGGGACTCACCACCCAAATTGTAATGTGGATTATCTTATCCATTGTTTGCACTATTCTATGGTTTAAATTTATTAAACCGCTCTCTATTGATAAAACTAAAGCAGGATTATCTCGTGAAGCCACCATCGGTCAGATCGGTATGGTGATACAGGTTGGTCTGACTCACGATCAGATCGTAGTTCGATTTTCTCTGCCTGTATTGGGGGCAGACGAATGGAATTGCCGTAGTTTATCTCCTGTTCAAGTGGGTGACCGTGTTCGTGTGGTCGATATTATGGGCAACGATCTGGTTGTCCAATTACATAAATCTCAAGAATCATAAGAGGATTTTTTATGCCAGTCGGTACAATTATTGGTTTAGCCTTTCTCATTTTTGTGGGAGTCACCATTTTTAAAGGGGTGCGTATTGTCCCACAAGGCTATAAATGGATTGTTCAGCGTCTTGGGAAATATCATGCAACGTTGAGTCCCGGACTTAACTTTGTCATTCCCTATGTAGATGAAGTGGCTTATAAAGTTACGACCAAAGATATTGTGTTAGATATTCCATCGCAAGAAGTAATCACCCGCGATAACGCAGTTTTGGTCATGAATGCAGTGGCCTATATTAATTTAACTACCCCAGAAAAAGCCGTCTATGGTATCGAAAACTATACATGGGCAATTCAAAATCTGGTTCAGACTTCTTTGCGCTCCATTGTCGGCGAAATGGATCTAGATGATGCCCTGTCCTCTCGTGATCATATTAAAGCTAAACTCAAAGCTGCCATTTCTGATGATATTTCAGACTGGGGCATTACCTTAAAAACGGTGGAAATTCAGGACATTCAACCGTCTACAACCATGCAAGCTGCGATGGAAGCACAAGCCGCTGCAGAACGTCAGCGTCGTGCTACTGTGACTCGTGCGGATGGGGAAAAACAAGCCGCAATTTTAGAAGCCGATGGCCGTCTGGAAGCTTCACGTCGTGATGCTGAAGCTCAAGTTGTACTTGCTCAAGCTTCACAAAAAGCCATTGAAATGGTGACATCTGCGGTAGGTGATCAAGAGATTCCTGTGGCTTACCTACTCGGTGAGCAGTATGTCAAAGCCATGCAGGATATGGCGAAGTCTAATAATGCTAAAACCGTGGTACTTCCTGCTGATATTCTCAGCACCATTCGTGGTGTGATGGGTCGAAATAATCCATAACTTACTATAATCCCTTGCCTATAAAGGAAAGGGATTATAACTTGACTTCTAAAAGTCAGTTTTTTCTGGACAGCACAAACTGCGCAATTTCCAGTAAGTCTTTGGCTGATTCACCAAAATGCTCCAACGCAGAAAGTGCCTCTTGCTGTAAAGATTGTGCATAGTGTTGTGCCTGTTCCAAGCCCATCAATGCAGGATAGGTTGATTTCTCTACCTGTTCATCTTTACCTGCAGTTTTACCTAAGGTTTCTGTGGTTGAAATAATATCCAATACATCATCATGCACTTGAAACGCTAAACCTATGTTTTGCCCAAATTGGCGCAATTGGGGAATTGCCTGATCCGTACCAGAAAATGCAGTCACTGCTCCCATCATAATCGCAGCCTGAATCAATGCACCTGTTTTATTACGATGAATGGTTTCTAGTTGTTGTTGGTTGATCACTTGGCCTTCTGCTTGCAAGTCCATGACTTGTCCGCTTACCATTTTAGAACTTGCAGTTGCCAAAATTTGAACTTGTTTTAAGACGATGTCCGTATCAACATTACTCTGCTGGTCAAATAAGCGACTGGTCAAAACTTCAAAAGCCATTGACTGTAAAATATCCCCTGCAAGCAGTGCAGTATCTTCACCAAAAGCCACATGGCAAGTCGGTTGCCCGCGACGTAATAAATCATTGTCCATGCACGGAAGGTCATCGTGCACCAGTGAATAACAATGAATAAACTCAACAGCGACTGCAGCACGACGTGCCGCAGCAAAATTTGGATGCTCTTTGAGAGAAGCTGCTGCATAGCACAGCGCTGGACGTACACGTTTTCCACCTAACATGACAGCATGATAAACCGCAGATTTTAAAGGTTCAGCCAAGGAGAAGGCATCCAAAGCTATTTTTAAATCTTGCTGAATACGTTCTTGTGCCGCAAATAATGCATTGGCATTTACTTGTGAAATCGATGTCACGACAGCCTCGAATGAAACAAAGAAAAAGAGATCTTCACACCATAAGTGCGATCTGGAAAATTGCCCATAAAGATAACATATTCAAATCACCTACAAACTTTTTTCATGTGTTAAAACAAAACCGCTCGACCTGTTTTGTTTAAAAAATGAGAGTTAAAAATCCAAATAAAGCTAAGCTTTAGATTATTCCAATGAAATGCTTTTATTCTTTTCTCTGACTTTAACATTCTTAATTGCAAAACATAAACGTGATTCAATTTCAGAAAAAGAGTTTAACTCTTGAAAAGAAGGTTTATAAATAGCAACGGTTGCAGTCAATCGGTCATGAAAACCATTTTCAAATAGATAAGCCGCATCATAAATTGCGATCCGAAGACGTTCAGCCAAAGTATAAGCTGTTAGCTCGGATGCATTAGGCATAATGATTACAAATTGTGCAGAATTTAGTCGATAAAGCATGCTTTCTTTCGGATTTAAATAACTTTCTAAAAGTTCGGCAATTTCCTTTAAAGCAACATCCCCTTGACTATAACTATATGTCTGATTAAATTTTTTGAAATCGTCCAGATCAATCATCAAGGCATAAAATGAAATATGTTTCTGCTCTGACTGAGTTTCGCTCAACCATTGTTCCAACGCTAACCGATTCGCTGCACCTGTTACAGGATCAACATATAGATATTCCTGTAAACGTAGATTATTCAGTTCAAGTACACGTTCACGGCGTTTTAACCTCGTTACTTCCGCCCAGACAATCATGATCGCAATAGTTTGTTCATTATCGTCTTTTAAAGCGCGCCAGTAGGTATTATAAAAACGCCCCTTTACATAGAGTTCTTTTTCATAATGCCCGTCTTTGTGTTCAAATTGATCTAGAATAGCAGATATTTCAGCTTCAATATTTTCAATAAAGCTGCTCATCGATTTACCCTGCATATACAGGGCATCACTTGCATAAATATCTGCAAACAACTGATTTACTTTAAGAAAAATCCCTTCACTACTTAAAATAAATGCGGGAACAGGTAATTTATCCAATAAAGATAATGTCGGTACCGAGCTTTGAATGTTTTCCTTGGAGATTAAAGGCGTCAGCGTACGTAATTGTTGCTGCCCCAAAATAAACACCGTTTCTAAATCATTATCATTAAGCATATTCAATTATATTTTTCCACCAGAAGGATATTGTACTCAAAACTTATCCAAAATATGTACCAAAATTAACTTAATTTATTCTTTTAATGACTTAATTCTCATAACGACATTGATGCTTATCTCAAAATAAGATTGTGCATCACTGAATGAGTATTTAAAAATATTTGCACAATATTGTAGTTATTATTCATAATTATTTTAATATATATTAACAAAACCCCATACTTATCACTAAAAAAGTTATGGGGCTTTTGAATCCCATCAATGTTACATCAAGTTGACGTACTATAAACTATCTTCGGGCACACGCACCCAACCTTCCATTAATACTCGGGCACTACGACTCATAATCGCTTTTTTTACTCTCCATTTTTCTCCTGTTTTTTCAGCTTGGGCCCCTACGCGTAAACTTCCAGAAGGATGACCAAAACGTACTGCCTCACGTGCGCCACCTCCCGCAGCTAAATTAACCAATGTTCCTGGAATCGCCGCTGCCGTTCCTATCGCAACCGCTGCCGTTCCCATCATGGCATGATGTAATTTTCCCATCGATAATGCACGTACCAACAAATCGACATCCTGCGCCTCAACCATTTTCCCGCTAGAAGATGGGTAAGAGTTTGCTGGTGCAACAAATGCAATTTTGGGGGTGTGTTGTCGTGCTGCTGCTTCAGCCACCCCAGAAATCAAGCCCATTTTCACTGCGCCATAAGCGCGAATTTTTTCAAAACGCGCCAATGCTTGAGCATCACTGTTAATTGCTTCCTGTAATTCAGTACCGGTATAACCTAAATCAGCTGCATTTAAAAAAATTGTGGGAATACCTGCATTAATAAACGTAGCTTTAAAGCTTCCAATTTCTGGAACGTCCAAAGTATCTACTACATTTCCTGTTGGGAACATATCCCCCCCCTCTTCTCCATCATCCGCTGGATCAAGGAATTCAATTTGTACTTCGGCTGCAGGAAAAGTCACGCCATCCAGTTCAAAACTCCCTGTTTCCTGAACTTGACCACGGGTCATCGGAACATGCGCAATGATGGTTTTTTGAATATTTTTTTGCCAAATTCTAACTGTACAAATACCATTTTCAGGAATACGGCTCGCATCGACCAAACCATTACTAATCGCAAAGGAACCAACCGCAGCAGTCAAATTGCCACAATTCCCGCTCCAGTCTACAAAAGGCTGATCTATTGAGACCTGACCAAATAAATAATCCACATCATGTTCTGGCTGAGTACTTTTTGCCAGAATCACCGTTTTACTGGTACTAGAGGTTGCGCCGCCCATTCCATCAATTTGTTTACCATAAGGATCTGGACTACCAATAACTCGAAGCAATAACTGATCACGTGCCTGTCCGGCTACTTGCGCAGATTCAGGCAAGTCATCCAATTTAAAGAATACGCCTTTACTGGTTCCTCCACGCATGTAAGTTGCTGGAATTTTAATTTGCGGTCGCGCGCTCATGATCGGTTATCCTTTTTCATTTATACGTGTGTATTACCAAAATGTAACATGTATGAACTCAGACATCATATAAGCAAAAAAAGCTGATGTTTGAATGTCTAGACTTAAGTCTAGATCATTTATTTTCTAACAATGCAGCACATTTTCTCAATGACCGAAATCATTACGAAATAATTTAAAATGTCCATGAACTGATCAAAATCTCCATAAATACGACTATTAAGTTCAACTAAAGTTGATCGCTTTTTTTATAGTCAGGCTAGGCTAAAACCACTTGATCTATTAGAATATCCCACTTATTCACGGTCGAGCGAAGTCCTTTGAACAACGATTCTTCAAAACTTCAGCGGGGGTTAAAAAACCGTCACATCCAGTTGATTGCCATGGGAGGCGCAATTGGTACAGGTTTATTTCTTGGTTCCGCACAAGTTATTCAATCTGCTGGTCCCTCTATTATTTTAGGTTATGCCATTGGTGGATTAATTGCATTTCTAATTATGCGCCAACTTGGTGAAATGATTGTGGAAGAACCTGTTGCGGGTTCATTCAGCCATTTTGCCAATAAATATTGGGGTAAATTTCCTGGCTTTTTGGCAGGTTGGAACTACTGGATTCTCTATGTTTTAGTAGCAATGACTGAGCTTACAGCAGTTGCCAAATATATTAACTATTGGTGGCCTCATATTCCATCATGGATTTCAGTGCTGTTTTTCTTTATCGTCATTACGGCAATTAACCTAACAAATGTTAAGTTTTATGGTGAATCTGAATTTTGGCTCGCCATCATTAAAGTGGTTGCAGTCATATCGATGATCATTTTTGGTCTTTATCTTCTGTTCACTGCTGGACCAGATTCTACGGCGTCATTTAGCAACCTTTGGACACATGGTGGGTTTTTCCCGAATGGGTTTGATGGATTATTTTATATGCTGGCTTTTCTCATGTTCGCTTTTGGTGGAATTGAATTGATCGGTATGGCTGCAGCTGAAGCGGATAATCCAAAGAAAACCATTCCTAAAGCGATCAATCAGGTCGTGGTACGTATTCTAATTTTCTATGTCGGCTCACTGACTATTTTGCTTTCTTTAGTGCCTTGGAATCAATTGGATTTAGGTGGATTAGATAAAAGCCCATTTGTAATGATTTTTAGTCAGTTAGGGATTGGCTGGGCAGCGCACCTATTAAATTTCATTATTTTAACTGCGGCATTATCGGTTTATAACAGTGGTATGTATGCGAATAGCCGTATGCTTTATGGCTTGGCGCAACAAGGCAATGCACCTGCGGTATTTAAAAAGGTCAATAAAGAAGGCGTACCTATTCCTGCCGTATTGTTGTCTGCTGTTCTGATCTTTGGGTGCGTGTTGCTGAACTATTTCGTACCAGAAGATGCACTTGGTCACTTAATGTATGTAGTAGTAGGTGCATTGGTTCTGAACTGGGCCATGATTAGTCTGACACATTTGAAGTTTAAATCTGCAATGAAAGCACTTAATCAAAAAGTATCTTTCCCAGCACTTTGGTCTCCAATCAGCAACTATATCGTTTTACTGTTTATTGCTGTTGTTTTGTACATTATGTGGACGCAAGGGTTTAAAGAATCGGTGATTATGATTCCTGTCTGGATTGTGGTCATGTATGTACTATATAAGTTGTTAAATTCAAAGCCATCGGCTTCTAAATAAAAATTTAAAAAGTTATTGCTTTGGCAATAACTTTTTTGTTTATAATCATAAAATTATGCGCTTGTAGCTTAACTGGATAGAGCAGTTGCCTCCTAAGCGACCGACGTGGGTTCGAGTCCCGCCAAGCGCACCATCATTATAGGATCTGAATTAATATTTGAACAAATATTAAAGAATTAACAAATCAATTAGAATTTCATAGAAGTTATTAACATTATGCTCACCTGAAATAATTTGAGCATTTTACTCCCCCTTATTTTTCCATTAATTAAATTATTATCCCAAAGAGTATCGATGTGTATTGTGCTCAGAAGAGTAATCTCCTCTCTAATAAACCGCAATACACCCAGTAAAATCCGCTTCTAGTTCTAATCGCTGTCGTTAAATCCCGTATCTGTGTTTTCAAATTTTCAAGCAATAGACTCGGTTGGAATATTCCATTCAAATTTTTGTATTTTGGTGAAGTAAATGCCTGCTGCTTCACTCGCAACTACTGCACTACCGCCTGCCGCGGGATCACCATTATTCACATACGCCAATGCTGCACCTAAGATGGCATAACTCACCATCTATGCTGCCGTATTCTTATCTTCTCCATGTCCAAACTTTTCTCCAATCTGTTGAGCTGCGTATGGTGCAAGGGTATTGGCTGCAACCTGTAAGTCAGTTTGTCCACCTAATGCACCTGTGACTGCATTTAAGGCACGACTCTTGTCTCCTCCCAGGCCCCAGTCTTGTGCTAGATCAGATGCAGCTTGATAACTCGATAAGTTATTCTTTAGAATTTGCTGTTTTTTTATTCGGATTCGTCCTATCTGTATACTGGAATACAATCTAGAGGTTCATAAATATAAAATATACGATTTTGATCTTTAAATCTTTCTATCCTTTTTAGCTTTATTGAGGCAAAATTTTGACATTTGTAGTAATTAGCCCCCCCCTCCTTTGCAAATAAATACTGAGATTTAACTTCACCTTCATAATCCACTTTAAACCCATCCTTATATAACTTAGCACCATTTTTGTAAAATGTAATTTTCTCAAAATCTTCATTTGAAAGAGATATTAGAGCATAATCCCAGCTAAAATTAGTCAAATTTGATAACTTTATTATTGTTGAGTTATCTTTCATGAGTAAGTCACTATCAAATCTTTTCTGTAGAAACAAGTAATATATAATAGTTAAAACAATCATGATTAAAATAATTTGGAGAACTTTTTTCATTGTTTAATCCCCATAAAAATTGCAGTACTATTACTTTTTACCTTTTGACGTGTTTCACGTTGATTTTGTATCTCAATCCCAGCGCCTGTTTGATCTAAAGTATTTAACTTACTTTTAGCTAGCTCATATAATTGATTATTCAATTTAACCTTCTGGACACTATATGTTCCATTTTCATCTTTTATAGCTTGATATAAGCCTTCACTAGTATAAGTATCCAATACTTTTTTTGCTAAATCAGAATTACTTAATGAGGTAGAACTTAAATTCCGTCCAATTTGATTATTTAATTGATCAATTAACTCATCAGCTTTGTTTAAAGTTAAACCCGATTTCTGATTGTAATTTGTTCCCTCGTAACTTTCATGCGCATTACCAACCTCAATAGCAATATTTTTACCAAACTCTTTGGTAATCATTGCTTGCCATAGAGTATGACGTAAGGCATTACCCATACTACCTTCAAATACAACTTCATCTTTTGTATATCCTAATTTGAATAGCTCTGCTGGGTTTAATAAGTTTAATTGATAGGTTGAAGCGATAGTAGATATGTTTGGATTTAATATACTTGCAGGGTTTGGATCTACTGAACCTATCTGATAAGCAATTTGGGGATGCTTTATTGCAAATTTGGCTTGTAATAATAACTCATTATTCTCCACCGCATTCTGCCCAACCACACTAGCCAATTGTGCATTAAAAGCTGAATCTCCTACCGTGCCTCCAACCACTGCGCCTATCGCTGCGGTCAAATCTCGGATTTGGGTCTTTGCATCTTCTAGTAATAGGTTTGGATCGAACTGTCCTGTTTGTGGGTTAAGTTGCCCCGATCTTGTATGCTCACTTCGCCGCCTTTAATATTCAGGCTGCTTAAGCGACCTTCGGTTTTGCTCAGGTTCACTTCGCTGTTGACGTGACTCAGGCTATTGCTTTCTGATGTGCTGGTTTGTTTACCAATCGATGCACTGCCACCACCGTTATAGGTATAACTCACGCTCTGGCTATTGGTTTTGCTATTACTGCTTTGGCTGTTATGTTCAGTTCCTGCGGTGATATTCAGGTCTTGGGTACCCTCAAAGCTGGTGGTACCTGTTGCGGTTAAGCGGCTCCCTTGGATATTGGCATTTTGTCCTTCTGATTTTAAGGTTAGATTATTGAGGTCAAGCGTACTTCCTTGCCATTGGCCTTCCGTGGTTGTGGTTGCTGTAGTAGTTTCTATTCGCTCGCCATTGGCACCAATGGTAAAGCCTGTGCCATAACTGGTCGATGCCGCTGCAACCGCAGCAGCAGCCGAGGCCGCAACCGCGATTTCTGCTGTGGCGACATTAGTGGTGGCCATTGCCAAATTAGTCTTACTATCGTCCAGAGCATCCTTGGTAATTTTACCTGCTGCATAGTCTTTTTGGGCTTGGCTATAATCTTTTTTGGCATTACTTAAACCTTTGGTCGCATCTGCTAGGGCTTTGACTGCCAGTGCGGCATCGACGTAGGCATTACGCACCCCAACTTCACTCGTCACTGTTTCGGTGTGCGTCTTGTCTTCGGTCACGGTTTTGTTTTCATAACCACCGATGTTGAGTTCACCGCGTCCGTGATCCAGTACGGTATCACCTGTGGCTTTGACATTTTGACCAAGGATATCAATGCCTTCTACACCCTGTATGTTCAGGTTCTCAGTATTAATTTGTCCTGCTTTATGCGTGGTGATAGTCGTGGTGGTACTTTGTGTCGTGTCTTGGGTTTTGAATCCACCTAAACGCAGGCTGTCATTATTGAGTTTAACTCCAAGTCCTTGTATGGTTTCTTCGCCCTGACTGCTGCTGTGTTTGCTTTGTTCTTCTGCTGCATTCAGTATGACTTTCTGACCCGATAAACTAATATTTGTGGCACTCAGATCACTACTGGTAAGTGTGGTTTGTCCAATTGAACCCACCGCAATATTATTTGCTTGAAGTGAGGTGCCTTGCTGTAAGGTTTGTTCGCTCCGTTCTCCTTTACTTTCTCCAATCTTGACGGGGTCATCCAATCCAATGCCGACTGCACCGATCGCTAATCCTTTAATCAGTTCTTTGGCAATGCCACGATAACCCTTTTGTTGTTCATCCCATTGTTCATCTTTGGTGGCAAGTGTAGACAATGTGACGTTCTCCGGCATCAATGAGCCATCAGCCGATTTCAATGTTCCATCGGCTTGACGTTGCATGAGAGTATTACCCACATAGATGCTGTTACCGGACTTTACGTCATTGGCTTGTAGTTCTATATTTTTAGCGGCATTGATATCAACAGTATTACCTGCTTTAAGGGTGGTCTGAGCCACGTCCTGATCAATATAACCTGATTGTCGGTTATTATAGGTGGCAACGCCTTTTTTCGAGGAAGTCGAGCTTTCTCGCTTGTCATCAATGGCAGATAAAAGTGTCACATTGCCTTGTTGGGCCTGTATCTGGATGTTATTACCCGCTTCAGCCTTTAAGTGAGTTGCAGTAATATTACCCTGTGCGCTGTTCAGAATAATGTCCTGTCCAGCTTTCATCTGAGTTGCAATTGATGTGCTGCTGCTCGCATCGTAGGTTGAGGATTTTTTACTGCCAAATGAACCTTTTGATTCAGATTGACTAGAAACAGAACTTTGATTTAAGCCATTGTCCAACACAATATCTTTTTGGGCAGACAATTGTATATTGCCCTGCTGGCTATTTAAATTCACGGCTTTGCCTAAAATATTTTGCCCAGTAATAGCCAATGAACCTGCACTACTAATTTGACTGCCTATATCCTGCTGTTGCTTCAGTTGATAACCGTTTTTATCATTAATGCTCAGTTTTTCCTGCTTGCCTATAGTCACCGTACCAATGTCGACATTACCCGCTGTATTTAATAAAGTGGCGCCATTGCTGTTGTTGATTTGCGCACCTTTTAAGATGGTATTGCCCGCAACATCCATCACCAATGATGCTTGATTCGGATCTAGCTTGTTCTGGCTACCCTGACCAACATAAATACCTGCAACACGATCAACATTGGTAATACTTGAACTGAAGTTGCCAACTTTGGATTCAGATGTTCGAGTCGTCGTTTCAAGATTTAGGTTCCCCCCGACTTTCAATGCCATGGCATCTTTGGCACTAATTTTTCCACCGGCATTATTCAAGTCTTGTTTGGTTTCAATCGCAACCTGATTGCCCTGAATTCGTCCATTTAAATTTTGTACATTATCCGCGGTAATCTGGACGGCTTCACGGCCTGCAATCGTGGCACCATTGATCAAGTCACCATCTAGCTTCAAGTTAACACTATTGCCTGAGAGTAAAGTACCATCGCCTTTTAGGTCACCCACTCTGGCCTTAACATAAATTTGAGGCACCAATGCTTTGGTGGTCATTCCATTTGGCAGGATCACCGTCTGTTCAACCATCCAGACAATGTCACTGGTAAGCTGTGCAGCCTGTTGGGCAGTTAAAGCAATACCAGGTCGTAAACCATACAGTTTGGCAAAGGTTACCCCATTGTTCATTAATGCTTTGTATTGCTCATCATCACTGGTATAGCCTTCAAGAAAGCGATAACCTGTCAGGTTGGCAATCTGATCTTGCACCATACGTTGTTCATAAAAGCCATCACCCAGTCTTTTTTGCTGTAAAGCAGGGTCAAGACCCAAAGCATCTAGCATATAATCCGACGATAACCAGTTTCTATAGTGGGTAAAACTTGGATCCGTTTCAACCAGATACCCCGCCTTACTGTCTGCATTGACTTTATACAAAGCACTATTCGGGACCCTTACTTCTGTTGAAGTGAGGGTTCGTATTTCATAGGCTGTACCATCCGCCACTTTATCAGGTGCAGTTGCCTGTTCTGTTACCGTTTTTGCATGAGCTTGATCAGCACTATTACCTTGTTGCTGAGTATTGGGTTCATCAACAGCAAGATTTAAGTTTTTGGATTGCTGTGAGGGTGGGTTTTGCTGTGTTGTTTGGGAGCTGGTGTTATTCGATGTAGTGGTTGAATCAGCTACATTTAAATTTTTCCCTTGTGCATTTTGTGCCTGCCCCACTTGAGTTGAATGACGATTGTCTTTTAAATCATTGACTTCTTGGTGCTGAATCTGACCCGATTGTGCTTTATCATCACTCTGGTTATTGGAGACAGTAGTAATTGAAATCTCGTTTTGATTTAAACTCTGGTTACCTAAAGCCTGACTCACAACTAAATCAATGCTTTGTTCTGTTCGATATTCAAAAGGGTTATCATCGGTATGACTACCATGACTTTTATTTTCATAGAGATATTGTCGACCAGTCGCCACCACATGTTGAACACCCTTAATATCATTGTTTTTTATACTTCCTCCAGTATTGGAAAGTGTTCCACCCGCTAAAATCTGGCTCTTATCATTAAATACTTGTGCACCGTCTAAACTTAAATTTCCTCCTGACTTAATTTGACCTGGTGTCGATTTAGTAACCTTTGTTTCAGACCTGATTTCACTGTAAACATATTTGGACCAGTCTTCATTAGGGTTCATCCATCTAATGACCTCCCCATTAAATGTTTTCCAAACTCCCATATAGAATTTTTCAAGATTATCCTGGCGATCTGTTTCTACCAACTTACTCTCAAAATTTTGATTAATATTATTAATCTGATTTGCAGAAAGACGCATATCGCATAGAGACTCAATCGTGGCACTTTCGTTATGAATGACCTCCGCTTGACCTGTGGCCTGATCATTATTATCAAGGCTCCCCCCTAGATATAAGCTACCCGCACTAAAGATCAAGGCTTGACTAGCATAGTCCGCCGTATTCGCCAGATTATTTAAAGTTTGCACACCCAGATGCATGTCACCACGTGAAGCAATAACTGGAGCGACCCCAACACTGTTTGGTCGGTTATTTAAAGTATTCGCATTGATCGCCAGTGCTGTACCATAAATACGCCCTGTACCCTCGTTGTTTAAGATATTAGCTTGCAAACGGGTGTAGTCGCCATTGATCAATCCCGTATTATTTAAATTATTCTGGGCAGTTAAACGAGTTTCATGGCTTTCAATTTTGCCATCTTGATTATTGGTGATATTGCTGGCGCTTAAATCTAAACGATTGCCTGCATTTATGCTGCCATTATTCACGATATTACTTTGTGTGCTAAGTCTTAAATCCTGATTGGCCTGTAACTGGGCATTGGCATTATGGACATAATCCTCCTGCAGGCGAAGATTTGCATTTCCTAGGCTTAAGACTTTACCGTCACCCGATAAAGCTTTTGCCGTGAGATCAAATCCCGTGCCTGCCAGTAATTGTCCATTCAAATTATTAATAACGAGTGGATTGCCCAGAATCGTGAGTTGTTTTTCACTGCTGATTTGGCCTGACTGATTATTCAATTGCTGCTTAACATTGAGTTTTTGATCCGAACTGCTACGAACTACACCACTTTGGTTATTTAAAATATTGCTGTTGATATTCAAGTCATTGGCATCAATACCCTGAATGGATTTTTCTGTAGGATCACTGTTCAGTGTGTTTTGGTTATCCAGTTGCTGTGTGGTGATATTCAGCTCACCTGCTGCCATAATATGACTATCTGCATCACTGGCACTCGCTTTACCTGTGTTATTGATCCGATCTATATTCAGCGTCATACCACCCATCGACAGTAATTGTCCTGATTGGTTGTTCAGTAACTGATTTTGTCCTGTTCCCTGTATATTTAGTTGTTCCGTGGCCAGCAACGTACCTTGCTGGTTCAGCACTTGATTCGCCTGAATATCCAGTTGTTTACCACTGGCAAGATAGCCCTGCTGGTTATCCAGTGTTTGAATATTGTTAAGCTGAATATCCCCCTGACTTAAGATCCCACCTTGTTGACCACTATGCGTGTTAATCAAATCCTGTTGATGGGTATCAACCCGAATGCTTTGCTGTGCCTGAATTAGCCCCTGATCATTGTCCAGTTTGCCTGAATCAATATTGATGTTTTCAGCGCTCAGTGTCCCTTGATGGTTATTCAGTAATTTTTCACGGCTATCCAGTTGCAACTGGTTTTTACTGCTGATTTGACCCTGTGCATTATTCACACCTGTCGCCTTAAGGCTTGAATCGTTACCTGACTGAATCACACCTTGTTGGTTATTCAGAAGCTGTGATCCTGTATCGATCAGCAAATTGCCCTGAACGCTGCCAATTTGCCCTGCACTGTTATTTAAGCCTTGGCTGTTTAATTTCAGTTGCTGGTTGGCGGCAATTACACCACTGTTATTGTTAATGTCTTTTGTGGTGGTGATGTCTAGAGTATTCTGGCTATTGATCTGACCTTTAGTGCTATTATCCAGTTGATTGGCCGTTACAGATAAAGCTTTGCCTGATAAAATCACACCTGCCTGATTAGTCAGGGCACCACCCTCTGCATTAATCGTCACATCACCTTGGGCACTACCAAATTGACCTTTGTTATTATTCACACTCTGACTGTTAAGGGTTAAGCCTAAATCCCCAGCAATCAGACCTTCCAGATTATGAATATCCTGCTGGCTTTTTAATTCAATTTTACTTTGACTGTTGATCTGACCTTGCTGGTTATCAATGCGGTTGGCGTCAACCGTTAAATCTTTGTTGGATTGTAGATTTCCAGACTGGTTACTGAATACTCCCTGACCCGCCTTAACAATCACCTGATCCTGTAAACTTCCAATTTGGCCTTGGTTGTTATTGATGCCTTCACCATGCAGTTGCACTTGTCCATTGGCAATCAATTGTCCAGTTTGGTTATTGATATCAGACTGGCTGTAGATATTGAGTCCACCCTGTGCCGTGATTTGTCCTTGTCCATTGTTATCGATCTGCTGTGCAATGATCTGGTGATCAGCACCACTATGGATTTGTCCAGATTGATTATTCAGGGTTTCTTTCACCGTCAGGTTAAGATTGGCTTTATCCCCAGTCTGAATCAGGCCTGACTGATTGCTTAAATTATTGCTGCTCATATTTAACTGAGCGTTGGACGCAATTTGACCCTGATCGTTATTGATATTAGTTTGGCTCTCAATAGCCAGTGTGTTTAAAGCACTTATCACACCACTATTATTTAGGCTATTGGTTTTAATCTCTAAAGTCTTACCAGACTGAATCTGTCCTGCAAGATTATCCAGTGCCTGTTGTCCAGTTTGAATATTTAAATCACCAAGTTCTGTTCCAATCTGACCCTGATTGTTATTTAACCCCTGACTGTTCAGTTGAACATTATTTTTGGCCACAATTGACCCTGCAGCATTATTCACCTCCTGTTGAGTGGTAATATTTAAATCACCTTGTGCATTGATTAAGCCCTGTTGGCTATTGCCCAATTGCTTCGACTCAATCTGGGTATTTCCAGCGCTGATCAATTGACCTGATTGGCTGTTGTCCAGTTTGCCACCCAATTTAAAGTTCAGATCCTGTCCACTTTGCAATAAACCGCCTTGGTTACTAAAATCCTGTCCTCTCAAATTTAGGCTTTGACCAGAAATGATTTGACCGTTGTTATTGCTCAGCCATTGTTGTTGCGTATCCAGTTGAGCCTGCGTTGCAATCAAGCCTGATTGGTTATCAAAACCCTTTGCTTTTAAAGTCAAGTCTTGGGTAGACTGGAGTTTACCTTGCTGGTTGCTTAACACACCCTGTCCAGTATTAATGCTAAGGATGTCTTCTACACTGCCAATCTGACCTTGATGATTGTTTAAACCCTGACTGTTCAGCTGTACTGCTTTATTGGCAATGATTTGACCCAAACTGTTATCAATGTCTTTGTTAATCGTTGCCTGTATCGCACCTTGGGCATTAATCAGTCCTGACTGACTCTTGAATTGACCTGCTGTAATCTGAATGTCTTTGGCTGCTTGTAGTGAACCTGACTGATTACTGAGTATCCCTGTGCCTGCATCTAATGTTAATTCGCCCTGTACCGAACCAATTTGACCTTCGCTGTTATCCAGTCCCTGTGACTGAATCTGAATATCAGCATTGGCAACAATTTGCCCAGTCTGGTTATTGATCTGTTGTTGGCTGGTTAAATTCAGTTTTTGCTGAGCATTGATTTGTCCCTGATGGCTATTATCCACCGAACCTGCCTGAATATTGGCATGCTGGTTTGCATAGATTTTGCCTGAATGGCTATTGTCCAGCAGACCTGTCACCTGTAGGTTCAAATCTTGTAACTGTGCTGAACTGAGTGTGCCACCCTGATTATTCAGTGTCCCAGCACTGATATTCAGCGCAGTCTGGCTCTGAATCAGTCCCATTTGGTTATTCAGTTCTTGTTGTATGCCAAGGGTCAGTGGGCTTTCTGTGCCGCGCTGGATCAGTTGCCCCTGTCGATTGTTAAGCTTTTGTGCATTAATGGCAATTTGTTCTGCGGAGGTGATGCCTTGACTCAGATCAAGCTGACGACCTGTCAGTTGCAATTGCCCATTACTTAGAATTTGTCCTTGATTGCCCTGTAGCTGATCAGTCTGAATATTGAATTGACCTGTACCTGCATGAATCAGTTGACCAGCCGTGTTATTCAACACCGCTGTATTCAGATGAAGCTGTGCCGCATTACTACGGATTTCACCCGACTGGTTATTCAGGCTTTGGCTGAAGTTTAAATCCAGTCGATCGGTACTCGTATGAAGTAGATGCCCCTCCGTATTATCCAAACGGCTCGCATTTAAGATTAGGTCTTTGGCACTTAAGGTACCTTGCTGGTTATCTATCAGGTCATGACTATTAATATTTAACTGATCTGCAATAACAGTTGCAGCACGTGTTGAAATATTACCCGCTTGACTGTTAATTTCTATATTTTTAGCTTGCAGTTGACCTTGACTGGCATCAATCTGTTGTTGTGCCTGTACAATAAGGTCTTGCCCAGCAAAGCTTTGCCCATGCAATGCAGCCTGATCCGCATTAATTTCAAGATGCCCCCCGTTGCCCAGTTTTCCTTGACGATCCAGTCCCGCCGCGATCAAACCTGATTGTTGATGTTGTAGATTCTGGCTATCCAGTTGGACATTTTGTCCTGCCGCGATGGAGCCTGTATTTTGGAGGTTCTGACCAATGATGCTTAGGTCTTGATCGGCATAGATACTGCCGCTGTTATTCAACTGTTGATGCGTCAGTTCAATCTGCTGCGCCTGAATCTGACCTTCATTATTGTCAAATTGACTTACAATGCTACGTAAGTTTTGCTCAGAAACAATATTGCCTTGTGTATTATTCACCGTATCATGCTGTTGTTGAATATTCTGTGCCAGAATTGCACCCGATGCATTATTCAGGCTTTGGCTATTGATATTGAGTTGGGTTTTAGCTTGAATCGTTCCCGATGTGTTATCCAGATCTTTTTCAACGCTGAGGTTGATACCTTGTTGTCCTGAATAAAGCAGACCAGACTGGTTGTTCACCTGTGCTGCCTGAACATTCAACTGATGCCCACTGGCAATTTGGCCTTCCCGATTATTAAGACTCTTAACCACATCCAAATCCAGTTGTTCAACCGCCTGAATGTGACCTTTTTGGTTATTGGTTGTTTCAGTCTTGATCTTTAAGCTTTTATTCGCTGCTAGTTGTCCAGACTGGTTACTTAAGATTTGGGTTTGGATATCTGCTTGTTGTACCGTTAACTGACCTTGATCATTGTTAAAACTGTCACCCTGAACCTTGATCGCACCCAGATTAAGCATACCGCTCTGGTTGTTTAATCCATTACTGCTGTCCAAATCAATCCCGCCACGGGCCACAATAGCACCCTGATCATTGTTTAGCAGCTCCTGAACATGAATATAGCCTGTGTCATAGGTTTTTGGGACTGTCGGTGTAGCAGGATCAATCGCGATTACAATACTGCCGCCATCTTGTGCTGGATTGCTTGGTTGAGGCGCGCCTGATCCTTCTGATCCAGTTTCACCCGTGCCATTCCCCGTATTACCACCTGTATTTCCTGGAGCTGTACTGCTAGTACTGGTTTTAGCTAATCCAATTTTACCGCCAGCATTGCTCATTGAACCCGCTGTTAAGTCCAATGCCTGTGCACCCGTCTGTTCAAGTGAGCCACTGTTGCTCAAACGACCTGCATCGATCACCAGACGTGCAGCATTTAGAGTGCCACTATTACTTAACTGGTTCTGCTGGGTTAAGTGAAACTCATCAGCACTGCTAATCAAGCCTGAGTTATCTAAATTTTGGCTTTGTACTGTAACTTGTGAGGCAGCACTACTGATATTGCCTGTATTTTTAATGCTTTGGGCATTCAGTTGTAGCTGATCTTTATTGGCAATCATATTGCCTGTATTGATCAAATCCCCATTGGCATTGAGAGTCAAAGTAGATTGGGTACTATTAATCGATCCCGCATTGCGTGCACCAACCCCCTGTTCTGTCCCGATCAAAAAGATTTTACCCGCATACATCCCACCCAATTGGCCAACATCCAGAGCAAAGTTTGGCTGAGGTATTGCAGTCCCTCGTGTCGCTACTTTGGCAATTTTTGGCGCAGAAGGGTCTTGAATATTAATGTCGTTTTGACCCAATACGGTCTTTAACTCATTGGCATACAGCCCTGCATTGACCTGTAAGGCACGGGCATAGACATCTGTAAACGGGGTTAGGCTGCCATTTAAGCCTTTGCCCTGTATGGTAATTTGTCCTTCTCGAACACGAAATGATTCCAGATAACCCTGATTCATCACCGCTTGTCCAGTGGTCAGGGTAAAGCGATCGGCATTAATGACTCCACAGCCATCACACACCAACCCTGATGGGTTGGCGATCACCACTTGTGCCTGTTTACCTGCAACTTCAATATAGCCTTTGAGCTGACTTGGATTACTCGAATTGACTTCATTTAAAATAATGTTGGCTTCACCTTTGGCAAGCCACGGGTTACCCTGCACCCAGCCTCCCAGTTGGGTCTGGGTATTATTGCGGGCATTATTCAGGATGGCACCCTCCTGCCCTACATCAAACTGACTATAAGTATTGCGGGAGACTCCACCCGCACTTGGAGTCTGAATGTTGACCTGCATCACCCCATTACTGCTGCTGAGAATTGTGGGTTGTTGTGAGGTCGGTGCAGCTTTATCAGCAATAATCTGGCTGTCGGCAAGGATGTGCAGTGGTAAGGTGTATATGCTGGCACCCAGTACACTGATCACCGCAAAATTCAGCAGTTTCAGTTTTTTAAAATGATGTGCATTCTGACCCGTACTGTTTGAATCGTTCCCACTATTCTCTCCGTTCGCATCACCACCCGCCTGACTTTGTCCTGCTTGTTTGGTTTTGCTTTTCACAATCTCAGCCACTGCGATAAACATGCCACGGGTTTGACTAAAGATAATACGGTAGCGATTCTTATTCATGTCGGTGTACTCTAAATCTTGTTTTGTTGTTCAATCTCATTAACGAGAAAAATTAAAATGGTGCTTGATTGGATTTGTTTTTAAATCTAAAGCTGCCTTAAACAATTTTGTTAAATTGCTCGCCTAATAGCTCCAGTTCAGGCTGAAACCTGTGGTGTAGTCATCAGTTTTAAAGTGATCTGGCTTTTTAAGGGGTGCACCAATAAAGGCATCGTAGCTGACGTGAAGGGGGGATATTTGTCCACGCACTCCCACAACACTGCCCAATAAACGGGTGCCAGGTAAAGGGTTCGGTTCGTGTGCGCTACGTCCACCCACTTCACCATAGTCAATACCCACGTACCATTGCATCGGCAGCTTAAACATGGATCCACTGAATTCATTGCGTACTAGAAATCCGTTATCTGCGAGTAGGGTTTGTTCTCCATCAAAACCTCTTACGGTATAACGGTTACCAATCGAAAAGCGGTCTTGTGGCGTTAAAGGCTTATTACTACGTTGCATACGCCATTCAGCGGTATATTGCAGATTTTGTGTACCGATTTTAAACGGCACCTGTAAACTGGCATTGGCTTGTATAATCCCGACGCGTGTAAAGGCTTCATCAAAGTCTTCTTCTGGTGCACGCATGGCACCGAGCCAGCCTGTTCCTCGTTTATACGTCAGATTGCCACTTAAAGTTGCATTGGAAAAATATTCAGTATGATCCAGCATGGCTTTCCAGCCAGCAGTTTTTCGGCGCTGCACCTCAACTTCGACATCTTCGATATAGTTACGTGATTCACGGTACCAGCCACCCGCACCAATCGTAGTTTTTCGGTGTGAATCCCGATAAATAACTCGGGATAAATCCACACCGATCAGCTCACTTTTACCGCTATATTCATAGCTTTGACTGGCACCCGCTACGGTTTGATGATAATCCGATTTACTGTAACTGCTAGTCAGCAGCCAGTAGTCAAATGGGATAGTATAGCTGGCATAGAAGCCATCGGTTCCGCGTTTGCCCGAATTCCCACCACCAAGGTCATGGTTATAGCTGACATAAAAAAGATCATTTAAGCTCAGCAAATGGTCTAGAGATAAGGTCGCTGTACCCTGATATTTCCCAGTTGAATCTGAACCCGCATCATCCAGATTTAAGTTAATGCGATAGGGTTTAGATTGTTGCCATGCAAGGATTACATCACTAGAGCCAGGAATATTGTTCTTTTCAGCAGGCTGGATTTTAAAGTCAGCTTCAACCGTTGGTACTCGTTTAAAGTTTTCTAGACCTTGTTCCAAGTCTCGAATGTTAAGTAAATCGCCTGATTTAATTGGCAATGCATTGATTTTATGGGCACGTGCTGAGGTGCCATCAGCAAATTTGACCTGATCGACCCGCCCTGCAATCACCCCTATACGAATATTGCCTGTAGCAATATTTTGTGGGGGCAACAAGACACGGGTCGTAACATAACCATCCGCAATAATTTTATTCTGGACTAGATCTAGTACCTGATTCAGCCCCTTTACCCCGAGACAACGACCAATAATATTATTTTTGCCTTGAGTAATTTCATTAAATGCAGATAAAAAGTGTCCTGCATCTTCCCCCTGAAGCAGGATCTTTTTGATATCAAAACACGGGCTTTCACTGTGTGAACTTAAATAGTGGAGTTGTTGGGATGGAGTACTCATCTTAGGCTGATCAAGATGAAAATTGACCTCAGGCTGGATTTGTTTTTGTAGAGCTTCATCGCGCTGTTGTTGGCGAATGCTCTGATCCGCTTGTATCTGTTGAAAATCTGATGGTTCCGCGGCATGTAGATGAACAAAAGCCAATAAACTCGTACAGAGTACATTCTTTTTATTAAATATCATTTTAGTAAACTTAGGTTAAAACATGTTAAATTTCAAAAAATAATCATAACAAAGTTTATTTATTTGTAAATATCATTTAAGTATTATTTTATACAGATCTGTCTATAACTAAAAGTTAGAGGTGAAATTCACCGTTTACAATTCGCGGCTAGGTAAGTGATCATTACTTCATGCATTAATTTTACGAGCTGTCCCCCCATATGATTAGTTATTTTTTCGTAAGGCAAAATAATGCTATGGCTTTCGTTAATCTTAACGATGTAACAAGTATTGAATGATTCAATCCGCTCATCTAGAGGACAGATAACCCGTGAAGTACGATTTTAATTACGAAGAAAGGGGAGGAATTTTAGCTTTAATTGATCCGATTATATTTAAAATAGAATAAGGATTAAAATCCATTAACTTACTAAATAATTGAAGAATAAATCGCCCTATGTAAGTTCAGCCTTGCTCAGTCATTACCCATATTTAGTCACTCCATATTCCACCTTTTATTAGTTTATAAGATCTACGGTGTTTTCTGAACCTTATTTTCAATTCAAAAAATGGATAAACTGGATAAAAATCTGGACAAAACGGATAGAGATAAAATGATGCTCGCGGTTCAATCAATCTAACGTATTAGTTCAGAAAAAGGATTGAATCATGGGCTCACGTAATATGATTGAATGGGAAAATTTTGTTCAAGGATGCATCGATTTTCGCCCAGAAGAGGGTGTCTACCGTATCGCAAGGGACATGTTTACCCAACCAGAACTGTTTGACTTGGAAATGGAACTCATCTTTGAAAAGGTCTGGATTTATGCCTGTCACGAAAGCGAAATTGCAAATCCTCATGATTTTGTCACGGTTCAAATTGGTCGCCAACCGCTGATTATTAGCCGTGATGCCAAAGGCGAATTACACGCTATGGTTAATGCCTGCGAGCATCGAGGTGCGACCTTGACCCGTGTTTCAAAAGGTAACCAATCAACCTTTACCTGCCCTTTCCATGCATGGTGCTATAAGTCTGATGGCCGTTTAGTCAAAGTCAAAGCGCCCGGTGAATATTGTGAAGATTTCGATAAATCCAGCCGCGGTCTAAAACAAGGACGTATTGCGAGTTATCGTGGTTTTGTATTCGTCAGTCTGGATACTCAAGCAACCGATTCCCTTGAAGATTTTTTGGGAGATGCTAAAGTTTTTCTAGATCTTATGGTTGAACAGTCACCAACAGGTGAACTCGAAGTTTTGCAAGGAAAATCGGCCTATACCTTTGCAGGCAACTGGAAATTACAAAATGAAAATGGGTTGGATGGCTATCATGTCAGTACCGTCCACTATAACTATGTTTCGACAGTTCAGCACCGTCAACAAGTTAATATCGAAAAAGGTGAAGAACTCGATACACTGGATTACAGTAAATTAGGTGCAGGTGATCAAACGACTGATGATGGTTGGTTTAGCTTTAAAAATGGTCATAGCGTTTTATTCAGCGATATGCCAAATCCAACGGTACGTCCAGGTTATGCAACCGTTATGCCTTACCTTATTGAAAAATTTGGTGAAAAACGTGCGGAATGGGCAATGCATCGGTTACGTAACCTAAACTTGTACCCAAGTTTGTTTTTTATGGATCAAATTAGTTCTCAGTTACGCATCGTCCGTCCAGTCGCATGGAATAAAACTGAAGTCATCAGTCAATGTATCGGTGTGAAAGGTGAATCGGCTGAAGCTCGACGTAATCGTATCCGCCAGTTTGAAGACTTCTTTAATGTCTCTGGCTTGGGGACACCTGACGATTTAGTCGAATTCCGTGAACAACAAAAGGGTTTTCAAGCACGTCTGGAACGCTGGAGTGATATTTCTCGTGGTTGTCATCGTTGGGAATATGGCATGAGCAAAAATGCAGAGGATCTTGGCATTCAACCTGTAATGACAGGCCGTGAATTTACTCATGAAGGTTTATATGTCAATCAACATGGTCACTGGCAGCGTCTATTGCTTAAAGGCCTCAATAACAAAGCCCTAGAAATGCAAGAGATCAGCTTTGAATTTGAAAGTAACATGGTTGAAGGAGTGTAATCATGTCTTTAGAACTTCATTTTTTAGTTTCACAATTTTTAATTAATAAAGCTGAACTTTGTGATGCTTATGACTGGGACGCTTATCTTGATCTTTATGATGAAGACAGCGAATACCATATTCCGCAATGGATTGATGATCATCACTATGTACAGGATCCAAATCAGGGCTTGTCTTATATTTACTATGCAGATCGTGCAGGTTTAGAAGATCGCGTGTTTCGTATTCGTACAGGTAAAGCAGCCTCTGCAACGCCTTTGCCACGGACGTTGCACACCATGAATAATATCCGTGTAAAACAAATGGATGATGGACTGATTGAAGCAAAAGTCGCATGGCAAACTCTGTATAACCGTCAAGGTTTAGAAGGTCGTTTTTATGGACATGCAACCTATATCCTACGCAAAACGGAGAATAGCTTCCGTATCCGTCGCCAGCATAGTGTGTTGTTGAATGACAAAATTGATTCTGTTCTCGACTTTTATCATGTTTAAGGAGAAATAGAATGGGACATTCGGTTGCCTTAAACTTTGCAGATGGTAAAACTTTCTTTATTTCAGTCAATAACGATGAACTACTGCTCGATGCAGCACTTAGTCAAGGTATTAAGCTACCTTTAGACTGTCGTGAAGGTGTATGTGGAACTTGTCAGGGAAAATGTGAAACGGGTATTTATCAGCAAGACTATGTAGATGAAGATGCATTGAGTGAACGTGATCTGGCAGAACGTAAAATGTTGGCTTGCCAAACCCGAGTTCAGTCCAACGCTGCTTTTTATTTTGATCACAACTCGGACATCTGCAATGCCGGAGAAACACTCAAAATAGAAACCAAAGTCACTCGAATAGAGCTAGTTTCTGAAACCACGGCAATTCTTCATTTGGATGCAAGTGCTTACACAGAACAGTTGCAATTTCTACCGGGACAATATGCGCGAATTCGTATTCCAGATACCCTAGACTGGCGTTCATATTCATTTGCCAATCGCCCCAATACCCATAATCAGCTTCAGTTTCTGATTCGTTTACTGCCAAATGGCGTGATGAGCAATTATTTACGCGATCGTTGTCAAGTCGGGCAGTCTATCGTGATTGAGGCTCCATTAGGCAGTTTCTATCTGCGTGAAGTTGAACGTCCATTGGTTTTTGTTGCAGGTGGTACAGGCTTATCTGCCTTCTTAGGCATGTTGGATAATATTGCTGAGCAGGCTGATGCTCCGCCCATCCATCTTTATTATGGTGTAAATAGTGAAGCAGACCTTTGCGAGCAAACCCGGTTAAAAGCATATGCCGAGCGTATTACAAACTTTAACTATCATCCGATTGTGACGAAAGGTAGCGCTGAATGGCAAGGTAAATCAGGTTATATCCCTGAACATCTGAATAAACATCAACTGGCTGAACACGCTTTTGATATGTATTTGTGCGGTCCACCTCCCATGATTGAAGCCGTAAAAAACTGGTTAGACCAACAGGCATTACAAAACTATCGGATCTATAGTGAAAAGTTTTTACAAAGCAATACTGCACAGGTGTCATCGTAAAAACAGACTGCTATTAAATAATATAGGATAAAAAAAGCTTTCGTTTTAAAAATAAACTTCAAACCAAGAATGTGGCAAGCTCTTTAACTCAACTAAAAGGTATAAATTAAAGCCTGCCACATCGAAATGAGATGCATATGCAGAAAGTTAGAAAATAAACTATCAACAAAACGACTTTCTTATGAAAGAAATAAAATACAGTGTTTTGCCATGTCCATTGATGCGCGCCGAGATAATTTAGTTAAAATTTTGAGATAATTAACACTAAAAAGCTTTTCACCATGTGAAAGGCATTTTTATTTTTAGACTTTTGCGATTGGCGTCGGCGGTATAGATAATCCACTACTATTCGCTGCATTGGTTGAAACAAATCCGAAGAAATTGTTACCTGTATTTTTTTGAATGAACTGAATTCCTGTCAAACCAGAATATATTTGTCCCCCACCCGAAGAACCGTAAGCAGCATAAAACCCTTGAATAGCTACATATGAGCTCAATGCGGGATATAGAACTTTGGGTTTAAATCCAACTGCTGTAACTTCAAATAAACTCGCACCTTGGCCAAAAGTATCTGTAGTTGTGAACATTCCTCGAATCCACAAAAACCCATCAATAACAGCAAATTGAAGTGGATTGTCAGTATCGTTTGGTATAACTTTAGAACTAAATGTTGCTACTGTTGCAGCATTAACCCACACATTTGCACTAGCTTTCGCATTAATCTGAGCTTGCAGCTTCCCAAGGATCATGCCTAACGTATCAGTCGCTAAAATCGCTGTATTTGCACCCAAAGCATACGCACTATACACCACATCAAAAATCTTAGATTGACCTGTTAAGCTAGAAAATAAGCCAGATAATGCAACTGGTGCTACATCACCCGACTGTAAAGCTGTATCAGCTTTTGCACCCTGTGCTGCTGTAGCTGCACCTAAAGAATGTGCTGTGATTTGACTGACGAGCTGTTGTGCTGTACCGAGCTTTTCAGCACCAATATTGGTACGTGCATTATCTTTTTGAATTTCCGACAAAGCTTGTGTTGCAACATCAAAGCGGACTCGGTTTGCAACGGATTGATTCAGTGTTTCAATGATACTTTGTTCATTCTGAATTGCTGCTGCAAGTTCATAAATCGTATTCAAAGCTTCAGGTGCGGAACCGACTAGATTCGCTATCTGTTGATTCACATACGATTGATCGGCTTTTGTATCAACTAATTGTGATAACAATGCTAAAGCTTGAATGTCAGCTTTCGTCAGCAATGCTAAACGATTTTGCTCAATCTGCTGTTGAGCTACTTCAAAGTCGGCTTGATCAGTCTTAGTCGATATTTTTAGCTCATTTGTTTGAGCTAAAGTACGAATTATCTCGATTTCATTTTCTAATGCTGATTTAGCTGAAGCGACTGAACCTGCTGGCTCTGCATTAACATCAGACGCATTTAAAACGACAGTTCCAGTTTTGCCGTTGACTGAATAAATCGAACCCGACCCACCAGATGTAGGGTGCGATATCATTGCCCCGAATGGTACGTTGATCAGTAGCTCAGGATTTTTAACCTTTTCAGCAACTGGCATCGGGTTGTTATTCCAAAATACTTTAAGTGCAATATTGCTCATGTTGTAATGCTCCGAACAATCCGAAAAGAGATATTCTGCGAGTGACGAACGTTGCCATTCATCACTAACTTAATATCCATTTGCGCTGTGCCTTCTTTCCAGTTCTGAGTTTCAGAAACAGGTACTTCAAGCAGAATCATGCCTTTATCTTGCAGTTGATCTGGATAAATCGTGACGTGTGGCTCTGCAATGGTTTGATTCTGAGCATTGATAATACGTGCAGTAATCGTCATGTCAGACGTGATCGTCATCCCTTGATCCAGCTCAGTGTCATAAAACTGAACTGGTACTGCAAAACTATCACCAATTTTGAAAATTGCGTTCATTGATCACCTCAAGACGTTGTAACCAACGCAAAGCCAATACCGCCATCATCGCCATAGTTGCCAGAATTTTTCCAGCCAATACCACGTCCACCCACTACCAGTGACATTGTTATTGAAGATTCAGAGCTATTGGTGAATTGTACTTGTACACGTCCACCTGAACCGCCACCACCGCCAAACGACCATTTTTCATCGCCGATGCCCCAAGCACCTGCACCACCACCATTTAAAGTACCGATACTTGACGCGATACCTGTTGCACCTTCTTGTCGATTCCAGCGCGAACCGATGACAGCAGCATTACCCGTCTGATTCGCAAGGATACTGAAATTAGCATCAGCAACTATATTGTTTGTTCCACCAGCTCCAGCTTCACCATTGAAGAAATACGAGCCATTACCCCAACGTCCCCCAGTTCCGCCTTTACCGCCACCGACTGTGATCACGTTTGATGCATTCGTTAAAACGATATTACCGCCATCAGTACCAGAGCAATTCGGATCGCCGCCCGTATAAATCGAACCACCACCGCCACCGCCTGCGGCAAACATATCAATCGTAATGGTTTGATTGGCTTCAACTGTCAGTGTATGCGAACCTTCGTAGTAAGTCGTCTGGCCTTCTGGGTATTTACTTGTATCCATAATCAACACCGCCACTTGTTTATTCGGTATATATGTCAGTTTGAATGTGAGCGTTTGATTACCTTCCGTCTTATTGTCCGCAATAATATCCAGTGTTTTAGTCGCTTTACCCGTAGCGTCAAGAATGAATTGACCCGATAAATCCGACGGCGAAATATCATCTGACTGAATCCCTGTAATACCCCAATCAACAGGCGTTCCAGCCGCCAATCCCGTCGTTTGCAATGTGAACGTTACTTGTCCACCTTCATCAACTACCGTTTTATTTGAAGTGAGCTGATAAGTCGGCCCAGTTGCGCCATCTTCCAAACGTTGCCAGATGCGCGTCGTCGCAGTTTGAAACGATGAACCTGCATTAATACCTGAAATAGCACCGAGTGAATCACCTTGTGAACCCACACCTTGAGGCACATACGGCCATAACACCCATGTCGTTTCATAGCCAAAGAATGGCTTTAAAGCCAATGCTGGATTGTAATCTGTGTTATTTGAACCGTGCCATGAACCGACATGATAAATCGCACTAGCCAGAGTCTTTAATTGAAATCGAATCGCTTGATAAAGCTGACTATTGTCTTGTGGATCAAGCTGAATATCCGATTGCTCTATCACATTCGCATTTTCTTCTTGCATTGTATTGAGCCAAGACGGACTGACATAGGTTGCATCAACACCAGCCAGATCATCATTCGCGTGAAAACCCGCTTTGCCTTGTCCATTCACATCTGCGCGGGCATTAATCGTATCAATTCGCTTCATTTATATCTCCACAACATCTATTCGCAAAAATGCGGGTAAATAATTTTTAATAATGCATGCTATGTCGGCATTTAACGGTGTTCTAACGACCAATTTGACTTTGTAACGCAGTACTTCAGTATTGACTGGTGAATCACTTGGATCAGTGCATTTAAAAGGCTTAAAGTTGACTAGCTCGACCAGTTCAATCCCAAAAATCTGCAAGAGCTGCGCTACATAAGATCGATTTAAAACATTGGTTGTATGTCTAATCCAGTTGAGAATTTGAAGACGTTCTTCGATTGTGCGATTCACATTGGTTTGACACTTCAACGGTAGTCCATAGTCTCGCTCATACTCATCTATCAGTTCAGACGGAATACTTTCCAACACGTTCAGCAAGCGTTTTGCATCAAGATCGGCTTGAGCCAATGCTTTGGCATGACCATAAATATCCATCTGGATGACGGTATTTTTTGAGGTGTCATAGCCACCCATAGGAAGCAGTTGACGCAGTACTTGCGCGTAAAGTTGCGTAGCCTCGATCAATGTCATCATGCTGCGCTCACTGTCAACGTACCAAGCCGCAACCAATACGTGTACATCCAATTGATTGTCGGTGCGATATTTGAGGATGGAGAAAGCTGAACGTCAGTCACATTGGCTATAGCCAAAATACGAGCAGTCAAAACAGCAGCTTGATAGGTCTCCGCTGGTGCAATCGCTGCAAAATAATCACGAATGACTTGTCTTACAGTGGTTAGATCGACGCCGACACCTGACACAAGTGCGGTTACAGGAACAAACTGTTCAGTAGGTGAATACACTCTGCAATCAGCCCAAAACCCTGCATACTCATCCAGCGCGGTTTGAGCTGTGGCCAGAAGTACACTACTCGGTAAAGTCGGTGGATTGCCTACCGCAGTAATCGCCACATCCATTGAACCCACGCCACGACGTTTGGGATACACATAAACGTCCTGCACACCTGAAATGTCTTTCATAAAGGCTTTTAAGTCAGCAGAGCGGTCACGCGATAAACCAAGCTGCTTACGCTCAAGCAAACGTGCGCGCCAAGCCTCTAATTCTTCAGTATCAGAACCACCGCCAATCGAAACAATGTCCGCAGTACTTTTAAGGCCAGCAGCTGGACTGACCCACATTAATGTTGTGCCAGAATAATTCCATGCCGAACCCACTTGATCCGCAACCACATTGACTGTTGCAGGCTCATTCGCGGACAAATTGATTGCAGTTACAACACTCCAGTAATGACCTTTACCATCCGTCAATTTTGTACCAGTTGCTATGGTCAAATTAATATTCGACGTCGCTGTGACTGTGCCTGACGAAGCAGTACCGCCATTTCGTGGTAGGCCAAGCTCTTCAGCATGGATATAAAGGAAAGGCTCATCTGCTGTTGCAACAAAGAGCTGACGCTGAATATAGGCTTGATGATGGTATAAACCTTCAACGATTGAAGCCGTTCCTGTGGCACGAATACCCGCATCTGAATCTGAGGTAATCGTCAAACCTGTGCCGTTACGAATCTCTTGAACAATCAGGTTATAAAGCTGAGTATAGGTTTTGATTGAATATGCCATATCAACCACCTACTGGGACAAAGTACTGAATAGTTTGTGTTTCACCTGTCAAACGTGTCACAGCAATGGCAAGATCAACACGGCTTTTCACGCTTTGTGTGGCATTGACAACAATTGTTTGAAATCGCGACGGGACTAAATCCAAAAGTGCTTCTTCAGCATATTGTTTTGCAAGCAAGACATTACGTGCCAAGTCTTTGGAGCGTTTGAGTAAATAAAAACGGCTACCCACTTTCGGATCAGCCCAGTATTTACCACGATGGATATTCAACCTTTGGCAAACACACTGCACGTCATCATTAATAAATGCAGCATCTAAGCTGATGAGTACATAATCTTTTGTTTCTAAATTAATATTCGCCATTATTTCACCTACATTTGTGGAGTTGGTTGAGGCGTATTGCCATTGGTATGCTGGTTATATTTGTCACGCATGTCCTGCATTGAACTTTTTTGATCCGACACATCACCAGTCGATGAGATATTTCCATCTACAAATAAATCACCTGTGACGTGCGTCCCATCCTGCTTCAGCCAGACACTATGACCGAACTGGTCGTAAATACAGGTTTCGCCTGAATCGACATTGATCTGAATCTCGCCTGCGGTAGTTGCCACCACAATTGATTTAGCTGTTTTTCCCTGAAGCGGAATTACGATGACACGGGCATTTTCAGGAATATGAGAGCTAAAGCCGACCTGTTGAAATAGCTCAACTTCTTGCAGTGTTTCATCCGCATAACCTGTGAGCTGAAGTACATCTGAGCCACCACGTGCCACAATGCCTTGGAACACTTGACGGATTTGCCCAAGGCCTTTTTTGACTTGCTGAGAGATAGCATGCATCATGACTTTTTCTCCTTGTAGACTAGCGGCTGCGCCCAATCGCCTTGGCGTTTTAGTAAAAGTTTGGTGGTTTTTCCGCCTGAGCGAGAGAGCATAAAAGTACAACCCACTACAGCCCATTTTGCCGTGGCATGACTGATGGCATTGGTTTCTAAATTGACATAGCAGCCAGTCGACCACAGCTTGCCGTCCACCAACCAGTCAGCAACCGTCGCTGTCAGCGTGTAGGCTTCAAAGTCATTGTCTTTTTTGATTTTTGCCAAAGCTGCGTCTGCTTCAGCTTGGGTTTCTACATCACCCAGAGTCACTATTTTTAAGCGGTTATAGCTGTATTGAGTTGATGCAGTCGCTTCAGATAAAACATGCTGACCCTTGGCATCCTGACTTAAAACCTTGAACTGGGTAAAAACATTGGAAACATCGTTGTCATAACTCAGTGACAAGACATTGTTAGAATTGTCCAATGGCTTAATTAGGCGCAGCGGCGTCTTAACTTGGTAGGGATTAGCGAATGGATCACCAACATTTAATGTGGCATCAGGGTCGAGCCAGACATGTTGGCCAGTGACCGCAGCAGCTTTAGCAATCGCGTCCCAAAGCGACTCACTTGGTTCGACAGAAACTTTATTCTTCAGCCAACTATTGTTTTGGATTTTGACGTTTGAGAAGAGTGAACCTAAGTCACCTGAAAGCACATATTTACTCAGTAATTCTTCTAAAGTGACTTGGCGACCATTGAATATAGGCACTGAACAGTCAATGAGTTGGCCAGCCAGATCACGGCCAGAAATATTCAGGCCATAGCCATCGCGATTAACACCTTCAGAAACTTTGTCTGCAATCGAAGTCAAAATTAGTTGATCAGCATAATAAAGTTGAACTTTGACTCCGCCTTGAATTGAAGCTGGCAGTAATAATCCGTCTTGTTGATACAGAGTTAGATTCCAGTTTTCTGCGGGCGTGTCGATCTGACTATCAGCCGAAACTTCATCCCAAGCTGTGATAGCGATACCACCGATAACCAGTTTAATTTCATTGCCATTTTCATCGCGCATAGACGGTCAACTCCATGCCAGTGAGCAAAATTGCAGGATTCTGCAAATCAGGATTTAAACGACGGATTTCATCGGCACGGCTGTAATCTTGGTAAAGCTGATGCGCTAACCAATGCAACGTGCAAGGTACGATAATTTTGGTACTGGTGATGGGTGGGCGTGTTTGAATCAATTCCTGAATTTGAAGATGCAATGTATCTGCAAGCTCTTTATAGACTTGGATTTGCGTAACCGCAGTAAATGCGACATCGATTTCGCTTTGTGAACGTTCTGCATTGATTGCACTTTGTATTGTTTGACGGTTTTGCTGGCGGATCACAGCTAAATCAATCGGTGTCAGACTGACTTCATTGTTCTGAGCCATCTCAGAACGAACATTCACCACGATTTTCTGAGTCACTGCAACCGTTGCAGCAACTTGTGTTGCGCGCCAAACTTGCTGAAGAGGAGCTGGCGCATCATCATTTTGAAAAACCTTTTCAAAACGACCAACTCGATTAACCAGATCACGCCATTTTGAAATTGCAGATATTGAAGTATCAAAAGTCACCAGCTTACTGACATCATCCACCAAACCAACCATGTAGCTTGCAGGCTCTAAAATATTTTCAATCGTGGTTTTACCTAGACCCAGATAACTCCGTGCTGTATTGATCCCATTGCGGATATTATTTACAACAGTAAAAAACCGATTATCGTCACCGAGCTGAAGCTTTTCTAAATACGTTTTTAAACCGTTGGCGGGTGCTTCAATAATGCTGGCAGGGTCGATAGATGTAGGGGTAACAACAGGAATAAATAAAGCATCTTTTTTGCCGTCAGCACGGATAAACTCAAGTGATACCGTGCAGAAATCAGGATTTTCAGCATCGTGATGCACGGTATGATTGACCGCATAGACTTGCATCACACCGTCAACTGGATGAATCAATTCACCTGATCCCGTGGCATCCATTGCGGCGACAAGGGCATCTAAACTCGTTTTATAATTTGAACCAGTAAAAACAGCGTTAATGGAAATTTTACGCGGGTCGTTGCCCATATCCTCGACATTGGCTTTATCTGAATAAGGCGACTGTTTAATTGATAAAGATTTTGATGCAGTTGTATCTGTAGAAGTACACTCAAACGGTACTCCACGAAATGACGCATCTTGTAGATCAGTATCCCAGCCCATAAAAAAACCTCATATTTATGAGGTTAATTCTGACAAGTTGTCGGTTTTAGATCAGGCGGAAACGTTTCCATCAAATTTATTTGACGATCATATAAGGTGGTGGCGCACCGTGGCGTTTTTCTTGTTGTTGGGCATTTTGGGAAATGCCATCTAAAAGAGAACCGCCAAAAGAGAAGGTAGGTTTATTCTGTCCAGTTACATTAATTAATGTGTTTAATTTACCAATCATATCGCGACTGAGTTGATTTTGCTGCTGTTGTTCAGCTACTTGCTGCTGCAATAGAGCTTGTTGCTCTTTATTTTTATCAATAGCTTGTTGAACAAAATCAGGACTTTCACCACCATCACCAATTCCAATTTTAGAAAGCACCTGCGAGATAAAATTATAGCCTGCATCATCATAAGGTTTAATAAATTGAGAACCCGCATAGGCTGCACCTACTAGGCCGAATGCACCACCTGCGCCAACATTTGGCTTTACTGTAGTCGTTGGTAGCTTGGCATTTTTTGGGAGGTTCGTGATTGGGTCACGCCCTACAGCTGGAGGCGGCTTGCCATCACCAGTTGAAATTAAATCTGGATTTTTACCGCCACGTAACACAGAAGTAATAGTCGCACCAGCAGCTAGGGCACCCAAAGCAACTGTTGCTCCGTATGCTGCACCAGCTAAATCTTCATGTTTCCGCGCCCAGTCTACAGCCTCATCTTTGACCTTACCTAAAACTTCTGATAACGAATTATAAGCAGTAGTTTGAGCAAACAATGCCTCTTGATTTGCTGCTAAATCCTTAGCCCATTCAGTCTGCCGTACCATAGATGAATCAGCTTGAGTTGTCCCCCCTGCATTAGGAAGTTCATTGCGTAATTTAGTAAGTTCATCTTTTTTATAGACAACACTTAATGCAGACATCAAAGCTTGCCGATCTGCAATAATTTTTCCAATTTCTCCACCTTCAGCAATATTAGTCATATCTTGCAGAGTCTGCTCTAACTCACTTGAATTGGTTGGATTCATTGCTTTATTCTTAAGCCCCTGATATTGGCTACTACTTGCAAACTGACGTTCAAGTAATTTAACAAAAGCTTCTACACCTAGTACACCTTGTTCTCTTTGTCGAATTAAATAAGTATTCCAGTCAAAAACTTCATGAGGTTTTTTCTTACCTTCAAGCTTAGTTGGATCTCCTTTTTGGACTTTGACTTCATCACCGATAGATTTACTAAACTCACGACTAGAAAGCTTAGTAAGCAAGTTGACAACATTATTACCAGCCTCATCTGGATTTGCCGCTGTAGACATTGCAACTTGATTCATTGCTACGAGTTCAACTAGACCTTTTTCACCTGAATAACCAATAGTTTTAGCGGCCGCCATCTGTTGTGCCAGCCATTTTGCTTGATCTTTATATTCAAATGAACCCAATTGACCACCACGGACAGCAATATCATGTCCTTTTTGCAAATCACTAACACCAAAATCCATTAAACGTGTTGTTAAAGTTGCAGCATCCTTGGCAGAAGCACCAGTCGCAAAAGCAGTTTTAACAGATGCATTTAAGGCAGCATTGACATTGCCTAAATCATACTTACCTGATGCAATCAGTGTATTTGCAGCTTCAGCGGCATCTTCACGTGTACCTCCACCACTACGCACAGCTCCTTTGATATATTCATTCAATTGACCACGCGCTGCGAGACGTGCTGCTGTAGACATACCTTGTCCACCTGTAGCAGTTGCAGCGATATATGTAAGTTGCTGATCATAATTGCGTGGCTTTTGCAAAGACGTTGAAATTACTGCACTTGTAGCCGCTGCACCTGTAGCCAAAGCACCACCTTTCTGCAACAAGCCCATCGATCCAGCTGTTTGCTGTACATGCTGCTGAGTACGTTTACTTGATTGCTCAATCTGTTTTGTCCAGTTTGCAAGCTGTTGAGCCGATGCTACATTTTGCTTATACAGTTGACCTTGCAACTTAGTCTGAATCGATTGCTGACGTAGTACCTGCTCAAGCATTTTGTTTGTGCGTAAAAGCTGATCCCCAGCACGGGCAGTATTGATCGTTTCCCGTGTTCCAGCCTTTGCAGTATTAACAAATTTAGCTTGAGCATTGCCGATCTGAGTCCACTGTTGATTAATCTTTGTTGTTGTAGTGACTTGCTGATCAGAGATTCGTTTCATCTCTTGAGATGCTTGCTGACCTTTGATCTGGAGTGTCAATGAAACGGTTGTATTTTTGCTCATAGACTAGACCTGCTTTGGCTTTGAAAATTTACGCTTGGTTGAAACATAGGTTGTGCCTTCAGAGTTTTTGCTGGTAGCTACTGGGGGGACATTGTTTTCTTTTGGTTTTCGCTGATGAGTATTATCAAGCCGCTCATCACTTAAAAGAGCAATCGCCATATCAAGCGGCATATGAATAGCCTCTTGATATGGCACACCGATCTGAAGCAATGCCCGAATTATTCTGGCTCCGCCTCGGAACTCTCGGCTGCTTCCTTTGCATCCAGTTCCGCACGTTTGCCCTGTAAATATTCAAGGTTAGAACGAGAGGAATTACCTAACATTTCATAAGTCATTTCATGAACTGTACCAACTTCATCCACTAATTTTGTCATAGCAGATAAATCAGCGATCGCAATAAATTGGCCTTCTTTAATACCTGTCTGAGCTTGCAAATACTCAATTGCAGTCATCTGACGCATTACAATTTTTCGTAACTTTGTGGCTGCATGTTCAATAACTACAGGGATTGCAACAGGTAACGTGCCTTCAACTTGAATCATGTTCTAGTCCTTATGCTTAAAGCGTTTCATTGATATAAGACAACGCAAAACCCTCTAAAGTACGACGAGTTTCACCATTCACTTCATATGAGTCAGAAACGTCTTGGACGTTAAAATCGATATAGGTTTCACGGAAATTACCCGTTTCGGATTCGATGCTTAAACGCGCATCTTCGACTTCAAGCCAGTTCAAATCCTTACCATCTGGAATGACAACACTAATACTTAATGAATAAGTTTTGATGCCACGTGACTTATATTTCACTTCACCTGTGCTATTCATTGTGGGAACAGGGCGTTTACCTGAGTTTTTTTTGGGATTAATCGATGAACAGTCATATTCCTGTCCGTCTACAGTTAAAATAATATAGCCAACTGAATCTTCAGCCATTTTCAAAGCCTCTTTTTAAGATGACTTATTGTTAAATTATTGACATGATTAAATCAGGCGGAAACGTTTCCATTTATTGTGAGAAATAGCATGAGGTTGTATTACATCAAAAAAGATGGCTTATATTTAAAACAACAAAGCCAGACAGAATATTATGATTATGCTGAGGATGGCTATTCTGATTTTGAACTAAATCAGCAAATTATGCCTCAAACCACATACAGTTGGACTGCGAATAAAGCTGAAGCAAAATCATTCACAAATTATCAAGATGCAGATTATCTTATAGCTAAAAATTTGAAAAAGAAATTTTGGCAGAATGCTGAAGTATGTTTAAGCCCCGATTGACGGGGCTTAATTTTGAAAACGATTTTCAGATTAATACACATCAATTTGAGCATCAATAATATGCATACCACGCACCCAGTAGGCTGGAATTTTAGCTCGCGCCCACGTTTTATTATCTGGATCTTGAATTACAGTCAATTGATCAGCGGTAGCAGTCACATTTTCAAGAATTTCAGCTTTTTCTAATTTTTGAGCTTCAGTTAGAAATACTGAACGCAGATTACGCCGCGCAGCAGCTGTATTTTTCCGACGACGTTCTTTCGATGCAGCCACACGCATGACTTTACGTGTGTAATCAATGGTCAATGCCGCATTGATATCCAGCATTAAATCATCATCCTCACCTGAGTCTGGATTTTTTCGATACGTTGATACAGCTCGGACAATCTCTGGTAAACCGTCAGCACCTGTTTGAATCATACAAACACCGTTGTTCAGCGCAGCCTCAACACGTTCAAAGGTCAGTTTATATTGATCTTCAACGGGGGTGATACCCATCAGGTTTACACCGTTGAATGGCAATGCTGGGTCGGCAGAGTCAGCGAGAGCTGCGGCCATAGCGCCTGCAAGTTCTGGCTCTTGACCCTCAGCACCGTGGTAACAAACACAAAGCACTCGGTAACTGGTTTCGACGGGTGCTTGTGCTGCAAAGTCTTCAGCATCATCCACATTAGAGAATGGAACAACTAAAATCGCTGGTTTTTGATTGATTGCATCACTCACTGAGTTTAAGTGATTGATCCATGCCAGTGTGTCTGCTCCAGTAGCGGGTGGCGCTGATAACGCGATGATGGTATGACCCAACGGGGCGATTGTTTCTTGAATAGACATGTTTATTTCCTTTTAATTAGCTGGGGCTAAACAAAATGTCGTGATTTGAGTGACAGTATCAAAATTAAATGATGCATTTGCGGGCGTATAATTTGTTTTAACTTGACTTGCATCACCAATTTCAATTTGAATTCGTTTGTATTCATTCGAGTTATTGACAAAGTGAGCGCGCGCAGCATTTGAAAAATCTGATGAATTTTCTTGAGTCACAATGTTGTTATTCTCATCAAGCGCAGTCATTGAAATACCGTGAGTTGCCATGATTGCAGGTATTCCGTCGCGGAATGGACGAGAGAAACCCAAACTCTGGTCATTAACCGAAAATCCAAGGATTCCGCTGCCAGTAATTAATCCTACGATGATTTCGGAAGTTGAACCTTCACAGCCAAGCGGAGTATTAGGTTCACTCACGTCGCCGACTTTCCCAAGCATTGCACATCCACAGTTCTGTTTGTTTTAATTGCAGCCGTAATCATACGACCCGCTTCCGAATTTACTCCAAATGCTTCATCGGCAGCAGCTTTATCATAGATAGAGATAGGCATATCTGGGCTATTGGTATCAAAAGTGATAAATAAAACTTTCTGCGTATTGGCAATTAGTCCAGTCCGCTGAGTATTGATATTCACTTCGGTATAAACACCTGGTGTTTTAAGTGGAGGGATCGACATAATTTATTCCTTCAGTTTGACCAGATCGGAAGCATCAGCTTCAGTGATGCCGTAATCTTTTGGATCAAAGTAATAATTGAAATTGACGTGTGTCAGCATGGCATCCGTTTCGGCTTCTTCTCTGTCTCTATCTGAGGCCTGAATCACATACTGCGTGGTAAATTCTTGTGCCAACACACTGATGGATTGGCCACGAGTTGTCGTATTAAAAATGGTTCGAGTTTTGCCCATTTCCAATGGAGCCAAACCCTTAATATTCTGGCTGGATAAATCATTGACGCTGAGTAGACGCTGTACACGATCCAGCATTTCATATGTGCCGATATCCGCACCGACACTATGACGTTGGGATTCTTCGTTACGCAGTGAATGCGCACCGACTAATACAACGAATGTGGATTTGTACTCGGTTTTGTTATGACTGGTTTTTTCAGATGTTGAACCCTGATAAGTCACCCAGATCGCAGGGAAAGTTTTAACGAACGCCAGTGTTTCATCATCAAATTCACCACCATAGGTCTTAATTTCACGTATCCACGGCCATTCACGATTTTTAATCTGCTCAGCCATCACAGACTTGATGCCTTGCTCAACAATTGACAGATTGAGGTCTACCATCCTTTGCCTCCCCAGTCATGACGTCCGACTTGGAACATCACATTATTAGAGGTTTTAACTGGAGCAGCTTCACCCGCAGGTGTACCACCAACCGCAATCGTACCTTTGGCGATTTCCTTAAGGGACTTCACTGCATTGTCATAACGGGTTTTGATCGGATCGTTTTCAGAGATAGCACCCGTGCAAGCATGGTAACGTGCCATGTTGCAGCCGATGTTTTCTAAAAATGGTGGCACAGCAGGCAACGGCAGTTTATAGCGACTCGCAAGATAACCGTCAATTTCCGAGTTCGCTTCAGCGAGTGCAGCATTCAGCTTGTCGTAATTAATTACATCTTGATACGGGGCTTCAGTATCTGTGAGCTGGATCAGCTCACGTTCCCCGAATTTTCGCAGCATCGCATCTACCGTTGCATACATGACTTATGCCTCCGTACCGTCAGAACCAAAAGCAAGTTGCCAGAAGCCATAACCTGAATTGCCACGAGCTTCAACACCGTAGTAATACACACCTTCCATGAAGACGTTACTACTATCAGAACCAGTTGAACGTACTAACTGTGCAGCTTTGCGTTTTTGATAAATAAAAGGTTTTACAGGTTTAGATGTATCGAGTAAGAACCAATGGTTAGGATCTTTAATACGACCAGACACGACTACTTTCGCTGTATTCCGATATGGGTTTTCAGAATCATCACCCAATTTTTCGTTATTCATCAAACGTGTTGCGGTAGCTCGCAAAGCAGGCGGCACAAGCAAAATCACAGGTTTAACACCTAAAGATTCACCGTTTTCATCCGTAATTTCTTCAAGTGCTCGAATTGCTGCACCAATGGATGCATCAGCCGCTGCCGCAGTCGCACTAGAAAGTTTTTTAGTGCCTTTATTGCCAAAGGTGGTTTTACCTACTTTATGGTTGGCTGAGAAAAATGGCTGGCCATCAAAACATTTGTTGGTAAACCCACCATTCACCGCTTGATAGACCAACTGATCAGGATGTTTTTTGGCACTTTCACCGACAGAGCTTGCTTGGATATTCAAGCCTGCAATTTGATTGTCTTCGATATCATCACGGGCAATTTCTATCGTTGCTTCATATGACTGGTTCTTAATGACATAGTCATATTTATCCAGTTTTTGAATATTCTTCTTGCCAACCCAAAGGCGCATTTGTGGAATATTGCCGAGCCACTTGTAATTCTCAAACGCAGCAGAGCTGGGGACTTCCATCGCAATTTCTTGCCACTCGGTTTGAGTCGCAGTGAAAGCATTGTTGAATACTGTTTTAACGCCCAAATACAAAGCGTCTAATGTTGCACCGTTAATATTCATTCGACCCATACTCCGTCTTGTTCAATTCCTACCACACGTCCAGCTTTTGATAGCGTACCCGTGCCATCTGTTGCAGCCACCGTTTCACCATCCTCGATATAACAAGGCTGACAAAATGAAGCCTGTGTCACTGGATCGGTTTTACTGTTTGCATAGAAAAATGCATTATGTGTACGTACCTGAATCGTAAATTCACCATTACTTGCGCTAGCTACTTCCACACCGTCCTCGGCCCGTCCTAAATAAATTAAATCAGGATTGGCAGTCGCTTCGATTGCGTAACCAGTCGCATCGACACACACCATGAATCCCGCACGAATGATTGCACCTGCTTTTACTGGTACAACGAATAATCCGAGTTCACGACGTGGCGTATTACGATCAACTCCATTCTGTAAAAGGCTTTTCATTATTCACCTGCCTTAATTTCAATACCCATCAAAGTCGCGACTTGCTGAACTTCTGGAGTAAGTTGTTTCTGTTGCTGACCGCCACCAAGATTAATAGTTTCAGTCTGACGTTGAGACAACGCCGCAATTTTTGGCAAACCTTCAAGATGAGCTTTGACAAAATCAGGATTGGTTTTAGCCTGATCTTTTACCCAGTTGATGGTTGCTTCACCTGTTAAACGACCATCACTACAGGCAGCAACGATCAAATCGTCAATTTCTTTGGCTTTAACCGCGGCATCAGCGTTACCCGCTTTGGCAACGGCTTCCTGATAAACTGCCATCGGTACATATTTCGCAGGATCTGGCGTGGTCTGACTATTTGCAGCAGCTTTGACTTCTATAGCCTGTTCAATAGCTGCAACAAGGGTTTGTTCAGACTTGACGAAAGCTGTTCCGAATGCATCATCAAGCTTAGTAAATGCACTATTTGCAGCCACCAAAAACTCTTCATCTGTGGCTGTTTCAGCTAGCCCCAGTTTTTTACGCATGAGTTCTAAAAACTCTTTCATTGTTGAATCCTCATCATTATTTAAGGCAAAAAATTCCTGAGCTGCCGCAGCAAGCTTGGCTTCGGGCAACTGATCTAATGCAGGGGTATTTGTTAGAGCGACATTGATTAATGCTAAGACTTCGCCAAGCTTGTTATAGAAAAGTACTGGCGATAAATATTTATATTCTCCCGACTCAATAAAACCTTTTGCTTTATCCAGCCATTCAAATTGGGCGCTACATATTCCGACTCCATCGATATACCTGAAACTTTCGGATTTCAACCAACCAGCCGCAGGTGCAGGTTCACCCGAAACTTGGCTCTTTAAAGTGGCATGTTCATAGTCAATGACCATATCAATGTTGCGTTGATTCAATGCTGCTACAATCTGACGACCACGCTCTGGAGTGAGTAACCAATGCGGCGCATCAAAAGGACGTCCATCGACACCCCTAAATACACCCTCAGGCACTAACACCAAATAATCGGCTTGATCCGATGAGGCGGTTAAATCAAATGAGCATTGAGCTACAAGAACTGAATCGGTCATAACATCAACTTTTAAAATGATGTTATGAGATTAAAATGCAGGAGATAAGAAGATCAGGCGGAAAGGTTTCCGCTGAATATTGAAATAGCTTTAATCAAACAAATGGCTTAAAAAATGTTGTGCAGTGTATTCAACAGCTGTCTCTGCTTCAGGTTGTAAAAACCCAGCATCATCCATTGGCAAATAAGGTCGCGCTGGAATGCGGACTTTCTTACCACGACCTGCCATGCCACCAAATTGGTGAATGGCTGCATAATCTGTGCTTTTTCCCGATCCAGCGCCAACGGTTGCCGATGTCGAATCATGATCACCTTGTACGCTATCACGCAGACCACCCGCAGAGCGTTGCAAAATACCTTGTGGCACAATACCTTGCCGACGATAAATTGCTAATGTTACTGGCGAAAGCCCAGCCCACGCTGGACGACCATTGGCATGAAAATTCTGCAAAGACTGACTAACCAAGACCCGTTCAAGTGCTGCGGCTAAAGGTTCAGGATTCACTAAACCAGATGCAGCCCTATTCAGGGTTTGAACGACATTTTCGTCACGAAGTTGAATCACTGACATGATTGCACCTGCCTATAATTTAAGCTAGAATTTTGGGTAAGACGGTTGTAGGCGATAGGAAGCCATCGGAAGCTAAATGCTTTCGTCTATCTGGGTTCGAGTCCCAGCACCGTCTATTTTTTTTCGCCATTAAAATGATCCAAATAAATATAATCGTGGCCATTCTCAAAATTACTGGTTTCCTCAACTACTATCGTCCGAATTAAATTACCAACCGTATTGACGCGCTCACCGTCGACACGACCTTTATTTTGACGATTTAATTGCACAATCAGCTTATATTTATGCTGACCATCTTCAACATCAAATACTAAAGCTGCATTGCCATGTTTGACATCCCAATATAAATCATGCGGCTGTACTAAATGCTCTACAATGTCAGCAAACCAGTCATGATCATGCTTTTTACGCTCTTTTGAAATATGCGCGATGGTGTCTTTGTCGTGTACCGTAATGACTGCGGTTTCAAGCTCAATGCCTGAATGGGCTTTTATTTTCTTGATAAATTGTTTAGGAAAAACACCGACGGGCTTCATATCCCCACGAGGTCGCGCTGGATCAACTGACTTAATCCATTGTTTAATTTCTTCATTGTAAGCATTGACGACTGACTGATTTTTAAAAGTCTGTTGAACCACAGTCGAAGCAATTTTAGGCTCAGCGACTAACGCTTTATCCAGTAGTTGCTGTGTCATGTTGGCATCGGGACGACCCACCCAACCAGCATCGGTGCTAAACGCTGGCAGATCTGGAAAATCTAATCGTGCAACGGTTGCAATACCTCCATTGCCGACATCGACCTCATCAATACGAAAATAACCGGTACTGTCACGCACCTTTAAATTTTGCGACTGAACATCCATTTCCATCAGCTCAATCGTGGTACAGCGGCAGTTATAACCATTCTTCGGGGCAATGGCTTGCCAAGCTGGATCAGATTTACGCATGACTACGCCATGCAATGCTCGATGCCGTGGGCGGGTTCGATTATCTAAAATCGCGCTATACTGGACGTAAGGAAAAAGCTTGTCTTCGCTCCACATCACCGACTGGCGGCCAGCCTCATAGGCCTGTGCCATATTGGTCTGGTAAATCGTGCGCAGGCGGTAAGCATTACCTAGTTGCACTTCACGTGTACCAGCTTCAGTCTGAATTTCTTGCTTTCCCCACCAGCCACGGGCTTTCATTTTCTGTTCAGCAACTTCAGACCATTGCTTCAAATTCATGCCATTTTTTTGTGCATCGACCAGCGACTGTCGAATATCTTCCAGCAGATCAAGCTGTGTCATGTGCGCAATCACAAATGACTTGTTATGTGCATCGCCCTGAACTCGCCACCAGTCTTCTGAGGGCATGACCTGTTTTTGTTGTAAATACTCAATTGCCCGACGCGGCGGCTGTCTAAATAACGCCTGAAGCGTAGGCTTATCCACGGCTGCGACCTGCATCGACAGACAACCGCCCAAGTACATCACTGGCAAACATCAGTTGCTCCAGATCAGATTGCAAGCCATCCAGTCCACGTTCAGGAAAAATTTCAGCCAGCATGGCCAGCGCGCCATCGATATCATCAGCGGTACTTAGCTTGGCAAGCAGTTGCGGTAAAATCTGTTCAGCTTGATTTTGCAAATGCTGGTTATCAATATTTTGCTGAATCTGATCATCCAGCAGCATCTGGCCGCGGATCGCAGCAGCTTCAGCGGGGTTTGAAGTGGTGGTCTGACTCAGTGCAGCCAGTAAATTATGCTGAAGACCTGCATAAAGTAGATTGTTCGCTGCCAAATTTGGGGTAGTTTGTTCAGTCTGCACACCTAAAACAGGTTCATCGTCATCTGCTGGCTCAGGTATGCCGAGTTTCTCATGCGCCCAACTGCGCGGGATTCGCATACCCACTTTGACCAGCTTATCTAACGAATTACTAAAGGTCTCCATGTCTTCAATATCTGAGGTATCAAAGGCAAAGTTTGGATAACGATCCTCAGTAATATTCGGATAATTCAGACGCATCATATGGCTGATCAAACTGTCTGTAATAGATCGGCTGAGCTGCTTTGCATCAGACTTCACCAGTTTATCGAACTGCACTTCATGAGTTTTACTTTGCGCATTGGTACTGGTTTTACCATCTGCTTGACTGAGCAATGTCCCACCGACAATAGCTTTGGATTGGCTTTGTTCACACCACTTAATCAGAGACATATGATTATCAGTGTCGCCAGTGGCAGCAGACTCAAACTCGATACTCATGCCGTGCGGAATTGCACCACCTGCATTACGTCCGATCATCATGACTGCACGTAATAAAGTCATTTTTTCTTCAGCGGTTGCACCAGAGGGATATTTACCGACACGGATTGGCAGGCCATAGATTTCAAGAAACTCCATGATGTCGCGGATACCATAGTTTTTAAACAGAAATGGCCATGACAAAACCCGATGCAGCCCCGAACGCGCGATATAACCAGACTTGGCTTTATGCCGATGAATAAACCAGCCAAAATCCCAAAAATCCGCACCCTCTGGTGAACCATCATTGAGTCGTAACTCGTTGGGTTGACTATAAGGCGTCATAAAGTTGCGGGCATTCACATGCTCAAAAGACTTAGGTAACCACAAGCTGCCCATTTGATGCCATTCAATTTCCTGACAGCTATAACCATGACCGACGCCATCCATCGCATCAAACAGAAACATCTCAAAGTCTTTGATGTCATCCATCCATTCAGTGACTTCTTCAGCAATCTTTTTTTCTTGATCCGTGGCATTTTTTGGCGGCGTAACATTCCACTCCAGACCATTCAAACCCTTTTTACGCTTATCCATCTCAGAAAAGATATGTGCATCTTTTTCTTCCATATCCGAAAATAAATCGGCCTGAGCCGTTAGATTACCTTGCTCGGCATCGGTCAGCAGACGATGAAGTAATGTAGGTGTGAGGCCGACCGTCGGATGTTCTTGCCACTGATTTGCAAGCCATGCGATTTCTGCGGTCTGATTAGTTTCTAGCGCAGTGCGGTCTTGTTTGGATGACTTAGATTTTTTTGATGCCATGACGAAAATACAATTGTGGATTTTAAGTCAGCATAAAAAATGGAAAAGGTTGAAAGCAGGCGGAAATACTTCCGCTGGATTTTTAGAAAAAATTGAATCGCCACAATTTGCGTTTTAAGCGATTTAAAATTGAATCTGGCATCATTGACGCAGAATCATGTTAAAACCGCTAAAAACGCATTTATAAAGATTTATAAATGTATAAATTCTTTAAATCAGTAATTGGTAATGATCAGCTCCTGTTTTGTTTGCCGACTTTGCTCAGTATTACCCACAGTATATTTAATTGAGGCCGTTGAAATATTCAGCTCTGCAAAGACCTCTCGCATTTCAGGATGATCATTAATAGAGAGCATGATTTTACTTCGACAGGATTTCATCAACTCAGCCATGCGCTGGTATTGATCTAAGCCAAAGTCCATGCCGTAACCAGCTAGCTTCCAATACGGTGGATCGGCATACATAAAACTATGAGGACGGTCATACTTCAGCAAACATTTATCCCAACTCAGGTTTTCAACTGTTACCCCAGCGAGTCGATAGTAAGCTTCAGTCAATTGATCTTCTATGCGCAAAAAGCTCGGAGCTTTTGAGGTTGTCGCTGTACCAAAGTTTTGTCCCACATTCTTTCCGCCAAACGCAGTGTGCTGCAAATAATAAAATCGTGCTGCACGTTGAATATCTGTCATTAAATCTGTACTGGCTGCTTTCAACCACTCAAACATCTGCCGACTGATAATTGCCCATTTAAATTGACGAACAAACTCTTCCAGATGATGCTGAACGACACGATACAGATTCACCAATTCACCATTGATGTCATTAATAATTTCAACTTTGGATTGCTCATCACGCATAAAGAACAATGCTGCGCCACCAGCAAATAATTCAACATAGCACTGGTGTTCTGGCATTTTTTCAATCAGTTGCGACACAAGACGACGTTTTCCACCTTGCCACGGGATAATAGGCTTGGTTTTCATGTTTTCACCTACTGCAAAAGCTTTTCAAAAAATGATAGCCTCGAATGACTCTGTACAGGGTAACGAGGCTGAGCCTGCGGTAGACAACTTACCAAAGGGGGCGGTTTTACCTGACCGTAAAATCGTCACCTCGTTTTTGAATTATTTTATTTATGAAAATATTGCATTAGACGGAAATGCTTCCATGCAAAAAATTAAAGAAAATTTAGCCCTGATTATTACGTCAGTAACTACCATTATTTATTTATATTTAGCATTACATTTTTTCTTTAATTTTAAAGATTTTATTGATTTAAAACTTAGTGAGAAAGGAGATTTCTTAGCTGGTGTTTTTTCACCATTAGCATTTTTATGGCTTGTATTTGGCTATTATCAACAAGGTCAAGAGTTAAAACAGAATACTGAAGCTTTACGTTTACAAGCCGATGAACTTTCAGAAAGTGTTAAACAACAAACTGAATTAGTGAACGTTGCAAAAAGTGAATTAGACCAAACAATCCAACAAATAAGTTTATCAACCCATCAAAAGCTTATAGACAGTCAACCATATTTTCATATTTTTGATTTGTATATTAATAGAAAGTCAGTACCTTCTCTTGGAGAGAATTTTTTTGATTTTGATATATCTTTTAAGTTAAAAAATAGTAGAGCCTTATGTAGAAGCGTTTTTTTTACCATTAGTTATGAAGAAAATGGAGCTGATATTTTATTAAACGGAACGACTTTCGATGTTTTGGATTACAACCTCGAAAAATTAAATGCTATACAATTAAATACTGGCTTTCCCAAACCTATAATGGAATTAGAGCAGAATACACTCTACCTAAGAATTTACTATACTGATTCATATGATAAATTACAGATTCAAGTATTTAAAATAGAATTTGGAATGAAGAATTTTGATGGAACAGAAAAATCCTTCATTCAGAAAATCCCTCAAACTTATTATTGAACATTGCAATTTCCAGCAAGGTACACATAAAGTACATGTTCAACCCTCATTTTTAAAGAGAGCAATATGATATCTATAAAAAAAACTGAACTCCTAGAGCAAGTTAATGCTGAAATTAGTAAGCTTCCAGATTATGATCCATCTATAAAAATTATTGATATTTCAGTAGATAGGGATGGTAATATTGACTACTTTTTACCCAACGTTTATGACATTACAAAATCATTACTAGCTAAGGAATATATGGAAGCTATTGATCATGTTTTTCAAGGAAAATATAATATTTTGATTAATAACACCCATTCTCGCTAAACCACCCATCATAATCATCTGGATGTAAATCCATCTCCTCACGGGATGGAAGCGGAGTAAATTCTATAGGCGCACTTGGATTCTTGGCTGCATAATCAGCTAGCAGGTGCGCAATACCACTATCACCATGACGGTCTTTATTATTGGTATTGGTTTTACCCATCGCTGGAATACGAGCTACACCATTGACCATCACAAATGCGCGATGATCTTCAATCACGTCCTGATCGGCAGGCATATTCTCAATATCACCATCTTCCAGTGAAGCCTTAAAATGTGGCGTATGTTCCCGATACCAGCTTTCAGTTAGCATAATGGCTTCAACACGCTCACCATAAATGACTTGCATCGCTTCAGCTAAGAAACCACCGTTACCGCCAGCATCATGGGCTGCCTTACTAAAGTTTGGTAATTTGGCAACAATCAGTTTTAAAAATTCCTCTTGCTGTTTATAGGGAACTTTAAACATTTCAAATAAAAACGGGATTTTCTTTTTGGTATTTTGCTGTTCAACTAAAGGCCAGAACGAACAGGCATTGCGTTTACGAGCAAAATCCAAGCCATAAAAACTTTTAAACTTGGTAGGTATTGTTTCAATGATCGGCAGCAGCTGTTCATTAAAGAACTCCAGTACCTCAGCATTACGGGTTTCTTCACTGACTTTATCAAAATCATCCCAGCCTTTAGGAGCTTCAAAACGAATGACAGGAACCGTATCGTCTTTCTTACTTTCCAGTAATGAATGTGGCAACCAGCGACCACCACCTTTACTTGGAATGGCATCCAGCTCTTCATCGGCCGCACTACCATAAAAATCATAGACTTCCTGCATCCACAAGGCTTCTTCTTCAGCACTATAAGGAATGCCTTTACGCAAACAAACCCGTTTATATAAACCTTGCGCCACAGCCTCACGGAAAGTGGTACGGTAAATTACACCTTTACGCTTACCCGAACGAATTTCATTAATCAGCTCATTAAACGGATTATCTTCACCATCATGGGTACTGATCACACGGACACAACCGCCCCAAATCAATAATGCCAATGCAGCTTTGAGCAATTCATCCAGTGATTCGTGGAATGCCGCTTCATCCAAAATGACACGACCCTGACGACCACGTAAGTTAGATGGTCGACTGGTTAATGCTTCAATACGAAAACCAGATTTAGGAAAACGAATAATATAGGTCTGAATATGCTTGTCGCCATCTTCCCAAATGCCTTCCTCAACTTCAGCCGCAGCAAGACCATAAGCACGCGCCCACATCGCAGCAGCCTGAATAAACTCTACTGTCATATCCTTGTTATAACCAAGGTAATAACAGTTTTGCCCACCCGCAGAACGGTCACTGGCACACTCAAGTGCAGCATCCGCAGCTTCAGCCCATGTCAAACCAATACGACGTGACTTCTCACCAATTTTGAGTGGACTTCTATCAGCAATCCATTCCTGTTGATAGGGCAATAAAACCGCAGGAACTTCGCTATCAAAATCTGGCGTTAATAGTTGGATGGGTGAGTCTGGATGTTGCTCTTGATCAATGGTCATTTGTCGACAATACCTAAAATCTGTTTACGAATCTCAGCCGCAGTTTCAGCCGACAAACCACCTTTTTTAGCAATTTTATCGACAGCCTTAGCCGCAGCTTGAACACGCTCTTTAACTTCTGATTCCCATTTTTTCTGATTCACAGAAGCCTTGGCAATTTCAGCAATGCCTTTGCCAGCTTTAGCCATCAGCATGATCCGATCTGCTGGATCAGCCTCCTCATTGTCTGATTCCTGCAATGCCACCAAAGCATTAAATAATTCAGTCTGTACCAGCGATAAAACCGCAGAGCTACGCATGTCGCTATCATCGGGAGCAGCATCGGCAATCATCATCGCTGCTTGTGTACTCGCCTGAACAGCCGCAAGCTTTTGTTCTACTTTTTGACCATAGCGATGCACACTGGACTTGCTGACGTTATAACCACGCTCTTGCAGAATCTTGGCGATTTCTTCATAGCCGCAAAAACCCTGATCCATAAAACGCTTATCTAACCAAGCTTTATCATCATCCGCCAATTGATCAATTGAAGATTCCCGTGCCATAAATCACCTCAGTTCCAGTACTTTTCTGGACGGGCAATACCAGCCTGACAGTCAATCGTATATTCCACACAATCAATCCCAAGTCGATCCAGCTTTGCATGCCAGTGACCATCGGGACGTTTGGTAATTTCGACCATTTTTCGTTCCTGAAGATAATCCAGCTGAACGTGTAATTCCTGTGCAGTTGTATCAGGATAAAGTGCGCGCATTACATCCAATAAAAGCGCATCCATTGCCCCAAGGGGACGAGCTTTATCCAGTGCATTTAAAATATGCCAGCGCATGCCTTCACGACGGGCTTTTTGAATTTCAAAACTCATGATTGAACCCCTTGTTTAATTTGTACTTTTTCAAGTTTTTCAGCTACAGCATCCAGCTTTGCTTCAATAATAGTTTGTCCGCGGATATAGTCATCCCGTGCGATGTAGCGAAATGGCATGTCTGCTTTAAACTCCAAAAACTGACGTTCTAAAGCGCGGACTTCTTCCTGACCTTTGGCTGCTTGTTTGGCAACATCATCAATATTTTGATTGGTGGTCGAGAAATTCTGATCCAGACTTTTTTCAATACGTGACCAAAGGATTTTCACAGTTCCAATTACAGTACTGAGTACTGCAATTAGAATCATGATGAACTGATAGACTTCCAGTTGTATTGTCATAAATCCTCCGTTACTGGAGGCAATGGCTTAGGCTTACTCTGATTAATGAATCGGCAAATAAAACCAAGAATCGCCAAAATTGCAGTCACTTTGCCTTGGCTGGCCTCTGGAATAAGAGCCAAAATTTCAGTGGGTACACCGTAGACTGAAATAAAACCGATCAGAACAAACATCCAGTTACTGATCCACTTCCAGCCAGTTTTCCAATTACTCACCAAAAAGCCTGTATGATCAGTTCCTACAAATTCCGTTATGATTGGCTCAGGTTTGTTCGCATTCTCAGCTTTAAGCTCAGTCACACGGGCTTGATGACGTTTGGCTTGCTCAGATTGATCTTGCTTAGCTTGAGCCAACTGCAAGGTCAATTCATCAACTTTGGAATTGAGTTGAGCATGAACAACTGGATCAATACGAGGTGACGGCACTATGTTATGTGGCGTTTTACGTTGAGTTTTTTTCATCACCAATTCCTTATGCCAGTTCAAAATGTGGGTAATCTTTTGAAGTCTTCCAGTTACCACCCCAACTCAGTTTCACACCCAAATCTTTAGCTGCGGCTTGCATGGCATTTGCAACAACTTGGAATTTTTTAAGATCATTCCAGTCCACTGGATATGGAACCAAATCAACTGCTTGACCCGTTACATGATTACTGGCTAAAGGATTATTCAGCCATGTCACCTTAGATAAATTGGGCTGTGCATATTTAATCGGCACACCTTTGGCTTTGCATTGGCTTGCTGTACGGCCTTTGCCGTAGTTGATATAACATTGCTCTTTGGAACGAACACCTTCGACTACCATAAAATCTTGATCGGTCAGTTGAATCGCACGTTGAACCACTTTAACCAACTCAGGGTGAACCCCTTCAAGCCGTGAAAGACTGAGTTTGGAAAGGATATATTTTTGTTTTGACACAATAAAAAACCTCATCAAATGATGAGGTCATAATGTATTTTTAACTCTTCATATATTAGGCGGAAGTGTTTCCGTTTACTTTTGTTTGAACATCTTCAAGACATCCCTGTTTTGCATCTTTAAGTGTATCTAGATTGATCTTTATCGCATGTTTATTAAATGCAGCATCTTTAGAAGGTGAATATCTTAATCGCCAAAGATCACGTGCTGCATCCACAAACACCGTGCAATATCTCAAAGCATTCGCAATATCAGTTGAACCATAAATACTTTCAGCCTCATCATACAAGGCATTATATTTTCTACTTTGCCTTGCTACATCAGGAGTATACTCAAGATTAATAGTCAAATCTTCATCACGAAGACTTTCAACTCGCTGAATAAATTCTTTTGTTTGCTCAACACTTAATGTTTGATAAACAGGTGGATTATTTTGTTTTTCTTTAGCTTCTTGGTCAGCTTCAACCATCGCTTGGGCAGCTTCATCAATATTTTGATCAAATGATTTATCAGGATTATGCACTTGGTTATTAGAACTACTTTCCTCACTTTCTAACTGTTTAGTTGCATTTAAACTATCCGTGTTAGTTGAGTCATTACCATCTGTTTTAATATAAAAAAAAGCCGCAATGACTGTGATCGCCGCAAAAAGCCCAACCCACTTAACCCATTCAAAATCCTTATTCATCGTCAAATCCTAGTGATAAAATATTAAAATAAAAAAATTATTCTAAGCAAACAAATAAATGCGAAGAATCCAATCTTTATTCCTCTTGCTTTAGGCTCGACAGGATGAACCTTAGCTAACTCTATCAAATCATTTCTTTTATACAAATAGCATGGAAATGCAATAATCCAGAAAAACAAACAAGCCACACCCCACCAGCCAGCACCAATATTAAAAAATCCCTTTTGAGGTGTTTTTCCGATTTTATGACTAGAGGCATCTACATAGACCCACAATGCAGAAATTGCAACAATGATCGGAATCCAAAAACTAAGATTAATATTCATTTTGTTGCTACCTAAAAACCCAATCAAGAAATTTTAACGCCCCACAAACAGCAGCAATAAAAAGGCCTAAATGCAATCTAAATCTTGCATTCTTTCCTGTAAACCAATTGTCATAAGGCATCATTTTTTATTTCCATTTTAATAAAATGCATTACGACTTGATGGAACCCAGCGGCCAATAATTTCTATATCCGAAGCCTCATTTAAATCCAACTGCATTGGAGGGTATAACTTATTATCAGAAATCAACAATAGTGATCCGTCAAACTGTATCTGTATACGCTTAACCCAGTAATTATCTTGATTACGAATCACATAGATAAAACCATCTGTTAATTCCTTATCTGCTGAATTTACAAGCAATTTTTCTTTATCTTGAATAGTAGGGATCATTGAATCACCAGTCGCACAGACAATTAACAAATCTTTTGCATTCAAACCCTTTTTGTGTAGCCAATCTTTTCTAAATGCTAAACGTGACACTGGTTTCGCATCACCCGAACAGATTGATCCATGCCCAGCAGAAATTTTTACATCATAAACATTCACTAAATCAAATTCCGTTTCAAATTCAGATCGCTTATTTAATGATTTATTCAAATTTTGCCCAAGAAGAATATAAAGAATATCTAAACCCTGTTCTGCACATAGCGTGAGCTTATCACTTGGTATTGCAGCACCATTTTCCCAGCGTTTTATGCTCGATTCACTCACACCGATTAGATTCCCCAAACCTTCTTGGCTCAGATTTAACCTCTTTCTTTCAGATTTAAATCTTTCTGCAAGTAAATTGCTCATAAATGACCTTAAATAAGTTGATATATGGTTATATATGGACTATTATCGAGTTAAAAGGGTGCATATATACACCATATTAACACCACAGGAGACTCATAATGTCTAAGAATGCAGTTGCTTTAACACCTGAACAGGTCAAAAAGAACCTAAACTCTCAAGGAAAAACGCTTAAGCAGTTCGCAATTGACCATAACTTCAACCCAAATGACGTTTATCGCGTTCTAAATGGTTCTAGAAAAGGACTTTACGGCAAAGGGCATGAGATTGCAGTTGCATTGGGACTTAAGCCATCACCTGTATCTGTCGAATAGATTAACCGCTTTTTTACCTTTTTTTAACCCTTTTTAAATTAATTTTAGGAAAAAGTGTCATGAATGATCCTATAAGACTGATAAATAAGCTCATATTCGGACTAATGATATTTGCATTTTTAGGCTGGTTCTTTGCAGAACAAGACAATGAAATCCTACGCAAAGAGCTTTCCATGCATACAGGTAAGGAGATTCTTAAATGAGTACGCCTATCAATAAGTCAGCATCAAAAGTGCTGAAAGTTTTAAAAGCTATGCGCGGCAACAGCCTACAAGGCATTACGAACCAGAAGCTTTCACAGCATCTGAACGAACCACCAGCCACCATCACTCGTGCATTACAAACTCTAGCTGAAGAAGGTTTAGTACAGCAAGAAGAAGACGGCACTTACCGACTCAGTGCAGCAATGGTTCAGATGGCCAAATCACATCTGCAAGAAGTTGAACGCGCTAAAGCTCGTATCTCTGAATTTGAACAACGCACCAGCGTCACTATTTGAGGTATCACATGGATTTAGATCAAGAAACAACTGAAGTGATTGCTTCTGATTATGCAAAGAAAATTGGCATGTTGGCTGCTCAACTTGGATATGAAGGGTCTTTGTCGTTAGGTGCTTTAGAAGATGAAGTTCGCTTTTATCAACAGCGTACCGTCGAGTCTTGCATGGAGATTGGCAAGCGTCTTCTTTTGATCAAAGAGCAAACTCCACATGGTGAATTTAATAAACGTATTGAAATTTTAAATTTCACACCACGTATGGCTCAAAAGTTCATGTCGGCGGTTTTGAAATTCTCAAAAACGAACTCGAATTCGCTTTTGCAAAAAGCAGGAAATCAGACCAAACTTTTAGAATTGGTTATGCTTGATGATGATGAAATCGAGCTTTTAGATCAAGGTGGCAGCATCGGTGATGTCAATTTAGACAGCATTGAAACAATGTCTGTACGCGAACTTAAATTAGCATTACGTGAAGCCAAGGCGGACAGTGAAGCTAAAGACAAACTGATTCAAAGTAAAGACCAAAAGATCAATAAACTGGATACAGAGTTAAGCAAGTCTACCAGTCAGGCGCAAATCCTTAAAAAGCAAGAAACCGAACAGCAACAGCTCACAGCATCTTCACTTGAAACCCTCCATGCTGCATGCCTCACTATGCACAACAATACCGTGCGTTTTGTCAATGAAATTAATTCAGTACTCACAGCCATTGAAGAACATGGCTTATACAACATACAAGAACAACTTGAAGCCAATGTTGTCGCTGCATTTCAGCAAATCGCACAAACTAGTGTAGACCTTGGTATTCAGATTGATTTTGAAGCAATGGTCAATCCTGAGTGGATGTCAGTCAGCCAAACTCAACTCGATCCAGCATCAGAATTGGAGTCTTAATCATGACGACTCCAAACTTAGCAAAACAAGACTATATACGTGATATTGCAGCCAAACTTACTGCTGCTAAGTTTGGTGAGAAAGCTGACATCGTTAAAACTGCATGTGAGACTTTAAAAATCAGTCGTCCACAGCTTTACCGTGAATTAGAAATAGTTGGATTCAAGTCAGAGCGTAAACAACGTTCAGATAAAGGCAAATCAGTAGTTTCTGCCGAAGTTGCCGAGCAGATCGGCGGTATGGTGCATGTTGCCACCCGTGCCAATGGTAAAAAAACGTTACCCGTCACTACCGCTTTGGAAATCTTGGTGGCCGATGGTAAAGCGCCTAAAGTTTCTGCTGCAACCGTTGCACGCGTCATGAAACAAAACATGTGTCATCCAAAGCAACTGGCGACACCGACAGCGCACACTCAGCAAAAGTCATTGCATCCGAACCATGTTATGCAAATTGATGCCTCAGTTTGTGTCCTGTTTTATTTACCACGCGGTGGTATGCAGGTCATGGACGAGAAAAAGTTCTACAAAAACAAACCTGCGAATATTAAGAAAATCGAAAATGACCGTGTGATTCGCTATGTCATTACCGATCATTTTAGTGGCTCGATTTATGTTGAATATGTTTACGGTAGTGAAAGCTCAGAAAATCTGATTCAGACATTTTTAAACTGCATCCAAAAACGTTCGGTTCAAGAACCGATGCATGGTGTGCCTTTTATTCTGTATGCAGATAAAGGTTCAGCCAACACCGCAGGCTTGTTTACCAATCTATTAGATCGCCTTGATGTGACATTTATTCCACATGCCACAAGCAACTCACGTGCAAAGGGTTCAGTTGAAAATGGTCAGAATATTGTCGAAACCCAATTTGAAGGTCGTCTTCGTTTTATGGAGATTGGCAATATTGGTCAGCTTAATGCAGCAGCTGAACAATGGCGCATGATGTGGAACGAAACCAAGATTCATAGCCGTACTCGACGTACTCGTAATGCAGTTTGGCAAACCATTTCACCACAACAACTTCGCATAGCACCACCTTTGGAACTCTGCCAAGAGCTACTTAGCACAACACCAGTCGAGCGTACTGTCACAGGCAACCTCACAGTTAGCTACAGCATTAAAGGTTATGGTCAACATGACTATGACGTGCGCCATATCGATGGTGTCTATCCAAAAGCCAAGCTCAAAATCGTGGTCAATCCATACCGTGCGCCAGCCATTGATGTACTCATCATTAACCAACATGGTGAAGAAATTGCCATCACTTGTGAACCGATGCAAACCGATTGGGTCGGCTTTAGAGATGATGCAACCATTATTGGTGAAATACCAACAGCGATGCCACAAAGTTCTATCGATGCCAAGCGTAAAAGCATTCTTAAGAAAGCTTATGACGCAGACACATTGGAACAAGTCGACAAAGCCATTGCAAAAAAACATACCGCCTATAAAGGCCAAGTCGATGTCATGGCAGATGTCAAAGCAGTAGAAGTTCCAACCTATATCACCCGTGCTGGCGAACAAATGACGACACCACAGCAACGTCGCCAAGCAGCACCAGTCACCATTTTTGAAGCAGCAAAAGAAATCCGTGGTCTAGTCGGTGATCTTTGGTCACCCGACCACTACAAAGCGCTGCAAATGACCTATCCAGATGGACAAGTTCCAGCAGATGTAATTCGAGAAATCGCCAATGAAATTAAAACACCTAAGCGTCCTACGCTCAAAGTTGTGGGGGGATAAAACATGTCACCAAAAATCAAGACATTAAAAGAACTTATTGAGGAAACGGGTTGCAGTCAAGTCGAAATTGCAAAGCTTATTGGGCTATCAAGCGCAGCACTAAGTTTGTTGATTCATAAAGCGATTTTTCCAAAACGAACTAAAAATGTTCAACACCTCATTACAGACATTTTAGTAAACAAAGGCATCGAACAAACCAGCATTGATGCTGCCTTTGCCTTACTCAAACCAATACCAACAGTTTCAGCCCAACGCGAGAATGCTAAAGAGGAAGAAGAAATCATGCTACTGGCAAAACAAACATTGACCAAAGAAGCCAGAAAGGCTTTTGGTTTACTTTCTAACCCATTCACTGGTGAAGTTCAGTCGCATGATGAGCTTTTTCTCAATGACGACATTAACTATGTTCGTCAAGCCATGTACCAAACTGCCAAGCTCGGTGGCTTTGTGGCTGTAAGTGGTGAATCTGGGTCAGGCAAGACAACCTTGCGCCTTGATCTTGAAGATCGGATTCAACGTGAACATTTACCGATCATCATGATTGAACCGTACATCATTGGTACAGAAGATAATGACATCAAAGGCAAAACCCTCAAATCTGGTCATATTGCCGAGTCAATTATTGAAACTATTTCAAGCGGTCAGGAACGTCCGTTGCGCTCGGCTGAAGCGCGATTTCGCCAAGTCCATAATCTTCTTAAAGAGTCATCACTCGCAGGCAATAGTCATGTGATCTTGATTGAAGAAGCCCACAGCCTTCCAATCCCAACATTGAAGCACCTTAAACGCTTCTTTGAACTGAAAAGCGGTTTTAAAAATCTGGTTTCGATCATCCTGATCGGTCAAACCGAACTTGCCAACAAACTTTCAGAGCGTAATCCGCATGTGCGCGAAGTCGTTCAACGCTGTGAAAACATCACGCTTGAACCACTGACCAGCACAGGTCTTGAGCAGTACTTACAGCATCGCATCAAAGCTACGGATAAAAAGTTATCAGACATCATCACAGAAGACGGCATCTATGCGATTGCAGAACGTCTGACTCAAGCCAATGGCAACGGCAAAGTTGAGCGTTCACTTTTATATCCGCTGGCTGTGGGCAACTTGATCACAGGTGCAATGAATGCCACAGCTGAATTGGGCGCACCTGTGATTGACCGTCACGTGATCATGGGAGTGTGATCAATGACCCTAAAAAATGTACTTGTTTTGAATTTTTGGTTCGCAGCTGCTGCGGTTGTGCTGATCAGTTCAATGGGAGGTTGTCATGGCTGATTTTGCAGATATTGCTGAACAACTCAGCGAAGAACAACTTCAACAATCACTTGCTAATCGTGCGCAGTTTACAGCGCACAGCTACTACGAATGTGAAGACTGCGGCGTCGATATTCCAGAACAGCGCAGAAAAATTGGCGGTGTCACACGCTGCACCGAATGTCAAACCTGTTTTGAAGCACAAAACAGAAACTTCAGAGTCAGAGGATAAGTCGATGAAAATTGAACTGATTGAACAATTTAAAACTGCTTTTACAGATTCTCTTGTTTATGCAGACCTTGCGACTGAGTACACATCATTTGAAATTTTTGAAATCAATAATGGCAAGTTTGAGCTAGAAGCGGTTCAACAGGCTTATCAAAACTGGTCTAAACAAAATACGGTAGATGAAAAACGCGCCCACTTTGCCAAGGATTTAGACAAGTTGGTCAGCGGTGATTATGTGCTTGTACCTAAGAAACCTACTGCTGAAATGGAAAGAGCTGGCATGAGTGCTGGTGGCGGCTTTTTAACATGCCATGTTTTTAAAGCGATGTGTGCAGCCGCTCAAGGGGCAACTGTATGAAAAAAACACTGAAGTTCACTGAGGAATTGCATCAAGCGATTTTGGATGGTGAAAAATTTCAAACTCGTCGAGTGATTAAACCCGAGTCAAACGGAACAATTATTGGATGGGGTGGCGATGGTATTGCAATTGAAGAAATTCCAACGGATTTACTAGATACCCAACATGTTCGCACAGTCATATGTCCATATATGGATGGCGATGTTGTTTGGGCAAATGGCAAAACAGCATTAAAAATTACAAGTATCCGTGTTGCTTGTTTACATGACATTTCACATGAGGATGCGATTGCTGAAGGATGCGTCAAATATGGGCCTTTTGATGAATATCGTGGCGCGCCACATCCTCAGGCATGTATGCGTTTTCGCGCATATAGAAACCCTAAAGATGCCTTTAAAAATTTATGGGAACACATAAACGGCAGTGATTCATGGAAAGAAAATCCGTGGGTTTGGGTGATCTCTTTTAAGGTGCTCGGCCATGAAGACTAATTGCCCAACATGCGGAAGTACCACCAGCCTTGATGCCTTACTTGCTTTTAGTGAAGCATCAAAGGCATTTGCAGCTGCTGTTAAATTACACGGCAAACTTGGTACGCCATTAATTAACTATTTAGGTCTATTCCGTTCTCAAAATCGCGCTTTGAAGTTTGAACGTGCTTTAAATCTCTTAAATGAAATTACACCACAAATTCAATCTAAGCAGATCCAGTTCAATCGCCAGACTTTTCCTGCGCCAGAGTCTGCTTGGGTATGGGCAATTAATATCATGCTTGAACGTCGTGATCGTGGTGAATTGGATACCCCCCTTCAAAATCACAACTATTTATATAAGGTCATTACCTCATACAAACCAGACCAACATGTTGCACCAGTTGCTAAAACTTGGACAAAAGAGCAACCACCTTTAGTCACTGAAAAATCTCTCTATGAACGTGAGCAAGAACTTAAGGCACATGAGCGTCTCAAAACTGAACCCGCAGCAGTATCAATGGCTGATCTGGTTGCCAAAGCAAACGCGGACAAGCCTAAAACCAACCGCACTTTAAACAATATTCCACAGTCTCAGGTTTTTGCTCACGTCACAAAAAACCGTCGTGAAAATGAGACCCACAACCAATGTTTTGAACGCCTATTGGCAGAACAGGAGCAATCAAACTAATGGCACGTACAAGTTTAAAAGAGCCTCAACTACAAAGTTGGGAGGCAGTTGACCAGACCCTAGCACAGTTAGCCGACCTCAAGCGCGACATCGCACTTGAAGACGCTGCCTGCAATGAACAGGTCGATCAAATTAAAAATCAAGCTAAAGAAAAAATGGCTCCACTTTTGGAACGAGTCAAAGCCCATGAACTTCAACTGAAGGAGTTTTGTGACCACCGTAAAACCGAATTTACCAAAGTCAAAACCAAAAAATTGACACATGGTTCTGTTGGTTATCGTCTATCAACCACAGTGTCAATTCCAGACCCAATTTTTACATGCCAAGTATTAAAGCAGCTTCAGCTAGAAGAATGCATTCGTACAAAAATCGAACCTGATAAGGAGGCAATTAAACAACTTACACCAGAGCAACTCGCCGAAATAGGCGCAACTGTGAAACCCAAAAATAGCTTTGGCTATGAAATTGAAACCGTTGACCCAGCTGCAACAGCAGCACATTGAATCTTAAATAACAGGAAATTTTACCCATGAATAAGTCAGAACTTATTAACCACATCGCAACAACCGCAGGCTTAACCAAAGCACAAGCAACAGCTGCTCTTCAGGCAGTTGAAACAGGTGTGATTGACACCTTGGCAAATGGCGGAGAAGTCGCCTTGGTCGGCTTCGGTACATTCAGCGTAAAAGACCGCGCTGCGCGTACAGGCCGCAACCCTAAAACTGGCGAAGAACTACAAATTGCGGCAAGCAAAGTACCTTCTTTTAAAGCAGGTAAAGCATTTAAAGAGGCGGTGAACTAATGTCAACGATAGATATTAATGATTTTTGCACACAGTTACGCAAAGGTGAGCTGGATGAGCAAATCTCTGATTTAGAGGAAATAGCTCAAGAGCAGCTTGAATATAACCACCCTCTTAAACCACAAACAGTTGCTGAACAACATTTTTGGGGGAATTACAACGTTAAAGCGGTTGAGCTTTTTAAGCAATTAAAGGCGCACATAGAAAGTGGTGAACGTGCTGTAGATGAGTTTGAAGCATGAAGCGAAACATAGGCATTAGTGCCTATGTCTGCCAGTCGTCGTTGACTGGTACTGACGAGCAGCGGAGAAGAATATGGGTGTTAAAAAATTAGTGACAATAACTGTTCAGGCTCAGATTGAAATAGAGCTTGCTGAATGGGCATCAAATCCAACACCAGAAGATATCGAAGGAGTATGCGACTGTGGATACTACGTCGAAAATTCTGATGATATTTACAAGACAGCAGCAAGACTCGTACTTAACGGTTATGCCAGATCAAATAGCGACGTTTTTGGAGTAATTCACCCTTCATGGAAAAAGGACTCAATAGAAAATTCAGAAAATGAGTCCTTTTATGACATTGAAGATATTGAAATTGAAGATTTTAAAGTGGAGGCACGCTAAATGAAAAAATGTACTTTAGGCAATCGCCATAAATGGAAATTTATCAAAAATTTAGAAATCACTAGAGTTTCTGCCCACACAGCTAGTTTTCACTTGAAAGGTTTTTATCAATGTGAATGTGGTGCAAAAAAATATGGTGAACATCAATGATTGAAATTGAAGATTTAGAGAATTTACCTGAAGACATCAAATTAAGTATTGGAGAAATTCCATGAATAAAAAAGAAGTCATTGAAAAAATTAAAAAGTGTTTGGCTTTAAGTAAATCAGCCAATCAACACGAAGCAGCTACCGCTTTGCGTCAGGCGCAAGCATTAATGGAGAAGTACAACATCGATGCAGATGATGCTGAATTACTAGGTATTGTCGAAAATCAGATTTTTGGTAGTGGCGCACATAAACCACCTGTATTTGAAACCTTACTGGCTCAATCCATCGCTAAACTTATGGGGTGCAAAGTGTTTTTAAGCTATACAGTAAAGCGTTCAGCTTCAGGTGCGAAAGTCTCAGCAATATGGACATTTGTTGGCTTCGATCCAGCATCAGAAATTGCAAGTTATGCATTTGATGTTTTATTCCGCCAATTGAAAAAGGCACGTGCAACATTTATCAGCACAACTTTAAAGCGCGTAACTATTCGCGCTAATAAGATTAAACGTGCTGATCTATTTTGTGAGGGTTGGGTTTTAGAAGCTTCAGAGCAAGCACGTCGTATCAAACCAGACATGGAAAAATTGAAACAGATTGACGCATATCTCAGTAAAACGACAGAGCTAAAAAAATTTGAGCCTAAAAACCGTAATGAGAAAACCAATAAAAACTCATCGCGTAGCTTAAATGATTTTTGGGCAGGTCGTGAGGCTGGTAAAGATGCACAAATCAATCATGGGATGAATGCAGGTCAACAGTTTGAAAAGTTGGGAGCAGGATCATGACCGAAATTATGAATTGCTTGAGTGTATTAGCTTTGTTTGCTGTATTTGCAATCGGTTTGGTGACTTGCTGCACTGAAGCTAAAAAAGCGTGGTCTGCACGAAAAATTACTGGTCAAACTGTTTTTGAACGTAAAGCTTATGGTCTTAAAGCTGGATCATCCTTGTGTCTCGCAGTACTGGCTTTGATGGGACTTGCTGATGCAGCTAAAGGAGTATTCTGGTAATGGCTAAATTCAATAAAAAATCCAAACTGATCCAGCTTATTCATGTGGGCAAGACTCAACTAGGTCTGGACGACGAGCTTTACCGTGAAATTTTAGAAAGCTGCACAGGTAAAATCAGCTCAAAACAACTATCGATCCCACAGCTTGAAGCTGTGCTGGATCGTATGAAACAACTTGGCTTTGTGGTCGATTCAAAGCCTAAATCTGAAGTTAAAAATCTGGCCAACGATCCACAAAGCAAATTAATCCGCCACCTATGGCTACAACTTCATGAAGCTGGTCAAGTTCGTAACAGTAGCGAAAAAGCTCTGGCTAAATTTGTTGAAAATAAAGTAGATGTCAGCGCACTTCAGTTTCTGAGCAGCAAGCATGCAGACATGATCATTACTCACTTACGCCAATGGTGCAAACGTTGCGGCATTGAACGCCTAGAACCAATCGAATAATAAATCTAAGGAGGCTTAAAATGTCATATCGTCCACACATTACTGATGCACAGCAAGTTTTTACAGACGAAGAAATCATTTCGCTTATGCCTAAAAATTTTGCATTCATTGCAAAGTTAGTGGGCATTCCTCAAGCCTTAAATTTAATTGATACCTATGGCGGTACTAGCATTTTTATCCCGCATAAACATGCTTTAGGCATTCAGCATGATATTGCTGGAGTAATAGGCCTAAATAAGCTCCAGTTGCTTGCAGAGCAACTGGGGAATAACACCATTGAAATTCCAATGGGACGGCCTATTACAATGGCTATGCGTAACCGCATGATCCGTGATATGTCAGATAAGAAAATTTCTAAACCAAAAATCGCTCGCAAATTTGGCATAACCATGCGTAGAATACGATCAATTGTGAATAATGATGAAAAGCTAAAATTTCACGAGGATCATAATCTGGATTTGTTTGATTAAAAAAGCGGACTTTTCCAGCCCGCTTTTTTTCTTCATAATATGAAAAAGCCTTTCAAATTTCATCCCACTTAATCCCAGCTTATCCCACCAAATCCCACAATTATCTCAAAATTCTCTATTACTTATATTATTAGGTATCAGTCCATGCACCTATCCAGAGTTACTCTAGCGCACGTAGTGAATGATTTATTTCAGGAACTTAATCTGGATATTCAGCTATCAGAAGGCAGTAACAGCTTGCCTTTATTCTAATCACAATTTTCGACGCTTGGTGTCACTTGGGCTTTCACCAAACTCTTCACGATACGCACTCGAAAAACGGCCTAAATGTGTAAACCCCCAATCATAAGCAAGCTTTGAAATTGAAATTTTTTGATCTTCAACGGCCCGATTTAACACTTTATAAACCTGTTGCAAACGATATTTACGCAAATAGGACATCGGGCTCATGCCATAAAACTGTTGAAATTCATCATGCAACTTTGATTTAGATATGCCCACAAACCCATATAGATCTTCTATAGTCAGATCCTCACAGGCATGTTCTACGATAAAAGCTTCAACTTTCTTAAGATACGCAGGAATATATTGACCTGATAATGCCTTTAAAGCCGCAGAATAATTATTTTCCTGCGATAAAAGTAAAGCCTTAATAATAAAATTTTCATAATCCTCAGATAACATCTGTAAACCATAAAAATGATGATACTGCGACTTGAGCTGTAAAAAATTTTGAATATTACTCCACCACGTCCCGATCAGCTGTTCTGAATCAAGATGCATTTCTGGATTAAAAATAACAGGCTTATCAACCGGTTGTTTCAGCAAATCAGCTAAAACTACATGTAAACTTTTTTCTGGAATAACAACCTGTAATTTTTTGCAGTCTTTATCTATCACCAGATCTTGCCATTCAGCGTTGGAAACGATCAATCCACTTTTCTCATTTGAAAGGTAATGAACACCGGCCTTGGTTAAAGTTTGCTGTCCATGAATAGGCAGGCTAATACTATACGCCTTTAAATGAGAAATATTGATGGCAACGTTCGCACCATAGCTAATTGTACCTATTGCCAATTTTTTATGCGGTAAGCGCATCCCATCATAATGGAAATTGAGAGTATCGCGAGATATGGTATCCAGACGATGTTCGCCACAAATATTTGACATTAAACTCTGTGCAAAATCTGCTTCACATGAGCGATGGCTTAAATCCATTTCTTGGCTGAGTGGGCCCATAACCTTTCACCTAGCTAATTTACGTACTATCCCTGATAAAGCAAAATGTCTGCCATAATAACCCTAAATTTTTATTCTTTTGATTTTCACTCATCCACTATATTCAATGAATATACTTTAAATCCTAAATCCCAAGATAACTGAGTATCAGAAATGATTCAATCAAGTTTAGCCAAATCTTCTATTCATCTTAAATAGCAGCTCAAAAACTTTATGGGATAGAATACCGTTATAAATTTCTTTAGCTATTATTCAATGGTATAAATATACGTTCAATTTATAACAAAATAAATCAACGAACTGCTACATACCACTGATTTTTACTTTTAAATCAGTAACAGATGCCCCTACTGCACCGATATTACCGATCGGGCCATTTTGTATACCATTAAAAACAGTAGAACTACTCTGCCCAGTCGTACCTAAGGTGACCGTACTTAAACTTGCATCCAATTTACTTGAAGTACCCGTGTTTCCAAATACAAAACCACCTGATTCTATACCTGCATAAAAGTTATTTAGTAAGAAACCATTGGTTGTATCATTTGCTTTTAAAGCCACTGTAAAAGAAGCACCAGCACCTGAATTATCTGAAATGAGTGTAATCGGACACCCCCCACTACAAATAGAGCCAATGGCGCCGCCAAACTGGATCATATGCCCCTGCGGAGCATTGCCGAGCTGAATATTCATTTTTGGCGAATTACCAGAAATAAAATTTACATTAACACTACTACCAACCCGTATTAACTCTTTGATATCACTATTTAGACTAGTTCCAGTAAATATAGATTTGGAGCTACTTATACTCGAAGTTGAATTAGTTCCCACTAAATAAATTGAAAATGGTGAAAGCGTTAGACCTGTAATTTGATTGGCAAATGAAATAGCTAGATTTGCAAATGCTTTATTATTGGCACCAGCATCTGTATCTACCACGATATTAAAAGTCGGAGAATTATTAGCGCCGCTAAAGTTAAGTGTTACTGGGGTATTGGTTGTACTCGCGAGGGTCATTCCAGCCCGAGATCCATAAGATGTATTGGCAATACCATTGGTATCAATCAGAGAAATCTGATTAAACTGGACTTTACTCATGCCTACACCAATGTTAATCCCGTCCTGTCCTGTCGTTGCTGAAAGACTTTGGTCATCCATTGGCTGCATAGCCATAATCATAGGTGCAAAGCATATTAAACTTATACATCCCAGTATTTTATTTTTTTTCATTGTCCTAATCCTTAAGACAAATACAATTTGGTTACTTCTTACACATACTACAGTAATTGAAGTAGTGTGTAAGTTTTTATCCGACTAAAGGCTGATCAACAAAACTTCAAACTTCCATAACAGTTTGGTTTAAAATTTTGACCTGTTAAGGTTAGATTTGTAAGAGGAAAGTCTAGTGTTGTAGTCATAGGAACATTACCTACTACCAGATCAGATCCTCCAACACAACCAGTCAAAAGATTACCACAATTACGTGGATTATTAGTTAAATCAGCATTAATACCAGCAATCGTTTGCTGTAGTACCGCATTGGTAATAGCTACTTGAGTTGTAGGGCTAAGACTTCCGAGTTCAACTTGATCTTCCATAGCCAACCACCATCCTTTTTGTGAAGCAGCAGCAGCTCCAGGCCAAAGCACAGCGCTCTTTTGTAAGGATAAAGAAGCAGGATTTTGTAGGTATAATGCATGTATTAATCCCAAGTTTTGATTAACTGTAATATCTGTTTTCAGACCAGTAATATTACCGGTAACATTTTTATTCAGATTTAAAAATCCAGCTACCGTAGCAACTAAGTTTCCTGAAAAGTCTATACGTTCAACAGTTCCACTACCTTTTAAATTAACTGTAGTTAATCTATTTCCAGAAACTACAGTAGAACCTATTGTAAATGGAGCATTTGTTGAAGATAGATTTAGATTATAGTCTTTAGAGGAATACGATATATTATAACAAGGGTCCAAAAAACCATCTTTACAAGTTGTTCCTGAGCTACTGCCTAATAATCGACCTTGCACTATACCATTTATTGCCATATTCGTATCATTATAAGTCATGGTGCGGGCTCCTGTTGTTGCAACCCCACTTGCTTCTTTTGTCTTCATATATCCACTGAATCTATTTAATCCATTTGGTGTAGATGAATTTTCTGTTCCTAATGTTAAAAGACCTTCAATTTGCTCTGCGCTTAAACGAAAGCCTAAAACTTCCCGAGTTGCAGCACTACCAGGATTTTTAATAGCAAATTGAATAAAAGGATTGGTAATCTTAGCTGAAGAAGATGTTCTATCATTGGATGTGTAATTATAATTAATTGTACCATCAGAGTTTTTGGGCAATCCACTTAATGCTAGATTATCAATATCCAAATCACATGCCCCTGCACCATTATCCCCCCCACAGCCTAATTGTAATTTTTTAATATTTGCATTTAACTCAACAATAGCTTCCATACCTAATTTATAAAAGCCTAAATTGCTCTGATTGTAGGTATTACCAAGACTGTCTGTTAAATTCGTCCCTTGTTGATATTGTAAGGTTAATAAACCTTGGCCAACTTCTTTGGATAATTCATGATCGGAAAGAGCAGTAAGTTCATTTCCATGGGTATAGGGGGTTAAAATTAACAATAGTACTAATAATTTTTTATTCATTTTACTCTCCCTAAAAAGTCCCATCCCTTGGCGTGATTTTCATTTCGCTTGTCAAACGTCCACCTGTAATTGCAAGCTCCCCTAAACGCTGCGCACTCCCTACCGTTCCGCTCACTGAAGGATAGAAGTCTACATTCTTAACACGAAAAACCTCAGCGGCAGTTTTATTCGGATTAAAGTTAAAACCCAAATTAAAGCCAACGTTATTACTATTCACAACTATTTTATTATCAAACGCTACTGTGCCAACAATATTATCCAAACCCATCGTTGAACCATCGATAGGATCAACAAGCTGAATTGAGTTATTTTGAGTTTTATCTAATTCCAATAGACCGATAAAGTTAAGTGCATTTTTATCTTCTTTAGGAGTGCCATCGCTATTGTAGTCTGAAGCAGCTAAAGAAAGAGGAATAATGGAAAAGTTAGCTTGGCCTGCGAGCCTTAACTTAATAGCAGCCAATACATCATAATTTTTGGTAAAACTATCAGAAGAAGCATAGCATCCACCACTCGTTGGACACGTCTTATATTTCGCTCCTGGTAAATAACCTGCTGCTAACTGAGCTGACATTGCCATAAGCAGTTTAGGCATACTGACATTAATTCTACCATTCTCAAAGCCCATACTACCTGTACCATTGAGTAGCATGTCAATGTTCCTCAAACCAACATAATAATCTGTTGGGTTATTATTATCGTTGGCATTTTTTCCACCATCAATTAAGATAATTGACGTTGTTTTTGAGCCATCTGTGCTTACGCCTTGAGTACTAATAGAACCACTAAATCCAATGCGTTCAGAACCACTGACTGCTGTTTTTTGAATAACACCATTATTATAAGCAACCAAGTAATCACCACTGGTTGCTCCATTACTTAAACGTGGACTAAATGCAAAGTTAGCATTTAAATTATAAATAGGTAGACCCAAGCCCCACTGTGTTGTTCCAGAAACGTTATTAACGACACTATTTGCATCCGTATAAATAAATTGTCCACGGCGAGACAATGCTGAAAAATTCATACCACGTATCGCCAACACCGTATAAGGGGTATTATTAGACGAGAGTGTTTGAATATAATCTGCGGCGGTCACTAATCTATTGGTATCTACAGAGTTCCCTAAATAAGTTGAAGTGAGCGCAGTATTGGTTGGCAGGGTAATTTGGTTAGCATTTACTAGATTGAAATATATACCATCCATGCTTAAACCAGCATGATCACTATTTAGCGCGACTCCAGAAGTCGTTTCTGTACCTGTCATATTTTTACGTGTCAACAAAGGAGTAATGTTGGCGAATCGTAATCCGTAGGTTTGATTCCCCGCTCCGCCCAATTCCAAACTCGTTGCCTCCACTCCTGACAAATTATCACGATCACTTGTGAATTCACCATTTAGACGAAATGCAAGACCAGTATCACCAGCAATTGAGTTACCATTTGTCACACCTAAAATAGTCGATGCAGTGTCTTTAGTACCGCGTAACTGCAATACACCATTGATCATACGACCATTAGCACCAGCACGTATTACTCCTTTTGCAGAATTAGCATTGAGAGTTGTTCCACTGCTTGCCACATTCGGTTGCACCATAAATTCTAGATTTAAACCAGATTTTCCATTTGCATCTCTTTTAAAATCAACATAACCAATGTCGGTTGCACCACTTCCTGAAACAGGATTGGTTCTTAAAACCAGACCTTCTGTTGGGTCAACATACATGTAGCCTTTGGCGCCAAAATTAAAATTAAAATCATTCATAATGAGTGCATTATAAGATGTACCTACATCTTTTTGGCTTAACCCAATATCTAGACCTTTAATACCTAAATCTAGTGAAGAAAATCCTGTTTTACTAAATAGTCCATCCGCAGTGGTTATATGCATGGTTAATGGGGTATTTGCAGTGTTTTGTATAGTTACTTTTCCAAATGATGCCGCATTAGAACAAGTAGTCATCGAATCGGATGTCTTACACAGCGTAAATTTGTCTGCCTGCACGGTTCCCAAATTAGCAGCAACGTCCAAATCAAGCCCAGTTTTACTGCCATTTGATAAACTTCCCGCATTCATTTTAAGCGTGATATTAGGCTGGGAAGGGTTTGCGGACGTTATTTTAACGCCAGTTAAACTCGCTCTTAAGCTATCTTGTGTACTGGCTGCTGTAGAACTTCCTGTTTTATCATCCCAATAAATCTGATCAAATCCAACTGAACCATAACCAACTTCGGCTACTATCCCATCCTGCCCATCAACTGCTCGCATATCGCTATCATTCATTGCTTGCATGGCATAACTATTTTGCATAGAAAATAAAATGCTACAGGTAAGAACCTTCAAGAGAAATTTTTTTTGTCTATCCATTTTAGCTGTCATTTTCAAACTCCCTTTTTTTATTTTTTACTCAACAACGTGGATGAGTTGAATCACAACTAAAAATCATGACTTTGCCGTTCAATGCAAGGTTTCCTGTCAGTTTCATTCCTGTGAAACCGACCTCTCTTCCATTGTCATATCCACTAACAGTATATATACCGTTTGAATATGAGTTTACATTAGCAGTTCCCCCAGATGTATTTGCCAAATAACCCGCTTTATCATCGCCTGTACCATTATCGGTTTCAATGGACATTGTATCAAAGCCAAAATTACGAAAGAGTATAGGACTGTCATATTTTGCGCCCAGCTGGATTGCTGGTTTTACGACCCCCACTCCACTTTTATTGTTATATTGTAAATCAACACCATCCAACCCTAATTTTTGAATATTAATTGTGCCCTGAACACCTTTGAAGACAAGCCATTGTCTATTTCCAGCGGCCTCCGTTCCTCTGTTATTAAAGTTTAATGCTAAACGACAATATCTCAAATCTGAACACAGAGTTGAATCAAACTGTCCGGTTGATGTTTGATTCAAAGTAACTTTTAAAGAAAGATCAGCACCAGCTTGACCTTCTATCTTTTGCAATTCGGTGTTATTCAATTGTTCGAGTGCAGCATGACTCTGTAATGAAATTAGAAATGCCAAACTCAATAAAATTTTTTGCATGTTTGACCCCTTTACAAACCTTTGGTCGTAATTTTCATATGCTGAATAAGCACACCATCTATTGCAGCGGATCCCAAATTAACCGCTGTACCAGTACCATCTTTAAAAGTAATACCTTTTGCTGTTGCTGAGGTATCAGCGGTAATTGATTTTGTGGTGGTGCTATATGCCACATCTCCCACTGTAATACTGCTGTGAGTTGGATTACGGGTTGTTGTACCCGAAGTTCCACATTCAAATTGACTACAAGTAGACCCCAGATAGGTCGTGCTACTGGTATTGCTATAGTCTGTATAAATCTGATTATAGACAGCCGCTACATTGGGTATACGAGTTACTTCTAAGACAATATTTTTCCCATCATCAGCCACACCTAAAATCACAGGTTGGTATAAGCTCCCCAATGCCAAGTTTATATGTGCATTATATAAATATAGGCCTTCCAATGAGTTAAAAATAGGAACCACACCACCATCTATTGCCGGGGTATTTAATAAATTATTTAAATTTGGGCTTGCAGTAGTTTCTTGAGTACTGAGTCGTAAAACACCATTATCATTGGTGGTATTTTTTTGTGTAGTGCCACTTGTAGTTATGGAACTTAAAGTATTAAATCTTAATAAAGCAGCTAGACCCAACGTATTATTATAACTAGTGACTGTAGAACCATCGAGCGTTTGGAATAATTTTAGATTACTACCATTGACACTTAAACCATTCCACACACCTTGTAAACGAATTCTATTCGCCCGCATATTTGTGCTATTAGTCTTACAATCCGCAGAACCATTTAGACAAAATTCTGCGGCATTCCCTTCTACTTTACTTGGATCCCGAACAAATGCGTCCGCCCATAAACCTAATTTGAGATTATAATCATCACTCGTACCGCTACTATCATACAAAGGTGCTTCATAAGTAAGATAACTTACATTTTTATTTGTTCCTGCAAAATTAGGAATATTGGATGCTGTTAATACTTTTAAAATCCATGGATTTGCCGCTGTACCCCAGCTTGAAATATTGGTTCCGCTATAGCGCGTATTTACATTATTATCATTCTTGGATAATGCTAAACCATATAGATAAATATCCGCTTTACCTATCTTGTTGGCTGCTGTCTGGTTATAAGTCTGTATGGTGGAGCTCAAAGGACCTACAGGCACAATATGCAAGTAACCGGTGCCTGGATTACTGTTATCAGAAATATCCGTTTTTGATATAGATGTACTGGTAGTACTCGTTGCACCATTTAATTGGAAAGAAAAATCAGTAGGTAATAAGGCAATTCCTTCACCTGTAGTTTGACTTAGATTTTCATCAGAAATTTCTTGCAACGCAAAACAAGATTGGCTTAAACATAAGCCTATTACACTTGCTAGAACGGTTTTCTTTAAATTTACCGTATAAGTAATTGCCGTCATCATTGACCATCCTTTTATACGATGCTCCGCACCATATTTCTTTTTCTATAAAATCCTTTAACTTAAGCAATCCAAGCTTAAGAGAAAAATATTGGCATCTTTTGCCAACTTTTACTCAATTTCTATTATGCGCATTAATTACGCAAATGCAAAAAAAAACATGTAAAAAAAAACTTTTCCGACAAATGAAAATATTAAAAAGCCAACCATTTGCTATAAATGATTGGCTTTTTTTAGATATGAAAAATTAAATAAAATGACTTAACAAAATTTTAAACTACCATAACAGTTAGGCGTAAAAGTCTGATTTGCAAGCACCAAATTTGTCAATCCCATTGATACAGCAGAGGAGTTTGATAAATTAACTGCGCCTGTATTAATGGTACCAGCCAAACAACTTGTCGCAAGAACTCCGCAGTTAATTGGATTATTTGTTAAATAATTGCTGACTTGACTTAATGTCTGTTTTACTACATCCGAAGTAATAGTGACAGTGTTAGCAGGCGTAACATCCCCAATATCAATTGGGTTTGAGAGCTCTAACCACCATCCTGTCTGAGCGGTGGATTTAGCATCAGGCCAAATTAAATTTTGCTTCTGCATGGATAATGATGCTGCAGTTCCGTTCAAATTTACTTTATGAAAATATCCCAAATCTTCACTTACAGCTACGTTAACACCTAAATTATTTACGGTGCCGCTTAATGTACCTGAAATTGAAATAGGTATAAAACCATAGACTTTCGCATCTGCATCGACCGTTCCACCTAACTGAATACCACTTACAACGGCAGTACCTGTTAAATTTGCACTTGTAATGCGTTTACCCGTTATAACTTGAGAAGGAAGCGAAAGAGAACCCGAGGCCGAGCTTAAAGTTAGATTATAATTTGAAGAAGTGAAATCAGCAGTAATAAGACCACTTGAACTTTTAATTTTACCAGTAATTGCCTGATTTAAACTACTTTGAGTTAATCCTGAATTTACAGCACCTGTGCTTACAGTACCAGTGGTATCCTTTGTAACCATATAGCCACTAAAGGAGTTTATGCCACTTTTAGCGTCTCCATTTTCCAAGCCAAAAGTAAGTAATCCTTGTATAGATTCAGCACTTAAACGAAATCCAGCCACCTCACGTGTAGAAGCTGAATTCGGATTCTTAATGGCAAATTGAATAAACGGATTAGTAATGGTAGCGGATGAACTTGCCCTGCCTGTACTTGTATCGGCTACTCCGCTTAGACTTAGATAATCAATATCAATATCACATGCACCCGCACCATTTACGCCGCCACAGCCTAATTGTAATTTTTTGATATTCGCATTTAAATCAACCTGAGCTTCCATCCCTAATTTATAAAAGCCAATATTACTCCCTGTATTCTGATTTTGTGAATCTGTTGGGGAAATATAGGAAAGTGTCATCAATCCTTGCCCTTCTATATTCCTCATTTCTCCATCATTTAAAGAAACAATAGCGGCATGAGTATATGAAAAAAAAGAAAGTAGACTGAAAGACAGAAAAGAGAGCGTGATTGCTCTCTGGTTTTTATTTTTCTTCATCTTGAGATTTCCTTGTAACTCATTTGACTTGCCTGTCATTTGAAGAAGAATAGTACTCTATGAGTTTTTTCGACTCATAGCCGTACATTTAACAATCAATTCAAGATTAAATGACCAAACAAAAACTAGATACATTGATTCACAAAAAAACAAATATGATGGAGAAAGAATGAAGACCGATGAACGTTAAATACAGCCCGTGATTTTACAAAATTAGCAGAATTTTAAATTTCCATAACAATTGGGAGTAAAGCCTTGTTTAGCCAATTGTAGATTATTTAAAGTCATACTCGCATGCGGTGCATGTTCTAAATCAACCGTACCGACAGGAATAGTATTTCCAGCTAAACAATTGATGGCCAGTATCGCACCACAATCGACGGGTTGCTTGTTCGTTAAATAGTCACCTACCTGAGTCATAACTTCATTTAATGTAGATTGGGGAATATCAACTTTAAGCGACGGGTCAATTTTTCCAATGTCAATTGGATTAGAGAACTCTAACCACCATCCTTTTTGAGCAACAGAAACCCCTTGAGTCCATTGGATATCTTGAGATTGTAAAGATAGTGAAGCTGCTGTTCCATTTAAACTTGCCTTATGAAAAAAGCCCAGCCCTTCATTTATCGTAGCATCAACTGTTAAATTTTTAATTGTTCCAGTTGCTTGCTTATTCAAATTTAATAGACCTGCGACCTGAGCAACAATATTTCCGGATAAGTCAATATTATGCACAACTGCTGAAGCCTGTAGAACAGCAGTATTAATACGTTTACCCGTAATAGGTTGCTGTTTCAGAATCAAATCTCCTTTTAAAATATTACTTCCTGTCTCTTGATCTCTAAGATTTAAATTATAACTTGTGGTTTTAAACGGTAAATTACCTGCAAATAAAAGACAGCAAGCATTACCACTAATTGCATTATAACCATCGGACTGTTTAAGTTGTCCCCTTGCTTCTTCTCCACTTACAAGACTAGTTCCATAACCGTTTACTAAAGCAGTTCCTGTTGTAGGAGCAACTTGCATGTAACCGCTTAAAGAATTAATACCATTCGGTTGCCCTGTATTTTCTGTACCAAATGTAATGAGTCCTATCGCTTTTTCAGCACTCAAATTAATTCCTACAACTTGTCGTGTTGCAGCAGTATTGGGGTTTTTAATGGCAAATTGGATAAATGGATTAGTTAAAACCGCTGAAGATCCTGCTCTTGCGTTACGATCAATAGCTGTATCTGTATTAGAAGTTGCAGAGTTTCCCAAGCCACTTAAACTTAAATTATCAATATCAATGTCACAATTACCTGCCCCATTTGCTCCCCCACACCCTAATTGAAGTTTCTTAATATTAACGTTCAATTCCAGATCAGCTTCAAGTCCAAGTTTATAAAAGCCGATGTTACTATTGGGGTCACGTTTTCTTTCTAGGTTTGCCGGGTCGGTAGGAGCAATATAAGATAAATTCATTAATGCCTGCCCTTGTATTTGAGCAAGTTCACTATCGTCCATAGGAACTAATGTTACTTCCGATTTTGCCTGAGTACTTAAAGCAAACCACACTAAAATACCCAAAACAAAAAACCGAAGTTGGTAATTCTGCATGTTATAATTCCTCTTACATCCTTATAAAAGTATCAACTTTTATATCCATTACTTTTTGTTTTTTATAAAAGTAATCATACTTTTATTTTTAAATAACCAACCAAACAACTTATAAAGTTGAGCTCCTATTTAATCAAACATACTAAAATTACTGATAGCAAATACAATCAAAATAAATAGAAGAATGGAATTTTATGCTACTAGAATCGCTTTACTCATTAATTTATTTTAGAAATATTATTACTTATAGAAATTTTATAAGAAATTAAATTAATAAAAATCAATATTTAAACTATGTATCCACCTATCAGATTTACTCCTATATACGCTAAAATTTTATTTTATCACTTTCACTCAGTAACATTAATAATACACTGTAATTTAAATACACTAAAATTTTTCAACTGTTCATTTATTAAATCAAATAACTCAAGTTTTTCGATAAAATTAATCAACTCTAGTTAAGTATTTAATTCTTAAAAACATAAAATTATCAAAATATCTTTGGTATTAAGTACTTAATCATGAAATTAATTCCATAAAACATAAAAAGATTATATCATTTTATAAAATCAAATCTCTTTAAATGTACTAACACTGACAGCATGAGTACAGAAAATATTTAAAATAATAAGCTAAATAATTGTTATATAATTTAAATACACAAAAATTTTTCTTAATTTATCATTTAAGATTTTTTCAAATGTGACAAGCTAAAGAAAAAACATTTTTTTATACTTTAGCTTGTATATTGATAACACATTCTCATTTAGAGCAAGCACTTAGCTAAAATCTCGAGCAATAATCTAACAAAATTTTAGACTACCATAGCAGTTGCTTTTTATATATTGGGAGGTTAATTGTAAGTTATTTAAAGTAAGATTTGCAGTTTGACTACTTACATCAATATTGAGTTTCTTTTCAATTGGGCTATTTGCAACAGCTCCCAAAGCCTGACCAAAATCAACAGAAATATCAGATCCAGTCATTAGCGCCTGAGTTACAAAACCTGCAACCTGCGGTAATACAGCCGAAATATCTGCTTTATTTGTAGAGGTCAAATAACCTAAATCAATCGGATCTTTAAAAGACAACCACCACCCTTTTTGTGCAATATCATCACTATTTGCCCCAGGCCAACGCAAGACCTGACTCTGTAATGCTAAATAACCTCCGGTTCCTCTAAGTGGAATATTATGAAACATATTTAATGCTTCAGCAAAAGTTACGTTTAAATTTAAGCCATTTAAACTAGAGCCCGAAGCCATCTTAAATTTCGCAGTAGACACGAAGCATATAATAATTCTCACACAGCTCGAACTGTCACCATTAGGAGATACACTTTGTCCTGCTGAATAAGCTGCATAATCAATCAAATCCACGCCTAATTGATTTACATAACTACTTGTTGCGACATTACCACAAGCGGCAGCACTTGCTCGATCTGAACGTGCACAATCTAAGGGAATACTAGAGATAGCGACATTAATATTATTAACTATCGCTGCTGTCATACGATTGCCTGTAATAACTGAAGTCGTATTTTTAGTAAATGGCACTGTCATGCTGGGTACCGAAATACCTTGCGTATCACTAGTATGAGCAGATGTATAACTAACAAAATCACGTGAACCAAAGACCCCTAAGTCCAACTTACCTGCAATTGCTTGACATGTTCCATTTGCCCCTCCCACTTTTGCCGCACACCCATCACTACCCGCTGCACCAAAAGTTGACGCTTGTGTTGACACTTCCCCTTTTAACGCAGCTAACTGTAAATAACCACTCAAACTTTGAATACCATCCGTAGAAGACAACGAATTGTTATTATCCAATCCAAGACTTAATAAGCCCTCTATAGCTTCAGCACTCAAACGGAAACCAACCATTTGACGCGTGGAAGCAGTTTGTGGATTTTTTATAGCAAATTCAAAAAAAGGATTTGTAATTTGTGCACTCGTTGATGCACGGGGATTTGTAAAAGTAGGGCTACCCAATTGAGTGCCACTTGCTACGGTGCCATCATTTAAACCACTAAGTGAAACGTTTTTGATGTCGATATCACAAGTATTGGCACCATTTGCGCCGCCACAACCTAATTGTAGATTAGCAATATTTGCATTTAGCTCAACTTTTGCTTCCATTCCCAATCTATAGAAACCAATATTGCTACTACTGTCTCTTATTTTCTCCAGATTCGTACTATCATTTGGAGCAATATAAGATAAGCTCATTAAAGCCTGACCTTCTGTAGCTGCAAGTTCTGAATCAGACATTGTGATCAGACCACTAGCTGCATGTAAACTACCAACACTAGCAGTTGCACATACAGCAAGCAGTAGAGATATAAATTTTGTCATACCGATATCCATATCCTTTAAAACAATATAACAATTTGTTTTTATTTACTTATTCAAAAAATAGTATGTGTATCTCAATGACAATAAATATCTCTACACATTAAAACACAAATATTTTTAACTATTTTACAACATAAAAACCTAAAAAAATCCATCATTCATCGGTTTGTTACGAAAGTTATGCAACTGGACTAATAAAAATGTTGCTTATTGAAAATAAAAAAACGGCTTAAATTAAGCCGTTTTTACACAAAGTTTTGATTTAAGCTTTTGGCAGCGTCACGCCCACTTGCCCCTGATATTTGCCACCACGATCTTTATATGACGTTTCACAGACTTCATCACTTTCAAAAAATAGCATTTGCGCTACACCTTCTCCTGCATAAATACGTGCAGGTAAATTGGTGGTATTAGAAAATTCAAGAGTTACATGACCTTCCCACTCAGGTTCTAGTGGAGTTACGTTTACAATGATTCCGCAACGTGCGTAAGTCGATTTACCTAAACAAATGGTTAATACATTGCGAGGAATGCGGAAATACTCAACAGTACGCGCCAACGCAAAAGAATTCGGAGGAATGATGCAAACATCTGACTCAATATCGATAAAACTCTTTTCATCAAAGTTTTTTGGATCAACAATGGCAGAATGAACGTTGGTAAAAACTTTAAACTCAGGAGCGCAACGCACGTCGTACCCATAGCTTGACACGCCATAGGAGATCAGTTTTTCGCCTTGTTTATTAAAACGAACCTGATTTTCAGCATACGGTTCAATCATGCCGTGTTTTTCGCTCATCTCGCGAATCCAGCGATCAGACTTAATTGCCATTTGTTTATCCCAATACTTAAGATTTTACTGTCGGCTACTTTAACGTAATTCAACTCTAATGAAAATCATTCGATGAAATGAACAACGTATTGACAGCAAATTTAAAACTTTAAAATTGCAGAATAACTTAGTGGAATAGAAAAGCTAACGAGAACCAAAGACGCCGTACGCTGTAAGTTACGGGCATTAAGCCAATAAATTTTATTAGATGCAAGCAAAGAACCAATAAAAATCCAGAATACTGCAATCGGTAAAATCATAGCTAAAAAAGCCAAAATATGAACTAAATACGTTTGCATATTTATCCATGCACTGGCTGGAAAAATAGCCGAAGCAAATAACAAAGCTTTAGGATTCAATAAAGTTGCGCAGAATAACTCGCGGGGACGAATTGTAGGCTGATTTAAATTTAATTCGATATCAGCAGTGCGCCATAATTTAATCGCAAGATACAAGATATAAAATGCGCTTAAAAGTTTTAAGATCGTGGGCAAAAGTGCAAATGTTTTGGCGACATGATCAATCATCATCCCCCACGTGCTGATTGCAATAATATAACCAATGGCTTCAGCTGGAATAAGTTTAATTGAACGACGCACGCCCATCTGTATACCAGATGATGCCAATAAAGTATTAGTTGGGCCGGGAGTGAGAAGCAGTGCAGCCACAAGGCCGACAAAAATCCATGAAATCATAAAATGACCTCACCATGTAATTTCGCCAGACTAATCCAAACTGTTGAAAGAAGCAAAATAAACTTGAATAAGCCTTTGAAAAAATAATCAGAAATTTTTAAAAAGATTATAAAATCACGTAATTAATTGATTAGACTGCGGAGTCAATATTTTATGAGAAATCCTTTCGATTAACTTTTAATGTAAAACAGTCTAAGTACATGATAGCAATACGCTTATTTTTTAATCTTGAATTTTGGCACAAAGGCCTAACATATATAGGGAATTGACTTCGGACAGGTTAAGGCGTAATTTATAACCATCAGTCTTTAGTGTTTTCTTTTTAACCCATACTTAAATCTTGTTTTAAGCTTTGGCTAAGTTTTCACTCTCACTATGTCTGTATTAGAAACTTATAATCAATCTAGTTCATTGATTTATAAGATATACACAGGCAACATTCTCCGAACATCAGTCTATGGCAAAGCAATTTTTTCAATCCTGGCTTCCTTCTCCACAGAAAGTCTCCAGCCTGAAATTTATGCGGATTTTTGGTCAAAAAACCTTAAATCCTGTGCTTTGGTATGTCAATCGCAAATCCATTGCTAAAGCAGTCTTTATTGGAACATTTTTTGGATTACTGCCTATTCCATTTCATAGCATTTTTATTGTAGCCGCTATTTTATATTTTGAAGTAAATTTACCTTTAGGCTTGGCACTGGCCTGGCTAAGTAATCCTTTTACTCTTGTCCCGATTTTGTATATTGGTTTTTGGATTGGCTCACAAATTTTTCATGTACACATGATCAATAAAGAAATGATGTTGGGCGTATTACACCAGATTTGTAATTGGGTCAAACACTTTGGGCATGGTCATATTGATCTGAGTCTTGCCAAAATTTTAATGTCCGGGTTAGTTATAGAAGCTTTTGTTGTCGCTGTGCTTTTATATCTTCTCACTGAAATTTTTTGGCGTTTAAGTGTCTACCGTCATTGGAAAAAACGTAAGACAAATCACGTTAAATCTTTATCGATTACCCATCACAAGACCACATCTTAATTTTTATTGATATTGGCTTTTCATATATTCTTCGGCGACCTGTAGTACAAAATCCTGACACGCTTCTCCGGTCCCTACATCGTATCCTCCTTGATTGACCATATGATTGGATACCACTCGAATACTCATAAATGGAACTTTAAATTGACTGGCAATTTGTGCCACTGATGCAGCTTCCATTTCTTCAACAGACGTTCCATAGTGATTATAAAAAAAATGGATACGATCGAGTTCACTATTCCAGACATCAGCTGAACCAATCGTTCCTTCAACCACTTTACCTTTGGTGTAAAAATGTTGAATACGATGAGCCGCTGCCATTAATTTAGGATCTGCCTCAAACCTACGAATGGCAATGGGTTCTGGATCCGTTTCATCTTCAGGCAATACGTCAAATGCTTCAATCCAGTCAAGTGTGCTTGATCCCTTTCCAACAAGTTTCGATGGCGTTTTAAATGCGCCGATATTGATGGAATATTTGCCTAAAACAATGTCGTAAACATTTAATTTAGGATCATGTCCCCCCGATGTTCCCTGATTAATGATCGCAATTGGATGATAACGTTCTATGGCAATCGCCGTTGCAGCAGCAGAGTTGCTCATGCCCATCCGTGTTTTAGAAATAATCATAGGATAACCTTGATAACTTCCTCGCCAAAACGTCCAACCACCGATGGTTTCAATCAAAACATTATTTAGTTTGGATGCCATACGTTCGGATTCGACGGGTAAGGCTCCCTGAATAATAATCGGTGCTAATTGTTGTTCTAGTTTATGATGATTCATAACCGAATATCCTTTCTTACACAGCTTGGTGAGAGGAAAACATATAAAATCGCAGCAGGGCGCATTTTTAAAGGATTTTTCCGAAATATTTTTATTCGATAAATATTTAGCAATTCTCATACCATGCTATATCTTAAAAATGTGTTGTATTTATATCTAAAATAAAGCCTGAAATCTTATGTTTTCAGGCTTTTGAATAAGGGTGCTTAAAAAATTCGTTTATCATCACGCTGACGTTGGGGTTGTTTTTGTAGCTGCTGCCACACTGCATCTGCGATTTTGATATAACTCTCAGCCGTATCATCCATTGCAATGACACTCGGTTTACCAATATCTGCATTTTCACGAATTTGCACATTTAAAGGTAATCGACCCAATAGAGGAATGTGATATTGAGCAGACAGTTTATCCCCCCCCCCTACCCCAAAGATTTGTTCTTCATAACCACAATTTGAACAAATATGGGTCGACATATTTTCAATTACGCCCAAAACAGGAATATTCACTCGGTTAAACAATTCGATACCCTTGGTTGCATCCATAAGTGCAACATTTTGTGGTGTAGTGACAATCACTGCACCCGTCACAGGAATACGTTGTGCCAGTGTGAGTTGAATATCGCCAGTACCCGGTGGCATATCAATAACCAATACATCCAGATCTGGCCATAAGGTTTGGTTGAACAATTGCATCAATGCCCCAGTCGCTTTTGGCCCACGCCATGCCACAGGTGTATTATGGTCACCTGTAAGATGGCCAATTGAAAGTACCGCCATACCATAAGCATCTAACGGAACAAAATGTTCATTTTCAATCATAGGAGTTTTGCCAGCATTGCCCAACATAGTTGGAATGCTAGGCCCATAAATATCGGCATCCAAAACCCCAACTTTAAGCCCTCGTTGCTGTAAAGCTAATGCAAGATTTACTGTTGTCGTTGATTTTCCTACCCCACCCTTACCAGACGATACGACAATCACATTCTTAATACGCGGATGCGCAGCGACATCACGCTGTTTAGGTGCAGCTTTTTGAATAGGTGGATTATTCGGATCATTTGTGATTTGGGCAGAAGCATCAACAACTGGAGGTAAGTGTGTAGCTGGGGCGAAGTTATGAGTATTGTGTGATTGATCCTGTCCCAACTTCGCTGATTTTTGCTGGATAACATGTAAATTCAGTTCTTCGATTCCACATTTGTATAATGCAGCCGCAAGATCATCATGGATTTGTTGTAGATGATCAGCTTCTTGCGGATAGGTATTAATCGTTAACTGTAATATACGACCTTCAACATTGACCTGCGTAATTCGATCTTTAAGAAAGTATTCAGATTGTGGAAGCTGGTAGTGCTGTAAAATGGTCTGGATTTCTTCTTCTTTTACCTCTTGCGCAGGTGAAAAAGCTGATTTTAATGAAGAAAGCCACGACATATATTTTACTCCATATATGGAATTTTAAACTGAACGACTGATAGTTTAGCAGTATTATTTTATAGGCGCGTACTTGATTTTACTGATATGGTTTGAATAAATATTTTATAAACAAACTGCCCATATCAATATGAGCAGTTATTTAAGACAATTTCGTCATGTGGGAGATAGACGAACATTAGGTTTTATCGTCGCCCTTAATTTTGTGAAGCACATCAGTTGCACTTTTTTTAAGCTCATCAAATTTGTGGCTAGCCTGAGCTTTTAATTCATCAAACTTTTCCGCAGCATCATGTTTAAGTTCATTCGCTTTCAATTTAGCTTCATCTAGTTTATGACTAGCTTCCGTTTTAAACTGATCATATTTTTCCTGAGCATCCTGTTTGGTCTCATCCCATTTGTTTTTAGCCTGATCAATCTTTTCATCGGTGGAGGCTTTATTTTCAGCATAGTGTTCAGATGCATCATTTTTTAAGTCATCCAACGCTTTTTCGCCTTTCAGTTTAGCTTCTTCGGCTTTATGCTTAAGATTGTCCAACGCTTTTTCACCTTCGATTTTCGCTTCTTGCGCTTTGTATTTAGCTTCATCACCAAGCTCACTTGCTTTGGCTTTTAAATCATCGAGTTTATTTTCAGTTGTCATTATTTCGCCCTCATTGTTGATTTTAAAATTTTAGGAACATGCTCAGTTGCACGGTTCAATGTGATTGAATCTAATTTAGTTATACATGGGTTTAGATTTTTTTTAAGTGAAAACTGCAATTTGAAACAAAGCACATACAGGATGTATCTAAGCTTTTTCGAGTATAAATAATGCATACAAAGCTTAAAATCTTATCGGTTCGATTTAGTCATTTTTACAATAGAATATTCACTTATCAGTTAAAATATTTAGAACTTAAAACCGTGAGTACCGATCCGCTATACGACTGTCATTAAGAAAAAAAATTATCCACTTGAGTGATGAAAAAATGACTAAAAAGGGAAAATATCTGTCTGGCTTTTTCGGCATTTTTTAACCATAAAAACCACGATTCAGAATGATGGATGGAAGCAGCAGAATAATGGATCAAAAACTACCCATTAAGTTACTTTGAAAAGCAGTTGAGATTAAAAAACTTATTTTAGCTCAAAAGTAAATATTTCCATTTTAACTCCCTTAACCAAGTTAAACCTATAAACCCATGATTAAAATATATTTTTTACTTCTTACTTATTAATTCCAACACGGGACAAATCTTGCTTTGTTTTCCCCTGCTCAGTTAGAATCATTGACCTTCTGATGAATACGAATGAGAGAATGAAATCCGTGCGTAAAATTTTAGTCACCAACGCTCTTCCTTATGCCAATGGCCCGATCCATATGGGTCACTTACTCGGTTATATCCAAGCGGATATCTGGGTTCGTGCCATGCGCGCTATGGGACATGACGTGACTTATGTCTGCGCGGATGATGCTCATGGCACAGCGATTATGCTACGTGCTGAAGCCAATGGAATTACACCAGAACAGCAAATTGCCAATGTCCAAAAAGAACATGAACGGGATTTTGCTGGTTTTGGTATCAGTTTTGATCATTATGATTCGACACATAGCGAGACTAATAAATCCCGCTCTCAGGAAATTTATTTAAAAAACCGTGATGCTGACAATATCGCTATTCGCCCTGTAACCCAACTTTTTGATCCTGAAAAACAGATGTTTTTATCGGATCGATTTATTAAGGGTACGTGTCCTAAATGTAAATCACCGGATCAATACGGCGATAGCTGTGAAGTATGTGGTACGACCTATAATGCGACTGAATTAATCGATCCACGTTCGACTCTAAGTGGTGCAACACCTATAGAAAAATCTTCAGATCATTATTTTTTTAAGCTACCCAATTTTTCTGAATATTTACAAAAATGGACGCGAGACACAGGCCGTTTGCCTGTATCTATTGCAAATAAACTGGATGAATGGTTTGAAGCAGGTCTAGCAGATTGGGACATTTCCCGTGACGCACCCTATTTCGGTTTTGAAATTCCGGATGCTCCCAACAAATATTTTTATGTGTGGGTCGATGCACCGATTGGCTATATGTCAAGTTTTGAAAATTACATCAAAACTAAACGTCCCGATTTAAATTTTGATGATTACTGGAAAAAAGACAGTGAAAATGAGGTTTATCACTTCATTGGTAAGGACATTGTTTATTTTCATGCTTTATTCTGGCCTGCTATGCTCGAAGGCGCAAACTACCGTACCCCTACTGGTTTGTTTGTGAATGGATTCCTGACTGTAAACGGTCAAAAAATGTCGAAATCGCGTGGCACGTTTATTAAGGCAGAAACCTATCTGGAACATTTGAACCCAGAATATCTACGCTATTACTTTGCATCTAAGCTTTCTGACAAAGTTGAAGATTCAGATTTAAATCTGGATGATTTTATTCAGAAAGTAAACTCAGATCTGGTGGGCAAAGTCGTAAACATTGCGAGCCGTTGTGCTAAGTTTATCAATAAAGACTTTAATCACACTTTGTCAGGGAATTGCGCTGAATTAGAGCTGGTACAAAGCTTTATTGATGCAGGTGATTCCATTGCCAAAGCTTATGAAGAGCGTGAATTTAGCGCGGCAATTCGTGAGATTATGTCGTTGGCAGATCGTGCAAATCAGTATATTGATGAGAAAAAACCTTGGGCCTTAGCTAAAATTGAAGGCGAAGAACAGCAGGTTCATGATGTATGTTCTGTCGGGATTAATCTGTTCCGTCAATTAGCAATTTATCTGGCGCCAGTGTTACCAAAACTTGCAAACGAAGTTCAAACGTTTTTACAACTTGAAAGTTTTGATTTTGCATCTCGTAAACAGGTCTTAGTAAATCACGAAATTGCTCAGTTTGAGCCATTGATGCAACGTGTTGATCCAAAAGCTGTGACTGCAATGGTGGATGCATCAAAAGATTCTTTAGCTGCTGCCGAAGCACCAAAAGCAGAGAAGAAAAAAGAAAAGAACGTTGTGGATAAAAAGCCTGAGCCTAAAGTGGGTGAAGCAGAAATTATCGGCATTGAAGATTTTATGAAAATTGATCTTCGTGTGGCAGAAGTTTTAGATGCTGCAACTGTTGAAGGTTCTGACAAACTTCTGCAACTGACTTTAAATGTCGGCGAGGCTGAACCACGTAATGTGTTTAGTGGTATCCGCGGTTCTTATGCACCAGAGGACTTAAAAGGTAAACTGGTAGTGATGGTAGCAAACCTCGCGCCTCGTAAAATGCGTTTTGGTATTTCAAATGGAATGGTACTGGCTGCGGGAAATAGCGAAGCAATTTTTGTGATTTCGCCTGATAGCGGTGCAAAACCTGGCGATAAAGTTTCTTAAGATTTAGTTTTAAACAAAAAGCCTTTACACCCGTGTAGGGGCTTTTTTACTTTTCATCTTTACGATTACATGCTAAAAAATAAACAAATCAACTAGATTAGCGAATATTTATAAATGAATAAAACACTTGCATTAGCTTTGTTAGGCTCAAGTTTCTTCAGTTTTTCAGCATTAGCAGTCAGTCCACAAATACCAGCTCAGCAACAAAAACAGGTGGCAGGTTTTTATCAATATCAAGCAGGTGATGTACAAATTACGGCGCTTCTCGATGGTACAAACTTTATGTCACCTGCCCTTTTTAAAGACATTTCGCAGAAGCAAGTGCTTGAAATTTTAAAAAAATATTATGCGGATCAAGCTAAAGGTGTGCAAACTTCCATCAACGCATTTCTTGTCAATACAGGGAAATCTTTGGTATTAGTGGATAGTGGTGCTGCAAGCTGTTTTGGACCACATCTGGGTTCGATTATGAAAAATTTAATTGCTTCAGGATACAAGCCTGAACAAGTCGACACGATTTTACTGACTCATTTACATCCAGATCATGTTTGTGGCATTAGCAAAGATGGAGTCGCAAATTTTCCAAATGCTACAGTATACGTATCACAAGATGAAGTTGATTATTGGCTAAAACCAGATCAAGTTAAAAAATTACCTAAAGAAAAACAGGATGGTTATTTAAATACAGTCAAAATGATTCAACAAGCGGTCGCACCCTATCAAGCTAAACAGCGTTTTAAAACTTATAAACTTGGCGATGAAATTCAAGGGTTTAAAGTAATTAATACCGCGGGTCATACACCGGGGCATTTTAGCTATGAGCTCAAAACTAAAGATGAAACGGTAGTTTTTATTGGTGATATTGTGCATTCTCATACGGTGCAATTTGATCAGCCTACAACAGCAATTGAATATGATATAGATCCCAAACAAGCCGTCCAAACCCGCTTAAAACAGTTTGCCAATTTTGCTAAAAATGGCCAGACCATTGCTGCTCCACATTTACCATTTCCAGGAATTGGACATATTTATTCGGCAGATGGTAAAAGCTATCAATGGGTTCCTATACATTTCAAAGATTGATTTATTATTTTTGCCTCAACACGCATCTTTCTAAGCATGTGATGCTGACAGGGAAATCAATTCACGATATTGATTTTCCTGTCAGGCGATCTGCTTTATGCGTAAATAGTTTCAGTAAATCTCTGATTGAGCTTTTCCACCAACAATTTTGGCTGAACTGCTTGCGGCACATGTCCTGTGCGCATGGTAATCACCTGTAAATTTTTGGGTTGCAACTGTTGCATCAAACGCTGCATATTAATCGATAAAGACTGATCATAGACGGCTTCCACATAAATACGAGGAACTGTACCAAAGCGCTCAAATGTTAAAGTGGGTTTTAAATCGCGCCCAGTTTCAGGCTGTGGTCTAAGTTTATCAATTAAGTGTTCTGCTAAAACAGCCTCACAATCTTGCAAAAAGATTTTTTTTGCACCTTCATGACTCACAATGCTATAGCCCTCTTCAGTAAACGTCAGATAAGGTGAAATTCCTGCAAAATCCTCATCTGGAAAATATTGTTCGCACAGTTTTTTAAAATCTAGAAAACTCATTTCAGAAGGCAGCATCATTCCAACTAAATAGACTAGGCTTTTAATTAAGTCAGGGATTCGTTCTGCCACTGCTGAAATGGTTAAACCACCCCCACTATGTCCGAGTAGTACCACTGGCTCTCCAATCTGTTGAATCGCCTCTACCACGAACTCACAATAAGAAGTTTGATTGGCAGGAAATTGTATTTTGGTATTCCAACCATTATCAGGTAAATCAAGTGCGTGTACAGTCCAGCCTGTTTGTTCCAATAATGGCTTAATCAAATCAAATGACCAACTGCCCTGCCACGCGCCATGTACCAATACTATATGTTTAGCCATAGGTTCTCCGGTACATTTCAATATGATGCTGTTCCACTGTAGTCGGTGCAAATAGTGCAGGTTCCTTTTCAGTTTTACAGTTGGGTAAACATTCCACTTGATAATCTGGATTACCACCAAAGAAAAAAGGAACGGAATATCGTTGCTTACCTGATTTATTAATCACCCGATGCAAAGTTGATTTAAAATGATTATTCGTCCAACGTGCGATTAAATCCCCTAGATTGATGACATACGTCCCTTCAATCGGCGGAGCATCGATCCAGCTTTCACTATTTTTATCCCACACTTGCAGTCCTCCTTGCTGATCTTGAAGCAATAAGGTTAATGCCCCAAAATCAGTATGTGCGCCGCACCCTTTTTCATTTGGTTCAGGGTTAGCAGGCTGAGGTGGATAATGCAGTAACCGCAAAGTCACGAGAGCATCCTGACAGAAATCATCAAAGTAATTTTCTGCTAGTGACAACGACAATGCCAAACCTCGCATGAGATATTTTGCCAATACTTCAAGTTCAGCCTGATAATGCTGCATAGTGTTTGCAAATTCAGGAAACTGTTCAGGCCATTGATTTGGTCCGTGATTAAAACGCTTTGCTAAAACAGCCTGACTGTCTAATGCATATTCGCGTCCTGCATAGAAACCTTCTTTTAAATCTGCGGGAGTTCCTGCTTCTAGCGTTTGATTTTTTAAAGGTTCATAACCACGATTGGCAATTGAATTTTTCTTATGTACTTTTTCTTTTTCATCCATCGATAAATCAAAGAATTGTCTGCTTTGTTCAAAGACCACCTGCTGTAACGCTGTAGAAATTCCATGATTTGAAATATAAAAGAAGCCTTTATCTTGGCAGGCTTGTTTCATTTGTTGTGCTACTGCCTGACGGTCTTGCAAATCTGAACTAAATAGACCTGATACATCAATCACAGGAATTGAAACACGCATAGCTTACTCCATCATCTAGACTTATTTATTGCTCTGACTCAGTCCAGATTGAGCAATTGCTGTGCCACGAATAGAGACTGTCTCTGTTATATGTATTTTCATATTTTTAAATTTATGTTTATTTAAATAATTAGAAGATGGCATGCATGTTGCAAATTTTACCCTGTCACACAAAGTTAAAAGGGTTTTGATATGCACAGTGAATCTAAAGCAACCTCTCCTGAACATGAACATCTTGGAGTGGGTAAAAACTTAACCTATGGTTTTCAGCACGTACTGACTATGTATGGTGGTCTGATTGCTGCACCATTAGTTGTAGGTCTTGGTATTGGGTTATCTCAGGCAGATATCGGTCTACTGATCACTGCGTCAATTCTGGTTGCTGGCTTGGCAACTTTGCTACAGACACTTGGCTTTAAATGGTTTGGTTCAAAACTGCCTATCGTACAAGGGACATCTTTTGCTGCCGTGGCGAGTATGATCGCGATTGGATCAAATGGAGGAAGTTTCCAGTCCATTCTTGGTGCAATTATGGTCAGTTCTGTTTTTGGAATCATTATTGCACCATTTTTTTCCAAAATCGTGCGTTTCTTCCCGCCAATCGTGACAGGTTCCATTATTGCCATTATTGGAATCTCACTGCTGCCTGTGGCAATACGTTGGATTATGGGCGGTAACCCCAAAGCAGAAAACTGGGGTTCTATTGAAAACTTAGGCTTAGCCACCTTAACTTTAGTATTTCTGTTGTTATTGACTAAGTTTGGTTCGGCAGCGATTAAACGTTTAGCCGTTTTACTGTCTATCGTGTTTGGTGCGGTTTTCGCATTTGCTTTAGGCTTGGCTGATTTCTCTAAAGTCGGTGACGGCGCATGGATGGCATTTCCTAATATTTTAGGTTTTGGTATGCCTGTATTTGAGTGGCCTGCGATTTTATCAATGTGTATTGTCACCATTGTCATTTTGACAGAAACCACAGCAAGCCTTTTAGCCATTGGTGAGATTGTGGATACCAAAGTAGATAATCATCGTATCGCGGATGGTTTACGTGCAGATATGCTTTCCTCAGCACTTGCGCCTTTTTTTGGAGCATTCATGCAATGTGCATTTGTACAAAACGTGGGCTTGGTTGCTATTACAGGCGTTAAAAGTCGTTTTGTGGTCGCCACGGCGGGAGGTATCTTAGTAGTACTTGGCTTGCTGCCTGTATTTGGTCGTTTGGTGGCTTCTATTCCAATGCCTGTATTGGGTGGTGCCGGTTTAGTGCTATTTGGTAGTGTTGCGGTCAGTGGAATTCGTACCTTATCTAAAGTAGATTATCAAATCCAATCCAATTTAATTATTGTGGCTGTTTCACTTGCCTCAGGTCTGATTCCCTTGATTAGTCCAGAATTTTTCCACGCAATGCCAAGTGCAATTCAAACGCTATTCCATTCAGGTATCAGTATTACCTGTATCATGGCAGTTCTGCTTAACCTGTTCTTTAATCACTTAAATGTAGGGAAAGAAGTGGTTTTAAAACAGGCATTAAATGAAAATCCATCCACGATTCAAAACCGTTCTTAATTGAATTAAAAAAATAATCCTTCAAACTTTGTGGAATGCCAGTCAATTCATGTGACTGGCATTTAAATTTTTAGATATATAAAGCGAATTAAAACACTTTTATCTTCTTTATATCTTTTTATGTATATCAATTATATCCACGCTCAAAATCGTACAAATTGGTACATGCATTGCTTTTCTCACATCAATCAATCAATGAGAAATCAACATGTCACGTCTCTGGATCAAGCACCCTCTTGCGATTTTTACCGCAAATCAACATGATGGAAGTCATGGCATAGTCATTGAAGATGGCAAAATTGTCGAACTCGTTGCTCAAGGTAAAATACCGACTCATCCGATTGACCACGTCTTTGATGCACGAGAGTGTGTGGTCATTCCAGGGCTAATTAACTCACATCATCATTTTTATCAAACACTTACTCGAGCATGGGCTCCTGTAGTCAATACTCCGTTGTTTCCGTGGTTAAAAAATTTATATCCAGTTTGGGCAAAACTTACCCCTGAACAGTTGCATCTTGCAACACAGGTGGCTTTAGCAGAATTGGTCATGTCTGGCTGTACCTTTGCCGCTGATCATCATTATTTATTTCCACAACAATTAACAGATGCGATTGATATACAAGTACAAGCCGCCCAGATGTTAGGTATTCGTGTAATGCTCACACGCGGTTCAATGAGTCTGGGAGAAGAATCAGGCGGTTTACCTCCTCAGCATACCGTGCAGCAAATGGATCAAATTTTGCTGGATTCAGAACGTCTGGTGCAAAAATATCATCAACGTGATGCAACTGCGATGGTTAATATTGCACTTGCCCCGTGTTCTCCATTTTCAGTCACCCCAGAAATTATGCGCGAAAGTGCAGCAATGGCAGAGCGTCTGGATGTACGCCTACATACCCACCTCGCAGAAACATTAGATGAAGAAGCATTTTGTCTAGAGATGTTTGGAATGAGAACGGTAGACTATCTGGAAAGTGTAGGCTGGTTAAATGATCGAACATGGCTCGCGCATGGCATCCATTTTAATACTGAAGAAATACAGCGTTTAGGCGGTGCAGAAGTTGGTATTTGTCACTGCCCCCATTCCAATATGCGGCTCGCGTCTGGCATTTGCCCCACTTTAGATTTAATGCGGGCTGGTGCAAATATTGGTTTAGGCGTAGACGGTTCTGCTTCTGGAGACGCTTCAAATCTAATTCTGGAAACCCGCCAAGCTCTGTATTTACAGCGTTTAAAATACGGTGCAGAAAAAATCACGCCAGAACTGGCACTCGGCTGGGCAACAAAAGGCTCAGCAAAACTTCTAGGGCGTCATCAACATCTTGGAGAAATAACGGTGGGTCATCAAGCCGACTTTGCATTTTATAAACTAGATGAACTAAAATTTTCAGGAAGCCATGATCCAATTGCCGCTTTATTACTGTGTGGTGCAGATCAAGCTGAACATGTTATGGTCGGTGGCAAATGGATCGTCAAAGATCGACAATTACTTCATATTGATATAGAGAAGTTACAAGCTGAACATCGTAAAGCAGCCAAGAAATTATTAGCGGCTTAAGCGCATTCTCAGAGACTTTTAAAAAGTCTCTTTTCCTCAGTTTAATGACTGGTCTCTTTTACTTCAATGTTATTGGCCAATAATGGCTGCAGTTTGAAATCTTTCTCATATACTGGCATTCCCGCAATACTCATACTGCGAGCTGCTTTCGGAGGCTGCACATTATCTTTGAAGTCACACCCCATCAAACCAGCACCTGAACTCACGACAAAGACATATAGAAATATCCTTTTCATATGACCACCTGATTGTTCTGATTATTTTTAAAGTCAGCTTAGCACAAACTGATTAAAGCATGAGCAAAAAAGCATTTCAAATTATATAATTCACATGCAGATTTATACGCTCTGAAACGGACAGAGATTTTTTTTCATTCTATGATCATGTTATTTAGACCAAGATACTGAGTTATTATGAAACTTGCCGAAGCATTATTGCTTAGAAGTGATTTACAGAAAAAACTTCTTTCCTTGCAACAACGTATTCAAAAGAATGTTTTAGTGCAAGATGGCGACACACCCAGTGAAGATCCTAAACAATTACTACAAGAAGCTGTCATGGTGAACAGACAATTATTTCAACTTATTCAAAAAATCCATCAGACCAATGCACAAGCTCAGGCCAACAATGGAAAACCGTTGCTGGATATTCTTAATCAGCGTGATCAGTTGACGGCTGAACATCGGATTATTCAGCAAGCCATAGACAATACTCAAAAAGATACAGACCGCTACAGCGTTCGTGAAATTAAATGGATCAAAGCAATTTCTGTTTCAGAACTACAAAAACAAGCCGATGGAATCAGCCAAAATTTACGTTTAATCAATCTTGAAATTCAGGCATCCAATTGGCAGATAGACTTAATTGAATAATCTGGATATGATGAATCTGGGCATATTGGGCGAGTACACGACCTTTTTATACGGTTTGTAAGGTCTAAAATTCACAAACCGTCTGATAGAGGTAGTGCGCCTGCTTCGCCAAATTTTTACATTTTAGGCGCAGCACATTGCATCTATGATCTATTATTATTTACTGATGACGACCATGTACTGACAATATGCCCACCCATTTTTAACTTAACGACTTGAGAAAATTAGCTTTAAACCAAGTACCGTCACGATTCCACCAGTGACTCGATCAATTAAAGTTTTGCCTTTTACATACGCACGACGTGGTTTTTCAGAAGATAAAAGTAAAGCCACCAGCGAGTACCAGCCTGCATCAATCACAAAACAGATCACTGGTAAGGCAATATAATAATAATTTGGAATTTCTTTAGGCAACAACGCCGTAAACACACTGGCCAATACTACTGCAATTTTGGGATTACTCAGCTGGGTAATCAAGCCATAACGATAAGCGCTTTTATAGGTCATACTTTGTTGCTGCTTGGCATCCATTTCAATCGGAGATTTGGCATGTTTGATAATTTTATAAGCCAGCCAAAGTAAATAGAGTCCACCACCAATTTTTAGCATTAGATAAGCCGATGGCACTGCCAATAAGATCGCCTGTAAGCCCATAACTGCCAACAGACCAAAAATCGCGGCACCCGTCCCTGTTCCTAAAGCGGTAAATAAACCATGCTTACGTGATTTCCCGATTGAGTTCTGGGCGACATAAATAAAGCTTGGACCAGGACTAATTGCGCCTAGCATCAATGCCATGGCAATAGAAAACAAAGGTAGTAAACTATCCACGTGTGTATCCTGTGCTTAAATCATCGTAAACATGAATTTTAGCGCATTAGTCGGGCTTTGTAAGAACCAAATACAATACTTCACTTTGAAATGAACCATCCGATTGGATTTGATAGTAATTTTTTACCATATCCGATACCTTTTTTTGTAAATAATGTAATGTAGCTACTGCTTCAGGCGGTGTATTCATTCGTTCAACCCAGCTTTTAAAATCCAGTTTCAAACTTTGTTTCTCTACCTGCTCAATTTTAAATCCCGCACTTTCTGCAAAATTCATCCACTCTGCAAGTGAATAATCTCGTACATGGCTCGGATCGCGAATGATTTCTATACTCTGTAAAAATGTATCAAGTACAGGTTGCTGATTTCCCAAAATATCAATAAAAATGACTTTGCCACGAGGTTTAAGTACCCGATAAATTTCATTCATGGCTTGAGGGACATTTTGCCAATGGTGCGCTGAATAACGGCTCACTACTGCACATAAGCTCTGATCTGCAAAAGCAAGGTTTTCCGCTGCGCCTTGTTGTCCTGTGACATTATTTAGACCGCGTTCTTTAGCTTGCTCAACCACCAACCCCACCATTTCAGCAGTCAAATCATAAGCGATGACTTGCTCAACATACGGTGCGATATGATAAGTAACATGTCCTGCACCACAGCCCAAATCCAGAACACGTTTGAATGACTGCTTCTCTAAAGTTTTACAGATTTTTTCAAATTCAATACCTTGCGCGTGTACCTGACTATTTAAATAAGCTGATGACTTATCTTGATATTGTTGTTGATTAACGTCATGTTGCGTTGTCATATTCGAGTTCTCTGTAATTCAATTAATCTAGCTTAGTCCTAATCATTTAAAAAATAAAATAATGTATTTTTAAATAATTAATAACATTTAGTTATAATTACAATTTGATAAAAATTCCACTGGAAAATCGGACAAAAATGTCCGTAAAATATGCTGATCAAATTCAACTTACAGTACTTATGAGTAAACATGTCAAACGCGCAGCTAAAAATCGGGAAGACCTACTCGATGCAGCGGTTGAAATGTTTAAAATTCATGGTATGAATGTACCGTTACAAGTCATTATTGATCATGCGGGCGTTGGCCGTGCGACTTTTTATCGAAATTTTACTGATCGTAAAGCTTTAGTTTATGCTCTGCTCGAACAAGCGGTTTTACATCTGGAACTTCGTGCCGAACAATATCGCCCATTTGATGATGGTTTAATTCGACTCATTAAAAGTCATGTTTATAATTTAAATAATTTGTCCGCTTTGATGGAATATTGGCGAGTATTGGATCGTAACGATGAAGTGCTGATTCCGTTAGTGCAGCATCACCAGTTAATCGTGCAACCGCTGATTGATCAGGCGATTGTCAAACAAATTTGTCGTCCTGATTTTAATTTTGAAGATTATCGCAGTATTGTTTCCATGCTATCTTCCTCTTTTCGCGGACATGATGAAACTGAAAGAGTTCGATTTGCCAATCGTGCAGTCGACTTATTACTTAATGGCATCTGTTTAAACGGGGGGGCATATCATGGCTGATCATCCTCGTTATCTGGAAACCCCTCCTGACTGGACAGATGATGAACGCCCTGTTCTACCAGGTTCTCCCCCCTCCATTGAACATCCCTCTCATAAAAGATATCTATATTTTATTATTGGTACTTTTATTGCGTTGACCGCAGGTCTAAGTAATGGGTTTATCACAGCTAATTTACCGCAATTACAAGGTGAATATGGCTTAACACCCATTGAAAGTGCATGGCTTCCTGCCGCCTATGTTATGGCAAATGTCAGCTCTAATCTGATCTTGTTCAAAGCCAGACAACAATATGGTTTACGTATTTTCACAGAAATCGGGCTGCTGGCTTTTATCGCAGTAATGATTCTGCACATCTTTGTACAGAATTATCATATGGCTATTTTTGTACGTTTTATTAGCGGTATGGTCGCGGCTCCTCTTAGCTCTTTGGGCATGTATTACATCATGCAGGGTTTTACCAAAGAACATCGATTGAGAGGGCTATATATTGGCTTTGGTTTTGGTCAACTGGGTGTGCCACTGGCATGGATTATTTCGCCTGCATTGGTCACAGTAAATGACTGGACGGTTTTATATACTTTTGAGTTAGGTTTAGCAATTTGTTGCTACGCCATGGTGGTCTCGCTTAAATTGCCACGCAGTTTGCGTATAGCGGTTTTTGAACGCCAAGATATATTTACTTTTTTATTGCTGGCGCCGGGTTTTGCCTGTATTTGTGCAGTTTTAACACAAGGGCCTTTGCTGTGGTGGTTTGATTCACCATGGTTGGCGTATGTGTTGATGACTGGTTTTATACTGTTGGTCTTTGGTTTTATTTATGAACACCACCGGAGTAATCCTCTCATTATGACCCGATGGCTGGGTACCTTTGGGGTGATTCGGTTTGTATTCGGTGCTTTATGTCTGCGCTTTTTGCTTTCAGAACAAAGCTATGCTGCTGTTAATTTTCTAAAAACCATGGGCATGGGTCCAGATCAATTTGTCGGATTATATAGCGTTATCTTTTTTGGTATGTTGGCAGGTGTATTGTTTAGTGCGGTTACATTTTCCAGAGAAAGAACATTATTACATCTGGTACTGGCTTCTTTTCTAATTCTGGTTGCCAGTAAACTGGACGCGCATTTGACTAGTGATATCCGCCCACAGAACTTCTATCATAGCCAGTTTCTCATTGCATTTGCCAATGGGCTATTTATTGGTCCCCTGCTTTTGGTCGGATTTGGACGTGCCTTGAAAGAAAGTCCCGCGCATGTCGTAACTTTTATTGTGCTGTTTTCTGCAACCCAAAACTTTGGTGGTTTGATTGGATCATCATTTTATAACACCTATCAAAAGCGCCAGACTCAAGTTTATCAAATGGATATCAATAGTAATCTTGAACAAACAGACCCAACTGTAGATCAGCGATTAAAACAATATCAAGCAAAATTTAGCCCCAATATTACCGATCCACTTCAGGATCAATTACAGGCAACCAAAACCTTAGCGCAAACAGCAAACCGTGAAGCACAGGTACGTGCCTATAATGATGTGATTAATTTTAATAGCATCGTGGCGATTGTGTTATTTCTTTGGGGATTATGCAATATTATCTGGAGCAAGTATCTCGCCTATCGGGAGAAACTTGCAACCTCATCGACATCATCCTGATTTGGAGTGTTTGAGTATAATTTATGAGTGAAGAGCAAAAACCCAACACATCGAATAAACCAGATTCGAATGATACAGCTCAGGCGCCTACTAGTGCAGCCTCATCTGCAATGTCTCAGCCTACTCCGCTTAAACCTGTGCAACGAGTTGGGAAACTTATTCCCACCAAGAAATCGACACTGGCCATTATGTTGGTCGTACTATTGGTTGGTGTGGGACTGATTATGTGGGCATGGCGAATTGGGCCATTTCATACCGTAATCGAACAAACTGACAATAGTTATGTTAAAGGCAAGACTACGGTGCTTTCCTCACAAATTAATGGTTATATCAAAGATGTGCTAGTTAAAGATTTTGACTACGTCAAAAAAGGTCAACCGTTGATGCACATTGATGCCACCACTTATGACCAAAAAGTGACTCAGGCACAATCAGCTGTTGAACAAGCCAAAAATAATCTGACGAACCAAACTCAGACTATCGCCCAGCGACAAGCAGACATTGCTGCTGCTCAAGCTAAAGTTGATCAAGCACAAGCGCAATATGATTTGTCGGTGACACAACTGAATCGTTACCAACAGCTAGGTGATAGTGGTGCAGCCTCTAAATCAGAGAGTGATAAAGCAGCCGCTGATGTAAAAAATAATCTAGCATTACTCAAACAGGCCGAAGCCAATGTCAATGTCGCACAGGAAGCTTTAAAAACAGCGCAAGTTGCACAAACAGGTTTGGAAGCACAAGTCACGAATGCACAAGCGCAATTGGATCAGGCAACGACCACCAAAGACTATAGTGTAATTACTGCGCCGATGGATGGACAATTAGGCGAAGTAAATCCACGTGTTGGTCAATATGTCGCAGCTGGTTCACAATTATTGTATTTAATTCCACAACAAACATGGGTCATTGCTAATTTTAAAGAAACTCAAATCGCCAATATGAACATTGGTCAGAGTGCAACATTTACAGTGGATGCACTTAATCATCAAAAATTTACAGGGCATGTTGAACAGATTTCTCCAGCAGCTGGTTCAGAATTTAGTGTGCTAAAAGCAGACAATGCAACCGGAAACTTTACCAAAGTAGTTCAACGAATTTCAGTACGTATTGCGATTGATCCAGATCAAAAAGGACTAGAACGCTTACGTCCGGGTATGTCTGTAATTACATCTGTTGATACTTCCTCAAAATAATCCCATCTTTTTTGGTGGTCAGTGTTTTATACTCTTGATCACCGAAAATTATCATTTTTAATATGTTTGATTCCCTTGCCCATCCTATTTCTTATCAAAATCTAATCGATTACAACGCTATAAAACTGGATATCAAACGTCTAGATCTCATCCATCCACAAATTTCAGGCAATAAATTTTATAAACTGAAATATAACTTACAGCATGCAAAAGAGCTTGGGTTGGATACTATCATTACCTTTGGGGGTGCATTTTCCAATCATATTGCTGCAACTGCTTATGCAGCCCATTATTTTGGCTTTAAAAGTATTGGAATTATTCGTGGTGAAGAACTTGCTCATCAAACCCTAAATCCAACCCTGGCGACTGCCTGTCAGTTTGGGATGCAATTGCAATTTATCAATCGGCAGGAGTATCGCAATAAAGAGCAATCAGATTTTATTGATAAATTACGGCGACATTTCCCAACGGCTTATATTATTCCTGAAGGAGGAACCAATGCCCTTGCCATTCAGGGTTGCAAAGAGATTTTGACTGCGAAAGATCGTCAAAATTATGATGTGATTTGTTGCGCTGTGGGTACAGGCGGAACAATTACAGGGCTTATTGAAGCAAGTGATGCTCATCAAACCATATTGGGTTTTTCTGCACTGAAAGGTGATTTTTTACAACAACAGGTTGCCAGTCTCACACACAAAATGAATTGGAATATTCTGGAGGATTATTGTTTTGGAGGATATGCCAAGACTTCAATTCAATTGCTTGACTTTATTCAATCTTTTGAAAAAACGTATCAGATTCCTTTAGAACCAATTTATACGGGGAAAATGCTCTTTGGTGTTTTTGAATTAATTGAACAGGGACATTTTGCTGCTAATACCCGAATTTTAGTGATTCATAGTGGTGGATTACAGGGCAGACAAAATCTTTTATAATGTCGCGCTTTTATATCGCTGAGTATGTTTATGTCCATGCAGTATGATGTCATTGTTTTAGGCGCAGGTGCGTCTGGACTGATGCTGGCCGCGCAGGCTGCACGGCGTGGACGCAAGGTTTTAGTGGTCGAAAAAGCCAATAAAGTGGGTAAAAAAATTCTGATGTCTGGTGGTGGTAAATGTAATTTTACTAACTTATATGTCGAGCCTGAAAATTTTATTTCACATAATCCACATTTTGTAATCTCGGCCCTATCGCGTTATAGCAACTGGGATTTTATTGGATTGGTAGGTGACTATGGGATCGCTTATGAAGAGCGAAAGCATGGGCAACTTTTTACCTTAAATGGCTCAAAAGATATTTTAAATATGCTTCTGGCTGAGTGTGAAAAAACCAAGCAAGTGACCATAAAAACAGATTGTGAAGTAAAAACAGTCAAGCAATTGCACAATCAATATTTTGAAGTCAATTCCATACTCGGCACTTTTACCTGCGAATCTCTAGTCGTTGCATCAGGTGGTCTTTCAATTCCTACTCTGGGTGGTTCTGGTATTGGCTATGAACTGGCAAAACAATTTGGTCATCAAGTTTTTGCGACTCGCGCAGGACTGGTTCCTTTTACCTTTTCTGATCAATTCAAAGAGGTCACCACTCGCTTAAGTGGGAATGCACTTGAAGCCACACTATCAAATCATCAAAATAGTTTTACCGAAGCTTTACTCTTTACTCATCGCGGTTTAAGTGGTCCGAGCTCTTTACAGCTTTCAAATTATTGGCAAGCTGGTGAGTGTTTTGAAATCAACTTTTTTCCTACGCAAAATTTAGCTGATTATTTTAAACAGAAAAAACAGCAACAACCTAAAGTATTATTACGCACGTTAGTTTCAGAATTTACGGCAAAAAGTATTGTGCAGGAACTTCAACAATTAATTTGGCCAAACTATGCAGAAACTGCAATCAGTCAACTCAGTGATACAACCTTAGAGCAAATCGCCGAACAGTTACATGGCTTTACAGTTAAACCATCAGGCACAGAAGGTTATCGTACCGCTGAAGTCACTTTAGGAGGAGTCGATACAGCCGAAATCTCATCCAAAACCATGCAAAGCCAACGTGTAGAAGGACTTTATTTTATTGGTGAGATTCTGGATGTCACTGGGCATTTGGGGGGCTATAATTTCCAGTGGGCCTGGTCATCTGCCTATGCTGCTGCACAATACGTATAAGTCTAAGGGGCTGCATCTATTTGCTCGTCTTTAATAGAAGCCGTTTCTTCTCCTGTTTGCTCTGTCTGTTCAGATTTCGGCTTGGCAAATACAAACTTATAGGCACTCACTAAAAAGCCTACGGTTATTCCCGCAATAACAATCGGTGCGATAAAACGATTGGGCTGCTTTTGCATATTGCACTCCTCTATTATTTTTATGAGTCATTCATTTTACCAGTCATTAAAGAAACGACCACTCTGGATAGAGTGGCCGATTCTGATTCAAAAATCAAAGTTTATTTAGGCAGATCGTCGGGTTTTGGAGTTAGATCATCCTCCCCCTCACCTTTAGAACCATATGGATTATTTAACGGTTTATGAGCTGGATCGACATCAAAGGTTGTCGGCACATTATGATCGGTGGCTGCTTCTTGCGGAGTCACGGGGGTTTCAACCACAACCGCCGATTGTGTTTTGGCGATTGGATTTGGCTTATTTCCTTCCGCTTTGGCTTTATCAATTAAGTCAGTCAGTACACGTTCTGCTGGTTGACGACCGCCCAAACCAAAGGCTAGAGCAAAAGCCACGGCAACAGAGCCCAATGTTAAACCAAAAGCCAAATTGACGATTGAATCGGCAATGCCCATCGCACGTAAACCCATTGCTAAAACGAGTCCCATAATCAGGATACGAACCAGATTCCCTAACCAACGTGAGCTGTTATATTCTCCACGTTGCACCACATTTGCCACGATATTAGCTAACCAGAAACCAATCACCAGAATCACTGCACCCAACAGGATATTGGCGCCAAATGCAATAAAGATAGCTATTAAATGACTAATCTGATCAAAACCTAGACGATTCGCTGCTTCTGCAACAGCAAACAGCATGGTAAAGAAAACAATTAATACACCAACCACGTGTGAGATTTTAGTCGTTCCCAAAAAACGCTGTAAATCGAATTTTGCTGGAACTTCATCCACTCCTGTGCCTGCCAGAATATCTTCAACCAGCTTTGCGACAAATCGAGATACCACGTAGGCAATAATAAGAATCAAACCAGCTGCAATAATGTTGGGAATTGCAAACATGATTTCATTAAGCATTGAAGTCGCAGGTTGCGAAATCGATTCGATTCCCAATGCTTCAAAAGCAATAATTAATGCTGTAATGAAGATTAAAGCAAAGACCAATGAACCGAATACATTACTCACATTACTGTTTTTAAACAGGCCAATTTTCTCAGCTTGTGCTTGTAGTCCCACACTATTAACCAAACCTTCAATAATGCCACGTACAATTTTTGCCAGAATATAACCGACAAAAATAATCACGCCTGCAATAAAGATATTTGGAAGATACCCAACAACGTCAGCCACCATCGCTTGTACAGGTAACAGTAGCCCTGAAAGACCTAAAATCGAAAGGACAATTGGCAAAAATAAAAGCAGAATCAACCAATACACAATATCTGCAATGTTTTCACTGAGTGGTCGTACTCCAACCTCTGTACTTAATTTTTCATCCAGTTGAGTTTTTGATAATACTTTGGACAGTCCAGCCCGTACCAAACGCGCCAATATCCAACCAACAAAAGCAACCACAGCCGCAGCAATGATATTTGGAACAAAAACTAATACTTGAGTGATCATGGCGCTAAATGGACCACTAACACTATAAATATTTAGGACATTTAAAGCAGCAATGAGCGCAATAATCAGAACAAACCAAAATACAAACCTTGAAATGATCGATTCAAAATCTGGTGCTTTACCTGTTGCTGAAGATAAATGACGATTGGTTCCGATTAAATTTAATAATTTTTTGATGCCAGCAGCGATAATCAGCGCCAAAATCCAACCAATAATAAATACTGCAATCGCAGCGATAATGGGCTGAAACATATCCCAATAGTACATAAATCCATAATGGGCTTGAGTAGGCCCATTTCCAAAGTAATCATTCATATGTGTCATGCCCTCTTGTTATATTTTTCACGGCTTAATTAAGCTAAGCAGTAAAATGAAATAGTTTTAGGAATTGATCTCATTTGTGATATTTATCACCATATTTTGTGCTTATTTTTTATTCAAGGTGCAATATAAGAACTACTACAAAAATGATGCAAAAGATTGCAAAGAAGCCATCCAATGTAATTGGATGGCTTCTTAAAAACTTGAATAAATAGCACATTAAGACTCATGACTATTTGCTGTCGAATTGTTCGGTGTCGCAGGCTCTGCATTTGGATTTGGATGGTTAGGCGGTGCATCACTCGCATCTGGCTTTTGATCCGCCACCATATACACAATAAGTGCTATCAGAAAAATACCGACAATCGCCAATATATAAACAGGTAAACGGCGTTTCTTTTCAGTTTCTTCCGGCGTTGATGTATGTGGTGATGGTTTATTGAAATCATGTGTCATTGGATTCCCCTCTTTTTATTTTCCATGTTTCTTATCATAACAAGCACTTATGTAGCATTGTGTGACAAAGCATAGCGCTATCGTGTTCTTTGTTTCTGCGTTGTATATAAAAGTGGGCTATAATAGCCCACCCATTTTTTTACTTAGGTCTTTATGTCGTATCGTCAGCAAAATGTTACTCTGGATTTAGACACTGACGTCACACATGAATGTTCTTTACATTACACTCGTGATGAGCATCTGATCGGCATCATTAATTTTAATAAATCCAGCTATAGCCTGAAATGGGGTGATCTGGAATACTTTAGACGTCGCACTGAAGAATTTTCAGTGATGCCCTTTCCAGATTGTATCAATGCTATGATCATTGATATTCGCAACGTTAATTCATTTCTGGACAATGAAGTTCCGATTCTGCCATGGCGATTACTGGAAGAAGAATGTCCAATTCGTCTAGTTGTTCCCCAAGAACGTCTTGAACATTACGCAGGTTTTTTTGAGCCCACATGGCTCAATACGGATCTAGATACAGCAATTCAGGAACTACGTGAATTCATGGATATGTTTGTGCATTAAAACCATATTCTTGAGTGCATTGGGTTCTGAGTTATCTTAAATCATCAATAAATTTTTTATTTTGTACAATTTTTACAGTACCTTAGTCACCCTTGTGCTGTTTTAGTCACCCCTCATTACCAATAATTTTCGACTGCAATATTGCCTTCGCCACGGCGATTCATACTTAAACCACGACGTTTTAATGCTTCTTTAGTATCTTCGACCATTTGAGGATTACCACAAAGCATGACATGACTCGTTGCAGGATTCAGCGAATATCCAATGACTTTTTCCAGTTCCCCATTTTCAATTAAGACAGGTAAACGCTCATGTAACTCAGCATGAGGATCACGGGTAATGACTGGAATAAACTTAAAACCAGTATGCCCTTCGCCAAAACTAGCAGCAATCTCGTGTATACGATCAACATAAGCCAGTTCAGAAGCTGTACGAACACTATAGACTAAATTAATCTGCGAATAATTTTGCCATGTTGCAAAATCCTGCAACATTGAAAGAAAAGGCGCCAGCCCTGTACCCGTTGCTAATAGCCATAAATCTTGAGGTAAAGGTAATTGATAACGGGCCAATGTCAAAAAACCATAGGGAATTTTTTCTAAATAAAGTTCATCGTCTACTTTTAGATGTTGCAGGTTTGACGTAAATGCACCATTTGGAACAACAATTGAAAAAAACTCCAGTGTTTCATCAAAGGGTGATGACACAACAGAATAAGCACGTACCACTAAATCATCACCGACTTTTAATCCAATTCTGGCAAACTGACCAGCGGTAAACTTAAAATGTGCTGGGCGTGTCATGGTAAAACTGAATAAATTGGTAGCCCAACGATGTACGGATAAAACTCTCTCTACGCTAAATTTCTCAATTGACATAATTTCAACATGGCACGACAGGGTATGCTCATGTTAGCATGACAGCAGAAATTATGACTACTTTTCAAGGGTAAGGCTTGATTCATGCGCATGACATTACGTCAGTTGGCTGTCTTTGTGGCAGTCGCTCAAGAGGGAACAGTAACAAAAGCCAGCGATGCAGTACGTCTCACTCAAAGTGCTGCCAGTATGGCACTGGCCGATCTTGAAGATGGATTAGGTGCTCCACTATTTGATCGTCTAGGTAAACGTCTACAACTGAATGATTTAGGGCGGTTTTTACTTCCTCAGGCCTTGGAAATTTTGGGTCGTTGTGAAGCTTTTGAACAAGCCGCCAAAGGTGAATTACAAAGTATAGATCTGCGTTTAGGCGCAACGTTGACCATCAGCGATTATTTAATACCAGATCTAATGGCAGATTTTCTTCAAATTCATCCGCAGGCCCATTTACAGTTGCAAGTAGGCAATACACGCCAGATGATTGAAGCAGTGAATCAATTTCAGCTTGATCTGGCATTGATCGAAGGTTCATGTCATTTACCCCAACTACAATGCATTCATTGGCGTAATGATGAACTTGCTGTGTGCTGTTCACCCGAACACCCCTTGGCGAAATTAGGTCGGCCTTTAACGCCTCAGGATTTTTTAAACGTAGAATGGATTTTACGCGAAGAGGGTTCAGGTACACGTGAAGTGTTTGATAATGCTATTTTGCAGGATGTTCCTGATGCCAATATACGTTTGACATTGGGTCATAATGAAGCAATTTTAAAAATAGTAGCAGGCGGTTTGGGTATGTCTTGTATTTCCCGACTGGCCATTGAACCTTTGATTGAGAAAGGTCAACTGGTGATTTTAGAAACTCCTTTCTGGGAGTTAACCCGTCCGCTGCATGTTTTGGTGCATCGTCAAAAATATCAGGGGCCAGGTTTAAAGGCGTTTATGCAGTTTTGTGAGAATCGTGTAAATTAAATGTTCTAGATCAGGCAATAAAAAACTCTTCATTAAGAAGAGTTTTTTATTGCGATAATTATTTAGAAATCAAATGTTACGCCGAGTTTATAAGTTCGCGCTTCACCAATAATAGCGTAGTTGTCATTAAACACACCCGCCCAATACTTTTTATTCGCGATATTATCTACATTTGCTCTAAATGTGGTATCTACTCCGCCTACTTTGACTTTATAGCTTGCACCCAAATCAAAGATCGTATAGTCAGGCAGTTTAAGAGTATTGGTGCTGTTTAAATATTGATCGCCCACGTGAGTAACACGCGTATTTACATTTACACCTTCGAGTACAGGAATAGCATAATCCAAACCTAGAGATGCTGTAAATTTAGGGATGCCGTAGATCGTATTACCTTGGTTAGTTAGAGCTTTTTTATATTCAGCATCAATATATGCTAAATTACCAATTACATTTAAACCATCAATAATGTTTCCTGAGAAAGACCATTCAATACCACGACTACGCGTTTCAGCATCATCTGTCGTAATTTGAGTTTTTCCATTTGCATCAGCGCTCGCAAATTTAGTTGTCATCAGGTCTGGTTTTTCGATTTGATACAATGCAAGAGTATTTAACCATGAACCTAATTGATATTTCGCTCCAAATTCATACTGTTTAGTCTGAAAAGGGGCAAACGTCTTTCTGTAATTCACATCTGTTGCATAAAGAGTGTCTGACAAATCTTTGCCTTGAGACAATCCTTCTACATAACTACCATAAAGTGAAAAATTCTCTCCAAAAGGTTTAACTACAATACCAACACTTGGTGAAACTTTGTCATCACTGTATTTAGTATTTGTGGTTAACGCTTTAATATCCATGTCTTGATAACGTGCTCCTAAAATTAGTTGCAATTTATCATCCAGCATAGAGAGTTGATCCGTCAGCGTGTAACTAACATACGTGTTATCAGCGTAAGGTACAATGACTGGATAGGCAGATGGCATCATGCCATTCGTACTAGGATTATATAAATTAGTATTGAAATTAGAGCTTGTAGCAGCTTTATGCTGACTGTACTCACGAGATAAATAATCTGCACGTAGCCCTAATGTATGCTTAATAAAACCTGTTTCAAATTTACCTTCAAAACCAGTATTTGCAGCAAAATCATGTTCCTTTGATCCTACACGATAGTACTGTGAGGTTGCATCACCAGTAGCCGCATTTTGTACAATCATACGTGTACCGAAAAGATGACCCGCGTATTCTTTTTCAGCATACCCAGTTCCAGCAAAAACTTTCCAATTAGGGGTAAACTTATACTCTCCTGATAATCCCACGTATTCACTATTTTGTTGACCGTGAATATTAGAAAAGTAGTTACTATCCCCTGCTGGCGCGGCAATTACTTGTTTAATTGTCCCCATAGAAACCATGGCTGGTGAACCATTATCACGTTTGTCACGTAAAGCATAAGCATCAAAATTAATTTTTAACTTATCGGTTGTATAGTCAAGGGCAATAACACCTGAAGCATTCTTATCTTCCATTCCCTCAATAATATGTTCACCTTGGCCATAAGATGCGCTGGCACGAGCACCAAATTCTTTATTTTCACCAAAACGGCGGGCTACATCAAAACCCGATTTATAATAACCACCATCTTCGTACATCGCTGAAACTTGAGTAAGGTCTTTATTCGCACGCTTAGTCTGAGCCATTACAACTCCGCCCACACTCCCTGCTGGTGCCATACCTGCTACCAATGCATTGGGGCCTTTAAGCAAAGAAACAGAATCAAGGATATCTGTTGGAATACGTCCTGTCGGAGCCATTCCAAATAAACCATTAAGGTTATAATCCTCAAAGCCTACAGAAAAACCACGAATCTGCACATTTTCATTTAAGTGTCCAGCATTTGTTGTTTCACGAATACTTGGATCATTTCGAAGTACTTCTGAAACAGTCGAGGCTTGTTGATCCTGAATTAACTTATCCGAATATGTCGTTACAGAGAATGGGGTATCTATAGTTGATTTTTCACCCAAACTTCCTAAATTAGATTTTTTCTTTAATTTTCCAGAAGCATAGTTATCTTGTTGATCCGCTTTAACAGTGATAGTCGGCAGCACAACATTTTCTTCTGCAAAAGCAAAAGCTGGAAGTGCGATAAGAGACAAAAATAATATATTCTTTTTCACGTTATTTCCCCATAAAAATTGGGGGCAATTATATAAGATAAAATCCTAAATGAGAATAAAAATGATTACGAATTAAAATATCTTTTCTTTTTTTCTAAACAGCAGCACGTAAAAAAGTTGCTGCTGTCTAGTTGAATTATTTTAGAACTTATAATTCAAGGACACAATGTAGGTACGTGGATCACCATAAGTTCCATTTGATACATTCAGATGGTATTCTTCATCGCCCACGTTATTAACATTAAGACCTAAAGCAAAATCACGGGTTACTTGGTATTTCGCCATCAAATCTATTACTGCAAAAGAATCTTGTCTATTTGCATCGTAAGCAGTACCAGATAAAGTTGCATCTACGATTTCACTTTGCCATCTAATGCCCCCGCCCAGTTTAAGCCTCTGATCAAGAACTGGCAGATTGTAAGTTGTATAAAGTTTAAATTGTTGTTTTGGATAATCACGATTGATAGTTTGGCCAACCGATGTGGTTTTGGCATAGGTATAACCCGTCTGGATGTTCCAATGAGGAAGAATTTGCCCATTTGCCTCTATTTCAAAACCTTCTGTTTTGGCTTTTACGCCCTCATAAATACTTTCTCCAATATGCGGACCATCAGCAAAACTGCCTACATAGTTTGCAAAATCCTTGAGATTGGATTGAAAGTAAGCAGCAGATAAATTTAGCTGATTCTCATAAAAGGCTGCTTTTAAACCGCCTTCATAGCTATCCCCTTGAACAGGCTCTAATACCGAATAATCCGCATTTCGCTCAGCTTGCGGCATAAAAATATTGGTGTAACTTACATAGGCAGTAAGATATGAGGTCAAATCGAATGTCAGCCCTGCGTAAGGCGAAGCTTTATCTTTTGAAAAATCAGCTGTCGATTCGCTGGCAGTGGTTTCTTTATAGTCATAACCTAAACCACGCACACCTAATATAAGGTGCAATCTATCTGTCGGATTTAAACGTGTTGCCGCATAGTAGCCATATTGCGACATATCAGTTGTATTTGTTTTTCCAGTCGTATTATACAACGTTGCTGGAACAGGAATATAACCGTTCCACGTATCCAGATTTACCCAATCTGAGCCAATCGCTCGATCATAATAAGGGTCATCTGCTTGCACATTTTGATAGCTCACACCAACCATCATCTGCTGTTCACGACCCAAAAGCTGATAAGGCCCTGACGCAGAAATATCCAGACCATGTAACTCTGGATGAAGTTTCTGGTAACCAGCCGTCACTCGGCCTGTATTATCTACATAATTTGCGGTACGTCCTGGATTTGAACCGACAACAGCATAAACCGCATCAGTATCCTGCGTTAAATAATTATAGTTAGTCTGTACTTTCCAGCCATTATCAAAGCGATGTTCCAATTCAATAAATGCATTAATCGTATCAACATTCCCATAAGCCCAACGTGCTGCTGAGTTATCTTCTCGATCGCGAGTACTCAAGACACCATTACTATAATTGGTAAATGCATGCACACTTAAACCTTTAGATTTGGCTCGTTGATATAAAGCACCCACGTTTAGAGTCGTGTTAGCGTCTAAATCAGCTCCCAAAGTGGTATAGAATAATCCAGAATGAGAATCTCCCCAATTCATAAATGAATCGTAGTCATCATAAGAGATGACTGTGCGACCGCGCACTGTTCCAGATTCATTCAACGGTGTTTGAGCGTCTACAATTGTACGAAAACCCGCCCATTTATCATCAAATGAAGACGTACTTAAGTTGAGACTCCCTGTAGATACTTTTGACGTTGCAAGCTTTCTATTTAAATTAATTGATGCACTTGGATATCCCACTCCAGAAGTTAATCCTGTTGCACCTTTTACTACAGTAACATTTTCATAAATCGAGGGATCCAGCGTACTCATCGACATACCTGTTCGACCCGTTGTTACTGGTGTTGAAATCACGCCATCAATCAAGAAATTATTTACTTTGGAGCCTCGTGCATAATAACTTGCATATTCTCCACCTGTCCCTACAGCGCCAGCAGCACCATAACGCTGTTGATAAATACCTGGTGTTTGATCTAGCACTTCGCTCAGTGCTTTTAGTTGTTGATCTTGTATTTGCTCGGCAGTAATTACACTTACTGACTGTGGCGTATCTTTAAGTGCCAAATCCATTTTTGTAGCAGCATTGGTCTTTTTTACCGTATAACCGTGTTGATCCTGCCCCTCGGCTTTCAGTTTGATTATAGGTAAAACATCATCAGCATGAAGAAAACTGCTGCTTGCTGCCATGAACATCATGACTGAAATTATTTGTGCTAATTTTTTGGGTTGAGTATTAAACATTTAAGTACCCCTGTATAAAATTAGCGCAATACTATAGCAATTAATAACGATTATCACTAACATTATTCATATTATCTCCACAATTGTGATTGTATTTTTTTATGTAATTTGATTAAAAAATAGTTATTTTCACTGAATGTTTATTAAAAATTTAAGGTTTTTTTAATTTTTATAAAAAAATTTTTCAACAAGGTTTATGCCCATCAATTAAATAATAGTGACGGTCATCATTATTCACATAAAAAAGCCACCAAAAATGGTGGCCCGTAGTAGGATTTTAATCTTTTTGTACACTTCCAAAGATTTTATCTCCCGCATCTCCCAACCCAGGTACAATATAACCTTGGGCATTAAGACCCTCATCAATAGAAGCCGTATAAATTTCAACTTCAGGATGCAATTCCTGCACTTTTTTGACGCCTTCAGGGGCAGCAACGAGAACCATAACCCGTATATCTTTACATCCACTGGCTTTAAGGACATCAATAGCTGCAACTAAAGAACTACCAGTCGCTAGCATTGGATCAATAATCATAGCAATACGATTCGCGACATCAGGAACTAATTTTTTATAATAAGTACGCGCCTGTAAAGTTTCTTCATCACGCTCTAGTCCCAATACACTTACTTTGGCACTAGGAATCAGGTTAAGTACGCCTTCTAGCATACCAATACCTGCACGTAAAATCGGAACAATCGTAATTTTTTTACCCGCAATGCGTTGAGTTGTTACTTTACCAGCCCAACCATCAACATCATGATCAACCAGTTGTAAATCTTTCGTCGCTTCATAGGTCAGAAGCATCGTAACTTCTTGCGCAAGTTCACGAAAATTTTTTGTGCTGATATCCGAACGACGCAATAAGCCAAGTTTATGACGAATCAGAGGATGACGGATTTCTTGAATGGGCACGGGAGAACACCTAAAACAACATTAAACTTTTTATATTATAAAGAATTTTGCTCACGAAAATTAAAAAACCTCCACGAATGGAGGCTTTTTTTGTTAAAACTTAAACTTAGTGTTGTTGAGATAACACAAAATGTAAAGGAGATAAAATCTCGCCTTCTAACGCCAGTTTAATCACTGGATCTGGATAGATACCAATAATTAAGACCAGTGCAGCTGCAGCCAAGACCATGATACCACCTACTTTTTGGCCCCAATGCTTATCCGCATCGATACGTGGCACATCTGGCGGCGTCATATACATGACTACCATAACGCGTAAGTAATAATACAGACCAATACCACTACCCACGATAATCATCGCGGCAAGGAACCAGTGCTGGGTGGTTACCGCAGCCATTACGACAAGAAATTTACCAATGAAGCCAGCGGTCAATGGAATACCAGCCAAAGACAACATCATTACAGTTAAGGTTGCGGTTAATACTGGACGACGCCAGAATAAACCACGATAGTCAGCCAGACTTTCTGCTTCATCAACATTATTGTAGGGGCTAGACATCAAAGCAACTGCACCAAACGCACCAATTGTCGTCAATACATAAGTCACAACATAAACGGTAACGCTACCCAAACTCGCATAGGTCATGCTAATAAGCGCAATCAACAAATAACCAAAATGAGCAATGGATGAATAACCCAAAATACGCTTCAGATTTACTTGACGAACAGCCAACAAGTTACCCACTAAAATCGATAGTACCGCAATAACCGTTAAAATCGTAACCAGTGAATCAACGAGGATTGCACCTGAAGTCAACATATAACGAACAAAGAGACCAATCGTTGCTACCTTGGCAGCGGATGCCAAAAAAGTAGCCATAGGGGCTGGCGCACCTGCATAAACATCTGGTGTCCATTTATGAAATGGTGCCAATGAAAGCTTGAATGCAACAGCAAAGATAATCAGAGCCAGGCCTAAAATCACCATTGGCTGGCGAATAGCATTAAATAGTGCCTGTACAGAATCATAGAATGACAATGAACCTGTATATGAATATATATATGCCATACCCATCAATAGCATCGCAGATGCAGTGGCCGAAAGTACAAGATACTTCACCCCTGCTTCTAGTGAACGACTACGTTGATAAGTGTATGCAAGCATGCCATAAACTGGAATCGACATTAACTCAAGACTAATGAAGAAAGAAGCATAATGCGCACTTGCAACCATCAGCATTGCACCTGATACCGAAATCAGAAGCAACAAATAGAGTTCTTCGCGATTATCTTTGTAGGTTTCAATATAAGCATGTGACAAAGTACAACATGCAAGTGAAGCCACAATAATGAGTAATTGGTAGATCAGCGTAAACGGATCTACCATAAACATTCCCATGACATTGGAAGGCACAAAATGCCCCCCAAACATCGTGAAGAGAATATAAGCTGCTGCAAGATTTAGACCCACCACCGAAGCCGTTGCAATTAAATTATGGTTACGTTTAATTGCAATCAGGATCATCACGACAACTGCAGTCAAAGCCACAATCATCACAGGTGCCAAAGGCATGAGCTGAGAAAAAGACATTGTGAAGTTCATGATTTATTGGATCTCCACATTACTAAGCTGAGTCGCTGCTTGCTGAGTCAGATCAACCGCAGGTTGTATAGGACTATAGCTATTGGCTAACCATTGCATGCTTGAGTGAGACATGTCGAGGAAAGTTTGAGGGTAAAGACCTAACCAGACTAAACCAATCAAACAGATCATTAGAATACTCAATTCACGCAAATTCAAATCTTTGAGTGGTTGAGTATAATGCTGTTTTTGTTCAGGATTTGGTTCACCAAACAATGCGCGGTGAATTAAAATCAGACCATATAAACCTGCTAATACAAGGCTAACCGCAGCGAGGATCGTGAATACAGGATATTTGTTGAATGAACCCATAAGGATCAGGAATTCACCAATAAAGTTACCAAGTCCTGGGATACCAACCAAAGCAGCCACAAAGCACATCAGGAAGAACGGTAAATATTGAAGCTGTCCGCGCAGACCACCCATCAAACGCAAGTCACGCGTATGCAAACGTTCATACACTTGACCAGACATAATGAATAAAGCCGCAGATGATAAGCCATGTGCCAGCATCATGATCATAAGACCCTGATACGTCAGGATATTACCTGCATAGATTGCCAGAAGTACGAAGCCCATATGCGAAATAGAGGTATAAGCAAGCAAACGTTTCATATCTGTTTGCTGATACGCACACCACGCACCATAGAAGATACCAATCAAACCAAAAACAATCGCGATATCTGCAAACTGTGCAGAAGCCGCTGGGAAGAATGGAATCACAAAGCGCAGTAAACCATAAGCAGCGGTTTTAATCAAAATACCTGCCAAATCGACAGAACCCGCTGTAGGGGCTTGAGCATGTGCATCGGGTAACCAGCCATGTAATGGAAATACTGGCAACTTAACCGCGAAACCAATAAACATACACACCATAAAGGCATAAGCAACAGCTGGTGCTTGCTGATCAAGAGTATTAGCAACTGCAAGCAAGTAGTTATAATCAAATCCGATTGAACCCGTCATCATGTAGCCATAAACCACAAGACCCAGAATACCAATCAGCATGATTAAACCTGCAATCTGGGTATAAAGGAAGAATTTGGTTGCCGCGTAGACACGTGAACGACCATTTGAACCTTTATGACCCCAAAGTGCGATCAGGAAGTAGATTGGAACCAGCATCATCTCCCAAAAGAAGAAGAATAGGAACAAATCAACCGCAAGGAAAACCCCGATTACCCCACCTAATGACCACAATAGGTTTAAGTGGAAGAACCCGACATTTTTTTGGATTTCGCCCCAAGAACAACCGACTGCTAACACACCTAGCAATGCAGTTAATCCCACCATTAACAGAGAAAGTCCATCAACAGCAAGGTGAATGTTAATCCCTAAAGTTTGAATCCAAGGAAGATTAAACTCCGCTGACCACGTTGGAACTCTAGCACCTAGTTCATAATGAAATTGGCCGCTTTGCCACAATGCAAGCGTCAACCCCAAAGTCACTAACATACCAATTAACGCAATCCAGCGCGGTAAATGCTGATCAAGCTTATCGACCAGCCAGCAAATAAAACCAGCAATGAAAGGAATTAAAATCAGCGCGGGTAAAATTAAATTGTTTTCCATTTTATTTCCCCACCACTTGAATAACGATAAGGATCATCAACAGTACCACTATACCAAGCGACATGCTGGATGCGTATTCACGCAATGAACCCGTTTGACGTGAACTGGTAAAGCTATTACCACCTTTCACCAGTGCAGGAAGCACCAGCCACAGTCCATCAATTGGATCACGACCTACAAGTTTCGCAATAAACAGATAAGGTTTTACAAACACGATGTTATACAGCGCATCGAAACCAAATGCAGTACGGCAAATATGCGCCAATCCTGCACCTAAACTGGTTTGAGCAAAAGATTTCACCCCAGCATAAGCAAATACAAACAATAAGATACCGACAATTAACCCTACAATCGCGACACCGCTTGCCAAATGCTCAGCATGAGAAACTGCAGCTTCCAAATTTTCTGGAATCATAAATGCAGGAATATTAGCGCTGCTTAATAGCTTCAATACTGGAGCTTGTAAGAAATAACCAAAACCAGTTGATAAGAATGCAAGAATCGCCAAAGGTCCCCAGTAAGTCACGCCATGAATAGCATGCGCTTCTGTTTTCTCTTCGCCAAAGAATACCACCCAGATTAAACGGAAGGTATAGATTGACGTTAAGAAGGCACCAGCAACACCTACCCAGTACAACGTATGGTAAAGCGGTAAGTTTGCAATTGTCGATTGTGCATATACTGCACCTAGAATTGCATCTTTAGAGAAGAAACCTACTGTCACGATTGGGAGCGCCGCAAGCGCACCACCACCGATCACGAAACACCAGAATACAAATGGAATCTTCTTACGTAAACCACCCATTTTGAAGATATTTTGTTCGTGATGACACGCCAGAATCACCGCACCAGATGACAAGAATAATAAAGCTTTAAAGAACGCATGTGCCAACATGTGGAACAGACCCGCTTGATAAGCTTCTGCACCCACAGCCATAAACATATAGCCCAACTGACTCATAGTTGAGTAAGCTAGAATACGCTTGATATCGGTTTGAACCAGCGCTGCAAAACCTGCTACCAACAACGTTACTGCACCTGTAATTGAAATGAACTGCATTACCGCAGGTGCCATTTCAATCACTGTATGCATACGGCTTGTCAAATAAACACCCGCTGTTACCATCGTTGCAGCGTGGATCAATGCTGAAACAGGTGTTGGGCCTGCCATTGCATCTGCTAACCATGTTTGCAATGGAATCTGTGCAGATTTACCCGCGGCACCCAAGAACAACATCAACGCTGTCCAAATCGAAAGTGATGAACTTTGTGTCATCACCGTTGCAGCATTTTCAACGATGTATTGAGTATTTAACGTACCAAACTGTTGATAAAGCAGAAATAATGCGATTAGTAAAAATACGTCACCAATACGCGTTACGGTAAATGCTTTAATAGCCGCCCAACCATTATCTGGATTTGAATAATAAAACCCAATCAATAGATATGAACACAGACCTACGCCTTCCCAACCCAGAAATAATAATGCAAGATTATCACCAAGAACCAACACCAACATGCTGGCAACAAACAGGTTGAAATACGAGAAGAAACGTGCGTAACCTTCTTCACCACGCATGTACCATGAAGCAAAGATGTGGATCAGAAAACCTACACCCGTGATCATACCTGTCATAAGTAATGACAAACCATCTAGATGCAGCGTAATACCAGGCGCAAAACCACCAACATTAAACCACGTCCAAAGATGTTGAACAAAAATAGGTTGCCCACTACTAGTAAATGCCAACCCTGCAATTAACGCAAATAATGCAGAGAGTCCAACAGAACCCACACCAATAATCGCAGCTACATTTTCAGAGAGCTTATCGCGCCCTGCCGCTAAAAGAATAAAACCGATTAGCGGAAAAAGAATCGTTAAATATAAAGTACTCATCCGCGCATCTCACTAGCAGCATCCACATCCAAATGATGGAAGCGATGGTAAAACTGAAGGACGATCGCAAGACCAATACACGCCTCTGCCGCAGCAAGGGTCAAAATCAGAATAAACATAATCTGACCATCAGGTTGTGCCCATGCACTACCAGCCAAAACAAATGCCAATGCAGCAGCATTCATCATGATCTCAAGGCTCATGAGCATAAAGAGAAGATTGCGTCGCACCATGACACCGTAAAAGCCCAGTGCAAAAAGAATGGTTGCAACAATCAAACCATGTTCTAAAGGGATATTGCCCATTGTTATTGTTCCCCTTCCGCACTTGGTTCACGTTTACCTAAGTGGAATGCTGCAACCAAGGCTGCAAGCAATAACATCGCGGCAACTTCAACCAATAATAAATAATGAGTAAAAAGTGCTTGACCGACTGCTTTTGGACCGATCACTTCACGTCCCATAACTTGCCCTGGTATTGTGTAATCACTGGATAACATCCACACCAAGATCAAACCGAGTAAGAAACTCATGAGTGCGGGAACAGCCCATGTTTCAGAGCTTAACCATTTACGTTCCTGTTCAACGGTATGCTGACCTAAATTCAGCATCATTACCACAAACACAAACAAGACCATGATTGCACCTGCATAAACGATGATTTCAAGCGCACCCGCAAATGGAGCGCCAACAATCATGAAAATACCAGCGACTGCAAGGAGTGAAACAATCAGACTAAGTAAAGCATGTACTGGATTCGCATTGGTCACCACGCGAATCGTAGAAACTATGGCCACGAGAGCCATCAAATAAAACGGCCACATCATGGTAATAAACTCCGTACATCAATAGGTGCACTTTCTTTTTGCGCCTGACCTTTACCTTTACCATCAATTGCCATACCAGCAACACGGTAGAAGTTATAGTCAGGATATTTGCCTGGCCCAGAAATCAGTAGATTTTCTTTTTCATAAACCAAGTCCTGACGTACGTACTCACCTAACTCAAAGTCAGGAGTAAGCTGAATGGCTGTCGTTGGGCAGGCTTCCTCACACATTCCACAGAAAATGCAACGCGAAAAGTTGATACGGAAAAATTCTGGATACCAGCGACCATCTTCTTTTTCTGCCTTTTGTAATGAAATACAACCGACTGGACAAGCCACCGCACACAGGTTACATGCTACACAGCGTTCTTCACCATCTGGATCACGGGTTAGAATAATACGGCCACGATAGCGAGGCGGTACAATTTCCTCTGCTGGGACTTCAGGATAAAGAATTGTGTCACGTTTACGTGTTATGTGGGTAAATACCATCCACAAAGTACGAACGATTGACCCAACTCCAGCTAGAACTTTATACATTTTGTACTCCCTGCTGTCTTAGGCCTGATTCATCAGAATCACAGCACCAGTCACGAGTAAGTTGACTAACGCCAGCGGCAAACAAATTTTCCAACCAAAGTTCATCACTTGGTCATAACGCGGACGCATTAACGAACCACGAGCCAAAATAAACATCATCATAAAAAATGCTGTTTTAATAATGAACCAGAACACAGGTGGAACAAACGGAATTTCAAGGTTAAATGGCGCGAGCCAACCACCAAAGAATAAGGTCACAATCAAGGCAGAAATCAGCACGATATTCACGTATTCTGCAACGAAGAACATCCCCCACTTCATACCACCATATTCGACATGATAACCTTCAGCCAATTCCTGTTCAGCTTCCGGCTGGTCAAATGGATGACGGTGAGTCACCGCAACACCAGCAACCACAAACACCATAAAGCCAATAAACTGAGGAATAATGAACCATACATCACGTTGTGCTTCTACGATTTCACGTAAATTAAATGAACCTGCAATCGCCACTACACCCATCAGGGAAATACCCAAAAACACTTCATAAGAAATAGTTTGAGCAGCAGAACGTAGACCACCAAGCAAGGAGTATTTGTTGTTTGATGACCAACCACCAAAAAGCACCGCATAAACTGCGATACCTGCCATTGCCATAAAGAACAATAGACCAATGCTCATATCCGCAACGCCTAGCGTTGGGCTAACTGGAATCACCATAAATGATAAAACCGCAGTTGCCATTGCAACTGCCGGTGCCATACGGAAAGTCAGTTTATCGGCAAACTTAGGTGTCCAATCTTCCTTAAACATGATCTTGAGCATGTCTGCCACAATTTGGAACATCCCACCTGGACCAACACGGTTAGGTCCATAACGGTCCTGCCAGAGAGCCAAAAGACGGCGTTCAATAAATGACATTAATGCCGCAATCAACACCACTACTAGCATAATCACAATAGCTTGAACCACTGCATAAGCAATTGGCCAATTCTCAGCCCAAAGCGGTGTTTGACGCATAATTTCTTGTTGCATGAATTACACTCCTACCGCGACTGATACAGGTTCGGCCAATGACACTGTAGGTGCCAAACCAATTGGATAACCGATATAACCCGTTGGTAAATATTCAATCACCTGTACAGGTAAGCTAACTGTAGTTTCACCTGCTTGTACTGAAATGCGTTCACCGTCTTTCAGATTTAAACGTGTTGCATCTTGTTCACCTAAAGCAAAAGTTGCTTCTGGAATACGAGACTGCATGGCTGGTGTTTTAATCGTGAATTCACCCGATGCAAAAATATGATGCATGGGTACTAAGCGGAAGCTTTCAGGATTCACTGGTGCAACTGCCGGTGCAACAAAGCTACGTGCAGGACGTTTTGGTAAACGATCAAATAAACGAATACCTGAATCACCGCCTTTTAGATGTCCCCCGACTTCATCCTGATATTTATTCCAAGATTGTGGCGAGTTCCAACCCGGTGCCCATGCAAACGGTACTAATGACGATGCTTTTTGTGGGCCGACATAGCCTTCCATTGAGAATGTTAAGGCAGAGTCAACGTCGATAGGTTGTTTAGGTTCATGCACTGAAATTGGAGCGCGAAGTGCAGTACGACCTGAATAACGACGTGGTTCACGTGCAATTTTCAAACCATGCACACGATAACCTGCATCAGGTGCAACATCCTGAATAGCTTCTAAAACAGGAACATTTTTCACAACAGATTCAATGACATCATCCAGTAAAGTCCAGTTAATTACTTTACCATTTAATCCAGTTTCAATGGCATGCAACCAGCGCCATGATTCTTTAATCGCATATTCAGGATTGTAATAACTTGGATCATAAACCTGATAGAAACGTTGTGCACGACCTTCCTGACTCACTACCGTACCATCACCTTCAGCAAAGCTTGCTGCTGAAAGCACGATATCTGCCTGTTTCACAGTTTCAGTTTCGCTGTGGTCTAATACGATTACAGTTTCCGCTTTTGCAAGTGCAGCTTTTACCTGAAGCGCAGGTAAACGACGGAATAAGTCGTTTTCCACAATTACGACAGTGTCATAATCTTGTGCAAAAGCTTGTTCCAAACTTTGTCCACCAAACAGCGCCAGACCCATTGAGTTCACTTCAGGTACGGTTAGTGTTAAACCAGCATTACCCAAATTTTGTGCAACTTGTGCAGCAGCTTCCATAATCGCTGGATCTTGTAAGCTTGTACCAGAAATCACTAATGGTTTTTTCGCAGCTTTTAAGCTATCGGCAATGCTTTGAGCAAAGGCTTTAGCATCATCGTCCAAACCATTTATGGTCTCACCTTTAACTGCAGCCGCAATTGCAAACCCAAGACGCGCAATGTCGTTTGGAGATGCAACTACTTCACCTGTCGCCACATCGGCTAAACGGGTCTGAGTCGCAGCAAGGATATAAATCGGAGATTTCTCATCCTGACCAATACGTTGTACAGGTTCTGCTAACCAATCTGGAGTACGACGATCTGCCGCCATTTGCTTGGCTTTATTTTTTGCTGCTTGACGAACAGATAGAGCCATACGTGGCGCAGTTTGCGTCAGATCTTCACCTAGAATCAATACCGCATCATAACTTTCAACTTCACGCATGTTCGGGTTATAAACACCCTCGGTTTGCATGATTGATGCAGCAAGTTCAACCAGATTCTGTTCTTTTTGTGACAATCCTGTTGAGTAGTTATCCTGTCCAACTAACTCACGTAGCGCATAGTTAGATTCAAGGCTAGCACGTGGTGAACCAATCCCCAGTACTTTTTTACCCTGAAGTTTCACAATCACTTCATCAAGTGCCTGATCCACTGAAACAGAACTTATCGCTTCACCGACACGGAACTGTGGTTGACGTGGACGATCTGAACGGTTGACATAGCCCGTACCAAAACGGCCTTTGTCACACAGGAAGTATTGATTTACTTCACCATTAAAACGGTTTTCTACGCGGCGCAATTCACCATAACGCTCACCCGGAGAAATATTACAACCAGAAGAACAGCCCTGACACACACTTGGTGCGTACTGCATATCCCATTTACGGTTATAGCGCTCTGAGTGCGTTTTATCAGTAAACACACCTGTTGGGCAAACTTCAGTCAAGTTACCTGAAAATTCAGATTCTAATGTCCCAGACTCTGGACGACCGAAGTAAACACGTGATGCATTCGCATACACACCAAAGTCTGTACCACCTGCGTAATCCTTGTAATAACGCACACAGCGATAGCAAGCGATACAACGGTTCATTTCATGTGCAATAAACGAACCTAACTCTTGGTTATAGTGGGTACGTTTAGTAAAGCGGTAGCGACGGCGGTCATGACCCGTCATCACTGTCATATCTTGTAAATGACAGTGACCACCTTCTTCACAGACTGGGCAGTCATGCGGGTGGTTCGTCATTAAAAACTCAACCACTGACTCGCGAAAATCAACTGCTTCCTTATCTTCAATTGAGATAAAGGTATTGTCAGTCGCTGGCGTCATACATGACATAACCAGACGTCCACGCGTATCTTCAGCATTTGCATACTGAGTCACCGCACATTGACGGCATGAACCAACAGAACCTAAGGATGGGTGCCAACAAAAATACGGGATGTCGATGCCTAGAGACAAACATGCTTGTAGCAAGTTTTCTGACCCATTGACTTCATATGATTTTCCATCGACATGAATTGTAGCCATAGTCGAATTCCTTAAACTTGTTCTACGTGGCTGGCTTGAGCAACAGGACGATTAGTCACTTTTGCTTCAAACTCGCTACGGAAATATTTGAGTGCGCCCATTAGCGGCTCCATCGCACCCGGCGCGTGAGCACAGAAGGTCTTACCGATCCACAACTTTTTGGTGAGTTCAGACAAATGTTCAATGTCTTCCATCTTACCTTCACCATTTTCAAGTGCTTTCAGTGCTTTGACCGCCCAAGGTAAACCATCACGGCATGGTGTACACCAGCCACACGATTCACGCGCAAAGAATTCTTCTAAATTACGCACTGCTGAAACCATACACTGGGTTTCATCAACCACCATCAATAAACAAGTTCCTAAACGTGAACCTGCTTTCATGATGCTTTCTGAATCCATCGGAAGATCAATATGTTCTGCTGCCAAGAAATCAGTTGATGCACCGCCCGGTAACCATGCTTTGAGTTTCAAACCATCACGCATACCACCCGCGTAGTCTTCAATCACTTCACGTGCAGTAGTTCCAAATGGTAACTCCCAAAGTCCTGGGAATTTAACTTTACCGGATGCGCCATAAATCTTGGTGCCCGGATCTTTAGATTTCCCCACAGATAAACCGATATACCATTCAGGACCACGCAACATGATTGCAGGTAAGTTGTTATAGGTTTCAACATTATTGACAATCGTTGGACGCCCCCAAGCCCCAGCAACCTGTGGAAATGGTGGTTTAGTACGTGGATTGGCACGACGTCCTTCCAGTGAGTTAATCAATGCAGTTTCTTCACCACAAATATAACGTCCTGCACCTGTATGAACAAACAGCTCAAAGCTCCAACCCGTGTTCAGAATATTGTTACCTAAATAACCTTTAGCACGAGCCTGTTCCAACGCCTCATTTAAGTATTGGGCAGCTTCGATATACTCACCACGAATAAAGATGTAACCTTGCGTTGCCTCTAGGGTATAAGCAGCGATTAACATACCTTCAATCAATTGGTGCGGAAGACGTTCCATCAATAAGCGGTCTTTGAAGGTACCTGGTTCCATTTCATCAGCATTACAGATTAAATAACGCGGACCACCATCATTCGGTGCCATCAACGACCATTTAATCCCTGCTGGGAAACCTGCACCACCACGACCTTTTACCGTTGCCGCCTTAATGACTTCCAAAACTTCAGCAGGTTTCATTTCAATAGCTTTTTTAAAGCCCGCATACCCTTCTAAAGCTTCATAGTCATCAGCATTGCGTACATGTTCCTGTTTGCTCAAACGCCAAGTCAGCGGATGAGTTTCTGGATTACCTTCGCCATAAATCGGTTTTGGTTCAGTATTCATACATACTTCTCCAATAACTGCTTGACCGAAGATACCTCAACCAGACCATGCGTATCTTCATCAATCATTAAAGTTGGACCCTTGTCACAATTTCCTAAACAGCAAATCGGCAATAAGGTAAAACGGCCATCTTGCGTAGTCTGACCATATTGAATGCCAAGCTCGCGCTGAAATGCTTCAGCTAAAGTTTCAGCACCCATTAAGAAACAGGCAATCGAATCACACAATAAAATTACGTGACGCCCCACGGGTTGACGGTAAATACGATTATAAAATGTCGCTACACCTTCAAGATCCGCAACACTAATGGTCAATAGCTGCGCTATTGCATTCATTTGAGCGTCATCTACCCAGCCATTACGGCGTTGTACACACTTAAGTGCATCTAATGATGCCGCACGTGGGTAAGGATAGTGATGAATGTGATGTTCAATTTCATGGATTTCATCTGCAGTCAAAATCCCTTCAACATTCACACGTGGCTTTTTATCAGTCAAAATCATCATAATGCGTACCCCTTAACGATCCACGTCGGCCATAACCACATCAATGGTTGCCAGATAAATGATCAAGTCTGAGACCAGACTTCCGTTAATCACCGAAGGAATTTGCTGCAAGTGTGTAAAGGTTGGTGTACGAATACGGGTACGATAACTCATCGTTGACTTATCGGAAGTCAAATAATAGTTAGACGCGCCTTTTACGACTTCAGCCATCACTGATGCTTCACCTGCAGGCATAACTGGCCCCCACGACACACTTAAGAAATGCGTAATCAGGGTTTCAATGTCTTGCAAGGTTTTATCTTTCGGCGGTGGTACTGCCAGAGGATGATCTGCTTTATATGCACCAGACGGCATATTATCCAGACACTGTTTAACAATTTTCAAGGACTCTTCGATTTCACGATAGTGCACCATCACACGAGCATAAGCATCGCCTTCGTATTCCAGAGGCACTTCAAAATCGTAATTTTCATAGCCACTATACGGACGATATTTACGCACATCAAAATCAATACCTGTTGCACGTAAACCAGTTCCTGTTACGCCCCAAGCTAACGCAGATTTTGCATCATATTGGGCAACATTACGTGTACGGCCTTCAAATACAGAGTTTTTCAGTGCAGCAGTATGATATTCCTTCAACCGTTTTGGCATCCATTCGAGAATATCACGAATCAGTTTTTGCCAATTATTTGGAAGATCGTGTGCCGTTCCGCCGATACGGAACCACGCAGGGTGCATACGGAAACCTGTGATCGCTTCAATTGCGTCATAGATTTTTTGACGGTCAGCAAACATATAGAATACAGGAGTCATACCCCCCGCATCCTGAATCGCCGTACCGATATACAACAAGTGGTTATTGATACGGAATAATTCAGACATCATGACACGAATACATTGCGCACGATCAGGAACGGTGATTCCAGCAAGTTGCTCTACGCCCATGACATACGGCATGTTTTGTGCGCAACCGCCTAGATAGTCAACACGGTCAGTATAAGGAATGAAAGAATGCCACGTTTGACGCTCAGCCATCTTTTCCACACCACGGTGGTGATAGCCAATATCAGGTACACAGTCTTTTACTTCTTCGCCATCCAACTGCAAAATAACACGGAATGCACCGTGTGCAGATGGATGGTTAGGGCCCAAGTTCAAGAACATAAAGTCTTCATCCGCATTACCGCGTGTTAGGCCCCAATCTTCTGGGACAAAACGAAGATGTTCTTGCTCAAAATCCTGTTTCGCCTTGTTCTGCATATACGGCGTATATTCAGTAGCACGAGCTGAGTATTCCTTGCGTAACGGATGCCCTTCCCAATAAGTTGGCAACAAAATTCGACGCAGCATAGGATGCCCTTCGAAATTGATTCCAAACATATCGTAAGCTTCACGTTCGTACCAGTTGGCATTCGGCCAAATGTTAGTCGCTGTTGGAATGTTAATATCATTCTCATTCAATGCAACTTTAATACGAATATCACTATTACGTTCTAAAGATAATAAGTGATAGAACACTGTGAAATCAGATGCAGGTAAACCATCGCGGTTATTACGCAAACGCTCATCAACTGCAGATAAGTCAAACAGCATCACATAAGGACGTGATACCGTACGCAAGTACATTAAAACTTCTTGTATACGTGCGCGCTCAACCCAGACCGTTGGAAAATCTTCAAACGTTAGTTGCACGTAAAAGTTCTCGCCAAATTTGGCTTTGAGATCTTCTACGATTGCAAATGCTGGGCGGGAATCAACTGGCGTTGATTCTGGCATAGCAATGTCAGTTTCAGCCATTGGCTTGGCTTCCTATTTAATACAAATTTTGTCAATTTTCTTGATGAACCATATCCTACGAATATGTCAAAACTTCATCGTGAAAATTATTTAATTTCATCCATAGAGCGTAAGTTTTTCACCGCAATACGTTCAGCATTTTTGCGATCGCGTTCTGGCATCATCTTTGGCTTATACACTGGCTTAAGATCATCACCAATTACGGCAGAAAGTGGACGGCGCTCTAGCTGAATCTGGTCTTGAAGTAACATGAGTGCTTGAATCAAAGCTTCAGGACGTGGTGGGCAGCCTGGGACGTACACGTCAACAGGAATAATTTTATCAACACCCTGTACAACCGAATAAATGTCGTACATACCGCCCGAGTTAGCACAGGCTCCCATAGAAATGACCCATTTTGGCTCTAGCATTTGCTCATAAAGACGTTGAATAACTGGCGCCATTTTTACAAAACAAGTTCCAGCAACAATCATTAAGTCAGCCTGACGTGGTGAAGCACGAATAACTTCAGCACCAAAACGTGACAAATCATGTACACCTGTTAATGTCGTTGCATACTCAACGTAACAGCATGAAGTACCAAAGTTAAATGGCCAGACTGAGTTTTTGCGTCCCCAGTTGACCACATTGTGCATCACATCTTCCAAACGAGTCATGAAGACATTTTTATTGACTTCTTCCTCAAGTGGATCAGTAACAATTTGGCGTTCTTGCAATGGATATTGATCAGCACTCGGATTCGCACGGGTTAATGTATATTTCATCCCGAGTTACTCCTGTTCAAATGACGTTTTAGTCGCTGAAATAGATTTCATACGACCTGAGGATTGAGCTGGAATATGACCCGTAGGATCCATAACCAACTCCTCAATAGAGTTGAAGCGGGTAATATCAGCAATATTCATATGTGCAGAACCCACTTTAGGTTTAATTCCTGCTGACTTACGGCGATCCGCAGGAGCCCAGTTTAATGCACCTACAGCAAATGCATAAACCAAAGCAATCAACAAATCGACAACGAAAATCACGACGGTAGTAAAACCAAGCCAACCCACTTCACGAACTGAGGTTGCCCATGCGTATAGATAGAGCGCTTCAAGGTCAAAAACAACGAAGAAAATTGCAACCAGATAGAACTTTGCTGACAAGCGGATACGTGCACCACCTGCGCTGACGACACCTGACTCAAATTGCTCTTGCTTCGCGCGCCCCCACGATTTACCCCCTAGGAGCAAGGGAACGGTAAGCATAAAAACGCACAGAAATGTAACACCGATCACGAAGGCAATAATTGCCCAATCGTATGGAGTAATGGCACTCATGCGGGGATAACTCCTGGCAGGCCTATTATTTAACAAAGAATGTATGTATTGGCCTTCAAATACACCAAACATAAAATTAATCCCGCCAATTGTACCTGATTTCTAATTTCTGTTGCTAGTTGAAGCACCTTAGTCTTTAGGATGATTTTTTGGACAATTTTAGAAAACATATGGCTTGAACGCCAAATCCACTGGTAGTTATCGGTTTATCAAATCAATTCTCACATTATGATTATTTTTTTCATTTTCTTACATTTTAACCAATATTTCGGACATTTTTGTCCTTATTTAAATTTTGCTCTTTCCAAATCAACGTACAATGTATTTTTCCGGATTATTTTACTATTTTTTTAAAAAATATTATCTCGTTATTCCTGACTGCACAAAACCACATCAGAATCGAGTTTTGTCGAAAATTAAAGCATTAAAAAAGACTATCTCTAACGTAAAAGAGCATGCTATTTTGAGAATAGATCAGTGATTCCCCGTGTATTCTTTTTCTTCCGATTCAAAGAGAAATCGCTATAAAGAATAAAAATATTCGGGATCATCCGATTTATGAGCAAAGGAATACACGACAAGCAGAATCAATTTTATAAATCGTTGCAATTCAGCTACATGCTTTAATTAACTTTATACACATCTGTTTTGAAGCGATGTGTATGCTAAAACAAAGAATAAGGAGTAAAATCAATGAGTCTGCAATACACCCACAAACCTAATTACTTTCTTTATGCTCAATTGCTTATTCGTCACATTCAAGAATATGTCCAGAAGCACCCCGATGCAGACAATGCCATTTTTGATTTACGTGATATTTATGATTTGTTTCGTCAGGACTTTGCATCAACCACGACGAATCTAGAGGGTATTCTCAATATCACTGATGAATATCGTGTGGAAACCATTAATGGCGACCAAAAAATCATTAGTGGATATAAAATTGATGTTGAAAATAATTTTCTTCTCATTGATTTCAATCAAGATGCTTTGATTAGTTTACGTGAAGGCAAATCATTGATCGTTCCCGATGCTACACTACAAGAATAAATATCGTACAAAAAGAAAGCACTCTATTGAGTGCTTTCTTTTTGTTTCTGCTGATTTTTTTGTTTAAGTTTTTGATTAAAGCGCTTTGCTGGCCACAACATAATAAACCGAGCGCCCCCTAGATCAGGACTCTCATCCACAGTAATTGTGCCACCAAACCAGTACGCAATTCGGCTGACGATGGATAACCCCAAACCATAACCACCCGATGCACGGGTTCGACTGTCATCTAGACGGGCAAATGCCTCAAAAACACGTTTACGATCTTCTTCGGGGATGCCAGGGCCATCATCTTCCACGCAGACAAAAGCATTGCCATCCGCCTTTATGCCACCACTCATACGCACTTTATGATCACAATGGCGCACTGCATTTCCTACCAGATTTTGCACGACACGATGTAAATAACGACGTTCTGCATCTGCAATGACATAATTTGGTGGCGGTATAAGTTCAATTTCTTTCTGAGTTTTTAACGCTTCTGTTTCAACTGCAACTTGATCCAACACATCCAGTAAGGCAATTTCTTCAAAATCCAGTGATGGAGTGCCCTGCTCTAATTTGGCATAAGTCATGATCTCATCAATCAAGGTATTTAGTGCTTCAATATCTTTATCGATCATTTCCATTTGCTGAATCCGATAATTGTAATCATCTTCTTCAGCCAACATTTCCATACCAAAACGAATTCGGGCTACAGGAGTTCTCAACTCATGGGATACGGCTCGCATCAATTCACGCTGCGCTTCTATAAGCCGCTGAATATGATCAGACATATTATTATAACTGGATGCAAGATTTGCCATTTCATCACTACCTTCAATCGGCACTCGTAATGACAAATCACCCGACTTCATACGATTCAATGCATAACGTACTTGCCGAATTTTTCGCTCCAAAGGCAAAATCAGTCCATAGACTCCCAGACTCAACAGAAACAAGCTAAATAATGTAATACCTGCTGATAACTGAAACGGCATCCAATTAAACATGGGCACTGGCCCTAAAACCAGAACCTCAGTCGGATTATTTGGCATTGGAGAAACAATTGAAATCGTGGTTCCACGTACAGTTGCACTGTCTTTATACAACATCACACTTTGATCCTGACGCAAACGACCAATTTGCTCAGAATCCAGTTGAATATCTTTGACATTTTGAATCGAAAGTGGGTAAGAAAAGTGTTTTTGAATACGGCTGATATATTCTTTTTCTTGTCCCGGATAATAAATCAGGTAATCCAAAATAAAAATAGGTAGCGCTTTCATTTGGCGCTCACCTATTTTATCGACTTTGACATAAAGAAAATGCTTATTATCTTCAGGCAAGCCGATTATCACGTAGGCAATGCTATTCTCAGCATCGTAACGGACGATAGATTTTTGTTCTTCAATACGTTTTTTTTCAGTTCTGGAAAGCTCGATTTTATTTGAGTCGACGTAATAAATAGGCAACTCAAGTAAATCAGAAGCATCTGAAATCCAGTCCAGTCTTTGTTGCTCTCCCGGTTGCCGAGCTACTCCCTCACTAATGACATATGAAATACCATCCGTCAGGGACTCACGATATTCCTGAGCACGCTGGTAATTGATGATCTGAACCAACAGGTAGCCAAACAAAGCCACCAGCATGACCAAGACCACCAAACCCGCATAAATGCGTAAGAAGATACTGTGTTTAAACACTCAATCAACCTTATAGGGAGATGTTTAACAAACAATGGATGCGTAAATTACATACCATTGGTTTCTTTTACAAACAGATAACCTTTACTACGCACAGTTTTAATACGTTTCGGGTTTTCTGGATCATCGCCAATTTTTGGACGAATACGTGAAATACGTACGTCAATTGAACGGTCTTGACCATCATATTCAATACCACGCAGACGTTCAAAAATATCTTCACGTGACAAGATACGACCTGCATTAGAGGCTAATAGCCATAATAAGTCGTATTCAGCGCTCGTGAAATCTACCAGATCACCATTTAAAGTCACTGAACGACCACCATTATCGATGACCAAATCATCAAATTCGATACGCTGTGCTACTTCATCTTCAACAGTTTTATCGGTACGACGTAATAAAGCACGAATACGCGCTAATAAAACACGTGGTTGCACAGGTTTAGCCACATAGTCATCTGCACCCATTTCCAGACCTAAAACCTGATCCATATCTTCGGTACGTGCAGTTAACATTAGAATAGGCTGATGATAATGAGGACGAACTTCACGACAAACGGTTAAACCATCTGCACCAGGTAACATCACATCAAGTACCACTAGATCGGGTTGCTCACTGATAATACGGCGGATTGCACGATTACCATCTGTTTCAACCCCAACCTCCAATCCATTACGAATTAGATATTCCTGTGTTAAACGTGCAAGACGTTCATCATCTTCAACAATAAGGATCTTGGGTAACTTTTCTTCTTGGCTCATACAATTGCCCCTGTAATATGTTTAAGTGTATCTGTTTAAAATCCGACAGATAGACATGCTTCATAGAATGCAATATACACACGTTTACATTGTAAACAAGTCCTCGTTCACCAAACTGATACACGCCAGTTGTATTTTGTTGCAAATTTATTAGCTCTTGAATTTCCAGTAATTTTATTTTTTTGCTTTAAAAATTACCATTTATCTTAATCCTTTAAATAGTACGCATAAATATTAAACAAATTATTTCCATGGGGTCACTTTAGGCATCTAAATGTTTGTTTTTTGAGTTATCCACATAGTTATCTATACGTAATTTTTCAGGACTTTGCTAAGCTATGCATCGCAGAATCAGACAGATAATGAATGAATAAAAAATTAATAAAATGTCAAGATTGATATCAGGTTAAAATTACCGTATCTTGTGTTTAAAACAAACATTAACCACTAAGTCTTGTGTTTATTCCTCAAATATCGAGCCACCATTTTCGCCCGATTCAAACGGTCCAATGAACATAACTATAGATGACAATGGAGCTATGCTGACATGAGCGTAATCACTTCAACTCCTGGCCAACTTCAGGTGATTAAACGCACTGGGGAAGTTGCTGTATTTGATGCAGAGAAAATTTCCGTTGCGATTGGTAAAGCATTTTTGGCGGTCGAGGGTCAACAGGGCGCGGATTCAAGTCGTATCCACGATCGTATTACTCAACTTACAGAAATGGTCATGAATACTTTTAACCGCCGTTTACCTTCAGGCGGTACGATTCATATTGAAGAAATTCAGGATCAGGTCGAACTTGCGCTAATGCGTACTGGTGAGCAAAAAGTTGCTCGTGCTTATGTCATCTATCGTGAGCAACGTGCTAATGCTCGGCAGCAAGCAGGTGCCAATCACCACCCGACGTTACAGATTACAGATGCCAATGGCCAACTTCAGCCTTTGGATCTGGATGCCCTTTCAGCAGAAGTTGAAAAAGCTGCTGAAGGTTTGGAGGGTATCGATGTTCAAGCCATTGTCGATGAAACCATCAAGAACCTGTATAACGGCGTAAAAGCCAGTGATATCGCCACCACCATGATGATGGCAACGCGTACCCGTATTGAACATGAGCCGAATTACACTTATGTGACTGCACGTTTATTGCGTAATGAACTGGTAGCCAAAGGTCTTGAGTTTTTAGGTCTATCTGAAGATACACTGGAAAGTGATGCGCTTGAAACTTTCTTGAAAAAAGGCGTCGATCTTGAGTTACTAGATCCAGAATTATTAAATTTTGATTTAGTCAAACTTGCCGCAGCAATTAAACCAGAACGCTCAAATCAGTTTACTTACTTAGGTTTACAAACGTTATATGACCGTTACTTCATTCACTCAGATGGTATCCGCTACGAACTTCCACAATTGTTCTTTATGCGTGTTTCCATGGGTCTGTCACTGAATGAAGCAAATCGTGAAGAACGTGCAATCGAGTTTTATGACTTATTGTCTAGTTTCGATTATATGGCTTCTACGCCGACCCTATTTAACTCAGGGACTTTACGCCCGCAGTTATCTAGTTGCTATCTAACCACAATTGGCGATGACCTATATAACATTTATGGTGCAATGCGTGACAACGCAATGCTATCAAAATGGGCTGGTGGTTTGGGGAATGACTGGACACCAGTTCGTGCCCTTAATTCGTACATTAAAGGGACCAATGGTAAATCGCAAGGCGTAGTTCCATTCCTGAAAGTGGCCAATGATACAGCTGTTGCAGTCAATCAGGGTGGTAAACGCAAAGGTGCAGTGTGTGCCTATCTTGAAACTTGGCATTTGGATATCGAAGAGTTTTTAGAGCTGCGTAAAAACACAGGTGATGATCGCCGTCGTACCCATGACATGAATACAGCTAACTGGGTGCCTGACTTATTTATGCAACGTGTCTTTGAAGATGGTGAATGGACATTGTTCACTCCTTCTGAAGTTCCTGATCTTCATGATTTAACAGGTCAGGAATTTGCAGAACGTTATGCACATTATGAAGCGATTGCTAAAGAGCAAAACTTCTTACATAAGAAAGTTCGCGCTCAGGACTTATGGCGCAAAATGCTGTCCATGCTGTTTGAAACAGGTCATCCATGGATTACGTTCAAAGACGTGTGTAACCTGCGCTCACCACAACAGCATGTCGGTGTAGTTCACTCATCGAACCTGTGTACCGAAATTACGCTGAATACTAATCAGGATGAAATCGCAGTATGTAACTTAGGTTCAATCAATCTTGTGCAACATGTACAAGGGGGTGCATTGGATCGTGAGAAACTGGCACGTACCATTAAAACAGCAGTACGTATGCTCGATAACGTCATCGACATTAACTACTATGCTGTGCCACAAGCAAAAAATTCAAACCTGAAACACCGCCCTGTCGGTATGGGAATTATGGGTTTTCAGGATGCCCTGTATGAATTAAACATGGCTTATGGTTCTGATGAAGCAGTTAATTTTGCGGATGAATCAATGGAAGTCATCAGCTACTATGCAATTCAAACATCAAGTGAACTTGCTGTGGAACGCGGTGTTTATTCAACATTTGAGGGCTCACTTTGGGATCAAGGTATTTTGCCAATCGATTCTCTGGATATTGTGGCTAAAACTCGTCCTGAACGCATGTTTGAAGTGGATCGTACTCAACGTCTGGACTGGGACACATTACGTGCCAAAGTTAAAAAAGATGGTATGCGTAACTCAAATGTGATGGCAATTGCACCGACTGCAACGATTTCCAATATTTGTGGCGTGTCTCAATCGATTGAGCCGACATTCCAGAATTTGTATGTCAAATCAAACCTGTCTGGTGAATTCACAGTGATCAACCCTTACCTTGTTCGTGCTCTGAAAGAGCGTGGTCTTTGGGATAGCGTGATGGTCAATGACTTAAAACATTTTGAAGGTTCGGTACAGAAGATTTCACGTATTCCTGAGGAATTAAAAGCCATTTTTGCAACTGCATTTGAAGTTGAGCCACGCTGGATCGTAGATGCTGCCTCACGTCGTCAAAAATGGATCGATCAAGCACAGTCATTGAACCTGTATATTGCAGGTGCAAATGGTAAGAAGCTGGACATCACGTATAAAATGGCTTGGTTACGTGGTTTAAAAACAACCTATTACCTTCGAGCTTTAGGTGCAACTTCTGCTGAGAAATCAACCATTAATACAGGTGCATTGAATGCAGTTAAAGCCACAACTGTTGCAGCACCTGCTGCGGCAGTCGCTCAGGAAATAAAACCAGAAGCAACTGAAGACGGTTTTACCCAAGCAGCCCCTGTTCCAATGGCTTGTTCAATCGATAATCCTGATTGTGAAGCTTGTCAGTAATTAAAGTATAAAAAAAAGCCCTCTAGCGTCCGTCAAAACTAACTAGAAGGCTTTTCAATCTCGAAGTGATACCAAGATGGTCACAACGGGGCTGGCATAAGATAATGCGTTAAAGATTCTACCATTGAATTTATTAACGAGCCAGTAAGAGTCATCTTGATTTGTATCAGGAGATAATAAATGGCGAATAAAGTCGCAAGAAGTGCTGTGACTGGACAATATGTAACTTTGGAATATGCAGAAAAGCACCCAAAAACTACAGTTGTTGAGAAAGTTAAGCCTACCACGAAATCATCTAAAAAATAATTTCGTAAATGTGGATCTTAATTTCGGTTAAGATTCACGATTAAATACAAAAGGTATACGATCATGTTACATCTCAGTCATAACTATACACTTGGTTTAGCTGTACTGGTCTTTGCTTTTGTTTTTTTCTACGCGCCTATGGTTTACGCTTTTTTTAAAATTCGTAAGCAACAGCGTAATCAAAATAAGTAGTGGGGATATAGGTTCTATCGAATAACTTTAGAACATCTATCGACAAAACTTAATTTTGCTTACACAGAATAAGCGTATAGTAATGGCATCTTCGTAGAAAGATGTCGATAACGATATTAACAACGAAGAGAGAATTTGATTATGTCTATCCTGAGTTGGGACGATTTCGAAGATGATTCGCAAAAACCGGCTGCACCTGAACACAAGTCTGCGCCCATCGAACCGCAAAAAGCGCCTGCTACGCCGTTGGTATCTGATGCAGAGCCATCATCGCCGCGTGTGGCAAATGTACAATCCACTGGAACCTCTACCAGTCGACCAACAGATTCAACCGATTCGGTGGCTCGAGCATCTGAATCCTTAAAAAATCTGGATATTAGCGCAGGTTTGCAAGAGATTGAAACAGGGGCCAATCGAGTACAAGTTGATGATAAAGCCATGATCAACTGTCGTGCTGACTTAAACCAGTTAGTTCCTTTCAAATATGAATGGGCTTGGCAAAAGTATCTAGATGGCTGTGCCAATCACTGGATGCCGCAAGAAGTTAATATGAACCATGATATTGCATTATGGAAATCTGAAAATGGCTTGACGGAAGATGAACGCATTATTGTTAAACGTAATCTTGGCTTCTTCTCTACAGCAGATTCACTTGTGGCAAATAATCTGGTTTTGGCGATTTATCGTCTGATCACTAACCCTGAATGCCGCCAGTATATTCTACGTCAGGCTTTTGAAGAAGCGATCCATACACATGCCTATCAATATTGTATTGAATCTTTAGGTATGGATGAAGGCGAAATCTTCAATATGTATCATGAAATTCCAAGTGTTGCCCGTAAAGCAGCATGGGGCTTAAAATATACGCAATCTTTGAGTGATCCGAAATTTGAAACAGGGACACCTGAAACCGATCAGCAGTTATTGCGCAATTTGATTGCATTTTATTGCGTACTTGAAGGGATCTTTTTCTATTGCGGCTTTACTCAGATTTTGAGTATGGGTCGTCGTAATAAAATGAATGGTGTATCTGAGCAGTTCCAGTACATCTTGCGTGATGAATCAATGCATGTGAATTTTGGGATCGACATGATTAACCAGATCAAGATCGAAAACCCGCATTTGTGGACAACCGAATTCCAGCAGGAAGTGATTCAGATGATTCTGGAAGGCACTTTGCTTGAAATCGAATATGCTCGTGACACCATGCCACGTGGTGTATTGGGAATGAACGCGGCAATGATGGAAGAATATTTAAAATTTATTTGTAACCGTCGTTTGGCACAACTTGGCTTAGCAGAACAATATCCAGGTGTAACTAACCCATTCCAATGGATGTCTGAGATGATGGATTTGCGTAAAGAGAAGAATTTCTTTGAAACGCGCGTAACAGACTATCAGACTGGCGGTGCATTAAGCTGGTAATTTTATCGTCCCGTGATAACCCAATTATTATCTAAATAAAAAAGAACTGTCTTATTTGACAGTTCTTTTTTATATTTCATGCATCTCAAAAATTAGATCAAATCAAATAGAAAAATCACACAAATGAATATCTGAAATCTAACATAAATAGTTTGATAAACTTTGCATACGATAAATGGATTTAATGAAAAAAGAGTGTCTTTTGCAAGTGACTAACTCCCTTTTACTCTCAAGCAATATAGTAAAATCAACCTGTTAATCTCATCAAAAAAAGAAACGTAAATAAATTATTCCTACTCTAAGAGATGGTTTTTGGAAATGACGAACATTTTTACATTCATTTATCTGTTAATAAGGAACATTTTAGACCATCTGTTCAATAAAACAGCATGAAAATTCAAGTGAATTTTTGTTGATTAAATTTTAAAACATGGTTAGATTTTTGAGATTCATTGTTGGTAAACAATGATGGGACAATTTTTTAAATTTATGTGGTCAAGTCAAATGAAAATTCAGGGACTGAAACAATTCAGCATTGCAAGTATTGTTATTGCACTATCCAGTTTTAATTTAAGTCATGCAGATGATGCCTTTAGTCCTCAAAGCAAATATTTGTTTGGTGACTGGAATGGTAAACGCACAGAGTTAGCCAGTCAGGGCGCAAATTTTGACGCCAATCTTTATGTCGATACAGACTATCTGGCTGATGGTGGCTACAAACCAAGAGATGGTGCAACTTTTGCCAGTCAACTTTGGTTAGGCAGTAGTCTTGATCTGGAAAAACTGTTGGGTTGGAGTGGTGTTTCAGTACGTGCCATTGTTACTGCTCGTCAGGGTCAAAGTACGAGCGCAGAAAATATTTCATACCCAGGTGCGCCGCAAATGGCCAATACTCAAGCGACTTGGGGGCGTGGCAATGTTGACTCACGTCTTACCCAGCTTTCGATTGAGAAAATTTTTGCAGATACAGGCTGGAGCGTTCGTGTAGGCCGTATGGGTATGGGATCATATTTTAACGTCATGGGCTGTGACTTCCAGAGCACGTCATTTTGTACCGCACAAAACGGTAAATGGATGGGGAACGTCTGGTACAACGAACCTGTAGCGCAATGGGCGGGTATTGTTAAATACAGATTTACGCCTGAACTTTCTGCACAAGTGGGTGCATTTGAGTTTAATCCAACCAATATCAAGGAAAATCAGGGTTGGAATTTAAAATCTGAAGAAGCTGAAGGTGTTACGGTTCCTGTTGAATTACATTACCAACCTAAACAAGGGATTAACCAGTTACCGGGAAGCTATCGTCTAGGTGTGTTTTACAACAATGCAGATAAAACACAAAACAAAGATGTGCTGACTGGCGAGCAAAAAGATCGCGCCTATGCAGGTTGGCTGACCGTAGATCAACAATTAAGTTCTATCGATGGTAGCAAACGTGGTCTATATGGATTTAGCAATATTTCTTTCCACGACAAAACCGTCAATAAAATCGATAATACCCAGCAAATTGGAATTCGCTATTTAGGTCTACTAGATGAGCACCCCAATGATATCTTGGGTTTGGGTGTTAACCGAATTCATGTTAATGACCGTTATCGCAAAGGGATTTACAATAAAGGTGCGATTAATGAAGATGCTGAATACAATATTGAGCTCAACTATTCCCACTACGTCACGCCATGGTTGATGTTACGTCCTGTAGTTCAATATGTTATTCAACCTGGTGCAACCGATAAGGTAGATAATGCATTGGTACTGGGTTTGACAACCAAAGTCATTTTTTAAAACCAGTTCAATGCTTAAAATGCTGTGAGTTTAAAACTGACAGCATTTTTATTTGATTGGTTCGTCATTTTTAAATGAATCACTAAAATTAACATCGCCTTACTTTTTTATTGGATTAATCTCTGCCAAGATAAAAATACAATAAAAGCAAAATAAAGAGGTAATGCCGATGATTTCAAGAAACCTCCCTCTCACCGATCTCCATCGACATCTGGATGGTAATATTCGCGTACAAACCATTCTGGATTTGGGTCAGCAATATCACGTTAATCTGCCTGCACAAACTGTGGAAGAATTGCGCCCACATGTACAAGTCATGGACAATCAACCTGATTTACTCAGTTTTTTAGCCAAACTAGATTGGGGGGTAAAAGTTTTGGCAAGTCTGGAGGCCTGCCATCGTATCGCTTATGAAAATATTGAAGATGCCAAACAACATGGTCTGGATTATGTCGAGCTACGTTTTTCTCCGGGCTATATGGGAATGACACATCAACTGCCTTTAGCTGGTGTTGTTGAAGCGGTGATTGATGGGGTACAGCAAGGTTGCCGTGATTTAGGAATTAAAGCCAATTTGATTGGTATTATGAGTCGCACTTTTGGACAAATAGCCTGTCAAGCTGAACTTAATGCCTTACTGACACATAAAACTCATATCACCGCACTGGATTTAGCAGGCGATGAGTTGGGGTTTCCCGGAACTCTTTTTCTAGATCAATTTAAACAGGCCCGAAATGCAGGCTGGCGTATTACCGTACATGCAGGTGAAGCAGCAGGGCCAGAAAGTATTTGGCAAGCCATACAGGAACTTGGTGCAGAACGAATCGGTCATGGAGTGAAAGCTATTCAAGATCTGAAACTTATGGATTATCTAGCTCAACATGAAATTGGGATTGAGTCGTGTATCACGTCAAATCTACAAACCAGTACCGTCAGTGCGATAGAACGACACCCGATTAAAGACTTTTTGCAACATGGCATTCTAGCAACGATCAATACCGATGACCCTGCAGTAGAAGGAATTGAGATTCAGCATGAATATCAGGTGGCGGCACCGCAGGCAGGCTTAACACAAGAGCAGATCCGAACCGCTCAGGAAAATGGCCTCAAAGTGGCTTTTTTATCGGAACAGGAAAAGCAATTATTAAAAAATCAGGCTTTGGCTCGTCAACATGAAATCGTATGATTTTGAAGACTTAAACAGATATCGTTTAAATGGCTATAAAAATGGCCATTTATTATGGTTTAATCAATCAATGCTTGTTTTTTCTGATGTAAATTCTCAATATGAACACGATTGGTTTTCCAGGATGGATCAAGTATTTCTTTTTCAATGCGATATTTAATGCGTTTTTGCTTCATAGCAGGAATAACATCTTGATTAAATTTTTTCACATGTGTAATCCAGTCTTTACCTTGACAAACATGTTCTGGCATGGCGGTTTTAAACTCACTACGTGATGTAAATACAATCACTGAGTGTAAATATTCAGGAGTAACCACATCTCCAAGAATTTGCTCCAATGCCTTTACATGCTTAAAGTTTTGATGAATTGGATTTTGAAATCGATAACTTTTCTTATAAATTTTTTGTGTCCATTGTTTCTGATTAATACTGCCAAAAATCCAGCCTGTATAGTTTTTAGTTTCGATAATAAAAATCCCATAGGGACTAATCAAAATATGATCAATTTGTGTTGTCCCGTTTTGCTCATCAGGAATTGTACAATTATTTAGCATAATATATTCTTCACCCAGATAACGCTTGGCATGATCGATGACCATACTCTCTCCCATTTTCCCCTTAAAAGTGGGTGAAGATAAATAGGCCAAAAGACCCATAATGACAATAAAAAACACAATATATAAAAACATGGAATTATCCTTATATTTTATAGGTTTAGAATATGAATCACACTTAAATATTATTCATTTCTAAGTCCAATAAAATTTCTTTTTTATCTAATCCACCTGCAAATCCAACCAATGCTCCCGCCGCTCCAATTACACGATGACAGGGCGCAATGATCGAAATAGGGTTTTTTCCATTTGCGGCACCTACGGCGCGCACCGCTTTTTCATTTCCTATTTGCTGGGCAATTTGTTTATAGCTTCGTGTTTCACCATAAGGAATGCTTAATAATGCAGCCCAGACTTGTTTCTGAAAATCAGTTCCCTCAAAATCAAGCGGAATATCAAATACTTTACGATGACCTGAAAAATATTCAATCAGCTGTTTTTGAGTATTTAATAAAATTGGATGAGAGACATCTTCAGTCAGTTCAGCTAGACGTACTCTTTTTGGATTTTCATTATCCCAAAGAATGGCAACCAAAGCCTGTTCATTCGCCACTAATTTCAGCTGCCCTACAGGTGAAGACATATAAAGATACGATAATTGCATATGAACTGCCTTTAAGTAGGAGATGACAATTTCATCAATACAAGACCTGAAACAATTAAAATCGCAGCCGTCATTCGCATTGCGCCCATAGGTTCATGCAAAATCAGAATACCAACGATAAAAGATCCAATTGCGCCAATTCCAGTCCAGACTGTATAAGCCGTGCCGAGTGGCAAGCTCCGCATTGAAATTGATAATAATATGACACTCAAAACCATAAATATAACGGTAATGATACTTGGCACCAAACGGGTAAAACCTTCTGACATTTTCATTGAATATGCCCAAATGACTTCAAAAAGTCCCGCCAGAATTAAGATTGCCCAAGCCATTTTATTCTCCATGATCAGGCGTCAGGTCGGCCTGACATTTTTTCCCTCATATGGGGGAGGTCGTTCCTCCAAGACAGTGATTATAATCAATTTATGTGACATGACCAATTCGAGTCGGTTAAATTTCTAAGACTCACGCCAGATCATTTGGTCAACTCGCATCAATTCACATGCCCCGTCACCTGTATCTTCACGTGATAAAGAACTTCGCCAACGCCAACCATCACTGGATTGAATTTCAATTAATGTGCCTTTGAAGAAAATTAAATCATCTTTTTTTATTTGTTGTATTTGTTTAGCAATCTCTGGAGTGGCTGGAACCAGATGCATATTGGCACTATGTTTATTGATTTCACTCAGCGAAATGGGAGGAACCGAGGTAATACGCCAGTGGTACCAGCGGTTGGCTTGTGAGATATCAATCTGTTTATAAATACTCGGGTTAGCCATCTCCCCCCATCCTACCGCAATATCTGTAGGTGAAAATTGGGCTTCCCTCCCTGTATGATAGTCTTCACGTGACAAAATCCTAAACGTACCTTCATAAGGCTGTAATTCCTGAATATGGATTTGACTATTTGAACTAAACTTTTCGACATTTGGAGTAGGTTTAATCCAATTTATCCACACTCCCCATCCCACGGCTATAATCAACACAAAATACAACCATTTACGCATCGTAAATTCTCAATATTGTTATGGTTTTAAGGCTAATTTATTCAAAATAAGAATGTTAAACACTCTTAGATAAATTAAAAATATCACCAACATCGCCATGATTAAATCAATGCTGGCTTTCCCAGTGAATTGAATTAGCAATCCAGTAACAACCAATCCAGTCGCAACGGTTACATCAATATTCTGTACCAGATGACTCCAATGCAAAGGCCGATTTCTTATATAATCTTTGGCAATTAAATAACGTGATAAAATGGAAGCCGTCAGGATAATAACTCCTTGTAAAATCATGAAACTGGCTAAAGGCACGTGTGGATTATAATAACAATGTACAAGATCAACCAATAAACAGGTTGCAGCCAACAGTTCAAACCAAGCCAAGGCATGAATTAGTTTATTTCTGAGCAACGGCTCTATCGCAATAGCATTGTTAGCAACTAAATAAATGAGTGCATCCATTAAGACTAAGAGACTGATTGCAACTAAACTCAATGACGACGCCAAAATCGCCATACACAACGTCACCAGACACAACACAATATAAATGGAAGATAACCATGAAAGAATTTGTGTTGTTTTAATCACGGGTTTCAATGTTGTGGTAACTGGAACAAAGTTAGATAAGGTTTGTTGGTAATCTAAGTGTTCCAATTGTTGTTTTAATAAATCCGTAACACGCTCAACGTCACCATCATGAAAAATTGCCATATGCTGAGTTTGATGATCCATCTCAATATATTTAACCTGATGGCATTGTACTAAAGCTTTGCGCATTTCACGTTCATGCAGCATATCCAGTTTGGGAATATAGTAATAACTGACCCATTCCGACTGGATATTATCTTGTTCTGAAAAATCATATTCATCATCTGTAAATAAATCGACGTCTGCGTGTAACTCCCTTTGAGATTGAAAAAAAGCATTAGAAAGCAGAAAGCGTTGGTACTGTTGTTTTAGGCTCATTGACGCACCAGATCAGATGCAAAAAGAATGTCATCAGGTTAGTTATGATGACATTCTATACAGCTTTATTTTGATGAATCAATTAAAACTTGAAACTAATCCCTGCGCCATAGCGCCAACCCGATTCTGAATTCGTTGCGACTTGATGACTGGTTTGGCGATCACCTTTTTCATGCCGATAAGCAATATCAATGAATGGCATCACTTTTTTACTGATTTCATAACGAGTTTGAATACCCGTTTGTAAGGATGTTAATCCCGCTTTTTGAGCATAATCTGATTCATCCCGAATCAGAATGTCTGCTTTGATATAAGGTTGAGTAATTAACTTTTGCGTAAGCAGAATATCACGCTCAGTTTCTAGACTTAAACTTATATGTTGATCTTGTCCTATATAAAGATAGGCATCGGTTTCAAAGAAATACGGAGCTAATCCATGTAAACCAAATGCAGCATCAATCGCCTCCTGACGATACACATCAACGGCTTTATTACGATAACGTAATCCTGCTTGAACATCCCAAAACTCAGCAATATTTCGGCTATATAAAGCTGAAATAGCATAATCGGCTTTCTCACTTTCTGACTTTTCACTATGAGCTTTAATGAAAAGCTTATTTTCATCTGTACCCACCCACGTTTCCAGCTCAGTAGTAAACTCACCCTGCCCGTGCTTATCCACTCGCCACTGATGATCCAGTTTAGTTGCCTGATAAAGTTGCCCGCCATGTTCCCGACGATGATCATGATCTGAATGATCGTCAGAAAATACATTTGAGTGCATTTTATCTACTGTCGTTACAATCTTCTTTTCAGGTATTGGTATTTTAGAATGATCTTGAACATCTGACATAGCCATGTCAGGCATCATCATGTCATCTCCTTCATGAGCAAAAGTCCATGAACTCATCATAAATCCCGTTGAGAATATCAATGCAGTCATCAATTTAGTGGTGTGCATGTTGACCTCCTTGAACGGGTTTTACGGTATTTGCGGATGAAATATCAGGTAATTCATCTTTATCGACTTTAGCCACGATCAATTTATTCATCATGCCTGCCGACATGTGGTACAACAAATGACAATGAATCGCCCATTCGCCGAGTTCATCTGCGGTCAAAAGTACGCTCACAGTTTTACCCGGTGGCACAATAATGGTGTGTTTATTCGGAAGATTCTGTGAAGATTGGCCATTTTCCAGTTGTACAAACATTCCATGCAAATGCATCGGGTGCGCCATCATGCTGTCATTAATAAATTTAAGACGAATACGTTCTCCATATTTGACTACCAAAGGCGTGGCCTCATTATATTTTTTACCATTCATCGTCCAAATATAACGTTCCATATTTCCGCCTAAACGGATCACTAATTCTTTTGTTGGCTGACGAGTATCTGGTTGAGGCGCCAAAGATTGCAAATCCTGATATTGCAATGCTTTTAAACCTATAGGCGTTGAAGCGTTTGCCCAACCTTGTACCGTTTGCGTTGACTGGGGTATAGATGACTGATTCGATGTCTCATGCTGCATCATTCCCTGATGATTCATTTGATCATGCGATATGCCATGTCCCATCTGCTGATGCGACATGACATCATCATGCAGATGTTCTGGCATTTCAGACATCGATGAAGAGGGTGCAGATGTATGTTGCATTTTCTCTGGCATATGCATCGGCATAGAAGAATGATCTGAAAGTTTTGAATTTTCAGACATGTTGGCATGTCCCATGTCTTGCATGCTAAGTAATGCGCGTGGTCGTGCAACTGGAATGGCAATGTGCTGAGGTGCAGGCGTAGCCCCATTTTGCAGACTTGCCAATGCAAAACCGCTACGATCAATCGATTCAGCCTGTATCTGATAATGTGGGGCCGTCGGCTCAACGATCACATCATAAGTTTCAGCCGTACCAATCCGAAATTCATCGACCGCAACAGGTTTCACAGGCTGGCCATCTGCACTCACGACCATCATTTTCAAATTGGGAATGCGTACATCAAAAAATGACATGGCAGATGCGTTAATAAAACGTAATCGGACTTTTTCACCCGATGTAAATGCTCCACTCCAGTTCTGGTCAGGGGTCTTGCCGTTGACCAAAAAAGTATAGCCTGTGACATCAGATAAATCGGTTTTAAGCATCCGCATCTGATTCCACATTTTGCGATCTTGCCAGGTGGCTTTCAGACCGTGATGTTTGAACTGCTGAAAGACATCGCCTAATGTTTCACGCTGATTTTGATAATATTCGGCCGACTTTTTCAGATTTTTCATGAGTGTTTCACTCGATGAATCATGAAAATCCGACAACATCACCACATAATCACGCTCAGTCTGTTCTTGCGCTGTAAGTGGTTGCTTATTCTTTGGATAAACAATAAAGGCCCCATATAAGCCATCTTGCTCTTGTCCCTTACTATGCGCGTGATACCAATACGTCCCGTTTTGACGCACTTTAAACTGGTATTCAAATGAACCATCAGGTTTAATTCCCTGAAACCCATTAAACCCAGGTACACCATCCATAATGCCGGGTAGTAATAAACCATGCCAATGAATCGAAGAATCCTGATGCTTCAGGCTATTATGAACATGAATAACCGCTTCATCTCCTTCTTCAAATTCAAGCTTGGGTGCTGGAAACTGACCATTCACCGTAATTCGCTGAACTGATTTGCCTGTGACATTGACTGTTTGTTGTGCAATATCCAAATAATATTCCTTCACCGCAGCCAGACAGAACGGAGAAACAGTAAAACACAGTCCTGTAAAAAGAACATTTCTTAATAAAATAGACATGACTAACCTCAAAATTTAAAACGTGATGTTTAGCTTGATTTTGAGATTAGACTTTTGGCGGCCTGAGAATTTCGTGCCAAAAACCAGCAAGATGCTGAACCTTATAATCAGGATGGGATGCTATGTTTGCAGCAAATACAACTGGTTGGGGTAATGCCGGACTCACATGCTCAACATAACTATTTAAATTTTGACAATGCAACTGATGACAGTCCTGACAGGATTGTAAGATCGCAGAGGAATGTAATGACGTCTTCTGGTGACAATGCACCATGCTTTCATTTGTTTTTTTTAAATCATTCTGTACTGTTGCATGTTGCATATTTCTGGAATGACATGGCGATATATTTGAAGCATGCTGCATTGTATGAACCGCATTTTGCATCATTCCTGCATGCATATTTTTGACAGAAGCAACAGCCACACCACTCCAGCTCATGATAAAAACCATAAGCAACACAAACCATGTTTGCCTGCGCTGAAGTTGATACAACCCTAAAATCCCCTCAAGTACATCTTTCATACCATTAAGCGGAATAGCATACCCAAGTTTATGTATAGATACAAATACGCGCAATTTTTCCTAAAGAAATCATTATTCCTTTTTCTATTTATTTCTGATCAGTTTCTACTTTTTAAACAAAACTCGTGAGATGTATCACAGACTAAAAGTAAAACAAAATAAACGACTTAAAATGCATAAAAAGAAATCGAATTGATTTCTTTTTATGCAAATTTCATGGATTTTTTAAACGATTGATATTATTTTGATTATTCTATCAGCAGCTTATCCACCGCGTTATCAACATAGTTATCCAGAGAGTTATAAACAAAGTTATCCACATCTACCTAAAATAAAGCAACGCTTTATTTTGAGGGCAATACCCAGTTTTACTGTGTATAAAAATATCGTGTTGAACGCAGAATTAAACCTGTTGTGCACCGACTTTAGCCAATTCAGTACGCATTTCGTCAATCACAACTTTATAATCTGGTTTGCCAAAAATAGCAGATCCAGCCACAAACATATCAGCACCAGCTTCCGCAATTTCACGGATATTGGCTGGTCCTACGCCACCGTCTACTTCCAAACGAATTTCACGTCCACTGGCATCAATAATCTGACGAGCTTGACGTAATTTTTCCAATGTCATTGGAATAAATTTTTGACCACCAAAGCCTGGGTTTACACTCATTAATAGGATCTGATCAACTTTATCCAGTACATAATCCAAATAATGTAACGGCGTGGCAGGATTAAATACTAAACCAGCTTTGGCTCCCCCCGCCTTAATCAACTGTAAGGAACGATCAATATGATCTGAAGCCTCGGGATGAAAAGTAATAATATCAGCACCCGCTTCAATAAAATCCCCAATCATACGATCAACTGGCGAAACCATTAAATGTACATCGATCGGCGCTTTGATCCCATAATTCTTCAAAGCCTTACATATCCCAGCACCAAACGTTAAATTGGGTACATAGTGATTATCCATGACATCGAAATGCACCACATCTGCGCCGGCCTCCAAAACTTTTTCAACATCTTCACCTAAACGTGCAAAATCAGCAGAAAGAATAGATGGTGCAATTAAATAAGGCTTGGACATGCGGGACCTGGCAGATAGCAAACAAAATGTGATTATAGCAAAAAGTGCCTTTACTGTGGGTCACACACTTCATTTGAATCTATAATCATTTGCAAAAAAGTAACACTCCCAATGATTTTATCTATCATTTTCAAGCGTACATTCGTTAGGATAACTCCTATCTTCTAAAGCATCTTCCCAAGGAAAATCAAGATATGCAAAGCTCAACCTCTATTGCAACAACAGAAGCACGACGGATTGCAAAACGTTTACTCAACCATTGGAAACATAAATTTGAAGTCGCTGAAACAGAACATGACTTTAAAATCTTTATGCCGACTGCGACCGTTACATTGACGCCTCTTGAACAAACATTGGAGGTTCTGATTCGTGCTGAGAATGAAGACACTATTCGTCTGGAAGGGGTGGTACTAGATCACCTTAACCGAATGGCACAACAGGAATTTGAGGCAAACTGGACACATCAATAAATTTATGTACGACTACTGACTAATAAAATGAAATCCAAATTCATGGATTTCATTTTTAACATGCTGAATCGCTTATATACGCTCGAGTTGCACGGCATGAAACTGTAGATGATCATCGATAAAGCTTTGAATAAAATAATAGCCATGATCATATCCAGCATGTTGTCTTAAACTCAGTTTTTGCCCAACATTACTACAGGCTTTTTGGAATAGCTCAGGATTTAACTGACTATAAAATTGATCGTCTAAACCTTGATCGATTAAAATTTCAGAGAATAACGCGCCTTTTTGTTCAATTAATGCCGTGGCGTCATGCTGGTTCCATAAACTGCGATCATCGCCCAAATAATGGGAAAATGCCTTTTCACCCCAAGGGCATTGGCTTGGTGCACAAATAGGAGCAAATGCTGAAACCGATTTGAATTTTTCAGGGTATTTTAGTGCGAGTGTCAGTGCCCCGTGCCCTCCCATACTGTGACCAAAAATTCCCATTTGACCTTGGATGACAGGAAATTGCGTCTCAATTAAGGGATAAAGCTCATCGATCAAATAACGTTCCATTTGATAATGTGCTGCCCATGGCATCTGTGTCGCATTAATATAAAACCCAGCTCCCAGCCCCAAATCCCAACTGTCACCTTTGGCAACGTCTTCACCACGTGGAGAAGTATCTGGAGTGATAATAATAAGATCAAGTTGAGCAGCCAAACGCTGTGCATGTGCCTTAATTGCAAAGGTCTCTTCAGTACAGGTTAAGCCTGCAAGATAAAATAAAACTCCACACTTTTCACCATTCAACGCTACAGGCGGCAAAAACACACCAAATTTGCTCATGCCATTCAATGCTTCTGATTGGCATTGATAAATACGCTGTTCACCCTCAAAGCAACGATTTTTTTGCAACATTTCCATGGTTTTTTTCCTCATGTTTGGCAGCGGTGGTTTGGGGTAGATTTTGTTGAGGGAATAAATGCTGTTCCAATTGTGGCAGCATGAGTTCCATATTTTTACCAATTACCCATTGTGGTTCAGAGGGTTCAAAGCCCTGAGCTGATTCCCACGTCGCAACAGTTTCCTGAGCTTGTTTGAATGCATCTTTCATTGAATGCTGGTCACGCATGGCCTGATCAAAAAAAGCGCGACCAAAATAGGTGTAATCCGCTTCATTGGTACAGCCAAAAGACTGACGATCAGCAGCAGAGGCTGTGATAATCAAGGTATCAGGAGATTGTAATGCAGGAATAAAACTTCCCGAAAAACAGGATGAAATCACTATCACACGCCAGCGAATACCTGATTTATCTAGCGTCTCACGAAGCCATTTTGGATCGACTTGATTTAAATCCAGAGGCGCATTTTCGATTTCAAATTCATTGGGTCCGCCGTGCGATGTCATATATAAAAACAATACATCACTTTCTTTATTCATTTGCTGGCCAATACGACGCAAGGCAATGGTCATACTGGTTTGTGATGCAATCGGAACCTCAGTACGAGTATCAGGATTATTAATTAACATCATAGAACGGCCAAAAGTGCCAAAACGTGTATCAAACTGCTCCTTGATACGCATAATTTCCGACTTAAACACATCCTGATAACTAGCACCCGCAACACCAAGAAAATACCAGTGGCTTTGAGCAAACTCACCATATTGAATCTGCTCAAGTGACTTATTTAATAAACGACTTTGGGCATAAAAAGCATTTTCTGCAAATGTTGGGGCAACATCTTCAACTTTCCAGATGGGCTGACTGCGCACAGAACCTTGCCAAACGACTAATGTCACCAGCGTGGCAATCATGATTAATGCACGCTCCCACCACGGCCATTTTAATTCACGCGAAAAAACCCAAACCACTGCCAGACTTTGCCAGACAAACAACACCATAAATAATGTAGGTAAATAGTCGTAGGTAAAATAAGGTAGATAATCTAACTGTCCAAGGAACTGAATAAAACTTTGTAGCAAGGCAATATTGGTATCCAATACCAACCATAAAATTGTCGGCACCAACATCAAGCGGGAATTGTTAGTACGTTGTGACAGAAAAATTCCGACAATTAAGGCAAGAAAAGGCCAAAGCGCATAACTGACCAAACCTTGAGAATTAAACTCACCATTCTGACCTGCAACCAGCCAACTAAATAAAGTATTGGCTGCACCGCCAAGTACACCCCAGACTAAAAGCTGAAAAATCGAAGGATGGACAATTTGCAAACAACGTCTCGACCCTAAAAATAACCACATGCCAGCAATTTGGTTACTTTTGAAATCATGCCAAAAATTGATGGAAGGTTTAAGGTCGATCATAAAAAATTATTCAGGAGTAATAATGCATAATCAGTTTATGCTGGTGTGAAATTATATCAATAATGCTTTTATCTATATAACAAATATTTGCTGATTATTGAAGCAATGATCACAATTCATCACAGAGCAAGCTGGAAATATGCATCGAAACGACATGCGTCACCCAGCCATTGATGATCAGGAGTTTGCGCATTGAGAAAAATAGCATGTCTTGGACGTTTCACAATAACTCGTTTAGCCACTTGTTGGGCCAAAGGTAGCAATGAATCCCCCAAATCCATTTCACCTTGTTCAGGTAAAAGTAAATGCAAAAGTTGCATTTGTTTTTTTACCTGTGCCTGTTTTTTTACAGTGTGTTGATGCTGATCACGCTGTGGAAACATAGGATCCAGATAAATCACATCCACTTGCTGATCATGCTCAATACATGACTGTAAATAATGTGCAGAATCAGCAAATACCAATACGATTCGATCCACGACTTTCGCCAAGAACATATCTGATCGCGCCTGCTGCTGCGCATCTTCAAGTAAAGTAAATAAAATTGGATGACGTTCAAGCAAGGTTACCTGTGCACCCAAATGAGCCATTAGCAAACTATCGTGACCTAAACCTGCTGTTGCATCGATCAATTGAGGAGCTTCACTCAACTGACAGGCACGAGCAATCATTTCAGATTTAATGCTGGCACGTTTTAAACGAGAGATTTCAGCTTTCCAGTCTGGCTGCATTTTCATGCCATTGGCACATAACCAGAGACTGTGTTCATCAACACAAAGTGCCAAGTCTGGATGCTGTCTGAAAAAACGTGCATTGAGTTGTTCAACTTCACACAACTCAATGTCCACACCTCGTTCACACAAGACTTGCTGATAGTGTTGTGCAGATTTTAGCTCTGAGGCGGTGAAAAATAATTGCATGATGATTGATTCAAACTCCCTATTACCAAAGTTTCCAGCCAGTAAATGCAAAAAGTAAGATAATCAAACCAGAAACAATTCGATACCATGCAAAAATCATAAAATCACGTTTAGCAACATAAGCCACCAAAGCACGGATCAATAACAATGCTGAAATGAATGAAACTAACAAACCCACAACTAGAACTACCCAATCCTGTTGTCCCTGAAATACATCATGGCTCTGATATAGATCAAGCAACCCTGCACCAATAATTACAGGAATACCCAAAAAGAAAGAAAATTCGGTTGCTGCTTTACGTGATACACCTAAAAACATAGCTCCAATAATAGTCGCACCAGAACGGGATGTTCCTGGAATCAGAGACAATACCTGAATTAACCCAATCCAGATTGCTTCTTTTAGACTGATATTTTCAACTTCAACTGCATTCACCTTCGGCGGATTTTTCTCAATCCACATAATGATTAAGCCACCAATAATCAATCCCATGGCAACTGCAACATCGTTGAATAATAAATCTTTAACTGTTTGTCCAAATGTCAGACCAACCAATACAATCGGTATAGATGCGACAATCAGACTAATCGCCAAATGACGGCCCTTGGCTTCACCTGTCACCATGCCAGTAGCAGCACCCCAAAGACGTGACCAATACTCATAAATAACTGCAGCAATTGCACCCATCTGAATTGCGACAACAAAAACTGCACTTTTCTCAGGCGTCCAGAAATTCAATAATTCAGAGGTTAAAATTAAGTGTCCAGTGCTAGAGATGGGAAGGAATTCAGTAATGCCCTCCACGATTCCCATAATCGCTGCTTTTAATAGCAGTAAAAGATCCATAATTTATCCTAGTTCGACTTACCTTGTTCTGCAATTTTTTTCCAAGCATTATCCCTTAAATACACAGGTAATGCCTGCTCCGCACTGACCCAACACTTCTGTTTAGCATAATGTCGAGCAAGTAACGCAATATCACGTGCGGATGGACTCAGGCTACTTGACGGTTCAGAAACAGAAGAAGAAATAAGCTTGGCACCTGAACCTACACACGTAAATTGAGCATAGGACTGTGCCAACTCATAATTTAAAAGTTGTTCTTGGCCGTGGAGTTGCATAATGCCATCTTCATCACAACTAAAATTGGCTAGATATACTTCCTGCATGCGTGCATCCAGAATCGCCGTTACCTGACTCAGTTGTAACTCACGATAAGCTGCTTGCGCCAAAGCCTGTAAAGTAGAAACAGGAATCACAGGTAAATCATTAGCCCATGCCAATGCTTGAGTCACCGCGGCATTAATACGGACGCCACTAAATGATCCAGGCCCACGACTAAATGCGATTGCGGTTAAATCGCTATAGCTGATTTGTGCCTGTTGCAAAGCCTGTTCAATCATGGGCAAAATGGTACGTGTTTGAGCCTTAGCCTGCGTATCCATTTGAAAAAAAAGCTCATTTGACTGATCAATCAAGCAAACAGAACAATGATCATTTGCCGTTTCCAATGCCAGCACATTCATGCAACTTCACGCCATTATCTATTTAAAAAACGTTGGCTATCATACTCTAGAACCTATATTTAGGCGAGATTTTCAATTTTACTGATACAAAAAATCTCATCTGTAACAGTTCACTCAGTAGATGTTATTTAAAGGAAAAAGGGTGTAATTGCATAAATCGCTTATAGTGCTCCGCATAATGTAAGGCACTCAGACGTAATTTTGCTGCTCCAAAATCATCTAGAGTTTTCACAATTTTACCGGGGGAGCCCATCACGACAGAATTATCTGGAATTACCTTGCCTTCTGGGATCAAAGCATTTGCACCAATAATACAATTTTTGCCAATTACCGCATGATTCAACACCACCGCATTGATACCAATTAGACTATTTTCACCAATCGTACAGCCATGCAACATGGCTTGATGTCCAACCGTCACATAGTCACCAATATTGAGTTCAACACCTGCATCAGTATGCAGTACGGCATTTTCCTGAATATTGGTAAAGTGCCCTAAACGAATTGGACTATTATCAGCGCGAATTACTGCGCCAAACCAAACACTAACCTGTTGACCCAGTTCAACTTGACCAATGACAGTAGCATTGTCTGCAATCCATCCATCCCAAGGTTCAATCAATGCTTTTGGTGAATGTCCTTCAAAGCTATACATCATAATGACAACATCCTGTTGTTTTTTCGAATTAAAATTTACGGGGTTGAAAATTAGGAGAATTTAAAAGGAAAGGCCAGTCTTTTTGATAATCCAATCCATAATGAAACAATGCAATCAGCATTCTTGCCGTCAATCCCCAAATGACTTCATTTTCCACTTGTAAACTGGGAAAATACAATGATTGATGCGCGTATTTCACTTCATAAGGGGTTGCTGGTACAGTGAGCAATTGATTTAAAGACGCAAAAAAGATCCGATCAATTTCTGTCGGCTGTGCAATCAGCTCAACAGTGGGAGGAATCAATCCCACAACGGGTTTCACCAACATACCGCTACGTGCGCGTTGCATTGGTAAATCGCCAATCAACTCAACATCAAAAGGATTCAGCGCCGTCTCCTCCTGAGCTTCTCTTAATGCGACCACAATATTACTGGTATCACCGGCATCACGCTTTCCTCCAGGAAATGACACTTCACCCGCATGATTGGTTAATTGAGTCGAACGGCGCGTCAACAAAACCTTTGGATTTTGTTCATTGGTAATCGCAATTAACACCGCCGCCTGTGCAGGCGAAGTACGTTTTGAAAAACGTAAGCGTTGCTGCAAAAGATGCGTGAGTTGCTGCTCTACCATGCTTTTCTCTCTATATTCTTCTCCTTGTCATCATAGCCGAAAAATCTAGTCGTTCGTATAGAAATGATGCGAAAGTCCAAAATTTCAGTTATGCTGAGGCATCTTTTTAGCTGATGATCATTATGAGTTTTTGCACCGTTTGTGGACATGAAACTGAAGATAAAATTCCGTTGGGCGATCATCAGATTCGTCGTGTGTGTACACATTGTGGATATATTCATTATGAAAATCCAAAACTGATTTGTGGAGCTTTAGCCATCTGGGAAAATAAAGTCTTATTATGTCGTCGTGCTATCGAGCCTCGTTATGGGTTATGGACACTTCCAGCAGGATACATGGAATTATTTGAGACGATGGAACAAGGGGCTGCACGTGAAACTCGCGAAGAAGCCGAAGCTGAAATTGATATTGAACAATTATATTGCACATACAATATTCCACGAATTGGACAAATCTATGTGCTTTTTAAAGCAACACTAAAAGATGGCGTTTTTGGTGCAGGTGAAGAAAGTATTGAATGTCGTTTATTTGAAGAAGATGAAATTCCATGGGATGAGTTGGCTTTTCCAAGCGTAGAACGAACATTAAGACATTATTTTGAAGATCGAAAAATTCAACACTATCCTGTACATCTGGAAACATTAGGTACACGGTTAGATCATACTGGATAGTTTTTCACTTATTATTAGTTTAAATAAAAAAACAGGGGAATCATCACGATTACCCTGTTTTAATTTTAGACTGAATTACTTCTGTTTAATGGTGTAACAACTTGGTAATTCAATCGCCAATGTTCCATTTACCCGTTTTGCCAACTCTTTTTGTACGTCTGTTGGGGCTGGTGAAACATCCTTGATATTATTATAAACTTTTTGATAAGCCGCATGAATATTAATCCAGTTGGCTTGCTCATTACTAAAGTTTGTAATATTTATGCCTCGAGCAGTATTATGATCTGTTAAAAGATTGTGTAAATTAATTTTCACACCGCCCGAACTCAGAACTTGAGCAGTTCCACTAGAAGTCGCCGTAACAGATAAACTCTGGTTAAGTCCCAAAATCACCCCTTCTAACAGGCCAAATTTAGTATTAGTCAAAATCATACGGATAGTTAATGATTTATCAGTTGTATCATAATTACCAGTACCCGTCGTTCCTACCCTAAATTGTTGAACCCCATTACTATCTATCATGGTATCAGGGTTAACTGTTGCACATGTGCCTGACATATCATTAGCAGTCGCATCGGGTTTAATATCCGAACGAATATCACCATTTTCATCAATCACAATTCCCAGTTTTACATCTTTAACTGTCGTATCGCTAAATTTTACAATCAAAGTTGCATACATTGGGAATACATAATATTCACCCGTTTTGACATTCTTTTGGGTTGTCAGGATCTTTTTGTCCAGATAGGTAATTGGATTGGTTTTAGAAATATCAATAGTCCCATCAAACTGCTCTGGACTAAATTGCTGTGTCCATTTACCGTAGCTTGCAGAATCACCCGTACTATAACCAGTGGCCTGTTTATAAACAGCTTCTGTGCCAGGTACGATATAACCGTTGATTAAACGACCTTGTGTAATGCGTAAAGGATCACCACTTTGATCTGCCATAGAGAACACAAATGGGGTGCTTGCTAACTTTTTAGTTAAAGGATTAATCCAGTTAGTCTGTGCTTCGGCATTCATTTTCTTCGGTGCGATTTTACTAATGAGCGTTAAACGTTTTAAAGAATCGCTAATAACTGTTCCTTCACTGGTCTTATCATCAGGTTTGCCTTTCCATTGCAAACCATAACCAAATGTATGACCTGTACGATCAGAGAGCAAATACATATTACCAATAATTTCATTACCTAACAGGCTCTTGCCATGAAAGCCTTCAATGTACTGCTGATCAACGCCACTTTCAGCGGGCAACGGCCATGGTAAAAAATCAGATTGGAAACTGCCTGCATTTTGCATATTGAGCATTTTGGTAACAATATCAAATGCCGTCTGGTCATCAACCACAGAAACATCTACCCATGGTTTCAAAATTGCAGGATAGCTACCATCTTTAAAATTCGTCACATCAATCGATTGACTGATATTTTTTAGGTTACTCTTATAGTCTTCATCTAATTCTATTGGTTGAAGATCACCAATTGCATTTTTCTCGTTAACGGCTCCAGCAGCCTGAAAAATTTTAACTAAAGCCATGGCGACTTTAATCGTTTCATCATTTTGATCCAGACTGGCAGGCGCTTTACCAACCATTGCAGTTGCAATATCTACTAAGGAAATCGGAGCATCTGAAATTTTTAAAGAGGTGATTGTTTTTAAATCAACCGCACCTAACGTTATTTGTTTGTCCGTTCCTTGCCCTTTTATAGAAAAAGTTGCTGTATCACCCAACTTACATGCACCTGAAACAGCATTTGAACTATTTTGAGTAATAAAGTGGTTAGTGGTATCACTGCTACAGTCAAAATTTAACCCAGCTACAGGATAATCAAAAACAAATTCCAAACAATCATCAGAAGTGGCAGAACAACTAGTACTTGCTGTAACACCCGTACTACTCGGTGGGTCGACATTAATATTTCCGCCTTCACCACCACATCCACTTAAAGCAGCCATAAGAGCTGTTAAGGTGAAAGGAATTAATATTTGTTTTTTCATAATACAATCACTTTAATTGCCTAACGGATCGCCGTTAATTTTATTTGTCCCTGATTTGATAAAGCTTTTTCCTGAACATCTAATGCTGAAGCCAAAGGCGTCAACAAAATATAAGATGTTTGATCTGGAAGTCTTATCGTTCCTTCAATTGCAGCATGTTGTAACATAGTGGCGGGAAATTCCTGATTTTTATAACCACTTACGCCCTCAAGTATGCATCCGTTCCGATCCAGAAATACCACGAAAGGCCAATAGAACGTAGGATTTTGTTCTGTCGTGGCATACGAAGTAAGTTTCATCTGCTTTAATGGTGCAGAAAGTTTTACAACATCGTAATCAAAAATATCTTTTAGTGGTTTTCTTGGCCATAACCCAATTTGCTTTTCAACATTAAATAGTTTGGCGTCCTTTATCTTTTTATCAGTAAAGCATGCTGTTGCCAAACTTTCTACCACTTGTTCCTTAGGCATTCGATAATAAGTTGAAGATAGGGCCAGCACCTCCTCTTCCTTTTCATTTTGATTCTTTTTCAGCATTGTTTGTAAAAAAGATTTACTGACCCCTTTTTCACGTTGCTCGGGCTGCATACGAACTGCACCCAACCGAGCATCCACAATCCCTTCTGGCATCATGTAAAAGCGCTTTTTACCTTCAAGATTGAACTCTTTATCTTCCAGATATTCGCTATCGATATATTTTTCGCCGTTTACTTCCACAATATGCTCATCTGTTTCAGTGACGGGTGATGATTGATCCGTTGCGTTTGAATAAACATTTGACTGAACTTTCTGAGTTGGAGGCAATGTTGTTGCTTTTGTCACAGGCTGAGGCTGAGGCTGAGGCTGAGGCTGAGGCTGAATATAACGCGATTGCTCAGAGTTTACTTTATTTTCTTTTTTTTGCTGTGATGGAATCTGGGCAGGAATTACTACTTTTGACTCAGGAGAATTCTTAGGCTGAATATTGGCTTCTGACAAGGTCTCCGTAACATGTTGTTGTGTTGTATGACCTGATTTTTCCTGTAAAGAATCCTGTTTTACAGACTGGGGCTGAACCATTTGAATAGGTTGAGACTGTTTTGATTCAACTGCCTTGGGCGTATCAGTCTCGCTCACTATTTTCTGGTTGGTCGTCTTTTTCTGTTGCGTTGGATCACGAGGAATAACTAGAGGACGACCATCAGGACCAATAATAGTAAAAAAGTCGGCAGCATATGCCGTTGGCCCTGTTCCTATTGAAAACAGCACCAACGATAAATAGCCAATTGATTTCTTACTTTTAAACATATTTACCATCTTGTTCTGTAGTTAATCCCTAAAATAGTCACTTGCGTATTGGTACGAACATTCAAGCCGGCATAAGGGTTTAAGATTAAATTATCAACCCCTGTTGCATTTGATAAACTACTGGTATTGGCAGGAATGTTATCTCGGCTACGTAAAAATGCTAGAGTTAAGTCGATGTCAGTATCAGCATCAAACCGATAACCCAATCCCAAACCAAATAATTGCGCATTATTGATTGGAATTAAGGTATTTCGTTTGTCATCTGGTGTTGCAGATGAACGTGGTTCATATCCAGCACGCAGTTTTAGACGATCTGTTGCAGAATACTCTATCCCTATTCCCCAACTCCATGGAGATGTGAATTTTAAAGGGACGCCCAAAGAACTATCAGTCGCACTGCTGGCCAAAAGTTTTGCAATTTTAAGTGCTGAAACTTGTCGGTCAAATTCAAATCGGAACTGATCCCATTGTTTATAATCTGTCCAGCCCACATCAAAATTGATTTGTAAGTCTGGTAAAATTTTATATTTGATCCCCGCCTGAAAATGCGCTGGATATTTTAAATCCATTGAGACTAAACCAGATTCGCTCGCAGGAATATAAGATGGGAATCCTAAAATAGCTGCAAAAATTTGTCCCGTTGCAGACGAATTTAATGCACGAATTAACTCACGCGGTGCATTGGCATTATCGACATAATATTTACCTTTCAAACGCATTTTACTTTCGCTTTGATACACCATACCAAAAGCAAAATCATCTGTTGGCTCCCACATTAATCCCAAGTTATAACTTGGAGTTAAAGATTGTTCCATCGTCGCTTTTAATTGTCCGAACTTACCAAATGGATTGAGGCCTTCATTGGCATTACATAAACCCAAAAGTAAAAGATCAGTAATAATATCTGAGTTATCACGAAATGGTGAGCAGACCACATCATCAACCATACGCAATACACCAATGAGTTCATTGGGAAAACGTAAGTCGGTTTTTAAAGACATGGCCTGATAAGACATGCCCAATGATGCCCCAAGTGACAATTCATCATTCACCTGAAAAGCAAATGAAGGTGATAAATAAGTTATACGCTCAAATGCAACCTGTTGCCCCATAAAGTTGCCAGGATTACCGTTTTCAGAACCATAACCCACGATCAACGGTGCATAAATTGCTGTTGCATAAGTTACTTTTGAACCTGGTGGTTTGTATGCAATACCCGCCGTTGGTGCAGCAATAGGAACGCCTTCACCCAAATCCACCATTTTCTTTAAGATAGGCACATAAATACTGGCATATTCAACATCTGCATTCACTGTACCTTTAAAGTCGGTACATAAACTCGATGGATTTTCAGGCGCGTCATTACACACTAAAGGATCGTCTGAATAGCCAAATACGTTATAACCCGCGGGGGCAGATAGATCACGTTTTACGTTAAAGTTTGCAACAATTCCTTGTACATCCGTTTGCAAACCTTCAATTTTAGCCAGTCCCGCAGGGTTAAAGTGAATTGCACTAATTCCTGGAGGATCAGCAGTAACCGCATTCCCCAATGATAATGAACGAATATCAACCGATAAGTTTTGTCCAAGTTGCGCAAAAGCCACACTTGAAAAGCCCGTTAAAAAAATTGCAGCAGCTAACGGGCGTAGTCTCAGGTATAACATACCGACTACTCCCTTTAATTACGAATTTTTTTAGCAAAACCGATAATATCCAATGGGAAAGACAGCCCCAGTGAGACATCAGGTGCATCTTCAGTTAACCCTATTCCCAAGGTCCCATTCACAATAGTATCCGGTGAAACACGAACACCTAAGGCAATCGAAAAAGTCGCACTGGTCTGGTCTGCTGGCTTATAAGTCTCACCAGTATTGTAGGTAAATTCACTCTCAGTATTGAAACTTTGCTGATAAGACATCGTCAAAGAGACATCATAGTTAAACGAATAAGCAAAACCGAAAGCAAAACCACCACTAATGCCTGGATCAAACTCATCAATAATTCGCGTACCACGAACCTGATTTAGACCAGTTTCCTTGAAGCCATAATTTGCCGAAACTGAAGCGAATAATACAACTGGATCAATATATTTACGTGTACTTGCGCCAATACCAGCCGAATAATACCCTTTACCTGTTGATAAATCCTTGGTTGGATTCACTTCATACGGACTGTCGCCTGTTTTAGTAGAGATATTACCAAATAGAATCAGAGGTAAACGCCCTGCTTTTAGAGGAAAGGGTTCCCAACGTGCACCAAATGAAATATCACCTAATCCTGCTGTGGTGGTATCTTTTAAATTATCTGACTTGGCAACAAAAGGAAGAGAAGTGGATAATGTCAGGTTATCACGTAGACCATATTGCAAAGTAAATGTATTAGTCAGAGTATGAGTCGCATCTTCATCAACTCTTAACTGTGCAACACTGCCATCTTGAATCGCAAGGTTAAGTTGACTATCTCGATAGTAAGTATAATCGATATCATAATAAGTCGAGATCTCACCTCTTTTGATCAAAGAGTATTGACGCTCATTTGAAGTAAATACTTCTTGCAGGTTACTTTCCTGTGTTGCGTCACCCTCTTGCTTTTGCAATGCTTCTGCTGCACTTGCTGGCTGTGCTGAAGCCGCATGTGCTGGGGCAACTGGAGCAGGTTCAATCGCAGGCGCATCCCCAGGTTGTACTGCTGTTGCATTTGGATCTGGTTCAGTAAATGCAGTTGCGGGTTCTGATGTTGCTGGCACATCCTGTGCTTTTACATCTGCTGCATATACACCACCCACCATAAAGATTTGAATACTGACTGCAAGTAGAGTTTTATTCATCCATTGAGCTCTCATCATCTAATTCCCACCACTTATTTTTTTTCTGACTATTTACGCTTGTAATACAGGCGCATAAAAGTATTAATGTTCTGACCATAAGTATCTGATTCTTTATTTAAATCAGGGCCTCTGCGTACAGTCGATGCTCTATCTGCAATCTTTTCCATATAGAAAGTTGGGTATTGAATATCAACTAATGCATATTTATTGACTGTTGCATCTTCCACATGGCGCATATCAGAATCTTGTAATGCCAACAAATTCTGTCTTTGGGCTTCTGGAACATTGATTAAGAATAAAGTATTGTTTTCCCAAATCTCTTTAAATCTTTCCTGATCAAAACTGATATTCCCCAAAGCAGGGTCAGCGACATAAACACGCCCATTTTTATAAGCTTTGTAAACTACGAAATGTTTAAAACCTGCATAGGAAATTGGAACAATTGCAGGTTGTCCCTGTTTAATCAGGTCAGAAAATTCCCCACGATAACCACCACTTTCCAACCCTAGTGCAGTCACAAAACGTTTCATATCCAGTAATGAAAAGCTGCGACGTTCTACGATGCGGTTATATTCACCAAAGCGCAATAATCCGTTCATGGTTTGCTGCTCGGTTAAACGAGTACCCACATAACCATTTAAAAGCGTTGTTAACGCTGCTGAACCACAACTATAGTCATAAGCTTGGCGTACAATGCCACGGAATTGATCTTCAACCGCGGGTTTAATATTAACCTGTTCACGGTGAAAACGAGTGAATGAAGGTTCACGTGAATCGAGAACCTCTGTATAGTTGACAGTACCTGGCGGCTTTTCCTTTATATCAAAGGCTTGAGTCGCAAAGTAATAGATCAGTGCCGACCCCAATGTAATCTCTAACATAATCTGACTTTTCTACTTTTGGCATCTGATGCCCTTACGTTGGTATTATTTTTAGAGTAAGCACTCTACGTTCCTTGTCTGTTGAAGATACCTTTTTTTATAAAAAAATACAGCTTTTTTTTTATTTTTTTGACGGAATGCGTCTTTTTTTGTAAACAATGTAAATAAAAAGACGCGCATAAATGCGCGTCTTTTTAATGATTGATACTAAACTAAATTAGTGACCAGTAATGGTGATTTGCGAGCCAGCAGTACCGTTAAGACCGTAATAGGTTCTTAGGCCGCTTACTTCAACATCACCAATTGAACCAGCAGCTGCACTACCTAAATGAACGCCTTTGATATAGATGTTATTACCCGTTGCATCATTAGAGGTAATTTTTAAACCACCTGTTGTAACACTTACAGATGCATCCAATGCCAAATCAGAGCTACCTACAGATGCAACTTTGATGCTATCCAATACGATATCACCACCGCCATTTGTACTGCCATCATGAATAGAAAGATTAGATAATTCTAAACCACCTTGCATAGTAGAGTTCAATTTGATCATTGCACCTTGAGGAGCAGAACCTAACTGAATATTCGCATCCATTACACCAGTAGTAATTGTTAAGCCATTTAAGATTTTATTGTAGCTAGAACCACCTTCTACACCACGTACAACAGCTCCAGTTGTGTAATCATTACTTTTATCAACGCCAATTTCACCCACTTTGATTACCAAGCCAGATACTTGAGCACCGACATTTAAGAAAGCACCGTTTGTACCAGCATCTGTATCGATAGTTAAATCAGCAAGGTTATGAGAAGCTAAAAGAGAACTTGTATTTGCTGTAATCTCAACACCATGAGCCACAGTACCATTTGTACCATCACCATTTGCTTTGATCACAATTGCACCAGCTTCACCAGTACCGCCATTCGCTGTTGCCAAACCATCATTATCATGAATAGCCAATTGATCAATTGTTACTTTAGAAATACCGATACCGATATTCAAGCCATCCTGACCCGTGGTAGAGCTAAGCGCAGCATCATCCATAGACTGCATTGCCATTGCATTTGCACTGATCGCGATTGAAGAAACCAAAGCTAGTTTAGTAAACATTTTCATTCCGTACTCTCCCAAGAGCATTTATTTTTTTTGGTTTTCACTACTCTATGTTTCTATGGTTTTTTGAATTTCCCCAGCAGAAACGTCCTATCCATGAGTAGCTGAATTTGCCTCTCCTAAATTACAGCTCTGTTAATTTTTGTTCAACTGTTGTTGATCAAATTTGATCAACAACCCGATAAACGGTTCATCAACTTATGTCTGTTGAAGTTCTGTAGTAAAATCACACCTTCTACTCTATTCATGATTTTAGGCTTGCCTCAGTGAAGTTTTTTTGTAAAATAAATCAAGATATTAGCTCTACCTCTGAAATACTGTCAAAACTTCACACCATGAGTGGACTGGTTTTTTTGAAAGATCAAAATTATCCTGTTATTGCATTTAACCCTAACCATTATTTAATTTATAAGAATAATCAATTTAGTTTTTTTAAAATAAATTCAGAAAAGCAGTATGAAATGATGGATGAGTTCGCTATTGACAGCTTACTTCAATTTGATTCATCACAGAATCATCCTGTTTTTACACAATTTCAGGGAGGCTATATTGGCTTTGTTTCTTATGATTATGCGGCGAAACAATTTACCTCAGTTCGAGAACGTCCCCAACCTGCTTTTTACTTGGGGCGATATGAAAGTTTTTTAAAACAGCAAGAGGATGGCTGGTATTTTTATAGTCATGCGGATGATGCCGAACAGCAATTTATTCAACTAAGAACATTACTTTCTCAACCCATAACAATTGAAGAACTTGAATTAACTCAAGCCTGTCATCCGCGTTGGTCAAAATCAGAATACGCGAACGCTTTTCAACAGATTCAAAATTATATTGTGGCAGGTGATTGCTACCAAATTAATTTAACTCAGGAATTTACCGCAAAGGGCCAAGGTTCATTATTAAGCCGTGCAGAATCTCTGTGGAATTTGACGGATGCACCTTATGCTGGCTATTTAAAACTAGATGATTTTGAGTTACTCAGTTGCTCTCCAGAACTCTTTATCGAATTTAAGCAACAACAACTCATTACTCGTCCGATTAAAGGCACAATGCCACGTTTTGCTGATCCTGATCTAGATGCAGCATCAAAACAAAAACTACAGAACTCGGAAAAAGATCAGGCAGAAAATGTCATGATTGTTGATTTATTGCGCAATGATCTAAGCATTCATGCAGAAACGGGTTCAGTAAAAACCACCAAGCTATTTGAAATTGAAAGCTTTAATCAAGTTCATCATATGGTGAGTGAAATTGAGGCTCAATTAAAATCTGAGGTAAATCCATTTGATGTCTTGATGTCGGCGCTTCCGGGTGGCTCAATCACTGGAGCACCCAAAATTCGTGCCATGCAAATTATTGAAGAACTTGAGGGTGGTTCACGCGGCGCCTATTGTGGCTCACTCGGTTACTTTAACTTTGATGGTTCAGGGCGCTGGAATATTTTAATTCGCAGTATTCAAAAATTTCAGGATGAGCTTTCCATCTGGGCTGGCGGTGGAATCACTATTGCCTCGGACTGTGAGGCTGAATATCAAGAGTGTTTCGATAAAATTTCTGCCATGCTAAATTTACTCAATACATGGCAGATTAAAAATTAAAAACTTCGGTCAGACTTCACTTTAGATTAGGCTTGTTAAAGTATCAACTAGCCGTTGGTTTTGTTCATCTGTACCAATGGTAATCCGCAAATATTGATCAATCCGCGGTTTATTAAAATAACGGACAATAACGCCCTGTTCACGTAATTGTGTTGCCAATTCTGCCGCAGCATGGGCTGGATGTGTAGCAAAAATAAAATTGGCTTTCGATGGCAATACTTGAAAACCAATCGATTGTAATTGCTCAACCAACACATCCCGACTTTGGATAACTTTTTGACATTGCGCCTCAAAATAGGCTTGATCTTCAAAAGAAGCGACAGCTGCGGCAATGGCAAAACGATCAATGGGATAAGAATTGAAGCTATTTTTAACTGCTTCAAGCGCTGCAATTAAATGTGCCTGAGCAATCGCAAATCCCACCCGTAAACCAGCCAATGAGCGTGATTTGGACGTGGTTTGACAGACCACTAAATTGTCATATAGATTGACTAAACTCACCGCAGATTCTGCACCAAAGTCTACATAAGCTTCGTCAATAACTACGACATGATCAGGATTGCTTTTTAAAATTTGCTCAATTTTTTCAAGAGACAACGCGATACTGGTGGGGGCATTCGGATTGGTAATAATAATGCCGCCATTGTCCTGCTTATAATCTTCTACCACAATCTCAAAGTTTTCATTGAGTGGAATCTGTTGAGTTTTTACTGCAAAGAACTGACTATAAACTGGATAAAAACTATAAGTGATATCCGGATATAGAATCGGTTTATCCTGAATAAAAAAAGCTTTAAAAATGTGCGCTAGAACTTCATCCGAACCATTACCAACAAAAACCTGCTCAACTGCGACATTTTGCTGCGTAGCAATGGCCTGTTTCAGCTGGCTAGCATCAGGATCAGGATATAAACGTAAGGCATCAGCTTGATGATTGAGCACTGCCTGCACAGCATCAACTACTTTTGGTGAAGGGGGATAAGGATTTTCATTGGTATTTAATTTGAGTAAATTCTGGATTTTTGGCTGTTCGCCTGGTGTATAGGGTTCTAATTCACGAACCTCTGGACTCCAGAAACGCATTTGTTGATTGCTAATTTTCATCTTGATATTCATTCCGTTTCATCAAAACCGCCTCGCTTTTTTCATCTTAATTGATTACGACACCTAACATCACAAGCAGAATCAAGTGCTAAAGCAAGTCAATTTTTAAATTTTACTTTTTTCATCTCTTTAAAAAGGGCTGAATTTTCAGCCCCTCGATCTTTAAATATTTGTTTCAGGACAATAACGATAACGTGCAGAACGAGCATGGGCATCCAGATTTTCCTGTTGTGCCAATATGTCTGCGGTTTTTGCCAACGTTTTGACGCCCTCTTGTGAGCACATAATCAAGCTGGAACGTTTCTGAAAGTCATATACACCAAGCGGTGAAGAAAAACGTGCCGTACCTGATGTGGGTAGAACATGATTCGGCCCTGCACAATAGTCACCAATTGCTTCTGGCGTAAAACGTCCCATAAAAATTGCACCTGCATGGCGAATATCCTGACTCATTGCTTCTGCATCATCCAGACAAAGCTCTAAATGCTCTGGCGCAACCTGATTAATCAGTTCAATTGCTTCTGCCCGATCTTTGACCAGAACCAATGCCCCACGATTAGCAATCGAGGTACGCGCAATATCTGCTTTAGGCAATGCAACTAAATGCTCTTCTACAGCCTGAGCGACATCTTCAAGTAGTTTTTCATCTGGAGTAATAAAAATCGCTTGGGCTACGGTATCATGTTCGGCTTGAGATAAAAGATCCATTGCTAGCCACTTGGCATTATTCTGACCTTCAGCATAAACCAAAATTTCTGAGGGCCCTGCGATCATATCAATTCCGACCTGACCAAAGACCGCACGTTTTGCAGCAGCAACAAAACGGTTACCTGGTCCAGTAATTTTATCGACAGCTGGAATAGTTTGAGTACCATACGCTAATGCGGCTACGGCTTGGGCACCGCCAATAGTAAAAATACGAGTCACCCCAGCCAAATATGCCGCCGCTAAAACTAATGGATTAAGTTCGCCATTGGGAGCAGGAACGACCATAATAATTTCAGGAACACCTGCGACATGTGCAGGCAAAGCATTCATGAGTACCGACGATGGATAAGAGGCTAATCCACCTGGCACATAAATTCCAACACGATCCAGCGGTGTAACTTTCTGACCTAACGTATTCCCCAGATCATCAACATAAGTCCAACCTTCCTGCTTTTGTGCCTGATGAAAAGTACGGATACGTTTTGCGGCAAGTTCTAATGCTTCACGAATTTCAACACTTAAACCATCAAATGCAGTTTTAAGCTGTGTTTGAGTCAGTTCTAAGTCAGAGAATTGATGCGCTGGATGTCGATCGAACTGTTGCGTTAATTTAAGCACATGATCATCACCATGCTGACGTACATCAGCAATAATTTGATCTACAGTTTGTATTAATTGAGGATCATTAACCGTTTCAAATGCTAAAAGTTCAGCAAATGTCTGTTTAAAATTTTGATCCTGAGTCGATAAACGTCGCATCAATTTACCCACAAGGCGAAAAAGAGAACGCTAAGTTTACTCTTTTTCAGTACGCTTGTGGGCACAATGTAGGCTAAAAAAATCAATGGGAAAGAATGAGTTCTTCGATCACCCCGTCATTCTACTTTTATTTGCTTAATCAGAATATTTAAGCAACAAGAACAAAAAGTTAAAAATTATTTTACTTCCCGTGTCACAAAGCAAAAGGATGACTCGTCAAATAGGTACCTATTTTGATTTTAATCAGGAACACGACAATGACGACGCTCAATATTCATCCTAAAAAACATTTACCAGAATCAATTCATTATCTCTATCAGGTTCATCAAAATATTCTCGACTTGGACCTGATTGCTCGCTCGCTTTATCATCTTGTTCTACTACGCGCCTCGCAAATCTATGGCTGTGCTTTTTGTGTGAAGATGCATATTTCAGAAGCCTTGGCAGATGGTGAAGTACAATCACGCTTGGATCGTTTGGTGGTATGGCGACATTGCAATGATTACACTGATCAGGAAAAAGCAGCCCTAGCCTGGGTTGAAGCATTGACCACTTTACATGCGCTCACCGATTATGAACCGTTACGCTTGACCCTGTTAAAACATTTCAGTGAAGCACAAATTTCAGCTTTAACTTTACTCATTGGCATGATTAATTTATGGAACCGCATTGCAATTTCACAGCATTAACGTCTATGAAAACGTCAGACATGATAAGCCAACATGATTTAAATCTTTTTGAGGCAAGCCGAACGTTTCTGTTCGGCCTTGCTTACCGACTGTTAGGCACAACCAGTGATGCTGAAGATGTCTTGCAGGATATCTTTATAAAATGGCAACAGCAAACTAAACAAGATATTATCAATCCTCAAGCTTGGCTGACGACAGTATGCACACGTCACTGCATCGATTTACTCCGTGCTCACCATCGAGCTAGAACTGAATATACCGGAACATGGTTACCTGAACCCTATCATCATATAGAAACGCCCTCGATCGAATCCGACTATACACTCTCTACGGCCTTCCTTTTGGTTCTTGAAAAGCTCTCAGTCAAAGAACGGGCAGCTTATTTATTACATGACATCTTTAATCTTGACTATGTTGAAATTTCGGAAATCCTCCAGGAGCAACAAAGTAATTGTCGACAACTGGTAACCCGTAGCAGAAAACGTATCTCAGATGAACCGAATGTTCTCTCAAATCATCCTACTCAGCAGCAAGTCAAATTACTCAATGCATTCAAAGTCGCCATTCATTCACATGATCTAGATCAATTAACACAATTACTCAGTGAAGATATCCAATTTGCAGCAGATGGCGGTGGTAAGGTCTCAGCGATTCGGCAGCCTTTCATCGGCCAACCTGCTATATTACGTTTCTTTGAACGCTTGCTTTTTAAGGCGTGGAGTGAACTCTCTTGGGAAATGTGCCATCTCAATGGCGGTGTCGGTTTTAAACTCTATGACTCAAACCATTGTTGTGTCATGGTACTGACTTTCGCATTCAATGATCAACAACAACTGCAAAGTATCTATTCTTTACGTAATCCAGAAAAACTCAAATAAAAAGGCCAACCAAAGCTGACCTTTTTATTCAATTTTATCTAAAACTTAGTTTTGACGTGCTTTAACTGCTTGTTCGACTTGTGACAAGATCGGATCGAGTAATGCCTGTTTTCGTTTAAAACTAGCTTTATTCACAATCAAGCGTGAAGATACTTTCATAATCTCATCAAGAGGTTCCAAGCCATTGGCACGCAAGGTATTCCCAGTGTCAACTACATCTACGATATAATCGCCTAACCCCACTAAAGGTGCCAACTCCATAGAACCATATAATTTAATCACATCAACTTGTTCACCCAAGCTCGCATAATATTGACGCGTTAAATTAACATACTTGGTCGCAATTTTTAAACGGCCTTGCGGACGTTGCATACCGACTTTACCCGCCGTCATTAATTTACAGTTGGCAATTTTAAGGTCTAGCAATTCATAAACATGTTGTGCGCCATGTTCCATCAACACATCTTTACCAGCCACGCCAATATCTGCAGCACCATTTTCAACATACGTAGGAACATCAGAAGCCCGCAAAATTAAAATACGAACTTGCTTATGTGTAGTAGGAAAAATTAATTTGCGTGACTTTTCGGGATCTTCAAGCAAATTAATGCCCGCTGCTTCCAGTAAAGGTAAAGTTTCTTTTAAAATTCGACCTTTACTAAGTGCCAATGTTAAACCATGATCAAAATTTCCCATGACGTTAAAGTTTGGGTCATCGTTTCTCATATCATTCATTAACTGACTCGCTTAATTTTCGCGCCTAAACCTTGCAATTTTTGTTCAATATTTTCATAACCGCGATCAATATGATAAATACGGTCAATCAGAGTATCGCCTTCTGCAACTAACGCAGCCAGAACCAAAGAGAAAGACGCGCGCAGATCCGTCGCCATCACAGGCGCTGCCTGTAAAGTATCGACTCCAGTCACGACCGCATCATTGCCTTCAACCTGAATATTAGCCCCCATACGCGCAAGTTCTGGCACATGCATAAAACGATTTTCAAAAATCGTTTCAGAAATTGTTGCAAAACCACGGCCAATTACATTTACAGCCATTAACTGAGCTTGCATGTCGGTTGGAAATTCGGGATGCGGTAAAGTTCTAAAACTCACGGCTTTAGGGCGTTTCCCTTGCATATCTAGTTCGATCCAGTCATCACCACGGGTCACTTCTGCACCCATTTCTTCAAACTTATCGAGTACTGATTCTAGTAACCTTGGATCAGTATGCGTGGTCTTAATACGGCCACCAGTAATAGCCGCTGCTGCCAGGTAAGAACCTGTTTCAATTCGATCTGCAACAACTGCATATTCACAGCCGTGTAAACTCTCAACACCTGTAATCGTAAGTGTATCTGTGTCGATACCTTCAATTTTTGCGCCCATTTTCACGAGCATATTGGCTAAGTCGGTAATCTCAGGTTCACGTGCAGCATTACGTAGGATGGTGACGCCCTCAGCTAGGACCGCTGCCATCAAAATATTTTCAGTCCCACCAACAGTCACCATATCAAAGGTAATATCTGCCCCTTTTAAACGACCATCGACTGTGGCATGTACATAACCATTTTCTACATTGATATGCGCGCCTAAAGCTTCCAAAGCTTTTAAATGTTGATCGACAGGTCTTGACCCAATAGCACAACCACCCGGTAAAGAAACCTGAGCATTACCATAACGTGCTAACAAAGGACCAAGCACCAAAATCGAAGCCCGCATGGTTTTAACTAATTCATACGGAGCAAACTGATTAGATAAAGTTGAAGTATCTGCCTTTACCGTATCACCTTCATATTCCATAGTGATGCCTAAACCAGCAATCAACTTCACTAATGTGTTTACATCTTTTAGATTTGGAACATTCGTGAGTGTAATTGGAGAGTCTGCCAAAATCATGGCAGCCAATAAAGGCAAAGCAGCATTTTTGGCCCCTGAAATACGTACCTCACCCTCAAGCTTAACACCGCCCGTAATTAAAAATTTATCCATTAATTATTATGCTCCGAAAAGGCTTGCTTTGCGCCATTCGGCTTTGGTCATTGCCCGAATTGTAACTGCATGGACTGCGCCACTTGCAATATAAGAATTTAAAGGTGAATAAACGGCCTGCTGACGAGCAACAGTACGTTTCCCTTCAAATTGGTCATCTACAATACGCAGGTCAAATTTTCCCGCCTGACCAGTGACAGCCACTTCCGCATCTGGAAAAGCTTCTTGTAAAATTTGAGTGAGCTGCTCACTATTCATTGCTAGACCTCATATACAAGCGTAGGCGTAAAAACGCATTATTTTACTATAAATCATCGATATAATTCAGCACATGTTGATATTTTACAAATAAAAAAAGAGGCTAATGATTAGCCTCTTTTAAAGAAAAAAACTACATATCAACAATGAGTTGCTGATAATTACACTGCATTTTACGATGTTTTTGTAATTGGCGTTTTAATTTTTCAGTCAGTTTTTTAATCGACATATACATGTCATCCGCTGAAGCTTGAGCAAAAAGCTCAACACCAGGTAATCTTACAATTGCCTCTGCAATATGATTTGCACTTCCTTTATGCGTTCTTTTATCAATTTGATGATCTTTGGAAAGCTTAACCTGCATACTATTGACCTGATCCAGATGTTTGGTCAATTGATCAAACTTGGTTTTAATACTGTTTTCAATTGCAGGGGTAATAACTAAATGATGTCCACGAATTGTTATTTGCATAATTCTATCCCTCACCTTCTTTCAGGATATAAAGTCATAGCCAAGACAATCTAATGACAAAACAGAATTCTGCATCACAATCATTAAATCATTTGAGCTACTCCTTTGGTGAAAAAAAATTCATTATTTTGCAACAATGAATCTCTAGAATAGTCATACTTTAAAAATCAGATCAAGACTTTTCGTTCAGAAGATGAAGGAATATGTAACGATTCGCGATATTTTGCCACTGTTCGACGGGCGACATCGATACCTTCTTCTTTTAATAATTCTGCAATCGCATTATCCGACAAAGGCTTACGCGGATTTTCTGCTGAAATCATTTTTTTAATACGGGCACGAATAGCAGTTGAAGAGCATTCCCCCCCCGATGTGGTCCCCACGTGGCTTGAAAAAAAGTATTTAAGTTCAAATAAGCCACGTGGCGTTAACATATATTTATTGGTGGTGACCCTTGAAACAGTAGATTCATGTAACTCAACTTCTTCTGCAACATCACGCAGTACTAGGGGTTTCATGCCTTCGGCACCAATTTCAAAAAAAGTACGCTGATGTTCCACAATGCAAGTTGCGACTTTTAATAACGTTTTATGGCGCTCATCAATACTCTTAATAAAATTTTTAGCTTCTAACATTTGATTACGCAAATAAAGATTTTCGTCACTCTGGTCCGCTCGACGAATCATATTAGAGTAAAAAGAATTAATTCTTAGCTTTGGCAAAACATCCGGATTTAATTGAACTTGCCAGCTATTGTCTTTTTTATTTACTACGACATCAGGAATTTGATAATCAAACTCCTGATTTTGAAAATCCGCGCCCGGATAAGGTTTGAGGGTCTTTAATAACCCGATTGCCTCTTTTAACTGATTCATCGTTAGACCTGAAGCTTTTAAAAGCTTATTCAAATCATTGGCTATGAACAGCTCATAATATTGCAATAAACTTAATGCTTCTTTTCTTAATGGCGTATTCACATCCATTACATCTAATTGAATTTTTAAACATTCAGCCAAATTAACCGATGCCACACCGACTGGATCAAGCCGTTGTATATATTTAAGTACGACCAGAATTTCGTCATGCTCAATTTCTTCATCATAATCTGCCTCAGCAAGCAAATGCTGCGCTGCCAATAAAATCTCTTCAACTTCAGCATCAAGAAAGCCCTTTTCATCCAGACAATCAATAATGCAATAAGCAATCAACTTATCTACTGTAGAAAAATGCAGTAAATTCACTTGCTCTAAAATATGTTCTTTTAAAGTATGATGAGCTTGACGATTATCTTCACGTTCTTCAAATTCTGGTGAAGCTAAAGCTGTTGATTGATGTGTATAAACATCATCCCAATCTGTATCGACAGGAAGATCATTTGGTAAATGATCTGCATTCAAATCCTGTGTTAAATCATTGGTATCTTTAGTGTCTAAATGAGTTAGGCTTTCTGTACTACTTTCATCTTCTATTTTTTCAAGCAATGGATTACTATCAAGTTGTATTTGAATTTCTTGTTCAAGTTCCAGACTAGACAGCTGCAATAAACGAATTGCTTGTTGTAATTGAGGCGTAAGCGACAAACTATTCGCAACTTTCAATCCAACAGATAACTTCATAAATCGACATCCCAACTATACTTACAAAGCAAAAAATGTGCCTACAAAGTTATTTATAGCATAAGTTTTAACGATATCCTACACAAACCATATGATTGAATAACATTTCATAATTATTTTAAATTCGTGAGATATTTCATAGTACTATGTAAAAAAGAAGCCCCGCCACTGGCTAGTGACGGGGCTTATATTTAAAAGCTGGCGATGACTTACTCTCACATGGCTAACGCCACACTACCATCAGCGCGAAGAGGTTTCACTTCTGAGTTCGGGAAGGGATCAGGTGGTTCACTCTTGCTATTGTCGCCAGCAAACTGTTGTGGTGTTTTCGGGTCTTATCTACATTTATTTTTCATGTATGCCTTACTTAACAACCAAAGAACGATTAACGGATTGGAATTGA
>NZ_JACVUI010000004.1 GCF_016624945.1 Acinetobacter sp. S54 | reverse complement strand
AAAAGGTTCGGTTGAGTTAAGTGGACGTGGTGAGATCATCATTAACGAGCGAAATGAAACTAATGTAGCCGGTGTATTTGCAGCAGGTGACTGTACCACTGTACCTTATAAGCAGATTATTATTGCTACCGGTGAAGGTGCAAAGGCTTCCCTCTCTGCGTTTGATTATCTTATCCGGAATGGTTAATCGCTCATTTGTTCAATCACAGAAACAAAGTAGTTTGGGCTGCTTTGTTTTTTACAAGAGAGTGTAAATATTTTTAGAAACATGGATAATCCATTTAATTGTATGATAATCAAGAATCACACTTACATTCGTTTTAAATGATAAATTATTTACCATGTGATGCTTTTTTATTTTATTTTGAAAAGCAGTATATTTATTAGATAATAAAATTATTGTGTGAATTTATATATGGCATGTCCAATTTTCTTACATGAATTATCTATAGAACAATTACAACAAATGTTTCAAGAAGATATAGACCCGACAATCAAATCGGAACAGCTTTATTTTCAGCATATACCCACAACGATTTATTACCTTGCCATTAAAATTAATTCAGGCGCTGGAATTGTTGCTTGTATTGTAGAGGGGAAGTCAGCTGCATTCGTTGGCAGTCATTTAGAAAATGGGGATGAGATTATAGATAGCCCTAATAAATCCGTAGCCATTAATATTTTTAAAGGTGATAAAGCTCCTGAAGGTTTTTTAGTAAAACAAGAAGGTATTAATCATGGCTAAGGGTTTTGCGATTCATAATGCACCAACTGATCACGGTGGATTTATTCCTTCAACCCAAGTAAGAAGTTCACAACAAGGGAATTTATTTGTACGTGCTGGAGATGGGCATTTTTGCCCTAAATGTAGATGTTGGTCAGAAGTTATCAAAAGCCATGATCACATCATCATGGATGGTAAAGCAGTTGCTTATGCAGGAGATAAGTTAACTTGTGGGGCTACAATTCAACCTCAGCAGAGTCATGTGGTTGGCAATAGTGGTAGTCGAATCCGACAGACTATGGCTTCTGGTTTTCAGCCGATTAATAATCATCCACAAAATAACCATTTTATGGATGATTCAATAAAGGAAAATGAAATTATTTTAAAGGAGGTAATGGTTAAGTCATTTGTCCCTTTAGGTATCCCTAAGTCAAATGGTTCTCTTAGTAATGGAATTCTTACTTTTCAAGGTTCAACTGTTAATGCAATATTTGAAGCAATTATTTTAGAAGTTAAAAAAGATGGAAAATTTATAAAAGTTAAAAGAATCAACCAAGCCCTCGTGGGGAGTAAAGACTTTAAAATAGAATGGGATGGATTTATTCAGGATATATATGATAGTAAATTCATGACAGGTACAAACGGTGTTATATTCAGAGTTCAGGGTATTAATGGTGGAAACGCTATAGCTCTAGACGAAAAGACTTTTAATTTTAAGTATTTTAATAAAGATTGGATGGATGTAAATATTAATAGAAAGACTTTAAAAATTAATATTGATCTTAGAGTAAATCTTCTAGATGGAGGAGCCAAAGGTCTTTATAACGGTCAATTAGTTCCTGTTACAGAAATTAAAAAGCGTAGAGTCCAACCATATTCAGTACAAACTAAAAACTTTTCTCAACTTCTACAATTATCACTAGATGGTATTAATTATTATTGGAGTAGAAATCAAACACATCCTACGGGCAAAAATATTTTTTTAAACGGTAAAGACTATGAAGTTTTTATAAAAACAATAAATTCAAAAACAAATGCAATGCCAGAAATGAAGCTAACATACATAACTAATGTTGACCCAAATGATCCTATGTTTAGAAGTTCAAATTCCATTCTTTCAAGGAAAACGGCTTACATGACTGGATATTTATATTTTGATAGAACAACATGGGGGTTCTATCCAGAAGCAGTTTCTGATAAGTCATTTAAAGAGACTATTGCTCACGAAACTGGCCATGCAATTGTAGAAGCTTATGGTGGTGTTATGGATTCTATAACGCATCATGGTTCATCAGAAGTTTGGCAAGTTCCTAAATCAGGAACTAGTTATACAACTTCAGGAGAGATAGATCTAATGAAGTATGCTGAAGGAAATTTAACAGGAATTCCGAACTGGGATAAAAATATGGTTGCAAATAAAAAGGACGTGACTGGGTTACTAATTATTTCAGGAATTTCAAAAAAATGAATAAGAAAGCTAGCATTATATTGATTTTTTTAATGACATTTTTTCTAACTTCTTGTGTACAAAAAGAAATTTATGTCACACCAGAAGTAACAGGATATATTTATAGTAGTATTACAAATAAACCTCTCAGTGGAAAAAAAGGTTTAATTGGGTTTAATGGTTTGACTCCTAATAATGCTCCTAATATAGCTTTAAACAGCGATGGTAGTTTTACATTAAAGCCAATTATAAAAAAATATTATTTTTTTCGCCCTGATATGAATAACTATTACAAAATACCTTCACTAATTTACATTAGCATTGATGGATTTAAATTAAAAGACGTTGATTATTCTGAAGAAAAATATAAAAGAATACCTGTCGATAAGAAAGATTTTAGGCATTATAAAAAAATTGACTTAGGAGTTATTTATTTAGATAAAGAAGAATAAAACTCTTAATGAACTATAAAATTAACATAATACGCCTTATGCGAAATTATTTTATTAATTTTATTAAAATCAATTACTTATCTAAGTATAATCAGTCCAATCCTACCAGATCGGACTTTTTATGGATTTTTCTCGTTCCACGCTTAGGGTGAAGGTGCAAAGGCTTCTCTCTCTGCGTTTGATTATCTTATCCGGAATGATTAAAGCAACTTCTTTTTAAAACCTGATATGGTTTATAAGCCTATCCCTCTTCGAAGGATAAGCCTTTTTTTTTATTGCATTTTTTAACATTTTGTTTACAAATAAAAATCGTTATCACAAAGTTATTACGCTTACAATTTAACAATCCAAACTTTTCTGGATGCCACAATTAAAAAGGAAATACACAATGAATAAGTTAGCGATGATTATTGGTCTTGCTGCAACTGTTGCCCTTGTCGGCTGTAATAAACAAAAAGCACCAGAAACTGGGGCAACTACAGGCGAACATCTTGAAAATGCAGCAACTCAAGCTAGCCATGATGTTGAACATGCGACTTCTGACGCTGCTGCAAAAATTGATGCTGCTACTGACAATGCAGTTGCAAAAATTGACGCTGCTGCCGATCACGCTGCGGCTTCAACAGAACACGCTGCTGATAAAGCAGAAGCTGCAACACGTGAAGCTGCTCACGATGCTGCTACTTCTGTTGAAAACACAGCAAAAGATGTCAAACAAGATGCAAAAAATTAATTGAGTAAAATTAAAAAAGTCCTCCGTGTTATGGAGGACTTTTTTATTTCAAAGCAAATTTAAGATTTTCTTTTGCCTGTTTTTCAAAATTTTGTTGAAAGAAATGAGTTTGATATAAAGGCTGTTGGTCATAAAAATAGTCTAAAACCTGCTTACGTTTGACTCGGTAAATTTCTGGTTTAACCCAGCGATATTCATCTTGAACCTGTTGTTCATATTCAATAAACCGTTCAGGCTTTGCTCCCAAAATTGCTAAATCAATATCTAATAACATATTTAAATCATGATCATCATTGGGAATGATGTTGCTTGGTCGCGATAATCCATTGAGAGATTTTGACTAAAAGTTCTGGAGCTAAATCACTTTTTAATGAATCTCGAAATAATTGCGAACTGCACGTTTCACTATCTGAAGCTTGAGGATCATAAACAGCGTCATGAAACCACAGGGCTAATTCAACCGCAAATGGATCATCAAGCGAACTCTGAACTTGTTCGAAATTAAGCAAACACTCACTTAAATGCTGTAAGGTATGATAGGCACGCTGTGGTTCGGAATAAGCCTTTTTTAATAAGTCCAGAAGATTCTGACTAGCATTAAAATGATAAGTTTGCTCTAAACGCCACCATGAGCGATGAAGTATCTCGTCCCACATCACCCACTCCTTTTATCATTAACGATTAAGCTTGTTCATCGCGTTTGAACACCAGTTCAAGCTCAGTGGAATTATCAGTATCAAAATAATAACCGTCACTATTAAATGCTTTCAAATCCTGAGCTTTTTCTAGTTTATTTTCAATAATAAATCGTGCCATTAAACCTCTAGCTTTTTTCGCATAAAAACTGATGACTTTATATTTACCATTTTTCTGATCTAGAAAAACTGGCTTAATAATTTGTGCATCAATTAATTTTTCATTGACCGATTTATAGTATTCATCGGAAGCGATGTTAACCAGAATATCCGTTTTGGTATGTTCAAGATCCTTGATAATTAATTGAGTAATTTGATTATCCCAAAATTCATACAGATTATGTCCACGTAAATTTTGCAATTTAGTTCCCATTTCCAAACGATACGGCATCATCAAATCGAGTGGACGCAGCAGCCCATATAAGCCAGATAACATGCGCAAATGCGTCTGGGCAAATTCAATGTCTGCCTGCTTTAGACTATATGCATCCAGACCTGTATATACATCACCCTTAAAGGCATAAATCGCTTGCCGTGCATTTGCAAGCGATAAATCAGGTGTCCAATCACGAAAACGATCTGTATTCAGATTCGCGATCTTTTCACTGACACTCATTAGACTGGCAATTTGTGAAGCTGATAATTCACGGCAAACCTCGATCAATTGCTCGGATTGATCCAATAATCTTGGTAAAGTATGTTTATCTGTTGGTAATGTAGTTTCGTAGTCTAAAGTCTTGGCTGGAGAAATGACTGAAAGCATAAAAACCTCAATAAACGTATAAATGAATAATACGTTAGACTATAACACTTTCAATATGAAAGCTAATTTGGGATTTTGTTTGTGATTATCGTTTATCTAAATATCAATTGTCGCAAAAAATCTAGATGATCATAATGAAATGACTCCGGATCAAGATGAGTTGTCTCAATCCAGAATCATATTCTTTCATTTTCTATTTTACACTTTCCAGAGCAGCGACCAATAATTTCCAGCACTTTTCTACAGTATCGACTTTGACTCGTTCACCTGGCGCATGCGCTCCTTGAATATCAGGGCCAAATGACACCATTTGTAAGTCAGGATAATGTTCAGCAATGATGCCACATTCCAAACCCGCATGAATCACTTTTAAATGTGGCTCAATATTAAAAGTAGTCCGATAAGCTTGCTGTAAACATTTTAAAGCCGCAGATTCAGGATTAGGTGTCCACCCCGATACTAAAGGTGCAAGCTCAGATGTTATACCTAATTTGCTAAAATGCGCTGCAATCTCTTCAGAAAAACGAGTCGCTTCGCTATTCAACATTGAGCGCACCATAATTAAGGCTTTGGCGTGTTGTTGAGTGAGCTGGATCACGCCAATATTATTTGAAGTTTCAACCACATTTTCCAATACTTCACTCATTTTTGCCACGCCATAAGGACAAGTCGCTAAAGCACTTAACCACGAAGTTTGTTGCTGGGGGTGAATCACTTCCGTTACGGATTGATCTTTAAGTTCCATTTTAATTTTTAGAAGATCATCAATTCCTTTTAATTTTTCCAAATATTGTTTTTCATAACCTTGCACATAGTTTTGTAAGGTTTCTATTTGACTTTCATCAATCACGATCGAAGCAGTTGCTTCACGCGGAATGGCATTCCGTGCACTTCCGCCACTAAACTCAACCAGATACCCACCTAACTCAAATAAATGCTGATGTAACAATTGAATGAGAATGACATTGGCATTGCCTCGTCCCAGATGAATGTCTACTCCAGAATGCCCACCTTTAAGGCCAGAAACCGAAATTTCAATCGTTTTCAGTCCAGATCGAGGTGTTGCGATATAAGTCAATTTCTGTTGAGCTTCAACATCCTGACTACCTGCACAACCTAAATAGAGTTCCCCCCACTCTTCGGTATCAATATTAAATAACCATTTACTTTTTAAAATACCACTTTCCAATAAACGAGCACCGCTCATGCCTGCTTCTTCATCTATAGTGAGCAGAACTTCAATTGGACCATGTGAAATATCATCAGATTCCAGAACAGCTAAGGCCAAAGCCACACCAATACCATTATCAGCACCTAGTGTTGTATCTTTAGCAATCAACCAGCCCTGTTCCAGCACAGGTTGAATTGGATCTTTATTAAAATCATGGATAGTACCTGAATTGGCCTGCGTCACCATGTCCAGATGTCCCTGCAAAACAACACCAGTGACTTGCTCTTTGCCTTGAGTCGCAGATTTACGAATAATCAGATTACCTATCTGATCAATATAAGTTTCCAAACCACGTTGTTTTGCCCATGTTTGAAGATGATCACGCAGTTTTTGTTCTTGTTTAGAGGGTCGCGGAATATTGCATAACGTCTGAAAATGTTTCCAAACCAATGGGGGAGAAAGCTGAGAAAAATCGAAAGGTTGCATGTAGTTATAACTCTAAAACATCTATAGATACATGAAAATATACACCTCTGTTTGTCAGGCGAATAGCATTTATTGTGGTATTAATTTTTCCATTCAAAAGCTGTAAAAGTCTGATCTGACTTTAAGCTATTTTCAACTGCCTGTGCCAATTGACGTATTACACTCTGAGTTTCTATTTTTTCAAACCAATCTTGTTCTGCTCTTGGATTTGCAGTGATCTCACACATCAACTGTCCATCCTTGTTTTTTTGCGTACAAGTTACTGATAAAGGAAGTTGATGGTTTTCAATATTGACTTCAACTTTTTGATGTTCATGCGCAATGTGCTGCGCATCAAAACCATACTCACCAAGTTGCTTAAATAAAAGTGCGGCCACATATTCCTGAGTAATACGGCATTCATTGACCTCATGTCCATCATAGTGATTAGGACAATTCGCAATAAATTGTAGTTTTCTCATGCTGCACCCTGCATTTATAGTTATGACTGCTATTTAGCATAAATCAATAAACAAACAGCAGCCAAGCCGAAACTTTGCTGCTGTGTCGCTTTTATGTTAAGCAGTATAGCGGAGGATGCTTTTTAAATTATTGGCTGACTTGAATGGTTAAGCCCGCACGATTAGCCAATTCAGTAAAGGTCGGGAAACTCGTTGCAACAGTTTCGGTACCTAAGATTTTAATTTCTTGAGAGGCACGTAAACCTGCCATGCTAAAACTCATGGCAATACGATGGTCATGATGCGATTCAATTTCACCGCCAGTAAAAATAAATGACCAATCGCCTGATTTTCCTTTGCCTTCGATGACAATACCATCATCGGTTGGCCTGCAATCGATTCCCATAATTTTCAAGCCATCTGCCATTACCTGAATACGATCTGACTCTTTAACACGCAATTCTGCCGCACCAGTTAAAATAGTTTGACCTTCCGCACATGCCGCCGCAATAAATAATGCAGGAAACTCATCAATGGCAAGTGGTACTTGGTCTTCAGGCATATGAATACCTTTCAATGTACGTGTACCACGAATACGAATATCTGCAATCGGTTCACCGCCAGCAATACGTTCATTTTCCACAGTCAGGTCGGCACCCATCTGTTTTAAAATCTCAATTACACCCGTACGAGTTGGGTTAATCCCCACTGCCTCTAAAGTCACGTCTGAACCTTCAGTAATTGCAGCACCAACCATAAAAAATGCGGCAGATGAAATATCAGATGGAACCTGAATATCCGTCCCCATTAATTTACCACCGCCATTCAGTGAAATCCTATTGCCTTCAGTTTTCACTTCATAGCCAAAGGCACGTAGCATACGCTCGGTATGATCACGCGTTGGTTCAGGTTCAGTCACTGAAGTTTCCCCTTCAGCCCATAACCCTGCCAACAAAATACCTGATTTGACTTGGGCAGAAGCCATCGGTAAATCATAATGAATACCTTTTAACTTTTGAGCCCCCGTAATACTCACAGGTGGCGTTCCTTTTTCACCTGTAGTCTGAATCTGAGCACCCATTAAGCGAAGTGGCTTGGCAATACGTTCCATTGGACGCTTTGAAAGTGAAGCATCGCCAGTCATCACCGAATCAAACTTTTGTGCCGACAACATTCCAGACAACAAACGCATACTGGTGCCTGAGTTACCCATATATAAGGCGCCCACAGGAGCTTTTAAGCCCTGCATGCCTACCCCGTGAATAGTGACTTCACCATTTTTAGGTCCTTCAATACTAACGCCCATATCACGAAACGCCTGTAAAGTCGCCAGAGCATCTTCACCTTCAAGGAAGCCCGTTACGTGCGTAGTTCCTTCTGCAATCGCACCAAACATAATGGAACGATGTGACACAGATTTGTCACCCGGTACGGTAAATTTACCTTGAAATGATTTTTTTCCCGGTAGAATACTAAATTGCTGTGTCACCTTATTTTTCTCCATGAAGGGTTTCTGAGCTAACATATGATTAAAATGTTGACGTGCAGCCTGAGCATGCCCAAGCAGCCCCATTAGCGCATGCGAGTCTTCATCTTCGATCAGTTGTCGAAGCTCAGCAAGCTGTTGTTCAAAACCATCAACTGCTTTAAGGATTGCCGTTTTATTGGCAAAGAAGATATCATGCCACATTTGCGGATCACTTGCGGCTATCCGAGAGAAATCACGAAAACCACCTGCCGCATAACGAAAAATGTCGAGATTATCTTCACGATTCGCCAATTGCTCAACCAGATTAAAGGCCATTAAATGTGGTAAATGACTAGTGTGTGCCAAAACCTCGTCGTGCTTTTCCACATCCATACAAATCACTTCGGCCTTGGCAGCAGACCAAAGCTGGACTAATTTTTCAACTGCCCAATCTGCACTGCTTGGAAGCGGCGTTAAAATCACTTTATGGTGAGCAAATAAATCTACTTTACCTGCGTGGACACCCGTATGTTCACTTCCTGCAATAGGATGTCCCGGCACAAAACCTGCTGGTAAATACTCGCCATAAACGGCTTTAGCTGCGGCAACCACATTCCCTTTGGTACTTCCCACATCCGTTAAAATTGCATGCTCATTTAAGTAAGGTCTGATCTGTTCAAGAATTTTTTGCGTCGCGCGAACAGGCAAAGCCAATATAACTAAATCTGCATCTTGCACTGCCTCAACAGGACTTTCATAACCCGTATCAATCAAACCCAGCGCTTTGGCATCTTCCAGAGTTTTTTTGGAACGAGTTGCAGCCACGACTGACGTGGCTAAATGTTCAGCCTGTATGACTCGTGCCAGACTCGAACCAATCAGACCCAGTCCGATAAATGCGACTTTATGAAATAAAGGTTCAGGCATCATGTGTTTATCTTATCCCGTAGAGCAATATTTAAAAGAATAACGTCATTACTTTGTAATGACAAAATTATAATACAGCTGCTGGATAAGAACCCAATACACGTAACTCTTTGACTGTTGGGCGTATGTCGTTTAAAGCTGCCGCAACATTTTCCTGATCAATATGCCCTTCCAAATCGATAAAAAACACATAGGCCCATTTTTCAGGTAAAGCTGGACGTGTTTCAATACTGGTTAAACTAATGCCATGTTTGGCAAATGGCGCCAGAATATCGAGTAATGCACCAGCTCGGTCATGGGCAGAAATTAAAAGTGAGGTTTTATCATTGCCACTTTGCGGAATTTTTTCACGGCCAATTACCAGAAAACGCGTGGTATTTTCTGGATTATCTTCAATATTGCTATGTAAAATTTCGAGATTATAAAGTGAAGCTGCAATGTCAGAAGCAATCGCGGCCGAATGCCATTCGTTACGAATACGGCGCGCAGCTTCAGCATTTGAGTTTAATGCCACACGTTCAACACCCGGATAATGTGCGTCTAGCCACTGGCGGCATTGAGCCAATGTTTGTTGGTGTGCATAAATTTGTTTAATGCTGTCTTTGCGTGTATTTTCGGAAACTAGAAATTGGTGATGAATGCGGAGTTCCACTTCACCAATCACATTAAGCTGTGACGTTTTAAAACAGTCCAAGGTATGGTTGACAATTCCTTCAGATGAATTTTCAACAGGAACCACACCATAATGCGCACTACCCGCTTCAACTTCACGAAATACTTCATCGATCGTCGGTAATGGACGCACGATCGCATCTTTACCAAAATGTTTGAGTACTGCAGACTGGGTAAAAGTCCCTTCTGGACCTAAAAATGCAATACTTTGTGGTGCTTCCAATGCCAGACAAGCCGACATGATTTCACGAAATAAACGTGCCATTGTAGTGTCGGATAAGGGCCCTTTATTGCGTTCCATGACTTTGCGCAGAACTTGTGCCTCACGTTCTGGTCGATAAAACAACGGATTCTCTTCGGCAGCAAATTTTGCTTTAGCGACAGCTTCAGCCAGACTTGCACGACGATTAATGAGTTCCTGAATCTGCTGATCTACAGAATCAATATCATTGCGAATTTGTTGTAAATCGAGAGAAGTTGACGAGTTCTGATCATCATGGATCATTGGAATGCAGCCCCTGCAAATGGTTTTCGACAGTATATCAAGACTTGTCATGTTTGCTATAGCATCAGGATCAGTCAAATCGATAAAATCCTATTTTTACCTTCACATCTTTCTTTTTTATGCTTTAATACAAATTATTAAGAATCAATCTCATTTAATGATCTATTATGCTAAAACCTTTCGTTTGTACCTTGCTTAGCCTATCACTTTGGGGGGTAAGCTCATTGTCTTATTCACAAACCAGCGCCACAATTGCTCCCAAAACCTCTCAATCTGAAGGCCCGCGTTTGGACTTACAGCGTAAAGGTACAACTCAGCAATTCACAATGAAGTCAAAATATACGCCAAACGAATATTTTATTCAGGTTTATATTCCTTATACACCAGCTCCTAAAACAGGATATCCAGTTCTATATATGCTGGATGGTAATGCAGTATTTAATAGTGCCAGTAGCATTGCCCAGTCGCTTGGCGGTGGTTCTGAAAAAATGGGACTTGATCCAGTGGTGATTGTAACGATTGGCTATCCGAGTGAAACCCAGTTCTCTGGTCAGCAACGTGCGCTTGACTATACTCCCTTACCTAAAAGTGATCCCCAAAAGGATGAACGATACCAATACGGTGGTGCAGATAATTTTTTAAAATTCATCCAAAATGAATTGAAACCCCGAATCCAGCAAGGTATTCAGATTAATACTCAACAACAAACTTTATTTGGTCATTCATTTGGTGGATTGTTTACGCTCGATACCTTTTTCAAGCACCCGCAAAGCTTTAATCGTTATATTGCAGCTAGTCCCTCTTTATGGTTTGATCAAAGTGTGTTAACCAAAGAACTGCAACAATTCAAGCAAAAAAAGACTGATTTTAAAACACCGATTTTAGTGATGACAACCGTAGGCACAGCAGAAGGACGTGGACGCCCGCCGAGAGGTTCTCAGCCTGCCAATACCAGTTCCAATTTCTTTGAAGATTTTGAAGCATTAAGATCAGACCAACTTAAATATTGGCATTTTAGGCATCCAGCTGAGCAACACATTACCAATATGTATGCAAGCCTACCTAAAGCCATTTTATTTGCTGCCTGTAATGGCTCTGAAAATTGCAGCAAATTATTTAATGAAAATTAAGTCATTCATTATCCTTATTTTTTATTTTAGAATTACAATTCATGACGCTTTAAATACAAAGCGTCAATGTTGTTTTTTCATTCAAGCCGTATTGTATTAAGTTCCTATAAAAACCTTCCTGAAAAAAGGGAGAATAAAAATGCCAAAAACAATTGCCGCTTTAGTCACTCATGATTTTGAAGATCTTGAATATTGTGAAACCGTCCATGCTTATCGTGCTGCCGGTCATCGAGTTATTAATATTGAACATCATGAAGGTAATATTGTTTATGGCATTCAACGTAAAACCTCAACAACTATTGATTTAGGAATCGATGATAGTAATGTTCATCATTTTGATGCGCTGCTTATTCCAGGCGGTGAATCTCCAGAAGCCCTGAGAAATGATGAGCGTTTTGTTTTTTTTGTAAGACGCTTTGCCAATCTACAAAAACCCATTTTTATTTGCTGTTATGCACCACAACTATTAATGCATGCCGGAGTGGTTAAAGGACGACGTATTTGTGCGATTCAAACCATTTTAGATGAGCTGGAAAATGCAGGCGCGGTTTGTCTGGATCAAGATGTAGTCAATGACAATAACTTATATATCTCTTCACGTAGTCCAGAGTTATTTCCCCAATTTGTCGATGAGACCTTGAAAGTATTGCGGTTATAGTACTTCTTACAAAAAAAAACGGTAGATGATGATCTACCGTTTTTAAATATTTTTACATGACTTTTATGCTTTTCCAATAATGCCACGCGCTACAATTTCTTTCATAATTTCATTGGTTCCCCCATAAATACGTTGAATACGAGCATCAACAAAGAAACGTGAAATTGGATATTCAGTCATATAACCATAACCGCCAAACAGTTGCAGTAAATTGTCAGCAACTTTCATTTGCATATCGGTACTAAAGCTTTTCAGAGCTGCTGCCGTCTCTACATCCAGTTTTGCGTCTTGATACAAAGCAAGGTTTTGATTATAAAAGGCTGCTGTTGCTAGCTCATCAATTTTTGCCTGCGCCAAAACAAAACGTGTATTTTGAAAGTTTGCGATGGGCTGACCAAAAGCCTGACGCTCTTTAACATATTTGATGGTGACATCAATCGCACCACGAATTGCACCTAAAGCTGTAGCTGCAATGGCAGTTCGTTCACGTGGTAATTCCTGCATCAGATAAGCAAAACCTTGTCCAGGCTGCCCTAATAACTGATCTTTTGGAACGTTGACATTGTCAAAGAAAAGTTCAGAGGTATCCTGTGAGTGCAGCCCGATTTTATCGAGATTCGTGCCTTTTTTAAAACCGTCCAGATGAGTATCGACGAGTAACAGTGATACGCCTTTAGCACGTGCCTGCGGATCTGTTTTGACTGCAAGTACAACCAAGTCTGCATGTTGACCGTTTGAGATAAACGTTTTAGAACCATTGAGAATATAATGATCATCTTGCAAAATCGCACTGGTACGCATCGCTTGTAAATCAGAACCAGCTCCTGGTTCCGTCATACCAATCGCACCAACCACTTCACCACTCACCATTTTAGGCAGCCAATATTGCTTTTGTTCTTCATTTGCAATATGCAGAATATAAGGCGCAGCAATTTCTGAATGACATGAAATTGCTGTTGATAAAGCTCCGTAACCTGCACGGGCAGATTCTTCAACCAACATTAAAGAGTAGTGTGTAGGTACGCCATAGCCACCATAAGCTTCAGGCACATCGACACATAAAAAACCATTTTCACCCAGCGATGACCATACTGAACGTGGCATGATACCTTCACGTTCCCATTGATCATAATGCGGAGCAATCTGCTCATTCATATAACGTTTAAAATTATCGCGAAATAATTCCAGATCAGCATCATAAGCTAGCATTTTTACTTCCTTTTCGATGTTGTTGTTCTATCGTTAAACTTCAAGATGCTAATAATTTTTACACTAAAAATCACCGTTTATTGTTCTACAGTTGAGAACTTTATAGTCAGATCTTCCTTAAAAATACACTTGCTTTGTGAAATATCAAATAAATTAAAGCATTCCTGATGCATTAAAAAATAAAATCCCTGATACATTTTCATATATCAGGGACAGGACGTATTTTTATAGTCGCTTATTTTTTCTTGCGCGTTTTTAAATATTCCTGATAGGACTCTTCTGCAAAACGGCGTAGTGAGTCACCAATCGCAGCATATTGGAATTCATTTAAGTTTGCCAAAGATGCACGTGCAGATGGGTGTTGAACACCAAAACCAGAACCTGGCAATAACACCACACCCGTTTCATCTGCGACACGGAATAACAATTCGGTCGGGTTTTTGGTTTTCATGACCCAATCCGCGAAATCATCACCATAAAGTTGACGTGAAGTATTTTCCAGATTGACCAAGGTGTAATAATCTACCGCATTTGGATCTTGTGGGACATCCACACCCAATTGACGATATAAAGCAGCATCACGTTCACGAACCACAGATTTGACTGCTTTTTTGTAGTTTTGACGAGAGTCCATCATGTTAAACAGTGAAAATAACACCATTTGAACTTGCTGTGGCGTTGAAAGACCTGCAGTGTGATTCAAGGCAACATTACGACTGTCCGCAACTAAACGATCAATAAATTTGATGCTGGCAGGATCGGTGGTCAATGATCCATAACGTTTTTCCAAGTCAGCCTTATCTTTTTTCGATAAAGCTGCAATTTTTTTATCGAGAATATTTTCTTTCGCTGTTGCGATAACCCCCAAGCGCCAACCTGTTGCACCAAAATACTTGGAGTATGAATACACTAAAATGGTGTTTTCAGGACAAACAGCAAATAAAGATTTGAAATTATCCGCAAATGTACCGTACACGTCATCTGTCAAAAGAATTAAATCAGGACGTTTTTTTACAATATCTGCCAGAATAGCTAAACCTTCATCACTCATTTTCACGGAAGGTGGATTACTTGGATTGACCAAGAAAAAGGCTTTAATTGCTGGATCTTCAAGCTTACGCAGCTCTGATTCAGGGTATTGCCATCCCATATTTGGATCAGCATGAATCAACACTTCTTCCAACTGGTAGTCATTCAATTCAGGAATTTCAAGATAAGGCGTAAAAACAGGTACACCGATGGCAATTTTGTCACCATAATCGATGAGCTTATTTTCTTTTAAAGAATTAAAAATATATGCCATTGCAGCAGTTCCGCCCTCCACTGCAAAAAGATCCAGTGATTCTTTTGGCATTCCTTTAACGCCCATTTCACGCAGGATATATTCCTTTACGATAGACTCACTGATACGCAACATACGATCTGGAACAGGATAATTACAACCTAAAATTCCCTCTACCATTTCCAGCAAAAATTTATCAGGATCTAAACCTAACTGATCACGCACATAGGAAACGGCTTTTCCTAAGAAAACCACGCCTGGCTTATCACGATTTTCAAGCACGAAATGATCAAAGCGTTGTTGTAATCCCTCTGGACGAGGAAAACCGCCTAACCCTTCTGGCATATAAGAAAAAGAAAACTCAGATTCAGTGGCAGAAAACAAACCTAACTGAAAAAAGGCACGACGTGGAATGGTCGCTAAAAAGTTGGGATTTCCGCGACCTGCATTGAGCATCATGCGATCTGTTTTACTTTGTGCTAAAGAGATCAATTCATCTTTTAATTCAAATGGACTGAGTTTTGCATATTTTGAATAGTCTATATTTGCCATGAGAGCAAACTCCTTATTTATTGTAAATTAGAAAATTGATGAATTAATTTCTACGCCAGTCCCACAATCAAAGGCCCTAATAACGTTAAAAATACATTGGCTAAGGCATATGTAATCGCAAAGGGAACGGTTGGAATTGAGTTACCGGCTTTATCCAAAACCTCACCAAACGCAGGATTGGCACTACGAGCACCTGAAAGTGCGCCAGCAAATACTGCGACATTGTTATATTTAAGAATGTAACGTCCAAACAGCATCGTTAGTATGAGAGGGACTATCGTGACTACGACACCGATCAGGAACAAAGATAAACCACTTTCTTTAATGGTTTGAATTGCTTGTAGGCCAGATTGCAAACCGACAGCCGCAACAAAACCTGCCAAGCCTAAATCACGAAGAAGTTGAGAAGCTGCAAGTGGCATATTTCCATGTAACTCATTTCGACTACGCAACCAACCAAAAGCCAGACCTGAAAGCAAAGCGCCGCCGCCTGCACCCAATGTCAATGGAATACCACCAAGACGAACCACGATTAATCCAATGATTAAACCTACTGCAATACCAGCGCCGTGAAAAACCCAATCGGTTTTCAGACTTTCTGGTAAAGCCTGACCTGCCTCTTTAATGACTCGCGCAAGATCACTTTGAGTACCGTACACGGTTACAATATCGCCACGTTGAAAAATGACATCGTCAGTTAATACAATTTTTTCACCATTTCGCTTAATCGAAATAATATAAATGCCGTGTTTGAGATAAGGTGGTGTATTGGCCTTTAAGTCAGCCAGAGTACGATTGATATATTTAGAATGTTTCAGGATGATATCAGTCGTATCCATCACCATTTCCATACCCGTCGATGACTGAAGTTCTGAACCAATCTCAGTTGACATAGCCACAACCGCCGGACGACGACCTACAACCAATACGATATCATCTGTTTGAAGAACAGTTTCTGGGCTAGCATCAATTAATTGATCTTTACGTTTTAGCTTTTCAATCGTAATACTTCCAGCCTCAGCCTCAAGAGAAGCAATGGATTTACCCGAAGCGTGTTCTACTTTATAAATACGACCGACAATCTCTGGCATCGCCATTTCCTGACCAGGAGCTAATTCAATCGCTCCTTTAAGCAACTCGGACTGAGCTTTGATTGCGTCATCGCGAATTTCTTTACCCATAAATTTAGGCAAAATATTAGAACAAACAATAATTGCCCCTAATGAGCCAAAAATGTAAGTTACCGCATAACCGATGGCCACATTTGCTTGTAATCGGGAAATTTCATCTACAGGTAAATCAAGTCGAGATAATGCATCACCGGCTGTACCGATAATTGCTGATTGAGTCATGCCACCTGCAGCCAGACCAGCGGCCAAACCTTTATCTAAATGGAAAATTTTGGCCATGATCAGAACAGTGACTAATCCGCAGATTGCCATGAACCCTGCCAGTAGTATTTCCTTAATAGATTCCAGACCAAGCGATTTGAAAAATTGTGGACCGCTTTCAAAACCGACTGCATATATAAATAATGCGAAAAGGATAGATTTCACACCATTATCAACAGATACACCGACTAGGCTCAGCACTACTGCAACCAGCAAAGAGCCTGCAACGCCACCCAGCTGGAATTTTCCTATCTGGAATTTGCCAATCCAGAATCCAATCGCGAGAGATAGAAATAGGAGTATCTCTGGACTATGTTTTAATACACTTTGTAGCCATTCCATTATTTTAACCTCTCACTTTCTTTATTATTAAGTTTAAGAGTTACTGATTTTGTGTTTTGTAGCATCCCCAATCTGAATTAGGAACGCCTAATCATTAGAATAATTAATATTTATATTTAGCCGATCTATCTATCTATTAAATATTTTATTTTTAATTGTTTATGTGTGTATGAATAACCATTGCCAAGCAACAAATTGTGATTCTAATCAAAATATATAGTCTGACTAGACAATAACATTTAGATCAACATCAATATTTCCACGCGTCGCGTTTGAATACGGGCATACAATATGTGCTGCATCCACCAGTTTTTTTGCCTCTTCTTCATCCATTCCTTCTAAATGAATATTCAATTTAGCTTCAATGCCGAAACCTGTAGGAATAGGTCCGATGCCCACTTCACCTTCGATATAAGCATCTGCTGGAATCTTTATTTTATCGCGATGAGCAACGAACTTTAACGCGCCTAGAAAACAAGCAGAATAACCACCCGCAAAGAGTTGCTCTGGATTGGTTACTGCACCCCCTGCTCCACCCATCTCTTTAGGAACACCGAGCTTTACATTGAGAACACCGTCTGAAGAAACCACTTGACCATCTCGACCACCTGTTGCCTTAGCTTTGGCACGATAGACTACTTTTTCGAGAGACATAATTATTCCTGTAATATTGTTATAAAAAGCTCTATCTACTCTAAAACGAAAAGACTGCATTTTTTTTAATTTATGTTGTTGGAATACGAGTTTATTGTAAAAACAAGTTTTTAAAGGTAAAAGATTTAACTTATTTAAAATGCATTCAAGTTAATAAATGGGACTAGAAGAATTATGCAGCAATATTGATCTTTAAATAAACATCTAAAAATAGCTAAACTTTAAAATCACTAAAAAACATTTTTTGAAAATGAAGTTTTTTAATCTGAATCCCATCACTCGACTCTACGTTTCTAACTATTAAATATACAAGGCGCTCGATGATTTTCTTGCTTTTTTCCTGTCAATTCAGCATGCTTGTTGGCAAAATATAAAAGTATACTTTTAGGCGATTTATGTCGTATTCCCATCATGATGAACCCCATTTTATTCAACGTACTGGCTGGCTTCGTGCGTCTGTTTTAGGCGCTAATGATGGCATTATTTCCGTTACTAGTCTGGTGATGGGAATGGCTGCCAGTGGAGCAAGTACGCATACTTTATTTATTGCTTGTTTGGCAGGCTTGATTTCAGGTGCAACCTCAATGGCTGCGGGTGAATATGTTTCAGTACAGTCCCAAAAAGATATTGAACATGCAGATTTAAAGTTTGAAGCAAATTTACTTGAACAACACCCACATTTAGAATTGGAAGAACTTACGATCATTTACATTCGTCGTGGGTTATCGCCTGAACTGGCCAAAGAAGTCGCCCTTCAGCTTACTGAAAAAGATGCCTTGGAAGCACATGCCCGTGATGAAATTGGAATAACCGAACAAACTGCTGCCCGACCTATACAGGCTGCATTATCCTCAGCGTTATCATTTTCACTGGGTGCGTTATGTCCCATGCTTGCGATCTTGTTTAGCCCTGAACAACTTGTATCAAAAATTGTGCTTATTGTAGGAATTATTTCCTTGAGTTTAATGGGAGCATTATCTAGTTATTTTGCTGGTACTTCTCTTTGGAAAGGTAGCCTACGGATTACAGTGTGGGGTATTTTGGCAATGGCTTTTTCGACTTGGATTGGCTCACTGTTCCATGTCGGCCCAATGTAGTATTTAGTCAGACTATAATATTGGGTTGCAAACTATGTCCTTGTATTTTTTATAAACAAGCTTTTCATGGAAAATTCTACTGCGGAAAGGATCGTTTGAAGAATGTTTCCGTTAAGTCAAAACCCGTTGAACCAATTACAGGATTTTTTCATTCATATAACGCCAATAGCGTTTCGGAACATATTGAATATGCAATTTAATATTGTTACGCGCATCGATATTGACACTTTTAAAATAGTCTTTCCACAGTTGGTCATACAAAGCTTCGTTTTCATCCAATGCCAGACAAAACTCCTGACTAAAACCATTATTGATATTTCTATCAATATAAGAGGCATCCAGTTCAATCTGATGCGTTTGGTTTAAATCATAAAAAATACCATAATGGCGTTTTTCATCATAAATCAGCCATTTTTGATCCTGATAACGTGCCTTAAAATGTCTTTCAATCAACGGTAATACATTAAAATCTGGACGTACCAAGCTAATAAACAAACCTTCCTGTGTTTTCTTAAAACGAACAAAGGCTTCCATACGATGTTTTTCACGTCCCACTTGCTTTGTCCATTGAGAAACAGCAAGTACGTCAGCATGTCCATAATTTTTTTCAACGGAAAATGAACTTTGGAATACATACACAGCAAAATTAAACAAATGCTGAAACGCAATTAATTGTTCAGATAAAAACGTATAATAAAAACGCTTTAGCCCTTCTGGTGAAAGCTTTCGACTCAAGCCCGTCCATACCCTCAGCGCTTGCTGCTCATGATTTGAAACCACAATACTTTCTGCAAAAAGCGAATCCTGCACCTGATGCTCAAGCGCCAATTGCACCTCAAACTCTTTAAATTGGAATGCCCTAAAAATACAACTTAAGAGTCCTGTCATACTCCCATCAAACTGATAAATGATCATTGCATCAATACATTAAAAATCATCAGGCTAAAAGCCAAAACCTAATTGTGGTGAAATCTGTTTCGTATATTTAGATTGTCCTGATTGTAAAATTTGCTGGCGAACTTGATGGGGTTGTAGATCTCGTTGGAATTGTGGCGTGTCAACACAACGAATAAAATGCTGAGCTCGACTATAAGCCACACCCATGCGTTTCAATTGATCGATTCGTAATGCCCCAAAGCGTCGCGCTTGTACAATCTTTTTGGCTGATTTCACACCAATACCAGGAACACGTAAAATCATTTTATAATCTGCCTGATTTAAATCGACAGGAAATTGTTCTGGATGACGAAGTGCCCAGCTCAGTTTGGGATCAATGTCCAAATCGAGATTGGGGTGCTGTGGATTTACAATTTCATCGGCAGCAAAACCATAAAAACGCATTAACCAGTCGGACTGATACAACCGATTTTCACGCAGTAATGGGGGCGCTGAACCAATGGCAGGTAAAGCTTTTTCTTGTTCATTGATTGGAATATAACCCGAATAATAGACACGTTTGAGTTTAAATTCCTTGTAATGATGATCCGCCATCATCATCACCTCATAATCAGTTTCGCTGGCTGCACCGACCACCATTTGCGTGGTTTGCCCTGCTGGGACAAACTTGGGTACAGTACGAATCAATTTGCGTTCATCCTTAAACTGTATCAAACGATCTCGAACAATTCCCAAATCTTTTTGCACTTCAGCATGTGTCTTTTCGGGGGCAAAACGTTTTAATCCTGCTTCTGTAGGCATTTCCAGATTAATACTCATACGATCAGCATATAAACCTGCCTCAGTAATCAATTCAGGCGAGGCTCCTGGAATCGTTTTTAAATGAATATAACCATTAAAATTTTCTTCCAGACGTAGTTTTTTCACCACTTGCAACATACGCTCCATGGTATGGTCAGCGGATTTAAAAATACCTGAGCTTAAAAACAAACCTTCAATATAGTTGCGTCGATAAAAATTAATGGTCAGATCAACCACTTCCTGTACCGTAAATGCGGCACGCTGAATGTCATTAGAACGGCGCGAAACACAATAAGCACAATCAAAAATACAGACATTACTGAATAAAATTTTAAGTAAAGAAACGCAGCGACCATCTTCGGTATAGGAATGACAAATCCCTGAACCCGTATTGCCCAGCCCTTTATCTTTATTTTGCCGATTACTACCACTAGATGAACACGACACATCATATTTGGCAGCATCAGCTAAAATTTGCAGTTTTTCGCGGATACGATCAGACATGAGTATCGACCTCACCTTAGTTTAGCTATACAAAATATAGTATAAAAAATATAGGCCTGACTGAATATTTACCCAGATTAAAACGACATGATATGTCGTGATAAATGTAATTCAAATGTACATCCTGTATTTAACAACTAAATAACCAACATTATTTGCATCTTTTCAACAATTCAGGCTATGGTGATAAAAAACATCGGGTTCATGAGAATATGTCAATTTTACAGCAACTTGAAATTAAACATCCTATTCTATTAGCACCCATGGCCGGTGTCTCCACCCCTGAACTCGCAGCCGAAGTATCTAACTCTGGTGGATTAGGTTCTTTGGGTTTAGGAGCAAGTAACTTGAGCTCTGCTAGAGAACAAATACTCCAGACACAAGCACTTACAGACGCTCCATTTCAGGTGAATTTCTTTTGCCACCAACCTCAAGTTTTAAATGAGCAAGAAGCCCAATGCTGGATCAACTATCTAAAACCAGAATTCGAGCGTTTTAATGCAACGCCACCTCAAGCACTTGATTGTATTTATCCAAGCTTCTTGGATAATGATGATTTTTTAAATCTGATATTAGAAACTCAACCTAAAGCAGCCAGCTTTCATTTTGGTATTCCATCTACACATCAGATACAAGCCTTAAAAAATAGCGGAATCATAACTTTAGTTTCAGCCACTAATTTGACCGAAGCCAAAGCGATTGAAGCTGCGGGAATTGACATAATTATTGCACAGGGCATCGAAGCAGGTGGGCATCGTGGAATATTTAATGCTGATATGGATGGCGCAGTGAGAACGGCTGATCTTGTGCAACTCATTAATCAGCATTGTAAAAAGCCTGTGATCGCAGCTGGCGGTATTATGAATGGTCGCCAAGCTAAACAACTTATGAATTTGGGCGCACAGGCTGTTCAATTAGGCACAGCTTTTGTGCAATGTAAAACATCAAATGCGAATGCAGCTTATCGTCAGGCACTTTTGAATCAGCCACTTACTCAAATTACGTCGAGTATTTCTGGCAGACCTGCACGCGGCATTATTAATCATTGGCACACACAGATTGACCATCCTGAACGTCCATCTGTACCTGCCTACCCCTATACTTACGACCTTGCAAAACAGTTACATGCGGTTGCGAATCAAATGGGCGATCATGGATTTGGGGCATTTTGGGCAGGCAGTAATGTCGCGCAAATTCGTGAAATAGAAGCAAGAGACTTGATCAATCAACTGGTTTTGGAAATGTGTGAGTAAGCTAAGCCCTAGCTAATCGCTAATAAATCCACATGTTCAACTTGTACATCACTCATCAACTGTCCTTGATCAAGCAATTGATTAAAAAAGGCTTCAACCACCTGAGCCTGTTCATGTGTACTTTCGACTTTATACATATTTTGCCGAAACTCGTTACTTGAACGTAAGCCTTTGGTGTACCAGGCAATATGTTTACGTGCAATGCGACAACCTGAATATTCTCCATAAAATTGATAGAGTTCATTCAAATGACCTAACAACACCTGTTTCACTTCCGCAATATCAGGGGCAGGCATATGTTCACCTGTTTTTAAATAGTGTGCAATTTCCCGGAAAATCCATGGACGACCCTGTGCTGCACGACCAATCATAATGGCATCAGCGCCTGTATAATCCAGCACAAATTTAGCCTTTTCTGGGCAATCAATATCGCCATTGGCAATCACAGGAATGCTTAAAAGCCCTTTTACTTCTTTAATTAAATCATAACGTGCTGTATTTAAATACATATCTTCACGAGTTCGACCATGCAAAGCCAATGCTGCAATACCCGCTTGTTCAGCGCGTTCGGCAACTTTTAGAATGTTTTCATGACCATTTAAAAAACCAAGTCGTGTTTTTAGCGTCACAGGAACATCGACTGCGGCCACCACGGTATCTAAAATACGGGCCACCAGATCTTCGTCTTGCAATAATGCTGAACCTGCAAGTTTATTACAGACTTTCTTAGCGGGGCATCCCATATTAATATCAACGATTTGTGCACCATTTTCGACCTGATAACGGGCCGCTTCAGCAAGCTGCTCAGGGTCAGACCCTGCAATTTGTGCCGAAATGGGTGCAAGTTCTCCATCAAAATTAGCGCGGTATAGGCTTTTTTTAGTCATTCGCAGCGTTTTGTCTGCTGTCATCATTTCGCTAACTGCATGGCCAGCGCCAAAATATTTACATAGCATTCTAAATGGGCGGTCAGTGACGCCCGCCATTGGAGCGACCCAGATTTGAGTACGTTTTGATGAATCAAATAATTCTGTAATTACTGGGTTTTTACTCAATTTTCACTTTTCCATCTTCAGTCATACTTTCACAGGGTATTGACTAGTCTTATGGGTTTAAGAAGCTATATCTGCACCCATTTTTTTGGTGGGTGCTAATATTATACGAGCAATTACACCTTATACCAATGCTGTCGGTAAAACCCATGAGGGAGCAAAATCAGGATCTAAGATAAGCGACATCAGTATTTGCTTAAGTATAAAACATTCATCCAAATGTCTCACACTAAAAAATTTGCAACAAATCCTCGGCTTCTAAACCGATCTACTCAATAGGTCTCAAGAAATCTTAAAAATTTGATTCAATAATAGACTGATGAAGCTGAAGATAAATTTCCCAATAGCCAAAGCAATATTGTAAGACCAAATAAATATAAGATATTGATTTATAAAATATAATAATTTTTATATATTGAATAGCTTAATAGAAATTCGGCCATAGGTAATAAACACGATGGCTGATCAGTTTAAAAATCTATTTAATCTGAATATGGAGTTAGCTTTACCCACAAACTTTCACGCTATTTGTGGGTAAAGAAATATAACAAACTCAATCATGCATAGAAACGATAGATATCATTGCACATACTGAATATATATTTAAATATCGCATGGGTCCAAACGATAACCCGCTATTCGATATTTTCTTGCTCATATTCTTTGATCGCTTCCTTGGCAATACGAAAGCTATCAACTGCCGCCGGTACGCCGCAGTAAATCGCAACTTGTAATAATACTTCACGAATTTTTTCTTTAGGCACGCCGTTACGTAATGCACCTTTAACATGCAATTTAAGTTCATGTGGGCGATTAAGAGCAGAAATCATGGCAAGATTAATCAAACTGCGTTCAGGCTTACTCAACTCTTCACGCCCCCAAACTGCCCCCCAACAATATTCCGTCACCAGTTCCTGCAAAGGCAAATTAAAGTCATCGGCATTGTTAATGGAATTATTGACGTATTCCTCACCCAGCACTTGCTTGCGAATCGCTAGACCTTTTTCAAATTGTTCGTTGTTCATTTAAATGCCTCCAAATAAGGTGTATTTAATTTCTAGATAATCCTCCATACCGTATTTTGAACCTTCACGCCCCAAACCTGAAGATTTGATCCCACCAAATGGAGCAACTTCATTGGAAATTAAACCTTTATTGATCGCGACCATACCGTATTCCAGTTGTTCGCTCATGCGCCAAGCACGCCCTAAATCTTGTGTGTAACAATAAGCAGCCAAACCAAATTCAGTTGCATTCGCCATTTCAATCGCTTGTTGTTCAGTGTCAAATTTGAAAATCGCAGCTAAAGGGCCAAATGTTTCTTGCGTGGCAACATCCATTTCTGAGGTAACATCAGCAATAATCGTAGGTTGATAAAATAGATTTCCAGCGGTATGGCGCTGACCACCTGTGATCAAACGTGCGGATTTGGTTAACGCATCGGCCACATGTGCCTCAACTTTTTTCACTGCATTTTCATTAATCAATGGGCCAATCTCATTGCCCTGCTCCAAGCCATTACCAATAGCAAATGCCGCTACTTTTTCTTTTAATGCAGTTATAAATTTCTCGTAGATACCTGCCTGAACCAAAAATCGGTTGACACAAACACAGGTTTGTCCTGCATTTCGATATTTTGCAATCAACGCCCCATCTATTGCAGCGCCTAAATCCGCATCATCAAACACAATAAATGGTGCATTACCACCTAATTCCAGAGAAACCTTTTTTAGGGTTTGCGCGGAACGTTGATACAATAATTTGCCTACAGGTGTAGAACCAGTAAAGGTAAATTTACGTACATCGTCACTTTCAAAAATGGCATCACCAATGCTGATGGCATCCCCTGTAATTACACTAAAAATTTCTGCGGGCACCCCAGCCTGTATTGCTAGATCAACCAATGCCAAAGCAGTAAATGGAGTTTCAGGTGCAGGCTTCACAATACATGGACAACCTGCTGCCAATGCAGGCCCCACTTTACGTGTAATCATAGCCGCAGGGAAATTCCACGGCGTAATTGCAGCAACCACGCCAATGGGTTGTTTAGTGACCATGATCCGCGCATCTGGATAAGGACTCGGAATAACATCACCATAAACACGCTTGGCTTCTTCAGCAAACCATTCAATAAAACTGGCTGCATAGAGAATTTCCCCTCTCGCCTCAGCAAGTGGTTTACCCTGTTCACTGGTGAGAATAAATGCCAATTCATCTGCATGCTGTACCATCAGATCAAACCATTTTTTTAAAATAATAGAGCGATCTTTAGCAGTTTTATTTTTCCATGCATCCCAGCCATGAACTGCGGCCTGAATTGCGCGTTGCGCTTCGGCTTTTCCCATATTGGGTACAGTGCCAATGATTTCTTGTGTTGCTGGATTATAAATATCAGAAGTTTGTTGATTATCGGCATTACACCATTGTCCAGCAACGAAGGCTTGCTGGTGAAATAGGGGCATTTGATTGAGTTGCATAAATCACCTTTGTGTACAGATACAACCATTTTTGTCATTTCAAAATGATTGATGATGTAATTTTTGATCTGATTTAGCCATTTTCTCAGCAATGGCTAAACTCTTTGTATTATGGCATACCAAAAAATTACTGAAAAAAATTTTCGGTTTCCGAATGTTATAAAACGCTTTTAGAAGTAATAGAACAAAGTTAAATTCAGTAATTTGTTCCATTTACCATCATCACCTTGTGCCAAAGACGTTGAGGTTCCACCAATAAACGGATCATTTTTACCCATAATATATTCAGCCACCAATGACAGTTGCTTATGGTCAATACTGACACCTAAAATATTACGCGTAGAATCCTTTGCTCCATCCATGTCTTTGTTATAACGACTATGCATGATATAAGGGGTAATATTACCAATGTTGCCGATATTCTTAAATGTGTAACCCGCATCTATGGTGTAGTAATTAGCATCATTGGCGACTTGATATTCACTATCATAAGAACCCATTAAAGACGCTTCGGGATGTCTTAGATCTTTGTTATCGACCTGATTTTTACCGCCCGTAAAGGTCACATTGAATTGATCATAATTGGCTTTAGCAAACACGGCCCATGCCTTACGTCGACCTGTTTCATCTGTGATTTTATTGTCAATATCTGATATCCAGTAAGAAGCACCGATTTGCGTATTTAATCCATCGACACCAAGTGGAATATCCTGTGCAATACGCCCAACCCACATATTCTTTTCTTCCAGATCCGTTTGAGTTGGATCATCAGAGCGAACATAGTTAGCTGTGTAACGTCCCGAATCAGGGGTATACTGACCTGAATAATGTCCCCCATCAATCGCAAAATATCCAATATCAAATTTGGTTGCAGTCGCTAATTCAGCATGATAGTTGACACCAAGATTATGTACATCTTCCAGACCAGCAGTGGTATTCATGCTGCCATATAAGCTATTTCCCCAAAATCGTCCAGGACCAAATGGAATAGGCTGCATGCCTACTACAACCTGATCTGTTTTATTCAGATGGTAGCCCATATAAGCATCAATCATAGAGGAAAAATCACATAGCTTTTCATATTGGTAACAACGGTATTCTGCGTGACCAAATAAATCACCCCGTGCATAATCGAGTTTAAGTTGCGCCGCATCAAAACGAATTTTCTGATCATCCGCATCTTCGCCATAATGCTTAAGCTGGTAATTTCCTCGAACATAGCCGGATACAGTTAATTGACCCGAGTCACTGTTGCTATCACCAAAACTAATCCCGGCAAAACTAGGTGTATTAATCGCCATAAATATTGAAGCGAGTGTAAGTTGTAAATTACTTCTATTCATGAACTGAATCCTTTCTTGTCATGTTTAAAGTTGTGCATTGGTATTTAATGCGGGAGAGCTACATTTAATCTTTCCTAGATTAAAGAGGTAGTACACAACAAAACTTACCACCAAGCCGATCACCCATGAAATATCCACATCTGGAATCATAGTGGCGAAAGGCCCAGTGAAAAATGCATTGGTTAGAAATGGGATTTGCACCACAATTCCAATAAAATAAGCGATGAGTGCTTTAGCATTAAATTTTCCATAAATACCACCATCCTGAGCAAAAATGGATTGAATATCATAAGATTTCTTATTAACGACATAGAAATCTAAAAGATTAATAGACACCCAAGGCACCAAAATAAACAATAAGGCGAAAATGACATTTAGGAAAAAGCTAATGAAATTGCTTGAAGCCCAAAGCGCAGTAAATGTCGCAAGAATTAATACAACAATAGACAGCGTAATGCGCACATTTTTACTTGGCATCCATTTTCCAGCAAACGTCTGAATCGAGGTAATACAGGATAAAACCGCACCATACAGATTCATGGCATTATGACCAATGATGTTGCATAAAAATAAAATCATCAGGATATAACCAAATACGCCTGTACCTGATTTAACAGCTTCCATTGCATCTGTGCTAGATCCAATACTTACCGCCACCGTACCGAAACTCATCGCGAAGATAGTTCCAAGTGATGCACCCAAATAGGTATAAATAAAAGGCTTATAAATTCCAATGCTTTTTGGCAAATATCTAGAATAATCAGAGGTATAAGGTGAGAAACTAATTTGCCATACTGCACATAGGCCAAACATCGCAAACCAACCTTTCAGATTGAAAGAGCCTTTTGCCAAAACATCAGCATTGATATGTGGAATCATGATCATCAATCCGATCAGCAAGGAGCCTCCCATAAACCACGTGCCAATCTTGTTAAACTTATGAATCAGGTGATAACCAACAATACCAATGGTGGTTGCTGCAATAGCTCCAATCACTGTAGCAGTGGGAACAGGAATAGCGGGAACCACTGTATGCAGTGTTTTGCCAGACAAAATAATATTAGAAATAAAGAAACCGAGGTAAATCAGAGTAGTAAACAACACCACCAATAATGCACCGTAACGCCCAAACTGTGCGCGACTTTGTATCATTTGTGGAATGCCCACTTGTGGCCCTTGTGCAGACGTCAGGGCCAGAATAGCCGCGCCAAAGAAATGCCCGCAGCAAATAGCCACTAAAGCACTGATCAGACTTAAATTAAAGGTCAACATCGACATTGCACCTGTAATTACAGCGAGTGGCGCAATGTTGGTACAGAACCAGAGGGTAAATAGATCCCGCACTTTCCCATGACGTTCTGTTGGATCAACATAATCAATTGAATGACTTTCTATGGCGAAAGCATTTTTTTCATTTTGGCTCATATCCTTAATCTCTCTTTGAGGAATTCATTTTCCTCAATATCAGTATTAGTGAGAGTAAACTTAGGTCTTGCAACCTGCCCGATCAGCGCCATATCCAGATGACCTGATCTCTATTTTTTTAACTCTTACACACTGGCTTTTAGCAATTTCGGGAAATAAATGGCAAAAAAAGATAAAGTGAATATGGTCGGTGCATTTTAAAGGCCCAACAATAACCATCTTTTTAAACCACGATTCAATTTATAGAACGCTAAAATTCAATATCTTTATAGATTCATCCCTGAACTTAAAACCAGAGTTCCTTTTCCTTCACGATGCGTTATCGCATCACAAAGGGATCATCAATCGGTTGATCTGAAGTACGTAACCACACCGTTTTGGTAGTGGTATAGTCCAGCACCGCATCCGCTCCGCCCTCGCGACCATGGCCAGACAAACCATGACCACCAAAAGGTGCAAGTGGTGACACCGCGCGGTAAGTATTTAACCAAACAATCCCTGACTGAATCGCTTTGGTCATACGATGCGCGCGACTTAAATTATTGGTAAATACGCCAGCAGCAAGCCCATAAGGAGTGTTATTGGCTTTCTCGATCGCTTCGGCTTCAGTTTCAAAACTTACGACTGACAGCACTGGTCCAAATAATTCGGTCATGACGCAGTCCGCATGAGGCACCTCACTACAGTCCAGAATCGTTGGCGGATAGTAATAGCCTTGTCGATCTAGTGATTTACCACCTGTAAGCAATTTTGCACCTTGCTGAATAGAATTTGCCACCACCTGTTCAATTTTTTCGCGTTGGCGTAATGTACATAGGGGGCCATATTCAGTTGACATATCATCAGGTAAACCAATCTTAATGCTTTGTACTCGTTCAACTAAACGCTGCACAAACTCATCTTTGATACTCGCTTCAATCAATAAACGCGAACCCGCGACACAACTTTGTCCAGTGGCTGCAAAGATTGCAGCGACCTGTGCATTGACGGCGCTTTGTAGGTCTGCATCTGCAAATACGATAAATGGAGACTTTCCACCTAGTTCAAGCGACACTTTGGCAAGATTATTTGCTGAATTACGTACGATATGACGTGCAGTTTCAGGGCCACCTGTAAATGCCACATGCGCTACATCTGGATGACTACTCAGCACCGCGCCACATTCTGGACCAAAACCAGTGATGACATTCACGACACCGGCAGGAAAACCAGCTTGATGTACCAGACGAGCAAAGGCAAGTAAAGGAGCTGGGCCTTCTTCCGAAGCTTTTAGGACCACGCTACAACCCGCAGCGAGTGCCGGCCCAACTTTGACCGCAGACAAAAATAATTGACTGTTCCAAGGAACAATCGCCGCAACGACACCTACAGGTTCACGGATGGTCCATGCTTGCATATCTGGCTTGTCGATCGGTAAATAACTTCCTTCAAGCTTATCTGCAATTCCTGCATAGTAGCGATAGTATTCCGCCACATACGCAATTTGACTGGAAGTTTCACGAATGATTTTGCCCGTATCACTGGTTTCATACTGAGCCAGTTCTGGTGCAGCTTTTTCGATTAAATCTGCGAGTTTATACAGCAATTTACCCCGTTGAGACGCAGTTAAACCAGTCCATGCAGCATTTTGCATTGCTTGTGAAGCGGCATTTACAGCACGATTTACTTCATCTCTACGTGCTTCGGGCATTTTTGCCCAAACTTGGCCTGTTGCTGGATTGATACTGTCAAATTGTGCAGCACCATCTTCAAACTGACCATTAATGTACAACTGGAATTGAGAAGTCATGTCTTCTCTCCTATGCAAATGCGGGCATCACTTCATTGATCATACGTTCTAATGAGGCTTTTTTACGTTCAAAGCTCATGCCTGTATCAATCCAGAATGAATATTCGTTATAACCCATTGCTTCATATGCTTTTAAGCGATCTATAACTTCCTGCGACTGCCCGATCACATTATTTTTACGCATAGCTTCTGCGCTATAAAATGGATGTGCGGCAATTTCATCTTCGCTTAACGGTGCAATTAAACCCTGACTAATTTCGCGCTCGTTTTTAAACCATGCTCCGAAATAATTGTAGAACACATTTATTTCATCCGCAGCCAATTGGGCATCTTCTTCACTATCCGCAACATAAGTATGACGCAGTAACATGATTTCAGGACGTGGCACATCAGCAAACTTCTCACACGCCGCATTAAAGTGTCCCATCAATTTTTCAACTTCGTCATCACCAAAATGCAATGGAGTAACTTGTACATTACAGCCATTTTGTACTGCAAATTCATGGCTGTTTGGATCACGTGCCGCGACCCAGATTGGAGGATACGGTTGTTGTAGAGGTTGCGGTGCAGAGGTCGTTTTTGGAAATTGCCAAAACTCACCGTTATGTTCGTAATCACCTTTCCACAAATTTTTAATGGCTGGAATCATTTCACGTAAACGCTGTCCCGCACTCCAAGCATCCATGCCCGGAACCATGCGTTCATATTCAAATGAGTACGCACCACGTGCAATCCCGATATCCAGACGGCCATTGGTAATAATATCTGTCATGGCTGCTTCACCAGCCAATTTGATCGGATGCCAAAAAGGTGCAACTACTGTTCCAGTACCCAAACGCACATGTTGAGTTTTGTTGGCAATATCAACCAAATTAATAAATGGATTAGGTGCAATGGTAAAATTCATAGCATGATGCTCACCTGTCCAGATTGCATGCATACCGCCACGGTCGGCAATCTGACAAAGCTCGATCATTTCATCATAAAGCTGTTTCTGCGTTTGCTGATCAGAAACACGTTCCATGTGTACAAATAATGAAAAACGCATGGTTAAACTTCCTCTTTAACAATTTGACGAACCGTACCGCTGGTTTGATTACCGTAATAAACACCATAGGTTTTTAGATAATTTTCTTTACGATAACGCATTAACATGCTTTGCAAAGCGCTATCAACAAACGTAAGCTTTTCAAGATCATTTAAATCGACAAATTGACCTTTATGTGCGGTTGGAACAGGGGTGTTACATAAGAATGCGATATATTGTTGTTGAGTGGTCACATCATCATAGACGGAATAAATAAAGCTCGGCGAAGCTTCAGGTTGATAAGCAGCAAAGATTTTTTCCAGCGCTTTTTCTGCACCATCTTTATCTACAACCAAATGTGGTAGAGTCCATTTTTGATCTGAAGTCTGTTCAAGCAAAATCTGATTTTCGTGCCCAATAAGCGCCATCATCATGACTTTCATACTTGAAATGACATCGGTAGATGATTTTGCTGGTGTAAAATATGCGCCACGGTAATACCCCAGACCCGCAAAACCTGCTGAAGCAAAATTTTCTACTTTTCCAATTAGAATCGCATGGTCACCCGCATCAACTATTTGATAAGTAGTGCAATCAAACCATGCGCTCACACCATCAATTAACGGATTCTGATTTTCACTTTTCGACCATGCAAAATTGGCAAAGCGGTCATCACTTGGTCGAGCAAAAGTATTGGAAACATCTTTTTGCTCTTCCGCCAAAATGTTAATCGCAAAGTGTGACGCATGGGCAAAATTGTCATAATTGCTTGATGTCTTGGCAATGCTTACCAGAAGCAAGGCTGGGTCCAAAGACACCGAAGCAAAAGAGTTGGCTGTAAAACCTAATGGTGTTCCATCATCTTTACACGTAGTGACTACCGTTACGCCTGTCATAAATGATCCAAAGGCATCACGTAGTTCACGTATTTTATTGACACTTTCCATTTCGCTCATTTTCATATTCCTTCATCAATGAATGTGTAACCATCTAAATGCTGGTTTCTAACCACGCTTGCATGGCACGATTTACTTGATCGGGTGCAGTCAAATTCACCATATGTCGCTCATTTTCAATCACGACTGCTTTACCATGGAGAGCCTGATTTGCCATTTTAACCGCCATTTCAGCAGTAGAGTTCGGATCTCCTGTCCCTGTTAAGATTAGGGCTGGACAGGCGATTCTGGCCCATTCATCTGCATAAATTGCATCACCTTTTGCAAAGGCTGAATAAGCTGTTGCATAACCAGACATGTCAACATTTTCTAACCATGACTTCACTTTAAGTGCAGCCTGACGTTCAATCTCACGGTCACCAAACCAGCGTTGTAATGGTGTTTCAATATCAATATGACCTGTTTTTAACTCTTCAGCTCTTTGAATGACTGCATCTTTGGCCTCTGAGGTACGTTTATACACACCATTGAGCACCGCCATTCTTTTGACCAAATCTGGACGAGTAGCACTGACACCCGTGGTAATTAGCGACCCCATAGAATGGCCTGCCAAATTTACAGCCCCTATATTTAGGGCAGTAATGAATTCAATTGCCCAGTTTACAAAATCCTGTAATTGAGCATCGTCAGCCAGTTTAGTACTTTGCCCATGACCTGGCATATCGACAGAAATCACCCGGTAATGTTTGGAGAAATATTCAATTTGTGGATACCATGCTTCCGCCTGCATACCCACACCATGAATCAGCACTAACGGTTCGCCGTTACCCTGCTCAAAATAATGAGCGATACGATTATTTGACAGCTGCTGGGTTTTCGAGATCATGACCTAATTCCTTTAAATCCTGATAACGGTCACCAATACGATGATGAGGACGACCACCAGTTGCTGCACCAATCACCACCACTAGCTCATCTGCCGCAGGTGCATCTGGAATTGCAAACTGTAAGGTTAAATAATGAGAACGACGTCCTTCGTCATTTTTATCCATCATTGGAATAAAAATCGGTGCATTCGCAGGGCCGCGCGTATTATTAAAGGCCAGATAAGATTTCGCACCCACTGCACTGCGGTAGGTATTACCAAAATGTAAGGTGTGAATTAATGCAGAGGCATGTTCAAGTTCACCATCCAAACCGACCACTGCACATTTACCAAATGCTTCAACGGCCTCACCTGAACCAATTTCATCAATAATCAGTTTGGTTAAATGCTCACTTAAAATAGGTGCAATACGACGGATTTCAGGAGTCAAGTTTTCAACATACCCCTGACCTGCCCACGGGTTTTTAATAACCGCAGCTGCTGCGACCATTTTTAAAGGTTTTGATGCTTCTTTACCGCCATCGACATAAGTCGTTTCAACGTGAAGTACTGTTTTACGGATTAGATTCATGGCATTTCCTTGCGGGTGAATTTATCTTCAACTTGTATTATGGTATACCATAATACATAATGAAAAAAAAGCAAGAGTTTGCTATGCTCTTTTTAGATAAAAGAGATGTAACAAAAATTGCATAATGAAATTGGGAATGAATTAGTTATTTATGAATCTTAAAATTGAAAATCCGCCCGTTACCCTACGCGAACTCTGCTTAGGGAAAGTCCGAAATGCCATTATTACGGGTTACTTTCCTTCAGGCAAAAGGCTGGTTGAAAGAACGCTATGTGAAGAACTAGGAGTTAGTCGCTCTGTAGTGCGTGAAGTAATTCGCTATCTTGAAGCAGAAGGGTTGGTGGAAATTTTGCCCAATAAAGGCCCAATTGTTTCCCTACTTAATTGGGAAATTGCGTCTCAAATCTACGAGATTCGACTCTTATTAGAGCAAAGTGCCGTTGCAGATTGCACCAAAAATCTCACCGAACAAACCAGTAATACCCTTAAAGAATTGCTGTCAGAACTTGAGCAAGCTTTTGCTCATGATGATATTAATTTGATTATTTCAACCTCGGCAAAATTGTACGAAACTATTTTTACAACGGCTAAACACCAGATTGCCTGGGAGGTAGTACAACGTTTGAATGGTCGAATTAGCCGGCTTCGAGCGATGACAATGAAATCAACTCAACGTGAAATTTCAGGTTATCAACGCATTAAAAATATGTGTGAAGCAATTTATTTATATAAGGATCCTGAAAAAGCAAAACAAGCAGTCGCTGAGCATATTGCCGAAGCCGCGGCAGTTGCGAAAAAGATTCTAAACAGTTAATTCCCTGTTAAATAAAAATTTACGAGCCACTTTACACGAAGGAAGGAAACCAATGTCTGCTTACTGGATTGCCCATGTCACCATCCATGATTTAGAACAATATAAACAATATATGGCTTTGGCTCCTTTAGCCTTTGAAAAGTATGGCGCTAAATTTCTTGCTCGCGGTGGCGAATCCATCATTTTGGAAGGGCCAGTTTACCAACGACAAGTAGTGATTGAGTTTGTCGATATGGCCACTGCACAAGCTTGTTATCATTCGGAAGAATACACCAAAGCCAGAGCTGCACGTCAAGGTTGCGCCGAAGTCATGATTAGTATTGTTGAAGGTTTACTTTAATCGAGAAAAAAACCAATTTAGATGATCAATAAAACGCCTGACCTCGAACATCATTTTTAATGCGTTTTATTAAAATAAAAACACAGTATTTAACACTGTGTTTTTATTTAAGATTAAATCTGATATCGGATAAAATATTGAACATTTTGCCTGTAAAAACTAATTCAATATCATCTTTTTATTTTAGAAATCATAAATTGCAGTGACATTCACACGGTTATCTATCCCTTTTTGATCTGCAAAAGTTTTACGTTCCCCATACATATATTCAAGTCCAAAATTGACAGGTTTTACAGGGTTGTAAAAAATATTGATCCATCCTTCTTTTAGTTCTTTATTTTGCGTAGAGTCATTGCGTACCAATTGTGCGAAACTATTGTCATCATTTGCCAGCATATAACCAAAACCAAGTGTTGAACGGATTTTTGGAGTAAATTGGTGAGTAAGTCCTACAGTAAGCGTATCAAATTCATTTGGTTTCATTTTTTCATTGGCATCAAAAACATACGCATAGTTTGACCACAACACATTTTTGGTATCACCTTTAATATGATTATAGTCAAAGCGAAGTAATGTATCCGCGGTGATTTGATATTTCCCCCCTAAAGCCGCGCCCCACGATAAAAAATCATCGCCATTGCCAAAAGTAGTTGCCTTTTGAGTGAGAAATACACGCCCAGAAATTATAGAACCATTCTCAAATTTATAATTTAAACGACCTACAGCAGAAGGCATTTTTAATTTTGCATTTGGATCAGTTTTAAAGTCCTGTGTCCCAGATGTAGTCACTGTTTCAGCTTTTGGATCTTCTAGGCTTACCGCCAGATTCATATTTTTATCAATAGGATAACTATATTTAATTTGTGAAACACGTGTCAGCGAACCGCCCACCGATAAAGATGCATCTACAGTTTCAGGAAAATATTCTACTGCATTAAAGTTTGACCATGTTTGACCAACTAACCATTTGTCATACGTTAAATAGGCATGTCGGATACGGAAAGTATCTCGCCCTGTCCCGCCAAAAAAATCCATCTCAACTTTTCCACCTAAGCGATGGGCGCCCAGATTTGGAGTGGTAAAATTGAATCCGAAACGCGTCGCATTTAAAGTGCTTAGAAACTTATCCGAGTTATGTCCTTCATTTTCAGATCCTTTCAAAGGCACAGAGCTAATATAGTTATACATGGTATTAGGGCCTTTCATTTGATAAGTCCCATCTGCCCGTACATTTCCATATAATTCTAATTCTGCACCACCTTTGGTCACCATATGTTTTAGATCCAATGGCGCTGATTTTGTTTGATTTTCCTTACTTTCTTGTTGTTGCGCTTGTTGCTCCATTTTGAGTTCCAACGCCTGAATCTGTTGTTTCAATTCAGCCAGTTGTTCTTCCATACTTTTGGCATGACTAGGGAATGCAATCATGATCGCCCCCAAACCAATTATATGCTGATAGATCAAACTACGTGACTTTTTCATAGCAAACTCCATTTTTAAGGCACAGAAATACGTCAATCTCAAAACTTCTTGTTTTAAAACTGTGCCGATTTAATCCGTATTTATTTTCCTAATAAGAGACTCAGGAAATTTTAAAAAAAATTAGTTCAATGACGGTGCCTGTGTGGCAATCATTTCCCTCAGTTTAAATTTCTGGATTTTTCCAGAAGGTGTGGTTGGAATTTCATTCCAGACTTCAAGACGCTCAGGGATATATTGAATTGCCAGATTATGCTGTTTCAAAAAATCACTGACTTCTTTTAACTCGATGGATGTCCGATGCTCTTTGAGCTTAATGACGGCACAAGCACGTTCACCTAGCCGATCATCGGCATAAGCCACCAAGGCGACTACAGCAATATCAGGATGTTGATATAATAAAGATTCTATTTCTGCGACCGGAATATTTTCTCCGCCGCGGATAATCACGTCTTTATTACGTCCACAAATACGGATATACCCTTTCTCATCTTGATAGGCTAGATCGCCTGTTTCAAACCAGCCTTGTGCATCTGTATCATTCAAGTGCGGACGTTTGAGATAGCCTGCAAAACCTGAACAACTACGAATGACCAGACGTCCTGCTTCATTTGCTTGTTTTTGTATCCCATCCTCATCGAGAATTTTGACTTCAACTCCAGACAGTGGCAAACCATCCGTATTAAAAGAGCGCTCATCATCATCTTCTGGGCGGGTCATGGTAACCGCCCCGCATTCAGTCATTCCCCATGCAGAAATAACTTTGACTCCTAAACTTTCTCTAGCCTTTTGTACCAATGGACTCGGAATGGGCGCGCCAGCACACAGAAAAGTTTTTAGAGACTGCAGTTGGCGATGTGCCTGTGTATCTGAATTCGACAAATCATTTAGAAATGGTGTAGAGGCCATCGTAAACGTCACTTGATGTTTTTCAATTAATCTGGCGGCTTGCTGCACGTCCCACATATCCTGTAAAACGACTGTTGCCTTCAGTTCAACCGGCATGATTAAACCATACATAAAGCCAGTTTGATGCGCCATTGGAGACGCCATGAGAATCACGTCCTTTTCATTCAGATGTAACCGCTGTGCATAGGGAATGATATTGGCAAATAAAGTATTGGCCGTATGCATCACGCCTTTGGGTTCACCTGTTGTACCCGAGGTAAAAATTAACTGGGCAACGTCATCTGCGTTAATCTGAATATTGTTTAGCTGCTCTGCTGCTTCTTGATTATTTTCAAGCTTATGATTAACCAGCAACTTCTCATAACTATTTGCATTTTCGCCGTTTACAACGATGATATGTTTCAAGCTTGGAATTTTGCTCTGAAGCTGATTGGCTAATGCTTCGTGATCAAAATTACGAAATTTTTGAGGAACAACAAAAACTTTGGACTCTGCATGTTTAAGCATGAATTCCAATTCGCGCTCACGAAAAATCGGCATTAAAGGATTAAGCACGGCCCCAATGCGTCGACAAGCAATATAAAGCAATGAAAATTCCCACCAATTTGGCAACTGACATGAGACTACATCCTGCTTTTTAACACCGAGCGCTTGAAGACCTAACGCAATTTTATTGCTAACTTCCAATATTTCACGATAGCTAAAACGGGTTTCAGATTGATCAACTGTTTTAAAACTGATCAACCCAGTTTTATCTGGAAAAGATTTGACCGCTTCATTCAATGAATCCAGAATTGTTTTGTTATACCAAAAACCTTTTTCTAGCATTTTATCCCGACGTGACGGGATCAGAACCGTATCGAACTCCATTCTTCTCATCCTTTGTTATTATTTAAAGCTTTAAAGATTGCGCAATATCAATATATTTAAGCTTTATTCAAAACCTAAACATATTCCTTCTGAATATTGAACAATCTATTCTGCATCATTCTCTTATGCCGGAACGGCTTTGCGTCCTGCTTTATGACGGGCAATAATGGTTTTCATGATTTGCGCTGTCCCATCACCAATCTGAAACCCTAATACATCACGCAAACGTTGTTCCATCACACCACGGTCATATCCAGCATGCCCAAAGGTCAGTAAACATTGATGTACCACGTCATAAGCTAGTTTTGGCCCCCACCATTTACACATTCCGGCTTCTGAGGTATGCGGTAAATGCTGATCTTTAAGCCACAAGGTTTGCAGACAAAGTAAACGGGCCGCTTCGACCTGCGTTTCATAATCAGCTAAAGGATGAGAGACGCCCTGAAAAGCAGTTAAAGGCTTGCCAAAAGCTTCACGCTGTGCAGCATATTCCCAGGCTTCATCCAGTGAAACACGCGCAACCGCCAACACTTGCAAACCAATCAAAGCACGAGAAAAATCAAAGCCTTGCATGACTTGTACAAAACCTTTATTTTCTTCGCCTAAACGGTGATTTACTGGGACACGCACATTATCAAAGAAAATCGAACCACGACCAATCGCACGTTGTCCATGACAATCAAAACGTGTCGTACTAACGCCTGGTAAGTTCATCGGAACTAATAAAGCGGTGATACCATGCGCGCCAGACTCAATACTACCTGTACGTCCAAAAATGACAGATGCATCAGCTTGATCGGCTGCAGAGATGGAGGTTTTTTCCCCATTCAAAATATAGTCATTGCCATCACGTTCAATTTTTAAGCGTAGATTTCCTGCATCCGAACCACCACGTGGTTCAGTTAACCCAATGGCAAAAATCGCTTCACCTGCAGTGAGCTTTTCTAGCCAAGGGCGTACAACTTCGGGATCTCCATGCTCTGCCAATATCTGACCATTTAAAGAAGCCAGCAAATTAACATAAGAGAAGCTTAAATCAGCCTTAGCAATGGCCTCATGAATCACACCTGCTGCCAGACGCCCCATGCCCTGACCGCCATATTGCTCAGGTAATTCAGGTGCAATAAAGCCCATTTCACCCATCTTCTTGACCAGATCCCGATCAAACACACGGCTTTGATCTCGTTCTAAAAAACCGGGAGCAATAAACTTTTGAGCAAATTTATCGGCAGTTTCAGCCAAAAATTCCAAATCTTCCGTAATATAAGGATTTTTACTCATCTTGTTCACTCCTTACTTAAAGTATTTACGGAATTCAGGTTGACGTTTTTCTTTTAGCGCATTAACGCCTTCACGAGACTCTTCTGTGTCGTAATACAATTTCAACGCGTACATCCCCATACCCGCAATCCCTGCCTGATGTGCGGTATCCATATTGAAACTACGTTTGGCAATCGCTAGCGCAGTAGGGCTACGTTGGCAAAGTTCTTCGCCCCACGCCTGTACTTCAGCATCTAATTGCTCGGCAGGAACACATTTATTGGCAAGACCAATTTCAACGGCTTCCGGACCTGAATAACGACGGCACATATACCAGATTTCACGAGCTTTTTTCTCACCGACTACACGTGCAAGAAATGCCGTACCATAACCAGGATCAACCGAACCCATCTTTGGTCCAACCTGACCAAAAATTGCTTTTTCAGAACAAATCGTTAAATCACAAATCGTAGCCAATACATTGCCACCACCAATCGCATAGCCTTGTACCCGAGCAATAACGGGTTTAGGAACATCACGAATACAGTTATGCAACTCTTCCATTGGCAGGCCAATAGTGCCGCGCCCGTCGTAGTTACCATCATGTGCAGACTGGTCACCACCAGTACAAAATGCTTTTTCACCCGCGCCTGTTAAGACAATAGCTCCCACTTCTCGATCATAACCTGCACGATTCATAGCCTTAATAATTTCATCACAAGTCTGACCACGAAAAGCATTCATTTTTTCGGGGCGGTTAATCGTGATCCATGCCACGCTATTTTTAACTTCGTATAAAATATCTTCAAAATTCATTTTATTTGTTCCTTTTCAATTTTTCTCAATCCAAATCTTGATTGTGTTAACCATTCATGGTTAGGCCACCCGACACACTTAATACTTGTCCCGTTATAAAGCTCGCATCATCACTCAAGAAAAAAGCAATGGATGAGGCTAAATCGTCAGGCTGCCCTAAACGACCTAATGGAATCGCACGGGTAAATGCTTCGCGTAATTTTTCTGGATTAGATGCGCCTTCTGTAACACCAGCCAACAATGCCGTGTCTGTTGGTCCCGGACAAATCACATTAATAGTAATATTATTACGTGAATGCTCTCTCGCCAGAGTTTTGGAGAAAGACAGTAGCCCCCCCTTACATGCGGCGTATACTGCTTCACCTGAAGAGCCGACACGTGCAGCATCCGATGCAATATTGACAATACGGCCTGCATTTTTTTCAATCATGAAGGGTAGAACTGCATGATGCATATTCAACATACCCACCAGATTAATCTGAATCAGTCGTTCCCATTCATTTGCATTAGTTTTGATAAAAGGCTTGAAAACATCCCAACCTGCGTTATTCACTAAACCATCAATTGAACCCAGTTCAGTCTGCGTCTTTTGTACGGCTTGATCTACAGCTTCACGGTTCGTGATATCACACTGTACGGCAACCGCTTGTCCATGGTTCGCTTGAATGTCTGCCACTAGAGATTCAGCAACTTGTAAATTCATATCAAATACCGCAACTTTTGCACCTTCCTGCGCAAGACGTTTACAAGTAGCAGATCCAATTCCACCTGCACCGCCCGTCACGATAATGACTTTGTCTTTTAGTCCTTTCATCTTCTTTCCTTTGTCCTTGTTATAAATTCAGCATAATTATTCGGCGGATTTATGTCAATACATTTACATATATTAAATTTTAAAAATTTTAATTTATTGAATTTTAAATAATAATTAATTATTTTAAATCATCATATTTACATAATATCCCAAAATACTTATATTTTTGATTAGTCAAAAATACCATTGGATAAGATTCAACTGATTCAGTTAAATAAACATGTGACTACGAGGGAATGAAATTGACGTTTCTGAAATCTAGGAAAACTCTGACGGACGGTAAGTATTTTTCTATAAAATTTGATTTAAAGGCCCCACACATGAATCTTTTGAATTCCCACTTTTAATTCAGGTATGATGCTCTAAGTAAGGATCTTTGAGATGCGAATGAATAACACACAAGAAAAAATGTATGATCCAGCTTTATATTCAATTCATAACCGATTGTTTTTTAGGTTATTCCAAGTAGGAAACTCTCTGGATCGACAATGTTTTAACCAGCTTGGAATTTCGCCGGTACACTGGTCGGTACTCGGTGCTTTATCACGCCCTCATGCTAAAACAGGAATGTCCTTTTCCGATTTAACTGAATATCTTGGGGTAAGTCGTCAAAATTTGACGCTTATCTTAAAACGTCTTGAACGTGATGGCTTTGTTGAACGCTTAATTGATCATCAGGATCGACGTGCAAAAAATGTAGCACTTACCGCATTAGGACATAAGAACTGGGAAAATTTGCAGGAACAAATTTTTAGTTTTTATCATCAGGCCATGGACGGAATTGCTTTTGATGATGCAGTAACGCTCATACATCTGCTAAATAAAGTAAATGAAGGCTTAAATAGGATCAAAATTGAAGATGTAAACACAAAGAGCCTTAACAACGCATTTGAATAACTTTAATAAAACCATTTCAAATCAATTAATTACTCAAAAAGTAAACAATGCTGATTTAAAATCAGAAAACACCACATGCATAATATTCATGCATTTTTCGATCAACATAGTATACTGCATCTGTTTTATTGCTCATCTTTTTATCAGGGTGCTTTGTTTGCATGAATACCCCCTTTAAATCTGGTTTATACCTAAAGTCATTCAGCACGATTGTATTAAGTCTGGTGTTGGCTGGATGTGGTGATGGTAATTGGTGGTCGCATAAGGATGAACCTGAATTTAAAGCTGAGCAAATTAAACGTGTGATTCCTACGCGTGTGAGTGGCCGTGAATCATGGGCAAATGATATCGATGATATTATGGGAAAATTAGGTATTCCCAAAACTAAAGAGAATGTATGCAGCATTATTGCTGTGGTTGATCAAGAGTCTAATTTCGTTGCAGACCCAGTCGTTCCTGGGCTAGGTGAAAAAGCAGTTAAGGAAGTCAATACACGTCTAAATGAAAAGTTTGAAGAAAAATTAGGAACCACTATTGGCGGTCAAGTGGCAGGTTATTTTGAGGATGTCCTTAAAAATCAGCCGTCTCCAGATAATAATTATATGAGCCAAATGCGTAAAGTCCGCACGGAGCGTGATCTGGATTTACTTTATCGTCAAATTTTTGATTTTATGGCGAGTCATTATCATGTCAGTGCTTTAACTGGAGCGGCCAAATTAGTAGGGCAAGATATTGGCGAAAAAATGAATCCAATTACTACGTTAGGTTCTATGCAAGTCTTGATTACTTACGCACAGGATCACAAACGTTCTCGTATGAATACCAATGAATTGCGTGACGATTTATATACACAATATGGTGGTTTATATTACGGTATCCATCGTTTGATGATGTATCCTGCCGATTATGATAAGTCGATTTATCGATTTGCTGATTATAATTCTGGTATGTATTCTAGCCGTAATGCGGCTTTTCAAAGTATGCTAAATGATTTAACACCAAAAGAACTGGATTTGGATGGCGATTTACTGCTTTACAATAAAGATGGTAGTCCCCGCGCTGTACTCAGTCAATCTGAGAAAGAACTTATCTCTGTCTTTGCGCAAAATAACGTGTTAGTTACACCTCGGCAAATTCGCTCAGACCTGAAAAAAGAGAAAGAGAAATCTTTTGAAGATACCCAAACTTATATAGCGGTTAAAAAATTGTATAAGGCAAAAACTGGTAAAGAACCAATTTATGCCATCATGCCGCAAGTCATTATTTCTGGACCAAAATTAAGTCGAGATTACAACACCAACTGGTTTGCCTCCCGAGTCAATGGAAGATATGAAACATGTATGCAACGAGCGAAACGAATAAAAATATAAATCTCGCCCTGTTTGATTTTGATGGAACACTCTGTACTAAAGATAGTTTCACTGGTTTTATTTTTTATACTTTATCTAAAAGGCATATCATGCGTAAGGGTCTGAAGATTCTTCCGTGGATTCAGGCCTATTATTTAAAACTTTATCCCGCTGATGCCATGCGCGCCAAGCTTTTTACCACGATGTTTAAAGGCAATTCAGCAGAACAATTACAACAATTGGGGCAGGACTATGCCAAGACTTTGCTTAAAAGCCTAGATTCACAATTGCTACAGCGCCTATTACAGCATCAGTCACAAGGCGATAAAGTGGTTTTGGTTTCTGCTTCGATCGATTTATATTTAAAACCAGTTTGTGAACTTCTCAATATCGATCTGATCTGTACACAAGTTGAGATCCTTAATGGAATAATTACGGGCGAATATTCTACACCCGACTGTAGTTCTGAACAGAAAAAAATCAGAATTCATAACGCTTATCATCTCAATGATTACGCCCATGTATACGCTTATGGCAACAGCTATGAAGATTTAGAAATGTTTAGCTTGGCAGATAGCTGTTATATGGTCGGAGAAGATCAACAGCTACCTCGACTCGCAGATGTAAAAAAACTCGCCTAAGCGAGTTTTTTATTTTTTAACCTTAGTAAATCGCCATATGGTTGCGATGAATCATTTCCAGTGAACGCGCTTCGCCTAAAACTTGATAAACCTTATCAGATGCTAATCCTTTGATAATATCGGCCGATTGCGAACTAAAATTTACCCGTCCTACCGCAATCCGCTTTCCAGACTTATCGACACATTCAACGACATCACCACGATCAAAATGCCCTTCAACAGTTTTGACACCAACAGGCAATAAACTACGATGACGTTCTTTAATTGCGTCTACAGCACCATCATCAATAATCAAACGGCCTGCAGTTTGTAAATGTGCCGCTAACCACTGTTGATGCGCCGTCATACGATCTTTATCCGTACTGAATAAAGTGCCGAGCATTTCACCTGCCATTAAACGCGACAAAACATGATCACTTTCACCACTAGCAATGAGCGTTGGACATCCCGATTTAGCCGCAAGGCGCGCAGCACGAACTTTAGTGACCATGCCTCCTCGTCCTAGCACGCCACCACCGCCCGCCATTTCAAACAAACTATCGTCTAAAGCACGAACTTCAGTCAATAATTTCGCGTCAGGGTTACTACGTGGATCAGAATCAAACATACCTTGCTGATCCGTTAATATAATCAACAAATCCGCATGTACTTGCCCCGCAACCATTGCCGCCAACGTATCATTATCACCAAAACGAATTTCATCGGTTGAAACCGTATCATTTTCATTGATGACGGGAATCACACGCCAGTCAATCAAATTTTGTAATGCATCACAAGAGTTAAGATAACGCCGACGATCTGCCAGATCATCATGAGTCAGAAGAACTTGTGCAGTTTGAATGCTATGTTTTTCCAGCACACTCGACCACGTATGGATCAAGCCCATTTGGCCAATAGCTGCACAAGCTTGCAGACTGGGTAGATCGGTGGGTCGACTCGACAGCTTCATGCGCACCATCCCTTCAGCCACAGCACCAGAGGACACTAAAATAATTTCATGTCCAGCAGTATGTAGATTGGCAATTTGAGTTGCCCAATGCGAAATTGCATCTAAATCTAAACCTTGCCCATTTGCTGTGAGTAGAGAGGATCCGATTTTAACAACGATTCGTTTACACTCATTGAGCTGACGTTGCCCATCCACCACTTCTATCATGTTTTCCTCAAATTGCTTTCCATCTTGCAAAGCCACATCACCTCACAGGAGGAATTAAAGGGGTTGTGAAAAGTCTAATCACGCACGTAGATACTTTCTACATCGTTATCATCATCTTCGTCATCGAAGTCATCATCGTCTTCACCAGCCAGTAAGCCTTCCAAACGCTGGGCTCGGCGCATGGCACGATATGCTTCTTTTGCCGCGATAGTTTGTTCACGTGTTTCAGCCTCAAGCTGTTCACGGAATGCTTTAACTTCTGCTGCGTACTCTGGATCTTCAACTTCACGCTCGCGTTGTTGCTCAATTTGATCCATGAGGTAATACACTACAGGTTTAGTGCCTTCTTCCAATAAGCCAGAGGTTTTAAAGACCGGCCCTGTCCACTGCAACTCATCAATAATGTGCTGACACCATTCATCACGGCTGTCTTCATCCAATTGATCGAGTTTATTAAGAACCAATACGATCGGTAGTTTCGCCAGTGTCGGAGAAAATTTCTCCAACTCTGCGATAATTGCTCTGGCATTATGCGCAGGGTCTGAACCATCGATCGGTTGTACATCCACGATATGCAACAAAATACGTGTACGTGCCAAGTGTTTTAGAAAGCGAATGCCGAGCCCAGCCCCTTCTGCTGCGCCTTCAATCAAACCTGGAATATCGGCCATGACAAAAGAACGATGACGATCGGCATCGACCACACCTAAATTTGGCACCATAGTCGTAAACGGATAATCAGCCACTTTCGGTTTGGCTGCACTTACGGCACGAATAAAGGTTGATTTACCTGCATTTGGCATGCCCAGCAAACCAACATCAGCCAGTACTTTTAACTCTAAACGAATTTCACGGAATTCGCCTTTTACACCCGTAGTGAATTTACGAGGTGCACGGTTAGTCGATGATTTAAAATGGGTGTTACCCAAACCACCATCACCCCCATGAGCCACCAAAACACGCTGACCATCTTTGACCAGGTCGCCAATAATATCGCCTGAATCTGTATCGACAATCGTGGTGCCTACGGGAACCTTTAAAATAACATCGTCACCGCCACGGCCTGAGCAGTTCGCACCTGAACCATTTTTTCCACGCTCTGCACGGAATTTTCGGGTATAACGAAAGTCGACCAGTGTACCAGTATCATCATCAGCCTGAATATACACGCTGCCCCCACGACCACCATCGCCGCCATCAGGTCCACCAAACGGTACAAATTTTTCACGGCGAAAACTGGCTACGCCATTGCCACCGTCGCCAGCCTCTACGGTAATGACTGCTTCATCAACAAAGCGCATGTGCCAATCCTCTGAAATCTCTAAAAACCGCCTATTCTGCCATATTTTACTAAAATTCTCGAATAGAAAATGCAAGCAAATTCCCAGTTTCATGAAAAAGCCTAAAGGCGCTGTAGAAACTGAGAATTTAAAGATTAAAAATGAAGGTCAATTTTTAAGGATGAATATTTTTCAAAGGGAGATTCATCTGCATATCAAGGTTTGCCTGAGTCGTTTGTACGGAGTTATACATAATGGCATTGAAAGTCGCAATTTTGCGCATTGTCATCGGATCATTGATATTTAGAGTGGGATTAAACTGATGCTGGACATTGAGGCGTACAGGCTCATTAAACTCAAAATATACGGGCCCACTAAATGAAATTTTGACAGGTAAGGTATAACTGCGTTTAAGCTGAAACGGTACATCCAACTGGATGGGAATATCCAGTTTTAAAGGAAACTGTGGCAATAACTTATTTTGATAGATCAGATCGGTTGTGGTTTCAAGTGGCATAGTTTCATCGATTTTTAGCATCGTGGAATAATCAATATTCACTGTAATCGGAGTTTCCACCTCAAAACTCAATTCTGCTAGATATTTACCACGTAGCGGTAAATCTAATTGTCGATTAATATCAATGCTGGTATCAAGTTTACCTATCGACCGAGTTTGCAAATAATTTCCGACATGGATTTTTGTAGGAAGTGATTCGGGTAAATGAATTTGAGCATGATGAGAAGACACAGAAACAGATGCCTGAATATTCAAATAAAGCCAAAATAAGACTGCAACTAGACTCACGATGCCAATAAAAATCAGTAAAGTACGTTTTAAGGAGCTAAAGAACCACATTAATTGCTATTCCTTGTGTGGTAAAGGAACAGGCGTTGCTATTTTCGAAGTAGGTGGCGAATCACCCACTTTTTGAATGCGCATACTCGACAATGGAATTTTTAACTCCCCCTGCTGAATTTTGATCGGTAAAGTATTTTGCACATCTACCGAAGCAGCTAAAGCTGTTTCAATGGGAACATTCAAATGACCACTAATAGGAATATTAGTTTTTAAAGTGGTATCTAATGGAATATTTAAATTTTCTTTTAGTACTGTGCGCACTGGTGCATCAAACTTTAAATGGACGTTTTGCTCAAGCGGAACTTGTATATCAATCGGCACATCTAATTTGATTGGAATAGTTCCTTTCAACGGCAAAGTAATATCCTTACCCAATACCTTGACTTGAACGTTCGTATCAATGGGTAAGTTTTGATTAACCTTCAACGTTTCCTTTACAGGAATGGTCGTTTTAATCGGCACCTGATTATCAAAATAAACACGCGGCGTCAGAGTTTGGGTTAAAGGAATATTGAGATTTTCCCGAATAGGAATCGCAGCATTCACACGACCTGTAACATCCACATCCAGTGCATCCTGAATTTTGACTTTTGCCTGCAAAGGCTCTTGTAAATCAATATTCACCGCTTGATTTTTCAAGGGAATATAAATATTGAAATATTTAAAAACCCAGATTGCAATACCAACACCTATTAGGGTCGCCAATGCAATCAATGCTAATCCACTCAGCACATTTCTCACTTGCAATGTTCTATCCTTAAATTACAAATTCTTTTATTTCTTTGAAAGCACAGTGTTTACGATTTAATAGAAACATTCAGCATCGATTTTGTATCTGTGAAATGCTGTTAGTCTTTATAAAACAGATCGACATAAAAAAAGCTCAGTCGAAACTGAGCTTTTTAAAACAAACATGAAGTAATAAATTATGCATCAGTTCCAGCAGGAACTTTTGGATAACTTACGCCACACATTTGTTCAGCGATACGCAATACTTGGCAGCTATAACCGACTTCGTTGTCATACCAGACATACGCAGTTAAACGATTACCTGAAGTAATGGTTGCCTGAGCATCAAATACGCCCGCAGTACGCGAACCAATAAAATCACTTGAAACCACTTCAGTTGAGTTGGTATAACCAATTTGACCTTGCAGGTTAGAATTAATTGAAATCTGACGAATATATTCATTCACTTCATCACGATCAACTTCTTTATCTAACGTCAAATTCAAGATTGCAAGAGAAACATTTGGCGTTGGTACACGAACAGAGTTACCTGTTAATTTACCTTTCAACTGTGGCAATGCTTTAGCAACAGCTTTAGCAGCGCCTGTTTCTGTAATCACCATGTTCAAGGTTGCCGCACGACCACGACGATCTGCCTTGTGATAATTATCAATCAGATTTTGATCATTGGTAAATGAGTGAACAGTTTCAACGTGACCATTTAACACATGATATTTTTCATCCACTACTTTTAAGATTGGAGTGATTGCATTAGTGGTACAGCTTGCAGCAGAAATAATTTTGTCTTCATCTAAAATGTCAGCTTGGTTTACACCAAATACCACATTTTTCATGTCGCCTTTACCCGGTGCAGTCAACACAACACGGGCAACACCAGCGCAGTTAAGATGTTGGCTTAAACCATCAACATCACGCCATTTACCGGTGTTATCAATCAAAAGCGCATTGTTAATACCATATTGGGTGTAATCCACTTCACTTGGATTAGACGCATAAATCACTTTGATGTAATTACCATTGGCGATAATTGCTTCGTTTTCTTCATCAACAGCGATTGTACCTGCAAAAGTACCGTGAATAGAGTCACGACGTAACAAAGACGCACGTTTTGCCAAGTCGCCATCAGAAGATTTACGCACAACGATTGCTTTAAGGCTTAAACCACGCCCCAAGCCAGATTGACTAATAATCAAACGTGCCAAAATACGACCAATACGACCAAAACCGTATAACACTACATCTTTAGGTTGTTCAGAGGTTGCATTGCCTTTGATTGACTCAACCGCTTGAGCAACAAAAGCATCGATATCGCCGCCTTTTTCTTTGTATTCAACAGCAAGCTTACCGATATCAACTTCAGCTGAACCAATATTTTCAACTTTTGCCAACGCTTCTAAAATCGGAAAAGTATTAACAACAGAAAGCTCTACGTCCACTACACGAGTGCGACGATGCGTTTTTAAAATCTGAATCACAGAGCGGTTGATTAAAGAACGACCGTAAACAGAAACGACAATATTTTTTTCGCGGTATAACTGGCCAATTAGCGCAATCATATGTTCCGCAATTTCTTCGCGGTTTTTCCAACGACCCTGGTGTTCCGCGTGTAGGGCGATGATAGTGTCTTTGCTCACAAATACGTCCTCTAATGAATAATTTCTAGGCGTGAATTTCAAAACCCCATAATTGTAAAGGAATTATCATCAAGATTGAATCAAAAGCTGTTGATGTCGATGATATTTTCAGTGATATTCACTATAAATTTATAAAATACTTATGATTTTTTATTTTAATTTTTAGTAAAAGCGTGTTGATGTTTAACTTTTATATCAAGGTATTTCGATCCGCGAGCTTCATCAACAGGATGAATCATAAAATCCTGCTGATATTTTACTCATTCTCCATTTTTTAAACGTTTCTGATAAACCTCTATATTTCGTTCAAAAGCCACTTTATTTTTACGCTGCTGATAAAGATGCCAACTTCCTTCAATCACCAGCAATAATACCGCACACCAAATTGGAATATAGGTGTACCATTCTTCTGATGTAATTTTTTCACCCAATACCAAAGATGCAAGTGCTAATAAAATGGGCTCCAAATAACTAAGCAAACCAAAAAGAATCATGGGCAAAAAACGACTCGCTAGAATATAGCTTCCCAAACCAATCGCACTTAATACCCCTAATCCAAGCACCACCAATAACATAAGGGGCTGTTGCTGCAACACAACCAGACTTCCCTTGCCGCTTTGAATGAAGTACAACGCAATAGGTAAGATAATAACGATATCCCACCAAAAACCGCCTAAATTATCGGTACCAATTTTTTTACGCAATAAAAAATAGGCCGAATATCCAAACGCTACCAAGGCAGTTTCCCACGCGATAGAACCTAAACGAAAGATTTCGTGACTGACACCTATTACTGCCAGAACAACAGCGGCGATCTGAAATTTAGAAAGCTTTTCACCATACAATAAACTGCCACTCAAGACTAAAACCAGTGGCAATAAAAAATAACCCAATGAAACCTGTAAACCACGCCCATTCATGGGACCCCATAAAAAGAGCCAAAGCTGAACCGATGTTAAAATAGAAGATAAAATCAGAAGTAAGAAAAATGCAGGTTGAGCAATAATTCGCTGATAAATCGTTTTAATATGATTTAAATCACCCAGTAGCCACATCAATAGGGTGAGAAAAGGCAACGTCGCCACCATACGCCAGCCAAAAGTCTGCTCACTATCCAGACCAGTTAATAGCTTGGTATAAAAATACAGCACACCAAAGGTAACCGATGCGATAACTGACAGCATAATGCCTTTAAACATCTTGAACTCGTAATTGCAAAATTGGAAAAACTTGAATAATCATCTATTAAAAAATAAAAAACCATGCATCAGCATGGCCTTCTATTACAATGATAACGTTTATTTTAAGGTATGTTGAGGGCGAATAATATCATTGAGTTCATAACCTAAGGATTTTGCATAGTTCAAATATTCATTGACTACATCTTCAGAAAGTTCTGGTGTTCTGGACAAAACCCAAAGATATTTACGTGAAGGTTCACCCACTAGCACAGTTTGATAATTTTCATCGAGTTTAAGTATCCAGTAATCTCCACGGGCCACAGGAATCCAGCGCACCGCTTCTGGTAAAAAACTTACTTTTAGTTTGGTATTAAAAGGTGGGTTTTCAACAAAAGCCTCACCGATTGATTGTTTCAGCAAACCATCTTTACTGTAGCAACGATTATCCACGACCACATTACCATTTTCATTTAAGGTATACGTCGCAGTAATATCTTTGACACATTGGTTTTCAAAAAACATCGGTTTACGCGCAATTTCGTACCAAACACCCAAGTACTTATCTAACTCTACTCGTTCAACTGTAGGTAAAGGCTTATTTTGTGCATAAGCAACCGTTGCGACTGCCAAACCTGTCAATACAATTCCACCCACTGCAATTTTGGTCAGTCTCCAACTGGCTTTTGGGAGATTCTGTTTTAATGACATTTGTATTCCCCTGTCAATTGCCTGATTTATTCATCATCAATTTATAAACAATACTCACATTAGCTTGTTTTATATGCAAATTATGTATAAATATGTAGCAATTTACAGAGTAAATAGTTTATGAGTTTATTGCAGCATCTGTGCTTTTAATCGCACAATTTCATCACGCAAACGTGCAGCTTGTTCAAACTGCAATTCTTTGGATGCCTTGATCATCTCTTTTTCCAGTTTAGAAATATGCTTGGTAAAGAGTTTTGGATCCGCAAGAATGTGCCGTTCATCTGCTGAAAGTGCTTTCGCCTGAGCAGAAACTTTGGCATCAATCTCATCGTCATTAAAGACTTCACCGGTATCAATTTCCTTGATTTTTTGTCGTACCGCACTACGTGGAGTAATGCCATGCTCTTCATTAAACTCAATCTGTTTGGCACGGCGACGCTCTGTTTCATCTATGGCTTTTTGCATAGAGTCCGTGATACGGTCTGCATATAAGATTGCTTTACCTTTTAGATTACGTGCGGCACGCCCGATGGTTTGAATAAGTGAACGTTCCGAACGCAGAAACCCTTCTTTGTCTGCATCCAGAATTGCGACCAGAGACACCTCTGGCATATCTAGACCTTCACGCAGCAAGTTAATACCGATCAACACATCATGAACCCCAGTGCGTAGTTCATGAATAATCTTGACTCGTTCGACAGTATCGATATCGGAATGCAGATAGGCTACTTTCACCCCATATTCTTTTAAATAAGAGGTAAGATCTTCCGCCATACGTTTAGTCAAGGTGGTCACTAAAACACGCTCATCCAGATCTTTACGAAGATTAATTTCAGAAAGAACATCATCAACTTGTGTCAATACTGGACGAATTTCAATTTCAGGATCAACTAAACCTGTCGGACGTACGACTTGTTCTACGATCTGATCTGATCGTTCTAGTTCGTACTTGGCTGGTGTTGCACTGACATAAATCGTAGTCGGAACAATTCGCTCCCATTCTTCAAATTTCATAGGACGGTTATCAAGTGCACTTGGTAAACGGAAACCATAATTGACCAAATTTTCCTTGCGCGAACGATCACCTTTATACATTGCACCAATTTGCGGAACCGTAACATGTGATTCATCAATAATCAGTAACGCATCATCAGGCACGTAATCAAATAAAGTCGGTGGTGCTTCCCCCGATGGACGACCAGACAAGTGACGTGAATAGTTTTCGATACCATTGGTGTAGCCCAATTGCTGCATCATTTCCAGATCATAACGAGTACGTTGTTCAATGCGCTGTGCTTCGATCAGTTTGTCATGTTCACGGAAAAATTTAAGTTGATCCTGTAACTCAACCTTAATGGTATCAATCGCGCGCGATAAATTGTCTTTTGGCGTGACGTAATGACTTTTAGGGTAAATCGTCACGCGCGGTACTTTACGCAACATTTTACCAGTCAATGGATCAAACCAGCGAATAGATTCAACTTCATCATCAAACAGCTCGATACGAATTGCATTTTGATCAGATTCGGCAGGAAATACATCCAAAATTTCACCACGAATGCGATACGTACCGCGTAAAAATTCCAGTTCATTACGGGTATATTGCATTTCAACCAACCGACGAATCAGGTCATCACGATTAACCCGATCGCCTTCAACCACGTGCAGCAACATTTTCATATAGGCTTCGGGATCACCCAAACCATAAATTGCAGAAACCGAAGCTACAATAATCGCGTCACGACGCTCCAATAAAGCACGAGTTGCCGATAAGCGCATCTGGTCAATATGATCATTAATTGCGGCATCTTTTTCAATAAAAGTATCGGACGAAGGCACATAAGCTTCAGGCTGATAATAGTCATAATAACTGACAAAATATTCTACTGCGTTGTTGGGAAAAAACGCCTTAAACTCTCCATAAAGCTGTGCCGCTAGAGTTTTATTGTGTGCCATAACAATAGTTGGTCGCTGAGTCTGTGCAATCACATTGGCCATGGTATAAGTTTTACCTGAACCAGTGACCCCCAATAGCAACTGATTGCGATAACCACTTTCAACACCATGCACCAGCTTTTCAATCGCCTGCGGTTGATCACCTGCGGGCTGGTAACTAGTGACTAATTCAAAGGGTTGTTTATCGCTCACGCACACGCTCTCTTTTTCTAAATTTCATTTCACTAAGCCCTTTATGGGGCAATTCCCCCTCAATTTAAAGGCTTTTCCTGTAAATTTAATTTCTACATATTGTACTTGACCCATCCCCTTTTCCTCTGCAACATGGAGGAAATCAAGATCAGAACTGAAACGACATGGCATACCATTATCACGACGAAAGCATTGTCACTGAACTTCCTGAAGATACGGTTTTTGTCTTTGGCAGTAATATGGCTGGACAGCATACACATGGTGCAGCTCGTGTTGCCGCACAGCATTTTGGTGCCGTAAATAATGTCGGTCGTGGTTGGGCTGGTCAAAGTTTTGCTATTCCAACTTTAAATGAACATTTACAACGAATGCCCTTGTCTCAAATTGAGCATTATGTGAATGATTTTAAAACCTATGTCCAACATCATCCCAAAATAAAATATTTCATCACTGCTTTGGGTTGTGGTATCGCGGGCTATAAAGTTTCAGAAATTGCACCTTTATTTAAAGGTATTCATTCCAATGTGATTTTACCTGAATCATTTAAGCCCTATATTGATGAAAATGCTATTTCTCAGTTCCCCGATTTAACTTCAAACACAGTACATGCCTTTATTAATGACGATGTAATTTTCTATTTTGATCATGGTAGTGACTCTTTTGAAGAAGCATTGAATAAAACTGCATTAAGTGATGCCGAAAAGGCCATCGCCTTAATTGTTTTAAATGAAGAAATGTACCCCCGTGACCGCTATGGTCGTGGTCGTGAGCGTGAACTTGAAGATATTCTCAGTAAGCTAAATGGCAAGATTTTTAATTTTCATGGTAATAGCGAAGGTGCTATGATTTTTGTGGGGGTTATCGTAGCCCTTATGGAACTTTATGATATTGATGAACAAGACTTTATCAAATTGTGGCGTGGAGACATTACCATCCAGCACCCCATTAATCGGGTAAAATCATAAAATAGTTTGCTGTTTGCTCTTTTATACCACTAAAGGAGCAAAATAATCAGGTATGCATTAAAATTATATTCTAGTATTTCTAAATACTTCACTTAAATTGTCTATTTTTTACACCTTTCTATTTCCAAGTATAAGCGTTGGTTTTATACTCCTTTAAAAATTAAATAATTCATTGGAATTTGCCCTAAATGCCGACTTTAGATTCATCTATTTTTGACCTTGCACCTATTCCAATGTGGCTGGAAGATTATAGCGATATAAAAAACCAGTTTAATGCATGGCGTGCTCAGGGCATTCAAGATCTATATACTTTCTTGAATGAAGATCTTGATCGAGTTCGCCAATGTGCGCATAAAATAAAAATTATTTCAGTCAATCAACAAACTCTTAATTTATTTGAAGCTGATTCGCAGGAACATTTATGTGGCAATCTGGATCGTATTTTTCAGGAAGATATGTTCAAATCGCATCTGTACGAGTTAGTCGATTTATGGGAGGGTAAAACACATTTTTCCAGTGTTGCAGTTAATTACAGCTTATCTGGAAAACGTCTTGATATTCAATTGCGTGGCGCAATTTTACCGGGTTACGAACAGTCTTTTGCACAAGTTCTTGTGACGACTGAGGATGTAACATCTTATCAAAATGCCCGCAGACAGGAAGAAAAAAACCGTCGCCTGGCAGAAGCAAGATTTGTATATTCACCCGCTTCGCTTTGGGTGGAAGATTTCAGTCGGGTTAAAGTTCGAATCGATCAATTAAAACAAATGGGAATTGATGATTTTCGTACCTTTCTAGATGTACATCCTGAATTTGTTAATCAATGCATCGAGGATATTTTAATACTTGACATTAATCAGGCCACATTGGATTTATTTCAGGCCTCAGATAAACAAACTCTACTAAAAAATATTCATAAAGTATTTGCCAATGAAATGCTCAGTACCTTCCGTGAACAACTGATTGAGTTATGGAAAGGTAACATTCATCACCAGCGTGAGGCCGTAAATTATGCGTTAGATGGCAGCATTCGAAATGTACTGTTGCAATTTACCGTTTTTCCCGGTTATGAAGAAGATTGGGGATTGGTACAGGTTGCATTAACAGATATTACTGCACGGAAAAAGGCTGAAAATTATCTGGAATATCTAGGCAAGCATGATGTGCTCACCAAACTTTATAACCGTTCTTTTTTTACAGAAGAACTCAATCGGCTTGAACGTAGCATTTTACGGCCAGTATCCTGTATTTTTCTGGATATGAATGGCTTGAAAGAAATCAATGATCAACTCGGGCATGATGTAGGCGATGGATTATTACGCCGTGTTGGTAGTGTTTTGACTCAGGCTATTCAAAATACAACGTATACAGCTTCACGTATCGGCGGTGATGAATTTGTCATTCTCATGCCGGGAACAGATGAAACAGCCGTTTTAGTCATGTTACAAACCATTCAGGAATTGTTTAATATCGATAACCAATATTATTCAAGTCAACCTATTAGCATGTCCTTGGGTTCTGCAATCACGCTTGAAAATGAAAGTATCGAATCTATGCTCAAACGAGCGGATCAGCAAATGTATCAGCGCAAAAAACATTTTTATCAGGATAAAGAAGCAATTTGAAAAACAGGCAAAAGCCTGTTTTAACCTTGTCTTGCTTTAAAACGTGGATTGGATTTACAAATCACATAAAGCTTGCCACGACGACGAACGATTTGACAATCAGGTGAGCGCTTTTTTGCACTTTTAAGAGAAGAGAGAACTTGCATAGGATAATCTCATTTATTGAAATGTTATAATATAACAATAACTACTTTGTAGACATTCGTCAAGCAAAAGATAAGCATTATTTATGAAAAAGCCCCTTACTTTATAAAGGGGCTTTTCAATTCATAGCTGAGGTAAAACAATTAAAATTAACGTTTTCCCATCGATCTACGCGTACCACGTGGTGGCATCCAAGTCCGATCTGCATACTGTTCAGGCTTAGGACGAACCTGATTATGCACGGCGTCTTCGTCATCGCAATCAGTCGCTTTAGGCATTGGAAAAGGTAATTTCACCACAGCCTTTTTTGCTTTGGGCTTTTGTTCACTCATGATGTTCACTTAAATTGGGTGATCTTTGCATATCTTAAATGATTTTGTCCCGAGATGCCCTTAAAAATAACACTGCAACTTACAATTTGATTATTTCACCGACATTGATTTTAGGTTTTTTATAAATTTGTTTTGATAATAAAACACGTGTCAACGATTTTGGGCTAAGATAGTATGCTTTTATTTTTTTAATCCCATTAGAAGGAATGCTGCCGTGGACGTACGTCTGTCTGATCGTGTAAATGCCATCAAACCGTCCCCTACTCTTGCTGTTACCAATAAAGCTGCTGAACTTAAAGCAGCGGGTAAAAATGTGATTGGTTTGGGTGCAGGTGAACCAGATTTTGATACCCCGCAACACATCAAAGATGCTGCTATTGAAGCCATTAATAATGGTTTTACTAAATATACAGCAGTTGATGGTACGCCAGGCCTAAAAAAAGCAATCATTGCAAAACTTAAACGCGACAATAATCTTGATTATCAAGCCAACCAGATTTTAGTATCTTGTGGCGGTAAACAGTCATTTTTCAACCTTGCATTAGCATTGTTAAATAAAGGTGACGAAGTGATTATTCCCGCACCTTACTGGGTAAGTTATCCAGATATGGTGATTATCGCTGAAGGGACACCGGTTATTGTGAAATGTGGTGAAGACCAACGTTTCAAAATTACACCTGAACAATTAGAAGCTGCTATTACACCGAATACACGTTTATTAGTACTCAATAGCCCTTCTAACCCAACAGGCATGATTTATACAAAAGCTGAACTCGAAGCGTTGGCTGATGTTCTGCGTAAACACCCACAAGTTTATATTGCATCTGACGACATGTATGAACCTATTCGCTGGGAAGATGAATTCTACAATATCGCAACTGTTGCTCCAGATTTGTATGACCGCACGATTGTTCTAAATGGTGTATCTAAAGCCTATGCGATGACAGGTTGGCGTATTGGTTATGCGGCAGGTCCTGCAAAACTTATTGGTGCAATGAAAAAAATTCAGTCTCAATCAACGTCAAACCCAACTTCAATTTCACAAGTTGCTGCTGAGGCTGCATTAAATGGCCCGCAAGATGTACTTGAGCCCATGATTGAAGCATTTAAACGCCGTCATGATTTAGTGGTGAATGGTTTAAATGAAATTCATGGTATTAGCTGTCTACCTGCAGATGGTGCTTTCTACGCGTATGCCAATATTCGTCCGCTCATTCGTGCTAAAGGTTTAAAATCTTGTACAGAGTTTTCAGAATGGTTACTTGAAGAAACAGGCGTTGCAGTTGTACCAGGGGATGCTTTTGGGCTAGGTGGTTTTATGCGTATCTCTTATGCTACAGCAGATGAAGTCCTAGTGGATGCATTAGCACGCATTAAAAAAGCAGCCGAATCTATTGATGGAATAGACGCTGCGATTGCCTCAATTGAAGCTGAGAAAAAAGCTTAATCCGCTTTGAACATCAAAAAACCTATCTTCGGATAGGTTTTTTTCTTTTATATACAAAGATTTTAGTTTGCTAAAAATTAACTAAAACGCTTAGGTCGTTCCAGACTTAAGTAATGGCAATAATAAGGTAAGGCCTGTTCCAAGGTAATTTCTTTAACTTGCTGTTCTTCCGTACTCCATGCCAATGCAGATGTTTTTGCAAAAAGTCCTTTCCTCTCAATAGCAAAAAGAAACAATGAGTTATGCCAGCATTCGTTAAGTTGTGTCCATAAACCTTGATTGACGTCACTCAAAACTTTAACCTGATGCTCTGTCCATTTATCGCCCAGCCACAATTGTAATAAATCGCCCAGATAAATTTTTTCTTCACTAACAATAGAAAAATGAATATGAGCATCTAAAACTGGTTGGTAGTACAATTCTGGATTATGCAAAATATCCAGATAGAGAGACTGATAATATTGAAATTGAGAAAAGATATCTTGAATATGAAGAATTGGCATCACACTGCCCTCCGATTTAGCCATTTAGTGCTGGCAAGTTGGGTTAAATCCACACAGTTTGAATTTGATTCAAACACTATTACGCTTTTAAACATAACAACCTATTGCTCAAAGCACAAGCGTTTTCATGCTACACTTGGTTTTTGTTCAAATAAACAACATACACACTTAAAATGTAAGAAACATGACAGATTAGACTTGACCCTAATTAAAATCCCCTTATAATCGCTTTCAGATTCTCCCATAGCTCAGTCGGTAGAGCGACGGACTGTTAATCCGCAGGTCCCTGGTTCGAGCCCAGGTGGGAGAGCCAAATTTTTAACCCACTCATTAGAGTGGGTTTTCTTTTGAGTAAGGGAAATGTGTTGAGTTCATCTCAAATATTTTTTTTAAGTTTGGGCTGCATCTCTAGCTTATTTCTTATTTTAACTTGTTTAAAATCTTTTATCTTTTCTAGACAACAGTTTTTTGCACGGGCTCCTATTACTCCTTTTGAAGCAAAAATGTTTCGTCGCTTAAAAATTGCTTTTCCAGATCATCATATCTTAGCTCAAGTTGCTTTTAGCGCTTTGATTACTAGTGATCACTATAAAGTTAGACATAAATTCAACCGAAAAGTAACAGATTTCGTGATCCTAAATGATGCCCTTGACGTTATCGCAATCATCGAACTTGATGATCCCAGCCATTTAGAAAAAGTTAAAGAAGATCAATTACGCGATCAGATGTTTAAAGAAGCTGGATATTCTATATTTCGATATACTGACATTCCAAATATCCGTCAATTACACAGAGATATTCTTTAAATTCTTAAATGTATAAGATTGATTTATTTAGAATCAGATAGCCCATGTTTTTTTGCAATTTCTTCATGTTGTTGTTTATATTTACGCTGATTTTCCGCATCACTTTTGGCTGCTAGAAAAGCCATACTTATAATAAATATGAGAAATAATAATCCCATACCCATGAAAATTAATGCGTTACGATGATGAGCCACTGACATTTATATACTCGTTTCGGATAATAAAATTGGCATTCAATATAACAAAAAATGATAATTAAATAATATTATTTTTAAGCTTTTTTTAATATTTATATTTTCCATAAAAAAGACCTCGATTAATCGAGGTCTTTTTTTATTTCGATATGAGATAAAATTTAGAATCTATAACCCAAACCAACAAAAGTTACAATCGGATTAATCTCAATATCCGTTTCACCTTTAATAAGTGTACTGTTTAAAGTAGATGAATTAATATCTAAAGTCGCTTTAGTCTTTAAGTGAGCATAAGTTACCGAAGCTGTCGCAAACCAGTCTTTATTAAAGTTATAGTCTGCGCCAATAGTAGCTACAGGAGCGATAGCATCATCAATACTTACATTCGTTGCAGATAGTCCTAACTGTCCATTACCTACAGCTGCATTTAAAGCAGGATTTACAGTCGATTCAAGTTCAAAACCATCAAAATGTGCATACATGATACCTGCACCTACAAATGGACGAAATTTGCTATTTACTGTACCAAATTGATATTTACCAAGAAGAACAGGGGTATAAGCATCTACTTCACCCACTTTTCCTACTTTAGAAAGATCAACAGCCCCGCCTAAAATACTACCTTTACCTAAAATTTCCATTTTAGGTGGCACACCAGCAACAAGTTCTAAAGATACATTATCATTTACATAGTAATCAAAAAGTACTGCGCCAGTATCTGCATCATCAATTTCAAAACCGGCATGAGGATCATTAACTGGAGTTTGAGTTAAATTATTTTGACCGTATACACCCTGTTTTTCGCCTTGAGGCATAATATGTAACCAGCCAGCAGAAACACTAAAAGTTTTACCGTCTGAAGTAGCTGCGTGTGTTGCAAAGCTTGTAGCCAATAGTGCTACTGGTAGGAGTGCTGTTGTTAATTTTCTCATGGGAAATCCTATCAATTTGTCGTATATACGATAAGGTCTAAGGCTTCCAAACCTTATTGTCCAACAATTATTAGAATAAATACTTAAAAGATCAATACAGATTTATAACTTAGTAAGTTCATTTTTTATAATTGTATGAATTTTATTATAATTATTTTTATAAAAATAAAACTACATTGTTAAATTTTATACATTTAAAAGGCAAGTAATAATCAATTACAACTTGCCATTGTCATTTTTTAAAATTAACAACTAACAATGCTTTAATTTAATACTAATAAAAATTCCATCTTTAAAAGATTTATCATGTAGGGATATCTTTGTAATTACTGCAAAACTCCATCGAGTTATAATTTTAGAAAAATAAATTAACTGCGAATTTTATCAAACTTACGATCTTTTAAACTGATTCTTCCCCGAACCACATCTGAAAACATTTTCCAATCCGAAATGAAGCTATAAAGTGGCTGTTTAAAACTTGCAGGTTTATTTTTTTCAAAAATAAAATGTCCAACCCAAGCACACGCATAGCCTGAAAGTAACCCATATGCTACATACTTTGGTTTGCGCTTTCGAACTGCTTTACTTAAAAAATAAAGCCCTACACTGCTACCTGCAATGTGTAATCGACGGCTAAGTATATTTCGGTGTTCCGTCAGATAGAAATCATAAAATTCTTGATAATTCTTAATAGGTAATTGAATTTTATGATCGCTGGCGGAATTTTTTTGAAATTTGACTGGCGCATTCATGGTCGTCATCCTGAGACTATTTATTCATCACTTTACCTGAAACTTAAATTTTTAAAAAGCCCGTTTTAATTCAAATTAGAAAGGATTAACTGAATATTTAACAACAAATCAAATACATATAAGGCGAACCAATCATCGGTAAATCACGTCATCATTGGTACGTTTTTAGTGGTATGCTTAAGCAAAATTAAATCCTTAAAATCTAAAGAAGTTTTGGGAGTCAGCTCATGGTCGAAATTGAACTAAAATTTCAGCTTCCTGAGGGTAAGAAAAAAAGTGTATTACAAGCACTGAAGGCAAACACTGCCCAGAAAATTCGCTTACAAGCCAAATACTATGACACGCCTGATCGATTACTTGCGCAAAACCATATGGCTATTCGCTTGCGCCAAGAAGGTGATCATTGGGTACAAACATTTAAAGCTTCAGGTAAAAGCCATCTGGAACGTATTGAAAATGAAGTTCATTTAGGACAGTGTAAGGTCGAACCCAAATTAAACCTTGATCTGTTTTCAGAAAATAAAATTGTCAAAAATTTATTAAATCAGGTTCTAGGTACACAACATGATCAGTTGATATTGCAATTTAAGACAGATGTACAACGCACCTTTCGACTTTTGAGCTTCAATGAAACTGAGATAGAGGTCTGTCTGGATGATGGTACCGTTTCCACTGCCGAGCAATCAGAAAAGATTTGTGAGGTTGAATTTGAATTAAAACAAGGTTCCCCAGAACAACTCATTTTCTTTACACAAGATTGGGTCAAAAAATATCAACTGTGGCTGGATGTCCGAAGTAAAGCAGAACGAGGAAATTTATTATCCATTCACCAAAAAGCCTCACCTGCGGTTAAAGCAAAGACATTGATTTTAAATAAAAATGATTCAACTGATGTTGCTATTCGTAAAATGATTGGGAATGCGTTACAGCAACTATTACCTAATGCCGCAGTGATTGCAGATAACGTTGCCAATCCTGAACATATACATCAGGCACGTGTTGCAATTCGACGTATACGCAGTATTTTCAAAAGCTTTAAGTCATGGTCAGATGATATTGATCCTCAATGGGAAAAGCAGCTCGCACAGATTTTTCAAGCTTTGGGTACAACACGTGATTTAGATGTGATACGTGATGAAATCTTTCCTGAGTTATTAAAGGCAGATGCACCTTTTTCAGCTTTACCTGAATCAGCCACGATTGATGATCAAACACATCTGCTTTTTCAAAAGGCAGAAACAGTATGTTTATTACTGCAACTCTTGGCATTTAGCTACCATGAACAATCGCATCAAAAAGAATCTTCCAAATTAAAAAAGAAAATTAAGAACTCACTGAATCACTTACACAAAAAAATTATTCAGGATGCAGACCATTTTACTCAGCTTGAAATTGAAGAAAGACATCGTACCCGTAAACAATGTAAGCGTTTACGCTATTGCATTGAATTTGTTGCAAGTTTATATGATGAAAAGTCAGTAAAAAAATATCTGAATCAACTTCAAGTCGTTCAGGAAAAATTGGGTTTTTATAACGATCTACACATTACTGAGCGTGTTTTTATTGAATCGGCTCAAGCACAACCTGAATTCTGGTTTGCTGTAGGTTGGAGTAAAGCGAAACAGGAACAACTTTTATTGGAATCCGAACAAGAGTTAATAAAATTTGCCGATATTGAAGTGTTTTGGTAAGCAAAAAAGTCTGAAGAATTTTACAATCAAATATTATTGTATGAATTAACGATTTTTACCAAATATTTTCCAGACGCCGTTGTCAGCGATTGGGTCGTGATAACTATCACTGCGTTGCTTTCGTGGTTTCTCACGTGCATCTATCAATTTAAAATCTAGCTCGACTCCTAAAATAATACCATTTACATAAAACCGAGTTCGAGTATAGTCGCTTTGTCCATGTTGAAACACATACGTTCTTAAATCAATAAATTCACGATGGGCAACTAAAGCGGCAGTTTCATCAGTTTCTAGCCATTGTTGTAGGGCAAAAATTTGATCTGTGTCAAATTGGCCACATTTTTCAATTAAGCTGGCAATACCTCTAAATGTTTTAGATTCTTTTGCCCGAGTTTTGTTAATCCGAATACGATCAACATGAAAGAAGAAAAGTGGTAAATTCAAATGACTAGGTAAATGAATAGCATCCAATGCTTCATCCTGCATAAAAGGCTGAAAAAGTACTTTCGCCCTTTCAATCAGTTCATTCCATTGGCGATAATAGTGTTCAACTTCAGTTTGTAATCCATAATAAATTGGCAAACCTTCAACATGGTTCAAGTTTTCAGGGGGCCAATGATGCTGGCGCAATATAGCAATATCAGTTTTTAAACGCTGTATAGCAATGACATCTTGCATAGATAGTACCTGCTTTAAATTTACTTAGGCTATTTTGAGAGTAGATCAAAGGTTTAGTTTATGCAAGGCTTTAACGTATAATAGTGCATTCGTTTGTGTTGGAAAAAGCTATGTCTCAAAAAATTGATGCCACCGATATCACTGAAGAAGAAGCTTTAAATGCAGTTTTTTTTGAGCGCGCTGATGATTTTATTAAACTTGCCAATGAGTTTTGCCGCCCAAAAAAGGGGGAAAAGCCTGATCCTGAAGCCGTTCGAGGTCAAGTGAGTGCAGCCATGTTATTTGGTACAGCACGTTTTAACACATGGGTTGCAGCAAATAATTTTAAAGATGGCAATGAGATGCGTGATGCAAAAGAGCAAGTTATGTCTTACGTGTTACAACAGTTTCAAATGATGCTTGAAGATAATTATGATGAGTATTGCGAACAGTTTGATAACTATTTACGCTTTCGTGAAAACGAAGAATTTCATACTCATAAACACGATCATGATCATTAAAGAAAGCCCTTTAGGGCTTTTTCATTTTTAGTATATAAAACTTAGCAATTAAATCTTGCGATCCCAGACAATTTTCTTCACCGTATTATTAACTACAGTGACTGTATAATAGGTGTTATCTATCAAATAGATATAATCCACAGCGTTTAATTTTTTTCGATTTTCTTCCCATTCATAACTGCGCTGTGAAACGGGTGCCTGCTGCATTTTTTGCATCAAATTGATATAACTGTCGCCAATATAGACTAGACTGCCATTTTGACTACGCATTGAACGTGTTTCATTATAGGCGAAAACTATCATTGGACTGGTCAATAAAGTCATTAAAGAGACAACCACTACCAGTTTTTTGATTTTATTAGACATATTTAACCTTTATTTTTTATCTTTAAAATTTCGAAAATATTAACATAGACTTTTTTTTATTGAATAGTCAAATCAAGACTCGTAAAAAAGACTGCCGAAACAGTCTTTAGCTGGTAGAACACTCATTTTATTATTTTTTAGTGACTTGACCGTATTGATCTGCCATCACCTCGACAAAGTGATCGAGTTTAATATATTTCTTAATCACAGCATCAACATCTGCCTTGCTAAGTTTGGCAATATCACGGTCACGTTGACCACGATCCAGCATATTCTTACCACGCTCCAGTTGACTATTGAGCATACGGTGAATACTGCGCTCATCTTCAAGTGTAGTAACTCGTTTTTTCAAAATATCAGCTTTAGCAGATTCAAGTTCTTGTTCAGTTATCCCAGTCTGTAATAGCTTTTTTAAGACATGATGCACAGTTTGAGAAACTTGCTCCCCTCGCCCTGCAGTATAGTTCGCTTCAATAGTCAATGCGCCGACATTGGTGTCGCTATCCAGTTGCAAATCACTACCAAATCCATAAACAAGCGCATTTTTTTCACGAAGCTCTTGTCCTAGACGCGAAGAAAGTTGTGATTGTCCCAAAATATTAGTGAAAACAATGAGTGCAGGCGCATCCGGATGATCTACACCAACAGGGAATGTCAAAATACTTTGATAATTACCAAATTCCCGCTGTTCAGACAATGCATGCACTTTTTGGGCAGGATAATCTGTATCTACCGATAAAATCTTTTGGTAGGGTTGCGCACTTGTCCAAGAACCAAATGACTGAGCAATAAAGGTTTGCATTTTCTTCGCATCATAATCACCTGTGATCGCAATTTGAGCATGATTCATGGCAAAAAACTGATCATACAGCTGTTTGACTTGCATCTGAGTCGCTTGATTCAACTGTTTCTTGGCAAATTCAGGCTCAAAGTGATAACGTAAATCACCCGGTTGATAAATTTCGATTAATCTTGCCAAATTTAATGCAGCTACTGTTTCAGGTTCAGTATATGGACGATCAAGACTGGAAAGACTTTGTGACTTGATTAAATCAAACTGGCTTTGTTCAAAGCTTGGATGCTTCATCACCTCAATAACAAATTTAAAAAATTCCTCAAACTTATCTTTACGTGCCTGAATATTAATGGTCATCCCATTATCCGAACTGGTTGCTGTTGCAGCACCGCCCGCTTCAATCGATTTATCAGCCACATCCTGTAAACTATATTTATCTGAACCACGTAGTAACAAATAAGAAGTTAAATCCAGAACAGTCCCTTTATCAAATAGTGATTTTTCCGTACCAAAGTCTAGTGTAATCGTTGCATACACACGATCATCTCGAGTTTGAGTAGGAAACAACGCATATTGCATTCCATTTTTAAGTGTGCCACGTTGAATCTTTTTCTCAGTATTTTGTAAATAATCTGCCGAGGATTTTACATATTGACTGACTTCCTGCTTATACACACTGGCATCTTTTAATGGCTCTTCAGCAGTGGATTGCTGATCTAACGTTTTCGGTTTTTCCTGCTGCTTTTTTTGCTCAAGTGCTTTTTTCTGTTCTTCTGGCGTCGGTTTAATATCACCAGAAATACGATGTTCAGGTGTTAAAAACTGGTTTAAAGTTTGGTTGACTTCACTCACATTTAGCTTTTGTACGGCGTCCAAATTATTGAAATATTGTCCCCAATTCCCTTTAGATGACACAATATAATCACTTAGACGCGAACCTAGAGCGGTTGAATCATTCATAATCAGATCAGCCTGATTTTGCATCAGAGTTTTAACTCTTTTTAATTCAGTGTCGTTAAAAGCCTTGCCATTTTCTACCTGAGAAATAAGTGTAGATTCGACCTTTTTCTCATCATTGTTTGGTGCATAAATCGCGCCCAAAAAGACCAAATTAAAATCCTGATCTAGCCATGTGGTTGACTGAACCGCAGTACTTAAACCTGTTTCAACCAAACCTTGATATAAATGACCACTTGGTTGCATCGTGTAAAGTAATGGTGAAAGTGCTAATGCAGGCTGGATTTTCTGATTTTGTCCATTCATATAAATATGAAACTTGGCCAAATCACTTCCCTTTTGTACAAGAAAGCTACGTGGATTGATTTTGCTAGAATCAAGTTTTGGCACTTGTACACTGGCAGGAATAGTACGAGCAGGAATTGGGCTAAAGTTTTTATCAATATTCTTCAATACTTCTGCTTTATCAAACTTTCCTGAAATGACCATCACTGCATTGTTCGGTGCATACCATGTCCGATAAAACTTATTCACCTCATTGAGCTGTATGGATTTAAGTTCTGGTAAATCGCCTATAGGCAAGCGACCTAGATATTGATTGCCATAGGCCGCTTTAAACATTTGATCCATCAGCACTGAAAATGGCTGATCCATACGGATTTCGCGCTCACGTTTAACGATTTCAATTTCAGATGGTACAAATTTTTCTTGTAATACTAATTTGTCCATGCGCTGAGATTCTAAATACAGAATTTCATTTAAAGCTTGCGGTTCTGGGCGGACAATGTTGGTATAACGCGTAGAATAATATTCCGTACTGGCATTGGTCATGAGGGTGTATTGATCGAGTCGACGTTGAAACTCATCTCCTTTGACATCCTGAGTACCTTTAAATGCCAAATGTTCCAACAAATGCGCAAGTCCACCCTTACCTTTCGGATCATTCAAAGAACCCGTAAAATAAATAGTATTTACAAAGACTTTATTTTCTTTATTGTTTGGCGCAAGTACCACCCGAAAACCATTATCAAGTTTATATTCTTCGATATTCTTTTCACTTTTAACCAATACGGTTTGTGACCAAGCACTTGCACTCAAGCCAAGAAAACACAATGAAATAGTAAGTTGTTTAAACCGCATTAACATAAAAATTCCAAAAAAATAATTGAGCAATATGAATTATTTGAACGCAGCTATACTATGAGAATCATGAAGTTTTTTATAGTTAAGTTTTGAAACGAGAGCCCAACTGTATCAACTTGCAACTTACAAATAATCGGACTAAACCGATGCAATGAATGTCACACCTTTTTTAATCTTCATCACGCAATTTAAGATTCTGATGGGTATATAAGCCACAATTTCCTGAAAAAAGATAAGCCAGCAAACAGGTAATTACAGCATATTGCGCAATATCCACACCAAATAATTCAATCGCCAAAACAATGGACGTCAAAGGAGCTTTACTCGCTCCAGCAAATAAGCTCACTAAACCTAAACCCGCAAGCAATGAAATAGGCAAAGGTAAAAATTGACCTAATGCATTTCCAAAGGTTGTACCGACAAAGAACAATGGGGTAATTTCACCGCCTTTAAAACCTGAACCTAAGGTAGTGGCTGTAAAAATTAATTTGCCTAAAAAATCAGTTACAGGCAGCTCAAGATAAAATGACGAGATAATACTGCCGATACCTAGGCCATTAAATTTCTGATGACCCACAATAATGGTCATGAGCATAATTAAAATACCACCAACCATGGGTCTAAGTGGCATAAAACGAATACGCTGATTCAGCTGTTTGCTCACAAATAAAATAGAAACAATAAAAAGGCGAGCAATAAAACCAAATAGTAAACCTGCGACAATCAAACTTGCAATCGTGGTCAAGCTGAGTTCAGGAAAACTGGAAACTACATAATACTGATGCGGATGACTGATATGAAAGAGTTCAGGAATCTGTGACGCCACAAGCGCTGAGACAAAGCAAGGAAATACAGCGGAATAACGTAATTTACCAAGAGAGGTAATTTCTAGGCCATAAATTGCCCCTGCTAGAGGCAACCCGAAAATAGCCGCAAAACCTGAACCGATACTGGCAATTAAAAAAATCTTGCGATTATCACCAGGTACTTTAAACACTTGGGTCATATGATCGGTCAATGCACCAGAAAGCTGTACCGCAGGCGCTTCCCGTCCAGCAGATCCCCCAAAAATTTGGGTTAGAATCGCACTAAAAAAAATCAAAGGCGTCATTCGTTTAGGAATAAATGCTCTTGGATGATGAATTTCATCAATCAGCAAATGCGTTCCTTTTTCGATAGGCGTTCCATAATAATAAAATAGATAGCCCATAAACAGGCCAATAAAAGGTAGAAAATAAACTAGCCACGGGTAAGCAATTCGAGTCTGATTGGCTAAATCAAAACAAACAAAAATAAGACTTGAACATAATCCCGAGATCACTCCGATCAGCACAGAAGCAACCGCCCAGTAAGCTGAGTAACGAAAAATCTGTGTGTATTCAGAAGACGGAAAAACTTTCATAAATACTGAAGGCTATTGGTTTATTAAAATGGAAATATATCGCTATTATTATCATGACGACATGAAAATAAGCTTAACGCTTTCTAGCGATTTATTCCACTTTAAATAACTTAAATCGTGCTTTCACCAAGGATCATTTTAACCATGGCTGAGTTCTGGATCATCATCACTTTGTAAAATGTCCTTGTCAGTCTGATGCATTAACTGACTCGTAATGGTTCCAGCGGTCATGGAACCATTTACATTCAATGCGGTACGGCCCATATCAATCAAAGGTTCAATTGAAATTAACAAGGCAACCAAAGTCACTGGCAAACCCATCGCTGGCAAAACAATAAGTGCAGCAAAGGTTGCTCCACCGCCGACACCAGCAACACCGACCGAGCTTAAAGTCACAATAAATACCAGTGTGGCGATCCATAAAGGATCAAATGTGTTAATTCCTAAAGTTGGCGCAACCATCACTGCAAGCATGGCTGGGTATAAGCCTGCACAACCATTTTGACCAATCGTAGCCCCAAAGGATGCTGAAAAACTGGCAATAGATTCTGGTATACCCAAACGGCGTGTTTGTGCTTCAATGCTCAAAGGAATACTGGCCGCACTAGAACGACTGGTAAATGCGAAAGTCAAAACAGGCCAAACTTTTTTAAAGAATCGTAACGGATTGATGCCCGAAAGCGATAATAACAACGCATGAACCGCAAACATAATCGTGAGGCCAATATAAGATGCGATTAAAAAGCCACCTAGCTTTAAAATGTCAGCCATATTGGAACCTGCAACAACTTTGGTCATGAGTGCAAACACACCGTAGGGAGTTAAGGTCATGACCAAACGCACAAGCTTCATGATCCAGCCTTGTAGAGATTCAATCCCGCGTAAAATACGCTGACCTTTTTCTTCATCATCTTTCAAAAGCTTTAATGCAGCAACACCTAAAAAGGCAGCAAAAATAACAACACAAATGATGGATGTTGGGTTTGCTCCAGTTAAATCTGCAAATGGATTGGTTGGGATAAATGACAATAATAATTGCGGTACATTTAAATCTGTCACCTTACCCATATAGTCACTGTGCAATGCAGTTAAACGTGCAGTTTCTTGGGTTCCTTGTACCAATCCTTCAGCAGTTAAGCCAAATAAATGAGTAACACAAACCCCAACAAAAGCTGCTATTGCAGTAGTAACCAGTAAAATTCCAATTGTATAAAAACTGATTTTACCCAATGAACTGGCATTATGAAGTTTCGCAACAGCCCCTAAAATAGAAATGAAAACCAAAGGCATCACGACCATTTGCAATAGCTTTACGTAGCCATTACCGACAATATTAAACCATTGCATTGACTCGGCAATAATCGAACTAGATTCACCATATACCAGTTGTAAACCTAATCCAAAAAGTACTCCAAGTAGTAAACCACTCAGCACTTTTTTAGCCAGACTCCACTGGGTCTTTCGGGTCTGAGCAAGCAAAATAAGTAGCCCAATAAAAAGAATAATATTGATCAGTAAGGGCCAGTTCATACAGACACCTGAAAATTGATAGAATTCGTGAGTAATATTGGAGCATAGATATAAGCCATTAAACCAGCCCCTCTTTATTTAATTGATCAGACAATAACGTCTATATTTATTATTTTTAATCATAAATGATTACGTTAAATAAATTGATTAGGCAACCTGATGATTTATCAAAATTTTAACAAACTGCGAGGATAAAAATAAACCTCTCATACACGAGAGGTTCTCCCACTTATTCATCCATATGTTGAATGATGGCTTGGCCAAACTCAGAACAGCGTAATAAAGTAGCGCCCTGCATTAAACGCTCAAAGTCATAAGTTACGGTCTTGGCTGCAATTGCACCCGAAATCCCTCGAATAATCAAATCTGCAGCTTCTATCCACCCCATATCACGTAGCATCATTTCCGCAGAAAGAATAATCGAACCTGGATTAACCTTGTCCTGCCCTGCGTATTTAGGCGCTGTGCCATGTGTTGCTTCATAGACCGCAATTGCGCCCCCAATATTTGCCCCAGGCGCAATACCAATACCGCCTACTTCTGCCGCCAGTGCATCAGAAATATAGTCACCATTTAAATTCAATGTCGCAATGACAGAATAATCCGTAGGACGCAGCAAAATTTGCTGTAAGAAAGCATCTGCAATTACGTCTTTAATAATAATATCTTTTCCATTTTTAGGATTTTTAATTTTGACCCATGGGCCATCATCAATCAGTTTACCGCCAAAACGTTCAATTGCCAGTTCATACCCCCATTCTTTAAAGGCCCCTTCGGTATATTTCATGATATTGCCTTTATGTACTAAAGTGACATTCGGCTTGTCGTTATCAATAGCAAACTGAATCGCCTTACGTACTAAACGCTGTGACCCTTCTTTAGAAACAGGTTTAACCCCAATACCGCAACTTTCAGGAAAACGGATTTTGGTAACTCCCATTTCTTCTTCAAGAAATTTAATCATTTTTTTGGCTTCAGGTGAATCTGCCTTCCATTCAATACCCGCATAGATATCCTCTGAATTTTCCCTAAAAATCACCATATTGGTTTGTTCAGGATGCTGAACTGGACTAGGCACTCCCTTAAACCACCGAACTGGACGGATACAAACATATAAATCCAACTCCTGACGTAAAGCAACATTGAGTGAACGAATACCACCACCGACCGGCGTAGTAAGTGGACCTTTAATTGACACCACATATTCACGCAATGCTTCAAAAGTTTCTTCTGGCATATACGTACCATAAATGGTATTTGCTTTCTCGCCGCAGTATACTTCCATCCATTCGATCGAACGTTTGCCACCATACGCTTTTAGCACAGCAGCATCTACCACTGCCTTCATTGCTGGTGTAATATCCACACCAATACCGTCACCCTCAATGAAAGGAATGATCGGATGGTTGGGAACATTGAGTGACAAATCCGCGTTGACTGTAATTTTGTCACCATCCGCAGGAACCACGATCTTTTGATAACCCATTGTGCAGGTTCTCCTTTATGTAGCTGGCGAATAGAAGGTATGCCCTAGAGGACATACTCTCAAATTTATTTTTTAATCATTGATAGTCTAATCCAACATAGGTTTTTTTGAGATTTAAAGGATGAATAACTACATTTTTCCATTAAATAAAAACCTTTTATTAACGGTTATGACTATAACCCCAAGTAGTTTATTTATATGAAAATAGTTGTATTCAACAAACCATTTGATGTCTTGTCTCAGTTTCGTGAAGACAGTGCGCATTTGACTGTTTCGAGTTTTATCAATGATCCTGATTTACGCATCGCAGGACGTTTGGATTTAGATTCGGAAGGCCTTATGTTTCTGACCGATCATGGGGGATTAAATCAATTTATTACCCATCCGAGTAATAAAAAATATAAAACCTATCTGGTTCAGTTGGATGGCGATATTACAGAAGAAGCATTACAACAATTACGTAAAGGTGTTGAACTTGCTGACGGTTTAACCTTACCCGCTACAGCGATAAAAGTTTCAGAACCAGAGTGGCTTTGGGAACGTAATCCACCTGTACGTTATCGCGCCAGTATTCCAACCTCATGGGTTGAAATTTCGATTTGTGAAGGTCGTAATCGTCAAGTAAGGCGTATGACTGCAACCGTTGGTTTTCCAACTTTACGCTTGATTCGCACCAAAATTGGTTCTATTGATTTAGTCCGGTTGGGTCTGCAACCTGGGGAACAAGCTGAAATTGAACCCTTACTTTATCCTGACTTTAAAGGTGTGCCAGAGGATAAACCGTATCGCTCACGTTCTTATGTAAAAAAACCAGGGGGCACAGGTGGAAAACCTATACAGCATAAGAAACCTGAAGGGGATAAAAAAGACCCGAATAAGAAAAAGTCAGGAACCAAACGCATCTGGCAAATGGATGAAAATGAGAAGCCGCGTCGTAAAACGAATGGTACCACTCGTCCAAACACCAAAGCACCACGTGGCCGTAACCGTAATGGCCGTTAAGATTTAGAAAATTCTTATAGCTCACAAAAGTGGGCTTTTTTTTATATCATCACACAAAATACTGTGGCATAAAAAAACCGATGCGTTTGCATCGGTTTTTTTTTACAGCATTAGTAGAATTACCAATATTGTTTTGACTTAAATCGTTTCAAGCGCAGCATTTAATGTCGAACTTGGACGCATCACTGCATTCACTTTCGCTGGATCTACTGCATAGTAACCACCGATATCAGCAGGTTTACCTTGAACTTCTGCAAGTTCTGCAACGATCTTAGCTTCGTTGTCGGCCAAGGCTTTGGCAAGAGGTGCAAACTTCGCTTTTAACTCAGCATCTTCATTTTGAGTAGCAAGTGCTTGAGCCCAATATAATGCCAAATAGAAATGGCTACCACGGTTATCAATCTCGCCAGTACGACGTGATGGTGATTTACCATTATCTAGTAAATTACCCGTCGCTTGATCTAAGGTTTTCGCCAGTAGCTTAGCTCGTTCGTTATTTTCCTTAATACCAAGCTCTTCAAGAGAAACCGCGAGAGCAAGGAATTCACCCAAAGAATCCCAACGTAAGTGATTTTCTTCAACTAACTGTTGTACGTGTTTTGGTGCTGAACCACCTGCACCTGTTTCATACATCCCACCGCCCGCCATTAACGGAACGATAGAAAGCATTTTCGCAGAAGTTCCAAGTTCCATAATTGGGAACAAGTCGGTCAGGTAATCCCGTAAGATATTACCCGTCACAGAAATAGTATCTAAACCACGTGCCACACGCTCAAGCGTATAACGCATTGCACGGACTTGTGACATGATCTCGATATCAAGTCCAGCCGTGTCGTGATCTTTCAAGTATTTCTCAACTTTTTTGATCAATTCGTTTTCGTGTGGACGGTATGGATCAAGCCAGAAAATTGCCGGCATACCAGAGTTACGTGCACGTGTTACCGCAAGTTTTACCCAATCACGAATCGGTGCATCTTTTACCTGACACATACGCCAGATATCTCCTTCCTCAACATTTTGAGAAAGCAATACTTCGCCCGTTTCAATATCCGTAATATTGGCAATACCAGCTTCTGGAATTTCAAAAGTTTTGTCGTGAGAACCGTATTCTTCCGCTTTTTGTGCCATCAAACCCACGTTTGGCACAGTTCCCATTGTACGCGGGTCAAAGTTACCATGCCATTTACAGAAATTAATCATTTCTTGATAAATACGTGCAAAGGTCGATTCTGGCATTACCGCTTTAGCATCGTACTGTTTACCGTCAGCACCCCACATTTTACCACCAGCACGGATCATTGCAGGCATAGAAGCGTCAACGATAATGTCGTTTGGCGAATGGAAGTTAGTAATACCTTTAGCTGAATCTACCATTGCTAATGCAGGACGATGTTCCTGACATGCATGTAAATCTTCAATAATTTCTTCGCGTAATGACGTCGGCAATGTTTCAATTTTTTCGTAAAGACCTGCCATACCGTTATTGACGTTAATGCCTAACTCGTCAAATAATTTACCGTGTTTTTCAAATGCATCTTTATAGTAAATTTTAACACAGTGACCAAATACAATCGGGTGTGAAACCTTCATCATGGTCGCTTTAACATGTAACGAGAACAAAATACCCGCTTCACGACAGTCTTCGAGTTGTTTCTCATAAAAGTCGCAAAGTGCTTTTTTGCTCATAAACATAGAGTCAATGATTTCTCCATCTTGCAAAGCGACTTCTGGCTTAAGCACGATGTTTTCACCACTCTTGGTAATCAACTCCATTTTCACTTTACGCGCACGATCAAGTGTCAATGATTTTTCACCATGATAGAAGTCACCTTCTTCCATATGTGAAACGTGAGTTTGAGACCACTGTTTCCATTCGCTCATCGAATGAGGATGTTTTTTGGCATAGTTTTTTACCGCAGCAGGCGCACGGCGGTCAGAGTTACCTTCACGTAAAACTGGGTTTACTGCTGAACCCAAGCATTTACCATAACGTACTTTAAGTGCCTTTTCTTCTTCATTCGCAGGATTTTCAGGATAATCTGGAATTGCGAATCCTTTTGACTGCAATTCTTTGATGCATGCTGTTAACTGGGCAACTGAAGCACTGATATTTGGCAATTTAATAATGTTGGTATCAGGATCTTGTGTAAGACGACCAAGCTCTGCAAGATTGTTGGGTACTTTCTGCTCATCTTTTAAATATTCAGAGAACTCTGCGAGTACGCGTGCAGACACAGAGATATCGCTTTTATCAATCTCAATGCCAGCTGGCTTGGTAAAAGTCTCAATGATTGGAAGCAGTGAGTAGGTCGCTAATAGTGGCGCCTCATCGGTCAGTGTGTAAATGATTGTTGACTTTCCACCAGCCATATATATCTCCTGCTTTGGATTGAGTTGTGAGGAACGAGCTTGTGACCCTCTCCTACGAACCGATTTGCTTAAATAAAACCCTGAGAGTATCGACTCTCATTGCATTTCAGTCAACGTAATATCCAGTGATAACGACATTTCGCCAGAAAATAATAGGGACACATCTTCACAGCCCTGATGCGTTAAATTTGTTATTTTTTTAGCTTGAATAAACCGTTAGACATCAATACACCCCTTATATGAGGCCAAAGCCAGTTATTTCAATAGCTATTCATACATTTTTTTGATTTAATTTTACATATTTTCTATCAAAATTATTAAGACAAAGCCATAGAATAAAATTCATCGTTTAATTATGGTTAAAAATCCTGTGTATAAAACAATTTTTTTTGCTTTAAGTCTAGCCGCGACGACGCTTACATTTGCCCAAAATCCTTTAAGCGTACATGTACTCAATTTAGAAAATGGTCTACCTTCGTCAGATGTAAATGTTGTACTTGAAGCGCAACAAGGTGAAAAATGGGTTCAGATTAATCAGGCAAAGACCGATGAAAATGGGCGAATCACTGCACTTTATCCTAGCGATAAAGCTATAGATAAGGGTATTTACAGAGTGACTTTTAAAACGGGCGATTGGTTTCGTGAACACAATCAGCGTTCTTTCTTTCCCGAAGTTCCTGTCGTTTTTGTTATTGATGGAACTGTCGATCACTATCATATTCCTCTACTTATGAGTCCTTATGGCTATTCTACTTATCGAGGTAATTGATCAATTTAACTTTTTAATACTTTTAAACACAATGCAATAATTCAAAAAAAGACTTTGAGGCAAATAATTCTTCGGGGAATTTGTTTAAGACAATAAATTCCTTTTTTAATTCATTATTTTTACATCAATCTCGCTGTATCCATGACTTTGTTTTAATTTTGGTGTTCAATGTTCTATATCTATACGAAAATAAGTTGTGAGTATTCATGATAATTAGGATATATCGCCTATTAAAATGAAAATATCCGAATAAAGATTAAGCCTAAACGCGAGTAAAAAATAAAGAATAAATTTCCATATAAATAAAAATTACATTATGTGAGATCTAAAAGATAATAACTGAAACTGAGAAAATAATAAGTTATGTAATATTTAATAGTATAAATAAATTGGCGTCCCTACGGGGATTCGAACCCCGGTTACCGCCGTGAAAGGGCGATGTCCTAGGCCTCTAGACGATAGGGACGTTTCAGAGGTGGGCGTATGTTAGGGCGATTTCCGCAGCGTGTCAAACAGTTTTAATCAGAAAAAATGTATAAAAAGACTAAACGTTTAAAATTAAATCAAAGTGACAAAAAATCATTCAATATCGTTCCTTCTTAACTTTTAAGGTGATTAACCCAAAAAGACAAAGTTTAAATACAAATACATTAAATATTAGTGATATAGATTAAATTCATAAAGAAAATCGATCTATTTGAAAGAGAGTTTTAAAAAACCACGTAAATTTAAACACATAAATTCCATCAAAAATCAAAAGTATAAGCATAACATGTAGGATAGCAACTGATTCAAGACACAATACAGTCGAATTTTATAAAAGTTAAAAGCAGCTAACAGTCTTATACTTTGTCATGCCACAACTTCTTAATGGTTCCACTGTATTGGCTTTTATTTATTTGTTGCTGTATTTGTTGCAAATGTTTTAAGTCAGGCTTTTAGATAGACTCCCATGACAGGACGAATAAAACTAGAGCACATTACAATGAAACGGACGTTATCTCATCTATGCTTAGCGCTAAGCCTTACTTTAGGAACGACAATAATCACTTGCTACTCCAGTAGTACAATGGCAGCCCCAAGCATTAATATTCAGAATGTTCTACAACAAGAACGTGCATGGGCGGGATTACAAACCAAAAAACTTAAAGTGGGCGAAATCGAATGGGTTTACAGTGAAGGGGGGCAATCCTCAAAACCCACCATCATTCTCATTCATGGATTAGCGGGTACTCGGGATAACTGGAACCGTGTAGCACGTTATTTAACGCCTGACTACCATGTGATTATTCCGGATTTGCCTGCACATGGCGACACCAAAGTTGCCGATGACTTTGACTTATCTATTCCCAATTTAACTGAAAAATTAAGACGTTTTGCTGAAGCTGGACATTTTGAAAAAGAAACCAATATAGCGGGACATAGTATGGGTGGTGCAATTGCGCTGTTATATACAGCACAGTATCCAACCGAAACAAAATCATTATTATTGGTTGATAGTGCAGGTGTGTTTAAAACAGCAAATACACCTTATTTGAAAAATCCGACTTTATTAAGCGAGCTGATTGTTAAAAAACCAGGGGATTTTGACAAACTATTTCAACTTGCCACTGCTACCCCACCCTTTATTCCGACTGAGTTAAAAACCGAGCAGGAAAAGTTGATGATTTCTCAGTCAAAAAGTACTCAGCGCATGGTTGATCAATTGGTTGCCATGTCTAAGGTTTACACACCAGAGACTTTTGCTATTGCCGCGAAGTCTATTGATGTACCAACTTATATTGTTTGGGGAGACAAGGATAAAATTATCAATGTTGAAGCTGCTCAAGAATTAAAAGATTTACTAAAAAATGCTGAATCACCTTTGATTTTAAAAGGTATAGGCCATATGCCCATTCTGGAAGCTGATCAGATTCTCGCACAGCAATACTTGATCTTTTTAAATAAACACAAATAAAACTTAAATCCAGCGAATAGAACGGGAACCAGATTACGGTTCCCGTTTTTCAATATGATTAAAGCTTGCGTAGTCGTAAAGCATTTAGTACGACAGAAAGTGAACTTAGTGACATCGCAATTGCGGCAAACATCGGAGTTAATAACCAGCCTGTGAGTGGATAAAAAATTCCTGCTGCAACAGGCACCCCTAATCCATTATAAATAAATGAAAATGCAAGATTCTGTTTCATGTTTTTTACGCCTTGTTTGGCCATATGCACCGCTTGAGCTACGCCCTGTATATCACCTTTTACCAATGTAATCTGAGCAGTTTGTTTGGCAATGTCAGTACCAGTACCCATTGCAATACCAACATTTGCCTGTGCCAGTGCAGGTGCATCGTTAATACCATCTCCCGCCATTGCAACCGTTTTGTTCTGCGATTGATAACGTTTAACAATCTCTAATTTTTGTTTTGGATCTAAATCACCATAGGCATGTTCAATACCTAATTGGCCCGCAACCATTTGCGCATTTTTATCATGATCACCTGTTGCCATAATGACTTCTATACCATCTTGATGTAATTGATCAATCACAGCTTTAGCATTTTCTTTAATCGCATCATGAATCACGATATAAGCGATGACTGCATTTTCATCAAGTAAGAAGCTAATGACATCGCCTTGCTCACGTCGTTGATCCAATTCATGTGAAATAGCTGCATCTAGCTTTAATCCAAGCTGATCAACGAGCTTCTGACTACCAATATAATAACTTTGGCCATTCACAAGTCCCTTTACCCCAAAGCCCGTTACGTCCTCAAAGTCATCTACTTTTAATAATTCTTCTGTCTTCACAAGTTTTGTTAAGGTTTGGGCAATAGGGTGAGTTGAATATTGCTCAATGGAAGCAATATAAAGTTCAACTGTTTTTTGCTCGAGAGTTTCATTTAATAACTGAATGTGTTTTAAGCTGGGTTTTCCTTCTGTCAATGTTCCTGTTTTATCAATAATTAAAACATTGACTTTACTCAATGCTTCAATTGCTTCGGCATCTTTAAATAACACTCCTTTTTGCGCAGCACGGCCTGTAGTCGCCATGACCGACATTGGGGTTGCCAGACCTAATGCACAAGGACAAGCAATAATTAAGACCGCCACAGCACACATTAAGGCCAAATCAAACTGAGCATGCCCAAATAACATCCACACTAGAAAGGTAATCACGCTAATCGAAAGTACTGCCATTACAAAGTATTTGGCTGCAACATCAGCAATCCGTTGCAATGGAGCTTTTGAACGCTGTGCTTCTGCTACTGCCTGAATCATTTTTGATAATGTCGTATTCGTTCCAACCGCTGTGGTTTGAATACGAATGCTCCCCTGCTGGTTGACCGTTCCCCCAATCACTTTGTCTTCTGCTTGTTTTTTTACAGGTAAAGGTTCACCAGTCATCATCGATTCATCGACATAAGTCTTTCCTTCAGTCACGACACCATCTAACGGAATTTGCTCACCAGAAGAAATCTGTAAAATATCATTTTCTTTAATCTGACTGATATCCACTTCTTCAACCACATCGTTACGTACACGTTTTGCAGTATGCGGTTGTAAACGTAATAATGCTCTCAGAGAATCCGCCGTCTGTGTTCGTGCTTTAAGCTCCATGATTTGCCCAAGTAAGCTCAGAGAGACAATCATACAAGCCGCTTCATAATACACTGCAACGCCATGCCCTGTTTTCGCTTCCATTGGAATCATGGATGGGAAAATAGTCGCGATAACACTATATATAAAAGCTGCAAGCACCCCGACACCAATCAGGCTCCACATATTCAAATGACGGGTTTTATAGGAAATCCAGCATCTTTCCAAAAATGGCAACCCTGCCCATAAAACAACAGGAATACTTAAAACCAATTCAATCCAAGGTTGTATATGCGGTGAAATAAAAGCATGAATATGTGAACCCATTGCTAATACGACTACCAATAAGGTTAAAGGCAACGTCGTCCAGAACCGTTTACTAAAATCGACCAGTTCAGGATTCGGTCCTTCATCAAGTGTGGGTTGCATAGGCTCCAAAGCCATCCCACAAATCGGGCAGGTTCCAGGGCCTTTTTGCACAATTTCAGGATCCATTGGGCAGGTATAATCAATATCCATTGCACCTTCTGGTACTGGACGTTCCTCTGGCGGGATCAAATAGGTTTCAGGATCGTTTTTAAATTTTTCTAGGCAGGAAGGATTACAGAAGTAATATTCTTTACCCTGATAATTTGTATGTAAGGGACTTGTTGTACTGACTTTCATACCACAAACTGGATCTATTTCCGTTTGAGAGTTTTCCTGATCGACATGCTGATGCTGTCCACCACCACAACAGCTTTTAGCTTGAGGTATAATTGCTTCAACGGTTTTTTCCCCACAGCATGATGCCATTTCTGGAGTTTCAGTCACCTTCGTCATTCGATCTATTTGCTTTGAATCATTGCCACAGCAATTTGAAACAGCTTTAGACTGTTTTTGACTGGAACATCCACATCCTGATGCCATCGTTTTATTTTCTAAACTTTCATCACAACAACTTTTTTCTGGCTGTTTAGTTTTTACAACTTGATCCGAACAACAACTAGATGTCTTAGATCCAGCGCTTTTATCCAAATATTTTTCAGGATTCTGCTCAAACTTTTGTTTACAACTGGCTGAACAAAATAGATAACGAACGTCATCCAAATCAACAAAATACTGACTATCTTCCGAGACCTTCATACCACACACAGGATCAATCAAAACAACTGATTTCGACTGTACAGTAGGTTCAGAACAACATGAGGTTTGCTTTTGCTCAGTCATAGTGATGTTCTCATATTTTTTAGGATTATGTTAAGATAAACTCTGTACCTAGGTACGGAGTCAAGCTTTTTATTTATACAGATAAGAGATATTACACATGTTGACCATTGGAAAACTCGCAAAACAAGCAAATTTAAATGTCGAAACGATTCGTTATTATCAACGTATTGGTCTCATGCGTACCCCTGAAACAATTGATCATTATCGTTATTATAATGATCAGGATAAAGAAACTTTAAGTTTTATACAAAAAGCCAAAGATGCAGGATTACAACTGACTGAGATTAAAGAACTTCTTCAGTTACAACTTGATGATCGCGAACAAGTTCGCCACGTCATTGAACAACGGCTTGAAAAAATTGATCTGCGTATTCAAGAGTTACAGGGTCTAAAGCAACGCCTAAGCAGTTGGATTGATGAATGTAAATCGACAGAAACTGATTGTTGCCCTATTTTGATGGATTTAAAGCAAAAGACAAATCCGTAAAAAAGATGAAATATGACAGTTTCAAAATAAAAAAACCTGAGTACGAAAACTCAGGTTTTTTTATTATAGTAATCAGGAAATTAATTATTCTTCACTGATATCGTCATTTTGAGAGATAGCATCTTCAGGTGGAGTTTCAGATAATTCCGTTTCAATCACTTGAGGAATCTCATCATCTTCTTCTACCGCTTCAATGGAAACTACACCAACGAGTGTTTCATCCTCACTTAAACGAATCAAACGAACGCCTTGTGCGTTACGACCTGTAGTCGCGACTTCAGCTGCACGAGTACGCACTAAAGTACCGCCATCAGAAATCAACATAAGTTCTTTCGTTTCATCAATTGAAACCGCACTGATTAATTCACCATTACGCTCTGAAGTCTTGATCGCAATGACCCCTTTCCCACCACGTTTTTTGGTCGGGAAGTCATCGACTGGCGTACGTTTACCGTAGCCATTAGCACTAGCACATAATACTTCGCCAGTTTCAGGCACAACCACCAACGATACAATGCGACTCACTACATTCGAATCTGAATCATCACTTTCATCTGAATCATCATTTTCAACGTCTGGTTCTTCCACATCCAGTGTTGCGGCTAGCGTCACGCGCATACCACGTACACCTTTAGCAGTTCGTCCCATCGCACGAACATCGGTTTCAGCAAAACGAATCGCCTTACCTTCATTGGAGAACAACATAATTTGCTGCTCACCATCTGTAATGGCAACGCCAATCAAAGTGTCTTCGTCATTCAGTTCAATAGCACGTAAACCATTTGAACGAATATTGGCAAACTGCTCAAGTTCAACTCGTTTTACTGTGCCCGAAGCTGTTGCCATAAAGACGTAGTGATTTTCGAGGAACTCTGTCAAAGGTAAAATTGCAGTAATTGTTTCGTTGGCATCCAGTGGTAACAAATTCACCATTGGGCGACCTTTAGCGCCACGCGAAGCCTGAGGAACTTCAAATACTTTCAGGCGATAAACTTTACCCACATTGGTAAAGCACAACACAGTTGCATGGTTTGAAGCCACTACAAGATGCCGAATAATATCGTCATCTTTCATAGAGGTTGCAGATTTACCACGACCACCACGACGCTGTGCTTGGTAGTCAGACAATGGTTGCGTTTTGGCATAACCAGTTTGAGAAACAGTCAATACGACCTGTTCTTCTGGAATCAAATCTTCACGGCAGAAATCTACGCGTGATTCAATAATTTCGGTACGACGAGCATCACCATATTGCTGAAGAATTTGAGCCAATTCTTCACGAATAACACCCATCAAAAGATTAAAATCATTCAAAATAGCAGTGAGTTCAGCAATTTGCGCAAGAATCTCAGAATATTCTGCATGAAGTTTATCTTGTTCAAGTCCCGTTAAACGATGTAAACGCAACTCTAAAATCGCAGCAACTTGTGTTGGTGACAAACGATAAATATCACCAGACAAACCAAATGGTCGATTTGGATCTTCACCTTCGATTTCATCAGGACGTACTGAGATCGCACCTGCTTTTTCAAGTAAAGCTGTTACGCCACCACCCGCCCATTCACCCGCTTGTAAACGCTCACGTGCTTCTGCAGGGTTAGCAGAGGTTTTGATGGTTTCAATAATTTCATCAATATTGGCAAGGGCAACAGTTAGACCTTCCAAAATATGACCACGCTCACGTGCTTTACGCAATTCGAACATGGTACGGCGAGTCACGACTTCCTGACGATGTCGGATAAAGGCCGCAATAATATCTTTTAAATTCATCAATTTTGGCTGTCCGTTATCCAGACAGACCATATTGATGCTAAACGAATTTTCGAGTTGAGTATTTAAGAACAGATTATTGACGATAACTTCAGCATTTTCACCGCGCTTTAAATCAATCGCAATCCGCATTCCGTCTTTATCAGACTCATCACGCAGCTCAGAAATTCCTTCCAGTTTCTTTTCTTTTACCAATTCAGCAATACGTTCAATGACACGTGCCTTGTTGACCTGATAGGGAATTTCTGTGAAAACAATCGTCGTACGACCTGTTTTCTCATCTTCTTCAAAATGGTATTTACCACGAATATGTAAACGGCCTTTACCTGTACGGTAAGCATCTACAATACCTGATTTACCGTAAATGATACCACCTGTCGGAAAATCTGGCCCCGTAATATGTTCCATCAATCCTTCAATCGAAATATTCGGATTATCTGCATATGCCAGACAAGCATGAATCACTTCATTTAAATTGTGTGGCGCCATATTAGTCGCCATACCGACCGCAATACCTGCTGCACCGTTAATTAATAAATTAGGAACACGTGTTGGCAATACATCGGGAATACGCTCTGAACCATCGTAGTTATCGACCCAATCAACCGTATCTTTTTCAAGATCCGCTAATAACTCATGAGTTAGTCTTGTCATACGAACTTCGGTATAACGCATTGCAGCAGCGCTATCACCATCGACAGAACCAAAGTTACCCTGACCATCTACCAAAAGATAACGCAGACTAAAATCCTGAGCCATACGAACAATGGTATCGTAAACAGCAGTATCACCATGCGGGTGATATTTACCGATCACATCACCCACCACACGAGCAGACTTTTTATAAGCTTTATTATAATCGTTACCTAGCTCATGCATCGCATAGAGCACACGACGGTGAACTGGTTTCAGGCCGTCTCTCACATCAGGTAATGCACGTGAAACAATTACACTCATTGCATAATCGAGATATGAGTTTTTAAGCTCATCTTCAATGGCAATCGGTCGGATTTCCGATACGCTCATGCATACTCCTTTCTATGCGGCAAAGCAAAGCTAGCCACAAATTATGTATTAATCTCGCAAAACTTAGTCCAAAAGACTGAACTAAAAGTAAAAAACATAGCTAAAAAGTATAGCATAAATCATGCGGATAATGTGATGGATTAATGCAGTGTATCTCTTTATATTTGAGTAAATTTATGCTGAAAAAACAGACAGTTCCACAGATCTATTCGTAATGGAATAAATCAAATACTTAGAACACATTCTTTTTTAAAATTTGTGAAATATTTAACAGCAAAATGGTATAAAACCACATTATTTTTATCACTTCTAATAAAAAACGCCTTTAAAACAAATCATAAAGTATTTAACTTCAGGATTTGCTTAAAGGCGTTGACTAAGACTTAATCCTAAGAATTAAAGCTTAGATACCAATTCTGGTACAACAGTGTTCAAATCGCCTACTAACCAGTAGTCAGCAACACTATTGATTGGTGCTTCTTCGTCTTTGTTGATCGCAACAATTACTTTAGAGTCTTTCATACCTGCCAAATGCTGAATCGCACCAGAGATACCAACCGCAACATAGAGATCAGGTGCAACGATCTTACCAGTTTGACCCACTTGGAAATCGTTTGGAACAAAACCAGCATCTACCGCAGCACGCGATGCACCTTGTGCAGCACCTAGTTTATCCGCTAATGGATCAAGAACTTTATGGTAGTTCTCGCCAGAACCGACACCACGACCACCCGAAACAACAATACGTGCAGCAGTCAATTCAGGGCGGTCAAGTTTCACGATTTCTTCATTTACGAAAGAAGAAACGCCAGCATCAGCCGCTTCACCCACAGTTTCAACCGCAGCAGAACCACCTTCTGCAGCCACAGGATCAAATGCTGTACCACGTACAGTACCCACAATCACTGCTTCATCAGATTGAACCGTCGCAATCGCGTTACCCGCGTAGATTGGGCGTTTAAATGTATTTGCAGATTCCACAGAAATAATATCCGTGATCATGCTGACATCAAGTAATGCGGCAACACGTGGTAAAATATTTTTACCTGTTGTGGTGGAAGCAGCTAAAACATATTTATAGCCACCTTCTTTCACAACATCGGCCACTAGTTTTCCAACATTTTCAGCCAATTGGTTAGCATAAAGTGCATTGTCTGCAAGTAATACTTTGCTTACACCAGCAACTTTAGCCGCAGCATCCGCTACGCCTTGAGCACCAGAACCAGCAACCAATACAGCAATATCACCACCGATTTTTTGAGCTGCCGCAACAACGTTTAAAGTCGCACCGTTAAGCGCTTGGTTGTTGTGATCAGCGATTACTAAAATACTCATGATTTTATCCTTCTGTATTAGATCACTTTCGCTTCATTTTTCAATTTTTCAACAAGTTCATCAACAGATTTCACTTGCACGCCAGCTTTACGCTCAGCAGGTGGTTCAACTTTAACTGTTTTAAGTTTAGTACCTGTAGCCACGCCATAATCCGCAGGCGATTTAGTATCAAGCGGTTTTTTACGCGCTTTCATAATGTTTGGAAGTGCCGCATAGCGTGGCTCATTCAAACGAAGATCTGTGGTGATGATTGCTGGAAGCGCAAGCTCAACAGTTTGTAAACCACCGTCAACTTCACGAGTAACCTGAACTTTACCGCCATCGACTTTTACTTCTGAAGCAAAAGTACCTTGACCTGCACCAAGCAACGCAGCAAGCATTTGACCAACTTGATTTGAATCATCATCAATCGCTTGTTTACCAAGGAGAATCAATTCTGGTTTTTCTTGTTCTACGACACCTTTAATAATTTTGGCAACTTCCAAAGCACCAATTTCATCAGTCGTTTCAACCAAGATACCGCGATCTGCCCCTAAAGCCATTGCAGAACGGATTTGTTCTTGAGCTTCTTTAGGACCAACAGAAACCACAACGATTTCAGATACTGTTCCTTTTTCTTTTAGGCGAACCGCTTCTTCCACTGCGATTTCACAGAATGGGTTAATTGACATTTTAACGTTAGTAAGGTCAACCCCACTATTGTCCGGCTTAACGCGAACTTTAACGTTGGCATCAACCACACGTTTTACAGCAACAAGAGCCTTCATGTAATCCTCGGCTGTTTCAGCAAGTAAATGTTGAGAAGAGTTATATTAACGCTTCATATTGAATTTTTTAGGTGCTTTATCTTGCAATGTGTTTGGCATTTCGGTCAAGTCACAATTACACCAACAATGCGAAAAAGTCGTAAAAAGCCTGAAATGGTCAGTTCATTCTTTTTTTTCTTGGAGGTTTCTCCATGAAATTACAGCAATTTTTATATTTTATTAATGTTTGATTTATAATATGTTTTATTTTGATTTAATTCATCAGTCTGACTGATAGGCCACTTTTTTTGCTTAGCTTTTATACAAAATTAGATATTTGACCGTTACTGACTCATCAGATCAAAAATGTCAGTCCATTAATTTTTAAATATTTAAGCCATTCGAAATGTAACAATAAAACTCAACTCATCTTTTTAAGATGAAAATCCTAGGCTCTAGGATGGGCTTTATCATAACTTTGTGCCAAATAATCAAAATCGACATGTGTGTAAATCTGGGTCGTACTAAGATTGCTATGGCCGAGCATTTCCTGAACTGAACGTAAATCACCACTGGCACTCAACATATGACTCGCAAAGCAATGACGTAATAAATGTGGATGCAAGTCAACATTGACCTGCGCACGTTGTGCCTGAATTTTCACTCTTGATTCAATTTGGCGTGGTGTAAGCGCCCCCCCTTTTTGTGAAACAAAGACAGGGCTATCTGGTAGAACATTCCCTTTCCAAATCTTATAAATTTTCAGCCATTCTATTAAGCTTTGTTTAGCCTTACTTCCAAAAGGGATGATACGAGTTTTATTGCCTTTACCCGTTACACGTAAAAGCTGACGTTTAAAATCAAGATCATTCATTTTCAAACTTTGCAGTTCTGCCAAACGCAGACCACTGGAATAAAGTAATTCCAACATGGCTTTATCACGTAGCCAAAGTTGTTGATCCTTTACTTTTTCTGGTGCCGGCTGGTCCAGTATTTGATTAACTGTTTCAATATCTATCATGCCGGGTAAAGGTCGTGCTTTACGTTTGAGCTTAAAGTCCTCAGTTGGATTCATGTTGAGATAATTACTTTGTTGTGCCCATTTCATAAACTGACGAATCGCAGATAAATGGCGTTGAATACTGCTGCTACTCAAATTTGACTGTTCGACTTTAAAGGCTAGGTATTCTCGTAAATCTGAGGCTTCAATCTCATTGAGCCCCAACTTTTTGTTCTCACAGAACACAAAAAAATCATTTAAATCTCGTTGATATGCATGAATCGTATGTTCAGACTGATTTTGAATAGTGCGTTCTTTAAGCCACATTTCAAGAAGTTGATGGTTATCAAGCATCACATCATTTCTCCTTGCTTAAGTTAAAATATTCTTATCGATCTGATATAAATATAGCATAATTTCTTTTGCCACCTGTTCAGCATAGTGATGGGCTAAATCATGTTCTCCACCCTGAATAATCTTCAGTTTAGCATCTTTGAATGACTGCTCTAGATATTGGCCCACGTCAACAGGACTGATGAGATCCTGATCCCCCCAGATTAACAGAGTTTTCTGCTGGATCTGTGCAAGTTGATCCTCATAATTTATATTAGTGGTGATAAACCAGTCCGGATAATCTAAAAATTCTTTTGCATAATGTTGTCGCCAATCAGCCACTTTGAATTTGCTCAGATCAATACCGCCCGATGTAGCAATCAGTACTAAACCCTGTATCAATTCTGTTTTCTGCAAAGCTGCTGCTACAGCAAAAATCCCTCCCATTGATTGAGCGATTAATACCGATGGGCGATCAATTTTTTCAAGGATATATTGCTGCAATTGGTCAAAATTATGGATGTCTGGATGTGCAGGCTCATTCGCAAAAGCAGGATAAGCCATCATTTGTAGAGTGATATCTTGGGGTAACTTCTCAATTAAAGGAAACCAAAATGAAGTGCTTCCTGATGCGCCAGGAAGAAAGATTACATGTTTAACGGAATTCATTTTCTATTTTTAGCCATTTATTTTGCATTATTTTCGTGAAAATAACTGAGTAAAGAAAGCTCGTTTTTATTTTGACGCAGATAAAAAGGTTCGGTCTCAAGCAGATAACCAGATAAATTTGAAGATTCTTGTGGATCAATGATAAAAATATCAACTACTTCTCCAAGACTATCGTAAACAACCTGCCCAATTTGATTTCATAAAGTTGGTTTTTCTCAACTGCACCCAATAATAAACCCACCACTAAAACTGGTTCTTCATCTCGCGCTGAGTTATGCATGAATGCCTCAAGAAATTCAGGACGATACGCAGCTTCATCTGCTACTTTTTGAAGTAGGTTTCTCTAAATACTATTCCTTTGCCTTTGTATTCATTTGTTTTTATCCACTATTTCATTTTTTATTAAAAACATTATTTGTTATAAAAACATCAGTACATGATTAACAGCTACAAAATTTTTAATAGCAATAGACCGATAATTTATATCTTAAATTAAAATCAGAAAACTGGTTCTTTGGAACCAGTTTTCTATGTTTAGCCCTGAAAATAACGTAAATCCAGACGACCGTCATAAACTGTTGAAGTTGGTCCAGTCATCCAAACCACCTCACCTTCACGCCAGGCAATTTGCAGTTTGCCGCCTGCCAGTTCAACTTCAACCTCGTTGGCCAGTAAACCACGGCGCATACCACTGACCGCTGCAGCACAAGCTCCTGTACCACAAGCTAAAGTTTCACCCACTCCACGCTCGAAAACACGTAGACGTACATGTTTTTCATCAAGGATTTGCATAAAACCAGCATTCACTCGTTGCGGGAAACCAACATGGGATTCAACTTGTGGCCCTATAGTCGCTACATCCGCGGTCAAAATATCTGGCACGATAGTAACTGCATGGGGATTGCCCATATTGACAACATCGATTTTCAAGCTTTGTTCATGAGCAAGTTCTAGGGTATAAAGCGCTTCAAATTCCTCAGTGACAAACGGAATTTCATTCGGTAAAAACTTTGGAAACCCCATATTGACTCGAACCAAACCATTTAGCCCTAATTCAGGTTCAACAATACCCGCTTTAGTTTGTACTTTAATTTTGGTTTTATTGGTAAGTTGGCGATCATGCACAAAACGGGCAAAACAACGAACGCCGTTCCCACATTGCTCAACCTCGGAACCATCCGCATTGAAAATACGATATTTAAAATCAGCACTTGGAAAATCGGGTGGTTCAACAATGAGTAACTGATCAAAACCAATCCCGAAATGGCGATCTGCCATACGTTGAATGGTAGTAGTATCAAGATAGGCACGTTGACTAATCAAATCGACCACAACAAAGTCATTACCTAAGCCATGCATTTTTGTAAATTCAAGCAACATGTTTTACTCCTCAGGTAATAAACGTTCTTTATCCCACAATGATTCAATCGTTTCACGCTCACGAATCAGATGAACCTGATCTGCATTGACCATAACTTCAGCAGCACGACCGCGACTATTATAGTTTGAACTCATGACAAACCCATAAGCACCTGCACCAAGCACCGCCAATACATCATTGTCTTTTAATGCCAAAGTACGGTCTTTTCCAAGAAAATCACCTGTCTCGCAAATGGCCCCTACGATATCCCATACTTTTGCTTCAGCATCAGTATTGGCATCCACCGACTGAATATCCATCCATGCTTCATATAAAGAAGGACGAATCAAGTCATTCATGGCTGCATCAATAATCGCGAAATTACGATGGTTCGTTGGTTTAAGTAAATCAATTTTGGTGAGCAGTACACCAGCATTGGCACTGATACTACGTCCTGGCTCCATATACACTTTTAAACCAAGCTGTTGCAATGCAGGTTTCAATGCATCGGCATATTCTTCAACACTTGGTGGTGTTTCATCTTTATAGCAAACGCCTAAACCACCACCAATATCAATATGCTTGAGGTCAATACCCCGTTTTTTCAACTCCGTAATCATCATGATCACACGATCTAAAGCATCCACAAAAGGCTTAGTTTCTGTCAATTGTGAACCAATATGACAGTCTATTCCTACTACATCCAGATTCGCTAAAGAAGCCGCATATTGATAAGTTTCATAAACCGTATCACTTGGAATACCAAATTTATTTTCTTTTAATCCCGTTGAAATATAAGGATGAGTTTTAGCATCCACATCTGGATTAACACGTAAGGATATCGGTGCTTTTTTACCCAGTTTTGCTGCGACTTTTTGAATGCGATCAAGTTCCGCATAAGATTCGACGTTAAAACAAGCAATGCCAACCTGTAATGCCTTTTCAATATCTGCTTCTGATTTACCTAAACCAGAAAATACGATTTTGGCAGGATCACCACCCGCCGCCAACACACGTGCAAGCTCACCGCCCGTCACAATATCAAAACCCGCTCCAAGCTTGGCTAATACATTCAATACCGCAAGGTTTGAGTTTGACTTTACCGCAAAGCAGATTTGATGGTCGATAAAATCAAAAGCACGATCCATATCTAGATAATGTTTTTCAAAAGCTGCTTTTGAGTAAACATATAACGGTGTACCAAACTGTTCGGCAAGCTGAAGCAGTGAACATTGCTCAGCATGCAATATCCCTTGAATACGGGAGAAACTCATGAATGTATCCTTATCTTTGAGACGTTAAGGTGATGGGGTTGGTTCTGAAGCTGAAGACTCTTGTTTTACCTCAGTCGTATGTTGCTGTGCTTGATGCTCAGCATCCTTAGAGGAGTAAAGTAAATATTTGGCACGTTTGTCATAATTAGGATCAGAGGGTAACTGTAAAGCACCAGACTGCCCACAACCGACCAAAAACGTTCCTACAGACAATAAACCGATGTAGCAAATGACCTGACGCATCTGACCACCTATTTAAATAATTCGATCAAGTATACCGTGATCATCGTCATGACCAAAGCAAAAAAGTTTAGCGCTTTAATTTTGAAGTAAAAAAACGCCAGTCTGTGACTGGCGTTTTTTTCAATTAGTTATGGGCTTTTAATCGGGGTTTATAAAAACCAAAATACCCGATAATTAAAATTACAAACCAGATTGGACTGACCATCAAGGCTTTCATGGTATCAGGTTCGAGTGACAAGACATAAATCATGCTTACAAAGAAAATAATCACGACCCAACAGGTAGTCAACCCACCTGGCAATTTAAATGTCGATGCCGCATGTAACTCTGGACGCGTTTTGTAGTAACGCATATAGCTCCAGATAATCATCAGCCAAACACAGATAAATAAAATGGTGGATAAAGTTGTTGCGAGTGTAAATGCTTCAACTGTATTCGGCACAAAATATTGTAAAGCAGCGCCTAGCAACAAACACACTGTCGAAAAATAAAGGGCATTGGCAGGAACCTGACCTTTATTTAACGATCCAAAAGCTTTAGGGGCTTGATGTTCACGTGATAAGCCAAACATCATACGGCTCGTCGAGAAGACACCGCTGTTCATAGATGACATCACTGAAGACAATACCACTAGATTCATGATAATTGCCGCAGCCGCAATACCCGCCTGACTAAATAGGTTTACAAAGGGACTGACATTTGGATTAATATGATTCCACGGCGTCACAGACATGACCACTAATAACGCCAATACATAAAAAATAATGATACGAATTGGAATCGAATTGACTGCTTTAGGGAGGTTACGCGCGGGATCTTTGGTTTCAGCCGCCGTAGTACCAACCAATTCCACACCAACAAAGGCAAAAATTGCAATCTGGAAACCCGCCAGAAAACCTTCTGCTCCCGTCGGGAAGAAACCACCATTGGCCCATAAATGACTAAATGAAGCGATATCACCTGCTGTTGAAGTAAATCCTGTAAAAACCATCCACAAACCCACTGCGATCAATACCACAATCGCAGTAATTTTAATCATAGCAAACCAGAACTCAAGCTCACCAAAGAGTTTTACCGTCATGAGGTTTAGCCCCATGATGAATACAATGGCCGCAACACTGATCATTGCCCCTTCAGTAGGGCTAAAGGGCTGCCCATTATTAAAGAACTGTAAGTAATAAATAATGGCAGACAAATCTGCAATACCGATCGTGATCCAGCACAACCAGTATGTCCAGCCCACGAAATAACCTGCCCAAGGGCCAATTAAGTCAGTTGAAAAATCAATAAATGATTTATATTGAAGATTGGACAAAAGCAATTCACCAAGCGCACGCATGACGAAAAAAACCATTAATCCAATGATCATATAAATAAATAAAATAGAGGGTCCAGCCAAACTAATCGTTTTGCCCGACCCCATGAACAACCCTGTACCAATCGCACCGCCAATTGCAATCAATTGTAAATGACGATTGGATAAACTACGTGAGAGTTCACCTTCTCCAGAATGTGAACCAAAATTTTCATTTGACATTGTTTTTTTAAACTCTCAAATTTTGTTTTTTAAAATAAGCCTAAAACTATTTAAAACAAAAAAGTTTTTTAACTTATTGCTTCATTTTTCTTGATAAAAACGCCTATAAGATGCTTTTTTAGACATACTTACTCCATTTTTAAGCTGTAATTGAACTTCTTCCTGAGATTGCAGTTTACGTGCCAAACTATTTTTTGGCGATATTTTCCTACAAAATTTGTGTTTAAAGTTCTCAATTGTTACATTTCCCTGATTCATTAATTCCAAGATGCACTGAATATGAGCAAAGTTAAAACTGTTTATCGCTGTGAACAATGTGGTACAGATCACCCCAAGTGGGCAGGTCAATGCTCAGAATGCGGTGAATGGAATAGTTTGCTCGAAGTCCGTCTTGAACCTACTTCCTCACATCGCGGCAAACCTAAACTGGGCGGTTATGCAGGCCAAACCTCCACAGTCACGACATTAAATCAAATCTCTGTTTCGCATGAGACACGTGTTGCTACTGGCATTGGCGAGTTTGATCGAGTACTTGGTGGCGGGCTGGTCACTGGTTCAGTGGTGCTGATTGGAGGTGATCCCGGTATTGGTAAATCTACCATTTTGCTGCAAACCGCAACTTATATGGCAAGCAGTAATAGCTCCGCATTATATGTTACAGGTGAAGAATCATTATCTCAGGTGGCACTCCGTGCCCAGCGATTAGATTTACCAGCTAATAAACTCAAAGTCATGGCTGAAACCTGTGTAGAACGGATCTGTGAGATTTTGGCACAGGAGCGGCCTGCTGTTGCTATTTTAGATTCAATTCAAACCCTATATACGGAAACCCTGCAATCTGCTCCGGGTGGGGTTTCACAAATTCGTGAATCAGCTGCCTTACTGACTCGCTTTGCCAAACATAGTGGAACTGCCTTATTTATCGTGGGTCACGTTACAAAAGAAGGCGCTTTGGCTGGCCCGCGTGTACTTGAACATATGGTAGATTGCGTTTTGTATTTTGAAGGGCAATCAGATTCACGCTACCGTATGATTCGCGCAGTAAAAAACCGTTTTGGCGCAGTGAATGAACTGGGTGTTTTTGGTATGACTGACAAAGGGCTACGTGAAGTAGCTAATCCTTCTGCCATTTTTTTAAGTCGTTATGATGAAGCAATTCCTGGTTCTATCGTGATGATTAGTCGTGAAGGTACTCGCCCACTTTTGGTTGAAGTACAGGCATTGGTGGATGATGCACATGGTCAACCACGGCGGGTTGCTCTTGGACTTGAACAAAACCGCTTAAATATGCTACTTGCGGTCATGCATCGTCATGGAGGTGTACAAACCTCTGGTCAGGATGTTTACGTGAATGTAGTAGGTGGACTAAAAATTACCGAAACAGGTTCTGATTTAGCGGTGCTACTGGCCTGTGCGTCTAGTTTACGCGGAAAAGCTTTACCGCAACAGCTTGCGGTATTTGGCGAAGTAGGACTATCTGGTGAAATCCGTCCTGTTCCAAATGGTCAGGAACGTCTCAAAGAAGCAGCAAAACATGGCTTTAAATATGTAATTTTACCCAGAGGGAATGCACCACAAAAAAGTATCGATGGCGTACAGGTCATTGCAGTGGCGCGTTTACATGAGGCACTGAGTGAAGCTCTACAATTAAGTGAAGAGTTAAACTAAAGCAACCGATATGATTTGACATAAAAAATATATTTTTATTATTGAAATTCATGAAAAAAGACTGCATAAATACATTTGTAAATTGATTTTATATAGGAATTTTCGATGGAAGTACGACAGCGTGGTTTATTAGCAGGTATTTTGATGGCTGCTTTGGTGGTTGCTCCTCTTGCTGAAGCAAAACGTGCAGGTGGTGGCAAAAGCCATGGTATGTCACGTTCAGCAGCCCCAAGCCAGTCTTATCAACAGCCTCGCCAAGTGACTCCTGCACCGCAAACAGCACCTGCTGGTACACCTCAGCGTTCTGGTCCTGGTGTTGGTTCAATGGTTGCTGCGGGTGTTGCAGGTGCTGCTGTGGGTGCCGTTGCTGCCAATGCGCTGGCGGATGACCGTCATTCAACTTCACCTGAACAGCAGGCAACACAACAGGATGCAGCAGCTCAGGCACAGGCTCAAGAAGAGAAAAAGAGTGGCATTCCTGGCTGGATCTGGATTGTCTTGATTGCAGCGATTGCTTTCTTTATTTTCCGTCGTTTCAGCAATAAACAAAAAGTTGCTGCGAATAATCCATTTGCGCCAAACAATGCTGGAGGCTCAACTCCATTTGGACAAAATACCACAACCACTCGTTCTTCAACGGGTGATAACACGAATATCTTCGGACAAAGTGTAGGTGGCAGTTCAAATGCAGCGCCAACTTCTGCACCATTTGGTAGTGCTTATACCAACAGTGGCAATCAGCTTCCTGATGGTACTGAACCTGCAACATTCTTGCGTATCGCGCGCCAGCGTTTTAATCATATTCAATCGGTAAACTCTGCGAGCAATATTGAAGAGATTCGCCGTTATTTAACTCCAGATCTTTATACTTCCATGTATAACGATATCATGGCGAATCAAGATCAAGATGTGGCTGAATTCAGCAACCTGAATGCGATGGTTATTGATAGTAACACTGAAAATGGTCAGTATGTGGTCAGCGTACGCTTTACAGGTACGGTTAGTGAAGACTTAAATAGCCAGCCACAGCCATTCTCTGAAATCTGGCATTTTGTTAAACCTGCGGGTTCACAGCAAGACTGGTTAGTGGGCGGAATTCAACAAGACTAACTCTATATTTAAAAATAAGCCGCCATGATGCGGCTTATTTTTTGGTCGGTTTTTGAGGATGAGATGAAATATTACGCAATTGTCGCAGGAAAAGCGATCACCTGATCAATCCGCATTTGACGTGTCGCGATCATCAATAAACGGTCAATCCCAAGAGCAATACCCGAACAAGCGGGCATATTCGGTAAGGCCGCCAATAAATATTCATCCAGCGGCATTTGGGGTAAACCTTGATGCTTACGTTCAAGATTATCTGCGTCAAAACGCTGTCTTAACGTTTGCGCATCCAATAACTCATCATAGGCATTGGCTAATTCCAGACCTTCGATATAAAGCTCAAAACGTGCAGCAACTTGCTCTCCATCCTCATCTATTCGTACTTTGGCTAAAGACGCCATTTCAGGCGGAAAATCAGTTAAAAATACTGGCGTGTCAAACCCTAGACTTGGCTCGACAAAATGTGAAAAGAGTAAATCCATGTAAGCCAAACGATCATCACCTAAGTCCAGAGTTAAGCCAACACGTTGAGCGGTGTTTTTTAGTTGCTGTAAACTTGCTTGTAAAGGATTAATCTCCAGACGATCCTGAAATGCATGTTTATAACTTAGAATCATGGGGCGAATATCATCAAAACGGTGTCTTAAGCAACTTTGTAATAAATCCGCAGTTTCATGCATTAAGTCTTTTAAATCAAACTCAGGACGATACCATTCCAGCATGGTAAATTCGCTATTATGTTTACGCCCGTGTTCATCATCACGAAATACTTTACAGATCTGATAAATAGATCCGCTTCCACTCGCCAGCAGACGCTTCATGGCAAACTCTGGCGAAGTTTGTAAGTATTGAAGACGCTCTTTTCCTTCAATACAACGTAATGCACGTACGGAAGCTAGATGTACATCAGTCACCCCAGCCTGAGAAATAATCGGGGTTTCAACCTCCATTACATCACGTTTAGCGAAAAAATCACGAATCGTTTGATACAGTCTGGCGCGCGCTTTGAGTGCGTCCATGGAGCAAGTTGGCTGATAACAATTTAAACCTGAGAGTTGACTCATGCCAAAGGCCCTCCATGCGCTGCCCATTCACGACGCAGTGGATATTCTTTTCTTAATCGATCAAAGGCCTGTTGATCAACTTTTCCCTCTTTGACACAGGCTCGTAAATTTTGATCATCACGCTGAATATCATAAATGTCTGAAAGATAGCGTTGTAGGACCTGTTTCAATGATAAATCTTTAAAATATGGTTCACAAAGAGGAAGTTGTGATTCAAACTGCTTCTCGGCTTTAAAACCAAAATGCTGACAAAAGGCCTGATACACCATTTGAGTGCCTCGTGCTTTACCTTCCAAACTGTAACCTGCAATATGCGGTGTAACCAAACCAACTAAATCCAGCAATTGTGCTGAAATTAATGGCTCATGTTCAAATACATCTAGCGCCACTTGACGTTTTGTTTTCTGAATGTCATTCATCAAAGCAAGTTCTTCCACCACAGGCCCACGTGCACTGTTGATCAAAATCGTATCTCGTGGCATTGCTCGCAGACTCTGTTCATTAAATAAATGATAAGTTGGATAATCGCCTGCTTTTGTCAAAGGAATATGGATTGAAATAGCATGGCTATCTTGCAATAATTTTTCAAATGAGACATTTTCAATATAATCAAGCTGCACATAAGGGTCATAACCTATTACACGCCAGTCTAATAATTTCGCCATCGTTGCCAGACGACGTCCAACATTCCCTAGACCAACGATACCCAGTGTAATTTGTTGGTGTAATAATTCAGGTTTTAAATGTAATAAAGCGGTAATGACATATTCTGCTACAGCCTGTGCATTACATCCTGGTGCATTGGTCCATGTAATACCCTGTTGCTCTAGTGCAGTAATATCCATATGGTCTGTTCCAATGGTCGCACTCCCCACAAACTTTAATGGAGTCTGGTCAATCAAGGCATGATTTACTTGAGTTACAGATCGAATAATTAAGGCATCTGCATCTTTGACATCTTTGTGCTGTAAATGACGGCCACCCCGATGTTCAACTTTGCCAAATTCAGAAAAAAAATAATCAGTAAATGCCAGATTTTCATCTGCAATAATATTCATGCGCTGTCCCAGTAACTCACTGGTATTCATCATAACGCGTCACTCGGCAAGTGACTACGTCACATCTTTATAAATTGCATTTTTTAAATCAATCTGTGTTTACTCCCTTCCTGATACAAGTATCAGATGCAACATATGGGTTGCCGTTGTATGTTTGATATGGTCTGGACGGGCATAAAAATAACGTTGCGATAGTTCATCACCTGATAAATCCTCAAGTACCTGAAAGCCCATTTGATCAACAAAACGATGTAATTCTGATGAATTAAATTGCCCCTTCAAAGGCTCTCTCAAGATTTTTGTGAATTGAGCAACAGCTTGAGTACCAATTTTTTCAATACCTTGTAGTTGCTTAAAATCAATCGAATAATCCAGCACAATTTCACTTTGAGGCACTGCAAAACCAGCAATACTTTCTAAAGTTTGTAAGGTAGTTTCCGGTTGTAAATAATGTGTTGTACCCAGCCATGAATAAAAAGCAGGATGGTCTTGGCTGTAACCACTTCTTAATAAAGCGTGTGCCAAAAACTCTTTTTCAAAATCAATGGCTACAAATTCGACATTTGCAGGAATATCACCAAGCTGTTTTAATTTTTGTATTTTTAAACGCTGAGTATCGGGATGATCGACCTCAAAAATTTTTAAATCCGGATAACGCGCCGCCTGACGCAAAGCAAATGAGTCTAGCCCTGCTCCAACCAACACATATTGATCGATTCCTTTTTCAATCGCTTGTTGTAATTGATCTTCGGCATAACGGGAACGTCCTACCACCTGAGCAGTCAATAGCCCCAACGTTCGATTAAGTGGTGGTGAGTTAAATAGCCTATTCATCAAAGGTAACTTTAATAAAGCTTTCCAGCCTTTGCTGGTCATCTCAAAAGCGTAAGCATCAGCAAAAATTGGATCAGGAGAGAATAAATAATGATTAGCACGTAATGCCGCAGCGGCTTCGGCAGTACGGCTGGACTGTCCTTGTTTCATGTCATATTCCTTTGAAAACTGAAAATCAAATAAAAACGGGCATCAAAATAAAAGCAGTCAATTGAAAAACAATAGACTGCTATATGTGTTGAATATAAACCAGAAAATTAAGCGTCTACTTTACTTTCACTCACTGTAGTTTGATAACTAACGTCATAATCTCGCAAGTTCAATGTTTTCAAACGCTGTTTTAATTTTTTCAGTGACCAAGGCCATGCTGCAAAATTGCGTCCGTTAGCATCCAGATAATAGCTCTTACAACCACCCGCGTTAAATACAGTCGTTTTTAAATGCTTCTGTACCAATTCGTTATGTGCATGTATCACCTGCGGTTTAATGGTTAGTTTGGCAATATTGTGTTTTTTGATTTTTTGTAAACCATCAATAATGTAGTCAAGTTGTGCTTCCGCTAAACCAATAAACGAATCATAAACCAATACATTTGGCCCTAGTACCAAGAAAGCATTGGGCACATTTTCAATATTTGTCCCTAAATAAGCTTCTGGAGAACTATGTTTCCACAGGTCATTTAAACATTCGCCTTTATCATTATAAACACGACGACCAATCGGTGGATGGGACACTTCAAAGCCAGTTCCCCAAATAATGACATCAACTTCATGACGTTCACCATTGGCAGAAATGACGGTATTGCCTTCGACTTTGACCAAACCATGAGGAATCAAATGGGTATTTTCAGCTTGTAAGGCAGGATAATAATTGTTAGCAAACAATAAACGTTTACAGCCAATAGTAAAATCAGGCGTCACCGCTTTAAGTAATTCTGGATCGTTGACCTGAGATTTTAATACCTGTTTAAACAATTCCCCTACAGGCTTTAGTACAGCAGGGTTACGCAAACCAAAGTTAATCGCATTCAGTGATTGTGCGACGGTTTTACGCCACGTCGACTGAATCACAGGAAATTTTTCAATGACAGACTTACCAAACTCACCAAGTTCCATATCTGGTTTTGGCACAACCCAAGGTGCCGTACGCTGGAAAACAAACAGTTCTTTGGCCAAGGGTTGAATTTGTGGCACAAACTGAATGGCAGAGGCGCCCGTACCAATCACGGCAATACGTTTACCCGTTAAATCATAAGCGTGATTCCATTTGGCGGAATGAAACATTTCACCTTTAAATGTTTCAATTCCATCCAGTTTAGGGATTTGTGCTTCGGTAATTGGACCCGTTGCAAAAACTACGCTACGAGAAAGATACTGACCTTTATTGGTATCAAGTATCCATACATTACGTTCGTTATCCCACGCTGCTTTTTCCAGTTCTGTCTCAAATTCAATTTTTTCATGAACATTAAATTTGTGACTGACATCTTCTAGGTAGTTTAAAATTTCAGGTTGACGCGCAAATAAATGACTCCACTTAGCACTTGGAGCAAAAGAATAAGAATACAGCGCTGAAGGGACATCGCAGCCACAACCCGGATATGTATTTTCACGCCATGTGCCACCTACGCGCCCGGCTTTTTCAATGATTTTGTAATTGGTATAACCCACCTGATCAAGTCGAATCGCAGCTGCAATTCCTGAAATACCTGCACCCACAATAAAAGCATCGTAAATGTGTTGCGGTAAGGCTTTGCTTTCAGCTGAGTTTAATTTTTTTGCTTGAGCTGTCATCAGAATATCCTATCTATTTCTATCTGTACTTGTTAATTTGCCTACTTTTATTCAAGGTCATTCATGTGGTTGATACATCGTAGTTTATGAACCACGTTTACAGGTATCTCATTTGGCAAACGACTTTAAATTTTCTCAGGCTTATTTCATTAATCTGTACGAAGTCCCTAAAAATTTTGCATATAGATTTGGTGCTGCACGTTTCATCAACCAGAAAAGTTTGGCATCAATCTGGGGAATGGTGTAAAGCTTGTTTCGATCCAATCGATCGAGCGTCAGCTTTGCCACTTTATCACTAGTAGTAAACGCCAGATTCGTCAGTGCATAATCCAGAATTCCTTTGTGAGGTACTTTGCCATTTTTAATAATGTTGGTGGGCACCAACGTCGGACATAAAACATTGACTTTAATGTCAAACTTTTTAAGTTCGGCAGATAGTGTTTCTGATAATGCCCGAACCCCTGCCTTGCTGACGTTATACACCGTCATTTCTGGTGCAGCGGTATAAGATGCTGCGGATGCAACATTAATAATGGCGCCATGACCCAATTGTTTAAACTTCGGTACAAAGGTGCGACAACCATGAATGACTCCCCATAAATTGACATCCATACACCATTGCCAATCTTCTATCGTCATTTCATCAAACTTACCACCTAAACCGATGCCCGCATTATTGATTACCAGCGTCACTGGGTTTTGCATTAACTTTTCGGCCTGTTCAGCCAGTTTCACGACCTGTTCCGCCTTGCCCACATCGCATTGCACTGAAAATGCAGTAGCACCGAGTTGTTCGATCAGATTAACAGTTTCTTTAGCTGCATCCAGATTGATATCCGAACACACTACAGTACCACCACGACGAGCAAGTTCTAGTGCAAAACTACGACCGATTCCGCTGCCTGCACCTGTTACAACCGCATAAGCCTGTTGACTTGGCTTTTTATTTTTACGACCCAATAATTTCATAAGCTGTTCCCTTTTAACTCAGCCGATTGACTGAACATCATCCTTGCTTAGTGACGTAATGGTGGCGTAAATGTTTTAACCAGATAAGGCGCAATAGCTCCACCTTCTGACAGCAGTTTATCTTTGTAATATTCAAGATAAGCGGTTGTATCATGATCATCCGGATGAAAATCTGGACGTAAGTAATCAAAGATTTGCCCCATCGTGCTTCCAAATACTCCATCTTTTGGACTGAAAATCAAGCTCACACCGCGACTCGCATCTTTCCAAAACTTTCGAGTCAACATATCTTTCGGCTTGCGTAGCATCGGAACAAAAAGAGTGGAAAATGGGATCAGGCCTAAAATTGTACCAAATGCAATAAAAAAGCCTGCTGCCCGTAGTGGATAATTGCCATTCAATAACTGGTAAACATCATAGGCAATATCTTTATGTTCTGACTCTTCCAACATATGCCACATCCACATAGCACGTGTTTTAGCATCATCTGAATAATAAAAATTCTTTTCATGCTTCATCATGTATTCGGCCAGTACAGCAGTAAAATGTTCAATTCCAGCCATCATGGAAAGCTTTAAAGGTTGTGGAAATTTTAAGAAAATATTTTCAAAGAATTTTTCACCCAAAAACCGATATAAAGCGACAGGATAGTTAATCGCTTCATGAGCAATAGCATCATTAAATTCATTATGTAATTTAGAATGAATGGCTTCTTGTCCAATAAGTGAAGTTACGCGCTGTTTCAAAATTGGATCTTTTACCATATCACGATGAAAACGCGCAGTTTCAATCACCAAATCTTCACCATAAGTCAAAAATACAGAAAGTGTGGCGAAAAAAATCGTAGCAAACTGATTATTCATATAAAATGAAATATCAATTTCTTGACCTTCAAATCCAATCGCCAGATGACGAATAGGAATGGTTTGTTTTTGAGAATAATCAGATAATTCAAATTTTGGCGTGGATTTGAAAGCTTGGACTGATTTTTTTACTACTGTCGTAATCATGGCGACACCTTCTTAAAGCATTCAATCATGTAAACCGAAATATTGTTCACACTTCGAGGACAGTTTCATGCTAATCTGATCTCATGTTCGGATTCAATTCGGGTCTAAATTTTCCAAATCACCATAAAAGAGTCAACTCTTCCCACCTCGCCATTAAAACCATTCAAATATAATTATTTGTTTTTACTAAGTATAAATAAATATATTGGCAAAAAATAATATAAATAATGACACTTTAAGCAAATGACATTATTTATTTATTTTTCTCTAAAAAATTAAGTTAAATAAACAATTTCACCTGTTCGGATTTATGTTTTTTAATTTGGTGAATATGGCCTGACATGATAACTTGAACTAATATTCGGATTTTAAGGATTCAACGTTGAGCACACGTAAACCACGCCAGACTCGCGCTAAAGTCACGGTTGACACCATTATTGAAGCAGGTTTTATTTCTGTTGCATTACATGGCACCAGCGGTACGACTACCCGACATATTGCAGATATTGCAGGGGTGAGTGTTGGCTCATTGTACGAATACTTTAAAAACAAAGAAGAAATCTATGATGCAATGGCACATTCTTTTGTGCAGGAGATTTTGGACATGATTCAGAATCTTACCCCCATCATTATGAATATGGATCTCGAATCGGTTATTGAGCTTATCTTTTATACTTTTCGCGACTTACTGACCCAAAATAATGAACGTTATTTGCTTTGCTTACGTTATGCCAGTGAGCTGAAATATGACAAATATATCAACCAGATTGAACGTGAGTTGATGAATATCGTTATGAAATACATGATGCATAATCCCAAATATCTTAAAGTCAATAATTTAGCCGTGACCGCATACGTTAGTATCAATAGTGGAATTTTTAATATTGCCCGACATTTGATTTTGCCCAATCCCTACATCACTTTTGATGAGCTAGTGCAAGGTTTAAAAACCATGATTATGAGCTATATCAACGTCGAACTGGCTAAAAGTGAACGCTAGTCCAACTTTAGGATTCGTCTATTATTGCAGGAGTTGTGCTTAGGTTTTTCACCATAATTTCTAGATTATTGCGAATTAAGTAAGCCAAATTAATATCTATGCCCTGCAACATTTGGCGTTCCACTTTTTCAACCACATGATTACATTCTGCTAACTTTGCCAGACCTTTAGGGGTCACCGTCAACAGAATACGACGACCATGAGTTGGATCTGGTGTTTTTTCAATCCAGTCATTGGCCAACAAGTCTTGTAAAATTTTATTGGCAGATTGAGGTTTGATAAAAGAACGCTCTGCCAGCTTGGCATTAGATAAGTTCGGTTTAGCTGCCAAAACCGATAAAGCAGTAAATTGAGGTAAGCTAATATTTAAATCTTTTAGACATTCTGTGAGATGTTTACTAATGATTCGATCCACACGAGCGATCATATAGCTGAGTCTAGGTTCATCTTCTCGTTTTTTTTCAATTGAATTTGAGTTTCGCATAGGCTTTTATCATCAGAATTAAAAAAAGTATGAAGCCCTGCTCCATACTTTTTATTTCACTTAAGTGGTACTTTGGCTATGTGCTAACTGTACTGCCTGTTTAGGCTTTCTGACAAGCAGTAAGGCTGAAATTGCAGCAATCAAAATCACAGGGATACTTGAGCCTATTACAATCGTGGCACTTTGCCCCAGTGATAACAGAAATCCTGCAAACAATGGACCTGCAAATGAACCGATTCGTCCAATTGCAACAGCAGCCCCGACCCCAGTGCCACGCATTTCAGTGGGATAATACATTGCAGCCAATCCATAAAGTGCAGATTGACCACCTACAATAAATAAACCACACCCCACAGCAGAAAGTGCCAATAAGGCAACCGTTGGAGAAATTGATAAACAGCAAAGCGCGACCAAAATACCCGCGTAAATAAATTTAATAACGCTCCCCATACGCATCTTATCCAGTAACATACCCATGAGAATGGATCCAAAAATTCCGCCTACGTTGTAACCCATTTGCACGTAGTTGGCTTCTAATTTGGAAAGTCCTTGCGCACCCATCAGCAGCGGTAGCCAGTTCAATAGGAAATACAAAACTACCAGCGTACAAAAGAAACTGACCCAGATTTGAAGAGTCGACATACGTCTTTCTTTGGCAAATAACACCTCGAAAAAAGGAGTAGGTGTTTGTGTCTTTTGTTGCAAATAACTTTTAGACTCTGGTAGATACTTCATGAGTAGTGGAATTAATAGAATGGGAGCAATACCACCCACATAAAAAATATGTCGCCATTCGCTATCACCTGCCAATAACATAGCAACCACTGAAGTGAGTAGACCGCCAAAAGGAATGCCACTGTACATAATACTAACCGCAGTTGCTTTTCGATTTTCAGCAACAGCTTCTGAAGCCAAAGTAATCATCATTGGTAAAGCCCCACCCATGCCCAAACCTGTAAAAAAGCGAATGAGTAAAAGTAAGCTATAATTTTCGGCGTAGGCAGTAAGTAAAGACATTACACCAAAGATTAAAATGCTAATAATCAAAATCTTCTTACGGCCAATAATATCAGCCAATCGCCCACCAATAATGGCACCCGGCAAAGTTCCAATAATGGCTGCACTAAATGCCCACGCCATTTGTGCATTGTCCAGCATAAACTCTGCGCGCATGCGCGGTGCTGCCACGCCCATTGATTGAAGATCAAAACCTTCAAAGATTGCAATTGCAAAACACAGTAGTAACGTCAGCTTCGCCCTTCCTGACGGATGTAGTACTTTATCCATAGTCCTTTCCTTATTTAGACCAGATTTCCATGACATTTTTTATTGTGTAGTGTTGTTACAACACTCTTAAAATATCAGTTAAGCTTATAAAAAAATCAATACCATTTTACTAATAATTTTAAATTAAATATTTTTATTTATAATTTTCAATTAAATATAAAAAAATTTAATTATTTTGCAAAAAACACTTGAATGTAAGTTTAACTGATATTAAATTAAATCCAGAGCAGCACAAATGTCATTTAAGGAGAATACACATGACATACGAAAAACGTTGGGAAACCGTTGATGTACAATTAGAAAATGGCATTGCATGGGTGACTTTAAACCGTCCTGAAAAGAAAAATGCCATGAGTCCGACCCTCAACCGCGAGATGATTGATGTACTTGAAACGCTAGAACTTGATCAAAATGCCAGAGTTTTAGTCTTAACAGGTGCAGGTGATTCATGGACTGCGGGAATGGATTTAAAAGAATACTTTCGTGAAGTGGATACACAACCCGAAATTTTTCAGGAACGTATTCGTCGTGACTCTTGCCGCTGGCAGTGGCAATTACTCAGAATGTATTCAAAACCAACGATTGCCATGGTCAATGGTTGGTGTTTTGGCGGTGGCTTTTCTCCACTAGTAGCATGTGATCTAGCAATAGCGGCCGATGAGGCGACTTTTGGTTTGTCTGAAATTAACTGGGGCATTCCACCCGGTAATCTTGTAAGTAAGGCAATGGCAGATACTGTGGGTCACCGTGCATCATTGTATTACATCATGACCGGTAAAACTTTTAGTGGGAAAGAAGCCGAACAAATGGGACTGATTAACAAAAGCGTTCCTTTGGCCCAACTTAAAGCAGAAGTCACAGAACTGGCAAATTGCCTACTTGAGAAAAACCCAGTCGTACTGCGTACTGCTAAAAATGGCTTTAAGCGTTGTCGTGAACTTACATGGGATCAAAACGAAGACTATTTATATGCCAAACTGGATCAATGTATCCATCGTGATACCGAAGGCGGACGTCAGGAAGGATTGAAACAATTCTTGGACGAAAAATCGATTAAACCGGGTTTACAGAGCTATAAGCGTACTGGTTAACTTCTGATTTTATCGGCTATGTAAGGACACAACCCATGCAAAATGTACAGTTACTCATTCACGGTCAATCCCTTGATGCATCTAATCGGGCAAGCTTTAAACGCATTAGCCCCATTGATGGTCAAGTCGCAAGTGTGGCGGCAGCTGCAACACTTGAGGATGTTGATCGTGCGATCGAATCAGCACAGCAAGCTTTTCAAGTTTGGTCAAAACTTTCCCCAACTGAGCGTCGTTTACGTTTATTAAAAGCGGCAGATTTAATGGATCAACATAGTGATCAGTTTATTCAGATAGGGATGCAGGAAACAGGTTCAACTGCAACATGGTATGGGTTTAATGTGCATCTTGCAGCCAATATGCTCCGTGAAGCTGCTGCCATGACCACGCAGATTGACGGTAGTCTGATTCCTTCTGATGTACCGGGAAATCTGGCGATGGGCATTCGAGTTCCTTGTGGTGTGGTGGTTGGAATTGCACCTTGGAATGCACCGGTAATTTTGCCGACTCGTGCTTTGGCGATGCCATTGGCTTGCGGTAATACTGTGGTACTAAAAGCATCTGAAGCTTGCCCTGCAACGCATCGTTTAATCGGACAGATTTTATATGAAGCGGGTCTAGGCGATGGCGTAGTCAATGTCATTACCCATGCACCAGAAGACGCACCTCAAATTGTACAACGCTTAATTGAGCACCCTGCAGTAAAACGAATTAATTTTACGGGTTCAACTAAAGTAGGAAAAATTATTGCCGAAACAGCGGCAAAATATCTAAAACCTGTGTTACTTGAACTTGGGGGTAAAGCGCCAGTTATCATTTTAAATGAAGCCCATTTAGATGAAGCAGTCAATGCAGTTGCCTTTGGTGCTTTTTTCAATCAGGGCCAGATCTGCATGTCCACTGAACGGGTTTTGGTTCAAGATGGTATAGCTGATCAATTTATAGAAAAACTGATTGCAAAAACACAATCACTGAAAGCGGGTAATCCAACAGTTCAAAACAATGTGTTAGGTGTGTTAGAAAGTCAACGTGCCGCTGAGCGTATTCAGCATTTATTAGACGATGCTCAAAGTAAAGGGGCCGATTTACCATTGGGTATTCAGATTGATGACACTACAATGCAACCGACCTTGGTGCTCAACATTCAGCCAGAGATGCTGCTGTATCGTGAAGAGTCGTTTGGCCCCGTATGTACAGTCCAACGCTTTCATACCCTTGAAGAAGGCATTGCACTGGCCAATGACAGTGAATTTGGCTTGTCATCGGCGGTCTTTAGTCAAAATTTTGCTGAAGCGTTTGAGGTTGCCAAGCAGATTGATTCAGGAATTTGTCACATTAATGGCGCAACCGTGCATGATGAAGCACAAATGCCATTTGGTGGAACTAAATCCAGCGGTTATGGACGTTTTGGAAGTAAGGCTTCCATTGCCGAATTTACCGAGTTGAGATGGATTACTGTGCAAACTCAATCACGTCATTATCCGATCTAAAGGTTAATTTAACTTGAGCGGTTAAATGACAACAATAAACTTTTAATAAAAATTGCATGATGCAAAAACAAGCGCAGTAATGCGCTTTCCACGGAGTGAAAGAAATGCAAATGAATGCCACTCAATCACAAGACCGCGAACGGTTGGTTAAACTTGGATCACACGATATCACTTATAGATATCAAGATCAGGTACTTTATATTGAGCCTAAAGAACAGTTAAAACCTTATCCACAAAAATTAACTGATCGGCTGATTCATTTTGCCAAGACTCAACCTGAGCACATTTTCGCAGCTAAACGCAATGCTGAAGGGCAATGGATCAAACTAAGTTATGCCGACACCTTACAACGTGCATGGCACATTGCACAGGCATTACACCGACGCAATTTAAATCAGGAACGGCCTCTACTCATTCTATCGGGAAATGATCTTGAGCATCTAACACTGTCAATGGGTGCTATGTTAGCGGGTGTTCCCTTTTCTGCTATTTCCCCTGCTTATTCTTTAATTTCTCAAGATTTTGGCAAGCTCAAACATATCTTTGAGGTTCTCACGCCGGGCATGGTTTATGCGAGTGATGGGCAAACTTTTGCCAAAGCCATCCAAGCGTGCGCAACATCCGATATAGAAATTATCACGAATACGGGCATTGTGGGACAACAGCAATGTACCTCTTTTCAATCTTTACTCGATACTCCTGTTACCGATGTTCAGGAGTTTTATCAAACACTTGATGAACACCAAATTGCCAAATTTTTGTTTACTTCTGGTTCAACCAAATTACCTAAAGCTGTACCAACCACGCATTTAATGCTGTGTGTAAATCAGCAGATGTTATTACAAACTTTTCCAGAGTTTGAGAAAACACCGCCTGTATTACTGGATTGGTTATCTTGGCATCATACCTTTGGCGGAAGTCATAATGTTGGCATCGCTCTTTATAACGGGGGCACTATTTATATTGATGATGGAAAACCCGTTGCAGGTAAGTTTGATGAAACCATTCGCAATCTAAAGGAAATCTCCCCTACTGTATATTTTAATGTACCTAAAGGTTGGGAGGAACTGACCGAAGCCCTAGAGAAAGATGCAGAACTTCGTGATCGTTTCTTTGCCCGAGTGAAAATTTTATTCTTTGCTGGCGCAGCTTTATCAGAAGCAGGCTGGAATCGTCTAGATAAAATTGCTCAGGCGCATTGTGGGGAAAAAATAAGGATTATGAGCGGGTTAGGCATGACTGAAACTGCTCCGTCCTGTGCATTTACAACAGGACCACGTGTCATGGCGGGCTTTATTGGTTACCCTGCACCCGGCTGTGAAATCAAACTAGTACCTCATGGTGACAAACTAGAATTCTGTGTGCGTGGTCAACATGTAATGCGAGGTTATTGGCGTTTAAAATCTGATCAGCAAAGCACCATATTTGATGACGAAGGTTTTTTCCATACAGGTGATGCGGTACGTCTGGTCGATCCAACGGATCCAACTCAGGGACTAATGTATGACGGCCGCATTGCTGAGGACTTTAAGCTTAATACGGGTACTTTTGTCAACGTCGGAACCTTACGCAATAAAGTACTCATTCAGGGTAACCTACTGGTTCAGGATGTCTGTATTACGGGTTCAAATTTGAGTGCTATTGGTTTCCTCATTTTTCCAAAACTGGATGCATGTGCCCAATATGCTGGTCTTAATATACAAGCCCACAGTACTCAAGAAATTTTAAAACATCCAAAGGTACAACAATGGTTCCGTCAATTTTTATTGAATTTTAATAAAGATGCGACGGGTAGCTCCAATCGAGTATCCATGCTGTATTTGATGACTGAACCACCACAACTGGATTCAGGAGAAATCACCGATAAAGGTAATCTGAATCAAAGCAATATTACCAAGCGACGAGCGGACTTAATTGATGAACTTTATCAAAAGCAAACGGACAATCCTTTAATTCTTCGGATTCCTGTCTTAAATAACTAAACAACTGAAATAAAATAAAAAAGTTCAAATTTATTTTTGAGCTTTATCCTTAGTTTTGCCCTAGAAAAGGTGAAATATGCAGCACGATACGGAATTTGAACTATTTCGGGATAATTATCGACGGTTTTTAAAAGAACATGTAGCGCCCTACTACGAACTCTGGGAGCAGGAGGCTCTGATTCCAAGAAATATTTGGAATCAACTGGGTGAAAATGGATTTTTGTGTGTTGATGTTCCCGAAGAATATGGCGGCTACGGTGCACCTATTCATTATTCACTCATGCTCGTTCAGGAAACTGCACAGGCGGGATTTACTTCTCTGGCCGTTGCTATTGGCGGCCAAAATGAATTGGTCTCTCCTTATATCCAAAATCTTGGCAGTGAAGAGCAGAAAAAATACTGGCTTCCTAAAATGGTGACTGGAGAAGTAGTCACTGCGATTGCTATGACAGAAGCCAATGCAGGATCTGACTTACAAGCAATTCGTACTCAAGCCGTTTTAAATGGTGGTGACTATCTGGTTGATGGTTCAAAAACCTTTATTTCTAACGGTCTCCATGCCGATTTAATCGTACTAGTAGCAAAAACTGATCCGCAGGCACGTGCTAAAGGAATCTCACTCTTTTTAGTTGATGCTCATCTAAGGGGAGTAACCAAAGGACGTTCACTGAAAAAAATTGGTTTACATGCACAAGACACCGCAGAACTTTTTTTCGATCAGGTCAAAGTTCCTGTCTCACAACGTTTAGGTGACGAAGGACAAGGCTTTTCTTACCTGATGCAGGAATTGCCACGTGAGCGTTTAAGTATTTCCATGATGGCACTTGGTTCCATTTTAGGAGCTATTCAACTGACTAAAGACTATGTATTACAACGCAAAGCTTTTGGACAACATTTAAGCCAGATGCAAAATACACGTTTTGTGCTTGCCAATGCTCAAATCAAGGCCAAAGCTGCGCAGGCTTTTGTAGATCAGTGTGCTGAACTGTATAACCAACATCAACTCAGTGTTAATCACGTCGCTGCGTTGAAATGTTTTATTACCGATACTCAATGTGACGTGATTGACCAGTTGCTACAACTCTTTGGCGGCTATGGTTACATGCAGGAATACCCGATTTCACGTTTCTTTGTCGATGCCCGTGTACAAAAAATTTACGGCGGGACCAATGAGATTATGAAAGAAATCGTAGCGCGCGAACTATTGGGAAAATAACTCAAATTTTAACAACGGAGCAAGACACAGACAACTATGAGGTCTTGCTTAAAACAACAATGATATTTCAGGATGAAATGCCATGTCTAAATTATGGATGTACTCCACGCTTATGCTGTCTAATTCTGTATTTGCGGGGAATTTTATCGATAACAGTAGCGTTGAACTTACCACGCGCAACTTTTACTTTGACCGCGATTATCAGGAGGTTTCCAAATATCCAGCAGCAAAAGACTGGACTCAAGGCTTTATTTTCAAAGCAAATTCGGGCTATACCGAAGGAGCAGTAGGTTTTGGTCTGGATATTTTAGCGACAGCAGGTTTTAAGCTGGATGCCAGTGCAAAATATGCAGGAACAGGGAATCTACCACGAGACACCGTCACTAATGAACCTGCTTCAAGTTATGGCGAAATTGGCGTCACGGGTAAAGCTAAAATTAGTGAGACTGAACTTAAGATAGGAACACTAAGGCCGATGAATCCTGTTTTAGTGGCCTCTCCTGCGCGATTGCTACCACAAACCTATCGTGGAATTTCACTTGAATCCAAAGACTTAAAAAACTTTGAACTACAGGCTGCTTATATTGATAAGGTTAATCATCGCGATTCAACCAATTTTGAAAATATCAAAATTTCAGCCGTGAATGGCCGTTTTAAAAGTGCTGAAACCGATGGACTTTACTATGCAGGAAGTTATTATCATGTAAATCCAAATTTACGCTTAGGCTTGTTTTATTTAGATGTTAATAATCTTTATGACCAATGGACCACAGGTTTTCTATACAAATGGGATATCAATCCAACAACCCGATTGAGTAGTTATCTACATTATTATCGGAGTCGTGATGAAGGTGAGGCAAAAGCAGGTTTAGTCGATAATGACTTATACCATGCACATTTTGAACTTAAGCATCAAAATCATAAATTTATTTTTGGGACATTTCAGCATCACGGAGAAACTGCATTTCCCTATTTGACTGGCGGCGAAACGGGTCTACTGATTGATACTTGGCCAGGGGAATTTCTCAACCCCAAAGAACAAGCTTATAGCTTCCGCTATGAGTATGATTTTAAAGATTATGTCCCCGGTTTACGCTTTATGACTCGTTATACCATGGGGCGCAATATTTATGCGCCAACTTTGGGTGGAACTAACCTAAAAGAGCGTGAAACTGATTTTGATCTTGGCTATACCATTCAAAGTGGCTGGCTTAAAAATCTGGGACTTCGCGCACGTTATGCAATCTACGACAATAACATGTCCGCTAATGCCAACATCAAACCTGTGAACGAAACTCGTATTAATATTGATTACACATGGAAATTTAAATAACGCTGATAGGCTCTAGATCATCTGGAGCCTGCTTTAATCTATGGAAAATAAAATGGATAGTTCTAAAAAATTCCCACCCATTCATCATCTGCTAGGCGGACATAATATTCAATGGAATAATGATCAACAAGAACTTGAAATTGATTATGTCGCACTAGAAAGTTTTACCAACCCAAGAGGTACGGTTGAAGGTGGCATGATTTGCGCCATGCTAGATGATGTTATGGGACTTTTTTCATTTTTTTCCAATAATCAACAACCTGCGACCACGATTAATCTGACTATGGATTTTTTACGCCCCTGTCAGGTGGGTACAATCCAGACTAAATGCCGCTTTGTAAAGCAAGGCAAATCTATTTTGAATATAGAAAGTGAAGCTTGGCAAAACAATAAAATGGTGGCGCGAAGTACAGCTAATTTTATGGTGCTTTAAGTTTCGGCTTGCTCCGCGAAAGAGAAAGAAAACCTATTGCTTTCTTTCTCAAACCATTTATTCACTACTATTAAAAACGCTGAGAAATACTTAACTTAAAGTCGCGCCCAGTGCCTGTCATATATTCCCCCAGATACATTTTATAATCACGGTTAAATAGATTATCAATAGAGAAATTCAACTGCGGGCCTTTTTCACCGACGGGCTGCCAATCGATAAAAATACCGTGTAAAGCATAACCTTTGGTACGAGGCAATGAAAAACCAGAAGCACCAATTGATTTATCCGTATTTAAAATACTTCTGGTTTGCGCATCTACAAAAATACCCCGCCATCCCATAGTCAGATAATGCTCAGGAACATTGACACCTAAAGTAGCTGTCGCCTTGCGTGGAGGTATCTGTTCAATCCATGTCTTTTGATTAAACCACGGGTTAACGGGAGAATTATCACGCTGACCTCGCACATAAGAATAGGTTAAACCTGCAAAATATGTAGGTTGATTATAAAATAGTTCCGCCTCATACGCTTTGATGGTGTAATCAGTAATATTTCTGTAAAAACCATGATCATATTGGCCATTACAAACACTGGCATTCGCACTTCCACCCTGCGCAATAATCTCGGCTTGTGCCTGACAGAAAACCGAACGATTACGGAAAATTTCGTCTGAACCGCGGTTATGATAATAGCTAAGGCGGATCTGCAGATGATCATCATCTGTCAAAAGCTGATCAAAATTCATTTCATTGCCAAGTCGTATCGCCAACATTTTTTCGGGACGTAAATACAAACTGGTTGCAGATACTGTAGAACTTGGACCATCATTATAATATTGCTCATCAACACGCGGCGCACGCCATGTTTTGCTTATATTAGCAAACCACGTGAGGTAATCTGCTTGTTTCCATGCCAACGCTAAACGGGGTGACCAGCCTGTGTAACTTTTTTCTGAATAATCATGTCCCGCTTCAACAGTGCTATAACGCGGAGCCAAATTGCCATAACCCTGATTGATAATATTGTCATAACGCAAAGATGGCGTAATAGTGACCGCACCAATCTGATATTGGTCTTCAACAAAAGCACTATACATTTGCTGATCACCTGCGGGCATATAATTCGGTTGATAGAGTCCATAATTATATTGAGGATTATTGAGATAAGAGCGAACCAGCATCAAAGAGTTTTGTTTCATCTTTTGATATTGTGCTCCGATTTTTAGCTTATGGATGCCATACGCCGTATCAATATCACTGATATTTAAAAGTTTTAGTGCAGTATTGGTATAATTAACCCAGCTTTCATCGCCGAGGTTGGCCGCTGAAAATGAAACTCCTTCCAAACGTTTATCATGTTGCTTGGTTTTTGAATAAGAAAAATTTGCCTTGAAATTAATATAAGGATTGGCAGGAGGATTAAACTCATAACCTGCGGAATAGCTCGTATCTTTTTGATCACGATAAACTAAACGGCGTTTCCACGCTTCATCATAGCCATACTTTGCAATATCTGCGGCACTCGGAACAGCATCCTGATCACGCATTGCCGCAAAAGGTTCCCAGCCTGTATGACTACTTTGCATGGCATTGAAAGAAATTTTTTGGCTTTCATCTGGACGAATATTTAGTTTTGCTAAATATGTATCCTGTTCCTGAGCAGAATATAAAAAAGAAGTTCCATCTGGACGTTCTACATTCCCACTATCGCGTTTGGTATAGTAAAACAACCCATCCAAAAGATTATGTTCAGTTTTTCCATACACCGCACCCGTATAGGTATTTTGCTGGTTATTACTAAAGCGCGAATACTTTAGAAATGCTCCGACATTTTTGTTCTCTTTTAATAAATCTTGTGCATCTCGGGTTTCCAATGTCACCTTCCCCCCAAAACCGCCATTACCTACTTCAACATTATGCGGACCTTTATCTACAGTTACCCGCTTTAAAATTTCAGGTTCAATAAAGACTGACCCTTGTCGATATTTATCAAAAGATTTGACCGAATCATCCAATGTAATGGGAACATCCTCAACCCCACTCATGCCTAGAATATTAATCGTTTGTCCACCAGGTCTAGGAGAGCCAGCCGAAGCTACGCCAGGCATAGTATCCAGTAGTTGTGCAACATTATTCGCCTGATAACGATCAATTGCCGTCTGATTTAAAACGCTTTGCCCAAACTGAACCGTATCTGAATTTTCTGCCTGAATAGAGATGGTGGGCATCTGATACAGTTGATGATTATCCTGATTAAGGATTGATGATGAATTCACTTGACCTTTTTTAATGACAGTTGAATTACCAAGATTTTTTTCAGCGGACTGTTCACTCTCTACTTTCCTATCCACCAATAAGTAACCTGCCGATGATTTCATCAGTTGAAAAGGCGTATTTTCAATCAATCTGGCAAAGGCCTGCTCAACTGTGTAATTGCCTTTTATAGCATTTACTTGATAACGATTCGTCTTCTTTGCATCCAACAGTAATGAAACATTGGCTTGCAATGCAACGCTATTTAGAGCCTGAGTCAGAGAACCACGTTCCACTTGAAAGTAAGCAGAACTGTTGCTACTTGCTGCGTATAGAGGGGTTGAAACGCAACTGACGGAAATTGCCAGAGAAACGGCCAAAGCTATTTTTTGGAGAGAATATTGGGAAGATAAAATGTGCATTAAAACGCGAGCCCCATATAAATGATAATCATTAACTATGCCAATAAGCAAAATAATTGCTGTTCTTCCCTATATGACGCACCATCATCCAAAAATACGCAATTTGTCGCTTTTTTTTAATTTTTAAGCTGAATAATAAAAACATGACGTCCTATTTTCTGAATATTTAGTTGTGGATATTGAGCTACGATTAAGCTTAAGATTTGTTCCACATCTTGCTGAGCATCAATCACCCCATTGACTTTGAATGACTCAAGGACAGATGCACGATAAATAAAATAAGCGTTATGCTGTCGATTTAAACGTTGTAGTAAATCAGGTAAAGCCAGATTATCGGCTAAAATCTGGTTGTGTTGCCATGCAAATTCAGTAGAGCCAATAGCAATCGGTTGAATCGGTCCAAAGCCATGCGCGTCAGCTTGTACCTTTTCGCCAGCATGTACATGCTGACGCTGATTTACCTGTTTCGCAATCGCTTCAACACTTGAATGCAACATGCTAATACTGCTGTTTTCACGATTTTGATGCACAATAAATCGTGTTCCCAATGCCTTGTAGTCAGCTTGCTTTGATTGCACGGTAAAGGGGCGATGTTTGTCTTTTGCGACATCCACATAAATCTCGCCCTGAACCAATTCGACCCGACGTGACTGTGAATTAAAATGCAATTTGATGGCAGATTTAGCTCCAAGCGTAATTTTTGAGCCGTCTTCGAGTATAAATGACTGCATACGGCCCGTGGCCGTTTTATAATCTGCCGTGTAATATGCATAGGGAAAATAATGGTATGTCAGGACACTCAATATCCCCATAAATCCAATGCCCATGACCCCACGGCCAAATGCCTTTTTTACCTGTTTTTGGCTTTGTTGAGTGTGTTTTAGAGACTGTTGTAACGTCTGACTATGAATATGGTGTGTTTCCTGAAGTTGTTTTAATTCGTCAGAAAAGCGACTGATTTTATCTAATTGGTCCTGATATTCTGGATACTGATGTTGCCAATGCTCAAATTCGGCTTGAGCTTGAGCACGCTCAATCGGATCATCCGTATTTAAACGAATAATCCATAAAGATAATTCTTTTTGTAGTTTTTTTGGGTCAGTCATATTCCGACTCAAGTAACTGTTCTCGTGCTTCAAGACATAGACTTAAACAATCCGCCAGATAAGTTTGCGTCGTCCTTAAAGATTTACCAATTAGTTCAGCAATTTCACTTTGATTAAAACCTTCAAAGTAATACATCAAAAACGCTTTTCTTGCCAATACTGGACTTTCATTTAAAGCGATCGTTAAAAAATCTAAAATTTGCACTACTTCTTCAAGTTGATTATGGGGTAATTCAATCTCCTGAAGTTGTAATTCAACTGCCAAACTTTCCAAATAGCTTTGTTCTAATACATAACGTCGATGTTTATCAATAAGTACATTTTTGGCGACATTTACCAAATAAGCTCTTGGTTCTTGAATCCCAAGTAATTTTTGTCGAGTTTGTAATAACTTAACAAACGTGTCTTGCACCAGATCGGCGGCATTAAAAGGATAACGAATGCGATAGCTGAGCCATTGTTGTAGCCAATCATGATGGTTCAAATACATTTCATGAATGAGTTGTTTCTGTGCAATTGGGGAGAAAGATTGATCCATAGCAAAATATTGAATGAATAGTATAAACAAGAATTATTATCATTTATTAATGTGATTATTGTAAACTATTTCTGAACGATATTTTCTATAAAAAAGCTGCATTCTGTATTGCGTCTTTTTCTATCCTCATTCGTCATAGCGTATATAGACCTTTATTTACTCCACAAATATACATCTTTATTTAGGTAACGATATGAACCAATCCGTTGGCAAACCAGACATTCAACATAACATACGTTCAACACTATCACTCCGCTTAAAAACTGAAACAGCAACAGAACATGAACGTATGCATCACCTAATGGCTCAAGCCAATGTTTTTGCAAGTCGGGTGCAGTATGCAAAATTTACACTAGCTCAATATTATTTTCAGCGTGATGTTGAATATTTATTTAAATATCCAGAAATCATTGATTTTATTCCTGATCTGGATATCCGTGGTCGCTCAGACGCTGCATTTAAAGATTTACAAGATTTAGGAATTTCACCTACGGATCTTAATATCGCAAGTCAAAATGCCAATGCACTTGAAGCACTAGGCTGGATTTACGTTTCGGAAGGATCAACGCTCGGAGCTGCATTTTTATTTAAAGAAGCAAAAACTAAACTCGAACTTTCCGAAGAATTTGGAGCACGAAATCTGGCAGCGTATCCAGAAGGAAGAGCAAAAGTATGGAAACGCTTTGTCCAAGCACTCGATGATGCAGGTTTAAGCCAAACTGAACAAGATCAGGTCGTGCAAGGCGCAATGAATGGTTTTTCACGCTTTGCATCGTTATTAACCACAGCAAATATAGATCAGTAAGATGTCAGTGCCAACCCATCCGCCCAAGTTACCCTCAAGATCAGATCACTTACATGGTGATCTGATAGAACTAACAGCATCTAAAAATCCACCTTCTGAACGCTTATCTAAATCTAGCATCTTAAGAGTTGTATTTGTAGGTTTGTCTTGCTTGAGTCTCAGTATTGGAGTGATTGGTTTGTTTGTTCCAGGTTTACCTACGGTTGAATTTGTCTTACTGGCTGCTTTTTTTGCGGGGAAAGGGTCTTCCAGATTACATGGATGGTTTTACCAGCATAAATTATTTGGTCCCATGATTCGTAACTGGCAAGATAAACGTCAGGTTTCCAGAAAATCAAAATATATGATGGCTGTTAGCATGACGCTTGCTAGCAGCATATTGATACTTCATGTACCTCATTTCTGGTTTAATCTCGCATGTATTCTATGCATGTTACTCGTTTTTATCTGGGTCTGGCGGCGACCTGAACCGTAAAGCATATAAAATGGAAATCGCGAATCATAAAAAAGACCACAAATCGTGGTCTTTTTCTTTACCAAAATAAACTATTGAGCAGTGTAGCCACCATCCATAACTACAGCTTGACCGGTGACACCGCCAGCTTTGTCGCTACATAGGAAAATGGCATAATCGGCAATTTCTTCAACACTTAATAAACGCTTTTGCGGGACCATCGCCAAAATAACATCTTCCAAAGCACTGGTTTCACTCACCTTTCGCGTTTTAGCCAAATCTGTAATCTGTCCACGAACCAACGGTGTATCCACATAGCCAGGACACAAAGCATTTACTGTAATGCCATCACGTGCGCATTCAAGTGCAGCGACTTTGGTTAGGCCAATCACACCATGCTTAGCGCTGTTGTAGCCAGCTTTTCCTGCAAAACCAATTAAGCCATTTATCGATGCCATATTAATAATACGACCAGATTTTTGTGCTTTCATAATAGGAAAAGCATGTTTGATTCCAATAAATGAACCTGTCAACATCACAGCAATCAGTTTTTGATAAACTTCTGTAGGAAATTCCTCAATTGCTGCAACATGTTGAAAGCCTGCATTATTAATTAAAATATCCAATGTTCCAAACGTCTTTTGAGTCAGTTCAATCGCAGCTTGATAAGCGTGTTCATTAGTGACATCACAAGGAGCGGAGATTGCAGTAAAACCTTCACTTTTTAACTGTTGTGCAGCTTCTTCACATTTTTGTGCATTCATATCTGAAATAACAACTTTTGCACCTTCTGCTGCAAATTTTTTCGCAATTTCTAAACCAATACCACTAGCTGAACCTGTAATAAAAGCCACTTTGCCATCGAGTTGTTTTGTCACTTTCTTTCTCCTGACTCATGAAGTGAATTTTATTTTTGTAAAATGAAATCCACTCCATGATTTTGATTATTTACTACCTTACACAATACCAAACCATGTAAATGCAGCAATTGCTACAAATACAGCGATCGTTTTAATAATAGTTACTGCAAAGATATCTTTATAAGATTGCTTGTGTGTTAAACCAGTTACAGCAAGTAAAGTGATGACAGCGCCATTATGAGGAAGTGTGTCCATCCCCCCCGACGCCATCGCCACAATACGATGCATTACTTCAGGTGGAATACCTGCTGCCAAAATAGCGGCATTGTACTGTTCTGCCATCGCACTTAATGCGATACTCATCCCACCCGATGCTGAACCTGTAATACCAGCCAGTACTGTTGTAGTCACTGCACCATTGACCAAAGGGTTAGTAAATGCAGTTCCCAATGCATGGCTGACTAATGCAAAACCTGGTAATGCTGCGATAATGGCACCGAAACCATATTCAGACGCGGTGTTCATGACAGCCAAAAGTGATCCACCAATACTGGCATTTACACCTTCTTTGAACTGTCCCACCACACGCCCATAATCAAATAAGACTGCCGTAATAATCCCAACAATAAGTGCCAAACCCACTGCCCAGATTGCACCAGTTTTTGCTACATCAACTGTATAATTTGCCAGACCAATCGCATTAAAATCAAACCCATTTGGATACCATGTTTTAATTGCCGTCGATAAATATTTATTCATGACTGCAACCAACACTAATGGAACGAACGCTAGAATCTGGCGAATAACCGAACCATTATCACGCACATTTTCCTGTACAGCATTTATAGGCAATTCATTACTGTTTTTAGCATAATCTAAGTCAAAACCTGCATAGCCCTCACCCGCTTTTGCAGCAGCACGGCGACGCCATTCAAGATAAAATAAACCTGTACTCAATACGAATATTGCACCAATAATGCCTAAAAAAGGAGCGGCATAAATATTGGTTCCAAAGAAAGTCGTTGGTATCACATTTTGAATTTGTGGAGTCCCTGGTAACGCATCCATGGTAAAAGTAAACGCGCCAAGTGCAATGGTGCCCGGAATTAAACGTTTAGGAATGTTGGCTTGCTGAAACAGCTGATTGGCAAACGGATAAATCGCAAATACAGCCACGAATAAACTTACGCCACTGTATGTCAAAATTGCGCCTAGTATTACCACTGTCAAGATTGCTTTTTTCGCGCCGATGAGGTTTACAATAGTTTTGGCAATAGACTCGGCGATCCCTGACATTTCAACTACTTTGCCAAAAATTGCACCGAGTAAAAATACTAGAAAATAATCCTTGATAAAATTGACCATTTTCGGCATGAAAACGCCTGAGTAAAAAGGCAAAACATTACTTGGATTGATTAAAAAAACCGCCAATAATGCACATAAAGGTGCCATCAGGATAACTGAGAACCCGCGATAAGCGGTGTACATCAGTAAACCCAAAGATAGTAGAATAACAAATAGATCCCACATATTCTTTCTTACTCCATTATGAAGAATATAGGTCAGGTTTAACCCAAATATTTCGCCTAATATTTGATAACAGTTTCCCTAACAATAAAAAATAAATACAACTTGTCCAAAATGAGTCATTAAATAGACCCAACAAATAAGATTTTATATTTATTTTAAAATATCAATATTTTTATGAAACACAAGAGGATTATTTAAAACCTTAGAAAATAAAAATTTAACTATTGAAATATATGAATTTTAATAAAATAAAATGATTTATTCATTTATTTAAAAAACAAATTAATTATTAAATAAAACTCATTAATTATAACGTAAGACGAAATTCAATTTTATTTTTAATGTATTTAATTCCTATTAAAAATATAAATTTTTATAATGGATTTGCCATATTTGAATTTTACAAAAAAACAAGCATTCGCGTTGCGGAGTTCAGTATAATTATGCTTTAAAATCAAAAACTTTTGATTGACACGGAATTCATAGATGACTCTCAAACAACTCAAAGCTTTTTTGGCACTGGCGCGTACATTGAATTATGCCAACGCATCGGCTGAACTCCATTTAAGTCAATCTGCTTTGAGTTTAAGTATTAAATCACTAGAAGAAGAATTGGGTGGAAAGCTATTTAAACGCAATACTCGACGCGTAGAACTAACTCAGGAAGGAAAATCTCTGATTCCATATGCCAGAAAGTTATTGGCGAATTGGGAAGACATGGAAAATGATGTAAAACAACGCTTTAAGTTAAATCGTGGGACTTTAAATATTGCCTCCATGCCCTTTGTCACCCATGCAATTTTACCCGAAGTCATCCAGATTTTTTCAAATGCCCATCCTAATCTGAGTTTTTCAATTCATGATATTCCCAATGAAAAAATTATTGAAAATGTATTAGATGGCATCTTTGAACTTGGGATTTGTTTTCAACCGATTTTAAATGAACAATTGGAATTTAAAGCCTTATTTGAGGAAGATTTTTTAGCTCTCATTCCCAAAACGCATCCATTGGCTAGTAAAAAGAGCATCACTTGGCAAGAGTTATATGCCAATCCATTTATTACTTTGCAACATCCCTCAATCGTGCGTTATTTACTGGAACAAAATGCTTCACGCTTGGGTTTAGTACTTGATTTGAAAGTTGAATGTCATCAGATTAGTACATTTTCAAGTTTCGTGGCTTTAGGCATTGGGGTAAGTGCAATTCCGCGTCATTTTCAACATTCAATCGACAAAGAACATAATGTTTTACTCGAAATTGAAAATAGTGAAGTACAACAAGCGGTTGGTATTATTTATAAAAAAGATGCAGAGCTTTCCAATATTTCTAGCGAATTCATTCAGACACTTTCAAACTACCCTTACGAAAAAATCCTTAAATTTGAAAATTTATAACAAAAATTACATGAGAAATGATCAGGCTTTAAAATCATCGTATATTTGTCTTTTTTACTGATTAATTAATTTTCCTCATTAATCCTTTAAAATTTTCAACTTCCTTAAATAAATTGCAGATGTTAATAATAAGAAAACATAGGGACGTTGAGTAATCACAATGAATAAATTGTATGAAAGTGCAGCAATTGCACTACAGGATATTGTAAAAAATAATCAAACTTTTGCGGTGGGTGGTTTTGGTTTATGTGGTATTCCAGAAGCATTGATCAATGCCTTAAAAGAAACTCAAGTCAACGGTTTAATCTGTATTTCCAATAACGCAGGTGTAGATGATTTTGGTTTAGGCATTTTATTAAAAACTAAACAAATTAAGAAAATGATTTCATCTTATGTCGGTGAAAATAAAGAGTTTGAACGCCAATATCTAAACGGCGAGCTTGAAGTTGAACTGACACCCCAAGGAACTCTAGCTGAAAAACTACGTGCGGGCGGCGCGGGTATTCCTGCTTTTTATACTCAAACAGGTGTGGGAACCCTGATCGCGGAAGGCAAGGAACAACGTGAGTTTGAGGGTAAACCTTATATTCTTGAACGGTCTTTGACTGCTGATATTGCATTAGTTAAAGCATATAAAGCCGATAAAGCAGGCAATCTAATTTTTCACAAAACAGCACGTAACTTTAACCCCGAATGTGCAATGGCTGGAAAAATTACCATTGCAGAGGTTGAACAAGTGGTCGAAATTGGAGAATTAAATCCCGATGAGATCCATCTTGCAGGTATTTATGTACAACGAATTGTACTCAATGCACATCCAGAAAAACGTATTGAGCAAAAAACACTAAAAGCACAGGAAGCATAATCATGGCATGGACACGTGAACAAATGGCACAACGTGCCGCCAAAGAATTGCAAGACGGTTTTTATGTCAATCTTGGCATTGGCTTACCTACATTAGTCGCTAATTATATTCCAGAGAATGTTGATGTCTGGCTTCAATCCGAAAATGGCTTATTAGGCATTGGAGAGTTTCCGACAGAACAAACTGTGGATGCAGACTTAATCAATGCGGGCAAACAAACCGTTACTGCACGTGCGGGTGCTGCATTCTTCTCTAGCAGCGAATCCTTTGCCATGATCCGGGGTGGGCATGTCAATATTGCCATTTTGGGGGCAATGGAAGTCTCTGAACAAGGAGATCTTGCTAACTGGATGATCCCTGGCAAAAAAGTTAAAGGCATGGGTGGCGCTATGGATCTGGTGGTAGGGGTGCAACGTGTGGTGGTGCTAATGGAACATTGCGCCAAAGATGGTACGCCCAAAATTGTATCTAAATGCAGTTTGCCACTCACAGGTCAAGCCGTGGTACATCGCGTCATTACTGATTTAGGAGTCATGGACATTACTTCTGAAGGCATCAAACTGATTGAATTGGCAGATGATGTAACTTTAGAACAGATTCAAGCGGCCTCTGGTGTCAATTTAATTACGGCAATAGAAGTTTAGCAACTCAAGTTATTGCTGCTTTGCTTGGAGAATTTAATTAACGATTAATCGGGAAATTAAGTGGTGATCACTTCGGGATGAAATGATCACCCTCAACATCAGATGGATTTTGATAATGAATAAACAACCTGCAATTTTAGAACGATTTGCGATTAGCATTAGTAACTGGTCAGAAAAATGGTTTCCTGACTCTTATATTTTTGCCCTTTTAGGTGTCATTATTGTAGCGATTGCCGCTCTTTTCATTGGAGCCCCCGTCAAGGAGGTCGCTAGTTCTTTTGGAAATGGCTTCTGGAGCCTAATCCCTTTTACCTTACAAATGACCATGTTGATTATTGTGGGCTACGTGGTTTCTGTATCTCGTCCCATGAAAAAACTGATCCAGAAGATGGCCAGAATCCCACACTCAGGACGTAGTGCAATTGTTTTGGTAGCGACGGTCAGTTTGCTCATTTCGTTGATCAATTGGGCGATTAGCACCATCTTAACTGCACTATTGGTGATTGCACTTGCCAAACGTAAAGAATTAAATATGGACTATCGTGCCGCCGCCGCGGCTGCCATTATTGGTATGGGTGCAACATGGGCACTTGGAATTAGTTCATCTGCAGCCCAATTACAGGCCAATAAGTCCAGTTTACCTGAATCAATTTATAATCTAACGGGGGTCATTCCATTTACTGAAACCATATTCCTGTGGCAATCAATCGTGATGACCGCGATTTTAATCATTGTCTCCATCGTGATTGCTTTCCTGTCTGCTCCGAAAGGTCAGAATGTCAAAACCATGCAGGATTTTAATCTAAACTTTGAGGAAGAGGAAAAACAGGAACTGGAGCAAAGCAAATCCACTCGCCCGGGAGACTGGCTAGAAAATTCCCCCATATTAACTATTTTAGTCGTAGGATTAGGCTTGATCTGGATGATTCTGGAATTTTCCAAAACTAACCCTATCCTTGCAATTTCCAGCCTCAATACCTATAACTTTATTTTCTTGATGCTAGGTCTGGCCTTACATGGCACACCGCGTAATTTTCTAAACGCAGTGAGCAAAGCGGTTCCTGCTGTTTCAGGCGTTCTCATTCAATTTCCACTTTATGGCAGTATAGCCTACATGATGACTCAGGCAGTCAATGCTGAAGATTTATCGCTTTCGCATTATATTGCGCATTTCTTCATTTCTATTGCTTCGCATGATACCTTTGCTGTGGTTATGGGCATTTATTCCGCAATTTTAGGTTTTTTTGTCCCTTCTGGTGGCGGGAAATGGATTATTGAAGCACCTTATGTCATGCAGGCAGCAAACGATTTGAAATATCATCTGGGTTGGTCTGTACAAATTTATAATGCAGCAGAAGCATTACCCAACTTGATCAATCCATTTTTTATGTTACCCATGCTGGGTATTTTAAAACTCAAACCAAAAGATGTGATTGGTTTTACTGTAACTCAATTGGTTGTTCATTTACCTTTAGTGCTTTTTTTACTCTGGATATTAGGCCAGACCTTAACCTATACCGCACCTGTATTTTAACAATTATCTTGGGGCTCAGTCATCAGGCTGAACCCATCTTGGAAGGAATCATTTCATGTCAAAAATCGTGATTATCGCTGCAACACGTACCCCTATGGGCAGCTTTCAAGGTAGTCTTTCTGGTTTAACTGCACCTGATCTTGGTGCTGTTGCTATCCAAACAGCAGTCGAACAAGCCAATATTCCCGTCAATGATATTGATGAAGTGATCATGGGCTGTGTACTTCCTGCTGGGGTCAAGCAAGGCCCTGCTCGTCAAGCGATGCGTAAAGCGGGTTTACCTGATCATGTGGGTGCAACCACGATTAATAAAGTATGCGGTTCTGGTATGAAAGCTGCTATGCAAGCTGCCGATGGTATCAAGGCAGACAGTATTAAGATTGCCATTGTCGGTGGAATGGAATCCATGACAAATGCTCCCTATTTATTGCCAAAAGCGCGCACAGGCTACCGTATGGGACATGGTCAAGTGATTGATCATATGTTTATGGATGGTTTAGAAGATGCCTATACGGGCCGTGCGATGGGTTCCTTTGCACAAGAAATGGCTGATAAGAAAAACTATACACGTGAACAAATGGATGAATTTGCCATTCGCTCTCTGACACGTGCACAAAAAGCCATTCAAGAAGGTTATTTCAAGCAGGAGATTTCACCCGTTACAGTCAGCACTCGCAAAGGCGATGTCTTAGTTTATACCGATGAAAATCCAGGAAATGCAAAAATTGATAAGATTCCATCATTACGGCCTGCTTTTGCCAAAGATGGAACCATTACTGCGGCGAATTCAAGCTCTATCAGCGATGGCGCATCTGCACTTGTAATGACTTCTGAACAAGAAGCCCAACAGCGCGGACTAAATATTCTTGCCGAAATCAAAGGCTATACTACCAACTCACAATTACCAGAAGAATTTACCATTGCTCCTGTCGGTGCGATTGAAAAATTACTTAAAAAAGTCGGTTGGTCTGCTGAAGAAGTCGATTTATGGGAAATTAATGAGGCGTTTGCAATGGTGACCATGGCGGCTATTGATGCATTCAAACTTGACCCTGAAAAAGTTAATATCAATGGCGGTGCTTGCGCCTTGGGTCATCCTCTTGGTTCATCAGGTTCACGTATTATCGTGACGCTCATCCATGCTCTAAAACGACTAGGCAAACGCAAAGGTATCGCTGCCCTCTGTATTGGGGGTGGTGAAGCGACCGCAATTGCAATTGAAATCGCGGATTAATCATCCACACTGCTTTCTTCCCTTCAGGCAAAAATAAGCACCTTATTTTTGCCTTTTTTGCTTTTACAACCTATAAAATTTATGAGAAAAAGCTGTTACAAATACCAAATACTGTCTGTTAGCTGCTGAATTTCTTCAATATCATGACTCACATATAGCATAGGAATATGAATTTCCTGCTTAATTTTTTGAAAGAAAGGAATAATTTCAGCTTTATGTGCTGCATCTAATGCGGATAAAGGTTCATCTAATAATAAAAGTTGCGGGGAATATAATAACGCACGTCCTAATGCGACACGCTGTTTTTCTCCTCCCGATAGTTTTACAGGCACACGATTTAATAAATGGCCTAATTTTAATAATTCAATGATGTAATCTTCTTTAAAATGCCTTTTTTCAGGGGTGATCCGATTAAATCCAAAGTGCAAATTTTTTTTAACACTCATATGCGGAAACAATTGCGCGTCCTGAAAAACTAGTCCGATACGACGTTGCTGCGTTGTTAAATTAATCTTTTGCGAATGATCAAACCAAGTCTGATTCTGAATCCTGATCCAGCCCGATTGAGGTGTATTTAGTCCTGCAATCGCATGTAAAATGCTCGTTTTTCCTGAACCCGATGCACCAAATAAGCCCACGACGCGGTCATCAGATTCAAAAGCCTGAGTTAGTTTGAACTTACCAAGTTGCAGCTGGAAATGACAGTTCAACATACGCGCGCTATCCCCGTTTCTTTTTCTGGTAGCGATGAAACCATTGTGCAAACCAGAGTGCAAAAAATGCGACACTTAAAGATAATATAATTAAACGCCATACTTGATGTTCGGTATCAGGTTGTTGCATTAGACTATACATGGCCAAAGGAAGAGTACGCGTTTCTCCTGCGATATTTCCCACAAATGTGATCGTCGCTCCAAATTCTCCCAGACTACGACAGAAGCATAAAATTGCACCCACCAATATGCCACTACTTGCCAGAGGCAATGTAATACTAAAAAAAGCCCCTAATCCTGATGCACCTAATGTTTTCGCTGCCATTTCCAAACGCTGATCCACCAATTCAATTGCAAGTCGAATCGATTGAACAAATAAAGGAAATCCCATCACTGCGGCAGCTAGAACAGCGCCTTTCCAATTAAAAGCTAAATTGAAGCCCCAAGCATTCAGATACTGCCCCAAAACACCATTGTTACCAAAAACCTGTAACAGCAAATAGCCAGGAATCACAGGAGGTAAAACTAAAGGCAAAAACACCAAGGTTTCAAATAGGGATTTCCCCCAGAACTCTTTTCGTGCTAATAGCCAGCCCACTAGTAATGCAGGAATTAAATTCACCAGCAAACTAAACACAGCAACCTGACAAGATAACTTGAGAACCTCAAGTTCTTCTGCTGAAAGAAGGAAAAACATTATTTAGCAGGCAAAAGAACAGTAAAACCGTAATTTCTAAACACCTTATTTGCCTGTTTCGTCTGTAAATATTGATAAAATTTTACCGCAGATGGTGTGTTTTTAAGTAATCCTAATGGGTAAATAATCGGCGCATGAGTATTTTCTGGAAATACTCCTACGATTTTGACATCTTTACTAATCGCCGCATCAGTTGCATACACAATACCTAACTGACATTCACCCCGTGCGACAAAATTTAAAGCAGCTCTGACATCTTCGGTCTCAACCAATTTTGGTTGAAGTTTTTGCCACCATCCGAGTGAAGTAAGTGCTTGTTTCCCATATTTTCCTACAGGAACGCTCTTGGTATCACCTGTACACCATTTTCCTTGGAAAACTGTATTTGGATCAGTACTCTTTTCCATTTTAATAGTATGGATATTGGCATTTTTAGGTGCAATCAGAACCAGTTTATTACCCAGTAAATTAATACGTTGATTAGCAACGATTAACTTTTTATTTTGTAAATAATTCATCCATTGTTCATCGGCTGAAATAAACACATCTGCGGGTGCGCCAGCTTCAATTTGTTTTGCTAAAGTCGATGAACCCGCATAAGAGGTTTTTACTTCTATTTTTGTTTGTTTTTCAAACTCTTTTTCTAAATCAGCGATCGCATTGGTCAAGCTAGCCGCTGCATATACGGTTACATCATTAGCGGCATGGGCTTGAAAGCTCAACCACACACCACAACTTAATAGCGTTGAAATGAGTATTTTTTTTGATTGTTTTATAGCCATGCTGATTGCCTTTTTTTCAATATGTTTTCAGAAATATATCGATAATTTTGTTAAAGTACAATCTGTAAGTATCGAAGATAACTACTTTTTTAATGCTAAATTTAGGTAAAAATAGAAAAACAATAGATGAATTTATCTTTATTCAATAGATTGAAATTCAAAGAAAAAATAAACCATCCAAATTTTCGTCCACTCATCGAACTAATACTCATACCCGATAAGCTTAGAAACAATGCGATAAAACCAGTATTTTGCTTTAATTTTGATCTTTTAAACCTTTTTCTTCTGAAATAATTTGCCAAAACACACTTTTATTTATATGATAGCCGCCATTGGAAGCGTGGCAGAGCGGTTTAATGCACCGGTCTTGAAAACCGACGAGGGTGTGAGTCCTCCGTGAGTTCGAATCTCACCGCTTCCGCCAAATATCTAAAAAGCCCTTGTTTATACAAGGGCTTTTTTTATCTATTCTTTTTAATACCATAAAATTCGTAATCGTATCTTTCCTTCAACAAATTTAGCTTCTTATTAAACAAACAGATTTTTTTATTTCTAAATAGAATGAGATGAAAATTTATTGTAAGACCGAGATGAACAATTAATTATTCTATTTATAAAACAAGAGTAAAATATCTGAAATTTTAGTTAAAGTTTATTCATTTTTTTAAATCACTTCAGAAAAAATATAAACAAATGGCTATAGATTCTAATAAAATGCCCCTCTCATTGTTACACACCGAAGATGGGTTATAGTGTTTAAAACATTGGATATTTTGTCATGAATCGAAAACTATTGACCGCTGAAGGATATCAACGTTTACAAGATGAGTTAAATCATCTTGTTCGTAAAGAACGCCCTGAGATTACAAGTATTGTATCTTGGGCAGCAAGTCTTGGTGACCGTTCAGAAAATGCAGATTTACGTAAATAACCCTATATTTCATACTAAAATATTAATTATTAATAAAAAACAAAATCTTATAAATAGTATGTATACTATTTAGTTGTACTATTATACTTCAGTTACAATTCAATAATGGATCTAAAGTTTAACTAGTTGAAAAATAGAATACTTTAAGAAATTATTGATAAAATTTTCCACAATGACTAAACAAAATATCTTAATACACGTTATAGATGATGAATCAAAAACTTATGATTTACTTATTAAGGATTATTGGGCATTAAGTTGGGAAACACATGATTTTGAATATTCATTAAAAAATCTTGTAAAAAAACATGGATTCAATAATATTTCTAACTTAGAAGCTATCATTGCTAAATTTAGTTTTGTTACATCTACTATTGAAAATTCAAATTGTCTTAGTTGTAATCAAAAAATTAAGGCTAGATCACGTATGGAGTTAAAAAAGCTTTTTCAAAATGAATTAAGTTGCCAAAATTGTTTAAGTAAAGATATAAATAACCAAGCTGAAGTAATTATAGAAAAAATTGAATCAGTTATAAAAGATGACTATTCATTTTTATTTATGAAAAATTCATTTAATTTAACTTATTTAGAAAAAATTTATTTGTATCTAATTGCTCTTAAATGCCAAGTAAATCAGTATGGTAAATTGGATAAAGAAATTTGGAAAGATATGTTTATTACTGAAAGAGCTAATCAGAACTTCTTAATTAAGTCATTGTATAAAAAAAGAGTCATTTTTAATAGTAAAAAAACAGATGAAATTATAGGGGTATTTAATGATGCAAACAAATTTTTTTATAAAAACTCACATTTAATACGTGCTGAACTATCTAGTAGATATAAAAAATACAAGTATATTTTTTTTGATGGGAACACCTTTTTAAATTTAGATCTAATTAGTGGAAGTTTTAACCAAATGTTGGAAGAATTAAGTATAGAATTAGACTATTATGAACTGGATTATTTGGATATTAAAGAAATTAGAGAGTTTGTTATCGAGCAAAAGAAAATTGATGCATATGAGCTAATTTTAAATATACAAAAATATAAACCCATCCCAATTGAAAAATCTATTGAATTGGATCACGTAATTATTGAGTTAGTTGAAAAGTATAATCTCTTAGTTGTGAATAGTATGTTAAGTTATCATGCGGATAAAGTTGCTTCAAATTTGTATAGCTTAGAGCATGGAGAAAGAAAAGATAGATATTATTCTGTGAATAAGATGTTTATCGCGAGGATCACATCTTACTTAGAACATTGTAAGTTAAATAATAAAGTTCCATCTCATACACGAAATATTGGATTTAATTGGAGTTATACTTGCTTAGAGTACTTTGTTAGTAAAAGTATAATAAATGATGGACTCTCTTGGACTACTTTTAGTGGTGATGAGTTAATTCATAAGTGGTTAAATAGTGATAAAGTAACGATAAAACCTGATTTTTAATTTTTAGCAGTAAAAAATCTAATCAACATTTAAAGGCTAGTTTTTGATAAAATAAAGTCATATTTTATCTTACATTCAGTGATGTTATGCCTTTACTTGATTGGGTCAATCGAAACCAAGCTGAAGAAACAGCAACCAATGTGCCTTATCATCTTTTAAAATTTGAACAATCATATGGTGATAAGCAACAAGCAAAAGAAAACCTAATTATTCAAGGTGACAATTTACAGGCATTGAAAGCATTGCTCCCGCTTTATGGAGGTCAAGTAAAATGTATCTTCATTGACCCTCCATACAACACGCAATCTGCTTTTGAGCATTACGATGATAAGCTAGAACACGCCCAATGGCTTTCAATGATGTATCCACGTTTGCAACTACTAAAAGAGCTTTTAGCTGAAGATGGTTCAATTTGGATTACACTTGATGATAATGAAGTACATTATCTTAAAATTTTATGTGATGAAGTTTTTGATAGGAAGAACTTTGTTGCTAATATTGTTTGGCAGAAAAGAACATCACCTGATGCTAGATTACATTTGAGTACTGCTCAAGATAATATTCTCGTATTTGCTAAAAATAAAAACCAATTTAGTTTAAAAAAATTAGCACTCACCCACGATCAAGCAAAAAATTACAAGAATCCTGATAATGATCATCGAGGTGTTTGGGTATCTACAGATTTTACAGCCCAAGGGTGGCGACCTAATCAAATGTATAAGATTACTGCACCTCAAGGCATAGAATATGATCCACCAGAAGGAAGATGCTGGTCTAATATAGAAAGTGAATTTATTAAGCTTAAGAATGATGAACGAATTTGGTTTGGTCAAAGAGGAGATGCAAGACCACGTATCAAAAACTTTTTGAGTGAGCATGACGGAATAAGTGCTTGGACTTGGTGGGCAAACTCTGAAGTTGGGCATAATCAGGAAGCCAAAAAAGAAGTTAACTTAATTTTTGGTGCTGATAATACATTCGATACACCAAAGCCTGAAAGATTATTAGAGCGCATTCTACATTTAGCGACCAATTCAAATGACATTATTTTAGACTCATTTCTAGGTTCAGGTACAACGACTGCTGTTGCTCATAAAATGGGAAGACGTTATATCGGTATTGAAATGGGTGAACATGCAAATACCCATGTAATTCCACGGCTTGAAAAAGTAATTGAAGGTGAACAAGGTGGTATTTCTTCTGCTGTGAACTGGCAAGGTGGAGGCGGTTTTAGCTTCTATACTCTTGGTACTCTTGTCTTTGATGATAATGGTTTCTTAAATGCCGATGTAAAATTTAAAGACCTTGCCAGTTATGTATGGTGGCTCGAAACTAAATCTGCATTAAACCAAGCTGAAAACTTTGATAATCCATTCTTAGGTATTCATGAAGGCAAAGCCTACTACTTGCTCTATAACGGTATTTTAGGTGATCGACAACCAAATGGTGGAAATGTCCTGACGTCTTCTGTATTGAATCATTTAAATGAATGTCATTCTCATGAGGGTAAACGAATCGTGATTGGCGAAGCCTCCCGTTTAAGTCCTGCTCGATTGGAAGCATTGGATATCGAGTTTAAACAAATTCCATATTCACTTTATGGCAATAAGGCTAAGTAAGGATTAATCATGTCACTTCAATTAAAAAATTATCAAGTTCAGTCTTTGCAAGCTTTAGAGCAATTTTTTACTTTGGCTGCATCATTTGGGGCAGAAAGAGCTTTTAAGCAGTGTGTGAGCGAAAATATTCAGTATAACGACCGTTTAGAAGGCATTCCAAGCGTATGTCTGCGTGTTCCCACAGGTGGTGGTAAAACCTTACTAGCATCACATAGTATTCCTATTGCAGCTCGAAATTATGTAAATACGGATACGCCTATTGTCTTGTGGCTTGTTCCAACGGATATGATTCGTCAGCAGACACTTGCAGCCTTGGCAGATGTAACACATCCTTATAGACAAGCTTTGCAAGGTTACTATGGTGATAAATTAAAAATTTGCGATATTGAAAGCTTACAAACATTAAATAAACATGATGTTAATCAATCATGTATTTTAATTGTGACCACAATTCAAATTTTTAATATTGACAAAGAAAAGACATTTCAACGTAATGCTTACGCTTTTGATGAGTCATTAAGTGAACATTTTACAGACTTGAAAGATTTTCAGACTCAAAATATGGATAGAGTTACGGCTGATACATTGCAATATCAGCCATTCTTGACTGAAAAAGATATAGGGCGTGTAAAGCATTCGTTGGTGAATTTCTTTAATCTGCACCGACCAATTATCATTGTCGATGAAGCACATAAAAACCGTGGTGGTAAGACCTTCTTTCCTACGCTGAAGCGTTTAAATCCTAGTTGCTTGGTTGAGCTAACTGCGACACCTAAAGATAATAATGTGCTTTATTCAGTATCAGCTGCTGAACTCAAAGTCGCTGAGATGATCAAGCTACCAGTCGTTCTGACTGAACATCCACATAGTTGGCAAGACTGTATTCGTGATGCACTTATTCAACGTCAAAAATTAGAGGTGTTGGCTCAAAGTGAAAAAGAATATATTCGTCCAATTTTGTTGATTCAAGCGCAGGATAAAAATGGTGAAGCGAATGTAGATGCCGTAAAACAGCATTTATTAAGCGAATATGAAAATATAACTGAAGAATGGATTGCGATCTCTACAGGGCAAACCAAAGAGCTTGAAGATGAAAATCTGTTTAGCCCTACGAGTAAAGTGAAGATTGTCATCACGGTAGAAGCTTTAAAAGAAGGTTGGGATTGTTCTTTCGCTTATGTACTTGCGAGTTTGCAGAACATCAATTCAGCTACTGATGTGGAGCAACTATTAGGTCGTGTCTTGCGTATGCCATACGCAAAATTACGCCAAAATGACGAACTCAACAAAGCCTATGCTCATGTTATTTCTAGTTCTATAGCTCAAGCGACCATGCTACTTAAAGACCGTATGGTACAAAATATGGGCTTTAATAAATGGGAAGCTGATACAGCTATTGTTGTGAATCCTCAACCTGAATTAGATCTAGGTCAAACAGGTATTGGTGGAACCAAACCTAAAACTCCTGAAGTCATTATTTCTGTACCATTTGAAGTCAAGGCAGATACTATTCCTACAGGATTACAACCTTCAGTTCAGAAACTAGATAACAGCCAAGGTACATCTTTAGTTATCAATAAAGGTACAACTGACGAAGAATTTGACCAAATTGAACAGGCTGTTATTGATCAAGCAACTCCAAAACAGAAAGCTCAAGTGAAAGAAGCCTTTGATGATGCTCGTGCCGAAAGACAAGCTCATCAAGCACCTGAGAACTGGAATGCGACATTTGCATTGATTCCGCAATTAGGTTTATTTGTTGACGGTGAATGGCAAGTTGCTGATAAAGAGACGATTGAAGACTCCGTGGAATGGAATTTACTCGATTTTCCTGTGCAGCTTGAAGGTTTTAATATCAGAGAAACTGTAAATAGTTTTGAAATTGATCTAAATATTGAAGATCAAGAATTAAAGTATGGACAATTAGGTAGTCAACAAATTCAATTTTCTAACATGCCAACACTTATCACTGAAAATGATTTACTAAACTGGCTTGATCGTAAAGTTAGACGTCAAGGTTTAACACAAATCCAATTACGGGCTTATTTAACAAAACTGATTAGTTATTTGTTAAATGTACGAAATTTCACTTTAACTCAATTGCATCGTGCTCAGTTCCAACTGTCACTTGCTGTATCAAATGAATTAGACCGCTTATTCGAATTAGCTCGTAAAAAGGCTTTTCAGGGTGATTTATTTAGTCAGTTACAAGTCGCGAATGAGCCACAACTTGAAAATAGTTTTGAATTTAAACGTGGTATGTACCCAGTTAAGAAACCGTATCGTGGAAGTTTTAAATTTAAGAAGCATTTTTATGCCCAAATTGATGATTTAAGAGAAAAAACAGACGGTGGCAATATTTCTGAAGAGTTCCAATGTGCTCAGTTATTAGACCTACATCCTAAAGTTAAATATTGGGTAAGAAATATTCCTAAGCAACCACAATATTCTTTTTGGCTACCTACTGAAAAAGACTATTTCTATCCTGACTTTGTTGCTGAGTTGGTCGATGGTTCTATTTTTGTTTTAGAGTACAAAGGTGGTCATTTAGATACTGCTGATGATGCCCGAGTGAAAAATGCTATTGGTAAGCAATGGGCTAAAGATAGTAATGGTAAACGAATATTCTTGATGGCTAAAAAGCAAGATGAAGTTGGGCGTAGTTTAGAAGAGCAGATTAATCAGATTTTATTAACAAATTAAAATTGTTAAATAAAACAACACAACTAAGTGTTGTTTTATTTAATTAAAAATACTTGAGAGTAAACTTTAAAATAATTTTTTGAGTGAGGGATAAATGTTTATATCAAAGATCGAAATAAAGAATTTTCGTAATTTTAAACATCAAGAAATAAGTCTTAATGAAGGTGTAAATGTAATAATTGGTCATAACAATGCTGGAAAAACTAATTTATTGACAGCTCTTTCATTAGTTGTAAATCCTGATAAAAATAAAAGATTAGATGTAGATGACTTTAATAAAAATGTTGCATTTTCAGAGCTAAAGACATCCCCCCCTAAGATAAGTATTCAAGTCACTTTAAAAAAAGGATGTGATTCATTACCAGATGATTTAGCTATGGTTGCAAATTGGCTGACTAAGCTAGAATCTGATTTTGAGGCTAAATTGACTTATGAATTTTTTCTTCCAGAAAAAGAAGTTCCTAAATATATCTTAGCCATGTCAGAAATTGATGAAACTCAGAAAAATTGTCGAAATACTGCATGGAAAACAATAAAAAATGAATTTATACGACTTTATTCTTATAAAATTTACGGTGGCGAGATTGCTAATCGTGCCATAGCAGATGGGGAATCACTCAGCAAATTTGATTTTCAATTCTTAGATGCGATCCGAGATGTAGAAAGGGATATGCTAACAGGGAAAAATACATTATTAAAAAATGTATTTGATTTCTTCATGGACTATGACATTAAAAGTGATTCCATAAAATCTGAAGAAAATAAAATTACAGAAATTAAAACACGAAAAAATAAATTTTTATCAGACATTGAGCCAGTGATTAATTCTATTCAAAAGCGTATGGAATTAGGAAAAGAACAAATATTATCTTATGCTGATGGAACAGGTGCTTCATTTAATAAGGCTAAACCTAATTTTGAAGGAAATATTTCAGATATAGAAATGTTTTCTTTTCTAAGATTAATTATTGAATATGAAACAGGGATTAAAATACCAGCAACTCATAATGGTTTGGGTTATAATAATCTGATTTTTATGTCCTTATTACTTGCTAAAATGCAAGTAAATTCTGACGGAAAGTATATGGGTGATAATGCAAAAGTATTTTCAGTATTAGTTATTGAAGAGCCTGAAGCCCATCTCCATCCAGCAATGCAATATAAGTTCTTACAATTTTTAAAGAAGAATAAAAAAGAAGGAAAAGTACGACAAATTTTCGTAACTTCACATTCTACCCATATTACATCTGCGGTTTCACTTTCAGAAATTATTTGTTTGTATAAAGAAGCTGATGAAACAAAGATTAGTTATCCTGATACGATTTTTCCTCTTGATGGAAAAAGTAAGAGATATGTACAAAGGTTTCTTGATGCTACTAAATCAGACATTTTATTTGCACAGAAAATTTTGTTTGTAGAAGGAATTGCTGAGCAACTATTAATGTCTATTTTTGCTAGATATATTGGTAAATCTTTAGAAGATCATCATGTTGGTGTGGTAAATGTTGGTGGGCGATACTTCACACATTTCCTACATTTATTTGATAGCAACAAACCTAAAACAATTTCTAAGAAAATTGCTTGTATCACAGATATTGATCCAGAAAGAAAAATGAAACCTACTGATCCTACTGATCCTACTGATCCTACTGATCCGATGATAGATTTATTAGATGAAACATCAAATTATAAAAAATGTTATCCATTTGAGTTCGGTGTTAATTATGATGAATATGACTATAAACAAAATGTTTATCCTGCTTATGATAAACATCCGAATATTTGTTTTTTTAGCCCAGACAAAATTTTAGGGAAAACCTTAGAGTATGAAATATTAAGAGTTAATCCTACAGCAGATTTTTTAATTACTGACTATATGTCAAATCAAGATGAAATTAAAAAATTAATGCAAGCTTATAAAGATGAAAAAAGCCTTGAAGATATTGTTACCCTTCTTAAAAAGAAAAGTAAAGAAAATACCCGCATTGTTAAAAGCATTAAAGCTAATACAAGTCTTGATTGGACTGTTGATAATAAAATTAAAGCTCTTATAGCTTCACGTTATCTTAATTCAGTTGGTAAAGGTGAGAATGCTTTAGAGCTAGCAAGAATTTTAGAAGAAAATCTGGAAAAAAAAGGTACACCTGATTTTAAGGATTTTATTGTCCCTACTTATATTAAGGAGGCAATTGAATTTTTATGTCAATAATACAGATAGATTCTAATAAAAGGCTTGATCATATTGAGCATCATTTTAAAGTTAGTGCTGGACCAGGAGCAGGTAAGACACATTGGTTAGTTGAACATATAAGAAATGTGCTCCACCACTCAAATCGACTTGGTAAAATACGAAAAATTTCCTGTATTACTTATACGAATATAGCAGTTGAAACAATTTTGGCTAGATTGGGTACTTCTGCGACTCAAGTAGATGTCTCAACAATTCATAGCTTTCTTTATCGTCATATAGTTAAACCTTATGCCTTTTTGATAGCTGATGAGTATAATTTAGACTCCTCTAAACTTGATGGGCATGATGAATTAAATCACTCTTACAGTAAAATAAATAATTGGTTAGAATTAACTAATCAAAAATATTTTATTAGTGAGCAAAGTAAATTAATAGATGCTTTAGATTCTGTTCAATGGCAATTACAGAATGATGGCGAAATATATTTGCAACTTCCTGCTACTAAAGCCTATGTAGGTAAAATTACTAACTTATATATTAAAAAAGCTAGTTATATTGATTATAGAAGACAGCATTGGTTATCAGGAAAAATTCATCATGACGATGTTTTATTTTTTAGTTATCAACTGATTACAAAATTTCCTTATATCTTGGAAGTGATCAGAGCTAAGTTTCCATACTTTTTTATTGATGAGTTTCAAGACTGTAACCCTATTCAGCTTGCTATAATAAAAAAAATTGCAGAGTCCGAGACTATAATCGGAGTTATAGGTGACCCTGCACAATCTATTTATGAGTTTCAAGGGGCAGTGTATACCCAATTCAATTCTTTTAGCTTACCCAACATCAAATTTTATGAAATGAATTTTAATAATCGAAGTACCATTCAAATTATTAATGTATTAAATAAAGTCAGATCTGATATTACCCAAATTTCAGTAAGGCAAATAGAAGGTAACTTACCATCTTTGCTGATTGGCAATCAAAACCAAACAATCCAAGCTGTGAAAAAATGTTGCGGTGATAGTGATTTTTGTAGCTTATCTCGTCTGAATATTGACTCAAATGTACTGAAAAGTGAACTAGATAGTAATACTTTAGTAAATAATTTATTTGATAGGTTGGTAGAAGATAGTAATCAAGAAAGAAGGAAAATTTTGGCTTATCATGTTAAAGCTATTGAATTAGCAAGAGAAAAAAAATTTAAAGATTCCTTCAAAGAATTGTCAAAGATTTTTCCAGTAGAAACCTTTTCATTAGCTTTCTCATTAACTTATTTGTCGAATCTATTATCTGAATATGATGATTTTAAAGATAAAAGCTTAAGTCACTTTATTGAAATTATAAGACAACTTTCAGGACTTACTGTCGCTAAACTACAAAAAGGGAGAGCTAAAGAACTATATGATAATCATATATATAATCAAATTAGTATATGTGTAAATATTCCTGATGATACGACTTTAAGTAAAACAATTCATAAGTCAAAGGGTGATGAGTTTGATAATGTGGTCTTATTCTTAAAAAGTGAAAATGATCTTGAGTTCATAACAAATCCAAATTTAATGATAAACGAAGAACATCGTATAAATTACGTTGCTATCAGTCGAGCTAAGTACAGGCTCTTTATTTCAGTACCATCATTAGATACTGTAAATGAGCCTAAGTTTAGTGAGCACTTTGAGATTGTAAGATGCTAGAAGTAAATATTTGAGTAGAAAGCTAATGCTGAATATAACCATTTATTGGTTATATTCAATTTGGCAAATATACCAATTTTTCTTACCAGTAGGTGTATTTACTTGAATTTCATCATCTACAGACTTACCTAAACAAGCCTTTGCGATAGGTGATTGCAACGAAATATAGTCTTTACGGCCATAAATTTCTTCATCTCCAACGATGCGAAATTTAATAGTCTCTCCCTCATCATTTTCCAATTCCACCCACGCACCAAAATAAGCTTTTCCATCTTGTTCTGGACTATATTCGACTTTGTGAGCGACTTCAAAAAGTTTAGTTAAATATCTAATCCTACGATCAATTTCACGCAGCTTTCTTTTATTATAGATGTAATCAGCGTTCTCAGATCGATCGCCGAGACTAGCTGCCCAAGACACAATTTTTGTAATTTCAGGGCGTTCTTTACGAACTAAATCATTTAACTCATCTTGTAAACGTTGATAACCTTCAGCCGTTAATAATTTACGATTCAAGACAAATACTCCAAAGCCTTGCGTAAGGCATCTAATGTTGAAATTTTAAAAACAGGCTTATTAGATTCATCGACTAACTCACCAAAACGAGTAGGCTTTAAATTCCATTTTCTTTGAAAATCAGTAGACAGTAAATATTGTAATGCCCGCACTTCTTGATCAGAAAGCTTAAAAGATTCATTGGGTATCATATTCTTATGATCATAAATATCAATCCTTTGTTTGGGTGGAATGATTTCACGGATCATCTGTTGAGCTTCTTTTAACTCAGATGCCATAATGCGTACAAGCAATTGATGTTTGGGATTTTGAATTTCCTCAATCCATGTATTTTCTGTATGTGATGGTTTAACCAAGTTGGGCTTCTGTGATGAAACATCTGCAAAACATTGAATCAATGCTCTATATTTCTCACCTGTCTTATTCCTGATGCTTTGTGCTTTAGGAACACCTCTGTTAAACCCTAAATTAGCAATTGTACTTACAGAAAAATCCTGAATTCCACGCTTCTGTTGCTCAATACATACTTCATAAATTGCATCGAGCGACTGTTGAATTTTTAGAGATGAGCCATGTTTTAATTTATTTAGTAACTCTTCAGGATTCATGACTCGCCTCAATCAAAGTTGGTGAATTATGTAGAATGAGCTCAATTTCTGATTTTTCAATTTTTTCTGTTTCAGAAAGCTCGATCAATTTAAGCTTGCCGTCTATAACACTTTGTACTTTATCCCAAGATTTGAGGCGACTCATCAATAATTTAAAAATTTGATTGCCTGCTGAAAGTTGCTGTTCTTTAGACAACATGAATAAAGCCGGCATAATTTCATTAAACATCGCCATTTTATCAATAAACTGAGTCCTTGGATAAATAGCTTGATCTGCATTACAAGATTTATAGATGGCTGCATTTTCACAGACTTCTTGTAATTGTTGATAATGGCTCACTTCTTCCATTTCTAATATCAATTCAGCATTAGGGGCTGTAATTAAAGAAAGTTTTTCATCGCTCTCTATAAGGGGATTGTTGTTTATGAGCTTGTGGCATTTCGTAATATGACTATACGCTGCTTGAATATCACACAAAAGCATATCCAATTTCTTAGCAGCAGTTTCATATTCTGATTCGAAATTTCGAAGTTCAGTCTCGAGATTTGATCTTTTGGGAGTACCTTCAAATTTTTCTTTCTTTAAGTTGGCTATATATTCTTCTTTTTCAATATTATCAATATCTTGATTAATCTGATTGATTTTAAATTGTAGTTTGGAACATATTTCAGATTGATCATTGGATTGGAGTAATATCTCATTTGTAATTGCCAATAAACCACCGATAAAGGCAGGTCCAGTTATAAAATGTCTACAACGGATACAATTTTGAGTTCCTAAATAACCTTGAGGTGTAGGGGTATAGAATGAACTACTTTTTATTAACTCACCGCCATCCTCACATCTTGAAGCTGCAAAAGGGCAAATACCATAATCTCTAAAAATAAAATTACCCGCAGGAACCTCATTAGATAAAGCTTGCAGCAACTCCAAATTATTACCAACCAATTGATTTTTAACACTTTCAATTTTATTTTGTTCAATTGTTCTTTGAATAGATTCAACTTCAGATTTTAAGGCTATTTTTTCACCTTCTTCTAAACGAGTTCTAATGTCATGATTGGAAATTTTGCAATAATAAATCGACATGATCACGGAGCTATGCCCTACGATTTTCATCACGATTTCAATAGGCATACCCATTTCAAGAACATAGGCTGTAATGAGGCTAACACGCATGCTATGAGGGGTATATTTAGACTTATACGCACCTAAAATTGCTCTATTTCCTTCAAGCGTAGCTAAGCAAAGATTTGAGGGTTGTATATTATAAAGAGCAGTCGCTAATCTTGGGGTTAAAGCATTTCCGACATTTGCTGGTTCAAAATCATTAAAGCGCCTAAAAAGAAAACAATTTAATCCTTTGGCTTTTCTTTGCACCTCATTTAAATTTGTTCTTTGGCAATCAATCCAAGCACTAGGATATGCGATAGGATTATATTTTTGTTGCCATTTTCGAAGCCTAATTAGCCAATATGCTAGATCTTCGGGTATCCACGGAATTGTGTAACCTTGCCCGTTGTTATTTGTTTTATTTGTAGTGGTAAAGATACCTATTTGACCATCAGGCATTCTTTTTATGAATGATTGTTCTTTAGTCAATCCAGAAAGTGGGGAATTATTTTTTTGCCAAATTACTTTGTTTTGCTGATCTAAATCTGCAATATACTCATCGGCTTCACCAGAATCATTATAGGCGATTTGTCGTCCTCTTAAGGGAACTTTGGTGAGTGCATAAGTATGAATCCAGTCTGTTGGACACCATAAATATGCTTGATTATCAATTACACGGTAAACACAATCTAAATCATGTAAATCTAATTGATCAAAGCTTACTTTTACCCAATCGGCATCGAATTTATGAAGGTGCTCCAAATCTTGAAAGCTTTTTGCATTGGTTGGAATAATCCATTCTTGGGCTTTTTTAACAAAATGGTATTGTAAGCATGGCTTTGTTGTTTCAGAGCGGATTGAGCTAGATGATATATTTTGTTGATTGAGTAAAAGGGAGAACGGATTTCGAGCATTATCGACTCGTACTATTTCGCCTGTTTCTTCATCTTCAATCGTTAAATCATTATCAATAATATAATCTAAGAATTCATTGACATAAACAACGAGTTTCCTCCTCATTGGTTCAGATTCTATATTTTCAAGAATATCTCGAAAGGGTTTTACATCGAATTTTTCCTGTATAAGAAAAGCGTGTGGTGTTTTGCTTTTATCAAATTGTTCAATATAAAGTCGAACGAAACGACAAAGCTGAGTTTCTTTAGTGCCTCCGCCACGGGCTTTAGTCATAAATTCTTTTATCTTAATTGCCCAAGTGACATAGTCAGGAGAAATAAAATCTGGCTTAAATGGTTCTGTTTTACCTAAAAATTTATACCAGTTTTTCCATTCATTTGGATATGCAGTTTGTGGATCAAGTGGAAGACTTGGATCATTTAATTTTAAAATAAAAGCTTTGTATTCTTTAGCATTTTTAAGATTTTTGTTTTCAATCAAATTTTTTAGTTCGACATATGAAATAAAATCAGCTATTTCAAAAAAAGCTTTATAGCTAATCCATTCGTCATAAATTCTTTCAGGATGAGCAGGTAGCCCATATTCTCTATATTTCTGTTTATAGAGTACTGAGTTTGTAATACCTTCATTTTTACAAAATTGTTTTAAAGAATCTAAGTCAGGAAAAGTCGAAAACTCTTTATTAAATCGTTTACTTTCAATTTGTCTGGTTGCTTGAGGTTTAATCATTTAATCGCTCTCAACTTTTCTTGGACTTCTTCAATTGTTGGTTTGATATAAACAAGGCATGAAGTTGGACTTTTATGATGCATAGCTTTTTGAATTTCGACTTGATTTAAACCAGCCTGACGCGCACGAAATCCATATGCATGACGATGACCATGCTCAGTCGTACCAAGAGATTTTTTGCAAGTTAGTCCGATGCGCTCTACTGCACGTTTATGCAGGCGTTGAAAGTTTTTTATAGTTTCAGGCTCACCTAAATTATTTGTAAATGCAAAAGGATGTGGATTACTTTTCAGCGGCTCTACACGCTGATATTTGAGATAGTTTGCCCAAATTAATAAGAAATCTTTAGCTTTTTCAGGTGGGTTAAATACAACCTCAAAGTAACCTTGTTTAGATGTAAGTAATGGGGACTTCCATCCTGCATATAAACGTTCGGTAAATGGATAGTTATTTCTAGGCTTCAACGATGTTTTGGATAAAAGAAATTCACGTCTATTTTTGAAATGAGGGTCTGGAGCTAGACCTAATTCAGGATGATAAACACGAACAAGAGCTTCTTGAGGACGGTTTGGGTTTAATGCGATATCTGAAGTGTAAATATGAAAAATTTCACTTTTCCTAAGCCCACCGTAATTCATCAACATCGTAATCGCTTGCGATTTATAGTCATATTTTCCATTTTTTTCGAACCCTAAGTAAATCAATCTTTCAATTTGATCTTCAGGAAAGCGAACTGCATATTCAAAATCAATCAGGTCTTCATTGAACGATCCAACCAAACGAACTTGCTGCTGTGATAAATCTCTTTTAGTTAAGTGATTTAGAAAGACATTTGCTTGTTTATGATAATAAGCGCACCAATTTAGACGCTCTTCATAACTTGTGGCTTTGCGAAATGGATTTACACGAATTGTTGAATGTTCATCCTGTGAAGTCAGAAAATCAGTGTAATGGGTAATATGAAATAATAGATTATTGGTATCTCTGACTGTGCGTGGTCGCCAATAAAGATCAAGAGAATCTGTACGGGTTGTTGGGTCAATTGTTCCTGTGATTAATGCCTCGGTGAAAGCTTTGAGTAATTTAGTAGCATTCTCAATTTGTGGAACTGAATTTATATACTTCAATAAAAGTTTAAGTGCATAACAAGATCTTTCTTTCCATGATTCACTTTTTGAATTAAACCAAGCCAAATAGCGCAAATGAGAAATGATGACTCCTTTCTCAGTCAAGAGGCAAGGCAAGACCAAGGTGGTTTGAGTAGAACAATCTTTGTAATTTACATAAATTTTCTTAACGTAAGCCATATACTATTTAGTATGAAGTATGGGGTTTTTATAATTAGAAATTATCATTATTTGATCAATTGTCAATATAAAATGTTAGAAATAGTATGTTTTAAGATGGGGTTATAATATCACTATAACAAAAGAAAGTTAAGGGAGATTGATCGTAGAATTAGATACTTAACTAAGCTCTTTGAGATTGCACATAAAGTTGAATATAGTCCTGAACAGGATGGAAAGGCTTATTTTGGTGCATGGGTTGAATTAGAAAATGATGAGGGTGAAACTATTAAATTTCGTATTGTAGGTGATGAAGAAATTTACGGGCGTAAGGATTACATTTCCCTTCAATCCCCTATGGCAAAAGCATGTTTAGGCAAATCGGTAGACGACGAAATTCAGGTACATACTCCGACAGGTAAGAAAGTTTGGTATCTCATCAATATCTCATACCCAAAGTAATAACCGTCTGATTTCATCCGCAAATCTTTAGAATGATTGAATCCTTTTATCAACTTTTTAGATACTCCTTAAGTTAGATTACATGATTAAATTCTACTGAAACACAACAGATTGGCTACAATAATTATCAGAGCATTCGCGATTTCAACACGTATAAACTGTATAACTTTATTCTCTTTTCAAATCATTGAGTTAAAAATTAATTGGTATGTTTTTTATGCAAAAAATTTGACATTCAGTTTTAAGGTGATTATTATTCGCCCTAACTTTCATTTGGTCATTTTTTAAACTATGTAGTTTTTCTACAAAGTCATTATTTTCCCGAGTCATTTTTGGATGACGTCATGACTGCCCACCCCTCTTGGATTTACCAACTTGTTGAAAATCTGGAAGCATTTTGTCTGGATTTTTAGGGCGTAAATTATCTGTAGCGGAGACAACATGCACAGTAATTCAACCACTGGGTCGAGGCTTGGCCTAGATTCCTTATTTCCTTCTCTCCCATTTAAAGCATTAGCATTGAGTACATTGCTATTGCCATTTCATAGCATTAATGCGGGTAAGACACATCAATATAACGATGTTGTAAATAGTAATACACTGACCGTTGTTACCGTTGAATCTCCCACAACTGTATTTAAAGAAGGTCAATTTTTACATGGCTTCGGCTATGACTTAACGCGGCAATATGCAAAAAGCCTAAATGTTAAGCTAAATTTTAAGACCGTTAAAGATAATGCAACGGCTCTCAATATGGTTGCGCAGGGTAAAGCAAACTTTGCAATGACCACGGCCAATTTTAAAACGATCGAAAATAAACAATTGATTTCATTTTCTGCCAGTTGCGGTGATGACGCCAATTTGTCAAAGAATGGTCTGAATACTCAGCTTAATTGGGTATTTAAATACGCCGATGACCCACTTTCACAAACCGCAAGTGGATTTATTTGCCAAAGTAAACAAAATGGTGTTACTGGGCAATTGGCTTCATTTTATAATCGTAATGTCGTCACACCTGAATCATGGCCGATGATTAAGCGTGATCTCGATAATCGTTTACCCATTTATAAGGCGAGTTTTAAGAAAACTGCTGAACAATATGATCTGGATTGGCAATTGCTCGCTGCAATTGGTTATCAAGAATCATATTTGAAACCCAATTCAGTTTCGCCAACAGGCGTTCGTGGGCTGATGATGCTGACCAATAACACGGCACGTGCCATGGGTGTGACTAATCGCGTTGATCCTGCGCAAAGCATTCAAGGCGGCGCGAAGTACTACGACCTTATGTTGAGTCAATATCAACATATTCCCTATCCAGATCGTAACTGGTATGCGTTGGTTGCTTATAATATGGGACCTGGAGCAGTTAGCCAGATTCAAAAGCGTTTGCAAAACCAAGGTAAAAATCCCAACAATTGGGTCGATTTTTATGATTATTTAAATCGAAACAAGGCCAGTAATGGTCGATATCGTCAAGCAGTACAGTATGTGACACGAATTCGCGCTTATGTGGAACACATCAAAACTAGTGAACGCTGGATTGATGTTTAAGTTAATTATTATTGTAGATCTTTGTTTTAAAAAAGCTTAATCCCTCAGGATTAAGCTTTTTATATGCATTAAATTATTATGCAGTATGTTCAAGCACTTTTTTGAACAAAGTTTTTTGTTCTTGGCTTGGTTTAGCAGTTTGTAATGCCATTAACTGAGACATATCACCCTGAACTTTAATTTTACCTGTCATGAATGCTTGCATTGCAGCAGCCATATCAAACTCAAGGAAGACTTTACGAAGTGTTTCAGCATCCATATTCAACGTGGTTTTGGCATTTGATGACAAACCTTTTTGAATTTTCCCACCATCTAAAGCCAATTCACTATTACCACTGGCATCTGTAACCACCAAATTAATAGCAAGATTTGCTAACGCAGGTGGTAAATTTAAGTCACCTGCCTCAGCAGTTAATTGGTCAACAGTCGAAAACCAGTCATCAGTTAAAAATGCAGGCATGTTCTATCCTCAAATATATTTTTTCAATTCCTTGTGTTGACTAGGTCAGTATAGACAACATCATTTTGAAGCAATTTGCTTGTGCCTTGTTATAGCACGTTCTTTTTATTTTGAGCTAACCTTTTTTGTACGCGCCATTCATTTTAGAGTATTTCAAGACATCAACGTGTAAAAAAAATGCTAACTTATAAATGAGTTAGCATTGAAATTGTTTATTCAGCAGCAAAACTTAAATTGACAACATCCAGTTTTTTCTTCATTTCTTCTGGATCTTTAAAGTCTAATTCGCGTTGAGAATCAAGAACTTCAAAATCAAACAATTCTCGATCTGCGAGTTGTGATGGTGATACATTTTGTAGTGCACCAAAAATACTGTGTAAACGTTTTGGATACTGTTTGTCCCATTCACGTAACATTTCGTTAAGCATGGCTCGTTGTAAATTTTCCTGAGAACCACATAAGTTACATGGGATTATTGGGAACTGACGCATTTCCGCATATTTGATAATGTCTTTTTCTTCGACATAAGCCAAAGGACGTATCAAAATATTTTTTTTGTCTGAGGACAAAAGTTTTGGTGGCATTGCCTTCAAGCTACCACCATGAAACAGGTTCAAAAAGAAAGTCGCAATAATATCATCACGATGATGCCCAAGTGCAACTTTGGTCGCTCCGATTTCCTGAGCAAAACCATAGAGTGAACCGCGACGTAAACGCGAACACACTGCGCAATAAGTTTTCCCCTCCGGGGTTAAACGCTTGGTGATGGTATAAGTATCTTTTTCCAAAATATAATACGGAATATTATTTTCTTCCATATAGCGTGGAAGCACATCTTCAGGAAAACCGGGTTGTTTCTGATCCAGATTAACTGCAACGATATCAAAACTGATGGGCGCAATACGCTTAAACTGCAACAAAATGTCCAGTAAAGTATAGCTGTCTTTACCACCAGACACGCATACCATAACCTTGTCACCCTCCTCAATCATTTTAAAGTCACGAATAGCGTGACCCACTTGACGACGGAGTTTTTTTAGCAAGCGATAATATGCTGAACTGGTTGGCAGCTCAGGTTTAAACTTAAATCCCTGATCGGACTCAACTGGCGAGTACATAGACACACGTGACCCATAAAAAAAATACCGCATAATTTTATCCGATTCATTCATGAAGCGCACCTAAAGAATTTTTAATTTCTCTGCTTTGTCATTTTTGCGATTTATAATATTTTGCCTTAAAGAAAAATTAAGCTTAGTTGTGTAAGATTTCGCCAAGATGCTTATATTTTGGACTTTTCCACAGTTTTCCACAAAACCTGTGGATAAAATTGTGGATTTCTTTAGACTTGACAAAGTATTCTAATGTGAAAATAAGGCTTTTGTTTAAATTGATCATTTTTTAATCAATTATTTTTATATTTATTTTTCAAATACTTATTTATGTCAAGCTCACTTTTCTAAAATTTTTTTTTAATTTTTTTTGATTAGTATTCAGACAAAATAACTTGATTTTATTTGTCAAACAGGTTTAAAAAAACTTTCATAAAATCTAGTTAATTTACTTTTTTTTGTTAAACTAGGTCACGTGACGTTACATATTTTGATACAGCGAATAATATACAATGAATAAGGGCGTGCATTTTTCTTTACATTTTATTTTGGGGTCAGTAATTACAACTGTATTTGCTGTGTCAGTTCATGCTGGTCAAATTTATGTTTATAAAGATCGGGATGGCGGTACATTGCTCACAAATCGGAAAAGTTCAGATCGTTCACTGACAAAGATAAAAGCAACTTATTATCCTGATAGTAACATCCATTCTTATCGCAACTGGGGTAATTCTGAAGCTGCTGTTTTACCCAGTTATAGCAAAAATAAAAATGCATTTGATCATATTATTCATCAAGCTGCTCAACAGCATGGTGTTTCTGAAGGCTTAATTAAAGCGGTCATGCACACTGAATCAGGTTTTAATACCAATGCCCGCTCCCCTGTTGGAGCACAAGGGTTAATGCAATTAATGCCTGCTACAGCCAAACGTTTTAATGTCTCTAATATATATGATCCTTATGAAAATATTTTTGGAGGTGTCAAGTATTTAAGTTGGTTACTCAAGCGTTTTAATGGCAATACCCAACTCGCTTTAGCAGCTTATAATGCAGGTGAAGGGAATGTTGATAAATACGGCGGAATTCCTCCATTTCGAGAAACTCAGGATTATGTGCAACGTGTCACTAGTCGTTTTAACAATCTTTATGCCTCAGGCGTAGGGAGCAGTACAACAACAACGACTACGCCTCAAATCATAGCCCAATCCCCTAATTACAGCAGCACAGTTCCGCCGAGCAATCAGAACGAAAGTACTTCAAAATATAACCGCCAAATTATTTCTGTATCCAATAATAGTTTTACTGACGCGCCTGGGACTTATGTAACAGATAATGCAACCGCTTCAGCAAGAATTCATATTTCAAATTAAAGGCTTAGATCACTTACAACAGTTAACTTAAAAACTCCTTAAATAAAATAATATGTCTTGAATTTTTAAGAAAAGCCCCGCATATTTACCATAATGATTTTAGGATCATGTTCTATTTTATTTTAATACCCTGAAAGAGGATTTACTCAATGATGCGGATTGGTTTGTTTTTGCTAACCAACCTCGCGGTACTGGTTGTAGCTGGCATTATTTTGTCACTCTTCGGTGTCGGTAGTTACCATGGCGCGGGTGGCTTAAATCTAGGCAACCTCTTGGTCATCTGTTTTGTGTTTGGTATGGTTGGCTCTCTCATTTCCCTATTCATGTCAAAATGGATGGCGAAGAAAACCACAGGTACAGAACTGATTGACCCCAATGCTCCACGTAATCAGGCTGAAGCATGGTTATTGCAAACTGTTGCAGAACTTTCGCAACGCGCAGGCATTAAAATGCCAGAAGTGGGGATTTTCCCTTCTTACCAGTCCAATGCTTTTGCAACAGGCTGGAATAAAAATGACGCACTCGTATCAGTATCCAGTGGCTTACTCGAACGAATGAATAAAGATGAACTACGCGCAGTTTTGGCCCATGAAATTGGACATGTTGCGAATGGTGATATGGTGACGCTTGCTCTAATTCAGGGCGTGGTCAACGCATTTGTAATGTTCTTCGCTCGTGTAATTGGAGACTTTGTCGATCGTAATGTTTTTGGTCGTCAGGATGGCGAAGCACCTGGCATGGGCTATTTTGTCGTGACGATTGTACTGGATATTGTGTTTGGTATTTTAGCTTCAACGATTGTGTTATGGTTCTCACGTCAACGTGAATACCGTGCTGATGAAGCAGGTGCGCGTTTAGCAGGTAAACAAGCCATGATTTCCGCATTGTTACGCTTACAGGCAGAATCTGAACTTCCAGATCAAATGCCAAAAGAAATGAAAGCATTTGCGATTGCCGAAGGCAAAGAACAAGGCTTTAGTCTTGCAGCGTTGTTTCATACCCACCCGACCATTGAACAACGTGTAGCAGCGCTACAACAATTGAACTACCCTTAATTGCACTAAATTCTTTTCTAGCAAAAGCCAGTCATCATGACTGGCTTTTTTAATTGCAAAACTCAGCTCAATGATAGCTTTGATACCATGACCATAGATAATGACTACCTAACCACAAAGCAGCCACAAAAAATAGAATAAAAAGCAGCCCGATGAGATCAGGTAAATGTAGCCAAAACCAGCTCACCACAGGATTTCGCCAAAATGCTGACTGTTGCTGTTTACGCTCCAAACGTTCATGCAAATAGGGATGAATCACGTGTGATTGACTTTGAATCTGATATTCCTCTCGAATATGCTCATGTACGATATCCAATGCCTTACGACTAGGTCGTATAAACACATCGAATACAGTTCCCGCAACTGGGATAAAACCGACGACTGCATCAAGTGCGGCCAGTTTAATTACAGGATTCAGCTTATGCTGTGGTACACCAATTTGTTTGGCTTTATAAATCGCATAGCAGGTCAATACAAAGCCTGCTACATCTCCAGCAAAAGGAATAGTACTCAACGCAGCATCTGCTCCAATCCCTTGTTTGGTAAATGGAATACGAACCAGACTATCCATAACATTGGCAAACTTGGCCAGATCACGTTCCAGCTGAATGACTTCATGTTGTGCTAATTTTTTTTGTTGTACCATACATTCGATATCAAAACAGTTTTATGTATTTTAATCTATTTCAGCTTAATTACTTTGACTTTCTACATCTGTTTACAAGGCAACATTATTCAATAACTGCGCTGCTATAAATAAATAGATGATGACGCCAGTTGCATCACAAATTGAGGTAACTAATGGTGCAGAAGCGCTAGCAGGGTCTAATCCTATCCTATCTAGAATAAAAGGCAAACTCATTCCAATGATGCTTCCAATGAGCACGATTCCGATCATGCTCAGAATGAGAACCAAAGCCACCATTGCATCACCACGAATATAGCCTAAAATCGCCACTGCAATCGCCATAGTGACCCCTAGCCCCAAAGCCACCACACATTCGCGGCTAAGTAATTTAAACCAGTCTTTCATTACTACATCACCCGTTGCTAAAGCGCGTACCATCAGAGTGGATGATTGTGATCCAGCGTTCCCCCCACTCCCGACTAATAAAGGTAAAAAGAAGACCAGCACAATATTAGATTCAATTACCGATTCAAAATGAGCAATTCCCAATCCAGACAATAAACTGCCAAAAACCAGAATAACCAGCCAGAACACCCGTTTTCGATAAAGTAAAAACAGCGACGCCTCTTTAATATTCAAGCTGGGTGCCGATGCTTCTACCCCACCCACTTTTAAGAAATCTTCACTGGCTTCTTCACTGGCAACATCCATTGCGTCATCATAAGTCACTATCCCTAGCAACGCTCTTTGATGATCAATAACAGGAAGTGCCAATAAATCATAACGCGCTATTTTCTTTGCAACATCATCTTGATCATCATCGACATAGGCGCTAATCACATCGCTGCTCATTAATTCTTGAATTTTTTGTTGTAAAGGTGCCAAAACCAGCTCGTGCAATGACACAACACCAATCAAACGACGTTTTTCATCAACAATATAAGATTCGTAAATCGTTTCAGCATCTGGGGCTAAACGTCTTAAGGTTTCCATAGCTTGAGTGACGGTCATGTCTTGGCTCAACGTAATATATTGCGATGTCATGATCGCGCCCGCGGTCTCTTCTTGATAAGTTGAAAGACGACGTATATCTTCACGCTGCGCCTGAGCCAAGGCAGGGAGCAAAGCTTCTTGTTCTTTTAAATCCAAGCGTTTAAATAAATCCGTTCGTTTATCTGCGGGCATTTCGGCAATAATTTCAGCGAGACTTGCTCTTGAAAATTCATGCACAAGTTTGGATTGATAGTCAGGATCAATCTTGGCAAAAACTTTGGCGCGACGCGGCAAATATTCCAGCAATTGGCAACTGGATTGCGCTGGCATTTGTTCCAAAAGATCGGCAAGATCAGCTTTTTTTAAATCGGCGACCAACTCAAGAGCCTGAGCAATATCAAAGCGTTGAATCGCCTCATTGACTAAAAATGAGAGCGGAGCGTTCATCATATACCCTTATTTAATCGAAGCAGCGCTTCAAAATTGATTTGTTTATGCTTATAAAGTACGCCACTTCAGAATAAGCATTAGACTATTCTGTCTGGCTTGATATTATTTTTACTCGAATTAAATCATTGAATACATATTAAAAGCGTAACGGAAAAATTAAATAATCTTTTAATCACGAGATTTATATCATTTAGATTTCTCACTTTACGCTATTCACGTTTAATCCAATTAAGTTCTTTTAGCCTGATATTTAAAAACCGTCCGGATCAGAACATACATAAAGGGAATAAATATTAAAACTAGAATAGTCCCAAATAAAACTCCGCCAAATACACTATAACCGATGGCCTGACGACTTAATGCACCAGCACCACTAGAAAACATGAGCGGGACAACACCTGCGCCAAAAGCAAGCGACGTCATAAGAATGGGACGTAAGCGTAATCCAGCGGATTTCAACGCTGCATCCATTGCGCTTGCGCCCTGCTCTTGTAAATTTGCAGCAAATTCAACCATCAGAATGGCATTTTTACAAGACAACCCGATCGTTGTCAGTAAGGCTATCTGGAAATAAATATCATTGGCAAAGTTAAACCAGTAGCTAAACAGGATAGTTCCACCAATCCCTAAGGGAATAGCCATCATCACTACAGTCGGAATAGACCAGCTCTCATAGAGTGCAGCCAAACATAAAAAGATAAATGCAATTGAGATCACATATAACCAGACCGCCTGATTACTGGATTGTAATTCCTGATAGGATAATCCACTCCACGCCAAACCAATATCTGGCATTTGTTCTACCATTGTGCCGATTTGCTGCATAGCCTGACCTGAACTAAATCCATTAGCAGCATCAGCTTCAAGTTCAATAGATGGATAACCCATAAAGCGCTCTAATAAAGGCGGCGCGCCCTGCCATTGTACCGAACTAAACTGGTTAAACGGAATCATTTGGCCTTGTGCATTTTTGACAAACCAGTAGCTTAAATCTTCGGGTTTAGAACGATATGGTGCATCACCTTGCAAATAAACGCGTTTAATGCGTCCACGATCAATAAAGTCATTCACATAGGTTCCACTCCATGCAGTCGATAAGGTTTGGTTAATATCATTAACATTCACCCCATTTGCCATGGCAATTCGATGATCAATCTTGATATTCAACACCGCCTGATCGTCATTACTTTTTTTATCGACATTCGTGACTTGCTGTGTGGTTTCGCTTTTCTGTTGAAGATTTTGAAAGGCGGCAATCAATTTCTCACGCCCTAAACCCTTCACATCCTGTATCCAGAAATCAACTTTATCTGAATTACCTAACCCGCGAATTACCGAAGGCATCAGGACATTAATCCTTGCCTGATTGTTTTTTAGAAAATATTTAGTGGCTCTAGCACGGATCTGCTGAGCACTATTTTTCTGTCCTTTACGATCATCCCAGTGTTTCAGGGAAACATAAGCTTGCCCCAGATTTTGCCCTGTTCCTGAAAAATTACGACCATTGATGACCATGATTCCATTGGTGTTTTCTTTCTCAGTATTTTGAAAATAATCTGAAATCTGTTTTCCTACTTCTTCAGTCTTACTCAGAGGCGTACCTTCAGGCAAGGTGAATTGAACCATTAAGGCTCCCTGATCTTCCTGAGGGAGAAAACTGGTAGGCAAAGCCCGATAAATCAAAATAAAACTGAAAACCAATACAACAAAAGCTGCGCCAGAAATATATTTAAAATCGATAGATTTTTTAGAGAGAGCCAGATAATGCGTCTTTAATTTTTCCAAACGACCATTAAACCATTGTGCCCATCGAAACTGTTTTTTTTGCGGCTTAAGTAAAACAGCACATAATGCTGGGGTTAAAATCAGCGCAACCATTAAGGATAAACCCATAGCGGCAACTAAAGTAATGGAAAACTGACGGTAGATAATGCCTGTTGCACCACTGAAAAATGACATTGGAATAAAGACAGCGGTAAGCACCAACGTAATCCCAACCAGCGCCCCACCAATTTCTTGCATAGACTGAATGCTGGCTTGTCTAGCATCTACATGTTGCTCATGCATAATTCGTTCGACATTTTCAACCACGACAATGGCATCATCCACCAACAGACCAATTGCTAGAACCATGGCAAACAAAGTTAGAGTATTAATACTCATACCCAAGACCGACAATATCGCAAAGGTACCGAGAATCACCACAGGCACGGTGATCGCGGGAATCAAGGTAGCTCGCCAGTTTTGTAGGAACAAAAACATGACCAATACGACCAGTACAATGGCTTCAACCAAGGTAGAAACCACTTGTGCAATCGACTCTTTGACAAAAGGCGTATCATCGCGGGGGTAAATGACAAAATAACCATCAGGTAAATTCTTCTTAAGGGTATCCACCTCTGCATAAACTGCTTTCGCGGTTTGCATCAAGTTGGCTCCTACTGCAAGCGAAATCGATAAACCAGAACCGGGATAGCCATTAAGTCGGTTGAAAACTTGATAGTTTTCTGCACCTACCTCAATTCTTGCTACATCTTTGAGATAAACGAAACTGCCATTTTGATTGGCTTTAAGAATAATATTTTCAAATTCTTGAGGCGTTTTAAGTAGCGAACCTGAAGTAACTTTGGCATTTAGATATTGATCATTACTGGCTGGTAATTCACCAATTGCTCCAGCTGCTACTTGGGTATTCTGGTTTTCCAGTGCGGTACGAACATCGCTCACCATCAATTGATATTGACGAAGCTTAATAGGATCCAGCCAGATACGCATTGCATACTGTGAGCCAAATACATTGACCTCACCCACTCCCTCAATCCGGCTCAAATTCAGCTCAAAGTTATTGCTTAAATAGTCCGAAATATCAATGTTACTTGAACGTCCTGAACGATCCCCTAGACCAATCACCATGAATGAATCACTTAAGGATTTACGAACTGTGATTCCTTGGCGCTGAACATCATCTGGGAGTCGATTAATCGCGCCATTAACTGCATTTTGAACCTGAACCTGAGCTTCATCAGGATCAGTCCCCTGAGCAAAATATAGGCTAATTCGGCTACTGCCATTGGCATCACTACTTGAACTAAAATACAGTAAATGATCGATTCCCTTGATTTGCTGTTCCAATACTTGTGTCACGCTATCTTCAACTGCCTGTGCATCCGCACCACTATAGGTCGCTGAAACAGTAATACGCGGTGGTGCAATATCTGGATAACGCTCAACAGGCAAATTTAAAACTGAAAATAAACCCACCGCCATCACAATAATGGCGAGCACACAGGCAAATATGGGACGATCAATAAAAAATCTGGAGAGCATGAGCGCTTTACTTCCAATGTAAGGGAGCGAAAATGTGTAATAAAAAATTGTTCAATGGGAATGATTAACAATTTAAATAATTCATTGATAATCAATGAGTCTTTATTTAAATACAAGTTTTTTTAATATAATTTTTCAGACTTAAAAAAAAACGGATAAATCATGGAGATTATGTATAAAGACTGCGAAATTTCAGGCTGTTCTTCATTAAAAAATAATGAAACTGTCATCACTGTGTCAAATAAGGAGATAATGCTAGGTCATAAATCTCCTGCTTTCAATCAAAGAAATTTCTCACGATCCTCATTTTGTCTTAAGCAATTTTTTTTAAACTTTAAACCATATTCTGATTAATGGTAAATTTTCATGAAAACCACTGTCCCATCTCCCTATAAAGGTCAACACGGCATAAAACGTATTTTAAATGCCACCAACTACTCCATCGCTGGTTTTAAAACAGCGTTTACTCAGGAAGCAGCATTTAGACAGATTATATTACTCAATATTATTTTATTAATCATAAACTTAAGTTTAAAATTTAGTGTAATCGAAAGAATTTTATTGATTGGTGTAGGTTTCATTGCCATTATCGTTGAGCTTTTTAATTCTGCTATTGAAGCAGTTGTCGATCGTATTTCACTGGAAAAACATGAACTTTCTAAAAATGCCAAGGATATGGGTAGCGCTGCTCAATTTGTCGCCTTGAGTTTAATTGCGTTGACTTGGATTATGATTTTATGGGCATAAAAAAACCATACTTTTTTGTGATAAGTATGGCAAAAGAAAAATTACAGCCTAGATTTCTTAATTTTTAGAATAAACATAGAAGCTTAAAATTAGATTAACTTTTAAACAAAAATTCCTACATCCACAGGGAGTTTTTTGTAATAAATTTGCCTTATTGTGTCCATCAAACCGACTTTTTCGAGAACGAACGTTACCTATGGGCCACCTGTGAACAGTTGCAAATAGAATCTGATTTAAAGAAATGACCACACATTGATTTCTGATAAGAGTTCGCTTAATTAAATACAAATATCTCGTTATGAAATAATTTTAGATTAAAAAATTAACGCTACAGTCAGTTTTTTAACGTGCTCGTCTTAAAGAATAGAATAATGAAGCATGTTTAGTTCTTCATCTGTTCAAAGTTTCATCTCAAAATGATGGGATTTAACTCACCTTTTTCTATAAAGTAAGACATTCATTTTATACAATTGCACAACGATGAGAACAAGGTTAAAATTGAGAATAATTATTATTTAATTATTTTAGTTCAATTATGATGAATCTTGTTGAGCATCTTTATAAAGATCATCATCAATGGTTATATCGCTGGTTATCAAAAAAGATGCCAAATCGACAATACGCCGAAGATATTGCTCAAGATACTTTTGTCCGTTTATTAAGCAAAAAAACATCCATTACTCCCCTAGAACCTCGTGCATTATTATTAACAATCGCAAAAGGTATGGTCAGCAATTTTTATCGCCATCAAAAAATTGAAGAAAGTTACTTGGAATTTATTGCAAGTCTTCCGGAAGAATATTCACCAGATCCAGAAACCCAGATCATTTTGCTAGATGCGATTGTCGAACTCGATCGTCGTCTAAGTGGCTTGGAGACAATAGTGAAACAGGCTTTTCTCCTGACTCAATTAGAAGGTTTAACGCAGGCGCAAGCAGCCAAACAACTCAACATTTCTATTGCAACTGTTCAACGCTATCTCATTAAGGCTTTACATCAATGTTGTTTTGCCGATTTAATTTAGCATATGATAATCTTTTCCTTTGACATTGCTTGATTTATGTCAAATAAATCAATTTTTCCAGAAAATTCATCTCACATTTCAATAGAGATTAGCCAACAAGCAACTGAATGGTTTGTACGTTTGCAAGCAGATGACATAAGCGAACAGGAACTTTCTGAATTTCAAGACTGGCTAAAACAAGATCAAAGTCACCAATACGCTTGGCAATGTCTGGAACAATTTGGTTTCTCACTTGCCAATATTAAACACCCTCTTCTCCATCAGGCAATTGTAGCAGTTGAACAGAAGGACAAATCTCTCTGGCAATATAGCCTAAAGTCCATCATTTGGTTGCTCGTATTTGGCACAAGCATGTTGGGGTTGTATCAGGCTGAGCAACACCAACTTTGGCAGCAATGGCAAGCTGACTATAAAACCGAAGTGGGTGAACAAAGACAGATTCGCTTGGCTGATGGATCACAGATTATTTTAAATACTAATACAGCAATTAACATTGATTACAATACGTCAAAACGCAAAATTGAATTAATCAAAGGCGAAATCCAAATTGTGGTAGGACATGACGCACAGCACCGACCTTTTCTGGTTCAAGGTCGTGACGGCATGATGCAGGATGTTGGTACACACTTTGATATTCGGCAAAATGATCAAAATACCGTAGTTGCCGTGACGGAAGGTGAAGTACAAATCACCACCCTGAAATCAAAAGAAAAAACGAATCTTTTGGCGAATCAGCAAGTCTTGTTTAACCAACAAACCATTCAACCGATTGAACCTCTTCATTCAAAGTATAGCTCTTGGAGCAGCGGCACACTTAATGTCTATAAAATGCCACTCACAGAATTTATCACTGAGCTAGATCGTTATCATCGAGGTAAATTACGCTATGATCACAACATTGCAGGATTAGAAGTTTCTGGCGTATTCCCAGTGCAGGACAGTGAAAAAGTCTTACATTCTCTTGAGCAACAATTACCAATCAAAGTTGAATCTGAGTTTTATTACTGGAAAAAAATCTCTTTAAAAGAAAATTAATAAATTTAATTTAAATAAAATCATACACTTAAAATAAAAATGAAAATATTTTTAATTTTGGTGAGGGGTTTTTCATTCTCAGGGGGCATAGGTAATAAGAAAACAATTTTTACCTATGGGGAAGTTAAATGAAGCATATAGAATTTAAAGCGAATTTACTCAGCATTGCAATCAGACATAGTCTATTAGCTGTTACAGTACTTACTAGTAGTATCAATAGTGCATCAGTATTTGCCAATACAACGATTGTACAAAATATTCAGATTTCCGCTGGATCACTTGCTCAAGTGGTAAATCAATTTGCGGAGCAGACAGGCATTTTACTAACCTATGATGCCAAATTGCTTGAACGTAAACAGAGTACAGGTTTAAAAGGATCATATAATGTAGAAAGTGGTTTTAATACTCTACTTTCACAACATGGCTTACAACTCCAAAAAACTGCGACAGGCTATACCATTATTGCTAAACCACAATCGCCACAACAAACCCGAGATGTCGGACAGCTTAAAAAAATTGATGTAACCGCAACCACGTCAAAAAATAGCAATACAACACAATTACCTATGATCACAGTAAATGCAGATTCAAGTACAACGGAAGGCACAGGTTCTTACACTACAGGAAAAATGCGTACCGCAACTAAACTCAATTTATCAATCCGAGAAACGCCTCAATCGGTCACAGTCATTAGTAACCAGCTCATTGAAGATAAAAAAATTGATGATTTTGATACATTAATGAAAAATGTGACTGGTGTGGGAGCGGATAAAGGAGTTCAAGATAATAGAGCATATTATACATTAAGAGGATTTGAATTAGATTACTATCAAATGGATGGCATTCCAATGCCTACCAGTATTTATGCGATGAATAATTATAATATGGATAAATTTGATCGGGTCGAAATCGTAAAAGGTGCAAATGGACTTACAAATGGTGCAGGAAATCCAGCTGGTGCTATAAACCTAGTAAGAAAACATGCAGATTCAAAAATATTTACTGGCAGTATAGATGCCAGTGCTGGCACTTGGGATACTTATAAAATCAAGGCAGATCTATCCGCTCCCCTGAATGAGGATGGAAGTATTAGAGGGCGACTAGTTACCAGTCACAAAGAAACTGATACGTTTAAAGATAGAGTACATGATGAAAATGATTTAGTTTATGGCGTTTTTGATGCAGATATGAGCGATAATACAACCTTATCTGCTGGTGCAAGCTATGAAAAAGAAAAAATAGAGGGCGATTCTTCGAACTTGCCTGCTTTTTATAGTGATGGCACAAAAACAAAGTTTTCCAGATCAAAAAATTATTCATCTGATTGGTCATATTGGAATTCGGAAAGATACTCATACTTTGTAGGTATTAAACAATATTTTGCATATGACATATTATTAAATGCAATTTATACCCATAATGATATAAAAAATGACAATCATTATGGATATATAGACGTATGGACAGGAAGTTTAAATAAAGATGGTTCAGGGTTAAAATATCAAGATTTTGGCAATAATGTTCAAGATATAAAAGAAGATAATTTTGATATTTATGGCTCTATACCTTTTAAACTTTTCAACAGAGAACATGAAATCATCGCAGGATTTCAATATAATAGACAAAAAATTGATACTCAAATAAAAACGATTGGATCACCTCATACAATTAATAATTTCTTCACACAAAATGGAAGTGAAGTTTCTTTATCTGACACTCCAAATCCTCAACCGAAATATGAAAATATTGATGCAAAACAAACAGCTTTTTATTTAACGGGTAGATTTGAGATAGTTGAGGATTTAAAAATTATTGCTGGTGGAAGACTTACAACTTACGAATATGATGTATGGAACAAATATGATGGTTATTCGAATTATGATTTTAACAATGAACTTACACCATTCATCGGTTTAACTTATGATATCAATAATAACCACTCTATTTATGCAAGTTATACTGATATTTTTAAACCTCAAAATGCAAGAAATAAAGATAATAAACTCTTAGATCCAATTTTAGGGAAAAATTATGAAATCGGAATCAAAGGTGAGTATTTTGATCAAAGACTCAATGCGGGCATCACTTTATTTAGAGTAGAGCAAGATAATTACGCAGAAAATACTTGGGAGAAAAATTCAGTAGGAAATTATATCTACGAAGCCAAAGACGGAGTAACATCTAAGGGAATAGAGTTAGAAGTAACTGGAAAACTGACTGATAACTGGGATTTAAGTGCAGGATTTGTAAATTTTGAGATAAAACAAGATGGAGAAAAAATTAATACAAAAGCTCCGAGAAGCAATATCAATATTTTTACAAAATATAGTATTAACGATTTTAGTATAGGTGCAGGATTAAACTGGAAAAGTGATGGCTATAAAGGTTCCGGAGCTAAAAAAGTGACTCAAGAGGCTTATGCAACCGTTGATTTAATGGCTTCATACAGCTTTTCTAAAAATCTAACCGGACAGCTAAATATCAATAATTTATTTGATAAAGCATATTACTCTGGATATTCAGCTTATGAATATACTTATGCAGAACCCATCAACGGAATGCTCAGCTTAAAATACAAATTTTAATTCTATGAAATGATGTCAGCTATCCTCTGTCTAAATAGACAGAGGATTTTTACTTAGTTTATTTTTAGTTCACTTGTGAGGAGTTTGCGCCATAGCTATATCATTGGTCATTAAAAAAATACCCCATGTAGCTTAAAATATGGTTTAAGGTAAAGAATGCTCAAACACTGGCTGTCTCAGTTAAAAATATAATTCTAGAAAATTTTATCTTTGTAGTTTATGAGCAAGAAAATATTTTTATTTTTAAATTATCTTTTTGAGGTAAAAATTTATCTTAATAGCTATCTTTTACCTGCATTCTTGAAAACTCTTTTATTACTTAAAATAGAATAGATTTTATTCCACAACTATAAACACCTAATTTTATTCAAGCATATTTATTTAAATATTCATTTATTCAACAGTTAAAATCTTACCGATATTTTAACTTATTTTAAGAAAGCTAAGCATCCAAGTATCAAATTAAAAAGGTCACAAATAAAATTTGTGACCTTTTTTACAAACTCAAACGTGGGTACATTATGAGCAAGTTAAAAATTTATAGTCTAAATCATATTAAATTAATATAACTTAAACTATATATAAGCGGTTTACATCATGCCGCCCATACCACCCATGCCACCCATGTCTGGCATTGCTGGTTTATCTTCTGGAATGTCAGTGATCATAGCTTCAGTCGTCAACATTAAGCCTGCTACAGAAGCAGCATGTTCAAGAGCAGAACGAGTTACTTTTGCTGGATCAAGAATACCCATCTCAAGCATGTCGCCATAAACACCTGTCGCAGCGTTGTAACCATAGTTACCTTCACCTGCTTTAACCGCATTTACAACGACAGAAGGTTCATCACCCGCATTAGCCACGATTTGACGAAGTGGTGCTTCGATAGCGCGACGTAAAATGTTGATACCTGCTGTTTGGTCTTCGTTTATGCCTTTTAGACCTTCTAATGCATTAACTGCACGTACTAGCGCAACACCACCACCTGCAACTACACCTTCTTCAACTGCAGCGCGAGTCGCATGAAGAGCATCATCTACACGGTCTTTCTTCTCTTTCATTTCAACTTCAGTCGCTGCACCGATTTTGATCACGGCAACACCGCCAGCAAGTTTTGCAACACGCTCTTGAAGTTTTTCTTTGTCGTATTCAGACGTTGATTCTTCGATTTGCGCGCGAATCTGTTGAACACGTTCAGCAATCGCATTGGCATCACCAGCACCATCCACGATTACAGTGTTTTCTTTAGAAACGGTTACTTTATGCGCAGTACCCAAATCTTGAAGTGTTGCTTGTTCTAAAGACATGCCCACTTCTTCAGAAATCACAGTCGCACCCGTCAAGATCGCAATGTCTTGAAGCATTGCTTTACGACGGTCACCGAAACCAGGTGCTTTAACTGCACATACTTTGATAATACCGCGCATGTTATTGACAACCAATGTTGCAAGCGCTTCACCCTCAACATCTTCGGCAATGATTAAAAGCGGTTTACCTGTTTTAGCAACTGCTTCTAAAGTGGTAATCAATTCACGAATATTGCTGATTTTTTTATCAACCAATAAGATGAACGGATTTTCAAGTTCAGCGGTTAAAGTATCTTGTTTATTAGCAAAATAAGGTGAGATATAACCACGATCGAACTGCATGCCCTCAACAACATCAAGCGCGTCTTCAAAGCCTGAACCTTCTTCAACTGTGATCACGCCTTCTTTTCCGACTTTTTCCATCGCTTGAGCAATCAATTTGCCCACAGTCTCGTCAGAGTTTGCAGAAATTGAACCCACTTGCTCAATCGCTTTAAAGTCATCCGCCGGTTTAGATGTGGTACGGATGTTTTCTACTACAGCACGAACTGCAATATCAATACCGCGTTTAAGATCCATTGGGTTCATACCAGCAGTTACTGATTTGATCCCTTCATTTAAGATAGCTTGAGCAAGTACAGTTGCAGTTGTCGTACCGTCACCCGCAATATCATTAGTTTTGCTTGATACTTCGCGTACAAGCTGCGCACCCATGTTTTCAAACTTGTCTTTTAAGCTGATTTCTTTTGCGACAGTGACACCATCTTTAGTGATGTGCGGTGCACCAAAAGAGCGATCGATTACTACGTTACGACCTTTAGGGCCTAAAGTCACTTTCACTGCATCTGCAAGAACGTTGACACCTGCGATCATTTTTGAACGCGCTGAATCACCGAATTTAACGTCTTTAGCTGACATTATTTACTCCAAATATTTCTATCTATGCTTGATCTGATTTATCAATGAGTTAAAGTGAAAAATTAGCCTTCAAGAACGGCTAAAATGTCAGATTCTTTCATGATTAAAAATTCGTCGCCATTTACTTTTACAGTTGTACCTGCATAAGTACCAAATAACACTTTATCGCCTACTTTTACGTCCAAAGCGCGTACGCCATTGTCAGTGATTTGACCATTACCTACTGCGATAACTTCACCTTGAGCAGGTTTCTCAGCAGCAGAACCTGGCAATAAAATTCCGCCAGCCGTTTTTGTTTCTTCTTCAACACGACGAATTACTACACGGTCATGTAATGGACGAATGTTGCTCATAAATAACTCCATCAGACTAAGTCTATGATTTGATAAATGATGCTTGCCGTCATTATTCCTTTAGCAACCATCAAAATGAATTTGATGACACTTTTGTGGGGATGGAAAAAAACGCTTCAAGGGGAAAAATCAAAAAAAATGCTATTTTTTGTATTTTTTTTAATCACTCAGGCATCTTTATGGTTTTTCACTACCGAATCAATGCGCAAAACAAAAGATTGTGCTTTTTCATCGAACCAGTAATGCTGAATAGAGCCATCATTTAAAATTGTATTAAAACTATTAGGCAGCCCTTTATGCAAACGATAAGACGTCGCTGTCCCTGCATGAATATCATAAACAGGATGATCAACTTTCAGATGATAAATTTCGGTTAAATTGTAAACTGCAGTTTTATGTAAATGTCCATGTAACACTCCAAACAAACCGCTTCTGCTCCAGTTTTCTAATGCCATCCGCCCTAAAACTGGACAATCTTTAATCCCGTGTGGATCATCGGGCGGAGTATAAAAAGGCTGATGTAGAACGACCAGTTTTAACTTCTGATCAGGTGCATGTTTAAGGATTTCATTGGTTCGCTGAATTTGTTCCAATGAGATATAACCACGTGTATGGTAACGTCGACGAATACTATTCACACCCACAATAAAAAAATGTTCAGTTTCCAGAGTAGGCTCGAGTTCACCAAAAAAGAATTGATACCGTACAAATGGAGAAAAAAAACGATTCCACAAATTATATAAAGAAATATCATGATTTCCCGGAACGACAATATAAGGAATATGAAGTGAATCCAAAAACTGCCGACAGCTATAAAACTGAATAAATTTTGCTCTCTGGGTTAAATCACCACTTACTACGATTAGTTCTGGTTGTTGCTCCAGACAGAACTTTTGGATTGCAGTCAGACATTCTTGCTTTTCTGTACCAAAATGCAAATCAGACAGATGCAATAACATGATCAGGTACCATAATATTTAAAGCATTCTTTACCACACCAAATTTTAATGGCGTGCTTAACTCTTCAATTTCCCCATCAATAGCAACAGTTAAAGTTTTACTTTTTGATTCCACGATAACCTGATCGGCACTAAAGCTATAAACATCTCTAGCATGCTCAAGATCTCCTTTGATCAATTGAAAGAGCATCCGAAATAAACTTAATTTATCACTTTTGGCTACCACAACGCCTGCAACACGCCCTTCTGCCACACATTCAGCAATGTGTAAATTCATTTCTTGCAGTTGCAACTGATTATTACCAAAAAAAATCAAGGGTGTTTTCACCGGATAAACTTGCTTATCCACTGTTACTGATAATTTAAGCTCTTTATGATCACGAATAAGCACATCTAAACCCGAGGTATAGGCATTAAAAATAAAACGCCCAAAGCGTTGGTTATAGTGTTCCCTTTTTTGAATAAATAAAGGATATAAACCTAAACTCGCATTATTTAAATAAATACGATCATTAATTGTAGCAACATGAACAGAACGTGGTACACCTGTAGCAATCACCTGCGCTGCCTGAAGTAAATCTTGCGGAATACCCAAAACACGAGCCACGTAGTTAAAAGTGCCTAAGGGTAAAATTCCCATTGGAATATCGGTATTTTTTAGTTTGGAGGCCACAGCATTTAAAGTTCCATCCCCACCAGCAGCAACGACAACACCACGCTCCTCTCCTGTATGGCGAGCAAGAACCTGCTGCATAAAATCATCAAAATTATCTTCGACACCGAGCTCAAACACTTGAATCTCGAAATCATGATGAGTAAAAATCGTCATAATTTGCTCATATACTCCTTCTTTATTGGCTGCATGGAACCCAGACTTTTCGTTATAAATGATGGATAGTGGTCGAAGTGGCGGCATTTTTATCATTCTAAGCTGATGATTTCTCCTATTTTTGTCCAAGAATTAGTCAAATAAAATACGCTTTATGTAAAATTTAAATGATGACCATTTATTTAATCGATAATTGTTCTCAAGTTTAATTTTAAATTAACATATTAATTTTTAAATATATTTTAAATTAAAATAATACATATTACCTATATTAATACATATATTAATGGCACCTTAAATAAGTTAAATGCATGTTTTTTAAAAAATTAACCTGTTTTTTGACCTAAAACTCTAATTTAGTCTTTAGTCTTATTTTTTCCATCAATTTATGCTTTAATAGCGCCACTTTTTTTTACTTCATCTATTTGCTGTATCCCTGCATCTAGATTTGTACTTTAGTACGTTTTTTAAATAGGCCTCACCATGACCCAAGTGAACGCACCAGAATTCGTTCGTCATCCTAAGCTTATTGCATGGGTTGAAGAAATTGCAAAATTAACCAAACCTGCAAAAATCGAGTGGTGTGACGGTAGCGAAGAAGAATATCAGCGTCTTATTGACCTGATGATCGCAAACGGCACAATGCAAGCACTCAACCAAGAAAAACATCCAGGTTCTTATCTTGCAAACTCTGACCCTTCTGACGTTGCTCGTGTCGAAGATCGTACCTTTATCTGCTCTGAAAAGCAGGAAGATGCGGGCGCAACAAATAACTGGGAAGCACCAGCAGCGATGCGCGCGAAATTAAACGGTTTGTTTGATGGCGCAATGCAAGGTCGTACCATGTATGTGGTTCCATTCTCAATGGGTCCATTGGGTAGCCACATCGCACAAATTGGTATTGAACTAACCGATTCTCCATATGTTGCGGTAAGCATGCGCAAAATGGCACGTATGGGTAAAGCTGTTTATGACGTATTGGGTACAGATGGCGAATTCGTACCATGTGTTCACACTGTAGGCGCGCCGCTTGCAGATGGTGAAAAAGATGTTGCATGGCCATGTAACCCTGAAAAATATATTGTGCATTATCCAGAAACTCGTGAAATCTGGTCATTTGGTTCAGGTTACGGCGGCAACGCACTACTGGGTAAAAAATGTTTAGCGCTTCGTATTGCCTCTGCAATGGGTCGTGAACAAGGCTGGTTAGCTGAACATATGCTTATTTTAGGTGTAACTAACCCGAAAGGTGAAAAACACTATATCGCAGCAGCTTTCCCTTCTGCTTGTGGTAAAACCAACTTTGCAATGTTGATTCCACCAGCAGGCTATGAAGGCTGGAAAATTGAAACTGTAGGTGATGATATTGCATGGATCAAGCCAGGTGAAGATGGTCGCTTATATGCAATCAATCCAGAAGCTGGTTTCTTCGGCGTTGCGCCAGGTACAAATACCAAGACCAACCCGAACTGTATGGCAACATTGCATAAAGATGTCATTTATACCAACGTTGCTGTGACGGATAACGGTGAAGTATGGTGGGAAGGCTTATCTAAAGAAGTTCCAGCAAATTTAACCAACTGGAAAGGCCAACCACACGTTAACGGTGAAAAGGCAGCTCATCCTAATGCACGTTTCACTGTATCAGCAGGCCAATGTCCTTCAATTGACGCTGACTGGGAAAATCCAGCAGGTGTTCCAATTTCTGCGTTCATCTTCGGTGGTCGTCGTGCCGATACTGTACCTTTAGTCTCTGAAGCCTTTGACTGGATCGATGGTGTATATAAAGCAGCGACTATGGGGTCTGAAACAACTGCGGCCGCTGTTGGTCAGCAAGGTGTCGTACGTCGTGACCCATTTGCAATGCTTCCATTCACTGGTTACAACATGGCAGACTACTTCCAGCACTGGTTAGAAGTAGGTCAGCAAGTGGGTGAAAAGGCTGAAGCTGCTGGTAATAAATTGCCAAAAATCTTCAACGTAAACTGGTTCCGTCGTGATGCTGAAGGCAACTTTGTATGGCCTGGTTTTGGTCAGAACATGCGTGTACTTGAGTGGATGATCGATCGTGTTGAAGGTCGTGCCAATGCTGTTGAAACACCAATTGGTTATGTTCCAACTTACGATGATTTAAACTGGGCTGGTACAGATTTTTCTAAAGAAGAATTTGAATTGATTACAGCACAAGACAAAGATCAGTGGATTACCGAAATTGAGAGCCATACTGAGTTATTCAACAAACTTGGCGATCGTTTACCACAAGCATTGAAAGAGCGTCAAGAAGCGTTATTAAATGCGGTTAAAAACCACTAAATAAAGATCAAAAATCTATAAAACAGGCCATATAATGGCCTGTTTTAGTATGTGTTATATGCTAAGAAATTTCGAAGTAAAGTCTTTAAAATACTCATAATTTAAAATTTATTTTTTTACATCCAACGAGAAACAAACAATGAAAAAGTTTATTCTTTCTACTTTGTCTTTATTTATTTTTTGTGGCACGTCCCATGCAGTAACAGCAACTGAAAAAGCAAACCATCATTTTGGGGTATGCCTCATTGATGGAATTCCATCACAACAATATGTCGTTGTTAAGCGTGTAAAAGTTGCAAAAGGCACATATGGAAGTGTAGAAGAACTTTATCCCAAATTAGGAAATACAGCGAAAAAACTCAATGCCGACGCTATCGTAGACTACAATGCGAGTCAACGTTTTGGCTTTTGGCCATGGCGTGTTGTCCGCCCTGTAGCAACTGGTACAGCGGTGCGATGGACGACATCGAATGTTAATTGCCAAAACGTCGGCGGCAAAGAGATCTAACGCTTTATACATTATGTTTTATAGTGGCATAAATAAATTTTTATGCCGCTTTCACTTTAAGCAATCTTGCTTCGTTGGTTGCCCAAAACATTTTGAAGATAATTATCTAATACCATCACTTGAGTCTTATCAAACTTTAACCCTAGCTTGCTGCGTCGCCACAAAATATCATCTACTGATTGCGCCCACTCGACTTTGATAAGGTAATCCACTTCAAGTTGATAGAGACTATGTTCAAAATATATTCCAAAATCATCCAAAGAATCGACTCCTCTAAGCAATTGCCACACACGAGTACCGTAACTACTCGCCCAACGTGTTGCAATTTCGGTTGGAATATTTTTAATTCGTAATTGAATACCTCGAATCAGGCTATCCAGACCTTTAAAATGCTCACCACCTGGTAAGGGCTCGTGCTCAGTCCATTGTGTCTGCATTTCTGAAAAATAAGGACTCAATTCATCCAGCGCAGCTTCGGCAAGCTTCCGGTAAGTCGTAAGCTTGCCACCAAATATGGATAATAACGGGGGCGACCCATTCAACGTAGTCATTGCCAGAGTATAATCACGAGTTACCGCTGAAGGTTGATCCGACTCGTCATCGCAAAGGGGCCGAACTCCTGAAAATGTTTCAATAATATCGGCTTGGGTGATACTCTGCTCAAAATGTAAATTCACGACGGCAAGTAAATATTCAATTTCATTCGACGTGATTTCAACTTGCTCTAAATCACCCTGATAAATTTGGTCAGTTGTTCCAATCAGCGTATATTCATGCAGATAAGGAATAGTAAATACAATGCGCCGATCTTCATTTTGTAAAATATAGGCATAATCGCCCTCATAAAGTTTAGGCACAATCAGATGACTTCCCTGAATTTGACGAATTTTATAAGGTGAATTTAGCTTTAACGTCTCTTTTATAAAATGTTCAACCCACGGCCCTGCTGCATTGATCAAGGCTTTGGTTCGTATTTGATATTGCGTTTGTTGCTGTCTCAAAGTTAATAACCAGATACCATCTATCACTTCCGCAGCAATACATTCAGTCCTTATCTGCAATTCTGCGCCTTTTTCTCGAGCCTGAATGGCATTTAAAATAACCAATCGCGCATCATCTACAGCGCAATCTGAATATTCAAATCCTAAAACAATATCGTGTTTTAATGGGCCATGATGATCCAATACCAAACGTTTAGAGGCTGGCAGCTTTTCTCGCTTCCCCAAATAATCATACAAAAATAATCCTGACCGAATAAGCCATGCAGGACGTAAATGTGGGCGATGTGGCAAAACAAAACGCAGAGGACGAATAATGTGGGGAGCCTTTGCCATTAATATTTCACGTTCCGCAAGTGCTTCACGAACTAAACGAAATTCAAAATGTTCTAAATAGCGCAAGCCGCCATGAATCAGTTTGCTACTGGCAGATGAAGTATGACTGGCAAAGTCGTCTTTTTCACATAAAAAAACAGATAATCCTCGTCCTGCAGCATCATTGGCGATACCTACACCATTAATCCCTCCTCCTATCACCGCCAGATCATAAAAAGGAAGATCATTAAAATGAGATGTCATATTCGATTCCCCTTTTTTATTATTATCATCGTATTTAATCGAGATGATTTGAAGTTAGCAAATTTGAACACAAAGTAAAAGCATTTCAGTGAGATCAGATGAGTGTATTTTTAATGTATCTTTATTTGTTTTAAAGTTAATACAATTTTATCGTTTGTTTAAACGCGTAAATGCTTAAAATATAAAAAACACGACTGCTTATTTGAATACGATTAGAAGGAACAACCTCATGAAAAAAACAGTATTATTTTTAATTTCAGGGAGTGTCATTGCATTAAGTGCGTGTCAGAGTACACCTCGTCAATACAATGGTAATACAGGCTATCAAGTTGAAAATAAAACAGCAACGTCTGCGACGCTAGCTTACACACTTGCAGGGCGCTCTAATCAGGAACTTGACGAGCGAAAATTACAACGCGCCTGCCAACAAGTTTTAGGCACGACACAAACGTATAAATTATCAATTTTAAGTATTAACGAAATTGCAAATCCAGCCGCGTCACAATCAACTCCTGATGGCTTACAAGTAGGCAATTCACGAATGTCTGTAGGATTAATGGATTCTCCTAGCCTAAATAACAGCGAAGGCTACGCAACCCGTCAAGCGCTAGATACCAAACCAAGTACCCTTAAAGTTGTACGCTATACCTGCTCATAAAATCTAAAGAAAACGCTGTAAATTTAAATATTACAGCGTTTTATAAAAACTAACATTACGAAACTCTTTAGCCTCATCCAGATCAGGCCATGTAGTGGCGCTGCGCTCATCAATTTTAATATATTTAGGATGACTAAAATTTTTGACCCGGCTATCGGCCACCCATACTTCGGATGCAAACTTTAAAAACTCATCCAGAAAAAAACGGTTACATTGGTCATATAACACATCGGCAGCAAGCAATATATCCACTTGTTCTGTCTTGTATAAATCATCCAGATACTCAAGCTCAACGTCATTGAGCAGTGCATTCTCACGACAGGCATTTAGGCTTACTGGATCAATATCACAACAAATCACACGTTTAGCACCAGCCATTTTTGCAGCAATCGCCACGACACCCGAGCCCGCACCAAAATCCAAGACCACTTTATCTTTGACATGTTCTGGTTCTGCCAGCAACCATTGTGCCATCGCTAAACCAGATGCCCAGCAGAAAATCCAATAGGGCGTGTCATTCCATATGCGTCGAATCACCTCATCATCCAATCGATCAGTGGGAAACACAGGTGGGATCAACCAAAGTGAAATAGGCGTTTCAGGCAACTGTTGTGCCATTAATTCACAGTGAGGAATGACATGATGAAGCGCCTCAAGCAAATGCTGAGGCGCTTTTGAAAATTGAAATGAACAGCTCATCTTAAGCTAAAGCTTTCTCAGCAGCTTCAACAGTTTGACGAATCAAAGTGGTAATGGTCATTGGTCCTACCCCACCTGGTACAGGAGTATAAGCAGACGCAACTTCTTCAATGCCTACTAATTGAATATCACCTACGCCGCCACCATCACGTGGATGGAAACCAGCATCAACCACAACCGCGCCCTGTTTAATCCAATCTTTTTGAATCAACTCAGCCTTGCCCACTGCACCCACAATAATGTCTGCCTGTTTTACAAAATCAGCGAGGTTTTGAGTGCGCGAATGACAAATAGTCACTGTAGCATTCGCTTCAAGTAGCATCGCTGCCATTGGTTTACCCAAAATTGCTGAGCGACCAACCACAACCGCATGTTTGCCTGCAATTTCGATCTTATTTTCTTTTAGAATAGTCATAATTCCCGCGGGTGTTGCAGAACCATATGCAGATTCGCCCATTGCCATACGGCCATAGCCTAAACACGTCACACCGTCCACATCTTTTGCCAGAGAAATAGCATCAAAACAAGCACGCTCATCGATTTGAGCAGGCACAGGATGCTGTAACAAGATTCCATGTACATCTGGATTTGCATTTAGTTTTTCAATTTCCGCTAAAAGTTGCTCTGTAGTCGTGTCTTGCGTTAATTCAATTTTGAGTGAATCCATTCCTACGCGGCGACAAGCATTGCCCTTCATTCGCACATACGTTGCAGATGCACCATCATCTCCAACCAAAATGGTAGCCAAAATTGGGGTACGTCCAGATTTTGCCTTTAATGCTTCTACACGTGTAAGCAAGTCAGCTTCAATTTGTTTTGCCAATGCACGACCATCAAGAACCAATGCCACAGCACATCTCCAAAGTAGATATGAATTCGATTTTGCAAATGATACATGATAATTGAGCCAATTTTATTTTAGATGTTGTTTTTCTGTGCATATTCGCTGAAATCACTATTGTTTTTTTTGTGAAGCTTGCTAATATGTGCATCACCAAATGATGGCGGGGTGGCAGAGTGGTCATGCAGCGGACTGCAACTCCGTGTACGCCGGTTCGATTCCGACCTCCGCCTCCAAATTTGGTCAAGCCCGGGTGGTGAAATAGGTAGACACAGGGGATTTAAAATCCCCCGCCCACAAAGCGTGCCGGTTCGAGTCCGGCCCCGGGCACCATCTTAAGATGATTAAGATGGTGTCAATAAAGAATCCAGCAGACGCTGGTTTTTTTATGCCTAGCATTTATAACAGCTTTCTTATAATTAGAACCAGCGCTAGACTTTTATAAAAATCGAATCATAAATGAGGATAAAACGATGTTTATAACACCATACACTCCCCGTGATAAATACAATAATTAAGAAATTTATGCCGTATTAACAGACTGCATAATCAACAAGGCACAGTAAAGCCAAGAACAAAACTCAGTCACCCATAACACCCAGCAAAGACTACTCGATCGATCATTGTTCAATCTTTATCATTTGTACTCACTTTTACAGCCCAATTAAAAAATTGAATATTACATTGAAGCAATGTTATCTTAAATTCGATTATATTCTGAATACCCACTAAAATTAGTAGTCTTGAAAATGCCCAAAACCTTTGTGCTTGCACCAGATTCTTTTAAAGAAAGCATGACAGCACTTGAAGCCTGTCACGCCATGCAAACAGGCTTACAAAGCATATTTCCAGACGCCCGTTTTATTTTGTGTCCCATGGCGGATGGTGGTGAAGGTACTGTAGATGCACTGGTTGATGCAAAACAAGGCCAAAGAATCAATCTCAACGTATCAGGTCCATTAACTTCTCAACAGATTTCGACTTATTTTGGCTTAATTAATCACGGAAAAACTGCCGTGATTGAAATGGCTAAGGCCAATGGCATTCACCTACTCTCCCCCAAACAACGCAATCCTTTACTGACTTCAACATTTGGTACGGGTGAAATGATTCGTGCCGCACTTGATCATGGTGTCACTCAAATCATTATTGGCCTAGGAGGAAGTGTTACTAATGATGCAGGTATGGGAATGGCCGTTGCTTTAGGGGCAAAATTTCTGGATCACAATCAACAAATAGTAAATCTTGGAGGCGGTTACCTTGACCAAATTCAAGCAATCGACATTAATCAGCTTGATCCTCGCTTGAAAAACGTTGAAATTATCATTGCTAATGATGTGAGCAACCCTTTACTCGGTGATGAAGGAGCCACACGAGTTTTTGGCCCGCAAAAAGGTGCAAACGCTGAAATGATTGAAAAACTTGAATCTAATCTCACCCATTTTGCTGATTTAATTGAAAAACAGCTCAATATTAAAGTTAAAGATACAGCAGGTGCTGGAGCTGCTGGTGGCCTCGCTGCTGGTCTTTTAGCATTTACCCCAGCCAAAATTCAATCTGGTGTAGAAACCATTATCGAACACACAAATTTAAAACAAGCTATTCAGCAAGCCGATTATGTTTTTACAGGTGAAGGTGCCATCGACTTTCAGACCAAATTTGGAAAAACTCCAATTGGAGTTGCCCGTATTGCCAAACAATACAACAAACCCGTCTTTGTTTGCGCTGGATATCTTGGCAAAGGAATCGAAACACTTTATCAAGAAGGAATCACGGCAATTTTTGGGATTCTGAATCAATGCAGCGATCTCGAAACAGCACTTGAAAATGGTTCAAAAAACCTTAGCACAAGTTGTGAGAATATTGGCAGACTCATCTGCGCACTAAATCCCTAATGATTAAATAGGGAGTAGTTGCCTGAAAAATCTACAAATAATTCAGGATATTCTTGCCAATAATAGGGAGTTCCTCTATTATTGCCGTCATGCCCGGGTGGTGAAATAGGTAGACACAGGGGATTTAAAATCCCCCGCCCACAAAGCGTGCCGGTTCGAGTCCGGCCCCGGGCACCATTTTAAAATAATTAAAATGGTGTTAATAAAGAATCCAGCAAGCGCTGGTTTTTTTATGCCTAAAATATTGAAAAGAAATAACATAGAGAGTGGTTATTACCATTCTCTACGAGCAACCAGCTCTTCTAAATCTATATCCATATATCCTGCATTCTGTACAACCATCATCATTGCTTCAGCAATATAATCAGTTGCAGTGTCATCCAGACTCGAATCCAGATCTTCAAATTCAGCCTTCATCTCATTAATTTTTAATAAGGTCAAATTTGCAAATTGATAAATCTCAGATTCCTCTTTAACAGAGACCTGAATTTTTTTGGAGAAATCAACGATATATTGCTTAATTTCAGCGACCAAAATCTGGGGATAATAGTCATCATCAAACATAGGGAGAAGAAGATCGTTCAACATGAATAAATACTTAACAATATTAAAATTCCGCGCTGCTTATAACATATCCTGAGATTAAATTCTCCCCCAATCTTCAAGAAGCTCAAGGTATAACTGATATTCTTTATAAATAAGCCAAGCAACAGCAAGCAATAGTATTGCAATAAATACAAATAGTCTATCTGCATAAAAAATCGCTAGAATAAGAAAAAAAATATCCAAAATAATAGAGGCAATAAAAATCATAAAAGCAAAAGGATGAATTTGCATCATAAATATTACTAATCAACTGAAGAATTGATCAGTAAATTAACATATGCTAAATTTTCAACCTTATCTCCAAACACTCAAAACTTCATCTTCTCAAACAACTGAATTGTTTTTCTGAAATATATAAAATTCCTCATTATGCTTTGTTTTTATTAAACCTCTAGCATTGCCTGCCAAACCCGAATAGCATCTACCGTTGCTTTGACATCATGTGCACGCACAATCGAGGCTCCCTGCTGAATACTTAACAAATGTGCTGTAACACTCCCGACCGCACGTTGCTGAGCATTTGCTCCACCCAATGCTTCACCAATAAAACGTTTGCGTGATAATGCAGATAAAATAGGATACCCCAACTCATTAAGTTTCCAGAATTCATTTAAGAGTTGTAAGTTTTGTTGGGCATTTTTAGCAAACCCAAATCCTGGATCAATAATAATATTTTCTGATTTCACTCCTGCAAGCAGTGCATCATCAATTCGTTGCCGTAATTCCTGCATCACGTCCAAGGTTACATCGACATAGTGATCCAACTGATTCATCGTAGTCGGCTCTCCACGCATATGCATAATCATGACGGGAATATCTAATGCTGTTGCAGTCTCCAAGGCCTCTGGACGAGTTAAAGCACGAACATCATTCCAGATATGTGCTCCAGCCTCAACAGCGGCTTTGATGACTTCAGGCTGGCTTGTATCAATCGATAAAATGACATCTTCTTTGGCCAATAGTTCAACCACTGGTACTACACGGCAAATTTCTTCCTTAATCTCAACTGGTGAAGCTCCTGGGCGTGTAGATTCCCCACCAATATCAATAATAGAAGCTCCATCTTCAATCATTTGCATAGCATATGCATAGGCTTGCTGTTTTTGATTATGCTGACCACCATCACTAAATGAGTCAGGAGTAACATTTAAAATGCCCATCACCTTTGGTTGAGATAAATCAAGTTGATGCCGGCCGCACTTGAGTTTTCGCTGAGGTAAAGGCATTAAACGCATTTTCTTACTCCTAAAGTCCAACTAAAGTTTAGCAGCATGTTCCAATAAAAGGATGGATTTAACTCAACGTCTAGCTGAATAATATCCAAATAAAAAGAGCTGCCGAAGCAGCTCTTATATATTCATCAGATCATTAACTCATAGAGGGTAATGGAGGTGGTGTTGAGGGACCACTACCAGGCGGATCCAAATCAACCACTGGATTTTCAGCAACATAGACTTTTGGTGGACGTGGTTCACGACCTTCCATAATGTCACGTACCTGCTCACGATCAATCGTTTCCCAATCCAGAAGTGCTTTGACCATAACATGAGCTTTATCCTTGTTGCTTTCAAGAATATCCCATGCAACTTTATATTGTTCATCAAGAATACGACGTACTTCCTGATCAACCTGTTGCTGAGTAGCTTCCGAAATAGTACGACTTCCAACGTTACCGAAGAAACCATTTTGATTTTCGTCTTCATAAACCATTACACCTAGTTTATCCGACATACCATATTTGGTAACCATCGCACGCGCCATTTTAGTTGCACGCTCAAAGTCATTTGAAGCACCCGTTGATTGCTGATTGATAAAAATCTCCTCAGCAATACGACCACCAAATAAAATCGAAATTTCATTGAGCATTTTATCTTTATAATGACTAATCTGGTCTTGTTCAGGTAGCTGCCAAGTCACACCCAATGCCCATCCACGTGGCATAATCGTTACTTTATGCACAGGATCGGTACCCGGCAAAGTCTCAGCAACAATCGCATGTCCAGACTCATGGTACGCGGTAGCACGACGCTCTTCTTCACGAAGAATCATCGATTTACGCTCAGGCCCCATATATATCTTGTCTTTAGCATCTTCAAAATCATGCATGTCCACCGTATTTTTATTACGACGAGCTGCAAAAAGAGCTGCTTCATTTACAAGATTTGCCAATTGTGCACCAGAAAATCCAGGTGTACCACGCGCCAAAACTTTTAGGTCTACACCTGTAACCGAAGGAAGTTTTTTCAAATGAACATTGAGAATTTGCTCACGCCCATTTATATCAGGTAAACCCACCATAACTTGTCGATCAAAACGACCAGGACGCAATAAGGCTTTATCCAAAACATCAGCACGGTTGGTTGCAGCAATGACGATCACGCCCTCATTACCTTCAAAACCATCCATTTCAACCAGCATTTGGTTCAACGTCTGCTCGCGTTCATCATGCCCACCGCCTGTACCTGAACCACGATGACGGCCTACAGCATCAATCTCATCAATAAAGATGATACAAGGCGCATGACGTTTGGCTTGTTCGAACATGTCACGCACACGAGATGCACCCACACCCACAAACATTTCAACAAAGTCAGAACCAGAAATACTAAAGAATGGAACTTTAGCTTCACCCGCAATCGCTTTGGCTAATAAAGTCTTACCTGTTCCCGGTGGTCCTACCATTAGTACACCACGAGGAATAGTTGCACCTAAGCGTTTGAATTTGGCAGGATCTTTCAAAAAGTCAACAATTTCAACTACTTCTTGTTTAGCTTCATCACAACCAGCAACATCCTTAAATGTCACTTTAATCTGGTCTTCTGAAAGCATCTTGGCCTTAGACTTACCAAAACTCATTGGTCCGTTCTTGCCACCAGCTCCCCCACCCATATTTCGCATAAAGAACATGAATAACAAAATGATGAGAAGTACAGGAAAACTAGCAATGAGAAGTTGCATCAACAAGCCTTGACGTTGAGGTGCTGTTCCTTCAACCACAACGTTATTTTTGTTCAGGCTTGGTAAAAGCTCGGTGTCTTCAACCTGCGGACGTACTGTCTCAAAATGAGAGCCGTTGGTTTTTTCACCACTAATATTTAAACCATCAATAGTGACTTGCTTAATTTGACCAGCATTCACCGCAGCGACGAATTCTGAATAATTCATTGCTGATGGTTTATTGCGGTCACTGATGTTACTGAAAATCAAAATCAGAACACCAAGTATTATTAGCCACAATACGGCATTCTTGAAGAGATCGCTCAAAGCTTTATTCCCATTATCAATCTAATTTGATCATGCCCATTACGGGGTAGACCCTAGTAAACAGCAAGTCTAATGCTTGCTACAAGTTGAAATTGTACAAAATGCACAATTTTTCTCGACTTGGCAAGTAAACTTTATCGCATTGCCTTTTTACGACCCTGCCCGATCAAAAATACTTCTTTAGAACGCGCACGGGAAGCTTCTGGTTTGGCAGTTTTCAATACATCAAAACTGTCGACGACTTGCTTTCGAAATTCATCGAAACCAGCACCCTGAAATACTTTTACCACAAATTGTCCATTTGGGCCGAGTACTTTCTGGGCGAAATCAAGAGCCAGTTCACATAAATAAATCTGACGGGGTTGATCTACAGCCCTATTACCTGATGTATTGGGGGCCATATCTGAAATTACAATGTCTACAACACGTCCATTTAAAATATTTAACAATTTTTCGAAGACTTCTTCTTCGCGAAAGTCACCTTGTAGGAAAGTAACATCAGGAAGTGCATCCATAGGTAAAATATCAGATGCAATGACCAGACCTTTACTTCCAACCAGTTTCCCTGCGATTTGCGACCAACTACCAGGAGCCGCACCAAGGTCAACCACTGTCATGCCTGGCTTGATCAGTTTATATTTTTCCTGAATTTCAAGAAGTTTGTATGCGGCACGGGCACGGTATCCCTCCTTTTGGGCTCTTTTAACAAAAGGATCATCAAGGTGTTCCCGCATCCACGCACGACTACTCTTAGATAACTTCTGATTGGTAATGCGTGTCGCCATAACTCACTAAATATTAAAAAACTTCTGACCTGTCATTGTACGTGAAAAATACAGATTTTGCAGTATGCATATGTATCTAAACAGCTCTCTTTGATTATATTTTTTTCAATGTTCATGATCGGATATTTTTGTATTTTTATCTGGCTTGTCTGCGTCTTGCTGCTATCTTAGATGCGGGATGCAAGTTATACTAGGTTGTTTTTACATTTAGGTAGTTTTCATGGCGGCTTTATCTATCCAAGAGCGCAAACGTTTACGTCAAATCGGACATGCACTAAATCCAGTGGTCATGATTGGTGGACAAGGTTTAACTGAAAACGTTATCGAAGAAACTCACCGTGCTTTAAACGATCATGAATTGATTAAAGTAAAAGTTGCTGGTGAAGATCGCGAAGTCCGTGCGCAGGTGATCGATGAACTGGCAAAAGCCACAGGCGCCGAAGCTGTTCAGAAAATTGGTAAAATTGTATTACTCTATAAAAAAGCACCCAAACAGAATCCTAATTTATCCAATCTCGTTCGTCACGCACATTTAGCCAAATAAATCGATTCCCATTATGGCAAGTTATGAATTGATGTCCTTTGATCGTTTTGACTCAATTTCATTGGTCGGAGCGATTGAACAACAATCTCCCTTTACCCTCAATGTTGGTTATTGGCTACGTGATCCTAATCATTTGATGGTTTGGCCTGAAAAGGTTGCGGCTCACCCGCGTCGTGATTTTTTATGGGAACAAACTTGTTATGAAATTTTTATTGGGGTTAAAAATCAGGATTATTATCGCGAGATTAATTTGTCTCCATCTGAAGCATGGCAGGCTTATCAGTTTGAAGAATATCGTTATCCTGAAAATTTACCGCCCCTAGCAGCTTATGACATTGAGTTAAATCAACTTAAACGAACCCATTATGGTTTGAATGTCAGTTTAGATTTAGCTGAGTTTATGCAGAAGTATCAACTCAAATGGCCAGATCTATATGTGGGTTTATCCGCAGTTCTCAATACTTCACAGGGCATGCATTTTTATGCCATGCAACATAGTAGTCCTACTGCTGATTTTCATAATAAACGTGATTGGTTGCATGAGTTTTAAGCATTAGAGATTATTTGCAAAACAACCAGTAAAAGTCATGTACTCTTACTGGTCAGTTGCTAGAGCGTTTAGCCTTCGCGTACTTTATTCCATGCTTCAACAGCATGTTCTTTTGAGCGTTTTAGGACATCTGTTAAAGTATCTTTGTGCTTTAAAGTGATTTGACTCAAATCATCTTTAATTTCACGACCAACTTTGCCTAGATCCTCTACCAATGTTCCAAACTCTTTTTTAATCACGTCCCCAAGTTCAGTTAGATCACCTTGTGAATTGTTAAATTGAGATTTGATAACATCGACACGTTGCAATACATCTTCTTTAAGATGTGAAAATTGAGTTTGAAAAGTCTGATTCAATTCTTTCGCTTCAGCTTCAATTTTTTCCTGCGTTTCATTTAGAACTTCTTTAACCTGAGCTGTCGTTTCAGTATATAGCTGTTCAACTTGTTGTTGATGTTCTTCAACCACCGCCTTTAATGTTTTTTTTGCTGGCATACGCTTACCCTCTTCTTTTTGAATTATGACAGTCCCTAGTGTAAATCGATCAACATTTACTCAACATGTAAATTGTTAGACAATTTTTATTTTCAACAAAATTCCGATAAAAAAACATGATTTTTTTAAATGCTGAAATAAGCATGGATTTCAGTTAAAACTCGTAGACTTGTGAGGGCTTCATGCGTATAATGCGCTGTTAAGTTATAAGCGAGCAGACCAAAAGGAGGGCGTGTTTTTGAAAGACAGCCGGCCTTTTTTTATGTCTACTCGCTTTTTTACAGCCCTATTTTTGTGGTTTTAATTCAGGAGCTTTGGTTTGAGCACCCCCGCCATTTTAGCCCTTGCTGATGGAACGATCTTTAAAGGTACGTCTATTGGTGCAACGGGATCAACGACTGGTGAAGTCGTTTTTAATACAGCCATGACTGGCTATCAAGAAATTCTGACCGACCCAAGTTATGCACAACAGCTAGTGACATTAACTTATCCTCACATTGGTAATACTGGATGCAATACTGAAGATACTGAATCTGGACGTATTCATAAAGTATGGGCTAATGGCTTAATCATTCGTGATCTTCCCCTACTCCATAGCAACTTCCGTGCAGAGCAATCATTAGGCGACTACTTACAACACAATAATGTCGTTGCGATTGCAGATATTGATACCCGTAAATTAACACGTATTTTGCGAGATAAAGGTGCGCAAAATGGCTGTATTCTTGCTGGTGAAAATATTACTGAAGAAGAAGCTTTGGCAAAAGCACGTGCCTTTGGTGGTTTAAATGGTCTAGATCTTGCCAAAGAATGTTGCGATCCAACTGGTTTTGAGTGGACTGAAGGTTCATGGGAATTAGGGACAGGTTTTAGTCAACCTGAATTAAAGTATCATGTCGTTGCATACGATTACGGTGTCAAAACCAACATCTTGCGTATGCTTGCTGACCGTGGATGTAAACTGACTGTGGTTCCAGCACAAACTCCTGCTGAAAAAGTACTCGCACTCAATCCAGATGGTGTGTTCTTATCAAATGGTCCTGGTGATCCAGCAGCATGTGACTATGCCATTGAAGCAGTAAAAACTATTGTTGAAACCACACATCTACCAGTATTTGGTATTTGTTTAGGCCATCAAATTTTAGCACTTGCTTCAGGCGCCAAAACCATGAAAATGAATCATGGTCATCATGGTGCTAACCATCCTGTACAAAACCTTGATCCTCTTAGCCCACATCACGGTACCGTGATGATTACCTCCCAAAACCACGGTTTTGCTGTTGATGAAAGTACCTTACCATCCAACTTAAAAGTGACACATCGTTCATTGTTTGATGGTACAAACCAAGGAATTCATCGTACGGACAAACCAGCATTTAGCTTTCAGGGTCACCCAGAAGCTAGCCCAGGTCCACATGACTGTGCCCCGTTGTTCGATCATTTCATCGAACTTATTGAAGCAGCTAAGAAGTAATTAAGGAGCGAATAATGCCTAAACGTACGGATATTAAAAGCATCTTGATTATTGGTGCGGGTCCCATTGTGATTGGTCAAGCGTGTGAGTTTGACTATTCGGGTGCACAAGCGTGTAAAGCGCTTCGAGAAGAAGGTTACCGCGTTATTTTGGTCAACTCGAATCCTGCGACCATTATGACTGACCCTTCAATGGCCGATGCAACCTATATTGAACCAATCACGTGGCAAACGGTTGCACAAATCATTGAAAAAGAACGTCCAGATGCCGTCCTCCCGACTATGGGTGGTCAAACAGCATTAAACTGTGCATTAGCACTTGATGAAAACGGCGTTTTGGAAAAATACGGCGTTGAATTGATTGGCGCGACTAAAGAAGCGATTGAAAAAGCTGAAGATCGTAAGCTATTTGATATCGCAATGCGTAAAATTGGTTTGGAATGTCCAAAAGCTGCGATTGCAGAAAACATTCAAGAAGCTTTAGATATTCAGGCAAAATTTGGTTTTCCTGTCATTATCCGCCCATCCTTTACTATGGGTGGTTCAGGCGGCGGTATCGCGTATAACCGTGAAGAATTCCTTGAAATTTGTGAACGTGGTTTTGACCTGTCTCCGACTCACCAATTATTGATCGATGAATCATTAATTGGTTGGAAAGAATACGAGATGGAAGTTGTGCGTGATAAAAACGACAACTGTATTATTGTCTGCGCCATTGAAAACTTTGACCCAATGGGTGTTCATACAGGCGACTCCATCACTGTTGCACCCGCGCAAACATTGACTGACAAAGAATATCAAATCATGCGTAATGCATCGATTGCAGTTCTTCGTGAAATTGGTGTAGAAACAGGCGGTTCAAACGTTCAATTTGGTATTAATCCTGAAGACGGCCGAATGGTTGTCATTGAGATGAACCCCCGTGTATCACGTTCCTCTGCTCTTGCATCAAAAGCAACTGGTTTCCCGATTGCCAAAATTGCAGCGAAACTTGCAGTAGGTTACACCCTTGATGAACTGAAAAATGACATTACTGGCGGTACAACCCCGGCGTCATTTGAACCATCAATCGATTATGTAGTCACTAAAATTCCTCGTTTTAACTTCGAGAAATTCCCACAAGCTGAACCTGTATTGACCACTCAGATGAAATCTGTAGGTGAAGTGATGGCGATTGGCCGTAACTTCCAAGAATCAGTGCAAAAAGCACTTCGTGGTCTTGAAGTAGGCGTGTGTGGTTTTGATGAGAAAATTGAAGCTGGTGCCACTAATGTAAAAGAAAAACTTTTACAAGAACTGAAAGTTCCAGGTCCAGAGCGTATTTGGTATGTGGCTGATGCTTTCCGTCACGGCTTCACGCTGGATGAAGTCTTTGAAGCAACTAAAATTGACCGTTGGTTCCTCGTTCAAATCGAAGATATTATTAAAACTGAAGAACAAGTTAAAACTCTTGGTTTTGGTGATTTGAACGCTGACAATATTCGTTCATTTAAGCGCAAAGGCTTATCTGATCTGCGCATTGCCAACTTAATGGGAATTTCACAAAAGCAATTCCGTAAACAACGTTGGAACTTGGGCGTTTATCCAGTTTATAAACGTGTTGATACTTGTGCGGCTGAGTTTGAATCTTCAACAGCATATATGTACTCAACTTACGATGAAGAATGTGAAGCAAATCCATCAAACCGTGACAAAATCATGGTGATTGGCGGTGGCCCGAACCGTATCGGTCAAGGGATCGAGTTTGACTACTGCTGTGTACACGCGGCGCTTGCGATGCGTGATGATGGTTATGAAACGATTATGGTCAACTGTAACCCTGAAACGGTTTCAACTGACTATGACACTTCTGATCGTTTATACTTTGAACCTGTAACACTTGAAGATGTTCTTGAAATCGTACGTACCGAAAAGCCTAAAGGTGTGATCGTACAGTACGGTGGTCAAACACCATTGAAATTGGCACGCGCTTTAGAAGAAGCAGGGACTCCAATTATCGGGACATCACCTGACGCAATTGACCGTGCTGAAGACCGTGAACGTTTCCAGCAAATGATTCAACGTCTACAGCTTCGTCAACCAAACAACAGCATTGTGAAGTCTGCTGAAGAAGGTATTTCTGAAGCAGCTAAAGTTGGTTATCCACTCGTTGTCCGTCCATCTTATGTATTAGGTGGTCGTGCTATGGAAATCGTATATAACGAAGATGAACTTAAACGTTATCTTCGTGAAGCAGTACAAGCATCTAACGAAGCTCCTGTCCTGCTGGATCGTTTCCTTGATGATGCTACCGAAGTTGATGTGGACTGCGTCTCTGATGGTAAAGATGTGGTGATTGGCGGAATCATGCAGCATATTGAACAAGCTGGTATTCACTCAGGTGATTCAGCATGTTCGATTCCTCCATACTCACTTTCTCAAGAAGTTCAAGATGAAATGCGCCGTCAAACAGTTGCAATGGCTAAAGAACTTGGCGTTGTGGGTTTGATGAATGTACAGTTTGCCGTGAAGGGCAATGATATTTATATTCTTGAAGTCAACCCACGTGCATCACGTACTGTTCCTTTCGTGTCTAAATGTATCGGTGAATCTTTAGCCAAAGTTGCTGCGCGTTGTATGGCGGGTCAATCACTGGAATCGCAAGGTTTCACCAAAGAGATTATCCCGACTCACTTTGCAGTAAAAGAAGCGGTATTCCCGTTTGCTAAATTCCAAGGTGTTGACCCAATGCTTGGGCCTGAGATGAAATCGACAGGCGAAGTTATGGGTGTAGGTACAACCTTTGGCGAAGCATTCTATAAAGCTGTATTAGGCTCAAATGAACGTTTACCGGGCTTACCAACAGAAGGCGAAGTAAAGCATGCTTTCTTGTCTGTCCGAGAATCAGACAAGAAATATATTGCTGATATCGCAAAGAAACTGGTTGATTATGGCTTTAAACTAGTGGCAACAGGTGGAACTTATCACGTTCTTAAAGATGCAGGTTTGGAATGCGAACGTGTAAATAAAGTAACTGAAGGCCGTCCACATATTGTTGACCGCTTGAAAAATGGTGAAATACACCTTATTGTCAATACCACTGAAGGTAAACAAGCTCAGTATGATTCTGCCATGATTCGTCGTGCTGCCCTACAAGGCAAAGTGTATTACACCACTACGATTAATGGCGCTGAAGCGGTTTGCCAAGCCTTTGCAATTCAATTGCCAATGGATGTATATCGTTTGCAAGATTTACAAACTGTAGGTTAATTCGTTACTGATAAGCCCGTCATCTTATCGGTGGCGGGTTTTTTGTTTTTTTTAAAAGAGAGTTTACTGATATTTCGCTACCTTTCGGCAGGAGCCAAAAGCGTAAAATGCAATATTATTATGCATTTAGATATGAATTTATCAATAAATACTCACTCCCATTTCATTTAGAGGGACTAGAATGCAACGTTATCCAATGACTCCCGAGGGCAAAGAAGCTCTAGAGAAAGAATTACACCAACTGAAAAGTGTTGAACGTCCACGTATTACTCAAGCGATTGCTGAAGCACGTGAACACGGTGATTTGAAAGAAAATGCTGAATATCATGCTGCACGTGAGCAACAAGGTTTTTGTGAAGGCCGTATTCAAGATATTGAAGGTAAATTAGGCGCAGCTCAGGTTATTGATATTCACGAACTTGAAAAAAATGGTCGTGTTGTTTTTGGGGTAACCGTGACCATTGAAAATTTAGACACGGAAGAACGCAAAACCTATAAAATCGTGGGTGACGATGAAGCTGATTTTAAAATAAATAAAATTTCAGTGAACTCACCTATCGCACGTGGTCTTTTAGGAAAAAGTGAAGGCGATGAAGCCAAAATTGTGACGCCTCAAGGTGAGGTTGAATATGAAATCGTGAATGTAGAATACATTTAATGATCAGGCCTCCTTAGGGAGGCTTTTTTTATATTTAAAACGTAATTTATTACAAAAAAAATTCTTTTTATTAATCATATAACCTATTCGATTTGAATATATGCTACAAAACTATTAGATCCATGATTTTTATAATAAGGTTAATCCACATGAGCTACCCTCATATTCTCATCGCAATTGATGATTCTGCCCCTTCTGTTATTGCATTAAAGCAAGCACTCAAACTTGCCCAAGATTTAAACAGCAAAGTCACGCTTGTAGAAGTGATGCAGTTAGATCCAATTACCGCTGAAGAATACGTTAAAACTGGACAAAGCAATGAATATATTGAACGGGCCAGAAATTATATTTTAGAATCTTTAGCCACAATTAAGGCCGAATATGCTTCAACCCTTGAAATATCGACTCAATTACTCGAAGGTTTCTCGGTTGCTGATGCGATTAATCAGGCGGCCCAAGAATTACATGTAGATTTAATTGTGATGGGTTCTCATGGACGCACTGGAATCAAAAAAATTGTATTGGGTAGCGTTGCACAGAAGGTTCTTAATGAAAGTTCTATACCCGTTTTAATTGTTAAATAAAGAGTAAAGAGTGTTTAACAATTAACTCCACTGATATTTCTTTAATTTAACTTTTCTATCGAGTACAACTACACCTTCTTCAAGCAGCTTTACCTGCTGAATATTTTCACCCTGAAAGTTTAGTCGCGTGGTACTAATTTTTCCTTGCGAGTTAATTACCCGGTGCCACGGTATTTCACTGTCTGGATCAAGATGCTTAAGTACATAACCGACCAGCCGGGCATGTTTAGGCAATCCTGCTAGTTGTGCAATCTGTCCATAGGTGGCTACTTTCCCATAAGGAATCAGAGCAATCACTTCCAGTATTTGTAGATAAAGTTCTTTTGACATACAGATATATTTTTAAGGAACTATGCCATTAATTTTATTATAAAACCGACTATCACATATACTTAAAATGAAACGACGAAACCTCAGCCATCGTAAAATTCCGATTAAAATTTAACTTTAGTTTTAGACAAGATCATAATTCACAAATTTATGCTAATGTAGAATTAGCAACATTTTAATATCAATATTGAATGAATCAGATCAATTGTATTAATTTCACAACATTCTGATTTTAAATAACTTTAAATAAATATTTCATACAGTTCACAACGAAAAAGGAGTACATTATTATGTCCTACCAACATATTTTAGTTCCTGTAGATGGTTCACCAACATCATTAGCCGCCGTTAATCAGGCCGCCAATCTTGCAAAAACCTATTCTAGCCAAGTCACTCTCTTATTAGTCATTACGATCGATCCATTTATAGGGGTTGAATATATTAATGCACAAAATCAAAAAGAAGATGCTTTAAATCATAGTCAAACCATGATCAAAGGCATTTTAGATGAAGCAAAACAAAAGTTTGCAGATCAAGGAATAGACGCGAAGACTAAAGTTGTGGAAGGACAGGAAATTTATAAAGAAATTGTAAAAGCCGCCACCGATTTAAATGCAGATCTGGTGGTCATTGGTTCACATGGACGCACAGGAATCAAAAAACTTGTACTGGGTAGCGTGGCACAAAAAGTTTTAGGTGAAGTTCATGTACCTGTTTTAGTCGTCCGTGAATAATACGATAAAATTTAAAAATAAAAAAAGAGAATCCTGCGATTCTCTTTTTTTAATACAATTTTTTAAAAAAATGATTGAATGCTATTTAAAAAGCTCTAATAGAGTCTGTTGGGCATTATGCGGTTCTTCACCTTCAGCTAATTGAGCGCGAACCCATGTACCATCGCCCCGTAATAACCATGCCTGTTGATTATCTTTAAGATAATTCACTAACCCCTGTTGATAGATGCGTTTCTTTAACACAGGATCTTCAACGGGAAAACACGCTTCCACACGATTAAACAAATTACGATCCATCCAGTCGGCACTTGAACAATAAATCCGAGCATCGCCGTTATTGCTAAAATAATACACACGCGTATGTTCTAAAAAGCGACCAACAATAGATCGCACACGGATATTTTCTGAAAGGCCAGGTAAACCAGGACGTAAACAGCAAATGGAACGAATGATCAAATCAATTTTAACGCCCGCTTGTGATGCTTCATACAATTTATTAATCAATTGCATTTCAGTTAGCGCATTAACTTTGACAATAATTTGAGCAGATTTTCCAGCTTTGGCATTGGCAATTTCATCGTCGATAAAATTGATTAGTTGTGCATGTAAAGTAAATGGCGCATGTAATAATTTCTTTAATTTTGCCATTTTGCCCATACCTGTCAATTCTTGAAAGATACGATGCACATCATCACACAGTTCTTTATCTGTGGTCAGCAAACCATAGTCAGTGTATATACGAGCATTGCCCGCATGATAGTTACCTGTACCCAAATGCACATAACGAACTAGTTTATTATTTTCTCGACGCACCACCATAATCATTTTGGCGTGAGTTTTATAACCAACAATACCATAAACGACTACCGCCCCTGCCTCTTGTAGCAAGTTAGCCACTTCGATATTAGATTCTTCATCAAAACGCGCACGTAGCTCAATGACGGCTGTAACTTCCTTACCGTTACGTGCAGCTTCTGCCAAAACCTGTACAATTTCAGAATCCGCGCCACTACGGTATAACGTCTGTTTAATTGCAAGGACCTGAGGATCACGTGCTGCTTCACGTAGCAAGTTAATCACAGGTGCAAAAGATTCAAATGGATGGTGGAGTAAAATATCCTGCTTTTGCATAGCGGCAAAAATATTTTCAGATTTTTTCAATATTTTGGGAATTACAGGCGTATGCGAATCATAGCGTAAATGCGGACGTTTAAAATTTGACAATAACCGTGCAAGGTTGACTGGGCCATCGACTTTATAAAGTTGTTCGTCATCCAGATCAAACTCATCCAGCAAATATTCGTAAATATGCTTTGGACAGTTTTCAGTCACCTCTAGACGTACTGCACGACCAAAACGCCGTGAACTCAATTCACCCTTTAAGGCTTTGGCCAAGTCTTCGACATCTTCATTTAATGCTAAATCTGCATTACGAGTAACACGGAACTGGTAACAGCCTGTCGCGGTCATTCCTGGAAAAAGGTCAGAGATATGTTCATGAATAATAGCTGAAAGCATTACATGATGTTCTTTACCGCCTGTTAACTCATCAGGCAAGCGTACAACGCGCGGTAATGAACGCGGTGCTGGTACAACTGCTAGATCAATCTGACGTCCAAAGGCATCTTTACCTTCTAAAGTCACAATAAAATTCAGACTTTTATTCACCAAGCGGGGAAATGGATGCGCAGGATCTAAGCTGATGGGAGTTAATACAGGTGCAACTTGTTCCTGAAAATATTTTTTAATCCATGAAGACTGCGCAGGTGTAAGTTCACCACGACGCAGAAAGCAAATATCTTCGTCGCGAAGTTTCGTCAAAATTTCTTCATTTAAGATACGATATTGACGTTCAATCGCTGCATGTGCCGTTTCAGATATTTGATCTAAGACTTGTCGTGGTGTTAAACCATCTGGGCTACGGCTTTCATTTCCCAGATACATTTGCTCCATTACACCCGCAACACGAATTTCAAAAAATTCATCCAGATTACGCGAGAAAATTAATAGGAAATTCATCCGCTCTAAAAGTGGATGCAGTGGATCAACCGCCTGTTCCAATACGCGTAGATGGAAATCGAGAATTGAAAGTTCACGATTAATATAGCGATTGTTATAGGTATACTCCGCTTCTGTCGGCGTAGTTTCTGATGGAGTTGTAATCGCGGTATTCATGCATTCAACCTAAGGTTATAAATTTTTGATGCCTGTTATTAGTATGCTGCAAAATTATGACAATTTCATAAAAAAAGCCCGTTTTCACAAGCTTTTTTAAAAATTACTACAATTCATGCGAGGGGCTTAAGGAATCTGGCTATAACGCATATATTTTAAGGCAAAACGCTGTTTAAATTTAAACTTTGGATCATTCCGATTTTCTTGATAGCCCTTTGGATTAGGCAATAACGCAGCCAAAAAAGCTGCTTGCTGATTGGTTAAACTTTTGGAGCTTTTATGAAAATAGTATTGGGAAGCCGCTTCGACACCATAAATGTTATCTCCAAATTCGACGGAGTTCATATACACTTCCAAAATGCGCTGCTTTGACCACATTCGCTCCATCATCCACGTTGCAACTGCTTCCTGACCTTTACGAATAAATGAGCGCTTATTATATAAAAATAAATTCTTTGCCAATTGCTGTGAAATGGTTGATCCACCATTTACCACTTCACCTGATTTTTCATTTTTCTCGAGGGCATACTGAATTCCATCCCAGTCAAAACCATGATGCTGCAAGAATTTACCATCTTCAGCCGCAACCACCGCTCGTTTAAATGTGTCACTGATATGATCATAGTCACGCCATTCATGCTTCAGCGGTTCTGAAGGATCCGACCAATAATCGATACGCATGAACATGGTGGTTTCTACAGGATGAGTCCGCCACCAAGCCAAACTACAAAAAATCCATAACTGCACCAAAAGAATAAAACTGACAAGAATTAAAACAGCGCGAACAATAAATTTCTTCATGCCAGTAGGGTTCTCCAGAAATCAGCATATTTCATGTTAAGCTTGATACAAGCATTATTGATATATAACAAAAGCATATCATGTCTGAATATAGTCCTCCTCAAATAAATCGTAAACTTGAAGTGAATCAGTGGTGGATTACCGCGATTTTAATTGCCATTAATGTTGGTTTATATGGCTGGCAAGTGTTGTCAGGTGTCGATGCCACCAGCCCCACAACAGCTGACGCAATACGTTGGGGTGCAGACTTTTCACCCATGACATTTTTGGAGCAACCACAGCGGTTATTTACCAGCATGTTTTTTCATTTTGGTTTAGTGCATCTTATGCTGAATATGTGGGCATTATATATTTTCGGCAGTATTGCCGAGCAAATGCTTGGACGTTTTTATTTCATTGGTTTGTATTTGCTCGCGGGTTTGATGGGAAGTTTACTTAGCAGTTATATGACCATTCGTGACAGCTATGCCTTACTTGAACATTTTGATCCATCCCTTTTACCTCACATTGGTGCAGGCGCTTCTGGTGCCGTAATGGGACTTGGAGCAGCATTAACCATATTAGCATTAGCGCCTCCCTTACCTTATCAATGTTTCATTCTGGATAAAAAGTCACTATTGATAGTGATGGCGATTAACCTTGCTTTTGGTTTCATGGCGGCAGGCATTAATAATGCAGCGCATATTGGTGGAATGATCATGGGGGCTTTGTTGGCGCTCATTTGGTATATCAGTCAAAAAACGAATATGACCCAGATAGGCCCGATAATTGGATTGGTGATTGCCGCAGTGACTTGTGCCCTATTTTATCAATACTGTATGAGCCTGATTCCACCCATTGAGCCTCTTTGGCAGGAAATTTTGGTACATATGAAAAGCCAGCTGGGTATATAGCTGGCTTTTCATGATTTACTTCAATTCACAGTTTAGGACGGATTAATTTCTCTTAAACTTTGTAAAGGCGGAATATCACATAAGTAACTCAGTCGATATCGCCCGATCAAGCCACAAATCAACATCATGGCAACAGGTAAAATCAACCAGATTTCAGGGTGCCACTGCAAGCCAATATTCATTTTATAACTAGCAATAGCACTAATAATCTCAGCAAAGAAACAAGAGACAATGCCTGCAATTAAGCCAATCAATCCAATTTCCAGACTTAGCATTTGCTTAAGCTTTAATTTTGACATACCAAAGGAACGCATCAATGCCACTTCACGACGGCGTTCATCCATAAGCAGGTTTAGACAAGCTACCAGAACGAGAACACCAGACACTCCTACCAATATGGCCAAGACAGTAATCACTTGGACCAACACACTGACCAGTCTCTTAATTTCATCCAGTATCAAGCTGACATCGATAAATACAGTATTTGAAAATCGTTGAATAACCTGAATCAGTTTATTTTTATCCTGAGGCGGTACATAAAAACTGCCTAAATAACTTCCTGCATTTTCATCCATGCTATGCGGTGAAAAAATAAAGAAGAAATTAGGGCTAAAGCTTTCCCATTGCACCGTTCGCAAGTTGACTACCGTTGCAGATAAAGCGCCTTCGGCTAAATTAAAGGTTAGCTTATCCCCTACTTTTATACCTAACTCTTCAGCGAGTTTAGCCTCAACCGACACTTGATTGGTCTGATTAAATAAGGGCTGCCCCTGTGTAATGACATTATCCTGTGGCAATGTCGTTGCCTGTGTCAGATTAAGTTCACGACGTAGTGAATTATTGCGCTGAATCAATTCAGTTGAAAATGGCTGATCATTCTTCCCCACCAATCTTCCACGAATATTGGGATATAAAGGAGTAGCTTTCCAGCCATTGTGCTCAAGTTGTTGCTTAAACTCTGGCATATCAAAAGGCGGTAAACCGTACACAAATTGATTAGGCGTTCCTTCAGGCAATTGTTGCTGCCAACGCTGTAACAGATCTGTACGTAAAACGGTCAATACTGTAATTAGACTTAAACCTAAAGCCAATGCCGTAACCTGTAGTGCAGTATGCGCAGGTGTACGCACATAGACTGAAAACTGATTTTTACGTTGTTTGAAAAATTTTAATAAACTCCAAACCGCACCATATAAAATCGCACTCAGTAATAAAATAGCAATCAACATTAATCCACTCAGTTGAATATTTTCACTTAGTACCATGCTAAAAATAGCCAAACTGAAAACACCAGCTAAAAACATAAAAGCAAATGAACGGCTAGAACGGCTTTCCTGTCGAATCACTCGAATTGGAGGTGTATTTAATAACTCCCAGATACTTGGCAAGATAAACCCTGCCATTACCACCATACTGGTAAAAATCGCAATCGGTAATGGCCCGAATAAAAACGCAATGACAGAAAAACTTAACTGTAATTGGGGAATCAATTGCAACATTAGTTGTAACAGACCATAACCTAATACCACACCCAGCAGCGAACCAATCAAAATCGAAATTAAACTCACTAAACTTAGCAAGCCAAGATAGGCCCAAACAATTTGGACACGTGTTGCTCCCAGACAGCGCATTAGGGCAATATGATCCTGATTTTGTTGTACATAACGCTGACTGGTTAAAGCAATTGCTATACCGCAGAGCAAAATGGTTAAAATATTAGCTAATTGTAAAAATGTATCCAGATTTTCAATGGGCTTCATTAAACGTGTATTACCCTGTGCCGCGTTTCGCAGTCTTAAACTGGACTCAGGGTCTGCTTCTGCATCCTCTTTAACATGGTGTTGCTGCTTAAAAATTTTCTCGAAATTTTTAATATTTTCAGGAGAACCCGACATCAGCAAACGATATTCTATGCGACTGCCTACTTGAATCGCATTGGTTTGGGCAATATCTGCCTGATTGATCATGACAGTGGGAGAAAATCCAGAAAAACCCAATTCCTGATTGGAATCATGCGTAATGATACCCGCGACCTTAAACTCCCCATCTGCAATAAAAACTTGTTCTCCTAGTTTGACTTTGAGTAAATCCATGGCACGTGGACTCAGCCAGATGTCGCCCGTTTTTATCTGTTTTGCTTCAGGTTCAATCTGTAATTTTCCGCGTAAGGGGAAATGGGTGTCGATTGCCTTGACATTGACCATTACAAATTGATCATGAGTCCGTGCCATTGAACTAAATACGGTGACATTGGATTGTTGGAAGTTTTCAGCACTCGCTTTTTGCTTCCATGTATCTGCAATCGGTTCATTATCAGAAAGAACCAAATCAGCCGCAAGCATTTCAGCCGCTTGCAAAGTTACTGCATTTTGAATCTGATCATTACTAAACTTGAGTGCCGTGGTCGCGCTAATAGCCAGTGACAAGGCAATGATTAAAAGATAAATACCACCTGTACGAAAACTCTGAATAAATAAAGGTTTTAGCAAAGAACTCATGTTCCGCTCCCTGCCTGATCCTTCGTTGAAGGAACTTGATCTACTAACAATGAGCTGGCAATGCCTTGTTCTTCAACTAGCTTTCCCTCAATCAACTGTAAACGGCGCTGACACATTTCTGCCAGTTTTGCATCATGCGTCACCAGAATCAACGTGGTTCCTAACTCACGATTGAGTTCAAACAACAATGTTTCTATTTCCTGTGCGGTTTGCCCATCGAGATTACCTGTGGGTTCATCAGCAAAAATAATTTTAGGCGCTGCAATTAATGCTCGGGCAATCGCCACACGTTGTTGTTCACCACCCGATAATACTTTAGGTGTTTGCAATGCCTGACGTTCCAATCCTACTCGTTTTAGCCAAGATAATGCTTTTTGTTCAGCCACCTGATACTCAAAATGAGGTTGTAACCTCAGTGGTAGCATGACATTTTCCAATGCACTCAAATGGGGTAATAGTTGAAAAGATTGGAATACAAAACCGATATTTTCCAGACGTACTTTTGCACGCGCTTCTTCATTAAGTTGATGCACCGCTTGTCCACAGACCCATACTTCACCAGAACTCGGCTGATCTAGCGTTGCCAATATACCCAACAATGTAGATTTTCCAGAACCTGAACGTCCAGTAATCGCGACCTGCTCGCCAGCATAAATTTCGAGATTAATATCACTAAGAATAGTTAAAACTTTGTTATTTAATTGAATCGTTTGTGTCAGTTGGTGGGCAGAAATAATCGGTTGTGGCATGATGGTCACTATCCTGTCTGATTCAATGATCGGTCATTTTTACTATGCAAATTTTAAAACAGCTGTTCAAACCCAAATCTGTAAAATGCTACATGGTCGCTCTGCTGACACTGACACCTTTTGCAGTTTCTGCCAAAACCATTCTGATCGTGGGAGATAGCTTAAGTGCAGGTTATGGAATTAACCCTGAACAAGGTTGGGTTCAGTTACTACAAAAACGTCTAGACCAACAGTATCCGAAACAGCATAAAGTGGTCAATGCAAGTGTGAGTGGTGAAACCACCAGCGGTGCTCTGGCTCGAATGCCAAAATTACTACAAAGTTATAAACCTGACGTGGTCGTTATAGAGTTAGGTGGTAATGATGCCTTACGAGGTCAACCGCCTCAAATGATTCAAAAAAATCTGGGAAAATTAGTACAACAAAGTCAGCAAGCCAAAGCTAAAGTAGTCTTATTTGGTATGAAAATTCCGCCTAACTACGGTACAGCTTATAGTCAAGCCTTTGAAAACAATTATAAAGTCGTTAGTCAGCAGTATAAGGTCAAATTACTGCCATTTTTCATGCAAGGTATCGCTGGTCATAAAAATCTGATGCAAAATGATCAGATTCATCCGAATGCTAAAGCGCAAACTATTTTACTGGACAATGCCTATCCCTATATTAAAGGCGCGTTATAACGCGCCTGTCACTCAATTTATCTTTACCAAAACCATTAAAAATCAAAAAAAGTGACTTCGCCTGTTTCTAGAGAATACTCAGCACCGACTACAATCATTTTACCTTTGGCAATCAGGCTTTCAAGCACAGCTGAACCATGACGTAACTGATTGACGGAAGCAAACACGTTTGAACGAACGGCATGCATACACAACTTCGCATGATCATGTTTTAAATCGGTTTGCAGCAAAATTTCTACTGAAGGACGTACCCGATTCACAATTGACATCAAATTATCAGATGGTGGATGATCTGGATTCATCAAGGTATCCACTGTGGCTTGAATCGCCCCACAATGACTATGACCCAAGACGACGACAACTGCGCAATCATAGCGTTCAGCTGCAAATTCAACACTTCCCACTTGCGAAGGTGCAACAATATTCCCTGCAACACGGATGACAAATAAATCACCCAATCCTTGATCAAACACAATTTCAGCGGGTACGCGTGAATCAGAACACCCTAGAATGATGGCAAACGGATTTTGGTCTTGAGACATTTCGGTACGTTCTTGATGTGATAATAATTTACGATGAGTAACTTCACCTGTCGCAAATCTTTTATTACCAGCTTTAAGACGTTCAAGCGCTTCCTGAGCAGTGATCATTTGTTTTGCCATCAAATAATGAATTCAAAATAGTGTAATAAGCTAGACTGTGAAAGTCACTGACAAAAACTAAACTATGACAATCTTTCTGAGTTTTGATATTTTTTTAATCAATTTATGATAATTATTTGTTGTCTATAAATTTATTTACATTTTATTTTCCCAATAATACGACCTATTTAACATTTTTTGAGTCTGGACCAATGACCAAATTGACTATAATTCTTCTATATTTTTTCTAGCAGCAAATGACGACTATTTTGTCTTTATTTCATAATACAAAGACTCAAAAAGCGTCAGCAACTTTCAAGGATGAAGTTTAATGACTTTCCGCGTTCCTCAAATCACTTTTTCGTACATATTGGCATTTGCTTTTTGTATATGTATAGGATTTTTGGGAGGAACTTTGAACGTCGCTCAAGCCGCAGAATGTCATTTTAATTTACATGACGAATTGCAACAGCAACGTAACTGGGCTGGCTTAAAAACCAAAACCCTTAAAGTAGATGATGTTACCTGGGTTTATAGTGAAGGTGGCGCAAGCAATAAGCCGACTATTTTACTTATTCATGGTTTGGCAGGAAGTCGTGATAACTGGAACTCTATTGCTAGAGCATTAACTCCCTATTACCACGTGATTATTCCTGATCTTCCTATGGCAGGCGATACTATCGTTCCAAAAGACTTTGATTTATCCGTACCCAATGTAACAGAGAAACTGCGACGCTTTACTGAAGCCGCGCATTTATCCAACCAGATTAATATTGTCGGGCATTCTGTGGGTGGCGCCATTGCCATGCTCTATGCATCACAATATGCCTTCGATACACAAAGTCTGTTTCTAATCAGCAGTGCTGGTGTCTATCATTCTGCCAATACCATTTATTTAAAAGATCCAAATTATCTCAAACAGTTAATTGTTTCCAAAGAAGGCGATTTAAATTATGTGCTGAGTCAGGTCATGTATCATCCGCCTTTTTTGTCCAATGATTACAAACATGCCATGGAACAGAATTTAATCACACATGCACAGGAAACTGGTAAAATTGTTGATCAACTGGTTGCCTTGAAACGTCTCTATACGCCAGATACGTTTTCTGTTTTAACCCGTTCTATTGGAGCCCCGACCCTAATTTTATGGGGTGCAGAGGATAAAATTGTGAATGTAGAAGCAGCAAGCGAATTAAAAAAAATGTTGAAACGTGCCGAACCCCCTATTATTTTAAATCATGTCGGTCATATGCCTATACTTGAAGCAGATCAATTGGTTATTCAATACTATCTGCCTTTTTTAGAAAAAACCCAACATCAAAAAAATCCCTTAATCGATCCGCTTGTGTCCCTAGGCACACATTAAAAGCTACACACTAAATTCACACATTAAAAAGCCAAACTTTAAAAAGTCAGGCACTCAATTCAGGGATCCTATGAACAACGCTATCATTGACCAATTAATAGAAGCCCAGCTTGATTTTTTAGATCTGGAATTTTCACAAAAAAAGAATGTTCAGGCTGAATTTTCTTTGTTCTATCATTGGTTCAGAAAACAACAGTTGAAAGATTTGTGGTCATTTGAACAGATCTATCATTTAATTCAAACCCAAATTTTGGATAGTGCTGCCAGTCCCTTTTTAATTGAGCAAATCAGTGAACATATTCGTTTTGCACTGATTCACCCAAGCAATGATAATACGACGATTGAAGATATTATCCCTGTAGCAACAATTGACCATATTGCCCAATACGTTGCCAGCAAAAGCGAACATCGTAAGGTTCTCATTAAACGTATTACCAATAATCCTGCATTTTCTACCATGGTGACACAACTTATCCAGCATTCTATTCAGGATTATCTGGATAATTCCCTCATGAGTAAAAAAGTTCCTGGTGTTGGCCGTTTTATGAAGATGGGAAAATCCGTGCTTGAGTCAGTCACCGACTCTAATTTGGATGATACCGTTGCCAATTATCTTCAAAAAAATATTATTAAACTTAGTCAACTAAGTGAAACGGTACTGAATCAACATTTTAATGATGAAAAACTGTATCAGTTTCAAGCCAGTTTGTGGCACAAAATCAAAAAACTACCTGTGAATGTGGTGCGTAATTATATCGAAGTAAATGACCTGCCCAAGACTGTTGGACTTGGTCACGAAATTTGGGAACACATTCGTCAGACCGATTATCTAAAACAGCAGGTACATGATGGTGTATATGCTTGGTATGCACGCAATCAGGAACGTTCTTTTGATTTGCTATTACGCGACTTAAATATCAATGAAGAATTGATTCAGAATCAACTGACTGAATTATTGACTCCCATTATTCAAGAATTGATTCAATCCAAGCATTTGCGTGAACGTGCACGACATTATCTGGAAAAGTTTTATTATTCTGAGCAGGTTAAGAATATTCTGAATTAAATTAAAAAAGCCGCTTATGCGGCTTTTTTAGATGGTCATGACATACTCTAATGATTAGAAATTAGCTACGAAACTGATGCCATAACGACGGCCATCCAGTAACTGATCTCCATCAGCATTTTCCGCTTTTTCATTTAACAGGTTATATACACCAAATTTACCTTTCAGATTTGAGGTAAATTGATAATTAAAACCAACATCTAAAAACTTATAGCCTGGATTTGGATTAGACATTGATGTACGGCTTAAATATGCAGAAGTTTCGCCGCGATAATGCAAACGTGACCAGATATTTAAAGCATCATTAATATCGTAGTCAATGGTAATATTAAACATGTGTTCAGGCATTTCATTTAAAGAACGGCCTTTAAACTCGCCAGATTTAATTTCTGTATCTGTATAAGTATAGTTTGCACTTACAGTCATATACTCGTTCACATCTGACTCTACTGTCGCTTCTATACCTTTAAGTTCGGCTTTATCGACATTGATACGGTCACTGATAAAATAGAATGGTATCGCACCTTCGGCACATTTCCATGCAGCAACATTGTTACGATTGGTTGTAGAGCCATCAGTATCTGTTTCACAGGTGCGAACTTCGGTAATTTTATCTTTAAATTGAGTGATATATCCGGTTAGTGATGCTCGAAGATAATCATTTTTCCAGTTCAGTCCTAGCTCTGAAGATACGCTCGTTTCTGGATCAAGTTCAGGATTGGCACGAATGATCCCACGCCCTGTAGGTGTAGGAGAACCGCCCCCCCCAGTTACACTATAAAAACCCTCTGTCGCAGAACGGATGTCAGGTTGTTTATACCCAGTTGAGATGCCACCTTTTACTGTTAAGTTATCATTGAAACTATATACACCATATAGACGCGGTGAAAGATTACCTTTATAGTTTTCATCATAATCGTAACGTAAACCACCTGTAAGATTAAAACGATCCGTCATACTCCAAGTATCTTCCAAAAATACCGCAGCAGACCAGCGTGTCAGCTCACTAAATGTCGGGATGTTCGGATTACGGTTTGTCGCCTTATCGTTTAATGATTCGTCTTTATAATAAGCACCAAAAGATAAAATATGATCGGCTAAAGTCCAGTTCCATTGATTATTGAACGTCCAAGTCTCTAGTTCAATACCTTTGGTGTCTAATGTGGTATTTTCACGATCAGGATTTTTAGAATTTTCGTATTGTAAATATGTCGTGCTTTTCAGATTATCGGTGTAATGCCCATTATGTGTAATCGAATAAACATTACGATAATTACGTGAATATGAGTCAGCAGCATTGGCTACTGCTTCCACTGTTTTCCCAACTGTCGACTCACTTTCTTGTTTAACAAAATTGGCATCTAAAGCAAGGTCATGATTATCATTAATCAAATATGTTAATCGTGTATTTAAACTTTCTCGTTTATTACCACGAAAACCACCGACATATTGATCTTCTTCACGTTCTTGTTTATTAACATTGAGTTGTAACCCCAGTTTGTTTGGAATAAGTGGCCCTGCGATATAAATAGATCCATTCTTAATATCACCAGCGTCACCTTGATCCTGAATCAACGTACCTAGTTCAACTGTACCTGTCCACTCATCACTTACTTTCTTAGTAATAATATTGATGACACCACCCATTGCATCTGTACCATACAAGGTCGATGCAGGGCCACGAATGATTTCGATACGTTCAATCGCCGCTATAGGTGGTAAGATATTTTTTTCGAATCCATTATCATCTCCATTAGGATTCACATCTTTAGAGTATTGGCGTTTACCATCGACCAAAAATAAGGTGTAGTTTGATGACATACCACGAATGCTGACAGTCTGAGCAGAACCTGAGCCTGAAATTACGACCCCAGGTGTATTTCTGAGCACATCGGTTATATCGTTATATTCTCGTTTATCAAGTTCTTCGCGACTAATGACTGTCATGGATGCAGGCGCTTTTGAAACATCCTGTTCATAACCAGTTGCAGTAACAACAAGCGTTTCAAGTTTCACGTGTTCTGCTTGCTTGTCGCTTATAGTGCTATTTTGCTCAACCTCTATATTTGCATTTGCTGCCATACTGGCTAAAACTGATATCGTTAAAATTGAACGCTGAATCATTACCCGCCCCTTATGATTTCTTAAAAACTTAAAAATAGCTTAAAACTTGGGGGCATTTTAGCAAACAAATTGTAAAATTCAATAAAAACGAGAATTATTATTATTCATAATTTAACACCAAGGCCATTGTTTAGTTTAATTAAATAAAAAAGACGCTTAATGCGTCTTTTTTAACTACAATTAGCTTCTAGAAACGATATGTCATTCCTATAAATGCTGCTTGACCTTCCAAATAATAACCCGATGTACTACGTGCTAATTTTTTATTGAACAAATTATTAACACCAGCACGGATCGTAATGTCATCATTCACATCATAATTTGTAGCTAAACCAAATACCGTATGTGCTTTTTGCAAAGTTGTGTCTTTGGTCACATTGGTTGTATATTGTTTACCCACATATTCTGCAAGTAAATTTACTCCCCAAGCATCATTAATAAGATAGTCTAAAGACGAAGTAGCTGTTAATTCTGGCGTATTAATTAAGGCTGCACCTGTGTCCAAATTTTTTGCTTCAAAGAAATAAGTTGCACTATTTGTCCATTTAAATTGGTCAGTTAAGGGAATGGATGCACTAAATTCCAGCCCTTCCGTTCTCGCTTTTTGGATATTTCTTAACTGCGTCCACCAAACCCCATTAAATTGCCCTAAAGGAGAATATTCAATTTTATTTTCAAAATTTGTATAAAAATAAGTCAGATTAATATCTGTTCCAAAACCTGTGTAGTTTACTCCTATTTCATAATTTGTACTTTTTTCTGGCTGCAAATCGGCATTACCTGCCATATAACAACCACCTGAAATATATCCCATTGAAGCTAAAGACGTGCAACCATTTCCACCCGACTGAGTAGCCGCACCAGCTGTACTTTCCTTGATAGTAGGAGCACGGAAACCACTCGCCACGCCACCTTTTATAGCCCAATCATCACTTGGCAAATAGACTAAATAAGCACGAGGACTATTATGGTCACCAAATTTTTCGTCATGGTCATAACGGTTTCCTAGAGTCAGCTTTAACTTATCATTTAACTCTAATGTATCCTCAATGAATAACGCCCAAGTTTTGCCCTCTAATTTTGAAACTCCTTCATAATCAGCTCCATCATAGCTAGGTACTACATTCCCATTAGCATCTTTGATGGGAGTACCAATCGTATCTGTATTATTGAGTTCTGAACGACGCCATTGTCCACCCAAAGTTAATTTGTTAGGCACAATGAGGTCAAATGGTAAATTCACCTGCCCTTCTACAATCGACTCATTGGATTTTGCAGTTAAGCCATCGCCCGATTGATCATAATCGTTGTAATAAGCAGATAATTTTGAGGTAATTTCATGTCCCCATTTTCCATCCCAAGATGCAACATATCCCTGTTTCTCTAATTTATCAGCACCCCAACTCTGATTTGTATTTTGACCAGTTATTGCTCCAGTTGCACCATTTTGTGTAGTGACACCCTTTGCCTTTAAATTTTTTTCAATACCGTATGTGGCTTCAAGAGACAAGTCATGATTATCATTCAATTTAAAGTTAAATTGGCTACCAAAGTTATTATTAATATAACCTGTTGTACCCTCCACATTATTTAAATTCGCATCACCACCTCTAGGCGGAGTGGTTATAGTATAACCTTTATCAGATTCTCGACGAATCTGACTTGCGTTTAAACGTAATCCTACATTATCAGCGAGTGGTCCACTGACAACTGCACCTGTTTGAAACGTTCGACCTTTATCACCAGAAGTTGTCGGCTGTGTATAGTTATAAGTTGCACTACCTGTCCAATGATCCTGAATCTTTTTAGTAATAATATTGATTACTCCCCCCATCGCATCTGAACCATAAAGTGATGACATTGGTCCACGCACAACCTCAATTCGTTCAATCATATCTGGTGTAATCCAGTTTAAATCTTGTCTGCCCAAATCTGGACGATAGTTAGTATCACGCGATGAACCAATTCGTTTACCATCGATTAATATAAGTGTGTAATTATCTGGTAAACCACGTAATTTTATTTTTGACCCATCTCCATTTGTACTTAGACCACCTGTTACACCAGGAACACGCTTTAATACATCAGCCAAACTTGATACGGGACGCTTTTCAATCTCTTCAGCAGTAATAATAGAAATTGAAGCTGGTGCTTCCTTTAAATCAACTGCCTGACCACTGGCAGTTAAAACGATTTTTTCTAATTTTGTAGAATCTGTTTGTGTTGTGTTTTGTTCAGCATTTACAGTCTCTTCATCTGCTGCATGAACTGTGGAGAAAAGAGTTGCAGCAATTGCTGCTGAGAGTACGGTACGCAATATAGGTTGAGACATTTTCATCCCCTATTTTAAGAAATATTAAAAGAAGCTTAAAAAAACGATTGCATTGTAACAATTCACATATAAAAAACAATACTAATGATAATAATTATCATTATTTCTACATATTTTATTTAAAATTCCGATTTCTAGGCAAAAAAAACCTCTAGCTAAACTAGAGGTCTTTAGGTCATATTTCGTGATTATTTGAAATAAGCACCTTCTGCCTGTGTATGGTCAGTTTGATCCACAACACGCTGCAACTCAGGAATATGCTGGCGTAAAGTCGTTTCCACCCCTTGTTTTAAGGTTACATCAATTGCTGAACAACCCTGACACCCCCCTCCGAATTTGAGCACTGCTGTCAACCCTTTTTCAGGATCATCCTGTACTTCAACCAAAGCACAATTGCCCCCGTGGCCTGCTAAACCTGGATTAATTTCAGACTGAAGTACATAGGTAATGCGCTCTTCAATTGATGCATCAGGTCCAACACGTGGCACTTTGGAATTCGGAGCACGAAAAGTCAATTGACCACCAAAACGGTCTTTGTTGTAGTCAATCACAGCATCTACTAAATAAGGAATAGATGGCTGATCGATGTAAGCAGGAAATGCGGCATAATCCTGTTTGTAGTCAGTCGGAACCACTTCGTCAGGTGCGCTATATGCCATACAACATTCAGCACGTGGAGTACCCGGATGTTCAACAAAAACACGAACGCCAATTCCCGGAGTATTTTGTTTGTCCAACAGATCACTTAAATACTCTTGTGCAGATGGAGTAATCAAAAGGTTTGGAATTTCTTCTGCAACCACAGTGTTGGTGTTCTCAGTCGACATAATCATCATCCTCAAGCTGAAGTGCTTATTTTAACTGAAGATGCGGGAGAATTAAAAAAAATCAACCAAAATTGTCGGATTTATTCACACTAAAATGTGTCTTCCCTTGTTTTTAATGGCATTATGGCAGTTAAGTTTAATATTTTTATAAATTTTCCTATGTTTCATTTGCCTTTTAATCATACGATTACACTCATTGCAATTACCGTCATCATTTCCCTCCTTGCCTTTTCCAATCAGGCACTCATGAATCGTCTGATTTTCTGGCCCCCTGCTATGCAACGCGGTCAATATGATCGCTTCATTACCCATGGTTTTGTGCATGCAGACGGTACGCATTTACTATTTAACATGATTACCCTATTTTTCTTCGGCAGTGTCATTGAAAGTTTTTATCGCCAATATTTCTATGATCTAGGTTTTGTGCTGTTTTATTTAGGTGGTCTTATTTTTGCAATTTTGCCAAGTTATCTAAAACATAAAAATGACGCGAACTGGGCCAGTTTAGGTGCATCAGGTGCAGTCTCTGCGGTCCTGTTTGCCTATATTTTATTTGAGCCATGGAAATTAATTCTCGTATTTTTTATTCCTGTTCCTGCCATCATTTTTGCAATTTTATATGTTGGATATAGTATTTGGTCTGGTAAACGTGGCAATAGTAATATTAATCATAGTGCACATTTATGGGGCGCAGCCTATGGTGTCGTGATGACTATTATTTTGGAGCCACGACTGATTACACATTTCATAAATAAACTCACACATCTGCCTTTTTGATCGATGACTCTACTAAATTAAGCCCTTCAGGGCTTTTTTTATACGTACGATTTTATAAAAATTACGCTCTTAATTTGCTTTCATATCGTTGAGCCTATTTTTAAAAAGCGTTTAGTTCTCAAATCTGTTTACGACTGAACACTAGATTTAACGCTTTCTTGCAATTTTGGTAGTTAATGTCACCCTACAAAGCAAGTTGGCATAGATAATGTTTACATCTGTATATTAATGCCATTTAAAGTGAGTTTTTTTGCATGTCCAGTTCAATAGAAGGTTTACAATTTCCAGTCAATCCTGCTACTCAAAAGGCAAGTACCTCTCAGACTGGTAAAGCCATTATCTCTGAGGCATTGTCTTTGGTTGATAATCAAATCTCTCAACAGGCTGCAAAAGAAAAAGACTGGCGTAAAAACTACCCGACCTATTTTAAAGCGTTAGTTGAACAAGGCATTGCTAAAACAATCAATCCGATTACCATCGCCAAACAAGGCTTGCATAAAGCACACCATAGTTTTGAATTTTATCGTAATGGCGAACAATATTTGCTTAAAGATGTGATTCAGGTACCCGATATTGCAGAATTAAATACTGTTATATTAAAAGGCGAAAGTCAGGAAAAGCCTGAATGGTATGTCCCCTACCAAGGTAAAAAACTACAGGGACAAACATTGCTCGATCAAATTTCAAATTGGGAGCAGCGCGGTATCATTGAACCAAGCCATGCTCAAGCCCTAAAAGAAGTCAATGCTCATCCAGAATGGTTTGATTTATCAGATCGTACCATGGTGCTATTTGGTGCGGCATCTGAAGCTGGTCCACTAACATGGCTTGCAAAATGGAAAGCTAATATTGTTGCAGTTGACTTACCCAATGCCAAAGTCTGGGACAAGATATTAACCACCATTCAGCAGGGAAATGCCACTTTGATTGCTCCAAGTCTGGAGCCTGTAAATAATACGACTCCGTCTTATGAACTTAAAGATAAGCTAGGAGCAAACCTGCTGACGCAATTACCTGAAATTGCCGAATGGCTGATTAAGTTTGAACAAAGTCTGGATCTCGCTGCTATTGCTTATCTGGATGGCGAAAAACATGTACGTGTGTCCATGGCCATGGACACCATCATGAGTCTGGTCAGCGAACGTAAGGCAAATACTAGTCTAATGTTTATGTGTACTCCTACTGATGTTTATGCTGTGCCTAAAGAAGTGGTGGCGGCAGCGCATCAAAAGTCATTACAACGCTCCACACTACAAAAGTTACTGACCAAAGGAATTTCAACACTTTCATTAAAGCATTTCTTTAAAGCCAATCAACAAAGCCTGATTCGTTCAGATAATGGAAAAGAATATGGTATTGCAGATTGTCTAGTAATTGAACAAGGGCCAAATTATGCTTTGGCAAAACGCATTCAACAGTGGCGCGCAACTTTGGCGCGTTATCAAGGACAGCGCGTGAGCATCAATATCGCACCCTCAACCACCACCCATTCAGTCACCAAAAATCCGCTTTTAAAAGCAGCATTTAATGGTGCCGATTTATTTGATGTAGAAGCATTTAAACCTGAAACAACCAATGCAATTATGGCTGCACTATGGGTACATGATTTAAGAAATAATAATTGCGTGGCTAACCCAGAAACTGAACTTGAACATCCGCTAGAGTTAATGATGGAGGGCGCAAATCATGGAGGATTATGGCGCGTGGCTTATTTGGCAAGGACTGCACTACCATTTGCTGCAATTTATGGCTTTATTAGTGATAAAAATCCATTGAAAAAAAGATAAATATAACCGTCTTAAATGCCAATATTTATGGGAGAAGACTTGATAGATTGAGCTCTGGGCATCAGGTGACTGATTTTTAAATAAATTCATCACCTGAGGATGTCCAAACTCTATCTATCTTTTTAACAATTTGGTTTCTCCTAATGAATAATGTCAAAAAAACTGTCGTTGTTTTGGCAACAGTTTTGGTATTTATCTCTTCAACCTATGCTGCACAAGATTGTGAAATTAAAAAACAGGAACTTACTTATCAACTTCACCATGCTGAAAAATATGCAAGCAATTATCGGGTTGAAGATTTAAAACGCGCAATAGAAAGTATCGATCGTTATTGTCACGACGATACTTCAGTACAAATTAGAATACAGGTAAAAACTAAACAGAAAATTAAGAAGTTAAAAACTGAACTTTCTGAAGCCCAGCAAAAGCAAGACACGAAAAAAATTGCAAAAACACAGCAAGAACTAAATAAAGCACTGTTCGAACTTGAACAAATTCAAAGCATCAATTAACAATTTAAAGCTCAATGAGACTCAATACAGTACACGTTAATTGAGCTCTTTCGTATTCTTAGCCTGTTGTAAGTATTTTTGCATTTCATCTTCTGGCACCATGCCCCCACCCGTTGCCCATACAACATGAGTGGCATTGGCTAATTGCAATGGGGTGAATTGATGCAATTGTTGATAGGATATTTGCGTGGCCGTATAGTATGCCCCGCCAAATCCCGCCGCTGCGGAAGGTTCGAGTCGAATTTGTTCGGATTGATCTAATTGTGAAATAAAATCGTAGAGACTTTGATCAGAGATAGTGTAGTACCCATCAATCAGGCCTTGCATAGCACGTCCCACAAAACCCGATGCTCGTCCGACTGCGAGGCCGTCTGCGGCAGTTAAATTATCCCGTCCAATATCATTGACACAGATCTGATCGTGTAAACCTGTATAAACGCCAAGTAGCATACACGGCGAATGCGTTGGTTCAGCGAAGATACAGTGGACATGTTCACCGAAAGCATGCTTAAGTCCAAAGCTGACACCATCTGGTCCACCACCGACACCGCAAGGTAGATATACAGATAATGGATGCTCTGCATCCACTGCTTGATGGTTCTCGATCAATTGGTGTTTAAGTCTCAAACCTGCGACGGCATAGCCTAAAAATAAAGTTTTGGAATTTTCATCATCAATAAAAAAACAGTTGGGATCGGTCTCTGCCAATTTACGCCCCTGCTCAACAGCAACTCCGTAATCACTGGCATATTCGACCACATTGACACCTAAAGACCGTAGCTTATCTTTTTTCCATTGTCTGGCATCCGCAGACATATGTACTGAAACTCTAAACCCTAGTTTAGCACTCATGATACCAATCGAAAGTCCTAGATTGCCTGTTGAACCGACTGCGATCTGATACTTCTGAAAAAACGTTCTGAATTCATCTGAATCAAATTTTCGATAATTTTCTTCTACAGATATTAAGCCAGCAGTTAAAGCTAATGTTTCAGCATGAGCAAGCACCTCATATATTCCACCCCTCGCTTTGATCGAACCTGAAATTGGTAAATGACTATCTTTTTTCAACCACCATTGACCTTGTAAAGGAATATTCCACTGTAGTGAAAGTTGTTGCTGTATGCGCGGAATACGCACCAACTCAGACTCAATCACACCCTGCTGATTTTGCGTTTCTGGGAAAACCTGAGCAATAAATGGCGCGAAACATTGTAATCTACGTTCTGCATCTTCAATATCGGAACGTACTAAACCTACGGCCTGTAAGCTTTGCTGTAATGAGTTGGTTTCAGATGGAAACCAAAAAACCGGCTGGTACTGTTGTAATATTTGAATCAATGGATCTTGTTGTAATTTAGCTAAATTTAAAGCAGTCATTATGATCAATATCAAAGTAGTTTTCAGCTACAAAATATCAAACATCGTAGAAAATAAAAGGTTTATTTGTAAAAAATTCAGATAAGAAAAAGGCCACTCTTGTGACCTTTTGTTCGCTATATGAAGATTTAATTAGCCAACAAACTGCAAGAACAACCAATATAAACCACCCGATAAACAGATAGTTGCAGGTAAAGTAAATACCCAAGCCGATAAAATCGTTTTGATCGTATTAAAATTTAAACCCGATTTATTGGCAACCATTGTCCCTGCAACCGCACTGTTTAATACATGCGTAGTTGAAACAGGCATCCCCAATCCATCAGCTGCTGCAATGGTACTCATTGCAACCAATTCAGCTGACATACCTTGTCCATAAGTCATGTGATGCTTACCAATACGCTCACCGACTGTGACCACAATACGCTTCCAACCGACCATTGTTCCCAAACCTAAAGCCAGCGCAACTGCAACTTTGACCCACGTTGGAATATATTGCAGGAAAGAATCCAGACTATCACGATATTGTTTAACCACTTTTTGCTGATCTGATGACATTGCAGGTAATGCTTCTGCCTTGTCCAAACGCTTAAAAGTTGTAGTACTTAAGTACATATCATTACGAATATTACCAATCGCATCTTCAGGAATATCTTTTAGACTGCCATAACTACCGACACGTTGACCCAAATGTTCAGTCAAGCTAGCTAATGCAGGAACCACGTCAGGCGTTTGCTGTTTGGTCTGAATATACTTAGTCAAAATAATACGTGCTTTTTCATCTTCCACATCAGTATGCTGGGCATAAAGCACGGTTGAAGTCTGTCCAGACAATTGCTCAAAGGTTTGTAATTGCTGCGCGTCCAAACTCTTATTCAATGAATAAGCCATTGGAACCAAACCAATCAACACCAACATGATGAGACCCATACCTTTTTGGCCATCATTAGAACCGTGGGCAAAACTTACGCCTGTACAGGTGAAAATTAAAATGGCACGAATCAACGGTGGCGGTGGTTTATTACCTTCTGGTGGTTGGAAAAGTTCAAGTTGGCGCTTAAATACTTTTTTTACTAATAGGAATAGAACAGCAGCAAAGGCAAAACCAATCAATGGAGAAAAGAGTAAAGCTTTACCTACTTTAATTACCTGATCCATATCAATGCCGCTGGTACTACCCGTTGCAGCATTAATCAGATGATTCATGATTCCCACACCTAAAATCGAACCGATTAAAGTATGTGAACTCGAAGCAGGAATTCCTAAAAACCAAGTTCCCAAATTCCAGATAATCGCGGCAATCAACAAGGCGAAAACCATGGCAAACCCAGCACCGCTGCTGACGTTCATGATCAGTTCAACAGGTAAGAGCGCAATAATTCCGTAGGCCACTGCACCACTTGCCACCATAACACCAAGAAAATTACAGAAACCCGCCCACATGACCGCAACAGGCGCAGGCAGTGCATTGGTATAAATGACCGTCGCCACAGCATTTGCCGTGTCATGAAACCCATTCACAAACTCAAAGCCCAATGCAATGAAAAGTGCAGTTGCCAGTAAAATCATGGAATATAAACTTAAAGCAGGCACATGTGCCAAATCTGCATTCACCTGAACTGCGATGTAAATCAGAGTTGCAATAATAACCGTAAAAAACACCGGCATAAAAAACTTCGGTGTAGGTACATGTACATTCGTCGATTGAACATGTCCAGCTTCGACATGATTTGAATCCGAAACGGGAGGAAGATTTGAATTCATGTAGACGGTTCGAGGGGATCGTTAAAATCCCCATATTCTTAAATTAAATTATGACAATTATATGACAAATAGGGGTCTAATGAAGTCATTTTTTAGACATTTGACTTCATGAATGGCCATTTTTAGGGTTATTATATGCCAAATTTATTAATTAAATTAATAAAATACAACAACTTGAGTCAAAAAAATAATTATGACATTCAAGTGTAGTATTTTGAAGCAATTATTCTGAAATATGACAGAGTTTCATCTTTCAGCGTACTTTTTTTATCGATGTCTTATTCTGAAACATGAATATTGCATTTTGATGAAATCATCACCATCTTCATCCTAAATTGTATGAATCCCTTTGGGGCATTTCATTGATCAATCAAACCCACCTATTGCTAGGGATTCTGTTACAATAATGCGCCTTTTAAACTTCGTCTGGGGTTCTTATGTCCACGCTTGCCACCCTGAAATCACTTCTCGCCCAACGTATCTTGATTATTGATGGTGCAATGGGAACCATGATTCAACGCCATAAATTAGAAGAAGAAGATTATCGTGGTGAACGCTTTGCTGATTGGGCTTCTGACCTAAAAGGTAATAACGACTTATTGGTTTTAACACAGCCCCAGATTATTCAAGGTATTCATGAAGCGTATCTGGATGCAGGTGCAGACATTATTGAAACCAATAGCTTTAACGGCACACGTGTTTCCATGTCAGATTATCACATGGAAGACCTTGTTCCTGAGATTAACCGTGAAGCTGCGCGTTTAGCCAAGCAAGCTTGTCAAAAATATTCGACGCCTGATAAGCCTCGTTTTGTTGCTGGTGTACTTGGCCCTACCTCTCGGACCTGTTCTATTTCACCTAATGTGAACGATCCAGCATTTCGTAATATTACTTTTGATGAACTAAAAGAAAACTATATTGAAGCAACACATGCGCTGATTGAAGGCGGTGCAGATATCCTTTTGATCGAAACCGTGTTTGATACTTTAAACTGTAAAGCTGCAATCTTTGCAGTCAAAGAAGTATTCAAGCAAATTGGACGAGAGCTCCCGTTGATGATTTCGGGCACGATCACTGATGCATCGGGTCGTACCTTAACTGGTCAAACTGCGGAAGCGTTTTGGAATTCAGTGCGTCACGGCGATCTACTTTCCATTGGGTTTAACTGTGCTTTGGGCGCAGATGCAATGCGTCCACACGTGAAAACGATTTCTGATGTTGCTGATACTTTTGTTTCAGCGCACCCGAATGCTGGCTTACCAAATGCTTTTGGTGAATATGATGAAACTCCTGAGCAAACCGCGGCATTTTTAAAAGAGTTTGCCGAAAGTGGTTTAATCAATATTACAGGCGGTTGCTGTGGTACAACACCTGATCATATTCGTGCGATTTATAACGCAGTAAAAGACATCAAACCACGCCAAATCCCTGAGACTAAACCCGCTTGCCGTTTAAGTGGTTTAGAACCATTTAATATTTATGATGATTCACTTTTTGTAAATGTTGGCGAACGCACTAACGTGACGGGTTCAAAAAAATTCCTGCGTTTAATTCGCGAAGAAAATTTTAGTGAAGCCTTAGACGTTGCACAGCAACAGGTTGAAGCAGGCGCACAAATCATCGACATCAACATGGATGAGGGCATGCTCGATTCGCAAAATGCGATGGTACACTTCCTGAATCTTGTCGCGTCTGAACCAGATATCTCTCGTGTGCCAATCATGATTGACTCCTCAAAATGGGAAATCATTGAGGCAGGCTTGAAGTGTGTACAAGGCAAACCTGTTGTTAACTCGATTTCCCTAAAAGAAGGGTATGACGAATTTGTTGAAAAAGCACGTTTGTGTCGCCAGTTTGGGGCTGCAATTATTGTCATGGCTTTTGATGAAGTTGGTCAGGCAGATACAGCTGCACGTAAACGTGAAATTTGTAAACGTTCTTATGACATTTTGGTCAATGAAGTAGGCTACCCTGCTGAAGACATTATTTTTGACCCGAACGTATTTGCAGTCGCAACGGGAATCGAAGAACACAACAATTATGCTGTGGACTTTATTGAAGCCACAGGCTGGATCAAACAAAACTTGCCTCATGCCATGATTTCTGGCGGTGTCTCTAACGTTTCCTTCTCCTTCCGTGGCAATGAACCTGTCCGTGAAGCAATTCACTCGGTATTTCTCTACCATGCCATTAAACAAGGCATGACCATGGGAATCGTCAATGCAGGTCAAATGGCGATTTATGATGATATTCCCAAAGAACTCAAAGAAGCCGTTGAAGATGTGGTTCTAAACCAGAACCAAGGTGAATCTGGTCAAAATGCTACAGAAAAACTGCTTGAAGTAGCGGAGAAATTCCGTGGTCACAGTGGTGCACAGCGTGAAGCTGAAAATCTGGAATGGCGAAATGAGTCAGTTGAAAAACGCCTTGAATACGCGCTTGTGAAAGGGATCACTACGTATATTGATGAAGATACCGAAGAAGCCCGTTTAAAAGCCAAACGTCCACTGGATGTTATTGAAGGTGCATTGATGGATGGTATGAACGTGGTCGGTGACCTGTTCGGCTCAGGTAAAATGTTCTTGCCGCAAGTGGTGAAATCTGCACGTGTGATGAAACAAGCCGTGGCATGGTTAAACCCCTACATCGAAGCTGAAAAAACAGGTAGCCAATCTAAAGGTAAAGTGTTGATGGCGACCGTAAAAGGCGATGTACACGATATTGGTAAAAATATCGTCGGCGTGGTTTTAGGCTGTAATGGCTACGATATTGTTGATCTTGGAGTGATGGTACCTGCGGAAAAAATTCTGCAAACTGCCATTGATGAAAAATGTGACATCATTGGTTTGTCTGGTTTGATCACCCCATCTTTGGATGAAATGGTCTTTGTTGCCAAAGAAATGCAACGAAAAGGTTTCAATATCCCTTTATTGATTGGTGGTGCAACCACATCGAAAGCACATACCGCAGTAAAAATCGATCCACAATATTCAAATGATGCCGTGATTTATGTTGCCGATGCTTCGCGTGCGGTGGGCGTAGCAACAACTCTGCTCTCGAAAGAAATGCGTGGTAATTTTATTGCAGAACATAGAGCAGAATATGCCAAAATTCGTGAACGCTTAGCCAACAAGCAACCAAAAGCAGCTAAACTCAGTTATGCTGAATCGATTGCAAATGGTTTCAAAGTTGATGAAAACTACGTGCCACCAAAACCAAATGCGTTAGGTACACACGTTATTAAAAATTATCCGCTTGAAACTTTAGTGCCATATTTTGACTGGACACCTTTCTTTATTTCTTGGAGTTTGGCAGGTAAGTTCCCTAAAATTTTGAAAGATGAAGTAGTGGGTGAAGCAGCCACTGATTTATACAAGCAAGCACAAGCCATGCTTAAAGACATTATTGAGAATCATCGTTTTGATGCACGTGCGGTGTTTGGTTTATATCCAGCTCAACGTACGGGTGCAGATAGCGTCAGCGTTTTTGATGAAAATGGTCAAAATGTCACGCATACGTTTGAACATGTTCGTCAGCAATCTGACAAAGTCACAGGTAAGCCAAATCTATCTTTAGCCGACTTCATTAGCTCATCAAAAGACAATACCGATTATCTGGGTGGTTTCACTGTGTCAATTTTCGGTGCAGAAGAATTGGCGAATGACTATAAAGCCAAAGGTGATGATTACTCTGCGATCTTGGTTCAATCTCTAGCTGATCGTTTTGCTGAAGCTTTTGCTGAACATTTGCATGAACGTATTCGTAAGGAGTTCTGGGGTTACAAAGCCGATGAGACTTTAGATAACGACGCTTTAATTAAAGAGAAATATGTCGGTATTCGTCCTGCGCCGGGTTATCCTGCTTGTCCAGAACATTCTGAGAAAGCCGTGTTATTTGACTGGTTGGGTTCTGAAGCGAAGATAGGGACCAAGTTGACTGAGCACTTTGCCATGATGCCCCCTTCTTCTGTGAGTGGCTTCTACTATTCGCATCCAGACAGTGAATACTTTAACGTTGGCAAAATTTCTCAGGATCAACTTGAAGATTATGCAAAACGTAAAGGTTGGACACTGGATGAAGCAAAACGTTGGTTGGCACCGAATTTAGATGATTCAATTGCGTAAAGCTAAACAAGGAATCCTCTTAAAATTTAATCTTTCTCAGTAAGAGTTGGATGATTTAACCAAGTAACATTTAAGGACGAAGTTCTGTATTTTACAGAGCTTCGTCCTTCTCATTATCTTGATCACATGTGTCAATTTGCTGGATTCTATACATGCAGAATGCCAGAGTTATAATAGTTATGAAGGTAAGAATTACTATAAAAAACTTAATTAAAGTCATTTATAAATTTACAAGCCTTTAGAAGATAACCATTTTTTAGAAAATTTATAATTTTTTTAAGATGACGTCATTGTTGCAAAATAAATACAATATGAAACTGAAAGCCTGCATTGTTCTTGTTTTATTTTTCTAATAATCTATTAATATACAGTCTGTTAAAGCAATAATTGTACTATTAAATGAAAATCAGATGTTTAATCCTTGCTCTTTTACCTTTTTCCATTGTGGCATGCCAATCTGTTCAACAGACTTCAGCTCCAGCCGTAATTCATGCAGAAAAACAAATGAATGCAAACAAAATTTTGAGCGCTTATACATGGTCATATCAGCCAGATGGTACCCCTCGCCCAGTTCAATTAAATTTTTCTGAAAATCGTTTAAGTATTATTACGGGCTGTAATAATCAGGGCGGCTCATGGAAAATCGAAAATAATCAATTAATTACATCCTCTCTAGTTTCAACTATGAAAGCTTGTGAACCTGCTCTCATGAAGAATGAACGATTCGCAAGCGGTCTTTTAAGCGATCAAAAAAATAAATTTGAATTAAATACTTCCTCTATTGAGCAACCCACCCTGACTATTACCGCATCGAATGGTCAACAATATGAATTTAAAGGAACTATGACTCCTGAAACTAAGTATCAGTCTCAGGGTGAAATTATTTTTCTGGAAATCGCTCCAGAAACCAAACAATGCACTGGCGTAGCGCCACAAACCTGCTTACAGGTTCGTGAAATTAAATATGATGGTAAAGGCATCAAAACTCAGGTCGATAAAGACTGGACATTGTTTTATGATCAAATCGAAGGCTATCAGCATCGTGATGATCAACGTGTAATTATTCGGGTAAAACGTTATGAACGTAAAAACCCTGCGGCTGATCAGTCAAAATATGCTTATGTGCACGACATGACTGTTGAACAGGAAATGGTTAAAAAACCATAACCTCAAAATATGAATAAAAAAACCGATGCATTGAGCATCGGTTTTTTTATGTGCATTTACATATTTGTAGATTTAAAACACACCCTGTGCCAACATGGCATCAGCGACTTTTACAAAACCTGCAATATTGGCACCATCTACATAATTCACAGAACCATCGTCTTTGGTTCCATACTTCACGCAGTTCGCGTGAATATCTTTCATAATGGCATGTAAGCGCTCATCAACTTCTGCATGAGACCACGCTAGACGAATTGCATTCTGTGACATTTCAAGACCAGAAGTAGCTACCCCGCCCGCATTTGACGCTTTACCTGGCGCATATAAAATTTTAGCCTCAATAAATTTCTCAACTGCGCCCAATGTCGATGGCATATTTGCACCTTCAGCGACACAGATTACTCCATTTTTAATCAAAACTTCAGCATCTTGCGCCGTCAATTCATTTTGAGTGGCACACGGCAAAGCAATATCGACAGGAATATGCCATGGCGTTTTCCCTTCGAAATATTCAAAACCGTATTTAGATGCGAACTCAGAAATACGGCCACGCTTTTTATTTTTAAGCTCCATGATTTCAACTAAAAGCTCATCGGTAAACCCATTTTTTAGATAAACCGTGCCGTTGGAATCAGATAATGTCACGACTTTTGCACCAAGAAACATCGCTTTTTCAGCAGCAAACTGGGCAACATTTCCTGAACCTGAGATTGCAACTGTTTTATCCTGAAAATGTGTTCCGTGCGTTTTTAACATTTCTTCTGCAAAATAAACCGTACCGTAACCTGTAGCCTCAGGACGCATTAAGCTGCCGCCAAAAGAAATTCCCTTACCAGTAAATACAGATGAAGTATTATTACTGAGTTTTTTCATCATACCTGCCATGTAGCCGACTTCACGCCCACCTACCCCAATATCACCGGCGGGAATATCTGTATCTGGTCCTAAATGACGATAAAGTTCAATCATTAATGCCTGGCAAAAACGCATGATTTCGCCTTCAGACTTTCCTTTAGGATCAAAATCTGAACCACCTTTACCGCCACCCATAGGCAAGGTCGTCAATGCATTTTTAAAGGTCTGTTCAAAACCTAGAAATTTGAGAATAGATAAATTAACAGAAGGATGAAAACGCATCCCGCCTTTAAATGGTCCAATTGCAGAATTATATTGCACCCGAAAAGCACGATTAACTTGCGTTTGACCTTGATCATCGACCCACGATACACGAAATTGAATTGCGCGCTCAGGTTCGACCAAACGTTCCAGCAAACCATACTCTGCATATTCAGGATGCTTTTCAATAAAGGGCCACAAGCTCATCATGACTTCTTCAACGGCTTGTAGAAATTCTGGTTGATGCGGATCCCGTGCTTTCACGGCGTTTAGGAAGTCGTTAAGGCTAGTATATTTCAACGCTTCGTCCTCAGTTGTAAAATGATTCAATATTGTGCAAATTTTTCAAAGAATGATAAATTTTAGAGCAACTGATTAAATAATGTTTGGCACCCAAGCACAATCATTATTTATATTTTTTTATTTTTATTTATAATTCATATAATTAGTTTAAACACTTTATTTATTAGCTATATCACTTTTGTTTAATCATGCGCTATTTTAACGCATTTATAGAACCATAATAGATCAATATCTTAAGGCTTTTTTCATGCTAAAATAGCACGCTGGTCTGTGTATCATTTATTTTCACTGCTACTTCTTTAATCTTTTCTTCAGTTTGCCAAACCCATGAATGCTGCTATTACGCTAATCCGCGAAATTGATGCTCTATTACCCCAAACCCAATGCGGTTTATGTGGACATCGTGATGGATGTTTACCTTATGCAAAATCGATTGTTGAAGGTGAAGATGCCAATAAATGTGTTCCGGGTGGTCAGCCCGTTGCAGATGCCCTTGCAACATTGTTACAGCGGCCTTTTTTGCAAGCTGAGGCAAGTGTTTGGCCCATTCAAGAGGATGGCCGTCCACAACGAATGAAAGCCATTATTCGTGAAGATGAGTGTATTGGTTGTACCAAATGTATTAATGCCTGCCCTGTTGATGCCATCATCGGTAGCGGAAAACTTATGCATAGTGTTCTAAGCGACTTATGTACAGGCTGTGAACTGTGTATTCCTCCTTGTCCTGTAGATTGTATTGATCTCATTGAAGACCCACAGCCGCTTTTAACTCCCCTCCAAAAGCAGCAGGAACAAAGTGATTTAAGACAACGTTATTACGCTCATATTCAACGTGAAGAATTACGTCGCGTTCATCGTAAAGGACCTGTTGTTCGTGCTGAGATTGACACTGAGTTATTCGCCCAGTTTTCAAATGCGCTTGAAGAAATACCAGTTATTCAGCGTCTTGAAGGTAAGACCAAAATAACAAATTCGATAGATGCCAAAACCACGATCGAATTGGCTAAAATCCGGACACAAATCAAAAAACTAGAAAAACAGCTAAATGTTCGGCCAGATCCTACAAAACAGCAGCAACTTGATCAATTACAGCAACGTTTAGGCGAAATTCAGGAGCTTTAAATGCCAGTGAAGAATATGACCAAAAAACAGATTCAAACGTTTTTTGAACGTCTACGTGCTCAGCGACCTCATCCACAAACTGAACTTAATTATTCTTCACCATTTGAACTATTGATTGCCGTGATGCTTTCCGCACAAGCCACAGATGTGAGTGTCAATAAAGCGACAGATAAACTTTATCCTGTGGCTCATACACCCGCACAAATTTATGCGCTTGGCGTGGATGGGCTTAAAGAATATATTAAAACCATTGGTTTATATAACGCCAAAGCAGAAAATGTCATCAAGACTTGTCAAATTTTACTGGAAAAGCATCAAGGTGAAGTTCCGAGTACCCGACCTGAACTTGAAGCATTACCAGGTGTGGGACGCAAAACAGCAAATGTGGTATTAAATACTGCGTTTGGTCAGCCCACTATGGCCGTCGACACCCATATTTTTCGCGTAGGGAATCGTACAGGTTTGGCAGTTGGAAAAAATGTATTGGAAGTGGAACACCGTCTAATTAAAGTCATTCCTAAAGAATTTATCGTGGATGCACATCATTGGTTAATTTTACATGGTCGTTACTGCTGTGTGGCACGTAAACCCAAATGCGGTGAATGTGTAGTATCAGATGTGTGTAATTGGCCTGAGCGTTTTGAGTTTGGGGCACATAAAGGTGCGCTACCTATTCAATCATAAAACTCTTTTAATCGGACTTCTTTTCAGAAGATTTAACAGGATCTTTATGTATTGATTTATTTTGTATTTTTTCCTGTGCTTCCTGCTGTTGTACACGACGTAGCATTTTATAACTAATATAAAGTAAATAGCCAAGCCCAGCTAAACTTAGAATCACCAAAACAACTAAAGCGATCTTCAAAATAATCGACCTTGAAAAATAAAAAGAGCCCTATCATAACAGAGCTCTTTTAAAACAAAATAATGCGGCTTATTTAGTTTGATCTAAAATTGCAAATAAATCTTTTTGCACATCTTCGATTTTACGTAAACCGTCTAGTTTGTCATACGTCGGTGCATTTTCACCAGATGCTGCACGTCCTTGATAAAAACCTACGAGTTGCTCAGTTTCAGTATGATAAGATCCTAAACGTTTACGAATCGTTTCTTCCTGATCATCAGGACGTTGTACCAGTTCTTCACCTGTTACATCATCCTTACCTTCGACTTTTGGTGGATTGTATTCAATATGATAAACACGACCAGAAGCAGGGTGTTGGCGGCGCCCTGAAAGACGTTTAATGATTTCTTCGTCTGGTACAGCAATCTCAATCACGTGATCAATTGAAATACCTTCTTTCTCCAAAGCTTCTGCTTGTGGAATAGTACGCGGGAAACCATCAAAAATGCAGCCATTAACACAATCAGGTTGTGCAATGCGTTCTTTTACCAAGCCAATAATCAGCTCATCTGATACCAAACCACCAGATTCCATTACGCTTTTAGCTTTAAGGCCGAGTTCAGTACCTTCACGAATTGCAGCACGGAGCATATCACCGGTTGAAATTTGTGGGATATCGTAGCGCTTACAGATCAACTGAGCCTGAGTACCTTTACCTGCTCCAGGTGGTCCGAGTAAAATAATGCGCATAACAAAAAATCCTCATTAAGAACAATTTTCATGATGTCTTTGACTATGGTTGTATAGACCATACCTACCAACATCTAATTAAATTATAAGAAAGCAACAAATAAGTGAATCGTACCTGCGATAAAACCTGTGACCCCACCCAACACAATCAAAATCCATTCGTCTTCCTGAAATGCAGGACGCAAAAGATTCTGAAACTCTTTGGGGGTTAGTTCACGAATACGATCACGAAACATTTGAAATATTTTCTGTGCACGGCTCGCATTAAAAGCAGGGTCGCATACAGGCACCATCGTAATTTCAATTGATCGATCAATCAAGTCTGTCTTAAGTTTAGCATATTCACGTGGTCCCAAGGAAAGCTGTAGTGAAGTTCTTACCAACGGGGTTTCCATTATTTCATTAATATGACGCTTGACAATTCGGCGAGTTTTATCTTTTTTACTGCCATACATCATTTCAGTCATAATGGATTTAAGAGTAATCAGATCTTCGGTGACCACACTTGCAAATACATCCGATACTTCTTCCTGACGCTTCATAAATGCGCCTTGAACATTATACGTTCCAATACGTGGAATGACGGGAACAACCCACGGAAACTTACGGTCAGTCGTTAAACGAAAGAACTGAGGATAGCGGATATAATGCGGTTCAATCGGATTAAATACCATCCAGATCGCAATCCAGTTGGTTAAAAAGCCCCAAATCGCAGCCCAGAAAGGTACTGTCCAGTGCCATGGCACAAAGAACCACACCAGCATTTGGAAAATACCAAAAAACATCCCAATTAATGCACTAATATGCCAAATAAAATTGATTTCTTTTTGACCCACTTTTAAAAACATGCGTACCATTAAACGGCGGTCACCTTCCATCTGGCTAACAACCATTTCACGCATATTTACAAGTGACTCGACGTTCATGGTCAGTTCAGTCACTAATTCTTTTAACACAGCAGGTAATTGTTTGTGCGCCTGCGCATAAATACGACGCTTAATGGAATAAGGCAAATTTTCCCAGAGGACCGCATTTCGATCAATCATGACTTCATCAATCAAATGCTCAAGCTCAAAACCAACCTGCTCGCCAATAATCCGTGCCATGTCAGCAGGATCCATCGCCTCAAGAAATTCGCGTAGGGAACCTAGTTTGGATAAAGTATTATCGGTAATAATGCCCGAGATACGTCCAGCTTTTCTTGGCACTATCCCCTGCCAGCCGACGGGTAATGGCCCTAGGTGGAATCCCCAAAAATTAATTGGGTAAAACACCATTTTTAAAGCCATCCACACATGTGCCCATGTCACAAAGGCAGTTACTGGAATAATACTCAAGACCGCCAGATGATCAGGTCGGTTTAAAAAGGCTTGCCACAAATTACTGACGAACTCTAACATCCATTACTCTCGTATTTCATTCTACTTTATGGGCTTCTACATTTTTAAAGCTACAATTAAACATTACAGGCCAATACTTAACGTATAGGAAACTTGTAGTTTGGGTTCTATATCCGCTACAACCTCGCCACTCGCATCTTTTAACTTTTCGCCAGCACCAATGCCTACACTAACAGTACTGATTCGTTCTTTATCCAGCCATACATAAGAGAGATCAACGCCACCACCTAAACGGGTTTTATCATCACCATTGATTTCTTTACTTTCAATTGAACCTGCATACAGCCCCACATAATAGCCATTTTTATTTACACCAGTGAGGTAATAAGGATAGCGAAAACCGACTTGACCACCAAAGTTATGGTCGCCATTGAGATAAGTACCCACTTTAGCATAGGCTATTCCATATGGATTCACCCATTCACCGTTCAGATGAATTAATTTTTGGGTAATCCCGGCACCTGCATTCCATGTCGATGCGCTTCCCTCGGTGAGTTTTGCTTCAGGTTTAAAACGATTTTCATCTGCAAAGGCTGCCTGACTAAGGGCTAGAAGCACGACCAAGGGATAGATTTTTTTCATTATTTTCTCCATGTTTCCCTATTTATCTGATATAGGGGATTCCACTCATCCAATTTGTGACTTTAACAGAATTATTTTCGTTCTTATATACAGCACATTACAATTTTGATGTCTGCATGGTCAAAAAAGCAATTAAAAAAATTTCGTGAATAATTTAAAAATATCCAAAATTATGATGACGAATGGGTTAAACTTGTCGGCTATTTTTGTGGTCTGCTTTGTCAAGTCAGTTAGGTATGAAACAGCACTTTCCTTTAAAAGATAATCAGCAAGAAAAGCGCATTTATCGAGGGCGAATCTTTTTTGCCATTGGACTAGTTTGCTGTTCTTTATTACTACTGCTTAGTCGTTATGCATATTTGCAAATTGTGCATTATGAGGAGTTCTCAACAGCTTCTGATAAAAACCGTATCCGCTTACAACCTCTCGCTCCTGCGCGAGGTTATATCTATGATCGCAATGGTGTTTTGCTTGCAGATAATTATCCAGTTTTTACTGCAACACTAAGCAAAGCCGATATTGAAGATATTGAAGGCACGGTTGAACAACTGACCCCTATTTTAAGCCTCAGTCAGGATGATATTGATCGTTTTAAATCACGAATCAAAACTGCACGCAAAACCGAACGAGTGTCGATTAAGCTGAATCTAACAGAAACAGATATCGCTAAATTCAGTGAAGTAAAATATAAGTTTCCTGGGGTACGGATTGAAACCCAAATGACACGCTATTATCCACATGGTGATTTATTTGCTCATGTGATTGGTTATGTGGGTCGAATCAATGATAAAGAATTAAAATCGATTAATAGTGATATTTATGCAGGAACGAACCTGATTGGGAAAATCGGAGTTGAAAAAACCTACGAAGATTTATTGCATGGTACGCCTGGCTATGAATCTATTGAGGCCGATGCACATGGGAATGTTCTCAGGCACTTAGGTCGTAAAGAATCCACTCGCGGGAATGATTTATATCTGTCTTTGGATTATGGCCTACAAGTGGTTGCGGCAGAACAACTGGCAGACAAACGTGGGGCAATCGTAGCAATAGACCCGCGCACAGGTGAAATTTTAGCACTGGTTTCCAGTCCAAGTTTTAATCCAAATCTATTTGTTACTGGTATTAGCGGTACAGACTATAGTGCATTGCGCGACAATCTGGATCAGCCACTTTATAACCGTGCGGTTCAGGGAGCTTATCCTCCCGGTTCCACGATCAAGCCAATGGAGGCTATGGGTGGTATTCATTATGGTTTGGTTGATTGGGCAACGACCATTAATGATCCAGGGTACTTCCATCTTCCTGGTGACTCACATAAATTCCGTGACTGGAAAAAAACTGGTCATGGTGTCGTAAACATGCACAAAGCCATCATTCAATCGTGTGATACTTATTTTTATGTATTGTCCTATCAGATGGGCATCGAACGCATGAATGACTGGATGCGTCAATTTGGTTTCGGTGAAAAAACTGGAGTTGATTTACCTAGTGAAAGTACCGGTCTCTATCCAAGTCCTGAATGGAAAATGCGTACCCGAAAATCAAAATGGTTAAAAGGTGAAACTATTTCCGTTAGTATTGGTCAGGGTGCTTTTACTGCTACTCCACTTCAACTCGCAATGGCAACCGCGATTACGGCTAATCATGGTGCGCATGTGACCCCGCATGTATTACGTGCCACTCGTGGGGCAAAAAAACATGAAATTCACAATGCGCCAGATGGCAAAATCAATTTTAATGGGACTGAACAAGACTGGATCAATATGCGTGATGCAATGGTCGATGTAGTTCAATCTGGTACTGGACGTGGTATTCGTACACCGCTTTATCAAATTGCGGGTAAAACTGGAACTGCACAAGTTAAAAGTATTGCACAGGGTAAACGCTATAACGAGTCCATTCTTACCCAGCGCCAACTGGATCATGGTTTATTTGTTGGATTTGCGCCTGCCGAAAATCCTGAAATTGCCATTTCAGTCATTTGGGAAAATGGCCGCCATGGGGGTTCAGCCGCTCAGCTTGCCAAACCTATATTTGATTATTGGCTTGTCAACCGTAAAAAAGAGCAAATTCGCCCAGCAAACCATCAAATTAGCGGTGGATTAATGACCGCAGGAATTAAGCCTGGTGAACTTCCAAGTAGTGCCATACTAGAAGCTGATCCGAGTGCCAATCTTAATAAGAAAAAACCTGAACAAAAACCTCAAACACAAGCTGCACCTGCATCTGTTCCCATTACTGCCGAGGATACGGAGTAATGAAGAATCAACTCAGAATTATTGGAGGAGAATGGAAACGTCGTGTTCTTCCTTTTGCAAGTATAGATGGATTGCGGCCTACTCCAGATCGGGTTCGTGAAACCTTATTCAATTGGTTGATGTGGGACATTCCAAATGCTGTGGTGCTGGACGTTTGTACAGGTTCAGGTGCTTTGGCTTTTGAGGCACTATCACGCGGGGCTAGTTCAGTTCTGATGATCGAACCTGATTTAACTCAAGCTAAAATCCTGAAGCAAAATATTCAACTTCTCGCCGCACAAAATTGTGAGTTAAAGGTTGCAACCGCACAACAGGTATTACCAAAACTTAATCAGCAGTTTGATGTGGTTTTTCTTGATCCGCCCTACACCCTGCAACTTTGGAAAGATCTTTCCGCATTGATCGATCCTTTATTAAAAGAGCAAGCATTTATTTATGTCGAAGCAGATCAGGAACTGAATCGGTTAGATTTGCCATCATCATGGCAGTTGATAAAATCCACCAAGGCAGGCACAGTTCGCGCAGGACTTTTCCAAAAAAATTAAATCCTTCGTCTAAATAATGAGATAAACATTTATGCAATCATGGTCATTATTTTTAGTCGGCGCGTGTATTGCAGGTTTTGTTCAGGGACTAACGGGTTTTGCTTTTGCCTTGGTTGCCATGTCTTTTTGGGTGTGGGCTTTACCGCCTCAAATGGCTGCTCCACTTGTGGTTTTTGCTTCTTTATGGAGCCATATTATCGCACTGAGTAAAGAACGCCCACATCAGCTCAATGTATCTCTGGTTCTTCCTTATATCATCGCAGGCTTAATCGGAGTTCCTTTAGGAACGTACCTTTTACATCAAATTAATGCGCAGACTTTTAAACTGATCTTAGGTCTTTTTTTACTGATCTGGTGTCCAGTGATGTACTTTACCCCTGAATTTAAATCATTAAAAAGCTTAGGCAAAAAAACAGATGCAATGATTGGTTTTTTTGGTGGTGTGTTAGGTGGACTGGGTGGTTTTTGCGGTTCATTGCCCTCTGCTTGGGTCATGCTTAAGGGTTTAAGTAAAATTGAACAACGTTACATCCTCAGACATTTTAATTTTGGGATTCAGCTGTTTACTTTTGCTGTCTATATTTTTCAAGGTACTGTGCAATTCGGACAATGGCCTTATATTTTTGCCCTGATGGTCAGTGTTACTGTTCCAGCAATATTGGGCGCGCAGTTATTTTATAAAATCTCAGAAAAGCAGTTCAAACAAATCGTGCTCTCGTTATTGTTTGCTTCTGGAGCTTTTTTGGTGGTCTCAACGTTGGTCTAAACATTTATTTACTGAGGACGGTCCAGTCGAACAGGTCGAATATCACGAACCATTTCCTCCTCACGAAGTTCACGTACATCATCATCGTCATTTTGCTGCTGAGGCTGCAAGCTCCAATGTTTTGAATGGTGCATCATAAATTGACTAGAGATTAGTGTATTGTTTTGGGCCTGACTAGGTAAACTCAAAATACATCCAAATAAACTCAAAACAATCAAAACTAAAGAACGTATTTTTTTCATCATCCTAAACTCTCTTGCTTTTCAAACTGCAATCAGTCTGCCTGAAACCAGACAAATCAATTTGAAGAAAATACAAGTAATTTAGATATGCTCTATATCTGTTATGTTAAATCGGTAAATATACTTAACTGCAATCTTAAAAAGACCAAATCCAAAAAATACGGATCAATTGGCCACGATCATAAGGAAAACTTGAAATATATTCGTAACCCACTTTATGTTGTGTATTAATTTTATAGGTCATGCCATAGCCAAATGAAATGGACAAATCATTGGCACTTATATGCTCTGAACCACCATTGATCATTTTATTTTTTAGGCTATCAGCATTATAAGCGGTGTAGTTGTAGATATTGATACGTTCGTTGGAGTAAAAAGGATTTTTCAGAATCTCATAATTATTTTCTTCTTGTTCATGCTGTTCAGCCAAATGTTTTTGTATTTGATTCAAATCTGTATTCTCAGGGCTATATTCGACCTCTGCCACCTGTGTTGAAGAATTTTCGGCAAAAAAATCATAGGCATAAGCATAGGGTAAATATGTAATATCCCATACAATAAATATCCTGAAAATGATTTTATGAAAACCCATTGTCTCTTAAAAAAAGAATAAAAAAGGTAGCATACGCTACCTTTAAACTTGAATAAATACAATTCACTAAGTTAAACCAACTACGGCAACGATGGCGGCCAAACCTGCCATGATCTTACGACCATAAGGCACATAGCGGCGAATGAATTCACCCAAACCCAGACCCATAACATATAAAATCGTCATACCAGAGATCATGCCGAGCACTAACCCCACTGTATGACCTTGTGGCGCAAGTTCAACCCCATGCGCTATTCCGTGAAAACTCGCCATCAATACAGCGGCTATCGGTAATACGCGATAGGATCTGCTCCATAGTGCAATCGCTAGCACCACCAAAGAAGCAACGATGCCATACTCAGCCACACTTGCTGATACAATCTGATTTGCGCCCAGAATAAAGCCAATTACCAAACTTAAGCTTAAACCCAATATGCCTAAAATTCGCCATTGTTTTGCCACGGTCCACAACAATACACCAAACCCAATCGCCATCATTAGATGATCAAGTCCAGTAAAAGGATGGATTAAGCCTTCCCAAAATCCCAAATGCGTCTGATCATGTCCAGGATGAGCCATAGTGATCATCGGCAAAAAACCAAACATGACCACTAATAGCTGTTTGTTGAATGCGCGCATAGCGCCTCCTTAAGCTTTAAATAAGCCTTGCTTTTCAATGAATTCAATAATTTGGGTTAAACCATCTTCTGTTTTCATGTTTGAAAATAAAAAAGGTTTTTCGCCGCGCATACGTTTGGCATCCTGTTCCATAACGTCAAGATTTGCCCCTACCATCGGCGCAAGATCAGTCTTATTAATAATAAGTAAATCTGACTTGGTAATGCCTGGGCCGCCTTTACGTGGAATTTTCTCACCGCCTGCCACATCAATCACATACAAAGTGAGATCAGACAATTCTGGACTAAATGTTGCAGCCAAATTATCGCCGCCACTTTCAATGATGATTAGTTCCAAACCCCCAAACTTTTCACATAAGTCATCAATCGCCGCCAGATTAATAGATGCATCTTCGCGGATTGCTGTGTGCGGACAACCGCCAGTTTCAACACCCACGATACGGTCTGGCGACATCGCTTCATTACGTGTCAGGAAATTAGAGTCTTCTTTGGTATAAATGTCATTTGTCACAACCGCCATGTTGTATTTATTACGCAATGCACGGCATAAGTTTAAGGTCAGTGCAGTTTTACCTGATCCCACTGGACCACCAATACCTACACGTAAAGGACTACGTTCTGTCATTTTTGATTCCTATTTCTATAACTCTATAAAATTTTATACACCTAGTTTTTCACTTACATTTTTGAAAGATAACTAAAATGTTGTAGTAAAAATTTAGGATCTAAATAATCGCGAATACTGGGTTTCATGTCGCATACTAAACATGGCATATTGGGGTAAGGCACTGCTGATCTCATCATCTGCTAATGCTAAAGCCTGTTCGACTGCCTGTGGCACTAGATGATGTAAATGCCACAAAATCCGCTGTCCACTCATCTGACCCAGCGGTACAGTTTTAACAGCTGCCAAGACTTGGTTTTCCAGCACACTAAAACTATAAGCCGTTAAAACATCCGCTTCGTTTAAACCTAAACGGCCACATAATTGTGCATAAACAGGTACAAAACCATATTGTTTTTTCACTTCAACAGGCATTTTCAAGACATCTTTAATCCATGCATTTAATGAAAATGCCAGCTGCTGTGACTCTGCCAAGAGTTCTTTACTCTCACGGCTGGCTTTATATAAATCAGCCCAATATAAAAACTGCACATCATTGGCATAAGACGTCATTAAACGTTTCAATACAGGTAATTCAAACCGTATCAAAAGCATTTCCAGCACTTCTTCAAAATAGGCCACACTACTGGCTTCATCCTGAATCAATCCTGTTTCAATTGCACTTTCAACACCTTGAGAATAACAATATGCGCCTACAGGCAACGCCGTTGATGACAAGGTCAACAGCTTGAGTAGTTGCGCAGCCTTAATGGACATGATGTAAGGACTTGATTGGACTTAAACGATGATCATGCGCATGCTGTGCATAAGCGCCACTTTCGGGTTCAAAAGCATGTTCAACTTGTTTTACGTCCAGCCCTAAACCCTCGACCATTTCTGCCAATACATGATCAGGCTCAAAATAAAGCGCATAAGGCGTCAACATTAAAGGTACATGACGATTACCTAGATGATAAGCGGCCTTAAGTAATTCAAAATCAGTTTTGGCCATCACTTGCATGAGTTGTTCTGGTTTGGCATCGACGCGTAATATCTCACCGTTGTTAGTGGCAATAAAAGATCCACTGCGTAAAATGCCGGTACGTGGTAAATCAACACCAATATCTGTGCCATTGGCTAAAGTGGCACGGAAACGCGATTTTTGTCGTGTATCAAAAGTCAATTCGACAGTATCAAAAGTCTGATCAGGTAATATTTCATTGAGACGCTGGGTGTAGATTTTCATAGAATTCCTCATACTTAATTTTGATGGTCAAAACAAGAAATAACGCTGCGCCATCGGTAATACGTCAGCAGGTTCACACGTCAACAATTTACCATCCGCGCGGACCTCATACGTTTCTGGATGAACATCCATCACTGGACAATAGGTATTGTGTTTCATATCTGCTTTCGTAATATTTCGGGTATTTTTACATGGACTGATCAGCTTTTTCAGTTTTAACCTTTCTACTACACCTTCTTCTATCGCGACTTGAGACAAGAATGTAATACAAGTGTTATGCACACCTCGCGGATAAGCGCCAAACATCGGACGATAATGTACGGGCTGTGGTGTTGGAATTGAGGCATTAATATCTCCCATGGGTGCCGCCGCGATCATGCCTCCTTTAATAATCATTGACGGTTTCACCCCAAAAAATGCAGGTTTCCACAGCACCAAGTCTGCCAACTTACCTTCTTCAATTGAGCCTATTTCATGACTTAGACCGTGCGTAATTGCAGGATTAATGGTGTATTTAGCAATATAGCGTTTGACACGATTATTATCGTGACTTGAATGATCACCGTCTAAAGCACCGCGCTGAATTTTCATCTTATGCGCAGTTTGCCAAGTACGAATAATCACTTCGCCGACACGTCCCATAGCTTGCGAATCTGAGGACATCATCGCAATTGCGCCAAGATCTTGCAAAATATCCTCTGCTGCAATGGTCTCACGGCGAATACGACTTTCTGCAAATGCGACATCTTCGGCAATTGCAGGATCAAGATGATGACACACCATCAGCATGTCCAAATGTTCATCAATGGTATTGATGGTATAAGGTCTAGTCGGATTTGTTGAAGATGGAAGTACATTCGCTTGGCCGATAGCTTTTAAAATATCAGGCGCGTGTCCTCCTCCGGCACCTTCGGTATGATAAGTATGAATAGTACGATTTTTAAATGCAGCCAATGTTTCTTCCAAAAAACCGCTTTCATTAAGCGTGTCAGTATGAATCGCTACTTGTACATCAAATTCATCTGCGACGCTGAGACAGTTGTCAATTGCGGCGGGTGTTGATCCCCAGTCTTCATGTAGCTTTAACCCCACCACACCTGCTCTAATCTGTTCTCGAATCGGCTCAGGTAAACTTAAATTCCCCTTACCCAATAAACCAATATTCATCGGCAAATCATCAATTGCCTGTAGCATTGTGCCAATGTGCCAAGGTCCCGGTGTAACAGTAGTCGCTGAGGTTCCTGCGGCCGGGCCTGTACCGCCACCAACCATAGTCGTCACACCTGACATCAACGCAGTTTCAACCTGTTGCGGACAAATCCAGTGAATATGTGTATCGATCCCGCCTGCAGTCAAAATCTGACCTTCGCCCGCAATAACTTCAGTCGCCGCTCCAAGTGGAATGGTAATATCGGGTTGAATATCAGGATTGCCTGCTTTACCAATTTTCCAGATACGTCCATTTTTAAGGCCAACATCTGCTTTGACAATGCCCCACCAATCGACAATCAAGGCATTAGTAATAACGGTATCTGCAACCTCATTCGCCAACATTTGCGATTGGCCCATGCCATCACGTATGACTTTCCCCCCACCAAACTTAACTTCTTCGCCGTAAGTGGTCAGATCCTGTTCAACTTCAATAAACAGTTCTGTATCGGCTAAGCGGACACGATCTCCCACCGTTGGCCCAAACATTTCAGCGTATGCACGACGCGACATTTTCATAATCATAGACCTTCTAAATCATTTTATTTCTGAATCTAATGCGCCCATCACACGTCCAGCAAAACCATAAACTTCTCGCTTACCTGACAATGCGACCAACTCTACATCACGGCTCTGACCTGGTTCAAAACGTACGGCAGTACCCGCGGCAATATTCAGACGATAACCTTTGGTTTGTTCACGATTAAACTGCAAAGCATCATTTGCCTCAGCAAAATGAAAATGTGACCCCACCTGAATAGGACGGTCACCTGTGTTAGCTACCGTTATTTTTATGGTCTGTCGTCCTACATTTAACTCAATCTCACGATCTAGGGTAATCACTTCACCAGGAATCATGCCGCTCTCCTTTGTTATCGTTATACAATGGGCTGATGAACCGTGACCAGTTTGGAGCCGTCAGGGAAAGTCGCTTCGACTTGTACCTCCGCAATCATCTCAGGTACACCTTCCATCACATCATTTTTGCTTAATAATGTCGTTCCGTAATGCATCAAGTCAGCCACGCTCATACCATCACGTGCACCCTCAAGCAAAGCGGCAGAAATAAAAGCCACTGCTTCTGGATAATTCAATTTCAAACCACGGGCTTTGCGACGTTCTGCTACAAGTCCCGCAGTAAAAATTAGCATCTTGTCTTTTTCGGTCGGATTAAGTTCCATAAATATTCCTAATCTTGATTATTCAGGTTGAAGCAAAATATATGCACAAATCGCCATCTTGATCTTTGTATGTAATATGACTAAAACACATTATTAAGTACGCCATATATCTAAGTACGCCAAATACGTGGAAATTCTTCATTCAAACCATACCAATAACGGCGTAATCGTGCACGAATCGCAGCAAAAGCATCGTGACAAATTCTGACATCATCTCCTAGAAAACGCGCACAGACGACATCATCTAATCGAGTTAAAGTAACGGGTACATCCATACGCATCATTAATTCACGAATCAGTTCAATTTGCGCTTCTAAATAAGAAGAAGCACGATATTGTTCAGGAGCAACTGCCCATAAACTCCCCATTACCGCCTGTTTATTCATGCCCAAACAAGAAGATAACCATCGATCCTGCCCTTGAAAACGTAGCGTATCTGCGACTAAAAGTTTTTGTTCACGATAAAGTTTAAATTGATTGGCATACGCACCGCTCTGAAAGGTCTCAGCACGTGCCTGTCGTCCAAGCACCAACATATCCCAACCAATAAAACTAGCAGGTTGATCTAAGTGAATGTGGGTTTCTGAATGTGCATTTGCACCATCAAATAACATGGTCTCTTGCGGCAACCACTCTAATATGGAATGCTCTTTTACATTTAAATGAATATGCTGAAACGCCTGCTTGCCATTAGTTTTGTACCATTTACCTGCACCCGGTGTGGTCACTACCGCATGTGAAGTTTGGTGGGTAGAAATTTGAAAAGTTAAATGATCACCCCCTGCAATTCCTGCGGGTGGATGCACAATAATCGCATGACAAACTCCTGTTTTTTCGGGCCATAGCATTTTTTGCACCCGAACAGGACCATAATGTTTTCGATGATTCATAATGGTGCGATGACCATCATACTTAAATCCCAACTCCAACTCGGCATACCACAAAGCTTTAGACCTTTGGGCGATAAAGTCTTGCGGTTGATTCATTTCAATCCTTTTATGACATAAGTGAGTGGCATTTTTATAATGCAAAAACTGCACCAATAACTTGCAGATTATTGTATTTCAAATTATATGCTTAATTTATCACCCACTTGAAAGGAAAATATATATTTGATTTCAGTCTCGGTTTTTCCTAATCTTGAGTCGTCTTTAATCCAATCTAAAAGTGGTTCAACATGGAAATTCAAGAGCAAATCGTGCTAGTAACTGGCGGGGCACGTGGTTTAGGTTTAGCAATTTCACACGCTTTACTTAGTCAAGGCTCCCGCGTTGTAGTGAACTATTTAAAAAGCCATACAGCAGCCGAAAATTTACAACAACAATTTCCAGAACACGTTTTTATTTATCAAGCTGATGTCACCCAAAGTGATCAGGTTTTGCGCATGTTTGAAGCAGCCAAAAATCATTTTGGAAGTGGAATTACGTCTATAGTTAATAATGCATTGATTCAGTTTGAATTTAATGGTGATGCTCGTCCATTTATTGAGAACTTGACATGGGAGACCATGCAACAGCAATTTCAAGGTGCAGTAAAAGCCGCGTTAAACACTTTACAAGCTGGACTTGAAGACATGAAAGCCATGCAATTTGGACGAATTATTAATATAGGAACTAATCTGGTGCAAAATCCTGTAGTGCCTTACCATGATTATACGTCTGCCAAAGCAGCACTTTTAGCTTTTACTCGAACCAGTGCACATGAATTAGGACCATTTGGCATTAATATCAACATGCTCTCGGGTGGCTTGCTACAAACCACGGATGCCAGTAAAGCAACTCCTGATGCAGTATTCGATTTAATTGCAGCATCCACCCCTCTCAGACGAACCACAACACCGCAGGAATTTGCCGATGCCGTTCTGCTATTCTTATCGCCTTGGTCACGGGCCATCACTGGCCAAAATTTAATGGTAGATGGCGGCTTGGTGAAAAACTAAATTTCCAGTATAGAGGTTTAAAAGTGCTTAATTAGCCAAAATTTAAGCACTTTTTTCAAATACGCCAACTTTTTTATTTTAAAATCCTTATAAAATATTACTCCACTTTTACTTTCACTCAATTTTATGAAATTTTTCTTTATTATGGCGAGTTCTGCTTTATTGTTTGGCTGCGCACTAGGAAGCTCGAGTGAAATTAAAAGCGCAGAAAAAATGCTTGAACACTTTCAATGCAAAAATATTGAAGTGCATGATATGCCTCAAAGTAATATCAACACTTTTCATCAGCAATCCTTAGCCGTAAGCAAACAGAAAGCCAGTACTTATATTGAACAATATAAAGAAGGTCAAACGCTGTTTGATATGCCACTGGATGAAGTGGTTGAACAGCAATATCAGCTTTATAAATCGGCTTGTCAGTCATTAGGTGGCGTAACGTCTGATTTTTAAATGATCACCTTATCAAAACCTACACAAACCAACCAAATTGATACTAAAAGAATGATTTTATTCAAATTGCTTACATATCCTCACTTTTTCTAAGACTTATATTTTTATAGTCTAAGTTTTGATTTAAAAATACTTGGACACATCTAATGAAAAAATCAATTATTGGGATTGCAATCGCAACGACCTTATTAATGGCATGTTCAAAAAAAGAAAACCAAGCTGAAACAACACCAGCTGCTGCGGACCAAACTCATGTTGCATCTGCTCCTGCCGAAACAGCAACAGCTGTCGATACTGCTCATACAGCTGAGAACTCGTTGGACTGGGGGGGTGATTATGAAGGTAAATTACCTTGTGCCGACTGTGAAGGTATTAAAACTGAACTAGAATTAAAAGCTGATAAAACTTTTGAGTTAAAAGAAACTTATCTTGGTGGCAAAAGTGATGGTAAACCCATCGAGACCAAAGGTACTTTTAAATTTGATGAGCAAAAACCTTCTGTGATTATTCTGGATACTCAACCCGATAAACGTTACTTCTTTATTGGTGAAAACACTGCAACTGCATTGGACATGGAAGGCAATAAAATCGAAGGTGCGATGGCTGATCTTTATGTATTAAAAAAAGAAAACCATTAAACGCTGAGTTCATATAACGTCTTGATAAATACCAATCCTAAGAGGTTGGTATTTTTATAAATATCGCATAATGAAATAAAATTTCTAAAAACATGGTTGAAATTTCTAAAAATAAAACACTATAGTAAGATCAAACTGCAAAATATATCCAATGAAAAATAAGGACTCTCTTCAATGAAAACTCGTGTGACAGAATTACTTGGTATTGAATATCCCATTATTCAAGGTGGCATGATGTGGGTCGGACGAGCTGAATTAGCAAGTGCAGTTTCCAATGCGGGTGGTTTAGGAACGCTTACTGCATTGACTCAACCCACCCCCGAAGATCTATTAAAAGAGATACAGCGTTGTCGGGAAATGACTGATAAACCTTTTGCTGTGAATTTGACTTTTTTACCAGCCATTAATCCACCACCTTATGCCGAATATCGTCAAGCTATCATTGAAAGTGGTGTCAAAATTGTAGAAACCGCAGGCAATAAGCCACAGGAACATATTGAAGATTTAAAGAAGCATAACATTACAGTACTCCACAAATGTACTTCAGTTCGTCACGCCCTTTCTGCACAGCGTATGGGGGCTGATATTATTTCAATTGATGGTTTTGAATGCGCTGGACATCCGGGTGAGGATGATATTCCTGGATTAATTTTGATTCCAGCTGCCGCGGATCAAGTAAAAATTCCACTCATTGCCAGTGGCGGTTTTGCAGACGGTCGTGGTTTGGTTGCAGCTCTGGCTCTTGGAGCAGAAGGCATCAATATGGGGACTCGTTTTTGTATGACGCAGGAAGCGCCTATTCATGAAAAAATCAAACAGTATTATTTAACGCAAGATGAACGTTCAACTAACCTGATTTTTAGAAAATTTCGTAATACTACTCGGGTAGCCAAAAATAGTATTTCTGATTTGGTCGTTGAACTTAGCCAGAAACCAGACATTCAATTTGAAGAAATTCGTCCTTATGTATCTGGTGCAAAAGGCCGAATTGCTTTGGAAGCAGGTGATGTTGATGCAGGATTACTTTCAGCAGGACAAGTGTTAGGACTGATTCACGATATTCCAAGCTGTCATGATCTCATTCACGGCATTATGACTGAGGCGCATGAAATTATTCAACAACGCTTAAACCGTTTTCTCGGTTCGTAATTATTGGATCAAATTGAACTCAAAAGTTCATAAAAAAACCCTGCATATGCAGGGTTTTTTTAAATCAATTTCAACTTAGTGAGCTGAGAATTGATTCATTGTATTTTTGCTTGCATCACCCGCTTTAAGCGCTTGTTCACCCGCAAAGATTTCTTTGTGATCATCACCGATGTCAGAACCAGCCATTGCTTGGTGTTTAACACACGCGATACCACCGCGGATTTCTTTACGTTGTACGCCAGCAACATAAGCCAACATACCTTCTTCACCGAAGTAACCTTTAGCAAGCTCATGAGTAGAAAGAGCAGCAGTGTGGTAAGTCGGAAGTGTGATCAAGTGATGGAACACACCAGCTTCACGTGCAGCATCAGCTTGGAAAGTACGAATCTTTTCATCAGCATCAGCAGCCAATTCAGAAGCATCGTATTCAGCGCTCATTAACTTCGCACGGTCATAACCAGAAACATCTTTACCTTCAGCAACCCAACGATCATACGCTTGTTGACGGAAGTTTAAGGTCCAGTTGAACGATGGAGAGTTGTTATAAACAAGTTTTGCATTTGGAACTTGTTTTTTGATGTCATTTACAAAGCCAGCAATACCTTGAACATCTGGAGTTGGAGTTTCGATCCAGATCATGTCCGCGCCATTTTGCAAGCTAGTTACACAGTCAAGTACAACGCGGTCATGCTGAGTACCTTCACGGAACTGATACAAGCCAGAGGCTAAACGCGTTGGGCGGTGTAATTTACCATCACGTTTGATCAGGATTTCGTCATCACTTGCTTCAGAGATATCAATTTCCTGAGTATCTAAGTAGCTGATATATTGAGAAGCCAAGTCACCTTTCTCTTTCGATACAGGGATCTTTTGAGTCAAGTCTGCGCCTTCAGAGTCAGTACGCGCAACGATAACACCATCATCAACACCAAGCTCAAGGAACGCATAACGTACAGCATTAATTTTCGCAAGGAAGTCTTCGTGTGGAACTGTTACTTTACCAGCTTGGTGACCACATTGTTTAGCGTCAGAAACCTGGTTTTCGATTTGGATTGCACATGCACCCGCTTCGATCATTTGCTTAGTTAACAAATATGTTGCTTCTTCGTTACCAAAACCAGCATCAATGTCAGCAATAATTGGCACGACATGAGTTTCAAAGTTATCGATTTGAGCTTCGATTTCTTTTACTTTTGCAGTATCGCCAGCACCTTCAGCTTTTTGCAATGCACGGAATAAGTCATTTAATTCTTTCGCATCAGCTTGACGTAAGAAAGTATAGATTTCTGCAATCAATTTTGGCACAGCAGTTTTTTCGTGCATAGATTGGTCAGGAAGTGGACCAAATTCAGAACGAAGTGCAGCAACCATCCAACCAGAAAGGTAGATATAACGTTTGTTGGTTGTGCCGAAATATTTTTTATTCGCAATCATTTTTTGTTGAGCGATGAAACCATGCCAGCAACCCAAAGATTGAGTATAGTTGCTGTTGTCAGCATCATATTCAGCCATATCTTTACGCATGATAGCAGCTGTATATTTAGCGATGTCCAAACCCGTATGGAAACGGTTCTGAACGATCATACGAGCAGCGTCTTCAGGACGAATTGCATCCCAAGTGCCACCTAATTTGTTTTTTACGGCACGTACGTGCTCAAGAGCTGATTGATATGTCATGATATATTCCTTTTTAGGATTTCATCGAAAAGATGTCATGCTGAACTGTCATGTTTATTTGACTCGACTATAATTCAGCCACTCCATCAATATGATCACAGCTTAGTCTGAGCCAAAAAATTAATCCAATATCCTCCATTAATCTTCAGTATTTTTTAAAAAAATATATAGATTAAAGTCGTATTATAATTATATATCTAAAATTCAAATTATTGATTTTTATCAATTAAATTAAATTATAAAATTCATAAAATGATTCAATTTGGTCGTTTTAAGTGGTTTTTTGATCTATTCGACTTAAGTCACAATGTGAATTTACTCATCGTTTCATGATGTGAAATAGTAAAAACTTGCCAATGTTTAGCTTAACAACCCACGTTATAATGATGAATCAGATCATTTAGACTCGCACGAGTTCTACTTTTTTGAATTATTTTCTAAAGTTGATTCAGAATTTTCTATCAATATTTCAAGATGTCTAATCCATCATAATATTTAGATTTATGCCTTAGAACCGCTGTTTTTTTCAGCGTTTTTTCACACAAATCCATTCATCTATGGCATAATCGATCACAATTTCATGATTTTATTTTCGGTATTTTTTTTATGAATCTGGAGCGGGTAGATCTTAATCTATTAATTTATCTTGACGTGCTTCTTCGCGAAAAAAATGTCACTCGTGCCGCCGAACAGTTAGGCGTTACCCAACCCGCTATGAGTAATATTTTGCGTAGACTTCGCAATTTATTTAATGATCCCCTCTTGATCCGCTCATCAGAAGGCATGACTCCGACGGAACGTGCACTTGAATTACAGCCCCGTATTCGCGATGCACTTTCTGATCTGTCCATGATTTTGGAACCGCGTACCGAATTTCGACCTTATACCAGTAATCGAGTGTTTCGCATTATGACTTCAGATTACGCTGAAGCGACTCTGGTTCCTCGTTTGGTCAAAGCGTTACGTTCTGAAGCTCCCAATGTGGTATTAGATTTTCTTACTCCAAGTGATGTATCTTACCGTGATATGGAACAAGGTAAAGTCGATCTTGCCATTAACCGATTCAATGAAATACCACAAAGTTTCCATCAAGTTTTAGTTTGGCGTGATAGTTTTAGCTGCTTGTTAAATGATAAACACCCAGCGGGTCAGCATCTCAATCTCAAAAACTATTTAGATGCGCAACATATTTGGGTATCTAAAACTGGAATGGGTGTTGGTTTTGGTATTAATCCGGATAAACAAGCGGGATTAGGCTGGATTGATCAGGCGCTGGAACGTATTGGTCAAAAACGTAAAATCTCAGTATTTACGCGTCATTATCAAATGCCAGCTTTATTGGCTCAAAATGTAGATTTAATTGCAACCTTGCCTACTCGTATGGCTCGATTGCAAGCCAGTAATCCAAAATTATTAATCAAAGATCCGCCGTTTTATATTCCCGAGTTCGAATTAAAAATGGCATGGTGTCCGCTATTGCATCATCATCCAGCCCATCGTTGGTTACGACAGCTGATTTTATTTGTCGCACGTCAAATGATAGAAGAAGAAAATCGCGAGTTTTTAACCAATAATTCGCAATTTTCGCATTATTAAAATAAATTTTTGTTAATTTCTTCTGTTTTCAAGCTTATACTGATCCTATACCGAGGTAGTTAAAACTACCTCCCTCTTTTTCATTGTATTAAAACTTTCTCATAATAACGAATGACTACAGGTGAACTGTGAGCCTTTTTCAAAACGTCGTTATCATTGTCATGCTGATTATCGCGGCGGGTTTTTTATCTTTAACGGAAATCGCCCTTGCTGGTGCGCGTAAAGTAAAATTAAAAATTCTTGCGGAATCAGGCGATGAACGTGCTCAACAAGTCCTTGATCTTCAGCATCAATCAGCTGATTTCTTTGCTGCATCGCAAATTGGTCTAAATGCTGTTGCTATTCTTGGCGGTATTTTGGGTGAAGCTGCTTTTCGTCCATTTTTTGTGAATTTAGTGGATCGTTTCTATGATGGTCCGTGGACGCAGACTATTGGATTTGTCCTTTCCTTTACCTTTGTAACTTCACTGTTCATTTTATTTGCCGATCTAATGCCTAAACGTCTGGCTATGATCGCACCTGAAAAAATTGCAGTTTCAGTCATTAACCCCATTCAGGTTTTTATCAAAATCTGTAAACCCCTGGCATGGTTAATCAATGCTATTGCTAATTTATTATTTCGCCTATTCAAGGTGAATACTACACGCGATGACAATATTACTTTTGATGATATTTCAGCTGTAATGGAAGCGGGCGCACAAGCGGGCGTATTGCAAAAACAAGAACATCATTTTATTGAAAATGTGTTTGAGCTAGAAGAACGAACAGTTCCATCAAGTATGACGACACGAGAAAATATCGTGTATTTTACCCTGAATGAATCGGATCAAAGCATTCGTCAAAAGCTAGCAGAATATCCTTATTCCAAATTTTTGGTGTGTAATGAAAGTATTGATCAGGTCATTGGCTATGTAGATGCCAAAGATATACTGGTTCGGATTTTAAATAGTCAATCATTAATCCAGCTCAAAGAAAATACTATTCGTACGGTCTTGACCATTCCAGATACCCTGACACTTTCCGAAGTGCTGGATCGCTTTCGATCAACCAAAGAAAAATTTGCCGTGGTCATCAATGAATATGCCTTGGTCGTGGGTGTTATTACCTTAAGTGATATTATGATTACGGTAATGGGTGACTGGGTAACCCCAATTGAAGCAGATCAGCAAATTATTAAACGCGATAATAATTCATGGCTAATTGATGGGAGCACCCCAATTGAAGACCTGAAACATGCGCTTGAAATTGATGAAATGCCAGATGAAGAGAATTATGAAACTCTGGCAGGATTTATGATGTATCAATTACGCAAAATTCCACGCCCTGCGGATAGTGTAGAGTTTAGTGGTTTTAAATTTGAAGTGGTCGATGTTGATCATTATAAAATTGACCAATTATTAGTAACACGAATTTTGGAAAAACTGGAAGATCAAAGTTTACTTGAAGACTAATTCGTGAGAGAGACTATCTTGAATCTCTCTCATTTTTTTAATCAATGCCCAAGCAATGCATTAATTAACGCCTCATAATGCAATTGGATGTCTTCTGCCAAAATTTTGTAGGCACTATCAAATTGCACCATCGGCCAGCCCTCTTTCCAAAAAGGAAAAATATTGTGCAAATCTTTGGTCACAATTGCATCTTCACGTAAAATAGCCTGCGCAATTTGGGCTAAAACCTGCGCTGTTTCTGCACCATCAATTGCCATATAACCCAAACCTTTGGCTTTGAAAATACGGATACGATCTTTTTTATATCGAATTTTCTTTGCCTGTGCAGCATTTAACCCCAATGCTAAAGTTACCGCTTCTACAAACTTTTCTTCAAAATTATGATTTAAGGCCACAAGTGCTTGTTTATGTGCTTCTTGTCGACCCGCCTTTCCCCCATCACGAATAATTTCTTTCGCCTCAGCATCAAGCTCGTCTTTCTTCATTGACTGTAAAATATCTATAATTTCGATATCAGTTAAAGATTCATGAGAGTGCTCTGTCATGGGAGTCCTTGGGAAAAATGAAAGAACTATTGTCGCATAAAAGTGTTTTCAAAGCAGAATAAAAATAAATAATCTATTGCAGATTTTCATCACATTTAGATGGCTTGTTGCCATAAGGTATTTTTACCTCCATCGTATAAAATACGTAGGCCACTCACTATAGACCTTAGTATTATAAATATGTTTTGTAATTGCATTTTTTAGAATAAATAATAAATATAGATTTGCTCCACATTAAAGTGAAAGCGTGTTTTATCAATAATAATTTTTTGGGCTAAGGATCGCTTTTATGCTTACTTTTTTAGGTATTAGCATGATCATGTGTTTTATGTATTTGATCATGTCAAAACGTCTCAGTGCGTTGGTTGCACTCATTCTCATTCCTGTTATTTTTGCTCTAATCGGTTGGGGACTTGGGTTTCATATTGACAGTTTAAGCCATATTGAAGTGTCAATGTTAGGTGAAACTATGCTAGATGGTATTAAAAAGCTTGCACCAACTGGCGTCATGTTACTCTTTGCAATTATGTATTTTGCCTTAATGATCGATTCGGGCTTATTTGACCCATCAATTAAATGGATTTTGAAGATGGTGAAAGGAGATCCACTTAAAATTACATTAGGTACTGTTTTTTTAACCTTAACTGTTTCTTTGGATGGTGACGGTTCAACTACATATATGATTTGTGTCGCAGCGATGATGCCACTCTATAAACGTATTGGCATGAATCCACTGGTAATGACCTGTTTAATGTTATTAAGTAGTGGAGTTATGAATCTTACACCTTGGGGTGGACCAACTGCTCGTGCCGCGAGTGCATTACAAGTCGATGCCAGCCACGTATTTATCCCAATGATTCCATCTATGTTGATTGCCATTATTTGGCTATTCTTCCTTGCTTATCTCTATGGTAAACATGAACGTAAACGTCTGGGGGTGATTAGTATTGACGACATTAGCCATGCTGACAACATTACTATCTCTAAAGACCCTGAAGCGCAGCGTCCACATTTACGCTGGTTTAATGGTATTTTGACAATCGTGCTGATGGCATCCTTGGTAAAAGGAATTTTACCAATGCCTATTCTATTTATGCTCGGTTTCTGTATTGCACTTATCGTGAACTACCCAGATTTACAAATGCAGAAAAAACGAATTGCTATGCATGCCGATAGTGTACTTGCAGTCGTTGGTGTGATTTTTGCTGCAGGAGTTTTCACAGGAATTTTGACGGGAACAGGTATGGTAGAAGCCATGTCAAAACAATTTGTTTCGCTCATTCCTGAAAGTATGGGGCCATATATGGCACCTATTACGGGGGCGCTGAGTATGCCTTTGACATTTTTTATGTCCAATGATGCTTTCTATTTTGGCGTATTACCAATTTTAGCCGAAGCTGCTACTCATTATGGAATTGAACCCGTTGAAATTGCGCGAGCGTCTATTGTAGGTCAGCCGATTCACCTCCTCTCCCCATTAGTTCCATCAACTTATTTACTGTGTGGTCTAGCTGCAGTTGAGTTTGCTGACCATCAAAAATTTACTTTGAAATGGGCATTTATGACGTGTTGTGTACTTATGGGCAGTGCTTTAGTATTTGGCGTTTTTCCATTGATCAGTATCGTTTAAATGGTTCGATTAAAAAAACCTCCTAAATTTAGGAGGTTTTTTTTGTTTCAAGAGTCTAATTACAAACGAACTAACTCTACGACTTGGTCAACTACATCCTCAACAGTTTCAGCTGTTACGTTTGTATCTGTACCTTCGATAATCGTCGTAATTACCACCACACCCGTTTCACGGAGTAGGTTAATCTGTTCTAGATTCAAGTCTGCCTTGACAATCGCCACGACACCCTGCTGAATCAGCAAGCTTTCCAAGGCTTGAGCTTTCTCAAGCAAGGATACAGCTATACCAATCACTGCAGGTTTTTGACCCAAACGTGCTGCACGATCTTCCGCGGTTACAGGATTATTGCTGGCAGTCCATTCAACCGCAGCTTCAACCATACCGGCCCCAACCGTTACGTTACTCAAACGATCGATGAAGATAAATGAACCTGTATAACGAGAATCCTGATAACGATCAAATACTACTGGCGCATCAAATTCAACCGTCACATCAGCAATCGCATTCAATTCAAGTTCTTCGACTTGCGTGTGCTCAAGTGTGTTCACATTGACACGATAGTTAATTTCGGTCACTTTGGCAGGAACAGTTTGTGTACCAATCTTGACGTTATATAACTTACCTTTCACTAAAGCATGTTCATTCATCCAAACCACAGATGCACGTACAGAACGAGAAATCAGCGGCTGCTCACCTGAACGCACCAACACGTTGCCACGAGAGATATCAATTTCATCATTTAAGGTCAAGGTTACTGCCTGACCTGCAATCGCCTGTTCAAGATTACCATCAAAAGTTACGATCTCTTTAACAGTCGATTTTTTGCCCGATGGTAATGCCACGATTTCATCACCGACATTGATTTCACCGAGTGCAATTGTCCCTGCAAAGCCACGGAAATCAAGGTTTGGACGATTCACATATTGAACAGGGAAACGGAATTCATGTTTATTGGATTCACGTTTAATTTCCACCAATTCAAGAATGTTCATCAAGGTTTGACCCTTGTACCATGGCGTACTCGTCGATGGATTTACGACATTATCACCATTTAAAGCTGAAATCGGTACAAATAGGATATTTTCTGGACGACGATCTCCCAATTGGCTCACAAAAGCATCATATTCAACCTGAATTTCATTGAAACGTGCTTCAGAAAACTCAACTAAGTCCATTTTGTTGATCGCAACTACGATATTTTTAATACCGAGTAAGCTTGCAATAAATGAATGGCGACGTGTTTGAGTTTGTACACCATAACGGGCATCGATCAGGATGATCGCGAGGTCTGCTGTTGAAGCACCTGTCGCCATATTACGTGTGTATTGCTCATGCCCCGGAGTATCCGCAATAATGAACTTACGCTTTTCTGTAGAGAAATAGCGATAGGCGACATCAATGGTAATGCCCTGCTCACGTTCAGCTTGTAAACCATCTACAAGTAAAGCTAGATCAGGAGCGTCGCCAGTGGTTCCGACTTTTTTACTATCGCGCGTAACCGCCTGTAATTGATCTTCATAAATCAATTTTGAATCATAAAGTAAACGCCCAATAAGGGTACTTTTACCATCATCAACATTACCGCACGTCAAAAAGCGTAGTAAATCTTTTTGCTCATGTTGTTTTAAATAGGCCAGAATATCCTGACTAATAAGATCTGACTGATGAGACATGCTCTAACTCCACAAATTCTGAAATCTTTTTCCAAACATTCATTAAAGCTGTTTAGAAATAACCTTCCTGCTTTTTCTTTTCCATTGAGCCCGCTTCATCATGGTCAATCATACGACCTTGACGTTCTGAGCTCGTGGCCAAAAGCATTTCCTGAATAATCTCAGGCAAGGTATCTGCCTCAGATTCCACGGCACCTGTTAATGGGTAACAGCCGAGAGTACGGAAACGTACTGATTTCATTTGTGGAACTTCGCCTTCTTTTAAACGCATACGTTCATCATCTACCATGATCAGCGTACCACTACGCTCAACCACAGGACGCACCGCAGAGAAATACAACGGTACGATTTGAATATTTTCCAAATAGATATATTGCCAGATATCCAGTTCAGTCCAGTTAGACAATGGGAATACACGAATGCTTTCACCTTTGTTTACTTTACCATTGTAAAGATTCCAAAGTTCTGGGCGCTGGTTTTTAGGATCCCAACGGTGCTTGCTATCACGGAATGAATAAACACGTTCTTTAGCACGTGATTTTTCTTCATCACGACGCGCACCACCAAAAGCTGCATCAAACTGGTACTTGTCCAAAGCCTGTTTTAAGCCTTGAGTTTTCATGATATCGGTATATTTCGAGCTACCATGATCAAATGGATTGATGCCCGCGTCACGACCTTCCTTGTTTTGATGCACGATCAAATCAAAGCCATGGGTTTTAGCCATGTTGTCACGAAAGGCAATCATGTCCTTAAATTTCCAACCAGTATCCACATGTAACAATGGAAATGGAAGTTTTGCAGGATAAAAAGCTTTGAGTGCAAGATGCAACATAACCGCAGAGTCTTTACCAATCGAGTAAAGCATCACTGGGTTTTCAAATTCGGCTGCAACTTCACGAATAATATGGATACTTTCAGCTTCAAGCTGCTTGAGATGGGTTAATCTATCTTCAGTCATGTGCATCTCCTTTCCAGTCCGTTTTAATCATTAAGCCGCCAAGTATTTTTTCGTCACAACTTGCGCCACCATATGGAGGAACGAGTGCCATAACAACTCCAAATTGAAAATTCGACATAGCTCACCAGATTGGCCTTATGCTAGATCTGGAAATAGATATTCATTATAGTGATTTAAACAGCGCCCACTTTGCATGTTTTTTCATATGTATATCTGATTTAATCATATACAAAACACGCAATGCAGTCTGAATTTGACCACTACGTTGATCGTAAAATAGCGTATTATGCCGTAGCCGCCTGTTTCTGCCTACCCGATTTTATTGATAAGCATATCAGTATGAGACATATTTCGATTTTTGGAACGTCCAGTGATGCTGGAAAATCCACCTTGACCTTTGTGATTGCCAAAATTTTACAAGATGCTGGTGTTCGGGTTGCTCCGTTCAAAGCACAAAATGTCTCCAATAATGCACGCGTCTGTGATGATGGCAGTGAAATTGCTATTGCCCAATCATTTCAGGCTGAAGTTCTGGGTATTCCGACCTCGTATCATCTCAATCCAATATTGTTGAAATCTGGCGTAAATGGCCGCGCATTAGTTATTGTCGAAGGTAAAGTGATTTCCCAGCAACATGTGCTGGAATATTATCGTGACTTGGATCAACTCAAACCTGCGGTACAACGCTGTTTTGAGTATCTGGCTGAACATTATGATTGCGTTGTAGCAGAAGGTGCAGGCAGCCCGGTTGAACTCAACTTAATCGACAAGGATTTATCCAACCTTTTCATTGCTGAAACCTACCGCACTAAAATCATCTTGGTAGCTGATATTGAAAAAGGCGGCGTATTTGCTTCGGTTTGGGGTACTTATAATCTGCTTCCTGCGCACTTACGTGACAGTGTCATTGGTGTGATCATCAATAAATTTCGTGGTGATTTGTCTTTATTTGATGAAGGCATACATATTATTCAGGAAAAATTTAAAATTCCAGTGCTGGGCGTTTTGCCGTATATGCCATTTAATCTTGGTTTTGAAGACAATGCCAGCCTGCAAAATTTTGTACAACAACCCAGTCAGAAAAAAATAGCGATTGGTGTCATTGCCTATCCTTATATGAGTAATTACAACGACTTTGAACCTTTGATTGCTGATGATGAAGTCTTACTGGAATTTATCAATAGCCCTATTTCACTGGAGCGTTTTGATCTGGTGATACTACCTGGTTCAAAACTGGTGATTCAAGATTTAAACTGGTTAAAACAAAATGGCTTATTTGAACAGCTACAACAGCGTAAAAAAGCGATTTTTGCCATTTGCGGCGGTTATGAAATGCTCTTTCAAAACCTAAATGACCCAGAACAGGTCGAAAACCCCCAACCTACAACTGCCGAAGGGCTAGGTTTTATTGATGATGATATTGAATTTATCAAAGATAAAATTTTAGCAAAAAAAATCTATACTATTTTTGACATGCCAATTGAAGGTTTTGAGATGCATCATGGGGTAAGTAAAAAATATCCACTTTATTTTCAACATGAACATATTCAAGGAAGTTTTATTCATCAAATCTTTGATCACAATGCTTTTCGGTCAAAATACTTAGGATCGATCTCTACAGATTATCAAGGTTTTGATTTTCAACGTTATAAAACTGAAAAAATTAAAGACTTTGTCGAGCAATGCCGTCAGCGTTTAAACATAAATCTGATTTTGGATGCGATTCAGGTCTGATTAATCAAGTATTTATAAATTTGATTGTAAGACCGAACTAAAACACAAAACTAAGACTTCTCCCCATATTTGATCTTCATAATCTAGATTGTTTTTTATACTAAGGATAAAGTGGGAAGTGACAAGATTTGTACGTCCCCTTTTTCTAAGATAAGAATAAATAACAGACACCGCGAAAAAGCCATGCTGCATAATATTTACAATATATTAGATAAATTGGGCTATGGAACCCAAAAACGTGCAATCAAAATTCAATTTTCAAACAGCTTATTAAACTCACAAATCATGCTGCAACGTATTGTAGGGTCATCTTTCTATGGTAAGAAAAATTTAGTTGAATTTCCGAACAAAACTGATCAAAGTAATATAAAAATCATCGAAATAAACCTGTCAAAATTTTCATCTTTTACTCACGCATAGAGTAAAATTTTTAAATCATCCATTGACCGTCTTTGCTTTAATAAAACAAAAAAAACGGTCAATAGTGGCTTATTCCAATAAATTGATCCGATTATTTTTTCAAACTCTTCTCTTTAGCGACATTGGTTGCAAACGCTTTGATGTCTTTTTCCTGAATCGTGGCTTTGCCATGACTTATTTTCAAAAATTGCTGATCAAAAATTTCACGATATCCCTTCCGAGCTTGCGCCAAATGCTCATCATAACGTTGGGTAAATTCGCCAACATATTCATCTTCAGATAAGCTTAGATCTTTATTGGTATCAGTTAAGACGAATTGTTGATCACGATGCGTTAAATAGTCACCTAGAGTGACATAAGTTTTGTTGTTATTTGCATACATTTGAATAAATTCATTCACATTACCTGCCATCGGCATAGATAGTGGTGATTTCATTCTAAAACCATCATGCGTTCCTATTGGTGTTGATTCAAGCTTGGCATCTTCGGCACTAATCAGACCATCCTGATTTTTGTCGAATTGATCAAAAGTCTTAAGACCAATTTCCTGATATTCCTTTAAGGTAATTTTATCATCTTTATTGGTATTCAATACGCCAAAACGGACATGAGCTTGTTTTAATGACATCTCACGGCGTTGTTTTAATATGGGTTCTAATCTAGCTTGCTCAAACTGTACATATTGTAACTGATTCACTTGCTTTTGGGTTTTGAATAAGTCTGCATAGTCAGCTGTATAGTTTTTAACAAATGTCGCGTTATTTGGATTTTGCTCCTGTGAATGATAGAGAGAATAAAGACCGTAAGCCTGCATTTCGGTCTGATTCTCTAAAGGAGCAGCAATTACAACTGAACTCAATAACGTACTACAAGCCAAAAGTGTAAATTTGATGTTTTTCATAGCAATATCCTAAAGGGCCCCTGATAAAATTAATATTTAAACTCAACACTAGCGACCACATTGCGACCAGCTTCAGCCGAACGGTCACGTAATGCATCGATACTTCCACTTGTACTAGTAGATTTATTTAAAGTGCCTACACTTGCGTAATTCCAATAAGTTTTGTCAAAGATATTGTTTAACGACACATTGAGTTTCACATTTTTATGAATATTCCAATATGCTGATAAATCAAATACAGTGTATCCCTTCACAGGAATATAACCTGCGTTACCTGAATAGGTACTGACATCTTGGGAAGCAGTTTTACTTTCTACTGCTGTAGTGGTAAATCCAAGACCAAATACTTGGTCAGGATCATCATAAGCAAGAGATAGACTAGCCTTGCCTGGGGTTACAGAGTTTATGCCACTTTTATTGCCCTCATTATCTTTGGCATGACCTTTTGTTTTACCGGCTACTAGGGCTAAGCTAAAACCATCAGCATTATTAATAAAATGCCCTAGATCGACATGCGTAGAAAGCTCTCCCCCCCAAATTGCAGCTTGCGCCAAATTCTGTGCCTCATAACATAAAAATACGCCTGAAACTGTGCATTCAGAAGCAGGAAGTGATTTATAATCAATGAAATTATCGTATTTGGTATAGAATCCAGTTAGATCAAATTTAATTCCTTCAATTGAATCATTTCTTAGACCAACCTCAAATGCGTCACTGGTCTCTTTTTTCAAGTCTGAATTTCCAGATAAGTAATATGAAACCCCTGAAGTTGTTTGAAAATAACTTCCTAATTCTGTTGCGCTTGGAACACGGGCACCACGAGTATATTTTGCATAAGTATAATTATAAGGGGTCAACTGATAGCTTAATGATAACCCTGGTGAGACATAGTTAAAGTCTTTATCAACCACTCCCCCATAAGTTGAATTTTCTGGTTTGTATTCTTGACGTTCTACACGTAAAGAAGGAGTGAGTTTAAGATCACGCTCCCAAAGATTAAACTTCATTGTATCGGTCACATAAGCTGCATAACGATTAACCTTTGAGTCAAATAAATAAGCGCCTTGATACAAAGTCGATGAAGTCGGAGCACCATTACGCAATTCTTTTCGATTACTTGAATATTCCTTTTGATCCATTAATAGACCATATTCAAAATGATGTATGCCCAGATATTTCTCAATATCGAGCTTAATTCCTGTATTTTCTTCTTTAAAGGTGTTATTGACATCGCGATAATACGTCGTAGCCTTATAACCAGTACGGGTATCATTATGTGACTCCTGATACCAAAGCTTAGCTTTTAGCTGATCAAATAAAGCAAAATTTTGGGGTTTAAAGCGATAATCTAGGCTATATTGTTCGCGTTCAATATCCTGATGTTGTGTACCATCATTAAAAGTGATACCCGTGTAGGTCGAACCATCCATTCCACTAATATCATTTTTCTTTTTATAATAATCAGCAGTAAAACCCAATTGATTTTGTTCATTAATATCCCAGATGATACGACTTAAAATTGCATCAGATTTCCAGTCAGCAGGGAATTGTTTGGTATTAGAGTTACCCTGCATTTCATGACCATCTCGGTGTGCATAAACAATAAGCGCTTTAAATGTATCATTTCCGACTGCGCCTGTTACAGAACTCAACCAAGCTTCATCTGCTGAGCTATAACCCACCTTAGCAGTAGCAGCTAAATTTTTACCATTCACCAGATAATCTTCTGGTGATTTGTTTTTAAATGAAACACGCCCCCCTATTCCATCCGTAGAAGCGCCTGTTGTGCCTGATTGAATATTCACCGTTTGAAACATTTCAGGTTCAATATAATCCCGGCCTGCTGCACTATTACGCATACTTGCACCTGTCCAAGTCGCAACAGTTGCATCAGCAATATCAATGCCATCGACATCTAATCCAACTCGATTACCATCGATACCTCGGATATTGTAGCTGCTCGTACCTGAACCTGCATAAAATGCACTAGCACCATTGGCTGCAAATGGTGCACTTACGAGCGGCAAATATTTCACAATACTTGCCATATCTGTCGCGCCAGTACGATCTAAATTATCTCGGCTAATCGTCGTGACTGAAGAAGGAATTTTATCTTCTTTTTCGGCATACACGGTAATCACAGAAAGCTTGGTGTAGTGATTTGAATCAGCTGTTTTACTCTCCTCCGCTGCAAATAAACCCGTTGAAATGGGTGCCATCAGCATTCCAAGACATACAGCTAAATAATGCGGTCTCAATGTAATCGAATGATTGATCTTATTTTTGGACACAGACAGATTCTGATGACAATGCATAGTCAACACCTAAATAATAGTACTAAGGATAATGATTACTATTCAATATGCCAATTTATTTAGTTTTATCCTGATAAATTGGAGGAGATAAAGAGCGAATAGATTTAAATGAGAATGATAATCAAAAATAATATTATTTGCTACAAATATTCACAGTTGATTTACATGGCGATTAATTTATGTACACCTATGCATTCAACTACTTAGAGGATAGCAAGGTAAGCGTTTTATAAATGTATATATAAGCAATAAAATTGACATAAAAAAAGACCATGCAGGAGCATGGTCTGTTAAATGGTGGCTATGACGGGACTTGAACCTGTGACCCCAGCATTATGAGTGCTGTGCTCTAACCAACTGAGCTACATAGCCGAAAACTGTGCGCGCATTATCTAAAGTTATCCTAGATACGTCAAGCAAATTTTTCAAAAATTGGTGAAGTGGACCTGTAAGCCGGGTTCTGTCGAGGACGATCATTCCTCTAGGCGTACAATCACTCATACGCTCAAGCGACCTACCCGAATCCAGTACGGGCCGTACCTCAGGATTCCTATTTGGTCTTGCTTCTGGTGGGGTTTACCATGCCGTGAACTGTTACCAGACACGCGGTGCGCTCTTACCGCACCCTTTCACCCTTACCTCACGAATGAGGCGGTCTACTCTCTGCTGCACTTTCCGTCGGCTTTCACCGCCCAGGCGTTACCTGGCACCCTGCCCTGTGAAGCCCGGACTTTCCTCCCCTGCTTCAGTCACGAAGACCTCCACAGCAGCGACCGTCCAGTCCACTTCAGGAGCGCATGGTAACAAAAATTTAGACTAATTGCTCGTGCTTTTTTGATCAATTAGTTTTTGATACTTTTGCAACAACTGATCTTGGGTTTCCACATGATCAGGATCTTTAGGAATACAATCGACCGGACAAAATAACTGACATTGTGGTTCATCGAAATGCCCCACACATTCAGTACATAAGTCTGGATGGATCTCGTAAATCACCTCGCCCATAAATATTGCTTCATTGGGACAAACGGGTTCACAGACATCACAGTTGATGCATTCTTCGGTAATAATTAATGACACACTACCAGCCTTGTTGGTGCTTGCGTTCAAAGGCCTCTACCACAGCTTGTGGAACAAACTTGGCAACATCACCTCTTAAACGCGCGATTTCACGAACTAAAGTCGATGAAATAAAGGAATATTGTTCAGACGGTGTTAAAAACACCGCTTCAAAATGTGAATCAAGTTGACGGTTCATATTAGCCAACTGAAATTCATATTCAAAATCAGAAACTGCACGTAAACCACGCAATACTGCGGTAGCTTTTTGCTCACGAAAAAAATTAACCAATAATCCATCAAATCCAACAAATTCAACATTGGGCAAATGGCTTAAAGATGCTTTGGCTAATGCAACTCGCTCGTCTAAACTAAAGACAGGATTCTTATGATGTCCTATCGCAATTGCAACCACGACTTCATCAAACATTCGTGAGGCCCGAGTGACCAAATCAATGTGTCCATTGGTGATTGGGTCAAATGTACCTGGATAGATAACACGTGCTTTAGTCATCCATTTTTACTCTAGTTTATTTTCTGAGGGTTATATTCTAGCAAATCTTGATTTCTTAGCGAAGACATCCCATGAATAAGCGACCTGATTAAAATGAAAAAACTTCACCTCGGTCACTGTTTCAGGCACAATAGGCTTAACTTTGGAATTTTAAGATTATGGCGAAAGCAGTAGTAGTTAAAAAAAATAACGGCGGCACCATTGCGCAGAACAAACGCGCGCGCCACGATTATTTTATTGAAGAAAAATTTGAAGCAGGCATTGCGCTGCTTGGTTGGGAAGTAAAGTCTTTACGTGCAGGCCGTATGAGCCTGACCGAAAGTTATATTATTTTTAAAAATAACGAAGCTTATTTATTTGGTGCACAAATTCAGCCTTTGCTTTCTGCATCCACGCATATCGTTCCTGAAGCAACACGAACCCGTAAGTTGTTGCTGTCACGCAGACAAATTGAACAATTGATGGGTGCAGTGAATCAAAAAGGTTATTCTTGTGTTCCTTTGGCCTGTTACTGGAAAGGTCATCTGGTCAAACTTGAAATTGCACTAGTAAAAGGTAAACAGTTACATGATAAACGTGCTACTGAAAAAGACCGTGACTGGCAACGCGATAAAGCACGTTTGATGCATAAATAAAACGCAAAAAAGCCTCATCACGAGGCTTTTTTTACTCATACGAACTCTATTTAATGCAAACGATATAAAATTCCAGCAATATATTCTCCAAACCATACTGCGGTATCTAGATCACCTTTGGGTGGCGTAATTTCAACAGGCGCATTGTCTGATTGAGTCATCAACCCCAAACAACTTGAAAGCCGATTTAAATCTGTTTCAGTATGTCCTGTTGGCATTAAGGGCAAACCTGACCACAACATGCCGTGCTGCATGGCAAAGATATTTAACTGTTGTAAAACAGCTAATTTATCACCACTTAACCCACCTGAATTAGAAAATCCTGCAGCAAGTTTTCCTTGCCAAATGCGATTCTTCCAGCGTTTAGAAGTACTATCCATAAATTTTTTAAAATCAGCTGAAACACTACCCATATAAGTCGGTGAACCAAAAATAATGCCTTGTGCTGTATCTAACGCATCCCAGTCTATATGTTCAATCGACATCAAATGCACCTCGATACCCAAGGTTTTCGCACCTTGTGCAATATGCGAAGCAACTCTGGCTGTATGTCCGTATGGGCTATGATAAACAATACAAAGCGATTTCTTGAGCAATGACATAAATAAATTAAACTGATAGTACCTTGAAAGTTTACCACTTTTATTTCATAAAAACGAATGTCGCCATGCGTCCTGTTTTAGCATTACGCCGATAAGAATAGTAATCGCTTTGCTGACGATAGGAGCATTGATCTCCCCCCAAAATATGCTCTATGCCTTGCTGCTCTAATATGTAACGTGCAATGGCATAGAGATCAGCATAAAATTTATTCTTCTGTTTACCTTGTTCAAAGGCCATAGCCAGCTCTGGATATTTCTCACAAAATGTTTGTTTGACTTCTATACCCACTTCAAAACAGGGTTGACTAATCGCCGCACCTAACCATGCCCATGTCGCACCACTCTGCATAGCTTCAATAGTATTTTCAATAATCCCGCCTGCCAGACCACGCCAACCTGCATGCAGATTGGCAACTTCAGTACCGTCCCGATTACCCAAAACTACAGGTAGACAATCCGCTGTCATCATCATCAAGGCATGACCTTTCGTCTGAGTCACCAGGCCATCTCCTATCAATGCTTCAAAAGTAATTTGCTCATTGACTGTATGGCAAATGGTGCTATGGGTTTGGGTCATCCATGTAATTTTGTTCACATCAAACTTTGCAAATTCATTCAGCAATATCATGCGATGCTGCTGAACGCGTTCTGGATCGTCATTAACATGTAAAGCCAGATTGAATCCAGCTAGATCAGGATTAGCACTTGGTAAGGCATGCACATGCTGAATGGTCGTCTGCCCCACATAAACGCCTTGTGGTAAACCCTGTACAAAATTCATGAATGAATTCCTTTCTCTAATAAGCAGCATTGTCCTGACGTAGAACCTCGACCAAATAAGTAAAATCTTCTGGCCAAGGCGCTTCAAACATCATATTTTCCTGAGTACGAGGATGAACCAACCCTAATTTAGCTGCATGTAAAGCCTGATGTTTAAAAGCACGTAATGTTATATTTAAACGCTCACTCGCACCTGCAGGAACACGCACACGATTCATATAAACTGAATCGCCCACCAGCCCATGCCCAATATAGCTAAAATGCACCCGAATCTGATGAGTTCGCCCTGTTTCAAGCTGTGCCTGTACACGGGTAAAGTTTTGAAAACGCTCCTTGACATTATAATGGGTCACCGCATCTCGCCCACCCGGTAGAATAGCCATTTTAATACGGTCAACAGGATGACGTTTAATTGGTTCATCGATAGTGCCGCCTGCGACGATATTGCCATAGACGATTAAATCATAAATTCGATAGACAGATTTATCAGCCAACTGTTTACTCAAGGAAAATTGCGCTTCGAGATTTTTGGCCACCACGAGCAAGCCGCTGGTATCTTTGTCGATTCGATGCACCAGTCCAGCTCGCGACAGTTCTGCCGATTTTGGATAATGATAGAGCAAAGCATTAACCAAAGTACCTGAGCTATTGCCTGCACCAGGATGTACAACCATCCCAACAGGTTTATTAATGACCAAAATATCTGCATCTTCATAAACAATATCAAGAGGAATATTTTCAGGTTGACTGGTCGTTTGTGCTTCCAGTTCAACATTTAAAGTCAATAACTCATTGCCTTCACAACGATATTTAGGCTTAACGATATTACCATTTACCAATAAATGGCCGTCTTTCATCCATTGTTTAAGGCGTTCTCGGGAAAAGTCGCTCCAGACAGTGGCCGCGACCTGATCAATGCGTTGTCCCAGATAAGTTTCGTCAAGCTGCTCCTGCAACGATAAACGTGTTGCAGTTGTGTCAGAATTATGATTATCTGCATCCTCAGAATCTTCAAGTAGATTGAAGTCTGTTTCTGAGAGATTTGAATTAGAAGATTGTGCTGAAGTCATTTGCTCAAAGTGATAAAAGTGGTTTAATAGCGCAATTGTAGCTCATTGCCCGTATATAACAGAGGAGTTTTTATGTCGCTACCAAATTATAAGATTACCATGCTTGCCCTTTCTCTTGGCGTAGCGGCTGCAATGGTGGGTTGTAGCAGTAATCCAAAAAAAGAAGTAGTCGATACTGGGCCTAAGTCAAGTGAACTAGTTTATTTTGAAAAAGCAGAAAAGTCACTCGATCGTAAGCAATATTCTGACGCTGCAAAATCATTAGAAGCGATTGATACTTATTATCCTACAGGCCAATACGCCCAACAAGCGCAGCTTGAGCTTCTGTATGTCAAATTTCAGCAAAAAGATTATGAAGGTGCTATTGCGCTAGCAGATCGTTTTATTCGTTTGAATCCCCAACATCCAAATGTAGATTATGCTTACTATGTACGTGGCGTATCGAACATGGAACTTAATTACGATAGTTTGCTACGTTATACCTCATTACAACAATCACACCGTGATGTGAGTTATTTAAAACTGGCCTATCAGAATTTTGTCGATTTTATTCGTCGTTTCCCAAGCAGCGAATATGCAGTGGATGCAGCACAACGCATGAAATACATTCAGCAAGAACTGGCTGAAAATGAAATTAATGTGGCGCGTTTTAACTTAAAACGTAAAGCATGGCTGGCAGCAGCGGAACGTGCGCAATGGGTGGTCGAACATTATCCACAAACTCCTCAAGTTCCAGAGGCACTAGCAACATTGGCCTATGCCTATGACGAGTTAGGTGATAATGCGACGTCACAACAATATGTAGACGTGTTAAAACTCAACTATCCAGATTTAATTAAGTCGAATGGCAAAGTGAATTTACGTGCAGCTCGTCATGAAGGAAGCTGGTGGAACCGTGCCACTTTAGGTATCTTAGGTCGTGGTGCAAAAACTTCTGGTGTTGAAGAAGTAGCATCAGATCATCCTACCGAAACACGTAGTCTGACAAATCGCTTGAGTTTTGGTTTACTGGATAAACCTGAACAACATGAAGTCTCGCCTATTTCCGCACCACCCGTACAACAAACTGTTCCGAGTATGAGTGTTGTACCAGATACGGTTGCACCGCAAACAAATGATGATGATGCTGCCAACTAATTTTTTAGTTGTACGGTAAGGCAAGTTTATATGACTTGCCTTTTTCATTTTTAGTGCATTGAAATCATATCCATTACACTGCATCATGTAGATACCTCTGCGTAGCAAAAGCATTTTCGTCCCGATTCAGACACGGTATTTTATTATGGCGATTCCTCAACATACGATTGATCAGATTCTGGATCGTACCGATCTGGTCGAGCTGATTGGTCAACGGGTAAAGCTTAAGAAAACTGGACGCAGTTATTCGGGCTGTTGCCCATTCCATCAGGAAAAAACGCCATCTTTTCACGTGTATCGGGACAAAGGCTATTATCACTGTTTTGGCTGTCAAGCCAATGGTAATGCCATTCGTTTTCTCATGGATATTGATAGCCGTAATTTTATTGATGTCATGCAGGAGCTTTCCAGTAAAGCAGGCATTGAATTACCAAAAGATAATTTTGACAATAAAAAACTTTCGTATAAACGCACCCCACAAAAAATTGAGCCTCAAGCGATTGCGACAAACGAAAGCGTCTTGCCACCCATCCTACAACAAGACCCAAAACAGGCGTTTGCAGAGTCTCCAAATTTAGAGATTCCTGCTTATTTTGATGACCCTTTTGCCCAGTTTGATACTTCTTTTTCTAATTTTGAGGACATGCCACAAGAGGGAAATCTGTATGACTTACTTGAAAATGTAGCACAATTTTATGAACGACAACTTCCTCCTAGTAAAAAGGCACAAGCCTATTTTAAACAACGTGGCTTAACACCTGAAACCATTCAATTTTGGCGTTTGGGTTATGCGCCTGAAGATTGGCAACATTTGGAAAAAGCGTTTCCACAAGATATTGATGGTTTAAAAAAAGTTGGCTTAATTCGGTCAAGTGATAATGGCCGTGATTTTGACTTATTGCGTGAACGGGTGATTTTTCCAATTCGTGATCATAAGGGACGCGTAGTTGGCTTTGGCGGTCGAGCACTCAATGATGAAATTAAACCTAAATATATCAACTCACCTGATTCAGAAGTATTTCATAAGAATCAATTGCTCTATGGTCTTTATGAAGGCCGAAAACTTAAAGCACATGACTGGCTGATGGTTGAAGGTTATATGGATGTCATTGCATTACAACAATACGGTGTATATGGTGCAGTTGCTACACTTGGAACAGCCAGTAATGCAGATCATCTAAATACTTTATTTAAACAAAATTCGCGTATTACTATTGCTTTTGATGGGGATACCGCAGGTCAAAAAGCAGCTCGACGGACTTTAGAAATAGCACTTCCACTCTTAAATGACGGACGTGAACTTAAATTTTTTGTCTTGCCCAATGAACACGATCCAGATTCGCTAATTCGCCGTGAAGGCTTAGAAAATTTTAATCGTTTACTGGATCAGGCTCCATTATTATCAGATTTTGTCTTTGCACACTTAACAGGACAACATGATATCTCTACCCCAGAAGGTAAAAGTCTGGTCATGGGTGAGCTTAAGGAACTTACAGAGTTATTACCCAAACATGGTTCATTTCGTTATTTGCTGACCCAATCTTTTAGGGAAAAATTGGGTTTAGGGCGTAAATGGACACCACAAATCAGCCATGATGCATCCTTATCTTTTAACATCCAGACGAAAGATGAAGATTTTGCACTGGCGATTTTGATGCACCATCCTTATTTATATATTCATTTTGAAGCCTTACGCGCCGTAATTGATTCGAATGAATTGTTAGGCAAAACTTTAGCAATTTTCGATCGAATCTTTGATGAATTACCTGATGATCAGGAATTGGCAACTTATTATGTGTTAGGAGCATGTAGTGCGTATTGCCATGAAATTGCAGACATCATGCAAAGAACCAATATCGAAAGCTTGACCCAAGCGCCCGAGACTGCAGATAAATTGGCTAAAGAATATTCGCTTGGCTTACAGGAAAAATATTTACGACAAAAATTGAAAGCGCCTATTTCTCTTTTAGAGTCACGCAACTTACGTCAGCAACTCAATGAACTAACCAAGCAGATCAGTTTAAGATTATTAACTGAATCCTAATTATTTTTTTGGCTTTCGTTCTTTGGCAAAAACATCAGCCAATTCACTTTGCATCCACTCGAAATAATCAGGGCTTTCATTTTGTGCAGCTTCACGTAATAAAATTGAAGTCGGATGCAGCATTTTCTGTGTCAAACGATGTGCGAAAGCTTGAAGCACCTTTTCTGGATTCTGTCCCGTTTTTAATGCCTCAAGCGCCAAATTCAGTTCAACCTGACTTTGCGTCTCGCCATGTTCACGATAGGCCTGTATGGTGCTGCCTGCCTGCTGTATTTTTTGCTGAGTCACCAGTTGAGTCGCCAACTGGTTGACCATAACTTCAGCTTCCACCGCGGCCTGACGACGTTGCGCCAGATTTTCATCAATCACACTTTGTAGATCATCAACACCATACAGATAAACGCCATCCAGACTTTCGACTTTGGGGTCGATATCACGCGGTACAGCCAAATCCACCAATAACATCTGTTTATAACGGCGTTTTTTTAAAGCAACCCGTACATCTTTATAGTGAATCACTTGATGTAAACTGCCAGTACAACTCGACACGACATCAGCCCGATGCAAATGATCCGCTAACTGACTAAACTCTATAATCTCGACATCGACCTGCTGAGCAATTTCCTGTGATAGGCTTTCAGCACGTTCACGACTACGATTACAGATAATAATATTTGCAACTCCCATTTCCGCAAAATGCTTCGCCACTAAACTATTCATTTCCCCTGCAGCCACCACCATTACGGTTAACTTTTCAGGATGGCTAAATACCTGCAAAGCCAGTTGAGCCACAGCATAGCCCATTGACACGGCATGACTACCAACAGCCGTTTCCGTTCTTACTCGCTTGGCTGCATAGAAAGCGTATTCAAAAATTCGATTTAAATCTGGAGATATAGTATGAGCGTCTTTAGACAGATTCAGCGCACTTTTGACCTGCCCCAAAATTTGTGGCTCACCTAACATAAGTGAATCTAGTCCACTGGCAACACGCATCAAATGTGTAACTGCCTGCGCATTTTCGTAACGATAAACATGATGAAGTAATTGTTTTACTTCAATATCATTTGATTGGGCAAGCCAGTCGAGTACCATTTCAGCATTGTCTGCAATGGCATACACCTCTGTACGATTACAGGTCGAAACCACGACCATATCATTTAAATGATGATGATCACGTTGTTCGGCAAGCAAAGCACTTAATCGCTCTGCATTAAAGGCGATTTGTTCTCTTAACTCTACGGAAGCTGTTTGATGGTTGACACCCAATGCAAAGAAGGACATATCAGATCATCATTTCGCTAAATTTATGCTATTGTGCAATAACGGTGTCATAAAAAGCATACTTAGATTACGGAAAAATGGATTACTAAAATTGCGTCAAATGAATTGCCGAATTAATGGTACGTCGATTAGACAATATTCTACCACATTCTTACTGTTAGGGAGCATGGCATCATCAGCGCATGTACGTGCTGTGACTGATTTTTATCCACTTCAACCGAATACTGAAGCTCTTAAGCAAAGTATGATTGCTGAGTTTGCACTTGCGTATGATGATATTCCTACAGCAATTCATAATTACACTGTTTTAGCGATTAAAAGCAACTCTCCTGCCATTAAACAACGCGCACTAGATATTGCACTGGAATATAATGACACGAAAGCTGCACTGGATATTGCGACCCACTGGGTGGTACAAGAGCCAGAAGATGTACCAGCGCTATTTTATCTCGCACATATTGCGCTAAAAGCACATGAATACAAGCTAGCCGCAGATACACTCGATAAAATTTTAAATATCGATCCTAATGCAGATCTTGAACAAATTGTTGCAGGTATTGCACCTGAATCAGCATCAGATCGTGCTGACTTACTTAATATTTTAAATACAAGTAAAGAAAAGAATAACCCATCCGTATTGGCACTGATTGCAGGTTTAGAAGCACAAAACAATGATCTAGAGCAAGCACTTACCACCATTAATCGAGCCTTGCGCAAACGTCCCAAAGTCACGGGTTTTATTCTCATGAAAGCCAATTTACTCCTTGGATTAGATGATCTTGAAGGTGTTCAGGCATGGTACGCAAAATCCAGCAGACGCCATAAGGATAATCTAGAGGTCCGTTTGGCAGAGGCACGTTTTTTAGTCAAAAATAATGAGCCAGAGCTGGCACTAGAAAAATTACAAAGTATTATCAAAGATTGGCCAGACGCGGAAGAAGCCAAGTTTATTGCAGGTTTGACCAGTATTGATTTAAAACAATATGAAAAAGCCGAACAATATCTAGTTGATTTACGTTATTCGGCCAAATATCAAAATGAAGCCTACTACTATCTGGCCGTGAATGCTGAACGCAAACAGCATTTTGAAACAGCAAAAGCCTATTATCGACTAGTAGATGGTAGTCTCTATGTCGTTTCACGCCGCAATATGGTAGCGATTTTTGAAAAACAGAATAACCTAAATGATGCCTTACGTTTTTTAACTCAAGAACGCGTCAATTATCCTCAACATGCCAGTTTTTTATATCAGGCTCAGGCTGAAATCCTCAAAAAAATGGGCAATAAAAAAGCAGCCATTCGTTTGCTGGATGAAGCCATCAAAAGTATTACAGATGATCCCGAACTGATTTATGCTGAAGTGCTGATGCTCGATCCCAATATTGATCGGGATAAACTTGATCGGGCATTAAAGCAATTGCTACAAATTGAGCCCAATAGTCCAACCTATTTAAATGCTTACGCTTATACGCTTGCCTTACAAAATCGTCGTCTGAACGAGGCCAGAGAATATGCTGAACTAGCGCTAGAATATGCACCTGAACAAGCTTCAATTCTAGATACTTTAGGCTATATCGCTTTTTTACAAAATGATTTTTCTGCCGCCGCTGACTCATTAGGTAAAGCTTATACTCTCAGTCATAACGTTAATATCGGGGTACGATTTGCAAAAGCATTGTATATGCAAGGTGATCTGGACAAATATAGTCAGGTGTTACAACAGCTAAAACAAAAGCATGCAAATGATCCACAATTACAACAACTTGATGGATTAATCTTACCGCTCAGTACCAAAAAGAGTTAATTTATGAATAAGCTTTCTCAAACCTGTCTTATTTTATGCAGTTCAAGTGTATTCTTTTTGACAGGTTGTCAGCATTTTACCCAGCCGCAACTTCCAAAGAGCACTCATGAAAGTGAAAATCAATTTAACTTACAAGGCAAAATTGGTGTACGTACCCCCCAACAATCAGGAAGTGCGTTTTTTACATGGGCACAGCAACAACAGAATTTCGATATTGAATTGACTGGGATTTTAGGCATGGGTAAAACCCAGATTCAGGGGCAAAATGGTAAAGTCACGCTGAATAGCGCAAAAACTGGCCTCATCACAGCATCCTCGCCCGAAGAATTACTCGAACGTGCAACAGGATGGCAAGCACCAATTACTCATATTATTAGCTGGGTACAAGCCAGACCAGCAACGACACAAGCACAGACCTCTCAAGATTCAACTGGTCGAATCAATCATATTGAGGAAGATGGCTGGAATGTTGATCTAAGCTATGACGCTGAACAAAAACTACCGAACAAACTTATTTTAAACCAAATGCTTGAAGATCATAAAGAAAATCGTATTACAATGGTCATTCAAAATCGTTAAGCCAAGTTAATATTATGATTCGGGTTCCCTCTCCTGCCAAACTCAATTTGTTTTTGCATATAACAGGTCGCCGTGCAGACGGCTACCATGAATTGCAAACCATTTTTGAACTGATTGATTTGTATGACTGGATGAGTTTTGAATCGAAAACTGATTTGGCAATATATATAGCTGGACTGGAGCAAATCGATCTAAAAAATAATCTGATTTATCGGGCAGCAGAAATATTAAAGCCCTATGCAAAAAAAATATGTGGCTTGAATATTCAAATTGAGAAAAACATTCCTATGGGTGCAGGATTAGGCGGAGGTTCATCCAATGCTGCTACTACACTTATCGTGCTCAATCAGCTTTGGCAATGCGGGTTAAATATTCAACAATTGGCTCAACTTGGACTACAGTTAGGTGCCGATGTTCCGGTGTTCATCCATGGGCAAAATGCATGGGCGGAAGGCATAGGTGAACGTTTATCATTCATAGACTTAGCTCAAAAACAATACATTATTTTAAAACCTGATTGTTTTATCAGCACTCAACTACTTTTTTCGCAAAAAACATTGACAAGAGATTCTAAGACTACTACATTTTGCGCCTATCAGTTAAAGCCATCCAGCTTTGGAAATAACTTTGAGCCAGTCGCAAGAAGTCTATATCCACAAGTTGATGAAGCAATGCATTATTTAGATCAATTTGGTCCAGCAAAGCTTACAGGAACAGGTGCTTGTGTTTTTACTGAGATCAATGATGAAATGAATGTTGTTGAAATTGTTGCAAATGCACCATGTAAGGCTTACGTGGTAAAAAGTTTACAACGATCTCCACTATATAATTTTCAGCTTTGAAGATAGGGGCGTCGCCAAGTGGTAAGGCACCGGGTTTTGATCTCGGCATCCGTT
>NZ_JACVUI010000044.1 GCF_016624945.1 Acinetobacter sp. S54 | reverse complement strand
AGATGCAAATAATGATGGCGTAATCAATACAGCAGAATTAGGAGCGGATGGCAAAGTCAATGTTGATATTACCTTGGGAGCGGATGCAGCGGCAGGTGACATCATAACGATCAATGGTGTATCACATACATTAACTCAGGCAGAAGTAGACGGCCATAAAGTGGTAAGTGCGGTAACTGTAACTGATGGTAGCAATACTATA
>NZ_JACVUI010000043.1 GCF_016624945.1 Acinetobacter sp. S54 | reverse complement strand
TAATTGCATCTGTATCATTGACTGGATTGACAACAGGGGCAGTTGGCGCCATTGTGTCAATTACCACTGTCTCAGTGGTTGTCCCCACATTTCCTGCTGCATCCGTTGCATTTACCACAACAGTATGAGAACCGTCAGTTAAGGTTGGTAATGTATTGTCTGCCAGAGTCCAGGTTCCATCGCCGTTATTCGTAGCTGGATAA
>NZ_JACVUI010000042.1 GCF_016624945.1 Acinetobacter sp. S54 | reverse complement strand
TGGTGGGCGCTGACGGGATCGAACCGCCGACATTCTGCTTGTAAGGCAGACGCTCTACCAACTGAGCTAAGCGCCCTGAACGCAAGAGAAAAATATTTAATTTTTCTAGAGGAATTTCGTTTCAGAGAATTAAGGATTTACATATTTTGTATAAAATGGCGCAGCGGACGGGGCTCGAACCCGCGACCCCCGGCGTGACAGGCCGGT
>NZ_JACVUI010000041.1 GCF_016624945.1 Acinetobacter sp. S54 | reverse complement strand
ACTTACCGCAACAACTGCCGGTTTACTAGCTGTTGAGGTTTCAATCGTGAAAACAACTGGTGTCGTATTCAAAACATATCCTTCGGGTGCTTTTGTTTCAATAAATTGATAGTCTCCTGGTGCTAATTCTGTGATTGATACGGTTCCTTTTTTATCTGAAACCAGATTTTCATGAATTATTCTTCCATCTTTATCGATAATTTTAAAC
>NZ_JACVUI010000040.1 GCF_016624945.1 Acinetobacter sp. S54 | reverse complement strand
GGATGCAGCAGAAAAGGCAAAACAACAAGCTGAGGCAAAAGCCAAAGCAGAAGCCGAGGCAAAAGCAAAACAGCAAGCCGAGGCAAAAGCCAAAGCGGATGCGGCAGCCAAAGCAAAACAGCAAGCCGAGGCAAAAGCCAAAGCGGATGCGGCAGCCAAGGCAAAACAACAAGCCGAGGCAAAAGCCAAAGCGGATGCAGCAGAAAAGGCAAAACAACAAGCTGAGGCAA
>NZ_JACVUI010000003.1 GCF_016624945.1 Acinetobacter sp. S54 | reverse complement strand
GCTTTTAAATATAAGCCCCGTCACTAGCCAGTGGCGGGGCTTCTTTTTTACTAAGTATTATGCTGAAATAAAAATGAAATTTATAAATATATGGATATATATTTATCTATTGATAAAATTGCATGAGCTGCGATAAAAATTCATCTATTTAAACTATAGAGGGAGCTATCCACCTCTATATAAGATTTTTAGTAAATTTACTTATCACCGAAGTGATTGGCTATTGAGTTAGGATCTGGGAATGGTGAAAAAGAGCTATAAAGTTAAAATTTATAATTTTTAGAGCATCATCAATTATGAAACACTTTATTCTAAGACATAAATCCAATATAAATATTAAAATAAAACAACTGCTGTTAATTTTAACTCTGTAAAAGCTTTCAATCTGCAAATTATAAAAAGGATGCTTTTGTGCTCAATGTCATTGTTCCGTTAATGGGTGGAATAGGTTTATTTCTTTTAGGTATGTCTTTGATGACTGATAGCTTAAAAGCAATTGCGGGCGAGGCATTACGACAATGGTTAGTTCGTTTTACAAGTTCACCAATGAAAGCTGTTTTATCTGGGATTGGTTTAACCGTTGTGGTGCAGTCTTCAACTGCTACGACTTTGGCAACAATTGGTTTTGTGAGTGCTGGAGTGCTCAGTTTTAGTCACGCGATTGGTGTCATTATCGGTGCCAATATTGGGACAACCAGCACGGGCTGGATGGTAGCCTTACTTGGATTGAAATTTTCTATTTCGAGTTTTGCTTTACCTTTGATTGGCATTGGCGCTTTACTAAAATTATTAGGTAAGGAGAAAATTGCATTTATTGGACTGACTTTGGCTGGTTTTGGTCTATTATTTTTTGGTATTCAGCTGCTACAAGATGCCATGAGTGATGTCGCAGAGTTAATTGATCTGTCACGCTGGGCAGAACCGACTTTGTTAATGCGGTTATTTTTAGTATTGATCGGTATCTTTATGACCATCGTATTACAGTCTTCTAGTGCTGCAATTACAACGACACTGGCTGCTTTGTCGACTCAGACAATTAATCTGGAACAAACATTAGCATTGGTGATTGGTCAAAATATCGGAACAGTGGCCACAGCGGTTCTGGCTGCGATTGGAGCAACGACAAGTGCAAAACGAACTGCTGCGGTTCATGTTATTTTTAATATCGTGACAGCTTTTTTTGCTTTTATTCTCTTATCACCTGCATTTGTATGGGCATACAACCATATCGAAAGTATTCATCAGTTAGGCTCAGTTTTATTGGTGGCTGCATTTCATACGTCTTTTAGCTTATTAGGGGCATGTATTTTTATGCCACTTTTGCCTAAATTTGAACAATTGATTATGCGATTATTGCCAGAGAAAGAGCATTCAACGACACGCTATCTCGATGAATCACTTTATAGTGTTCCTGCACTTGCCATCGCTGCGGTAGAACGGGCACTTTTACAATCAATATCAGATATGTACTGTATTTTTGTAGGTTGTATTCAGGGCAGAGTGGTCGCAACATTAGTCAAAACAGATGAGTTTGATTATACGTTGGGAAAAATTGAAAACTATCTCGATAAGATGTCTGTTCCACAATCTTTAGCAGATCAACATCGCTTGGTTATTTTATTGAGGCTAGTTGTGTATGTGCGTGTGCTCAAAAATGATTTAAGTAATGTGGCGCATATTGAGACGATTCAGAATCAAAGGAATATTGATCAGCTAGCCACCCAATTCGCAATCATTCTTGAGCAATATATTCCACATTTACTACATGAACCATTTATTAAAATTCCAACAATACTTGTGGGTGAGTTGGTTAATTTTGCAGCAGGTATGCAAGCACAACAGGAGTTGGTTCGACAGCAAATTATTGAGGTTTCTTCGTCGAAAACGCTGTCAGCAACTTATACTTTAGAGCAACTTGCTGCACAACGTTGGTTAGAGCATTTAGTGATTCATTGTAGTCGTGTTGCTGTTTTATTGGGTGATACTGAACAGATATCAGTGAATGAAGAATTAGGGATAACGCAATAATAAAGTTGAATGTTTTATATGAACTATTACTTCTGGAGTAATAAGCTTTTAAGTGCATCTTAAAACTTTATAAATCAAAATTTTGCATAAATCTTGGTTTTTCTACTTTCCTCCTTAGCTGACAGGCCTATAATATTTGAGAATCATTCCAAATCTAATAAGGAAATAACATGTCGACCGATCAACAATTTAAGGCACCTGCGAACTTAGGTATTGCAGTTTATTCTGACAATGCAGAAGCAATCGGTAATACTCCATTAGTACGTATTAATCGTCTTATCAAATCTGGTGCAACTGTTTTAGCAAAAGTGGAAAGTCGTAATCCTGCATTTTCAGTCAAATGTCGTATTGGTGCTGCACTAATCGCAGATGCGGAAAAACGTGGTGCACTGAAAGCTGGAATGCATATTGTAGAACCGACCAGTGGAAATACGGGTATTGCTTTAGCATTTGTTGCGGCAGCAAAAGGTTATTCAATTACATTGACGATGCCTGCCAGTATGAGCCTTGAGCGTCGTAAAGTGCTTAAAGCTTTTGGTGCAAATTTGGTGTTAACTGAACCAGCAAAGGGAATGAAAGGAGCTGTCGATGAAGCCGTGCGTTTAGCTACTGAGCAGCCAGACCTATATTTTCTTCCACAACAGTTTGAAAATCCAGCCAATCCTAAAATTCATGAAGAAACTACAGGTCCCGAAATTTGGGATGCAACTGATGGAAAAGTTGATATTCTAGTTGCTGGTGTAGGAACGGGTGGAACGATTTCAGGTATTTCGCATTATTTTGAAAATATCAAAAATAAAGCACTTTATTCTGTAGCAGTTGAACCTGCGGAATCTCCGATTATAAGTCAAACTAAACGGGGTGAAGAGATTGCACCTGCGCCCCATAAAATTCAGGGTATTGGTGCTAACTTTATTCCAAAAAATTTAGATTTGAATATTGTGGATGAAGTAATGCCAATTGGTAGTGAAGAAGCAATTGAATGGGCACGTAAATGTGCAACTCAAGAAGGCATTTTGGTCGGTATTTCAAGTGGGGCAGCACTTGCTGCTGCGGCAAAAATTGCAGAACGCCCAGAGAATGACGGAAAAACTATCGTGGTGATTTTACCCGATAGCGGTGAGCGTTATTTATCTTCTGTATTGTTTGAAGGTTTATTTGAAGAATAAATAACTGGGGATAGAAAGGTTATTCAATATAAGCTTTCTATCCAAATCGCCTAAGTTCTATAGTTCTTTCTTTAGGGCTTTTTCAAAATGTTTAACGGAACGTGCATATTTTTTTGCTTTATGCCGTGTCCAAAAGCTGGATTTATAGCCAGTTGGACCAACATTATAATAAGCACTGGCTTTAAACCAGCTTCCAGCCATCTCATTATAATGACCTAAAATATAAGCACTACATTGAATATTGGTATATTCATCTGCCAAATTTCCTGGACAAGGTTGTCGCCAATAGCTAGGGATAATTTGTGCAAGACCGACTGCACCGCCCGAGGAGCGTGCATAAGAATTATAGTTTGACTCCTGACGAATGGTGGCAGCTATCAATAATGGTGGAACACTATAGCGATCGGCGCTTTGGATTATCATGGGAGATAAACGATTGGCTGTCGCCGGTGAAACAGCATACGCTTTTTGTAATCCACTAGAAAGTTTATTTGAGCGTTTTTCTAAGGAACCACTCTTAGGGCCAAGGGTTGTGCAACCTGTAAATAGAATACATATAAAAAGACTAAAAAAAGCGTTTACTGAAGAAAAATAGGTATAAGTTTTTTGCTGTAAATGAGGTTGTAAATATGAAATCAAGCTATGCAACCTATCCAAAATTTTGACTCTAGGATGGTAGTTTGATGTTATCAACTCGTCAATATTTTATAACTTTTCAATAACAAGAGAAAAGCAGAGTTCTTGAGCTGACAATCTAATTTTTCTCCATATTTATCAAGAGTCTTTATCGAGTATTTTATAACATTAGGTCATCAACTCCACCAATATCTTAAAATATGAAAGAAAATAGGAGCAGAAAAACAAATAGAATCAATACGATCTAGCATACCGCCATGTCCTTGAATAAGCTGTCCCCAATCTTTAACGCCACGATCGCGTTTAATTGCGGACATGACTAAACCGCCAAAAAATCCAAAAATACAAACGGTGAGCCCAATCCCAGCAGCTTGCCAATAATTAAACGGAGTGAGCCATTTCATTGTAATGCCCAACAGCGTTGCCAATACAATACCGCCTAATAAGCCTTCAATAGTTTTTGAGGGTGATAAAATAGGCGCTACTTTATGTTTTCCAAACAATTTTCCGCAGATGTATTGCAAGACATCTGATGCCTGTACCACCATAATAAGCCAGATTGCTAGCCAAATTTTATCCCCCTGAAAATCTGAAAGTTTTAAATTTAGTAGGGCGGGAACATGTGAAATACAGAATACACACACCATAAGTCCCCATTGTATTTTTGCGCTTCGCTCCAAAAAATGAGTCGTATCTTCTTGTTTTAGACTGGCAATTGGAATCAATAGGAAAACATAAAGTGGAATAAAAATAGAATACAGACCATACCAGTCGATATAAACTAAATAATATTGATAAGGTATGACAAAATAAAAGCCGATGAGTAATGGAAAATAATCCCCACGCCGCGTGGGTAAAAGACTAATAAACTCGCGCAAAGCAAACAGGGAAATTAAAGCAAACAGAATAATAAATGCAATTTTTCCTAGAAGAATGGCTGCTGCGAGTACAATTAGCATAACCCACCACGCATTAATCCTGGCATTGAGGTTATCAATAACAGATACAGATCGTTCGCCTGCACGTTGTTTTAGAATAAAGCCGACACTAGAAGCAAAGACTAAAATCGAGGCAAAAATTGCAAACAGTAGATACGTTTGATGCACGTTATTGGTGATCATTGATATTCAGCCTCTTTAAGTTTTAACAGCTCTTGTCGGGCATGAGTTAAGAAATTTTCTTTATCCAGTGTATTAATATTTTTTAGGGGGCATCCAAAAATAACTGTGGAAAGTAAAGGTAAGGGAATAAAAGCACCTTTTGGCATGACTCTTTTTAAATTTGAGATCCATACTGGAACCACTTCAACCTGTGGAAATGCTTGACTCAAATGATATAAACCGCTTTTAAAGTCTAAAAGTTCCACATCATCATTTAAATTTCGAGTTCCTTCAGGGAAGAAAATAATCGAATATCCTTGTGCTAGTACCTCTTTTACAGGTTGCAAGGGATCTTCATTGTTCTCACGACTGCGGCGAATAGTTACCCCTGAAAAAGTATCCTGAATAAGAAAACGGCGAAAACCATCTTTTAACCAATAATCAGACGCTGCAATAGGTCGGGTTTGTCGTCGAATGGCCTTAGGTAATGATGACCAGAGTAAAATGAAATCAATGTGGCTATTGTGATTTGCATAGTAAATACGTTGTTTGAGTTCAGGTTGACACCCAACCCATAAACTACGCGCGCCTGTAAGCGATCTTGCGCCACGTCGTGTTAAAAAAGCGATAAATCTGGCAATAGTTTTACTGATCATATTTTTATATTTGGAACAATTAATTGAATTAGGTATGAATGGATTCATGGTTTCCTCAGATTTATTGATTACAGAGAAAGCCAATAAATACAATAAGTGTAAGGTATTGTAATATAAGCAACAGTATTTGCAGTTTGAATAACTTTAGACAACCTTTCAGGCGCAGTTGCCATGAGCGTCCTACTTTTGCTAGTGGTATAAGTTTGAGTCCAATAAGGGCTTGATCTAGTTCTTCAGTGGCCTTATCTAAAGATTGTGATGGGGAAAAGCCTGTTTCGGTAATGAACAGGATTAAATCTACATCAAATTTGACTCGAATTGAAACGTAATGATGCATAAATAAAAGTAAAAATATAACAAGCAGGTAAGCCCAGAGTTCTAACGTTTGGCCTCCATAAAAGAAGGTCGCCATGACAGATAGAACAAAAGCCACATAGCCTGAGAGTAATAAAGAAATGGTGTTATTCAGCAATTTAGACATAATAGTTAATTGCAAAATCATGGTGATAGCCCCATTTGCTTAAGCTGATAGAGGTTAATCTGCTGAATATGTGATTCGTTCAGCTTGACCCATGGTCGGCCTTTTCGCACGATTTGTAACGCATTTTTACTGTTCACTGCATGTTTATGTTTAATAAGCCATGCACATAAAATCGATGTACTTCTTGAATAACCCAAAGCGCAAAATATCAGGATTTTCTTTTGGTGTAAGGTATTAGATCTATTCAGGTTCAGCAAAAGATGGTCGAAAGCCTCTACCGCATATTCGAGTTGATTCGCTTGTAATGGGATTAGATCCAGACTTAAATATTGACCATAATCTTTTGTGGTGTGGACTGGCAACTCAGCACAACAGTCAAAAATGCCATTGTATAGCTGTATTTGGTCAGGAGATGGAATTCGTCCAAGATAAATGGTGAGTTGATCTATATGGATAATTTCTGAATCATTAGGATGCTTATATGTCCAGATTCGACTATTTAACCATGCGAATAATAAATAAGGAAAAAATAATATAAATGTGGCAGGGCTCATCTTTCCATCTGATTGTTTTTGAAAGAAATAAGGTCGTACCAATAAATAAGCAAATCCCACTAAAAACAAACTCAATGCAGGATAAAATAACCATAGTGCCCAGCTTTGTAAGTACGATGCTAGCGCGGTTAAAAGAATGGAAGCTAGGATATAGTAACTTCCAAGTTTAATATGTTTTATTGTTCTTTGTTGCTGATTTTGCTTAGCGTATGGTGCTTTTATATTGAGTGGATATAACCATACGCACCATGCACCCACAATTAATCCTGTAGGAATATCAATAAAATGGTGTTGCCATGTAGTCAGTACAGAGAGTCCAATCAGTACTGACCAAAAATCAACTAGCCATTTAAAAGGTGATCGAATATGGCGACGGTAAAAGTCCCATAAAATAACCAATAATACAATGTGCAGAGAAGGTGCCTGATTAAAAGGTTTGTCAAAACCCATCAAAATATCAAACCAGACGCCAAAAAAACCATGAAGTTCAGGACGTTCAAAACTAAACTTGAGCGGAAATAGTAAGAAACAGCAAATGGATAAGAGTTGGGCTGTAAACAGCCGTAACACATGCTGTCTCAGTTCAAACTTATTCCAGCATAGAAGTAAGGAAAGACCGTAAAAAAAATCGATTGACCAATAGGGAATAATGGTCCAAGGCCAAAGAGGAATATTTTTTTCCCATGCAAAAACGATACTCGGCACATGGCGTAAGCTAGCTGTATAATGATTGGCAAACCCATAACTTAAAAAGAAAAAGGGTGCAAGAAACATCAGACACAAAAGTCCCCATTTCCATGTTCCTTGCTGCTTTTGTAATGCTTGCATAGCAGACCTTATAATTTTTGGGCAACTGAAACAGTGAAAATGCCATATTCATCAATAGATTGATCAATTTTCTTGAAACCTGCTTGCTCCACGAGTGCATCCATTTCGGCTTGAGATCTTAAGCGCATCACCCATGCTTCACCTTGACGATGTGATGTTAATGCACGGGCAATAAATTCCTGCTGAGGATGCCAGATTTGCCCGGTATAAATGATATAGCCCTCTTGTTCAATTGCATGCGAAAGACCTGCTAAAGAACGTCTTATTAAATCATTGTCGCTAAAAAGTTCGTATAGGCCAGAAACCACTGCCAAATTAACTTTAGGTTCTATACTCGCAAGTGAGTTTTCATCAAATGCATCCCCTAGTTTAAACTGTGCAATATCCTGAAGATTACGCTGTTTAATCAGTTCAGCGCCAGATTCAACATTCAATTCGCTATAATCACGTAACAGAATGGAATCTGGTCGCTGACTGAATTGACTTACTGCATCCAGAATATAACGACCGTGTCCTGCTGCTATATCCAGTATTTTAAGTGGCTTTTGAGCCTGTATAAGTTTTTCGGCATATTTTGATAAAAGCTGTTCAAGGTGTTGTTTACGTACACGTATACCACGCCAGCCAATTGCATTTAAATATTGCTGATCAATGATTTTGCCAAGGATATTGCGACTTTCAGGAGCATTTCGATAAACAAAGTCAAGCGTACTGCCAGAGTCATAGCCAGTTTCTTCACCAATTTTTAAACCCTGTGATAAATGACTTCCGATCTTCAGGTTTTTCTTGGTAATGGACCAGAACCAGTTTTTGAGGGAATTTGGCGGCAAAGGTGAACTTAATTGTTCCGCAGTTGCACAGCTTGGTCCAATTTTGTCAGCATGGAGTACGTCAATTTTTTCAGGGTTTTGGACAAAACTTTGTTGAATAAAACGGCGAATTTTTTGAAAGGCAATTTCACGATCTTTTTCACCAAGCGTGTCGTGATAAAAACCTTCAAGAATATGAAACTCTTTTTGTGGATGTGGTAAACGTTCATAAAACAAACGTTGGGGTTTTTGTTCAACAACAAAATCTGAACCTGAACATAGTATTTGAGTGGGAATAAAAATATTTTGAGCATCTTCCACAATACGTTTAGATGTATTATATAATCCAAGCAACATACGCACTGAAATGGCTTTAGCAATTTGCGGGTCAGATTCATACTCCTTGGCGCGTTGTGAATCATGAGTGAGCATTTTTGCTTTGACATAACTTGTGATAAAGAAATTACCACGCAATTTACTCAGTAAAGTCAAACCTGGCTTGGCAAAAGGTACGTAAAGTTTAATATCAAAAGCTGGAGAAGCTAGACATAAAGCCCGAAGGTTAGGGGCATAATCATGTACCCAAGTTGCCGCCAAGACTGCGCCTACACTTTGTCCAATCACCACCATATTTTGGGGCTGAATTTTATACTGATCTGTAATATGCTGGATAAAATATTGAATATCTTTAACGCATGCAGAAAAGCTGGGTGCATCACCACGTTCGCCTGGTGATTGACCATGGCCGCGTGCATCCCATGCAAAAAAATCAAAATCAGGAAGTTTAAGTTCCACGACTAAATGTGCCATACGCTGTGAATGTTCATGACCGCGATGAAATAATACAATGGCTTTATGATCTGGATTTTGCAAAGACGCCCAACGTTGATAAAATAAACTAGTGCCGTCATGGCTCACAAATTGATGTTGTGTATTGTTATGCATCATTATTTTCCTAAATAAAATTTAAGTTATCAAAATCGCATTTTTTATACGGTTATAAATTGTTAGAACCAATAATATACTTATGATAATCAACATACCGTTGCTACTATAATTGAATAAAGTTTGGGGAATGAATGGAGTGAAATAAGAGCCAATGACTATAAAGATAGCTAAAACACTAAACCAAAATGCACGATCACTTTTACCCATTGGCCCATCATAACGCCGCTGTTGACCAATTAAAGGCGCTATAACACCTGCGTATTCACTTAAAAGTGCTAAAAAAATAACAAGAAAAAGCAGAGAAGGAGAAATAAAGTTGATTACGATAAAGCACCCATATAAAGCTGTATCAGAAATAACATCACAAAGCTCATTGAAATATGCCCCTAATCGAGTCTGTTGGTTAAATTCCCGAGCCAAAATGCCATCAATCGCATTGAAAGCCATTCGAATAAGCATCCAGAAGGGAATGAGCAAAAAGCCTAAATAGTGAGACTGACGATCTGGTTCATATAAATAAAAAAGTCCACATGAAAGTCCAACTGAAATCAACATGGCAACCAGAGTGACTTGATTAGCGGTAATACCGAACTGATATAAGCGATTCACAAATGGACGTAAGAAGTTTTGAAAGGCTGGTTTTAATTGATAAATGGACGCCATTGTTATTTTAAATTTAAAATCAAAAACTTATTCTAATCATTTTAATTGATAAGTTGCAAGTCTATATTTTGTAAAGGTATACGCTGTAAAATAGTCGAGTTAAATTTAAAAATTTTTTAAAAGAAATTATAATAAAATCCTTTTTTATACTCTTACTACAGAAATTATGACGCCTGCTTGTAAACTACTTAAAACCAATAAGATTGAATATAGTATCCATGAATATGAGCATGATATTCATGCAAAAAGTTTTGGTCTCGAAGCAGCGGAGAAATTAAATTTAGAAGTTGCAGATGTGTTTAAAACATTATTGGTCACGGATGATAAAAATTATTTTGTAGCGATTTTGCCTGTCAATCATCAGCTCAATTTGAAAAAAGTTGCTTCTGCATTGGGTTGTAAAAAATTACATATGGCAGATCCGAAGGATGCTGAACGTTTAACGGGTTATTTAGTGGGAGGAATTAGCCCATTAGGTCAGAAAAAACGGCTTAAAACAATAGTTTGTCAAAGTGCCGAAATAAAAGAAAAAATATATGTCAGTGGAGGCAAACGAGGACTGGATATTGGATTAAATCCACAAGCTTTGGTTAGGCTTCTAGAAGCTAAATTTGCTGATATTATTGATGAATAAAAAGGATACCGTCATACCTTTTCAAAAAGAATGTGAATGAATGGTCTATCTTAGTCGAAAAATATCTGCACCAGTCTTCTTATGCTATGCATTTTATTTTTCCAGTTTTATTTTCACATTTTAAAAAATTAATCAATAATTTGGGATGGATTTAAACAAAATTTTTTTAATTTTTGATCTTAAGGACAAAAAATAACCAAAACTGTTTCATTTGATAACAAAGCATATTTTTTGCACGTTTTTTGTATACCCTACATAAAAGGAACTAAAAAACGAGGTAAATCAATGCTGATTTTTCATGGATCTCCTGTTCAAGGTGCACTTTTTGATATGGATGGAACAATGTTTGATACTGAAAGATTACGGTTTCAAACATTGAAACAGGCATCTCAAGAACTCATTGGACAAGCATTTTCCGATGAATATTTAATGCAATGTCTGGGACTGAGTGCCACCACTGCGGAACAACTAGCCAAAGCACAGTATGGTGCAGAGGTGCCTTATAAAACCATTCGTCAACGTGCTGATGAGTTAGAGCTTGAATTGGTTCGCAATGAAGGAGTTCCTATTAAAAAGGGGCTTGTACAGGTTTTAGAACGGTTAAGAAAATCAGGATTGCGTATGGCAGTGGCGACTTCGAGCCGCCGTGCAATAGCAGAAGAATATTTAATTAATGCCAATGTTTATAAATTTTTTGATGTGTTGGTGTGTGGTGATGAAGTTGAAAGAGGTAAACCACACCCTGAAATTTTTGAAAAAGCCGCTGAAAAATTAAATTTGGAAACAACAAAATGTTTGATGTTTGAAGATTCTGAAAATGGGATTTGCTCTGCACATGCAGCAGGCGGCATGACGATTTTGCTGAAAGATATTAAAGCACCCAATGAGCATATGTTGTCCAAAGCCAATTTTTACTTTGAGACAATGTATGACTGCCTGGAAGATCTGGATCAATATGTATCCGCAATGGAAATGCCTATTTTACAGGAGTCATTTCCCCAAACAGTGAATCAGCTTACTGTTGGAATTCACGGATTCGGTGCAATTGGTGGTGGTTATATCGCTCAGATTTTATCACATTGGGATGGTTATACGCGTCCTCAGCGTATTATTGCCTCAACTCGTAATAGCTTATACCGTGAAGCGGTGAATGCCTTTGGTACTTATTGCATTCGTTATGGGCAAGTTTCTTATGATGAACGAATTGAATACATGTCAGTCATTGATGCAGATAATGAACAGCATATGCTGGATATGTATATGGAGTCGTCTTTAATTGCACTGTGTTTGCCTGAACACGCCATTGCAACAGAAGCGAAAATTATTGCCAAAGGATTGTATGCGCGTTTTGCTTCACAAACGATGCAAAATACACGTCCACTGACGGTTTTAATTATTTTAAATAAAGTCGGTGCTAAAAAACTGGTCGTATCTCATATTCGTGAGCAACTTATTGCTTTATCGAATGTTGAGATTGCCGACCAAATTATGACTCAGCATTATTTTTGCGATACTGTCGTCAACCGTATGGTTTCCAAACTTTCTGAACAAAATCTGTATCGTCAACTCAAAATTAAATATAACTTTTTCAAACAACATCAATCAGATGCTGAAGATGAAAATGTTGAAATTGAAGATACCGCCAAACTTTCAACTGAACAGGAACATCAGGCATCCTTATATATTGATGATATGCGCCGTAATTTTCAACCGAGTCATATCTTACAGACCATGGACTTGATTCTGTTCAATAGTGAAACAGATATGCCGATCTATGTGGAGAATAACAGTCCATTATTAATAAAAATGCGTCAAATGATTTTGGTGGATAATATTGCCGATATTCAACTGATCAAAAATCGTCTTTGGAATGGCGTTCATGCCATGATGTCATGGTACGCCTCATTGGTAGGGCATGAAACTATTGGTGTAGCAATGGGAGATGCACGTGTACAGTCTCTGGTTGAACATTTAATTCAAGAGGTGAGGCAAGGTCTAGCTGCATATTTACCAACACGTGCCAAAGATTTGGAGAGACTGGCAAAAAGTTTCGTAGAGTCTTGTCAGTATGCTTACAAGGATCCATGTCAGCGTGTAGCGCGTGATCCATTACGAAAATTAAATCATAATGAACGGGTTATGGGTTCAATCGCAAATAATCTACATTTTGATCAACCCATAGACAGCTTATTATGGGGTGCAAGTCTGGGCTACTTCTACGCAATGAAAATGTTCAACATCAGTCTTGAAGATATCAATGAGCATTTGCAATCAAATATTGCTCTATTTGATTTAACGTCTGCCCAAAAACAAAAAATTGAGTTAAAGATACAGCAACATCTGGATCAATTACAGGAGAATCCCACGTGTTTAAAACAATTCAAAAGCTTTGCTTTGCCTCAAGATACACAATCTTCCTATGCTTAAATACCTAAAAAGCTTTACTGCTAGCTGATAATTTGAGTTTCTCACACCAAAAACCATGCTTTAATAAAGCACTTTGATTTTTGGTGTTTTTTCTTGTATTTGAAATCTCATGGTTGGGTTATTCCAACCTTAAGTCGTGATTATCCAGAGTGGCATCGTGGACGTACTACCTATGCACTGTGGTACATCTTAATTGATCGAGAAAAATATCCAGAATTAGTCGATAAGCTAGACCAATTACAAGCTTCATTTTCAGATCTGTTATTGAAAAATACGCAGCGTCAATATCATATTACTTTATATATTTGTGGCTTTTTGACTGAGCAAAAGCCCTTATATAATGATGATTTTTCAATGCAGTGCTTTGAACAGCAACGTTGGCAACTTTTAAATCAATGCAATAAAACCTCATTTCAACTCGAGATAAGGGGTTTAAACAGTTTTACTAGTGCCTTATTTATAAATGTAAATGACGATAATAATCAACTCACGGATATTAGGCAAAAACTGCATCTACAAGATCATCAGGAAATTGCCGCTTTACAATATCATCCGCATATTACACTTGGACTTTATCGTGATGCTTATCCAAGTCAACAGATTCTTAACCGTATGCAGAAGACTCCAGAGATTGATTTAAAAATTACGATCGATCAGCTGCATTTTGGTTATTATCAGGCACAACAATTACAAAGCCCTTTACATTCGGTTTATTGCTTACAATTGGAATGATCTATGTTACATCTCATTTTAGGCGGTGCGCGTTCAGGCAAAAGCCAACATGCGGAGTCGATTGCTCAGGCCCAAGCTCATCCTGTGACTTATATCGCAACTGCACAGGCTTTAGATGAGGAAATGCAGCGACGTGTACAGCATCATCAACAGCGGCGACCAAGTGAATGGCGAGTGATTGAAGAACCCATTGCACTGGCACAACAACTTGAACTGATTGACCAACCGCAACAACTTATCTTGGTAGATTGTCTAACCTTATGGCTCAGTAATCTTTTACTATTGGATAATCCAGATGGTCAGCTTATTGAATGTGATAATTTGCTTCAACTTTTGCCTAAGTTATATTCAGATATTATTTTAGTCAGTAATGAAACGGGACTAGGTATTGTCCCTATGGGTGAAATAACACGGCGTTTTGTAGATGAGTCTGGACGTTTACACCAGCGGTTAGGGAAAATTGCAGATAAAGTCGAGTTTTGTGTCGCAGGGTTCCCAATGTTATTAAAAGGAGAAAAATCATGAGTTGGTGGTTAGAACAAGTTAAAGCAGTTGATGAACAAACCAAACAGGCTGCCATACACCGCCAACAACAATTAACTAAACCCACAGGTTCGCTTGGAGATTTAGAGGCGATAGCAATCCAACTTGCGTCTTTACAACAGAACGTTCATCCACATGTGAATCAACCTTGGATTACCATTTTTGCAGGCGATCACGGTGTGATGCAGGAAAATATTTCTGCCTATCCACAAGCTGTCACGCGTCAAATGCTACAAAATTTTGCGACAGGTGGAGCTTGTATCAGTGTGATTGCACGGCAATATGCAGCTACATTGCAAGTTATAGATTGTGGGACGGTGGGTGAAGATTATCATTATGACAGCGTAGAAACCCATTGTATCCGAGCTGGAACAGCAAATTTTGCAGTTGAATCTGCCATGAGTGAAACTGAATGCTATCAAGCTATGGATTTAGGTCGTAATAGCGCTGAACAAGCGATCGAAGCCCACGCTGATATTTTTATAGCAGGAGAAATGGGCATTGGTAATACCTGTTCAGCCTCAGCATTGGCTTGTTTATTACTGAATGAAAAAGCAGAGCAATTGACTGGTGTAGGCACAGGAATTGATACTGAAAAGTTAAAACATAAAAAGCAAGTGATTGATCAGGCAGTTGTACTGCATAAAACTCGTGTAAAAGAGGATACGTTTAAAATAATGGCTGCAGTAGGTGGCTTAGAGATTTCTGCGATGACGGGTGCCTATATTCGTTGCGCACAGTTCGGCTTACCGATGATCGTTGATGGCTTTATCAGCTCCGTTGCAGCACTTTGCGCCGTGCGTTTAAACCCTAGTGTACGCCAGTGGATGCTCTTTGGACACCAATCTGCTGAATATGGTCATCGCCGCATTTTAGCTGAATTAAATGCCCAACCTATTTTGAGCCTAAACTTACGTTTAGGTGAAGGAAGTGGTGCAGGAGCCGCCTTGGGTGTCATTCAATTGGCTTGTACTTTACATAATCAAATGGCGACCTTTGCTGAAGCAGCGGTCACAGCTGATCAGGTTTAAGACGGATATGCGACCAGTGCTGAGGATTGATGTATTACGTCATGGGGAAACCACCTTGAACCATACTTTGCGAGGTCATCTGGATGATGCATTAACGCCAACGGGTTGGCAGCAAATGCACAATACGATTGAACAATTTCAATCTAATGCATGGCATGCAATCATGGCTTCGCCTTTACAGCGATGTGCAACTTTTGCCCAATGGCTTGCTGATGAAAAAAATCTTCCTCTTTGGATAGACGCAGATTTTAAGGAAATGAATTTTGGGAATTGGGAAGGTATTTCCACGCAGCAAATTTATGAAGAATCACCTGATTTATTGGCAAACTTTTGGCAAAAACCCACGTTATATCATGCGCCAAGTGGCGAAAAATTATTCGATTTTCAAACGCGAATCGTACAGGGTTTATTGTCGTTAATAGAAAAAATGTATGCTCAACAATTTTCTAATATTTTATTGGTTACACATGGCGGCGTCATTAAGTTGATGCGTTGTTTGGCACAACAACAGCCACTGGACAATATTCTAAAAATGCAAGCAGAATTAGGGCAAGTTTATCATTTTCAGTTGAGTTTTGATGATCACCGACAATTGCAAATTGCTGAGGAATAGTGCACATGTTGCCTTTTTGGATTGCATTACAGTTTTTGACAGTAATTCCTGTCCGATTATCGCGTATACCGAGTCAATCTGAAAATGCGCAGTCCGTTTTATATTATCCATTTGTTGGATTATTCATTGGCCTAATTTTATATGTCTTAAGTTTATTGCTTAATCCAGTGCCACATCTCCTAAGTGCGAGTGTTATTTTAGTGATCTGGGTCTGGCTAACGGGTGGATTGCATCTGGATGGTCTAGCAGATACTGCTGATGCATGGGTCGGCGGTTTTGGTAATAAACAGCGCACGCTTGATATTATGAAAGATCCAAGTTGTGGGCCAATAGGGGTATTAAGTCTTTTTGCGCTATGTTTACTCAAGTTCAGTTGTATTTATGTCCTACTTGAGCAAAATCTGGGTTTATTTTTATTATTTGTCCTCATGCTAGGGCGAATTGTTCCGTTAATTTTATTATTAACCACAACTTATGTACGAGAAAAAGGCTTGGCTCGACAGCTAGTGGATCATTTGCCAAGGGGTTTTGCATGGTTGATTAGCGGCATGGTCTTATTGAGCCTGATCTATTGGAAATTACAAGGCATTTTAAGCTTACTGTTTTTTGTAGGAGGGCTAAGTTATTTACGGCAAATTTTTATCAAACGCATTAATGGCATCACGGGAGATACCATCGGTGCGAGTATAGAATTGCTGGAAACTCTATTATTATTGAGCTTTAGCCTGATTGGATTTTATCTATAATTTGGAGGTTTAGTTTAAGCCAATAATTTAAAGATAAGATGAACCAGAAAAGGCCCCACAATCACCATAAAAATACCGGCCAAAACCATGGTTAAACTAGCAATAACACCTTCCTCTTTATTGCGCATATAAGCTTTACTTGTGCCAAAACCATGTGCTGCATTTCCAAGGGAAGCGCCGTTCGCCAAATATGATTTAAGCTTTAAACTAGCCAAAACCAAATCACCAAAAACGATCCCTACAATCCCGGTAATAATGGTAAATAAGATAACCAACTCTACAGAACCTCCAATGTGCTGAGTCAATTCCATTGCAAAAGGCGTAGAAATTGAGCGTGACATAAGGCTATAGGTGGTTTGTTCGTCGAAATGAAAAAGGCGTGCCAAATAAAATGCACTGACCATCCCCGCAGTCATGCCTACTATGATGCCCATACCAATCGATAATGCGTGTTGTTTGATTACATTACGATATTCATAAATGGGAATGGCAAATGCAACTGTAGTTGGACCAAGCATCCAGATGACCCATTGGTTATCCTGCATGTAAGTTTCATAGGACACATGAAAACTTAATAATAAGCCAATAATAACGACAGGGACTAAAATAGCAGGTGAAAAGGGTAAATACGGTAAACGACGATAAATTGGTTTTGCTAAGACATAACCGATTAATGTCCCGACTAAACAAATTAAAGCAATATTCATGGTTTTGCTCCATGTTGTTGCAGGGTTTGGGCTTTTGTTTTGTGGCGCTGTTCTAATCGTATTTCAAGTTTAAAGCATAGATGAACGGTATAGGCGGTAAATACCATGACACAGACTGTCCCAAGCAGAACGGCACAGATTAATTGCCAGCCTTCAGTTAAAAAAAGGGTTTTATAATTGATCAGACCCACCACACAGGGAATAAAGAATAGAACTAATTCGGCCAACATAAAGTCTGAACCAGTTTTGATCCATTCTAATTTAAATATACCGCTCAGTAGTCCAGCCAAAACTAGAAAGAGTCCAATCACACCCGCCGACACAGGGAGATTCAATCCATGTTGTAATACTGATCCAATCCACCAGAAACATAACAACAAACCAATTTGTGCAATGACTTTGGCCGAATATGTAAAACGCGATTGCGACACTGAATAACCTATGAACGAAATGATGAGCGGGGATGAAATAATTGTAGAATGAATTTTTATGTCATATTATGAATAATAAATAAATAATTATGCCTTTACGGAATAATTTAATGGATATTAAAGCACTTAAAATTTTTGTACAAATTATTCAAAGCCAAAGCTTTACCACCGCGGCTGAACAACTTTTCATGACACAGCCGACAGTGAGTAAAGCAATTGCTGCACTGGAACAGGAAATGGGCACTACCTTATTTAAAAAAGGTGACGCGGGACGTAAACGTGAAGTTGAACTGACATATACAGGTCAACAAATTTATCAACATGCACTCAAAATACTGGATGAACAAAAAAAGATTTATGAAACCCTGCAAGATATTAAACATTTGAAAAAAGGCAAACTGACTTTAGGCTTACCGCCTTTAGGTTCTGTATTATTGACATCCTTGATTGCATTGTTTCATAAACAATATCCGAATATTGAATTACAGTTTATGGAGGTTGGCTCCAATGCAATTTCAGAAGCAATTTTAAATCGAACGTTGGATGTAGGGGTACTTTTAAACAATCAAAACCCAATTTTGGCTGAAATTCCAATCATCGATTCACCATTATGCCTCGTCTCAAGTCCTGATTCAAAATGGAAAGGATGTGCTCATGTTGAGTTGATTGATTTAAAAGATCAGGATTTTTTATTTTATGATGATCGTTTTGCGTTAAATAAATTGATTCTCGAAGCCACCCAAAAGCTGGGATTTATGCCTCATATTGTATGTAAAAGTAGCCAGTGGGACTTTATCGTAAAAATGGTAGAACACCGTATGGGGATTGCTCTCATTCCACAAATTTATTGTGAGCAACTGGACCCCATAAAATTCAATATTAGCCTGATTAAAGACACACCTGTTCGCTGGAAACTTACAATGGCATGGAATACGTCTGTTCCCATGACGGCTGCAGCTAAGGCATGGCTCGATATTGTGAAGACTCATCAGGATGAAATTCATTTTTAAAAGCAAAAAATAAAGCCCTGATGAATCAGGGCGGAGTCAATTAAATTATTATGTGATTCAATTTTTTTATTTTTCCATCGTTTTACATAATGAGCAGATTACGCCGTTATGTCGATGTGAATACATAACATCTGGGCGCTCATAATCTTGATCGCAAGAAACGCAGGCATATACCGTAGCAACGGGCGTACCTTCGGCATCAAAGCGTGGTTCACTAATACCATCATCATGCTTTTTAATGTAATACTGACCTTTTGTGATTAAGCCCATAACAGGGGTCAGTACAAAGCCCACAATTAATGCAATTAATGGAGAATAAGAAGAGAGGAAATCTCCTAATAGACCAAAAAACGCTGCAATTGACAAGCCAGCAGCAGCGCCAAACGCAACCAAGCCAACAGGATTAAAGTCATACAGCATTTCACGACGGTATTCAGGTTGTTTTGGAGAAAGTTTTAGTAGGTGTTTATTAATGGCGATATCGGTCGCCACCACAACAACCCACGCAATCGCAAAGTTTGAATAAAAGCCAAGAATTTTGCCCAGTACAGCAAACATATTGCCTTCCATAAGTGCAAGGGCAACGGCTAGATTCACTAATACAAATATGATACGTCCCGGATATTTCTTGCTGATACGCGTATAAGCACTGGTCCACGCTAAAGAACCTGAATAAGCATTGGTCACATTAATTTTAATTTGGGAAATTACCACAAGAATCACAGCTAACGCTAAAGCTAACCAACCGGGTAACATGTCATGAAAAGCAGCATTAAATTGTTGTACAGGCTCAGTGGCATTGATACCAGGTAATTTGGTCAATAAATAAAAACCTAAAAAGGCGCCAATAATTTGTTTAATCGCACCAAGAATGACCCAACCTGGGCCAGCAGAAATCACCGCTGCCCACCACGACTTACTATTTTCTTTGGTTTTTGCTGGCATAAAACGCAAGTAATCAATTTGTTCGCCAATTTGCATAATTAAGGATAGACATACGCCCGCGCCCAACATAATCGCGGCCATATCCATGGGCGCATAACCACTATTGCCTGCATAAGTTGCAAAAGAACCCACCAGATTGGGTTCTTTATGAATTAGATAAGCCACAGGCCCAATCATAAGAATAAGCCAGATTGGAGTTGTCCAGACCTGTAGTTTACTTAAAGCTTTCATTCCATAGATGACTAAGGGAATAACCATAATAGTGGATATTAGATAACCTGCCCATAATGGAATGCCCAAGCCTAATAACAGGCCTTGCGCCATAATGGAACCTTCCAGCGCAAAAAAGATAAAAGTAAAGCTTGCAAAAATAATACTGGTAATCACTGAACCAAAATAACCAAAACCTGCACCACGAGTGATCAGGTCGAGGTCAATATTGTAGCGTGCTGCATAGTAAGCAAGGGGAATCCCTGTAATGAAGATAATAATGGCTGCAAAGAGAATAGAATAAATGGCATTGGTTGTACCATAAGTCATGCCAATACTGGCACCAATAGAGAAATCTGCAAGATAGGCAATACCACCAAGCGCTGTAATGGCAACAACTTTTGGACTCCAGCGACGAAAACTATGTGGCGCGTAGCGTAATGTATAATCTTCAAGTGTTTCATTTGCTGCATTATTTGGTTTGGTTGCATCAAAAGAATCCGTTACTGATGTGTTATGCATTCTTTATGACCTTATTTAAGTGGTAATATGGTGCATAAAGCAAGCAATGTGCCAACCTTAATAATAAAAGTGAGGATATTTGCTTAAAGGATAGAAGATGAAGGCATTAAAATTAATCTGATGAATATCTATAATTGAAAAAAGCTGCTCAAATAGACAATTTTTAAAATTATGCTAAGATAACTAAAACGTATTTTTATATGAATACGGGAGATCACGCATGACAGCATTTGTTGCAATGAAAGCCAGTCTAAGAGAGGAAGAAATGATTCCACATCTTGCTGTGGAGGCGTTTCGTCATGCTTTTTTTCACGCGTCACAATCCTCTTCAGTGGTTTATGCTAAAGATCAATATTTGCTTAAGCAATCATCCAATGGTGAAATAGAAGTCTTAAAAAATATTGCATCTTATTATATTGACGTTCCTGTGTCAGAAACGATTTTAAAACGTAAGAAAAAGGTGGCATTTTAATTTTATATGCCACAACCCAGAATAAGAATGTTCGCAGGTCCAAATGGATCTGGTAAAAGCACTATTAAAGATTATTTGCTGCCACGACATATTGGTGCTTATTTAAATGCAGATGAATTAGAAAAGCAGCTATTTCAGTATCAATCTTTTTCTTTGGCTGAATTTCATGAGTCATTGGAAAATCAGCAGCTAATTGAATTTTTAAAAGAAAAAAAACGTACAGTGAATCAGAGAATGATTCCTTTACTTCAGACTGAACCTATTATTTTAGCCAATGGCAATATCGCTTTTGATGCCAAGGAAATTGATTCTTATCTAGCAGCAAGAATCATTGATTTTATTCGCCTTAAATTTCTTGAGTTGAACATTAGCTTTACCTTTGAGACAGTAATGTCACATGTTAGTAAGGTTGAGTTTTTACAACAAGCCAAAGCTCAAGGTTTTCGAACGTATCTGTATTTTGTTTCTACGGTTGATCCTGATATTAATATTAATCGAGTGCAATATCGAGTGAGTCAGGGCGGACATAATGTACCTGAAGATAAAATCAGAACGCGTTATCACAGAAGTATGGATTTACTGTTAGAGGCAATTGATACCTCAGATCGAGCTTACATTTTTGATAATTCTTCAGATGGGACACAAGCATCCTTTTTAGCAGAAATTGAAAAGTCAGAAATTCTTAAGCTTAATAAAAATTTGCAGAAATTTCCTAAATGGTTTGTTGATCGAGTCTTAAATGAGTTTATGTAAACTGTTCATCTATTCTTTAATTGTGAAGATTAATCAAAGTAGTATTGATTAAATTATAAAAATATATATTATTATTTTATATATTGTTTTAAGGCTAAATGATGCACAGTTTTTTGTTGGCTTTTATCGGAGGCTTATTGCTCGGAATAGCTGTGATAGGTTATCTGTATGTAAATGGCCGTATAGCAGGTGTCAGTGGTTTACTCGCACAGGCAATAAATCCTGAAACGCTTACTAAAACACCAGCAATTTGGTTCTTACTGGGTTTATTCATTACGCCGTTTTTTTTCCATTATTTCTATACACCTGAAATTAAAATTAATTCAAACCCCTATGTATTGATACTCGCAGGTCTATTCGTCGGCTTTGGTACACGTATGGGATCGGGTTGCACTAGTGGTCATGGTATTTGTGGTTTGAGTCGTTTATCCAAGCGGTCTTTAATCGCCACAACCATGTTTATGTTGGCAGGATTTATTACAGTTTATGTGATTCGTCATGTATTAGGAGTTAACCAATGAAAAATATATTTGCTTTTCTATTTGGTTCTCTTTTTTCATTAGGTCTAATGATTTCAGGCATGTCTAATCCTGAAAAAGTTCTCTCATTTTTAGATGTATTTGGTACATGGGATGCAAGCTTGGCCTTTGTCATGATAGGAGCAATTTTAGTGGCTTTTATTCCATTTCAAAGAATGAAACGACATCCTATAACTATTTTTAAGGAAAAAGTTGAGCTCCCTCAAAATAATCAGATCGATAAAACCTTGGTTGTAGGGTCATTTATCTTTGGCATTGGGTGGGGGATAGCAGGAATATGTCCTGCACCCGCATTAACCTTGATCGGATTAGGACATTATCAGGCGATATATTTTATTGGAGCGATGTTAGTTGGAATTATTCTTTATCGAAAAATAGTAGGGACATAAGTGATATGAAGACTCAGAAACCACTAGTTAAAAGTTTTTTTGATGAGGCGACTAACACCTTTACTTACGTTGTCACAGATGCTGATACCAAACAGAGTGCGATTATTGATAGTGTGCTGGATTATGATGCAGCTTCAGCGACCACATCCACCATTCAAGCGGATAAAGTCATTCATTATGTCCATGAAAATAGCCTAAGTATAGAATGGATATTAGAAACACATGTACATGCTGACCATTTGACGGCTTCACAATATTTAAAAAAACACTTAAGTGGCAAAATTGCCATGAGTGGGAAAATTTCAATCGTCCAAAAAGCATTTAGTCAAATTTATAATCTTGATCCCCAACATTTTACGCAATACCCAGCCTTTGACTATTTATTTGATGATGATGAGCATTTTAAAATAGGCAATTTAGATGCTTATAATATTCCCACACCCGGACATACACCAGCATGTTTAAGCTATGTCATCGGTGATGCTGTTTTTGTTGGGGATACATTGTTTATGCCAGATTATGGTACAGCACGTTGTGATTTTCCGAATGGAAGTGCAGCTCAACTCTACGATTCAATTCAACGTTTATATGTTTTGCCTGAACATATGCGTATGTTTCTATGTCACGATTATTTGCCTAAAACAAGAGATTATTTCGTAGGTGAAACTGACGTCAAAACACAAAAGCAATCAAATATCCATATTCATTCAGGCACTACGAAACCAAATTTTATTAAAATGCGTGAAGCTAGAGATGTTACACTGACTATGCCAAAGCTGATTTTACCTGCCATTCAGATCAACATGGATGCTGGAAATTTTCCAATGCCTGAATCAAATGGTCAATCTTATTTAAAATTACCGCTAAATTATTTTAAAGTCTGAGTTATGTCAAATTTAGAAGATCCCCGCGTATTACTTGCTCTTGAGCGAACCTTACTTGCATGGAATAGAAGTAGCCTAGCTTTAATTGCTTTTGGATTTTTAATTGAAAAATCGACATTACTTATTCATCTTATAGATCCAGTCCGCTATCACGATAAAATTTTGTTTAATCGTTGGCTAGGCGTACTTGTCATCGTTTTGGGATTAATGATTAGTGTATTATCGGTTATTCAGTATCGAGTTGCGCTTAAGTCACTTACGCCGTTAGAAATGATTGAAGGTTACCGGACCAATTTACCTATTGTATTAAGTTACTTCACTATATTAAGTGCGATTATGCTGATTATTTCTTTTTGGATTTAATTTTTAACCATAGCCCCCTTGGGGACTATGGTTACCTAAAAAATAATATAACGCACTAATATAATTAGTGTTTATATATAAGTTTAAAACAAACTTATATATTTGGTTCGGCCTTTTTTATTAAAAAATAACCATATTCTTAACGTTTACATATTTGGATATGAGGAGCGACTAAAGCTCTGCAAGAACTATCCAAATTACATATTTGGATAATTCGGCCCACCACCGCCTTCTGGCGCTACCCATGTGATGTTCTGAGATGGGTCTTTAATATCGCAGGTCTTACAATGCACACAGTTCGCTGCATTGATCTGAAAGCGTTTAGAACCATCATCGTTTTCCATAATTTCATAGACACCAGCAGGGCAATAGCGCTGCGCGGGTTCATCCCATTTCGGTAAGTTGATGTCCACTGGAATAGATGATTCGGTCAGTTTCAAATGCACTGGCTGATTTTCTTCATGCACAGTATTAGATACGAATACCGAAGACAAACGATCAAAAGTCAATTTACCATCTGGTTTTGGATAGTTTGGCTTAAAGGTTGAAGTATCCACTGTTTTCAGTACAGCGAAGTCTCGTTTAAGATCATGCAAAGTGAATGGCACTTTTAAAACATTTTGATCAATAAAGTTAAATGCACCCCCCATCCACTGACCAAATTTGTGCATTGCGGGGCCAAAGTTGCGTGAGTGATATAACTCTTCTTTCAACCAGCTATTATCAAACTTTTGTGTATAAGCATTCAGTTCTTTATCAAAAAAGTCTTCACCATCAACCACACGAGCAATGGCTAAATCGCCCCCTTTTTCTACTCCACGCGCAATCGCTTCAAATACTGCTTCACCACAGAGCGTGCCTGATTTCATTGCAGTGTGTGAGCCTTTGATTTTGGCAAAGTTTAGGAAACCTGCATCGTCACCAATCAGACAGCCACCCGGGAAAGTCAGTTTCGGTAAGGAGTTTAAACCGCCTTTGACCACGGCGCGCGCGCCATAAGAAATACGTTTACCACCTTCCAAATATTGTCTGATAAGTGGATGAGTTTTCCAGCGCTGCATTTCCATAAATGGATACATGTGCGGATTTTCATAAGATAGATCCACGATCATGCCTAAAGTCACCTGATTGTTTTCAGCGTGATATAACCACCATCCGCCAGAAGAACCAGTTTCAGATAAAGGCCAGCCAGCACCATGCATCACTAAACCTGGTTTGTGTTTAGCTGGATCAATTTCCCAAAGTTCTTTAATCCCGATGCCGTAGTGCTGAGGATCGATGTCTTTATCTAAGTCATATTTGGCAATTAAACGTTTGCCTAAATGACCTCGACATCCTTCAGCAAAGAGCGTGTATTTAGCGTGAAGTTCGTAACCCGGTGTGAAGTTAGCGGTTGGCTGTCCATCTTTAGCAATACCCATATCACCAGTTTGAATACCTTTTACCGTACCATCTTCATGGTAAAGCACTTCAGATGCAGCAAAGCCAGGGAAGATAGAAACCTCAAGTTCTTCGGCCTTTTGACCTAACCAACGCACCACATTACCCAGCGAGATGACATAATTGCCATCGTTATGCATGGTTTTAGGCACCATCCAATACGGCATTTTTTGTGATTTGGTATCGGACAACAAGAAATAAGTTTCATCATCTGTGACAGGAACGTTTAATGGGGCGCCTTGTTCTTTCCATTCTGGAAAAAGTTCATTGATGGCACGTGGTTCAAGCACTGCACCAGAGAGGATATGTGCACCAACTTCAGAGCCTTTTTCCACGACACAAACAGAAAGATCGGGTAAGTTTTTTTCAATCGCTAATTGACGAATTTTAATCGCAGCTGATAGACCCGCAGGGCCTGCACCAACGATGACAACATCAAATTCCATTGATTCTCGTTCAAAATTATCCATAATAAAAAAGAAATTTAGTTTCGCTTGTCGATATTTTAATTTGTTATTTTTAATAAAACAAGATTTATTTATAGATAAAAAAAGCCAGTAGGGCTAATACTGGCTATTAACTGGAAAGAAGTTAAATAATGGTATGATTATGATTTTTGTGGATCATACTGTTTTTCTTTAATGAAAAGCGCAGGAATTACGCCACAAATAAAGTATGCTGCGCCCATAACTACAAAGCCTAATCCGATAGAACCACCAGAGGCTAAATAACCTATGGTTGCAGGAGCAATGGCGGCACCTAATCGACCAACATTATAAGCACCACCAATGGCTGTACCGCGAATCGCAGTTGGAAAGCTTTCCGTCATATACGTTGCATTTACGCCATATGGAATGCCATATAGGAAACCAAAGATCACTAATAAATACAGAATATTGGCAGGGGAATTATAGAACACAATAAGTGGAAGGAAGATCGCAGTTCCTATGGCTCCAAAAGCGTAAGTAAAACGACGTCCAAGTTTATCGGCCATGTAACCAGCCAATATTTTACCTAAAATCATGGCGGTATAAGTACCAACCATGTAGGCGGTCATTTCCTTAAACTTCATGCCAAGTTCACTTTCAAGATAAGATGGCATCCAGTTATTTACACCATAGTAACCAAACTGCAAGAAACCAGCGGTCAATGCCCAGAGAATGAACATATTACGATTGCGTTTATCTTGAAAAATCAGTTTGAATGCAGATTCTTTTGGTTGTTCAGTACGTTGGATAGGCTGTAAGCGTGATTGTTGCCATGCAGTTGGTTCTGGTACAAGAACATGCATCAGCACGGCCATAATTACAGGAATAATGGCAATAAAAAACAGCATACGCCAGCCATGATCGGGAATAATCCAGCCAGCAAGTAGAGTTGCAACAATATAACCTACTGTCCAGCCTGCCTGTAAAGTTCCTAAAACCGTTGTTCGATAGCGTGTAGGCACATATTCTGCCATGAGAGTATTACAGGCAATATATAACGAACCCAATCCAAGAGAAGCAAAGAAACGTAAAATACCAAATTGTAAAAAGCTTTGGGTTAGTCCAAGTCCACAGGTTAATAATGAAAAAACCAGAATAGAAACAACGACAATGCGGACTCGCCCAAAACGGTCAGAAGCCCAGCCCCCAAAAATTCCGCCAATAGCCATACCAGCTAAGGTAAAACTACCTAACATTCCTGCTTCGACTGAGGTCAAGCCAAAATCTGCTTTAATACTGTTTAGACTATAAGAAAGCAACATTAGATCAGCGCCATCAACCAATAGCGCCAAAAATGCAAATAGAAATGCAATTTTCCATGTATTTGGCCCAACTCTGGACATCAATTCATTTGTATTCACAGCTATATTCCTTTACCACAGATAAAATATCCATACGATTAAACTGACGTTTTAGTCTTTAAAAGTCAGTAAATTGTATTGAGAGATTTTTAAAAATTTTTCGGATAGTAAAACAAAGAATCAAATAAAACAATAATTATAAAAATAAATATCGCTATGCGATATTTTGTTATTCTCATTAAATTTATGTTTTTTAATAAGAAATTTGATTAAAATAGAAAAGTACAACTTTAGTCTGTCCTTTATCAATATTTGCTATTGAGTTGAAACGGTGTATATTAGTCTTTTAATATCGCTATGCGAAATTTAATATTAATTTAGATATTAAATATTTCGTCGATTTTGGTTGTTATAGGAAGAAGTATGGGTGCTCTAGAAGGATTTCGTGTTCTAGATTTAAGTCGGGTTCTGGCAGGTCCGTGGTGTGGGCAAATTCTCGCTGATTTAGGTGCAGAGGTCATTAAGGTCGAACGTCCTAAACGCGGAGATGATACGCGTTCGTGGGGGCCACCTTGGATGAAAGATGACGAAGGACGCGACACACATGAAGCTGCTTATTATCAGTCGACCAATCGTAATAAACTTTCTGTTGCTATTGATATTGCAACCCCGGAAGGTCAAGAAGTAGTGCGCGCTTTGGCACTTGAATCAGATGTCGTTATTGAAAACTACAAGACAGGTTCATTAAAAAAATATGGGCTGGATTATGAAACATTATCCAAGTTAAACCCTAAATTAATCTATTGTTCGATTACAGGTTTTGGTCAAACAGGGCCTCGTGCCGAAGAACCTGGTTATGATTTCATTATTCAGGGTATGGGCGGACTTATGTCTGTGACCGGTGAAAAAGATGACTTACCAGGCGGTGGACCGCAAAAATTAGGTATCGCATTTTCTGATATTACCACTGGCTTATATTCAACAATTGCGATTCAGGCGGCATTATTGAATCGAAATATTACGGGCTTGGGTCAGTATATCGATATGGCGTTACTAGATGTGCAAATTGCAACGTTGGCAAATCAAGGGATGAACTATCTGGCATCAGGTAAAGTACCAGGCCGTTATGGCAATGCTCATGCCAATATTGTGCCTTACCAAGTGTTTAAAGCATGCGATCGTGATTTTATTATTGCCTGCGGCAATGACACGCAATTTATTCAGTTATGCCAAGCAATTGGTTTACCTGAACTGCCAATTAATCCCAAATTTACCCGAAATGCAGACCGTATCAAGCATCGCGAAGAAATCACTCAATTATTATCCGCACATTTTGCGCATAAAACTGCTGATGAATGGGTTGCAATGATTCATGCTGCAAAAGTTCCTGTTGGTGTGATTAATAATCTAGAACAAGCATTTGAAGAGCCTCAAGTCGTTGAACGAAAAATGTTGGTCGATATGCCACATCCGCAACGTAAAGATCTGAAAGTGATTGGGTCTCCCATTAAGATGTCTCGAACACCTATTGAATATAAACATGCACCTCCGATGTTGGGACAGCATACAGATGAAATACTTTCCAGAATATTGACCAAACAAACGCTGGATGAGCTAAAATCGAAAGGAATTGTAGAATAAGGCTACAAAAAGGTGGAAATAGCAAAAGAAGTAAACGTTTTTCTACATGCTTCTTTTGCTATTAATAGAATAAATAGATTATAATTTTCGCAATGCGAAACATTAATTAATTGAGTTGAGTACGCTCTAATACCATGACTGATTTAAACGAAACCGAACAAACTGAAAAACTACTGGTTCCGCTGCGCCATGAATTACTTCATCCCATTGAAGATATGCAGGAAGAAGATGATCGTCAGTTTATTACTGCGCTTGCGCGTGGTTTAGAGCTTTTACGCTGTTTTTCAGCCAAACAACCGCATCTGGGCAATCAGGAATTGTCTCAAATGACAGGTTTGCCTAAACCGACTATTACGCGTTTAACCCATACGTTGTCACGTCTTGGTTATATTCGTCAGGTGCCTAATTCAACTAAATTTCAGTTGTCCGTTGGTGTTCTTGCATTTGGTTATTCCATGCTTGCAAATGTATCTGTACGCTCAATTGCCCAACCTTATATGAAAGAACTTGCCGATTATGCAGGTGCTGCGGTTGCCATGTCGACACGTGATCGTTTAAACATGATCTATTTAGACGTAGTACAGGGTAAAGGGAATGTAACCATGCGTCGTCAGGTGGGAACCTATTTGCCGATTCATCTAAGTTCAATGGGCCGCGCGTGTCTGGCTGCTATGCCTGAAGATGAACGTGACTTTCTGTTGAATGCTATCCGCAATAAACACAAGGAAGACTGGATTAAGATTAATCGTGATCTAGATAAAGCCTTCAAAGATTATCAGGACTTTGGTTACTGCTTCTCGATTGGAGATTGGCATAAAGATGTAAATTCTGTGGCTGTGCCTTTGTTGCATGAGCAGCATGGCTTATTGGTGTTTAATTGTGGCGGGCCAAGCTTCATTATGAAACGTGAGAAATTGGAAGAAGATATCGCACCGCGTTTATTGCATATGGTCAATAATATCAAAACTGAAATTGGTTAATCTCTATTTCATATATCACCGCCAGTAACGATAGAATTACTGGCTTTTTTATTGCGTTAAAATCGGCGATGATTTTGCATCACGAAGACAACCGTAAAGTGTCAAAATTGCAAAAAATATTCCTAAAACACAAACACCCTGCCAGCCATAATGTCGCCATGCATAACTACCCGCAGTTGTTCCAACTGCACCTCCAGTAAAATAACTGGTCATATAAATAGCATTAAATCTTGATCTCAGTTGTTCATTTAGTTTAAAGACAATGCTTTGATTAGTGACATGAACAGCGGAAAGACAAGAATAGATCAAGACTGTTGCAAGCACATAAAATACAAATGATACAGGCAATAAACTAAAGAAAATCCAGCTCAGAATCAGCCCAAAACCACAGCAGATCGAAATTTTATGAATATAGCCTTGATCAATATATTTTCCTGAAAAATTGGCAATAAACGTCCCAATAATTCCGACAAAGCCAAACAACCCAATAGTAAAGTCGCTAAAATAATAGGGTGCAGGTGCGAGCAAAAGTGACATAGTCGTGAAGGTCATGCTAATGCCAGCAAAGGTGAGAAAACCAATATAGCTTCGACGGCGTAATCTTTGATTTTCCTTAAAAATAACGGGAATGGATCGAATTGTTTTAAAATAACTTTCAGACTTTGTGGCGGGAAAAGAACCGATTTTGTGATATAAAATTATGGCAATTGCCAATAATAAGAAGCCACTAATTAGATAAATAATATTCCATGCAAATAATGTCGACATTAGTCCTGATAATGAACGCGCCAACAAAATACCAATCATTAAACCACTGATGAGAAAACCAACAACACGGCCACTATGCTGAATGGGAACCAAACTAGCAGCTAGAGGCAGTAATAGCTGTGCTGAAACGGAAAATAATCCGGTGATCAATGTTCCTAGCATGATCAATCCGATATGATTGGAAAATCCACTAATCAGTAAACCCACAGATGCCAACAACATTAGAATAAATAATAGCCGTCTTTTTTCTAAAATATCCCCCAAAGGCATGAGAAAAAGTAACCCACTGGCATAGGCAATTTGAGCCAGTGTGGGAACCCAAGCAATCGTGGTTTCTGAAAGATGAAGTGACAAAGCCATCGAATGAACTAAGGGCTGGCTAAAATAATTACTTCCTGAGCAAATACCAGCAGCAACTGCCATCAAAATAACGGTTGGTGTATAGATACTCGAAGATTTCATGTACATTCACTTGAGTTTTGCAATGCAATGGTATTGCACAGAAGAGGGAAAACTAAGCTTAATCAAAAATAAATATTTTTACAATAATAATAGAATTTTATTTTGCAATGCGATATTTTGATTTATTATTTAAGCATCGAATGTAATTTCGATTTTAAGGAATAACTAAATTTTATCAACAATAATGAGGAATGATATGGGTGCCTTAACAGGATTTAGGGTTCTGGATTTAAGTCGTATTCTGGCTGGCCCGTGGTGCAGTCAAATTTTAGCGGACTTGGGTGCAGAGGTCATCAAGATTGAAAAGCCATTTCATGGCGATGACACAAGGATCTGGGGGCCTCCATTTCTCAAAAATAATGAAGGTGATGACACAGGCGAGTCGGCTTATTATTTATCAGCAAATCGTGGTAAACATTCGGTTGCGATTGATTTAGCCAGTACTGAAGGTCAAGCATTAATTAAAAAAATGGTGCTAGAAAGTGATGTTCTTATTGAAAACTATAAAGCGGGCTCTCTTAAAAAATATGGGCTGGATTATGAAAGCTTAAGTCAGATCAATCCAAAACTGGTGTATTGCTCAATCACAGGTTTTGGACAAAAAGGGCCTCGTGCTGCCGAACCGGGCTATGATTTTATTATTCAAGGCATGGGCGGCATGATGAGTGTCACTGGTGAACGGGATGATTTACCTGGTGGCGGTCCACAGAAAGCAGGTTTGGCATTTGCAGATCTGACTACAGGTCTGTATGCCGCAATTGCGATTCAGGCAGCTTTATTGTCTCGTGTCACCACAGGCGAAGGTCAACATGTTGATATGGCATTACTTGATACTCAAGTGGCTTCGCTTTCGGTATTGGCCATGAATTATTTAACTTCATCGAAAATACCAGGACGCTTTGGTAATGCTCATGCCAATATTGTGCCTTATCAAGTGTTTAAAGCCCAAGAAGGTGAATTCATTATTGCCTGTGGTAATGATCAACAATTTAAAGCACTATGTCAAAGTATCGGTTTACCTGAACTTTGTGAAGACCCTAAATTTGCAAAAAATAAGGGCCGAGTCATGCATCGCGAAGAAATCAGTGCGATTCTGCAACAGCATTTTATGACTCAACCTGCTCAGACTTGGGTCGATCGTATTCATGCAGTTCAAGTCCCTGTAGGCATGATTAATAACTTACAACAGACCCTAGAAGAAGAGCAGGTGGTTTATCGGGAAATGGTGGTGAATATGCAGCATCCTCTCCGTTCAGATTATGTTTCAATTGGCTCACCCATCAAATTATCCAAAACACCTGTGCAATATGTCAAAAGCCCGCCATATTTAGGTGAAGATACTGATCAAATTTTAAATCGTTTTTTATCAGCAAGTGAGTTGCAAGAGTTAAAAGACAAAAAAGTTGTTCAACAAGGCTAAAATAAAAGGAGCAGTTAATTAAGCTGCTCCTTTGTTATATTTATAGGCTTTCTGTTAGTGCATCTTGAATACTATTTACCATATATCTCAAGCGTGGACCGATCTCTTCAATTAATTTTTCTGAACTTAATAAATAAGCAGGGGAACCGCAGTTAAACACATATAGTCCATGTTTAGAGCTTACCAAGGGGACAGCAACGGAGTTAATCCCTTGTTGCCATTCACCTAAAGATAAACAATATCCATATTGGTTATACTGTTCAAAAGCTCGTTCCAATTTTTCTTTAATATCTGGCCATTGTTCGGGTTCACGTTTTTTAATGGCATCTAAAAGTAAATTTCTTTCATATTCTGGTGTTGCGACTAAACAGGCGCGACCCATCGAGCTGTTATGTAAGGGCAAGGTTGAGCCAATTGGACGGCGTAGTGTGCTATTGGTTTGCACTACATCCAAATACAGCATGTTTAGACGATCGCGTGCTGCCAGTGCCACAGGAGCATGCGCATAGAGGCTCATTTCTTCCATAAAAGGATGAGCTGTTGTACGAATAGTAAGGTTTGATAATGCTGCATAACCTAAAGAAAGTACGCCGATATCTAGCATGTATTTAGGTGAGTCTGGCATTTGTTTCAAATAGCCTAAGCTAACTAAAGTATTTGTAATTCTGGCAATGGTTGGCTTTGGTAAACCTGTCATTTTTGCAAGTTCCAAATTCCCTAAAACTTGGTGTTGTAAAGAGAAACAACGAAGTAATTCCAATCCACGTGCCAATGAAGCAATAAACTGAGGATTATTTTCACGATGAATATGAGAGATAGGATCTAAACGAATTTCATCAAAATGAAGAGTTTTATCATTCTTTTTAGTTTCAGCGCTTTGGGCCATTGAGTTCTCAAATTAAAGACTATATCAGGATAATAGAGCATTTTATTTTGCATTGTAAAATGAATCCATTCATCACTGCGCTGGTGTGATGAATGGATATTTGAAATGAAAAAGATTATGAAACGTTTTCAATTACCATTGCCAAGCCTTGACCCACACCAATACAAAGGCTGACCACTGCATATTTTTTATTACGACGTTGTAATTCACGTGCTACAGTCAGAGCCAAGCGCGCGCCAGATGCGCCCAATGGATGACCGATCGCGATTGCACCACCATTTGGATTGACACGAGGATCATTAAAATCAACGTCTAAGCCTTTTAGGCAAGATAAGACTTGTGAAGCAAAAGCCTCATTGATTTCAATGATATCCATATCATCTAAGGTTAAACCTGCACGAGAAACTGCTTTTTTGATAGCTTCGATAGGACCAGCCCCCATAATACGGGGTTCAACACCAGCCGCCGCAGCGGATAAAATTTTTGCCATTGGTTTCAGGCCATATTTTTGACCTGCTGCTTCAGAACCGACCAGAACAGCTGCTGCACCATCATTAATACCCGATGCATTACCCGCAGTGACGACACCACCTTCAAATAAAGATTTTAATTTGGTTAAAGCTTCAACAGTTGAACTCGGACGCGGATGTTCATCTTCAATCACCTGTTTTGGTGGTAATTTTTTGCCTTGAGAAACTTCAACAGCAGTAATTTCACCTGCAAAGAAACTATCTTCTTTAGCTTTTTGATATTTTGCTTGAGATTGAGCAGCAAATAAATCGGCTTGTTCACGGGTAATACCATATTCAACTGCAACATTATCACCCGTTTCTGGCATTGAGTGGCCGCCATATTGCGCAACAATTTTTTTATTTGGAAAACGTGAACCAATTGTAGTATCAAAGATTTTAGCTTCACGGCTGTAAGCACTTTCGGCTTTACCCATAACAAAAGGAGCGCGTGACATACTTTCTACACCACCCGCAATATATAAATCGCCTTCACCACAGGTAATGGCGCGTGCAGAGTCAATAATTGCGCCCAAACCGCTTGCACATAAACGGTTGACTGTTTGACCCGGTACAGTAACAGGCAAACCTGCCAATAACGCTGCATGACGTGCAACGTTGCGACTGTCTTCGCCAGCCTGATTGGTATCACCTAAAATAACATCTTCAATATCTGCACCAGATACCCCTGTTTTTTCAATCAAACGTTGAATGACCAAACCCGCTAGGTCATCGGGACGTATTGATGCAAGCTCACCAGCATGGCGACCAAATGGAGTACGTAAACCGTCATAAATATAAGCGTTTAACATGGAAATTCCCTTTTTAGATTAAGCAATAAATGTAAGTGGAAGATGAAGTGCGACACGGCGTTGTAACCATGGGCTAGGGCGGTAACGTGGGTCGTAAGTCAATTCAGAAATGCGGTTTAAGATCAATAAAATCTTGTCTGCACCGAGTACATCGCCCCATTCAATCGGGCCATATGGATAACCCAGACCTAGACGCACAGCAGCATTAATGTCATCCACCGTTGCAATATTTTGTTGAGCAATGTCACAACCTAAATTAATCACCATTGCCAATACACGTTGTGCAACAAAACCAGTACTTTCGTTAATACAACTTACGATGGCACCATCAAGATTAAATAGGGAATGAGCGGCTTGAACATAACTGGTTTCAGTGGCAAGTGATGGCATTAAGGTACGATGCTTTTCGATACCATAGAGCATATCAATAGCAACACTGTGTGCTGGATTCACTTGTAGGCGCTGCGCTGCATGAGTAGTATCTTCGCCATAACATGCCAAGAGACATAAGCTTTCTGCTTGTGGTGTTATTCCTGTATCGAGTTGAACATTCTGCGCTGTTAAATAGGCCTCAAGCACTTTTTTATCATCTGCAAAATCAGCCGCAATCCAGACAGCAGGATAACGATCTAAACGCTCAACCATTTTGACAGGTGTTTCACCCGTTTTGCTTCCAGTGCGGTAGTCATAAAACCCTTGACCTACTTTACGGCCCAACTGTTTTGCTTCCAGCATTTGTTTGGTTAATGAGTTCGGACGATAGCGAGCTTCTTCATAATATTGATGATAGATCGATTCCATCACAGGATGAGAAACATCCAAACCTGTTAAATCCATTAACTCAAATGGCCCCATTCTAAAACCAACGCCATCCCGGAGAATGCGGTCAATTTCGCTAATATCTGCGACATTTTCATTCAGAATTTTAAGTGCTTCGGTGCCATACGCACGACCCGCATGGTTAATGATAAATCCTGGGGTGTCTTTTGCAACAACTGGACGATGACCAAAAACACGGGATAGTTGATTTAGCGTGTCAACATGCTTAGGATCCGTTTTTAGACCTTGAATGACTTCCACCACTTTCATGAGTGGTACAGGATTAAAAAAATGGTAGCCAATTACACGTTCAGGATGTTTACAATTTGCCGCGATCGCTGTAATTGAAAGTGATGATGTATTAGATGCCAAAATAGTGGTTTCTGGAACAATTGCTTCAAGTTGATCCATGAGCGATTGTTTGATATCCAGACGTTCAATAATGGCTTCAACGATGAGATCACAGTCTTTTAAATCGGTAAGTTCATTGGCAATTAAAAGATTAGCATTGGCTGAATCGGCTTGTTCAGTCGTAATCTTATTTTTATCAAGTAACTTTTGAAATGTCGCTCCCAATTTTTCCTTTGCCTGTTGTGCTGCGCCTGTTTTGGCGTCATACAAATAAGTAGTATGGCCTGACTGAGCTGCAATCTGAGCAATACCGCTACCCATTACACCTACGCCGATAATGGCAATTTTATTAATCTGTTGTGTCATGATGACTGTCCTAAGATGCTGTAATCATTTGAAAAATAAGGATATGAAAATTTAAGTAAGCCGCTGTTTGTCGCCATCAATAGGTAATATCTGCCCTGAAATGGAACTCGCACTGTCTGATGCCAGAAAAACACAAAGATCTGCAATGTGTTTTGGATTGACAAAATGTTTTAGCGATTGATTGGCTAAAGCATTCTGCGTCGCTTCATCCAGCGAAATATTCATGGCATCTGCACGTGCTTGTAATACCCGTTGTACACGTTCGCCATCAACTGCACCCGGAAGTACTGCATTTACGCGAATATCAAAGGCACCTAATTCCATCGAAAGGGTTTTGGTAAAACCAATTATTCCCCATTTTGAAGTTGAATAGGCCAATCTAAAGGGATAGCCCATACGTCCAGCAATGGAAGAAAGATTGATGACCACACCAGATGGTGATTGCTTTAAATAAGGAATAGCCAATTTGGTCATCATAAAAGTACTGTTCAAATTCAGATTTAAAACCTGCGTCCAGTCTTCAAAACTCAGTTCTTCTGCTGCAACGGTTGGGCCAGAAACTCCAGTGTTATTGACTAAAATGTCCAATCCACCCAATTGGCGTAAGGCACTTTCAAACATTGAAGGAATAGCATCCATTTGGCCAAGATCACAGTAGGCGATATGCAATTGTGGATAGTCCTGTTTAAACAGCTTTAAACTATCTTCATTGATATCGCAAACGAAAACCTCATCATCTTGTTTTAAAAAAGCTTCAGCAATACAGCGGCCGATTCCTGAGCCACCCGCACTAATAAGAACTTTACGTGCCATTATTTCATTCCCTAAATATTCGTCTATGAAGATTTATTTACCTTGATAAGATGGTTTGCGTTTTTCAATAAACGCACTGATACCTTCATTTTTATCTTCAGTCGAGAACAGTAATTGGAACGATTTGCGCTCTAAAGTTAAACCTGCATTCAATGGCACATCTTCGCTCATTAAGGCAACTTCTTTGATTTGCTGTAAAGCAATCGGTGGCATTTTTGCTAGACTTTGTGCCATTTTGATTGCAGTTGGAATCGTTTGATCATCTTCAGTAACTTGAGAAACCAGACCAATCACATAGGCTTCTTCTGCTGGAACCATTGCACCCGTCATAATCATACGCATGGCATGGAATTTTCCAACGGCGCGGAATAAACGTTGTGTACCGCCTGCACCAGGCATTAAACCAACTTTAATTTCAGGCTGTCCGAAAATCGCACCCTTACCTGCAATGATGATGTCACTGTGCATAGCAAGTTCACACCCGCCACCTAATGCATAACCATTTACAGCCGCAATTACAGGTTTTGGACATTGTGCGATAGCATTCCAGTAACGTTCGGTATGGCGCAACATCATTTCTGTTGAAGTCGCAGTTGCCATTTCTTTAAGATCAGCACCAGCTGCAAAAACTTCTTCGCCGCCTGTCAAAACGATCGCATTGATGTGTTCATTAAAACTGAGTTCAGTAAATGCTTGTGCAAGTTGTTTACGTACTTCCGTATTTAATGCATTTTTTGATTCTGGACGATGAATTTTGACAATTGCAATGTTCTCTATGGAATAGTCTATTTCAACAAAATTATCCTTTTTAATTTCTGTCATTTTTGCATCCATTGTTTCGCACATCAAAACTGTATTCCTCATATAATGCTTAAATAGTAAAAATTTTCAAGTGCTTTTTCTTACATATTCTTATTGTATTGCAAGGATAAATAATAACTGCTTGAAATATAAGCACCATATGGTTATTAATTTCGTTAAACGAAATTTATTTTTAAAAAGTATTGAAATGTTGGTTTTAATTCTCGTAGTATGAAACCAATCAAACGCAGAACTAAATTTTGTGAAACCTTGTGAACTGGCTAATTTGCGAAACAGTCAGTGGAAACAGCGAAACATATGAAATGGGAGATCGCTTATGATCCGCGATGAAGGAATGTTGCAACAATTACTCTCGACTATTCGAGATTTTGTAAAGAATGAACTAGTTCCAAGAGAACATGAAGTTGATGAACTCAATGATATTCCACAAGATGTTATTGAAAAAATGCGTGAGTTGGGTCTATTTGGATTAACTATTCCCGAAGAATACGGTGGTATGGGTCTCACCATGGAAGAAGAGGTCAATGTCGCTTTTGAGTTGGGACATACTTCTCCAGCATTTCGATCGTTAATTGGTACAAATAACGGAATTGGCTCAAGCGGTTTGATTATTGATGGGACTGAAGAGCAAAAACAAAAATATTTACCACGTTATGCCAGCGGTGAAATTATCGGTTCATTTTGTTTGACCGAACCAGAAGCGGGTTCAGATGCCGGTTCATTAAAAACCAACGCAGTAAAAGATGGTGATTTCTATATCTTAAATGGTACAAAACGTTTTATTACCAACGCCCCACGAGCTTCAACTTTTACCGTTATGGCACGTACTAACCCAGAAATTAAAGGGGCAGGCGGTATTTCTGCATTTTTGGTTGAAGCCAATACACCCGGGATTTCACTGGGCAAAATCGATAAAAAAATGGGGCAAAAAGGTTCCCATACCTGTGACGTCATTTTTGAAAATTGCCGTATTCCTGCCTCTGCTTTAATTGGTGGTGTTGAGGGTGTTGGCTTTAAAACAGCGATGAAAGTCTTGGATAAAGGTCGTCTACATATTGGCGCATATAGTGTTGGTGTTGCAGAACGTATGTTGGATGATGCATTACTTTATGCAGTTGAGCGTAAGCAATTTGGTCAGCCGATTGCAAATTTCCAACTTATTCAAGCCATGCTCGCAGATTCTAAAGCGGAAATTTATGCTGCCAAATGTATGGTTTTAGATGCAGCACGTCGTCGTGATGCAGGTCAGAATATAAGTACCGAAGCATCATGCGCCAAAATGTTTGCGACTGAAATGTGTGGTCGTGTTGCAGATCGTTGTGTGCAAATTCATGGGGGCGCGGGTTATATCAGCGAATACTCAATTGAACGTTTTTATCGTGATGTACGTTTATTCCGTCTTTATGAAGGTACAACTCAGATTCAACAAATCATTATTGCGAAAAATATGATTAAGGAAGTGACTGCTTAACTTTTTAGTGAAGTAAACATGAGGCAATTGGATGCCTCATGTATTTTTGTCTGAGGAAAGAGACATGACAACAGATACAATTACATCAAGTAGTACAATACAGGCGATTCAAACGCCTAGGAAAATCTGGATTACCGCCTTTATATTTGCTTTCCTTGCTTTACTCTGTGATGGTGCAGATTTGGGCTTTTTGGCTCTGAGTTTAACCAGTCTTAAAACAGAATTTCATCTTACTGGGGTACAAGCGGGAACATTAGGTAGTTTAACCTTATTTGGTTCAGCCATTGGTGGTTTATTTGGTGGATGGGCCTGCGACCGTTTTGGTCGTGTGCGTATTATTGTTTTTTTTATTGCCTATTCTTCGATTTTGACTTGTGCCTTGGGTTTTACTCATTCTTTTGAACAGTTTGCCATTGTACGTGTGTTTGGCTCTATGGGTTTAGGGGCTCTCTATATTGCCTGTAATGTACTCATGTCTGAAATGGTACCAACTAAACATCGTACTACAGTGCTCGCTGCTTTAATGACGGGTTATACACTGGGTTCATTATTGGCGACGCTTTTGGCTGGTCATATTATTCCAGATCATGGTTGGCGCTATCTATACTGGTTATCTATCACTCCAATTGTATTGTCTTTCTTTATGTATTTCATGGTGCCTGAACCAGAATCATGGAAAAAATCTCGCCAAATTCGAGCTGCTCAAACGGATGGCGGTATGAAAGCAGTAAAACGTGAAAATCCGTACCGTGAAATCTTTAAAGAAAAGAAACATGGAATTATGTTTTTGCTTTGGGTTATCAGTACCGGCGCATTACAGTTTGGCTATTATGGTGTAAGTAACTGGTTACCAGCTTATCTAGAGTCTGAGCTCGGCATTAAATTTAAAGAAATGGCAATGTATATGGTGGGTACCTTCATCATTATGATCTTTGCCAAAATTATTGCAGGGATGATTGCTGATCGCTTGGGTCGTCGTGCTGTATTTGCCTTCGGAACGATTGGTACCGCGTTGTTTATTCCAGTAATCGTGTATCTGAATACACCTGTGAATATTCTTTGGCTAATGCTGTTTTTTGGTTTCCTTTACGGTATTCCTTACGCTATCAATGCCACATATATGACAGAAAGCTTTCCAACCTCTATTCGTGGTTCGGCAGTTGGTGGTGCATACAATGTCGGTAAAGTTCTGTCTATTTTCTCTCCACTTACTATTGGTTATTTATCACAAAACGGTTCGATTGGCTTAGGTCTGTTGGTTATGGCAGGTGCTTATTTTATTTGCGGTGTGATTCCTCTGTTATTTATTAAAGACCGACTGTTTAACCCGCAAAAAGCCGATTAAAAGCTCATTAAGTAACGATATATTTTAAGGACAAAGGTATAAATCGCATGGTAAATAAAATCACGACTAATATCGAGTCAGTTCTGCGCAGTATTCCAGATGGTTCAACCATCATGGTCAGTGGTTTTGGTGTCACAGGGCAGCCTGCTGAACTTATTGAAGCCATGATTGATTGTGGGCCAAAAGAACTTACAGTCATTAATAACAATGCTGCTTCGGGCGATCATGGTTTAACCAAACTGTTACTTTCTGGTCTGGTAAAAAAAATGATCTGTTCCTTTCCAAAGTCAGCAGGTTCTACCATTTTTCAGGATTTATATCGTGCTGGAAAAATTGAATTAGAACTGGTACCTCAAGGCAACCTTGCCTGTCGTATTCAAGCTGCGGGTGCAGGTTTAGGGGCAATTTTTACCCCAACAGGCTACGGCACCAAAATCGCTGAAGGAAAAGAAACCCGTAATATTAATGGCAAGAATTATGTACTCGAATATCCGCTTGAAGCTGATTTTGCCTTGATTTATGCCGATAAAGCCGATCGATGGGGCAATTTAACCTATCGAAAAGCAGCACGAAACTTTGGCCCTATTATGGCGAAAGCTGCTAAAACCAGCATAGTACAGGTACATGATGTGGTTGAGTTGGGAAGTCTTGATCCTGAATGCATTATTACACCAGGAATATTTGTGCAACATGTTGTGAAAGTGGGAGATATCTGATGACCATTCAAAAGAGAAGTCGCGAAGAAATTGCCGCTGTAATTGCTCAAGATATTCCTGATGGTTCATATGTCAATTTAGGCATTGGTTTACCAACCAATGTGGCCAAATATTTACCAAAGGACAAGGAAATCTTTTTACACTCTGAAAATGGCGTATTGGCTTTCGGCCCACCACCCGTAGCAGGTGAAGAAGATCCTGATTTGGTTAATGCAGGCAAAGAGCTGGTGACTTTATTACCTGGTGGTTGCTTTATGCATCATGGAGATTCCTTTGACATCATGCGTGGTGGACATTTGGATATTTGTGTTCTCGGTGCATTTCAGGTTGCTGTAAATGGTGATTTGGCGAATTGGCATACAGGTAAGGAAGATGACGTTCCTGCGGTAGGAGGTGCAATGGACCTTGCGGTTGGTGCAAAACGTATCTTTGTTTATATGGAACATACCACCAAAAAGGGTGAGGCCAAAATTGTCAATCAACTGACCTATCCTATTACAGGTGAGCAATGCGTGGATCGTATCTATACCGATTTGTGCATTATTGAGCTTAAAAATGGTCAAGCGCATGTCATTGAAATGGTGGACGGTCTGAATTTTGATGAACTTCAGGCAGTCACCGCATGCCCACTGATCGATGCTCGTATTTAAATTTTAATTTCTTTTTTAATTTAACCTGTATATGGCAATCGGATTTAACAGGGGCATATACAGGTGAATCTATCTAACAGATATCTTTAAGGAATAAAGATGAAAAAACTTATGTTGGCTGTAGCCTGCGCTACGGCTTCAGGGGCGCTTTTTGCAAATTCTACCGATACGACTGAACAACGTATTAATGCGCTGGAAAATGAATTGCAGCGATTAAAAGCAGAATTGAATGCGCAAAAAAATACGCAACAAGATTTACAAGTCAAACAGCAAAAAATTGAAGAAAATACCGAAAAATTAAAAACCTCTACCTGGACAGATAACGTCGATTTTTATGGCATTTTACGTATGGATGCCGCAGTTGATTTTAAATCTGCACCGACAGCACGTGGACGTACTTCAGGTAAAATTAACGCCGCGCCATATGACGCAAACAACCACACACGCTCAGATGTATCTATTGCTGCAACTCGGTTTGGTGTCAATATCAAAAATTTGGGAGGAAATGACAAAGTTCAAGCCAAACTTGAGGGTGATTTCTGGGCCAATGGAGGTAAGGGCGAGGGTGCATTCCGTGTCCGTCATGCCTACGTGACTTTTGACAATTGGTTATTTGGTCAGACATGGTCACTTATGTCAAATATGGAAACTGCTACTGAATCGGTTGACTTCACTCAGTTGTTAGGTATTTCCTACACTCGTTTGCCGCAAATTCGTTATGAATGGAAATTTAATCCGCAGCATACCTTGGATGTTGCCGCAGAATATACCAGTGATCGTACTTCGGCATTGCCATCATTAACCGCCAAGTATCTTTATAAACAAGACGGACTATTAGCTTTGGCCCAAGGTTTCGTGAATGAAAAAGAGGCTGAAATTGATAATGATCAACTGAAAAAGACCAGTTGGGGCGTTGGAGCAGGATTTAAATATCGTTTTAATCCTAAGCAAAGTGTACAAGCCAATTATTTCCATATCAAAGGTGACCAGAAATTTGTGCCTTATAGCACCCAAGGTTCAACTTCTGATGGCAGTGCATGGGGCGGCGATTATTCAGTAAATACGGATCAATCATCTTTACTGTTAAGCGAGTATGATACATTCACATTGGGGTATTCACATCGATTTAATGAATCTTGGCGTAGCAGTATTGCCGCATCTATTTTTAATTATGATGATGATAATGCCTATGCCAAAGCCAATCCAACGGCAAATAAACGTTTAACTGATTATGTTATCAATGCCTTTTATACCCCTACTAACAATGTAGATTTAGGTCTTGAATATCATCATGGTAAACGTGAAAGTTTTGATGATAAAGAAGCAGATATTTCACGTATCAACTTCGTTTCAATGTATAAGTTCTAATATCAGTATTTGAGAAAAAATGTCTAAAATAATTCCATCCAGTACAGAACATATGGATATGTCTAAAGGTCTGGTGTTTATACTGGCAATGACTTGCGGTATTTGTGCTGGGTCGAATTATTATAATCAACCGTTGATTTATTCGATTGCGCAGGCATTGGGTGTCAATCCTGATCAAGCTGCACTGGTGATTGTGATTGGGCAGCTTTCCTATGCAATAGGTTTATTTATATTAGTTCCTTTAGGCGATTTATTTGAAAAACGTTCTTATATTGTTTTACTAATGTCCTGTACAGGTTTGGCTCAGATAGGTCTTTCCTTTAGCCCAAATCTGAGCGCACTTTATAGTTTAACTTTTCTTTCCACGTTTTTTTCAGTTTCAACTCAGGTTTTAGTTCCCTTTGCGGCTGGATTAGTTACCCCACAAAAAAGTCCGCAAGTCGTAGGTTCACTCATGAGTGGACTGTTTATGGGAATTTTGTTGGCACGATCCATCGCTGGACTTTTATCAACTATTTGGTCTTGGCATGCCGTTTATGTATTGAGTGGTTTTATTATTCTGACTTTTGCCTGTATTGTCTGGTTTAAGTTACCCATTGCTAAAAAAACAGCCCCTTTAAAAGTCTGGCAAATTTATGCTTCTTTATTTACTTTGGCTGTAGAACAACCTCATTTAATTCGTCGTGGTCTAGTTGGGGGGATTGGCTTTGGAATATTAGCACTCATCTTTACCACGATGACTTTTTTACTCGCCAATGCTCCCTATCATTTTAATGATTTCCAGATTGGATTATTTGGTATTGTGGGCTTAGCAGGCGTATTTGCAACACCTTGGGCTGGTAAAAAAATTGCACATCAGCAAGAAAATATCACCGCGCTCATTAGCCTGACTCTTTTAGTTTTGGCTTGGTTTCCCTTGTTTTTTGCCCAAAAGTTTTTAGTGTTATATGCCTTTGGCGTGATTTTAGCTTATTTCGGATTGTCGGCACTGCATGTACTCAATCAAAATCTAGTCTATCGGATTTCGGCTCAAGCGCGTTCGCGTATTAATTCTATTTATATGACGTTTTATTTTGGTGGAGCCGCTTTAGGATCATTTATTGCGGTTTATACATGGAAGCATTATGGGTGGATCGCATGTGCCTGTATTGGTTTATGTATGGCGATGATTAGCTTTATGATTGATCGTTATGATTTTTATAAAATGCGCCAGCCTCATAAAAGTGGATTAAGCAATCAAGCTTAATCCGGTGATTGATTAACGACGAATAATCATGAATGTTGCTGAGGCAAAAGCATAAATTTTCCCATTATCATCGACAATTTTGCCTTCGGTGGTAATGATATTACGACCAGCATTAATCAGTTCGCCATGTGCATAGTAAGCAGTATCTATCTGCATCGGGCGAATCATTTTGACATTTAAATCAATCGTACCGTAACCCACATTTGCATGCAGTACCGAATGTGCAGCACCCCCTGTTGCTGTATCTAATGCAGTGGCACAAAAACCGCCATGTACGCCCCCTTGCACATTTAAGTGGGTTTTATTAGGTGTTACTTTATAAGTTACTTTGCCTTCTGAGGCTTCAATAAGCTGCATAGGCAGAGTTTGGGCCATGGGTGACGAAGAAACTTCGCCATTTTTAAGAGAATTTAAGAATTCTAAGCCTGTTTGAGGTGCTTGCATGGTTCATCCTTGCTATAAAACATGGAAAATACCTTACTATAAAAATCATATTTTCGGAATATTATTTTGCATAACAAAAATTGAACCATAAATAGTAAAAGCAGGTGGTTTTGCAGATTTTATATATAATTAATTGTATTTTATACATTAATTTTAATAAATTTATTTTTATAAAAAATCATATTAATTTATAACGGTAATAAAAATTAAATTTTGCAGAAATAAATTTTGCAATATGAAATTTTTTTAGATATTTTTAGTAAATGAGGAAATGAATTTCAAGAAACTTAAAACATGCTTTTAAGTTAAACAGAGAATTAAGGAAATAGGATATGCCTGCATATAAAGCTCCCATACGCGATATACAATTTGTTATGCATGAAGTATTTGATGCGGAACAAAATTATCAAGGATTTCCAGAATATGCGGATCAACTGACGCGCGATGTACTTGATCAATATTTAGAGGCGACAGCAGATTTTTGTGAAAATGAATTGGCGCCACTAAATCAGTCAGGTGACCAAGAAGGTTGTCATCTAAACCAAGGCGTCGTTACCACGCCTAAAGGCTTTAAACAAGCACATCAAAAATATGCTGAACTAGGTTTTACATCGTTAACCGCAGATTCAGCATACGGTGGACAGGGTTTACCTACTTCTTTACGCATTGCATTATCTGAAATGTTATACGGCTCAAACTGGGCATGGTCGATGTATCAGGGGCTGTCTCACGGAGCAATGCGTACACTGGAACATCATGGAACTGACCAGCAAAAACAGCAGTTCTTACCGAAGTTGATTGCGGGAACATGGATGGGAACCATGTGTTTAACTGAATCCCATGCGGGTTCTGATTTAGGTTTAATCCGAACTAAAGCGGAACCACAGGCCGATGGAAGTTATGCGATTACTGGCGAAAAAATCTTTATTTCAGCTGGGGAGCATGATCTGGCCGAAAACATTGTGCATATCGTATTGGCACGTTTACCCCAAGCACCCGCAGGAACAAAAGGGATTTCCTTGTTTATTGTGCCAAAGTTTAATGTCGATGAATCTGGCAATATTCAGGATCGCAATCAAGTGGTCTGTAGCGCGATTGAACATAAAATGGGGATTCATGGCAATGCCACCTGTGTAATGAATTTTGATGCAGCCAAAGGTTATTTGATTGGCCCTGAAAACCGCGGTTTAAATTGTATGTTTACCTTTATGAATACAGCACGTATTGGTACAGCCGTACAAGGGGTAGCTGCCTCACAAATGGCGTTTCAGGGCGCATTAAACTATGCTAAAGACCGTTTGGCCATGCGTGCTCTGGGTAGTGCAAAATTTCCAGAGAAAAATGCCGATCCGATTATTGTGCATCCTGCGGTTCGTAGCATGTTAATGACACAAAAAGCGTTTGCAGAAGGTGGTCGTGCACTGGTGTATTTTTTAGCCCAACATGCCGATATCATTGAGCATTCATACGACTCTCAAGCTAAACAATTTTCTGATGAGCTTCTTGCGTTTCTTACCCCAATTGCCAAAGCATTCTTGACCGAAACAGGCAATGAGTCCGCCAAACATGGTGTGCAAATTTTTGGTGGGCACGGTTTTATTGTGGAGCATGGCATGGAACAGATTGTCCGTGATGCTCGTATCTCGAGCTTATATGAAGGAACGACTGAAATTCAATCCTTAGATTTGCTCGCGCGTAAAGTACTAAAGTCTGAAAATAAATTGCTAAAAAATATGATTGATTTAATTGAAAAATTTATCAGTGAAAATCAGACAAATTCAGTTTTAAAATCATATGTGGATCAGTTATCTCAGTTAAAAACTGAATGGTTGGATCTCACTCAGCACATTGCAGAAAAAGCAAACAATCATCCAGACGAAATTGGCGCAGCATCTGTCGACTATCTTTATTACTCAAGCTATATCGTTTTCGCTTATTTGTGGGCACGTATGGCAAAAATTGCGCAACAAAAATTAGAGGATGGCACAACCGAACATAAGTTTTACCAGGCTAAACTCAGAACAGCCCAGTTTTTTTATGACAAGTTATTAAATCGGACTCAACAGCATGCAGCCTCCATTAAATCAGGGGCCGAATCTGTCATGGCGCTAGATGCAGAAGATTTTGCTTTTTAAAGATAAAGGGATATAGAGAGGGTGAAAAACCATCTTTTAAACTGTAAGGATTTGATATGGATTTTCAATATATATTGACGCATGTTGAACGCAGAATTGCATATTTAACATTGAATCGACCTGAAGTCTTAAATAGTTTTAATGAACAAATGCATCAGGAAGTTGCTTTTATTCTGGATCACTGGCAACAATCTGAGCAAATTAAAGTGATCGTTATCACCGGTATGGGGAAAGGTTTTTGTGCGGGGCAGGATTTATCAGCGCGAAAACCTGAAATGATTGAACATCCAGACTACGATGCTGGCGCTTCTCTTGAGAAATACTATAATCCGCTTATTTTAAAAATTGCTCAGATGCCTAAAGTCGTGATTGCTGCGGTGAATGGCGTAGCAGCTGGTGCTGGAGCCAATATTGCATTGGCATGCGATGTCGTGGTGGCCAAACAATCTGCTTCATTTATTCAGTCATTTTCTAAAGTGGGTTTAATTCCTGATGCAGGTGGAACATGGATATTACCTCGTTTAGTTGGTCATGCCAGAGCAAAAGCGCTGACTTTTCTTGGAAATAAATTACCCGCTGATAAGGCATTACAATGGGGCATGATTTGGGAGGTGTATCCAGATGATGAATTCCAGAATCAAGTAAATGCCTTGGCTGAAACTTTGGCCTTACAGCCATCTTCATCGGTCAGACTAATTAAAAAAGCATTGAATCTGTCAGGACAAAACTCGCTTGAACAACAACTAAATCTTGAGCGAGACTTGCAAAAAGAAGCGGGAAAATCGACAAATTATCGAGAAGGTGTTCAAGCGTTTATGCAAAAACGTTCAGCCAATTTTGATTAGATAATCACGATTTTATTCATGATAAATACAGAAAAAGGATGCTGTGATGTCAAGTTTACAACAACAGGTTTCAGCAACTGAATGGGCTGCCAGATGTCAATTGGCGGCGTTATATCGGTTGATTGCTTATTATCGTATGACAGACTTAATTGACACGCATATTAGCTTACGTGTTCCTGACGAAGATGGTCATTTTTTAATTAATCAATATGGCATTCCTTTTGAAAAAATGACGGCATCTCATTTGGTCAAGATTGATTATGACGGCAATATTGTTGCTACTCATGATCAGGGAAAAATGGTCAATGTAGCAGGGTTTGTGATTCATTCTGCTATTCATTCAGCACGACAGGATTTACATTGTGTAATTCATACACACACAGCTGATGGAATTGCCGTGTCAGCTCAAAAACAGGGATTGTTGCCTATCTCGCAACATGCATTGAAATTTTATAACAAAATCAGTTATCACGATTATGAAGGGGTTGCTTTATTGACAGAAGAACGTGAACGTTTAATACAGGATTTTGGACAAAATCGGGTAATGATTTTACGCAATCATGGTTTGTTGGCTGCTGGAGATAATGTTCAACGGGCTTTTCATGAAATTTACTTCTTGGAACGTGCCTGTCAGGCACAAATTAAAGCACTTGCCGGTGGCTGTGAATTAAATATTCCAAGCCAACGAGTCTGTGAACATACAACTGCACAATTTGAGTCCAAAGCCATTGAACGTATTATCTCAAATGCGTGGAATGCAGCGTTGTCCTTGATTGAGGGACAAAAAGAGGAATATTGCTCATGATCATCATCGCAACGACTGTCCCTAAAGTACAAAAATGGCTTGAAGATGCATTGGCCGAATACGCACCACAAGATGCTTATTGTTTAGCGCATAGTGAACAAGCCCAGCAGGCAACTACAGCTATTTCATGGTTTCCAGATCTGGATTATCTTGAAACTTTACCCAATCTTAAACTGATCCATTCAATGGCGGCTGGCGTTGAACACTTAAATTTAAAACGCATTGGTGAGCGTTATGCGGTTTGTCGTGTTGTAGATGAACATCATCAAAAAGGTATGTACGATTATTTGCAATGGTGTGTCTTGTATTATCAACGTTTTTTTGATGTCTTGATCGCGCAACAACAGCAGCAACGCTGGAAGCAACCTCCGCAAAAATCCAGTTCAGAGGTCAAAATCGGAATTATGGGTTTAGGACAAATGGGCGGCTTTATGGCTGAAAAATTTGCCCAACTGGGATATCAGGTTTCAGGTTGGTCAAGAAGCTTAAAGCAGATACAAGGCGTAACTTGCTACGCGGGTAATGAACAAAAAAAGGATTTTCTTGCAAACAGTGAAATTTTGATTAATCTATTACCTTTGACTGAAGATAATTTTGGCATATTAAATGCTGAATTATTTCAACAACTTCCTCGCGCTGCTTGTATTATAAATTGTGGCCGTGGACAACATTTAAATGAACAGGATTTACTAGAAGCACTCAATTCTGAACAACTACGAGGTGCTATTTTAGATGTGTTTACAAAAGAACCGTTAGCTCAGGATCATCCTTTCTGGCAGCATTCTAAAGTTTTGGTTACGCCCCACGTCGCTTCACATGCACCGTGGTCGGCAGTTATTGGACAAATCATTGAAAATGACAATCGTGTGCAGCAAGGGCGGTCATTGGTCAATCAAGTCAATGTCGTAAAAGGGTATTAAGATTTGCTTTGAATCGAAGGAAAGATGAAGGTTGCATTCAACTTTCATCTTTTATTTAAAACGACTATTTAAAAATATTAAACAACGTCTAAGGTTTTAGGCTGCTCTAAAACATCCGTTACTTGTTCAATAAAGTGTCTGAGATTACCACTCCAACTTTGTGGTTTGTTGGCGATTAGATACGTATTAATTTTACCAATTTGATCATCAATCTCAAAAAATTGTAGTTCATCTTTATAAGATGATTTTTCAATATAAGAACGTGGCAATATTGCATAACCCATGCCCAAATGCACACAGCTTAAGATTGCATCCAGATTTCCCATCTCAGTCAGTTGTGAAGGCGGCAAGTCATAGCGTTGTAAAAAAGATTCAATACATTTTCGATAAAAACAGCCCTGACGAATTGCAAGGAATGGAGTATTTAACAATACTCTCTTGTCTGGAAATTTATTTATTTCCGTGGGGCAAATTAACACCAAATGTTCCGTCCAAACATGCACATTATAAAAGTCAGGCAATGCTTGTGAACTGGCAATAAAAGCACAATCGAGCTCACCCGCATAAACGCGGTCAATCAGCTCACGTGTTGTGCCAGTATTTAGATGCAATCGTAATTTAGGTAATTGCAAAACGATCGATTTAAATAATTGGGGCAGACGCGTTGCTGCGGTGGTTTCCATGCTGCCAATTTTTAATGGAATGTCATGGCATAAAACTTGATTTGAAAAGTGAAATTTAGCTTGTTGATGCAGCGCAACCATTTGTTCTGCATAATAATATAATTGCTGGCCTGCACTGGTCGGGCGAATGGGAGATTGACGTGACAGCAATTCACAATTTAATTCATCTTCGAGCTTTTTTATATGATTAGTAATATTGGATTGGACGGTATGCATCTGAATCGCTGCATGAGAAAAACTGCCACATTCCAGTACTTTTAAAAAAATTTCCAAGGATTTTAACTGCATTGCTGTGGTCTCAAAAAGTAGGCCCATCTCAAAATAAGATACCAACTATCAGTATAAATCATTTTACCAGATACAAATAACACGATTTAATCAATTAAGTTTAAACAGGATTCAACGTATGCAAAATACTTCCAGATTATTTTGGGTGGCCTTTTTGTCAACCTGTCTGGGAATCGGGTTATTTAGATTTTCCTATACTTCTTTAATGCCGCTTTTGGTTGAACAAAAATGGTTTACTGCAACATTTGCAAGTTATTTAAGCAGTGCAAATTTATTGGGTTATCTGCTGGGCGCCCTATTGGCACATCCTGTTTCCAGATATATTCAGCCTAGAATATTGATTATTGTTAGCGCATTTTTAGGTGCTTTTAGTCTTATATTGTGTGCAATACAGGGCTTGCCTGATGCTTTATACATTATCTTTCGGGTGTTCTCAGGAATCGCAGGTAGTACTTTGATGGTACTTGCACCTAGTTATGCATTGAAACGAGTGGTAATCGAATTACGTCCCAAGCTGAGTATGATCGCTTTTAGTGGAATAGGCGCAGGGGTTGTAATTTCAACATTTATTGTCCCTTATGCAGCACATATTAATGTCGGGTTAGGTTGGTTATTTCTAGGAATTTTAAGCCTTTTCTGTAGTGTCGTAATTTTAATTGGATTACGCCATCAACCTGAGCTAATTGAAACAGCACATGCTTATGAATCCATTATTATTAAATCAGACAAACGAATTCTAGCAGCCACTTTTATTACTGTTGCATATGCTCTAAGTGCGATTGCTTATATTCCACATAGCCTTTTTTGGATTGATTTTATACAACATGAATTACATCAAAGTGTTCAATTTGCCAATCAACAATGGGCCTTTTATGGAATAGGATCCATGTTAGGAGCTGTGTTTGCTTTTTATTGTGTTAAATATTGGCAACTTACAGGGGCGTTATGGCGTTGTTATTTACTTTATAGTCTGGCAATTTTTATCCCAGTCTATTTTCATACTTTTTATAGTCTGGCTGTTTCCTCTTTTTTAACGGGTTTGTTAAATCCAGCTGTGGTTTCACTGAGTTCAAGTGCTTTATTAACAATATTAGGTACTCAAAATCATCAATATGCCTGGAGTATAGCCACTGCTGCCTTTGCAACAGCACAACTTTTGGGTGGCGTTGTCATGAGTTTTTTACATACTCATGGCAGTTATTACACACATTTATTTTTCCTTGGTGCCGTTATTATGGTGGTTGCTTTGGCTTGTAGCTTGTGTTTTTACACGATTCAAAAATCACATTTGAATGGGTTAAGAGGGGAAGGTTAATGCATTATGTTTTTGGGGTTTTACGTATCCTTATGATATTGATGATAAGCATGATTATTCTTCTGGGTTTATCAACATGGGATAACTTTTTTAGTCCTGAATATTTGAACGAGTCTAGAGAGCATTTCTTACAATAAAATTCAAATATATGAATCAATATTGAATCTTCATTCAAGACTAAATCGTCATATAAAATGAAGATTCACATAAACTATCTAAATACTATTCAGTGTTTGAATTTTAAAGAATGATGCATATTAACGCAGTACTGAATTTATTTAATAAATTTGTGGCTATTTTCTCACCAATAGAGCCTATTTCGTATTTTTTGAAAAATACAAAGGTTCGATGATCGAACAGGAAGTTTAAAATTTAAATTATAAAATATTGCGTAACTCTCTGGCTGTTTCCTGTAGCAAGGGCAAGATATGCTGAATTAAATATTCCTTTGTCGTTCGCATGGTGGGAGACACAATATTAAGTGCAGCTACAACACGAGATTGTTGTCCGTAAATAGGCACTGCCAAGGCATGTACACCAAGCTCATGTTCCTCACTTGAATAACACCAGCCTTGTTCTTTAATTTCTGCTAAAAGTTTTAAAAAATCAGCATTATTTGTATAAGTGTATTTAGTCAGGCGTTGCAAGGGATGTTGCGATAACCACTCTTCTTGCTCATGGTCATCCAGATAGGCCAAAAGGATTTTACCTGCGGATGTCGCATGGGCTGGTAAACGGTTTCCCAAATGAAGCCCATAAGGATTTACACGGTCTGTTTGCTGATGTGCTGCACTTCTGGCAATAGTAATCGCTTCGTAGCCGTCTAGCACCATGACTGAATAAATAAGAGAGGTTTGTGTTGTCAACAAATTAAGTAATGGTTGGGAAATTTTGGGAAGATGAGCACCACCAAGATAAGATCCTGAGAATTTTAATATTTTTGGAGTAAGATAAAAATAATGGCCATCTGATTCGAGGTAACCAAGATATTCTAAAGTTAATAAATGGCGGCGTGCAGCCGCCCGAGTCATTCCTGTTTTTTCGGCGGCCATGGTAATATTTAGACGATGACGATCTGTACCAAAACTATCTAAAATCGCCATGCCTTTACCAATACCAGCAACAAAATCTTCATGGCGAATCGTTTTTTTGTTACTGGCATTGTGAAGAATCTTTTCTTCTTTGACTGTTTTATGATCCATATTTGCTAACATTTCCATTGCTTCATACGTTTGTCATATTGACAGCAATACTATAACGCTAAATTAGAATAACCGAACTATGTTTTGTTCGATCATCGAACAAATTATTCATACATCGAACAAAACCTACCAAACTACTCTGGAACTCAAACAAAAAATTATAAAAAATGATCAGACAAGGGAATCCTACTGAATGACTAAGGAATAGTATTTGAATTTGCATGAAATGTTCTTCCTTAGCCATATCCTAGTTTTCCACCTTTCTAATTTTGCTTGATGCACAATGGAGTTATCTAAATGATAGATAAAAGTGCAGCGACCCTACCGGAAGCGCTTTCCCAGATTAAAGACGGTGCCACCATTTTAATTGGTGGTTTTGGCACAGCAGGCCAACCCGCTGAACTAATTGACGGTTTAATTGAACTCGGACTTAAAGATCTCACCATTGTCAGCAACAATGCCGGCAATGCTGACTATGGTCTTGCCAAATTACTTAAAACGGGCGCAGTCAAAAAAATCATCTGTTCTTTCCCACGTCAAGCCGACTCTTATGTCTTCGACGAACTGTATCGTGCGGGTAAAATCGAACTGGAAATTGTGCCACAGGGCAATCTGGCGTGCCGTATGCAAGCCGCAGGCATGGGACTTGGACCGATCTATACCCCCACCGGTTTTGGCACCTTACTGGCAACCGGAAAACCTACTTTAAGCTACGAAGGCAAAGACTACGTTCTGGAAAATCCAATCAAAGCTGACTTTGCCCTGATTAAAGCCCACAAAGGCGATCGCTGGGGCAATCTGGTCTATCGTAAATCTGCACGTAACTTTGGCCCCATTATGGCCATGGCCGCAGATGTGACCATTGCTCAAGTCAGTGAAGTGGTCGAACTGGGTGAACTTGATCCCGAAGTGATCGTAACGCCAGGGATTTTTGTCCAACACGTGGTACAGGTACAACCTGCACCAGCACCCACTGCCGCATAAGGAAATCGACATGAGTTATCAAAAACTAAGCCGTGACCAGATTGCACAGCGTGTGGCACAGGATATTCCAGAAGGCGCATATGTCAATTTAGGTATTGGTTTACCCACTAAAATTGCCAGCTACCTGCCGGCTGACAAAGACGTCTTCCTCCATTCAGAAAATGGTTTATTGGCCTTTGGCCCGCCTCCTGCAAAAGGTGAAGAAGATTCAGAGCTGATCAATGCCGGGAAAGAATACGTAACCATGCTTAAAGGCGGTTGTTTCTTTCATCATGGCGACTCCTTTGCCATGATGCGTGGTGGACATCTCGACATTTGCGTACTCGGTGCCTTCCAGATTGCTGCCAATGGCGACCTTGCCAATTGGCATACCGGCGCAGCTGATGCGATTCCATCGGTTGGTGGCGCGATGGACTTGGCCGTAGGCGCTAAAAAAGTCTTTGTCACCACCGATCACGTGACCAAAAAAGGCGAACCGAAGATCGTAGCGGAACTGACTTATCCAGCCACAGGACAAAAATGCGTTGATCGGATCTACACCGACCTGTGCGTGATCGATGTTACCCCTGAAGGCCTTAAAGTGACTGAAAAAGTTGCAGGTTTAAGCTTTGAAGAATTGCAACGCTTAACGGGCGCAACCTTGATTGATGCAACTTAAGGAGAGGACAGATACCCATGAAAAACGCATATATCATTGATGCCATCCGAACTCCCTTTGGTCGCTATGCAGGTGGCCTGGCCCCTGTACGTGCGGATGACTTGGGGGCAGTCCCAATTGCCGCATTGATCGAACGTAATCCCACTGTTAACTGGCAACAGGTCGATGACGTGATCTATGGGTGCGCCAATCAGGCTGGCGAAGACAACCGTAACGTTGGACGCATGTCAGCACTGCTTGCAGGCTTACCGGTTCAAGTGCCTGCCACCACAGTTAACCGTTTATGTGGATCATCACTGGATGCCATTGCGATGGCAGCACGTGCCATCAAAGCCGGTGAAGCCCATTTGATTATTGCGGGTGGTGTTGAAAGCATGAGCCGTGCGCCTTACGTCATGGGCAAATCCGAAGGTGCCTTTGGTCGTAGCCAAAAGATTGAAGACACCACCATGGGCTGGCGTTTTATCAATCCAAAACTCAAAGCCATGTATGGTGTAGACACCATGCCACAAACGGCTGAAAACGTGGCAGAACAGTTCAACATCAATCGTGAAGATCAAGACCAGTTCGCCTATAACAGTCAGCAGCGTACTGCGGTAGCACAAGCCAAAGGCTACTTTGCTAAAGAAATCGTACCTGTGACGATTCCACAGCGCAAAGGTGATCCTGTAGTGATCACGACAGATGAGCATCCACGTGCATCGACCACACTTGAAGGTTTAACCAAACTCAAAGGTGTGGTGAAAGCAGACGGTACAGTAACGGCGGGCAATGCATCAGGTATTAATGATGGTGCAGCGGCAGTATTGATAGCATCTGATGAAGCGATTGCACACTACCAATTAAAACCCCGTGCCAAAATCATTGCCGCGACGACGGTGGGAATCGAACCAAGAATTATGGGTTTTGCACCTGCACCTGCGATTAAAAAACTGCTGAAACAAGCCAATATGACGTTAGAGCAGATGGATGTGATTGAGCTGAATGAAGCATTTGCAGCGCAAGCTCTGGCGTGTACCCGTGATCTCGGTCTAACCGATGAGGATGCACGAGTGAATCCAAATGGCGGGGCGATTGCACTGGGTCATCCATTGGGCGCATCAGGAGCACGTTTGGTGACCACTGCGTTAAATCAGCTTGAACAAACAGGGGGCAAATATGCCTTGTGTTCAATGTGTATTGGGGTGGGTCAGGGTATTGCCTTGATTATTGAGCGGGTTGCTTAAAGGAAGATCGTCATGAGCCAGTTATATGCCAGCTTATTTTACCAAAAAGATGTGACTGAAATTTTTAGTGATCATGCTTTAGTGTCATATATGGTCGAGGCTGAAGTGGCGCTGGCGCAAGCACAGGCAGAGGTTGGGGTAATTCCTCAATCTGCTGCAACTGTGATTGAACATGCTGCAAAAACAGCATTGGAAAAGATTGATTTTGAAATTTTGGCAACTGCTACGGGTTTGGCAGGGAATATTGCAATTCCTTTTGTTAAACAGCTCACTGCTATCGTTAAAGAAACTGATGAAGATGCTGCACGTTATGTTCATTGGGGTGCAACTAGTCAGGATATTTTAGATACAGCCTGTATTTTGCAATGTCGTGATGCTTTGGACATTGTACAAAACCAAGTTCAACAGTGCTATGACATAGCTTTGTCTCAAGCTCGAACTTATCGCCATCAGGTCATGATAGGGCGCACATGGTTACAGCAGGCTTTACCAATTACGCTAGGACATAAATTGGCACGTTGGGCATCTGCATTTAAGCGTGATTTAGATCGTATTGAAGCAATGCGAACTCGTGTTCTAGTTGCTCAGCTTGGTGGTGCAGTCGGTTCTCTAGCATCTTTACAGGATCAAGGGAGTGCTGTTGTTGAAGCTTATGCCAAACAACTAAAGCTCTGTGCTGCGGCATGTACTTGGCATGGCGAGCGTGATCGTATTGTTGAAATTGCTAGTTCGCTCGGCATAATTACTGGCAATACTGGAAAAATGGCGCGTGACTGGTCACTCATGATGCAGACTGAAATCGCAGAGCTATTTGAGCCTGCTGCTAAAGGTCGTGGTGGTTCATCGACCATGCCTCATAAGCGTAATCCAGTTGCCGCAGCATCAGTATTGGCAGCAGCGAATCGGGTACCCGCGTTAATGTCGAGTATTTATCAAAGTATGGTGCAAGAACACGAACGTAGTTTGGGCGGCTGGCATGCAGAGTGGCTATCTTTACCAGAAATTTTTCAACTTACTGCTGGTGCATTGGAACGTACTTTAGATGTATTGCAAGGCATGGAAGTTAATGCTGACAACATGCATCGCAATATTGAATGTACCAATGGACTGATTATGGCAGAAGCTGTGATGATGGCTCTGGCACCTCATATAGGCCGTCTTAATGCACATCATGTGGTTGAAGCAGCATGTAAAAAAGCAGTAGCAGAACACATCCATTTAAAAGATGTAATTTCAAACGTTAATGAAGTGAAGCAATATTTTAATGCTTCACAACTTGATGAGATTTTTAAACCTGAATCGTATTTGGGCAATATCCAAAACCAGATCGATGCAGTCTTGCAGGACGCAAAAGGAGTGGCAAAGTGAGCAAAGAAATCGGCATCATGATTACCAATCGTCAAGGCAAACAATTATCTGTACAGGTAAACGGGGCTGAAAATGCGCCTGCAATCGTATTTTCAAACTCATTAGGTACAGATAAAGGCATGTGGCAACCACAGGTTGAAGCTTTAAAAAGCCAATATAAAGTAGTCACTTATGACACACGTGGTCACGGTCAAAGTGATGTGATAGAAAATACGTCATTACAAAATCTGGGCGAAGATGTCATCGATATTTTAGATGCCCTAAATATTGAAAAAGCACATTTTTGCGGTATTTCAATGGGCGGTATGACTGGACTTTGGTTAGGTATTTATCAATCTCAACGTTTCAATAGCATTACTGTGGCAAATTCTGCTGCCAAAATCTGGACGGAGGATGGCTGGAATGCTCGTGCAAATGCAGTTGAGGAAAATGGTCTGGCTGATTTGGTTGCATCGACCCATACACGCTGGTTTAGTGAAAAATTTGATTATCAAAAAAATGCTTTAGCGCAACAGACTATTCAAAGTTTGGCACATACACCTGCTTTAGGTTATGCCAATTCTTGTCGTGCTTTAGCAACAGCGGATGTGCGCCAACAAATCGAATCTATCGCCCTTCCAACTTTAATTGTTGCTGGGGCGGCTGATCCTGTAACGACTGTCGTAGATGGTGAGTTCATGCAGCGGCATATCAAGGGAAGTCAACTTTATATCATTGAAGCTTCTCATCTTTCCAATATTGAACAACCTGAAGCCTTTACACAAGTCTTCAGTCAATTTATTGAATCTATTCAGTAGTTTAGATATTTAAAAGGACTTTAGGCCTTAAGGAGGCAAATATGGCGTCTCAGGATTACGCTACTTCAAAAACGAGTTTAGATGCACAAGCACTGATCAATGATGCTCCTTTAAGTAAGTATCAATGGTTAATTGCAATTGTTTGTTTTCTCATTGTTTTTGTAGACGGTATAGATACTGCTGCAATGGGTTTTATTGCACCTGCACTGGCACAGGATTGGGGCGTTGATCGCTCACAACTGGGGCCCGTTATGAGTGCTGCTTTGGGCGGAATGATCATTGGTGCCTTGGTTTCGGGCCCGACGGCTGACCGTTTTGGACGTAAAATTGTTTTATCTGTATCCATGTTGATTTTTGGTGGTTTTACGCTGGCTTGTGCTTATTCAACCAATCTGGATAGCTTAGTAATTTTTCGCTTTTTGACAGGTATCGGTCTTGGCGCTGCAATGCCTAATGCAACCACATTATTTTCTGAATATTGTCCAGCCCGTATTCGCTCACTTTTAGTGACCTGTATGTTTTGTGGGTATAACCTCGGCATGGCAATGGGTGGCTTTATTAGTAGCTGGCTTATTCCTGCTTATGGTTGGCATAGCCTGTTCTTATTGGGCGGCTGGGCTCCACTAATTTTAATGCTTTTGGTTATCTTTTGCCTGCCTGAGTCATATCGTTTTCTAATCGTAAAAGGCGGTAACAACGAGAAAGTACGTCAGATTTTGACGCGTATTGCTCCACAGCATGTTCAAGGTATAAGCGAATTTCATGTACCTGAAGAAAAGGTCAATGACGGTGATAAAAAGGGCGTATTTGGCATGTTGTTCTCGCCTAAATATGTCAAAGGTACTGTTTTACTTTGGCTCACTTATTTCATGGGATTGGTTGTTATTTATTTATTGACCAGCTGGTTACCAACCCTAATGCGTGAAACTGGCGCATCCCTCGAACGTGCTGCATTTATCGGTGGTTTGTTCCAGTTTGGTGGTGTACTCAGTGCTCTGTTTATTGGCTGGGCAATGGATCGATTTAACCCAAACCGCATCATTGCAGGCTTTTATTTAGCTGCTGGTATTTTTGCTGTGATTGTAGGTCAAAGTTTATCTAATCCTACTTTACTTGCCGTTTTCATTCTCTGTGCAGGAATTGCAGTCAATGGTGCGCAATCCTCTATGCCAGTCCTCAGCGCACGTTTCTATCCGACTCAATGTCGTGCGACAGGTGTGGCGTGGATGTCCGGTATTGGTCGGTTTGGTGCCGTATTTGGTGCATGGATTGGTGCGGTTTTATTAGGAAATAATTGGTCATTTACCATGATCTTGAGCATGTTATTTATTCCTGCTGCCGCTGCTGCTGTTGCAATCTTTGTTAAATCCGTTGTTGCACACACTGATGCAACATAAAGTGAGGTTTCTCTAATGAATGATGAACAACGTTATAAACAAGGACTAGAAGTCCGCACTGAAGTTCTAGGTGAAAAGCACGTCAACCGTTCACTTGAGAACCTGAATGATTTTAACTCGGATTTTCAAAATTTTATTAGCCGTTATGCATGGGGTGAGGTGTGGTCTCGTCCGGGCTTACCGCGTCACACACGTAGTTTAGTCACTATTGGGATTTTACTTGCGTTAGGACGTGAAGCGGAACTACGCATGCATATTCGTGCTTGTTTTAACAATGGCGTAACCAAAGATGAACTCAAGGAATTATTTCTTCATTCATCACTGTACGCAGGCTTACCAGCAGCAAATGCAGCCATGCACATGGCAGAAGAAGTTTTTGTGGAGTTAGGGATTGGCTCAGACCAAGACGGTCAACAGTAACGGTTCAAGGATTTTTACTTTTTAAAGGAGAGATAGCATGTCTCAAATTATTTGGGGAGCTTACGCTCAGCGTAATACAGATGACCATCCGCCAGCATACACACCCGGCTATAAAACCAGTGTGTTACGCTCGCCTAAGAATGCGCTCATTTCAATTGCGGAAACATTGACTGAAGTCACTGCACCACATTTTAGTGCTGATAAATTTGGTCCTAAAGACAATGATTTGATTTTGAACTATGCCAAAGATGGTTTACCAATTGGTGAACGTGTCATTGTTCATGGTTATGTACGTGACCAGTTTGGTCGTCCTGTAAAAAATGCACTCGTAGAAGTCTGGCAAGCTAACGCTTCTGGTCGTTATCGTCACCCAAATGATCAATACATTGGTGCTATGGACCCTAATTTTGGTGGCTGTGGACGTATGTTGACTGACAATAATGGTTATTACGTATTCCGTACGATTAAACCTGGTCCATATCCTTGGCGTAACCGTATTAATGAATGGCGTCCTGCGCACATTCATTTCTCATTAATCGCAGATGGTTGGGCACAGCGTCTCATTTCGCAGTTCTATTTTGAAGGCGATACGTTAATTGATTCTTGTCCAATCCTGAAAACCATTCCTTCTGAACAGCAACGTCGTGCATTGATCGCTTTAGAAGACAAGAGCAATTTTATCGAAGCTGATAGCCGTTGTTACCGCTTTGACATCACTTTGCGTGGTCGTCGTGCGACTTACTTCGAAAATGACTTAACTTAATGGATGGAGTAAATAACATGAATGGTTGGAATTTTCAGGAATTAAAAGAAACCCCATCTCAAACAGGTGGGCCATATGTACATATTGGTCTTTTACCTAAACAAGCCAATATCGAAGTGTTTGAACATAATCTAGATAACAATCTTGTGCAAGAAAATACGCAAGGTGAACGTATTCGCTTGGAAGGTCAGGTATTTGATGGTTTAGGCTTACCGCTACGCGATGTTTTAATTGAAATCTGGCAGGCAGATGCTAACGGCGTTTACCCAAGTCAAGCTGATTCTCAAGACAAACAAGCTGATCCAAACTTTTTAGGTTGGGGGCGTACAGGTGCAGATTTTAATACTGGTTTTTGGAGCTTTAATACGATTAAACCGGGCGCTGTTCCGGGTCGTAAGGGTTCAACTCAAGCACCGCATATCGCACTGATTATTTTTGCACGTGGTGTCAACATCGGTCTAAACACTCGTGTTTATTTTGATGATGAATCAGAAGCCAATGCCAAAGATCCAGTACTGAACAGTATTGAATGGGCTACTCGTCGTCAAACGTTGATTGCTAAACGTGAAGAACGCGATGGTGAAATTGTATACCGTTTTGACATCCGTATTCAGGGTGAAGATGAAACGGTTTTCTTTGATATTTAATGATGGAATTCACTGTGCGCCTCTGGCGTGCAGTTCTCCTGTTTTACAAGGAAACGTAAATGTTTAATACCAATAAACTCGTCAAACAACTTTGCGTAAGTGGCGCATTGTTTATATCATTCCCTTTTGCAGCGACTTATGCCGCAGAAACAACTGTAGCAGCCGCTCAATCATCTTATGTTGTAAAAAATCTTACGATTGGTGAATTACCCGTTAAAACCATTGTACCGATTACCGCAAAAACTAAAGAACAGGCGATTGCGCAAGCCAAAGTAATTGCCGAAAACAAAGATGCAGATATTGCAGAATTTCGCATTGATTTACTTGAGTTTGCCAGTGATAGCAAACAAGTGATTGCTTTAGGACAAGAGCTCAACCAAATTCTAAAAAATAAACCATTGCTCGCGACCATTCGTACTGCAAATGAAGGCGGTAAATTAAAGGTAAGCGATCAAGAATATGAAAAAATTTATAGCGAATACCTTAAAAAACCATTTATGCAATTACTTGATATTGAAATGTTCCGTGATCAGACAGCAGTTTCAAAATTAACTAAATTAGCACATCAGAAAAATGTGTTGGTGGTCATGTCAAACCACGATTTCGATAAAACACCAAGTGAGCAGGAAATTGTCAGTCGCTTGCTGAAACAGGATCAAATGGGCGCTGATATTTTAAAAATCGCAGTCATGCCGAAATCCAAGCAAGATGTATTTACTTTGATGAATGCTACTTTAACAGTAAGTGAACAAAGCAAAAAACCTTTGCTTACCATGTCAATGGGACGTTTAGGGACTATTTCCCGCATTGCGACTGCCAATATGGGCGGTAGTTTAAGCTTTGGCATGATTGGTGAAGCTTCAGCGCCGGGACAAATTGATGTCACCCAACTTAAACAATTCCTTAAAACCGTTCAACCTACACCTTAAGCAAGACAGGGAACATGTCATGAAATTAACTTTTTTACGCTTGTCAGCTTTGACATTGGGCTTAGTAACTTCAGGTTTTGCAGTAGCAAAAACCTACGTGGTAGATCGTTATCAGGACGATAATCAAAAAGGATCTTTACGTTGGGCGATTGAACAATCCAACGCTAATGCAGCACAGGAAAATCAAATCCTGATTCAAGCTATTGGCAAGGCTCCTTATGTGATTAAAGTCGATAAACCATTACCACCCATCAAGTCTTCTGTAAAAATTATAGGAACTGAATGGGATAAAACAGGTGAATTTATTGCAATCGACGGTTCTAATTATATTAAAGGTGAAGGTGCGAAGGCTTGTCCTGGTGCAAACCCTGAACAATATGGAACCAATGTTCGTACCATGACACTTCCTGGTCTCGTTCTACAGGATGTGAATGGCGTAACATTAAAAGGTCTGGATGTTCACCGTTTCTGTATTGGCGTACTCGTTAACCGTTCAAGCAACAACTTGATTCAACATAACCGTATTAGTAACAATTACGGTGGTGCAGGCGTTATGATTACGGGGGATGACGGAAAGGGCAATCCAACGGCGACCACCACCAATAACAACAAAGTCTTGGACAATCTCTTTATCGATAATGGTGATGGATTAGAGTTAACACGCGGTGCGGCATTTAACCTTGTCGCGAATAACCTCTTTACCTCAACCCAAGCCAATCCAGAACCATCACAAGGTATTGAAATCCTGTGGGGTAATGACAATGCAGTTGTCGGAAATAAGTTTGAGAACTATTCAGATGGTTTGCAAATTAATTGGGGCAAGCGTAACTATATCGCTTATAACGAATTGACCAACAACTCGTTAGGTTTCAACCTAACAGGGGATGGCAATATTTTTGATGGTAATAAGGTTCACGGTAACCGTATCGGTATCGCCATTCGGTCTGAAAAAGATGTCAATGCACGTATTACCCTCACCAAAAACCTAATCTGGGACAATGCTAAAGATATCAAACGCTGTGAAGCTGGTGGTTCATGTGTTCCAAATCAGCGTTTAGGTGCAATTGTATTTGGTGTGCCAGCCCTTGAACATGAAGGTTTTGTAGGGTCTCGTGGTGGTGGTGTAGTAATTGAACCAGCAAAACTTCAAAAAACCTGTAGCCAAGCAAATGAACAAAACTGTAATGCAATACCTAATCAGGGCATTCAGGCCCCTAAGTTAAGTGCAAATAAAAAGCAAATAACTATTGAGGTCAAAGGAACACCAAATCAACGTTATAACGTTGAATTCTTTGGCAACCGCAATGTTAATTCAAAAGAAGCAGAGCAATATCTAGGTTCATTGGTAATGATGACCAATGAACAGGGTATTGCAAAAGCAAGCTGGACACCAAAAGTGGTCATGCCGTCTATTACAGCTAGTGTAACGGATCATTTAGGTGCAACGTCTGAATTAAGTCCTGCAATACAAATTAAATAACAAGATTAATAATAAAAAGATGCCTTCTTTTTGGAGGCATCTACATGATAAAGGAAATATTATGCGTCATTTTTTTAAACTGGGTTTGATTTCAACGGCGGTTTTCACAAGTCAAATGACATTGGCCAATGAATTCTGGTCTCAGGACCGCCAATGGTTACTGGGTGACTGGAGTGGTGAGCGTCAGCAACTTGAAAATAAAGGTTATAAGTTTACAGCTTCAATCATGAGTCAGGCAGCAACCAATCTCGATGGAGGCTATAATGATAGCAATACCCTTGAAAATGCAGGGCAACTGACTTTAGGTGCAAATTTTGATTTGAATAAAATTGCAGGCTGGGAAGATACCACAGCAGCCATCATGATCACTAAACGTGATGGTAATGCACTTACTCTAGAACGAATTAAAGATCCGCGTTCAGGTACCCTAGGGAATAGTCAGGAAATTTACGGACGTGGAAAAATCTGGCGCTTGACTCAGGCATGGATTAAAAAAGGATTTAATGACAATACCTTACAAGTCAAAATTGGCCGCATGGGCATGTCAGATGACTTTAATAGTTCACAATGTGAATTTCAAAATTTACTGCTTTGTGGTGGACAGCTAGGTAAATCCATTGGTTCGATCTGGTACAACTGGCCAGTGGGTTTATGGGGCGCAAATGTCAAATATCAATTTGCACCTGAATGGACACTAGGACTGGGTGTTTATGAAGTCAACCCTGACAATACCAAAACTCAATCAAATAGTGATGGTTTTAACCTTGATATGAATAACGTCAAAGGTGCAACTATTCCTGTTGAACTTGCATGGAAACCAAAACTTGCAACCTTTAATGGTTTGCCAGGCGAATACAAAATAGGCGCTTTATATTCTACAGCAGATGCCAATGATGTAGGTACAGCAGTCAAAGTTCATAATAGTAAACATAGTTTCTGGATCAATACCCAACAACAGCTGACCCAACACCATGACGATACAAAGCGCGGTTTGTTCATTAGCTTTAATGGTGTTGTCAATGATAAAGCCACAACAACGGTTCAAAGCACCCAACAAGTTGCACTCTGGTACAAAGGTGCTTTTGATAGTCGTCCAAACGATTCTATTGGTCTTGGTCTAGCAAATTATTTGGTTAATGATCGAGCAAAAGATCGTCAGATCGCCACAAATGAAAGCCGTGGTTATTATGAATATGACGCATTTGCTGCTGATTATATTCCTATTCAGCGCGATGAACTCAATATTGAGCTGAATTACACCTATCAATGGTCACCGGCTGTGATGCTGCGACCTAACATTCAATATATTCATCAACCTGCTGGTGTAAAAGAGGTGGATGATGCATGGGTAGCAGGTTTAAGTATGCGTTTAAATTTCTAACGATATCGTGATTTTAATAAAAATATTGATTAAAATATAAGCAAAGATATTGTTGAATTTAAGCATTATTCGAACAGCTAAAGTGGTGAAAACTACTTTAGCTGAATGTGTTTATACATAATCGTTTTAGTTTGGTTGTTTCCAAATTTTAATGACTATGATAAGTGGAGAAAGATGTATGTCTGACCCTCAAGCAAAATCTCACATCATACTCAAAATATGGTGTTTTATACTTGGGCTAGCTTTATTAATTACGGGCTTATTTTATATTATCGGCGGCGGTAAACTGGTTAGCCTAGGCGGCTCTTGGTACTTCCTGATTGCAGGTTTACTTACCACCGTTTCTGCATTTTATATTTTCAAGAAAAAAACATTAGGCGTTTGGATATTCGCTTTGGTGTTTATCGGAACTATTATCTGGGCAGTAATTGATGCTGGATGGGAGTTCTGGCCACTGCATTCACGCCTCATGTTTCCAGCGGGCCTGTTTGCAGCCTTATTATTGACATTACCCTCTATTCGCAAATATCAGTATCAAACTCCGCTATCAACTCCAGCATACATTGTGGCTGGCGTGACGATTTTAGGTATGATCGGTGGCTTATATGGAATGTTTATTCCTCATCCAACTGTTAAGGCATCAGGAGAATTACCTTTAATTCCTGTTGATCCAGCTAAAAAACAGGTCAATTGGGATCATTATGGTAATGATGCGGGCGGTAGCCGTTTTGTAGCATTAGACCAGATCAATCGAAATAATGTATCCAACCTAAAAGAAGTCTGGCGTTTTCGTACGGGTGACTTTACTACAGGGACTGGTAATGGTGCTGAAGACCAAATGACACCCTTACAGGTTGGTGATAAAGTATTTCTATGTACTCCACATAATAATATTTTTGCACTTGATGCCGACACAGGTAAACAACTCTGGAAAGCAGAAGTCAATTCTAAAGCCGATGCGTGGGAACGTTGCCGTGGGGTAGCTTATTTTGACTCTACAAAACCATTAGTACAACCGATCTTAGCAGGAGCAACAGCAGTTGCAACAGTCGCAGCAAACACTGAATGTCCACGTCGTGTGTATACCAATACCCCTGATGGCCGTTTAATTGCAGTCAATGCCGATACAGGTGAGCGTTGTAAAGACTTTGGTGTAAATGGTACAGTCGATTTACTGCAAGGTTTGGGAGATGGAACTAAAGCACCTAGATTTGAAGTTACCTCTGCACCCACAGTAGCGGGTTCAGTTCTTGTTATTGGTAGTCGTGTTGCAGATAACGTAGCAGCGGATATGCCTGGCGGTGTTATTCGTGCATATGATGTCATTACAGGGCAATTACGTTGGGCATTCGATGCACGTAATCCAGATCCAAACTATGTACTCAAACCAGGTGAAATTTATAAACGTAGTTCTGCAAACTCTTGGGCAGCAATGTCTTATGATCCGCAAATGAATACGGTATTTCTACCAATGGGTAGCTCATCGGTAGACGTATGGGGAGGTAATCGTATTGCACCAGATCACAAGTACAATACTTCTGTTTTAGCCCTTGATGCGTCAACAGGTAAAGAAAAATGGGTATATCAAACCGTTCATAATGATCTTTGGGATTTTGACTTACCAATGCAACCAAGTCTGGTTGATTTCCCAATGAAAGATGGTGCAACTAAACCTGCTGTGGTGATTGGTACGAAGTCTGGTCAATTCTATGTACTTGATCGGGTTACAGGTCAACCTCTAACCAAAGTTGAAAATCAGGCAGTTAAAGTTGCTGATATCCCAGGAGAACAATACAGCAAGGTACAGCCACGTTCAGTTGAAATGCCGCAAATTGGCAATCAAACTTTAACTGAATCTGATATGTGGGGTGCTACACCATTTGACCAGTTGATGTGCCGTATTAGCTTCAAATCTATGCGCTACGATGGTTTATATACGGCTCCGGGTACAGATATTTCATTGAGCTTTCCAGGTTCACTGGGTGGTATGAACTGGGGTTCAATTGCATTTGATCCGTCACACCGTTATATGTTTGTCAACGACATGCGTTTAGGTCTGTGGATTCAATTGATTAAACAGACTCCTGAGGATGTTAAAATTCAGGCCAGCGGCGGTGAAAAAGTTAATACAGGCATGGGGGCCGTACCTATGGCAGGCACACCTTATAAAGTAAATAAAAACCGCTTTATGTCTGCATTGGGGATTCCATGTCAAAAACCACCATTTGGTACCATGACTGCAATTGACATGAAAACGCGTCAAGTCGCATGGCAAGTTCCATTAGGTACAATACAGGATACAGGTCCGATGGGTATCAAAATGGGCTTAAAAGCACCAATTGGTATGCCAACTATTGGAGGACCAATGGCGACTCAAGGCGGTCTGGTTTTCTTCGCGGCTACACAAGATTACTATTTACGTGCATTTGACTCATCAAATGGTAATGAACTCTGGAAAGGTCGTCTACCGGTAGGTAGCCAAGGTACCCCAATGAGCTATGTATCCCCTAAAACTGGAAAACAGTATGTGGTTATTTCTGCGGGTGGTGCGCGTCAATCTCCAGATCATGGTGACTACGTTGTAGCATATGCGTTAGAGAAATAAGCTAAAAGTGAATGATCAAAGGGATTCTTCGGAATCCCTTTTTTATGCTAAATAATGTTTCTCAACTCGTTTGCAGTATTTCTAAGTAAAGGTAATACTTGATCAATTAAATAACTTTCTTGGACTCGATTTGTTTGTGACATACAATTAAGCGCAGCAATTGCCTTGCCTTGAGCATCCATAACAGGAACAGCAATCGCAATCACTCCTAGTTCATGTTCTTCCTTCGATAAACAATAATCAGACAATGCAACCTGCTTTAATGTTTCTAAAAAAACATGCTCATCGGTAATTGTTAAGGGGGTTAATCGTTTTAATCCATACCTTTGAATCCATTGCTTTTGAGCTTCTACAGATAAAGCAGACAATAAAACCTTACCCGTAGAAGTGGCATGTGCAGGTAGGCGATTCCCCAAATGCATACCATAAGGGCTTACACGCATATTATCTTGCTGAGGTAAGTAACTACGCGCGATTGGAACAACTTCATGATCATCCAGCACCACAATAGAAAAGGTAAGGGTAGTTTGAGCACATAGTAGATTTAGAAAAGATTGGGCTACTTTGGGCAAATGTGCAGAACTTAAATAGGAACTAGAAAAACGCAATACACGATGAGTTAACCAAAAAGAATGGTCATCAGTGTCTAAATAGCCCAAAAATTTTAAAGTTTTTAGATAACGCCGAGCTGCGGTACGACTTATGCCTGTGCGTTCTGCAACCTGAGTAACATTTAAGCGCTGACGATCTATTCCAAAAGCTTCGAGTAAGGCTAAACCTTTTGCTAGCCCTGCAATGTAATCTTCAGTTCTGATTTGTTCATTTGACGAAGGATGCAGAACTAATTCACTTTGTCTATCCATAGCAAAATTCCTAGCCTAATCATTGGTTTTGTCCGCATAGCGGACAGTAATAATGGTATACGGATTTTATCGATATTCATATATAGAGATAAAAAACTTAAGCACGTAATTTAATGAGAGGAAATTGCAAGGATGAAGTCATGGAAATCATTAAAACCAAGGTCGCGATTATTGGTTCTGGCCCAGCAGGATTATTGTTAGGCCAATTACTCTATAAAGCTGGAATTGATCACATCATCATTGAACAACGTAGTGCAGAATATGTAGCATCACGGATTCGTGCTGGTATTTTGGAACAAGTTTCAGTAGATTTACTGAAACAAGCCGGTGTTGATGATAATCTGAATGAAAAAGGGTTGCCGCATTCAGGCATAGAAATTTTGACCAATGGGCAAAAACATCGTGTTGATTTATCCGCTTTAACTAAGGGTAAACAAGTCACTGTATATGGCCAAACTGAAGTCACCAAAGATTTAATGCATGCACGGGATCAAGCTGAACTGAAATCATTTTATGAATCAAACAACGTACAAATTCATGATTTTTATGAAAACCCAAAAGTTACATTTGAATCTCAAGGTAAAATCTATCAAATCGAATGTGATTTTATTGCAGGATGTGATGGATATCATGGAGTTTGTCGGGCCAGTGTTCCTGAAGATAAAATTAAAACTTTTGAAAAAGTTTATCCATTTGGGTGGCTTGGGGTTTTGGCAGACGTCCCACCAGTTGCAGATGAATTAATCTATGTACAATCTGAACGAGGTTTTGCTTTATGCAGTATGCGTTCAGAAACCCGTAGTCGTTATTATTTACAAGTACCCTTGACGGACAAAGTGGAAAATTGGTCAGATGAAAAGTTTTGGGACGAATTAAAAAAGCGCCTCGATCCTGAAAGCCGAGAACACCTAGTGACTGGACCTTCTATTGAAAAAAGTATCGCACCATTAAGAAGTTTTGTGACTGAACCGATGCGCTTTGGCAAATTATTTTTAGCAGGAGATGCCGCACATATCGTGCCTCCAACAGGTGCAAAAGGTTTAAATTTAGCTGCTTCAGATATTGCGTATTTATCCAGTGCACTCATTGAATATTACCAAAATGGTTCTGAACAAGGAATCGATGAATATTCTGAAAAATGTCTAAAACGTGTGTGGAAAGCAGAACGTTTTTCATGGTGGATGACACATTTATTGCATCGATTTGAAAATGAAAGTGAATTTGATCATAAAATTAAACAGGCAGAATTAAGCTATATATTAGGCTCAATTGCTGGTCAAACAACTTTGGCTGAAAACTATGTGGGTCTACCATATGAAATTAAGTCATTTGATGAGCTTAAACAAGCAAGTTAAATAAATAGAACATGGGAAAGATATTAAAGTATGTCTTTCTCATTTTTAAATCATTGAGTGTTAATTATTCAGTTATTTTTAATTACTAGATTAAAGGATAATTTTTAAATAATTGAACAATCCAATCGATAAATACTTTTTGTCTAGGTGAAAGCAGCGTCTTTGAAGGATAAAGTAAAGAAACGGGTAGGGAGGGTACTGCATAACTTGATAAAATCTGGCAAAGTTTTCCTTGTTCCAATTCAGTCAAATAGCCGTAGTGTGGAACCTGAATGATACCAAAATGTTGTTTTGCTGCAGCGGCATAGCTAATTGCTCCATTCACCTGAATCATGCTAGGTAAATTATACAATTCTATTTTCTGCTGATGTATAAATTCTAACGGATTAACTTTTTGTCGAGCGGTTGAATAAAACCCAACCATAAAATGATCTTTGAGTTCCCCAAGATTTTTAGGAATACCATATTTTTCCAAGTAAAGTGGGCTCGCTAAAGTAATTTGTCGAATATCTCCCAGATGCCTGACAATTAAATCACTATCTCTCAGTTGACCAATACGAATAACACAATCAATACCTTCTTTAATCACATCAACATAACGATCACTTTCAGTCAGTTGTAATTGAATTTGTGGAAACTCATTAATAAACTGATGCAATTTAGGCATAATAAATTGCGCAGCAAAACCGCCATGAACTTCAATTTTTAAAATTCCCTGTGGTTTAGCATTTAGAAAATCGTGATCCGATTCACTGATATAAGCCAAAATATATTTACATCTTTCATAATAGATCTGACCTTCATCAGTGGTTCTAACCTGACGAGTTGTACGAAATAATAAACGTGTATTTAATTGAATTTCTAATTGTTTAATGGCATCTGTCAATGTAGAACGTGGTAAGTCCAAAATTTGTGCAGCCTTAGTAAAGCTTTGTTGTTCCACAACCTGAACAAAAGCGGACATTGCATTTAACTTATCCATCATTCTTAACTCATTTGTTCGTTATATTCGGATAAAGATGTCTGAATTTACAGGATTATTCAGTGATAACTGAACAGTATCATAAAACTTATAGATGGTAAATTTCGTTTAATGAGGCCAGAATGAGTACAATATCTGTAAAACAGGAAAAAGTTATTTTAATTACAGGTGCTTCCAGAGGCATTGGTGCCTGTACTGCAATTTTATTGGCCAAACAAGGTCATAAGATCATTATTAACTATGCAAATAATGATCAAGAAGCTGAACATATTGTAAAAAAAATTCAAATGAACGGAGGGATAGCCACTGCATTTGAGGCAAATATTGGCCATTCAAATGAGGTGATTCAGCTATTTGAGTATGCCTTTGAGACCTATGGTAGATTGGATGTTCTCATTAATAATGCAGGAATCATGTATTTAGATAAAATTGAAGACGTGGATGACCAAAGTATTGATCAGATTTTAGCAATCAATCTAAAAGGCGCAGTATATACCATGCGTGAAGCAGCAAAACGACTGACATATGGCGGTAAAATTATTAATTTATCAAGCAGTGTGGTGGGATTGCGACCTGAAGGATATGGAGTTTATGCTGCTTCAAAAGCGGCAATTGAATCTTTAACTGCTATATTAGCTAAAGAACTTAGAGGTAAAAATATTACGGTGAATGCAATTGCGCCTGGACCAACTGCAACAGAACTTTTTCTAAAGGGAAAAAGTGATGAATTGATTGAACAGCTTGCTAAAGCGGCGCCTTTAGAACGTCTAGGTACAGTAGAAGATATTGCAGTTGTTTTAGCCTTTGCTGTTAATGAAGAAAGTAATTGGATCAATGCGCAAGTACTTCGGGTGAATGGTGGAATTGTTTAAAGCAATGTGAATTATGATCGTAGAGATTCGTGTTGCTGAGCTGTAGCCTACACAACATTGTTGTGTAGGCTACAGTCTTTAGACATCCTATTTAACATAATATTCATTATACGAAGTTATGTATTTTAAGCCTTTGATTATTAATATTTTTTAGGTTGCTGTGATCCGTCAGGATTCTTTTTTGGCAACGGTTTAACGCTAAACACTTGCATCTGTGCACCAAACTTGGTTTGGCTTTCTACAAACTGAATCTCTACTTCTTGTGCATTGTCAGCACATTCAGCGAGTAAGACCCGGATTTGATTGTTAATACTTTTATATTTCAACTTTTGTGACTTTATTAAGAGCTTCAACTATCATAAATTCTGCAAACATTCCTAATATAAATATATTGATTATGAAGCCTTCTAAATAATCTAATTATCATTAATTTTATTAGTTATTGGATGGCTTCATATCATGCCAATGATGTTCATAATGATCCAGTTCTAAGAATAAGTCATTATGAACAATAAAACCTTCAAACTATTCCAGATTTGTCTTTATTATTTTCAACGAATCATTTAAACGTTCAATATCTGAAGGTTTTAATCCTTTAAAACTATCATCAAATAATACAACCGTCATTTCATTGATTTTATTGACCATTTCTTCCCCTTTAGACGTTAATTTGACACGAGTAACTCGATTGTCATTGGGACATAACATCGTCTCAATTAAACATTCCTCACGTAAGCGGATGAGAATTTTGGTTGTAGTTGATATTTTTATCAACGTGGTTTCCGAAAGATCCGAAACGCTTGCATGAGGATGAAGATGGGCTGCCAATAAAATACGTCGTCTGGAATTATCCAAACCATATTTTTTTAAAGAGTTATCCATTTTGGCAACATACAGACCATAGACTTGCGTAATCCAATAATAGGGAAAATTATCTAGACTAAATTCATCATGATTTGGAAAAAACTTGGAATATTTGTTTGACATAAAGTATGTATTCAACCATCAACTATGCAATAAAAGAAATAAAAGCTCAGACCAGCGATAAAACTATCTGCATTCTAGAATACTTATTTTTTTAAAATCAATATGCTACTGTCATAATTTTAGTCGTAATTTAGACGTTTTTTTTAATGCATTTATAAAATCAACCATTCAGTAAAAATAAGTCTATGATCTTCTAGACTTAGTTATTATAACCAAATGGTTTTAAATACCTCTAAACAATTAAATTGGAAAAATTTATTTTTCAATTACAGTTGAACATTTTTTAAAAAAGCCCAGATTTGCTGCAAGGATGCATCTTTATTTAATTTATTCCTTAAAATAAAAATTTCTTGCTGGATACTGAATTTATTATCTGCAAGAATTTTGACCTTATTCATTGACAACTCATCTTCTATCGTAATTCTAGGTAACCATGCGATTCCAGCGCCCTGCATAACAAAATCTTTTAAATTATTTGCATGATCGGTTTCATATAATATTCGATATTCCAATTGATTAATAATCACCTGATCCACTAAATTTCTAAGATAAGCATTTTTACTATAAGAAAGTAAGGGGAAATTTTTATTTATATCAAACTTGGCTTCACCATCTTTATTTATTATAGATACAGGAATAATATCAGTTTGCCCCAGCTTTAAATAATCAATAATATCTCTATTTATTTGGCTAAGTTTATTATGGTCATTATATCCAATGAGAAAATCACATGCACCTTCTTTTAATAGTTTAAATCCCTCGCCAACATTTGCCGCAATTAATTCAATTTTAAATCCCTGAAGATGTTCTGGGAAAATCTGAATAAAATTTGAAAAAAAAGTAGAACTAAGAGAGTGAACCACAGCAAAACGAACAGTAACTTCTTTTGTTTTGTTTAAATTATTTAATAAAGCTAATGTTGCTTGTAATTGATCTTCAATACTTTTAGCGGTCGCGAGCAAGATTTGGCCAGCATCGGTGAACTCAAGATGTCTGCTATCTCTATCTAAAATAGGAAACCCTAAAGCTTGTTCGAGCTGTTGAATTCTTCTCGTAAATGCAGATTGACTAACAAATCGACGTTCTGCTGCTTTAGAAATGGAGCGCTCTTGTTCAAGGGTTAATAGATCTTCAATCCAACGAATTTCTAGGCTCATTTGTATGGTCTTAATGTAAGATCGCAAGATTATAATCACAGTATGCAAAATTTGCATAGTAAATTTAATCTATGCATTAGAAATTATTTCTTACCAATTTTATGATGAATTATCTCCTTTAGATAGACCAAAAAATGAACGCCGAAATTTTAACACGTACAGAAAAAGATCTTTTAGGTTTTCGTGAAGTACCCACTCAATGTTATTTTGGAATTCAAACTTTAAGAGCCATAGAAAACTTTAACTTAAGTTCAAATAAAATCGAACAGTTCCCTCATTTAATTAAATCTTTAGCAATGGTTAAATTCGCTTGTGCGCAGGCAAATAATCAATTGGGTAAATTAGATAATACAAAACTTGAAGCTATTAAATATGCTTGTGAACGTCTTATAAATGGGTCATTTCACGAGCAATTCCCTATTGATATGATTCAAGGTGGTGCAGGTACTTCAACCAATATGAATGCCAATGAAGTAATTGCAAATATAGGACTGGAATCTTTAAATCATAAAAAGGGTGAATATCAATATTTGCATCCAAATAACGATGTAAATATGTCGCAATCAACGAATGATGTCTACCCTACTGCAATTCGTTTAGGATTACTTTTTAGTTTAGATGATCTAAATAAACCATTTGAAGATATTATTGTAAGTTTACGTGCTAAAGGTCAGGAGTTTTCTCATATTTTGAAAATGGGACGTACCCAACTTCAGGATGCAGTACCCATGACATTAGGTCAGGAATTCCATGCCTTTGCTGCAACCCTTGAAAAAGATTTAGCCAAGATTAATAGTATTGCCCCAGACACACTAAACTATATGAATTTAGGTGGTACAGCGATTGGTACAGGCATTAATACTGAATATCGTTATACCCAACTTGCAATTCAGGCGTTGTCTGAAATTAGTCAAAAAGATATTAAATCTGCACCTGATTTGATTGAAGCTACCTCAGATATGGGCGATTTTGTACTTTTATCTGGTTTACTTAAACGTACTGCTACCAAACTTTCCAAGATTGCAAATGACTTACGTTTATTGTCCAGTGGTCCACGCACTGGCATTAATGAAATTAATCTGGAACCACGCCAACCAGGTAGTTCAATTATGCCAGGTAAAGTCAATCCAGTCATTCCTGAAGCAATGAACTTAGTCTGTTTCCAGATCATTGCCAATGATCTAGCGGTCACGTTGGCTGCTGAAGCTGGCCAGTTACAGTTGAACGCAATGGAACCTTTAATTGCGTTTAAATTGTTTGAATCAATTGAGCTCTTATCGCGTGCATTGGTTATGTTTAAAACCAAATGTATTGATACTGTGACTGCTAATGCTGAACACTGCAAAGAACAAGTTGAAAACTCGATTGGGATCGTGACTGCATTAAACCCTTATTTAGGTTATGAAACCACCACTCGCATCGCCAAAACTGCCAACGAATCGGGTTTAAGTGTTCTTAGTTTAATTCGTGAAGAACAACTTTTATCGGATGAAGTGATTGCTGAGATATTAGCGATTGATAATATGGTTAAGCCAAAAGACGCAGCTTAAATTGATAAATATAAAAAACAAAGGAGCTAGTAAAGCTCCTTCGTTTTTACCTAAGATTAATTTACCACGTTAATTTTAAAGCCAATGAGCCAATAATAGTAAATTAATCCACAATATGTTCATTTACCAGTCCACTTTAGCACTTAAAACAAAAGTAATAGGTTCACCTGCCCCTGAGTTCATCCAGTATTTTTTATTAAGTAAATTATTAATATCAGCTCTGAAAGTTACTGGTTTATTTGAAATACGGGTCTGGTAGCCACCACCAATATTAACCAAGGTGTAATCATCAAATTTAATGGTATTTTCATCATCATACCAAGTATCACCATAATGACGTACATCGCCATGTACACTTAAGCCTTCCATATAAGGGATGTTCCAATCAGCCTGAACTACGGCTTGGATCTTTGAAGCTCCTGATGGGCGTTTACCTTTAATGGCTGCATTGGCCTCACTTACTTTTTCAATACTAGGATCATTTAAGTTGATCCCCGCATTTATAGTTAAATCTGGGGTAAATTTATATCCCCCCATCAATTCAAACCCTTGATAAACAGTTTCACCATTTTGAGTAAGGTAAAGCTGACCATTTACCGTTTCATCGATTGTCGCCATACGTTCTAACCGGTATAAAGCAGCGGATGCATGCCATCGATCTTGTTGATATTTCGTTCCAATTTCATACTGTTTACTAATGGTTGGATCTAAATATTGACCTTCATTTGCATATTGCTGACCAGAACCACTTGTGACTTTTTTACCTTCTTCCAATGCTTCTGAATAACTTGCATAAAATGACCAATCTTCAATTGGTTTATAAATTAAAGCATAGGTTGGTGTAACGACTTCTTTTTGATAGGTATTCGCCTGATTATTATAGTTGATATAACGTCCAGCGATAATTGCTTGCCAATGGTCATTAAGACTTAACGTATCACTTGCAAAAACTTGTTTTTGATAAATATTTCCCGAATCTGTTTGAGTAAAGTCCATCGGTTTATCATAGTAAGTGGTTTGTGGTTGATAAATATTGCCTGTAGCAACATTCGCGTCCCAGTTATAGTTTCCATCACGCATTTCTTTTTTTTCAAAAGATCCACCAAAAACTAAATCATGCTTGATAAAACCTGTATTAAATAAACCACTTATCATTAATTGACTGGTATCACGAACGCTTTCCCCGCCTAATTGGTACATGTTTATTGAATAATCACCTTGTTCATTCAAAATATAGGCAAAAGTCTTATTCACAAAATTACGATTTCTAGTTCTTGCCTGAGTAATTTCAGCTTTCCAGTCATCATTAATTTGCCAATACAATCCCGTCTGTGCAAGTGCAGAATGAATCGTATAAAATGCACCTTTTACGATATGTTTATCACTACCATCAATAGGTTTTGGAAGCTTATTACCTTCAAACCCCCACCATGAAAACATTGAGGCTTCATTATCTAAATGTCGATCTTGATAAAGAATCTCCCCTTTCCACACTAAATTTGGCAAAATACGATAATCAAGTGCTAATGCCGTTGCTAAATTGTCAGCATCTGAACCATTATAAGTCTCACCTTTTTCCTTAACGATATTGAACCGATAGCCAAATTGTTTATCCTCTCCGACTCGGCCACCTGCATCCAAACTCGCAGATAAGATACCAGCGCTTCGATAACCTATTTTTGTACTTAGAAGGTTTTCTTCAGTAGGTTGTTTCGTTTGATAATTGATAATCCCACCAGGTGTTGCAAAACCATACATTAAGCCTGATAAACCTTTTAAAGCCATTACATTCTGGGCAAGCTCAACAGGGAATTCTCCTCCCCATGCACTGACCGAATAACCATTCACTTTATAACCATTCGTTTCATCAAGCTTTAAACCACGAATTGAAACTGGTGTGCTCCATCCACTGCTATATGAATTAACTTCTGTGACAATACTTGGATCACCTACAAAAATTTTACCTAAAGAGTTTGTTTGTCTGGTTTCAATCTCTTCTGCTGTCTTCGTGGTAATTGAGTAGGGTGTATCAATTACACTTTTATTGCCTAATACCCCAACGGTATTGATACGCTTTAATGGCGCATCCTGATTTTCGGCCTCTAAAGTAATCGTGGGTAATACAGACCCTGAAGTTCCCGCCAAGCCAGTGCGTTTAAGCTGATTTGCCTCGGACTGTAATGGAGTTAATTTAACAACTTCTTCTTTTTTGGCATTCACTGCCCTTTTTTCTAAACGATAACCGTTTGATGTTTGTTTTATTTGATAATTGGTATTCTTTAATAACTCTGTAAAACCGTCATTAATTTCATAACTACCTTGTATTCCCTGACTTTTAATACCAGACAGCAAGGTACTGTCAAAAATAATATTAACCCCTTGTTCCAACGCATAAAGGTTAAGTACCTGCGCCAGATTTCCAGCGGGTATATTGACCTGTGTTGGAGCTGCATGAGCAAGCAGTGGCAATGCAGCAATTGAGAAAGTCGCTATATGAATCGCTAAAACCAAAGGTTTTGGATTGAGAAATGGACGACGAATAGACCCCATTTTAATTTCCTTACATCATTTATATTTGCCTATTAACTAAGACGTTTCAGAAATTAAAACAGGAAAAAAATTTGATATTGTTTTTAATTTTTTTTAATTACAGTGAATAAACCACCAACAGCATAAGTATCTAGACGAAGTTGATCTTTCAATAATTGCATGGCTGAATCAGGATCATCCAGAGGTAATACCGCATTAACTCGGTATTGGCTTAATATTTTGCGACTATAAATGTATTTACTAGATTGGTAGCTTTCCAGCATGTCTAATACCTGATCTAGCGCCATATCATTCACAACTAATTTTTTACTTTGCCAAGATTTTTGTAAAACATCTGGATGAATGCTTTCTATTTGAATTTGCTCACCATTGAAATTAAATCTTTGACCAGTTTCAAGCACAATAGGTTCAAAGTGATGATGCAATGAATAAATCTTGGTTTTTGATTCAATCATGCTAACACGAACCTGATTATGATCGTAGTTGACAATAAATTTTGTCCCAAGTGCCTGTACTTGAATATCACCTAAATCAACCACGAAAGGCCGTGCATGATCTTTGGCAACATTAACCAGAATATTACCTTCAAACAAATGTATCTTTCGTTGATCAAGGTTGTATTGCAGATTATAAGCCGTTTGTCCTGCCATCTGAATTGAGCTTTGATCAGACAGAATATTATTCTGCCATTGCTGTGCTTGAGTAGAATGATCTGCATTCCAGCGCTGATAAGGCAGTTGCGAAACAATCCAAGCAGTGATCACAGCAATGATTAAACTGCTTCCCCACAACAAACTTGCTGATTTCTTCTTGGTGCTTCTTTTTCTTAAAATATTATTTTGAATAATTGGATGTTGGGATCGAACACTTTGCGCCTTGAGTACATCCATTTGATTTAAAAATTGTTGTAGCTCTTCAAAGGTTTTTAAGTGTTCAGGACTTTGTTGTTTCCAGCTTTCTAATTGGGCCAAATCATCCTGAGAATAATGTCCTGAACTTAATGTGATCAACCATTCTGCTGCTTCATCTACAAGTTGTTGGTCAAGTTTTGACATGAAAATTCGTCTTATTATAAGGATAGATTTATAGATCTGATTTTAACACAGCATAACAATGGCTTAATGCTTTAACTAAATCATGGTGAACGGTTTTAGTACTGACGTTTAATTGATGTGCAATATCGACTAGACTTAAGTCATCAATATAATGCATGAGAAATGCAAGTTGTTGTCGTTCAGCCAACCCATCCAGAACTTGTGCAAGTGTATTCAGTATATCAATCGCGAGTATCGTTTGTTCTGGACTAATATCGTAGGTTAAATTTTGCTGAGTTAAATATTCCAGATATGCCTGTTCTATTTTTTGATGCCGCGCCCGATCAATTAAAATTCGTTTTGCCGTGGTGGTTAAATATGCCTTGGGCTGTTGAATTTCTAGTAATCCCTGACTACGGATCAGTTTAGTAAATGTATCCTGCAAGACATCTTCGGCATTTTCAGCCGAGCCTAGTTTTTTATACAACCAACCATATAACCAGCCATAGTGAGCTTTATATAGCTCTGCTATATAGTGGGTGATAATTTGTTGATTTGCCGTCATGAGAGTAACGCCACATCGTCAGAAATGTGGCTAATGTATCAGTAATGAGAATTACTATCAATTTTAATTAACATTAATTTTTACTACACTATTCGAGGTCCCATCCTGTTCCTAATGCTGCAATTAATTGCATTGAATTCATTAACTGCCGCTGTTGTAATTCAAGTCGTTCTTGTTCAGCTTGTAAACGCAGGTTTTGAGCCGTGACAACTTCTAAATAACTCACCAGCCCCGAATTATAACGCTGAGTCACGACACGTTCATTTTCACTGGCTAGATTGAGTAATTGGACTTGTTGAATCGCTTGTTGACTTAAACTTGTGGATTGCAACAAGCTATCCTCAACCTCTTTCCACCCTGTTAAAACTGCGTGCTTATAAGCTGCTAACTTTTCGTCATAATTGGCCTGTGCCTGATCTATTTCAGCTTTTCGTTTTCCACCTTCAAATACTGTCGCTACGGTACTCAATCCCATCGACCAAAGATAATTAGGTGATTGAAAAAGCTGTGAAAATAAATTGCTATTGGCGCTTGCGTTTAAACCAATACTGACATCAGGAAGCCATGCTGTTTGTGCCAGCCCAAGCTGTGCATGCATGGTAGCCAATTCTCGTTCACTACGAATCACATCTGGTCGTTGTACGAGTAAACGACTTGGTATCTCTAAAGGAATCCTAGGCACATGAAATTGATAGGGTTGCTTGGCGAGTTGAAACTTTGCGACGGTTTGACCCAGTAATACAGCAAGTATATTTTCTTGTAAATTGCGTTCACGTTGTCGTTCAATTCGTTGAATTTCAACTTGTTTAAGCTGAGTTTCTGCCTGAATGACATCGGCACGGGCAATCATGCCTGCCTGATATTGATTATTTAAAATCTGAACAGATCGTCCATAGCTTTGTTCTGTTTGCTTAAGTACATCAAGCTGTAAATCCAGTAGTCGAATATTCCAGTAACTTTGGGCAGCTAAAAGCTGCTGGTTGAGTTTAACCGCGGCTAAGTCAGCCTGTGAAGCGTCGAGATTAGCTTGTTGCGCTTCAATGCTCTTAGCAACCCGCCCCCATAAATCCGGTACCCAGCTTGCTTGTATAGCAGCGCTAAATTGATTATTCACTTCACTGTTTTTACTGCCGTTACGATTTGCTCCACTTTCTATACTTAACGTCGGTAACCGTGCCGCACGTTGTACATCGAGTAAAGCATTCGCACTGCGATAACGTGCTTCAGCCTGCTTTAATGTAAGGTTTTCTGCATCCAGTTGCTCAATCAAACTATTCAGTTGAGCATCATGATAAAGTTGCCACCACTGAGATCTGTTTATTACCAAATTTTGAGTTTGCACCCAATCTAGATCTGCATATTTATAATGTATATCTGCCTGAATCAGAGGTTGATGATACACTGGTGGACGTGTCACGGTATTTGAGCCACACCCAATCAATAACAATGCCCCGCCAAAAATTATTATATGTTTAGATAAAACTGAAATTATCACGTTTCTATTTTCCTATCTATTTTTATAGCCAAAGGCCTTGGTAATGTTGAATTGTTTAAGCATCTGAGTCAGTCTCTCTAAAAGCAAATACATCACAGGTGTGGTATACAGGGTTAATAGCTGACCTAAGGCCAAACCACCAACAATGACCACGCCTAAAGGCTGACGCAATTCAGAACCTTCACTTGCACTGAGTGCCAATGGAATAGCTCCTAGTAAAGCTGCGGTATTCGTCATTAAAATAGGACGAAAACGTAATGCAGCAGCAGATAAAATTGATTCAAATGCTGTTTTCCCCAAACGACGTTGCTGCAAGGTAAAATCGATCATTAAAATGGCATTTTTTACTACAATGCCGATCAGCAAAAACATACCGAGTAAAGCAATCAGGGTAAATTCAAAGTTAAATAGCCAAAGCGTTAATACCCCCCCTAAAGCCACAGCTGGAACAGTCGATAATATAGTGAATGGATGAATCAGGCTTTCATAGGTCACACCTAAGACGATAAAAATCAGCACAATGACCGCTACAAGCAAAACAGGTGTACTTAAACCCGCTTGTAAACTTTCAGCCTCCACATCTTTATCTGTGGCGACAAAAATTTGATTCGGAAGCATAACTTGTGGCAATACACCACGAATTGCCGTATCAGCTTGCTCAGTGGTATAGCCATGTTTGAGTACATAACCAATCCCCATTGCAGCATATTGATTGCGTCGATATACGCGATCATTGGTGATCCCATAAGACCATGTAGCAAAATTAGTCAACGGAACATATTCACCATTTTGATTAGGAACCTTTACATTTGCCAGTGACTCAGGGTTTTCTGTAAAACGTTTATCAACTTCCATGACTACATGAAATTGATTAGTCTGATCATAAATAGTCGAAATTTGTCGTTGCGAAAATGAATTGTTCAGCACGCTTGAAATACTTTCGATATTAACGCCTAGTCGCCGTGCTGCTTCACGATCAATATCTAGCGTGACGTGTTGTGCCCCTTCATCGCCAAGCGTTTCCACTTCTTCAAGTTCGGGTAATTTTTGCATTGCTTGTGCAACTTTAGGTGCCCATTTTCGAAGTAATGCAACATCATCTGATTGTAATAACAGCATATAATCCTGACCACTATTTCCAGAAAATGGATCATCCAGCTCTAGGTCTTGCTGTACTCTTGCCGAAAAAATAGCGCCTGCTAACCACGGAGCATTCTGGCGAATTCGTTCAGCAATTTCATGTGTAGTTTTTCCTTCGCGCTCTGCTTTTGGCTTTAAGCTAACCATAAAGAAAGAGTTAGTCGTTCCACCCGCGCCCCCAGAGGTTCCAATTACATCTTTTATTGCGGGATCCGCTAATAAACTTTGGCTAAATGTCGTAATCTTGGGTTGCATAATTTGAAAAGAGAAACCATCATCCCCCCGGATAAAAGATTCAATACGCCCTGTATCTTGTTCAGGTAAAACCCGTTTAGGCAAATTCTGATATAAATAAACAGAGCCTGCTATCGCACCTAGCCAAAGCAATATCACCAAATATGCATGACGTATGATCCATTGCAGTGATTGGATATAATGATGAGTTAAACTTTGCATCATCTGCTGGCTATAGCGATAGAACGCTTGATCGTTCTGTGTATTTAAAGGTTTCAGACAGCGTGCCGATAAACTGGGGGTCAAAACCAGAGAAACAAAAACAGAAAGAATAACAATAAAAACCAGTGTCAGAGAAAATTCACGAAATAGCCGTTCAATCACTCCTCCCATAAATAGCACTGAAATAAAAATAACAATGAGCGCTAAATTCATGGCGACTAACGTGAATCCAACCTCCCGGACTCCTTGTATAGCCGCATTAAATGGACTTTGTCCCTGTTCGATGTGTCGTTCAATATTTTCAAGTACCACGATGGCATCATCTACTACGAGTCCAATTGCCACAATGACTGCCATAATGGATAAATTATTAAGAGAAAAACCCGCCAGATAAACTAAGCTTGTTGCACCAATTAACGTAACTAACATAGCAATTGTCGGCACAATCGCACTTTGTAATCGTCCCAACATAAGTGCGACTACGATTACGACTAACATTATGGAAAAAAGTAACGTATCACGCGCTTCTTTTAACCCTGCATGAATAATTTTTGAACCGTCCATAACCGTTGTCAACTGAGCATCCGCAGGTATCAGAGCGTTTAATTCGGGTAGCCTTGCTTTAATTTTTTCAATCGTTGCGATGGTATTAGCATTAGGTTGTCGGCTAATTTTAATAATTACCGCAGGCTCACCATTATGAAAACCGCTGACATACCGATTTTCAACAGAATCCTCCACTTCGGCGACATCTTTAAGTCTAACGATACCTTGCGGTGTTTGATGGATAATTAAATTTGCAAAATCTTGAGCATCCTTTAAATGGCTTGAAAGTGCCACTTGCCAGCGATTTTTTTTATTCTCAATTACTCCTAGCGACTGAACAACGTTACTTTTTTCAACAGCCTCTCGCACTTGTTCCAAAGATATCCCTTGAGACATCAAAGCATTTGGATTTAACACCACACGAACCGCAGGCAATGAAGCACCATCAATTTCAACTTCTCCCACACCACTGACTTGGGCTAGATTGGGTTGCAATTGGTGAGTTGCCAATTCATAAAGTTTACCTGCAGATAAATACTTGGAACTAAGTGCAAGATAAAAAATTGGACTTTGACTCGGGTTAATCTTGAAGTATTCGGGAGGACTAGGCATACCTGATGGCAACTGAGATATCGCTGCATTAATAGCTGCCTGCACTTCTCGCGCAGCTTCATTAATATCTGTATCCAGATCAAAATGCAGAATCACCTGTGTCGAGTTTTGACTACTCGATGAATTAATTGCTTTGACTCCAGACACCCCCATCATGGCACGCTCCAAGGGGGTCGCGACTGTAGCAGACATACTTTCAGGGCTAGCCCCGGGTAAACTTGCACGTACTACGATGGTTGGAATATCCGCTTGAGGCAAAGCTGCCACAGGTAAACGAAAATATGCCAATATACCCAATAAGCTAATCGCAATCGCCAGTAGTACACTCGCAACCGGACGATGAACAAATAAAGCAAAAATATTCAATGGATTGCTCCCGACTTATCAATCGGTTCAATCGTTTTTTTCTGCTGCGAATACAGTCGTTGTAATCGATCAAAGAATAGATAAACGACAGGTGTGGTAAATAAAGTGAGGACTTGACTCAGGATTAGCCCCCCAACCATAACTATTCCTAACGGTTGACGTAATTCAGCACCTGAACCAGAGGCCAGCATTAAAGGAATTGCACCGACAAGAGCTGCCAGCGTGGTCATCAGAATAGGTCTAAAACGCATTAAGGCAGCCTGATAAATCGCTTGTTCAGGAGTTAAACCTTCATTACGTTGTGCTGCCAATGCAAAATCCACCATCATGATGCCATTTTTTTTGACCAAACCAATCAGTAAAATAATCCCGATTAGCGCAATCATATCGAGGGGCTGATTCACCATAAAGAGCGCTAATAATGCACCAATAGCAGCAGAAGGCAGCGTGGACAAAATTGTAATGGGGTGAATAAAGCTCTCATACAATATTCCCAGTACAATGTACATCGTTACAATAGCCGCAATCACCAACCACAATGTATGTTGCAGTGAATTTTCAAAAGCCGCAGCAGCGCCTTGTAAATTAAGATTAATTTCAGCAGGCAATTTTAACTCCCGTTCCACCCGATCAATGGCCTGTATTGCTGCACCTAGTGAAACGCCTTGAGCCAAATTAAAAGAAATGGTAGTTGCAGGAAATTGCGATTGTTGTTGTAAAACACTGGCGACTCTTTTCTGTTCAATACTTGCGATAGCACTGAGTTGTATGGCTTCACCGTTGGCATTGTGAATATATGTCTGGTTTAAAGCATCGAGACCTTGAGTGAGCGTTGGATTAAGTTCAAGTACAATTCGATATTGATTTGATTGCGTATATAAAGTAGCAATCTGACGCTGTGCAAATAAATTCTGCAATGCCAAACTAATGTCTTCAACAGAAAGTCCTAAACGTGCTGCTGTATCTCGATCTATATCAATATATGCTTGTAAGGCTTGCCCACCATCTTCACTGGTCACATCTGAAAATTCAGGTTGCTGTCTTAAAGCCTCCACCAACATGGGGGTCCATTGTTGCAGATCTAATGTTTTCGCCGCGCTCAGACTAAGTTGATATTGTGTACGACTAATTTTATCTTCAATACTAAGTTCCTGAACAGGTTGCATCCAGCCATGAATCCCATGTACCTGTACAAGTTGATTTCGTAAGCGATCTATCACCTGCTGTGCTGAATCTCGTTCAGCATGAGGTTTTAAATTAATTAAAATACGTCCATTACTCAATTTAGGATTATTGGCATCTATACCAATAAATGAGGACAAACTTGCAACTGCTGGATCTTTTAAAATCTGTGCTGCTAAATTTTGCTGACGTTCACTCATGGCCTGAAAAGAAATATCATCTGGTGCTTCAGTGACCACTTGAATCACGCCGCTATCCTGTACAGGGAAAAAACCTTTGGGAATAACCCAATACAAAACTCCAGCCAAAATCACCGTACTTAGCATAACCGCAAGCATCAAGCGCTGATGTTTAAACACCCATTCTAAAGCGCGTGCATAGCGATTAATAATATGATCCAGACTCCAGCGACTATTCGTTTGAATGTGTTTATTTTCTTTGAGCAAATAGGCACACATCATTGGCGTCAGAGTTAAAGACACCACTAAAGAAAGTGCAATCGCTGCGGCTAAAGTGACTGCAAACTCATGAAATAAACGTCCAACAACATCTCCCATAAATAGTAATGGAATCAATACTGCAATTAAGGAGATGGTTAAGGAAATAAGGGTAAATCCAATTTCTTTAGAACCTTTGAGTGCTGCTTGTAGTAAATTCTCACCTGCTTCCCGATGCCTTGTAATATTTTCTAGCATTACAATCGCATCATCGACCACAAAACCAGTAGCAATGGTCAGCGCCATCAGTGTCAAGTTGTTTACAGAAAAACCCAGGAAATACATCAATACAAAAGTACCAATAATTGAGAGTGGCACCGCAATACTTGGAATGATGGTAGCTGACAAATTCCTTAAGAAAAGGAAAGTCACCATCACCACGAGACACACTGCAAAAACCAGCTCTTTTTGCACATCACGAATTGAACTACGAATGCTTTCAGTACGATCAGTCAAAACTCGAATTTTCACATTTTCAGGTAGATTCTTTTGCAGTTCAGGCAAAATTTTCTTGATTTGATCTGCAACCTGAATCACATTGGCATTAGGCTGGCGTTGTACATTCACTAAAATAGCAGACTGGCTATCTGCCCAAGCTGCCATATAACGGTCTTCGCTTCCTTCCTGAATCTGAGCAACATCTTTGAGGCGGATTGGAGCACCATTATTCCAGCGCAAAATCAAATTTTCATAGTCAGCAATCGATCGAATCTGGTCATTTGCATCCAGCATCGTAGTTCGATATGGACCATCAAAACTGCCTTTAGGCTGGTTAGCATTAGCAGAATTAATCGCTGAACGAACATCTTCAGCACTCATTTTATAAGCTGCCAATGCTGTTGGGTTCATTTGAACACGTATAGCAGGACGCTGCCCACCTGCAAGACTCACCATGCCTACCCCTGACAACTGCGACAATTTCTGTGCAATTCGGGTATCTACCATGTCATAAACAGTAGTTAGAGGCAGTGTGTCTGAACTAATTGCTAAAGTAATCACAGGCACATCGGCCGGGTTTACTTTTCGGTAGACAGGTGGCGTCGGTAGATCATTGGGCAATTTACTACTTGCCGTACTTAATGCCGACTGAACTTCTTGTTCAACTACACCTAACTCAGCACTCAATTCAAACTGTAAAGTAATGACAGACGCACCGACAGAACTGTTTGAGGACATCTGCTTGAGTCCAGCAATTTTGCCCATTTCACGTTCGAGTGGTGCTGTAATCGTTCTTTGAACCGTATCTGGATTAGCACCTGGTTGAAAGGTATAGACCTGAATAATAGGATAATCGACTTGCGGTAATGCCGAAACAGGTAAAAAACGCCAAATAAGCAAGCCGCTAAACAAAAGGGCCAGCATCAATAAAGTGGTGGCAACAGGTCGCAGAATAAAGAAACGGGAAATATTCATTGGACTTAACCACGTCCTGTTTTTGCTGTTTTGGATGAAATCATTCCATCTTGAACAATTTGAGCTTCTTTTCCTTCAGAAAGACGATCTATACCCTCTAAAACCACCCGTTCATTGCCTTTTAATCCGTCTAAAATTTCCGTCTGTCCATTAGAAGTAATGCCTAATTTAAGCATACGGATTTCAGCTTTATTATCCTGATTAATAATATAGACATATGTACCTTTAGCACCGTTTTGAATCGCATCTGTTGGAATATTGACTGCATTTTGAATGGTCTGCGCATTTAAGCGCACATTGACAAACTGATTTGGGAATAAGGCATCATTACGATTTTCAAACACAGCTTTGATTTTTAAAGTGCCTGTATTTGTATCAATTTGATTATCAAGTGCTTCTACATGACCAATAGCAAGTTGTTGTTTTTCCGAGCGATCCCAAGCAGTTACTTGAACGTGTTGGTTTTTTTGTATACTTGCGCGTAAAGTATCCAAATAATTTTCCGCAACTGAAAATTGTACATAAATCGGATGTACCTGCGTAATACTCACCAATCCTGCTTCTTCATTGGCTTGAATTAAGTTTCCCGCATCCTTTTGTTTAAAGCCCACTCGCCCCTCAATTGGTGCATAAATTCTGGTATAGGCGAGTTGCAATTTTGCTGCATCAACTTGCGCCTGATTCGCCTGAATCTGACCTTTAAGCTGATTGACCAAGGCTTGTTGTTGTTCAACTTGTTGTCTGGCGATAGAATCTTGTTTAAATAGTAATTGATAACGCGTAAGTTCACTTTCAGCATTACGTAATTGAGCAAGATTTTGCTGTTGTGTGCCTTGTGCTTGCGCTAAAGCAACTTGAAATGGCGCTGGATCAATTTGCGCTAAAAGCTGACCCTTGGTTACATATTGCCCATCCTTAAAATAGATCTTTTGTAGAACACCTGACACCTGACTTTGAACTTTAACCAAATGTGTTGGGACAACTGTGCCTATGGCTTTAATTTCTAGCTGCATGTCAGTCTGCTGTACAGGTATCACTCTGACTGGAACTGGCTTGCTCCATTGACTGTATTCTTGTACAGGAACCTGACTGGATTTCCACCAATAAACTGCCAATGCGATCGCCAATATAACCACAAGGAGTAGCACAAACCATTTCGTATTTTTTGGGAGAGTTCGAGATTTTTTTTCAACATTTAACGGTTGTTCTATCATTACATTCACTTAAATCGGTATCAATATTGATCAAATAATTTTCATCCCGCTTCCCCTTTAAAGCATGCTTAATAGGATGAAAATTGCATTTGTATTAACTAAGACGTTTGAATCAGAGAAAAAGGATCAATCTTCTTGTAAGGAATTGTATATTATTTTTAAAAATGATTCTCATTATTATTAAAAACAGCTTAATTTTTTCAATAAAAACTAAGAATCCGATAAATTCTTTTGTTTTTATTGAAAACAATCAGAGATTTCTATTGATTTGATGCAATCCATTTAGTTTGAATATTGATACGTTTAGGGATAAAAATGAGCGACAACAAGAGTAAAACTGCTGCAATCCAGTAAGGTAGTTCATTTTTATAGTGATAAAGCAGAGTTGCAATGAAGGGTGAAACCAGCATCGACATTCCTTGGGCAGCAGAAATTAAGCCTGATGCAGCTCCCTGTTCATGCGCGTCGACCGCTAGCGAAGTGATCGTATTGACCATAGGCATAATTAAACCGCCACCAACACCCATAATCACAGCACTGAGAATAAAGAAGAATAATCCATGGGTAAGGGTGAACATAATTGTGCCCAATGCCATGCATAGCATCCCTATGCCCAATAAAAATAAATGTCGATTGGGTTTTAATTTAGAAATCAGCACTTGTACAATAATTAAAGTCAAACCAACCGCGCTCAAGGTCATGCCTGCAACAGCTGCACTTTGTTGCTGCGTTGCCAGATGTAAGTGGTCTTTGCTAAAGAAACCGATACACATATTGAAGGTAAAAATACAGTTCATAGTTAAAAACATCACCAACACTTCAAACCATATTCGCGAATCGCTCATCTTTAAGCTGGTTTTTTCAGTAACATTTGAAATAAGTTTGTCACTTTCTTGCACTTTAAAATGAGTCAACATAAGGGCAAATAAAGGGAGGATAGCGGCAAAATAAAAAGCGAAACTTAAGTCAAAACTAGAAAGTAGTCCACCGATAAAAGGTCCAAGAAAAATAGCAATACCTGCTGCTGCACCCAACATAGCAATCTTTGAAGCACGTTCTGCTGGCTCATAATGATCTGCAATATAGCCTACCATCACTGGATTAATACCTGAGAAAAACGAAGCAATAATACAGCGTAAAATCAACATAACCAGTAACATGGTCAAAATACTAAGAGGATGTTGAAGTGTGTAACCAATAAAAACAGCCCAAATCATATAAAAGATAAAAAATCCCAATGTGAGCGGCAATAAAACTTTCTTACGGCCTATTTCATCACTCCGCTGCCCCCAAAATTTTGCACTTAACATCCAGAAAAAACCTGAAAGGCTAACAATCAAACCCGCATGCCACTCTTGTAAACCTTGCGTTCTGATTACAGGCCCAATCACAGGAAGAATCATCATAAATGCCATTTGTAGCAACATATAACTTAAAAATAACACTTTAATATTATTCATTTTTACCTGCTCTATCTTTAATTGTGATTGATCATTAAATTATTCAATAATTAATTGTAATGATAATTATTATCATTTAAAAGCTTTTTCTCTTCTTCTTTAAATCCATTTTCTCAATAAAATGATCTGCAATAAAACAGGAACAGCAATAATTCAATAACAAAAACTTCTCTTATCATTCGCATAGACACCTTAATATATTATTTTAAAGGCTCTAGATTATTTTTTATCTCTACTTAACGCATTTAAATCATATACTTAATCTATAACGATTCAATATTTATCAATTTTTAAACCGTAAAGGAATCTTCATGACCACATTGCCTAATCGCATGCGACATATTGAAATTACAGAATCAGGCGAACCAGAGGTTTTAAAAATTGCTGAAGCAGAAATTCCTCAACCCGAATCCAGAGAAATCTTAATTCAGGTTAAAGCTGCTGGCATTAATAGACCTGACGTATTGCAACGTAAAGGTTTATATCCTATGCCCAAAGGTGTTACCCCTATTCCGGGACTTGAAGTTGCGGGTATTGTCGTAGCAATCGGTAAGGATGTTCAGAATTTTAAAATTGGCGATAGAGTTTGTGCCCTCACCAATGGTGGTGGGTATGCAGAATACTGTGTAGTCCCTGCAAGCCAAACACTTGCTATCCCAGAAAATCTGAACTTTGTTCAGGCAGCAGCTATACCTGAAACATATTATACGGTTTGGGCAAATTTATTTGACATTGGTCAGCTAAAAACAGGTGAAACTGCATTGATTCATGGCGGAGCAAGCGGTATAGGAACGACAGCTTTATCGCTCTGTCACGCATTGGGCATTCCAACTTTTTGTACGGTTGGTAATGATGATAAAGTCAACCAACTCCAAGGCATGACCACCGCAATCAATTATAAAAAAGATGATTTTGAAAGCGTTATTCGAGAAAAAACCAATCAAAAAGGTGTCGATGTCATTTTAGATATTGTTGGTGCAAAATACTTTACTCAAAATATGAATTTACTAAAACGAGATGGACGTTTAGTTATTCTTGGGTTTATGGGCGGTCGTATAGCAAAAGAATTTGATTTACAACAACTTATTTTAAAACGCGCAAAGGTTACAGGTTCAACCATGCGCGCCCGAACTGATCAGGAAAAAGCTGAAATTACTCAATCGTTAAAACAAAATGTCTGGCCTTTATTAGAACAAGGTAAAAGTTTGCCTATCATCCATAAACAATTTGCATTTGAAGATGTTGCTAAAGCCCATGCATTGATGGAGCAAAGTGATCATATTGGTAAAATTGTACTTGAATTAAACTAATTGTTAATCAGGGAAGTGCAATGTACTACCCTGATATCTTTATAAATTGCTCGCATGATGAATATCATTTTTATACCTTTCATCAAATCAATTAATGTTATATTATAACATTAATTAAAATTTAAGATGTATCCATGATTCTTGCTAAATATCTATCTTGGCTTAGTGTTTTAATACTTGGATTGACAGCTTGTACCCAGCAGTCTCCACAACTTTCATCTCCTAAAAAACCATTGCCTATTCCAGCAGAAGCTCAAAAAACTCATAAAAGAACGCCCGTTTCTTATTTTGTCTGGATTGCACACCCACACAATGCTGAAAGAGTCAAAAACTATAAAAACTTTTTACAACAGCAAGGCGTACAATTGGTTGTTCCTGATTTTGAATTCTTACGTTCAGCGCGTGGCTGGCAAGACTGCAATTATGAGCAATATGACGTGCCAGAACAAAGCGTTTGGGCAAATATTGTTCCTACGCTCAACTTATTATCGACTTTAATCAAAAGTGACGTCTTGCAAAATTTTGAATTAACCTCAAGTTATCGCTCACCAGTTTTAAATAGCTGCGTGAATGGAGCAAAAACGTCCAGTCATATGCAAAATGCAGCAATTGATTTTCGGATAGGCTCAGAAAATCCTGATACGAATGAGGCTCTTGAAATAACCAACAGTAAGCTTAAATTATGTAAATTTTGGCAAACCGAAGGACAAAAATATAATATGGGTTTAGGCGTATACAGTACTGGACAAATCCATATTGATACCAAGGGCTTTCGAACATGGGGGCCAGATTTAACTTGGCATAGCTCTATATGTGCTGAAAAAATTCCTTAATAAAACCCCTTTCCCGATTTATATCTATATCGAGTTTAAGGTTATCTGATACATTTTTGTCCAGAAATCCTGCCAGAGTGATAAATAATTTTGTGTGGTTTCACGTAAAATAGTTTCACTTTCAGGGCTAATAGCCTGAATGCAAAGCATCCAGAGATCATTGGCATGATTATCATCATTGGCTAAATTATCCTCATCATTGGCTAAACCATGACACGCGTAATAACCTTGATCAAAAATATCACCAAATTTTTTCAAATTTAGATGCAACGCTTCGCTAAAGACGATAACTTGTTTTTCAGTAATTGACAAAATAAGCAATAATGCTATGTAACTATCATAGTGCCCACGAATAAAATTTTGTAGCTCTAGAGCTTCAGGTTCAATGCTGTTTTGTGAAAGAGGATCTACTCCAAAGGTTTCCAGTATTTTTAGATAATACGCAAGATGCGATTTTGCTGGTGAACTTTGCTGAAGATCAGCAGTATCAAAACCTAACTCATCCAATAAATTGAGTGAAAGTAAATAACGTGCATAGATCTTTGATAAAATTCGATTATGAAGATGAATATTCGTATTGCTTTCTAACTGTTGAGCTTGAAAGATCAGCATACTTAATGCATCAGTAAAAATTTTTACAATACAATTCAAGTAATTGATATGTATAATCTTTAATTGCTCAAAATTTATTTTTTGACTTTTTAGATCGCTTAAAATCGGATGTTCAAATAAAGCATGATCATCTATGTCCACTTTCAGACGCCTAACCAGTTCTGTATTAAATGTCCACAAATCCGTAGAAATGGCATTTTTAATAAAAGCCATGGCCTCAGCGCGTGAGTGTTCAGATTGCGTAAATGACAGATTGTGAATCATAGATTTTTCTTTCACATACAGAGCATTCAGTATATAAAAAAAGAAATAACCAATCTATAGATAAGAGAGAGGAATCGTAAAAAAACTTTTAGGAATAAATTAGTTATAAAAAATACCTGTTTATATAGAAAGTCATTCTTGTATCATCACTAGACTTGTGTTTTGATAAGCCCCCAGAACAAGCTAAGTGATTAAATTTTTATCACATTTTCATTTAAGCTTAAACTTAAATGTTATACTGTCGAAATTATTTAAACTAAATTATCTAGTTATCGCCGCTGTACGCCAAATGATGTATTTAGCAGGAATCTAAAAATATGTCGAAAAAAGATGACATTATTCATACAGCCTTACGACTCTTTAACGCCAATAGTTATAATTCTGTTGGCGTGGATCGAATTATTCAAGAGTCAGGCGTAGCGAAAATGACTTTTTACAAATACTTTCCTTCAAAAGCCAAGTTGATAGAAGAATGTCTGGATCAACGTAATATAAACTTACAAGAATCTTTAACAGCTTCTTTAGCAGCTTGCGATGAACACGACTATTTAGGTCGCATTAAAGCTATTTATTTCTGGTATTCCGCTTGGTTTCATACGGCTGATTTTAACGGTTGTATGTTTCAAAAAGCAGTGGAAGAAGTTTTTAAAATCTATCCTTCGACTATTCGACCTGCACTTGAATACAAAGAATGGCTAACCAATATTATCCTTGGGTTACTAAGCCAACTTCAAATTAAAAATCCAGTTTCTCTTACAAATTTGTTAGTAAGCATTCTGGATGGCATGACTATGCAAGCTCAGATTGATAAAAATTCAGTCAAAATTGATGAATACTGGGCAAGAGTTGAACGCTTGATAGAGTTTGAACAAAAGCTATAAAGAAATAAAGCGTGAGTGATTATTATTTTTTTATCGTTATCATTATATTATTTCACGCTTGCGTCTGAAACCTAAGCAACTTTTTGAATAAAAATAAATTTATTTAAAAAGCTGAATGTGCATAATTAAGATTATGCCTTCTTATACATTAGTACATGCACGTGGAGGCTTATGTACTAATCTCCGAAAACATACTGTCATCGTTTTGCTCTGCGCTATCCTCTCTTTGTTATAACGAACGGAATACTCTAAAATTATTATAAATATACATACAAGTCTGTATGGATAAATATCATTATAAATAAGTTCTAGAAAAGCACAACTTTTTTTTTAGATTATGCAATTTTACCTGTTTAGGTTTATCAAATTATTTGGCTTGGTTTTCTTCTTTTATCCTTATAACTCGTATAAAATTTGATTAGAAGTGATCTTGTATTTATTTAATTCAAGTCATTTGAATGCATTCGTTCTATACTTATGCCCGCTGTAAATTTGAGGGTAAAAAGATGCAAGCAGAGTTCAAAATCGAGGAGATGCGAAATTCCGCGGAGAGTGTGGTTACAACGCTAAAATCTTTGGCCAATACAGACCGCCTACTTATTTTATGTCATCTTGCCCAAGAAGAACTAAACGTGTCTCAAATTGAAGAAAGAACACAAATTAGTCAGCCTACCCTTTCCCAGCAACTTATGATGTTGCGCAAAAGTGAAGTCGTTCATACCCGTCGTGCAGGCAAACAAATTTTTTATTCGATAAAAGATCAAAAACTAATAGATGTTTTAGCAACTCTTTATCGCCTTTACTGTCCGCAGTCGCTTTAATTTTTCATTTTATCTATCTTTTTTATCCATATTTTTCAATTTGTTCTTGAATTGCTTTAAAAAAAATTTAAGTTTCAAAGTCATTATGTATAAAATACTTTTTTTTGCTCATTTAGCAGTATATCGCTAAGGCTTATTTATGTTTTCAATTTTATCTCGCTTAAGTCTTGTTACTAAAATATTTATTGCAATTATTTTAGGTTTTTTTGTTGCTTTGCTTTTCCCTAGCTTTACTCCTTATTTGAGTTTACTCGGTGAGCTTTTTATTAAGGCATTGAAGTCTGTTGCTCCAATTTTAGTGTTCATCTTAGTGATGAGTTCAATTGCCAATTTTAAAGTAGGTCACAACGCTAACTTTAGACCTATTCTTTTGCTGTATGTTACGGGTATGGTTTTAGCTGCATTAAGTGCTATTGTCGCAAGTCATTTTTTCCCAAGTTTTTTATATTTAAATGTCAGTTCCCAGAATGACTTACAACCAGCAGGTAGCCTTACCGAAATTTTAAAAAACCTTTTACTTAGCTTTGTGACTAACCCAGTTCAGGCACTTGTGGAAGCTAATTTTATTGGAATTTTGGGTTGGGCAGCTGGTTTAGGTATAGCTTTACGTCATAGTTCAAATACAACTAAACAAATGTTGACGGATACATCTCATGCGATAAATCATATCATTCGTGTTGTTATCAATTTTGCTCCGTTGGGTATTTTTGGGTTAGTAGCCGTGACATTTGCTGATGCAGGCTTGGCTACTTTAAAAAATTATGCTCAATTAATCGCGGTTCTGTTAGGAACTATGTTATTTGTGGCCTTAGTTATTAACCCTATTTTAGTCGCATTGGTTATTCGCTCAAATCCATATCCTCTGGTTTTAAAGTGTTTAAGAGAAAGTGGAATCACTGCATTTTTTACCCGTAGCTCGGCAGCTAATATTCCAGTCAATCTGGATTTAGCTAAACGCTTAGGTGTAAATGAAGCGACAGCAAGTGTTTCGATTCCACTTGGAGCAACCATTAATATGTCTGGTGCGGCAGTGACTATTACTGTATTAACTCTTGCTGCTGTGCATACTCTAGGCATTGAAGTTGACTTTGTAACCATGATTATTTTATCGATTGTTGCTACAGTCTCAGCATGTGGTGCTTCAGGCGTCGCAGGTGGTTCTTTATTATTAATTCCAGTGGCATGCGGTTTGTTTGGTATTCCATCTGAGATCGCAATGCAGGTTGTTGCAATTGGAATGGTCATTAGTGTTTTACAAGATTCTACAGAAACTGCGCTAAACTCATCTACAGATGTCATATTTACAGCGGCAGTTGATATTGCATCGCGCAAATAGTCATAATTAAAGTTGAGGTCTTATGCCTTTTCAAAGTCTACCAAACTGGGTGCAATTTGCAGCATTTTTACTGGCTATGAACGCGGGTATGATTAATGTCCTGTCACTCATTACGGTGCTGCATCAATCTATTTCACATATGACAGGCAATGTCAGTATGTTAGCAATGGATCTGATTGACTTTAGATTTAGTAATGTTCTCTATTTATTTTTAGTCGTCATTTGCTTTGTAATTGGTTCATTTTATAGTGGGTTTATTTTGGGAAATAGCCAGTTCCTATTGGGTCGCCGTTACGGAGTTCCATTGAGTTTGGTGGCTTTATTTATTTTTATTTCCTGGCTGCTACTTCCCTACTTTCCTCGTTATGGTTTACTCTGGGCCTGTGCCGCAATGGGGATACAAAATGCAATGGTCAGCCACTACAAAGGTACAATCATTCGTACTACCCATTTATCTGGTGTTCTGACAGATATCGGTCTAGCGCTTGGGTATAAAGCACGTGGCTTACCATTGGATAAACGTCGTATTACTTTACATTTATTAATTTTAATTGGCTTTTTTCTGGGTGGAATTATTGCCGCAGTTATCCATCCTTTTCTCTCTATTCAAGCGTTCCTAGTTCCTGCGATTTTAAGTTTGATTCTGAGTATTGCATACTGGATCATTTACCTTCGTCATTCTTCTTTGCATCAATAATTTGGATTTAGTTATGGTTAAAAATGCATTACAGGCTCAACTGCTTAAAGCTGGGTTAGTTGATAATAAAAAGGCTAAGAAGCTCAATAAACAGACCCAACATGAGCAACGCACAGGTCAAAACAATGAAGCTGAATTAAAAGCGAATATTGAAAAGAGCAAACTAGAAAAGCTTGAAAAAGATCAGGCACTGAATCAGGAAAAGCAACGTCAGCTTGAAGAAAAAGCACTAAAAGCAGCAATCATTCAAATGATTTCTCAACATAAGATTAAAGATGTTGAGGGTGATATTGCTTACCAGTTTATTGACGAAAATAAAGTCAAAAAAGTCTATATCTCTCAGACCGTTTATAATGCTCTGGTGTCTGGCAGTCTGGTAATCGCAAAGGATCAGGAAAATTATGCTTATTTGCCTAAAGCATTGGCTGATAAAATTAATCAGAAAATGGAAGGCTTCATATTAGTCAACAATGCTCAGAAAAATGAGCAAACAACAGATGAAGAGGATCCATATGCTGCATACGCGATTCCAGATGATTTAATGTGGTAATTTAATTTTATTTAAATAATTGATTTTATTATTGTAAAAAGTCTTTTTCAAATCGTATAAGAAAAGTAGCTTTATACAATGTTATAAAGCTCAACCTTTACACTTTAGCCCATTATTAATTTGTGCAAAGGTGTAAAGGCTTGGATTTTTTAAAACTTTTCCATGATGTTGAAAACTGGATTGATCAATATCCATGGCTTGAGATGTTGACCTCATTAAGCGTTCTCATCCTTCTAGCAATTATCGCAAATTTCATCGCAAAACAGATTGTTGTTCGCGGTATTCGTAAGATAATTAGCAAAATTAAATTCGCCAATCAGTCTATTTTTGCGCAACATAGTGTGATTCGTCGTATCGCTAGCATTGTCCCAGCTATTGTGATTATGAACGGGATTACTACTGTTCCACACTTGTCCGAGAAAGTGATTATTTTTGTACAAATGGCTTCGCAAGCTTTTATCTTTTTGACAATCGCTCTTGCGATCAGCGAAATGCTGAACATTTTTAATCTAGTTTATCAACGTAATCCAAATTCTAAAAATAAGCCGATCAAAGGGTATCTACAACTGGTCAAACTGATGATTTTCATCGTTTGTGCTTTAATGGTTCTTGGTACTTTCCTGAAAAAAGATGTTTTTACTTTACTTGCTGGTTTCGGTGCAATGGCTACCGTGTTAATGCTGGTTTTTCAGAATACCATCCTTTCCTTAGTCGCCAGTGTCCAAATTTCATCTTACGATATGGTTCGTATTGGTGACTGGATTGAAATGCCTTCACTTAATGCGGATGGCGACGTCATTGATATGTCATTACATACCGTGACTGTACAGAATTTTGATAAGACTTTTACCACCATTCCAACCAATAAGCTTATTACTGACACCTTTAAAAATTGGCGTGGAATGAGCCAAGCGGGTGCGAGACGCATCAAACGTTCACTATTTATTGATCAGAGTAGTGTTCACTTTATGGCTGAACATGAACAAGAGAAGCTGAAAAACTTTTTATTACTCGATCAATATCTTGATACCAAACAATCTGAACTAGAAACTTTTAATCATCAGCTCAGTAATCAGACGGTATATAATCAACGCCGTTTAACTAATCTGGGCACATTCCGCGCCTATATTGAGTTTTATTTAAAACAACATTCTGGTATTGCTCAAAATCAGTCTCTAATGGTACGTCAATTACAGCCCACCAGTAATGGTTTACCTCTTGAAATCTATGCATTCACAAATACCACTGTATGGACTGCTTATGAAGCGATACAATCAGATATCTTTGATCATTTACTTGCAATTATTCCTGAATTTGGGTTAAGAATTTATCAAGCACCTTCGGGAGCAGATGTGAAATCTTTATCATCAGGTATAATCGTTGAGAATTTTACGCAAAAAGACTAAGAGAAAATTATGCTGCTGCAATGGTTCGAAAAACTGGTTAACCCCTATCCCGAAACAAATTTAAATGAACCATTGCCTACTTCTTTTTTTGCATTCGTATGGCAATCCACAAAAGGCGTGCGCCCTTTTCTGATTTTATTAATGCTTTGTACAGCAGGTGCAGCTAGTTTTGAAGCTTTATTATTTTCACAAATTGGCCATTTGGTGGACTGGTTAAGTCAAAGTAAACCAAGTAATTTTCTTGAAAATCATACTCAGCATTTGATTATTTTAACATTTATTCTTTTTGGAAATATTCTGTTTATTTGTTTGCAATCTATTGTGAAACACCAAGTGTTATTTAGTAGTTTTCCAATGCGTCTACGCTGGCGTTTTCATAATTTGTTATTACAGCAAGGTTTGGATTTTTTCCATAATGACTTTGCAGGACGCTTATCAGCTAAAGTTATGCAAACCGCATTGGCTGTGCGCGAGTTCTGGATGATTCTAGGCGACATGCTGGTTTATGTAATTGTCTATTTCATTACTATAAGCGCAGTCCTAGGTGCGGTCTCACCGATCCTATTAATACCTCTGGCTGTATGGCTGGGCTTGTTTATTTTAAGTGCTTGGTTTTTTATTCCTCGACTCAGTAAAGTGTCCAAAGAACAAGCTGATGCACGTGCGGTTATGACAGGACGGGTAACCGATGCCTATACCAATATTCAGACGGTTAAACTCTTTGCACATGCTGGACGCGAAAGTAAATATGCCAAGGAATCTATGAAGGAATTCATGGAAACTGTATTTAAACAAATGCGTTTAGGGACTTTATTTGAAGTCAGTACCACCTTACTAAGTGCTGTATTATTTATTGGTGTTATTGGTACAGCAGTCTGGTTATGGCTCAATGGTCAGGCTGGTTTAGGTGTTATTGCGGCAACAACCGCCATGATTTTAAAATTAAATAGCATGTCAGAATTTATGATGTGGCAAATGTCAATGCTTTTTGAAAATGTCGGAACTATTCAGGATGGTATGCATACACTTGGCAGACCAGTCACTATTCAAGATAAACCTGATGCCAAGGCCTTAGTCGTGACCCAAGGACAAATCAAATTTGAAGATGTCTGTTTTGCTTATAATAAAAAAAATGTGATTGACCATTTTAATCTTGATATTCGTTCTGGCGAAAAAATAGGAGTGGTTGGTCGTTCGGGGGCTGGCAAATCGACACTGATTCAATTGCTTTTGCATTTTTATACCCTTAACCAAGGTCGTATTTCGATTGATGGTCAAAACATAGAAGATGTTACTCAGGACACTTTACGAGCCAATATTGCATTAGTCACACAAGATACTTCTCTTTTGCATCGTACCGTTGCTGAGAATATTAAATATGGTAAACCAGATGCAACATGGGACGAAATCTATGAAGCAGTCAAAAAGGCACAGGCAGAAGAATTTATTCCGCAATTGACTGATATGCGCGGTCGTAAAGGTTATGAAGCCTATGTGGGCGAACGTGGCGTCAAACTTTCAGGTGGTCAACGCCAGCGTATCGCAATTGCTCGGGTATTTTTAAAGAACGCGCCTATTTTAATATTGGATGAAGCCACGAGTGCTCTGGATTCTGAAGTTGAAGCAGCTATCCAATCTAGCCTTGATGCATTGATGCAAGATAAAACTGTAATCGCGATTGCCCATCGACTTTCAACTATTGCACAAATGGATCGTTTGGTTGTTTTAGATGAAGGTCGTATTGTGGAACAAGGTACACATGAAGAACTCATTGAAAAAAATGGTTTATATGCCCAATTATGGAAACGTCAAACGGGTGGCTTTTTAGTAGAACAACATGAAGTTGAGGACAAGGAATAATGCTGTATCTGGAAGATTTAAACGTTGGGGATCGTTTTATTAGTCGTGACTATGAAATGACGGTGGAAGAAATTAAACAATTTGCTGGCCAGTATGATCCCCAACCTTTCCATCTGGATGAGGAAGCCGCAGAAAAAAGTACCATTTTTCAAGGATTAGCTGCCAGTGGTTGGCATACGGCTGCTGTGACTATGCGATTATGGACAGAATGCTTCCCCATTCAAGGTGGTTTAATTGGATCTGAGTCCAGTTTACGTTGGCCACGCCCTACACGTCCTGGAGATAAAATTCATGTGGAAGTTGAAATCGCATCGATTACACCCTCAAAAACTAAAAATGATCGTGGTATTGTGAGCTATATCACACAAGCATTGAATCAAAATGGGGATGTTTTATTGATATCAACGACTAAAATTGTAGTTTTTAGGAAAAAAATATAAATTGTATGCATGAAATTTTGTCCAACAATTTCTATATTTTTATTTTAAATTTCATGCCAAGATGTAACAGTTTATACGAAGCAAATGTTAAGCCACGGATAGCGAATGAAAATTAATTCAGCTCGTCAAGAACAAGGAATACCAGGGGTTTATGGCTTATTGCTATTAGACGTTGTATCCCGTTGGGGGTATAACGATCAAACCTTATTTGCTCCATTTCATTTAACTAGTGAGCAATTGGCCGATCCTGAATATCGAATTCCCATTCATGTTGCCAATGAACTGGTTAAACATGCTTTACGTTTAACTGGGGAAAGTACATTGGGGTATCATTTAGGTAACCAGATGCGCATTTCCATTCATGGTTTTATTGGTTATGCCATCATGACTGCGCACGACATTACGGATGCTTTGGCTTTAGCCACGCGTTTTATTCAATTGCGTATGCCCTTCTTACAGCTTTACTTTTCGACCTTTGGCCCTAAAGCGACATTACAGTTGCAATGTGATTTTGATCTGGAACCCTTGCGAACTGAGATTATTTTAGCTTTGACCATTGGCATTATGAGTATGGCTAAAGCATTGACAGGTAATGATGAGCTGATAGGTGAAGTTGATCTGGATTTTGAAAAACCAGAAGGCTTCGATAAATATTTAAGTAAGATGTCTTTAGATATGCGTTTTGGTCAACCGCATTTAATTTCAAGTTTTGACAAACACTATTTGGGATTAAAAATGGTGAATGCTGACCCCATTGCCAGTCAAATTGCCATTAATCAATGTGAATCCGAATTATCTGCTTTAGGTGAGCGTCGCCGACTTGCCATGCGTGTGCGTGATATTTTGACCCATTCAGAGCAACATTATCTAAGTATCGAAAGCGTTGCTGAACGCTTACATATGTCTGATCGTACTTTAAAACGTCAGCTTGCAGCGGAAGGAACCTCTTTTTCAACATTGGTCGATGAAGTTCGTTATCGACATGCAACCTCTTTGCTTTCAAGAACCGATTATAGTCTTGAACAAATTGCGGATGAACTCGGTTATTCTGACGTTGCTAATTTTAGCCGTGCCTTTAAGCGCTGGAGTGGTCGTAGCCCAAGTAATTGGCGTAAAGACCCGTATTTATAAGCTTTTATTTCTATTTAAAAACATGTATAACCACTTTTAAAATAAGCGAACTTTGGATGTCGAGGAGCTGCAATGAATCATCCTTCTGAATTGAAATATGCAAGTACCCATGAATGGGCAAAAATTGAAGGTGATCTTGTCGTCACTGGTATTAGCGACCATGCACAGGATGCTCTTGGGGATTTAGTATATGTTGAAACCCCTGAAGTAGGTAGCCGTGTAACTGCGGGTGCTCAAGCGGGTGTAGTGGAATCTGTTAAAACAGCATCGGATATTCATGCTCCAGTGTCAGGCACGGTAGTTGAAGTCAATACAGCACTTGAAGATGACCCTGATTTTATTAATGAGGATCCATATGGTAAAGGCTGGATCTACAAAATTAAACCAGACAATATTGCGGATGTTGATCAGTTACTTTCAAATACTGCATATGAAGCTGGACTATAAATAAAAAACCTCTCCTGACAACAATGAAGGAGAGGTTTTAAAACTTAAGCTGATTGGCGTAATGGATTTTGACTAAGTTGACTAGACATATCCAATAATAAACGTTGAGTTTTATCCCACCCCAAGCATCCATCAGTAACTGACTGACCATAGTTCATATCATTGGATATTTTCTGATTACCATCTATCAAGTGGCTCTCTAACATTACTCCACGTACATGACTTTGTTGTCGCTCAGCGATAATTTGCTTTAGAACTTCGGGTTGTTTCATTGGATCTTTAGAACTGTTGCCATGACTACAGTCAATTACCAGCGCAGGAAATTCGCCGTTGTGCTTTGTTTTAATCTGATCAATTGAAGCTAAATCGTAATTCGGACCATGATTGGCACCACGTAGAATCAAATGAGGGAATGGGTTACCCTCACTATGTAAAATTGCAGGCAAGCCGTGCTGATTCATACCTAAAAATTGATGTTGATTCTTAGCAGATTGAATAGCATCTAAAGCAATCTGGATTGAGCCATCTGTCCCATTTTTAAAACCGATCGCATAGGGCATGTGGCTGGAAATTTCACGATGAATCTGAGATTCACTCGTACGCGCACCAATTGCGCCCCATGCTAAAAGATCATCAAAATAACCTGTTGCCATTGGGCTTAGAATTTCGCTGGAAATCGGCAAACCCATTTCCACTATCTGTAAATATAAAGCACGTGATTTCTCCAGTCCCAATTGCAAATCAGATGAACCATCCAGATGTGGATCATATAAAAAGCCTTTCCAGCCTATAGTCGTACGTGGTTTCTCAATATAAGTACGCATAACCAGAAAAATTTGATCTTTCACTTGTTCTTGTAATTCAACTAATTTTGTTGCGTATTCTAGTGCAGAAACTGGATCATGAATGGAACATGGGCCCGTGATCACCATTAATCGTGAATCTTTACCCGAAAGTATATTTTGAATCGTTTGACGATGTTCATTAACTTGTTTTGCAAAAAAAGGAGATAGCGGATATGCCGCTTTTAATTCAGAGGGTAAGCTCAGTGAAATTTCTTTTGAAGTATTTTGTGCTATTAAAGTTTTATTGAGTGCGTTCATTTAATTTTTCCTTTGGACTGATTTCATTTTCAGTCCGAGCATTTATCTAAGCGATGTGGGTCTATTTAGTTGCGGGTTCTGGCTAAAGTAAAACCAATAAACATTGCTAAAATATGAAGTCATAAAGTTATACATGGCACATCTCCAAAATAAATAATGGTTTGAAATAGATATAAAAAAACCTGACCGGGGTTGCCGATCAGGTATTAACTTGAAGGGCAACCATTTTTGCTGCCCGAATGCAATCAGGCAACTATTTAAATTGCCAAAAGTAATAATAAGCGTTATTGATCACAGGTTGTTTTAACATTTCTATTTCAGTTAAATAAAACATATCTTGGTGTTCAACATACTCTGTGTTTAGGGATTTGACAAGTGTTTGTTATCTATTTTTACTCATTTTATCTGATTGAAGCATGTGTAAAAAATCATCAATACTGTTTAGACCCCTATCTACTTTATATAATTGGGCAGAACAATATACACTTTTAAATGTTTTCACTGTCATCTTATTAGTAGGTTTTATCTGTAAACTTTTATCAAAAAGACATCGAGGTATTTATCTTCATCTGGCAGGAAATGGTAATGGAGAACATTTTTATGAATGGCCAATCCTCTGCCTCAGGAAAATTCATTCCTGAGGCATATATGTAGCTAAAACAAAAATAGGACGTTTAGAAGTGAATTACACTACGAATCGATTTCCCTTCGTGCATCAAATCAAAGGCATGATTAATATCATCTAATGGCATAGTATGGGTCACGAATGGTTCAAGTTGGATCTCACCTTTCATGGCGTCTTCTACCATACCAGGCAATTGACTACGTCCTTTCACACCACCAAAAGCGGTTCCCAACCATTTCCGACCGGTTACTAACTGAAATGGTCGTGTTGAAATTTCTTGGCCAGCCCCTGCAACACCAATAATGACTGACTGCCCCCAACCACGATGTGCACATTCCAGTGCTGAACGCATTACATTAACATTTCCGATGCATTCAAAAGAATGATCTACGCCCCAACCTGTCATTTCTACAATCACTTGTTGAATAGGTTTGTCATAGTCTTTAGGATTTAAGAAATCTGTAGCGCCAAATTGTTTAGCCAATTCAAACTTATCTGGATTCATATCAATCACGATAATTCGGCCTGCTTTAGCTTGACGGGCACCTTGTACAACCGCTAATCCAATACCACCTAGACCAAATACAGCAACACTGTCACCCTCTTGAACTTTGGCTGTATTATGTACTGCACCTATTCCTGTAGTCACACCACAACCGAGTAAGCAGACTTGTTCGTGATTGGCTTCTGGATTAATTTTTGCCAAAGAAACTTCGGCAACGACTGTATATTCACTAAAGGTTGAACATCCCATATAGTGATAAATTGGTTCGCCATTATAAGAAAAACGCGTCGTTCCATCTGGCATAACACCTTTACCCTGTGTAGCCCGAACAGCGACGCATAGATTGGTTTTCCCAGATTTACAGAATAAACATTCTCCACATTCAGCTGTATAAAGTGGAATTACGTGATCACCCGGCTTTACACTGGTCACCCCTTCTCCAACCTCAACCACAACTCCAGCCCCTTCATGGCCTAAAATGGCAGGAAAAACACCTTCTGGGTCATCACCCGAAAGTGTAAAAGCATCAGTATGACAAACCCCAGTATGGGTAACTTTAATAAGAACTTCACCCGCCTTTGGCGGAGCTACTTCAACCTCTACAATCTGTAAGGGCTGACCAGGACCAAATGCAACAGCAGCACGTGATTTCATGCGTTCTCTCCTTCTTATCTTTACTTTAAGTACGATTTCAAAATTTTGGCAATATCTGCCAATTCTTCATGACGCTGTTGTTCCGTGGTTTCTCCAACCACCAAAGTGTCTTTGAGGTGAATCTCTAGCACTTCATTCATTAAACCATTCATCGCTCCACGAGTAGCGCAAATTTGTTGAAGAATTGCGGTACATGAACTGTCTCCTTCCAGCGCGCGTTCGATGGCTTGAACTTGTCCCTTTATTTTACGTAGGCGAAGGATAATTTTCTTTTTATCTTCGATTTGCTTTGGCATAAGCAGTTCCATTTATATCTTTTAATACTATACCCCAGTATAGTACTAATGTGAATATACTTTTATCAAAAATAGATTTAAGTATTTTGCTACATGATGTCGTCACCTTTTTCTATTAAAATTTTATTAGCTAAATATCAACAATTCATATTTGAGATAATTGATACAATTCAAATAACTAGCTTGAAAATAATTTTTACTTTTCTCATGTTTTAAGGAATGGGTGTATGCAAAAAATTTGGAGTAAATGCTTTGAACCAATAATAAGAATATGTCTGACATGTATGTTTTTTATAGTGATGACGACTTGGTTCCCCCAATCTAGTTACGCCTCTCAAGGAAATAATATTTTGAATAAAAGTAATTGGTTAAATGACCCATCTACCCAAGAAAACCTTGAAAAAGGACGAACTGCATTTATTCCTCTAGATGATGCTTTTGCCAGCATTGCTTCACGTATCCATCTTATTCGGAAAGCCCAACATACTATTGATTTACAATATTATATTTGGCAGAACGATTATGTTGGCCAGCTTATGCTCAAAGAATTAGTAAAAGCAGCAGATCGTGGGATAAAAATTCGCCTCATGATTGATGACCAAAATGGTAATAAACTTGATCAAACACTGCGCGCTTTATCTCAACATCCCAATTTTCAAATCAAGCTGTTTAATCCTTATCAATTTAGGAATTTTAAAATCATAGACTACTTGTTTAGGTTCAAGCAGATTAATCATCGTATGCACAATAAACTCATTATTGCAGATGATACAATCGCGGTCACTGGTGGCCGTAATATTAGTAGTGAATACTTTGATGCCAGTTATAAGTTTCAGTTTACTGATCTGGACATTTTATTTTTTGGCACGGCTGCAGATCAAGCCGAAAATCTCTTTAATGAGTTTTGGAATAATGAACTGAGTATTCCCGTCAACCAATTGGTCGGAAATGGAACCGCCAAACAGCTTGTCGAACTTAGAAAAGTTTATGAAAAAATTGATAATAGCTATACACCGACTGAAAATCGAATCAATGATGCACAAAATGAACTGAATGAAGCCTTGCAATTACGTTCTGTACAGTGGGCCAAAGCGTATTTTGTCGCAGATCGTCCCAATAAGATTCTTGGACAGGCCCGCGATCAAGAGCTGATTTATAATCAAATGATAAAAATTATGGGCTATCCTCAACAGCATATTGAACTGGTTTCAGCTTATTTTGTTCCTACTGAAAAAGGGGCAGAATATCTTTCCCAATTAAGTCGACAGGGAACAAAAGTTCGGGTTTTAACCAACTCATTTGCCGCCAATGATGTGGCTATTGTTCATGCCTTCTATTGCCAGTACCGAAAAAAACTATTGCAAAATGGCGTCAAACTTTATGAGTTTAAACCCTTACTAGAGCGAACAAAACCTACATGGTATGAAAAAGTGACTGGGCGAGTCATTCCAGCCAAAGGAAAAAGTAGTTCCAGTTTACACGCGAAGTTTTTTGATATTGATGGAAAGGTCTTTATTGGCTCATTCAATTTTGATCCAAGATCGGCACATTTAAATACTGAAGTGGGTTTGGTGGTTGAATCTGATGCATTACAAAATGAAATTACAGAAGTATTAGATCAATATTTACCCCAAGTTGCCTATGAACTGAAACTCAATGATCAAGGAAATATCAACTGGATAGAGTATAAGAGCGATGGAAAAACTATGACGTATGATCAGGATCCTGGAACCACAAAATTTCAGCGTTTTATGATGAAAATCGTGGCTTATTTACCTATTGAATGGATGATGTGATTAGACTTTACACTTAAATAAACATAATCCTAGAATTTCCAGTGGAATATCAACATTTATATCTTCACTTCTTAAACTAAACCAATATTTTCAAATAGTGGACGATAAGCCTCTGCTTTTTTTTCAAGAGATAAAGGATAAGCTCTGGAAGAAGATGGCATACGATATAAAGAAAGTTTTCGTTCTAAAAAATAGGCGTGAGTTGAATGTCCAATCTGTGGTTTTTCAGTATTTTCTGGTAAGGATAACATCAGTGTATCCGTGGCTTTATCTCCTGTCGTCATTACTGTATTACAGTAGGGAATTTGTTCAAGCAAATCCTGTAGATTGGTCGGCGTAATGATTTCCAGAAATTTATCTGAGGCGTTGCCTTTTAAACGTTGGATTTGTAATGCTGTATCAAAAATAGCTATTCCTTTTTCGATTAAAAACTCGCGTATTTGTTGTTCTTTAAAATTTTTATCAGCTAAATTCAGAAAATGGTTTTTATCATTAAAGAAAACATAACCAAAAATTCGCCACATATCGTTCTGAAAATTTGGATAATAAAAATCCATTTTCCAGCGCTCTTTAGGAGGGGGAAAACTGCCTAACATCAGCAAACGTGCATTGGCTGGTAAAAAAGGTTCAAGTGGGTGAGATTCTATGATTAGCTCATTGTTATTCATTGCATCTATCTTAATGAAATTTAAAGCGTTTAAATATAAAAAATTGTTAAGCAGCACCTATTAGACTGATCATATATAACGCTATGAAAAAAGCCCACCTTTTGGGCAAGCTTTTCATTGTTTAAACCGTCTTATCACGGATTAACGCAAACCATTTAACTCATCGTCTTTAGTAAGAACTACGGAGGTTAAAATTGGTGCCGCAAGAATTATAGGTACGATGATAATCCAAAGATCAGTCGTTAACTTACTTGAGAAGGAGAAATGAATGATGATAGCAGCCAAAATTAATACGGCTAACAATACAGCCATGAATCGAATTGCAAATTTTAAAAGCATTTTATGATCTCATGTTGTTTATAATTATCCCCAGTATAGTCCTTATTTTTGCATTAGCCTATTATTTTTATTATACCCTTTGATAAATTTTTAATTCTTTCCAGTGTATAAAATACATTCAAAAATATCGTAGAATTTCAAAGACCATCACGAGATTTTTAGTTCGATTATTTGATTGATTTTTCAAATAAAATAATGAAGTTATCTGCTTTATTTTGATGGACAAACACTGTATTTTTAACATGTAAATTAACTCAATAATATTTTAACCCATTTATTGTTTGGTAATAGAAGATGAAGCGCATGAACTTGTAGGATTCGTGCATTATATCTTTCATCGAAGTACATGGACGATCGAAAATTATTGTTATTTACAGGATTTATTTGTTAGTCCACAGCGACGAGTTTGTGGTTTCGGACGCAAGCTTATAGAAGCTGTGTATGTGGAAGCGAAGCAAAATAATTGCTCACGCGTGTATTGGCTAACGCAGGAGAATAACGCTCAGGCACGTATGCTGTACGATCGTGTTGCAGATCAGTCAGGCTTTATTCAATATCGGAAATTACTCAAATAACGTAAAAAAAAAGAGATAGCATTAAATTAAATACTATCTCATAAAATAAAAACTAGCCTAATTTATTGACCAGTCTAAGCGGTAAAACTTTCATGGCAATTCCCATTGGAAGCCACGGCCATTGAGGTACATAAGCTTTTACTGGTTCTTTCTCAATCGCTTTAACCAAAAGACGCGATCCAGTTTTTTCATCCACTTCAAACGGTAAATGTTTAGCCCCTTCATTTAGTTCGGTACGAATATAACCTGGAAAAATGGTAGAAACTTTAATGGGTGTATCAATCAATTCAGCTCGAATACCTTCAGCTAAGTGGGCAACAGCAGCTTTACTTGCAGCATAAGTTGAAAGATGTTTTGGTAATCCACGCATTGCACTCATTGATGAAATAACCACCAAATGCCCAGCATTTTGTTCACGAAAAATTTCAACAGCAGCTTCACATTGAGCTAATGCAGAAATAAAATTGGTTTCTGCAGTGGCGCGATTAATTTCAAAATTACCTTTACCAATACGACGACCGTTACCCACACCGGCATTGACAATAATACGATCAAGGCTTCCAAACTCATGTTTAAAGGCTTTAAATACCTCAAATACTTGATCGTAATCAGTCACGTCCAGCACTTTTGCAATCACTTTTATACCATATTGGTTTTGCAACTCCGTTTGCAGCTCCTCCAAACGTTCCAAACGTCTAGCACAAATGGCTAGGTTGTAACCTTTGTTTGCAAACTCTCTTGCCATGCCCGCTCCCAATCCAGAGCTAGCACCCGTAATTAAAATTGTTTTTCTCATAATAAAATCCTTTTATATCCATGTAAGCAAGTCAGGATTTGCTGCTTTGATAAAATGATGTTCATTTAAACTCAAAAGCTGTGGTTCATTTCCAACCAATCGCAAAGTCGTCAGACTGGTATTGGCAATTGCCCAATTTAATGCAAAAGTACGATTAGAATTCAGTTCCAGAATCTTTCCTGCAACAACAGAAATTACGCCACCCGAAGTGAAAACCACCGCGTAGCGCGGTTTAGTTTGCGCTAGTTCGTCGCATAAATCCTGTAAAGTTGCTTCTACGCGCTGCTTGAAGTGTGGCCATGACTCTTCATATTCATGATGGAATTCACCATCTGTCCAGCGTGAGATTGCACCTTCAAAAATTTTAGCCAAATAAGCACGAGGGTTTTCTTCTTTCGCTACATCTTCCTTAAGAAGCTCTGGTTGTTTAAATCGAGGTTCATAATGGGCAAAAACTTGTTGATGATTAAACTCATTCCAACCCCCATCAGTATGAATGACAGCTTCAGGAAAACATTCATTTAATGCGCCTTGTGCAGTTTGTAAATGACGTTGCATCGTACCCGCTACTATATAAGGCTGTTCCTTCAAAATATCCTTAAAATATTGCCCTAATAATGTGGCCTGAGCTTCACCGTTTGGAGAAAGCTCATCATAATTACTTTTGCCAAAAGACGCCTGACCGTGACGGACTAAATAGATCGTGGTCATTGTTTTAGCACTCGCTTCACTTGGGTTAGATATTTTTGAGCAATCTCTGAATCCTGTAATTTTTTCTGTGCAATCAATTTCAAAGCACGCACATGCAAGGCATGAATAACAATCCAGAAGTCTTTAAACGCTGGATTTTTAGTTTGTTTATGAAAGTAGCGATAATAAATTTGCTGAGCAATGACAGCCAGACGAAATACACCAAAGACTTCGTAAAAGGTCCAATTTTCGGTGCTTAGACCTGTTTTTTCCAGATAATAATTTACTACTTGTTTACGGTTAAACATGCCTTTTAAATTGGTAGGTTGTCTGCGAGTAGATTTAAAAATCATGTTATCTGTATCTTCTACCCAATAGGCTAAGGCACTACCTAAATCCATCAATGGATCGCCTAGTGTTGCCATTTCCCAATCCAGTACCCCAATGACCTGAGTCGGTTGTTCAGGATTTAAAATTACATTATCAAAACGCCAGTCATTATGAATAATACAGGTGGTTGAGTCGTTCGGAATATTGTCAAGCAACCACGTCCTGACATAATGAAAAGATGGAACATTGATGGTCTTGGCTTTTTCATAGCGTTTATCCCAACCTTCCACTTGTCGACGGCAATAGCCTTCACCCTTACCAATATGAGCAAGCGGCGTGTCTTGATAAGGCACTTGATGCAGTTCGATTAATTTATCGAGCACATTTACACATAATTCATGGACATCCTGCTCTGTAAAATTGAGCTCAGGAGGAAGTTTAGCTCGAGGAATAATGCCCTCAATACGTTTCATGACATAGAAGTCACAGCCAATGATAGATTCATCCTGACACAAAGCCACCATTTCTGGCACAACGGGATAAGATTGTGCAAGATTCTTCTGTACTAAATATTCACGCGCCATGTCATGTGCCGACTTCGCTTTGGTTCCTACAGGTGGTCGGCGTAAAATTAAGTCAGCATTGTCATATTGTAAGCGATAAGTCCAATTTGATGCTCCACCTGTATATTGAGTCACCTTTACTTCGCCATGTAAAGCAATGCCTTGTTGTTTAAGCCAGTTTTCTACTGCCACGACATCTAGCTCTTCACCTTCCCGAACCTGACTGCCAATATCGATGATCGACATATATTTTCCTTTAATGCTTTAAGTCTAATCTTAGGATTTCTTTTTTGTACTATAACCACGTTTTGCCAATTCGAGTTTAGCAATCATGCCTTTATGCACCTCATCAGGACCATCGGCCAGACGTAAACTACGGGCCTGTGCAAAAAATCCTGTTAAAGGAGTATCTTTAGAAACCCCTGCACCGCCATGTAGCTGTATCGCCATATCGACTACTTTTTCCAGTACACTTGGTGCAACCACTTTAATCGCTGAAATTTCAGTGAGAGCAGCCATATTACCAAAAGTATCCATTTTATAGGCCGCATATAAGGTTAAAAGCCGTGCCTGATCAATCGCAACTCTTGCCTCGGCTACACGTTCCAGATTACCTCCGAGTTTTAACAGTTCTTTGCCAAAAGCTTTACGAGACATACCTCGATCAATCATTAGTTCGAGTGATTTTTCCGCAGCACCTATACAACGCATACAATGATGGATGCGGCCTGGCCCCAGCCGACCTTGAGCAATTTCAAACCCTTGACCTGCTCCACCAATAAAATTCTCTAAAGGTACGCGAACATGATCAAAACTGATTTCGCCGTGACCATGTGGCGCATCATAATCGCCAAATACAGGTAACATACGTTCAATCGTTACCCCTTTTGTATCAATAGGTACAAGTACCATGGAATGTTGATGATGACGATCTTTAGTTTCGTCAGGAGTATGTGCCATAAAAATGATGATTTTAGCATTTGGATCACCTAGACCTGATGACCACCATTTACGTCCATTTAGAACAATTTCATTTCCTTCCACTACAGCTGTAGCTTGCATATTTGTAGCATCACTAGAAGCAACCGCAGGTTCTGTCATACAAAATACTGACCGAATTTTTCCTTCTAATAAAGGTTTTAACCATTGCTGTTTTTGTTGCTCAGAACCATAACGCCAAAGGACTTCCATATTGCCAGTATCTGGCGCGTTACAATTAAATATGGTCGGTGCCAGTAAACTACGTCCTGAAAGCTCTGCAATATGAGCATATTCCTGAACGGATAAACCCGCCCCTAATTCAGCATCGGGCAAGAACATATTCCAAAGCCCAGCCTGCTTTGCTTTGTCTTTTAAAGTTTCAAGCTGCGCGGGCCAAGTCCAATTTTTCCAGTTTCCATCTGGGTTAAGCAAGTGAACTTCATGCCAAAAGTCGGCTTCAATCGGCTCAATTTCATTGTCTATAAACGCTTTTGTTCTTGAAATAAAATCCTGTGCGCGTTCGGAAAGCTCAAACATGATAATTCCTTTAATAGATGTGTCATTTTACTTTACTTGAACATACGCTCAAATTTATTATGCATGAAATGATTTTATTGAATAGAAAACTATGAATAATATTCATGACCAAGTCCACCTTAACCATTCTTTGGAATTAGGCTTATTTCATCGCATTGATATCAATTTATATCCACTGTTTGTTGCAATTTTTGAACAAAAAAGTATTTCTAGTGCAGCATTGAGTCAATCGATTAGCCAGTCTGCTGCCAGTCATGCCTTACAAAGATTAAGGGTGCAACTCAATGATGAAGTATTTGTGCGTCATGGCAATAAAATGCTACCCACGCCGTTTGCTGAACGCATTTATCCTATTGTCAGAACAGCCTTGCTTTCGATTCAAAGTATTAGTCAACAAAAGCAAAATTTTGATCCGAGTCTGATTAAAACTTTAAGAATTGCAATTCATGATGAAATTGAACCCTTAATTTTTCCTAAAGTAATTCAACATTTCCAGCAAATTGATCCAGACATTCAGTTTAGTAGCATTAAGCTGAACCGAAAAACTATTCAAAATGACCTGAATACCCAACAATTGGACTTTGTCATTGATCTTGAAAATAACATGGGTGGAAACATTGGTTTTAACCCCTTGGTTTCTGACCGCTATGTAATCTGTACCCAACAAAATGAAATCACACAGGAATCTTATCAATCCGCCCCTCATATTGGAGTTTCATCACGACGTACTGGTATTTTACTTGAAGATATTTATTTAAATCATAACAATATATCTAGGCATATATTTCTGAGATGTCAACATTACTCCACTGCGTTACAAATTATTGAGCAAAACCCTCTGGCCATGCTAACGCTGCCTAAAACTATTTTAGAACATCTTTTTTATGCTGAACATTTAAAGATTCATGAATTACCTTTTCAGTTTCCTCCCATTAATATCGGGATGTTTTATCATAGTGATTTGAATGAAAATTTAAGATATCAATTTTTAAAGAAAGAAATAATTGCTTTATTTGCTTAGGCTATTTTGTTTTTGCTTCATGGTTCAAGCTGCCATATTCATGATAAGAAGTTCAGTTTAAGATAGATTTAAGATGTATTTCTTAAATTGCTTGCTTCCCATCAGGTGCTGATTTATGTTGCATTTTCTACGTCAAGTCAGAGCATCTCTACCCAAAGTTTCACTTGCTTGTTTTAATTTAATCATTGCGTTATGGCTAGCGCTTGCCTTGAATTTTTGTTTTTTTAGACATGTTCAGTCTTTGTCAGGATTTCAAGGTTGGTTTGAATGGATCTGGTTAGCAATTGTCGCTATCTCTTTGGTCGCTTACTACAATCTATATTTACAAGTTTTAAATTGGAAATGGACAGCAAAACCTATTTCCATTGTGTTAATTTTTTTAGGTGGTACGACTGCTTATTTTACCAATCAATTAGGTGCATATATCTCGCCTGAACAAATTCAGAACGTTGTACAAACCGATCTGGCAGAGACCAAGCAACTGATGACTATTCCTTTTTCGCTGTGGTGTATGGGAATGGTCGTTTTACCTATTATATTTGTTTGTTTGATTCAAATTGAATATCCCCTTATTAAAAAAAACCTACTTCAAAAAGCAGTCTATATTATTATTTCTTTTATTATTTTACTTATCCTCGTATTAAGTAATTATTTAAACTTTACGAATATATTTCGACAGCATAAAGATATACGACAACTTATTTCACCTGACAATGTATTAACTTCAAGCTATAAATATTTCCATCATTTGCATGAGAAGCATGAACCACTGGTTATTTTTGGCAAAGATGCAAAGATGCTCTTGCCTCAATCAGATCAATCAAAGCCAAAACTTATGGTATTGGTGGTAGGTGAAGCAGCACGAGCAGAGAGTTTTTCATTAAATGGTTATTCGCGGAATACCAATCCAAAGCTTAGTCAAATTGAAAATCTGATTAATTTTAGTCAAGTGACTTCCTGCGGTACAGCAACGGCTGTATCCGTACCTTGCATGTTTTCGGGCATGACAAGAGAGCAATATGACGCAAATCTGGCTGCACATCGCGAGGGCTTACTCGATATAGCGCAACGCGCAGGTTATAAAGTCACATGGATCGATAACGACTCAGGCTGTAAAGGTGCTTGCGATCGAGTTAATAATATTAAAATTAGTAAGGCGCTGAAAAAACAATATTGTCGTGATGATGGCTTTTGTCTAGATGATGTCTTATTAGTCAGTTTACAGCGCTATTTGGCTTCTATCCCACATAAAGATAAAACACCGCAACTGATTATACTTCATCAACGAGGGAGTCATGGTCCCGCCTATTACAATCGAACAACCACTGATTTTTCTCCGTTTCAGCCAACCTGTAAAACCAGTGCAATTCAAACCTGTGATCGTCAAAAATTGATTAATAGTTACGATAATACGATCGTTTATACCGACCATATTTTAAGTGAGATTATTCAAAGTATTGATAAAAACAAACATTATCAATCTGCACTTTGGTATTTATCAGATCATGGCGAATCTACGGGTGAAAATGGTATCTATCTACATGGCACGGTTTACGCACTAGCCCCTTCCCAGCAAACGCATATTCCTATGTTGATGTGGTTTTCAAATGATTGGAAAATGCAACATGATGCTCACATCGAATGTTTAAAATCGAAACAAAATCAAGTGTTGAGTCAGGATAATTTATTTCCAACTTTACTTTCACTTTTAGATATTCAAAGTAGTGTAATCAATGCCCAATTGAATATATTGAACCAATGCCAAACTGTACTGGATTAAAGTAGCTCATAAAAAAACCGAATTTAACATACGCTAAATTCGGTTTTTTGAAGCTGAGTTTTATTTAAATACTTTAAAACGGACTGCATCATCAATATAGGCTTTTTCACCTGCTGGCGCTTCAATTGACCCAAATACGAGTTGGGCACGTAGTTTCCAACTGCTTGGAATGTCCCATTCTGCGTGCACTTTATCATCTACAATTGGATTATAATGCTGTAAAGAAGCACCCACATTTTCTGCTGCCAATGCTGTCCAAACTGCGAGTTGTGCCATTGCAGTTGAATGCTCTGCCCATATTGGGAAATTATCTGCATATGACGTAAATTGTTCTTGTAAACCTTTGATCACGTCCTGATCTTCAAAAAATAAAACCGTACCCACTCCAGCAGCAAAGCTATCCATTTTTGCACTGGTTTTAGCAGAGGCTGCATCATCAGTTGCATATTCACGTAATTTTTCTTTTACAAAGTTCCAAAATTTTTCGTGTTCAGCATTTAATAAAATAACCGCACGTGAAGACTGTGAGTTAAAAGACGATGGGCTTTGACGGATTGCTTCCTGAATTAAATCAGTGAGCTGTTCAGGAGTTTGAGAGAGTTTTTTACCAATAGCATAAATGGTACGACGATTTTGCAAGAGCGGAAGAAAAGTATTCGACATTGTATTTTTCCTGATGATTTGCAACAAAATTTTAAAGAAAATGAAAACGATGTTTCATTTTCTTTTATAGCACTTTTTATGCCATTTTGTCGTATTGTTTCATTAGAAAAAATACAATAATACTTTGAATTATTAATGATAATTAAAACTTACTAAATAAAACTTGTTCAGAAACTTCATTTTTCCAGATTTGGCGTAATGTCGGTAAATAAAAACTTTCGCCAATTTCAATAAGTTCTGCATCTAGCAGGCTATGTACTTCATGTATAAAGATATAGTCCAAATCAACCAATGAAAGCTGGGAGTGTTTTATAGAAAGCTGCTTACGTTTAATTTGAGCTTTTTTGACGATTTGATTGGCAAACTCTTTATCCTTAAATGCAGTCATGGCATTCAGACGTAATTCAATAATGCCCCATGCTTCCAACAATTTTTTAAAGATTTCAAAATCTGCTGAAGTCGATTCCCATGTCACATTTTCCAGATTATTGTCTTCAGGCAATACAGGAAGCAATAACTCAGCTGTACTTGGAAATATTTTTTTTAGGTTAATTAGAAATTTAACAGGTTGTTCACTGGGATAATCATTGAATTGAATATGTTTTTGAACATCTGTCAAATAAACATCAAGCATAGTAAATTTCATCAGCAGTCAGTATTAAGAGGCATATATTGTACGCACATCCAGACTAGATACAAACTGCTGATGTGTTTATTTTGGCTTATTTCGCGTTAGGAAAGACCATTTTTTCAGGTTTGACCACTTCATCAAACTGTTCAGCGGTTACCAATCCTAACTCTACAGCAACCTGTTTTAAGGTCTTATTTTCCTTATAAGCAGTTTTAGCTACTTTGGCAGAATTTTCATAACCAATAACAGGATTTAACGCAGTTACCAGCATCAATGAGTTATGTAAGAAATAGTCGATTTTATCTTTGTTTGGCTCGATACCCACTGCACAATGTTCATTGAAACTATTACACGCATCTCCCAATAATTGAATCGATTGTAAGAGATTAAATGCGATCACAGGCATAAATACGTTTAGCTCAAAGTTCCCCGATGCACCCGCAACATTAATGGTGGTGTCATTCCCTAACACTTGAGCCACCACCATCGTCATTGCTTCGCTTTGAGTTGGATTGACTTTACCTGGCATGATACTTGAGCCTGGTTCATTTTCAGGAATTCTGATTTCACCAAAACCACAACGTGGGCCACTCGCTAACCAACGAATATCATTGGCAATTTTGTTTAAACTTGCTGCCAAAGTTTTCAGTGCACCTGAGGCAAATACAGCAGCATCACGCCCTGCTAACGCTTCAAATTTGTTTGGAGCAGTTATAAATGGCAATCCTGTTAAATTTGCCAGTTGCTGTGCAGCTTTGACCGCATAATCAGGATGAGCATTTAGACCTGTACCAACAGCCGTACCCCCAAGTGGCAACTCATAAAGCCCCTCAAGCGCTTGTTGTAAGCGTTTTAAGCCATGATCAAGCTGTGAAACATAACCACTAAATTCCTGACCTAAAGTCAAAGGAGTTGCATCTTGTAAATGAGTCCGACCGATTTTTACAATATCAGCAAACTCCTCTGATTTTTTTTGTAAGGTATCGCGTAGACTTTGCACAGCAGGAATCAATAACTCATTAATCTGTAGTGAAGCAGCAACATGAATAGCTGTCGGGAATGAATCGTTTGTAGACTGCGCACGATTGACATGATCATTCGGATGCACAGGTGACTGTGAACCTAAAGCATTACCTAGCTTTTGATTTGCAATATTGGCAATGACTTCATTACAGTTCATATTACTTTGAGTACCAGAACCTGTTTGCCAAACAACCAATGGAAATTGAGAGTCCCATTGCCCTGCAATGACTTCTTCAGCAGCCCCGACAATATATTGACTCAAATCCGAAGGTAACTGAGCTAATTCAGCGTTGGTGATTGCTGCAGCTTTCTTAACCAAACCCATTGCACGGATCATTGGGCGAGGTAACCGTTCCTGACCTATCTTAAAGTTTTGCAAACTACGTTGCGTCTGGGCACCCCAAAGTGCATCATTTGGGACTTCAACTTCACCCATGGTGTCATGTTCAATTCGAGTTTGCATAAAAACCTCTATTCATGTTGTTTAAGACAATACGGGCTGGAGCAATCAAATTGCTTGGCTAGTGGCAAGATACTAATCAACCTGTCCATTTTTGTAAATAAGAATCATTTTCTTATTGACCTTTTAATGTATTTTGATAGAAACGCCATTCGTCTTCGATCATTTTTTCTAAACTACGTTTTGGCTTCCAGTTCAATAATTGTTCTGCTTTGGAAATATCGGCACCCAATTGTGCAATTTCATTATGAGTATATAAGGCATCATGCGTTTCAATAGGTGCGTTTGTTACTTCGCTTATAACTTTAATCAAAGAGCTGATTGAGGTTAAATTATCTTGAGCGATATTAAAACTTTCACAACAATGATGCTGATTGTTTAACCAGTATAAACTCGCAAATACTGCTTCACAGACATCAAGGACATGGATAAAACTACGTTCGACAGTTTTGTCACTGGTGTCCACATTTTTTTGTAGTTCTAGAGAATCACGTTGCATCGCAGCCACTTGTAAAGCTAAAGGCACAATATTCTTTGGTAGCTGAGCAACATTTTCGCCTAAAACGCCGTGTTCAAAGGCCCCTACAACATTTGAAAGACGAAGTATGGCAACTTGCCACTCATTATCCGTTTTCACAGTATCCCGAATGATTTCTTCAACCATCTGTTGCGATTTGATGTAGGGATTATCATAGCTGAAATCAAAAGACTCATCTTCACTCAGTGCGATTCCACTCTTCCCATATATGGCCAAACTAGAGAGATGGACAAGTCTGCGTACACCTGTACGCTGCATAGAACGCAATAAACTCATGATACAGCTAACATTATCGTTATAGTATTCAAGTGGCTTTAATCTGGATTCTTCTAAAGATTTAAAGCCAGCCGTATGAATTACAGCATCTATCGAATATTGCTCAAACACTTTATTTAGCGCAGGTGTATTGCGGACATCCACTTTAACAAAAGGAACATACATTCCTGAGATATATTCAAGACGTTCTAGTGTTTGTAATGATGCATTTGCCAGATTATCGACTAATATAACTTCTTGACCTTGAGCCATAAGACTCAAAGCAATATGTGAACCGAGAAAGCCTAAACCACCTGTCACCAAAATCATTGTATACTTACCTACTTAATACGATGTGTATGACCCATCACTGACCAGACTCATGACCAAAGTGAAATTTCAATGAGTACATTACTGTTAGTTACTTCTGCTCCTACATCTGTTCATGCATGGCATGCTTTTGAATTAGCTCAAGCACTTCACAAAAAAGGTGAAACACTTCATGTTTTCTTTTACCAAGATGGCGTGCAAGTTGCAAATGGTTTGCAGTGGTTTCCCGATGATCAACGCCATTTAACAAACGAATGGCGAAAACTTTCCATCCGTTTACCAGTTTGTGTAAGTGCTGCCTTAAATCGCGGCATAACTGATGAAGAAAATGCTAAGCGGCATCATCTGTCAGATTCCAATCTAGCTCATGGTTTTGAACTCGTTGGGCTTGGAGAACTGGCGGATGCCTTGCAATCATCTGCACGTATTGTTCAATTTTAAACACGTTTTATATGGTTAGAGTGTTGCTTTTAAAAGGTAAATTGTGTGAAAACTGTACTCGTGATTTTAACACAGGCAAATTTAAGTACCCTGCAAGTCAATGAGAGCATTGCAGCCACCATGGTTTTAGCGACGTTTGGTACTCCAATAAAAGTACTATTACAAGATGCTGCCCTGAGTCTGCTCAAATCAGAAGTCACATTTGAGCAGATTAAGCATGCATTTAAACCCGCCTCAAATATGATCGAAAGCTTTGAATTTTATGATCTTAGTCCCATTCTAGTTGAATCCAGATTTCAAGATCATGCTTTTGTACGCGATAGCCAACAAGAAATTGAATTTATTGAATTGGATGCAAAATTCATTCAATCTTTTAAATATGTTTTGTATTGGTAAGGAAACAAGGCAATGAATTCTTCACTTTATTTGATTCAATCTTCCTCCTCTGCTACACAAAGCGTTTTAGCCAAACTCAAACAAATCTATGATCAGCAAGATCAGGTTATTTTTTTTGGTGAGGCTCTTTCTATGCTGACTCAAGCAGATTTAGACTATTTTGCTCAATGCTATTGTCTTGAATCTGAACAGGTTTTATTGGATTTGAATTTAATCCCATCTTTTACCCTATTAAACTCTACTCAGTTTGCAGATTTGGTTTTACAATTTGAACGTTGTATTTCGTTAAAATAATTTCTATGTGGTGCTTAGGCTATTTTATGCAGTTAGAACTCGATCATGATGGACATCTTGTGGATTATACAATCTGGAATAATCAGGTTGCTCAAGAGCTCGCAAGATCTTTGGATTTAGAGTTAACAGATTGGCATTTTGAAATTTTACATGCCGTTCGCCAATTTTATCAGCAATTTGGCCATTCACCTGCAACCCGCCCTCTAATTAAATATTTAATGAAAACTGTTAGTCCAGAAATTGATAACGCTATACTTCAGCAAAGATTTAATACAGGTCTGGTCGCTCGACATTTAAGCCGTTTAGCTGGCGTGCCCAAACCTGCAAATTGTCTATAAATTTAGGCAAATTTTTTGGCAAATGCTACACATATAATGATTCCTAAAAGTATAAGTAACATGATCCAGCTGATCGATTCATGTAATAGCAATGCTGCTAATGCCAATCCAAATAAAGGTTGTAATAATTGTAATTGACCTACCGTTGCGATTCCGCCTTGTGCCAAACCATGATACCAAAAGAAAAAACCAATGAGCATGCTAAACAAAGAAACATACAGCAATGCAAGTAACGCCGAGAAAGATAAATGGCTTATGGTTAGAGTCGAGTAATTAAGAATAGTGATCATCAACATCACAGGTAAAGAGATCACGAGTGCCCAGCAGATTACCTGCCATCCGCCTATTTTTCGTGATAATTTTCCCCCTTCTGCATAACCTAAGCCACAGACAATAATTGCTGCCAACATATACAAGATACCTAACATATGTGTAGCACTAGGCGTCCTTTCCAAAAAAATATATAGCAGCACCAGAGCACTACCTAAAAGTGCAAATATCCAAAAAATCGGTTTAGGGCGTTCACCGCCCCGTATAACCGCGAAAACGGCTGTGCTTAAAGGTAATAACCCAACAAATACGATTGAATAAGCAGCAGTCATATACTGCAAGGCCAATGCAGTAAAGAGAGGAAAACCAATCACTACGCCTAAAGCCACGTAGATTAGTCCAACTCGATCCTGTGCATCGGGTCTTTTGACTTTTAATAATTTTAATAAAATCAGGGCAATCATTCCTCCAATCACTGCACGGCTTCCTGTCAATAACCACGGACTCATATCCATGACCGCTATACGTGTAGCAGGGAGTGAACCAGAAAAAATGATCACTCCAATTAAACCACTGCACCATGCCAAAATCTGTGGATTCATATCGGTATTACTCTTATTTCATTACTATTTTTATAATTCTGTGTTATGTTTTTTAACAGAGACAATCCAGTACAATTTCAAAAAACTGTACTGTAACAATAACCAGTACAGCAAAATTTGATCATCATGACTAAAATTGAGCAAGTGATTCACCACATCGATGAACAGTTAAAAAGTCGTCGACTCACTCCAGGCATGCGTTTAGCTTCAATCAGAGCTTTAGCCAAAGAACTCAATTTTTCAGTTGCTACTATTGTAGAAGCGTATGAACGTTTGGCTTCCCTAGGGATTATTGAATCACGGGCAGGTGCTGGTTTCTTTGTCTGTGCGCCACTTGAACCCCTAATTCTTTCTCATATAGATCCAATTCGTGAAAAAAATCTCGATCCTCTATGGATTTCACGTCAGCTTCTGGAAGCCCCACCGCAATTGATCAAATTGGGCTGTGGCTGGCTTCCTGATGACTGGATGCCGCATGAAACTTTGCGTAAAGCGATTCGAGATGTATCTAAGGGTTCAGTCTTTGAATTAGTGAATTATTCTCCACCTTTAGGTTTATTAGGTTTACGTGAACTATTGGCAAGACGTTTATATACTAAGGGTATAGAAGTGACACCTCAGCAAATTTTATTGACTGATTCGGGTTCTTATTCAATTGATTTAATTTGTCGTTTTTTATTAAAACCTAATGATGTCGTATTGGTTGATGACCCTTGTTATTTTAATTTTCGTGCTTTGCTTAAAGTTCATCAAGTCAAGATTATTGGGATTCCGTATACTGCACAAGGCCCAGATATTGATGCATTTAAACACGCCATTGAGGAACATCGTCCACGAATGTATATCACCAATTCGGGTATTCACAATCCCACTGGTGCGACCCTTTCACAGCCCACAGCACATCAATTGGTTTCTCTCATTGAACAAGCCAATATGGTGGTAATCGAAGATGATATATTTTCAGATTTTGAAACGACACATTCTCCACGTTTTAGCGCTTTAGATGGTCTTAAACATAGCATTTATATTGGTAGCTTTTCTAAAACCCTTTCAGCTTCAGTGCGTTGTGGCTATATTGTGGCAAAAACTGAATGGATTGATCATTTAGTCGATCTAAAAGTTGCAACCAGTTTTAGTCATAGCAATTTATCGGCTCAGATTTTGTACAAGACATTGACTGAAGGTGGCTATCGTAAACATATGGAGCAACTCAAAAGTCGATTAGCTGAGGCAAGGCAATTTTCTGCTCAAATGCTTGAAAAATTAGGAATAAAACTCTGGATTATGCCTAAAGCTGGTATTTTCCTTTGGTGTGAACTGCCAGCAGACATTGATATTGAAAAAATGGTGCAGTATTGTGCTGAAAAAGGTGTGATCTTGGCTCTAGGAAACTCATTTAGTCAATCAGATAAATTCCAGCAATTTTTAAGGTTTAATGTCGCACAATGCATGCATCGAGACGTTTATGCAATTCTACAAAAAGCCATGCATTACGCACGGCGTTCGTAGATTTAATTTTAAGCCTTTTTCTTTTGAATCTGTTGCATATAAATCGAGTAAGCAGGACTTGGTTTAGCTAAGACCTGTTTAGGATGTATTGCCTCACCACACTCTGAACAGGCTAAAACGGGTTTAAATGTATGCCCACAAAGCTTATGCTGATATAACATCGGCGCGCCATTTCCACCATCCATCCATTTATCCGCCCAATTCGCCATAGACAAAAGAACAGGATAAAGCTCTAAGCCTTTTTCAGTTAAACGATATTCAAAGCGTTCCTGTCGATCAACATAAGGGGTTTTCACCAATATTCCATGTTCAACCAGACGTTTTAAACGTTCTGATAATACATGGCGGGTGACTCCTAGGTGTGACTGAAAATCATCAAAGCGTCGAGTACCTAAAAAGCAGTTACGCAAAATAAGCATCGTCCAGCGATCACCCATAATGGATAATGTCCGAGCGATTGAGCATGGTTGTTCACCAATATCATCCCATTTCATCACTGTTCCCGATTTTATTTAGCTTCGCCTTAATCATACGTTTCATTGCATAAAAATATCTAGCCGTACTCATCATTTAAACACTCAAATAAGACTATTTTTTATGGGTAAAGCCATAGTTTAATAACAAAGATCTCACTTTAGGATTGGTTAAAATAAATCGCTCAAACTGGGTCGCAGTTTTGTTGGTTTTGCCTTGCGAAGTTAAACTCATATAGTAATCAATAGGATCATGCGTATTTGAGGGAAAGAAACCCATCATTTTGACTTTCTTGCTTGTTAAGGCATCGGTTTGGAACGTGATTCCAACATCACATTTTCCATTTTGAACGGAATTTAAAATGCTGGTTGTATCATCATGTTGTGTGATACGCGACTGTATATTTGATAACCAACCCAGATGAGTTAAGCTTTGTTTGGTATAAACTCCCAAAGCGCTCGAATCGAGTTGAGCAGTGCATAGATTTCCCTTAAAAGCTTGAGCAAAATTAAACTGTTTTGACTGGCCAAATGGAATATCCATATTCACTGATGTAATTGCGACCAATTGATCACTGATTAAATATTTGGCGCGATTTTTACTGATCAATTTCTTTTGGCTAAGAGACGGTAACTGTGTTTTGTCTGTTGATAAATAAATATCAGCATTTGTTCCCTGTTGCGTTTGTTTTAGCATAGCCATTGGATCTGCAAATACAGTAATAACCTTACTCTCACTATGTTGCTGTTGATAAAGTTTTACAATGTCAGTTAAAGCATTGGCTAAACTTGGTGCTGCGTAAACTCGTACTTCCCCCGCCGAAACAAAGCATGTGGTGATGCATAAACAGGAAAATAAACCAAACTGTTTTAACATTATGAACCTTTTATTTTTAGATAAATAGACCTTCTACCAGCTCACCTATGTTCATTTGTTTAGCTGCTGGTATGCGTACTAAACAATTGGTTTGCATCAGGTTGCTTAACATATGAGATTGTTGCCTAGCTAAAGCACTCACTTCAAGTGTGCTTTGATTAAAAGTTGCAACCATCCGTAAGAAACGTTCACGGTTATCCGCTTTAAGTTCTTGGGTGAGGCGCGCTTTAAACCATGGCTGTGGCTCACGTTTATTTTGTAAAGCATCTAATAATAATTTGCCATAAATTTGCATGCAGACATATACTGCAGCTGGATTTCCCGGCAAACCCAGTAAATAGCAACTTCTTTGTTGTTTTTCATACTTGGCAAAATAAAGCGGTTTACCTGGTTTCTGTTTCACTTTCCAGAACATCTGTTCAAAACCGACCGTCATTGAACATGGACGTACAAAATCATAATCTCCAACAGAAACTCCACCGGTTGTAATGATCACATCATATTCTGACTTTAACCGGTCAAATAGCTCTGTTACTGCCTTTTCCTGATCTTCTATATGAAGCACATTGGCATGAATTCCATATTGTTGAAGCCAATTTTCTAATAAAGGACCATTGGCATCAAAAACGTGTGCATTGCTTAGGCTATTTTGTGATTGAGTAACTTCATCGCCTGTTACGACTGCAGCAACCTTAGGCAATTTAAATACATTAAGTGTCTCAACCCCTGCCATACTTAGCGCAGCAAGACTTCCAATATTCATATATTGTCCTGCATTTGCTAAACATTGTCCTTGCGTTACTTCCTCACCTTGCCTTCGAATATCAGCAGAAATATTTAAATGTTCAGTTATCTGGATATTCTGATTATCAATCTTTTTTACGATTTCCTGTCTTGCAACGGTGGTGGTTCCTTCAGGGATTTTTCCACCCGTAAAAATACGAATTGCCTCACCCGCAGTTAAACGTAACGTACTTTCCTCACCCGCTCGAATTTCACCGATTAATTTAAACTCTTGATCTTTGATCTCGGTTTGATTTGAGCATAAAGCATAACCATCTACAGCACTTTGATCAAAGCCGGGTAAATTTACTGGAGAATACACAGGTTCAGCCACATATCTGCTTAGGCTATTTTTTAATGGAATAGACTCTGTCGCCAATACTTTTGGTGTACTCAAAATATATTGAATTGCCTCATCAATACTAATTAGTCCATGTTCAAAACCACAGGCAGACATTATTCATACCCTCCAGGATGTGGTAAATCACGGCAGACATCGAAAATATGCACAATTGCAGGCAAAAGTGCAGCCATTGATTCAGAAGCGCCACCGCGGCTTCCTGGTAAAGTCATGACCAAAGAACGATCGATAAAACCAGCAACACCACGAGACATAGCGGCATAAGGGGTACGGCGCTGACCAAAAGCACGGGCTGCTTCCATCAGCCCATCCAGTTTACGTTCAAGCAGTGGTTCGAGTGTGTCGACGGTAACATCTCGGTTGCCAATTCCTGTACCCCCTACAGTAATAATACAGGCATAAGATTTGGTCAGTTCTAATACCAGTTCTTTAATCTGCTCTGCGTCATCTGGCAAGATTTGATAATGGATAGGCGTAAAACCTGCCTCCGTTAAAGTCTCTAAGACTGACTTCCCAGCAGTATCTGGCTTTTTCCCCGCGGCTACAGTATCGGAAAGTACAATCACAGCAGCTGAAACAGGCTGACGTAGGGTACGTTTAAAGTGCGATTTACCCCCCTTTTTCTTCAATAACTTACATTGATCCAGCACCAAGTCTTCAGGTTCACAATGCGGTTTTAGCATGTCATAAAGCGTTAATCCGGCAATACTCGCAGCAGTTAGCGCCTCCATTTCTACTCCTGTTGGCCCAATAGTTTCAACAGTTGTTAAAATTTCTACAAAGTTCTCATGCAGTTCATAATCAACTTCAGCACGATAAATAGGCAACGGATGGCAAAGTGGGATTAACTCATCAGTACGTTTTGCCGCCAAAATACCAGCGATACGACCAGTTTTCAGTGCATCGCCTTTTTCAGTATTCCCTTGACGCAATAATTCAATACAATGGGGCGGCGCATATAAAATAGCTTGAGCTTCGGCAATCCGATAACTTTCAGGTTTCATGCCTACATTTTTCATTCATTGATCCGTAAATAAAATTAGTGCTGATGTTGATGTGAATGGTGATGATGTTCGATAGAGTCATGATCTTTACGAATACAACAACCTTCTACAAATTGACTGGTTCCATCCATATAAAATTCTTCTTTCCAGATCGGAACTTCATGTTTGACGCGCTCAACCGCTTCTTCACACGCCTGAAAAGCTTCACGGCGATGCGCTGCATAGGCCACTGCAATAATCGCCATTCCTCCAATATCCAAAGCACCAATCCGATGAATAACACGCACATAGGAAACTCCATATTTTTGAGTAATCTCCTGTTCAATCTGACGAATCATTTTTTCAGCTACAGGTGTATAAGAGGTGTACTTTAAAGCTTTTACTGCACGTCCTTCATGATGATTGCGCACAGTTCCCTGAAAAATACCAATACCACCACATTCTGGAAATTCACTGATACAGTCAAAAGTTTCCAGACGTAAATCTTGTGCTTGTATTCGTTGAAATTCTTTCATATCACCCTCCTGCTACAGGTGACAAAAGTACTAACGTACAATCATGCTTTAAAGTGGCTTGACGCGACACGATATCTTCACCTATCGCACAGGCACAGCGTTCTAATGCTTTTTCTGCCTGAGGGAATTGTTCAGTAATTTGATGCAGTACATCACCGACCAAAATTGCACTGGGATAATCCAAAGCCAATTGAGGAGGAAGCTGTCGTTCTATGGCACCATAGGCTTCTATTTTGACCTGAATAGTGGACATGTTTACCCTCCTAACATATGCATACTAATTTTTCGGGATTGTTGGTTCAGGCTATGAAAACCTTTCGCTTTGCGCCAGATATACGCAGAGGTTTGCTGATATAGAGTTTGCTGGACAAACTGACGACTCTTCTCATCTTTTTCTGACACCAATTGATTAAGTAATGGCTTAAGCATAAGCCCTTGTGTTGCAAATAAGCAGTTATAAAGTTCGCCTTGTGCGGTTAAACGAATACGATCACATTCACCACAAAATGAATGGCTAATCGTCGAGATAATCCCCACCTCATATTCACCATTTAAACGATACAATCGGGCAGGTTCATGTTCTTGTTTGAGTTCTTGGATGTGAAATTGGTGAGATAAAGTCTCTAAAATATCCTGCTCTGTAACTACATCTGCCTGCGTCCACTTTTGATCTCCATCTAGCGGCATAAATTCAATAAATCGTAATGAAATATTATGATGGTTTGCCCAGTTCACCATAGGTAAAATCTGGTCATCATTTTTACCTTTCATCAAAACAGTATTAATTTTAAACGGCAAGCCCACTGCTTGAACGGCAGCAATTCCATCCAAAACGGGTTTTAATTTTTTTTTAGTTAATGATAAAAATTGTTCAGGATCTAAGCTGTCCAAGCTAATATTCAGATCATCCAGACCCGCCAGTTTCAAATCATGTGCATATTTAGCCAGATAATGGGCATTGGTCGTGATTGAAATACGTTTGAGGCCTTTATGCCGCAATTTTTGCAAATCCCTAATAAAATGAACAACCCCTAAACGCATGAGGGGTTCACCACCCGTAATACGGATTTTTTCAATTCCATTTTGCACCATAAAATCACAAAACTGATAAAGTGCTTCAAAGCTCAGTAAGTCTTGTTTCTTCATCCATTCAGGATGTTCTGGCATACAATACACACATTTGAAATTGCACCGATCCGTTACGGAAATTCTTAGTTTCCGTTTATTACGCCCATATTGATCCTGAAAAATCGATGGGGTTATCGAAGCAATTCCATTCATGCATTTAAACTCGTTTCATGCTGCATATATATTTATCATCGGGTCATGTAAGATAATTCAATTGTTTATACTGCTGAAGTTCATCCAGTGAATTAATACTATGAAAAAATAATCGATGTTTACGGAAATATGCAACCTGTGCATGCAAATCTTTTCTGCATTTATTTAAGCTTAATTGCTTTTCCTGCAAATGTTGTTGTAAAACTGTGCAACTGGTTCGCTTCATCAAACAAAATGGATAGAGTGCATCTCCATTTATATTCACATAAGACATCATTGCGTGTTGATCCTGAAGTAAAGTCTCATGCAAAGTTTGGATGACCTTATTAGGAATATAAGTGACATCACAGGGAATAAATAAGACATAATCGGCCTGAACATGTGCCCATGCACTTTTCATCCCCATCAATGGCCCTAAAAAGCCAGCCTGATCATCTGCATAACATTGAATATCAGGAATAATTTGCTGATAAAGTCCACTATCGCGGTGACTATTGATCCAGATCTTTCCAACCTGATCTTTGAATGTATTGTAAATCTTTAAAAGTTGAATTTGATCATCAAAGGTTTGTAATAACTTGTTTACGCCATTCATACGTCGCGCCTGGCCACCGGCTAAAATGACCAAATCTGTATGAGGATATTTCTTCATACTTCAGCCTCCTGCTGACAAGCTTTAATAAGACCACGAATTTCAGGTAAACATGAACCACAGTTTCCACCCGCTTTTAAACATGCAGTGACTTGTTTTTCATGCGTGATATTTTGCATTTTAATGGTTTCAATAATCTTATTTTTTCCTACTTTAAAGCAACTGCAGACCAATGGTCCATCATTATTCGAGGCAGACATTGGAGTCCCTGCAAGCAATGCTTTACGATGCAAGGCGCTCAAACGCTCACGCTTAAATAGACTTGCGACCCAATCCCGATCAGGCAATAAATCAGAAGGTGCAATATACAAACTTGCAATCAAAATGCCATTTTGCAAAATAATACTATGACTGAGTTGCGATGAAATATCTTCAAGGCTTAACCATTCATAAGTCTCATCGACAAAAGGTAAAAAGTTTTTTAGATTTTTCTGAATTTGATGAAAACTTTGACGATCCGCTATCTCATAACGTATTGCCTTCGCCGTCTTAATCTTGGTCCACCATGCGCAATTTTGCAATGATGACTTGATGTAATGTTCAAAGCCATCACGCACATATAAAACCCCTTGCCACGTAGTATGAAATGGCTGAATAGCAACTGGCGTGTGTTTAAACTCTGGCTCACCTGAGATTACATCCACCACGGGATTGACCACTTTGCCAATCCGGGCATCTGATGCCACTTGCTCCGTCCAGTGAATTGGGGCAAAAATTTGTCCACGGCGTATGCCTTGAGCGAGTGTTACCCGTAATACACAACTGCCCCATTCTGAACGCACTTCAACTAAAGCTTTATCTCGAATACCAAATTTTAATGCATCATTTGGATGTATCTCACAAAACGGCTCGGCTCTATGGGTGGTTAGATTTGCCGATAAACCAGTGCGGGTCATGGTATGCCATTGATCACGAATACGACCTGTATTCAAAATTAATGGATAATCTGTGGAAAGAGCATGGACAGGATCAATCGCAACGGTCGCAATTAGCTTGGCTCTTTTATTTTTATTGCTAAAACTTCCTTGATCGAACAATTGCTCAACGCTTATATTTTGATCTTTTTCCCATACAGGCCATTGCGTGGGGCGAAGATGGTCATATTCTTCTACACTTAAATTCATTAAGCCTTTTAAATTGAAATAGCGAAAATTTTCGACGTGATCACGTTGTTCTACACTTACATTTTGATAAGCAGATAAAGCAGCATGTTCATTAAAAATGTCACAAGCGTGATTAAAATCAAAACCAGCAAATCCCAGTTTTTTTGCAACTTCACACACTGCCCACCAATCTGCTTTGGCTTGCTTAGGAGGAGCCAGAAATGCGCGTTGCCGTGAAATGCGGCGCTCAGAATTGGTGACCGTTCCATCTTTTTCACCCCAACCTAATGCAGGCAAGAGCACATCAGCATAGGCCGTAGTATCCGTATCTGCGCAAATATCTGAAACCACTACAAACTCACATTTTTCCAATGCGCGTTTAACTTGATCTGCATCTGGTAAGCTCACTACAGGATTGGTGGCCATAATCCAGATTGCTTTAATTTTGCCGCTTTCTATGGCCTGGAACAGATCAACAGCTTTTAAACCTGCTTGTTTGGCAATCAAAGGACTATTCCAGAAATCTTGTACTAGATTTTGGTGTGAGGGATTATCCAAATCCAAATGAGCTGCCAACATATTGGCAAGTCCACCCACCTCACGACCGCCCATAGCATTCGGTTGCCCTGTCATTGAAAACGGCGCTGCTCCTAATTTCCCAATTTTTCCAGTCAATAAATGACAATTGATAATACTATTGGCTTTATTCACCCCCTGTGAAGATTGATTCACCCCCATTGAAAATAACGTCATTACTTTCTTGGTGTGCGCAAATTTATCAAAAAACAGTTGTAATTTTTCTGCTGAAATTCCTGTGCGTTTCTCTAGCTTATTGAAATCAGATTCACTTTTACTAACATCTAATAAAGCCTGTAAACCTTCTGTGTATGTTTCAACAAAATGATGATCGACATGATTATGGTTATATAAGTGCTGAAATAAACCATTGAATAAAGCCACATCCTGACCAGGTAAAATAGGCAAATGTAGATCTGCTTGCTCACAGGTACTGGTAAAACGAGGATCTACCACCACCACAAATAAATCTGGATTCTTGGTCTTGGCTTGCATGATACGTTGATACAAAACTGGATGGCACCATGCGGTGTTAGAACCAACTAAAACCACCATGTCCGTATGTTCAAAGTCTTCATAACTGGCAGGAACAATATCTTCCCCAAAGGCGCGTTTATGTGCCGCAACCGCAGATGACATACATAAGCGCGAGTTAGTATCAATATTAGCAGTGCCCAAATAGCCTTTAACGAATTTATTGACTACATAATAGTCTTCAGTCAACAACTGACCTGAGACATAAAATGCAATACTGTCGCGTCCGTATTGGTCAATACAGGCTTGAAACTTAACTGCAATTTTTTCAATAGCTTGATTCCATGTAGTGACTGTACGATGGTTTTTACGACCAAACATCGGATGTAATACACGGGTTTCCAGTCCCAAAGTATCAGCCAGATTGCTACCTTTAATACACAACCGTCCAAAATTTGAAGGATGATTCATATCACCCGCAACTTTTACTATAGCGCCCTGTGCTTTATATTGGACACTGACATCTACCCCACATCCAACACCACAGTAAGGACACGTTGTTTTTGTAACGATGGTTCCTGCTTGCTCGGAGCGACTGTGTTCTAAAGATTGAATACTGTTCATGACTGCCCCTTTAACTCGTTAATCTCTCTAAAGATGCTTACTCTCAAGAGTCTTGCTGAGTTTTCATCTTATTTTCAGGAATTTAACCTCTTAGAAATATTACCCTGCCTTTTTCATTGCAAAATCCTTACCAAATAACAATTTATTTCTAAATGTTGAAACGGGTGTTTGATCTGCGATCAACTCGGCATACCACATTCCATCTTCAGTATCACCGAACAAAACTGCGCCAATCACTTTGTCTTTCTGGATAATAATACGTTTGTAAATTTGACGTTTATCGTCATTTAAAATGATGTCTTCATAATCTTCTTTTGGTTCGCTATTTTCTAAATCAATTCGACCAGCAGAGAAAACATCCACACCACTGACTTTTAACTGAGTTGGAACTGTAGGTGATTTAAATGTCAAACTTCCATGTTCAGCCAAGTGCGTTGCACAAATAAATGCTTGTCCCCAAAGTGGCTCAACCAAACCAAAAGTTTGATTACGATGCTCGATACATTCGCCCACTGCATAGATACTTGGGTCAAAGGTTTGCATCGTGTCATTGACTAAAATACCGCGATTACATCGTAATCCTGCATTATGAGCCAAGTTAATATTTGGACGAATACCGACTGCGAAGATGACTAAATCAGCTTCAAGCAACGTTCCATCCTTAAGCCGAACTTGGCTGACATGACCGTCATTACCAATTAAAGCCTCTGTATTCGCTTCAGTAATAATATTAATGCCTTTTTGCTCAATGCTATGGCGTAACATCGCGCTGGCACGTTTATCCAGTTGACGATCCATAATTCGGTTCATCAAATGCAGCACTGTCACATTCATGCCTCGTTGTTTGAGACCATAAGCTGCTTCCAGTCCCAATAAACCGCCACCGATTACCACTGCATTTTTCTTGGTTTCACAATATTTGAGCATAGTATTCACGTCATAAATATCACGAAAACTAATCACTCCATTCAAATCAGAACCTTGCACTGGAGGAATGAAAGGCTTCGAGCCTGTTGCAATGATCAATCGATCATAATCTACATGTTCACCTTTCTCTGTGTGTACGACTTTCTGGGTACGATCAATCTTTACAGCAGGATCATCGGCAATCAATTTAATGCCTTTTTCGCTATACCACACATGTGGATGTAACATAATGTCATCAATAGTTTTTTCGCCTGACAAAACGGGTGATAGCATAATACGGTTGTAATTACCCCAAGGTTCTTCCCCAATAACGGTCACCTCATAACGATCTGGTGCCATGTCAAGTAGGTCTTCTAAACAACGCATACCCGCTAAACCATTACCAATCAGCACCAGTTTCAGCTTTTCTTGCACAGCGCCATTATTAGTAATATACGTTTTTTGTGGAACTGTACCCACCCAAACCCGGCCATTCTCAATTTTGGTCGGGAAAACCAATAATTTTTGGTCTTTATCTTCCAGACAACGTCCAGTTGCCAAACTAAAATGTTGCTTATAAATTGGAGATGCGATGACACGTTCCCCTTGTAAATCTCCAATAATGCCACGACACATTACATTGGCGTGGCTGAATGGGTCTTTATTACTAAGCGCATAAATGCGTTTCTCGTAACCTACACGAAATAATGCGACCGACTGACCTTCAATGAGCGCGCCCACACCTGTATTAGGCGTAATATCGTCTAAGTTACATACATCCACCCAGTGACTTTCTGGTAGCATATTGATGTTCTTTAAACTGGTCATCTCTATTTCCTTATGCTTCAACCATAGGTATACGGTCTTCTGAACGTTCAGCCTGATTCAAAGGACGAATCTGATCCCGAACTTTAGTAAATTGAATATGCGGATCAGCTTGTTGATCTGAACTTGCATTAATATAGGTTTGAAAGCGTTTACGAATTTCTGGATCTTCAACCGCTGTGCGCCATTCATCTTGATATGTACCCACGACGTGACTCATACGGCGCTCAAGTTCTTCAGCTAAACCCAATGAATCATTGACGATAACTGATTTCAGATAGTCCAACCCACCTTCCATATTGTCACGCCACACACTGGTGCGTTGTAAACGATCTGCTGTTTGGATATAAAACATGAAAAAACGGTCGATATAACGAATCAGGGTTTTGGTATCAAGGTCGGAAGCCAGTAACTCTGCATGCCTTGGTTTCATACCACCATTACCGCAAACATATAAGTTCCAGCCTTTTTCAGTCGCGATCACACCCACATCTTTACTCTGCGCTTCAGCACATTCACGGGTACAACCTGATACTGCCATTTTCAATTTATGCGGTGAACGCAGACCTTTATAACGGTTTTCCAGCTCAATCGCTAAACCGACAGAATCATCTACACCATAACGACACCATGTACTTCCTACACATGATTTCACGGTACGCAGTGATTTACCGTAAGCGTGCCCAGACTCAAAACCTGCTGCGTTGAGTTCTTCCCAGATGAAAGGCAATTGATGAATTTGTGCGCCAAATAAGTCGACACGTTGTCCACCTGTGATTTTGGTATAAAGGTTGTATTTTTTAGCAATTTGTCCTACAGCAATCAAACCATCAGGTGTAACTTCACCTCCTGCCATACGCGGCACGACAGAGTAAGAACCATCTTTTTGTATATTGCCCAAGTAGTAATCGTTACTGTCTTGTAGACCTGCATGATTTGGTTTTAAAACAAAATCATTCCAGCATGATGCCAATATATTTGCAGCTGTAGGTTTGCAAATATCACAACCTAAACCATGACCATAGTGTTGAATTAAATCATCAAAGGTTTTGATTTCATTGACACGAACCAAGTGATACAACTCTTGGCGTGAGTATGGAAAATGCTCACAAATATGGTTATTGACCGTTACACCCTGACGTTGCAATTCAGATTTTAAGACTTGAGTCACAAGGGGCGCACAACCACCACACGCCGTTGCGGCTTTAGTACATTTTTTCAAAGCGCCTAAAGAAGTTGAACCCTCACTGATGGCTTGGCAAATATCCGCTTTAGAGACATTGTTACATGAACAGATGATGGCACTATCCGGTAACAAATCGACACCACTACCACCCGTTTTTGCACCTACATCAGCAAAACCAGGCATGATCAAACTTTCAGGAGTTTCTGGAAGCGGGAGTCCATTCAACATCATTTGCAAAAGATCATTATATTTTTTGGCATCACCTACGAGTACTGCACCAAGCAATTTAGTTTTGTCGGCATCAACCACAATTTTTTTATAAACCAATGCATCTTCATCAGCATAGAAATAGCTAACTGAGTTTGGGGTCATGCCATGTGCATCACCCACCGAAGCGACATCAACACCCATCAGTTTTAACTTGGTGCTCATATCTGCACCTGCAAAACAATGGGTTTCTTCAGCAAGAATATGTTTTGCAGCAATTCGTGCCATATCATAGCCTGGTGCGACTAAACCATAGATTTTATTATCCCAAAGTGCGCATTCACCAATCGCATAAATATTATCATCTGAGGTTTGACAATAATCATTGATTTTAATACCCCCTCGTTCGCCAAGTGCTAAACCACTCACACGTGCTAATTCATCACGCGGACGGATCCCCGCTGAGAATAGAATAATGTCAGTTTCAAGTACGCTACCATCAGCAAACTTCATAGCATGTGTGGCACTTTCACCTGATTCAATACATTGCGTGGCTTTTTGGGTATGAACGTTTACCCCAAGATTTTCGATTTTACGGCGTAAAACTTTACCGCCTAAATCATCAATCTGTACTGCCATTAAACGCGGTGCAAACTCGACCACATGAGTTTCCAGATTCAAATCACGCAGGGCTTTAGCAGCCTCCAAACCGAGCAAACCGCCACCAATTACCACACCTGATTTGGCATTTAAGCTTGCTGCACGAATCGCATCTAAATCTTCAATAGTACGATAGACAAAACAGTTTTCACGATCATTGCCCGAAATAGGAGGAACAAAAGCATATGAGCCGGTTGCTAAAACCAATTTATCGTAGTGAATAACATCACCAAAATTGGTAGTAACCGTTTGTTCAGCAGCATCGATTGCAATCGCTTTAGTATTGAGTCGTAGATCAATACCATGTGCATCAGCAAAGTCAAAACGCGCCAATGATAAATCTTTTGCTGATTTTCCTGAAAAATATTCGGTTAAATGTACGCGGTCATAGGCAATACGCGGCTCTTCAGCAAGGATGGTAATTTCCAGTTCATCATCTGCTTTTTCTAAGATGGCTTCGATAAATTTGTGGCCGACCATACCATGGCCAATCATGATGAGTTTCATGGGTGTTCTCCTCTGAATGATGTTAGATCTGTCTAAACAAGATTGTTACGTTCAAGAACTGCCTGTTCAAATAGGCGCTGTTCTTTGACTTTATGTTCAACTGAGAAACGAATCAGCATCACAAAACCTGCAGCAATCACCACCAAACCACCTAACACCATTAAACACGTTTGAATGTCTATCATTCCTTTAAGCAGGAAACCTGCTGCGACTGCACCGACATTTCCACCAGCACCAATAATGCCAGCAACACCACCTAAAGCATCACGATCAATAAACGGCACCAAAGCATATGTTGCACCACACGCCATATGAGTAAATAGTGCAAACACAGTCATACTGATGATCGCCAGCATTGCACTGTTCATTTGAGAAAATAAAATGAGAAATAACCCTTCCCCCAAAATCATCACAAATAGCACTTTAGTACGACCATCCAGCCCTTTTTTGATAGCCACTTTATCTGAAACAATTCCGCCCAAAGCACGTGCAAATAAAGCAAGCAGACCAAAAATCCCCGCAGCAAAACCTGCTTCTTTTAATCCAAAGTTAAAGTTATTGACGTAATACATTGCAATAATGTTATGAATGAAAATTTCAATACCAAAGCAGGCAGCATACGCACCGAATAGAATCCAGACACGATAGTTACGTGCGGCATGCATCAAAATTGCTACACCACCTTTTTTATCACTCCCAACTTGAATACCTTGCGCACGTAGATCTTTATAATTTCCTTGAGGGGCATCTTGGGTGAATTTCCAATAGAGAATACCAACCACCACCATCATCAAGCCCGGTACAATAAGTGCAACTCTCCAGCCCATTGCCTGTTCAACACCGAACATGACTAATGCGGATAACAACACCGGCATAATTGCCTGAGTTGCTCCTCCACCAGCATTACCCCAACCCGCAGAAGCGGCATTGGCGGTTCCTACGACATTAGGCGCAAACATAATACTGGTGTGATATTGAGTGATGACAAAGCTTGCCCCAATCGCACCAATTAATAATCTGAAAAAAAGAAAGGATTCATAACTATTGGCAGCAGCCACTCCAAATACAGGAATACTGCCAATAAGTAATAAAGCGGTATACGTTTTCCTTGGCCCATATTTATCACATAATGGCCCAACAATAAGACGTACCAAAATCGTAATTGCGACTGCTGCAATATTGATATTGGCAATTTGATCTTTGGTTAAATGGAACTCACCAGCAATCACAGGCATAAGTGGTGCGCATGCAAACCATGCAAAAAAACAGACAAAAAAAGCGAGCCAACTCATATGGAAGGCTCGCATCGCTGGAACACTAAAATTGAATAAATTTATTTTTGTCGCTTTCTTAGCGTTTAAATCTAAATTTGAAGACATCGCCTTCTCCTGAACTGAACGTAATATGGGCTTTACAGCACAAAGCTGTATTGGCAATCGATCAGAACGGACATCGTTGGCCGTCTTACAAATTTTCAATTTGAGTCGTCATTGACTCAGATAAGATTATGCAAGTGTTGTGCCAGCTTTCTCAGACATTATTAAAATTACTTTATATATTTGAAATATAAAAATAAATATCAAAATCACAGTGCTTTTCTTTAATTTATTTCTGGAATACTTTAATTTCATCCTCATAAGGATCTGTTTTAAAGTTGCGTCAAAATGATCCTCTGCTGCGCTATTACGGGTCAAACCCAATCAAAACTCTAATAAAATTGTTAGAAATCGATATTTTTCTGTGTGGCATCAATTTTGCTAGTATGCCTTTCATTTATTTCGCTTAGACTATGTCAAGCGTATCAATACTCATGTTCTATTATTTATGCCAAAATTAAAAATTGCACTGATTGATGATGATCTTGAACGTGCTGAATTTGTTCAGCAAAATTTACGTGCTCATGATTTCGATGTGGTTGCCTGTTTGACACTTGAACATTTGGGTGACTTTCAACTCGAGAACTTACAAGCAGACGTGATTCTTCTGGATATGGATCATCCACATCGCGACTTGATCGAAAGTTGCGTGAGTCATTTTGATTTGCCGACAGTTCTCTTTACCAAGAATACCCACAAAGAAACCATTAAACAGGCGATTGCAGCGGGTGTAACTGCGTATATTGTAGATGGTATTGATCCCGCTCGTTTAGACACAATTTTGGAAATCTCAATCGAGCAGTATAAGAAACATAAACAGCTTGAAAGTGATCTTAAAGAAACAAAACTTAAATTGGCTGATCGTAAAGACATTGAAAAAGCGAAGGTGTTATTAATGCAACTACATCACCTCTCTGAAGATACGGCTTTTCAACTATTAAGAAAAAATGCGATGAGCCACCGTATCACGATGGGTGAAATGGCCCGGAGAATGATTGATGCACAACAATTACTGAACCACCCTATTAAGGAGGATTAAATGAGCTCACTTGAAAAAACCAAAATCCAGCTCGGTTATATCCCTCTGTTAGATTGTATTGCACTACTTTGGGCTAAGAGACGTGGTTTCTTTGAAGAGTTTGGTTTAGATGTTACTTTGGTAAAAGAAGCCTCATGGGCAAGTTTAAGAGACCGATTGGCATTTGGTGTACTAGACGCAGCGCACTGTTTGTCTGCCATGTTACCTGCTGCTGCAGTGGCTGATGACCAAATTGGTATTCAACTAAAAACCCCTTTGGTTTTAAGTATTAATCGCGCTTATATCAGTTTGAATCAACATTTAAGCTATACACTTGCTATTGAGACAACAGACTCTGCGCAAATGGCGGCACAAAAATTAGTAGATCACATAAATCAAGGCCATCCAGTTGCTTTAGCGCATGTATTTAAACATTCTATTCATCATTATTGCCTTCGGGAATGGCTGGCTTTGGCCAATCAAAACTTAGCACAGAACATTGTATTGAAAACGCTGCCCCCTCCATACTTGGTAGAAGCACTCTCATCAGGTCTTATCGATGGTTTCTGCGTTGGAGAACCGTGGAATACACAGGGAGAAATTGAAGGTGTCAGCCAAATCGTCGCTTCCAGTCGCGATATTATTCCGGCTATTGCCGATAAAGTTTTAGCGGTCACAAGTGAATGGGCCTCTCAACATCCCAATACATTAATTGCACTTACCGCAGCCGTAATTAAAGCGCAAAAAGAATTAGAAACGTTGCAAAACTTTGAACCCGTTTGGCAAATATTATCTGAATTCAATATTATTCGTTTTGAATGTTCGCCCCAAGTTCACGTAAAAAAATATTATGCCATTGAATCGATTATTCGACATTTTGTGGATGATTCAGCGGTTCCAGATGTTGAACATTTTGTCTGGTTATTTGAACAGATGCAAAAATGGGAAAATATTGAAATTGTTCAAAATAATATTGAACAATTAAGCAATTCTTGTATTCATACAGCTACTTATCTGGCTGCACGAGAAAAAGTTAGATAACTAAAGGAGTAATCAAAAAGTGCTGATTACTCCTTACAAAGTGACAAAATTATTGCCCATTTTTGATAGTACGCTTAAGTGGGTTTGATCATATCTCTCGCATAGGCCAGACCAATTCCATATCCTCCTGCGAATCCTTCAACGATGGCACGTGCCCCGTCATAGGTATCTTTACGTGTCCAGTCACGTTGTAATTCAAGCAAGATTTGAATCCAGCTAACCATTTGAATATTCTTCGACTGCATTCTTTGCAGAGCCAACTCGTGACTTTCCAGCGTCAACCCGCCACAAGTATCCGCAACCACAGAGACATTCAAACCCGAAGCAGCCGCAGACAAAGCAAGAAAACTCACACAGGCTTCAGTTAGCATGCCTGAAAGCAAAATATGTTTACGGCCTGTGTCCAAAATGGCCTGACGTACAGTGTCATCTTCCCAAGCATTCATATTTCGTCGTTCAATTGGCTGAACTTCCGGAATTTCACGATGTAAAGCCGGAAGCATTGGGCCACTATAGACCTTACTGGCCGAAGTAGATGCAATGATAGGAATATTAAAAACTTTAGCCGTACGCGCTAATGCAATCGCATTATTAAGCAAAACCTGCCGGTCTTTAGAGCCTACACCGAAGGCTAAACCCGCCTGATGATCAACGAGTACCAATACACATTCATCTGGAGTAATAAGAGGTAACTGCATAATTCATTAACCTTTTTGTTCATTTCAATAGTTTTTCTAGTTTCTAATCATTTTGTAATTGTCTGTAGATCTAGCTTTAAACACACAATATAGAGACTTTAGACACAAAAATGATAAATAATAAAAACAAAAACTCGTTTTTATTGCTTTTACATTCTAGTCATTTCTCCTATACAAAATGGCTTTTTTTGGTTTTAAAATGTGAATTACAAAAAATACTTAATTGAATCAATATGATATTTATGGATGATTGGATGTTGTTTGAGGCTCAGTTTCCTCAAGATGAACTAATAAAATTCGTCGCATCTCATTGATTGCCGATGTCGTCATCTGTACATAATGATCACTACGAATAATTTTTTCTGATTGAGCTCCCTCTAAATGGGAACTTTGATACGGTACAATACCATCACTCATAAACGTAGGCTGCTCTGAATCCACTGAATTGCCCATAATCGAGTGGTATTTGATGGCTTGAACAGGTATTACATCTTTGGTCAAAAGCATAAAATCAGAACTTTCACTCAAGTTACTTGCACCATTTTCAATTAACCCATGATGTCGCGATGGGTTGGTTTTATCCAATAAAGAAGTGGATTGAACACTATTATAAAATTCATTTGGAAGCTTAATGATATTCCTTGCCAAGCGTGTAAACCAACGATCTGCATACGTTGTTCCACGATGCGGCGCAGCAATAAAAATGGCACGAGAAAAATTTGGAATGGGTTTGAATTGAAATCGCTCATAAATTACTGGATGTTGTAGCAACATGTCATATTGTGATTTCGTCATTTTTTTAATGGCAGCTTCAGAAATATCCTGATGGCTGACCAATAACCGACTAATCACGCCTCCCATGCTATGCCCAATCAAAACCGCATTTTTCACAGGTGGATTTTTTGTTTGAATATTCTTAAAGGTTTGAGTCAATAAAGTGTAAATCTGATAGCGACTTTCAAAAATTGGCATATTGGTTGAGTAAAAAACCTGCCAAACCTGATAATGATCACGTAGTTGCTGATCCCCCATAATATCATTAGTTAAAGATACCCACGCCTCTGGACTGCTGGCCAAACCATGGATAAAGACAATCACTTTCTTATTTGGATTATAAGGTTCCAGCATATATAAATGTGGCATTAATAAGTCATTTTCTTTATTTAATAATGTCCAGTAACCTGCCTGACCCAATTTATTCTGGGATAACCAGTAACCATAAGGTGCTGAATAATTCGCAGTTAAAGTGTAATCCGCCTGATTAACGTCAACTTGCTGATAAAGATAAGGATCTATTAAACGAATTTTAAAATTACTTGTCTCAACATCAAACGGCACACTAGGATCCTCTGGAACCATAAGTGCAGTTAATGGTAATACTTTGGGCTCATGAATATTCGGAGAGAGTAAATTTTGATAAAACTGTACAGGATCTAAAATAAAACCATTATTTTTATAATTTTCAGTAAATTCCACTACAAATTCAGCGCCCAAACCATCCGTTCGATTCACCGTATGAAAGCCAGAAAAGTTCATGTTATAACTTGATTTAATATCTACAATCATGCGCTCGTTTAGATGCGGAAATTGTGAAGAATCAACTTTATATGTATGTCCTGCAATTAAAATTGTATCTGGCAAATGTGTGTGGTGATGAAGCTCATAATATCGACTAATTAGCTTTGAAATCGCGACATTGTAAAATATACGTACCTGATTTTGACGAAAATCAAAGGCCCGATGTGAAGGTGTATTTTTAGATTCAAATAAATAATAATAACTATGTCTTAAACTTAGATCCAAGTATTTAAGTTCCATGTCACTACAATTGGAAGCTGAGACGACATGGCATTTCTGTTCTAACTCAAGTGCTTTTGCTAGATAAAGTTCACTTAAAGCCGAATGATAAGCATCTTTATCAGTAGAATGGATATCATCAAAAGCTTTTAAACATTGATCAAATTTTGCCAAACAGGATTTTTGAGCAAAATTGGTCAAATAAATAATATTCGCAGTTGCCGAACTTAAGTGCTGACTGGTTAATATATTCGTGACTTTATTATTTAAAGACTGACTCAATTGATTTTCATGTAACTGAACGAGTTGGCATCCTGAAAGCATAAGCATCGACGTTAAAAAACTCATTCCAAGTATTTTAATTATCGTGCCATTCATGCCACCCCCTCAAACCCACTCATTATTTTTTACTTTAGATTCGCAATGCGCTCCCCTCAATCACCTGGGACATCATAAAACTAAATCTTTAAATATAGACTACAAATTGTTTGACTATTAATAATCTAATTAAAATTTAAATAATCTAAATATGCGTATGCTTTCCATAGCGATCAATACTTAAATCATCCGCCTCAATCTGTGGAGTCTGATTGGACACCAAATCTGCTAATAATTTGGCAGAACCACATGACATCGTCCAACCCAATGTGCCATGCCCTGTATTGGTAAATAAATTTGAATACTTTGTTTTCCCTACGATTGGTGTACCATCGGGGGTTGCAGGTCGTAGCCCTGTCCAAAAACTGGCTTGATTTAAATCACTGGCAAAGGGAAATAACTGGTCTAATACCATTTTCAGAGTATCTTCACGGCTGGTATCGAGTGAACGATCAAAACCATTAATTTCCGCCATTCCGCCTACACGAATACGGTTATCAAAACGAGTGAGGGCGATCTTATAACTTTCATCTAAAATGGTTGACACTGGCGACATGGCAGTATCAATAATAGGAGTCGTAATCGAATACCCCTTGAGTGGATAAACTGGCGCAAAAATCCCGATTTGTTTAAGTGTTTCATGGCTATAACTACCCAGTGCCATCACATAAGCATCGGCTTTGATTTTTTTACCATCTTTCAAGACGACAGAACTGATTTGATCAGCATCTTTTTCAAGATGACTAATCGTGGTATTAAACATAAAATGTACACCTTGCTTTGCAGCCAGCTCTGCCAGTTCAACTGTGAATTTTTGACAATCTCCAGTTTGATCATTAGGCAAACGCAGCCCCCCAACAAAATCAACCGTTGCTTTAGCTAACGCAGGTTCAGCCTGAATGACACCATCTTTATCCAGAAGCTGGTAAGGAACTCCTTCTTCTTTTAGTACAACCGTATCTTTCTCGGCAGCATCAAGTTGCTGCTGTTTCCTAAAAAGCTGTAAAGTTCCGAGCTGACGTTCATCAAAGTGAATTCCTGTGTCTTTACGCAGTTCATCCAGACAATCACGGCTATATTCTGAAATCCGTACCATCCGCTCCTTATTAATTTTATAACGATGAATATTACACTCTGCCAACATCCGTACCATCCAATGATACTGATACATATCCCCTGTAATTTTAATAGTTAAAGGCGCATGATGCTGAAACATCCACTTAAATGCTTTTAACGGTACACCGGGTGCCGCCCATGGCGAAGCATATCCTGGCGAAATCTGCCCCGCATTGGCAAAACTGGTTTCCAATGCCACCCCTGGCTGTCGATCAATCACAGTCACTTCATGACCTGCCTGTCTTAAATAATAAGCTGAAGTTGTTCCAATAACGCCTGCACCTAACACGATAATATGCATACAAGGCCTGCTGTTTTTATGAAGTAAATGAAAAATGTAGTTCTATATTTTTTAATAAAAAAGAAATTCAGTTATGAGAATTAAAAATATAGATCATTTTTAAATTAATTCTGAATAGAGGTGATGACAAGCATTGTTATGTGAATGCTTGTCACTCATAATTACAATTAAATTTGTATTCACTTAAAAAGAGTTAGTGGCGCTGTTGAGCTGCCAGTATTAAACGTGCTAATTCCAGATCATCTGCGTAGGTGATCTTAATATTATCAGAACGTCCCTGTACTACATCAACAACAACACCTGCATGTTCCAATGCGCTCGCTTCATCCGTGATATTAATTTTATCATTGAGCGCTTTTTCAATCGCCTCACGAAGTACACCCAGTTTTGCCATTTGTGGTGTTTGCGCTTGCCATAAATAATCACGACTCACCGTATTTTGAATGTGATGTTCTGTTGCAAACTTCAATGTATCCCGTACAGGAATCGCCAAAATAGCAGATGTATCCTTTTTAATACAATAATCTACTAACTCCTTAAGGTTTTGCGCACTGACACACGGACGTGCAGCATCATGCACCAGAACATAATCATTATCCGATGCCAGATCTGTTAAATAATACAATGCATTTAAAACGGAATGGACACGCTCAGTTCCACCTTGGCAAAAGTGAATTTTTTCAAGCGCAGTAAAATTTAGGGTTCTGGCAACACTGTCCTGTTCATTGACCGCCAACACATACCCTTCTAAAGATAATGTATTCAACCGATCAATCGTATATTCGAGTACTGTTTTATCTTGAATAATTTGATATTGTTTAAGCTGGGTTTTAGAAAAACGACTTCCAGACCCCGCAGCAGGAATAATTGCCCACAACTTAATCTGGGACGTCTGGGTTTGGCGGGGTTTCATTGGTTTCCAAGTCTACTTTGGCATTTGGATCAATATAAATCGGTTTGTAATGGGTACTAATGGTACTCATTTGTACAAAAGTTTCACGAGGCTTAATCAGACCTAGATCTAAACGTGCATGTTCTTCAATGGCTTCGCTGCCATTTTTAAGATCAAACACTTCTGCCGCTAATATCCGGTTACGTTCTTTCAATTCTTCGTTTATTTCAGCTTGTTGGGTAATTTGCTGACGTAAAGTCTGGTGAGCAAAGTAACCACCTTCACCCCACCAGAAACTGTACTGTAAACCCGCCACCAAAACGATGACGAGTAACAGTATCAATTTGCTCGAAGTCGATTTAAATACTTCTAACATAGCATCCAAAGATTAGTTTAAACCCTTGAACTCAGCTTTACCGCGATATGCAGCATGAGTCAATTCTTCAATACGAAGTAATTGGTTATATTTTGCTACACGATCAGAACGGCATAGCGAACCAGTCTTAATTTGACCTGCTGCTGTGCCTACTGCCAAATCTGCAATCGTAGAATCTTCTGTTTCGCCAGAACGATGTGAAATTACAGTCGTATACCCATTGGCTTTAGCAAGATAAATCGCATCTAGAGTTTCAGTCAATGTACCAATCTGGTTGTATTTGATCAAAATTGAGTTTGCAACGTGTTCATCAATACCACGTTGTAAAATCTTAGGATTGGTCACAAATAAATCATCACCCACTAACTGGATTTTATCGCCCAGAATTGAAGTTAAATAGCTCCAACCTTCCCAATCTGACTCATCCAAACCATCTTCAATTGAGATAATTGGATATTGATTAACTAAACCAGCCAAATAGTCTGCAAATTGATTGCTGGTAAATGCTTTGTTGCCTTCACCTGCAAGAATATACTGACCATTTTTATAGAATTCAGAAGATGCGCAGTCCAAAGCCAGCATAATATCTGAACCTGCTTTGTAGCCCGTTGTTTCAATAGCTGAAAGAATGACAGTGATCGCTTCTTCATTTGAACGTAAGTTTGGCGCAAAGCCCCCTTCATCACCTACCGCAGTATTTAAACCTTGTTTTTTCAACACCGATTTAAGTGCATGGAAAATCTCTGCACCAGCGCGCAGGCTTTCAGCAAATGAGGTAAAACCTACTGGCTCAATCATAAACTCCTGAATATCAACGGTGTTGTCAGCATGTGCTCCACCATTCAGGATATTCATCATTGGTACAGGCATAGACAAAGTGGTTTGACCACGTAAGTCTGCGATGTACTGGAACAATTCAGTTTTCTTTTCAGACGCAGCAGCACGTGCAGCAGCCAAAGATACTGCCAATGTTGCATTTGCACCTAATTTTTCTTTGTTTTCAGTACCATCCAGCGCAATCATTTTTTCATCAAGCGCTTTCTGTTCAAATACATTTTGACCTTTTAATAGATCCTTGATTTGACCATTTACATTTTGTACTGCAGTGCGAACACCTTTACCCAAGTAACGTGATTTGTCACCGTCACGAAGTTCTAAAGCTTCACGAGAACCAGTTGAAGCACCAGATGGTGCACATGCACGGCCAACAACGCCAGATTCTAAAATGACATCAGCCTCGATGGTTGGGTTACCACGAGAGTCCAAAATTTCACGTGCACGAATGTCAACGATTTGGCTCATGAACAATTCCTCGGTTAAATGAATATTAAATAAGTCTTTTACTATTTTGCCCGACAATAAAACCCTTTATTGTCGTTAGTGATCAAAATGTACAAAAACTCAATGGGTGTCTAACGCTTTGAATCCTTTTACTAAGGTATCCAATTCTTTAATTTGTGCCAAAAATGGTTCTAACTGTGATAAACGTAAAGCAGATGGTCCATCACATTTAGCAGTATCTGGATCAGGATGAGCTTCCAAAAATAATCCAGCTAAGCCTGTTGCCATACCTGCACGTGCTAAAGTTGTAATTTGTGCACGGCGACCACCAGCCGAATCAGCACGGCCACCTGGAGTTTGCAAAGCATGTGTCACATCGAAGAATACAGGAACATTCATATCTTTCATGATATCGAAGCCCAGCATATCTACGACCAGATTGTTATAACCAAATGCAGAACCACGCTCACATAAAATCAGTTTATCATTGCCTGCTTCAAGACACTTATGCAGGATATGTCGCATTTCATGTGGGGCAAGGAACTGTGCTTTTTTGATATTAATAATCGCTTGAGTTTTTGCCATCGCCACGACTAAATCAGTTTGACGACTTAAAAAAGCTGGAAGCTGGATAATATCCGCCACTGAAGCTACAAGTTCTGCCTGATACGGTTCATGTACATCCGTAATAATAGGCACATTAAAATGCTTTTTAATTTCGCCAAGCCATTCAACGCCTTTTTCCAAACCTGGTCCACGAAACGAATTTAAGCTCGAACGATTGGCTTTATCAAAGCTGGCTTTAAAGACATAGGGAATATCAAGACGTTTGCAGATATCAATATACGTTTCTGCAATTTCAAAGGCTAAATCTTTAGACTCTAATACGTTCATACCGCCGAATAGTACAAATGGCAAATGATTTGCCATTTGTATATCGCCTAAACGTACAATTTCTTGTGGTTTTAATTGTGACATTTAAACTTCCTGATTTATGCGTCGATTACTTGCTCTTTTGATACTGTTTTTTTGCCGCATCAATAAAGCTTGCAAATAATGGATGTCCATCACGAGGTGAACTTGTAAATTCTGGATGGAATTGTACAGCAATAAACCACGGATGTTCAGGAATTTCGACAGTTTCTACCAAGTGTTGTGCAGTTGAATAACCTGAAATTTTCATGCCTGCTTGTTCAAGTGGTTCAATGAAACGGTTATTCATTTCATAACGATGGCGATGACGTTCAGTAATTTCAGCTTTACCATACACGTCACGGGTTTTGGTACCTTCAACCAGTTCAGACTTTTGTGCGCCTAAACGCATCGTTCCACCCAAATCAGATTCAAGACTACGCTGTTGCAATTCACCACGTTCATCGAGCCATTCGGTAATCAGACCAATTACAGGAAATTTGGTGGTACGATTAAACTCAGTTGAAGTTGCGTCAGCCATGCCTGCAACATTACGAGCATATTCCACCACTGCAAGCTGCATACCCAAACAGATCCCCAAAAACGGCACCTGTTTTTCACGCGCATACTGAATAGCTTTCATTTTACCTTCAGTACCACGCTCACCAAAACCGCCAGGCACTAAAATCGCATCCGCATTATTCAATACAGAAGCATCCAATTCTTCAAATTTTTCAGCATCAACATAGTCAATCTGTACTTTGACACGATTTTGGATACCTGCATGCAATAAAGCTTCATTCACAGATTTATAAGCATCTGGAAGTTCGACATATTTACCCACCATCGCAACGCGCACAGTATATTCAGGATTAAACAAGCCTTCACACACCTGATCCCAATCAGACAAATCTGCTTCAGGTAATTCATTGAAGCCAAAACGCTCACAAATTAAATCATCAACATTTTGTTCATAGAAATCACGTGGAATCTGGTAAATGGTTTTTGCATCTTTACACACCACTACTGCACGAGCTTCAACATTGGTGAACAATGCAATTTTACGTTTAGTATCGGCATCAACATCATGTTCAGTACGACAGATCAAAATGTCTGGCTGAATACCAATCGACAACAACTCTTTTACAGAATGCTGTGTCGGTTTGGTTTTAAGTTCAGCAGCAGATTTTATATAAGGAAGCAACGTCAAATGCATGAGCATTGTGCGCTTATGACCCAGCTCTACCATTAGCTGACGTACAGATTCCATAAAAGGAAGAGATTCAATATCTCCTACTGTGCCGCCAATTTCAACGATCGCTACGTCATAGCCTTCACCAGCAGCTAATACACGCTCTTTAATATTGTCGGTAATATGAGGAATGACTTGTACTGTGCCACCAAGATAGTCTCCGCGACGCTCTTTATTTAAAACGTCCTGATAGACTCGGCCACTAGTAAAGTTGTTCAATTTGGTCATTTTCGCACGACGTAGGAAACGTTCGTAATAACCCAAATCTAGGTCAGTTTCGGCACCATCCTCTGTGACAAAAACCTCACCATGCTGGAAGGGACTCATTGTTCCCGGATCGACATTAATGTATGGATCCATTTTTACCATGGTCACTTTTAAACCACGGGCTTCTAAAAGTGCAGCAACTGAAGCAGCTGAAATACCTTTACCTAGTGATGAAACAACACCACCAGTCACGAAAATAAAATGGGTCATTGAGTTTCTCGTACAATCGAGCCTAAATCGGCCTACAATGTTGGGCAATTTTACTTTACTCTGTACCTATAAAGCAAAGTCAATCCGCCGCAATTCATAGAACAATAAACAATTGGTTATTCTATCAGCATTTTCGATAAAAAATTAGGTCTCATCAGCAGGATTTTCAATCTTATATTTGCTGTTATAATGGTTGCACCTCGATTAAGCATAGATTTGTGCAAGTATGAATAAGAAACTTTTAATTTGTGGCGTAATTGCTACGGGTCTGCTTTTAACTGCATGTGTTAAAAAAGAGCCTCCCAAAGAAGAAGAGCAAGAAAAGGTTGAGACCACGACTCAGGAGCAAACTCAGCAACCTACCGAATTTAAATCTCTCGATAGCGCAGAAACTCAGCAGGAAATTCCAGCTCAAGTTGAAGTAGAACGCGAAGAAACGCCGCATACTACAACTGAAGTCCGTCGTGAAATTCCTTCTTCTACTCCTGCTGAAACCAAGAAAGAAGAACCAAAGAAGGAAGAAACTAAAACAGAATCGGTTAAATCAAACACCGAACAAACATCATCAGCTAAAGCAAGTAGTAGCAATAGTAGTGAGCAAAGTGAAGATGATGCTGTTGCCGCTGCAATTGCCGCTGCTACACCTGCTTTGAAGAACTAAATTTCTACACAAAAATGCCCCAATAAACTCGTTTTATTTGGGCATTTATTAAACCTTCTTTTATTATAAAATTCATTTATCTCTTTATTTCTTATTTTCAGTGTTTCGCAGTCTATCATTTCAGGACAATCTGTTTTTAATCATTCAAAAATTATTGACTCTCCATTTATCTAATTATAGCGTTCAAATTAAGTTCCTTTTTAGAACTAAAACTAAAGATGAGTGAAGCACAGAAATGAAAACAGCAAAAAACCGTAGTATTTCAGTTTTTACATTGTGTTTAATTTTGATTGCTGGTTTTTCAAGCATTTATCAAATTGTGCTGATGAAATGCGACAAGCAACTTACTAAGTTTAAATTATGGAAAATATTTTTTAATTTTGTAGGCAAAGAATATAAGTCACTAATTCCTAAACTTCTTGAATATTCTCGTTTTGACTTTCATCCCCACCAGTCAGATGAAAGAAATTTGATGGCGGCAACCAAACAAAAGCGGGGAATTACGGACAATACAGCACTCTTTTCTTAAGAGCATATAAATAAAGCCCAATCGTCTGGGCTTTATTTATAAATCAGAAAATTAATCATGATCCATTTTTGTCTTTAATCAAAAAATAATTAGACATCAGACGTGCTGCCCATGACGTACTACGCCAACCTTCGTAAAAACCACAATGGCTGCCCTTTTTTGTTGTTATCACTGCAATATTATCCATTTGTTGAATCACCTCTTTATAGGGTTCAAGATTTTTGATCGAACAAACAGGATCATCCTCAGCATTTAAAATGATCAGTGGAATTTTCACATTCTCAAATACATAAATCGGATTGATCGCTTGGCAATAACTTTGATAATCCTGAAAACCAGCCATTTCAAAATATTCTTTTTCAAACTCTTCAAGGTTAGTAGTTGCCAAAACCTTTCCGAGTGAAGCTGTTTGGCTCCACGTATTTTGATAGGGATAAATAAAGTACTTAAACAATTTTTTGGTCATCATTTTGCTATAAAAAGGATGAACATTTTTAAAACCAATTTCTGTGTTATAACCGGGACACATTGCAAAAGCAGCTTTGAATGGCGTATCTGTGCCTTGTTCTCCCAGATAACGTACCAAAAGTCCTGTTCCTGCCGATGAACCTACAGCATATAAATCAGAGTGTGGAAATAAATTCTGGATATGCGTAAGTTGCTCTTTTAAATCATGAGTCGAACCAAAAAGTGAAATCTGTGGTACAGGCATTGGCAAACCTGCATGTCCTCGACGCAGACACAGTGCAATCCGCCAACCTGTATATTCGTTTAAGTCTTTCACCAATTCTCGCATACTTTCAGGAGTTCCTGTAATTGTATGCATAATAACCACGGTTGGAGTTTCTGGCGGCAGATCATAGCCATACCATGCGATAGCAGTTACTCCACCATCCTGCATTTTAAGCTGTTCAATACGATCATACTCAAGTTTGACAGTTTTTTTACGAATAATATCGAAATAAAGCAGATGAACATGAGTATTGCTAAGCCAAGGTGTTGGCCGATATTTCTGCTTTAACTGAGGCAGCTTTTCCAGAACCTCTTTAATTTTTCCTTTCGGATCATAATAGATTTTGGGCTGTTCAGCGCCCAGAACCGAATCAAACAATTCAGAGCCCAAAACCTTTATTCTGTTTAAACTGGGTATGCCCATATCCAATAACGACCTCTGACTATGAGTTAAATATTTGTCGCCTCAATGCGACGACCTATTCGTTCCCCAACGAGAAAAGATCAATAGCTAAAATTCTTTGTTTGAATAGAAACTATTACTAAACATCTCGAAAAATATCACCTAAGAAATTTTAATACCGTATTGAATCAATCAAAAAATATTGACGTCATTTTCTATCTATTAGTTTGGTTGATACTTTGCAAATCTTGCACCCATTTTTTCAGCTAAAGCAGCCAAACCACTCATTGGACGGATCATGACTTCAAAATCGATAATTTTACCTTGCTCATTAAAACGGATCATATCAATACCTTTCAACGATTTTTCGCCTACATTCGCAGCAAATTCAAGTACAACATTTTCTCCATCTTCTGTATAGAACTCACGATGGTAAGTAAAATTTTCAAAAATTTGTACCACATTGGTCAATATAAAATAGACAACATGTTTTCCCTCATAAGGCTTAAAAGCAACAGGTGAGCGAAAAACTACATCTTCAGCCAATAAATCATTTAGATCTGTCAAATTCCCTGATTTGACCATGTCATGCCATTTTTCTAACGATTGTTTTGTAGTTGCAAATGCCATTATATTTTCCTTACTTATTTAATTTATGAAATAAGGGTATCTTCTTTGAGAAAAATACCCCATTTTGTTTATAAAGTTGCAGCTAATTCAGCACCTTGACGAATCGCACGCTTGGCGTCCAACTCCCCTGCTTCTTTGGCTCCACCAATCAAGTGAACATTTTTACCATCAGCTTTTAATTGATCGTACATTGCAGTATAAGACTCCTGACCTGCACAGATCACGATATGATCGACTTCCAAAATCCGGGTCTGACCATCGACCGTAATATGCAAACCTTGGTCATCCACTTTGTCATAGCTTGCACCCGCAATCATTTTCACATCACGATGCTTCAAGCCTGTGCGGTGAATCCAGCCAGTGGTTTTACCTAAACCTGCACCGACCGCCGCCGTTTTGCGCTGCAATAAATAGATTTCACGCTCTGACTTTTCAAGTTCAGGCTGTTTTAAACCGCCCACATGCGCATAAGTCGTATCAATACCCCATTCTGCATAGAATTTTTCAGGATTTAAGCTACCACTTTCACCCTCATGGCTTAGATATTCAGCCGTATCAAATCCAATACCGCCAGCCCCAATAATTGCAACCTTCTGACCGACAGGTACATGCTCTTTTAATACTTGGATATAGCTCAAAACTTTCGGGTGATCGATACCTTCAAATTGCAATTGACGTGGTGTTACGCCCGTTGCAACTACAATTTCATCATAATTGGCTTGGCTTAGCTCGTCATAAGTTACGGTATGATTTAGAACCAGCTCAATATTCGGTTGCAATTCAATTTTACGTTTGAAATAGCGTAAAGTTTCATAGAACTCTTCTTTACCAGGAATTGTTTTAGCAATATTAAACTGCCCGCCAATTTGATTACTTGAGTCAAATATTTTAACTTGATGACCACGACTTGCAGCATAAGTTGCAAAGCTTAAACCTGCTGGACCAGCACCAATTACCGCAATATTTTTGCTTGCAGTGGTTTCTTTAAAAATCAATTCGGTTTCATAACATGCACGAGGATTAACCAAACATGTTGCAATTTTCATCGAAAAGATATGATCTAAACATGCCTGATTACAACCAATACATGTATTGATTTCATCACTACGACCTTCGCTGGCTTTTAATACAAAATCTGCATCCGCCAACATAGGACGAGCCATAGAAATCATATCTGCCTGACCTTGAGCCAAAACACGTTCTGCCATTTCGGGAGTGTTGATACGGTTAGACGTAATTAATGGAACTGAAACTTCACCTTTTAATTTTTCAGTCACCCATGTAAATGCAGCACGTGGTACTTTGGTTGCAATCGTTGGAATACGTGCCTCGTGCCAGCCAATCCCTGTATTAATAATCGTTGCACCCGCTTTTTCAATGGCTTTAGCAAGTTGAATCACTTCGTCTAGCGTTGAGCCGCCTTCGACCAAGTCCAACATAGATAAACGATAAATAATAATAAAATTTTCACCGACTAAAGCACGAGTGCGCTTTACAATCTCAATCGGGAATCGAATACGATTTTCATAACTCCCGCCCCATTCATCATCACGATGATTGGTACGCGCAGCAATGAATTCATTGATCAAATAGCCTTCTGACCCCATGATTTCAACACCATCGTAACCCGCATATTGAGCCAATTTGGCGCAATTGGCAAAGTCATCAATCGTTTGTTGAACTTCACTTGAACTAAGTGCTTTAGGCTTAATTGGGTTAATCGGGGCTTGAATTGCAGATGGAGCGACATTATTTGCCTGATAAGAATAACGTCCAGTGTGCAAAATTTGCATTGCAATTTTACCACCAGCTTCGTGTACAGCTTGGGTAATGACTTTGTGCTTTTCCGCTTCTTCAATCGTATCTAGCTTGGTACCATGAGAAAACACTACACCATCATCATTGGGAGAGACACCGCCAGTCACGATTAATCCAACATCACCTTTTGCGCGTTCAGCATAAAAAGCAGCCATACGTTCATAGCCTTTCGGTGCTTCTTCCAAACCAATATGCATAGATCCCATAAGCACACGGTTTTTTAAAGTCGTAAAACCCAAATCAAGTGGTTTTAATAAATGTGGATAAGCTGACATATTTTCTCCTTTGGCTCGCATCTGCTTGCTTAATGCAACTTGTTGCATAAATATATAATCAAATTTTATTTTTTATGCAACATATTGCATAATCTGATCAGTCACAAAATGTTTTGGATTGCCATGTCACTGTCTCACGTTTTACTCACCAGCTTATTGGAAAAACCAAGTACAGGTTTTGAGTTGGCACGCCGTTTTGATCGTTCCATGGGTTTTTTCTGGAATGCAAGTCATCAGCAAATTTATCGTGAACTTAATAATATGTTAGGGAAAGGCTGGATTTCGACTATCGAAGAAGAAAACGAACAAAGCCGTAAAAAAACGTATCAGGTTGAACAACCCGGACGTATTGAGCTTGCGGACTGGCTGATCCAAAAAAGCGAACCTGCTCAATTACGCGAAGATTTAATGGTCCGACTACGTGCTGAAGCACAATTGGGAGGAAATCAAATCATCTTGGAATTAGAAAGACATCTATCCTTGCATAAAAATAAACTGGAAATTTACCAAAATATGTATGATAAGGACTTCAAAGCGTCTAACAAACCAGATCGAGTGTTATTTATTCACAAAAAAATTCTTGAACTTGGTATAAACTTAGAAAAAGGCTGGATTGACTGGCTAAAAGATGTAATTCCACAACTTAAACAATTTGAAAATACTTAAATCTGGTTTTTCACTACGAGGAATATGACATGCCTTTTTATACCATGCCTGATCAGGAACAATTATTTGTACGTCGTATCGGACGTGGTGAACCTGTTTTAGTTTTATCAGGACTTGGCATGGTGAGCTGGCAATGGTTGCCTTTTATCTTTACCCATTTAAATAAATACGAATTTATTATTCCTGATTGGCGTGGCTTCGGTCATTCTAAAAACTGCGCTATTCCTCAGGATTTAGATGCCATTTCAAGTCACTGGCGTGATATCGAAACCTTAATTGAGCAATTGAATCTTCAAAATTTTATCCTAATGGGTTATTCCATGGGCGCAACAACAGCAATGCATGGGATGCAACATGGCCATTTGGCACAACAATTAAAAGCTTATTTGCATATTGATCAAACACCTAAAATTACCGTTGACGAATCTTGGCAATTTGGCCTTTTTGGCTCTAAGCATGATGCTTTTAAAACTCTACTAACAGATTTAGATGATTTATTAAATGGCTATCCAAATGCGGTTTATCTAAGTGATTTACCTTTTGCAGACCGTCAACAATTAGTCCAACTCTGGGCAGAGTTTATTGAGCTTCAAAGTAGTAACAAGTATAGTTCGATTGTCTTTAAAGTTGCTTTAAATAAACCACCACTACAAAAATATCTACTCCCCATTCAGCGTATTGATTATCTACACTGGTATGTAAAAAATTATTTAAATCATCAGGAAGATTATCGTCAGGCATTAACGCAACTTGAGTGTCCAACTACATTTTTTATTGGTCAAAACTCCACGCTTTATCCTGAAACAGGTCAAACCATTGTAGCAAAAAGTGTTAAAAGATCTCGCCCCATTTATTTTAAACGTTCAGGACATACCCCTTTACTAACCGAACCCAAGAAATTTAGTCAGGAAATACGAAAATTTCTTCATCGGCTTGAAACGTCCTAAAAACTGATAAAACGAAATATTTCGTTTGCATTTTTTATTGAAACTTATTTTTCCTTCACTAAACCTTTAGCGAATTTTGATTTCAACTATCAAAATGATGTTTTATTATTCAAACAATTTTACATTAAACTAAAGGTGCATGAAAAAATTTAATACATTGTTATTTAAAGATTATTTTTACAACTATTTCTATAATTTTTTCAACTCGCGCCTAAACTGTAACTAATTACTATAGATTGTGACTCTGTAACAGGAGTATTCTTAATAACGGCTTATAATTTTTTTGTTTTTTTAGGGCAAAGGCTTTGGTAACAAGGCAAATGATATTAGGAATAAATGGACATAGGATATTTATATGAGCGAAGTCGTTTATACCAAAGAAGAGAAGAAAAAACGTGTATTGGGCATTGTAGGTGCATCCTCTGGTAACTTAGTTGAATGGTTCGATTTTTATATCTATGCTGTATTTGCCATGTATTTCCAGCATGCATTAACAGCACCAGATATGAATTCTACTGCTCAGGGAGTTTATGTATGGGGTGTATTCGCAGCAAGTTTCTTTATGCGACCTATTGGTAGCTGGTTGTTTGGTCGAATTGCTGATAAACATGGTCGTAAACAATCAATGGTTATTTCGATTGCTTTGATGGCCATCAGTTCATTTCTTTTTGCACTCTTACCAACTTATGATCAGGTAGGCATGATTGCCCCATTCCTGTTATTACTGGTTCGACTTTTACAAGGTCTATCAGTAGGCGGTGAATATGGCGCTGTCGCAACCTACATGAGTGAAATTGCACTCAAAGGTCAACGCGGTTTTTATGCATCTTTTCAATATGTCACGCTATCTGGTGGTCAGTTATTAGCCAGCTTGGTCGGGGTAATTCTGCTGGCGTTCATGAGTGAACAACAATTAATGGATGGCGGTTGGCGTATTCCGTTTGTCATTGGTGGTATCGCAGCGATTGTCTCTTTATTAGCTCGAAGCAAACTAGAAGAAACTCTTTCACATGAAGACAGTGAGAAGAAAGAATCTGGTTCATTGCGTGAGCTATTTAAAAAGCATTGGGGAACCTTCTTACTAGTTGTAGGTTATACTTCAGCGGGTTCACTGACTTTTTACGTTCTTACGGTTTATTCAAAAACCTATATCACTAGTTTAGGGATTGATGGAAAGACTGTTGGTTATATGATGACCTGTGCGCTCTTTGTTTACATGATTGCTCAGCCTCTATTTGGTATGATTTCGGATCGAATTGGTCGTCGTGCATCAATGTTAGCCTTTAGTGCAGGCAGTGCTATCCTGATCTACCCGATCATGGTAATTGCGATGCGTCATTTTAGTTATTCACCTGTGATTATAACTTTACTCCTCATCTTCTTAATGATGTTTCTAAGTTTCTACACTTCAATCAGCGGTTTGATTAAGGCTGAAATGTTCCCGCCTCATGTTCGTGCACTCGGTGTAGGTTTCTCATATGCTGTTGCTAATGCGATCTTTGGAGGTTCAGCACCTGCTGTTGCATTACAATTTAAACAAGCAGGCATTGAAAATGAGTTCTTCATATATGTCATTGTCATGTTGATTATCTGTTTCTTCTGTAGTTTTAGACTGCCGAAAGAGCCAGAATATTTACATCACGATAAATAAGTGATTAAACAAATCTTTAAAAGTCCGCCCAATTGGCGGATTTTTTACACCCAACCATACTTGTAGATCAATTCATTTCTTTATACCTTTATATAGCTAAAATATGATCTTAAAACTAAAGGTTAAGTGGGCATGAAAAATTTGGTGATTTTCTCTGGCGCAGGCATGAGTGCAGAAAGTGGCATTAGCACTTTTCGTGACAGCAATGGATTATGGGAAAATTATCAAATCGAGGATGTCGCAACACCTGAAGCATGGCAACGCAATCCAGAACTCGTACAACGATTTTATAATGAACGGCGCCAAAATATTATTTCTGCCGAACCTAATATTGCACATCAATATATTGCAGACCTTGAACAATATTATAATGTCCAAGTTATTACACAAAATATAGACGATTTACATGAACGGGCTGGCTCCAGCAATGTATTACATTTACATGGCAACATTCGTTTAGCTAAAAGCTCGGGCCCTTCGGCTCAATTTACCCAGCAATTTTATCAAATTGAAGGAAATGAACTCCATCTACAACATGATAAATGCCCTGAAGGTTTCCCATTGCGTCCACATGTAGTCTGGTTTGGTGAAGCGGTTCCCGCCTATGACGATGCAATTCATCTTCTAAACGATGCTGATATTTTTATCGTAATTGGTTCCACTTTAAGTGTATATCCTGTGGCTGGATTAATTCATGAGATCCCATCCTATTGTGAAGCATTTTATATTGATCCTAAAGCAGATTACTCTAGAGTTCCTTCTCAATATTACTTAATCAAAAAAACTGCATCTGAAGGCATGAAACAGCTTTTTGAAAAGTTGATAAAGCACTTATGATGCTTTTAAATGACTAACCGTTTATTCTTTCATCAATATAAAATAACAATACCGCTTATATTTTAATCATATTGCTGAACAATTATGCTATTTTTGTTTAATTGATCAGCTATTCTAACAATAAATTCAAGTGAATATTTCTAATTAATTGAAATATAAAAGATATTAAATAATTATTTTACACAAGATTTTTTTACACAAATTTACATTATATATACTTAAAATTAACAGTTAATGTTTTCGCATCCGTGTTTGAATCAACGCCTTATTTTTAGGCAACCAAATTTTTTTGGACTGGTTGATTACTCGCGTAAATGCACATAAGGATAGGTCCCACACATGAATTCTATCAATCCAACCATTATCACGTTTTTATTCTACATCGTGGCAATGGTCTGTATTGGTCTCTACGCTTACAGAGCTACTAGAGACTTTTCAGATTATATTTTAGGTGGACGAAGCCTCGGAAGTTTCGTTACTGCATTGTCAGCTGGTGCATCAGACATGAGTGGGTGGTTACTCATGGGCTTACCCGGCGCCATTTATTTATCCGGGCTTTCAGAAGCATGGATCGCTATTGGCTTGATTATTGGTGCATGGCTCAACTGGTTATTTGTTGCGGGTCGCCTGCGTGTACATACCGAAGTTCAGTCAAACTCACTGACCCTTCCCGATTATTTTACCAATCGCTTTAATGACACCAAGAAGTTATTACGTGTTTCTTCTGCCCTTATCATTTTGATTTTCTTCTCAATTTATTGTGCTTCTGGCATGGTTGCAGGTGCGCGGTTATTTGAAACGATTTTTGGTATGGAATATCACACTGCTTTATGGGTTAGTGCGATTGCTACCATTAGTTACGTCTGTATTGGCGGTTTCCTTGCTATTAGTTGGACAGATACTTTTCAGGCAGGCATGATGTTTTTTGCCTTGATGCTCACTCCTATCTTTGCTTATCTAGCAATAGGTGACGGTCAACAACAATTTACCCAATTGATTGATACTGCTCGCCCTCATGCATTTAATATGCTTTCAGGAGTAAGTTTTATTGCCATTATTTCTGCAACCGCATGGGGTTTAGGTTATTTTGGTCAGCCGCATATTTTGGTGCGTTTTATGGCTGCCGATTCAGTTAAATCGATTCCTGCTGCGCGTCGTATCGGCATGTCGTGGATGATTTTATGTCTGGGTGGCGCGGTTGGTGCGGGCTTCTTTGGTATCGCATTTTTCCAATTGCATCCTGAACTTGCAGGAAATGTGGGCAGAAACTCTGAGCTGGTCTTTATGGAGCTGGCACAGATTTTATTTAATCCGTGGGTAGCGGGAATTATTATGGCAGGTATTTTATCTGCGGTTATGAGTACTTTAAGCTGCCAACTTCTAGTTTGTTCAAGCACATTGACTGAAGATTTTTATAAATCTTTCCTGCGTAAAAATGCCTCTCAAAAAGAATTAGTCTGGGTTGGTCGTTTGATGGTACTGGCAATTTCAGTATTTGCGATCTGGTTAGCCAGTAATCCTGAAAGTAAAGTTTTAGGTTTAGTTGCCTATGCATGGGCAGGTTTTGGTGCGGCTTTTGGTCCTCTGATTATTCTATCTTTGTTCTGGAAACGCATGACTTTAAACGGCGCTTTAACTGGAATGATTGTGGGTGCAGTTGTAGTCATTGGCTGGAAAAACTTATTTGCATCAACGGGTATTTACGAAATTATTCCAGGCTTCGTTTTAGCAACTATTACGATTGTCATTGTTAGCCTGTTAGGTAAACAGCCAGGTAGAGAAGTGACCGATCGTTTTGAAGAGGCTGATCGTATATATCATGAATCAAAATAATTTCTAGAGTTTTTTATTTTAAAATTAGGGACTTTAAGGAGTCCCTTTTTTTATGTTTCGCTTTGGTAGTTTAATTTTAGAAGTTTCTTTAACCACTTGCATCACAGGATAACTGCGCGTTTCTTTAACGCCAGGTAATTGCCATAGCGTTTCTCCTGCAAACTTACGATATTCTTCCATGTTGGAACTACGAACTTTCATTAGAAAATCAAAACCGCCGCTGGTCATATGACATTCTACTATTTCAGGATATTCCAATACTGCTTCAATAAATTCATTTAAGCCATTAGAGGTAGTTTTATCCAGCAAAACCTCTACAAATACCAGAAAACTGGCATTAAGCTTCTCTGGATTTAGCTTTGCCTCATAACCGATTATAAATTCTTCCTTAGTCAGTTTTTGCACTCGCGCCATTACTGCGGTTGCAGAAAGATTAACGGTTTCAGCCAATTTTGTATTAGAAATCTTTCCATCTTCTTGAAGAATATCAAGAATTTTTAAATCTACGCGATCCAGCGACATAAACCACCCTCAAGACAAAATATTTCACTAAAAAATACCGATATTATAGTGAGTTATTCGGTAATTATTTTGTAATGATAAATTATCTAAACCTATCTCACAATATTGGAGTGAGATCGTCACTGGAATTTGACATGAACATGATGGATACCGACCCAAATATGGACACAGCAAAACCTCATTTCGGATATATCACTGAGTTTAAAGAAAAAAGTGAACTGGAAGAGCGAATAAATACTGCATGGCGTCGTCCAGAACCCGAAACCGTCGAAACGCTGCTTAAAGCCGCCTCGATTTCAGACGAACTTGACCATAAAATATATGAACTGGCGTTTGATCTTGCCAATGCTTTACGTGAACGCAAAGTATCTTCCGGCAAAGCGGGTATTGTTCAAGGGTTATTACAAGAGTTTTCGCTTTCTTCTCAGGAAGGCATAGCGCTTATGTGTCTGGCTGAGGCGCTGCTACGTATTCCAGATGCAGCAACACGTGACCTTCTTATTCGAGACAAGATTAATCAAGGTAACTGGAAAGACCATGTCGGTCAAAGCAGCTTGATGTTTGTCAATGCTGCGGCATGGGGTTTAATGTTGACTGGCAAACTTATGGAAACCCCAAAACAAGGTAGCTTATCTGGTTTATTAACATCAATTCTTGCGCGTAGCGGCCGTGGTGTGATCCGCAAAGCGGTTGATGTCGCCATGCGTATGATGGGTGAGCAATTTGTCACAGGTGAAACCATTGAAGAAGCCTTAAATCATGCCAAGTCTCTCGAAGACAAAGGCTTCCGTTACTCGTACGATATGTTAGGCGAAGCGGCTCTAACAGAGCATGATGCCGAACGTTATTTCAATGACTATACTCAGGCGATTCATGCTATTGGACAGGCATCCAATGGCAAAGGTGTTTATGATGGCCCGGGTATTTCCATTAAGCTATCCGCTTTACATCCACGATATCAACGTTCGCAAATTGCCCGTGTTCATGACGAATTGTATGGCAAGGTGTTTGAACTAGCGCAGCTTGCAAAAAAATATGACATTGGCTTAAACATTGATGCCGAAGAAACGGATCGTCTGGAAATTTCACTTGAATTATTAGAACGACTTTGTTTTGAGCCTGCACTTTCAAACTGGAAAGGTATCGGTTTTGTCATTCAGGCTTATCAGAAACGTTGTTTTTACGTGGTGGATTATGTTGTAGATCTGGCTAAACGCAGTCAAAAACGGTTGATGATTCGTCTAGTGAAAGGCGCATATTGGGATAGTGAAATTAAAAAAGCCCAAATCGATGGTATGGATGACTACCCGGTCTTTACCCGTAAAGTACATACCGATTTATCCTATATTGCATGCGCCAAAAAGCTTCTTACTGCTCCAGAACAGATTTACCCACAATTTGCCACTCATAACGCGCAATCACTTGCGACCATTTATCAATTGGCAGATCCGGAAAAATATTATACAGGGCAATACGAATTTCAATGTTTACACGGCATGGGCGAACCTTTATATGAACAAGTGGTCGGCTCACGCGATAACAAAAAACTGGGTGTTCCATGTCGTATATATGCGCCTGTAGGAAACCACGAAACTTTACTCGCCTACTTGGTACGTCGTCTGTTGGAAAATGGTGCCAACACTTCATTTGTTAATCGTATTGCAGATCAAAATTTAAAAATTGAAGATCTAATTCAATCACCATTTAAAGACATCTACAGTGTCGCTGCCCGTGAAGGTCAGGTTGGCTTAAAACATCCTGCCATTCCTTTGCCTCATGATTTGTACGGCAACTTGCGTCAAAATTCTGTAGGTTTTGATCTTGCCAATGATGCAACATTGTCAAAATTAAATGAAACTGCTCAACAGCTTGAAAATAAAGTTTGGGAAAGTAAATCGCTACTTGCTGATAATGTTCATCAGGTCGATGTCAGCCCACAAGCGCTCCTAAATCCCGCAATGCATCAGGACATTGTCGGCTATGTTCAAGAAGCAACCCTAGAGCATGTAGAAGTAGCACTCAACTCAGCCACTCAAGCACAACAGCTCTGGGCAAATACTGCAAAAATTCAACGTGCAGCTGCACTTAAAAAAGCAGCTGATTTGATGGAATCACGGATGCAAGAACTGTTGGTTTTGCTCTGTCGTGAAGCAGGTAAAACCTATGCCAATGCCATTGCCGAAGTTCGTGAAGCTGTTGATTTTCTACGTTACTATGCCACCCAGATTGAAAGCCTAAATTCAACGACTCTCATTCAACCTTTGGGCACAGTACTGTGTATTAGTCCGTGGAACTTCCCTTTAGCAATTTTTACGGGCCAAATTGCAGCGGCTTTAGCCGCAGGAAACTGTGTGATTGCCAAGCCTGCAGAACAAACGCCATTAATTGCAGCACAAGCAGTTCACCTGCTTCATGAAGCAGGTGTTCCAGGCGAGGTATTACAATTATTACCAGGTCGTGGTGAAATTATTGGCGCGAAACTAAGTTCTGATGATCGGATTCAGGGCATTATGTTTACTGGTTCAACCGAAGTCGCAAAAATTTTGCAAAAAGCAGTTGCCAAACGCCTATCACCTTCTGGCCAGTCCATTCCGCTGATTGCTGAAACAGGCGGTCAAAACGCCATGATCGTAGATTCATCTGCATTGACTGAACAAGTCGTAATCGATGTGGTCAACTCTGCTTTTGACAGTGCAGGTCAACGCTGTTCTGCACTGCGCATTTTATGTGTACAGGAAGACAATGCAAAAACACTGGTGACTATGCTTAAAGGCGCGATGCAGCAACTGATCATGGGTAATCCATTTATCCTAAAAACAGATATTGGACCTGTGATTGATGCTGAAGCAAAACAAACGATTGATCAGCATATCCAGAAAATGCGCAGTAAAGGCTATCCAGTACATCAATTGATATTTAATGATGATGCCTCGCAACAAATCGAATTCAATCAAGGGACATTTGTTCGACCAACGCTGATTGAACTTCCAAACCTCGATGATCTTGAACGTGAAGTATTTGGCCCTGTTTTGCATGTGATTACTTATAAACACGGCGAAGTCCAGCAATTACTTAAACGCATTAATGCTAAAGGTTATGGTCTGACGATGGGCCTACATACTCGTATCGATGAAACTATCAATACTGTGGTGCAACATGCTGGAGTTGGTAATCTTTACATTAATCGTAATATCGTTGGTGCAGTAGTAGGCGTACAACCCTTTGGCGGTGAAGGTTTATCAGGTACAGGGCCTAAAGCGGGTGGTCCGCTTTATCTTTATCGTTTAATGGCGGATTGTTCAGAAAAAATGTTACAGCTTCCTTTTGGAGTTAAAGCAGAAAAAATTTCTGAGCCATTCCCGCAATTAACCCTATTCCGTGAATTCTTTGCATGGGTTAAACAACAGTATCCACAACAAAAGTTCCCAAATGTCGTTCCAATAAATGTTGGTCATGCTTTTGACTTACAAGGCCCGACAGGTGAAACAAACCGTTATATGATGTTGCCACGAAAACGTGTTTTGGCACTTGCCAATAATGAATTAGATATGATTCATCAAATACTGGCTATTTTTGCAGTAAACAGTCAAGTCGCCTTATTACAAAACAGTCCGCTCTTACAAAGATTTGGACAGCAATTGCCCAAAGCAATTCGTCAGGCAATTATTGAAATCGATCATGTCGAGCACGGAGATTTTGATGCAGTTTTACATCACGGTTCAACTGAAGAGCTACAAGCTTTACAGATCCAAATTGCCAATCGTAAAGGTGCTATTGTAGGCATTACCCATATGGAAAATGCTGAACAAATGATTCCTTTAGAGCGTTTGGTCATTGAACATGCGATTAGTATTAATACCGCAGCGGCAGGTGGTAATGCCAGTTTAATGACGATGTCAGAATAACTCATATCTCTATAATCGTTTCAAACTATGCCCTGATTGTTTAATTCAGGGCATTTGTTTTAGGATGATAATTTTCACCATATAAATAACCATGAAATTTTATCAAGCTCAAGATTATCAACCAGAATGTCAAAACCAGTTTCAATATTATCAAGCTTTAATACATGAGAGACTTCCCTTTGCACGTATTGAGCATATTGGCTCATCGTCTATTGTAAATGCTGTTTCTAAAGGGGATTTAGATAATCTATATTGAAGTTTCTCCTGAATGTTTTAATCACGCCCTTGATATATTAAAGCCATTAGGTTTTATGGAAAAACAAAATACGCTAAGAACCTATGAACTTTGCATGCTCATTGCTACTGACCAAAAACTTGATATAGCCTTACAAGTCGTCACTACTGGTTCAGTATTTGAATTTTTTCTTACATTTAGAGATAGACTCAATGCAAATCCTGTTTTGGTACGCCAATACAATCATTTAAAAGAACGCTGTACAGGTTTAGAGGAAGATATCTATCGACAATACAAATCCGCATTTATTGAACACGTCTTACAATCGTATTAAACCTAAGTTTTCTCCCTGTGGATCTGTTTTTTTGCTACTATTTGCGCTTTGATTGATCTTGATATTTTTCTTATTTATGTCTCAAACTTACCAGCAGCAGCTTCAAAGTAAAGTCGAACGAATCACTCAGCAATTTGCTGAATTTAATGCGCCTACACTTGAGGTTTTTGAATCTCCTGAACAATATTTTCGTATGCGTGCAGAGTTTCGTATTTGGCATACCGATGAAGATTTGTTCTATGCCATGTTTGAACGTGCTGAAGATGGAAAACAAAAAGAAGTTGTTCGTGTGGATGAGTTTCCAATTGCAGATATAAGCATTAATGAATTGATGCCGAAATTATTACAGGAATTAAAAGCCAATCCTGTTTTATTACAACGTATTTTTGAAGCTGATTTTCTGGCAAGCTTAAGTGGAGAGATGTTAGTTACCCTTATTTACCATCGAAAACTGGATACTGAGTGGGAAACTGCAGCAAAATCGCTTGCTGAAAAATTGAATATTAAAATTATGGGGCGCAGTCGTGGTCAAAAAGTCATTATTGGCGATGACTATGTGGTTGAACAATTAAACGTGCATGGTCGTACTTTTAAATACAAACAAATCGAGAGTAGCTTTACTCAACCCAATGCACACGTCTGCCAAAAAATGCTGACATGGGCATGTGATGTCATTGAAGAATCGAATCAGGACTTACTTGAATTGTATTGTGGAAATGGAAATTTCACCTTACCTCTGTCATTACATTTTCGTCGAGTACTTGCAACTGAATTGGCTAAAAGTTCAGTGTATGCCGCGCAATGGAATATTGAACAAAACCAGATTCAAAATATTCAAATTGCCCGACTGTCAGCTGAGGAATTTACACAGGCGTATCGGGGTGAGCGTGAGTTTAGACGTTTACAGGAAGCCAATATAAATATCCAAAGTTATAACTTCGACACCATTTTTGTGGATCCGCCACGTGCAGGAATTGATGATGAAACCTTAAAACTTTTGACGGGTTTTAAACGAATTCTTTATATTTCCTGTAATCCAGATACGCTCTATGACAACTTAAAAACTTTAAGTAAAACTCATCGCATTATTCGCTTTGCTTTATTTGATCAGTTTCCATTTACTCATCATGTTGAATCTGGTGTCTTGCTTGAATTAATTTAAACAAATTATTGCAATGTAACTTTTAGAATAAAGGGTTTTTTGATAACCCTTTATTCTTTATAAATATTTTGTAATGAAAATATGATATAAATCAAAGATCAAGATCTAAGGGCTGTCATAATTTCGTTAAATCTAAAGATTATCATCGGAAAATTTAGAGTTCATTTGTTGCTTTTATCACTTTAGTTGACTTGTATTTTATTTTATTTTGGCTATATTTCGAGCTATGTTAGGTTGAATGTGAAGGCTCTATGAGTTTTTGGCAAAAGCTGTTTTCGGCAGCAGATGAAATCAATAACGAGCATAAGAATCAGATTGCTTGTGTTGAAAATGATTGTTCATGTAAAACAAACGAGCAGTTAGTCTCTGCGTTAGCAAAAGCAACTGATGAAGATACTATCAAAGGTATAAAGAAAGTACTGGTATCTCGTGGGTACAGCCGCAAAGAGTTAAATGAAATTAATCATCACCCTGTACAGTAAAAATAAAAACCGCCAGTTGGCGGTTTTTTGTTATCGGCACTGTTTAGAATCAAGCAATGCAATCATTGGCCCTAATGGATAACGCTGATCTTCCCGATAAATTTTAGGAAAATATAAACTGGATATAGAACCATCCAAATATAGCGCATTATCTATATTCAATTTATCCTTAAAAAACTTAGAAAATTGATAAAAATTAACTCGATTTCTTGTAATTACAAAATAAAGACGATTATCTTTTAGCCCAACACCATTACGAATTTTTAACGACTTAGAACTTGCTAAAAACTTCGGATTGATCTTCCCATCAATCACTAACATTGGGCCAGACTGGGTTGCATACTTTGCTTTAAATTGGCTAGATTTAAAGGCTTGAGTGGTTTCAATAACAGCATGTTGATCATTCCACGCAACGACACCATTGGGCTGCATAAAGAAATTTCCGAAACCCTGTTGTTCATTCAGTGCGATGTATTGTTGATTATTTTCAATGTATAGTCCCACTGGAGTGTAATCTGGATGATACATGCCTCCATTCATAGCAAAATCCAATGTTTGACATGCACTGATTTGCTTTTTAATATTTTCAAATCTTAATAAAGGCTGATGTGCCTGATCATTTAAAAATAATTGAAGCTTAGATAAATTTTTGACTTGTATTACATCAACATCTACTCCGTCCCGAGTAAATTGAACTCGTTGATAATCAACCCGTTCATTGGCATAGTTTGATTGAGTAAAGAAAGTGGATAAAACAGGTAAAATAACTCCGGATTTTAAGATTCTTCTCCACTTTGACATTTTGCTACTCTTTTTTTTGGATAAATCATCGAAGAACAATAACAAGTAAAATATGCTCAGAGTAAGTATTTTTGCGCTTTTATAGAACACTTTCACACAATAATGGTTATAATCAGGTCTGTATCATCGTAATACAATACAGTTGTTTACTTTATTGGATCTGGTGAATATGCAGCATTCAATCAAACGTTTTCCCATTGGTTCTCATCTTATTGTGAAGCATTTGGGTTATAGCCATCACGGTATTTACGCAGGTCGTGGACGTGTAATCCATTACTCAGGTTTGGCGCATCTTTTTAAAAAGAAACCCATTGAGATTACTACGCTTGAAAAATTTTCCCACGGCAAAAAAATTCATGTACGTTGTTACCATAATCCAAAATATAAAGGACGTATGATCGTACGGCGTATGCGTTCGCGTATGCATGAAAATTATTATCACTTGATTATTAATAATTGTGAACACTTATGTAGTTGGGCAATTACAGGCGTTGAAAGTAGTCCTCAAGTGGTAAAAATGATGAATCGACTCACGACCTTGGGTTATATCAGCTCTATTATGAGTTATATGAACAGTTTTTATCTAACTATTGCAACTACCTGTTTTGCACTTGTTCTTTATATTAAGAAAAAGCTACGCGATAAAGCTAAAATGCAAATGCCGACTTATTTATTTTATAAACAAGATCATAAAGAATAATAGGCAAATACCAAAACTAACTTTTTATGATGGATAGCGATTTTCGAGTTATAGAATAAAAAAAGAACGATCAACAATTTAAGAATCAACATTTAATAACCATAAAAAAGCCTCTACAGGTAGAGGCTTGATTGAATTGTGAAACAGAGATCGCCTCTAACTGCGTACAACAAAGTATCATTATTCAAAAAATAGACTTGATCTCTTTTGAGTTAAATTTAACCAGATTACACTACGAGGCCTTGCGAAAAAATAAGGCAATGCTCAAATTACCCTGCGGGGCCTTACGAAAAAATAAGGCAATGCTCAAATTATCCTGCGGGGCCTTGCGAAAAAATAAGGCAATGCCTTATTTTTTCTCAGGTTTGAAGCTGTCTTTTAAATCAAGAATACGATTAAACACAGGCTTTTCAGCACTATGATCATATTGATCGGCTACAAAATAACCTTCGCGCTCAAATTGGAAACGATCTTCAGGTTTTGCCTGAGCCAATGCAGGCTCAATATAAGCTTGAACCACTTTTAAAGATTCAGGATTTAGATTTGCCAAAAAGTCATCATCTGCATCTGGCGCTGCTTCTGTAAACAAACGCTCATATATACGAACTTCCGCAGGAATCCCCTTCGTTGCAGACACCCAGTGAATCACGCCTTTTACCTTACGACCTTCTGGATTTTTACCTAAAGTAGCGGGGTCAATTGAACATTTCAATTCAATCACTTCACCATTTGCATCTTTAATCACCTCATCACATTTAATCACATACGCATGACGTAAACGCACCTCACCGTCTGGAACCAAACGTTTAAAGCCTTTAGGTGGTACTTCCTCAAAATCTTTACGGTCGATATAAATTTCACGAGTCAATGGAATGACACGCTCTCCCATTTCCACGTTTGGATGACGGGCATGTTTCAAATCCAATTCTTCAGGCAAATTGGTCAAAGTGACTTTGAGTGGATCAAGAACTGCCATGCCACGTGCTGCTGTATTTTCCAAAGACTGACGAATACAGAATTCCAGCATTGCCACATCGACAATACCATCAGTTTTTGATACTCCTACGCGTCGGCTAAAATCACGCAAACCTTCTGCTGTAAAACCGCGGCGGCGCATACCCACCACTGTTGGCATACGTGGATCATCCCAACCATTAACATAACCACCTTCAACCAGGCGGCGCAATTTACGCTTAGACGTAATGGTGTAATCAATATTTAAACGTGAAGACTCATATTGACGCGGCACAGCTTGAGAATGAACTTTTTCTACGACCCAATCGTAAAACGGACGGTGATCCTGGAATTCTAGCGTACACAATGAATGTGTAACCCCTTCTATGGCATCTGACAATGGATGCGCATAATCATACATCGGATACATTTTCCATTTATCACCCGTCTGGTGATGTTCAGAATGCAAAACACGATACAAAATTGGGTCGCGCATGTGTACATTATTACTTGCCATATCAATCTTGGCGCGTAACACCGCTTCACCTTCTTTAAATTCACCGTTACGCATTTTTTCAAAACGTTCTAGATTTTCCGCAATTGTTGCATCACGATACGGTGAGTTTTTACCTGGCTCGACAAAATTACCACGATTCAGCTTGATTTCTTCAGGTGTTTGCAAATCGACATATGCATTACCTTGTTCAATCAGTTGAATAGCCCATGCATAAAGTTGGTCAAAATATCCCGATGCGTACCGTGGTTCACCTTGCCATTTAAAACCCAACCATTTAACGTCATTTTCAATACCATCAACATATTCTTGTTCTTCTGCATCTGGGTTGGTATCGTCAAAACGTAGATTGCAATAACCATCAAATTCCTCTGCCACACCAAAATTTAAGCAAATTGCTTTGACATGGCCAATATGCAGATACCCATTTGGCTCAGGTGGAAAACGAGTCACCACTGTTTTAGTTTTGCCACTGGCTAAATCATCAGTAATAACCTGACGCACAAAATCTAAGCCAGCCTGTTGTTCTTGCTGCGCAGAATCGACAGATGCATGAGTATTCGATGTCGGAGAATTGGGCACAGTTGAAACAACATCATTTGGCTTCATATAAATATTTCACTTCTTTACAGTTAAAATTTGACTGAATGAAACGTAATCTTCGTTTTTTATCAAAGAAATTTACGTTTTTTACTTGCTATGTAGTTTACAGTTTGCTTATGCTTCTCTCAACCAAAAAACCCATGGCTTTCATGTCCATGATTAGGAGATTATGTAATGAGTTTTCCTCAAGTCGAATTAAACACCAACAAAGGTCGTATTGTTCTTGAGCTTAACACTGAAAAAGCGCCTAAAACAGTTGCTAACTTCTTGGAATATGTTCGTGATGGTTTCTATGATGGTGTAATTTTCCATCGTGTGATTGATGGTTTTATGATCCAGGGCGGTGGCATGGACGAAAACTTCAAAGAAAAAGCTACTCGTGATTCAATCGAAAATGAAGCAGACAATGGCTTAAGCAATGATGAAGGTACTATTGCTATGGCTCGTACCCAAGCACCTCACTCTGCGTCTGCTCAGTTCTTCATTAATGTTAAAAACAACTCATTCCTTAACCATACTGGTAAAACAGCTCAGGGTTGGGGTTATGCAGTGTTTGGTAAAGTTGTTGAAGGTATGGATGTTGTAAGCGAAATTAAAAATGTTCGCACAGGTAACCGCGGTTATCACGCTGATGTTCCTTTAGAAAATGTTGTAATCGAATCTGCTAAAATTATTTCAGAATAATTTTTAACGGAATCTTTTGTGACTTATCTGTTTATTTCAGATTTACATTTGTCACCTGAACACCCTCGATTGATTCGGGGGTTTTTAGATTTACTTTGCCATTATAAAGATAAACACACCCAACTTTATATTTTGGGTGATTGGTTTAATGCATGGATTGGTGATGACTATAGTGCCCCTTGGCTAGATGAAATTGTTACTGCCTTAAAGCAATTTGATGCTTCAGGTAATCAAATTTATTTTCAGGTGGGTAACCGAGATTTTGCTTTAGGTCAGGTTTTCTTAAAGCAATTTAACGGCGTTTTGCTTCCAGATACTTACACTATCAAAATTGCAGGCCATCAATATTGGCTCGAACATGGGGATGCTTTATGCACTGATGATCTTGCTTATCAACGATTTAAAAAGATTATTCGCAATCCTTATCTGATTGCATTTTTGAAAAAAACCCCGTTGAGTTTTCGGCAAAAGCTTGCCAATGGCTTTCGCAAAAAAAGTCGCGAAAATAAGCAACAAAAATCTTATGAAATCATGGATGTAAATAATCAGGCTGTTTTAAAAGCTTTATCTGATATTGATTATCTGATTCATGGACATACTCACCGTCCTGCAATTCATCCTGTAGAGCAAAAACTTAGAATCGTTTTAGGCGACTGGCGCGAAAAAACAGGTGAAGCCATGATTCTAGAAGTTGATGAAGAAGGCCAACAGCACTTCATAAAATGGCAGATTGATTAAAATATAAAGCATTTGTATTGTTCAGTTGATTTTTATTGAAAAACATTTCATCTCTTTAAATTTCGATTTATGATCATGAGCTATGTATATAACTTACAAATCAGGTTGATGATCATGAACTTATTAGATACTGCCAAAAGCCGCTATACCACTAAAGCTTATGATCCAACAAAAAAAATAAACGGCGAACAGCTTGAACGTTTATTAGAAGTACTGCGTTTAACTCCATCTTCAGTCAATATTCAACCGTGGCATTTTTTAATCGCTGAAAGTGATGAAGCTAAACAACGTATCGCTAAAGCCATGACAGGACGATATGCTTATAATGCCCCAAAAGTTTTAGACTCGTCACATACTATTGTATTTTGTACACGTATCGATGCAACTCCTGAGCATCTTGAACAATTACTTGAGCAAGATGATCTGAATGGTCGTTTTAAGGATGAAAAAGCCAAGCAAGGTCAACGCGAAACCCGTGCAGGTTATGTTGATTTTTATCGTAACGAACAAAAAAATCTATTTGGCTGGATGGAAAATCAAACCTTTATTGCGCTTGGTCAATTACTTCTTGCAGCAGGACTAGAAGGTATTGATGCCACGCCAATGGGTGGTTTTGATGAAGATATCTTAAATGAAGAATTCGGTTTAACTGAAAAAGGCTTTCGTGCCTCAGTAGTCGTTGCCTTGGGTTATCGAAGTGAAACAGACTTTAATGCCAAATTACCAAAATCACGTTTAAGTGATGATGTGATTTTTACTCAGCTTTAATTTTCATCTTTTCCTCATCGGGCTACCTAAAAGTCTGATGAGGTTTACCTACTATTTTTAAAGTCGAAATTCAAAATATTTTCAATTCATTTGGTCATGTTAAGAAATTTTATCCGTTTAGCTACAGCAACCAAACCTTATTTCGGCTATAAATAAAGGATTCTATTATATCGCTTGAGCTAGGCAAATGACGCCTGCTAAACCTAATATTAAACCTAATACTGTCATCCAGTTTGTTTTTTCCCTAAATAAAATCAAACCACTCAAAATACCAAACACCACCACTAAAATATTCATACCTGCAAAAACAATAGCTGGAGAATCTTTAAGCAACATATGGGCTTTAACGTATAACGCGATATTGGTAAAGTTTAACATCCCCAAAATCAAACCAGCCAGCATGTTCTTGGTCAGCCATGCTTGTTTCAAGACAAAACCGACATAGATAAATGAAAATATAAATGATGCCATAAAAATCAGATTCAGCGTAACTGAAAACTGTAGACCTAAGCTACTCGTGTATTTAAGAAGAATATCGACGAATGCATAACCCACCCATACACCGATTAAGGCGATCATGGCTTTATGGTGATTGGAAGAATTTTGACTTTGCCCTTTTGCCAGAATAATACTTAAAACTGCGGCTAAACCTAAACCAATACCCACAATTTTTAAGGTATTAAAATTTTCATGAAAAATAAAATATGCAGCCAATAGAGACAATACAACTGATAAACGTTGCGCAAGCTCTGTTTTTATAATTCCTGCAAATTGTAATGATTTTGCCAAACACAAAAATATACTGGGTAAAATCAAGCCCAATACAATAATTAACCACCACGGTGTATGCTGTATAGAAAGATGACCAAGGTCAGGTTTGAACCAGATGAAACACATCAAACTGGCACTGACATAATTCCAGACGATCATCTGGATGGGTTCAAAACCTTTTTCTTTAAGCCATTTAAGTAAAATCGAAACAGATACACTACATAATGCTGAAAATATAATGAATTGCATTTTGTTCTCGCGGTTTTATCTTTTTTGTTGATAAAAGAAAAGCCCACTATATGGGCTTTTCCAGAATCTTATAAATAACAGATTAATTATTTATAACGATCAACCATTATTTCTAAAGAAATTGGACGAATTTTATCGGCATTTCCCGCAGTACCAAAAGCTTCATAACGGTCGATACAGATTTGTTTCATGGCATCAACAGTTTTGGCAAAGTATTTACGTGGATCAAATTCAGCTGGATTTTCCGCCATAAAGCGGCGAATCGCACCTGTCGAAGCTAAACGTAAATCGGTATCAATATTGATCTTACGCACACCATGTTTAATCGCTTCAACAAGCTGATCAACTGGTACACCATAAGTTTCACCAATATTACCGCCGTACTCGTTAATGATTTTTAACCATTCCTGAGGTACAGAGCTTGAACCATGCATAACCAAATGCGTATTAGGCAAAGCAGCATGAATTTCTTTAATACGATCAATCGCCAGAATATCGCCTGTAGGGGGACGAGTAAACTTATATGCACCGTGAGAAGTACCCACTGCAATCGCCAAAGCATCAACATTGGTATCTGCAACGAATTGTTGAGCTTCTTCAACTGAAGTTAAAAGCTGAGAATGATCAAGTACCCCTTCTGCACCCACACCATCTTCTTCACCCGCTAAACCCGTTTCAAGACTACCCAAACAGCCAATTTCGCCTTCGACGGATACGCCGCATGCATGCGCCATTTGTACTACACGGCGAGTGACATCAACGTTATAGTCATAATCTGTTGGTGTCTTGCCATCAGCAGCCAATGATCCATCCATCATTACTGAGCTAAAACCCAATTGGATTGAACGCTGACAGACATCAGGGCTTGTACCATGATCCTGATGCATTACCACTGGAATATGTGGCCATTCTTCAACCGCCGCTAAAATAAGATGGCGCAAGAATGGCGCACCCGCATATTTACGAGCGCCAGCCGAAGCCTGCACAATCACGGGTGAATTAGTAGCATCCGCGGCCAACATGATTGCGCGCATTTGTTCTAAGTTGTTTACGTTAAACGCTGGTACGCCATAGTTGTGTTCTGCGGCGTGATCCAAGAGCTGGCGCAATGAAATAAGTGCCATAATATCCTCCCAGGTAGTGCGACATATTCTACCTTGTCATTTGTTTCAAATCAGCAACAAATCACAGGATTTCAAAAAAAATCCCTGCTTTGGCAGGGACTTTTAACAAAAGCCTACATAACTTAGTGTACTTTGTCCTGTTTTGGCTCAACAGCGGCCGCTTCTGCTTCGGTTGCAGGCGTTGCTGGTTCAGCAGGTGCGTTTGCGACAGATTCAGAAATATCAGTATTTTTCTCATCCATTACAGGTTTATCTAATGCATCAATTGCTGCTTGTTGTTCTGGCGTGATTTTTTCCTGAGCTGGTGCAGCCTGACCTTCTTGAGAGGCAGGTGCATCATTTTTTTTAGCACAGGCAGTTAAAGTTAAAGGGACAATCACTAGAGCAGCCAAAGCAAGTTTCAATTTCATCATGTTTTCCTACAACTCTGATTACTGAATGCATTTTAGTTTATTGCAGCTTTGTGACAGTTATATGAATCTAAAATGAAAAACAGGCCAATATTAATTGGCCTGTTTTCAAATTTATGACAAAAATCTTTTAGTGATTATGCACGTTCTAACAATACAGCAACCGCAGGAAGCGTTTTACCTTCTACAAACTCAAGGAATGCACCGCCACCCGTCGAAATATAACCAATTTTATCAGCCACATTGTATTTATCAATTGCAGCCAAAGTATCTCCACCCCCGGCAATAGAGAATCCTTCTGATTCAGCAATCGCCAATGAAAGTGTTTTTGTACCCTCGCCAAATTGGTCAACTTCAAATACACCTACTGGACCGTTCCAAAGGATGGTCTTGGCAGTTTTTAATATTTCAGCAAACACTTTCGCCGTTTCAGGACCGACATCTAAAATCATGTCATTATCAGCAATGTCTTCAACTTTTTTTACGACTGCCTGAGTATTTGCCAATGAACCTAAAAAGTCATCAAAATTGATGTGTGAGGCATCTGCAACCACCACATCTGTTGGAAGTGGCACTGACACTTTAGCCGCGATTGCTTTTGCTGTATCAATTAAATCATTTTCACACAGTGATTTACCGACATTAAAACCAGCAGCTGCCAAGAAAGTATTTGCAATACCACCACCGACAATTAATTGCCCGCAAATATCAGAAAGTGAAGTTAAAACATCAAGTTTTGTTGAAACTTTAGAACCTGCAACAATCGCAACCATTGGCTTTTCAGGTGTTTGAAGTGCACGACCGAGTGCATCCAGCTCAGCCGCAAGTAATGGGCCTGCTGCCGCAACTTTGGCATAACGCGCAACGCCTTCAGTAGATGCTTCAGCACGATGTGCAGTACCAAATGCATCCATCACAAACACATCGCAAAGCTCAGCATATTTTTGTGCCAGATCTGAACTGTTTTTCTTTTCGCCGTGGTTAAAACGTACATTTTCAAGCAAAACAACCTGACCAGCTTCTACTTCAACTCCATCCAAATAGTCTGTATAAAGTTTCACATCCTGATCCAATGCTTTACTTAAATACGTTGCGACAGGTGCAAGTGATTGTTCTGGTTTTGGTTCACCTTCAACTGGACGACCTAAATGAGAGAACACCATGACCGCCGCACCTTTTTCCAAAGCAGCTTGAATCGTTGGTAATGCAGCACGTAAACGTGCATCGCTGGTAATTTCTCCATTTTTTACCGGAACGTTTAAATCTTCACGAATAAGGACACGTTTGCCTGCTAAATCAAGGTCAGTCATGCGCTGAAAATTCATGTATTGCTCTCTTTATAGATTTAAAAACGCGCCAATTTTAAATGATTACACTAAAAAAAAGTTAGTTTTTTTGCAGAAAAGCTGTAGAAAGATAAACTTTTGATTATGATAGTTTCAGCTGTTTTACGATTAAGGCCTATGTCTATTCATCCAGATCCAAAAATTAATCGCTTGAACGTATTGGGCGAACCCTTAGCAAGCTGTTGTTTTGATCCCATTACAGGTTATTTTCGTAATGGGTTTTGTCATACCGCGGTCAATGATCTTGGACAACACACTGTGTGTGCCGAAATGACCTCCGAGTTCCTGAGTTACTCACAAAAAGTCGGAAATGATCTGATTACACCACTTCCAGAAGTCGGCTTTCCGGGCGTTAAACCTGGTGATTTCTGGTGTATTTGTGTCACTCGCTGGGTAGAAGCCTATCAGGCAGGTTTTGCGCCACCTATTAAACTACAGGCATGTCACCAGTCAGTTTTAAGCTATGTACCTCTAGATGTGCTGATGGAATACGCAGTTTAATGAATCATCCTGATATTATATTGGCATCTAGCAGCCAAACTCGTAAAGCCTTGATGGATCGGCTTGGTATTGCTTATCGCTGTATTTCTCCAGATATTGATGAATCTTTAAAAGGTGAAAGCAATGCCGATGATTTGGCACGGCGTTTGGCTTATGAAAAGTCGCACGTTATTTCAGAAAAGTATCCAGATGCTATTGTTATTGGTTCTGACCAAGTCGCTTGGCGAAGCAATACACCACAGGACTTCATTGGTAAACCCTTAACGACTGAAAATGCCATCGCACAACTGATGGCAAATTCAGATCAAACTGTGTGTTTTAGTACAGGGCTTAGCATTCAACATTTACAAAGTGGCTTTGAACAAACACTGGTTGAACATTATCAAGTTAAATTCCGTACGCTTGAATTTGACGAAATCCAACGCTATGTGTCCATCGAGCAACCTTTACAATGTGCAGGTAGTTTTCGCTGTGAAGGTTTAGGTATTAGTTTGTTTGAGTCCATGTCGGGTCCAGATCAAACTACATTGATGGGTTTGCCCATGATTCAGCTCTGTCATGTTCTTCGCCAACTCGGTTTGGTTATTCCTTAATTTTTAATCGTTTTTTTGCATGGTCTTATTGCATCGTTTTTTGAAATAGGCGTTTTATGTCACAAGCTTTAGATGTATTGGGTGGAATCACCGCAGAGCAATTTCTTGCTGAATATTGGCAGAAAAAACCGTTATTGGTCCGTAATGCCATGCCAGAAATTATCAACCTTCTTGAACCTGATGATGTCAAGGAACTGGCTCTAGAAGAAACTATTTCTGCACGTTTGCTCAAGCAGAAGGATAAAGATCCAAATCAATGGAGCGTAAAATCATCTCCGCTCATCAAAGGTGATTTTCAGAAAATGCCAAAACTCTGGACTTTATTGGTTCAGGCGGTAGATCATTACTCTTTTGATCTAGCAGAACTCTGGAAAAAGTTTCCATTTATTCCACAGTGGCGACGCGATGATATTATGGTGTCCTATGCACCTAAAGGTGGATCTGTCGGCAAACATTTTGATTTTTACGATGTTTTCCTTGTTCAAGGCTATGGTCATCGTCGCTGGCAGCTTGGACAAATGTGTGATGAATCAACCGAGTTTGTTCCAAATCAACCTTTAAAATTATTGCCCGACATGGATATTCATTTTGATGAAGTCTTGGCTCCAGGCGATTTACTTTATGTTCCCCCTGGTTTGTCACATTACGGTGTTGCTGAAGATGATTGCTTGACCTTTTCTTTTGGTTTTCGTATGCCAAATATTGCCACCATGATGGATCGAGTTAGTGATCATTTTGCAGACAGTGCGGAATTGAAAAACCCATTGTTAGATATTGTTCGTGATCAAACTTCCGCGATTGGTGAAATTACAACCAACGAGTTGGCTTACCTTAAAGCCAAAGTGCTTGATCAATTACAACATTCAAGTCACTTTGAACATGCATTAATGTCATTAATGTCTGAACCGAAATATCCTGATAATCTACCTGAACCGGATGAAATTGAAATAGAGGATTTACTGGAAATCCTTGATACAGGTTATGAGTTACGCCTAGAACCCGCTTCACGACTTTTATATACCACTGAAGATAAGCAAGTCTTATTTTGGGCAAATGGGGAAGAATGCTGTATTTCTGAAGCATTTGAGAACGCATTAAAACAGCTTGCAGATGGTGAAAGTCTAAATTTCGATCAATCTTTTCATCAGCAAGATATTCTTGAGGATATTGCCCAATTACTCAACGAATCTGTTTTGATGTTACTTCCTCCTGAAGAAGAAGCAGAATAAGTTATTTTGGGGCTGCGAGTTTAGAATAATTCTCAGCTCTAACAATTCATTACTTGAGCTCAAGCAGCCTTGTTGGCTAATTTAGATAACAATAAAAAAGGAACATTGTTTTAATGGCCAATTTGACCCAAAGTATTAGACACAAATTTTTAAATACCTTTTTTTCACGTCATTCCATCTGGTTTCTGTGCATTATTATTGCAATCAGCATTAGCTGGTTTCGTATTTCTTACGCACCTTATTACATCTATTACTTTGTTTCAGATACGGTACTAAATGGACTCTGGCTCATTACAGCATTGCTAAGCCTCGTTGGTCTGTATGATATTTTGCAAAGCAAACATTCCATATTAAGAAATTATCCTATCATGGGACATTTTCGTTTTTTCTTTGAAGATTTTCGACCTGAAATTAGACAATACTTTATTGAAGCCGATCAGGATGCTTTACCATTTTCAAGAATGCAACGTAGTTTGGTTTACCAACGTGCAAAAAATGAAAATGCCGATAAACCCTTTGGCTCAATCATCAACGTCTATCAAGACGACTATCGCTTTATGGTGCATTCCATTACCCCATGCCCCCCCGCAGATCCCAAAACATTTCGTATCGAAATAGGTAATCATCAATGCACACAGCCTTATAGTGCATCGATTATGAATATTTCTGCCATGAGTTTTGGTAGTTTGAGTGCCAATGCTATTCGTGCGCTGAATAAAGGTGCCAAAATGGGCAACTTTTATCACGATACCGGTGAAGGAAGTTTAAGTCCTTACCATCTGGAAAATGGTGGCGATATTGTCTGGGAAATTGCTAGTGGTTATTTTGGGTGCCGGACTCTGGATGGAAAGTTTGATCCTGAGAAATTTAAGAAACAGGCTGCACTTCCCCAGATCAGAATGATTGAAATTAAACTTTCTCAAGGCGCAAAACCGGGACACGGTGGAATCTTACCCAAAAATAAAATTACTGAGGAAATTGCTGAAATCCGTGGTGTGCCACGTGACCGTGACTGTGTCTCACCCCCAAAACATTCTGCATTTAACACGCCAATTGAGATGATGCATTTTATTCAACAATTACGTGAACTATCAGGTGGAAAACCCGTGGGTTTTAAACTCTGTATCGGCCAACCATGGCAATTTATGGGGATTGTGAAAGCCATGTTAGTCACTAAAATTATTCCTGATTTTATTGTAGTAGATGGCTCTGAAGGTGGTACAGGTGCTGCACCTGTGGAATTTAGTGATTTTATCGGAACGCCTCTACGTGAAGGCTTACAGTTTGTACATAACACATTGATTGGTGCTGGAATACGCGATCAGATTAAACTAGGTGCCAGTGGAAAGATTATTAGTGCTTTTGATATTGCCAGCACGTTTGCTCTTGGTGCAGACTGGGTCAATTCCGCACGTGGTTTTATGTTTGCGGTAGGCTGTATTCAGGCACAAAGTTGCCATACCAATCAGTGTCCAGTGGGTGTCGCCACACAGGATAAAGATCGCCAAAAAGCAATCGATGTGCCCACCAAAGCAGATCGTGTTTTTCATTTTCAGAAAAATACATTACATGCTCTGTCTGAAATGATCGCGGCAGCTGGCTTACAACATCCATCAGAAATTAAGGCACATCATCTGGCTCAACGAATTAATGATCGTGAAATCAAAAATTATGCACAACTACATTTTTTCTTTAAAGGTGGAGAACTTTTAGATTGCCATGAAAAAGATGATGAAAATTTTTATTATCGAATGTGGAATATGGCGATGGCAGAACGATTTTAATTTTAGCCCATTCAATATTTAAAAATCCCAACTTAAAAACCCAAGCAAATCATTCGCTTGGGTTTTATTATTTAAGCCTGCCCACGACTTAAATCATTCATCGCCTAAATCATCAAGAAAATCAACGGTAGGAACAAAAAATAAGGTTCCTGTCTGTGCTGTGCTAAAGTCCAATAAACGGTCTAAATGCCCTTCAGCATTACCCAGAAACATATGTTCTAACATTTGACGTGTTGTACTAAATTTATTGGCATAGCCGATAAAATAGGTTCCATATTCCCCTTTACTTGGATTAGCAAATGGCATATTGGCGCGCATGATTTTCAGTTCATTCCCTTCATCATCATAGGCTTTACTCACATTATTATGTGCTGTTCCCGGTTTTACATCATCACCTAGCTCAACATCATTAAACTTTTTACGACCAATCACTTTTTCCTGTTCTTCATCGCTTAAGCCACGCCATTTATCCATATCATGAATGTACTTTTGTACAAAAGCATAGCTCCCACCAGTAAATAATGGATCTTCCGTACCAACTAGAGCATATTCTGCGGCAATCTCAGGTTCAGGATTTTCTGTACCATCTACAAAGCCAATAATGGCACGGCCATCAAAATAACGGAAACCATGCACTTCATCGACAGGATGAGTCAAATCTTTTAATTGTTCATGAATAATACTGGCCAATTCAAAACATAAAGCTTGACGGTCTGCGCGAATATGGAAAAATAAATCCCCAGCAGTCGAAACAGCAGTATATTTTGGCCCTTTAATTTCTTTAAAAGTGGTTAACTCGTGGGGTTTAGGCTGCCCTTCAAACAACATATCCCATGCATTTGAACTGAAGCCCAAAACAGCATTAAAATTATCATCTGGATAACGTGCTCTTAAGCTACGCGTCAATGCTGAAAAATTTGCTGAAAAATCGATAACTTTTTCTTTTACACCATCGGTTAAAGAGAGTCCCAATACAATAAATAAAGCGTTTTCACCTGGACGACTGGTAACAGGTTGAACTCGAGTTAATGTCATAAACCTCTGCCTTGTCTGAGCATTTTATTCTGTTACTAATTTAACATATTGTATATAAAAGCTTACTTTAGAATGATTGAAAAATTTATAGCCGTATAAAATACAAACAAAAACACGGATAAGTCATAAACTTATCCGTATTCTTTTACCCATGAAACTTTAGGCTTGTCCGTATTGTTTCTTTAAATATTTCACAATTTCAGCAGACTCAAATAGCTTAACTCCAGTATTTGGATCCACTAAATAAGGAACTTGCATTTTCCCCTGCATTTCTGGCAGCATTTTTTCACGTTTGCCACCAACCAAAGGTACATATTTTCCTGGCTTTAATCGTAACACTGCTGGCCCCTGATCTTGCCAACGTTCCTTTGGTATATTATGTAAAATGTAAGGAATTTCTAATTCCGTCAACACTGCGCGAACAATACGTGAATAGGGGCTGGCCTCAAAACTCCAAAGTTCAAGCAATTGCGCAGGCGCAGCACGATTTACGATCTTCTTATCGACCCAGACTCCACGTGCCATATTTAAAAGTGTTCCTGCGAACTCAGGCAGCGGTATTTTAGGATAATGACTATATTTATTAGGCGTTTTTCCAGTTCTACCGTAATTTTTGAAAAGATGATGAATAATTTCCTGAGACTCAAAAAGCTGGTCACCTGTATTTTCATCGATCATAAATGGAAACCGTAATTTCCCACCTTTTTCTTTCACAATTTGACGATACTTTTGACCACCTTTAGGACATGGATAAATTTCAACATCCAGATTGAGCAAAGTCAAAGCCTCTCGTACACGACGACAAAATGGCGATCCTTCAAATTCATAAAGCTTAATTGGTTTTTCTGGTTGAATGGGAAACGGTGTACCAATGACTCCACGCCCCCCTCCGGCAAGACTTGATGTAAGAGATTGCAAGACCTTAATTTGATGAATCACCATAACGTTATCCTGTTATTATAGATTTGTGAGTTGTTCTTTAGCGACTACAATGCCATTGTTATCAGCATAGATAAAATCACCCGATTGAAATGTCACCCCACCAAAGTACAGATTCACATCCACCTCGCCTATGCCTTTACGGTTACTTTTTTGCGGAATTGCAGCCAATGCATGCACGCCCAAATCCAGTTCAGCAAGTGCATCCACATCACGAATACAGCCATAAATCACCACGCCATTCCAGTGATTTTGTACGGCTGACTCAGCAATCATATCGCCCATCAACGCACAGCGCATGGATGCGCCACCATCGACTACCAGAACTTTTCCTGTTCCATCTGTCGCTAATAATTCTTTAACGCGTGAATTATCTTCAAAACATTTTACAGTCACAATTTGTCCACCAAATGTTTTACGTGCACCGTAACTTTTAAAAAAACGTCCATCTAACGAGGGTGTTAGCACCTGAATATCATGTTCAGGATGGTCGTCGAGTAAATCACAGGTTACGAAAGGCACTGTTGTCATGTTGCTCTCCATTATGAGGTCATTTGTATGGCTAAATTATCATAAACTTTAAAAGCTTCCATTTGCGTATTTGCAGCTACGACCATGGTATGAGCCAATTGTTCTGCGGTAACAGGTTTATATAAAAATGGTTTCTTCCAAATATTCTGCAAACTTAAAAATAATTTTTGTGCGGCGCTTTCCAATAATCGCTGCTCTTCTCGCTCACCGATCAACAAAGAAGGATGAAAGATTGAAAGTCTGGTTAATGTCAATGTTTTTAAATAATCTTCGAGTTGCCCCTTGACCCTGTTATAAAACACAATTGAGGAGGAATTTGCGCCTAAAGCACTCACCACCAGTAAATGCGTTTCTTTATCCTGAAGTAAATCAGCAAAATGAGCATTGATTTCATAATCAATCGCGTAAAATTTCTGCTTAGAACCTGCTTTTTTAATGGTTGAACCCAGACAACTAAATGCATGTGTATAGCCACTGACGTCCTGATCATTCAGTAACAAAAAATCTTCAAGTAAAAATTGTTGAACTTTAGAGTAGTTTTTAAATTCATCTAGCTCCTTGCGTACAATAACGGTGATATCTTCAAATTCTGGTGCTGCTTGTAATTGGTTTACAAGCGCTTTTCCCACCAGTCCTGTCGCGCCAATAACGAGGGCTTTATTCTTGATATTTGTCATATTTTAAACAGCCTGAGTATTTTTGCCTTAATTTAGCCTGTTCTTGAGAATTTATCACCATCAAAAGCGTTGCAAAAACGTCTCAAGACTTGACTTAACCGCACCGATTCATCAAAATATGGCACTTGTTTACGGGCTGGTGATAGTTTTAACTATAACCGGTGAAACTTCAGCCCGCCCAGACCAATCAAATTTCAAGGAGTGCAAGAGTGGCAAACTCTGCTCAGGCAAAAAAACGTGCGCGTCAAAACGTTAAAGCGCGTAAACACAACGCAAGCTTGCGTTCTATGGTTCGTACTTACATCAAACGTACTGTAAGCGCAATCGCATCTGGTGATTATGCTGTTGCTACAGAAGCTTATAAAAAAGCTGTTCCTGTAATTGACCGTATGGCTGATAAAGGCATCATCCACAAAAATAAAGCTGCTCGTCACAAGAGCCGCTTAAACGCTCAAGTTAAAGCATTAGCTTCTAACTAAGCAGCAAATAAAGAAAGCCCTACTGGGCTTTTTTTATTGCTCTGGAAATAATAAAAATATTTAACGCTTCTTTTTATGATTGGCTGTGTTCGCTCATTTATAAACGCCGATCAACCTGTATAAAATCACTTACATTCAATTGATGAACTTCACCTCGCCAAATCCATTTAAGCTGGCTATTGATAAAGTCATCTCCTTCAAACCAGACGAATAGACCCTCCATCATGGCAGGCCAATCTTCTTTATCAATCTGACTTCGACCAGAAATAACCGCAACAATAGCAGCAATAATCGTGTCATGACTCACAGCTAGGCTTAACCCCTGCGAAGTATTGGGATGCGTGTTATAGATCAGCTCTAGAACATCAAATACACCAGTAATAGGATGTTTCATACCGGGTAAAGCATTATTAACAAAACTATTAATAAATCCCAATGCACCCTGTTCACGAAAGTAAGGCGCGGCTTTTTTTATATCCAGAACAAAACTACCCGGCTCAACCAATAAACCCTGTTCAACGATTTCAATCGTATGGGTGTTACTGGTAGGTGTAACCTGATCAGCCCCTTCAATCATAAGCGCAGCGGTATCAATACAACGTTGAATAGGACTAGAAATACAGTGCTGAATGATTCGACCTGTATTTTGGATGAGACAAGCACCCCATTCCTGAGCCAAAACCCGACCAGGCTCAGTTAACTGTAAGTCGTATCCCGCCAAGCCCTGTCCATTCACAATTTCACGAATCGAATGTCGTGTAAAAAGTGTCACAGGAATAGTGCCATCAGGCAATAAATCAATTGCCTGTAACATACTAGGAGGTAATAGCTTAAGTGCCATAAATCATCTTATATTGTCATTCTCATTACCTGCCCACTATACCATGCAGGTAAAAACTCTCAATCTGTAATCTGCAATTGCTTTAGCGCATTTAATGCTAAATCTTTTATTTCTGGCGTGGTAAACGCTAAAAAACCTGTATTTAAAATAGTATCACGCTTATTATATTGAAATGGTTGCCCTTTTAGCGTAATCAGCCCACCACCTATACTTTCCAGTAAACCCTGACCCGCACTGGTGTCCCACTCTGAAGTAGGATGAAATCTAGGATAAAGATCAATCTCCCCCTCAAGCATCATACAAAACTTATAGGCACTTCCTGCTTCACGCCGAACCACGGGATAATCCTGTTCAATAAAGGTTATCAGCTGCTGATATTTGGTATTTTTACTGCTGTGGCTCAAACCAACCTGTAATTGCGTTATCTCTTGTTTATCAGCAATTTGATAACGCCACCATTGCCCATGATTAAACTGATATTTATAAGGTCGTTCATTCACAAACCCTAGATACATCTGCTGTTCACAAGGTACGATAATGATCGAAAAAATAGTTTTCGTATTTTCAATTAAACTTAAATTAATCGTAAACTCATCTCGCTCATGAATAAATTCTTTGGTTCCATCCAGAGGATCAAGCATCCAGCAAATTGGCCATTCGTGTCGATCAGAATTATCATTTTCTTCGGATAATACTGGATATATAGGCTGAATCTTGGCTAATGCTTTCATTAAAAAACGATTTATCTTTAAATCAGCCTGAGTCACAGGTGAATTATCACTTTTCTGGTGAATATTAAACTCGCTTCCTGCGGTATAACTTTGGTATTCTTCAAAAAGAATTTGACTCGCTTCCTGTAATACAGGTAACAATTGCATGATCAATGCATCCTGTGGCGCATGAGTTTTAATAAACATAGATTATCCCGTTATGCCAAATTGTAATTCTTCGACTTTGCCTATTGTCCTATTTGATATGGACGGTACGCTACTTGACTTAAGTTTTGATGATTTCATCTGGAATCAGTGCCTGCCTATACGCCACGCACAGATAAATCAATGCTCACTGCAACAAAGTCGCGATACCTTATTTCAGTTCTATCAACAACACAATCATACACTATGCTGGTATTCTTCAGATTATTGGACAGCAAAAGTCGGTGTAGATGTTTTAAAATTACAACAAGAATTTCAACATAAAATCCAGCCAAGACCGGGATGTTTTGAGCTCTTAAAAAGTCTTAATAATGAGGGCTATCGTTGCTGGTTAGTCACCAATGCTGATCAGCCAAGCTTAAAACTTAAACTTGAAAATATTGCACTTCGCCCTTATTTTGAAGTCTTAGTCAGTAGCCAACAGTTAGGTTTTGCTAAAGAAGATATTGGTTTTTGGCAAACTCTAAAAGACCTGTATCCATTTGATCCTACACAAGTTATTTTAGTAGATGACACAGCTCAGGTTCTTGAAGGCGCCAAACAGTTTGGAATCGAGAAGCTCATTACTATTACTCAACCTTCAAGCTTAAAACCGGCCCGTGATCTGGCAACACTGAACTATCCAGCTATTCATAGTTTAGTTGAACTTTTTTCTTATTTACCGCAATCTCAAGTTAAGGATGTTGATGTCAAAACAGCTTGAACAAAATACAAATGACTCGATGCGAGTCGATAAATGGCTTTGGGCAGCACGTTTCTTTAAAACGAGGTCCATTGCCAAAGCAGCCATTGAAGGTGGTAAAGTTCACCATGACAACGAACGAGTCAAAGTATCGAAAGAAATTCGTGTTGGTATGGAACTTACTATTCAGCAAGGTTTTGAGCGAAAAACTGTAGTGATCAAAGCGCTTTCTGCAACACGAGGCCCTGCTCCAGTAGCACAATTACTTTATGAAGAAACAGAAGTAAGTTTAGCGCGCCGGGAGTTGATTGCATCACAAAGAAAATTGCATAATCTAGCGCGACCTGATCATCGTCCATCTAAAAAAGATCGTCGACAAATCAGTAAGTTTAAACAAGAAAATGATCAACAATTTGACCAATCGTGGTCTTATCATGATGATTAATTGAATGGCTGCTTATACACGTCATATTATGTCGTACTGGCATAATCTTGACATGGAATATTAAAAATAAATCTGTCACTATACACAGGTGGAACGAGGTTAAAATTCGACACATCCACTTTGAATGATAGTGATATACACAGTTTTGAGGTTGTGAGATGGATGATAATAAAAGCAAGGCATTAAATGCCGCTTTGAGCCAGATTGAAAAACAGTTTGGTAAAAATACAGTAATGCGCCTAGGTGACAATACCGTACAGGCGGTTGAAGCAGTCTCTACAGGCTCTTTAACGCTCGATATCGCACTGGGTATTGGTGGTCTACCAAAAGGCCGTATTGTTGAGATTTATGGCCCTGAGTCATCTGGTAAAACAACCATGACTTTACAAGCCATTGCCCAATGCCAAAAAGCTGGCGGCACTTGCGCATTTATCGATGCTGAACACGCACTCGATCCACAATATGCTCGTAAGCTTGGCGTAGACATCGACAATTTATTGGTTTCACAGCCTGACAATGGCGAGCAGGCACTTGAAATCGCAGATATGTTGGTTCGTTCAGGTGCAATTGACTTAATTGTAGTCGACTCTGTTGCTGCATTGACCCCTCGTGCTGAGATTGAAGGCGAAATGGGTGATTCACATATGGGCTTGCAAGCTCGTTTAATGAGTCAAGCATTACGTAAAATTACAGGTAATGCCAAACGCTCAAACTGCATGGTAATCTTCATCAACCAGATTCGTATGAAGATTGGTGTGATGTTTGGTAGCCCAGAAACAACCACAGGTGGTAATGCACTGAAGTTCTATGCGTCTGTTCGTTTAGATATCCGTCGTGTTGGACAGGTCAAAGAAGGCGATGAAATTGTAGGTTCTGAAACAAAAGTCAAAGTCGTAAAAAACAAAATGGCGCCTCCATTTAAAGAAGCATTGTTCCAGATTATGTATGGTAAAGGCACCAACCAACTGGGTGAAGTAGTCGATTTAGCAGTACAACAGGAAATCGTACAAAAAGCAGGTGCTTGGTATTCTTATAAGGGCAATAAAATTGGTCAAGGTAAAAATAACGTAATTCGTTATTTTGAAGAAAATACTCAAATTGCTCAAGAAATTGAAAAACAAATTCGTGAGCAATTACTGACTAGCACCCCAGTGGCAAATAGCGCCGAACATGAGGATGAAGAACAACCAGACTTTTTAGAAAGCTAATTAAGTCGAGATTGAACGCCCTGCGGGGCGTTTTTCATTTGGGATGACCTATGTATTCAAATTCAAATGACCAAGCACAAAAGGCCCTGCTCACAGGCAGTCGTTTACGCTCTTATGCTTTTGCCTTACTTACACGTAAAGAATATGCCAAAGCTGAACTGATCGAAAAACTCAGTCTTTATGCTCAGGATAAAAATGAGGTTCTTGCGCTAGTTGAAGAGTTATCAGAACGTCAGTATCAAAGTGATCAGCGTGTAGCTGAAATGGTAGTATCCAGCCAGATTCGTAAAGGGAAAGGTCCAAACCGAATTAAACAAACACTCAAGCACAAGCAAGTGGATAGCAATTTAGTTTTAGAAGATATTCAAAATATTGACTGGTTACAGCAGGCTTATTTGCTTAAAGTTAAAAAATTTGGAGTTCATGTGGAAAAAGATCCAAAACAAAAAGCCAAGCAAATTCGTTTTTTGCAATATCGAGGATATGATATGGATACAATTCTAAAAGCGATTAGTCAAACGACTGAAGAAGAATAGCTGGTGGTAACCCTACTAGCAAAACCTCGGCACATCATAGATCTGCTACCGTTGCTACCTTCCGGTCCTGGCGGGGTTCACAGAGTACAATTGCGAAGCCACCAGCAGGGCTACCATTGCAAGAACAGAGTATAGAGATTTTTAAATGCGTTGCAAGTGCTATCTCATTTTTTCATACGGTTTTCGTTTCAATTGACTAAATCATCAACAAATTTAAAGATTTGTTCATTTTCCAGCTCCTTATCTACTTGCAAAATAAGGCTTCTCACACTTAAGCCACAAGAAATTTAATGACTTAATCTCGTTATGAGAATTGATTTATTTGCTCCCCTTTACTTGTCGATAAGTCCGTATCAAAAATGAAAATGCTAAAATATTGTAATTACTTATTGCAATTCTACGGCAGGGTGTTTTTAATGGCATTTGCTTTCAATGTGTTTTTATAGCTGAATGATTCCCAAACACATGGCTTGACGTTATATTTAAAATTATGGATTGTGGCTTATGCTAAAAAAGCATTCTTTATTCGCGATTACCCTACTCTGTGGCTCTTCTATTTATGCCAATGTTCCGATTGAATCTCGGGGCTTAAGCCAATCCAACTCTGGATCAATATCAGCGACAAATGATCAACCTGTAGCGACAAATCTGAACTGGCAATTGATGCAAAAGAATCAGCAGTTAGAAAATGATATACGTGTATTACGTGGCCAGCTTGAAGAACAAGCACATGCAATCGATCAACTCAAAAAAGACTTGGCAAATCGTTATACCGATCTAGATCAACGCTTGGAACTATTAAACCAAAAAGTAGATCCTGATAGTGCTGCAACAGATGAAAATGCGGCAACAGATGCCAATGGTGCGACACCTGCTATTAGCAATAATGCACAAGCACCAGTAAATGCTGATCCCCAACCAACTCCCGCCGAACCAGCAATTCAAAACGATCAACAACCCGCATCAAATACTGCACAGACAGCAACAGAGAATAAAGATTCAAATGAACTTGATAAAGCGGCTTATACTGTTGCTTTGGACGCATACAAACAAGGTGGTGCAAAAAAAGCCATTGCACCAATGGAAAATTTTATTAAAAATCATCCAGACAGTATTTACACACCCAATGCTTATTTCTGGCTTGCTGAATTTCATTTAGCAACTGATCCTGTCAATTATGCTCAAGCCAAGAAAAACTATCAAATTGTGGCAGATAAATATCCCACCTCCAGTAAAGCGCCGCGCTCTTTATACCAGCTCTATAGCATCGCAAAAGATGTAGATCGCAAACCTGCTATAGCTACCCAATATAAGAACAAACTTCTTAGTCGCTATCCGCAATCTGAAGAAGCTGGTTTTATCAAAAAATAAAGCCTTTTAAAAAACAAAAAAGACACATTTCAAATGTGTCTTTTTTGTTTTTTAAAGATTAGCAGAATTAACGAATAATACCGCGCTTTGACGACTCAACTGAATCAACCAATAACTGAACTTCCGAAATTTCGGGTAAAATTTCAGTGCGAATTTTTTCAAGTGCCTGTTCAGTCGTAAGACCTGATTTATAGATAACTTTAAAAGATTCACGTAAGCCATTGATCACATTTTTTGACCAACCCTTACGACGCATCCCTTCAACATTCATTCCATATGCGTGTGCAGGATTACCAGAAACCATTACATAAGCCGGTACATCTTTTAAAATTAAAGATGCCCCACCCACCATACTGTAGGAATCAATTTTACAAAATTGATGAATTCCTGAATTCCCCCCAATAACGACATAATCACCAATATGGACATGTCCTGCCACACCGACATTATTGGCAAAAATATTGTTATCGCCTACCACACAATCATGAGCAATATGAGTATTGACCATTAACAGGTTGTTATGACCAATTTTAGTTAAACTATTATCCTGAATGGTTCCACGATGCAGACTACAGTGTTCACGAATGCGGTTATTATTACCAATTTCCAGCCATGTTTCTTCACCATTATATTTTAAATCTTGGCAAATCTCGCCAACACTGGCGAACTGAAAAATTTCATTATGCTCGCCAATACGTGTAAATCCCCCAATCACAACATGTGAATGAAGTTTTGTACCTGTACCAATGCTTACATTGGGCCCAATTACACAAAAAGGGCCAATCTCGACATCTGGAGCAATTACTGCAGATGAGTCAATAATAGCGGTAGAATGAATTAGATCGTTATTACTCATGCCTGCTCTGTTATCTGGTGCGAAATCATAATTTCAGCGGTTGTTGCTACGATGCCATCAACAGTCGCCGTACAATTATATTTATAAATACCGCGTTTCTGCATGACTAATTCAGATTTTAAAACGAGTTGGTCACCTGCAACAACTTGTTTCTTAAAACGCACTCTCTCTGCACCTGCAAAAAGGAACAAGGAACCTGCTTTGGGCTTCTCATTATTCATGATAAAGCCAAGAACACCTGAAACTTGAGCTAATGCTTCTACAATTAATACACCTGGCATAATTGGATATTCAGGAAAATGTCCTTGCAAAAACTCTTCGTTGATTGAAACATTTTTGTAACCAACGATGGAATTTTCAGTTACTTCAACCACACGGTCAACCAGTAAAAATGGATAACGATGTGGCAGATATTCACGAATGGTTTGAACGTGCATTGGCAATTCAGGGATCGTAAACGCGGGAGTTTTTGACTCAGTCATCATATTTCTATTTACGCAATTTAAAGGTTGATTCAAGAGACTCTATTTGAGCCTGCATATGATCGAGTCGTTTGAGTATTTGGGTCAATGGCACATCTGCTAATTGTCTAAGGCGAACAATTGTTCGTTTCCAATGACTATTTTCAAAAAGTCCTGTTCCTGAAGAATATATACCAGATTCAAAAATACTTTTTGTGACCATTGACATTCCTGTTAATGTCACATTATCAGCGATACTAATGTGTCCTACAAGACCACACGCTCCACCAATGATACAGTTTTTGCCAATCGTAGTACTTCCAGCAATCCCTGTTTTTGCTGCAATAGCAGTATTAGCACCGATGTGTACGTTATGGGCGATTTGCACAAGGTTATCAATAATAACCCCATCTTCTAAAATAGTGTCATCTAAAGCGCCACGATCAATACTGCAATTTGAACCAATCCGAACATCATTTCCAATCTGAACTGAACCTAATTGTACGATTCGATGCCATTTTCCCTGATAAGGGGCAAAGCCAAAACCTTCACCACCGATCACTGTATTAGCATGAATACGAACGCGATCTTTGAGTTTGGTTTCACCTGTTAAAGTCACATGCGAGTCGATAAAACAACCCTTACCAATTTCAACATAATCATCAAGTGTAGAATGGGCAAGAATAGCAGTATTATCACCCACCACACAATTTTTACCAATCACCACATAATGTCCAATATAGGCACTCTCTGAGATTAGAGCCGATGGATGAATTTGTGCTGTGCTTTCAATACCAGTCTGCTCAATTTTTTTCTCAAATACATGAGTGAGTTGAGCAAAAGCCAGATAAGGGTTATTGACGATGATAAAGTTTTTTTGCTGAGCCAATTGATCTTTTAATTCAACAGGAATAATTAAAGCGCCTGCTTGAGAATTTTGTGCGGCTTCTAAATATTTGTCGCCATTCACAAATGAAATCTGACTAGAATTGGCATGTTCAAGACTTGCCAATCCAGTAAAAGTGAGGTCTTTGTTGCCCAAAGGCTCACCTTGAACAAGATGAGCCAAATCTTCCAAACGATAACTGCGTGCTTTCATTGATTATTTAATTGCATTAACCTTTTGAATCATTTTATCAGTTAAATCGTTCTTAGCGTCATAGGCAACTGCAGCATTTTTATTCAAAATAAAGTCTAAATTGTTTTCTTGACGTAATTGTTCAGCAGCTTGTTTGACACGTGTCTCAAAAGTGTTATTCATGGTCTGCAAAGTCCCTTGAACACGGGACTGTAAACCCTGCTGTGTTGAATTAAACTCGCTTAATTTGGTCTGATATTGCTGATTGAGCTTTTGCACATCAGCCTCTTTCATATTACGACCTTCAGTTTCAGCTTTTTGGCGTAAGCCATCCAGTTCTTTACCTAACTGTTCAAGTTTTGTCGTGGTCGGTTTCACCGATTGATTCAAGCTGGCATTTTGTTGCTTAAGATAAGTACTACTATCTACAACTTTTGCCAAATCTACAAAGCCCACGCCCGCAGCCTGCGTTAAGCCAGATATAGCTAAACCGAGACCCAATACAACTGTTGCTAATTTATTCATTTTCACTTCCCTATACAGGAGTATTTTAACAATTAATCACCCGAACAGAGACCGTACTAGAAAGTACGGCCAATTTCAAACTGAATTTCCTTGGTTTCATCACCATCTTTATCATTTAATGGGAATGCGTAACTTAATGATAGAGGACCAATCATGGTAATCCACGTAAAGCCGACACCCACACTATAACGAAGATTGCTTAAATCCAAATTATAATTATCTTTACAATATTTTTCGGCATCAACAGGAGTTGTAGAGCCATTTAAATAAAGATTACCAGTGGCTGTTTTACATTGAGTATCAAAAACTTGACCGCCTTCAGCAAACAGTACAGGACGAACTTGACGTGTCCAATCACCTTTAAATGGTAGTGGTAAGGCAAGTTCAGCACCAAATTGTACTAAGGCATTACCCCCAACTTCCTCTGGATCCCAGTCACGTGTTTTACTTTCATTATAAGTCACACCTGGATATTTAGGACCCAAGGTATTGACATCATAACCTCGCACCGAACCATAACCACCGGCAAAGAAGTTCTTATAGAATGGCAAATCATTACCATAACCCAACTTACCATAACCACGTAATACAAAATCGTGACCTAATGGGAAATAAGCCTGAGTATCATAAGTGACTTTTTGATAATCTACATCACCACCAGGTAAACCAACTTCGAGATTTAAACGATGATACATCCCGGATGTCGGGAAAATTGGACGGTTTAAAGTATTGTACGACCAACCCAGATTTAAGTTATAAGTAAAGAACTCACCTTCAAACTCATTATCGTAAGGGAGCATCTGGCCAGTACATTCGTATTCATTTGTCTCTGAATTCAGCTCATAATCACCATCACAATATGAACCTTGACCTGTCGCTTTACCGCCATTTTTAAGCAAGTAATCACGTACATACGTCGAAACATATGGACCTGTAGTGACTTTGGTATTATCAACACCAATAGATGCACTTAAGTTCTGGTTTTCATCAATTGGATAACCAAAGCTTAAACTACCACCAATACTGTCAGTTACATAGTTACTAACGTTATAGTCATCATTTAGCTTGGTTTTGCGATAGTACACGTTATAACCACGACTTACTCCATCAATCGTAAAGTAAGGATCGGTTACACTCAGGTTATAGTAATCCTGTGTTTCTGAACGAGATAAATCAATTGCAACACGATTACCTGTGCCTAAGAAATTAGTCTGACTCAAACCTGCCTGAAACGTCACACCGCCACTTTGAGAGTACCCCACTGCCAAAGTAGTGGTTCCAGAATGCTGTTCCTCAACATTGACATTCAAATCCACCTGATCGGGCGAATTAGGCACACGAACTGGCTTAACATCAACGGTTTTAAAGAAGCCTGTACGCTCAAGTCTTACCTTGGACAGGTCAATTTTTTCATTACTGGCGAGTGCACCTTCCATTTGACGCATTTCACGACGTAAAACTTCGTCAGAGGTTTTACTATTTCCAGCGAAGTTAATGCGGCGCACAGTAACTTGTTGACCCGGGTTAATATAATAATTCATATCAACCGTACGAGTTTCATTATTAATTTGCGGAACCATGTTCACATCCGCAAAGTAATAACCTGCATTTCCATATTTACGCAATAATAATTGCTTCACCGCATTCACTTTTTCTTGCGAATAAGTGTCACCATCTTTATAAATTTTTAATGCCTGCAATTCTTCAGGCTTATACAGCGCATCACCTAGAAACTTGGTTTCACCAAATTTGAATTGCTGGCCTTCATCCACAGAAACCTCAATAAAGATGTGTTTTTTATCTTCACTGATATTTAATTGTGAGTTATTGATATTGAAGTTGATATAACCTTTATTCAAATATAATGCGCGCAATGCTTCAAGGCTTGCAGCCATTTTTTCACGTGCATAACGGTCATTACGAGTGACGACAGAAGCCCAGCCCGATTCTTTAACTGCAAAAACCTGCTTAATATCATCATCATTAAATACAGTGTTACCAATGATATTAATATCAAAAACCTTTGCAGGCTTACCTTCATAAAACTCGATTGTTAAATCTACACGGTTATTCGGGCGAGCTGTCGTCGTGACCTTAATATCCGCATCATAACGGCCTTGCTGCGTGTATTGTTGCTCAAGTTCTGTTTCAAGAGTTTGTAAAGAAGATTTTTTAAGAACTTCCCCTTCAGCAACACCCATTTTCTTTAAGCCATCCTGTAAGGCTTCTTTAGGGATTAGCTTATTACCTTTAAATTCAATTTTTGAAATAACAGGACGTTCTACAACCTTGAAAACCAAAACATCATTTTGCTTATAAGTTTGAATATCATCAAATAAGCCCGTCGCATAAAGCGTACGAATGGCATCAGCAATGGTTGGATCGTCAACACGATCGCCACTGTTTATCGGCAACATGGTATAAACATTTGCAGGAGTTAAGCGAACTAAACCTTCGACTTTAATATCTCGTGCAATGAAGTCATTCGCTGCATATGCTTGTTGTACTGCCGCCATAGCACTAACAAGTGCCAAAGGCATTAATAAATGTGTGTGCCGCATGCCAGATTTTTCCAGTAAGTTAATTTTTCCATCTAAACGTTATAAACGCATAAAATCATTAAAGAGAGCCAAGAGCATCATACTGCCGAGCAGTACCATACCAATTTTTAAGCCCATCATTTGTATTTGTTCGGAAACAGGTTTACCGCGAATTGCTTCGATAAAATAATAAACCAAATGTCCGCCATCCAACATAGGAATAGGTAATAAATTTAAAATTCCAAGACTTACACTCATAAGTGCCATAAATGAGATAAAAGTTTGCCATCCCATTTCAGCACTTTGTCCTGCAACTTTAGCAATAGTAATAGGACCAGATAAATTTTCGAGTCCAATTAACCCGCGAAACATTTTCACAATCGAATTCAAAATCATGCCAGAAATTTGCGTGGTTTTATCCACTGCCATAACTAAAGCTTGCGCAGGATTATACTGGATGGTCTGCTTGTATTCGGCGGGGATAGTGACTTTACCCGGATTGCTTTGAACGCCAAGCATTCCCGTTGTATTTCCCATATTGTCACGTTTACCTTGTGGCATGACGTGCAAGTGCACCACTTGCCCACCACGAAGTACATCCATATTGAGCAATTTTTCAGGAGATTTCTGTACTATATCAACAACATCAAACCAATCATTCATCTTGATACCATCAATTGAAAGGATTTGATCTCCTACTTTCATACCTTGACGAATTGCAGCGCCATCCTCACTTAACTGGTGAATCACGGCAGGCATCGCAGGGCGATAAGGCAAAAATCCAAGCACATCCAGAGCAGATTGGGACTGATCTTTTAGAAAGTCACGAATAGGCAGAGCAACACTTTTTTGAGCACCCTCACGATCCACTGTCATTTGAATCTGGCCAGTTTCACCCGCTCGATCAACCAGTGCAAAGTTTAACTTTTCCCATGTCGGCGTTTGTTTCCCATCGATCGATAGCACTTTATCGCCAGCATGCAAATCCACTTGAGCCGCTGGTGTATTCGGCAGGATTTTGCCAATACGCGTATTTAGCTGTTCTTGAGATGGGATAAATAAAATCCAGAATAATACAATCGCGAATAACAAATTAATGACAGGCCCTGCGGCTACAATCGCAATTCTTTTCCAAGGCGGTTGACGGTTAAATGCATAAGGCAAATCAGCTTCTGCTACATTTCCCTCACGCTCATCCAACATTTTGACATAACCGCCCAGTGGCAATGCTGAAAGTTGGTATTGAATACCTGATTTTTTAGAGATCCATTTGAATAAAGTCGGACCAAAACCAATCGAATAAACCAGGACCTTGACACCAAGCTTACGCGCAACCCAATAATGCCCAAATTCATGAATGGCAATAAGTGGTCCAAGCAACAGAATTGCTGCAACGATGATAAAAAGAATATTCATGTTCAGCCTCCTGCGTTAGCCACAAATTGATGCGCAACATCACGGGCTAATCGGTCTGTATCCAAAATGATTTCAATACTCTGTGCCGAACCATTTTGCACGTGATTGAGCGTATGCTCAACCACTTCTGGGATCATGGTAAATTTTATTTTCAAATTCAAAAATGCCTCAACAGCAATTTCATTTGCAGCATTCAAAATGGTAGGAGCTAAACCTCCATCACGCATAGCTTGACGTGCGAGATTTAAAGATGGAAACTTTTCAACATCCGGCTGCTGAAAGTTAAGATGTGAATGCGTAAATAAATCAAGTGCAGCAACATGTGTATCTAATCGCTCTGGCCATGCTAATGCATGAGCGATTGGCGTACACATATCAGGATTTCCCATTTGTGCCAAAGTTGAACCATCAATATATTGAACCATTGAATGAATAATACTTTGTGGATGAATTACAACTGTAACAAAATGTTCAGATATTGAAAACAAATGACACGCTTCAATAAGCTCCAAACCTTTATTCATTAAAGTGGCAGAATCAACTGAAATTTTTTGACCCATTGACCAATTTGGGTGCTTACAAGCCTGCTGTGGTGTAACCTGATGCAGTTGCTCAAGTGAATGATTTAAGAATGGGCCACCAGAAGCAGTGAGTAAAATTTGCGACACACCCAACTGAGGTTGCCCATTGCGCTGTATATTTAAGTAATTATGTGGCAATGACTGAAAAATCGCATTATGTTCAGAATCAACAGGTAGTAATAATGCTTTGTGATCACGTGCTGCCTGCATCATGATTTCACCAGACATCACTAATGCTTCTTTGTTAGCAAGCAACACCCTTTTACCTGCCTTGATAGCAGCAAGTGTAGGCAAAAGCCCCGCTGCACCAACGATGGCAGCCATTACTATATCAACTTCAGGACTTTCAGCAATCGCTATTAAGCCTTGCTCTCCAGCCAATATTTCAATATCAGAAACGTCTAGAGCAACCAACTCTGCACGAAGTTCATCCACTTTTGATGCAGGCACAACAGCAATTTTAGGCTGATATTGTTTGCATATTTGAGCCAACTCCTTAATGCGACTATAAGCCGTTGCTGCAAAAAGCGTATACTTATCGGAATGACGATCCAATATTTTTAATGTACTTTGACCAATTGAACCCGTCACACCAAATATACAAACAGATTGAGTCATTTATAGATCTACACCAATGAGCTTTAATAAATACATGCCTGCTGCAAAAATTGGAGCTGCTGCCAGTAAAGAGTCAATACGATCCAGCACTCCGCCATGACCCGGTAAAATACGCCCAGAATCTTTTATGCCTGCACGGCGTTTCACCATAGATTCAAATAAATCACCTAAAACTGAGGCAAAAACTGTAACCACAGACAGAATCAGAAATAGCAGATGTTGAGCAAAAGTCAAACTTAGATAATTAACCTGCACCACTACAATAATAATGATGGCTAACCCTACGCCACCAATTAATCCTTCAACAGATTTATTTGGGCTTACTGTAGGGGCAAGTTTATTTTGACCAAATTTGCGTCCAACAAAATAAGCACCAGAATCCGCCCCCCAAACAAGCAGAAACAAATACATCAACCACCATGGAGAACTTTGCCAAACTTCAAAGATCGCTGTAACTGCCGCACTTACGAGTATCACGCCAATAACATAAAGCGTACTGTTATACCAACCATCATATTCAGGATAAGATTTAACCCAAAAGCTACTCACCAGCCATGTCAGAATAGATGCACACCATAACAGAATTGCAATTTCATTATAATAAAGTGCTAATGCAGATAGCAGTGAAACAACAAGCCCATACGCCCATGCATTCGGTTTAAATAACGCCACATCTCTTGGCATTAATTTAAACCATTCGTAGCCAGCCACCCCAGCCGCTACAATCATTAACCCAAACATTGGATAGTGTGAACTGGTAGCAAACATACAAGTGAGTACCACGGCTACCAATACCAATGCGGTAATTATCCGCTCTAACATTTATTAATTCTCAATTTTCTCTTGGTGGATTTGTTCAGAAGTCTTACCAAAACGTCGTTCGCGTCCTGCAAACACATCCAAAGCACGATCAAATTCTTTTACAGAAAACTCCGGCCATAGCGTTTCAGTAAAATAAAATTCGGCATAAGCAGCCTGCCAAAGCAGGAAATTAGACAAGCGATAATCACCACCTGTACGAATAAGCAAATCAACAGCAGGTAAATTGTTTAGACTAATTCGCCGATTAAAAAGCTGAGTATCTATTTGCTCAACATCCAATACCCCTGCTTTTACATCCAGCGCAATTTGTTTTGCAGTTTGCGCAATATCCCACATACCCCCATAACTAATGGCGATAGTTAAAGTCATGCTGTCAAAACTAGCAGTCTGCTGTTCAGCATGCAACATCAATTCTTTTAAATGTGGAGATAAGCGAGATCTGTCACCAATGAATTGCAGGGCAATATTGAATTTTTCCATTCGTGGTAACTGTTCATGAATTGTCTCTTCGAGCAATTTCATCAATAAATCGACTTCAAATTGCGGACGATTCCAGTTTTCACTAGAAAAGGCAAATACGGTTAATGCCTGAATACCTTTACTTCGACAGTGCTCAACAATTGGATCTAGACTGTTCTTTCCTTCACGATGCCCATCTCCTTTTTGCATTTGATTTTTTTTAGCAAAACGGTTGTTGCCATCCATAATGATGGCAACATGTTTTGGAAGATGAAGCTCTTCTGAAGCGGTCATAAAATCAGACCTTCATCAATTCAGCTTCTTTTGCTGCCAAGCGTTTATCAACTTCAGCAACATATTTATCGGTAATTTTCTGAATATCATCACCTGCACGGCGTTCATCATCTTCAGAAATTTCTTTATCTTTTAAAAGTGATTTGATATCGCCCAATACATCACGACGAATATTACGAATTGCAACTTTGGCATTTTCAGCTTCTGAACGTGCAACTTTTTGCATATCACGACGAGTTTCTTCAGTAAGTGCTGGTAAAGGCACACGGATTGCATCTGCTGTGATTGGGTTTAAACCTAAATCACTTTCGCGAATTGCTTTATCGATCGCTGAAACCATCGTACGTTCAAATGGTTGCACAACCAATGTCCGCGAGTCTTCAATACCTACGTTGGCTACCTGATTTAATGGCACATCAGATCCATAGTAAGAAACCATTACACCGTTTAGAATGGATGGATGAGCACGTCCGGTACGAACTTTTGCAAAACCCTGCTCAAGTGACTCAAGGGTTTTTTGCATGCGTTGTTCGCTGTCTTGTTTGAGATCGTTAATCATATGATCTTCCTTACTTATTCATTCAAGGTGTAATTGCTAAATTAGTCGAGTAGTATAAAGAGCTTTCTACGTCACGTACATTATTTCGTAACGTGAGTCCCTTCTTTTTCACCCATCACGACAGATAATAGTGCGCCAGCTTTATTCATATCAAAGACTTGAAGCGGTACGTTATGATCACGGCATAAACAGATTGCGGTTAAATCCATCACACCCAGCTTTTCATCCAATACCTGATCGAATGTTAAATGATCATACTTAACCGCATCGTCGTATTTACTTGGATCTTTATTATATACGCCATCAACTTTAGTCGCTTTTAAAATTAGGTTGGCTTCAATTTCGATACCACGCAAACACGCCGCTGTATCTGTAGTAAAGAATGGATTGCCCGTACCAGCAACAAATACACAAACCTCACCCTGACTCAAGTGACGAATGGCATCACGGCTTGAGTAAGATTCAACCACCGTACCAATTGGAAGCGCAGACATAAGACGAGTTTTGATGTTACGACGCACTAGAGCATCACGCAGTGCAAGACCATTCATAACAGTTGCCAACATACCCATTTGGTCACCAGTTACGCGCCCAACCAACCCATCTTTTTGCAGTTGACTACCACGATACAGGTTTCCACCACCAACAACGATACCCACCTGAACGCCCAATCCAACCAGATGAGCAATGGACAATGACATTTGATCAAGCACTTGTGCATCGATCCCCATGTCTTTATTGCCCGACAATGCCTCACCAGAAAGTTTGAGTAGAATACGTGAGTAACGGGGGCTGTTAGAATCCGCCATGGTAAGCTCCAAAAAACAATGTGTAAAAAATAAATTTTGTTCGTTGCAACATAAAAGCATCAAGCTGATTTAATTGTAATCAACTTGGCAAATAAATCGTATTCATCTGCATCGGTAATTTCGACTTCAAGTAAATCACCTGCCTGAATTTTTGATTTATCAATATCTTCGACAAAGACATTACCATCAATTTCAGGCGCATCAGCATAAGAACGCGCTACTGCAACTGGATACTCATCTTCGAGACTATCCACTAAAACAGTCATGGTTTGACCAATGCGCTTTTGCAGTTTAGCCGCAGAAATTGCCTGCTGAACCTGCATAAATCTTTCATAACGCTCCTGCTTGATCTCTTCAGGCACATGATCCGGCAAGTCATTGGCTGTTGCACCCTCAACTGGCGAATAAGTAAAACAACCCACTCGATCAAGCTGCGCTTCTTGCAACCAGTCTAGAAGAATCTGAAAGTCTTCTTCTGTTTCACCAGGAAAGCCAACAACAAATGTAGAACGAATAACTAAATCTGGACATTTTTCCCGCCATGTTTTTAGGCGATCAAGCGTATTTTCACTATGAGCTGGTCGCTTCATCAATTTTAAGACGCGCGGACTGGCATGCTGAAAAGGAATATCAAGATAAGGAAGAATTTTGCCTTGTGCCATCAAATCGATTACGGCATCGACATGAGGATAAGGGTAAACATAATGCAAACGCACCCAGATACCAAGTTGACCAAGGGCTTCACACATATCATAAAATTTAGTTTTTACAGGCTGACCATTCCAGAAGTCCAACTTGTATTTGGTATCAACGCCATAAGCTGAGGTATCCTGAGAAATGACCAACACTTCTTTTACACCAGCACGTTTAAGCGCAGCCGCTTCTTCAAGCACTGAACCGACTGGACGGGAAACGAGATCACCACGCATGCTTGGAATGATGCAGAATGTACAGCGATGGTTACAACCTTCAGAAATTTTTAGGTAAGCATAATGCTTAGGTGTCAAACGAATACCTTGTTCAGGCACTAGATCAACAAAAGGATTATGTTGAGGTGGCGCAGGGACATATTCATGTACAGCTTCCATCACATCTTGATAGGCCGCTGCACCCGTGACCTTTAAAACATTAGGATGCATTTGACGAATTTTGTCTTCATCTTTTCCTAAACATCCAGTCACAATGACACGACCATTTTCACTCATGGCTTCGCCAATCGCGTCTAATGATTCTTGTACCGCAGATTCAATAAAACCGCAGGTATTTACTACAACCAAATCAGCACCATCATAATCTGATGCGACCTGATAACCTTCAGTACGTAACTGAGTTAAAATTCGTTCAGAATCTACCAATGCCTTAGGACAACCTAAAGATACAAAACCGACTTTGGGGGACTTCATGAATCTGCACTCCACTAGAATCCGCGTATTGTATGACGTTTCTAGCAATAAAAACAGGTGGAATATGAACAGTTCGTTTAATGCACCAAAATACAACCAATATTTTTATTAAAAACAACTATTGCACCATTATGATTCAATTTAAGATGTTATCTCATAAAGCTTGTTTTTAAATCGATCACAATTCATCTATTTTGCTCATTTTTAATACAGACTTAGAACCAAGGTGTTTTCTACCCAAAGTTGGCGTGTATTTTGCTTAACTTATGTCCCATTACAGGGAAAAACTGGATTAAATGAAAATGTCATTGCGCTATTTTAAGACAGGAAACATTTTCTAATGGATCAAAGAGAGACCATTGACTATCGACTTTTAGTCGATAACTTAACCACTGCGATATTATTGGTCGATAGTGACCTGAATATTTTTTATCTCAATTCTTCATGCGAAGCGTTGTTTGATATTAGTTTACTTCGTGCCTCAGGTTTACCTGTGCTCAATCTTTTGCACTCGCCCGATGACACCTTCAACACCCATGAAGCACTTTTAAATACACTTCACTCAGGTCAACATTACACACGCCGTGAAGCCACCATTAATGTTAATTTTAAAGATATACACGTTGATTATTCTGTTTCAGCCTTAAATACAGGCAAAAATTATCATCCTTTATTATTGATAGAGCTTAATCCAATTGATCGGATGCTCAAAATCTCTAAAGAAGAAAATTTGATTCAACAACATCAAGTGGCACGCCAGTTAATTCGTGGAGTTGCCCATGAAGTTAAAAATCCGTTAGGTGGTATCCGCGGTGCAACTCAATTACTGGCACGTAGTTTAAAAGATCCTAAATATACAGAATTTACCGATGTCATTATTAATGAAGTTGATCGTTTAAGAAATCTTGCAGATACCATGCTTGGTTCGCGTCAGTTGCCAAGTTATGAAGATGTCAATGTGCATGAACCACTAGAACGAGTACGCTCTCTTATTGTGAATCAAACCAAGAAGAAAATTAAAATTACTCGTGACTATGATTTGTCATTGCCTGATGTCAAAGCAGATCGTGATCAACTCATTCAAGTTATGCTGAATATTAGCGTCAATGCCATTCAGGCAATGACAGAAAATAAAGAGTTTTTTGTTGATCATGAGCCTGAGCTAATCTTAAGAACCCGTATTCAACGCCTTGTAACAATTAATGGTTTATTAAATCGATCTGCTGTACGCATTGATATTGAAGATAATGGTCCAGGCGTACCACAAGAGATTTTAGAGTCCGTTTTTTATCCTTTAGTTACAGGACGAGCCAAAGGAACAGGACTTGGTTTAAGTATTGCACAAAATATTATGCATCAACATAACGGAATGATCGAATGTCAGTCCGTCGCTGGAAAAACAACATTTAGCTTATATTTACCTTGGGAGTCAGACCGTGTCGCGAAATAAAATATGGGTAATTGATGATGACCGCGCCATGCGCTGGGTATTAGAAAAAACATTCAAAGAAGAAGGCTTTGATGTAACTAGTTTTGAAGAAGCTCAAACCGCTTTGGATCAACTTTCCAGCGATGCGCCAGAAGTGATTCTGACCGACATCCGTATGCCGGGTATCGATGGTCTCACTTTTTTAGGTAAAGTAAAAAATAATTATCCTGATTTACCCGTCATTATTATGACAGCACATTCAGATCTGGAATCAGCAGTATCAAGCTATCAGACCGGTGCTTTTGAATATTTACCTAAACCTTTTGATATTGATGAAGCCTTAGCACTGGTTCATCGGGCAATTTTGCATATCAATAAATTACAGCAACAAGAAGCTGCAAAAACAACGGCTCCAGTTCAATCAACTGAAATTATTGGTGAATCCCCTGCCATGCAGGAAGTTTTCCGTGCCATTGGACGATTATCACAATCACACATTACGGTATTAATTAACGGTGAATCTGGTACAGGTAAAGAGCTGGTCGCTCATGCGCTACACAAACATTCACCACGTAGCAGTAAACCTTTTATTGCACTAAATATGGCTGCGATTCCAAAAGACTTGATTGAAACAGAGCTTTTTGGCCATGAAAAAGGGGCTTTTACAGGAGCCAATACTCAACGTCAGGGCCGTTTTGAACAAGCCAATGGTGGCACACTATTTTTAGATGAAATTGGTGATATGCCTTTTGAAACCCAAACCCGATTGCTACGTGTGTTAGCCGATGGTGAGTTTTATCGTGTAGGCGGACATATTCCTGTACGAGTTGATGTGCGTATTGTCGCAGCGACCCATCAAGACCTAGAAAAATTGGTGAATGAAGGGCGCTTCCGGGAAGACTTATATCATCGTTTAAATGTTATTCGCATTCACATTCCAAAACTTGCACACCGTAGCGAAGACATTCCGATGCTGGCACAACACTTTTTAGCCCGTGCAGGCAAAGAATTAGGAGTCAGCCCCAAAATTCTACGTCCAGAAACCACAGATTATATGCAGCAATTACCGTGGCCTGGGAATGTTCGTCAACTTGAAAATACCTGCCGCTGGTTAACTGTCATGATCACGGGTCGCGATGTTTATCCAGAAGATCTACCTTCCGAGCTGAAACAAATTCCTATTCAAAAATCGGGGGAACAAACATCAACACCAACGGGCGTTGATCGCATTTCATTACATCATTGGGATGAATTACTAGGCCAATGGGCAATTCAAAAATTAAAAAATGGTGAAATGAAAATTCTGGATATGGCCACCCCCATGTTTGAGCGAACTTTAATTAATGCAGCCCTACAACAAACCCGTGGTCGTAAACGCCATGCAGCCGAACTATTGGGTTGGGGACGTAACACGCTTACACGCAAGCTCAAAGAGCTAGGTATTGCCGCTGAAGATGATACCGAAGAAGAAGCAGAAATATAAACCGCTTTATTAAAATACAATCAAGGGCAGCTAAATAGCTGCCCTTGATTGTGCGAGAAAATATTTCATCAAGCAACTTTAGGATACTGAATCGATTTACCCGCAACTAATTCTGTAACTGCATTACCATTGAAATCAAGTTCAAGAATATGATTTTCAGCAGAAATACGGTATTTTGAGATAAGTGGCTGTGATCCATATGCTGTTTCAATCACATATTCATCCACAATATTCATAATACCTTCTAGGTTGGTACTGGTTGAGGCAAAATCATGCTCGAATAAATCATAAATTTCATTTAAGTTGAATGTATCACGTAAAAGAGCAGGATGTTTTTTTACCTCATTCTCCAAAAAAGATACAAGTCTATGCGCAAAAAAATAATAATTTGGTTTATGAGTATATTCTAAATTCATCTTCTTCCACTCCTGAGAACATCATTCATTTTTATGTCACCATTTAGTTTTAAGAATTTAAGCTTAATTTTTTCTTAACAAAAATGATTTAAAATACAAATTCTCACAATGCGAAAAACCAATACATTTAAACCAACTATTTTAGTTGGATTAAAATCTTTAGAAAACAGCAAGATAATTTTTCTCTTACACATTTGTAATGTAAGGAATAAATTAGGCTCGTTACAATTAAGCAATAAATCTCAAAAGCGATTGTCCAAAATGAAAAATAGTTTTTTTGATATGGTGATTTTAGGCAGCGCAAATGTTGATCATATTTTAAACGTTAAGGATTTTCCCACCTCTGGACAGACGATTACAGGAGCAAATTATAAAATTGCTTTTGGTGGAAAAGGCGCTAATCAGGCAGTGGCTGCTGGACGCAGTGGAGCTAATGTTGCTTTTATTGCCCGTGTCGGGGATGACGAGGCAGGCAACCATATTAAAACTCAACTAGAAAAAGATCATGTCAATACACAGGCAGTTCAAAGCACAACCAACCAAAATACTGGAGTCGCATTAATCTTTGTAGATCAGCATGCAGATAATTTCATTGGTATTCATGCTGGAGCCAACGCCGCCTTAAATGTTGAATATGTTAAACAATTTTCAAACCTAATTCAAAATGCCAAGTTATTATTATTGCAGCTTGAAACACCTTTGGACAGCATCATGACTGCTGCAAATATTGCCCATGACGCTGGAGTAAAAATTATTTTAAACCCTGCGCCAGCGCAGCCATTATCCCCAGACCTTTTAAAAATTATCGATTTCATCACTCCGAATGAAACTGAAGCAGAAATTTTAACAGGCATTAAAATTCAGAATCTGAGTGATGTGCAAAAGGCAGCGCAAATTCTTCATGGGTATGGCATAAAAACAGTGGTGATCACGCTAGGAGCTCAAGGAGTTTGGTTAAGTGAAATTGATCAAGGGCAACTCATCCCTGCTTTTGCAGTGGATGCAATAGATTCAATTGCAGCTGGAGATACCTTTAATGGAGCTTTTGCGACCGCTTTGCTTGAAGGCAAATCAAACAAGGACGCAGCCCAATTTGCCAATGCAGCAGCAGCGATTACTGTAACGCGATATGGTGCACAATCCTCTATTCCATATCGCACTGAAATTGAAACCTTATTAAACGAAAAACTAAAAATATAGAAATAGCACAGTTTGGTTTTAATACTAGTTGAACAGAAATTAAGCTGCTTGGTATCTTTAGCAGCCTTGATGTCTAGTTCATTGTTAAAGTCATTTTCAATACAATCAATCTTGTTTTTTTACTTCAATGTTCTTGGATTTAATTTATACATATGACCAATGCTTGGCCATCAGCAATGACTACACTCCGATAACCATCAAGATAATTAATTGGCTTAAATTTGGCAGGATCGGAATTAATTTAAAATATAGCTTCACATTTATGCATATTTACCTCAAAATATTGCTTAAGAATTACTAAACACATTTAAGAATACTTAACGTAGAAGCGTAAAAAACGGGAATCGTTCAGTGCCAAGTGATATTACTTTTGTATTAGCGGCAATCTTAATTCTTCTTTTAATTTTGTATTACATACAAAAAAGCAAATAAAACCAATAATGTAGTGTTTATTTCACAAAATAATAGACAGAACTTTCTAGATATTTGTTTACCAATCGTTCAAAAACCTATTTAATATAAGTGAATTAGAAAAATTATTTCATTTTCATCATTGGATTCCCTCATGACTATATCTGTCAATATTTTATTAGTGCTCATATTTATAGTTGTCTTTCTATATATTATTAAGAATCATTAATTGATATTTTTTACAGCATCAAATATATCATTTGCTTCTAGCATCTGGTATCTAAATCCGACCTCCTCTCTATCCAAATGTTTCCACCACTGAAAAACAATCAATGACAAGCCATAAAATGGTGAAACAAAAACGCAGATTATACTGCGTTTTAAGTATATCAATTTAGTCATTTACAGCATTTGAAACCTCTTTAACCATTGCTTTCATGCCGCCCAAACCATTATTCATCAGATACCAGTTACTAGAATCCAAATACACAATATGACCATTTTGAGCAGCTTTGGTCTTATTAATAATAGCATTACTTAAGACCTGCTTGGCACCATCTTTTTTCTCGCTAATAGCAGCACCACGATCAATCACAAAAATATAATCGGGATTTTTTTGGGCGATAAATTCATATGAAATCGCCATACCATGTAAACCCACTTTTATAGAGGGATCGACTGGCGTGAAACCATATAGATCATGAATATTACCAAAGCGAGAACCCGCACCATAAGCAGCAATTTTGCTATTATTAACCATAATGATCAATGCCGTCTTTCCTTGGGTTCTTTCTTTTAAAGTAGCAATATCAGACTCAAGCGTTTGTAATTGTTGTTCAGCTTCAGCTTTCTTGCCCACCATTTCAGCGATATTTAAAGTTTGCTGCTTAAATGAGTTAAATTGATCATTATAATCAACATCTACAAAGTACGTTGGAGCAATAGTTTTAATTTCGTTGATCACATTTTCCATACGACCGCTCATCAAAACCAATTGAGGCTGACTAGCGGCCACACGTTCTAAATTTGGATCCTTCACGGTGCCAACATCTATATATTTTGAATCATTAAAATTTCTTAAAACGTGAGGTAAAGGCGTTCCTTTAGGCAAAGCGACTACTTTATCATCCGCCCCAAGTTCATGAATGGTATTTAAAGCATTCGTATCCAATACCGCAATTCGGGAAACATTTGCAGGAATTGTAATATCTCCCGCTTTACTACTAAATGTTAAAATATCATTGGTTGCATTCTTTGCAGTATTGCCCTGCTCCGATTGTGTAGATGTGTTTGAATTACTGCAACCCACAAATATTAATGTGAATAGTGTTGCAATGAACGTTTTCTTAAGCAACATAGCCCTCTCCTAACTAATAAAATAAAGTCCTAATTTATGGCGATCCACCTCCTGAATCGGAATATGGAAATCAAAAATTTTCTCTAAAATCGCTTCATTCATAATTTGCTGTGGTGAACCCACATAGGCGAGCCGTCCATGTTTCATCGCAATAATCTGATCTGCATACACAGACGCAAAGTTGATATCATGGATTACTACGATAATAGATTTATCATGATTGACTGACAGATCTTTCAAAACACGCATAATTTGTGCGGAATGCTTCATATCTAAATTATTTAGAGGCTCATCAAGCAAGATATAATCGGTGTCTTGAGCCAAAACCATTGCAATATAAGCACGCTGACGTTGTCCACCCGATAACTCATTTAACTGCCCATGACGTAAATCTTTCAGATCCATATAATTGATAGAACGATCAATAATGCGATGATCCTCAGAAGTTAAACGTCCTTGTGAATATGGAAATCGACCAAAAGCTACCAAATCTTCAATCGTTAAACGCAATTCGGTATGATTGGATTGTTTTAAAATTGCCATTTTTTTAGCAATTTCAGCACTTTTCATGGCATACATATCCAGACCATCAAGAAAAACCTGCCCTGAATCGGGTTGAGCTAAACGACTTATCATGCTAAGGATCGTACTTTTGCCCGCACCATTAGGACCAATAAATGCAGTAAATTGACCTTTGGCAATGCTTAAAGAAACGTCATCTACCACTTTCTGACTGTGATAACTTTTACTTAAATGTTTTAACTCAATTGCCACTTTTTATTTTCCTTTAACAAAATCCAGAAGAAATAAACTCCCCCAACAAAGTTGATAATCACACTTAGCGTTGTTTTGTTATTCAAAATATGTAGCACCACAAATTGCCCAACAATAAGAGACAAAATACTGACTAAAATAATGCCTACCAATAAAATGTGGTGGCGATGAGTTTTAAACAATTCCAACGTGATATTAAGAACCAATAGTCCCAAAAACATCATTGGACCAGCCAATGCGGTAGCCGATGCCAGTGCCAATACCACTAAAATTAAAAGCGTTCGACTGGTCTTATCATAGTCCAGCCCAAGATTAAGAGCATGTTCACGACCTAAAGCCATCACATCAAGTTGGTTATGATTTTTAAGTGCATAAATAAGAATAGGTACAACTGTTATTAAAGCCAGAATAACAATTTCGATTTTTACAATATTAAAGCTTGCAAAACCTGCATAGGCTGCAATCTGAAATTCATCAGGATCAAGCAAAACCTGCAGAAAAGTCGCCATGCTGTCAAATAAAGTGGCACAAATTAGCCCGACCAATAACAGAAAATAAATATTCTGCTCTGCCACTTTTTTAAAAATAAAACGATATAAAAGCAGTGCAAAGCCCAACATCAATCCCAAACTAATCACATAATCCATGACAAAATTCATGGAAAGTAAGGTACTAGCGCCAAAGAAATAAATAATCAGTGTTTTAGAAAGCTCATATAACTTATCTAAACCCAATGCCTGTGGAGTGACCACACGATTATTAACAATACAATGAAAAACTAAAGTTGAGATTCCGACAGCAACACCCGCAACAAGAATAGCTGCTACCGTTTTTAAACGCAGGTTGACTGCAAATTGCCAGCCTACACCCAGCCCCCAACCCAAATAAAAAATAATAGAGACAAGCGTAATGGCAGAAAGAATTAATAACTTGGTTCGATTATGCATAGAGATATCTCCTGAGCAAAAGCCACAAGAAAATTACACTACCCAAGACTCCCATAATGAGACTGACCGAGACCTCATAAGGAAAAATAACCACTCGACCAAATACATCACACAGCAACACCAGAATTGCCCCTAACAATGCAGTATGTGACAAGGTTTTACGAATATTGTCCCCCAAATACAGGCTCACCAGATTAGGGACAATCAAGCCTAAAAAAGGGATCGCACCTACGGTTACAATCACCACTCCTGTAATTACAGACACCAAAATCAAACCAACAAACATGGTATGCTTGTAATTTAGTCCTAAATTAGTCGCAAAATCTTCACCCAGACCTGCCAACACAAACCGATTCGCAAATACATAGATAAGTAGTAAAACAGGTAAACTGAGATAAATGAGTTCGTATTGACCATTTAAAATGGTGGAAAAATCTCCCTGCAACCACCCAGCCAAACTTTGCAACAAATCCATTTGCAATGCGATAAAAGTGGTAAATGCAGAAATAATGCTACCAAAAATCATACCAACCAAAGGCACAAATACCGTATCACGATGTTTTAAGGTCGCCAGAATGCTCATAAATGCCATTGCACCGATCAAGGTCACAACAATGGCAAAACCCGTTCTCATAAAAATAGAAGCACTGGGCAATAGAATAATTGAAACAAGCACCCCCAATCTTGCACAATCATAAAGACCTGCTGTGGTCGGTGAAACAAAGCGATTACGGCTTAAAGACTGCATAATCAGGCCACAAACACTCAGACCTGTACCCGCAACAATAATGGCCATCAAACGCGGCAAACGGCTGGTCCAAAATAATTGCCAATCCTGCGAATTGCCAGCCATTAGACCAGAGAAACTCACATCACCCACTCCAACAAATAATGAAGTGAATGCAAGCAAAATTAGGAGGAGAAAAAGATAGCGCCGCTTAATCATAGCGAATAAAAATAAAATTCATATAAAACTTAAAAAAAGCTTAAAACATTAAAATAAATTATCATAAATGAGAAGATTTATCATTCCGCATTTATTTAAAAAGTTAGCTAATTTTAAAATAATTTATTTCTTTCATATGCTTACAACAATTTCAACAAAAATTTGTTTTGTTTAGCTTTGTAAATAAAAATGCCGCAAGCATATTTAAAGGCACCCTTCCTTCATATATGCTCCCGGCATCATCAAAGCCACCACCCTAATGTCTTTGATTTATAAAATTATTTTATCTTGAATAAATAAGAATTTTTTACTTAATTTTTTTAAATTACCCATGCTTTTGGTATAATATTCCGATATATTCATTATTTACAGAATATTTTCCTTTGGTTTAAGTTTTGAACAGTACAGAATACATACTAGATCGTATTGATCGGAAAATTTTATCTGCCTTACGTCAAAATGGTAGATTGACCATTGCTCAACTCTCAGAACAAGTCGGCTTATCTTCATCGCCTTGTTGGACGCGTTTGAAGCGTCTAGAAACCTTAAAAATTATTGATGGATATACCGCCAACATCAATCCCAAAGCAATTGGGATTAAGGATTTATTTTTTATTGAAATTACACTTGAACGTCATGACGACGAAATGCTAGAAAATTTTAGTCAGGCGCTTGCGGATATTCCCGAAGTCATTGAAGCGCATTTGGTGACAGGTGAATATGATTATCTGGTCAAAGTTGCCGTAAAAGATGCTGAACATTACGAGCGTTTTTTAAGAAAAAAACTTTACTCAATCAAAGGAATCCGTCATACACGCTCTACGTTTGCTTTGCGTCCTCTGAAATCAGCAAATTCGGCTGATTTGATGTTGATTGAATAAGTTTAAGATATTTACTGCAACTCAACCCAAGTTATGGTTTAATACGCTCAGTTTGAGATGAGCCTCATACAGTATATGGCTTGATTCATATACGACTAGCCCCGCAATGCGGGGCTTTTTAATATCTATGTTAAAAAATAATAAATACTTTTAAAATCAAATATTTCTATTCATTCTACAGCACTTAACACTTGGATTGAATCAAAGTATAGATTAATTGTTTTAGTTGATTTTGCAAATCAGGAGAAAGCTGAATAAATAATGCATCTATAGGCATATGCTGCCAATCTTGGGTTAATTCCTCATTCTCATCTAAGTATTCCGCTAATAAAAAAATTTGAGCAACGGAACAACCAAAAGCTTCTGCTAAATATTGAAGTATTGCAGGACTGTATCCTTGATTTCCATTTTCAAGATTTGAAATATTACTTTTTGAAGTATGTGAAAAGTCTGCAAGCTGTTGTTGAGTCCAACCCTGCTTTTTTCTTAAATACCGTATTGCATGACCTATATCCATTAATTGATACTATCGGGATATAAGCAAATGCGTGTATTTTCGTACAATACTAAAAACAAAAAAAATATTGTTTAGCAAAACAATAGTTTTGTATTACAATACTTAAATGATAAATAATAGAATTGAAATGAGTAATTTAAGTGTGTATACCACCCGACTAAATAGCAGAATACGGAATGAACTTGCAAAAATGCTAAACACTTTAGGCATCTCGGTTGTGAATGTTAAGGAATTAGAGATTTTCGTTGCTTCGCTCTTGTATCTTAAACAAGGTGAAATAGAACAAAAGGTAGAATTGTTATGTTTAAACTCCGAGTATGAAAAAAAGAAACTAAAGTATTACATTGGCTATATTTCTCTTTATCTAAAAACTAATCGTATAGATGAACGTGAGAGGATTATTTTTATAATAGCGACGACATTTGTAGATTCGATCCATCCTGATTTAAGTTTTGAAGCTCTAAATTATTATGTTCTATTATTTTCTTTTAAAACTTTCATAGAGCTTATTTTCATTCAATCATAATCATAAGGGCTGATTACTCAGCCCCTATAATTCACTTACTTAAGACATAATTTTCAAGTAATGCATAATTTTACTTTCAAACTCGAAGGAAGCAGTGCTTCCTTCTTTGCTCGATTATTAAGTTAATTGAGCCGCAGCAATTTTCTTAGTATCTACAGTGTTTGCAGCATCTGTATATTCGCCCATCTTATCGAAGTTCAAATATTTGTAGATGTCAGCAGACATGCTGTCGATTTGAGCAGCATATTGTTGATACTCTTCTGGACTTGGAAGCTTACCCAGAACCGCTGCAACAGAAGCAAGTTCAGCAGAAGCAAGGTAAACATTTGCACCTTGACCTAAACGGTTCGGGAAGTTACGGGTAGAAGTCGATACGCAAGTGGTATTTGGTGCTACACGTGCTTGGTTACCCATGCAGAGTGAACAACCCGGCATTTCTGTACGTGCGCCAGCTTTACCATAGATGTTATATAGACCTTCTTCCATCAACTGATGTTCGTCCATACGCGTTGGAGGAGCCAACCATAGACGAGTTGAAAGCGAACCACTCGGTACTTTATCGAGAAGCTGTCCCGCTGCACGGAAGTGTCCGATGTTGGTCATACAAGAACCGATAAATACCTCATCAATCTTGTCACCTTGAACTTCAGAAAGAAGTTTTGCATCGTCTGGATCGTTCGGGCAGCAAAGAACTGGTTCTTTAATATCAGCAAGATCGATTTCATAGATTTTGGTATATTCAGCATCAGCATCAGCTTTAAGAAGCGATGGATTTTCTAACCATTTTTCCATGTTCTCGATACGACGAGCCATAGTACGTGCATCGCCATAACCTTGTGAAATCATCCATTTCAACATGGTAATATTAGAACGCAAGTATTCTGCAACTTTCTCTTCTGAAAGTGTAATTGCACAACCCGCAGCTGAACGTTCAGCAGAAGCATCAGATAATTCAAATGCTTGTTCAACAGTTAGGTCAGTTTCCATTTCAGTCAAGTCGATTTCTAAGATACGACCAGAGAAAATGTTTTTCTTACCTTTTTTCTCAACAGTAAGATCACCTTCCTTGATTGCGTAGTAAGGAATCGCATGTACAAGGTCACGTAAAGTGATACCAGGCTGCATTTTGCCTTTGAACTTCACAAGAACTGATTCAGGCATATCGAGTGGCATTACACCAGTAGCAGCAGCAAACGCAACAAGACCTGAACCCGCTGGGAATGAAATACCAATTGGGAAACGAGTATGTGAGTCACCACCAGTACCAACAGTATCTGGCAATAACATACGGTTTAACCAAGAGTGAATAATACCATCACCCGGACGTAACGATACACCACCACGGTTCATAATGAAGTCTGGAAGTGAATGTTGCATTTGCACGTCTACTGGTTTTGGATATGCAGCAGTGTGACAGAAAGACTGCATTACAAGATCAGCCGAGAAGCCTAAACAAGCCAAATCTTTCAACTCATCACGTGTCATAGGACCAGTGGTATCTTGAGAACCAACAGTCGTCATTTTCGGTTCACAGTAAGTTCCTGGAATTACACCTTGACCTTCTGGAAGACCACATGCACGACCTACCATTTTCTGAGCTAAAGTAAAGCCTTTGCCAGTTGCAGCAGGTTGTACTGGAGTACGGAACAAAGTAGAAGGCTCAAGACCTAGAGCTTCACGTGCTTTAGTCGTCAAACCACGACCAACGATCAAGTTGATACGACCACCTGCACGCACTTCATCTAGAAGAACAGGCGTTTTAAGTTCAGATTCAGCAATTTGTTCACCGTTTTTGAACGCTGTTACTTTAGCAGCAGCATGGTCAATTTTCAGTGTGATTTCGTCGCCCATGTTCATGTTAGCAACATCAATCTCAACTGGTAATGCACCCGCATCTTCCATTGTATTGAAGAAGATTGGCGCAATTTTTGTACCTAAGCAGTAACCACCATCTTTTTTGTTCGGAATATGAGCAATTTCATCACCGAAGAACCAAAGAACAGAGTTAGTTGCAGACTTACGAGAAGAGCCCGTACCAACAACATCACCCACATAAGCAACTTGGTTGCCTTTTGCGATGAGGTCTTTAATTTGATTAAGCGGACCCACTTCACCTGGTTTTTCAGGGTTAATACCATCACGCTCGTTTTTCAACATTGCATTGGCGTGTAATGGGATATCTGGACGGCTCCAAGCGTCTTGTGCTGGAGACAAGTCATCTGTGTTAGTTTCACCTGTAACTTTGAAAACAGTCAGCTTAATTTCTTCAGGAACATCTTTACGGCTAGTGAACCATTCAGCATCTGCCCAAGATTGTAAAACAGCTTTTGCATTGGCATTGCCTGCTTTTGCTTTATCAGCAACGTCATGGAATGCATCAAACACTAGAAGCGTTTTTTTCAATGCTTCAGCAGCCAAACCACTGAGTTCAGCGCTATCAAGCAAATCAACTAAAGGAGCGACGTTATAACCACCAAGCATTGTGCCAAGTAAGTAAACTGCACGTTCTTTAGAAACTAATGGAGATGTCGCTTCACCTTTTGCAACTGCTGACAAAAAAGCTGCTTTTACATAAGCCGCTTGGTCAACACCCGCTGGAACGCGGTTTTCGAGCAAGTCCACAAGAAACGCTTCTTCGCCTGCTGGTGGATTTTTTAGCAATTCAACCAGATCAGCCGTTTGCGCATCATCAAGTGGCTTCGGTGGGACTCCGAGTGCGGCACGTTCTGCAACGTGTTGGCGGTAAGCTTCTAGCACAGTGTTATTCCTCTTTTTTAAAAAATTATTTGCAAATTCCTGCCAAGCAAAGCTTTGCAAATAATATGGACAGCAAAATTTTACTAAAAATCAAGTCAAAAGTTAATGCAAGCGCCGTGCTTCTTCGTGATTCTCATTATTTTATAGCGAAATAGTACTTGACAGTTTGCTATGCAAAAATCATAAAAAACAGGCTCTAACTGCTTTACTTGGCTTTGCCATGGTTTAAATCAATAAAAAAGGCAACCTATGTTGCCTGATTTTGTTAATAAAAACTATAAAACCTTAGTGGACTGTGGTGGTTTGTAAATATTGATTTAATGCGTCCCGATTCCCCTCAAACTTAATCTGGACTTCATCTTCATGTAACATCGCATGATCGGCACTGGCAAATGAGATGGTCACCTCATAAAGTTTGGCCTTTTCATCAATCACTTCCCTGATATAAACCTTGTCACCCACACTCAATACGTAACGACTACCACCGATGATTGCCACACCTTGAGTGTCTTCAAGCAACAAATCAGCATTATGCAGATAAGCAATAACTTCCATCTTTGCTCTCCTATCGTATAATTATTAGTCAATTTATTATTCTTTATTTTTATCAAATTATCTATATCAAGTATTCAAAATACTCAATAAGTTTGTAACTGCTCGCCTTTTGTTTCAACCTAAAAAAACCGTTCTTAGAACGGTTTGTAGTTAGGCATTTTATCATGTGGTGTTGCAATACACTGATCTGTGGTTTGCTTGCGAATATTTTCTCGAGCAGCGTCAGGATTATTTTGAAGCTGATCAATAGGCATTGAGTAAACTTCATCAATAATTTTTAAAATAAATGAACGGGTTATCTCATCTTCAATTTTTTTTGCATGTTCAACAGCTTGTGCTTTCTCAATCGCATTCTGGCGATCAAGCATAATTGAACGAGCCGCATTACCCATACTGGTACAGTAACCATGCCATTGCTCTTCAGCCGTTAATGGTTTTTTTTCACTACATCCCACCAACGCTAAACCTAAAACAAGAAACAGAACTTTTTTCATCATTACACTGAACTTAATCTGGTGGCATCATCATACTGAATCTTGTCATATTTTCCAAAAGCTATTACGTTAAAATCTTTTCATATTTTAGATTTTCATTTATTGCATTCCATTCGGCTTCCTGTCATTTGACACACTCCACCACGTGATGACAAATAGGTATTGCCTGTAACTTTATTATAATTGTTGCCTTTATGGTCACTACAACGTACGCCATTACAGTCTTTGATCATATAGGTTAGTTTTTTGGATGAACTCGTGGTCTGAACTGTTTGAGTAGTTTCAGTTTTATTGAGTTTTGGTGGGTTTTCTTTTTCAGTACTCACGGGTGTTGCAGGTGGCTTAATGCTCTGTTTGTAAGGATTGTAGTATTCATCTGCAATTGATGCGTTTGATTTAAAATTAGTCGTCGGCTTATTTTGATTCATTGGAGCCGTTTTCTGAGATGACAGTTGTGGTTCATTTGAACGCTGCGTCGGCGGTGGTGTCGCTGAATAGGTCGTCACACCATTTGCATCCACCCATTTGTAATATTGCTTGGCGTTGCTTTGGGATAAGCAACCTAAAAGCATCAAACCTGCTACTGCCCAAATGCGTCCATAAATGACAGAATTCATCTTTACCTTCCCTAAATCGTCACAATTTTATTTAAAATAATCATTTAAATTCAATAGTTTATATTAATATTTTTATTGAAATTGTGCAATCAATCTAAATAAGTAAATTAAAGCTGTATCCCTAAATTTACTTTTTATTCAAGATCATCAGATCTGAGGTTCGGGCAGCATCATCCGTGATGGAGTTCATCAGAGATACGTTGAGATCCGTATCAAAACTATAAATATAAAAATCCTGACGGTTACCCATCAATTTTTGGATATCCTCCATAGACTTAAATTTATGTGCCTCCTCAAAATGTGTCGTAAAAGATTTAAAAAAGGGAAATTCATTATTTTGATATATAAAATCGATTGCAACAAAATGCACTTGATCTTGATGAACTGATTTTTTTACCAAACAATAAAATATGGTCATCATTTTACCCCGTCTATATCTGCAAAGTAATTCATCAATACGTCATAACCGCGTATTCAATATTTAATATTATTGTGATTTCTCTTCTTTTTTTCTTATCATTTCATGAGGCTTTTTTTGTATTTTGCACAATCAGTTTTACTATGATCTAGATAGAAAAGCCGCTTCGAAAAGCGGCTCTGTATCTTTAAAAACGCCAATTATAAAATACGTCAACAGCTCGTTCCAAAGACTGGCTGGCCTCTAGATACATTCGTTTATTCATCTGATAGCGTAGGGTTAATTTATTTACAGGTGTAAATACGCCCACTCCGTATCGGATAAATAGGTCTGGCGTAATATATCCCGTTAGACTCACTTGGGTATCATCACCTGTACCTTGCGCGTCCAATGCCAAGCCACTCAACCCAAAGGTTCGGCCAATTTGATTAGTCAATGCACGTGTTCCACCCAAGCCCATACTGATTCCTGCTGCGGCAATGGTATTGTTTACGTCTGATTTAAAACCAGCCGTGTTACTCAATCCACTACTTCCTTCATTTATACGGCCTGTCACCAATGCATTTAGTGCTTCTTGTTCGGATAAACCGGCATCATTATAAATTTGAATATTAGGTACAGAAGCCGTACCCGTTACCCGCACACCTACCGTACTACCTTGCACGGACTTGTTGGCATCGACATCTAGTGTTGGATTAGAAATCGGTCCATTAAAACGAGCAATCGCCCGATTTAAATCCAAGCTTTGTCCATATGCTTCAATCTTAACTTTCTGGCTAACCCCAATTGCGCCACTGGCACGCATAGCTGTTTCAAGACCACGCTGTGATAAATTTAGACGTCCTACGAGCGGAATACGGCTATTGAATCCCTGAAAGATAACTCGGTCACTACCAATATTAACCGAGACATCTGCTCGGATATCCCATGGTTTTGCTGCTTTTAAAATCGCAAGCTGGTCCTGTCCATCTCGTACCACACGTACATCTGAAGAAACTGCCACAACAGGTTCACTGGCTTCAGGCATCGAAATCAAAGCACGTGGAATGTCCAGTTTTCCATTCACCACTAACCGCTTACTGAATGGATAAGCCTCCATCGACACATCTGGATTAACGATGGCAGTGATCAGTGGCGCCTGACGAATTAATAAATTATCACCTTTCAAATTAAGCTGAATACGAGGATCATTTTTCCAGTCCACACTTCCTGTTAACTCTCCCACACCACGACCACTATTAAAGGCGCCTTTGATGGTTGCATTGTCCTGTCTAATTGAGGAATACAACTGGATATTAGTCAGATTAACAGGCAATGACATCATGCTAATCGAGCCATTCTTCAAGCGTAAATCACCCGTAATTTGCGGTTGAGTTAATGTTCCATTAATTTTGCCTGCCAGTGCCAAAGTTCCATCCATTGAACGTACATCACTAATAAATGGTTTAAGCACTTTTAGTTGAACATTGTTGAAAGCAACTTCACCATTCATTGGCATCGGCGTTTGGTAGGGGTTAATAATGACTTTGGCATAACCTGTACCAATTGCAGGTGTTTTAACATCCAGACGTAGCAGTAAGCCCTGACTTACACTTTTTGCAATTACACTAAGTTGATCATAACTTAAGGTCGATGCAGGATCCTGTGGATCGGCAGCAGCCAATCCAATTTCCCCATTTTGAGTGATCAATTGTGCATCGAGTTTTGGTTGCGTACCATTAGCCCAAGATGCTTTCGCATAACCATTAAGTTTACCAGTAATGGCTAAACCTTCTGGCATAAAGGCACTGAAGTCATTTAAATCGAGATCACGAGTCACTACAGAAACATTGCCGCGTGCTTGGCTCACACGTAAAGGTTGATCCAGACAAAGCTGACTATTTTGGCTCGACCAGCAATGCTGCCCAACAAATAGCTCCTGACTTGCCCGCGTATAAATCACAGCAGCATTTTGCTGTTGTTTTAAAACTGCGCGACGTGAATCAAAAATACCTTGCTGAATTTGTCCTAACCAATCATTATTTTGGTTAAAGCCGCCCGCTAGTTGCACGTAAAACTTGGAATAATAGTTCCAACCCTGTAACTGAACCAAATGAGCTTTACGTGTCCCAGATAAAGTAATACCTGCGTATTGGATCTGGCGTCCTCCACTACGTAAATCATCCAGTGTTGCTTTCAGCGAAGTTGGTGTGGTTTCTGAAGTTGGTAGTTCTCCCAATACCTGTATTTTTTTGACACTAATATCACCAAAACCAAAGTTATCAACTACGAGATTTGCCGTAGCTTTTAAGCGCGGTTGAGCCTGTACATTCAAATACCCATACGTACGACCACGTAATCCCGGATAAAGTTCATACATAGCAGGTGCATTTACTTTTAAACGTAAGTTTTGTGCATTGCCAGAAGCCTGAACCTGATTTTTACCATAAGCCAAAAATAGGTTATTTGCTTCAAATTGCTGAGGCAAGAAACCTTTTTGATTTGAGTTCAGTACCATCGATAGATTGCCCATCCCACGAACAATCTTATTATTCAAAAAGCCCGCTATATTGAGTTTTTCAATATTGATACGTTTTGAGTTTTCAGCCCACAGCCCCTGAGTTTTAAGATTACCTGAAAGCTCACCTTTTAAACTAGAAACAAAATACTGAGGTTTAAAACGCACCAATGACGTATTGATATTCCAGCCTATCGCATTTTTCAGGTTAACTGAACCTGAGGCAAAGATTCTACCTGCAACGCCATTATGCTGTAATTCAGCAATTTTAATAAAATCTGGCGTTCCTGAAATATTGAACTTTAATAACCCTTTACCTTGATTGAAAGCATTCAGCCCTCCATCATAGCGAACAGCAAAACCTTTAAAACCACCGCCTGATTTTTCATCATTAAAGACTATTGCAGCGGTGCTTTTCCCAGTCAGCTCAATCATTTCATTTTGAGCCGAATTTGCCATTCTGCCTTTTAGAGAAATCGCATCAAACTGAATAATCTGTTGATTTGGCTTTGCATAGCCGTTTGCTTTAATTTGACCATTAAGCAAATTGACAGGCGCAGCGGTTGCAATGGTTTGAGGGTTAAAATCTTTAGCATTTAAAATGGCGTTCCATTTTAGTTGGCGCTTTTCAGATGGCAATTCAACTTTGGCCTGCCCACTCAGACTTCCTTTTTGAAGAGCCTGATAAGTGAATGCAGGAACATTCAAAATATTATCTTTTAAGTCCAGTCTTGCATCGTATTTACCCGCAGGCAATGTTGCCTGTTCGTGGGTTCGTATATTAGTAGCAACATGAATATCTTGCTTACCTTCAACCAATGCTAAATTGACCTGACCTGCATCACTATCCAGCCAGCCAATATAAGGCATGGCACGGTCAATATTTTTCCATGAAACATCTAATAACATGGGTTGAGTTTTTTGTTGTGGTGTTGCTTGAGTTTGAGCGAGTTTAACGGACCATGATTCGTATTTGTCAAAATCAAGGTTTGCAGTAAGTGCCATCCCTTTTTCAAGAGAACCTTCGGATGCAAGATTTGCATCTAGTGACGGCGGTAGAAAATCTACAACTGCCTGCGGTATCACTTTATCTTTAGGATTAAGATGATTGAGACGACCTTTGACATCCCATGTGACATGATCATGCCAACCTACGTGTCCAGCAAGTGTCACAAAACCCTGCATAAGCTGACCATTAAAGTCATGAATATCCAGTCCATTTACCAAGTCTGTAGACATTAAAGACGTATATTGGCCTTGTGGAATATTTTCTCCCTTTAAATCCGTTGCTAGTTCAAGGTCGAGTTTTTCCACATTTCCTTTAAATTTGGCCATTCCATCTTTAGAAAATAACTTTTGTTCAGTCAATAATGGCCAGTGATAATTCTTAAAATTGAGCTGACCAAACATAGGTACACCATCACGGACTGGATGCACAACCGCCCAACCGGTCAACAAATCTGGTGTGTTGGTTGCCACGCCTGCTTGAATGGTATCTAAACTTCCACGCGCAGCAATCTTAATAGTATCAATGTTCAAACTTTTTAAGGATGGTATTTTTAAATCTGCATGAGCATTAAGTGGATATTTACCGCTGAATGTCATTTGCCCAGTCGCTTTATCTAAGGCGAGATAACCCATATTCATACGGGAATTTTCAAACTTTAACTCTGTCCCCGACCAAACTGCATCCTCAAGATAAATATCATGAAAATCAACTTTGGATTTCACTGTTTGAATTGATAAATGATCAATTTCTGCCTCATTCAAACGCAATACAAATGGCAATTTAATTTCACTAAATTTAAAAGGCTCGTTACTTGGAGGAGCATGACTAATGATTTGTAAATTACGAACATCTGCACGACTTAAATGAATCTCTTTGCTAAGAACTGCTCTCCAACCCAGTGAAACATCCGCTTTATCAATTTTGACATCTAGGTCTTTGAGTTTAACCCAAATATTTTTTAGAATAATTCCTTGTAAAAGGTTGCCTCCCTCATATTCATAACTCAGGATATGCTGACGTTCCATCACTCGATCAAGCAGAAATTTACTGCCCCGATCTGTTGTAAACATAACCCCTAAAGCAGCCACTAAAAAGACAATAACAATCAATAACGTCAATAATACATTTCGAAGAATGCGACGTTTTTTAGGAGGTGTAGGAGTAGCCGGTTGTTCTACGTCAGCCATAATAATCCTGAATCAAATTTATTTTAAAGTTGTGAACCGATAAAGAAATGTAATCGAATTGGATGATTATCATCAGAAATTCCTGACGCAACATCCAGTCGAATTGGGCCAATCGGTGATTTCCAGCGAATCCCCACGCCTATACTATAAGCTGTATCATTCTTAAATTTTTCGTCATACGCATTACCAAAGTCTGAAAATACTGCTGCGCGCCAGCCATCCTTAAATTGATAGTTATATTCTAGTGAACCTACAGCCAATGCCTGCCCACCGACTTTATAGCCATATTCCTCAGGTGATAAACTTTTATAATCAAAACCACGAATCGTTTGATCTCCACCCGCAAAGAATCTAAGGTTATAAGGAACTTTATCAAAATCATCAGTAAAGATATAACTTAAATCTGATCGCCCAACTAATTGATGATCATCATTTTCACCCAATGAATAAATAAAACGCCAGCCTGCGGTTAAAATCGCCATATTGGCATCGGATAATAATGATTCGCTACCCAATTCAACTTTGTAGCTTTGTTTAAAACCACGTGTTGGGTTCACGCTGCTATTACTGTTTGTTTTTGAAAGCTCGTAGCCAAATAACAAAGCTTCCTGTTCTGCATCTGAACCAGGAACTTTAAATGCATCTGGAATTTCATCATTATCAACAACACCATGCTGAGTTAGACGATCCAGACGATAGCGAAAGCCAAAACTGTGTTGCCAGCCACCTAAAGGATTTTTAATGATGCGTTCTGCACCAAACACTGCGGACTCAGTTTCTAGACTAACATCTGGGCCAATATCATCACGGTCTTCACGCTCATAACCCCCAACAATATTAATATAATCATTAATAGGGTCTTTATACGGAATGCTATAGCGACCATCCAATGATTGACGAATTTTAGATAACTCAAGGTTGGCATCAAAAGAATGGCCTAAACTATTAACAATGGCACGGCGATATTGAGTACGGATACGGAATTCTGTATCTGTACCATAACCAATACCCGTTTCCACACTATTTAAACGGTCTGCATTTAAGGTCACAATCACAGGAACTTTCTTTTCTTCCCGTGCTTGAGCTTGCAATTGTTCATTTTCAGAAGCACGTTGTTCCAGTTGCTCCCGTGCAACATGGAGTTTCTCATTTTGTTCGTCAGTCAACTTCATGCCTGCAAACTGAGTTTCATCGGCTACGTCCTGAGTGACTTCCTGACCCGACTTTGTATCTGCTTTTTGTATCGAAGCGACTTGTTCTTCTTCAAGTTTTTGCTGATCAACAAGTTCTTGTAAATCTGGCGGTAATTCAAGTGGTTTTTCAATCGGATCCGGTTTTATGGTATCTACCAATGTGTAGTTAAAATAACGTGAATTGGTCAAATTATTTGCAAGGGTATTTACACGCCAGAAGGCATAATCGTCACCATCTTTCCAAGGCGTCATGCTTTTAAGCACTTCCATTTTTAACGGTAGTTTTTTAGAAGGATCACTCATTCTAAATTCGACATTGCCTAACTTATAACGCTCACCGGTTTCATATTTTAAATTGATGGCAGCGGTATCTTCCGGTTGTTTAACTTTAACATCGTGCAAACGCCAATATGCGTCAAAATATCCATTATCCGAAGCAGCTTCAACAATACGACTTTTAGTTTGTTCGTATTTACCATGATTTAAAATATCACCAACATCTAAATCGGGTACTAGTCGAATAACCTGAAATTGTGGCGTATCACCACCCGCACCAGAAAATTCAATATTTTGTTCTTCAACCTTGACTGGATTATTCGGTGTCACTGTGACTTTGACTTTACTATCACTTACTTTTTCAAAATTAAACTTGGCATTGTAATATCCGACGGCTTGAGCTGCTTGATTACTTAAACTACGCAATTGAGGTAAAGCTGCATTAAAATCACCAAATGCTTCTTGCGTGTAACTGGACAGTTTGGCACTAATATTCGCCGCCAGATCGGCAGGTGCGCCCACAACTTCTGCACTGATACGCGGATCTGCTTTTGCTGTGTTTAAATTACGTGATGGACGTATTTTATAAAGAATACGTCTAAAAAATCCCACTTTAGCGTCGTCTTGCTCTGTTTCAGCGGCTGTCACTTCATCCAGCGTTCTGCCTGACGCATTGGCATCCACTACAATTTGTTTATCCGATTCAATTTGTTGCATCAGATGATCAATGTCAACTGGTGCCTGATTAATTTGCGCGAGTTCCTGTGCAGTCGGTGTTGAAACCGCATTTACAGTTTTTGAAGAACCATTTCGTGCAGCCGCAGCTTCTTGTTTAGCGTCTTCTGCGACTTTAAATATTTCATTTGCCATACTGGCATCAATTTGTGTATCGGGTAAATCTTGAAGATCCTCAAACTCGATGGGTTTGAATGCATCAATTTTATTGCCCGCTTGTTCTTGTTGTTGTAATAAAGCCTGACTATCCTGCGAAGAGTTAACCTGAGATGTATTAACGACTGAGTTATCAACCGAATTTTGGTTTTGAGATGCAACTGCATCAGTCTGAACCGCTGAACTGACCACATTATTTTGCTGTAATGCAGCCTGTGTTTTTGATTGCAGACTTTGACTTAAACTTGAAGAAATAGGTTCTACATGGGTATTTTCAGCATGAACCACAGGCGAAATATATAAGCCCAAAAGCATGCTTGAACAGATAAATTTGTTAATATCATGCACATTCAAGATAAAACGTACAGATTGGGCAAGAGTTGTATGTCTAAATTTAATATTTGCAAGCATGTAAAACTCTAAGCTTATTTTAATCGGATTAGCTTTAATGTATATAAATACATGGAAATCTATTGATTTTTCATCGGATCAGCCACTTAAAATATCATACATGATTTTCAAGGCGCTTTAACAAATTGATCACATTTCTTAATAAATCGCAATGAAGTTTTAAAAAATGAAAAATGATAGCAATCTCATGACATCGCGTCGATTTTTACCCATGTTCTTAACGCAATTTTTTGGCGCGTTAAATGACAATGTCTATAAGCAAGCACTTCTGTTAGTGATTACCTATGGTCTAATTAGCCAACAATCGGCCAGTATCAGTACGTTAAACAATCTGGCAGCTCTGTTGTTTATCTTGCCTTATTTCATTTTTTCTGCGACTGCAGGACAAATTGCAGATAAATATGAACGTGCCAACTTAGTTCGTGCGATTAAAATTCTTGAAATTATCATCATGCTTATCGGCTCCCTTGGTTTTATCACAGGACATCTGATTTTACTCATGTTCGCGTTGTTCCTTATGGGCATCCATTCCACATTTTTTGGTCCAATTAAATATGCAATTTTGCCTGAAATTTTAAAGCCCAACGAACTTATGTCGGGCAATGCCTTATTTCAATCTGGGACATCGATTGCGATTTTGTTAGGCATGATTCTCGGTGGCGCGGTGATTTCTTCATCCGATGGCAATTTAACTTGGATTAGTATTACTGTTGTCAGTATTGCTGTAATTGGTTATTTTTGTAGTCGATTTATTCTTCCCCAAAAAATCGCTGAACCTGATTTACAAATTGATTGGAATTTCTTTAGAACTAGCTTTCAAACCATTCAATATGCCAAAAGCATCCCTTTAATTTTTACCATCTTGTTGGGTAATTCATGGTATTGGTTTTATGGCGCGACTTACTTGACTCAAATTCCGCAATTGACCCAGCAAAATTTGCATGCTTCAGAAAATGTTGTGAGTTTACTTCTGACTTTCTTCTCGGTAGGAATTGGTGCCGGTTCATTACTCTGCCGTAAAATTGGAGGTTCAGAACTAAATATAAAAATGGTTCCCATTGGAGCTGTAGGTCTGACATTATTTGCATTCTATCTTGCAGCAAGTTTGGCTTTTGTTCCTGAAAAAACAGGTGCCCTACTTTCATTAACAGAAATGTTTACTTCCGGTTGGGTGTATTACCATGTGATGCTTGCAGTCACACTTTTAGGTATTAGTGGCGGATTTTATATTGTCCCCCTTTATGCCATGATGCAAGCCTATTCACCTCGTTCCCATCGTGCTCGTGTTGTAGCTGCAAACAATATTTTGAATGCTGTATTCATGGTGTCATCAGCGGTATTCTCAATTTTAATTTTAAGTATTTTAAAAATTGACATTAAAATTCTTTTTATCATTACGGCTGTCTTAAGTGCTATTTTTTCATTTTGGTTGCTTCGTAAGTTACCGCCTATGTTAAATTCAGCACAGGATTCTCTGGAGGATTAATTCCATGCGTCACTATACTGGTATCGACCGATTGATCAACTCTTTTGATCAAGCACTAAGAAGTCTGGTTCCTGGGGCAACAGCCGCTCATCGCAGTAATCCAGCTGAACAGTCTGATGCACCACTGACAGTCAGTGATGCACGTCATGTGGCAGGTTTAATGCGAGTCAATCATAGTGGTGAAGTCTGTGCTCAAGCGCTTTATCATGGACAAGCTTTAACTGCAAAACTGCCCAATGTACGCCATGAAATGGAACAAGCTGCTATTGAAGAACAAGATCATTTGGCTTGGTGTGAAGACCGTTTAAAAGAATTAGACAGTGTGCCAAGTTTACTTAATCCTCTCTGGTACAGTCTTTCATTTGGTATGGGGGCCATTGCTGGCATTGCTGGCGATAAATATAGTCTGGGTTTTGTTGCAGAAACTGAGCGTCAGGTCAGTGCGCACTTGATCGATCATTTAAATCAATTGCCAGTTTACGATCAACGTTCAAAGCGTATTTTAGAACAAATGAATGAAGATGAATTGCATCATCGTGATACAGCATTACATGCAGGGGGCGTTGATTTGCCTTTTCCTGTGAAAATCACCATGACAGCAATTTCAAAACTAATGACCAAAACCAGCTATTACATTTAATCTAAAAAAGCCCTCAACATTGAGGGCTTTGGGTTATTTCAATCCATGTTGATATTTGAATTTTTCCAGATCCCGAATTGCATCACGATAATCACGGTTTATACGATCTGAATCATTTTGTAGGTCTTTGAGTAGTTTACGATAACGCTCACGATCTTCTGGCTTGAGCTTGTCATCATAAGATTTACGGGTATAGTCTTTAAAATTATCTTGATAACGCTCATATTCATTTTCAGCATTATAATAATCATGCGCAACCTCATAATAAGATCTTAATTTACTACGAGCTTCCACTGGACAGACTTGATAGTTGCCATTGCCTTTTAAAGCTTCATAAAAAATATAATCAGGTTGGCAATAGTAACCTTGCCCCTTTCGATAGCCTTGTTCGTATTGTGATTGATTAGGCACAATATTAGCTTTTGAACAGGCCTTATAATATTGATCTAACCGTCGTTCTTGCCCATTTGAACCATCTTTTTCACCCACAACCGCCCAATTCGCAGTTTTACATTCATCTAGCGTCATCGCTGCACAACTTGAAAGCAATACTGGCAAAATAGCCCAGCATAAATTTATTATTTTCATCATTAGCCCAAACTAAAGGTAATATTAGATATATTAAACAACTAGAATCATTATGGCATAACGCATCAAAAATCCAGAATATTAACTAAATAAATCTTAGACCAACTCCAGCCACTGTCTCAATATATCTGGGTTGTAATGCATCATCATTCAGTTTGCTACGAAGTTTTGCCACTAATATCCTTAAATAATGTGTATCTTGCTGATGAGTCGGTCCCCAAAGTTCTTTGAGTAATTGTGGCTGGGTGATAAGTTGACCTTGATGCTTTAACAATAACGCCAATAATTGAAACTCTTTACGACTTAGATTAATCAAATTTCCCTGCATAAAAACCTGATGTTGAGCTAGATCAACTTTTAAATTTCCATCATCAAAATCAATGTAATCCTTTGTACTACTCTTTGCCTGTGAGCGTAAGATTACTCGAATACGAGCCATGAGTTCAGGCACACTAAATGGCTTGGTCATGTAATCATTTGCACCTGCATCTAATAACGCAACCTTTTCCTGCTCATCGGAACGCACGGATAGAACTATCACTGGGACATTCGACCACGTTCTTAATTCAAGCAAAACCTCACGACCATCCAGATCAGGTAAGCCCAAATCCAGAATTACCAGTTCAGCACCTTGACTCATTAGGACTTCCAGTCCTTTCATTCCATTTTCACACAGAACCGTTTTGTAGCCTTGGGCTCGTAAAGCAATATCCAGAAATTTTCGGATTTGCGGTTCATCATCAATCACGACAATGCGTGTTTCAAGGGAATGAGGTGCAGTATTGTTCATTTTCTTATTCAGACTTGTTCTGGATGAATCGGTAAGCGCATTCTAATCAATGTCCCTTGATGATGGCTACCTGTCGTAGCATCAATAGTTCCCATATGAGCCCCTATAATAGCCTTCACAATTGTTAGTCCTAAACCTGTTCCAAAACGCCCACGATCTCCACGCTCCATCGTATAAAACATGTCAAAAATTCGATTTCGTTCATCCTCAGGAATTCCAGCACCCTGATCTTCTATTTCAATTTGAACAGTATGTTCGTCCCATTTTTTTGTACGAATCTGAATAGCCTGATCCTTCGGAGAAAATTTTGCGGCATTTTCCAGCACATTGAAAATGGCTTGTTCAATCAAGGCAGGATGCACATATAAATTGACCGACTGCGCTGGTTGCTGAAGATCAATTTTTATTTCAGGCATATAACGTTTCAGTCGCTGCGTAGCGGAACCAATAAGTTCATCCACTCCAATCCAGTCCCGATTTAATTTTAGCCCATCATGTCCAAGTCTGGTCATATCTAGCAGATTTTGGATATAACGATCTAATCGCTCACCTTCCATACGTATGGTCTCTAGTAATGTATCCTGATCCTCCTGAGACAAGGCCTGATGATAATTTTTTAAGGTATCCGCCGAACCCATCATCGAGGCCAAAGGTGAGCGTAAATCGTGAGAGACCGAAGAAAGTAAAGCGGAACGTAATCGCTCCGTTTCACTACTGATTTTTGCCTGTTCCAATTCATTTGCCAATTGAGTCCGCAAAATGGACTGAGCAATTTGTTCCACCATTGATTCGATCAAACGTTTTTGTTCAACATTTAAATTTGAAAGCTGGTGTGACAAATTTAACCCCACCACACCCAAATTTTGTTTCTGTGCCAAAAGCGGAATAAACCACCAGTCAATTTGACTAAGGGTATCGGTATATTTACCACAAGCTTGTTGATGTTTTAGGCTCCAGTCTGCTGCAATTTTTTCCTTTTCAGTGAGTTGCTGATTAGAATGGGTTGACATATCTTGCGCAATCATGATCCAGACGGGAAAATTAAACTGCTGTTGAAACGCTTTTTGTGCAATTTGAATGACATCCTCCAGATGCATGGCACTGGATAATCGAGCTGTCACATCCTGCATTCGGCTACTATAAGCATTGGCAGCACGTAAAGATAAAACTTGTTGGCGTAAACGAGAAGCGAGACGACTGGAAATTAATGCTGCGGCCAAAAAAGCAATGACCGTAACTACTCCCTGATGTGCAGAAATCTGAAAGGTAAACCGCGGTTCAATAAAGAAAAAATTATAAGCAAAGAAAAAAAGTAAAGCCGTGATCACGGCAGCCAGCATTCGGGTTTTGGTGGCAACAAGTAACACAGCAACTATAAAAATAATAGATAAATCATCCACCCCTATATAAACTTCCGCAATACGTGCCAGTATGATACTAATGACCGTAACAGCCAGAATTAAAAAGGTTTCTTTTAAACTTAATAAAGAATGATTGAGCTCATGCAATGAGGGTTTGTTTTGCGAAGCATTATTTAAAGGTAATAAAATTAATTCTAAACGCTGATTTTTTTCCAATAAAATTGCATGGATCGCTTTTTTAAAAATATGCGTCAGGCGTGTAGATAATGTATAACCCAACATAATAGAAGAAATGGCTTTTTCTTGAATTGCGTCATTCAAAGTTTGAGCAACTTTAATACCATATAAAATCTCAGTTCGCGCCCCCAGTTGTCGAGCCAATTGAAATGCCTGTTCGACTTCTTTTTGTACTATAGAAGAATTACCCTGTTCTAAATAAAAATGTTTTTGGGCGACATGAACCACTGTCCATGAAATGGCTTTTTTTTCAGCAAAACGGCTGGCTGCCCTGACCAGATATTCAGACTGGCCACGTCCATCAATCGCGACCATCATCTCATTTTTTAATGGAATCGATCTTGTTCCTTGGGCAAGGTAAGTTTCCCTCAGATCCAAATCGACATGTTCCGCAACGAATTGCATGGCCAATTCACGTAAGGCCGTCAGATTTTGAACACTAAAAAAGCGCTGTAAAGCAGATTGGGCCTGATCAGGTAAATAAACTTTACCTTGCTGTAGTCGTTCAATCAATTCATTGACTGGTAAATCGATTAGGCGAATGTCCCGAATCCGATCAAATACCCGATCTGGCACAGTTTCCGATACACGAATACCCGTCAACTGATATACCACATCATTCAAACTCTCTAAATGTTGAATATTCATGGTGGTAAAGACATCAATACCGGCATCTAAAATTTCATTGACATCTTGCCAGCGTCGTTCATGACGACTATTGGGAATATTACGATGTGCAAGTTCATCAACCAAGATAATTGCTGGACGTAAGGTTAATATGGCGTCCAGATCCATTTCATCAAAATATTGCTCCTTATAAAGAATATGCTTACGCGGCAATATATTCAGCCCTTCAGTCAAAGCAAGCGTTTCAGCACGTCCATGTGTTTCCACAATACCCACTTTAATATCAATGCCTTGTCGTATCAGTTCCTGCGCGCGGCTCAACATGGCATAAGTTTTACCTACACCCGGTGCTGCCCCCAAAAATACCGTCAATCGTCCAGCCTGATAACGGTTCACATGATTAAGTAATGCTGAGGCCTGATCTTCACGTGCTGTGGTCATATTCATATTTTGCTCAAAAATACATCCCTGTATTTAAATACTGCGATCCCGTTGGTCTTATCGACTAAGTTGATCCAAAGCCAGATTTAATTCAAGTACATTTACACGAGCTTGTCCCAATAGGCCAAATTGTTTTGATTCAGTATGTTGTCGCACCAAATCAGTCAGCTGTATGGCAGAGAGTTGTCTTAACTGGGCAATGCGAGATACCTGCAATTGTGCAGCTTCTGGGCTAATATCTGGATCAATACCACTGCCTGAGGCTGTAACCAAGTCACTGGGAATCTGATTTTTAGCCACGTGATTTTCTTTGGCCACAGCGATGAGACGTTGTTCTATTTTTATCTTTAAATCGGGATTGGTAATAGCAAGATTACTGCCTGACATTGCCATCGGATCATAATTCGCTGCTGAAGGTCTAGACATAAAATAACGGGGATTCTGAAAATTTTGTGCCACCAGCGAAGAGCCCATAATCACCTGATTTTTCACAATCAAACTACCATGAGACTGCTCAGGAAATATGAATTGACCTAATCCTGTAGCGACACTACTGTAGAGCAAACCAAATCCCAACAAGCTAATCAGACTCAAACTAATTGCTGGGCGTAACATTGCAGAAGTATTCTCTATATGTTGTACGGACGATTTCATGTTCTGCTCCTTACCCACCTAAAATATGAACTAAAATAAGATCAATCGCTTTAATCGCAATAAAAGGCAAAATCACGCCTCCCACCCCATAAATCAACATATTACGGCGTAATAACTGAGTTGCTGTTGATGGCTTGAATTTCACCCCACGCAAGGCAATCGGAATCAGCAAGGGAATAATGATGGCATTGAAAATAAGGGCCGCCAGAATCGCATTATCAGGACTGGAAAGCTGCATAACATTCAGTTTTTGCATTTGTGGAATGGTTACTGCAAACAAGGCAGGCAATATGGCAAAGTATTTGGAAACGTCATTTGCCAGTGAAAAAGTAGTTAAAGCCCCACGGGTAATTAATTGTTGTTTCCCAATTTCTACCACAGCCAATAATTTAGTTGGATCAGAATCCAGATCTACCATATTGCCCGCTTCTTTAGCTGCCTGAGTACCCGAATTCATCGCCAAACCAATATCGGCTTGTGCCAAAGCTGGAGCATCATTGGTTCCATCACCCACCATTGCAACCAAATGACCATTTTGTTGTTCTTTGCGGATACAAGCCAGCTTATCTTCAGGACGAGCCTCAGCAATATAGTCATCTACACCCGCTTCTGCTGCAATAGCTGCGGCAGTCAATGGATTATCTCCCGTGACCATGATGGTTTTAATGCCCATTTCACGCAGACGTGCAAACTTTTCTTTAATACCAGGTTTAATTACATCAGATAGTTCAATCACGCCCAAAATATGATGCTGATTGGCAACGACCAGAGGAGTTGCACCTTTGGATGCTACTTGCTCAACGCGCGTTATAAGTTCGGCATCGGGCTGAGGATAGTGTACAAATTTCAAAATAGCATCCAGCGCCCCTTTACGGATTTGCTGACCATTTTCCAGATTGACCCCAGAAATACGCGATGAAGCATTAAACGCGATAAATTCAGCATGTTCAGGTTCATCCGCTTGCAAACCTTGCTCTTTCGCCAATTTAACAATCGATTTTCCTTCAGGTGTGGGATCCGCGAGAGAGCAAACCCATGCTGCCGCTCTTAAATCAGCCTCAGTAACCGAAGTTAAAGAATAAAACGCGGTCGCCTGACGGTCACCATATGTAATCGTGCCTGTTTTATCCAAAAGTAAAACATCAATATCACCTGCGACCTCAACCGCCTTACCCGATTTGGCCAACACATTAGCTTTCAGCGCCCGATTCATCCCTGCGATACCAATAGCAGGTAGTAAACCGCCAATCGTAGTTGGAATCAGACATACCAGCAATGCCACCAATACCACGGGACTGATACTGATATGCAAATAACTGGCGATAAAAGGCAAGCTAAGCACCACCATGACAAAAGTCAGGGTCATCACCATGAGTAAAATGCCCAATGCAATTTCATTCGGTGTTTTCTGACGATTTGAACCTTCGACTAGGGCGATCATTCGATCCAAAAAACTATTACCCGAGTCTGCAGTCACTTGCACAACAATACGATCGGTCAGGACTTTGGTTCCGCCAATTACACCTGAACGGTCCGTACCAGCTTCACGTAATACTGGTGCAGACTCGCCTGTTACCGCTGCTTCATTAATCGTAGCAAAACCTTCAATAATCTCCCCATCGGCAGGAATGAGTTCACCCGCCTGAACCTCAATCAGGTCATTGATTTGAAGTTGTGTTGCAGCAATTTCTTGTACAGTACAGCTTTGTAATGAATCCAGCTTACGTGCCACCAAATTTTGCCGTGCCTGACGTAATGAAGAAGCCTGTCCTCGCCCTCTCGCCTCAGCAATAGCCTCAGCATAGTTAGCAAAAAGAACCGTGATAAATAAGATAATAGTGACCAAACTACCAAACAACCATTCGATATAACCTACCACTGTACTAAACGCAGTAATGAGCGTACCTAACCAGACAATACCCATGACTGGGTTTTTCAGCATGTGTTGAGGAAGCAATTTTATAAATGAACTTTTAATGGCTTCACTACGTTGCTGACTAAGCTGTTGTTGCGATTGAACTTGAGTTGACATAATGTATTCCTCCTTAGCCTAACTGCATACTGAGATAGTCAGCAATTGGCCCAAGGACTAAAATCGGCATAAATTGCAACAAGGTTAAGGTGATCACGATAGCGATTAAGGTCAGTGAAAATGTGGGTGTTTCAACTTTTAGACTGCCTGAAGTTTCTGGTGCCTGACGTTTTTGTGCCAATCGAACTGCAATCATCAATGGAATGATCAAAGCAGGAAAGCGTCCCAGCAATAAAACTATGCTACAACTCAAATTCCACCAGATCGTATTATCCCCTAAGCCCTCAAAGCCAGAACCATTATTGGCAAAAGCTGAAACGTATTCATAAAACACCTGACTAATGCCGTGTGCGCCGACATTACTGATACCTGATATCGCAAGATTGGTCAGCGTGATGGCCGTAAATATTAAAATCACCATTGGTTGCAACAAAATAAGTATTGCTAATAACTTGATTTCCGCAGCTTCAATTTTTCGTCCAAATAACTCAGGTGTCCGCCCTGTCATCAATCCCGCGATAAAAACCGTCAATAAGAGATACACCATGAACTGCTGCAAACCACAGCCAATTCCCCCCCAAATGGCATTGATTAACATATTGCTCAAGGCAATCAAGCCTGTTAATGGCGCAGAGGAATCATGCATCATATTGACAGAACCATTATTCACCTGCGTGGTTAGCGCTGCCCAAAGTGCAGATGACGCTGCACCAAAGCGTTGTTCTTTGCCTTCCATTAAGGTGATTTGATGAGCAGTTGCAGATAAACTTTCTGACCAGATGGCTGCCGTAGCAGAAATTACAGACATCAGTAACATGGTTCCAAATACAAACACAGCCAAGCGTCGACGTTTTGTGAAATATCCCACCATAAAAATCAGGGAAACTGGAATCAACAAAATCGCCAGCATTTCCAAAAAATTTGAAAATGGCGTTGGGTTTTCCAGCGGCACACTACTATTTGGCCCATACCAGCCACCGCCATTGCTACCTAACTGTTTAATTGCCACCATAGGCGCCACAGGACCGAGTGGTATTTTTTGTATTTGTTTTTCTACAGAATGATCCAGTACTTGTACTTCTGGGCCACCCTGAAACGTGGCGGGTACACCTTGCCAGTTCAACAATAATGACCAAATCAGACATAATGGCATTAAAAAACGAACAGTCGGACGAACCATATCTGCCCAGTAATTGCCCAATTGAATAGAATTTGAAGTTAGATTTTCATTACGTTTTTCTTGAAGAAAAAAAGCCCGCAGTGTGGCTACCGCCAAAGCCAGTCCCATAATAGGGGTGATCACTTGAAGCCCAACAATCGCCGTCATTTGCGAGAAATAAGATAACTGCGCCTGACCAGAATAATGTTGCTGATTGGTATTGGTTAAAAATGAAATACTCGTATGCAATGCCAAATCCCAACTCATATTCGGCGCATGATCTGGATTAAGCGGCAGCCCAGCCTGCGTCATAAAAATGGACATGGATAAAACAAACAATACTGAACAGCTTATAAGAAAAGCACTGACATAATGTCGTAGATTCATTTGCTGATAAGGCTGTATGCCTAAAATCTTATAAATAGGTTTTTCGATCCAACTGAACAGTACATCAGATTTCATCGGTTGATATGTCATAACCTGAGCCAGATATTTTCCTAGCGGCCAAGCCAAAGCAATTACAACCCCAATTAATATAATAAGTTCTAACATGATAAAATCTCCTGTTGCAGCAGGAAATTTTCCAACTGAAATTTGAAAAATGTTTGAAGACTTATATGATCTTGCCCTGCGAATGCAGGCCTTAAAATGCTACCGGAATTAACGCTAGACATTATTGCATTCCTAAAAATGAAACGGATTTCCCGAAGTCAAGTATGCGTATAATGTCCGTAAACTCTCCATTGCAGAGAATTTGAGCGGCATAAATTTTGCGTAAATTTTTTAAAAAGGCAAAAAGTTAAAATGATTTCGCCATAACGCCATACCAATTAATTACAAATTAGCTTTTGTTGGCAGATGAAAATTAAATTTAGGAAAATAATAGTCTAGAACCTGAAACGCGGGATCAGGCCAAAGCTCATAAAGTGGAATTTTAACATCTAAGGCCAGTGGTAACTTTTTCGGATTAAATTGCATTTTGTTTAAATCTGTCCCAAATGCGATCAAATCAATATCCAGAGAAATATGATGCGATGGACGAATACGTGCCGATTCTGCCTCTAGTTGCTTCAAGGCTACTTCAATCTGTGATTTAGTTTTGAGAGATTTTAATAAACAGGCTGAATTCCAGTAGTCTGCTCCGACTCCATCGCGGCAAGGAATTTGATAGACATGCGAAAACTGCACTTCGCCCCATGATCGAATAGTTTGATAGGCGGTTTGAAAATGTTGTTCTGGATTAAGATTACTCGCCAGTGCTAGGGCGAAAATCGTTTCGTTGGCGTTCAAGGCGAATTCCTACAGAATTGGCTTCTGCAATAATGGCAGGCTTACGAATGGTAATACGAATAGATACAATCGCTGGAAAGGTATCAAAAAGCACCGTTAAAACGAGCTGAGCCGCATGCTCAATCAGTTTTGGTTGTGCTTTTTGAATGGTTTTTGCAGCAAGCTCACAGATCTGGGCATAGTTTAAGGTATCCTCCAGCTCATCTGAGAGTGCTGCTTTGTTTAAATCAACATGGATGTTTAAATCAAGCATTAAAGGTTGAATAATTTGCCGTTCCCAGCTAAAACAGCCAATTACAGTATTGACCTTTAAACCTTCAATAACAATGGCATCCATGATAATCCAACTCAAAATTAATGTTTAAACAACGATTGTGGCTCTATAGTTTGAACCATTTTCAAACGCTGGTCTGCATAAATATCGGTATAAGGTGCTAGGACGCGCATAAAACGATCAAAATACAGCATTTGTTTAAACAATAAGGCAAAATCACGCGGAAATTTAATTCCATGACGTTCCCCAACTGCCACCATATCTAACATAATATCGTTTAAATCAGACGGCTTAGAGGTCAAAATTTCTTGTGGGTCTGCCAATAACACGCCACTAAATAAACGTTCAAGATCACGTGCCAAAACATTAGTATCAATTTTGGTATGAGTCATGCCCATTTTCAGCATATTTTCAGCCATTGCAGTGTAATCGGTTTTTTGTAAAGCATCCATAAAGGCTAAACAAGCTGTCCAGACTTGAGGATTAAGTTGCCCAACAATACCAAAATCAATGAAACCAATACGACCATCTTCAAGCAACATGAGGTTACCCGCATGTAAATCTGCATGAAAACTCTTGCAAAGCATCAAACTGCCAAACCACGTATTCATCGCGGTAATTAATACCTGTGACGGGTCTTTGGAATATTTTTTTACTACATCAAAATCAGTTAAAGACACGCCATATAAACGTTCCATCGTCAATACACGGCGTGTTGAAAATTGATGATAAACTTTCGGTGCAGTCGCCGCCTGATTATTCGTGATTTGAAGATATTCCACAAAATCATCTAAATTTTGCGCTTCTTCAATAAAATCTACTTCACGTACCATTCTGGTTTTAATTTCATCAACAATTTCTGAAAGTGAAGCAAATTTCACCTTCGGAATCGCTTTTTCCAGCATTTTCGTGGCCCAATGCACCACGTTCAAGTCGGTATATAAAATGGTTTCGACACCAGGTTTTTGTACTTTAATCACCACATTTTCACCCGTGGTCAATTTAGCAGCATGCACCTGTGCAATCGAAGCTGATGCTAATGGTGTTTCATCAATCGAAGCAAAAATTTCACTCAGGTCACGACCTGCAAACTCAGTTGCCAGCACGTCCTGAATATAGCTAAATGGCAAAGTAGGTGTCTGATCTAGACAGCCCTGAAATTCCTCCACATATTCACGTGGAAAAAGTGAAGGAGTGCTAGCAATGAATTGACCTAATTTAATATAAGTCGAGCCCAGAGATTCAAAAGTTTCACGCATAAGCTTGGCATTACTTGGCTTTTCAGTCGCATATTTAATGCCCGCTTTGGCTGCCACCACAGCAGTTTCACCAATACGCGCAACGGAACGTAGCCCGTCAAACAGAATATTTTTTTTCATATCATTCAATGTGATTTAGTTTATCGAGGCAGTGTATCAAACTTCATTTAGTTTACCGATAAACTTGCCTGACAAATTGGACAATTTGTATCTTTTTCAAAATGAAGAATACGTTGTTTAAGAGTTAAACCATCCCAAAGCAAGAGCTTGTTTTTTAAAGGCGTCAAATTTAATCCTAAAAACAGCAAAGTGTGATGCGCTTGTAATGACGCTATCATGACAGGAGTCGTTGCAAGTACGCCTGATTCAGCACAACGTAATCCCTCATCGCTATGTTGTTCTTTAGGAAATAGGCATTCGTAGCAAGCCGACTCTGCATCTACCATAAATAACTGCCCCTGAAAGCCAATGGCGGAAGCACTAATTAATGGAACAGAATGCTTTTTGCAGGCAGCATTGGCTAAATAACGTGTAGTGAAATTATCACATCCGTCTAAAACCAGATCCTGCTGTTGAATCAACTGGTCTACATTCGTGGGATCTAGCCGAACAGTTAAATATTCAATATGAATGTAGGGATTGATTTGCATCAGCCGTTTTGCTAGAACTTCTGCTTTATACTGTCCAATATCGTCAGGTGTAAACGCTATTTGTCGCTGTAGATTACTCACTTCAATAATGTCTGCATCAATTATAGTGAGTTTCCCAACACCTGCACGAGCCAATAATTCTGCACTCGTACAACCTATTCCACCTGCACCGATAATCAAAACATTTGCCAGCTTCAACCGTTCCTGAGCGTCTATATCCCAACCATCCAGAAGAATCTGACGACTATATAAATGCATTTCGCTGTCACTGAGTTCCAGCTCAGAATTTAGCTGATCATTCACTTATTTATGCTCATCACTATTTAACTATTGTGTATTATAAAAAGAATAGCGCGTCATTTAATATTTTATTTTATCTAATTGAATTTTAAAAAAAAGAACAAGGGCTGCCCAAGCAGCTCCTGTTTTATCAAATATAGAATGTCTTAAATATCTTCATGGGGCTCATAAGCCGCGACGGATTTTCTGATTTCTTCCTGTGCCTCAGCCAAGTCACCCCAGCCTCTAAATTTAACCCATTTCTCAGGTTCAATGTCTTTGTAATGTTCAAAGAAATGCTGAATACGCGCTAGACTCGAAGATGGTAAATCGTCCAGACTCTGAACCCCTTCATATAAAGAACTAAGTTTACTATGCGGCACAGCAATAATTTTCGCATCAATGCCGTGTTCATCTTCCATATACATAATGCCCACTGGACGACTGCGAATAACACTACCACTTACTACTGGATAAGGCGCAAAAACCAGTACATCCAATGGATCACCATCATCACTTAATGTTTGCGGAATATAACCATAATTCTCAGGATAGCTCATGGCGGTAAACAAAAACCGATCTACAAATAATGCATCAAACTCTTTATTGACTTCATATTTAATCGGCAAGCTATCTTTAGCAATTTCAATGATGGTATAAAAATCATCAGGAGGATTAATCCCTGCCCTTACATTTTTAAAGCTCATTTTATTCTCCCGACCCGATTACGCCAAACTCCACATTAAGCTTCACATAAAATAATTCAAGCTCAATTTCTTTTAGATAAGCAAATAATTGCTCAGACTCTTGTGCCGTTAATATAAACTGAATCAAAACCGGCTGATCCACCATTTCAAAAAAACCTGCTGAATGAAACTTACCACGATGATCCAGCCCTTCACGACCATTAACCACGGTAGCACCACGCAAATTCATTTTTTTTGCGACATCCAATAACCAGCGATGAATCGGGATGCCCTCCTGAGTCACGCTTAATTGGGAATAGAAAGTAATTTGATATCCTTGCATTTTTTCTCGCTCTTTTTTTAAAGTTAAAAGTCTGCTCTTTTTTGAATAAGCGTCATAAATGCAAAGGATGAAATATTTTAAAGCCCCGTATAGGAACACTTTTTTTAGCAATAAAGATAAATATTATTTTCATTATTTACTCCAATTTTGAAAATCAGAGTAAGCACCTACGCCCTCTGATCTATCAGAAGTTCGTAGGCATCATTAGTCATTATGACGGTTTGTATAAGGGGGAATGCCATCCCCTTTTATGGTCATTAATATAGCAAAAAAAAGAAAATGTGGAGAACTTTTCACTATTCAATAACAATTTTTATCGCTTTAAATTTGTACTTTCATGAAATTGCTTTAAACTAAATTTCTAATGAAAGTCGCTTTTATACGTGATTTCTCCCCCTTCCTTTTTACTTTGTCATATAGTTTGAGTCAATGAGTTATAAACACAATAATCTTTTAGCAATGCGTGAAAACTACTGGAATGATATTGATTCCAGTCATGTCATCGCGGAGAAACAATTTTTTTGTAACACTCTGAATGAGTATGGGATTTTTGAAAATGCCACATTAGAAGATGCTAAATATTTTTTCTTCACGCTGCCCAGCATTATTATTGTTAAAGGTTATGCGCTAGGTTTTATGCATAAAACCGTTCAGACTATGATTGATCAGCATATTTTGAGTCATGTTGAACAACTTAAGACGCGACAACTATTTAAAATTCAATTTCGCCAATAACAACCTTAAATTTATTGAGGACTCTTACGACAATTTTTTGGCTGAATTTAACCCTAAATCAGATCATCGTCTGCATTAATTTTGAGAATATATTGTTCTCTTCGCTATATAAATGAACATTTTTTGTACTTTTCTGATGTTTCGGATAAACATTCTTTCTCTCTAACTGTTTTAATACGGTCATAGCATGTAATATTCGCTACTATGATAATCATTGACTGTGCATGACTTTAGCAAGGATTTTATATGTCTGATCAGAACGATAAGCTCAAGAATCTAAAAACATCTTCTATGGATCGACGCTTATCTATCGCTAAAGCCTCATTGCTGGCGGGTACTCGCTGGGCAACGGCAAACGCATCTTCTCTTTTCTCAAGTGAAGAAGAAAAAGAGAAAAAACGTAAAAAAGCGATGGCTGAACAGGCAAATTATCTGGTTTCAGAAATCGGTAAGCTAAAAGGTTCTATCGTCAAAATTGGGCAAATGATGGCTCTTTATGGCGAACATTTTTTACCTGACGAAATTACTCAAGCGTTAAATACACTAAATAATCAAACTGTTGCCCTCGCGTGGCCTGCGATAAAAGAACATTTGCAAGAGCAACTAGGTGATAAAATTCATGACCTTACTATTGACCATGAACCCATTGGTACAGCTTCACTTGCTCAAGTACACCGCGCGACTCGTAAATCAGATGGCTTAGAACTGGTCTTAAAAATTCAATACCCGGGTGTTGCTGAAGCGATTGATTCAGATATGAGCTTATTTAAAAATATGCTCAAGCTTACTCGTATGGTGCCTCAAACCCGTGAATTTGATCAATGGTTTGAAGAAGTTCGTGAAATGATGCATCGTGAAGTTAGTTACGATATTGAGGCAGCCACCACACGCCGTTTTGCTGAACGCCTTAAAAGTGATCCGCGTTACGTAGTTCCACATATTATCGATACTTATTGTACCGACAAAATTTTATGCATGACCTTTGAACGTGGTGTGCCCATTAACAGCCCCGTTATGCTCTCACTTCCTCAAGAGCGCCGTAATCTGCTCGGTGAAGCTTCACTTGAAATCGCTGTTCGTGAAATTTTTGAATGGGGTGAAATGCAGACCGATCCAAACTTTGGTAATTATCTGGTACGTCTAGGTGATGGCAATGAGATCAAAGATAAAATTGTCTTACTTGACTTTGGTGCAATCCGACAATTTGATGATCATCTACTGAATGTCGCCCGCAATTTAATCAAAGCTGGCTATCAACATGATGCTGATGCCATGGTGAAAGCCATGACTGGATATGAGTTTTTTGATTCGATTCCACAAAGCATTAAACCAGATATGGCCAAAGTATTTTTACTGGCGACAGAAGCGTTTAGCTGCCCTGAAAATAATCCAGAAATGCCTGAAGGTCTTATGGATGAACATGAACGTTATAACTGGAAAAAAAGCCAACTGCATAGTCGCGTGATGCAGCAAGCCAGTAAATCAATGGCTTCTCGTTTTTTTTCAGTTCCGCCCAAAGAGTTTATGTTTATTAGTCGCAAATTTATCGGTGCCTATACGTTTATGACTGTGATTGATGCACGAACCAATGTTCGGCATATGATCCGTGAATATGCTTAAAACCGCCCGCAATGTTCACTGACTAGGCTATGAATTTGTCAGCCTAGTCAATTTATCACTTTACTGCCCTTTGCTTGTTTATAATTTTTATATAAAATTCATTCTATTAGCCTTATTATGTCCTTTTAATTCTCCATTTATCTGCCTGAAATATCACTGTCAACACTGACATGGTTTTTTGATTTGAGGCATGTCAGCATAAAAACAATAACTAAACTGCGAAGGATGCAGCACAATGACCAATATGGTGAATAAAGCCCAGGGTTTTGGACTTTCATTACTTACAAAAATGGCTTCCAGCGATCTACTCGATCAATTAAAGCTACGCAAATTTGTCGAAAAATCACTGTATCAAGGTTCAAAAACTGGATTTAAGGCGCTTACGCATACCCAAAAAGCATTTAAACCTCAAAATATTGATCGTCAACGCTTACCTAGCCAACAGAAAAATCTATTCGATCTTAGCCTGACTGAAGAACAGCAAATGACGGTCGAGGCAATGTCTCAATTTGCACAAGAGGTTTTGGCTCCACTTGCACATCAAGCTGATCATGATCATAAATTTCCAGAAGAGTTATGGCAATACATTGAAGATTTGGGACTAAACTACTATGCGCTGCCAGAAGCATTAGGGGGTGTTGCTGCAGAACAAAATATTGTCAGTAATATCCTGATTGCTGAATATCTCGCAAAAGGTGATTTTAGCCTAACCGCAGGCTTGCTGAGTACATTTAGCGTTATTAATGCGCTTACACGCTGGGGATCCACGGAGGTACAATCAAAGTATCTGACTGCTTTTGCTGAAGATAGTAATATCAAAGCCACCTTTGCCGTACAGGAAAATACTCCCGCCTTTAATCCATTTAAACTCAAAACCAAAGCCACTCATGAAAATGATCAGTTTTATATTACAGGTGAAAAGACCCTTGTAATTTTAGGTGAAACGGCAGATTTACTTCTTGTGAGCGCAGATTTAAATGGTCAAGCTGATCTTTTCGTGGTTGAACGTGAAGACAGCATTCAATTAAAAAATGCTTCAGCAATGGGACTCAAAGCAACAGAAACCGTCACTTTAATTTTTAATAAAACCCCTGCTATACGCTTAGGCGATCACGAGTTTGACTACAGTACATTTATAGATCTGGGAAATCTGATGTGGTGTGCGATGGCTGTAGGTACGTGTGAAGCTGTTAAAGCATATTGCATTACATATGCCAACGAACGTACTGCTTTTGGGGAACCTATTTCTCATCGTCAAAGTGTAGCGTTCATGATTGCGGACATGGCGATTGAAATTGATGCTATGCGAATGTTGATTCTAAATGCAGCTAGTTTGGCTGAAACAGGCAAGCCATTCCATCGTGAAGTCTATCTGGCTCGTTTACTTTGTGCGGAAAAGTCCATGAAAATCGGGACAGATGGGGTACAAATCTTAGGTGGGCATGGTTTTACCAAAGAACATCCCGTCGAGCGCTGGTATCGCGATTTGCGCGCAACAGCGATATTACATTCTGGCCTGCATGCTTAACTGGAGAAAAATAAAATGAATTTACAAAATCCAAAAAAATTTAAGATGTTGGTAGATCAGGCACACGAAGTTGCAAGAAATGTTCTACGTCCGATTTCCCGTAAATACGATAAAGCGGAACATGCTTATCCCAAAGAACTGGATATGCTTGCTTCACTGATCGATGGCATGAATGAAGGGGGTGAAGGCATCAATGCTGGCGCAACAGGTGCAGGAAAACGCGGTGAACAGCAAAATGAAGGTGTAAAAAACGGCACCAATATGTCTACAGCACTTGGCATTATTGAAATGTGTTATGGCGATACAGGCTTATTGTTAAGTATGCCACGTCAGGGGTTAGGAAACTCAGCAATCGCAGCCGTTGCCAATGATGAACAGCTTGATCGTTTTAAAAACACATGGGCTGCTATGGCAATCACAGAACCGGGTTGTGGTTCTGATTCAGCTGCAATTCGAACTACCGCGACCAAAGAGGGTGACGACTACATCCTCAATGGTGAAAAAATCTTTGTAACTTCAGGTGAACGTGCTGACTCAGTGGTTGTTTGGGCTACACTGGATCGCAAATTAGGTCGTGCAGCAATCAAATCCTTTGTAGTCCCCAAAGGTACGCCCGGCATGAAAGTTGAACGTTTGGAACATAAGTTAGGGATTAAAGCCTCTGATACAGCTGCGATCAGTTTTGTTGACTGTCGTGTTCCTGCGGCTAATCTTCTGGGCAATGCTGAGGTCGACGTAGCCAAAGGCTTTGCAGGCGTGATGGAAACCTTTGACAATACCCGTCCATTAGTTGCAGCAATGGCCGTTGGTTGTGCGAAGGCTTCGTTGGAACGCATTAAGGAAATCTTTAAAGATAAACTCGAAGCGGACTATGCAACCCCGTATCTACAAACCTCAAACCTTGCAGCTCAAATTTATCGTATGGAAGCTGAATGGGAGGCTGCGCGCTTGCTTACCTTAAAAGCAACATGGATGGCAGATAATAAAAAGCCGAACTCTAAGGAAGCATCTATTGCCAAAGCAAAAGCAGGACGCATTGGTAACGAAATTACCCTAAAATGTGTCGAATTAGCAGCAAGCGTAGGTTACAGCGAAGATGAATTATTGGAAAAATGGGCACGTGATTCAAAAATTCTAGATATTTTTGAAGGAACACAACAAATCCAACAGCTCATCATCGCTCGCCGTGAATTAGGTAAATCATCAAGTGAATTGAAATGATATTGAACTAGGATTTATTGGGAATTAATCAACTTGAGTGGGATCTGAATTTGGGCTAGATTCGATCCCACTTTTATTTTATTTCAATGTATCCATGTATTCTATACGCCAGATTCAAGCTCAGGATAATTCTGACATTGCCCGCATTATACGTGAAGTTTCCAAAGAATATGGGCTGGCAACAGATGCCGGCTTTGCCGTTTCGGACCCCATTTTGGATCAACTTTCTAAAGTTTATAACCAACCCAATAGCCAATATTGGGTCATTGTAGACCAAAATCAAAATGTACTGGGCGGTGGCGGCATTTCACCCCTATTGGGTGATGCGACATTACTCGAAATCCAAAAAATGTATTTCTTACCTGTTTTGCGTGGAAAAGGCTTTGCGAAGAGGCTTTTACAGCAATGCTTTGATTTTGCCAAAGCCCAAAATTTTACTGCCTGTTATCTTGAAACGACAGCGACACTCAAAGAAGCTATCGGATTATATGAACAATTAGGTTTTCAACACTTAACTCAACCTCGCGGTCAAACAGGTCATAGTCATGCCTGTGAAATCTGGATGCTTAAAACGCTTTAACTACGAATCTAAGCCTATAAAAAAAGCCCTAACTAAGTTAGGGCTGTTCAAAGGAAATTAAAATTAAGAAAAATTAACGGTTTTAGTTTGTTTCAGTTTGCAATGATTTATCCACCAAACCGAACTTGGCAAACAGTTTTGCGCGACGTTTTGGATAAATGTTGGCTTTATTTAAATCGCCTTTATAGTGATTCAGAACACGTTTATCCATCATCTTAAACCAAAGTGGTGGAATCATGGCAGGAAGCAACATACTGGCATAACCACTTGGTAACTCTGGCGCTTCGTCAAAATGACGCAATGCCTGAAATGGGCGGGTTGGATAGGCATGATGATCTGAATGACGTTGTAGTTGATACAAGAATAAATTAGTCACAATATTATTGTTGTTCCAGCTATGCTCTGGCATGGTTCGTTCGTAACTGCCATCCGCTTTTTTCTGGCGTAACAACCCATAATGTTCAATATAATTAATAATTTCAAATAAACTAATGCCATAAAAAGCTTGAGTGGCTAAATAAGGAATGACCCCCTTTCCAAATAATTTGACCATAGACGCATGAAACGTTGCACTCATTGCCCAGCCTTGTAATAGTTCATTGTCTTTCGACCAAAACTCTTTGCCCTTACGCTTTAAGCGTGCAGTTTCTATTTCAATCGCAGATTTAAAAGATCCGATTACTGTACGAGGCCAAAACTCATAAAAAGTCTCGCCCATTTGTGAAGACGCTGGATCTTCAGGGGTCGCAGCGCGTTTATGGTGTCCATAAGGGTGTTCAACGCGAAAATGATTATATCCTGTTGGCACAAGCGCCAAGTGAGATAAAATATGATCTATTCGATCAGATTTATGGCTTAATTCATGCGCGGTATTAATTGCAATACCGTTAATCGCACCCATGGAGACGCCCAATAAAATCTTATCGATAAAAGAAGTCTGTTTACGGCTGGCAATATAACAGGCATAAACGTTTGCAGCATATTGTAAAGGAATAAAACTTTTTACTAATTTGGAATAATATGGATCATTTTCAAGCAGTTTAATATCATCATTAGTTGGGTTATTGGCATCTTTCCCAATCATGGTATCAATAGAAGGAATGATCACATGTAATACAATTGGGCCACCCAAAGCAAAGATTTTTTTGAGGGGACGTGGAGAAAACTGATAACCCGCTAAAATACCAATGCCAATAACGGGTAAAGCTGGGCCCAACATCCATAAATAGCGTTTACGATCCAATTGTAGCTTTGACTTTGCAGCCATGGCGACTAATTCTTCTTGAACTTTTACTGGAGCATTCATATTTTGCATCCTTTCTTTCTTGATATCTGTATCTTGTTGAATTTATACTTTGAATGACAGTTGCATGCGTCCAAAAAACCTATGTAAAAGTCTTTGGCATTTTCGACCATTTTTTTGTCCTAAAATCACATTTTTAGTCTAAACCTTTTGCCTATCAATACTGGAAATAAGAAATTTAAAACGAATATGGATGCATTAAGCAAAATTTTTGACGATATTCATTTAAATAAATCTGAATATATTTATATTAAAGCGCAGGGAGAATGGTCATTTTCCATGCGAGAACAAAATGCTGTTATTGCTCATATTATATTAATGGGATCCGCTCATTTTAAGATTGATGCAAATACAAGTTTAACGGCCCAAGCAGGAGATATTGTCCTGATTCCATCAGGAAACGCACACCATGGTTCGCATAGTAATGAAAATAAATTAATTGATAGTTTAGATATAAGCAATTTTTTTAAAGGTCACCGTAATGATGCTATTGAAATTGGAACTCAATCTCCTGAATCTGCATTAGTATTTACCGTACGTTGTCATATTGATACATTGATGGCGCGTCCGTTACTTAATGCCCTTCCTTCTTATATTCATATCCATCATGCGATGAGTTCAACTGGCCCTGAATGGTTAAGAGTCGGTCTATATTTTGTGGCACTTGAAACTCAGCGCATTCAACCTGGACGTGATAAAATTTTTGACCATTTGATGACTATTTTATTAATCGAATGTGTGAGGGATTATATTACCCAGCTCGATGACCAAAGCTCTTGGCTGAATGCTCTAAGCCATCCCGAACTTTCCAATGCATTAGCCGCAATACATGGTAGTCCAGAACAACCCTGGACCGTTGAAACCTTAGCAGAACAATGTTGTATGTCTCGTTCAAAATTTGCCAACCTGTTCCAAAGTATTATTCAGGAAACACCTTTAGCTTACCTACAACAGCATCGTTTACGTCTTGCCAGTCAATTATTAAGAGAAAGCAACCTTACCATTCAAAAGATTGCAAATAATATCGGCTATTCTTCGGAAACAGCATTCAGTCAGGCTTTTAAACGCCAATTTGATCTTTCTCCCAAACAATATCGACAAAACTATTTGGCGACTATTGAATAAAACTATTCTGGAGCTAGACAGCGATCAAAATATGACTTAGCAAATGCTTGAGTTGCTTGTTCTTTAGCAGTATCTGTATTTAACTGTTTTTCCGAATATGCATCTTCAACAATATCCATATAAAAAGCTTTGGTGTCTTCGGATGTGAACTCTTCTGAAATGCGTTGCTGTGTGGAATATGGAATGCCCTCTTGGCGTTGTTGCATCACTGCCGCAGCAACTTCGGCAATCTGCTGACACTCCTGATCTGGAGTTAACGCAAAAGCAAAACTTGGTACGCTTAAACAACCAATTAACAAGGCTCTTAACATCTCAATCCTTTATCAAAAGTCTTTACTCTTACCCAAACGTTTTAGAATAAAAGTTGACGTTTGGTCATCAAAAATAGTTGCGAAATAATATATTTTAATTGTTTTTAAAACATCTCTTTTTTATCATTTATTAGCGCTGTCTGTCTCTACTGTGAGAGGCTGCATAATGCATTTCATTCCACTTTGCTCGAAGATTTGTAAAATATTTGGAGCAATGCCCTGAATTTCGCCCATTGCATCAAATTTATGGTCTGCTTTGTATACAAAAAACGTATTCCTTTATTTCTTTGAAAGTGCCCCCACCATTTTATAAATGGCTTATTTAATGTCTAAACGATGCTTTTCATATGGACCTCATTAATTGAAATAAAAAGTAATTTAATCAAATTCTTTGCAAAAAATAATAGTCTAGTAACTAAATTCAGGGTTAAGCAGTTTAGAATTATAAAGTGTATTATTTTTATTAGTGATATCTAAATACAAACATCCTAAATTATTTTAAATGAGCCTAATTAGTGCCCAAAATGAAAAATCTAGCCTATGAAATGGAACTAAAAAATTAGCGTATCACTCCATTTTTATAGGCTGACTGATTTTTATCTGCATATTTTTCAACTTTGGCATCATCGTTGTTATTAAAAAATAGACTAACAGGGTGACTAGAAACATTAATACAACCTCCATAGTCTGGCTGATGCACAACATCGCACCAAAAAATAAACTAAGTAAACTCAAACATAATTTTAGTTCTTTAAAATATAAGGTAATAAAAGTGCCAAATATGATCGCTGATACCACAAGATTTAGAATTTTGATAAATCCAAGATAATTTAAAAAAATAATAAGCAGGCATAAAAAAACAATAGATAATAAAAATATAAAGATATTTTTTATAATAAACATTTATGACACCTACTCGCTTATTGATTAAATAATTATCTCTCCTCTTTCCCCAAAGAGGAGAGATATTGACACATCAATTGATTATTTGAGATTCTTTTCTATTATTTAGATGATTTATATTAATAAAGATATCTTTATTATTTTTTCCAGATCTCTTATTTAACATTCAGCGTTCTATTTAATAGTTAAGATGCCTTTTTGATGTGCTGAATCGAGTATAGTTTTATAAGACTTCAAGGAAATAAGCTTTTGGCTTACAAGATTGTGAGAAATAACTTACATTTGTATATTAAACAATCAATTTTTACAAAACATTTATTATGTAAAATAAATATATATCAAAGAGTTAAAATCGTTTTGCAATAAATTTTAGATTTCTTTGATTAACAAAACACAACATGCCATTTACAGTAAATTTCATCTATTAAAAAAATTTGGTGTCTGTTTTTTATTTTCTATCTACCTAAAAAAAGATTTTCTCTTTGTGTTTTAAAATTTGATCAATCATCAAGTCTCTATGTTGACTTAAACAGTGCGCTCAAGTAGAACTGGTTTTATCATTTTTTCGGCCTTTAGGTTCACAATGGCAAAACGTAAATATAGTAAAGAGCTCTTTAATGTAAGACGCATTAACCGCCAATGGTGGGTCATTCGAGTGGCTCCAGAATCGGGCTGCTTAGAAAAAGTTGAGGTGACTAAAACCCGTAGTCAGGCAAATCAATACGCCGATGACTATACCGAAAAATATTATGTCGATTTATATTTAAAACAACAACTTGAACAACAGAAAAAATCAAACTAATTTTTAATTTTGGTATTGGATTCATTCCCATACCAAAATAATACCGCCTGATTAAGCTAATTCTACTTTAAATAAATTTATGTATATTTTTATAATATTAATACGATTTTAAAAGATTAATTGCTAAAATAAAAAGCAACACAAGAAAATAAAAAGTAGACGTATGAATAATGCAATCTATCCTTGTATATGGCTCAAGTCCAATCGTCTAGAAGCAGCAGAATTTTATTGTTCCCTATTTAATGGCCAAATTAGTCAAAATAATGAATATGTATCGGAACTTTATATTTTTAAACAGAGGCTTATGTTGTTAAGTGGAGGGCCAAATATAGAGTTCAAAATCAATCCCTCTATTTCATTCATGTTATTGTGCGGTTCTATTGATCAGGTTCAATACTATTGGGATCAAATTATCACGGGTGGTTGTGCTTTAATGCCGCTTGATCGTTATCCTTGGAGTCCGTTTTATGGATGGGTGCAGGATAAATTTGGCGTATCATGGCAACTTTATTTAGATCCGCGTGAAGATTTTACATCTCAACGACTTATACCGACCCTGATGTTTACTGAAAATAATGCTGGAAAAGCGTTAAATGCAATGCAATTCTACACGCATATCTTTCCAAACTCTGAAATCACCAGCCTCCTATATTATAAAGAAAGCGAAAAGGGTTCAGAAAACTCAGATTACATTCAACATGCGCAATTTACGATTGATGACTTTATTTTATACGCGATGGATTCATCTTATTCGCATCATTTTGGTTTTAATCAAGGGATATCCTTAGTCGTTGAAACTTCCAGTCAAATGGAAACGGATCATTTATGGACATCTTTACTACAGCACGGTGGCATACCCATGCAATGTAGCTGGCTTAAAGATCAGTTTGGCATACATTGGCAAATCGTCCCTAAACGTTTAATTGAATTGATTAACCATGCAAATCCGAACATTGCGCAATTGGCAATGAATGCGATGTTTCATATGCAAAAAATTAATATTCAAGAAATTGAGGATGCCATAAAGCCCTAAGCTGGCCTTTCTAAAGTTATTACTTTATAGATCGCAAATTTAATTATGCCACAACCTATATTTTAAAAAATAAAATTCACATATTTTTTGAGAAATAATGCCTTATTTCTTCAAAAAAAAGACGTATAAAACACTATATTTATTTAATTTATCTATAAAAAAAGCTCACAGGGCGATGTGAGCTAGGTAGCAGCCGATTTGTTATTTTAGTTGAATAGTATGCTTATTTTTTTGAGTTTTATATTAGCCAAAAGTAAAAAAAAGATTCATCATGAAGATGAATCTTACAAGCCAAATATGGCTTAAATTCTGAAATACAAATGATAGCTGGATGTAATCAAGCGATCATTTGCATCCTAAATACTAGCAAAATGATAGTTTGAATAGAAATACATAATACCTATCATTTATTAATATTATTTAAACATATCTCCTAGGCACTTTAGAAAATCAATATATAACCACCCCATCAAGATATTTTTAAATTGATATAATTCAAACCACTAAATTGATTCTTAAATTCAAAGATAACAAAATATTAGAATGTTATATTATTTCAATTAGTCTTATTATGTCTAAATACTACATAGTCACAAATAAGTTAGCTACTTATAATAAAAAAAGAACCCATTGCTTAACGCAATGGGTCTATCAAGGATCACGCTGTACACACTACTGAAGTAGTTTTGTTATTTCTGGCAAGCCCATGAAACTTTCCAGTGGCATAACTATACAAGAACATAAAATTAATTGCAAATAATTCTCATTAATTAAAACAGCAAAACTTTTTATTCTTTATAAAAAAATCACTCATACGCTACTTAGTTTTTCACAAATATTAACAAGGGAAACCGAACTCTACTCTTCGATCCTTACCCGATTACGTATACAATTTTGTGCTTTAAGAAATGCTTTTTTCTTAAATAAATAGTTAAAGCAAGGCCATTATGACTTGAAAATATTTAGTTTTTTATTTTCTGATTTGCCTATCTTTTTTATTAATATCATTAAATTTGATTCATGAGTAATCATCCATGGAACACCTTGAAGCCTTTAAGGCTCTTTTTTTAGGTCTGATTGAAGGGCTAACAGAATTTTTACCAATTTCAAGCACGGGTCATCTCATTCTTTTTGGCCATCTCATTGATTTCCATTCTGATAGTGGTCGAGTGTTCGAGGTTGTGATTCAATTAGGGGCAATTTTGGCAGTTTGCTGGTTATATCGGCAAAAAATTATAGACTTAATTAAAGGTTTTTTTAGTGGCGATGCACAGGCACGTCATTTCTGTTTTAGTGTTCTTATTGCTTTTTTTCCTGCAGTAATTATTGGCGTTATGGCAGTTGATTTTATTAAATCTGTCTTATTTAGCCCTTTGGTTGTAGCCATTGCATTGATTGTGGGGGGCCTAATTATTTTTTGGGCAGAATCAATTAAGTTCGATCATAAAACCACAGAAGCAACTCAGATCACTTATAAACAGGCTTTCTTAGTGGGTCTAGCTCAATGTGTCGCGATGATCCCAGGGACTTCTCGTTCTGGCGCTACTATCGTTGGGGGAATGTTTGCAGGACTTTCTCGTAAAGCTGCAACGGAATTTTCATTTTTTCTTGCGATGCCCACCATGCTTGGTGCAGCAGTGTTTGACTTAGTTCGTAATGCCAGCGTGCTCACGGCTGATAATATGACAAATATTGCGCTTGGTTTTGTAACTGCATTTATAGCGGCATTATTTGTTGTTAAAGCATTGGTTCGTTTTGTTGAGAAACATACTTTACGCGTTTTTGCGTGGTATCGGATTGTTTTAGGAATAATTATTATGTTTGTAATGCTATAAAAAAATCAGAAAAAGCCCAGAAATATGCTATTATTTCTGGGCTTTATTATTATTTAACAGGATGATCCTGTCTAAATAGTTGCCATTCCTCAATGATACGCCCATCTGGCAAAATGCAATTGGCATACTCGCCGCCATTCGCATCTTTTTTTATTTCCAGCCGACCGCCTTGATCAACACAGTATTGGCTGGCTGGGTTTGCCATTCCAATTTTGTGCGGTTTAGATGAGTGAATCGTTGCACAAGCGGGTAAAATAAGTGTGCTACCACACAGAATCAGCAATATTTTTTTAGTCATTGTGTCATTCCACACTTCATTTAACCATTTCGATTATCCAAGATTTTAAGTTTTAAACTGTTAATTTTAGTTAGTTCATTGCAATCATTTTTACTAATATATGCTGTGATTCATCATTTTCATCAAAAGTCTGTTTGCGAATCAGTTCCTTATATTTGACCCTAAAATCTCGTCCATTAAACGTTACAACAGAAGGTATGTTGTCAAAATATGTACTACCCGTTTCCAGATTCTCCTCATGTAAAGGAGTTCCAAGTTGATAATCATCACCTTTGAGTACGACATATTTTACTGTTGTTCTCATTTTATCCATGCTACTTAAACCTTTTAAATCTATTCTTTACTGCTTTTAAAAGCTTGACCAGATATATAAACAATTAATAAACAAAACAATTCTAAAAAAATTGATCATTCTAAATGTATAACGTTATTAAGCACTATTCCCTCAATGCCGACTTAAGTCAACCCTATAAAAAAAAAGCCCCGCAGGGCTTTGGCTTCAGACACAAGCAAAAAACTAAATATGTTTTACTGACAAAGAAGAATGTTTATCCATTTCTTTTCTCAAAACATGGGCTTGCTCAAGAACCTTATCTTGAAGTGACTTGCGAAAACCCAATAAAAAAACAAATTCGGCCAGAACAAACAACGGTCCAATTGCTAAACCTACGATATCATCGACAAATGCAGGCTTTTTCTTTTCAAAAAAATGACCAATAAACTGAAAAATCCAGCCAATAATAAAGCTGCCAATGGAAATACTAAGCCAAAACCAAATATCCAATTGAGCAATTTCTAGAGCTAAATATGTACATGCTCCAAGAATAAAAAGCATCATTAAACCAAATATATAATCAAGACGTAGATAATAAACCACCATGATCCATAATAATGCAATTACCAAATGCAGGTGAAACTGACCCACGCTAAACTCTACCCGTGCTGCCAGACAAAATAGAGCAAAAACAATCAAAGGAATTCCTATAAAATGTGTCATCACATTTTTCTGGTCTAAATGATAAGCGGCATATTGACTTAATAACTGCTCCAATTTACTCATTTTTATGCATCCTTGCCTAAAGTTACTGTTACTATAACCAACTTAAAAAAAGCAAGTTGTCGGCTAACCGACATTTAAAGCCAAAGGAAATAAAATGCTGGATACCAAATTTCACGCACATCTACAGCGCAATCTCTGGTTTTCGCAATTGCCTATTTTGTTTCAGAATTTTATTTTTGAAAATGCCAAACTTTTAAATTTAGAAAAAAATCAGGCTGCTTTTTACGCGGGCGATGCTTTTGATGGCATCTATGCATTATTAGAAGGCTCTATCGAAATTTGTTCAACTAATGAACATGGTAATCACTTTTTAATCGCAATTTTTGAGCCTATTAATTGGTTTGGGGAAATCTCGTTAGTTGATCAATCCCCTCGCTCACATCAGGCTGTTGCAGTAAAATCCAGTAAAGTCTTGTATTTATCTCAAAAAAATTTAGATCTGTTACTCAAATCGTATCCTGAAGGTTGGTACTTTTTGGCTCAATTAATTAGCCAAAAACTCAGATTTGCATTTTTAGAATTAAATGCCATTCATAGTCGAAGTTTATTACAACATTTGGCCCAGCGTTTAAACTTTATATTACAAGGCTACGGTAATATTGAAAATATTGAAAATTTTGTGATTCAAATCTCACAAGAAAAATTAGCACAAATGCTGGCATGTTCCCGACAAACAATTAATCAGTTATTACAAGAACTTGAAAAGAAAAAAATTGTAGAAGTTAATTTTGGTAAAATCATTATTAAGGATTATGAACAATTAAAATACATTGCTAATTCAATACCATTTGATTCTAAAAATGATTAGTATCTATTCAATTTTGAGTTGATAATCATCTTGCGTTATTTTGATTTTTAATTTTCGGTATTTGCGCTTGTTTGGATCTAAGGCGGATTCTAGTATTTCACTTTTGAACTGAGTATCATTCATAAGTTCAGCATAAATTTTATATCCAATTAAGATTTTACTTGGCTTTTCTTTAATGTTTTTAAAATCATCTATTATATTATTTAAATAATCTAGATTGGTTTCATTTGCTTTTCTCATACGTATTTCGCCCCTTTGATCCTAAAGTCAAATTAACATTTAATTTTTACAAAAAGATGAATCCTACTTTTCTAATATTCATTTTAAAAAATAAAAAAAACCTGCAACTTGGGGAAGAAGCAGGCTGTAAAACGCACAACTAAAAAACTTTTAACCTATTGATTTAAATAAACTACTATATATTTTTCTTAAATTATCTGAATTACACGAACCTATTTACTACTGCAAAAAATTCATTATTAACAAATAGTTATATTAAGATAATCGTTATTTCCACCTTATTATATTAAAAATATACAGACTAGTCTACATAAAATTAGAATAATGTTGAATTTATGAAATAAATATGTCAATTTTGCATATCAATGAACTAAACTCGTAATTATGTAGCGTTTAATAGTCAATTTTCTTCAAAGCATTTATGCGAAAATTTGTTAAAAAACGAACAATTCAAATTAAATCACGCTAAATTAATCAAGTAGATAATCAATAACAACACTAAGAACATTCCACATTAGGATATGAAAATGATTAAGAAAGCTCTGTTGAGTAGTTTAATAGCCAGTAGTTTATGTTTTATATCATTTACCGCTCAAGCCTGTACAAGAGTGGTATTTCAAGGTGACAACCAAACTGTTATTACTGCCCGCTCTATGGATTGGAAACAAGATGTCGGTACAAATCTATGGATTCTGCCTAGCGGTGTAAAACGAAGTGGAAATGCGGGTAAAAACTCTATTCACTGGACATCTAAATACGGAAGTGTGGTTGCAACAGGTTATGATATTTCAACAACGGATGGAGTTAATGAAGCGGGTTTGAATGCCAATCTGCTTTGGTTGGTTGAATCTGAGTATCCAGATGCAACAAAATCCAGCAAACCCAAACTTACAATTGCCGCTTGGGCGCAGTATGTTCTGGATAACTTCGCAACCGTTGATGAAGCCGTACAAGCCTTACAAAAAGAACCCTTTATTGTGGTTTCAGATGCTGTGCCTGGTGAAAAACGCTTAACTACATTACATTTATCGATTTCTGATAAAACAGGTGATAGTGCCATTGTGGAATATATTAACGGCAGACAAGTCATTCATCATAGTCGGAACTATCAGGTTATGACAAATTCCCCTATTTTTGATGAACAGTTGGCACTTAATCAATATTGGAAACAAATTGGTGGAACTACTTTCCTCCCTGGAACCAATCGAGCATCTGATCGTTTTGCCAGAGCTTCTTTTTATATTAATGCCATTCCCAAAAATGATGAACCGAAAGAAGCACTTGCCTCGGTTTTTAGTGTCATTCGTAATGTATCTGTGCCTTATGGGCTAAATACTGAAGAAGAACCTAATATTTCCTCAACACGTTGGCGTACTGTGGTTGACCATAAGCGTAAACTTTACTTTTTTGAGTCCGCACTTTCACCCAACAGTTTCTGGGTCGATCTTAACAAAATTAATTTCAAAGATGGGGTGACACGCAAGTTAGATTTAGGTAAAAATCAAGAGAACATCTATGCAGGTGATGCAACAGCACAATTCAAAGCTTCACAACCCTTTCATTTTCTTGGTATAAATGAATAATAGGAAAATGAAGAATATATATTTAGGGGAAATCTAAAATGAAAAAAACACTTGGGTTCATGGCGGCTTTCATTTTTTTACACGGTTGTACAACTGTTCCAGAGAGTAAAACTAATACTGATCGTTTAGCAACAGCAGGACTATTGCTGTGTAAACCAAATGAACAGTGTCCCGTTATGGCTGCGTCATGGAATTCGGAGAATAAAAATCAGCTTCGTATTGATGTGAGGCTAAATAGCAGCTATCTCTATTACGATATTAAAAAAGTAACGTTTATTGTTGATGGTAAACATTTAAGTTATATACCCGCGCAACCCACTGAATTACAGTACATTAGTCGTTTAGAACCAAAACGTTCTTCTAATCATGTTGTTGTTCCTACCAGCTTTTTAAATGACTTTAAAAATGCAAAACGCATTGACGTTCAAATCAATACAGATCACGGCGCAATCAAACGCCCAATGTATATTGATGGACAAGCTTCTTCTGCCTATCAAAACTTTGTCAACGTGTATTCTTCTTAACCAGATATTTCAAGGTTGATCATAAAAAAACTCACCCCAAACGGTGAGTTTTTTTATGAAATACTGAGCTTATGGTTCAATCGGTACAAATGGAGCGATTACGTCCGCATTTTGTGCTCGATTGCGTAAGAAATGATCCATTAATACAATGGCAAGCATAGCTTCAGCAATTGGAGTTGCCCGCACGCCCACACAAGGATCATGACGACCTTTAGTCAACACATCTGTATTTTCACGATCTAGATTAATAGTTTTGCCAGGAGTGGTAATACTTGCTGTAGGTTTTAAAGCAATAGCAACACGAATAGTTTGTCCACTCGAAATCCCGCCTAAAATCCCGCCTGCATGATTTGCAAGAAAGCCATCTGTTGAAAGTTCATCACGAGTTTCATGTCCAAACTGGCCAGCTACTGCAAACCCATCTCCAATTTCTACACCTTTTACAGCGTTGATACTCATCATGGCATGTGCGATATCAGCATCAAGACGATCAAATACAGGTTCCCCCCAACCGACTGGAACTTTTTCGGCCAGAATTTCAAGTTTCGCACCACAGCTCGTACCCTGTTCACGCAAAGAGGTCACTAAAGCTTCAAAACGAGGAACCGCATCAGCATCACCGCAGAAAAAAGGATTATTGGTGACTTCAGCCCAATCCAGTTTTTGTGCAATTTCATTTCCTATTTGAGTTACATGACCACGAATCACAATCCCAAATTTTTCAAATAGATATTTTTTTGCAATTGCGCCAGCAGCAACACGCATTGCTGTTTCACGCGCACTTGAACGTCCACCACCGCGATAATCACGAAAACCATATTTTTGCGTATAAGTATAATCCGCATGGCCTGGACGGAAAGTTTGTGCAATATTGCCATAATCTTTTGATTTCTGATCTGTATTACGAATGAGCAGACCAATGGAAGTACCCGTAGTTTTACCTTCAAAAATCCCTGAAATAATTTCAACTTCATCCGGTTCTTTACGTTGCGTTGCAAATTTTGATGTGCCAGGTTTACGACGATCCAGATCTTTTTGCAAATCGTCTGCACAGAGTTCCAAGCCCGGTGGAATGCCATCCACGATCGCCATTAATCCAACACCATGCGACTCGCCACATGTCGTTACACGAAAGAGTTGACCAATACTATTCCCTGCCATATTTACAACCCCTTATGCTTCTAACGATTCTTGAAATAAACGCTGATAACGGCGGCATTGCTCTGCGGTTAAAGCAAAAATACCTGAACCACCTTTTTTGAAAGTCAACCAATGAAAATCAACCGTATGAAAATTTTGACGCATTGCCCATTCAGAATTACCGACTTCAATCACAATTAAACCATCTTCTGTCAAATAATCAGCAGCTTGAGCCAACATTTTTCGCACCAGATCCAGACCATCTTGACCTGCTGCCAGTGCTAATTCAGGTTCATGTAAAAATTCTTCTGGTAAATCAGCCATATCTTCTGCATCAACATAAGGCGGATTGCTGACAATTAAATCATATTGATTTTCGGCAGGAATTTTTGAAAATAAGTCAGACTCTAATAAGGCAACCTGATATTGCTTTTCGTGATGTTCCGCATTAATAGCAGCGACTTCAAGCGCATCTTTGGAAATATCAGTTGCATCCACTTCCGACTCTGGGAATGCATAAGCCAAAGCTATAGCAATACAACCTGAACCCGTACACATATCTAAAATACGCTGCGGAGTTTTAGGATTTGTATTTTCAGGTAAATGATTTAAAGCTTCTTGCAGATTTCCATGTTCATCCAAACAGTAAGGAGCAAAGCGTTGTTCAATTAACTCCGCAATAGGTGAACGTGGAATCAATACACGCTCATCGACATAAAATGGTTTATTTGCAAAATAAGCCAGATTTAACAAATATGATGTTGGAATTCGTTCATTGACACGTCTTTCTAGCAAACTTAGAAACTCAGCTTTTTCACTAGGTAACAGTTTAGCCTCCAAAATTTCGGCATCTGCAGCCCATTCAAGTGAAAGAGTTTGTAAAACCAGTGCTGAACTTTCTGCAAAATAGTCTTCGGTTCCCTGACCTAAATGAGCATCATATTGACGTAATGCAGTGACACCAAAACGAATAAAATCACGAATCGTTGTTAAGTTCTCTGCTGCTTCCTGCAAATGTTCAGGGCTAATAGTCGGTCGCTCCACTCAGGGGTCTCCAAAAGATGTTGATGCAAAACGACTTATGATACCTTGTTTTGTTGTGGTTTTTAATGCCTAAACGTAATGGGTTCAATTTTAAATGAATTTGACTTTTAGTACGTTTTAACCCAATATTTTTATAACTCTTTAACAATTTAATAAAATCATAAACTTATGAATTACTTTCATTTCTTTAGTTGAAAAGATTTTTAGTCATGAAGTCATTGTTATTGTTTAGTTTATGACTACATTTTTATGGATTCCTATCGCATAGATAGTTTAGAAATACACTTCGAGATTCGCATAATGCGCATTGATGATTCCTATCGCATAGATAGTTTAGAAATGATATTCAAATTTACCGTCAAAAGGAATTGGGATTCCTATCGCATAGATAGTTTAGAAATATGACATATCACTATAAGAACCGAGCTACGCGATTCCTATCGCATAGATAGTTTAGAAAATATTTCTCTGTAAAGCGCACCCAAAACTCTTGATTCCTATCGCATAGATAGTTTAGAAACAATATTAGATACGCTTAAGGGTGAAAATATGGATTCCTATCGCATAGATAGTTTAGAAATCACTCCTCGCGTCCGCTATTGCGCTTTACCAGATTCCTATCGCATAGATAGTTTAGAAAATTGTTCCGTCACTTCTTGAATGGCACGTTCTGATTCCTATCGCATAGATAGTTTAGAAACTACTGACAACAAGAAACCTGATGTTAATCAGGATTCCTATCGCATAGATAGTTTAGAAAATCTACTGAAGAAAAAATGAGGACGTAGCGCGGATTCCTATCGCATAGATAGTTTAGAAAGACACGGTTAAAACGCTTTATCTCGATTATTGATTCCTATCGCATAGATAGTTTAGAAATACTACATCAAAAAGAACTCTAAATATCTCACGATTCCTATCACATAGATAGTTTAGAAAGACGCGACCAGATTTGCTGCGATATATTTAGTGGTGTGTGAAAAATGAAAAAAGTCCTGACGGATAAAATTAAGATTCTAATTAAAAAATGAAATTACGAAATACCATGTGCGCCAGTATATTTGGATTAAATATGACTCCAAAAATCTAAGAAATATTAAAATTTTATAGTCATGTAAATAATGAAGCTAGACACCATTACAAGCAACAGATATCCAAGTTTAAATGCTCAAAGCCCTCCAATGTAATAGCATATCATTCTCATATTTTATTTTTAAAATTCGCTTTATAACATCTTCAATATATAAAATATTTTACTGATTCATCTTATATGAATCTTTTAAATCCAGCTTATTTTGGATTGGTTTTCTGTCAAAATAGTAAGTAAATTCTTTAAAGTTTTAATTTTATGAATCCTTATATTCAAAGTGTCGAATTATCCAAGGCCTATCGCTTACTCAATCATGGACCAACTGTTTTGGTCTCAGCCCAAATTGGTGAAGATGTTGATGTTATGGCAGCCGCATGGGCTTGTGCACTCGAATTTAGTCCTGCCAAAGTCACTGTTGTTTTAGATAAAAGCACCAAAACCCGACAAATCATTGAGCAAAATGGTTACTTTGCTTTACAAGTACCCTGTTTTGCACAACTAGATATGACTTACCAATTAGGCAGTATCACTAAGTTCAATGAACCAAATAAATTGGCGATTTGTGGGACACAACTTTTTTATCAAAATGGCTTTGATGTACCTTTAGTAGACGGGTGCATTGCTTGGCTTATATGTAAAGTTATTCCTGAAACGCATAACCAGCAAACTCACGATTTGTTTATAGGGAATGTCGTGGGCGCTTGGGCAGATTCGAGGGTATTTCGCGATGGACACTGGTATTTTGCAGATGCAGATAAGCGTTTAAGGAGCTTACATTATATTGCAGGGGGTACGTTTTATACTATTGGCGATGAAGTAAAAGCTCATTTGTAAAATACTTCGTAATCTCTCAAGAGAAACCAATGAGCTACAATAACGCAATATTCCATTGGTTTCTGCCATGAATAATAAATATGAAGCTAACTTGCACAGACTTGCTGCATCCTTTCGATCTCTTGTAGTTTGAGTACACCACGTTGAATTTTACCACTTACGGTTTTAGGTAATGCTTCCACAAACTCAATTTCTTTTGGATAAGCATGTTTGGATAGCCGACCTCGTACATACATTTGCAGTTTTTCCTTGAGATGATCAGTCGCTTGATAGTGTGCTTTCAGAACCACAAAAGCTTTTACGATTTCGGTTCTCGCTGGATCAGGTTTACCTATAACCGCAGATTCCAAAACTTCTTCACACTCCAATAAAGTGCTTTCTACATCAAAAGGGCCTACACGATAACCAGACGTTGTAATGACATCGTCAGCACGCCCGACGAAATCAATGCCTTCATGTTCATTTATTTGGACGGTATCGCCTGTAATGTAATATTTACCTACGAAAGATTTGCGGTTCTTATCACCATAGCCCTTAAACCATAATAATGGGGATGCATCGCAATCAATTGCCAATATCCCAGTTCCACCCTGACCCAATTCCTCAAAACTTTCATCAAGTACAGCAAAACGATGCCCCGGAATAGCAAAACCCGCAGAACCTATTTTGATCACATGTTCCAATGCATGATGATTACCAATCACCATGCCTAATTCTGTCTGGCCATACTGGTCATAAATATTGACATCAAGATCATGTTTAAACCAATGAATAACCTCTGGCGTCAAAGGTTCTCCTGCACTACTGATGACTCTTAGATGCTGTTTGATGCCTTCATCAAACTTTTCTTTAAAACCGTAAAACATGCGAAATGCGGTCGGCGAACCTGTAAGATTATTAACCTGATATTTTTTAATTAACTCAATGGCACGATCTACACTAAATGCATTTTCGTCCATAATGATCGAGTGGCCTAAACTTAAAGGTCCTGTAATTCCGTAATAAAGACCATATGCCCAACCAGGATCGGCAAGATTCCAAAACGAATCCTGTTCACGTAAATCGACAGCATGAGTCATATACCCTTTAAAAGCCAAAATTGCTCTTAAAGGCACAGGTACGGACTTGGCCAAACCTGTAGTGCCTGAGGTAAACATCATCAAAAAATCATCATCAAAACTGCGATATTCAACTGGACAATTAGAATCAAATAAATCCATTAGCCCCCAAAAACTATCATTGTTCTGATTTTGCTTTTCATCTTCTACAAGCAAGATTTGATGGACATTTAAGTCTTTAAGCTTAGGTTGCTGTTCAATATTGGTGACAACAAGTTTGGTTTTGGCTGTTTGCAAACGGTGTTCAATCGCTTTAGATTCAAATGCAGTAAAAAGCGGTTGGTAAATTGCGCCTATACGCCATGTCGCTAGAATTGTAATTAATAGTTCTGGTGTCCGCGGTAATAATCCTGCGACACAATCTCCTGCCTGAATATTGAGGGACTTCAAATAGTGAGCTAGTTTTCCTGAATATTCAGCACATTGCTCAAAAGTATAAGATTGGCTCTCACCATTTTTACCTTCCCAGATCAAAGCCACTTTATTTTGACCGACATATCTGCCGCAACATTCTTCGTAGGCATTTATACGATGTTTATGACCTGTTAGTTGTTGTTGAACCAGTTGATTAAAGTCAAATTCAAGATATGCTTGTGCCAGTGTCTTCATCCCGAAAACCTCTTATATTCCGTCTTCATTCAGATAGACCAAGTTGATTGTCTATCTCATAATCCATTGTTGTTGTAATCAAACATCATTTGATGCTGTTCATTTTTACCATCCAATTTAACTTATACTGTCTTTTTATGTTATTCAATTCCCAAATACCTCAATCAAGCTGAGGTATTTGACATATACTAAAAAAACAAAGTCACTTAAAGCTGAGTAACTTCTCTAGCAATGACTAAGCGTTGAATATCAGATGCGCCTTCATAAATCTGGCTAACTCTTACATCGCGATAAATCCTCTCTACAGGGAAGTCACTGACATAGCCATAACCACCATGGATCTGAATCGCATCTGAACATACTTTTTCGGCCATTGTAGAAGCAAAAAGTTTGGCCATAGACGCTTCTTTTAAACAGGGAAGATTTGCATCTTTCAAACTCGCAGCATGTAACACCAGCTGTCGTGCGGCTTCGATCTGCGTTGCCATGTCTGCCAATCTAAAACTTACTGCCTGATGTTGTACCAGTTCCACTCCAAAAGCTTTACGTTCATTCGCATATTGTACGGCTGCATCAAAAGCCGCTCGCGCCATTCCTACAGATTGAGCAGCAATTCCAATACGCCCAGCAGCTAAATTTGACAAGGCAATTTTATAACCTTCGCCTTCTTTTCCAACCAAATTTTCCACTGGGATGCGACAGTTTTCTAATGTGATCGTGGCAGTATCAGAAGCATGCTGTCCCATTTTATCTTCAATACGAGTAACCTGATAACCTGCCGTATCGGTAGGCACCAGAAAGCAAGATATTCCCTTTTTACCTGCCGATTTATCTGTAACTGCGAGTACTAATGCGACATTGGCATTTTTACCACTGGTAATAAATTGCTTTACTCCATTCAAAACCCATTCATTACCCTCACGATGAGCTTTAGTCAAAATAGCACTAGCATCTGATCCAACATGGGGTTCCGTCAGACAAAAGCAGCCCAACCATTCACCAGATGCAAATTTAGGCAAGAACTGTTGCTTTTGTTGCTCATTCCCATAAAGCTGTGTAATGCCACAAATTAATGAATTTTGTACACTGATAATCGTTGAAATTGCCCCATCACCTGCGGCTATTTCTTCTAAAGCCAGTACCCATGCTACATAATCTAGTCCTGCACCACCCCATTGTTCGGGGACAGTCATGCCCATTGCACCCAATTTTCCTAGATCTTTCAATTCCTGTGTTGGAAACTGATGCGTTTTATCACGCATTGCGGCTGTAGATTTAAGCTGGGCTTGCGAATAATCCCGCATCATGTCACGAATCATGATGTGTTCTGGACGGTATATCATTTTTTAAATTCCTCTATTTTCAAGTCTGGAAAAATTTTTCATTATTTTGGTGCCATACGAATTGCACCATCCAGACGAATCACCTCTCCATTTAGATAAGAATTTTCAATAATATGTGCAGCTAAACGTGCAAACTCATCAGGTTTACCCAAACGTGATGGATAAGGTACCATTTGACCCAGTGCATCCTGAACATTTTGCGGTAATGCCTTGAGCATCGGAGTTTCCATAATACCTGGGGCAATCGTGACCACACGGATGGCATGTCGGCCTAATTCACGGGCAATAGGTAACGTCATCGCAACGACAGCACCTTTGGATGCAGAATAAGCAGCCTGTCCAATTTGCCCATCAAAGGCAGCCACAGAAGCAGTATTGATGATGACACCACGATCTTCATCTTCTGCTGAAGGCACATTATGGGTCATCGCTTCTGCTGCAAAGCGCAGCATATTAAATGTACCTGTGACATTAATATTCAAAACTTTATTAAACAATGCCAGATTATGAATGTTCTCTTTACCAACAACCTTCGCTGACGGCCCCACTCCTGCACAATTAATCAAACCATGAATTGCTCCATGTTTTTGTAGAGTTTGCTGAAAAAATTGTTCAACCTGCGTTTCCTGAGTCACATCCAGTTGGATAAAGTCCGCTGCTGTACCTAATTTTTCTACCTGTGTTTTGCCCGCGTCTTCATTCATATCGACTAAAGTTACACTCGCGCCCTGAGCAACTAAACATTCAGCTGTAGCAGCGCCCAAACCCGATGCACCACCAGTAATAATGAAATGCTTTCCCTGAATTTTCATTTTAAATTTCCACGTTAATTAATTTATTACAATATGACTCTCAGAGTAAAAGTTCAGCTTTTACAGTACAATTTCAAAAAGCCTCAAATGTTCTGAGGTTTTTGGACATTTAGATCATTTAAAATTTTTACTTCTTTATTTTAAGGTCATACATGCAACGCATTGCCCAGTCAACTATTCCACCATCAAATAAGGGAACCATTTCCATTGCACTGGTCAATGAAGCTTTAAGTGTGGCGCATACACGTGGTTTAAATATTGAAAAAATTGCCCAACAAGCGGGTATTTCTTCTGAACTTCTACATTTTCCCAAAGCCAGAATCCCTGTGTCGGCGTATGCCCAACTCTGGATTGAGCTGGCCAACCACATGAATGATGAGTTTTTTGGAATGGATTCGCATCCCATGCGTCGAGGAAGTTATCAACTTCTGGCAAAACTTGCCATGCAATCAGAAACACTTGAAAAAGCGTTGATTGATATTTTGAAGTATTTTTCGGTACTTTTGGACGATATACATGCAGAACTACATATTGAACAATCTATAGCGCATCTCATCATTTCTGACAAAGATCATCCCAAGCGCATGTTTAGCTATGCCACATTTTTAATGCTCATTCATGGTTTATTATGTTGGCTGGCAGATCAACGTATTGCTATTAACAAGATCACTTTAAAATGTAGTAAGCCTACTTATCCTCAAGATTATTATGTCCGTTTTTGTGAAAATATTGAATTTGATGCTGAATTTAATCGTATAGAATTTAATGCTGACTATTTACAGATCAAAATCAAAAAAGACAAAAAAGCATTAACCGAGTTTCTTAAACAAACCCCGCAGAATCTTCTCGTTCGTTATAAAAATGAGAACTCGTTAAGCCTTATCATTCGTAGGCATCTGATTCAACATCCTCCTATAGTATGGCCTGAACTCAAAGAGCTTTCTCAGCAATTGTATATGTCTGAAGCCACGATTCAACGGCGTTTAAAAGCTGAAAATATTAGCTATCAACAACTTAAAAATGACATCCGGTGTGATATTGCTATTGAGCGTTTAAGTAAAACTGAAGATAGTATTCAAGAGATTAGTCATGCTTTGAACTTTCATGATGCTAGTGCTTTTTATCGTGCCTTTAAAAAATGGACGGGCGTCAATCCCAGTGCTTATCGACAAAATACCCCAGTAGAATAAAACGTATAAACGGGCTTCATCCAACGCTATATGCACATTTATTATCAGTTAAGCAGAATTTATAATAATTCACTAATTTCTATAAAAAGTTTTTTATAATCAATTTATTAAAACCCAAAAATGGTGTTTATTCCAGAACATGCATTACTAAGCAAAATATCTGTGTTTGAAGTACGCTATTCTCATGCAAACATCTGAGAAATTTCATTTATTTGTCAGATTGGACTTGGGCATGTCATCATTTAAAAAACCTTCCTTAAAATTGTTCATCACTGGGGTTCTTGCAACAACATTTACCGCAACTGCATTTGCGGCTATTCCCAAAACACTGAAACTGGATTATGCCTACTATGCGCCTACTAGTTTAATTGTAAAAGATCAAAAGCTATTGGAAAAAGCGCTGCCAAACACTGAAATTAAATGGGTGTTTAGTCAAGGGAGTAATCGTTCTTTGGAATACCTTAATAGCAATAGCAGCGACTTTGCCTCTACTGCCGGTTTAGCGGCGGTTCTCAGTCGTGCCAATGGTAGCCCAATTAAAACGGTTTATATCCAGAGTCAGCCTGAATGGACTGCACTGGTAGTCGCTAAAGATTCACCATTGAAATCATTAAAAGATTTAAAAGGGAAAAAAATCGCAGCAACCAAAGGTACAGATCCATTTTTATTTACTTTGCAGGCACTGGATACTGTTGGTTTAACCAAACGAGATGTACAACTTGTGCATTTACAGCATCCAGATGGCAAAACAGCACTTGAAAGAGGTCAAGTGGATGCTTGGGCTGGACTCGATCCACTTATGGCTGCTGCACAAATTCAATCAGGTGCAAGATTACTTTATCGAAATGTTAATTTTAATAGCTACGGGGTATTAAGCGTTAAAGAAGATTTTGCCAAACAAAGTCCTGAGGCAATTGAAGTCGTGATCAAAGCTTACGAACAGGCACGAAAATGGGCGATCGCAAATCCAGACAAAACTGCCGAACTTTTAGCTCGCGAATCAAAGTTACCGCTTGCCGTTGCAAAACTGCAATTAAGTCGAACCAATTTTGAACAAAATATTCCGTCTGTAAAACAGACACAGGCCCTGAAACGCGCAGGAAATATTTTGGTCGAAGAAGATCTAGTACGCAAAGGTACCAATGTTAATCAAGTGATTGATCAGCTATTTGATCCTCGTTTTGCTCAAAAGGTCGTTAAGTAATCTATGCAAAATTCACTTTCTAAGTCTGAGCTAAACAGAAGTTTGGCTCAGGCTGCCATTCAAGATCAGCAACGCCACAAGCCCAGCAAATTTAAAAGTTGGTTTAAAGCACTTTTATTGCCTGTTATATTTTTACTTATTTGTGAATTTCTGGTGCGAAGTGGTGCTATTGATGCTTATTTATTACCAGCACCGAGTAGTCTATGGCAGTCTTTCATCGATTTGGCTCATGCAGATTTATTGACACATATTTACATTAGCACGTGGCGTGTTTTTGCTGGATTTGCTATCGGCAGTGGCCTTGGCTTATTGTTTGCGGTAGGTGTAGGCCTTAATAAACAGATTGAAGAATATCTTGACCCTACTTTTTCAGCGATTAAATCTATTCCGAGTTTGGCATGGATCCCCCTGTTATTATTATGGCTAGGTATTGATGAGGGATCAAAACTTACACTGATCGCCATTGGTGCATTTTTCCCAACTTATACTAATACAGTTGCAGCAATTCAAAATGTGGATCCCAAATTGGTCGAGTTGGGAAAAGTATATGGTTTAAATCGCTTTAAACGAATTATCCAAATTATTTTGCCTGCCGCCTCGCCAGGAATTCTAACAGGGTTGCGTAATAGTTTGAGTTTATCATGGATGTTTATGATTGCTGCTGAATTGATTGCAGCAACACAAGGCATTGGTTATCTGCTGAGTGATGGACGAGAAACTTCACGACCCGATATTGTTATTTTGGCCATTATTTTACTGGCATTATTGGGGAAAATAACGGATGCCATCATGAAAGCTGTAGAGCAATGGTTATTAAGATGGCGAGAAAGTATCCCCAGATAAGCTATCTGGACAGATAAGCCCTAAACTAATACGATCATTTCCACCGTAATCTTTTCGGGTTTGAATCTGGACAAAACCACGCTTTTGCAATAATTGACGAACTGCTTCACTCTGATCGTAACCGTGTTCAAGCACCAGCCAACCGTTAGAATTCAACCAGCTCGGTGCTTGATCTATAATAATTTGCAGATCAGCAAGACCCTGTTGTTCGGCCACCAATGCACGACGTGGCTCTGTCCCCAGATTGTCCATGTGCGCATCATCTGCATCGATATAGGGTGGATTAGAAACAATCAAATCAAATTTTTGTGCGGGAATCGCTTCAAACCATGCACTACAAATAAATTCAACCTGATTTAAACTATGTTTATGAGCATTACCTTGGGCCACTTCAAGCGTTGGGAAATAAATATCCGTAGCCAAAACCTTCCAATCAGGGCGTTCTTTTGCTAAAGACAAAGCAATTGCACCAGTACCTGTACCCAAATCCACCATTGAGGTTTGAAAAGGTAAATCCAAAGAAAGCACGGTTTCAACTAAAATTTCAGTATCTGGACGCGGCACTAAAGTATCAGAAGTGACAGTAAGATCCAAACTCCAGAAAGGCTGGGAACCTGTAATATAAGCCAATGGTTCACCTTTAGATAAACGCATCAGGCCATCCAGAAAGACCTGCTCCTGTTCATGCGTCAGTACTTGCATTTGACGCATTTTCAATTCAATTGCATTTAAATTTAAAACATGTTCAAGCAGCCACACAGCTTCCTGACGTTCATAACTATCAGTTTCACCACGCAGATTTAACGCTTGCCCAATCTTCATTAGCCGCCGTTCTCTTGGGCCAACATCGCTAACTGATCTGCCTGATATTCACGATGTAAACTATCTAAAAGCTCAGTCAAATCCCCTTCCATAATCGCATCTAACTTATATAAAGTTAAGTTAATACGATGATCAGTCATGCGTCCTTGCGGGTAGTTATATGTTCTAATCCGTTCTGAGCGGTCGCCCGATCCGACTAAATCGCGACGCATTTCAGAAGTTGCCGTTTCTTGTGCCGCACGCTTGGCATTTTCTAGCCGAGAAACCAATAACGCCATCGCTTTGGCTTTGTTTTTATGCTGGGAACGCTCTTCCTGACATTCCACCACAACACCTGTAGGGATGTGAGTAATACGTACAGCCGAGTCAGTTTTGTTAATGTGCTGCCCCCCTGCACCTGATGCACGATAGGTATCGATACGCAAATCGGCAGGATTAATTTCAACGGTTGTATCCACATCCACTTCAGGTAGAATTGCAACTGTACAGGCCGAAGTATGTACTCGTCCCTGCGATTCAGTTGCAGGAACACGTTGTACACGGTGTGCCCCACTTTCAAACTTTAAGCGACCATAAACGCCATCACCATCGACGCGGCAGATGACTTCCTTATAACCCCCGTGTTCACCTTCATTTTCAGAAAGTACTTCTATTCGCCAGCCTTGAGACTCCGCATATTTACTATACATACGAAATAAATCGCCTGAAAATATCGCAGCTTCATCCCCCCCTGTACCTGCCCGTACTTCCAAATAAGCGGAATTGGCATCATTGGGATCTTTAGGAATCATCAAAATATTGAGATCAGCTTCGAGTTGCTCAATCAGACTTCGATTTTCCTTAATCTCTTCTTGAGCCATATCCTTAAAATCAGGATCATTTAACATCTCTTCGGCGGTAATAATGTCCTGTTCAGCCTGACGATATTTACCCCAAACCTCAACCATTTCAGAAAGATCACTATGCTCACGTGACAATTTACGGAATCGTTTATTATCTGAAATGACTTCTGCATCTGCCAATAATGCAGTCAACTCTTCATAACGATCACAGAGTTGATCAAGTCGTAAACGTAGTGATTCTTTCATAAGTGGAAGTATCTCAAAATAAAAATAATCGATAAGCACATCTTTTGAATCTAAAAGTGCCTTCAATCATATCAAAGCTAAAATTGCGCATAGTTTACCGATTATGACCATCAAATAACATAGACAACGACATATTTGAGTGATCCCGTACAAATTCTTATTTGAGGCTTTTCACTATTTCTACACATTAGGCTTTAAATCAATCGCTTTTGCCGTTTTATTAGACACTTTTAATAGAAAGTATACAAAACACGGGTACACTGTAAAAATAAGAAGGTTAATCTCCACAATTATAGTGAATCGTTTTGTTACATTTGCTGCAACGAAATAGATAAAGTCTTGCCACTAGGACACGGAGATTTAAAATGAAAGCAAGCAACTTATTACTGAGTAGTGTATTCGCAATTTCTTCCATGTTTGCAATTAACGCTCATGCTGACAATACCACACGTGTTGCAGCGACCTCAGCATTAGGCAGCGTTGTAGGTACAGCTTTGGGCAATCAAATGGGCGGTAACACTGGCGCAATGATTGGTTCTGCTCTTGGTGGTGCTGGTGGTGCAGCAGTTGCAAGCAATAAACGTAATCGTACCGAATCTGCTATTGGTGGCGGCTTAGGTGGTGTTGGTGGCTATACCGTAGGTAAAAGCATGGGTGGAACTACGGGCGGTTATATTGGTTCTGCTCTAGGTGCTGCAGGCGGTTCAGCTTTAGGCAATAAAATTGCCAAAGACAAGGCCGAAGACAAACGCTATAACAACTCTCGAAACTGGAACAACAAACATCGTCGTCATTATCGTCATCGTTAATTTAAATCTATTCATAACTGTATTAAGCATCCTTCTGGGTGCTTTTTTTATGCTTCAAATTTACAAATAACTGCATAAATCGAAAAAAACCGATATACAAGATTTACGACTAATCGTAAAATATCGATATATAGTTCCTGAGAATCCTTTATGCCTTCCCTAAAAGAAACACGATTTTCTATTCTTGAACTTGCCCCAATCCGTAACGATAAAAATGTCCATTTCTCTTTACAGCATGCATTAGAACTTGCTCAGCATGCGGAGAAACTAGGCTATGAACGTTTCTGGTTGGCAGAGCATCATAATATGGATGGCATTGCCAGTTCTGCTACCGCAGTATTGATGGGTTATATCGCTGCAAATACACAATCTATACGGTTAGGGTCAGGCGGTATCATGTTGCCTAATCATGCACCTTTAGTGGTTGCTGAACAGTTTGGAACACTTGCGACGCTTTATCCTGACCGGATTGAATTAGGTTTAGGGCGCGCACCTGGAACCGATCAGCTCACTATGCGCGCTTTACGTCGAGGGCGTCAGGAAACTGAAGATCAATTTCCTCAGGATGTCCTTGAAATTTTAAAATATTTTAAAGATCCAGAACCCCATCAAAAAATTGTGGCAACGCCTGGACACAGTACCTATGTTCCTGTCTGGCTGCTCGGTTCAAGCTTGTTTAGCGCCCAATTAGCTGCACGTTTAGGACTACCCTATTCTTTCGCATCGCACTTTGCACCACGTATGTTGTCTCAGGCAGTACAATTATATCGGGAAAATTTTCAACCTTCTGAATATCTTGAACGGCCTTATGTGTCTATTGGGGTTCCAACCGTGGTGGCAGAAACCACTACCGAAGCACAACATTTAGCCACAAGCGCCTATCAACGGGTGTTAGGTCTAATGCGTGGACAAAGTTTAAAACTTAAACCACCTGTTGAGTCAATGGAACATATTTGGACGCCAGCCGAGCGAATGTCTGTCAATAATTTCTATGCAATGGCTCAAATTGGCTCGCCTGAAACCGTAAAAGCAGGCCTCGAAGATTTATTAGAGCATGTTGAGGTAGATGAGTTTATTTTTACTTGTGATATTTATGACACTCAAAAGCGTTTAGAAAACTTTAGCCTATTGATGGACATTAAAAACAATTTATCCAGCTAATTTTTTGCAATGACAAATTAAAAAGGGAAATACATTTATTTCCCTTTTCATCTGAAAAACTATTTTTGCACAGCTAATCAATTCGTATTGTTTATAATATTTTCAGTTTGTTTAACCGATACGACGTTTTAGTCCTGTCGTTTGTAAAATACGCGTCGAAATTTCTTCAATTGACATTTCAGTTACGTTTAAATATGGAATTCCTTCTGAAATAAAAATTCCTTCAATCGCACGTAATTCCATCTGACATTGACTAAAGCTAGCATATCGACTGTTGGCTTTTCGTTCATTGCGAATTGCAACTAAACGTTCCGCGTCAATCATTAAACCGAATAACTTATTTTTATGCTCTTTCAGTACTTTAGGTAACCGGTTGTCATCTAGATCTTCTTCAGTAAGAGGATAATTTGCAACACGAATACCAAACTGTAATGACAAATAAATAGAGGTCGGTGTTTTACCCGAACGTGATACACCAATCAGAATAATATCGGCTTTATCATAATGACGTGTTCGCGCTCCGTCATCATTATCCAAAGCGAAATGAACTGCATCAATACGAGCTTTATAATATTCAGAATCCGTCACTGCATGAGTCTGTCCGACTAAAGTTGTAGGCGGTGTTCCAAGCTCCTGTTCCAGCTTACTAATTAACCCTTCAAAAACATCCAAATTCACCGCTTTAGCTGTATTAATAATTTCACGAACATTTGGATCAACTAGCGTATCAAACACCAAAGGCAAGGTCTGGTCTTTAGACTGACAGCTATTGATTTCAGCGACCACATTCATCGCAGCCTCTTCTGAGGAAATATATGGAATAATATGAATATCAAAATCTACGTTTGGAAACTGTGCTAATAATGAATGTCCAAGGGTTTCTGCCGTAATCGCGGTTCCATCGGAAATAAAAAACACACTCCGCTTAATTTGTTTACCTTCTGACATGAAAAATCTCCTCAAACATTTGTCTTAGTGCTATATAATCTTTATAGTAAGCTGATCTTACATGACTGTCGCTTAGAGTAAATCAAAATCCTAAGCACATTAATATCTTTTCTTCATGCCAAGATAGTAATTAATACTGGAAAAGTGGAGTGAAAACTTTGGAAGCGCGCGTAATCGGTCTGGAAAAATTAGGGAAACACGATGTGGAACTCGTGGGTGGGAAAAACTCATCTCTAGGTGAAATGATCAGCCATTTATCCAATGCTGGTGTGTCTGTACCGGGTGGCTTTGCCACAACTGCTGCTGCTTATCGTGAGTTCCTTGAACAAAGCGGTTTAAACGCAAAAATTCAGGCAGAACTTGATCAATTAAATGTTGAGGATGTAAATGCCCTTGCCGAAACTGGCGCAAAAATCCGTCAATGGATTGTAGATACTCCTCTCATTCCAGCATTAGAAAAAGAAGTCCGTGACGCTTTTACTGCACTTTCAAACGGCAACCCTGATATCGCGGTTGCCGTTCGTTCATCTGCGACCGCTGAAGATTTACCAGACGCATCTTTTGCAGGTCAACAAGAAACTTTTCTAAATATTCGTGGCATTGATAATATTTTGATTGCCATCAAAGAAGTGTTTGCATCTTTATATAATGACCGTGCGATTGCATATCGTGTACATCAAGGTTTTGCGCATGACATCGTTGCTTTATCAGCAGGTATACAACGTATGGTACGTTCAGAAACTGGTGCAGCGGGCGTCATGTTTACGCTAGACACCGAATCTGGTTTCCGTGATGTGGTCTTTATTACGGCATCTTATGGTTTGGGCGAAATGGTCGTTCAGGGCGCAGTCAACCCTGATGAATTTTATCTTTCAAAACCATTGCTTAAAAATGGCAAGCACTCTGTACTACGCCGTAACCTCGGTTCTAAACACCAAAAAATGATTTATGGTGAAGAAGGTTCTGCTGGTAAGTCAGTTGTTGTCGTAGACGTTGAAAAACAAGATCGTCAGCAATTTGCGCTAAATGATCATGAGCTTCAGGAACTGGCAAAACAAGCCATGATTATTGAAGAACATTATGCTGCGCCAATGGACATCGAATGGGCTAAAGACGGTGACGATGGTCAGATTTATATTGTTCAGGCACGTCCTGAAACCGTAAAAAGCCGCCAAAATGTTGGCACAATGGAACGTTACCTCCTTAAACAACGTGGAACAGTGTTGTGTGAAGGTCGTTCAATTGGTCAACGTATCGGTTCTGGTAAAGTACGTATTGTGACTTCCATTAAAGAAATGGATAAGGTTCAAGAAGGCGACGTTCTAGTTTCTGACATGACAGACCCTGACTGGGAACCTGTAATGAAACGCGCTGCTGCCATTGTGACTAATCGTGGCGGTCGTACTTGCCATGCTGCAATTATTGCACGTGAATTAGGTGTTCCTGCCATTGTTGGTACAGGAAACGCGACAGAAGTTTTAACTGATGGTCAGGAAGTAACTGTTTCTTGTGCCGAAGGCGATACTGGCTTTATTTATGAAGGTGCGCTGGATTTTGAAATTCAACGTAATTCAATTGAATCGATGCCAAAACTTCCGTTCAAAATTATGATGAACGTGGGTAATCCAGACCGTGCATTTGACTTTGCTCAAATTCCAAATGGTGGTATTGGTCTGGCTCGCCTTGAGTTCATTATTAACCGTATGATTGGCGTACATCCAAAAGCATTGCTTAATATTGAAAGTTTGCCACGTGAAACACGTGCGGCTGTAATGGCGCGTACTGCTGGCTATTCCTCTCCAGTTGAGTTCTATGTAGAAAAATTGGTTGAAGGTATTGCAACACTTGCAGCTGCCTTTGCTGAAAAGCCAGTCATTGTTCGTATGTCAGACTTTAAATCCAATGAATATGCAAACCTCATTGGCGGTAAGTTATATGAACCTGAAGAAGAAAACCCAATGTTGGGCTTCCGTGGTGCAAGCCGTTATGTGTCTGATAACTTCCGTGATTGCTTCGAGCTAGAGTGCCGTGCACTTAAAAAAGCACGTGACGAGATGGGATTGACTAATATTCAAATCATGATCCCATTCGTTCGTACCGTGTCTGAAGCAAAACGCGTCATTGAACTTCTAGCTCAAAATGGCTTGAAGCGTGGCGAAAATGGTCTTAAAGTCATCATGATGTGTGAATTGCCAACCAATGCGTTACTGGCTGAACAATTCCTTGAACATTTTGATGGTTTCTCGATTGGATCAAATGACTTAACCCAATTAACGCTTGGACTAGATCGTGACTCTGGTATTGTTTCTCATTTATTTGATGAACGCGATCCAGCAGTAAAAGCCCTCCTCTCCATGGCCATCCATGCTTGTCGTAAGGCTGGTAAATACATTGGTATTTGTGGCCAAGGCCCATCTGACCATCCGGATCTTGCTAAATGGCTAATGGAACAAGGTATTGAGACAGTTTCACTGAATCCAGACTCTGTGTTAGAAACATGGTTCTTCCTTGCAGAAGACAAAGACAAGCAAGCGTAACTTAATTTTAAAAAAAGACCCTCGCGTGGGGTCTTTTTCATCTTTAAGCTGTTGAGATTTAAAACTTATGCAAATTTACTTGGCAAGAAATAACCAACAGGCCGGTCCCTATACATTAGAACAAGTCAACCAGATGCTTGCTAGTCAGCAAGTGCTTTTAACTGATCTGGCATGGCATGAAGGCATGACGGAATGGAGAGCCCTAGGTGAATTAACTCAAGGTAAACTTGCCTATCAGCCTGAAAATTACCCAATAACTGGTTCAGCCTTTGACGCGCCAAATAATAGCCAGAATGATGTCATTCGTGATATTAAAGTAAATCAGGCATCTAAAACGACTGCGGCTCCAGTAAGTAAGCGAATTTCAGCCAAACTCATTGATTTAGCTCTACTTGTTTTGCCGCAAATCATTGTAACAATGCTTTTTTTACCCCATGATCTCCTACAGCAAACGACTAGTTTTGATGTCGATCAGCAAATTAAAATTGCCGAAGCTATGCGCGATAATATGCCGACATGGATACCTATTGCTTTACTAGCCTATACACTTGGCTTGTTATTTCTGCAAAACTTTTTTATTGCCCGTTCAGGTCAATCTATTGGAAAAAAAATATTCCACTTGCAAATTGTTGATGCAACCACATACAAACTCCCGGGTCAGTTCCGCGGTTTTTTTGTACGTTCTTTTTTATTCATTATCATTTCTCAATTAATCAGTTTATTGCCACTTTTAGTGATCATTTTTATTGCAGACATTGTTTTATTTTTCTCCAAAGGAAACAACAGCTTGCATGATAGGCTAGCAAAAACCAAAGTGGTTAGTTTAAAAAAATAAAATAAGGAGTGAATTATCACTCCTTATTTTATTATAAATAACTGAAAGTTTTAGTTTTTAACAGACAATTTAAGCGCCAAAACCAACCAAATAAATCGGGTTTCATAACAAATATTTAACGTCACTTTCAAGTAGCTTAGTTTCACGATATCAGGCATAATGCCCTACAACATAGCTGTGTCACATGATAGAGAAATATGTCCAGTAAAAGGATTCATTCTTCTCCATCATGCGACACTTTTATCGCTATCCCCAATTTACTTAGGGAATGGGACTCTTCACCGAGGTTGTAAAATGAGACAAACGATTTTAGCTGTATTGTCTTTATCCGCGATTTCCGCACTTTTAACAGGGTGTGGTGGTGATTTAGTACTTCTAAACTCTAAAGGTCCAGTTGCAGAAGGTCAAAGTAACCTGATGATGACTGCGATCTACTTAATGCTATTGGTTGTAATTCCTTCAATCATTATGGCGTTATGGTTTGGTTGGAAATATCGCGCGTCAAATAAAGATGCAGACTATAAACCTACATGGGCACACTCAACTGCAATTGAAATTGTAGTTTGGGGTATTCCTGTCATTATTATTGGTATTTTAGCTTGGTTAACTTGGTGGGGTTCCCACAAGTACGACCCTTACCGTCCACTTGATTCAGATAAAGCACCTTTAACGATTCAGGTTATTGCTGAACAGTTTAAATGGATCTTTATTTATCCTGAACAAAATATTGCGACAGTAAATGAAGTACGTTTCCCAGAGAAAACACCATTAAGCTTTAAAATTACATCTAACTTTACAATGAACTCTTTCTTCATTCCTGCGTTAGGTGGCCAAATTTATGCAATGGCGGGTATGCAAACCCATCTCCATTTATTAGCGAATGAAACTGGCGAATATCGTGGTTTCTCGTCTAACTACTCAGGCTATGGTTTCTCACAAATGCGCTTTAAGGCTCATAGTGTGACTGAAACTGAATTTGCGCAATGGGTAGAAGCTGTTAAAGCGGGTAAAGGCACTAGCATTAATGCACAAGCCATTCAAAAAGGTACGCTTGATCAAGCTGAGCTTGCAACTCTGAAAGATGGGGATCGTTCTAAACATCAGATCGAAGCATTGGTACATCGTGCTGAAGCTGCTGGTGATACAGAAGCCTTAGCAAAAGCTGAAGCAATGAAGCCATTCCCGACTAAGCCACATCCTGTGACTTACTATTCTTCAGTTGAACCAAACTTGTTTGAAACTGTCATTAACAGATATATGAGCAACTACCACGGTGCAGACCACTCAGCAAATGCTGAACATGGTTCTGAAGCTCATAATGCTAATGCACATGCAACTGCTTCTGTAGAGGAATAAGCCATGTTGTTATTAGGTAAACTCGGATGGGACTCTATCCCTAAAGAGCCAATTGTACTAGTGACAATGGTCTTAATGGCTATTGGTGCAATTGCTGTTGTAGGCGGTATCACCTATTTCAAAAAATGGGGATATCTCTGGAAAGAATGGTTTACATCTGTAGACCATAAAAAAATTGGTATCATGTATATCCTTGTATCTGTGGTCATGCTATTGCGTGGTTTTGCTGATGCAATCATGATGCGTCTTCAACTGTTCCTTGCTAAAGGTGGCGGTGAAGGTTATCTACACCCTGACCACTATGACCAGATCTTTACCGCCCATGGCGTAATCATGATCTTCTTCGTGGCAATGGGTCTTGTTGTGGGTATGATGAATATTTCAGTACCTCTACAAATTGGTGCGCGTGACGTAGCATTCCCATTACTTAACTCTTTAAGCTTCTGGTTATTTGCTGGTGCAGCTGGCCTGATGATGGCTTCGCTTGTACTGGGTGAATTTGCTGCGACTGGCTGGATGGCATATCCTCCACTTTCAGGCATTCAATATTCTCCGGGTGTTGGTGTTGACTACTATATCTGGGCACTTCAGGTTTCTGGTCTTGGTACTCTTTTGTCTGGTGTTAACTTCTTTGTTACCATTATCAAAATGCGTGCGCCTGGCATGAAACTTATGGACATGCCTATTTTTACGTGGACTTCACTGTGTACAGCCGTTTTGATTATTGCATCATTCCCTGTACTTACAGCAACACTGGCAATGTTAACCCTTGACCGTTATTTCGGTTTCCATTTCTTCACTAACGAGCTTGGCGGTAGTCCAATGCTGTATGTGAACTTGATTTGGACTTGGGGTCACCCAGAAGTATATATTTTGGTATTACCAGCATTTGGTTTGTATTCAGAGATCGTTGCGACATTCTCACGCAAAGCATTGTTCGGTTACAAATCCATGGTATATGCAACCATTGCAATTACTGTGTTAGCGTTTGTGGTATGGCTTCACCATTTCTTTACAATGGGTGCTGGTGCAAACGTCAATGCGTTCTTTGGTATTATGACCATGATTATTGCAATCCCGACAGGGGTTAAAATCTTCTCTTGGTTGTTTACCATGTACAAAGGACGTATTTCTTTCACAACACCTATGTTGTGGACGCTCGGTTTCCTTGTCACTTTCGGTATCGGTGGTTTAACTGGTGTATTAATGGCTGTTCCACCTGCGGACTTCCTTGTACACAACTCGTTATTCCTTATTGCTCACTTCCATAACGTAATTATTGGTGGTGTAGTATTCGGTATGTTCGCTGGTATCATTTTCTACTGGCCAAAAATGTTTGGCTGGAAATTAAATGAAGCTTGGGGCAAAGCTGCATTCTGGTTCTGGTTCTTTGGTTTTTATTTTGCATTCATGCCGCTTTATATCCTTGGTTTCATGGGTATGACTCGTCGTTTGAATACATATGACAACCCAGAATGGGATCCGTACCTAGCAATTGCATTATTTGGTGCTGTATTAGTTGCTATTGGTATCGCATGTTTCTTGATGCAAATCATTGTAGGTTTCTTACAACGTCATCAAAACATGGACCATACAGGCGATCCATGGGATAGTCGTACATTAGAATGGTCGACGTCATCTCCTGCTCCATTTTATAACTTTGCACATGTTCCTGAAGCAAATGGTGTAGACCGTTTCTGGACTGACAAAGAAAATGGTGTTGCGTATGCACGCCCTGCCAAATATGAAGACATTCATATGCCAACTGATCGTGCAGCTGGTTTCATCATTGCAATGTTTATTACATTGATGGGCTTTGCATTAATCTGGCATATTTGGTGGCTAGTTGCAGCATCTTTCATTGCAGCTATTATCAGCTTTATTCGTAGCTCTTTCACTAAAGAAGTGGATTACTATGTACCAGCTGCTGAAGTTGAGCGCATTGAAAATGAGCGCTATGCATTACTTGAAAAACACTTGAAGAAGGACTAAGGATATGGCTGAAGTACTTCATCACGACAACCATGGCCATGACGGGCATCATGAACATGATGATACCGACTTAACGGTCTTTGGTTTCTGGACATACTTGATGAGTGACTTGATTTTATTCGGTACACTCTTCATCGCGTTCGCTGTTTTGAGCAGCCATGTTCCACCAGGTACACCAAGTGCACATGAGCTTTTTGGTGAGTCTTTAGGTTTTGTTCTAACTGAAACCTTTGCTCTCTTGATCTCATCTGTAACTTTCGGTTTTGCAGTTTTGGCTTCATACAAAAAGAACGTCAACCAAGTGATTATGTGGTTATTTATCACGTTTATCTTTGGTGCTTCATTCATTGGTATGGAACTTTATGAATTTCATCATTTAGTTCACGAAGGACATGGTCCTAGCACAAGTGCATTTTTATCTGCGTTCTTTACACTGGTGGGTACACACGGTATTCACGTGACTTCTGGTTTGGTGTGGATGATTGTATTGATGTATCAGATCAAAACCAAAGGTCTTACATTACCAAATACACGTCGTCTAGCTTGCCTAAGTTTGTTTTGGCACTTCCTTGACATCGTATGGATCTGTGTATTCAGCGTCGTTTACTTAATGGGAGTTCTCTAATGAGTAGTCACGATCATAATGCAGCTGGTGCAGCTCACGGTAACTTCAAACAGTACACCATCGGATTTATCTTATCCGTTCTTCTCACCATCATCCCTTTCGGGATGGTGATGGCAGGCGGTTTTTCCCGTGGTCTATTAATGACAGTTATTGGAATTACGGCTGTTGCTCAGGTATTAGTACAACTTGTGTTTTTCTTACACATGAATACGTCGTCTGAACAACGCTGGAATTTGATCGCATTCGTTTATACCATTCTATGTATTGCCGTTCTTTTGATCGGTTCTGTATGGATCATGAACTATCTACACTTCAATATGATGATCTAAACTGTTTGTCATGTTGAAAAAATATTTATTCCTGACCAAACCAGGAATTCTCTTTGGTAATTTCATTACCACCTTGGGCGGCTTTTTCTTAGCCGCCCAAGGCCATGTAGATTTCCTCTTACTCATCCTCACCCTCTTAGGTACAACGCTTGTTGTAGCCTCAGGTTGTGTCGTCAATAATATTATTGACCAAGACATTGACCAAAAAATGCAACGAACTCAAAATCGTGCTTTAGTAAAAAAAACGATTTCTCCATCCGTTGCACTTGTTTATGCCGGTGTGCTTGGAGTAATGGGTTTTAGCATTTTATGGTTTGGGGTGAATGCCTATTCATTCTTATTTGCTGTTATTGGTTTTGTTGTCTATGTGGGCTTTTATAGCCTCTGGTCTAAACGCACCACTATTCATCAAACTGTGATTGGTAGTATTTCTGGAGCAAGTCCTCCAGTCATTGGTTATGTTGCAGTTACCAATCAATTTGATGTTGCTGCATTGCTGGTCTTCTTGGCATACGGTCTTTGGCAAATGCCCCACTCTTGGGCCATTGCGATTTACCGCTTTGATGATTATAAAAATGCAGGTATTCCAATTTTACCAGTAGCGCGCTCTATTTTTAGAACTAAAGTCGAATGTGTCATTTACATTGTACTTTTTGCAGCAGTCCTAAACGGCCTTTACTGTTTTGGTTATACTAATGTCTTTTTTCTCATTACTTTCAATGCATTGACAGCTTATTGGTTGTATTTATCCATTATTGGGTTTAAAGCAGAAAATGATCAGGTTTGGGCAAAACGCTTTTTCCTGTATTCAGTAATTTTAATTACTCTACTGAGTTTAAGTTTTAGCTTCACTTACCATTCACCTGCTCCACATCTTCCTCTCTTCTAAATAGAGAGGAATATTTATCCGTTTCTCGCAATGAAAACTATTTGTTTTTATTTGCACTTTTCTCTATAATTCACCCTTCGCAATTTATGCGGCGTAACTTGAATTATTTATTCTAGTTATGACTCCTTGCTTCTAATTTTAGAATTAGGGGCTGTCCAAACCGTAAGGAGCTGACAATGCGTCATTACGAAATCGTACTTTTGGTACATCCAGACCAAAGTGATCAAGTAGTAGGTATGGTTGAACGCTATATCTCTCAGATCAAAGAAGCTGATGGTCAAATTCACCGTTTAGAAGATTGGGGCCGTCGTCAATTGGCTTACCCAATTAACAAAATTCACAAAGCACACTACATTCTTATGAATGTTGAATGTGGTCAAACGACTCTTGATGAATTAGAAGAATTGTTCCGTTATAACGATGCAATTATTCGTAACATCATTATCCGTCGTGAACACGCAATCACTGAAGAATCGTTACTTGCTAAAAGTGCTGAAGAAAAACGTGCGCGTAAAGCTCAACGTGAAGAAGCACAGCAATCACACGAATCTGCTGAAGAAGCTTAAGGAGAACCTCAATGGCACGTTTTTACCGTCGTCGCAAGTTCTGCCGCTTTACAGCTGAGAATGTTGTGTACATCGACTACAAAGATATCGACACTTTAAAACAGTACATCACTGAAAACGGCAAGATTGTTCCTAGCCGTATCACTGGTACTAAAGCTCGTTATCAACGTCAATTAGCGCTTGCTATTAAACAAGCTCGTTACTTGGCTTTGATTCCGTACACTGACAACCATAAGTGAGGTGAGCTGTGGACGTTATCTTATTACAACGCATTAAAAACCTAGGTAAACTTGGTGACAAAGTATCAGTTAAAGCTGGTTTTGGTCGTAACTACTTGATCCCTCAGGGTAAAGCTGTTGCTGCTACTGAAGCTAACACTGCTGCTTTCGAAGCTCGTCGCGCTGAACTTGAAAAGCAAGAATCTGAAGTATTATCTGCTGCTCAATCACGTGCTGATCAATTGAATGAAGTTAATATCGTTATCACTGCAAAAGCTGGTGATGAAGGTAAACTTTTCGGTTCTATTGGTACTCGTGACATCGCTGACGCATTGACTAATGCTGGTCTAACTGTAGACCGTGCAGAAGTTCGTTTACCGAATGGTGCGCTTCGTCACACTGGTGAATTCAACATCGCAATCCAATTGCATCATGATGTTGTTGCAGAAGTTCTCGTTACAATCGTATCTGAGTAATTTTTGTAAAAGAAAAGAGCATGCTTTTGCATGCTCTTTTTTTATCTTTGAAATTGTACTTTTCGTGTTGCTATCATTTCTTTACGACTTATCTGTGAATTCTGTTAGATAGTTGCCAACATTTGGACTAAGATAGTTGGTTAGCTAAGTACGCACGTACTCAAGTTTTTATATTTACCCATTATTTATTTAAAATCAAGGTCATATATGTCTCAGGCTAATGCCACCATTCCTGCAAACACGTTTAATGCTGATAAAAAAACCAATGAAAGCAACCAACTGAAGGAATTTCGCACGCCCCCACATAACTTGGCAATTGAACAAGCTGTGCTTGCCGCTTTGATGACGGTTGCAGAATCTTATGAACAAGTCGGTGATTTGCTCAAAGAAAGTGATTTTTACGCCACACGTCATAAATATATTTTCCGTGCCATTGAAAAACTGGCACAAGAAAACTCACCATACGATGCCGTTCTTGTCAATGACTGGCTAGTTAAGCAAAATTTGCTGGATGCGATTGGTGGTGAAGAATATTTGATGCAGCTTATGGCTGATTCACCTTCTAGCTTTTATAATCTGGAAACATATGCAGGCAAAATTAAAGAGTTTTCTACGCTTCGCAGTATGATTAAAGTCAGTACTGATATTTTACAAAATGCTTACGACACCAAAGGCCGTCCAGTCAGTGAAATTTTAGATTTGGCTGAAACCAATATTTTTTCACTCGCAGAACAGCACAATAACAATAAAAAAGATGCAGGACCTAAATCCATTAGTTCTGTAACTGCTGATGTCATTACCAAACTTGATGAACTTTCAAAACTGGACGGCAATATCACAGGGCTGACTACAGGATTTTTAGAGCTTGATAATAAAACTTATGGTATGCAATCAGGCGATATGATTATTGTGGCGGCACGTCCATCTATGGGGAAAACGACATTCGCCATGAATTTGGTCGAGAGCGTTTTATTTAATTGCAATTTACCTGCTTTGGTTTTTTCAATGGAAATGCCAGCAGATTCAATTGCCATGCGTTTAATTTCTTCTTATGGAAAAGTCCATCAAGGGCATTTACGCTCGGGAAAGCTAGATGGTGATGAATGGTCGAAAGTCACAGGTACGATTTTACAGCTTCAAGAAAAGCACCTTTATATTGATGATTCATCAGCCTTACCACCAACAGAATTACGCGCTAGAGCAAGACGGATTGCCAAACAACATGGCGGCAAACTAGGTTGTATCATGGTCGATTATCTACAGCTAATGAAAGTACCAGGCATGGGTGATAATCGTGTTGGCGAAATTGGTGAAATTTCTCGTAGTTTAAAGGCACTTGCTAAAGAAATGCAGTGTCCTGTAATTGCTCTATCACAGTTGAACCGTAGTCTAGAAAATCGTCCTAACAAACGGCCAGTTATGTCTGATTTGCGTGAATCTGGTGCTATCGAGCAAGATGCCGACTTGATCATGTTTATCTACCGTGATGAAGTCTACAATAAAGAATCTAAAGAAGCTGGAACGGCTGAAATTATTATTGGTAAACAACGTAATGGCCCGATTGGTACGGTCCGATTGGCCTTTGAAGGTCAATATACCCGTTTTAGTAACCTCTCACCTGAATATTATAGTCAATATGATGATGAGGAATAAACCTGAACGTGTAAAATTATAGTTGAGGGGTTACCAGTGTAGCCCCTTAAATTTTTAATTATTATGTAACCCAAAGGAGAAATCAGGGTGCGCCAAGCAACAGTTTATATTGACAGTACTGCGCTGCAATATAATTTAAGCCGTGTCAAACAACTTGCACCAAACTCAAAGATCGTGAGTATGGTCAAAGCCAATGCCTATGGACATGGAGTCAAAGACTGTTTAGCAGCCTTAAATGCTACCGATGCTTTCGGTGTTGCCACTCTAGAAGAAGCGCTAGAACTTCGTACACAAGGTTCAAATCATCCTATTACTCTGATTGAAGGCATTTTTAATCCGGATGAAATGCTGGCTGTTTTGCGTCATCAACTTGAATGTGTCGTACATCATCAGCAACAAGTCGAATGGTTATTAAAATATAAAGATGAGTATATTCAACAAGGCTTAAAAGTCTGGATCAAACTTAATAGTGGAATGAATCGTTTAGGTTTTAAAATTGATGAAATTATCGATGTCATCACATCTTTAAAAAATGAAGGTTTCCATTGTGTTTTAGCCATGCATTTTGCTAATGCTGATGTTCCAGAACATCCAATGAATCAGCAACAGATTCAACAGCTTTTACACATAAAACAAACCTGTGCCCCAATTGAAGTTTCATGTTGTAATTCAGCTGCAATTTTTAACTGGCCAGAATTGCATTTTGATTATGTACGTCCGGGTATTATGCTCTATGGCGCAAGTCCATTTGCAGACAAAAATGTGTATGCACTGGATTTGAAACCTGTAATGACATTTACGGCCCGCATTATTGCGCTTAATCATATTCAAGCGGGTGATTCTGTCGGTTATGGCTCACTATTTACAGCGGATAAAGCAATGAAGATTGCTATTGTTTCTATTGGCTATGGCGATGGTTATCCACGTGCTTATATTAAGCAAAATTATGTTGCAATCGATGGCAAGCTTACGAACGTCATCGGACGGGTCAGTATGGATATGATTGCCATTGATGTGACTGATTTCGATGTGTCATTGGATAGCGAAATAGAGCTCTGGGGACAACATCGTTTAGTTGATGACGTGGCTGATGCAAACGGTACAATCGGATATGAGCTACTTTGTCGCTTAAGTAATCGACCAATTCGCCGAAAAATTGAAGTTTAAATCAAATAACCCATGCTTAGGCATGGGTTATTCGCATCTGCATCTTTTAAAGTTTTTAAAAACTTTCCAAACAAATTCTTATCCAGTAAAAGCGTAAATTTTTTTATTCTGGAGTAAAGTTAAAATCAGGTAAAAACTTCGTTTGACTGGCATACCAGATTTAATAGTTCATGATATTCATTTTTCTTTTGTATCGTAAAAACTCATGATGCCTCGTCTCTTCCATTATTCCAAATAATCCTCGGATGGTTTTGGAATTTCATGTAGACCTGCACGAAGGATTTCTGACCATTGTCGGCTGATTTTCTGAAAATACTCGTCATCCTGTGTCACACGCTTACCTCTTGGCATTTCCAAACTGTCGACATGATAAACCAGCACATCGAGCGGTAAACCAACCGATACATTGGAACGTAAGGTTGAATCGAATGAGAGTAAACTACAACGTAAGGCCTCATCCAAAGGCATATCATAAGTTAAAGCGCGATCTAGAATTGGTTTACCGTATTTACTTTCACCAATTTGGAAAAAGGGTGTATCTTTGGTCGCACAAATAAAATTGCCTTGTGGATAAATATTATAAAGCTGGTGTTCACTTTCCCCAATTTGACCGCCCACAGTTAAGCTACAATAATAATTACTTTGTTCAAGTGTGTCTTCGGTGACATCTTCTATCACTTTACGCAAAGTTCGCCCTACCAATTGAGCCACTTCAAACATTGTGTTTACGGTATATAAGTTGGGTTGTTCCTGCAATTCAAGCTGATTTCGCAGATACCCAATAACTGCCTGCGTCGTCGCAAGATTTCCAGCTGTTTGAATCGCAATAAAGCGATCCTTTAATTTTCCAAAAGTATAAAGTTTTCTAAATACAGAGATCTGGTCCACACCCGCATTGGTACGGGTATCACTAATAAATACCAAACCATCTTTTAACCGTAAAGCACAACAATAAGTCATCGTTTTCATTCCATTCAACAAGCCAGTACCTGCACTGTTGATCGCATTTTTTCTACACCACCCTTTTCACGCATACCACGTATAGGCGCAACATCAAAATAATCACGTCCAATGGCAACATAAATATGTGAAGAAGGCTCAAACAGTTGATTACTCACATCGAAACAATACCATTGTTTATCCAGAAATACTTCAGCCCAAGCATGACTGGATAGATGAGGTGCATTTTTATCATATAAATAGCCGGAAACGTAACGTGCAGGTAAGTTTAACGCCCGACACATGGCAATCATTAAATGGGCATGATCCTGACAAACACCCAGACCAGCATAAAATGCCTCTTTTGCGGTCGATTGCACCGTTGTTGCATCTGGACAGTAAGCAACTTTTAATAAGATTTGTTCTGCTAAAACAATCAATTCTTTCAGAGAACACATCGATACATGCTGCTTTGCAAATTCAAGCATATTAGCATCCCACAAAGTCGCGTGTGTGGGCTGTAAAAAAAGTGATATAGGCAAATTTTCTTGATAACTGCCATTTCCACCTTGATGTAATTCAACAATCCCCTGTGCCATGATGGTTAGGTGCTGATATTCAAAACGCTGTGAAGATGTAATCCATAGATTATTAAACGCATCTTTCTTAAGCATTCGTTCACCTGGGACACTGATATCCCAGTAATGAACATATTGATGCTGTGAACTTTGTGGAATCATCTTAATGTATTGAATACTATTACAGGCAGTTTCACTATAAGTATAATGTGTTTGATGATTCACCATGAGTTTCATACTGGAGCCTCAAACATAAACTGAAGTTGATCATGAAAATGATAAAAAGACATCAAATCAGGCTGCTGTTTCAAATCTAACCAAGCGGTTTCGAGGGCTAACCAACCGTAGTTTTTTAGAGCTGCGACTGTTTTATCAAGTTCATGCAGCACGTTTTCAGGATTTTGTTTAAAACGTAAAATAGCATCTAATTGTTCAATTTTCTGACCAAGACCGAAAAATAATAAAATATCGGTATTTGTTTCAGCTTCCAAAATCTCATTACATTCTTGTACGACATTACAGATATAACCAGATTGTTCACCCGCATTACGTATCAGTGCATTAAGCTCTGCATAAGCTTTTGCAGGCAAAACTGCGCGTAATTCATGAATATTGTCACTTGCACAACTAAATTGTTTCACCAATGAATAAGGTTGTTCCGGATCTAGGGCCAACTCATTGAGTGATGCTGCATCGTAAGCAGGTAAACAAAAAGCGTGACTAAATTCAATTGCAGCCTGATCTTGTGTAAATGGGATACGACTGCAAAAAAAGTTAATGCGCATCAAATAACGCCCTAACCAATAAATATGTTGTGCATTTGAACTCAGTAAAATCATAATTTCTTCCTTGTTTAAATGGACATTGATCAAGAATGTAGTGCTTCAACAACCCATGTATCTTTAATACCACCACCTTGTGAGGAGTTCACCACAAGTGAACCAGCTTTCATAGCAACACGCGTCAAACCACCCGGTACAATTTCAGTTCGATACGGTGATGACAACACAAAAGGACGTAAATCAATGTGACGTTCTGCAATACCATCCTGTGTCAGAGTGGGTGCAACCGATAATTCGAGCGTTGGCTGGGCAATATATAAATGCGGATGTTCAAGAATTTTCTTCCTGAATTCCGCAATTTCACTTGTAGTTGCTTGTGGTCCGATCAGCATTCCATATCCACCAGAACCCTGCGCCTCTTTAACCACCAATTTCTCTAGATTTGTCATCACATAATCCAGTTCATCTTCACGGCGACATTGATAGGTAGGTACATTTTTAAGAATGGGTGTTTCATTCAGATAAAAATTAATCATATTATCTACATAAGGATAAATTGATTTATCATCCGCAACACCTGTACCTGGTGCATTTGCAATCACAACATTGTGCTGTAAATAAGCAGACATCAAACCTGCTACACCCAAAGTACTATCAGGTCTAAAGGTAAGTGGATCAAGAAAAGCATCGTCAACACGGCGATAAATTACATCAACACGTTGACGACCTCGAATGGTTTTGACATAGACATGATCATTTTCTACAAAAAGATCACGACTACTGACCAGCGGCACACCCATTTCACGTGCTAAAAAAGCATGTTCATAATAGGCACTATTGAAACGTCCTGGGGTTAATACCACAATAAAAGGATGATCAACGTAAGCATTTTCCTCCAAAATCGCACGAAGTAATGTTGGATATTGTTCGATTTCTTGTAACGGGTTTGCGGCACATAATTCTGGCATCAGTTTTTTACTTATTTTTCGACTTTCAATCATGTAAGAAACACCTGAAGGAGTTCTCAAATTATCTTCCAGAACAAAAAAATCACCGTTCCCATCACGAATAATATCAATACCACTAATTTGTGAATAAATTTTCCCTTTCAAATCATGATTCAACATATGGGGTTGAAAAGCTTCATGCGTCATAACTTGCATATGCGGCACAATTTGCTCTTTCAAAATATGCTGATCATGATAAATATCATCTAAAAATAAGTTGAGTGCTTTCACACGCTGAGCGCAACCTTGAGAAATTTTCTCCCATTGCTTTTTTTCGATGACTCGCGGAATAAGATCATATGGAATCGTTCTTTGCTCGCCTTCTGCATCACCATATACCGTAAAGGTAATTCCTTCGTATAGAAAATGCTGTTTAGCTTCGGTGTTAAGCTGTTTTAGTTGTTCAAGACTATGAACCGATAGCCATTGCTCTATCTTTTGAGAAACTTCACCACTTGACGTTACATCATCTAACATTTCATTAAAAAATTTTGATTTTAGCTGCTCAAATAAATTGCTACTCACGCTTAACTGGTCAATGTACAAAGACTGGCTATTGAATACTCCGCTCGCTTTATCTTTCATATAGTGCTCACCTACGGCATGCATCTCTTTATCTTCTTCTAACATATTGACCTGCCTTTTTCTTGTTGACTCATTATCCTAACAAGCAAATACGATGCCATTTATGCAAATGCTTTCTTTATTTATGAAAATAATGTGAGATGTATTCAATGCGGTTCTTGTAGTAAGTTGTATCGGGATATAAGCAATATTTCTGTTACATTCTTGCCAAAACAGCCAAGTTTTTTTATTGTGTTGCTATTCAAAACATTATTGACGAATTCAACGATCCCTTATGTCCTTACAAGAAAAAGAAACCTCCAATAGTTTGCATCGACAATGGCAAATTTTATCGCGCTTATCGACAGGCAAATGGATGGGTACACGTGAATTACAGGAAATGTTGGAACGTGAGGGTGTCGATATTAGCCTACGCACTATTCAACGCGACTTAAACCAAATTGCACAGCGTTTTCCTATTGAGAGCAATAAAACCGTGCCTCAAGGTTGGCGCTGGCGCTCCGATGCTCCCATTCAAAGTTTGCCACATATGACCAGCTCCCAAGCAGTAACATTTATGATGGTTGAAGAGCATTTAAAACACTTATTACCGCATAGTTTGATTGAGGAAATGAATCCATGGTTCGATTTAGCACGGCGCAGTCTGTCAACTCAAAACAATGTGCGACAATGGATTAATCGGGTTCGGATTGTGCCTGCCAGTCAACCTTTGATTCCACCTCTAGTCGATAAACATGCTCAACAAGCCATTTATGAAGGATTACTTCAAGACAAACAAATTGAATGTATTTATCGACCGCGTAGCATCAATGCAGAAGAAAAAAGCTATATTTTAAATCCACTGGCTCTGGTACAAAAAGGTGCGATTATTTACTTGATTTGTACTCGACATGATAAATCTGATGTCCAAACCTTTGCTCTGCACCGTTTTAAATCAGCAAATGTGCTAAATTCACGCGCTTTGCATCCAGTAAATTTCGATATTGATCAATATATCGACTCAGGTGCTTTGGGTTTTCGCGTTGATTATAATAAACCCACTGAAATTGTTGAGTTAAAGCTCACCATGACTGAAAATACTGCTCAGAGTTTTTATGAAAGTCAGCTCAGTAAAGACCAGAAAATTCTTCCGATTGAAGAAAATATTGTAGAAATTAGTGCGACCATTCCATTTACTTCCCAATTGGTTTGGTGGCTTCGTAGTTTTGGTAAAAAAATTCTACATATTGAACCTGTGGCTGTTCACAATGCAGTAAAAGAAATTGATGGTGAATAAAAAAAGAGAGCATATTGCTCTCTGAGAATTCTTATCTTTATATTTAAAACAATATACTGTTATTGTTATAGATTAAAAAACACTGGTATCCATCCTCCCAAGCCCCGACACTAAAGAAAATGGATACCAATTCGTACTGAGAACGTTGATTTAACATAAGCATGCTAAATCATAACCATTATAACGAATCGATTTCATGGTCATTATGATCACCTCTTTGTTTTGAATGTAAAATAACTATAGAAAAAATTTTAATCCATGAGAAATAATAAAATCGGCAAGTCAAATATGTTTAAATTCTTAAGATTTTTTTATATATAATTTTATGCGACATAAAAAAGCCCAGTTTCAACTGGGCGTATGATCTTTTCAATTAATTTTATTCAAGAAATTAATCAAGCAATCTTTTTAGTCTGATTGTTCTTACGAATCGTGATCATGACCAATTGCACCGCCGCAGGTGTTACTCCTGGAATACGATTCGCTTGTGCCAAGGTTTCAGGGCGAACAGTTTTTAACTTTTGAGTAATTTCACGAGATAACCCCGAAACCACATCATAATCAAAATCTGCGGGGATTTTAGTTTCTTCCAAGCGCTTCATCTGTGCAACATCTTCATGCTGACGATGAATATAACCTTCATACTTTACCGCAATCTCAATCTGCTCGCCAACGTGTTGTGACACTTGAGAATTCGTTAATTCAGCAATCTGAGTAAAATTCACATTTGGACGTTTAAGTAAATCAATCGCACTAGATTCTTTACTCAAATCTGCTCTTGTCATTTCTACAAACTTTTTACCCATTGGGTTATTTGGTGCAGCCCAAAGATGCGCTAAACGAGCAGTTTCAGTTTCAACGGCTTCCATTTTTTCACAATAGGCAGCCCAACGTGTATCATCGACCAAGCCCATTTCACGGCCAACAGGGGTTAAGCGCTGATCTGCATTGTCTTCACGCAACATCAAGCGATATTCTGCACGTGAGGTAAACATACGGTAGGGTTCTTTGGTTCCCAACGTGATTAAGTCGTCAACTAGAACTCCCATATACGCTTGGTCACGTTTTGGTGTCCACTGCTCTTGATCCCATGCTCGACGCGCTGCATTCAGACCTGCAAGCAAACCTTGTGCACCGGCTTCTTCATAGCCTGTAGTACCATTGATTTGACCAGCAAAATACAGGTTATTAATTGCTTTGGTTTCAAGAGTAAATTTCAATGCCTGTGGATTGAAATAATCATACTCAATAGCATAACCTGGACGTAAAATATGGGCATTTTCCATACCACGAATCGAACGAACCAATTCAAACTGCACATCAAACGGCAAAGAAGTGGAGATCCCATTTGGATAAAGCTCATGGGTATCTAGGCCTTCAGGTTCTAAAAATACCTGATGTGATTCTTTATCTGCAAAACGATGAATTTTATCTTCAATAGATGGACAATAGCGCGGCCCAACACCTTCAATCACACCTGTGTACATTGGAGAACGATCGAGTCCCCCACGGATAATGTCATGGGTTTTTTGATTGGTATGAGTAATGTAACAATTGACTTGATCTGGATGCATTGAAACATTCCCCATAAAAGACATCACTGGCGACGGAAAATCACCTGGCTGTGGCGTCATTACAGAGAAATCAACTGAACGCGCATCAATACGTGGTGGTGTGCCTGTCTTTAAACGGCCCACTGGAAGATTTAACTCACGCAAACGATGTGCCAATGCAATTGAAGGTGGATCACCCGCACGACCACCACTGGATTTTTCTAATCCAATATGAATTACACCGCCCAAGAAAGTTCCTGTGGTTAAAACAACGGTTTTAGTTTGAAAGTGTACGCCCATTTGGGTAATTACACCCTTAACTGTATCGCCTTCAACCACAAGATCATCTGCTGCTTGCTGGAAAATATCCAGATTTGACTGATTCTCAAGCGTGTAACGTATCGCAGCTTTATAACGAACTCGATCAGCCTGCGCACGTGTCGCACGAACCGCTGCACCTTTACGTGAATTTAAAATACGGAACTGAATACCGCCTTTATCGGCAGCTAATGCCATTGCGCCACCTAAAGCGTCAATTTCACGTACCAAATGCGATTTACCAATCCCCCCGATCGCAGGATTACAGCTCATTTGCCCGAGCGTTTCAATGTTATGCGTCAAAAGTAAGGTCTGTCGGCCCATACGCGCAGCAGCAAGTGCCGCTTCCGTACCCGCGTGACCGCCACCAATAACAATAACATCATAAACTTTAGGGTAATGCATGAGCAAAGAACATCAGAAAAAAATGACGAAAAATTATAGCAAAAAACCCTCTTGCAATATGGTTTTTTTACAAAAATAAAGACACAAAATTTACACCAATATACAAGATGTGACATTTTATATAAGTATTTCAGCATAAAAGGAATTAACTTTTTAAAAACCGACTCTTAGAATAAGACTGTGTCAGTGCTTTATAGTTAAAAACGTAAAATCAACTTTAAAAAAGGTATTGAAATGAAAAACATCATGTTAAAAACAATCGCGGTATCTGCTTTATTTCTTGGTGGTATGACGCTAGCAAATGCTGAAGAGGCAACGATGAGCAAAGCTGAAACCAATGCCCAAATCAAGGCATGTGCCAAGAAAAAACAAGGTGACTGGGCAACGTATGGCTACAAAGGCGTTACGTTTAATGGCGTTTGTCAGCCAAATGCAGATGGTAAGCTTCAGTTTAAAGCGCCTGCGCCATAATTTTATAAACTGTTTTTGTTTTATTAAAAAACACAGGTTCATATGACCTGTGTTTTTTATTTGCTGTTAAAAATTAAGAAAAGTTTTCTATTTGAAGTTTTACCTATATTGTATTGATTGAACTTAAACCAATACATTTCCATAAAATAATTAGAAGGATAGATGCTATGGATTCAGGCATTATTACAATATTTTTACCTTTGGCTCTAGCCATTATTATGGCTGGACTAGGTTTGGAACTCCGCCTTCAGGACTTTGGTCGAGTTGCCAAACATCCTAAAGCAGTGTTTCTGGCTTTATTTTGCCAACTGGTGATATTGGTCAGTATTGCATTTGCGATTTGTAAATTATTTGTGCTTCCACCCCTCTTGGCTGTTGGACTCATGCTCTTAGCAGCATCACCAGGTGGACCAACTGCAAATTTGTTCAGTTATCTGTATAAAGGTGACATCGCCCTAAACATTACTTTAACCGCAATTAATTCCGTAATTGCAGCATTTACTTTACCTTTTATTGTCAATCTGGCAATCCAACATTTCATTGAGGATGGTCAACAAATCGGGCTTCAGTTCTCAAAAGTAATTCAAGTTTTTCTTATTATCATTGTGCCTGTTTGTTTGGGGATGTTGGTTCGGTACTTCTCACCACATATAGCGGACAAACTACATAAACCCGTTCGTACATTTGCAGTCGTTTTTCTGATCCTGATTATTATTGGTGCTGTAATAAAAGAACGAACGAATATACTGCAATATATTATGCAAATTGGGCTGGCAACCTCTTTATTTTGTATTGCTAGTCTGCTGCTTGGATATTTTGTACCTCGTTTATTTGGTATTAATCGCCCTCAAGCTCGAGCCTGTGCTTTTGAAATTGGGATACATAATAGTACGTTGGCAATGACAATTGCTCTCACAATTCTCGCAAGTACAACAATTGCAATGCCTGCGGCCGTTTATTCGATATTTATGTATATATTTGCTGCTATTTTTGGCACTTTATTAAATCGTTATGATACTCAGCGCATAGATACACCTTTGCTGGCAGAAAATGATTAATTTCCAACTCTAGCCAGGCAATCACTTGTTGAAATTATTACTCGAGTGATCCATTTATCCGTTACAATAGTTTTTTTCAAATAAAATTTAGGTCTTATTCTCGTGAAGTGGTTACAAATACACATTACTGTTGATCAAGCGCAAGTGGATTTTACAGAAACATTGCTTATGTCCTTAGGTGCAGTAAGTGTAACTCTGGATGATGCTGAAGATCAGGCATTGCTTGAACCACTTCCAGGAGAAACTCCGTTGTGGAATAAAGTCATTGTTACTGGGATTTATCAGGAAGATGAACAGGAACCGATCGATGTTGAGAAACTGGAAGCTTTTTTAAAGGAACAGCTTCCAAATACGCCTATACATCATGAACAACTTGAAGATCAAGTCTGGGAACGCGCATGGATGGATTATTATGAACCGATTCAAATTGCTGAGAAGTTCTGGATCGTTCCTGAGTGGCTTGAAGCGCCAGATGCAGATGCGATTAACATTAAATTAGACCCAGGTCTTGCATTTGGTACAGGTAACCATGCCAGTACGTTTCTATGCTTACAATGGTTAGGTAAAACAGATGTAAAAGATAAGATTGTGATCGACTATGGCTGTGGTTCAGGCATTTTAGGTGTTGCTGCACTATTACTCGGTGCAAAAAAAGTTTATGCAACTGATATTGATCCACAAGCAGTTTTAGCAACCAAACAGAATGCCGAACTCAATAACGTACTTGATCGTTTATTTGTGGGTTTACCAGAAGAGTTCAATGCTGAATTTAAATTACAAAAAGCCGATATTTTAGTTGCCAATATTTTAGCAGCGCCCCTTATGGCACTTGCGCCAGAGTTTGCAACTTTACTCAAATCTGAGGGAGAGTTCGCACTTGCAGGTGTGATTGAAGAGCAAGTTGCTGATGTTACTGGTGTTTATTCTGAATTTTTTGATATAGTAGAGATCGAGAAGCGTGAAGAGAACTGGTGTCGTATATCAGGGACGCGCCAATAACAAATAATAGTAGATGAAAGCTCCATGAGTGAAAAACAAACCCGCTGCCCGAAATGTCTGACGATATATAAAGTCTCACTGACACAATTGACAGTTGCTCAGGGTATGGTTTGTTGCCCTAAATGTAATTTGAGTTTTAATGCACTGACTAATCTTGTCAGCACGGAAGAACATTCACCCAGTTCGATTCAACATTCCTCTTTACAGCAGAGTGCTGTTTCGGCCTCTTCTTTCCAATATAGTAGCTATAATATTCTGGATATTTTTAATCGTAGAATTGAAAATTCAAATATTGATTTATTAACCTATTTGAACAATCTAAATTATTTTCAAAATGAAGAAATTGGTAGCTTTCCACAACTCAATCTTGCTGAAGGCGATCTGGCACTAGATACTCACCCCAATCAATCTAAAAAACGTAGTTTGCAATACTATGTGATGTGGAGTTTTATTAATCTCATTTTGTTAGGTATTTTACTTTTTCAAATCGTATGGTTTAACCCAAGAATCATGCATAACAGCCCTGTTCTGGGCGCTATGTTTAACCAGTTATGTAGTGTATTTAGTTGTAAAAAACTGGAAGAAAAATACACTTTACTTACAATTAATAAAGTTAAAGTCGTAGCCGTTGAACATCACAAAACTCGCTTTTCAGGTGTTTTAGTCAATTATCATGATAAAAGTCTCCCACTTCCTTTGCTCAAACTTACTTTAAAAGACAAACATGAGAATAGTAGTATCATTTTAAAACCTCAGGATTACTTATCGGAAAGTCTAAGCGGTATTCAACGTATTCCTAAAAACCTGCCTTATAAGTTCGAGTTTACGATTAATCAGTCCAGAAAAAGCTTCAATGATTATACTTTGGAAATAGTCCACCCCTAATCACTAAAAAAAACATAAAAAAAAGTGAAAAAAATGCAGTTAATTTGCTCACTTTTTCCTAGACAATGGTATTATACGCGCCACGAAAGCTTGACCCTACAACATCTTCGGATTTATCCACAACAATTACTGTCGTCATGTGTGCTTTATCGAGTGATAGCGCATTGCGTGGCTTTTTTGTTTTTGAATCTGGGCTGTAACAAATATTAAACTATTGTTACGCTTATTTTTCGCACAATATACAGAGTTGTGGCAAGCTGTTGTTTCAATGTTTTAGAACACCTGTTTTAGGATCTAAAACAGGGTTCATTATTTTAGACCACATTTACATACTGCTTTACCCAAGCGGTATATGATTTCGGATTAATTCGCATGAATAGCAAATCTCCTATTTTTACTGCACAATCTGATGTTGCTCTACGCATCCACGTGGATCGCGCAGTTCGTCATTATTTTGCACAACTGCAAGGTGAGCAGCCATCACAAGTTTATGACATGGTGCTAGCAGAAATGGAGAAACCTCTTTTATCTGTCGTTTTAGAATATACCCGTGGCAACCAAACTCGTGCTGCGGAGATTCTAGGGCTAAACCGTGGAACTTTACGCAAAAAGTTAAAAGCTCACGGCTTAATGAGTGAATAAATGATAAAATGCTCACGTCCTGTGGGCATTTTTTATGCCTATTTGTTTTAATCTGTAAACTTAAACCGTTGACTTAATCATGACTATTAAACGTGCTTTAATTTCTGTTTCTGATAAAACAGGAATTGTAGAATTTGCTCAAAATCTTGCAGCTTTAGGGGTAGAAATTTTATCTACTGGCGGTACATATAAGTTGCTTAAAGACAACAATATCGCTGTTGTAGAAGTTTCTGAACACACGGGCTTCCCTGAAATGATGGATGGTCGTGTAAAAACGTTACACCCTAAAATTCATGGCGGTATTTTGGCTCGTCGTGGTCTGGACGAAGCAGTCATGCAGGAACACAGCATCGATCCAATCGATTTAGTGGTGGTAAATCTTTACCCATTTGCAGCAACTGTTGCTAAACCAGATTGTTCTTTGGCAGATGCCATTGAAAATATTGATATCGGTGGTCCAACTATGGTTCGCGCTGCGGCGAAAAACCATGCTTCAGTTGGTATCGTAGTTAATGCGAATGATTATGCTACTGTAATTGCAGAGCTTAAAAACACGGGTGCATTATCTTATAACACTCGTTTTGATCTTGCTGTAAAAGCCTTTGAACACACTGCACAGTATGATGGCATGATTGCCTCTTATTTAGGTGCACGTGTGGGCAAAATAGAAGGTGAAGCAGATTTATTCCCACGTACGTTTAATACTCAACTGGTTAAAGCCCAAGATTTACGTTACGGTGAAAATCCACATCAATCTGCTGCGTTTTATGTTGATCCTGCTGCTAAAGAAGCATCTGTGTCAACTGCAAAACAATTACAAGGCAAAGAGTTGTCTTATAACAATATCGCCGATACAGATGCAGCACTTGAATGTGTTAAATCATTTGCCAAGCCTGCTTGTGTAATTGTTAAACATGCTAACCCTTGTGGCGTTGCTGTTTCATTAGACGGTATTAAAGCAGCATATGATTTAGCATATGCAACAGATACAGAATCTGCTTTTGGCGGCATCATTGCCTTTAACCGAGAGTTGGATGTAGAAACTGCTCAGGCAATCGTAGATCGTCAATTTGTCGAAGTCATTATTGCACCAAGTATTGCAGATGGTGTACTCGAAGTGACTGGTGCGAAAAAGAATGTTCGCGTTATGGTTTGTGGTGAGCTTCCTGCTATTGATGAACGCACTCCGCAGTTAGACTATAAACGTGTCCATGGCGGTTTATTGGTGCAAGATCAAGATTTAGGCATGATCAAAGCCACTGACCTGAAAGTTGTAACGGAACGTGCACCCACTGAACAAGAGATTGATGATCTAATTTTTGCTTGGAAAGTTGCAAAATACGTGAAATCAAATGCCATTGTTTATGCAAAAAATCGTCAAACCATTGGTGTAGGTGCAGGACAAATGAGTCGTGTAAACTCTGCACGTATTGCAGCGATTAAAGCCGAACACGCTGGACTGGTAGTTGAAGGTGCGGTCATGGCATCGGACGCATTCTTCCCATTCCGTGACGGTATCGATAATGCAGCCAAAGCAGGTATCAAATGTATTATTCAACCTGGCGGCTCAATGCGTGATGAAGAAGTGATCGCAGCAGCGAATGAACATGGTATTGCCATGGTATTTACGGGTATGCGTCATTTCCGTCATTAATTTGCTTTATTATTCTTAAAGTATAAGAAATTTCTTTGACTTTAAGCTGATCGCCCTCTTCTATTGAAGAGGGTCTTCTACATAAGAATCGTGTAAAAGTCCGGATCAGTTTGTGGATTCATGGAGTATGAACCCAATGAATATTCTTGTTTTAGGTAGTGGTGGTCGTGAACATGCTCTTGCTTGGAAAATAGCGCAAGATGCTAAAGTCTCCAAAGTTTTCGTTGCCCCTGGTAATGCAGGTACAGCAACCGAAGACAAATGTGAAAATGTTCAAATCGATATTTTAAATAATCCAGAAATTATAAATTTTGCAAAACACAACCATATTGATTTAATTATTGTTGGCCCTGAAGCACCTTTGGTCAACGGTATCGTCGATGCGGCGCGCTTGGCAGATTTAAAAATCTGGGGGCCGACTCAGTACGCAGCGCAACTTGAAGGTTCAAAAGCATTTGCTAAAGACTTTCTTAAAAAACACAACATTCCAACTGCCTTTTATGACGTATTTACCGAAGTCGAAGCTGCTAAAGATTACATTAAAAAACATGGTGCGCCTATCGTAATCAAAGCAGATGGCCTCGCTGCGGGCAAAGGTGTAATTGTCGCAATGACTGAAGACGAAGCATTTGCTGCGATTGATGACATGCTAGCTGACAATAAATTTGGCGATGCAGGCTCACGTGTAGTCATTGAGCAATTTCTTGCAGGTGAAGAGGCTTCCTTTATCTGCATGATCGATGGCCAAAATATTTTACCAATGGCTACCTCACAAGATCACAAGCGTATTTTTGAAGGTGATCAAGGTCCAAATACGGGTGGCATGGGCGCTTACTCCCCTGCTCCTGTAGTCACTTCGGAAGTCTTTGATCGTGTTATGACTGAGATCATGCGCCCGACGGTTGAAGGTATGGCTCGTGACGGTCACACTTATACGGGTTTCCTATATGCAGGTTTAATGATCGATGATCAGGGTCAACCGCGTGTTATTGAATTTAACTGTCGTTTTGGTGATCCAGAAACACAACCAATCATGATGCGTTTAAAATCTTCTCTGGTGGAGCTGGTTGAAGCGGGTATCGAAGGTAAACTCCCAACGCAGGCTGAATGGGATGAACGTAAATCGATTGGGGTGGTACTTGCTGCTGAAGGTTATCCTGAAACTGTACGTAAAGGCGATGTCATCTCTGGTCTGGGTCAATCTCCTGAAGGCACCAAAATTTTCCATGCTGGCACCGCTGTAAAAGATGATGGTCATGTTATTACTGCGGGTGGTCGTGTACTCTGCGTTACAGCATTAGGCGATACAGTATTAGAAGCACAGGTAAATGCACTGGAAGTTTGTGGTCAAGTAACTTTTGCTGGCATGCAATATCGTAGTGATATTGGATATCGTGCCATTGCACGTGAAAAAGCAGATCACTAAGTATTTTTAGACTTCCTTTTGATTCACGGATCGAAAGGAAGTTTTATTTTATAAATGTACAGCTACTTAATGAAAAATATTAAATATTTTAATCAAACACTTCAATCTTATACTCTAACTTAATAACCATATCAGAAATTATTAACCAATCACCCTTTTTCTTTTTGACATATAACAAGATATCTTTATACTCACTTTTTTTGATTTAAAAGCATTTTTTGTGCTTAAATTTCAAGCATAGCAATTCTCTATTTGGCTTTCACTCTTAGATTGATTTAGCCTGACTAAATCCAGGAACTCAAGCAATGAAAAAACTATTTAGTGTTTTTTTAAGTATTGCAGTCGTTGTTCTCGCAGCTTGCTCAAAACAGCCTGAAGACAACAAAGCTGCTGCACCTGCAAGTGCTTTGCATAAAATTACGCTTGCCTCTAGCGGTTCAGATACAGATATCTGGCGTTTTATTGCAAAACTTCCAGAAACCAAGCAAGCTGGCATCGAACTTGATGTGAAAAATTTTACCGACTATGTTTCGATGAACACAGCCGTTGCAAATAAAGAAATCGATGTTAATGCGTTTCAATCTTATGCATATCTAGTAGCATTCAATGCGGGTAATAAATCTAAAATTGCACCGTTGGCGACTACTTATTTAGAACCGATGGGTATTTATTCTGATAAAATCAAAAAGCTTGAAGATTTTACTAATGGTGCAACCATTGCCGTTCCAAACGACCCTGCCAATGAAGCCCGTGCATTATTATTACTTCAAACTGCTGGTTTGATTAAGTTAAAACCTGATTTTGATGTGGCTAAAGGCTCTCCCGCTGATATTATCGAGAATCCTAAAAAATTAGTGATTAAAGAAATTCCAATGGCGACTTCTGTACGCGTAAAAAGCGAAGTGGATGCTATTGTGTTAGGAAATGTCCTCGCAATGGAAGGTGGTCTAAATGTACTAAAAGACTCAATTTTCCATGAGCCTGTAGATCAATCGACCAAAATGAATGTGAATGTACTTGCTGTAGCTGAAGATCGCCAAAATGATCCTGAGCTATTAAAACTTAAAGACCTTTATCATTCTGAACCTGTGAAGCAATTCATTCAGGAAAAATTTCAGGGTACAAAAGTTGATGTGAATGAACCAATCAGCTACCTGACTGGCGAAAAACAGTAATATAATACCTCCTTCACAAACAGGCACACTGTGTTGCCTGTTTTTCTTTTTTTAGCACTCTAGATCATATGATTGAATTTAAGAATATTTCCAAGTTCTACACACAAAATGGGCAAACTATTCCAGCGTTAGATCAGATTAACCTGACCATTCCCGCTGGCAGTATTTTCGGCATCATCGGTTATAGTGGTGCAGGTAAAAGTACTCTTGTACGATTAATCAATTTACTGGAACGTCCAAGTGAAGGCCAGGTCATCGTCAATCAAAAAGAGATGACAGCACTGAGTGCTAAAGATTTGCGTAATGAACGTACTCACATTGGTATGATTTTTCAGCATTTCAATTTATTACAAACCAAGACAGTCGCAGAAAATATTGAAATGCCCCTGCTACTTTTGGGTGTAGATAAAACCAAACGTCAAGCACGTCTGGAAGAACTACTGGATTTTATTGACTTAAAACATAAACGAAATGCTTTTCCTGATGAACTTTCGGGCGGTCAGAAGCAACGAGTTGGTATTGCACGTGCTTTAGCGAATCATCCAAAAATCCTATTATGTGATGAAGCAACTTCTGCACTTGATCCACAGACCACAAAATCAGTATTAGATTTGCTTAAAAAAATTAATGAAGAACAGGGAATTACGATTGTTGTTGTAACCCATGAAATGGATGTCATCGAACGCATTTGTGATCAAGTAGCAGTCATGGAAGCAGGTAAAGTTATTGAACATGGTCAGACGGTACAGATTTTTAGTCATCCTCAACATCCGACCACAAAAACCTTTATACAAACCGTATTTCAGCAACAATTACCACGTAAAATTCTAGATAATTTGCCTAATCAAGGTATTGATACCATTTATCGATTACAATTTTTGGGAAAATCAGCACATCAGCCAGTCATCCAAACTGTAATCCGTGAATTCGATATCGATTTTAATATTCTGTTTTCAAATATGACTGAAATTAATGGCACCGTGATTGGACAAATGTTTGTACAAATATTAGGGAATGTGGAAACGGTGGCTAAAGCAGTCGACTACATGAAAAAGCATGATGTCCTGATCAACCAAGCGGAGAATGAACTATGAAAGATTTAATTGTTCATTGGCTAACCGTGATCACACAACCCTTCTGGACAAGCCCACTTGGTATGGATCAATTTGTTGATGCCATGCAGGAAACCATTCAAATGGTTTTGCTGTCATTTATATTTGGTGGTATCTGGGGGTTGATCCAAGGCGTCACTCTGGTGGTAACACGTGACAAAGGTATTTTACCCAATAAAACTCTTTATCATGGCTTAAATCCTATTATTAATGCTTTACGCTCTTTACCCTTTTTTATTTTAGCCATTGCTGTGATTCCATTAACCAAATGGATCGTCGGATCATCAATTGGAACATGGGCAGCAATCGTGCCATTAACAATTTTTATCGGCCCATATATGGGGCGTTTGATTGAAACCTCATTGCTTGAAGTCAATGATGGCATTATCGAATCTGCACAAGCCATGGGCGCTACACCTTGGCAAATTGTATTTAAGTTTATCCTACCCGAAGCGCGTAGTTCGCTCATTTTAAATATGACCACAGCGACCATCAGCTTGATCGGAGCAACTGCCATGGCAGGCGCTGTGGGCGCTGGCGGGATTGGGGACTTGGCATATTCATATGGTTATCAACGTTTTGATAGCAGTGTTATGCTACTCACTGTCATTGTATTACTGGTATTAGTACAAATTGTGCAATCGCTCGGCAATTGGCTCTCAAAAATTCGCTAAATAAGCTTAAAATTTAGTACAAAGGAGCTTTATAAGCTCCTTTTTATTTATAAACAATACGTGTTTAGAAATCTGAAAAATAGACCTTATTTGCAGCAATAAATGTATTAACATGTAAGGGCACTAAATCTTTTAGAGGTTGGTAGCCGCCCGCCAATACAAATAAAAGAGGAATTCTCTTCTTTTTTGCCATCTCGAATACATATTGATCTCGCTGATAGAGCAATTCTGTCGTTAACCATTTTGAGCCATATTTGTCTTTTTGATGACAATCCATGCCCGCCTGATACACGATTAAATCTGTCTGATAACGTTCAATTAACTCAAAACTTTCATTTAAAGCTTCTAAGTATTGCTCAAAATCTCCATGCCTTGGATGAATGTAACGGGTAAAATTTCGACTATTGGCACGACAACCAAAGCGAATACCAAAAATTCCAAAATTAATGAGATTTGCTAACTTTGTGGTAAATTGTGCTGTTCCATCTCCCCCATGTTGATCGCAGTCCAACACAAAAATATTCTTCTTCGGGTAATGTCTAGCAATAAGTGCCAATCCATTAAAAGTACAATATGCTGCACCAGATTCATAACTTGCATGATGAAACCCCTGCGCAATATTGGCTGCAATACCTTCTTTAAAAGCAATTTCTGCAGCCACTAATTGACCAGCCTGAATCGACAATATTGCATCACGTAATTGCGAATTCCATTCACGAAAACCCTGTATTGACGCTTCGGGCTGTTTGCCACTGATGAATGCATCTACATATTCAGGACAATGTAATAATTTAAGTAATTCCACATCAATCATTCCGGGATCAACGCAACTCACTAATTGTTTTTGTTCTAGAGCTTCGGCAACTGCACTCAGTTTTTCCATACTATTCGTATGTGTGCGTGCATAATAACGGGGTGAATAGCAAGCTTTAAGCATAAACGGCAACCCTTTTTAGATTTGTTCCTGAGCAACCGCCTTTAATTGGCTTAATTCAGTACTTTCTGGTCGAAACAAACCATTTTGAACCTGCTGTTTAAAATGATGGCTAAATGCTCTTGCCCGATTTTCAGGAGAAATAGCCAAGGTAGTTAGCCGCAAAAACCAAAACCCCTCAACGTCTGTAATTGACATGATATTGCCCTTATAGTTTTTATTGGCTCGTTTAGGAATGCATTGTGCATCATAACTAACTGAAAAAAGACAACCCGCAGGTAAACGAACGCCATTCATAATCAGGGGTTGCAAACTAATGCATGAATGATTATCACCCATGTTTAATTTTTCAATCATGATAGGCTGTTCATGAGAATCTATAAAAATATTAATCTCACCCTGTCGCAGTAAACGCCGATGGGCCACTTTTAGAAAGAACTTTTCAGCTAAAGGACATGAACCAACTTTAGGTTTTTCATTTAGTGTTTTAAGTTCAATCCAACCATTTTGTTCAGCCGATTTAGGTAAAATAATATCTTCAATCAACTTACAAATCAGGACACTTTCTTCAAGTTGCATGTGTTGATGCAACTCTCTAAGTTTCGCCTGAAAACCACTTTCCTGTAATACGGCCTGATGAAACTGCTCCCCTACACCTTGAATATTTAGACAGTTTTGCAATCCATCATTCTGGTCCAAGTTACGCCAAGAGTGAAGCGCTATTTGATAGGAAGAACTTTGATTGAGAAGTATTCTTAACAGCTTAGTCTCATATTCCGAAAAAATTCGCAAATCCTGAAAGTTTTGATGATCGCGAGCTTGATTGACAATTTCTGCAATCACACGTGTTGCCTGAGTATAACCACAACCTCGCCGTTCGGTCTGATGGCTATAATGCTCATTGAGCATTTCTGTCAGTTTCTCAGAAAGAGGATATAGATAAGTCTTGAATATTTCGACAATTTCATGATCTTGCACCCCTGACATGCAGCTCTCCATTTCTTACTGTATTGGGTAGATTATTATTAGAATGACGTATTTTATGATGAAATAGATCTTTCGATACATTGATTACTCATTTCCATATAGCACATCATAGAGTTATAAAATTTTTAAATCTATAATAAAATCATAAAATTAAAACCAAAATTCTAACCAGATTATTATTTTAGATGAGAATGATAAATTCATCACTATTAAAAATTTAAACATCAAAAGCTAAGCAAAGTTTGTTCTAAATATCTGCTATGATAATTCTGAAAAATAGATCTTCGACACATAAACTGTTATTTAATTTAGGATAAAAAAATGCGTTATCAGGTTCACTTTATTGATGTCCAGAATGATTTAAAAAATTATATATGGATGCTTGAAGACACAGAAACGCAAGAAGTTATCTCAATTGATCCAACCGAATCAAAGCTGGTGCTGGATTTTTGTGATCGACATCAATTAAAACTGACTCAAATTTGGTTGACTCATTGGCATAAAGATCATATTGGAGGCGTTCCCGCCCTGATTGCCAAGCAGCCTATCCCAGTTTATGGCCCTCGTGAAGAATTAAGTAAAATTCCTTTTATTACACACGCTCTCCAACATGAAGATCAATTTAAATTTAATCAATTAAATATCGAAATTATTGCCACACCGGGCCATACCTTAGGCCATATTGTTTATTTTATAGATGAAATCGACTGTCTTTTTTGTGGAGATACTTTATTTTCAATGGGTTGTGGTCGAGTTTTTGAAGGCACATTTGAACAAATGTATCATTCTTTGAATCGTTTAGCGGCGCTACCGCCTCGCACAAAGGTTTACTGCACCCATGAATATACGCTTGCAAATGCCCAATTTGCATTAACAGTTGAACCACATAATCTTGCCTTACAGGATCGCGCAGAAAAAGTTCAGAAGCTCAGTGAAAATCATCAAATTACATTGCCTAGCACTATTCAGTTAGAGCTCGAAACCAATCCCTTTTTACGTACAGATAGTTCAGAAGAATTCGCTAGAATACGTACATTAAAAGACCATTTCTGAGTTAATAATTTTAAAAAGTATTTATAGCTTGCATTGCTTGGTAAATTTTTTTTAGTCCAAGCAATTTATAGTTTAATTTTATTGCATACGAAATATATTTTTACATCTATTCTAAAAGAAATATTTGGAAACATTCAAAAAAGAAATTTAAATCATTTTTTTATAATCTAAATATTATATTAATAATCAATAAATTAAAAAATGATGAAATTTGACATCTTGTAAATGGGATTTAGAAAATTCTATAGAACACAAAAAATGATCATTCATTTGAATAATTTGATTAGGATTAAATAAATTGAAAAATTATTACACAGTTTGCCCCTTTAAAAAATTTGAACTCACCCTTATTAATAAACTATTGATGTAGATGATATGGAGAACATCCTAATGAAAAAAGTGGTCAAAGCTAAAAATTTAATTGCATTTCGTATTTGGTTGGAAAAGCTTGGATATTCTGTTAAAAACTTGGCGGATGGCAAAGGCTTTACCTTTAGTTTTAAAAAAGAATACGGTTTGGTCACCTGTGATCTTGCGGGTAATAATTTAGCGATACAACTAGGTGAAGAGTTTGAAGATCATTTGAAAGCTTAGGCTGGATACGATTTATTTTTCGCGATAAAAAATTTAAAAATAAACTAAGTGAAAAACTTTAAAATTGAATAAAAGAAAACTGTTTAAATAGCATCTTTATTGGTGCTATTTTTTATTTTTATCGATTTTTTTCTATTTAAATCGTACTGATATCGCGCTTAAAGCTTAAATTTTGCTATACATATATAATATTGAGAATAATTCTCATTGCATTGCTTAAATTTTTACTGTATAACAAAAATTCAACAATTATAAAAAGGTGGGGTTATGAAAACTGTAGAAGTTGTTCTGGTTTCCTCAACCATTTTCACACTTATGATCATGGTTTATTTATTTGGACAATTGGCTTATCGATAGATAAGTTGCTCTTTCATCTATAATGATAAAAATCAGACCTAAACGTTAAGTTTAGGTCTTTTCATTTTTATACAGCACTTAATCTTTAGGATTATTAACCAACATAAGAGAATCAATAACAGCATCTGTCTGTTCCTCTTCCTGCAATTCCTCCATTGCCTCTGATTTTGCGATTACAGCAGTTGCGATGCTGTTTCCAATCACATTTGTTGCTGTACGTCCCATATCTAGAAAATGGTCGATGGCCAAAATAAGTAAAATGCCTGCTTCAGGGAGCTTAAACATGGCTAAAGTCGCAGCAATAACTACAATGGAGGCACGTGAAACCCCAGCAATTCCTTTACTCGTAATCATTAAAGTTAGAAGAATAAGTGCCTGCTGCGAAAAACTTAGGTCAATATTGTAAGCTTGCGCGATAAAAAGAACAGCAAAAGCCATGTACATCATGGAACCATCCAGATTGAATGAATAACCTAACGGTAATACGAAGCTAGCAACCCGCTTGGGCACGCCAAACTTTTCCAATGCAGTCATGGTCTTTGGATATGCAGATTCACTGCTTGCCGTTGCAAAAGCCAGAACTGTTGGCTCACGTACGTCTCTAAGTAAACGGAAAACATCTTTTTTAAGGAAAACATAACCCAAACCAATCAAACACGTCCAAAGCAACATTAAACCGATGTAAAATTCACCAATAAAAATACTATAATCAATCAGTAACTTAGGCCCTTGTAAGGTAATTGCTGAAGCGATCGCAGCAAAGACCGCGACAGGCGCAAATGACATAACATAATCTGTGATACGAAACATGATTCGACAAAGTTCATCAATGAGTTTTGCAATGATTGTGCCCTCTTTACTCTGATGATGTACATATGCCAAAGCGGATCCAAAAAATATTGAAAAAACAAGAATTTGAAGAATTTCATTATTTGCCATTGCTTCAGCAAAGCTGCGCGGAAAGATATGCGTAATAAAATTTTGCAGACTCAAATTGGTTGCAGTTACACTCACATCCACGTGTTCAACCGGTATAGTCAGATTCATACCAGCACCGGGTTGGAAAAGATTGGCCAATCCCATCCCAAGTAATAGCGAAATAAATGATGCACTTACAAACCATGTCATGGCTTTTAAGGTAATTGAACCCAATGAAGATGATTTTCCCATTGAAATCAAACCTGAGACAATAGTGGCAAACACCAAAGGAGCAACAATCATTTTAATCAATCTGAGAAAAACATCGGTCAGAATTTTAAAATATGATGCTGCTTGGCCCGCCTGTGCAGAATCCATACTACTATGACAAGCCCATCCTACGAATACACCCGATGCCATAGCAATCAAAATATATTTCAGTAGTTTTTTTTGATTCATAAAATTATTCCCTTATTTCCGTTAGTAAAACTAACGTACAGCCCTATAACTTTTTTAATATTGATTAACTTAAATTTATAAACAAAAAACTTCGCTTTTAAATAAAATTCTCGTTTATCACAAACTATTCAAGATTTAATCAATTTGAAAAAGTTTCTACTGTTTTTAAAAGAAATAACAATGCAAAAAATGAATTCACTATGCAAAAAATGCATAACATGAATATTCAATAATTCTATATATTTTAATGATTTAAATTGGTGCAATGTAATTTTATTGTGCATCAAAATAAGGATGAAGAGATTTAATATGAGGCACCTTTAATGATTTTCTTTATTAAGATTAAATTAAATTGCAATAATTGAAATGTGAAATTATTCTAATGATTTCAAGCATTAGATTTGCCTGATCGATCAATTTAATTTACATTTCTCTATATATAAAAAAACCTGCAATTAAGCAGGTTCTTTTTAATTAGATTCAATCTAATTTTAAAACTCATCAAGCCGAAGTAATTTATTTACAAACTCAATGAATTAATATGGTGGGGGCGAAGAGACTCGAACTCTTACACCTTGCGGCGCTGGAACCTAAATCCAGTGCGTCTACCAATTTCGCCACGCCCCCAAAACTGGGATTTTTCAATCTAAATTTTGCAAAAAAACATTTTTTGCTAATTGCGCTATATCACGCTACGAAACGAATTCTAGTCGTAATCCATATGCTATGCAATCCCAATTTTATAGTATTTGATTAGATTTTAGGCTTATATAGCAAAAAAAATGACAAATGTTCAAAAAATTATCAGTTCTATAAAAATTGTATTTTTAGGACTTTCATAACAATAAAAGCACCCGAAGGTGCTTTTATTTGAATCAAATCTTATTGAGCAATGATATTCACAGCGCTTGGGCCTTTTTGACCATTAACGATACTGAATGAAACACGTTGACCTTCATGCAATGTTTTGAAGCCAGAGCTAGCGATTTCTTTAAAATGAGCAAAAACATCTGGACCAGAATCTTGCTGAATAAAGCCAAAGCCTTTAGTTTCATTAAACCATTTTACTGTGCCAGTTACGGTATTAGACATAATCTTACCTACAAATTTTAATAATTTAGCGTCATAATGACAGATTTAACATGGAAAATGTAACAAATTGAGCTGAAGAATCTAAAAAACGAAGGATTATGAATAACACTGCGATACTTAAAGAAAAATTTAACTAATATGCCATTTTTCTAGTCACTTCATATGATACATCAATTCATCTAAGATGTATACATTTTTTCAATTTAATTTATCGGACTTTCCTAATGAATAATTAGGAGTTGAATACGGCATATAAAATATAATCTAAAATTAATATTTTCACATATTGTAAAATATATTTTATTTTACATAATACTTAATAATTTATAAGAAATAAAGGGATTCATGATATAATTTATTAAATACAACCCGCCTATTAATTCCATACTTTTTCATGACTAGCCTACTGACCGATTAAATTTTTAAAATTAGACATTAAAATTTATTTTCTATTTTTTAAATACTTAATTTATCAATTTATATTTAAAAAGGATAAAATAATGTCTAACTCCATAATAGTAAACTATTTACTTATTATTCAAGACGACAAAGAAAATATAAGAAAAGTTATAAAAATTAAAGAGATAAGCTTTGATAAGTTTACGCTGTCTGAAACTAATGAGTGGTTATGGATTTTTGAAGACACTCAAGAGTTTTGTCCATTTGAATTATGGGAATTTATGAACCAATTAAAAGTTAATGACGGCTTGATCTTCAATCATATTATTTACAAAGTTATAGAGGTCTTTAAAATGAGCACCTTACGATATTCATAAATTAAGCTAACTGGTACAATTAATTTTTATTTAGGAAAATGATTCTGAATATAAATGTACATTTTGGAAATTTTTAATCAACTTAAAACACCCCATTAGATCAGATTAAATGACTATAACGTGAATAAATAAAGTTACTCTTGAGATTGAGAAAAATTTAAAGATAATTTTACAGCCGTGCCAGGCCTGTGATTATTTAGAGCTATCCACAACGCCTTTGCTCTATTCTAAAAGGCCATAAGTCATGACTTTTTCTATGTCTACTTCAAAGGTTTGCAAAACATTGTCAGCATAATAGACAAGCTTAAACCTTGAAGTAGTGTGATTAATATGTTTCATTAACATGAATGGTTGCTCTAATTAATTCTATTGACCCAAAATAACTTACAATTTGTAGAGTTTATTTAATTCAATATAGAACGATTTCCCATCTAGATTTAATTTCATCTTGGCTCCAGATTCAAGTTCGACCTGTTTAGAGACTTCAACTAAGATCTGGCCGTTCAAGGTATTTTGAACCATCTCAAAAGGAATGATATTCACTCGAATAACATCACCATTTACTGCTTTGGCTGTAGTCCAGCCATTCATAATATTCATTATAAAACCCATAAATATGAGCTTTTGTAATCAGAAAAAGAATTAAATTACATTTATCCAGAAGGATAGCGATAAGTTAAAGGCTGCTCGCCTAAGATCTAAAACAGTTACATCAGCTAGTGAGACACATGTGTGTCGATTTTAATCATAAGATTAATGCTAAATAACAATCTGAAATATATGGGATTGTTATTATGACCAATATGTTTAATCATGCGATGTGCATAGGGATTTGAATTTGAATAAAAAATATCGGTTACTTTTATTATGTCTAGGAACACATGCCCATTAACAACTCAAACCTACTGTATCTGAACAATTTCGGTCAGCTATATCTTAACATCAATCATGTATATTTACTAATTTTAAATTTTTTAAAAATTTGATAAAAAACCACGTGAATATTTATTCCGTGTTTCTTTGAATCAATCACACTGCCTTAATCCCCTACTTATCTTTTTCCATTAAAATCACAAAATTAAAAAACTAAAATGTCTTATATCATTATCATAAATATAAATTTGCGCTGCTTTCTTTAAGTTATTCAGTAAGTTGAACATTACCGATAAGAATTCGATTTTTAAGGACAATTTACACTCTCCAAAGCCATAGAAAACATAAACCCAGTTATTTATTTGATTTGATACAGATTTATATGATAAGCCTTGTCCCTAATGATATTAATGCTGTTTAAAGGTGTCATTAGGATTTGTTCTGAGTTTTTACTGTATATACATGTTAAACACGCCTTGTAGTTAAGTGGAGTCTCAAAAAATCTCAACTATTTTTTCATCTGTTTCTTCAAGTAATATGACCACTTTATCTGGTCAGCGACCAAAAATTTTAAACCCCCGCCTTTTATGCGTATTTTTTTATTTTCTGAATGTCATTTTTATAATGTTATTACGCGAGTAATTTGAGGAGCGCCGATCATGAAAAATGTGGCAATAAAAAAGGTGCTTTATATAAGCACCTAATTTTACAACTAAATTCTGGCAGAGGATCAAGGACTCGAACCTTGACGAACGGTTTTGGAGACCGTCATGCTACCATTACACCAATCCTCTACAACTTATAACTTGAAGATCTTCTTCTCATTATAAATAAGCAAGATATTTTCTTACTTAATATGGTGGGGGCGAAGAGACTCGAACTCTTACACCTTGCGGCGCTGGAACCTAAATCCAGTGCGTCTACCAATTTCGCCACGCCCCCGATGGCTGTGTATATTATAGAGAAGGTAGGATCGTGACAAGTATTTTTTATAAAAAAACCAATTGGTTGATTAAATAAAAAACAAATCAAAAACTTATGTTTATTATATCGACAGTTTTGTGGAGTTAAGTACGTTTAATGCCTGATTTACATCATTAAACCGCGCATTTCTGTGCTTGCTTAGTAAACCCTTTAATAAAGGAGAAAAATATTGTAAATCTGTAGGCAGCTCTATTTGGAATTGCTGACAATGTAGAATAGCCCATTGCGTATAATTACTGGCGCTAAGTCGCTGCTGAGTGAGCCATTCAAACAATATAACCCCCAACGCATATAAATCACTTTGGATCGTCTTTTGTTCGCCATGAAATAACTCAGGTGCCATATAATGAGGTGTCGCTGTCATTTCAGTAGAATCCATACTGTTTACTTCCTGACATTGTTCAAAATCAATAAGATAGACATTGTTTTGATATTGCACGAAATGTTCAGTTTTTAAATCTCCATGTATCAAGCCTGATGCATGAAGTTTGCCAAGTGTAAGTAACGCGCTTGCTATATATTGCTTAATTTTGTTCAGCGTCAGACCAGAGACCGAATGATTAAAATATAAATCAGCATGAGGTAATAATATTCCCCAAGGATAGAGCTTTTCTGTAAAAGAATCCTTTACCTCAATTAACTGAACAGGTAATACGAAATCAGCAGAACCTTTCATTTTGCGGTAGAAATTTAGCTCTTGTTCAAAACCAACTCTACTGCCCATAGAATGAGAGTCTTGTAATTGTAGCTTTAACCAAAAGTTTTGCTGTCGATATTCAACAGTATATAGTCTACGACCTAGCACTAAACTTTTGGATTTAGTCTGTAAATTTAAATCTTTAAAATGTTCAAACATTGCTAATTAAACAGTTGTTTTGGTCAAATGTTGTTGTTCCTGATATTGCAACATTTCCAGACAATGCTGAATAGTTTTACCAATACGCGCATGAATCTCAATAGAAGAAATTTTCGGCCACGTGGCGCGTTCTCCTTCTTGCTGTAGGAGCTTAAAGAGCTGAGGACGTGGATTCTGTAGCATATAACCATAATTCCGCAGGTTAAAACCCCCAATAATGTTTACATCGCCATAATAGCGCTGTCCGACAATACCATATCCATGATCCAGCAAACGTCGTACAGGTGGCACACGTCCGAGTCTTTCACGAGTAAAGTCCATAAGTCCCATTGCTACTACTTTGCCCTGACGGCGTAAAATCCGCTGAGGCCAGCTTAACAGGTCTTTACGATATCTAGATTGATCACTTTGCATAAATGGAACCACATGCGGATTGACCTGGCTGGCAATGGTGTAGTTTAAATTGTATAACCGTGCCATTTTTTCCTGTGGAAAATCACTGCGTACGCTGCCATCTACCCATTTTGCATTGGCCATATACGGCGTATATATTCCATCGTAACGTTTGCTGGTCAATCGAACGGGAGGAAATAATACAGGAACCGCACAAGAAGCTAAAACCGCACTCCAGACCATGAGATTAGGTGCAGTATAAGCATTCATAATACGTGGATTTTGTGATGCATCATACGGAGCAACTGCCACATTGGTATGCAATCCAGATTTTTTATAAGCTTCGGCAAAGGTCAAATCCCCTAAATTTTCAATCAAGAAATTTTTTAAATATTTGACATCCGCAAGCCCCCCATCGCCTTTTAAAATGTCAGATAGCCTTCTAAAGTGAAACGCTTCTGAAAAGAACTGCTCACCTTTTAGAATATCTGGAATATCTGCGAGTCGAGAGGTTCCAAGCATACCCGCCATGATAGCGCCAGCACTCGACCCTGAAAGTACTTTGGGCATTAAATCCTGTTCCATTAATGCTTTACATACACCCGTATGAAACAGCCCTAATGTTGCCCCGCCTGAAAACATAAGCGCAGGCTGTCCATAAGCCTTTTGACAGGTTTCAAAAAAATGAATTTTTTGTGGAATTGATAATGTCTGACAGGTGCTTATTGCTATAAAAGTTAAACAATGGCTCACTTCTTCGACATAGTCTTCAATTAACTGTTTGGTTCCCACATAGCTCACAGTGAATAACATGGGATGACCAATATTCGCAATATCATGAGTCAAACCTTCTTGCAAAAGATAAAGTGCGTCTAATACTCTTTTTTGATTGCGATATTTACGTAATAGATTGAGACGATAAGAAATAACTTCAGCGTTAAAATAAGGCGAACTATTATCATATTTCCACTCTTGCGATCCCGTTTCTTCGTCGAGCTTTAAAGCGATAGATTTCCACTCATCATAAGATTCAGCATTTTTTAATTGATATTTCAGCTTTTTTATACGATGTAGCTGATGTGAGTTCATATCCTGTTTAAGTTTTCCCAACATACCAAGTCAAATCCTGATTCTGGATAATTCTATGCACTATGCAAGCGGATCAACGCAGGGTCAATTGCCAAAATGTTCGGTTCATCTATACGCAGGTTTATTTTGAAACCTTATAAAAGAAATTGTATGATCATGTTGCAATGACTATAAAGGAATCAACATGGCAAATTTTGAACTCCCTGATCATCTGATTCAGACACTTTCTCTGGTGTTAAAGCAGTTGCATCAAACCTTGCCAGACGTTCATCAGGAGCCAGATTTCGACGCGCCAGCCTTTAAATGGCAAAACAAACAGCTCATCCCCATTTATCAACCAAAACAGGTTTTTTTGGAGGACTTACTCGGTATTGATCTGCAAAAACAAAAGATTATCCAAAATACATTACAGTTTCTTGAAGGTTTGCCAGCCAATGATGTCTTACTGACAGGCTCGAGAGGCACGGGTAAATCCTCCATTGTGAGAGCGCTTCTGACTCAATACGCAGATCGTGGGTTGCGTCTAATCGAGATTGAGCGTGATGATCTTTCTGACTTACCCCTTATTCAAAAAATTATTCAAAATCGATCTGAAAAATATATCGTTTATTGTGATGATTTAGCATTTAATGCAGAAGATGAAAATTATCGTAGTCTCAAAAGTGTGTTAGATGGTTCTCTACAATCTGGTTCCAGTAACTTTATCATTTATGCGACAAGCAACCGTCGTCATCTTTTACCAGAATTTATGCATGAAAATACGCCTGTTCTCAAGGTAGATGTTCCTCAACATACTGAACTACACCCACAAGAAGCAATTGAAGAAAAAATTTCCCTATCAGATCGCTTTGGTTTATGGCTTTCATTTTATCCTATGAATCAGGTTTTATATCTTGAAATTGTTGAACATTACATTAAAAAATCAGGCTTGGATTTTAATGATGACGTGCGTGCAGAAAGCTTGAGATGGTGTCAGTTAAGAGGACAACGCTCAGGTCGCGCTGCTTATCAATTTTCCAAACACTGGATTGGAGCACAGTTGTTACAGCAAAAGTTATTTTAGACTTATTTACACACATACAAAAAACGGATGTTCAGATATAAATTGCCTGTCATTGAAAGTGATATTTGTCAAAAATACAAAATCTTATAACGAATCACTAGACAGGCGTATAATCAGCAATAATATTTAGAGCATACAACAAAAATAGCTCAACTTATCCTTATCACATCTATCAATTTTAAATAAAATCCACTATAAAAATAAGTATATTCCGAGGAATATAAGTATAACTAATCCTTATAAATTCAATATAAATCATCACAAAAATGCCAAGGGTGCTAAAATATGAAAATTGATCAACGCATGTTTTCTATGTGTTTATTTCTACCTTTGCTCATTGGTTGCTCAAGCTCTCCACCCAAAAATCAAGTCCATTTACATCCAAGCCAACTGTATTTTAATGGTGACATTATTACAATGACTGGTGATCAACCCCAGTATGCGGAAGCAGTTCTGGTTCAGGATGGAAAAATTAAATTTGTAGGACCACTCAATCAGGCAAAACAACAAGCAAGCATCATCACGCCTATCGATTTGAAAGGAAAAACATTATTACCTGGTTTTATTGATGCGCATGGTCATGCCTATAATGCGGGGATTCAAGCTATTTCAGCTAATCTTCTGGCTCCGCCAGATGGTTCAGTAACCGATATCGAATCCATTATTTCTCAATTAAATCAATGGAAAGATAAGAATCAAAATTTGGTGGGTAAATATAAATGGATTATTGGCTTTGGTTATGATGACTCTCAATTAAAAGAGCAACGACACCCGACGGCTGATGATCTGGATAAAGTTTCCACCGACTATCCTGTTCTTATTGTTCACCAATCCGGACACTTGGGCGTAATGAATCATAAGGCCTTGGAACTGGTTGGATATAATGCACAAACGCCTGATCCTCAAGGCGGCATCATCCGTAGAGAAAAAAATTCAACTCAACCGAATGGTGTTTTAGAGGAAATGGCATTTTTTGGTCCATTATTTGCCACTATGGCAAAGTTAGATCAAGATGCCAATGACAAAATTGCTTTAGCAGGCATGAACTCCTACCTCAAATTCGGTTTTACTACATTACAAGAAGGTCGTGCCACAGCTGAAGCCTGTAATACTTGGCGAGAATTAGGTCAAAAGAACGAACTGAAAGTAGATGTCGCGTGTTATCCAGATATTCAAGCACAACTTCCATATATGGAAAAAACAGGGGTTCAGAAAATATATGATCATCACTTTCGAGTGGCTGGGGTAAAATTATCTCTGGACGGTTCTCCTCAAGGACGTACTGCGTGGTTGACTAAACCATATACTCATCCACCTGAAGGACAAAACAAAAACTATGTGGGTTATCCAGCTATTCCAAATGAAAGTGAAGTCGATAAACTTGTAGATACAGCATATAAAAATAACTGGCAAATTTTGACGCATGTCAATGGTGACGCAGCACTGGATGAATACATCACTGCTGTAGATAAGGCGGTTAAAAAATATGGTTTAAAAGACCGTAGAAGTGTTGCAATTCATGCTCAGACTGCTAGATTCGACCAACTTGATCAAATGAAAACTTTACATATCATCCCATCTTTTTTTTCTATGCACACCTATTATTGGGGTGACTGGCATCGCGATGTAACTCTTGGTAAAGACCGTGCATATAAGATATCTCCTGCACAAACAGCTTTAAATAAAGGTATGATTTTTACAGAACATCATGACGCCCCAGTTGCATTGCCTAATAGCATGATGATTGTATTTACCGCGGTAAATCGTACGAGCCGTTCTGGAGATATCATTGGACCAGAAGAAAGAATTAGCCCTTACAATGCTTTACGTTCAATCACAACATGGGCCGCCTATCAATACTTTGAGGAAAATCAAAAAGGAACGCTAGAACAAGGAAAGCTTGCTGATCTAGTGATCCTTGACCAAAACCCACTCAAGATTAAACCTACTGAAATTAAAGACATTCAGGTCTTAGAAACCATTAAAGAAGGGAACGTGGTGTACACGAAATAGTATTTTATATCTATTTTTTCAATGAGATTGAGGTATTTCTGGGATTGATCAGCAATACCTCAAAATGATAACTAAAGACAGTTTTTATTTCTTTAAAAAACTTCCAACCATATTGAGTACATTTTGTATGTCTTGATTGGCTTCTTGGTGACTGGTCTGATCACCCTGTGGTGTCAATGAATTAATAATTTGCGGTAAAACCGATGAAATCGCACCATAAATATCCTGTTTAGGTACTTGAGTCTGTTCTGCCACTTGTTCTACATCCTGATCATCAAATAATTGCTGAACATTTGCAGCAGGAACATTATTATTCGTTTGCTCAGGATCTACCCAGCTTTGTACTTGAGATCCTAGACCTACGTTTCTGAGTTTATCTAGTGCGCCTTGTAAACCTCCCTGTTTTTGAATCCATGCCAAAATCAAGGGGACCACTGCAATTAGTAAAGCCTGTGTAGAACCGCCTGAGGTATTCGTCGAGCTTTGCGTATTGTTTCCCACGCCAAATTGATTCAGCACCGAGCCTAAAATACCACCCAGTCCACTATCAGTATTTTGATTTTGAGAATTGGTCTGATTTTGGGATTGTTGATTCGTACCTAACTGGCCCAAAACCGAACCCAAAATACCACCCAAACCGCCTTGAGAAGATTGTTGACCACCTAATGCCTGTTTTGCCAGCATCTCAACAATATTGGTTAAATCCGTCATATTATGTTTATCCTGAAGATATGAGTTCCTTCTTCAGCATAGACTAGATCAGAGCAGCTTTCCAAAAGACAAATTGTTTATTTTTGCAAGATAAACTGCCCCTCAAATATTACCAGCGAAACTTATCCCAATTCTCAGGATTTGCCCAAAATTTAGAATTAAACCAGTCAGGTACGTGCTTATAAGTCAAAATATTAAATTGCCACAAGGCAAAGTCTGCTTCATGAGAGGTTTTATCAATGAGTTGAGTGAAACCCAAAGCACGAAGCAATTTTTCATCTTGGCGCTTACTCACCACCACGATTCTTTTTGCCATCAGGTCACGCAGTTTTACCAAAAGTTGGGACTTTTCGATTTCTGATATTGTAATCATTAATGGCGTATCAAAAACTACAAAACCGAGGTCATAACGCTGACTAAAAGGCAGATTTAAAAACTCATTTACGTTAAAATAGTGCCATTGGATTGCGCTATTTTGGTCAATATTTTGACCTATACAGAGTGCAGTATGTATGGGCTGTTCACTTGATAAATCGTCTAGCATAGAAGTGATGACATTTAATTCAGCCATAACTGCAACCTTTTTTGATGTGAGTTAAATTGATGGAACTACAAGGCATTTGTCATAAAATGCACGCAGCGCTCAAAGACTGTAGTGTAACTGATCAGCACGTAAGCAAGGCAAATGTTGAATACAAATTTATATTAGACCGTTCAGAAATTGATCTACCATTCGTTCCAGGTCAAGACCTTGAAATAGAATGGACAGGCAATATTTACTGTACGTCTTGTGGTGCCAAAACACCAAAATCTTATTCTCAGGGACATTGCTTTAAATGCTTTAAAACCAAAGCGTCTTGTGATTTGTGCATTATGAAACCAGAAACTTGCCATTATCATCTGGGCACTTGCCGTGAAGATGATTTTGCTCACAATGTCTGTTTTCAGCCACATATTGTTTATTTGGCAAATTCCAGTGCGCTTAAAGTCGGGATCACCCGTGTGAACCATATGCCTGGGCGCTGGCTAGATCAAGGTGCGACACAAGCCCTGCCAATTTTAAAAGTGGGTTCACGGCGTCTCTCAGGTCAACTCGAAATTTTGTTTGGTACACAAATCGCAGATAAAACTGATTGGCGAAAACTGTTAAAAGGTGAAGCTGAACCACTAAATTTGCTCGAACAGCGTGATAAAATTATTGAAGAATTTGCACCCAAAATTCAGACCATTCGTGAAGAATTTGGACAGCATATTGAATTTAATGAATCAGTTGAACTATTGGAAAATGAACAACCTCGTGAGTTTGTATATCCTGTAGAACAGTATCCAGAAAAAATTAAATCATTAAACTTAGATAAAACGCCCAAGATTCGTGGTGTATTACACGGGATTAAGGGACAATATCTGATTTTTGATATCGGTGTAATTAACGTTCGTAAATACACAGGTTATGAGCTTATTTTAAGAGCTTAAAAAGATCTAGCTGAGGAAAAAGGGAGTGTGAATCACTCCTTTTTCTCATTTTGAACTGGCTGCTCAAGCAAAGTTAAAATCGCTTGAACAGGATCTTGCGTATCACCAGAAATGAGACGCTTATGCATCGAAAGATGCTGCATGGACTGAATCTTAGACTTTTCTATATCCATTAGCGATTCAATTTCCTGCGCTAAACGTTCAGGTGTGGCTTGTTTCTGAATTAACTCTTCAATCACTTTTTTACCCGCAATAATATTCGGTAAAGAATAATAGGGAATTTTGACCAACAACTTGGCAATAAAATAAGTCAAAGCATTGAGCTTATAAAATGTCACCATTGGCCGATGCAACAGCATGGCTTCTAATGTTGCCGTACCTGAAGCCAAGGCTACAATATCACTGGCGTTCATAACCATTCGACCAATTTTTGATTCTGTATCGGTATGTTCAAGAATATGTAATTTGGGAATAAGCGCTGGATCGCTTTGCTCGACACTTAACTCTATTTGCGTCTTACGTGCATCATTAATTGCAGGAATCAAATATTCAATATCTGGATATTTAGTGGATAAAAGTTTGGCGGAACCTAATAACAGAGGCAAAAGGCGTTCGACCTCCCCTCTACGACTTCCTGGCAATAGAGCAACATAGGTTTTCACAGGATCAAGTCCTAAATCTCGCTTTGCATCCTGAATAGGATTATTTAACGGGAGTTGTTTTGCCAAGGGATGTCCGACAAAAACCGCGGCTACACCATGTTGTTCATAAAAATTCTTTTCAAAAGGAAAGAGGCACAGCACCAGATCAATTGTTTTCTTAATGCCATAAACCCGCCCTTGACGCCAGGCCCAAACTGAAGGACTTACATATTGTATGGTTTTAATAGGTAAATTTTTTTCTTTTAGGGTTTTTGAAAGTCTTAAATTAAAATCTGGCGCATCGATTCCAATAAACACATCAACAGGCTGCTCAGTCCAGACTTCAACCAAACCATCTCGTACTGCAAATAATTTTTTGAGATCTTTTAAGACTTCAATAATGCCCATCACCGACAATATTTCCATCGGATAATAGCTTTTAAAACCTTCAGCAATCATTTGCGGTCCACCAATGCCCTCAAATTCAGCATCAATGCCTTGCTCACGAAAACTTCGCATAAGTTTTACACCCAGTGTATCTCCTGAGACTTCCCCGACCACAATGCCAATTTTTAATTTTCGTGTAGACAATTGCAAACGTCCTGCATAAAATTCCTAACTAATATCATCTTAACATACTGGTTTTATAATCAAGAAATTCCATAAGTTATCTGGAGTTTTCTTTTTTTGTTACATAAGCGTATCTAAAATTACATTCAGAAATATCATTACCATCATAATTAACGATGACAATTAGATTGTAGCGAGTTCTGCTAAATAATAAAATAAATGAGAATTATTCACATTACTTTATCTCATGAAACCATCCAACCCATCTTTGTTTAAGTTATCACTGATCACGCTGGCAATTTTTCAGGCGCATCTTGCATATGCTGAAGAAACAACCTTACCCGTGATTGAACTTCAGGCGGATGCTTCTGATAATCAAAGCTCAGAACAAACCAAATCCTATATTATCAAAAAAAGTAGCAGCGCAACCAAGCTCAATATTGATGCTCAGGAAACGCCACAGACCGTGAATGTCGTCACTCGTCAGCAAATGGATGACTTTAATTTAAATTCAACACGCAAAGTTCTTGAGAATACTCCAGGTGTAACTGTTTTAAATCAAGAAACTGAACGTACTACATATATGTCTCGAGGTTTTGAAATATCAAATATTCTAACTGATGGGGTGGGTTTCCCACTTTCAAACTACAATTATAATAATACTAATCCAGATACTTATTTTTATGATCGAGTAGATGTCGTAAAAGGTGCAGATGCTCTAACCAATGCTTTTGGTGATCCTAGTGCCACCATTAACAATATTCGTAAACGTCCAACTAAAGAATTTCAGGCAAATGCGGGTATTAGTTACGGTTCTTGGGATACTCAACGTTATGAAGCAGATATTTCAGGTTCACTCACAAAAGATGGACGCGTTCGGGGCAGAATCATGGGTTTTGAACAAACTGGAGATTCTTACCTTGATCATTATTCATCAGAAAAAAATGGATTTGCAGGTATTTTGGATGCGGACTTAACTGACACTACAACCATCACAGTTGGTTATAGTGAACAACAAAACAATCCGAATGCTAATAACTGGGGGGCTTTACCTCTTTTAAATAATAATGGCCAACAAATTTCTTATAGTCGTTCGTATAATCCAAATCCCGATTGGGCACATTGGGATCATAAAACTCAGGAAGCCTTTGCGGAGCTTAAACAAAAGCTTGGTGAAAAATGGTCCGCAAAGCTGACTTATAATTATACTAAAACTGATCATGAAAGCAGATTACTCTATTATTATGGTAACCCCACTACTCAAGGTGAAGATGTTTCCTTGACAGCTTGGGGAGGTAAAGAAAGAAATGAACAAAATTTAGTTAATTTTGATCTACAAGGAACTTATTCTCTTTTCGGTAAAGAACACGAAGCTGCATTTGGTTATAGCCATATAGAAAATAAACAGCATGACAGGCAAACCAGCGGTTACATAAACGATACAAATATTATTGATGATTATTCATTAGGATATTTACGTCAACTTACAACAAATTGGGCAAGCTGGACACCTCAATCAGTTACTTGGTCAGACTTTTCTGAAGCCGCAAATTATAAACAAAAAATTGATTCTTATTATGCTGCTACACGACTGCACATAAGTGATGATTTAAAATTATTACTCGGCGGGAATTATGTTCAAGCAACTAGTAAGGGTGATAGTTATGATTCAGACATGTCTTATGATAAAGACAAGTTCTCTCCATATGCAGGCATCACTTATAATTTCACTCCTGAATACACAGGTTATGCAAGTTATACCTCTATTTTTCGACCACAAACTGGTATTGATGAAAGCACAAATCAATCACTTAAAGCTGTAGAAGGTAAGAGCTACGAAGTAGGTTTGAAGAGTTTATGGCTAGATAATAAGTTAACAGGAACACTTGCTATCTTTAAAACTGAACAAAACAATTATCCTTTAAGAAGTTCAGATGGTAATCCTCTGAATCGTAAAGTTTTGACTAGTGACTTAGAATCACAAGGAGTTGAACTTGGTTTAGCAGGACAACTTACAGATAATTTTAATTTGTCATTTGGTTATGCTCAGTTCAGTATTAAAGATAAAAAGAATGGAGGGCAAGCACGTACCTACAACCCAACCCAGACTTTAAATTTACTTGCAACTTATACTGTTCCTATTTTACCAAAATTAAAAATTGGAGCTGGTTTACGATGGCAAGATTCGATCAAACTTGACGATGTTAGTCTAGGTAATTCGAATCTGATCAAACAGGATGCTTATGCATTGGTGGACGTAATGGCAAGTTATGATGTAAATGAGCATATTAGCTTACAGGCAAATGGGAATAATATTACAGATAAGAAATATCTAAATAGTTTTCCAGATGGACAAGCTTTTTATGGAGAACCAGCTAACTACAGCGTAGCTGTAAAATTTAAATACTAATTAATCGATTAAGCCAAGTCTTGAGCACAAGGCTTGGCTTAAGTATTTTAAAAGAAGCAAGCCAATATGAGTAAAACACATTCTCTTTCTATAGCTTACAGATTTGCGGTGTTCTATCGCTTCGTTATTGCGTTTATTGTCGGTTTTATTTGCACTGCATTCTTAAGTGTTGCTTTAAGTTATTTATTTCACCTGACATTTCCCAAAGCTGAATCTGTTTATCTAGCGGCATTTTGCGCTATTTTATTTTATGCCTTATTTGTCATCTTGGCATTTTGTGTTCAATCCCTGCTAAAACTTACAATCTATAGCATTGTGATTTCTGGTATTTGTGTTTTTTTGACGATAGGACTGGGTTAAATCATGCATAAGAGTATTCGTCAGTCGATGGCATGGTTACACTCTTGGACAGGTTTACTGTTAGGGTGGTTGCTGTTTGCCATTTTTATTATGGGCACGGCTTCTTATTATCGCCATGAAGTTAATTTGTGGATGCAACCCAAACTCGCCCAATACGATGTAAATCAGGAAACTGCCATTAAAACGGCTTATCAATATTTACAAGAACATGCAACTGGTGCGAAAAGCTGGTATATCGGCGTTGCCTCCAAGCAATCCCCTGTCACCAATATCTATTGGCAAAAAACAGAAGGTGGCTATGAAAGTAAAACACTGGATGCAAATACTGGTAAGGAATTAAGTCTTTCCGCGACACAAGGCGGCGATTTCTTTTATACATTCCATTACCAACTGTTTGGTTTTCCAGTCATGATTGGTCGCATAATTGTTTGTATCGCCGCATTTATTATGTTTATTGCGCTTATTTCAGGCATTATTACTCATAAAAAAATTATTACTGACTTCTTTACTCTACGTACATTTAAATCCCAGCGTTCATGGCTGGATTTTCATAATGTTTCCTCCGTGATTGCGTTGCCATTTTTCTTAATGATCACCTTTACTGGGCTTGCTATTTTCTTTTATATCTATTTGCCTTGGGGAATCCAAAAACTTTATCCTGAAGATCGCTTTCAGTTTTTTAAAGAAATTCGTACTCAGGTAGTAGATAACAAAACACCCGTAAAAGAAATGCAGAATTTACCTCTCGAAGTCTTGCTGGCAAAAGCACAAACTCAATGGGGAAATAAGGAAATTGACTCGATTACAGCGGACAAACCCAATACCAATCAGGCGCAGATTACCATTAGTCAGGCCGAAGATCATACCATTACGGGTAATAAACCACAGATTACATTTGACGCAACCACAGGAAAGCAACTCGCTGCCACCCGAAATGATAGTTCCATCGCCACATTGAGTTTTGGGGTTTATGGTCTACACATGGCCACTTTCGCCCAACCCCTCTTACGCCTTGCTTTCTTCTTTTCAGGCATTTTAGGCTGCTTTATGATTGCATCAGGTCTTTTACTGTGGAGTTTAAAACGCCAGATACAAAATAAAAGCGACACCTTTCATTTTGGACATTATCTTGTTGATCGACTTAACGTTTCGACTTTTGTGGGCTTACCTATTGCAATGCTGGCTTATATGTACAGCAATCGTTTTGTCGAACTAAAATCGGATATGCCTAACTATGAAATTTATACTTTTTTCATGATCTGGTTACTCAGTTTTATACTTGCGTTAGCGACTAAAAAACAATGGTTATGGCGTTCACAGCTCAGTGTTTTTGTGCTTGTCGCAATTGCATTGCCATTTTTCAATCTTGTTTATCTTATCCAAAATAGTTTAATTTCAGACATTAGAAGTTATTGGTTATTTTTTAGAGTCGATATTTTCTTTCTTCTTTTTGCAGGTCTTGGTTATTTTATTCTCAAGAATATTCATCCTATTCAAACCAAATCCAGAGAAAAACTTGAAAAGAAGCTGCGCGTCACTAATACCGAGGTAAATGCCTCATGAGTATTATTTTTGGCATCGTTTTGATTGTAATGGGAATGTATATTTTATATGTTCTGAGCAGCAAACAATTAGAAAAAACCAAGAAATCTAAACTTCAATTTCTTGCCCATAATGTCAAAATTATGCGTATTTTTGCATTTATTCTCTTTTTGATTGCTGGACTTTTTTTTATTGCGGCTTATGGTTCCTCAATCGGATTTATAAGTTGGTGGATTTTTGCGACACCTTTAGTTTTTGGCATCATATTGTATATCAATGATTTAAAACCTAAAGCTGACAATCGACATAAGCCCTCTAGATCCCATAGAGTATAGATTAAACGTGTCTTTTTTTATTTGCGTAACGCTAAAGACTTCTTTAGCGTTTTTTTGCATAAGCAAAGCATTATTATTCACAATCCTTTATCTCAAAAAGTCATAAGATATGCAGGTTTTTTATAATTGGCTGATTTGTTAATGTTTGGTCCTTTTGAGTTTATATTAGCAGGCGTATTAGTTGGCTTTTGTGTCGGTATTACGGGCGTTGGTGGGGGATCTTTGATGACCCCAATTTTGATCAGTTTATTTAGAATTGAACCTCATATTGCGATTGGTACAGATCTACTCTATGCCGCTATTTCCAAGTTTTGCGGTTCTCTAGTACATGCCAAAAAACTCAATATTGTGTGGCCCATCGTGCTTTGGCTAGCAATAGGCAGTATCCCAGCGTCTTTTGCTACAGCGTGGGTACTTGAACATTATTTAAGCCAATCCTCTCATTACAAAATGGTATTAACCATAGTTCTGGGTTTCATGTTAACTCTAACGGGTATTTCCATTATTTTTCGTGCCACTATTGAAAATTTTTTTATGGGCTTGCGTAAAAAACAGGAAAAAGTAGATCACATTCCGCAGGACAATATTTCTGAGACTAAACGTGTCTACATTGTGATTATGGGAATTATTTTAGGTGTTTTTGTCACCTTGTCATCTGTGGGTGCAGGTGCTTTTGGCATTATGGCACTGATTATCATGTTTCCTAATCTACCTATGATTCGGATCATTGGCTCGGACGTTGTACATGCAGTACTTTTGACTTTTGTAGCTGGCTTAAGTCATATGAGCGCAGGTAATGTCGATTTCCACCTATTGATGTGGTTATTAGTCGGTTCAATTCCAGCTATTGTAATTGGAACTTTAATTAGTTCACGCTTACCAGAGAAAATTATCCGTAAAGTATTGGGTATAACCCTATTTGCACTTGGTGTGAACTTTATTATTCACCCTGTCAAAGCTAAACCTGTTGAAAAGCCAGCCATCACTCAAACCATTTCTGATGAAAAAACAACCACAAAATAAGCTATCTAACGGATTAATCGTTTTTTTTAAATGATTAATTCGTTGCAAATATAGTCAGATATCTCTTATTTCATGGTATATTCATTCAACAGATACCCCTAAGCAATAATCGAATCAGTGACAGCAATGAATACTCTACAGTCTAATCCAGTCTCTCAACCAGATATCGACGACGTTAATATTAAAAGCATCCATCCTCTTGTAACACCAGCAGAATTAAAGTCTGAATTGCCATTGACTGAAGATGCTTATCAAACCGTTCTCAAAGGTCGTGAAACCATTCGTAATATTCTTGATGGTACAGACAAGCGTGTTTTTGTTGTGATTGGCCCTTGTTCTATTCATGACCCGAAAGCGGCCCATGAATATGCTGATCGTTTAAAAGCTTTAAGTGAAAAAGTAAAAGATTCTCTTTATATTGTCATGCGTGTTTATTTTGAAAAACCGCGTACCACTGTGGGTTGGAAAGGTCTGATTAATGACCCAGATATGAACGATTCTTTTAATATCGAAAAAGGTCTACGTATTGGTCGTAAACTATTACTTGAGTTAAACCAAAAGGGTCTGCCATGTGCTACTGAAGCACTTGATCCAAACTCACCACAATATTATCAGGATTTGATCTCGTGGTCTGCCATTGGCGCACGTACGACCGAAAGCCAGACACACCGTGAAATGTCCTCTGGTTTATCGTCTCCTGTAGGATTTAAAAATGGTACAGATGGCGGCCTAACTGTGGCAACCAACGCGATGCAATCGGTTAAACATGGCCATAGTTTCCTTGGTTTAAATGAAAATGGGCAAGTTTCTGTCATTCGTACCAGTGGAAACCCATACGCTCACGTGGTATTACGTGGTGGTAACGGAAAACCAAATTATGATGCTGGCTCTGTAGCTGAAGCTGAAGCTGCTTTAGCCAAAGCCAAGGTCAGCAATAAAATCATGATTGATGCAAGTCATGCTAACTCAAATAAAGATCCTTACTTACAACCATTGGTATTACGCAATGTCGTTGAACAAATTGCTGAGGGTAATAAGTCTATTGTAGGTGTAATGGTAGAAAGCCACTTAAAAGGGGGTCGTCAGGATATTCCTGACAACTTAGCTGATTTGGAATATGGTCAATCTGTGACCGATGGTTGTATCGATTGGGAAACTACAGAACAAACATTGCTTGAAATGCATGAAAAGCTTAAAGACATGTTAACCCAACGCTAAGCACTATGTTCATAAAATAAAAAACCCTTATTTAATAAGGGTTTTTTATTTTAAGGAAAGGTTTTAGCTAGAAAAAATTGAGCATTCACGTTTTCTTCTCAGAATCCAGTAGATTTTATAGGGAATTTAAAGCTAAGATGGATAGGCAGATCTGTCTTCTTTGCAATTAGGCACGACAGCTTTATCATATTCTAACGATACATTAGTATTCTTATGACCACTTTAGAACAATCCCTCTCAGAAATTCTGAACTTTTCCCCTGTACATGAACATCTATTGAGTTCAGGACAACCTACAGCCACTCAATTACAACATATTAAAGAATATGGTTGCAGTACCGTGATTAACCTTGCTTTGAATGATGCAGATCCACATCTTGAGAATGAAGACCGAATCTGTCTTGAGCTTGGATTAAACTACATCCATCTACCTATTTTATGGGAGATGCCAGCATGCGATCAGAGTCTATTGGTTCTTGATTTAGTCGATCATTTGGTTAGCAATGAAATTGTCTGGATACATTGCGCAAAGAATTACCGTGTAAGCTGCTTAATGGCACTTTATCGGCAATACTTCATGGGAATGGATATTGGATCAGCTCAGGAAATATTGCATCAAATCTGGGAACCGAATGAAACATGGACAGGGTTAATGCACAGTGTTGCCTTACAACTTCAGGGTCGCATGGCAACACAAGATTTGCAACAATCGTTAATTGATCCAAATCAATTCACTTGATGTGTCACCAATACTGTTGCCGTTGAGAGAATTCCCTCCTGACGGCCTGTGAAACCTAATTTTTCTGTCGTTGTCGCTTTAATACTAATCTGGGTAATATCCAGTTCTAAGACATCGGCGATGCTCTGACGCATTTCCAAATTGTATTTTGCAAGTTTAGGCCGTTCACAAGCCACAGTAATATCGGCATTATTTAAAACATAACCACGATCCAAAATGAGCTGATAAACCTGTTTAAGCAACACACGGCTATCTGCCCCCTTAAACTCAGGATCTGTATCTGGAAAATGCTGGCCAATATCACCCAAAGCCAAAGCGCCCAGCAAAGCATCTGATAAGGCATGTAATACCACATCTCCATCAGAATGAGCCTTTAAACCATGCGTATGAGGAATTTGAATGCCTGCTAAAGTCACATGATTTCCATCTTCAAAAGCATGAACATCCATGCCCTGACCGATGCGAATTGGTAATATCATTTATTTTCCTTTATAAAACAAATCACACAGCTTGTATTCTGGCTTTTGGTTTCGCTATAGTACGTCTAGCCACTGAAATGGAAGTATAAGCGATCATGACGTTTCGTACAGATAGATTTCCTTTAAAAAACGTAGTTTGTGCATTCACGATCAGTTTTTGCTTTTCCTCAGCCTATGCGACAGATCAATTTAACTGTACCAAAAGCAAGTCTTCATTTATTAACAAAAAAATTTGTTCTGAAAGTTTTCATGAAACCCGTCATGAATTAAATAATAAATTTTTAGTTGCCTATCTAGTGTCAGATGCACCGATTAAACTTTTATACGATACACATTCACTTTGGTTCAATCGTTTGCAACAATGTAAAACCCAAAATTGTATTGAGCAGCAATTTTCAATACGTGAAGATGATCTTAATTTTTATACCTCTCTAAACCAGAGCTTGACCCAACATTTCTTAAAATTTGAGCAGGGTAAAATTGCCAGCCAACCAATTCATTTGCAAGTTCATCAGCTAACTAAAGACAAAATTAAAATTGAAGGTATTGCCTATCGTAATCCAAACAATCGTACAGATAGTCAAACGATTCCCTTTTTAGCCTATACCGCCCCTGATAAAAAAGATCAGATTTTTGACAATGAACATGATTGTAAATATAGCTTTAATTTTCAAAAAAGTATTTTAGTGGTGAAGACAGAACAGAAAGGTTGTGAACGTTTTAGTGGTATTTATCGCCTTTATGATTAAAAAATGAGGAGAATGTCCCCTCACTTAATCGATACAACCGTTGTAAAATTAGGCAGATAATTTCATGGAGATTTCTTGACTGATAATAGACGCTGTCGCAGTTGAAAGTGTCCAGCCTAGGTGACCATGTCCAGTATTATAAAAAACACGTGGATGCTTTCCTTGTTTAATCACAGGCATCATATTGGGCATCATGGGTCTAAGACCAGCCCAGGGAACAGCATGTTCTGTTGATATATCAAAGTTTGCATTGACCCAGTTAATAAGTGGCTGAATACGGTCTGCACGGATATCACGATTGTAACCATTAAATTCAGCCGTTCCTGCTACACGAAAACGGTCTTCGCCTAAACGTGAGGTAACAATTTTGGCACTTTCATCCAGTAGGCTAACCCAAGGTGCATTTTTAATGCTTTTCTGATCCTTTAAATGTACTGTGATCGAGTAACCTTTCACGGGATAGACATTGACACGATCACCCAACATATCTGCAAGTTGATAACTGCCAACACCACCACATATTAAAATGGCATCTGCTTCTAAAGTAATCGGCTGATCTTTGGGATTAATCATATTTTCTGAACTTGGCTGACAGGAAACTATCACTTTATTTTCCAATAGTTGTACATGATGCATATCAAGTCCAAAACGGTATTTAACTCCATATTTTTTGGTTCTTTCAGCCAGTCCAACCGTAAATTTATGAATATCACCAGTCGCATCATCTGGCGTGTAATAACCCCCAAAATAATCACCTGAGAGTGTAGGTTCAATGTGCTTAATTTCATCGGGGGTTACCGCATGACGTACCAACGTCCCTCTACACAACATGTCATTTACACTTTTGGCAACGCTATAATCTGCCTCGGTATGATAAATATGTAAAATTCCACGTTTTTCCAGATTAAAATCGATCTCTTCTTTTTCGGCTATTTCAAAAAGACGTTTACGGGCCAATAAAGCTAAGCGTACAGTTTCAATTGTATTGCTTTCATAATGTTTAATACTGGTCAGAAATTCAAATAACCAGCTATATTTATGAACGTCAAAAGAAGGATTGAGCAATAATGGGGCATCTTTTTTAGACATCCATTTCATGCCTTTAAGGATTGTCGATTTTTGGTTCCAAACCTCTGCATTACAGGCAGACAACTGTCCACCGTTAGCAAATGAAGTTTCCATCGCTGGAAATAAATGCCGATCGATCACCGTGACGTCATAACCTAATAAAGCTAGTTCATAAGCAGAAGTGACACCGGTGATTCCCGAACCCACTACAATAACATGAGACATATAAGCTCCCTGAAATGAAAATTCATTTCAAAAAATGCCCCATCTGTCTATGTACCTGAGAGCTTCGGTTTTCAATAATTCCTATTAATTATTTTAACCATCCCCTTCGGTGAGTATTTTTATAATACTTCTCTCCAGATTAATGCCGATTATTACAGTCCTTTTGCCTGAGAGTTTCCGGGGTCGTTGCTCCTTCGGCGTGTTCACAGGAACATCTCTCCTGCAATAATTCATATTGTTATAAAAGCAATGTACATGCCAGTTTTAAAAAATCCAATTTTATTTTGTAGTGATATGAAAAACCTCATCTATTTTCCACAGATGAGGCTTATTTAAAATTAAAATTTTACGAGAATGTTAATCATCAATTGGGTAAGTAATCTTTACCGTCCTGATTCTGTTTTCATCCATCTCTAGCACTTCAAAACGAATGCCTTCATGTTCGATGGTTGTTCCAACCTGTACGATCTCATGAGACTTATCCATGATCAGGCCAGAAACACTGATATATTCACCGTCTTCAGGCATTAATTCAATCATGCCAAGCTCAAGCTCAAGCTGATACAAATCTAAAAGCCCAGTTGCCTGCCATGTCCGCTCATCAATTTTCACCAATTCTGGTTGTTCGTCAGCATCTGGAAATTCCCCAGCAATTGCTTCAAATACATCTAGGGGCGAGATAAGACCTTGTACTGTGCCAAATTCATCACTGACCAAAACCAGTGAACCTTTAGACGAACGTAAAGTATTAATCGCATCAATGACCTTCATTCGTTCAAAAATAAAAATGGGTCGTTGACGTTTAAGCAATACTTTTACATTATCGGGATGATCGAGCGCATCGATTAAATCTTTAGCACGAGCAACGGTAATGACTTTATCCAGACTACCGCGACATACAGGGAATAAACTGTGTGGTACGGATAATATTTGCTGGCGAATTTGTTCAGGATCATCATCAAGGTTGACCCATGAAATCTGTGAACGTGGCGTCATAATCGAAGTCACATTACGTTCAGCAAGTGTGAGCACCCCACCAATCATGTATCGCTCGTCATTGACAAATAAAGCGTGAGATTCTGAGCTTTCATCAACAGCGGCAATTCTGTCTTTTTCACCCATCATCTTAAAAATAGCATTGGCTGTACGATGACGTAATGGAATCTTTGACTGATTCTTTTCCACATTACGCTGTGAAAACTGGTTAAAGGCTTCAATAAGGATCGCAATACCGATACCCGAATAGATATAACCTTTTGGAATATGAAAACCCATTCCCTCGGCAATCAGACTAACCCCAATTAAGAGCAGGAAACTCAAACACAAAATCACAACGGTTGGATGTCTATTAACAAACGCAGTCAATGGTTTAGACGCAATTAACATGACAATGACGGCAATGGTCACTGCGGTCATCATGACATAGATATTATCCACCATACCGATGGCGGTAATTACAGAGTCTAATGAGAAGACAGCATCAAGTACGATAATTTGTGCAACAACAGCCCAGAAACTAGCATAAGCCACTGAGGAAGCAGTTTTAATTTCCGGCTTACCTTCCATCTTTTCATGTAGTTCGGTCACGGCTTTATAGACTAGAAATAATCCTCCAAATAAAAGAATTAGATCTCGTCCCGAGAATGTCATTCCTGCAACTTCAACTAAAGGTTTAGTCAGTGTAACTAACCATGAAATAACAGAAAGAAGTGCCAAGCGCATAATAAGCGCAAGGGATAAACCAATAACACGCGCTTTATCGCGTTGCTCAGGAGGAAGTTTATCTGCCAAAATGGCAATAAAAACAAGATTATCAATCCCTAGAACAATTTCTAATACAATAAGGGTAAGTAACCCCACCCAAATACTTGGATCTAATAAAAATTCCATATTTAGATCCCCTCAAATACTTGGGAAACAATCAGTAAACAAGACCTATACGGCGATGGATCCATTCAGGGATACCTTTTCAATGAACATAATTTATTATGCATAACTTTTTCCACTTGTAATTATTTTTTTGTATATTTAGCCAATTTTTTAAGTTTTTATTAAGTTTTGATAATTCTATATACTTTTATATGAAAAAAAGTAAAGCAGACAATTCTTTTATCTAATAATTTAACCAAATACAACACACAATTAAATCAAAAGGTGAACTTGATAAATTTTATTAAAATATGATTACTTTACAGAAAGATAAAGACTCATATAAATTATTATATAAACCCTGTGCAGTTCACATTGTATTGGCAAAAAATTTAAAAATATAAATTTCTTGCCAACTCCGTCACAAAATACTATGATTAAATCGATAACACAATTACTTTAGAACAATACCGTATAGCAACAATAATTACGTATCAACCAACTTGGGAATTCTGAAATGAGTAAAAAATATACACGGTTTTTACCTACCGCAGAGTCTTTCGATTTTAATGAGTTTCCATATTACTGGATCTCACAAGTTCATGCTCGTTATGTCCTCAATATTGACAATGTCCTGAAAAAATATGGTTTGGATAATTCTCGCCGTAGAATTCTGTTAGCGTTGGATTCAAAACCTAAAGCCAGTGTTTCTGATTTGTCAGAAATGATCATCTCAAAAATGTCGACGACCACCAAAATCGTTTACCGATTAAAAGATGAAGGTCTCGTCAACACGTTTTCCTGTCCTGAAGATGCTCGTATTACTCGAGTAGAACTGACAGAAAAAGGGAAAGAAATGATTTTCAAAATTAATGATATTACGAGTGTGGTGTTAGAACAATCTTTTGATGGCTTGACTCCACTGCAGCTTGAAAAAACCATTGAAAGCCTAAAAGTTCTCTATAAAAATCTATCACATTAGTCAAAAAAGTTTAACTGAGGTGATACTTTTGGAGTGAGCTGGCGCGGTACATGCTCACATTCAAATTCGTCAGTTGGAAAACCCTCCACAAAGCTGTGTATGTCGGGTGTTGTTAGATCCAGCCATTCATGCAGACGTTCATGAGGAATGACGATTACCGAGCGTTTTACATCACCTGGTTCATGAAATTCTTTCATCATCGGATGGTCAATCGCGTCCATAGTTAGCATAGACGCTGAACGAACAATGTCGCCATCTATTCGGCAGATTTCATAAATAGCGGCAATGAAAAAAGCCTGTCCATCTTTACGACGTACACACCAGCGCTGTGGCTTTCCATCAACATATTTAGCTTCATAAAACTCAGTTACAGGGATAACTCCAAAATTACATTTACTAGCAGCTTCAAAAAAACTTGAACGCTGTAACAGTGTTTCACTTCGCGCGTTGTAAGTCTTTTTAGCTACAGATAAGTCAGTGGCCCATTTAGGGACCAAACCGAACAAAACCTGTCGCCACTCCAGCCCCTTTTCTGATTTAAAAAGCAAAGGAATAGGATAACTTGGATAGGCTTCTTCAACGTATTCAAATGAGATCGGAGGCAATCCCAAAGCATGCAGTTGGTGAATAGTCAAAGGTTTAAAATTAGCACACATATCTGAGTTAGAAAGATCCACCATTTTTCATCATGCTTATAGCATAACATTGCTTCGTAGATTTAACATACAGATTTACCCGTTCCAAACTTAATCAAACTAGTTCTATATAAAAGATCTTAAAATATAGTGATGTGCAACATTTACTCCACTTTTTATGCTTATTTTGTATTTATAGTGAAGGTGTATATTTAGTTGAAGGAAAAAATAATGAAATTAACAAAAACTGCTCTTGTGGGTTTAGTCACTTTCTCAATCGTGGGAACCACTTTTGCAGCGCCCCCAAATGATAATGATCACCGTCCAAATGCTCCTCATCAGGAACAACGCCCAAACACCCAAAAGCCAAATCAAAACTCACATCAAAATCAGCCTCCTCGTTACCAACAAGATCGTCAAGCTTATCGCTCAGACATGCCACGTCCTCATCAGAATTGGAACAAAGGTGATCGCGTTCCACAACAATACCGTGGTAAACCTTATTATGTAAATGATTGGCGCTCACGAGAACTTCCTGCACCGCCATCTGGCCATCGTTGGTTAAGAATCAATGGAGATTATGTGCTTGTAGCTATTGCAACAGGAGTTATTAGTCAAATTCTTTTGGGTGGTCATTAATCTCCAACCAAAATAAATTATAAAAAAACCGTTCAATATTGAACGGTTTTTTGTTTCAAGCGATCAGATTAATCACCTGTATAGCCTTTTAGTTTTAAACGAGCTGCGTGTAGCAAAGGCTCAGTATAACCAGAAGGTTGTTCCGCACCTTTAAAGATGAGATCAGAAGCAGCTTTAAATGCAATGTCATTAACAAACTTTGGTGCCATTGGCGTGTATTCTGGATCATGTGCATTTTGACCATCAACCACTTTGGCCATACGCTCCAAAACTTCCTCCACTTGTTCTTTAGTCACAATACCGTGACGTAACCAGTTCGCAACATGTTGCGATGAAATACGCAGTGTAGCACGGTCTTCCATCAATCCAACGTCATTAATATCTGGAACTTTAGAACAGCCCACACCTAAGTCTACCCAACGAACCACGTAACCTAAAATACCTTGGCAATTGTTTTCAAGCTCTTTGGTAATTTCGTCTGCGGTCCAATCTGTATTTTCAGCCAAAGGCGGAGTCAGCAAATCATCAAGTGGTAAAGCTTGAGCATTTAATAACTCTTTTTGACGTTCAGACACATTGCATTGATGATAATGAATCGCGTGAATAACCGCACCTGATGGAGATGGAACCCATGCACAGCTTGCGCCTGCTTCTGGATGTTCAATTTTGGTTTTGTACATATCAAGCAACATATCTGGTTTTGGCCACATGCCTTTACCGATTTGTGCTTTACCACGTAGACCTGTTTGTAAACCAATCATTACATTACGGTTTTCGTATGCAGGGAACCATTTTTGGCCTTTAATTTCGCCTTTACGAACGAATGCGCCAGCTTCCATAAAGGTATGAATTTCATCACCTGTACGATCCATAAAGCCAGTATTAATAAAGATAGTACGATCTTTCGCCTGAGCAATACAATTTTTCAGGTTAACAGAAGTACGACGCTCTTCATCCATGATACCGACTTTAAGCGATTTAGCGGGTAAGCCAAGTGCTTGCTCTACACGTTCAAAAAGTTCAACCGTAAAGGCAACTTCTTCTGGACCATGCATTTTTGGCTTCACGATATACATGGAGCCTTTACGTGAGTTCTTTAATGTATTTTCACCACGAATATCTGGAATCGAGAGTAAAGGTGTTACTAAAGCATCCATGATGCCTTCATAAATTTCTTTACCATCCACTAAAATCGCAGGATTTGTCATCAAATGACCCACGTTACGAAGAAGCATCAGTGAACGACCATGTAAGGTAGTGGTACCGCCGATCAGGTTTTTCACAGTTCGGTCTTCGCTGAGTTTACGAGTAACCGTTTTGCCATTTTTCTCAATAGATTCAGTTAGATCCCCCTTCATGAGACCTAACCAGTTGCGGTAACCTTCAACTTTTTCTTCAGCATCTACAGCCGCAACAGAGTCTTCCAAATCCTGAATCGTCGTCACTGCAGCTTCAAGAACTAAATCTTTGACACCAGCAGCATCTGTTTTACCAATCGGACTATTTGCATCAATTTCAATAATAACGTGTAAGCCATTATTCAATAAAACGATTTCAGAAGGATGCGCTTCTTCACCGTTATACCCCACAAATGCCGACTCTTGTTTTAATTTAGTTTGAGAGCCATCTTTTAGCGTCACAACTAGCACTTTATTTTCAACCGTATATTTGGTTGCATCAGCATGTGAGCCTTGTACTAGAGGGAATGTTTGATCAAGGAAATTTTTAGCAAATGCAATTACTTTTTCGCCGCGGACAGGATTATAGCCCTTGCCTTTTTCTGCACCATCCGTTTCTGGAATCACATCGAATCCATAAAGCGCATCATACAAAGAACCCCAACGCGCATTGGCAGCATTTAGGCTATAACGTGCATTACGCACTGGCACAACCAATTGAGCGCCTGCAAGTAATGCAATTTCTTCGTCTACATTTTCCGTGGTGATCTGGAAATCCTCTACTTCTGGTAATAAGTAGCCAATTTCTTTAAGGAAAGCTTTGTAAGCTTCTAATTCAAATTTATTATTACGGTGCCACTCGTCAATTTTAGCCTGTAACTCATCACGCTTTGCTAAAAGCGTCGTGTTTTTAGGACTAAGATCAACAACGACTTGCTCAAAGTTTTTCCAGTAAGTTTCACTATCTAAACCTGAAACGGGTAAAGCTTCATTTTCGATAAAGTCGTAAAGTTCTTTAGCAATCGCTAACTTGCCTTTTTGAATACGTGCCGTCATTGTCTTTCCTGATGTTGCTACTTTTTATAACAAGAGCTTCAAGTATACTGATTTATACTTTGCTGAATAGTAATATCACGCTGCTAAATAACAAGCATTTCAAAAACAAACTATCTCGTTTTTAGTTTTCTAACAGGGTTAAACATCCGATTCAGCAATATGAGTGCTCAATTACAGTTTATAAAATTTTAAAAATGTCGAAATTAGACTAAAGTTCAGCCCAGTCTATTCGACTCCTTTTTCATAATGAACCATAGTTATAACAAAAAAATATGGCATTGAAAGCATAGGCTCAAAGAAATTTGTACATTCTTTTTATAATGATTTTAAGCTAAATAAAAAGGCGTTCATTTTGAACGCCTTCAGGTTAGTTATTCTCTAAGGTTTGATGAATTTGGCGATGCTCAGAATGTAAATATTCATCAGACTGCATCTCCAGTAACCGAGATCGTGTTCGTTCTATTTCAAAAGCTAACTTTTCACCCTGATACAAATCGATGATAGAATCCTGTGATGTTAGAAGCAGCTTCACTCCACGATCATAAAACTCATCGACTAAATAAATAAAACGACGAACTCCTTCAGATAAAGTATCCGTTAAATGCGGTACATTACTCACCAACACTGTATTGTATAAGTTTGCAATTTCAATAAAGTCAGCAGGACTACGTGGTTTAAAGCACAATTCTGAAAACTCACACCATAATACGTCTTCGGTATGCCCTAAAGTCTCTACTACACGATTGTTAATGGTAATAGATTCATCAGAATAACTTTGTGTCTGAGTAATTGCTTTGAAACGCTGTGCCATCCAGATTTTGGTATCGTCTGTCAGTGGATGCTTAAATAATTGCGCTTGTTTCAATACACGTAAACGATAATCTACGCCTGCATCCACATTCAAAACCATACAATTCTTTTTCACCAGTTCAATCGCGGGTAAGAAACGATCACGGTGGATACCGTTTTTGTATAAGCCATCGGGTGCAATATTAGAAGTTGCAATTAAGGTAATGCCACGTGCAAACAACTTTTGGAATAAGTCACTTAAAATCATCGCATCCGTGACGTTGGAAACAAAAAACTCATCAAAGCAGATAACGACCGCATCTTTATAAATTTGATCAGCAACTAAATCTAGTGGATTACGCTGCCCAGATAAGCGGTTTAGCTCACGATGCACATGCTGCATGAAATGGTGAAAGTGCATACGAGTTTTACGGCGAAAGGGAACCGAATCAAAAAATTGATCCATTAACCATGTTTTACCACGCCCTACACCTCCCCACATATAGACGCCACGTGGTGCAGTTTGGCGACGAAAACGACGAAATGCTTTTTTAGACGCTTTATAGCGGCTAATTAAATCCTGCCAAACTCGTTCTAACTCATGTACAGCCAGTGCCTGAGCTTCGTCTGGCATAAATTGTCCTGAAGATAACGCTTGTGCATAACGCTCTGCCGGAGATAAGGGAGTAAATGCTGTACCGTGAGGAGAGTTAAAGTTTGCCATATTATTTAAGTGCTTTCAGTATTGTGAGAAAAGTATATCGAACATTGGATGATTTAAAGTAAAACTTTAGGCTATAGCAATCTCAGCTATTTTCCATACTGTCTTGGACTTTGCCCAAACCAGCGTTTGAATGCGTGATTAAATGCAGCAGGCTCTGAGTAACCGAGTAATTCTGCAATGACTTCAATTGAATATTCCTTATATTCCATAAGCTTTAAGGCCTTATTTTTAATTAACTGCTCACGAATTTGTTTATAACTCGTATTCAGTTGTTGCAATTGATGTCTCAGGGTCCGTTCTGGAATATGTAATGCAATTGCAGTTTCCGCCATGGTAGGAATAACGCCCTGTTGTAGTTCAAGATAATCATGTACTCGTTGCACTAGATCAGATTCCTGCGTTTGTTCATCATTTAAACGCTTAATTTCATCCAGACATTTTACTTCATATACACGATGTGTGATTAAATCCGCAGATGGGATTTTTACATCTAAAACCGTTTCATTCAAACTAAAAACTGCATGATCTGCATTAAAATGCAAATTATTGCCATAATAATGCTGATACTGCGCTAGCATATTTAAATTTTGTGGTTGGGGAAATGGCAAATCCACTCGAATTTCAGGAGCATCCAATCCCATCATTCTATAAATATCTAAAATAAATTTATAGGTTCCTGATATTTCACACTGCGCTCTTAATAATCCCATTTCTGTATTTAAATCAATAGGAGAATAAATTAAAGAAGCGTAACCATCCTGCTGAGTCAAACTTAATTTGCCAAACAAATGCGTGAGACTTTGATATTGAATACCTTTATATATCGCATTACAAATGGTATCGGCAGTGACCAATAACATCAACAACGGACCATAACCCGCTAGTGCGTAATGCTGTCCGATATATAAACCCTGCTCAGAAGGTACATCCTTACTGATAATATGCTGAATATCCCACTCCAGACTATCATGAATGATAGAGTTAGGATTTAATGCATCCACTCGTATCCCAATATTGGCTAGGCGTGTATCCACATCAATACCAGAATTACGCATTCCTTGTATTAAATACATGAGTCCAAGTATTGATCGCTTCATTATTCCGTCTGTTTTTCCATTACTTCGTTTTTGTACTACAAAGCTGTTTAAAAATTAATTGCCGATTCTATCAATTTTTATGTCGTTGCAATCATGTTTGCTTGAATAAAAATTGATTAATCTTATGTTCATTGTTTAAACACAGGATAAAGATCATGCATGAGTCAACAATAAATGCGATTCAAAAAACTAAAATAGCAATTATTGGTGCTGGATTTGGTGGCTTAGCGATGGCTATTCGCTTGCTCCAACATAATATCCATGATTTTGTTATTTTAGAAAAAGCCAGTGATGTGGGAGGAACCTGGCGTGAAAACCAATATCCAGGTGCAGCCTGTGACGTACAATCACATATGTATTCTCTCTCATTTGCACCTAAAACAGACTGGTCAAAACGCTATGCCGAAGCCGGTGAAATTTTTTCCTATATTCAGGATATTACTGAGCAATTTCAACTTAAAAAATATTGCCAATTTGGACATGAAGTCACACGCGCTGTGTACGATGAACACCGTTTTGTCTGGACCCTTTCTTTTAAAGAACATGCTCCCCTTGAAGCACAATTTGTAATTTTTGCTTCTGGACCCTTACATGTTCCACAGATCCCTCATATAAAAGGCATTGAAAACTTTAAGGGCAAAGTGTTTCATTCATCGCATTGGGATCATCAATATGATTTAACCGACAAAAATATCGCCTCAATTGGTACAGGTGGGAGTGCCATTCAATACATTCCTGAAATTGCCAAACAAGTAAAACAACTCTATGTGTTTCAACGCACGGCAGCTTGGGTGATTCCACGTGATGAACGTCCCTACTCAGGTTTAAGTAAATTATTATTTAAACAGTCTGATATATTTCGCAAGATTCATCGTGCACGATTGTATTGGAGCAATGAATCCCGTGTAGTACCCATTGTGCAACCCCAAATAATGAAATACGGCCAAAAATTGGCGGAGAGTTTTATTCGATTTCAAGTCAAAGACAAAAACATCGCAAAGAAACTTACACCTGATTATGTGATGGGCTGTAAACGAATATTAATTTCTAATAAGTATTTTCCAACGTTTAACCGTAAAAACGTAGAATTAATTACAAATGGCATTTCAGAGTTAACCGAAAATGGTATCAAGACCAAAGATGGTCAGGAACGCAAAATTGATTGCCTCATTTACGGCACAGGCTTTATTACTGATCCTCGTATTTACTTGAAACACTTTGACTGTATCGGAACGAACAAACAAGAGCTCAAACAAGTGTGGAAAGATGCACCTGAAAGTTACTATGGGATGAGTACCAAAGGTTTTCCAAATCTATTTCAATTACTTGGCCCAAATACAGTTTTAGGACATAACTCCGTTATTTTTATGATTGAATCACAAGTGAATTATATTCTTCAAATGATTCAATTGGTGGATAAAACCCAGACTCTGGCTGCCGAAGTTAAAACTGAAGTACAGGATCAGTACAATGCCGAAGTACAGCAAAAACTAGAAGGCACAGTTTGGCAAGCCGGTGGATGTGCTAGTTGGTATCAGGCTGCCGACGGTAAAAACTTCGCTTTATGGCCAACTTATACTTGGAAATATTGGTTAGAGACCCGCAAAGTTAATCCTTCTGACTATGTGTTTCTAGGACAAAGCAACACAAAAGATAAAAAACGGCTTGCTGCCTAATCTTTTATCTTCATAATAAGTAGGTTGAATCCAATCTACTTATTTTATGCAATCCCTTGTTCTAATTTTCCAAATTTTTATTGCTATTAGCTTAGGTTATTTCATTGCCCCAAAGTTAAATTTATCAGTTCGCCAATTTATATTTAAAACACTGCCCTATTTTTCCTATTTACTTTTAATTGCTGTTGCTTTTGAATTCGCACAAGCGTTAGTACACCTTGAACATCCAGACCGAATTTTGCCTACGGCACTTTTAATCGCATTTTCCACCTCAATTACGTCCTTCTTTGTGTGTTTAGTTGCCTACAAATTCTTGGATAAAGACAGTGTTCAAGGCAATATTTCTCTACATTTATTTCTAAATGCACTTAAAAATATAAGTTATGCCTTTATTGCACTTGGTTTTGGCGCCATGTTAGGATTTATTGTTCATCACTTTCAAATCAATGTCACTTTCAATAGTTGGTATTTACTTTTAATTTTTATTGGATTTATCGGCATTGAACTTGCCTATACTCATTTTGATCGTTCATGGGTCAGCTGGAAAATTCTGATTGTACCTGTTGCTGCCATATTGGGTTCGCTTATTGCAGCAATTTTCTGTTTCGCGCTATTAACGGGCTATACTTTGAATGAAGTCATTGCTTTATCGCAAGGCTATGGCTGGTATTCTATGTCAGGTATCTTATTTACTAAACTTCATTCAACAGAACTTGGTGGAATTGCCTTATTAACTGATTTATTTAGAGAAATTTTTGCGATTCTTTTAATGTATTGTTTGGGCTGGCGTTTTCCACGCTCTGCAATTTCAAGCGCAGGTGCAACGTCTATGGATGTAACACTCGCAATGGTGAAACAATCGTGTGGCACACATTATGTACCACACGCGATGATGAGTGGAATCATCCTGAGTTTACTGGCCCCACTCCTCATCAGTTTCTTTTTAATGATTTAAGCCAAAGAAGCCAAAATACTTTTTAACATTTCATTTGGGTTTTCAGCTTTAGTAATAGGCCGACCAATGACCAAATGAGTAGCCCCATCCAACATCGCTTGTTTTGGTGTCACAATTCGTTTTTGATCATCTGCACTTGAACCCTCAGGACGAATACCCGGCGTCACTAAAGAAAATTCTGAACCCAATAATTGACGTAACATTTTGGCCTCTTGAGCAGAACATACCACCCCATCCAAACCACTATTTTTCGTCAATTGTGCTAAACGCTTTACCTGTTCAAAAGGTTCAATATCCAAACCAATATCACGTAAATCCTCTCTTTCCATTGAGGTTAGGACAGTGACGGCAATCAGTTGTGTTTGATAATTCCCTGCTTTTAAACGCTCTACACAAGTTTCCATCATCTTACGACCACCAGAAGCATGCACATTGACCATCCATACACCAAGATCAGCCGCAGCGCAAACTGCTTGTGCAGTCGTATTAGGGATATCATGGAATTTAAGATCTAGAAATAGTTCAAACCCACGATCTTGCAAAATTCTGACCGTTTGTGGACCATCATGAGTAAAAAGCTCTTTACCAACTTTCACACGACACAAAGCTGGATCAAGTTGATCAACAATTGCAAGGGCGTCTTTTTGGCTTTTGGCATCCAGGGCAACAATGATACTCAAGAGACTTTTCTTCCAGTAAAAATAAAGCCCATATTATAATGGGCTTTTATTTTCATTGTTAGTATTAACATCCAATACTGTTTTTTCATGTTTGGTATTGGCAGCAACTTGTGCAGCAGCGACTTGCGCCATTTGAATCTGTTCTTTACGAAGATAATCAATATCTTTCCTAAGACGCTTAATTTCCCAACCCTTTTGAATCACTTTAAATACTAATACGCCAAGCAATAGGCCAATTACAACACCTAAAACTACAGTAATCAGCAACAATAATCCCAGACGCATGGCTGGAACTTGAGTAAATAATAAATCGACCGGTAATTCTGTTGGATTTTGCAAAACCAATGCCAAAGAATAACCAAACAAAACAACAAGTAATGCGATAAGAATATAACGCATAATCACCTCAAATTTTCTTAATTGTTATTTTGCAACAACTTCATTTACAGCATCACGAAGTGCCTTACCTGGTTTAAAGTGAGGTACAGCTTTTGCAGCAACTTCTACAGATCTGCCCGTTTTAGGATTACGTCCTACACGAGGGTCACGGTGATGCAATGCAAAACTACCAAAACCACGAATTTCGATACGATTATCAGTCGATAAAGCTTCGATCATTTGATCAATCATGATCTTTACAGCTTCTTCTACCAAGGGTTCTGCCAAATGAGGATTCTTTAAAGCAATACGCTCAATTAAGTCAGATTTATTAAGTGCTTCAGTCGTCATTGATGACCTCTTTATTTCTTACTCGTTTTCAATGACTTTTATAATAACCTGTTTAAATACAAAACGGTAGCGCAGTACACCAATACTACGCTACCGTTTACAGTAAATCGTATAAAAAGTACGAATTAGTTACACTAACCGTAATTTTTATTTAAAATTACTTCATTTGTGCTTTGATCAAGTCACCAATCGTCTTAGGACCGTTGTCTTGAGAAGTTGAAGTTGTTGTAGTACGAAGATTCGCAACAGCTTCTTTCTCTTCAGCTTCGTCTTTCGCTTTGATAGACAAGTTGATAGAGCGAGACTTACGATCAACGTTGATGATTTTCGCTTCAACTTCTTGACCAACTTCTAGGAACTTAGTCGCATCTTCAACGCGATCGCGGTTGATTTCAGATGCTTTCAACGTTGCTTCAACTTCGTCAGCCAACTTAACAGTTGCGCCTTTCGCGTCAACAGCAGTTACAGTACCTTTAACCAATGCACCACGCTCATTCGCTGCCAAGAAGTCATTGAATGGATCGCTATTTAATTGTTTGATACCAAGACTGATACGGTTGCCTTCAGCGTCTACAGATAAGATAACCGCTTCAACAGTATCACCTTTCTTGTAACGACGAATTGCATCTTCACCTTGTTCGTTCCAAGAAATATCAGACAAGTGTACTAGACCGTCGATACCGCCTGGTAAACCGATGAAAATACCGAAATCAGTGATTGACTTGATCGTACCAGAAACTTTTTCGCCTTTCTCGTGCGCTTTAGCAAACTCTTCCCATGGGTTAGCACGAGTTTGTTTGATACCAAGAGAAATACGACGACGTTCTTCATCAACTTCAAGAACCATAACATCAACTTCATCACCAATCTGAACAACTTTAGATGGGTGGATGTTTTTGTTAGTGTGATCCATTTCAGAAACGTGAACAAGACCTTCAACGCCTTCAGCGATTTCAGCGAAACAACCGTAGTCCGTTAAATTAGTTACACGTGCTTTAACGATAGAACCTTTAGGGTAACGGTTCATGATCGCTAACCATGGATCTTCACCAAGTTGTTTAAGACCTAGAGAAACACGGTTACGCTCACGGTCAAACTTAAGTACTTTAACAGTAACTTCTTGACCAACTTCAACCACTTCAGATGGATGCTTGATGCGTTTCCAAGCCATATCTGTAATGTGAAGAAGACCATCGATACCACCAAGGTCAACGAATGCACCGTAATCAGTAAGGTTCTTGATTGTACCTGTAACTGTTTGACCTTCTTCAAGCTGAGCAAGAAGCGCTTCACGGTCAGCAGAAGACTCAGCTTCCATAACAGCACGACGAGATACAACAACGTTGTTACGTTTAGCATCAAGTTTGATAACTTTGAACTCTAACTCTTTACCTTCAAGGTGAGTTGTATCACGAATCGGACGAGTATCTACAAGTGAACCTGGTAGAAACGCACGAACTGGACCGATGTCAACAGTGAAACCGCCTTTAACTTTACCAGAAATAACACCAGTAACGATTTCGCCATCTTCAAAGATTTTTTCAAGTTTAGTCCAAGTTTCAGCACGTTTTGCTTTTTCACGTGATAAAACAGTTTGACCCATACCGTTGTCAAGCGCTTCTACAACGACATCAACAGTATCACCAACTTGAACTTCAAGTTCACGTTGTTCATTTAAAAATTCAGCACGGTCAACTACGCCTTCAGATTTAAGGCCAGTGTCAACAGTTACCCAGTCACTATCGATGCTAACAACAACACCTTGGATGACTGCACCCTTTTCAACGTTGAGGTTTAATTCACTTTCTTCAAAGAGGGCTGCAAAAGATTCGGTCATGATATACCTGATAAAGTCAGCGGTCTTGGATCAGACAAGGCCGGTTTAGTTAAGTCTCTACATAGTCCGTAATAAACTGATCTAGCTATGCTTTAACTGATTAAATAAATCGGTTAGGCTTTTATACGTTGATCAATGTAATTCGTCATTAACTGAAATACTTGATCGATATCCAAATTTGAACTATCAATCTGATAAGCATCTTCAGCTGGACGTAATGGCGCAACTGTTCGCTGCATATCACGTTGATCACGCGACTGTATATTAGCCAAAATGTCGCTTATTTTAACATCTAGCCCCATCCCCTGCAACTGCTTTACTCGACGCTCTGCGCGCGACTCAGCAGAAGCAGTCAAATAGATTTTGGCCTGCGCTTCAGGAAAAATAGACGTTGCCATATCACGGCCGTCAGCAACCAACCCTGGTGTCTGAATAAACGCACGCTGCCGATCAAATAAGGCTTTGCGTAGCTCAGGCACTGCCGCAACCTGTGACGCAAACTCACCTACACGTTCAGTACGGATGGTTTGAGTAACATCCTCACCATCCAGAATAATAGCGGTTCCATCATCTTTTGTTTCAAATTTAATATTGAGATGCGTTGCTATCTCTACACATTCATTTAAGCGTGTAACTAAGGCATCCAGTAAATTTTTTTGATGTAAAGACAGCCCAAGCAATCGATATAAAGCACCTGAATCTAGCAGATGAAAACCATAATGTTGTGCCAGTTTTGCAGCGAGTGTACCTTTACCTGATCCACTTGGCCCGTCGATTGTAATAATATGAACTGCCATTAAAATCCTACTAAGCGATCGATTTTGCTAATTTTGAAAAGCCTAGTGTAATGGCTGCTTTAAGTTGTGCAAGAATTAATTTGCTCACGAATGGAATTTTTGCGGTTAATTCGATGGTATAAGTCACGAATGTTTTATTTGGCGCAACTTCTTGAAAATCAATTCGACCGATATGATGTTTGATCAAAGGATTGTCGATTAGTTTATATTCGATACGTTTATTTTCTTCAAGCAGCGTAATTTCTTCTTTTAATGGTTTAAATGGACCAAATCCCATACGGCGCACTGAACCAAGACCATCAGGACGTTGGGGGTCGGCCGAATCTTTGACTCTCACCACCTGAATTGGTGCAAAAGCTTGATTATAAGTGGCGTGTTTTGACAAAAGATCAAAAACCTGTTCAATCGGTGCATTGAATTCTTTTTTTATCGTGATGCTATTCATAATATCCCTCAAGATGGCAATGACAATTTATATTGTCAAAGCACACTATCTAAACGGATCGCAGGAATCAAGAGATAGTTAATGAATGTTTTTTGTCAATTAAGCAAATAAAATTTATTTTGGATTATGTTCTATGTGATTGAAACTGAGAATACGTGCGCTACGCTTTTGTTCTCTGCGTTGTTTAAAAAAAAGACTCAGTTGCTCCGAGCATTGTTGTTGCATACAACCATAATCCACCACAAATTTATGATTATAATAACCTGAATCCAATAGTTGACGCGCACTTATTAAAGATCCAGCCTTTGGCTCTTTTGTTGCAAAAACTACGCGATAGATGCGTGAATGTATTAATGCGCCGACACACATGGTGCATGGTTCGAGCGTAACATATAAAGTTGCATCAGCAGGTAAACGATAATTGTGAATAGATTCACACGCCATACGTATGGCTCGAATCTCAGCATGTGCAGTGGGATCATTTAAAGAAATGGGGGCATTATACCCTGTACCTATTACTTTATTTTGACTGACAATAATTGCGCCAACGGGAATTTCTCCTTCCGATGCTGCGAATGCAGCCTGCTCAAAAGCAAGCTGCATCCAGTATTCATCAGAATAAACCTGTTCAGACATAGTTTTAGCTGATTACACCATAATGTTTAAGTAATTGGTTCCAACTTTCAATATTGGTCACAGGCGGATGATCACCTAAAATACCTTTCAAAGTGAAATCCTGAGTGTCTTTCCATGCAGGTGATAAATCTTTATCTACGAGACGCGCACGAACCCCTTCCACAAAATCAGGATGGCGAATTTTCCAGTCGGAAATTTGTGCTTCAAGCTTAAAAACTTCATCCCAAGCATGAACTTGTTTACCCCACTGCCATAGCAGCCAGGTAATTGCTGCAGTACTTGGAGAACCTTTTTGCAGGTTTTCACTGGCTTGGCGCAACCAATCACTACGGGCTTCATTCAAACCAATAATCGCCTGATAGTCTTGCTCAAAACTTACTCCACGACAGACACTGTGGATCACATCTAGTGAATTTTGTAATGGACCCGCTGCAACAGGCCGATGCAGACTATTCAAGGTATCATCAATAGCTCTAAAGTCACCTGCTGGATAATGACTCCAGTCAATCTCAATCACTTTTTTAAGTACGTTATCACGTTGTGCATCACAAATATGGGTTGCCCAACCAATACTATAAGCACCAGCCGCCGTCATGATTGAACCTGTCAGCCCTGTAAATAAACCAATTGGGCCACGATCTGCTAGAAAACGACTTGCACCTACATCGGGATACAAACCAATATTAATTTCTGGCATTGCTAAACGCGAATATGGTGTCACCAAACGAAATGGGGCTGCCATAAACAAACCTAAGCCACCACCCATTACATAACCTTCACCCCAAACAATAACAGGTTTGGCATAGTTATGAAGTAATAAGTCTAATGCGTATTCCTGCTCAAAAAACTGATTGGCTGTTTCGACCTCATTATTTATGACCAATTGGCGAAGTTTACGAACATCTCCACCCGCACAAAATGCTTTAGGAGTAGTAGAATCAAGCCAAATTGCCTTAACTTGGTCGTCCTTGTGAAAATCTTCAAACACATGCAACAAGGCAGTCGCAATCGACTCATCTAAAGCATGTAAAGATTTTGGGCGATTCAGGCGAACAATTCGCCAACCATTTTTTGCCTCTTCAACAATAAGATCTGGGTGATAACGGGTTACATCGGGAGAATTTGTCATGCGTCCAACTGCCAATCTATAGGCTCAATGCCATTTTGTTTCAAATAATTATTCGTCTTAGAAAAGACTTTACAACCAAAAAAACCGCCACGATTTGCTGCGAGTGGCGATGGATGTGCTGCGGTGAGCACTAGATGTTTTTGTCGATCAATACGTTGTCCTTTACGTTGTGCATAAGCTCCCCATAAAATGAAAACCACATGCTCCCGCCGCTCATTTAATACATCAATAACATGATCCGTAAACTCTTCCCAACCACGTTTCTGATGCGATGTGGGTTGTCCAGCTTCAACAGTAAGCACACTGTTTAAAAGCAAAACACCTTGATTTGCCCACTTGGTCAGATCACCATGATTTGACATAGGCACACCTAAATCTGTCTGCAACTCATGAAAAATATTACGCAAAGATGGAGGTAAAGCAATGCCACGTTGAACAGAAAAACTTAATCCATTGGCCTGATTAGGTCCATGATAAGGATCCTGACCCAAAATCACGACCTTTACCTGATCTAACGGTGTAGTATTCAGCGCATTAAAAATCTGCTTACTCGGTGGATAAACAATTTTTTGATCCTGCTTTTCTTGCATGAGAAAATTACGCAGTTGATCCATAAGCGGGCTTAACAAAAAATCCGCCAGTGAATATTTCCAACTTTGTTCTAACTGAACCTTACCCAGTTTATCCTGCTGTTGCTCAGTTAATTGCATTATTCCATCCTGAAAACAATCGATTACCTTTTTAATCTTTAGCTACTTAAATTGTAACTTGTAATTCTACTTTTGGGTTTTGAAACGTAAAACCACGTTTTAATTGTTCATACATCTCTGGATCAGACCATTCTGATCGCACTTGTTCTGAAAATTCGATACTGTCCAAATCAAGCTTACCCATTTGGGCATTTTCAATATCTTCCAGAAAGCTTTGTGCATAACCTGTATCTGTTTCATGCACAATTACAGAGTAAACCTCAACATCTCCCTCTCCATTCTGAGTTTCAGTTGATTTTAGAACTTGTTGCGCCAAATAAAAGAAAATACGTGAAAATTGTTCTGCTGATGGCGAAACAGGCAATGCCACCCAACGTGCACTAAAGGTCTTACATGCTTGTATATACTCAGGACTATCGTCCTGCCAGAAACAAATCGCATGATCAAAACTATCAAACAACTCTTTAATCATGCCTTTAAGCAGACCAAAATCATACACCATTTGCCCATGATCAAGCTTAGAAGCTTTAAGTATTAACTCAACTTTATAGCTATGACCGTGAATCGAACGTTTACAGCGATCCGATGTACAATTTCGCACAATATGAGCATTTTCAAACTTAAATAACTTTCGGATTAACATGCGCCAAATAAAAATAATGATCAATAGATTCTAATTATAAAGGAAAATTGTGAGCTTTACATTTATTTTAACGTTAATAGCAATAGTCAAAAAGTATCAGGAGCCTTATTTTTGGGCTAATTTTTCAGCATTAAATCCTTAAAGCTGGCTTTTAAAAAGGAGCTAAGCTTCGTGAGTATACAAATACCTGTTTATCTTTTCGCATTAAACTACTGCTAAACTGACGTTTACGTTCACTGAGCATCACTTCAATACGCGCCTGAAAAAAATTGGATTTCACATCAAGTAAAGACAATACCCTTTGTTTATTTTCTGGATCGATATTTTTAAAAGCATCCAGCGACCAAAGATCATTTACAGTATTAAAATATTCCATTTTGGCAAATTTTGCTTTGAGTTGATCATCAATCGCATTTTGATCCAGTTTTTCATCAATACTTGCTAAAACCAATGCTGGCGCCGTATTGATATTAATTTTAGTGGCTTGAGCAGAGGGTAATGCACTAATATAGGGCTTGATCAAATCAAAATTTTTTCCTTCAAAACCACGTACCATTTTTAATTCGTCAATACTATTAAACTTAGCATTTGCTGCAAGATAAGGTCGTTGCAAACCTTGATAATAAGAACTTTCTGCCCCCATTGCGCCGGTGGTTTGGTCATCTGGATCTTGCCAGTCAATCACAGCCTGACTCAATTCTGCTGGCAGTCCTACTCTTACTAGTAGTTTTTCAAACCATTGGCGGACATTATCGTCAGGTGTTCCATCTGCTTTAACCAAATTATTAAGATTAAATTTGCCAGACTCATCCTGTAAATAACCTGAAACGTAGCCATCTTCGACAGGAAAAGCTGGCATTGGTTTTGCCCATGTTTCGCCCATATGATCAGCTTGGGCACTATCTTGCGCATCTTGTACCAGCAGTTCTGAAAAGAATGCTTCAGCACTTTTGGCATACAATAAAGATTGATCTTGTCGGATCAAATACGCTGTATTTTCAGCCGTATTACTTTGTCGTTTTGCAATGGTTGCTGCCAAAATTGTGGCCAATGCCACCATGACAAGAATAGTGATCAACGCAATGCCTTTTTGTTTCTTTATTTTATTTCCCATCATGATTATTAATTTTGACCCGCCGAGTGAGTGGAGCTGTTATTAGAATTATTGGTTGAATTATTATTTCCCGATACACCACCCTGTTGCTGATTTAAAGCAAGCGGTTTGCTATCCAATAAACTGTAAATCCACTCATATTCAGTCCCCGCAATGGTTAGATTGATTTTTAAACCTGCTGGTAGAAGTTTTAAACTGGCAGTTTGATTCGGATCAAAACTCGCATCTGGCCATTGATTCACCGCTTGAGGGTTTAATACATTCACTTGAAACTGCTCAACATTTTTTAGCAAGATACTCGATTGCGGCTGAGCGCTGTTAGGAAGATTCAAATCTGAATATTTTAATCGATATACCACTTTTTGTGCGGCATCATAACGATACTCGATTCGCTCATAAGGCGATACCCCTTGTCCTAGTGGATCAGTAACCCCAGCTTTGCTAAACTGCAGTACATTATTATTCAGTGATAATGCAGGTCGCAGTTGCCCGCCCATATTCGCCGTGACTGGAATAATCTGCAGACTATCTCTTAAAAGTTGCTGATAACCATCTTGTAAAATGAATAGTTGCGCTTCATGCTGAGTATTTCGCTCTTTGGTTTTTAGAAGATAATCAAAGACTTTCCACCCCAATGCAGACAATACTGCAAATATTGCTATGGCTACAAGCAATTCAATTAATGTAAATCCTGAATAATGATGCTTCGAGTGACGAGGTTTAATTCGAGCAGTGTTCAAATTGAATAAAGAAGTTTCATTAAAAGGCTGACAGATGGCGTTAGAAACTGGCTTCCCTTTCTTAGAATAAAATACATCCTGCTTATTTTTTTGATTTTTCATTGCGTTTTTACTTGTTGGGGATAATTAAAAAACACAACATTCGTAATGCCAGATTCAACTTTGCCTTGCTCATTGTTGAATAAACTGACTTGTATCTCAACCCGTTGCACATTAGGGCTAATTGTCGATTCAGATCGTTTATCAATTTGCCACGTCTCACCCTGCGAGGTGATTTGTTTAGACTCGGTTCCCGTCAACCATTGCTTATTAATTTCCATTTGAGCTGCTTCATTCATAGCAACAAACTGGGCTTTCGTTCTTAAAATAGCATTTGCTGTGGATTGAGTATATTGCATGCCTACTTTAGTCAAGGCAATTGCTGCTGCGGCAAAAATAGCCAAAGCCACCATCACCTCTAACAATGTAAATCCTGAGCGAGGATTAACAAAGTGCAGCTTTGTCCGAGCGCAATACGAAAAATTATGCTTTAAGTTGTGAGGGTTAAATCGAGTAATGCTCGGTCTTAGCACAAAGCTGAAAACATTGTTTAAAGTTTGAGCATAAGCAAAGCTTCGTTTTGCAACTAGGCAAGACCAGAATCCAAAATCGGGTGGTTTAATTTTCATTAATATTACCCAGATGATCAACCTCAATTGGATCGCCAACTGGGTTTTGTTCAAAATAAAACTGGATTTGTACTGGCTTTACCTCACCATTTCCTAGCCAAATGAGTTTTGGTGCCTGATTATTGATAAGATCTTGTTTGGTAGCATTTTGATAGTTTTGATCGACCGATTCAATACTAAAAGCAACGCGTTCTGGCAAAATCCTAACAGGGAATTCTGGATATTTTTGCCATTTTTTATCTTCCTGAATAATCGTTTGATCGCTTTGATCCTGATATTCTATTAACTCATAATTAAAAGGCGCAACATCTGTCGCATTATGAGTGGATAAGGCAAAAATACGCGATTGATCAGTTGATTCTTTATTAATTTTCTTTAAATCCAGAATAAAAACTTCTCGCGCCTGCATGGCTTTACGCTGATCTACACCACTGATATTTAATAAAATAAGTGAAGCCAAAATTCCAACGATGACGATCACCACCATCAATTCAATCAGTGTAAATCCTGAACAGCGATGATTAGGCATATTGTTCTTGGGCATATTTAGGCATGGCCAAAGCCTGATCAATATAGGCAATACGCAAAGTATCTCGCGATCCAAGATAGCGCTGATAAAAACTTGAATTTAAAATAGCTGCTGCACCGTGAGTAAGCGACCAAATCCCAGCTAGGTAATCACGTGTGGTCATCAGACTATGAATAGATTCAAGATAATTATCCGTCATACCAATAATAATACGCAGTCGTTTTTTACGAATCTGATAAAGCTCTTGGAAAAGTTGCTGAATTCCTTGCCCTGTTGTAGATAAACGTTCCTCGATCTGGTGAAACATGACCGTACGTTCAGGATGATGTAAATGATGCAACATAAAAAAAGCCAAATGTTCCTGAAAAGTTTTTTGTGTATCCTGAACCATTTCGAGCAGCATTTTTTCATTGCGAATAATTAGCAATATATACAACTCGTCTTTGCTTTGAAAATGTTTATAGAGGGTGCCTTTAGCCAGATCAAGCTCTGCAGCCAAGGCATCCAGTGTCATTCCTGCTTCGCCATTTTCCAATAGGAGTTGTTCTGCAACCTGAAATATCAATACTTCTCTTGCTCGAAACTGAGCCTGACGATCCATCTTCACGCGATAACTCTCTTACTTTAGCTTTTGTTAGATTCAACTATTTCATATTGAGAAGATTTTCAAAGTTTTGGCGAGTAATATCTGCCATTTCTTCTACAGACTTATCATATACATCACTTAAAGCTTTGGCTACAAAGGGCACATATTTTGGTTCATTTGATTTACCACGATAAGGTACAGGCGCAAGATAGGGACTATCCGTTTCAATTAAGACACGATCTAAGGGAACCTGTTTGGCAACATCTCGTAAATCCTGCGCATTTTTAAAAGAGAGAATGCCCGAAAAAGAAATGTAATAACCACAATCCAACGCTGCTTTTGCTGTATCCCAATCTTCAGTAAAGCAATGCAAAATGCCATGAGTAGATTGTTCAGCGCGAATAATATCAATCGTATCGTGTTTAGCCGAACGGGTATGCACCACGACTGGTTTTTTTACAATTTTGGATGCAGCAATATGTCGGGCAAAACATTGCTTTTGTTCTTCCACAAATTCAGTACTGTGATAATAATCCAGTCCAGTCTCACCTAATGCCCAAACTTTATCATTTTGCGCCAACTCAACCAGAAATTCAGTGGTCGCTCGCGCCATAGTTGCAGCATCTTCACAGGGATGAACGCCAACACTATACCCAACATCGTCATGTCGGGCAGCAATTTGAGCAAGTTGCAAATGATCATCCAGATCAACAGAAATACTCATAAACTTGGATACTCCTGCCTGACGTGCCTGCGCCAAAGCCTGATCCAGATCTCCCTCATAGGGAGTCAAATCCAACATCGTGAGATGACAATGAGTATCTACAAACACAGAGCTTTCCTATTTTTACATGGTGAAATTAGGACGATCAGAAGCACTACCCGCCAGAAGCTTTTCGGCCTCATTTTTGTAGTACACTCCCTTTTCGCCGCTGAGTTGAATCGCAAAGCCATGCGGTTTAACACCCGTTTGTTTACGTGATATCCAGATCACTTTTCCAGTTAAAGGTATCTTTTGTGACTGTTCAGGCAAGGTGGCAAGTACAAACACCTCCTCACCCAACTTTACGGTCTGTTTAGAAGGAATAAATAAACCACCACCCTGTACAAAGCTCATGTAACTGGCCTGTAGAGTTGCACGATCAGGAATATTTAACTGAATAATACCGCCCATCATACGTGGTTCCATTTTATTTCCCCTATTCAACGTTCATTAGTTTTATAAAAAGTTGATCCAAGATCAGATTGGTTTGTACGTTTTGCTCAACCAATTGCTTGGCATGTTGTATTTGTGTATAAATTTCAAACAATTGCTCAAGTGTATAAGCTTGAACGATTTGATCGAAAGACAGGTCAATATTTTTGAGTGACTGATTTAGCTTGACACAAATTAGATCACCCAACAAGTATTCCACCATGGGAATAAAATCATTAAAGCCCATCTCTTTTGACCATTTTGTTGCAAGCAGCATAGGTTTATTTTTTTGTGTGACTAAGTTCGTCCAATCCATCAAAAAATCCGCACGTTTGTTCAGCCATTCACTTTGAGCCAATTGCAAAGCGCTCAAGGGCATTGCACCAGACAGATTCAATAATAAATTAACTTGGCTTTCTGAAAGCTCAGGTTGCTCAGTTTGAATATAGTGCTGCGACTGTTCTGGTGAAACACGATCAAGAGCAAAATGTTGTAAACGACTGCGGATCGTGGCAGGTAATTTAAGGTAATGATCTGCCAATAAAATTAAAATTATACGATCGCCAGGTTCTTCCAATGTTTTTAATAATGCATTCGACGATGCCATATTCAAGGCTTCAGCAGGCTCAATCACAATCACGCGCCAACCATCAACAGTTTGTTGCACAAATGGTAATAAATCTCGTATTTTTTCGATTTTTATCTTGGCATTTTGTTTTTTATTTTCTTCGTCTGTCGTAATATGCACATAATTTGGATGTGTATCAGATTTTAACCACTGACAACTCATGCATTCGCCACAAGCTGCTTGTGCCTGTTTATTAGAACATAATACCCATGCCAAAAAATGTTGTGCAAATTCATGTTTTCCACAACCATTTTTTCCATAGAATAAGAGTCCGTGACCGACTTCGGGGAAACGGCTTGTCAGCGTTTCCCAAATGTTTTGTTGCCACGGGTAAACTGTTTGCATCAAATTATCCTAAATTACTGAAAACTTGAAACAGGTAAAGCGTTTAATCGCTCCAAATCGGCAAGCGTATCCACACCTGGAGGCAGATTGGCTTCCGCAATGGCAATGGCAATACGGTGACCATTTTCAAGAACACGCAACTGTTCAAGACTTTCAAGCTTTTCCAATGTTCCCTGCTCCCATTTCACATATTCCTGCAACAAACTCACTCGATAGCCATATAAACCCAAATGACGATAAGCATGCGCGTGTAACTGTTGGGTATTGTGTTGCACAGCATCACGATCATACGGAATCGTAGCGCGACTAAAATATAGTGCTTCGTTTTGTTTAGACATTACTACTTTGACAATACTATTACGCTGAAATTCCTCTAAAAGATGAATAGGCTCGCATAAGGTCGACATAGAACAATTTGGTTTTGCAACCAATAGTTGACTCACCTGTTGCACTAATTTAGCTGGCAATAAAGGTTCATCCCCCTGTACATTGACAATAATATCGTCGCTTGCCCAACCTTTAACCCGTGCGACTTCACTTAGACGATCCGTACCAGAAGGATGTTCAGCACTGGTCATGACTACATCAATATTTTCCGCGCGACAGATATTAGCAATACTCTCATCATCTGTTGCAACGCACAAATCATCAAAACCCTGTACTTTTTTTGCCTGATCAACAACACGCAAAATCATCGCACGACCATGAATCTGTAAAAGTGGTTTTCCTGGTAACCGTGAACTAGCAAAACGAGCAGGAATGACAATATGTTTCATTTAAATTTCCTGAGACAAAGAAACACCCAATTGCTTTAATTGAGTTTCAAGTAACTGATAGCAGTCTTCAGAGAGAATAGCCTCTACAGGCACCACCCAAATTTCAACCGAAAAATCCGGATATTGTTTAAGTAGAGGTAAAATTTTTACTGCATCTTTTTCGGTGGTAATAATGGGATTTTGATCATCGAACTGCAAGTCTGCAATTTCATAATCATGATGGTCTGGAAATTCATGACACTGAAACTCTTTAATGCCAATGGACTCAAGCGTTTTATAAAAACGTTGTGGAAATCCGATACCCACAACTGCATAAAATTCATCTTGTTGATTAAACAATGTTGAGATATTTTCTGATGGATTCAATAGATACGGTTGACCCGCCTGCAGATGCATATTTAATGTTGAATGCGGCTGTAAACCATGTTCAATAACGGTTCCCGTTTCTAAACGAGATTTAGATTCACGCAAATATCCTTCAGGTAAAAGTTTTTCATTACCTAAACCACGATTTAAGTCCAGTACAATCCATTCAATTTGTCGAGCTAGCGCCCAGTGCTGCAAACCGTCGTCACTGATAATGAGATCAAGCTCATGTTGACTTAAAAGTAACTCTATGGCTGCCTTACGGTCTGGACCAACCGCCATCGGCACCCCCGTAGATTGCACAATCAAACAGGGTTCATCGCCAACTTGTTCAGGCCTGGAATCTAAATTCGCCATTGCAGGAAATGGCCCCTGGCTACCATAACCACGACTAATCACACCGACTTTAACCTGCCGCTGAGTCAGAAATTTAATGAGCTGAATTAATAAAGGTGTTTTACCACTACCACCCACCGTAATATTTCCAATCACCATCACAGGGACAGGAGCCGTATAAACCGATTTAACTCCCATCTGGTAAAGTTGGTGATTTAAACTTGCTCCTAGCCCATATAAACAAGATAATGGTCGTAATAAAATCAGCCATTTCGCCTGTTTATTCCAAGCATCCTGAATAATTTGGGCAAAAGACATGCCGCTTATTCCTCAAAATTACGTTGATGTAATTGATAGTAAGCACCTTGTTTAACAAGTAATTCTGAATGTGTACCCTGCTCCACAATTCGACCTTTATCCATCACTACAATTCGATCTGCATTTTCAATTGTCGATAAACGATGGGCAATTACGATCGTTGTACGGTCTTGTTGCATGGCTTGATCAAAGGCTTTTTGAATGAAATGTTCAGATTCATTATCCAGCGCACTTGTCGCTTCATCAAGAATTAAAATTGGTGCATCTTTTAAAATTGCTCGAGCAATGGCGATACGTTGGCGTTGGCCACCAGACAAATTCAAGCCCTGAGCACCTAGAACAGTCTCATATCCCTGTGGCAGATTCATAATGAAATCGTGTGCATACGCTGCTTTTGCCGCAGCAATAATCGCATCTTCACTTGCACCTTCAAGTTGCCCATAAGCAATATTTTCGCGCACAGAACGATTAAATAACACCACTTGCTGATTGACCATAGCCACTTGACGGCGCAAAGTCGCCAAGTCTATATCTTCTATACGAAGATCATCTAGATAAATCTGACCGCGGCTAACTTCCTGAAAACGAACCAGCAAATTCACTAAAGAACTTTTCCCTGCTCCTGAGCGCCCAACTAAAGCGATGGTTTCGCCTGATTTAATATTTAAAGTAAAGTCCTGTATGGCATGAACATCCGATTTATACACAAGTTCAACGTGCTCAAAACGGATATTGCCCTTCAATTCAGGTTTTAATGTCCCTGTATTTTTTTCTTCAGGTAGGTCCAACAACTCAAAAACAGAATAGGCAGCAGCAATACCACGTTGCAATTTTTCATTGACATCGGTCAAGTTTTTTACAGGCTTTGCCAATAAACCTGCAGCAGTGATATAAGCAACAAACTCACCCGCAGTGGTATTTCCCAAAATTTGTGGCCGTAATGCCAACCAGACGATCAAACTCAAGGCAAATGCCATCACCAGTTGAACTAGCGGCGAGTTCATATTCTGTACAACCACCATTTTCAAACCACGTTTTAAGTTTTCCTGAGAAGACTTATAAAAACGTAGTTGCTCAGAGGTCTCACCATTAAAGGTTTTAACGACAGAATTTCCATTGATACTTTCCTGCACCACATGGTTCACATCTCCCATGGTATTTTGCACTTGTATGGAAAGTTTGCGCATACGTTTCGAAGCTTTTCGTACCAGCAGACCAATTAAAGGCATAAAGATTAAAATACACAAAGTCAAACGCCAGTTGGAATAAAAAAGGTAGCCCAGTAAACCAATCGTAATAAAGCCTTCTTTTACAATAGTTGTTAATGATTCTGAGGAGGCTGCTGTTAATTGCTCGACGTTATACATAATCTTGGCAGTAATATGCCCAGAGGAGTTATCCAGATAATATTGCGAGGGTAAACATAGTAACTTTGCATAGACATCCTGACGGATACTAAAGATCAAACTCCGTGAGATGACAGCAGTAAAATAACTGCCCATAAACAGGCCAAGACCACGAAAGAAAACGAGTAATACAATCAGCGCGGGGAACCAATCAAGATTTGATCGACTACTTTCCTGAATTGCATCGATAATATATTTTAATAACTTGGCAACGGAAACCTCAGTTGCTGCATTTATACCAAAACCAAGCAATACTAATAATGCGATACCCCAATAGGGTTTTAAATAGGATAGAAGACGAAGATAAACCTTAAAATCTTGATTCACTCAGTAAAACCTCTGGAAGGAACTTTTGTACTAATGTTAATGTTAACAAAACCAAGCTGCCCTGCCACATCCATCACGCGAATCACATCCTGATGCGTTGCTTTCGCATCAGCAGCAATCACAAACATTAAATCGCGACGGTCATGTGCAACCTGTTTAATCGCACTACTTAAATCAGAACTACTTTGACTAGAAATAGCTTGACCATTCACCATGTAATGTCCGGTAGAGTCTACCATGACCTCAACCTTTTGATCGTATTGTTTTGGTGGAACACCTTGCGCATCAGGTAATGTCAGATTAATACGACTATTTTGTGCAAATGTCGTAGAAAGCAACAGAAACACAAGAATAAATAATAGACAATCAATCATCGGGGTTAGGTTAATATGAATATCTTCAACTTGCGGGCGTTTGAATTTCATAGTGTTCACCCTAACCTACACGGCGTTGCTCAAATGTATTTTGTGGTTGTGTCTTGAAAAAAAGTGCGGCATGAAAAAGAGTAGCCTGTTGCTCAAGCTCTGCAATATATTCATGTACCAAACGTTGAAAATAACGATAAGCGATCAAGGCTGGAATCGCTATCAACATTCCTATAGCTGTGGTTATCAAGGCTTTGGAAATACCAGGAATCATTAAGGTTGGACTACTACTCGATCCAATATCAATTACCAGAAAAGATTCGATGATTCCAATTACAGTTCCTAGAAGCCCCAACAGTGGTGCAACTGCACTCATGGTTCCCAAAAAGTTAATATTACGTTCCAAATAACCAATTTCTTGAGACGCTGTTACTTCCATTTGCGCTTTAGCAAATTGTTCACCCAACGCCTGATTATCCATACCTGCTTTTAAAATACGGCCCAAAGGACTTTTTTGTAAGGGTTCATTTTGTTCCAGTTGATCAATCACCTGATCAACCGAATGAGAACTTGAAGACATCAATGCATTAGGCAAAACTAAGGATCGTTTAAGCCGAACAAAACGCTCAATACTAATCGCAACCGTAAAAATAGAACACAAAATAAGGGGCAGCATCAACCAGCCCCCAGCTTTAACCAATTCCCACATGCTGATAATCCCCAATAACCACAAAAAAATTTAAAAGGTCAGCATAGACTAATCGGTTAAGCAAATATTTAAAATACCATCTAACTCATCTAGTGAATGATAGTGAATGACTAGTTTGCCTTTTCCTTGCTTATTGTGATCAATTTTCACATTTGCACCAAAACGTTCAGAAAGTTTTTGTGTCAATTGTTCAATATCGGGCGAAATTTCTGCTCTCGCTTTACCCTGTTTGGGCTCATTCCATTCACGAACCAGTTGTTCTGTTTGACGGACAGAAAGACTTTTCTCAATAACAATGTTGGCAACCGCAATTTGGTCTTTGGCTTTGAGCGCCAAAATCGCACGCGCATGCCCCATATCTAGCTGGCCTTCCTGCATCAGATCTTTGATGGCATCATCGAGACTGAGTAAACGCAATAAGTTGCTGACCGTGGTACGAGCTTTACCCACCGTTTCTGCAATTTCCTGATGACTTAAACCAAATTCATCATGAAAACGCTGTAATGCCAACGCCTGATCAATTGGATTTAAATCCTGACGTTGAATATTTTCAATTAAGGCCAGTGCAATAGCAACTTGATCATTCAAATCACGGACAATTGCAGGAATTTCTTTCAGACCGGCAAGTTGTGCCGCACGCCAGCGACGTTCACCAGCAATGATTTCATACGGATATTGTTCATCATCAATTGGACGAATCACAATCGGCTGCATTACACCATGTTTTTCAATGGAAGCTGCCAGTTCTTTTAAATCCTGTTCCTGTATAAAGCGACGCGGTTGATATTCACCACGTTTCAGTACATTGACATCAACTTGTTTCAACTGACCATGATCAATTGCCTGTGCTTCAATTTGTAACTTTTCTTTTTGAATGGAGCCTAGTAGTGCATCTAGACCACGACCTTTTGCCAATCCGCGTTTTTTTGTGGTCATGCCTTAATTTCCTTTTTTCACTTTACTCTTTTTCAACATTTCGGCAGCTAGATTTAAATAAGCCACAGCACCTTTTGAACTTTTCTCAAAATAAATAATCGGTAAACCGTGTGCAGGCGCTTCAGCAAGACGAACATTTCGTGGAACGACCGTATCATAAAGCTTTTTACCAAAAAACTGCTCTAGCTCGGCAGAGACATCGCGGGTCAATGCGTTACGGGCATCGTACATCGTACGTAATACACCAATAATTTGCAGATCAGGATTTAACGCTTGTTGAATACGATCAATAGTCTGAGTTAAATCTGCTAAACCTTCTAACGCATAATATTCACATTGCATTGGAATCATTACGCCATCTACAGCCGCAAGTGCATTGACAGTAATCAGACTCAGACTTGGTGCACAGTCAATGATAATATAATCAAAAGAATCACGAACGCTATCCAGTGCTTTTTTTAGAATAAACTCACGTCCGTCTTGATCCGCAATTGCAAGTTCCACACCTGAGAGCTCACGATTTGAACCCAACACCTTATAACCGACTTCAGATTTTGTGATCGCGGTTTCCACAGGAACCTCACCCAACAAAACATCGGTAATAGAGTACAGTAAATCATTTTTTTGCACCCCTGAACCCATCGTAGCATTGCCTTGTGAATCCATATCCACCAAAAGCACGCGTTTTTTTAATACAGCCAAAGAGGCAGCCAGATTCACAGCTGTCGTCGTTTTACCCACGCCACCTTTCTGATTGGCTATTGCAATAATCTGAGCCATAGTTACCCCAATTTAAGCTTGTTTTTGTTCAAGTAAAAGTAAATGACGCTGTTCGTCTAGTCGTGGTACTTGCAACTCAATCACCTGACAAGAAAATTCATTTTCTAATTGCTGCATTTCTTCGGCTGGAACTAAACCTTTCATCGCTGCAATAATACTGTTTGGGTGCATATAAGGACGCGCAGCATTTACAAAATCAGTGAGAGAAGCAAATGCACGACTGGTAATGACATCAAACTGACCCAATTCACCGATTGAATCTTCATTTTCCACACGAGTCTGTACAGCCATCACATTTTTTAATTTTAAATCTGCAATAAACTGTTTTAAGAATCGGATCTTTTTACCATTTGAATCCAACAGTACACAAACACGTTCAGGTTGACATAATGCAATGATCATCCCCGGCATGCCGCCACCTGTACCCACGTCCAGCAAACGCCCTTCTGGTAAATCCTTAAGAATACTAAGACTATCCAACAAATGCTTCACCAGCATTTCTTTAGGATCACGTATCGCCGTCAGGTTATAGGCTTTGTTCCAGAGCACCAACGCATCTTGATATTTCAACAACAGATTCAACGCTTCATCATTGAGATTTAACCCCAGTGCCTGACTACCCTGTTTTAATTCGTGGAAAAAAGGATGCATATCCGTGGAACATCTCTAAAAAGTTAGTTGCAGTATACCTATTTCTATACTCAAAAATAGTGGTCAGCGCTTAGCGTTTACACAGTTAAATGTACAAACCTGCTTTAATTTGTTGATCTAGCTCATTTAATCGTTCAGGTGTACCTACATCCACCCAAATTCCCTGCATTTTTTCAGCACTGACCTGTTGATTTAACATTGCCTGTTTTAGCAAGGGTGCGAGTGGTCGTTTACCCTGATCCAGATTTGCAAACAATTTTGGCGACAAAACAGCCACACCGCTATAAGTTAAAGCTTCACCTTTTTGCTGCTGTTCAAAAGTATATGCTTTATGATTTGACAAAATAAAATCGCCATTTGGATGTTGCACTGGATTAGGAACAAAGACCAAATGTGCTAAATCGTTAGCCAATTTAATATTTAAAAGCGATGAAAAATCCATCGTTGTCCAGACATCGCCATTGACTAAAATAAAAGGATCATCCCCCAAAAGTGGTAAAGCATTGATGATACCACCCGCAGTTTCAAGCCCTTCACCCTCATGTGACCATAGAACCTTCACGCCCAGAGCCGAACCATCCCCCAAGGCTTCAACCAGTTTATCTGCCAACCATGCACTGTTGATGACAATCTCAGTCACACCGATTTTTTTTAATTTTTCAATATGCCAGACAATAAGTGGCTTCCCTCCCACCTGTAACAATGGTTTTGGGGTGTGTAAGGTTAATGGGCGCATACGATTGCCCAATCCAGCGGCTAAAATCATGGCTTTCATCAAGCGGCCACCTCATAATTACCATATTTTTCAATAAATTTAGGCATTACAACTTGATGAATGAATTGCATGAACGCATCTAGTTCCGGATAAGCCTTACTTTCTTCTAATAAATACCACATCACACGCGGCAAATCTTTGAGATAACCCGATTTTCCATCGCGCTCAAATAAACGGACAAAAATACCTAAAATCTTAATATGACGCTGAATCGCCATAAAATCCGCTTCTTTTTTAAATTGCTCAAAACTTCGATTGTTTTTCGCTTCATCTGCTAATAAATCATAAAAAAGTTGGAACCAGCGATAAACCCGATCAGCATTCCACTGTACATACGCATCCCGTGTAATGGAAATTAGATCATAGGTGTCCGCGCCAATTACTGCATCCTGAAAATCAATAACGCCAAGCTGTTCTTCCCCCTGAATTTTCATCAAATTACGACTATGAAAATCTCGATGGACAATAACCTGCGGCTGCGCAAGCGCTGTATGCGCCAATAAATCGAATGTCTGCTCAATGACTGTTTGTTGTTGCTCAGTCGGATTGATATTCAATGAAGGCAATAACCAATCGGTTAGAAGCTTCATTTCCATCATTAACTTTTCATATGAATAAGCAGGAAAATGAGCATCACCTCGAATCGATTGCAACTGAATCAACTGTTTAAAGCTTTGTAAGTAATAATGATCAACGGTAATATCATTCAATAAAGTCGATAATAATACATCACCAAAATCTTCAAGTAACAAGAACCCTTGTTCTAAATCCTTGGCAATAATATGTGGTACACGAACACCATGTTGATCAAAAAATTCGTCAATCGTCACAAAGGGACGACAATCTTCTTTTTCAGGTGGCGCATCCATCAACATATAGGTATTATTTTGGTAAGTGACGCGTGCATAGCGTCGGAAACTCGCATCTCCAGCTAAAAAGTGAACCTGAAAATCTTCAGTATTCAAAGCCGAGGCAATCCATGATTGTATCAATTGTTCACGTTGTGTATTCATTTGCAATAAAATCTAAAACTAGCTGAGATTTTGAAGTCATAAGTGTAGCCACTTATAAACTTTTTCTCTATGATGCGACAATAATTAATTGCGAATTAGCATACTTGGTTAATGAAACAATGAAGCATCAGTTTAAATTTAATCCTTTAGCGACCGCTATCTTGACACTTTTATGTGGCGGCTCCATACAATCAAGTTATGCTGAGTCGGACAGTGCGATTTCTAGCATCGATAACAAACAGCTCAAAGAAAGTATTCAAAAAGCCTACCCTGGTCAGGAATTTTTTGAACAATATTATGTGGATAAATCTGCCCCTGAAGCACAGATTAGGGATACAAAATCATTAAGTTCTGCATTTTGTAAAGGAACCTGGATTACGCCAATTAGCCCGACTGCTCAGGCTTCTGACCCTGCCCAAGCGACTTCAGTGGTAACCGCAGACTATGGACATTACAATCCTAAAGGCGACTCCGAGTTAAGCGGCAATGTGGTTATTGATCAGGAAGGTAGATCAATCCGTGCCGATAAAGTCATCATTGATCAGACACAAACGTATGCGAATGCTGAGGGTCATGTACAGCTTGCTCAAAGTGGTCTTCTGTCTCAAAGCGATAAGATCAATTACAATTTAAAAACTCAAACTGGCGACTTAAATAACAGTTTTTATATCTCTGAGCAACAACACGCACATGGTCATGCGCAGCAGATCAATCGAACTTCGCCAACAACAATGGTATTGCATGATGCCACTTACACCACTTGCCCTCCTGAAGAAAAGCCAACGTGGCAAATTAAGGCCAAAGAAATCAAGCTGGATCAGGACAGCGGTCGCGGTGTAACTAAAGGAACGAAACTTTATGTAAAAGACGTACCTGTTCTGGCTGTACCTTATTTTAATTTCCCGATTGATGACCGTAGAACAACCGGGATTTTAAATCCAACATTTGGCTTCTCCAATGATGGTGGTTTTGAACTAGCTGTTCCTGTTTATCTGAATCTAGCTCCTAATTACGATGCAACCGTAACCCCGCGTTACTATGCAGATCGTGGAACAATGTTAGAAGGTCAATTCAGATATATGACCGAAAATTTTGGTGAAGGTAAAATCTCAGGTGCTTATTTACCTGACGATAAAAAATATGACAACAAAGACCGTAAAGATTTAAAGTTTCTACATAACTGGGATATCAATGATTACTGGTCAACCAATCTAGAATACAGTTATGCCTCCGATAAAGATTTTACCGCAGACTTAAATTCGAGCCCTGATTCGAAAACAGACTTGAACTTACGTCGTGCTTGGGTGCTGAACTACAAAGATCAAATTCCTGGTTTAAAAGCCCAATTAAAAGTCGAAGACTTCCAAACTCTGGATAAAACGGTATCTGATGTTGATCGTCCTTATGCCCGCCTGCCACAGTTTTTATTGAATTATGTCACAGGCAACCCACTAGGTTTACAATACGAATTTAACAACGATACTGCTTATTTCAAGAAAGATATTAGTGATACAACCAACTATAGCACTCAGCCTAGTGGTACACGTATCTATAACCAATTGGCAGCACGTTATAACTTCAGAAACACCTATGCTTTTGCAATTCCAGAAGTATCCGTGCGTAGTATTAATACGTTCTATGATGAAAACACCATTAATGCGTTGTACCCTGAAGGTGGTGCGACTGCAAACGATAAAAATAAATCAGTGGTTGTCCCACAATTTAGTCTGGATACAGGTTTAACCTTTGAAAAAGACGGCAAATATCTACAAACGATTACACCTCGCGCCTTCTATGCTTATGCCCCTTACAAAAACCAGACTGATTATCCAAACTTTGATACGACGACTGCTTCGATTAACTATGATCAGTTATTTAACCCGTATCGTTTCTATGGGCATGACCGTTTAGAAGACAATAATTTCATGTCTTTGGGGGTGAGCTATAGTTTATTTGATCCTGAAGGTTTAGAGCGACTGCGCGCCAGTGTAGGACAGAGCTACTATTTTGAAGATAGACGTGTCACTTTAGTCAACAATGATCAGATCGATACAGAAAAAAATACGGGGCCTGTGGTTAGTTTATCTAGCCAGTTGTCTCAGCACTTTACCATTGGCGCAAACTCGGCCTGGATGTCTAATGGGACAAATTCGCAGCGCGATTTTCAAATGTACTACACAGGTGATAAAGGAAATCTGTATAACTTAGGCTATTTCTATCGTAAAGATATTCCAGATCGTCAAAACACCTATGATCAGGTTGTTGCATCCTTTATACAACCTATTCATAACAATTGGCGTATTATGGGACATGTTCAATACGACCTTGATAATAGTGTCGCACGTGAATATTTACTTGGTGTAAATTACGAATCATGCTGTTGGGGCGTTTCAGTCTATGGTCGCTCTTACTACAATGACCTTGATGATCCAAACGATCCGAATGTTAATGTGAAAAAAGCAGTCATGGTCGAACTTACCCTGAAAGGCTTAGGTGGTGTAAATAATAAACTTGCATCTATTATGGAAAATCGAGTTTTAGGCTTTAAAGAAACTAATCAATCTTGGACACAACGTTAATGAAGACAAAGTATTTAAAACAGTTATTTAAAGCAACTGCCCTCGCAGCGGTTGTTTCTTCATCAATGCATAGTTTTGCTGCAACTCCTTCTGATGAAGTCATTGCAATTGTGGACAATAGTGTCATCTTAAAAAGCGATTTAGAGCAAGGTGTTACCGAAGCCGAACATCAGTTACAAGCACAAAAAAAACAGGTTCCACCAGAACAATATTTACAACTCCAAGTTTTAGACCAGCTTATCTTGCGTGAAGCGCAACTTGAACAAGTGAAACGTTATGGCATCAAACCAGATGAAAAAGCCCTGAATGAAGCCGTACTCAAAGTAGCCAATCAGTCTGGCAGTAAATCACTTGAGGCTTTTCAGCAAAAGCTTGATGCAATTGCTCCAGGTACTTATGCATCGTTACGTGATCGTATTGGCGAAGATCTTGCGATTAGCCGTCTACGTCAGCAACAAGTGATGTCACGTATTAAAATTAGTGATCAAGACGTTGCTAACTTTTTAAAATCCCCTCAGGGTCAGGCAATGTTAGGCAGTCAAGTACACGTCTTACATGCTCGTATTTCAAGTACCAGTGCTGATCCAGAACAACTTAATCAGGTTGCTCAAGAAGTCAAAACTGCGCTCAATAGTAGTGATGATATTGCGAGTATTGGTAAAACGTATTCAACCAAGGATATTAAGGTTGAAGGGGCAGATATGGGCTATCGTGACTTAGCAGATATTCCAGCCGAACTTGCAGCACGAGTGAGCGCATTACAAACAGGACAAACTACTGAATTAATTAATGTACGCGATGGGATCCATGTTTTAAAATTACTTGATCGCAAAACTAGTGATCAGAAAGCAATGGTTGAACAATATAAAACTCGTCATATTCTAATTCAGCCTTCTGAAGTCGTTAGCCCTGAAAATGCTAAGCAAATGATTACAAGCCTTTATAATCGTTTAAAAGCAGGTGAAGATTTTGCTACTTTGGCAGCCACTTTCTCTAACGATCCGGGTTCTGCACGTGATGGAGGTAGTCTGGGCTGGGTAACGCCTGGTATGATGGTTCCTGAGTTTGATGAAAAAATGAAGAATACACCTGTTGGGCAAATTAGCGAACCATTTCAAACTCAGTTTGGGTGGCATATTTTGCAGGTACAAGATGCGCGCAAACAGGATATGACACATGAGTATCAAGAACGTATGGCGCGTCAAATTTTAGGTGAACGTCAATTTGATACAGAAGTGGACAGCTGGTTACGTGAAGTACGGTCTAACGCTTATGTTGAAATCAAAGATCCAAATTTGGATAAAAAAGTCCTTCAAGAACAAAATAAGGCCAAATCATAAAATATACATGAGTAAAAGTAGCTCGCATTTGCGGGCTATTTTTTTGTTCAATTGATAAATTAATCCAAATTCTAATCAAAAAAACCCCGATCATATCGGGGCTTTTCTTTAAGATCATCGATTAACGATTATTTTCGTCTTCTTGATTATCTTCAAATTTTGTCTCGCCATCAAAACCTGATGATTGACCGCCAAAACCGCCTTGACCGCCAAAACCACCGCCTTGACCACCGAAGCCGCCACCTTGACCACCGAAGCCACCACCTTGACCACCGAAGCCACCACCTTGACCACCAAAGCCACCGCCTTGACCACCAAAGCCACCGCCCTGACCACCGAAGCCACCACCTTGACCACCGAAGCCGCCACCTTGACCGCCAAACCCGCTACCCTGAGCACCAAAGCCACCACTCTGACCACCTGTCGCAGGAGCACCAGCTGGACGTGGATTACGAGCAGGCACAACTGTAGAAATTGCGTGCTTATAAACCATTTGGCTTACTGTGTTTTTTAACAGGACAACGTATTGGTCAAAAGATTCAATATGACCTTGTAGCTTAATACCGTTCACAAGGAAAATGGAAACAGGAATACGCTCTTTACGGAGAGAATTTAAGAACGGATCTTGTAAAGTTTGACCTTTAGACATGTTATAACTCCAAAAAATTAAAAATCAGCGCAAAAAACCGTCTTTAGTTTTCAATTAAAAATTATAAAAAAGACAGTATGTAAATTTTGCTTTATCCATAAGAGTTTCGCAAGTCTTCTTGAGCTTGCTTTATCGTTAAATACGTTTTAAAACAGTGTGTTTCTTGCAAAGAACGTAACCAAGTATATTGACGTTTTGCAAGTTGTCGTGTCGAAAATAATGCTTTATCTTCCATCTCCATCTTATTTTTGTGACTTCTATCACTTTTTATCAAAAAATCGAGCGCTTGGCGATAGCCAACACAGCGCATTGAGGGCAAATCGTCACAAATATCGTATTTTTCAATCAAGCTCTCAACTTCATTTAAAAAACCGATATTCCACATACTTCGCAATCTTTGCTCGATTCGCTTATGTAATTCTACTCGATCTGGGAGCAACGCATAATTATGAAATATGTAGCGATATGGTAAGTTTTTAGGTTGTTCGGCTTGTAATTGTGTAATGGGCTTACCCGTAATTTTAAATACCTCAAGTGCTCGGATAATTCTTTGTTTGTCAGATACTTTGAACTTCTGCCCTGCCAAAGGATCTACGTTTACCAATTCATCATAAATAGCCTGCCAGCCTTGCTCATTTGCTTTGTGCTCTATTTCTGCTCTGATTTGTGCATCCGCGTTAGGTAAATGATCTGAAAGCCCTTCAAGCAGCGCTTTAAAATACAGCATCGTTCCCCCTACTAAAATCGGAGTTTTACCTCTTGCATGAATTTCATCGATCAATAGACAAGCATCCTCTACAAACTGAGCAGCAGAATAAACGTCTAAAGGCGAGATAATATCAATCAGATGATGTGGATATTGCGCCTGCTCCTGTTTTGTAGGTTTAGCCGTACCAATATCCATATCCCGATAAACCAGTGCTGAATCCACAGAAATGATTTCAAACTGTCCACGTTCATATAAATCACATGCCAACGCAGTCTTTCCGCTTGCAGTCGGTCCCATTAGGTTAATCACAGGCAAGTTTGATGACATTTAAGGTTATTCTCCGCGAGCAAAAAGTTTATCAAGTTGACTGAGGGGAAAAGCGCGCCATGTTGGTCGGCCATGATTACATTGACTGGCAAATTCAGTTTGTTCCATCTGACGTAGTAATGCATTCATTTCAGAGAGGCTGAGCATGCGGTGAGCACGTACTGCACCATGACAAGCCATGCCTGCTAAAATCTGATCTCGTTTCTGCATTAAGGCTTGAGCTTCATCATTTGGATCTAAATCATGAAGTAATTCTGGAATTAGCTTTTCAAAATCACCTTTTTGTAAGATAGCGGGCACACCACGCACAATCACTTGTTCATCGCCATACTGATCAATTTCAAGTCCCAGACGTCCTAACTGATCTTTTAAATCATCTATGCGTATGGTCTGCATGCGGCTAATGGAAATGATCTTTGGAATCAACAGCTGCTGTGAGGTCCAAAATTCAGGCCTATCCCATGCACTTTTCATTTGTTGAAGCAAAATACGTTCATGTGCTGCATGCATATCGACGATAATCAATCCCTCTGTATTTTGCGCCAATATATAAATGCCATGTAATTGTGCAATCGCAATGCCTAAAGGAAACTCATCCACTGGCAGAGAGGATGTTTGTGTTTCAGATTCGACATCCAAATTTTCTCTCAGAGGTGACAAATAGGTTTTAAGCGCATTATTCAGCTGTGTAGAGCCGTTATAGCGAGTTTGGGGTGAATATTGGACGGTCTGTGGATGGCTGGCATTAAAATCAGTTAGTAACTCTGTTGATAATGCTGAGTTAGGGTAAGAATTTGTCTCAGAAACAATTGAGCTTGGTGCATCCATACTTTTATGTAATGCAAACTGCTCCTGATAACGCGGTTGAATAACAGAGTTTACAGACGTTTCTCTCTGTTCATCGACTTTCATGGCCTGAGCCAAATCGGTACTCGCTGTTTGAAATTGCGCCAAAGTTTCTTTAGCATAATGTCTTACAAACTCATGGACTTCGCGTTGATTCAGAAATCGGATTTCATGCTTGGTAGGATGCACATTAACATCAATTTGCTCAGGATCAACTTCTAAAAACAATAAATAGCCCGCATGTTGATGACCATGTAAAATGCCATCATAGGCCATCCGTAGCGCATGAGAAATAGTTTTATCTTTTACAATACGACCATTCACATAAACGTATTGTAAATCAGCCTGTGCTCTCGCATCAGATGGGTGTCCTAGCCAACCAGACAAGCGCATATTGATGCTTTCACTGTCGAGCCAATAGGCATTTTCAGTAAATTGTTGACCCAATAATTGCTGTACCCGCTGAAAACGTAAAGCGCCACTATCCGCTATAGGCAGATTTAAACGAATCTGGTCGTTATGCTCAAGTACAAAACGAATATCAAAATGGGTTAAAGCCAAGCGTCGAACAATTTCTTCAATATGCCCAAATTCAGTACCCGGTTTTTTTAAAAATTTACGGCGTGCAGGGACATTAAAAAATAAATCCTGCACACGAATATGTGTACCCTTTTGTGCTGCGACAGCCTGAACTTGCTGATGCTCAAAAGCCGTACCATTAACTTCAACCTGATAACCAATGCCTTCTTCATTTTGGCTACTAATCAGGGTCAAACGTGAAACTGCGGCGATTGAAGCCAAAGCCTCCCCACGAAAGCCTAAACTGACAATAGCATGTAAATCTTCAGCAGTTTGGATTTTACTGGTTGCATGACGCATCACCGCTAGCGCCAAATCATCGGGATGGATCCCATTACCATTGTCAATAATTTCAATCAGCGTTGCACCACCTTGTGCCACACGAATAATCAGCTCAGTTGCACCCGCATCAATCGAATTTTCCAAAAGTTCTTTCACTACAGATGAAGGACGTTCAATCACTTCACCTGCTGCAATCTGGTTAGCTAAAGCTGGATTTAATGCGTGAATACGGCGCAAACTGATTGAATCACTCATGATTACAATAGGTCCTTTAATACCTGATGAAGGTTTTCATCATTTAAAGATAAGGTAACAAACCGCTGAAGATCATCGTCTGATTTTTCAATATCGATAACAATATCTGGCTGAGGAATTTCACCGTCCCCTTTAGATGGCCATTCAAACAAAAATAAAGCATCAGGTACTTCCAGATAGTCGCGGATTCCCATCAGCTCCAATTCATAAGGATCATTTAAACGATAAAGGTCAAAATGAAAAACCTCTTTGTGGTTAATTTTATACGGCTCAACCAACGTATAAGTTGGACTTTTTACCGCCCCCTGATGCCCTAATTGCTGCAATAAATAACGTGTAAACGTAGTTTTACCAGCTCCCAAATCCCCAATCAAATAAATCACACCAGATTGGACATGCTTTGCTAAATGTTGCGCAAATTTCTGGGTATCATCTTCACTATTTAATTGTAACGATAAGGAATATTGCATAACACACACGACATGAATCGAAGAACGGAATATGATAGCATTTTCAGGCTTTAAAAGCCTATTTCAGGCAAATGCTTGTTTTATTTTAAGGCAAGTAATTCTTCATTTTTATTTTCATCACATTTAATGAACAAAATTGATTTCACCCCGCCCATGCTACATGGTGTAAGTGCTAGTAAAGCATTCTTGCCTGCTGATAAAGATCAAGTCATCCAAACGGTCTTTGAATATGTTTGCAAACACTTTCCCCATATCTTAGAACAAGAATGGCAGCAGCGTTTTGCAAATGGTTTAGTCTATGACTCAACTGGACAAGTTCTTACAATTCATAGTTTATACCGACCCAACACTCATATTTTTTATTATCGTTTTTTGGCTCAGGAAACCCATATTCCGTTTGAACACCGAATTTTGTTTGAAAATGAACATTTACTTATCGTCGATAAACCTCATTTTTTAACGATGAGTCCAACTGGTCAATACGTTCAGGAAACGTTATTGGTTCGCTTAAAAAATCAGACAGGAATCGAGCAATTAAGTCCTGTTCATCGGCTAGATCGAGAAACAGCAGGAATCGTACTGTTGAGTAAAAAAACCGAGGTTAGGCACGCCTATCAGACGCTTTTTGCCAAACGTCAAATACAAAAAACTTACCATGCGATTGCACCTTATCATCCAGCATTATGCTTTCCCCAGACTTTAAATTTGTGTATGGAAAAAGGACAGCCTTTTTACACCATGCGGATTAACCCTACGGGTGAACCAAATAGTGAAACATGGATTGACTGTCTGGAACATAATAAAACATGGGCCAAATATCAATTAAAACCCCATACAGGCAAACAGCATCAGCTTCGAGTCCATCTGAACTATTTAGGAATTCCAATCAAAGATGATCCGTTTTATCCGACTGTTCAACATAAAAAAGAGAATGATTTTTCTGCGCCTTTACAGCTTTTAGCCAAACATATTCAATTTACAGATCCGATCGATGGTCAAAAAATTAGCATTCAATCAACGTTTGATCTAGATTTGTCATACCAAAGTAATGACAAATAAGCGATTTTTTGTGTGCAAAATATTGAAATTACAATTTCTTGGTTTACAATGAATTTTTTAAAATTAAAAAATCATTCGGTTATTATTCATGCGAAAAACAGAAGTCTATCAGGTTCGCCTTGACTCACAAGAAAAGAAACAGGCTTTTGCTGTTTTTAAACAACTGGGAATTACCCCAGCCCAAGCAGTTCGTCTATTCTTCAAACAAGTCGTATTGACGAAATCTATCCCTTTTGCTATTGAAAATCAAAATATCAATATGGAACAGTTACTCAAACTGCGCAAAATGAAATCCTCTTCAGCTCAGATCACTCATAATGGTGCTGACACAGAACTAGATGATGATGCCTTTTTTGAAGAATTAAATGCACTTTTGGGTGAGAGTGATCAGCTTTAAATATCCATTGTTATTTATAAATATAAACAAGTTTTAACGTTCTTATTTCCATTTTTTCGTTATGCTCTCCATGTTTAGGATAATTAATAAAATATATGGAGAAATCAGATGATTGTAAGACGAGCGACCTTAGAAGATTTAAATCAGCTTGCCGTGTTATTTGATGAATATCGCCAGTTTTATGGGGCTTCATCTAACCTAAAACAATCCTATGATTTTCTAAAACAACGCTTCGAAAATAAAGAAAGTGTCATTTTTATTCATGTCAAAGATGATGTATTTACGGGTTTCGTTTTACTTTATTTAGGGTTTTCTTCTGTTGCCTGCTCCAAGTATTATATTTTGGATGATGTGTATGTTACTCCAGTTTATCGTCGTCAGGGTTCTGCAAGACAACTCATTGACACCGCAATTTTGTTTGCACGTCATGAAAGCGCCTTAAGAATTAGTCTGGAAACTCAAAGAACCAATGTCGAATCACAACGACTTTATGAGTCGATGGGATTTATTCAGGATGATGAATTCCTTACCTATCATTGTTTTCTTAAATAATTTCAAGGTGAACGTGACTGCTGTGCTGCGTGAATTTGATCTTCATTTAAGTAAATCCATTCGCCCAATTCAAGCCCAGGCAGCACCAACTCACCAATTTGTTGACGATGTAAAGCCTGAACTTTATTACCAACGGCAGCAAGCATTCGTTTGACCTGATGATAAACACCTTGATGAATCGTCAAACTGAGCTGATATTCATCTAGTAAATGCACATTTGTTGCAGCAAAAATTCCTTTTTCATTGTGCAATTCCACCCCTTTTTCCAAAGTAATCAATTGATTTGGAGAAACGGTATCGAGAGTAGTGACATGATAAACTTTAGGAACATGTCGTTTGGGATGAGTAAGCGCATGTAAAAATTTGCCGTCATCGGTGAGTAATAATAATCCAGTTGTATCTTGGTCTAGCCGCCCTACTGCCGCCAGTCCACGTTCTCTTAAAATGTCAGGGAACAAATCGAATACACTCTGATGATGCTGCGGATGATGTGAACATTCAAAACCCTGCGGTTTATTAAGGGCGATATAGATTTTTTCGCGATAAACATAAGTTTGACCAAATACTGAAAAATTTAGATTTTTCACATCAACACGAAATTTTAAATCTGTTTGTACCTCGCCCTGAACTGTTATTGCTCCATTTTTAATCAGTTGCTGACAGTGTTTACGGGAACCAAACCCTTGTGACTGCAACATTTTTTCCAAGAGCATAACAACATCCAAATTAATCGATACGATAGTTTAACCGATTTTATGAATTTAACACCTTGAATAAAACATCTTGTAGATATTCATTTCGGATATAAATAAGCTACCTATGCGGTAGTAAAGACCATCTCTAAACCACAACTTAAGCATTAACTTTTCTAAGCTACCTATGCGGTAGTAAAGAATTCCCTACTCGCGACCTTTAATTTATGATTTTTCTAAGCTACCTATGCGGTAGTAAAGATGATGCTCGACTCAACATTGAATCAGAAACGTTTCTAAGCTACCTATGCGGTAGTAAAGACCAAACCTTTTACCTTTCTTGGCCATGTGATTTTTCTAAGCTACCTATGCGGTAGTAAAGACGTCACGGGCTACTGCCTGCGTAATGTTCTCTTTCTAAGCTACCTATGCGGTAGTAAAGAAGCGTAAAAACTTAACATACTCATCGCTTTTTTTTCTAAGCTACCTATGCGGTAGTAAAGATACAGCTTCTGCCGCGGGTGCAGGCTCGAATTTTCTAAGCTACCTATGCGGTAGTAAAGGATGACCCACAAACGCCAGAGAAAATCTTTAATTTCTAAGCTACCTATGCGGTAGTAAAGCAGTCACCAACACAGACACTCGCGACTTGTCATTTCTAAGCTACCTATGCGGTAGTAAAGGAGTGACCTGTAAAGACCCTGCTCCATCAACTTTTCTAAGCTACCTATGCGGTAGTAAAGAAAAGGCCGTTTCAATTACACGCCATCAATTTTTTCTAAGCTACCTATGCGGTAGTAAAGTTGAACATGCATCATCAATTGAAGAATCTGGATTTCTAAGCTACCTATGCGGTAGTAAAGTGTATGCTGATATGGCGGGGATTAGACTAATATTTCTAAGCTACCTATGCGGTAGTAAAGCAATCATCAATAAATGCCGTAATCCTTTTAACTTTCTAAGCTACCTATGCGGTAGTAAAGGGTTTATCTTTTGGCTTTAGCTGTTTGATCTTTTTCTAAGCTACCTATGCGGTAGTAAAGTACCAATAACAAGAGTTCGACCCTTACCAGTATTTCTAAGCTACCTATGCGGTAGTAAAGAGTAAGTTAGCATAAAAAATAAATTATCCAATAACAAGTTAGCTATAAAACAGCGTTTTACCCAAAGTTTTTCAACCAAAATCTAATCTATTGAATTTATTCAGTTATTAAAGAGTCTAACTATATTTAGGTATATAAAGCTAATATAGTTCTTCATTATAAATATTTAAAAAGAAAAATGATATTTTTCAACCATTGGTAAAATAAAAAAACGTTATACAATACAGTACTCCCTACATACACGCTTTTATTACCATGATCATGTCCCAGCTTGATGTCAATCTGTTGGTTTTACTCGTTTTACTGGCTTGTGGTATCTTCAGTCAAAATGCCGCAGTCACTATTGCCGCTGGTGTTCTCATCTTTTTCAAATTGACTCCTCTCAATCAATTTTTCCCTTATTTGCAACAACACGGTTTAAATATTGGCATTATTATCTTAACTATCGGTGTTCTCACTCCCATCGCCAGTGGAAAATTAAGCGGCGATACAATCCTAAAATCATTTTTGAGTTATAAATCTATCTTAGCCATTGCAATCGGCTTATTGGTGGCATGGCTGGGGGGGCGTGGAGTAAAGCTCATGACTAATCAACCAGATGTAGTTGCAGGTTTACTCATTGGCACTGTAGCTGGTGTTGCTGTACTCCGAGGTGTTCCTGTCGGCCCTTTAATTGCAGCAGGCATTTTGTCTTTGTTGATTAGTTATCAATAATAGGCTGACAAACAGCATCCGCCATTTCATATTATTTTTTTGATCTTTTAGATAAATACATTTGCTGATCTGCATATTCAAGCAATTCTTCAACGGTTGTTGCGTGGGTTGGATAAATCGCAATTCCTGTGCTGGCTCGAATGCTTAGATTTTTATTTTCAAATATAAAATCCAGTTCACAGGTATCATTAATTCGATCGACCACGGTTAAGCTTTGCTCAGGATCGGCTAATTGAGTAAGAATAATTGCAAATTCATCTCCCCCAATACGTGCAATATGATCCTGAGTACGAATCACCATTTTTAATCTTTGTGCAAATTCTTTTAAAGCTGCATCGCCTACCCGGTGCCCATATTGATCATTAATCGGTTTTAACCCATCCATGTCAATCATTAATAAAGCAAAATAGTTTTGAGTTGATTGAGCTGAAGCAAGACATCTTCTAAAATGATCCAAGAATTGACTTCTATTAGACAGTTCAGTAAGACCATCTTGAGTCGCCATACGATATAATTCTTGCGTACCAAATCGTGTCGCGTGATACATCGCGGCGGCAATCAGTTCCGACATTAATTCAAGCAGTTGTAAATCACCTGTTGCAAATGCCTTTACTTTATGAGAATAGATTTTTAATACCCCTAATGGTTCATCACAATGGATCAGTGGAACGACAGCCATTGAGCGAAGTCCCACATAACGACACGCGATTACATCTACTCGTGGATCTATTTCTGTATTCTGACTATATAAAATTTCTTTTTCTTCAATGCAACGTCCAGATAAGCTGTTCTTAATTTTTATTCGATGGCCAAGTAAACTTAAGTTACTATCAGAAACCGAATGAACAACCATTTCATCTGCTTCTAACAGCTCAATAATAGCGCCATCCGCTTCAATAATGGTCTTTGCCTGCTGAGCAACAACCGTCATCACGGAGTTCAAATCCAGTCCCAATTTTACAATTGCAGTCTGCGTTTTAATAACTGAAAGCAACTGTTCGACTGTCGGTTGATATTTACCTGACATTCTAACCCCTAAACCGTACTTAAAAATGATTAATTTTTTTACTATTAAAATAATAAGGAAATGATTGTAGGGAATTTTACGACTTCTTATGAAAAATGCATAGAAAATAAACAGACTCATGGAGCCAAAAAGGGGCGTTTTTTTAATCTGATGAGTAACAGGCTACTTTTATGAGTTAAAAAGGTAACCTGCTATATAAATTTTTAAGATGAATAATAATAAGTACGTTTCTGAGAAAACTTTTCGAGTTGTTTTAAAAAACCTTCAAAGTAACTTTTCTCTTTTTCATCAATCCGATAACCCGCATATAAAGTACGGCGTAAGCCCTGCGGTGCAACACAATTTAAACGGCGACTAGTCACCCAGCCCTTTTGCTCATATTCATTGACAACCCAATCAGGTAAAGCTGAAATACCACGACCACTCGCCACCAGTTGAATCAACATTTGAGTAAGGTCTGTGGTTCGGATTGCTTTAGGCTGAATATTCGCGGGTATAAACAGATGCGCCATAATGTCCAGACGATGCTTATCGACAGGATAAGTAATCAGTGTTTCTTCAGCCAGATCCTGTACAGTAATTTTTTCACTACGAACCAATGGATGCGTATTGGATAATACCAATCGCGATTCATATTCAAAAATTGGAAAATATTCGATACCTTTTAACGCAATTGGATCTGCAGTAATAAGTAAATCAAATTCTCCAGTTTGCAAAAGTTCATGAGGATTAGCTTCAAAACCGGAAGCAAAATCTAAATCAACATCAGGATATTGTTGACGATATTGATTCAACAACGGCATCAACCAGTCAAAACAGCTATGACATTCTGATGAAAAAATAATGCGCCCAGTTTGCCCATGAACAATGCGTGTGATATCACTTTGCGCAATTTGAATCTGTGGTAAAACATCATCGGCTAGTTTTAATAAACGTTGACCAACATTTGAAAATGTCACAGGTCGACTCCGACGATTAACCACTTCCACCCCATACCAGTGATCAAGTTCTTTCAACTGATGCGAAATCGCTGAAGGAGTTAAACATAAGTCATTTGCTGCAGCGACCAACGAACCGTGCTCGCGTAAAGCTAATAAAGTTTTAAGATGACGAATTTCCAGCACGTATAGATCCAATCAAGCTCATCATGAATAATATTCACTATATCACAATGATCATTAATTTGTCTCAACATTAATTTTATTTCATCACTATTTGGCGCTTAGTTTAAGATATAGTCATGGAGAATTTTAATCCGCTTTTCAAGCTTTTTAAATTAGTTAATGTGCCATTCAACTAGAGTATATATAAATTTTTTTGATTATTATTGTAGATGATACGAAGCCTTAGGTTCTTGAATTCCGAGTAAATCACTTAACTATTTCGATCATTTTCAACTATAATTCTCCTTTATTTATTCTCCCTCCAAAAAAAATTTATGTCTTCTACATCGAATACATCTGTTGGTTTACCTCAACAATATTCTCTATTCTGGGTCATTTTAGCTCTGGCTATTGGTGGCTTTTGTATTGGAACCACTGAATTTGTCGCAATGGGGTTGATTCAAGAAATTGCCACAGATCTCCATATTAGTGTTCCCGATGCAGGACATTTTATTAGTGCTTATGCGTTAGGTGTGGTCATTGGTGCGCCTGTTATTGCCATTTTAGGTGCACGGATTCCTCGTAAGTCTTTATTACTTGGGTTAATGTTGTTTTATGGAATTGCCAATGCATTAACAGCACTGGCAAATACTCCTGAAACGGTTTTAATCTCCCGTTTTATTGCTGGGTTTCCTCATGGTGCTTATTTTGGTGTAGGTGCTTTGGTTGCAGCAGAATTGGCTGGTCCTAAAAAACGCGCTTCAGCCGTCGCACAAGTCATGATGGGATTAACCGTTGCTACTGTATTTGGTGTTCCATTGGCAACATGGTTGGGTCAACAGTTTGGTTGGCGGTCTGGTTTTGAATTTTCTTCGATCATTGCTTTTGTTACATTATTGGCAATCGCTTTTTTTGTGCCTCAAATTCCTGTACGCGCGACAGCAAGTATAAAAACCGAATTAGCAGGGCTAAAAAATATTCATATGTGGCTGACTCTTGCTGTAGGCGCTATTGGTTTTGGTGGGATGTTTTCGGTATATAGTTATGTATCACCTATTCTGACCGAATATACCAAAGTCAGTATTGATATTGTTCCGATTGCTTTGGCAATCTGGGGTGTGGGTATGGTGATTGGGGGGTTACTCGCTGGTTGGTTAGCAGATCGAAACTTAAATAAAACGATCGTTGGGGTTTTGATTAGCTCTGCTCTTGCTTTCGTTTTTGCCAGTTTCATGATGAGTCAGCTTTATACTGCCATTCTGGCTTTATTCTTGATTGGACTGACTGTGATGGGTTTGGGCGGAACCTTGCAAATGCGTTTGATGGATGTTGCAGGTGAAGCTCAAGGACTGGCTGCATCGCTGAACCATTCCGCATTTAATCTAGCCAATGCACTAGGGGCTTTTTTGGGCGGATGGGTTTTAAGTCATCAAATGGGATGGATCGCTCCAATCTGGGTTGGGTTTGTGCTAAGTTTAGGTGGATTAGTAATTTTACTGATTGCTTTTGCCGTAGAAAAATATAAAAAATAATTGATCGGCATGAGACGCACTTAATACTCCGTCTCATGCCTCAGGAAGCTTTTCACCACAATGTGGACAATATTTAAATGCCTTTTTTTGTTGTTCCTGTTCTTCCAAGTCTTTTTCACGAATCAGTTGCATAATCACTTCATGGGTTTGCTCTTTGCCTAAACCTATTTTTTTGCGTATCCGCTCAATTTCTTTAGTTTCATTCAAATAATCTATCTGATTCGAAAGAAGCAGGTTTCTAAACTCCTGAGCAAGTTTTTGATTCCGCAAATTCAATTCATTAGCTAGCCCTGTCGCTAAAATACCTGCGGGTAACGCAGCTAAACCCACCCCCAAAATTGTAATTACAGCGCCCAATAATTTACCAATATTGGTGACTGGCGTAACATCTCCATATCCAACTGTAGTTAATGTAACCACCGCCCACCACATAGCTTCTGGAATTGAACTAAATATACCCGGCTGCGCTTTATTCTCAACGACATAAATCCCCCCCGCAGCCATCACTATCATGATTAATAAAATAAATACAACAGCCTGAAATGAACCTTTTTCACGTTCAATAACCGCCAGCAATATCTGGAGCGAAACAAAATAGCGAGTTAACTTTAGTAGTCGCAACAATCTTAAGATTCTGAGAAAGCGTAGATCAATAGGTACAATAAAATTGAGATAGGCAGGTAAAATTGCCAATAAGTCAATAATCGCACCTCCACTGGTGAACCATTTTAATCGTGTTTTCCATGCAGGCTGATCAAGATGTTCCTCTGCCACACACCATAAACGTAACAAATACTCAATAGTAAACAGACCTATCGACACCGTTTCAAATAAATCAAAAATTTTTTTGTGGGCAAAATAAATTGAATCGATTGATTCCAGCATCACAGCCAAGACATTAGCGACAATCAAAAAAATTAAAAAGAAGTTAAGTATGCGGCTTAAGTTACTTTCATACTCGTGATTATGGAGATTATTAAAAACAAAACGACGTAAATGACGTAACGAAAATTTAGCCATCATAAACAAAACTTATAATTATGCTGAGTCCTTGGTTCAATTTATCATGCTCTAACTATTTGTGTAAGAGTTTATAGCCTTGTTCAGAAAATGTATTAACAGACTGTCAACAATTCTTTATTTGGTAATAAGTTAAGATTCTTTCATAATAAAACCACAAACTATAAAGCATTAAATTTCAACTTAATAATGCTAAATATATAAATTATAACGTTAATCTATCCATAATAAGGCGGTTTTTATGGGCTTTAAACCAATTCCAGCTGCAATAGCCTGTGCATTAACGCTCATCATCTGGTTTGTTATTCCTGTCCCGCAAGGCGTTACACCCGAAGCATGGCATTTGCTGGCAATGTTTGTCGGCGTGATCGCCGCAATTATCGGGAAAGCACTTCCCATTGGCGCGATTGCCCTGATTGCGATTACACTGGTTGCTCTCACTGGAGTAACCAACCCTACACCGAGTGAAGCTATTAAAGATGCCTTGAGCAGTTTTGCAAATCCCTTAATCTGGTTGATTGGTGTGTCAATTATGATTTCCAAAGGATTACAAAAAACAGGGTTGGGAGCGCGTTTAGGCTATCTATTTATTGCAGTCTGGGGCAAACGTACTATTGGCATCGGTTATAGCATGGTACTGTCCGAACTTATTTTGGCCCCTGTTACACCAAGTAATACCGCACGTGGCGGTGGTATTATTCACCCCATTGTCCGTGCAATTGCTACAAGTTATGATTCTGATCCGGCCAAAGGCACCGAAGGTCGTATGGGGAAATATCTGGCTTTGGTGAATTATCACGCCAATCCAATTACTTCTGCGATGTTTGTCACCGCCACGGCTCCAAATCCTCTCGTGGTTGATCTTGTTGCCAAAGCGACAGGATCACAGGTGACATTGAGCTGGAGTACGTGGGCAATTGCTATGTTAGTTCCGGGCATAATTGCATTAATCATCATGCCGATGGTGATCTACTGGATGTATCCGCCTGAAGTTAAGCGCACGCCAAATGCGGCTCAGTTTGCAAAAGAGCGCCTTAAAGAAATGGGGGCTGTGAGCGTACATGAAATTATTATGCTATTCATTTTTGGCATTATGCTGTTCTTATGGGCAGGTATTCCTGCTATGGTTTTTGGTCCCGCTTGGTCTGTTGATGCTACCACCACTGCATTCATTGGTTTGAGTTTGTTGCTTTTGACCGGAGTATTAACCTGGGATGATATTCTGACTCAAAAAAGCGCTTGGGATACCGTTACGTGGTTTGCAGCTTTGGTCATGATGGCAACTTATCTCAACAAACTGGGACTAATCACATGGTTTTCAGGCGTTCTTGAAACCAATATTGCTCACCTCGGGCTAAACTGGATATTTGCCAGTTTACTTTTGATGCTGACTTATATGTACGCTCATTATATGTTTGCAAGTACTACCGCTCATATTACGGCCATGTTTGCCGCCTTTTATACAGCTGGTATTGCGCTAGGTGCTCCTCCCATGTTGTTTGCTCTCATGATGGCGGCTGCTTCAAGCATCATGATGACACTTACCCATTATGCAACAGGAACTTCTCCCATTATCTATGGTTCAGGCTATACCACTTTAGGGGAATGGTGGAAAGCCGGTTTCGTCATGAGCATTGTCAATATTGTCATTTTTATTGTAGTTGGGGGAATCTGGTGGAAGTTCCTAAATTACTGGTAACTATAATTTATCCATAAAAAAGCCTGTCATGATTTTTTATGACAGGCTTCTTTTTCATATTACGCAGGAATTACCACAAGTTTCTTTTGTACAAATTCATTAAAACCGAGTTCAGACAATTCATGTCCATAGCCTGAACGCTTGATTCCACCAAAAGGTAATTCTGGTGCAGTTTGGGTCAGGCTATTGATCCAGATCATGCCCGTTTCGACACGCGATGCTAATTTCTTGGCTCTTTCGATATCTTGAGAGTGAATAGCACCACCCAAACCATAGTGCGACTGGTTCGCAATTTTCACAATTTCATCATCATCTTTGGCCACATATAATTGCGCAACTGGACCAAAAAATTCCTCATACCATGCAGGATTACTTTCTTGAATATTCTCAAGAATGGTTGCTTCAAAAAAATTGCCAGCGCCTTGAATGGGCTTACCACCTAAAACCAGTGTTGCACCGGAGCTTACTGCTTGATCAACCTGCTTATGCAGTTTTTCTACAGCGGAAGCTGATGATAAAGGTCCCAAACTAGTAGATTCATCTAGAGGATCGCCTGTTTTCAGATTTTTAAATAATTCAACCATGCCATGCTTAAATTGTTCCGCAATTTTTTCATGCAAAATAAAGCGTTTAGCAGCAGTACATACTTGCCCTGCATTGTTGATACGTGCCTGACAGCCAATTTTAATTGCACGTTCCAAATCAGCATCATCAAGTACGATAAAAACGTCATTTCCTCCTAGCTCAAGAGTAGATTTTTTAACGTATTTACCTGCTTGCTCAGCCACACTACTTCCCGCACCTTCTGAACCTGTTAGTGCTACACCTTGGACTCGCGGATCTTTAATAATCTCAGCAACTTGATCTGTTGAAATAAATAAATTTGTCCAAACGCCTGCGGGTGCACCAGATTCATGAATAATTTTTTCAAATGCCTCTGCGCATTGGGGCACAATACTGGCATGTTTAGCCAAAACTGGATTGCCGATGGCACAGTTTGGTGCAAATACTCTCATGAGCTGATAAAAAGGAAAATTCCAAGGTTCAACCGCCATGATGACGCCCAATGGATGTTGTTCAACCCATGCTTCACCTATTGAGCTTGGATAGTTCTGGGGGCGTAAAAATTCGGCCGCATGTTTAGCATAATACTCTGCAATATTTGCACAAAGCTCAACCTCCCCAAGACTTTGCTTAATCAATTTCCCCATTTCTTTGGACATAAGCTGTGCCAGTTGTTCTTTTTGATCTCTCAAATTAGCTGCGACTTTATTTAATAATGCAAAGCGTTTTTCCAAATCCTTACGAGACCAATCTGATTTTAATAACTTTTCAGCATGATCCAAACTTTCATCAATTTTGGTTTGATCATGAAATGCATAGGTTTTAAGTATTTGACCGTTATAAGGATTAAGCGACTGGTAACTCATGGAAATCTCCAATAATTATGTTTATTAAAACTAAATTTCATTTTTCACAATACTCAGTCAAGACTAGAGAACTTGTATTTTGTTGAGAGACTCAGTTTTCAAATCACGATTCAAAATAAAGCATCATTTGACTACCCATCCACATTAAAGGTAGTTGAAAGCATTGAATAGACTTTGCAGCAAAACGCCTTCAAAGCCTCACTTATTGATACAAAAGCGCATTTAAGATAGTTTTTAAGTAAGTAAATTCTTTATTTTTGTATGTAGAAAATCAGCGAAAAGAAATAGCTTAAACCCTATTTAGCTTATAAATAAGGTTTTTAGAACTTTCGATAAATTTAAATTATATTCCACGCCAATCAACGCGCGCATTGCGTTCAGTTTCGTAGATACGCTGTACATATTGCCCCAAAGGTAAGCTCAATAAATAATCTTTATACTGGCGTAACTCAGGTGAACTAACTTCATTATTTTCACGTTCCCAAGGCGTCCCAGAAAGTTCTAGAATAGGTGCAAGCATTGAACAAACCGCAATGTCGGCCAGCCCCAAACGGTCTCCTACTAAATAGCGTCCAAAATTATCAATCAGGCGTTCATTCAATACCAGAACCAATTCATCCATACGCAGTTTGGATTGAGCAATTTTCTCATCCTTGAGTTCATAACTTTTCGTCACCAAGGTTTTAAGGATCGGTTTGGAGAATTTTTCGAATTGACGTAAATATCCTTGTTCACCCATCATAATTTCAAGCGGCTCATCGCCATGAGTTAATGCATGACCCAAACTCCAGCGACGAACATGCACACCAAGTTCATCTGCAATTTTATCGATTTCAATGGACAGCGCTCGTAAATGCGGGTCACGACGTAATAATGAATGTTCAGGATAATGATCATCCAAATACAGCGCAATTTGTGTAGATTCTGCGATCCATCTTTTATCATCTTTTAAAATTGGTAATTTATTTTGACCTGTTTTTAACTGGGCAAAAGCACGATGGAACCCAGGGATCAAGTTATGTGCAACATAATCCAATTCCTTATGATCAAGCAACCAGCGAGCTTTTTCACAATAATGAGATAAAGGAAACTGGTATAAAACCCGCATAAAAACTCCAATTTATTTTTTTAGTCGACCAAATGTAAAAAACAACCTCTTGTTTTGCTTACTTTAAAAGTAACTAATAATGAAAACAATGTACTTTTTGTGCCAAACATTCGTCTAAATCATCTATTGTCTAATGATATTCTTCAATTCCAACTCAAATGGGTTATATGTTTTTTTGCGGTATATATCTCTGGAACAAATAAATCCTGCACCTCTATGTTCATTTTTATCTAGCAAAAAAAATATAATACATTGATTATTATAATTTTCATTTTATCAATAAAATCAATTAATTTAGACTAAAAATGATTAAGCATTTTTTTTCATAAACTACGCGAAATACTTCGTTTAACCATTAGGTATAATTTTTCTAAGGTACTGCTATCTATAGTGGGTATCATTATGTCAGAGTTAAATTTTTATCCTTCCCGATCAGTTCAAGTTATTCAAAATGATCAACAAGCGATTAATGCTGCTTACCAAGTCGCCGATTTTGCTTTAGAAGGTCGAAATCAACGTGATCAAAAACGTATTTTACCATTTGAAGAAATTGAGCAATTTAGCCTAAAAGGTTTAGGAGGCATTCGCATTCCTAAGCGTTACGGCGGTGCTTTTGTCTCGAATACAACACTGGCTCAGGTATTTCGTATTATTAATAAAGCTGATTCAAGTGTTGGGCAAATTCCACAAAATCAAATCAGCTTGCTTAATTTGATTGAGATCATGGGAACAGAATCACAAAAAGAATTTATTTTTAATGAAATTTTAGCGGGTAAACGCCTTGCCAATGGTGGGCCTGAGCGTACGACCAAAGATTCAAAAACATTAAATACCCGCTTAACTTTTCAGAATGCCCAATACTATTTAGACGGTGAAAAATTTTACTCTACTGGAAGTATTTTTGCGCATTGGCTCGCGATCAAAGCCATCCATCCAGAAGGCCACGTGGTGCTTGTTATTGTGAATCGACACAGTGATGGAGTTGAGGTCATTAATAATTGGAACGGTTTCGGACAACGAACCACCGCAAGCGGCACAGTGAAATTGAATCAAGTTAAAGTTGATCCCAATTTAATTTTTGACGAGCGCATGTTAACTCAGGCACCGACTTATCGAGGTGCTTATTCACAGCTATTACAAGTAGCAATTGATGTAGGCATTGCCGAAGCTGCTTTTGCTGATCTCATTTCGGCTGTAAAAAAAGCACGTCCTATTATCGATGCGCAAGTCGACAAAGCTAGTTTAGAACTTTATACGCTACAAGAAACAGGCAAGCTGGATATTCTTCTAAATGCTGCAATTTTACTGTTAGATGAAGCAGCGGAATATCTGGATGAACTGGACCAGCTCAATCAAGTCACAGAACAACAAGCAGCCAAAGCCTCGATTCTAGTAGCCGAAGCTAAGGTCTATGCAAATGATGCTGCTTTACAAATCTCAGAAAAATTACTGGAACTTGGCGGCAGTCGAGCCAGTTTAAGTCAATTTAATCTCGATCAACACTGGCGTAATGCGCGAGTACATACCTTGCACGATCCCGTGCGCTGGAAAATACATGCCATTGGTAACTATTACCTTAATGGTACTTTGCCTGCTCGCCATGCATGGATCTAAGGAGATAATAAAATGACCTCTTATCAAGCCATTCATCAGGCAGAAAATGATCTTATCAATCATCCTAGCACGCAACATTATTCAACAATACGCGTGATCCAAGATGACGCTGAAGCTCTTGAAGTAGCACAAGCCCTTGCCCAGCAATTCAAAGCTCAAAGTATTGAACGTGATGCGCAGCGCATCTTACCTTTTGATGAAATCGAAGCTTTTAGTCAATCTGGATTGTGGGCCATTACTGTACCTAAACGCTATGGTGGTGCGGAAGTCTCAAGCCTTACTGTCGCCAAAATTATTGCACTTTTTAGCGGAGTAGATGGATCAATTGGGCAGATTCCACAAAACCATTTTTATGCACTGGAAGTGCTAAGAAATACGGGAACTGAACAACAACAAAAACGGTTATATCAGGAAGTGCTTAATGGAGCACGTTTTGGTAATGCTTTGGCAGAATTTAAACCGAAAAACGCAAGTTTAAAACAAACTGCTCTTATCCCCTTTGAAGAAAATGGCTACCTGATCAATGGCGAAAAATTTTACTGTACGGGTAGCTTATTCGCCCATCGTATTCCAACCTTAGTGGTGAATGCCGAAGGTCGGGAATATCTGGCTTTTGTTCAACGCAAAAGCGAAGGGCTAAGTTTAATCGATAACTGGACAGGTTTTGGTCAACGCGTTACGGGAAGTGGCAGTGTCAGATTTCATCAAGTTTATGTCGCTTCTGAGGACGTGATTCCATTTGATACTGCTTTTGCACAACCAACACTGGTTGGACCTTTTGCACAAATTATGCATGCTGCTATTGAGGTGGGGATTGCCCGCGCTGCTTTTGAAGAAACACTTAATCGAGTACATCAGGCTCGACCTTGGATTGATTCAAATGTTGAGACCGCGGCACAAGATCCTCTAACTATTTTTGAAATTGGTAGAATTGCCGCGGATGTTCGCGCTAGTGAAGTCTTACTTAAACAAGCTGCAAAATCCATTGATGCTGCAAAATTACACACCACTGCTGAAACAATAGCCAAAGCTTCAATCGATGTGGCAAAAGTTCGTGCGCATAGTAGTGAGACCGCACTCAAAGCCTCATCCAAACTGATTGAACTTGCAGGAAGCCGTGGCAGTCAGGCCGAAGATGGCCTAGATCGTTATTGGCGCAATGCGCGAGTTCATACCTTACATGACGCTGCACGCTGGAAATATTATTTTATTGGTCATTATGTCTTAAATGGCATTCTTCCTCCACGCAGAGGGACATTGTAATGACAAAAACATCACAAAAAAAGATCTTAATCAATGCTTTTGACATGAATAGCGTAGGCCATATCAATCATGGACTCTGGACTCATCCACGCGATCAGTCTCACCGTTTTAATGAGTTAAGCTACTGGACTGATCTAGCTAAAACTTTAGAAACTGGCCTGTTTGATGGTTTATTTATTGCCGATATTACCGGTGTCTATGATGTCTATCAAAATAACATTGACCTAACATTACGCGAATCGATCCAGCTGCCAAGCCATGATCCGAGTACTTTGGTTTCTGCTATGGCTGCGGTTACTCAACATTTAGGTTTTGGCATTACTGTCAATTTAAGTTACGAAACACCCTATCAATTTGCAAGGCGTTTTGCTTCGTTGGATCATCTAACCCATGGTCGTATTGGCTGGAATATTGTCACTGGCTATTTGGATAGCGCAGAACGACTTATCGGTCATTCGGGGCTCAAAGATCATGATTTACGCTACGAACAAGCCGAAGAATTTTTACAGCTTTGCTATCAATATTGGGAAGGCTCATGGGAAGACGATGCATTAAAAAAAGATAAAATTCATCGTATTTTCACCGATCCTACCAAAGTCCATGAAATCCAGCATCAAGGACGTTTCTACCAAAGTCAGGGTGTATTTCAGGTTGCGCCGTCAATACAACGTACGCCTGTTTTATTTCAGGCAGGCGCATCGTCACGCGGCTTACAATTTGCAACTGCACATGCCGAATGTATTTTCATTGGAGGGGATCAACCCGAAAAAATTCGCCAACAAGTCATTAAAATTCGTGAGCAAGCGGTGCTACATGGTCGTCAGGCAAATGACATCAAAATTTTCCTTGGCATTACTGTGGTGACTGGAGAAACTGAACAAATTGCTCAGGAAAAACTCGCAGAGTATCGTCAGTATGCCAGCCCAGAAGCTGGAATCGCTCACTATGCCAGTTCAGTTGGTATTGATTTATCCAGATTTAAGGATGATGAAGTGATTCCTTACCAAAAAAGTAACAGCATCGCGTCTGTAAATGAAAAATTCAAAACTCAGCAAATTACTAAAAATGATTTGAAAAATCAGCATGTATTGGGTGGTCGTTATCCTCTGATTGTAGGTAGTGGCAGTCATGTCGCTGAACAACTGATTCAGTTGCTTGATGAAACAGGCATTGATGGATTTAATTTAACCCGTACTGTAGCGCCAGAATCGCATCAAGATTTTATCCGTTTAGTGATTCCTGAATTACAACAGCGCGAACGTTATAAAACTGAATATGCAGCAGGTTCCTTACGACGTAAATTACATCAACAAGGTGATCGTTTAGCGACCTCCCACCCCGCCAATGCCTTCCGATGTCATCCTTTAAAACAAGAAAAAATATCCGCCATTTCACAACAAATTACAGCTTAAATTTTGGAGTCTCAGATGAGTCAATCATCCTCAACATCTCGTTCATCGAACAAAAAACTGATTATATTCGGTGCAATTTTTGTCATTCTGATTATTGGTTTATTCATCTGGAATAAACAACGCCAAACTCAGAACGAAGAGTTAGTCATCGGCATCAGCCCCCCTTTTGCCCATCCATTACAGGCTGCGGCTAAAGAAGCAGAGAAACAAGGCATTCATGTCAAATTAGTCGAGTTTTCCGACTGGAACACACCTAATATCACTTTAAATAATGGTGATATTGATGCCAACTTTTTTCAGCATCAACCTTTTTTAAACAATGCGATTAAGGAAACTGGTTATAAACTCAAAGCCTTCGGCGTCGGGGCTGCTTCGCATGTCGGACTATACTCCAAAAAATATAAAAGTCTGGATGATTTACCACAAAATGCACGGGTGGTCATTCCAAACGATCCGGTCAATCAAGGACGCGCATTATTACTATTACAGCAAGCCAAATTGATTCAGCTCAAAGATACAAATAATTATTTATCTAAACTTAGTGATATTTCATCAAACCCAAAAAACTTACAGTTTATTGAAGTCGAAGGCCCACAAACAGCTCGTGCCATTGATGATGTTGATTTAGCTTTTGGCTATCCACATTATTTACGATTGGCAAAAACTGCTGATCCAGAAAGTGCTCTTGTTTTGGATAATACTTCAAATAAACGCTATGCCATTTTATTTGTAGTTCGTGATGATTATCAGGATAAAGGCGATAAATTGAAAAAGTTTGTAGAGATTTATCAAACTTCGCCTGCTGTTAAAGCTGCACTTAATGAAGATTTAGGATCAAAACTCTGGTTTCCAGGCTGGGTATAAGGAGTTCAATATGGTCAGTTTCGGCTCCCCTGTTAATTTTGCATTACCTCATATTCAAATTCGATCATTGAATAAAATTTATCACAGTCAGGGCCAACAAGTTCATGCCTTAAAAGATATTCATCTGGATATCCCTGAAGGTAAAATTCTTGGAATCATTGGTAAAAGTGGCGCGGGTAAATCTTCTTTATTGCGTACACTGAATGGACTTGAACACCCTAGTTCAGGTTCAATCAAGATTCACCAAGAGGAATTAACCACACTGGATCATCCTCGTTTAATCAAACTGCGTCAGCGGATTGGCATGATTTTCCAACATTTTAATTTAATGTCAGCCAAAACTGTATGGGAAAATGTAGCACTCCCGCTAAAAATCTCAGGCTATGCTAAATCAGAGATCAAAAGTCGTGTTGATGAAGTTTTATCATTGGTGGGATTAAGTCATAAAGCTGGGCAATATCCATCACAACTTTCAGGGGGACAAAAACAGCGTGTAGGAATTGCTCGTGCGCTGGTACACCATCCAGAAATTTTACTCTGTGATGAAGCCACTTCAGCTTTAGACCCTGAAAGCACGTCAGTGATTCTTTCCTTACTTAAAAAAATTAATCGGGAATTAGGGATTACCATTGTTTTGATTACTCATGAAATGCAAGTGATTCGTGACATTTGTGATCAGGTGGTGGTAATTGAACACGGCGAAATTGTGGAGTCGGGACAAGTCTGGTCAGTTTTTTCCAATCCTGTGCAGCCGATTACACAAGAGTTATTAAATCTGGAGCAACTGGATTTGCCCTTTCAATATTTTTCACAACCCCAAATTGATTCGACCCAAATTATTATCAAATTGCAATATCAGAGTGAAGTCAAAAATGCCCCTGACCTGAATCAAATTTTAACCAGTTTTAATGCGCCGCTTTATTTATATCAGAGTCATATCGATACAATTCAGCAGCATTTAATCGGATCTTTGATCGTTGGAGTTTCACAACTCAATCTTAATCTGGAAAATTTAAAAATCCGGCTGTCTCCTTTTATTCAGCGTGTGGAGGTGATCGGTTATGCACGACCAACTCATTGATTTCTTACTCGCAGGAACATTAGACACCTTAATTATGGTTGGCGTTTCCGCCTTATTTGCATTTCTGATTGGCTTACCGCTCGCCGTAATTTTAGTAAGTACCTCAGAGAATGGCATTTATTCTTCACAAAAAATTAATCAGCCTATTGGCTGGATTATTAATATCACTCGCTCCATTCCTTTTTTAATTTTAATGGTCGCACTGATTCCGATTACCCGCTGGATCGTCGGTACCAGTTATGGGGTTTGGGCGGCTGTTGTGCCTTTAACTCTGGCAGCCATTCCCTTTTTTGCTCGTATCGCAGAAGTCAGTTTAAGGGAAGTGGATCAGGGGCTCATAGAAGCAGCACAAGCCATGGGCTGTAATCGTCAACAGATTATCTGGCATGTACTTTTACCAGAAGCCCTACCAGGGATCGTGGCAGGTTTTACCGTTACCATTGTAACCATGATTAACTCCTCTGCAATTGCTGGCGCTATTGGTGCAGGGGGATTGGGAGATATTGCATATCGATATGGTTATCAGCGTTTTGATTTAACCATTATGTTTGCAGTGATTTTAGTGCTTATTGTATTGGTCATGCTGATTCAAGCCACAGGAGATGCGCTTTCTCAACAATTAGATAAACGTAAAATTTAAGCTTGTAATAATTCACACTTCGCCATGACCTGACTTTGTCATGGCTTTCATGTAAAATCAGCCTCAATTTTTAGTTTACATATTTTGTGAGTCCTCTCATGGGTTTTAATTGCGGTATTGTGGGCCTGCCAAACGTTGGTAAATCAACACTTTTTAATGCATTAACCAAGGCTGCGATTGCCGCAGAAAACTTTCCGTTTTGTACCATTGAACCAAATACAGGTATTGTGCCTGTTCCAGATGCGCGTCTCGATAAACTCGCAGCAATTGTAAAACCACAACGTATCCTACCGACGACAATGGAGTTTGTGGATATTGCCGGTCTAGTTGCAGGCGCATCAAAAGGTGAAGGTCTGGGCAACCAATTTTTAGCAAATATTCGTGAAACTGATGCGATTGCTCATGTAGTACGTTGTTTTGAAGACGAAAACGTCATTCACGTAAATGGTAAAATTGATCCACTCGATGATATTGCTACGATTAATACAGAACTCGCATTGGCAGATCTTGAAACTGTAGCAAAAGCATTATTACGTCTTACTAAATCTGCAAAAGGGGGCGATAAAGAAGCCATCGCGACTAAAGCAGTTTTAGAGAAAATTCAACCTTTGCTAGATGAAGGTAAACCCGCTCGTGCAGCTGATTTGAATGATGATGAGCGTAAACTTATTCGTGGTTTTGGTTTAATGACTTTAAAACCAACCATGTATATTGCCAACGTTGCCGAAGATGGCTTTGAAAATAATCCACACCTCGATGCTGTTAAAAAACTAGCGGCAGAAGAAAATGCGATTGTGGTTCCTTTATGCAACCAAATTGAAGCAGAAATTTCACTGCTTGAAGATGAAGATCGTGCCGAATTTTTAGAAGCAATGGGCATGCAGGAACCGGGATTAAATGTCGTCATTCGTGCAGGTTATGCTCTATTAGGTTTACAGACTTACTTTACTGCGGGTGTGCAAGAAGTTCGCGCATGGACAGTCAAAGTTGGCGCGACAGCACCACAGGCAGCTGGCGTGATCCACACTGACTTTGAAAAAGGCTTTATCCGTGCTGAATGTATCGCTTATGATGACTTCGTACAATATAACGGTGAAGCTGGTGCCAAAGAAGCTGGCAAATGGCGTCTGGAAGGTAAAACCTATATCGTACAAGATGGCGATGTATTGCACTTCCGTTTTAACGTGTAATCAACTTATTTAATCAAAACTATAAAACCAGCACTTGCTGGTTTTTTTATTGGCTGCATAAATTTATAAACAATAAATACAACGATAATAATTATCATTATATTTACATAAAACTCAACATCCCCTAAACTAAACCTGATTGAAACACTTTGATTTTAAAAAAGGATAATTCTCATGGCGTACACCCTACCTACTTTGCCTTACGCATACGATGCACTTGAACCCAATATTGATGCAAAAACAATGGAAATTCACCACACCAAGCATCATCAAACTTATATTAATAATATCAATGCCGCCATTGAAGGTACTGAGTGGGAAAAATTGCCTGTGGAGGAGCTTGTAGCTAAAGTTAATGAGGTGCCTGCCGATATTAAAAATGTCGTCATTAATAACGGTGGCGGGCATGCCAACCATTCTCTTTTCTGGACAGTGATGAGTCCTCAAGGTGGCGGAAATCCAACAGGAGCTGTTGGAGATGCCATTGATAAAGAATTGGGCGGCTTTGATGCATTTAAAGAAGCCTTTACCAAAGCAGCCATTAGTCGCTTCGGTAGTGGTTGGGCATGGTTAAGTGTCACTCCAGAGAAAAAACTAGTTGTTGAAAGTAGCGGAAATCAGGATTCGCCTCTTATGAATGGTAATACTCCAATTTTAGGTTTGGATGTCTGGGAACATGCCTATTATTTGAAATATCAAAACCGTCGTCCTGAATATATTGCTGCATTTTATAATGTAGTGGACTGGAATGAAGTCAATCGCCGTTATCAATCAGCGATCCAATAAGAGGTTCAGCTATTTTGTACACAGGTTCTTATGACATGTCCTTTCCTGCATTATTGCGTTATATGATTGGTATTTTAATTTTGTGTGGAGGTTTAATGGTGTTTTTCCGCCATTTTTTTCAAATCTAAACCTCACATTATTGTATATTTGTCAAAGTAGCGACCCGGGCTCTATTGTTTTATTTACAATAGGGCTTGTTTTTGCTGTCTTATTCCTTTGCCGATTAAACGTACAAAACTTAAATCTGAATTAAAAATAAAATTATCACTATAAATTCTAATATTTTTAAGCAAATACAACACAAAACTGTTCTTTTTGATCAGGATGCGATCTTCTATTTTTCAATAAGGTACTAATGCCTTATATTCATCAGAACACTATGAAAAAGATTTCTGTAATTCTTCTTAGTAGCACCTTAGCATTACTTAGTGCAACCGCCTTTGCCTGCCCAAAAGGAACATCATTACAAGGTGGAACAGGCCCCAATCATAAAGGTGGAAAATGTGTCGCGGTATCCGGTACAAAAGTAAAACCAGCAAAAGCTGAAGCGTCAAAAACCACAAAAACTGTAAAAACGACAGAAGTAAAAACCACCAAACCTGAAAAAGCGAAAACACCAGCAACCACCACGACAACTTCAACCACGATGAGTCACCAACAGCATTAATTCTATTTGCATTAAAAAAGCGAGAATCGTTTGAATCTCGCTTTTTTAATTTAGCGTTTTGGATCAGTATTACCCAAAACTGGATTATCAATCGCATCCTTACATTGCGATTTATCACGCTCATAGTCAGCCTGTTTTTGAGTTACCGTTTTACTATTATCTTTGGTTTCTCTGGCCCATGTATCCAGAGAAGTTAATGCTTTACGGCATAAGGCATATTTACCTTCGGTGACTGAATCTGTCATTTTGACATTAATACGCCAGTCTGTACTTAATTGACGCAATGGCTTTCTTACTTGCTCATCAATTTGATCAATCTGTTTGGTATATACAACAGGATCAATTTCATTGATTAACCCCCACGCTTTATGCGCATAAGTCGTTGCATCATTGGTTAAAGTAGGCGCCGCTTTAATTTCAACTTTATCTGCCTTGTTAGGGTCATTTTGATTACAGCCAGAAATCAGAGCTACAACTAAAAGTATGGGAGTAAAAAACAAAAATTTTGGTGTTGAAGTGATCATCAACGATTACCTGTCTCAACATTTCGGCACTATGCTAGTGAATTCTGGAACAATACTCAATATTTACAGATTTGTTTTTTGAAAACCATAAAATAACGTTGCTGAATTTACGGTGAAATGTAGATAAATTACTACACATATCTAAAACAAGCATTTCATTTTATTTAAATTCTTAAATTTTTAAATTTGATATTTTTTGTCGAACAAAACTATATATTTTTATGTGAAACAAGGCTTAATTCATGTTCTAGTTCTGCTATGCTTAATACCCAACTTTTGCACGGATGATTCGCATGAGCGTGACTATTGGTACTCCCCTTCAATCTTCTGCCTTTAAGGTGTTGCTGTTAGGTTCAGGAGAACTCGGTAAAGAAGTCGTTATTTCTTTACAGCGTTTAGGAGTTGAGGTCCATGCCGCTGATCGTTATGATCATGCTCCAGCGATGCAAGTTGCGCATTTTTCTTATACCCTCAATATGGCTGATGCTGATGAATTACATCAGCTTATTGAAAAAATAAAACCGAATTTGATCGTGCCAGAAATTGAAGCAATTGCGACTGAGGTTCTGGTTGAAATTGAAAATAGTGCGGATGCTACTGTTATTCCTTCTGCCAAGGCAGTCAACTTGACGATGAATCGTGAAGGGATTCGCCGTTTAGCCGCCGAAGAATTAGGATTACCAACTTCAGCTTATCGCTTTGCAGATTCATTGGAAAGCTTCCGTGCCGCTTGTGACGATATTGGCTATCCGAACTTTGTTAAACCTGTTATGTCTTCATCGGGCAAAGGTCAATCTCGTGTTAAAAGTTTTGAAGAAGTGGATGCTGCATGGGAATATGCGCAAACTGGCGGCCGAGTAAATCAAGGCAAAGTTATTGTTGAATCGCAAATTGATTTTGACTTTGAAATTACGCTCTTGACTGTTCGGGCAAAACATCCAGAAACAGGTGAAATCGAAACTCAATATTGTGATCCAATTGGGCACCGTCAAGATTCGGGAGACTATGTCGAAAGCTGGCAACCTCAGCCAATGACCGAAGCCGCACTAATCGAATCCAAAAGAATTGCTCATAAAGTCACGACCGCGCTTGGCGGTTGCGGTATTTTCGGGGTAGAACTCTTTGTTAAAGGCGACAAAGTCTGGTTTAGCGAAGTCTCTCCTCGTCCACACGATACAGGTCTAGTAACTTTGGCTTCCCAGTTTCAAAGCGAATTTGAGTTACATGCACGGGCTATTCTAGGACTACCAGTGAATACGCTGCGTCATAGCGTAGCAGCCAGTGCGGTAATTTATGCAGGTGTGGATGCCAATAATTTAAGCTACAGCAATCTAAACCTAGCTTTAGCACACCCAGATACCGATTTGCGTCTATTTGGAAAACCAGAAGGCTTCAAACGTCGTCGTATGGGAGTTGCTACTGCACGGGCGGAAGATACAGATCAAGCACGTGAGCTTGCTGCTCAAGCTGCCTCACTCGTTCAAGTTCAAACCCATTCATAAGTTTAAGGTAGGTCTATTTTTATGATCAATACTTCTCCGCTGCTGAGTTATGTCACCAGTCATCATGACATTCAGGCAATTAATCAATGGCGTAATGACGTTGAACAGCAGCTACAGGAGTTTTATGAAAATGGCCAACCCATACGAAATATTGTTTTAGCACGATCCAACTTTATTGATGAAGCTCTGATATTTCTCTGGAATCATGCAGGATTGAATCAAACAGATTTAGGACTATTTGCTGTCGGTGGTTATGGCCGCCGAGAGATGCTGCCCTATTCAGATGTAGATATCATGATTTTATCCGAACATCACATCACGCCTGAACAGGAAAAACAGATTTCGACTTTCGTTTCTTCGCTTTGGGATGTTGGAAACTTTAAACCGGGTATCAGTGTACGCACTATTCGTAACTGTTTTGAAGAAGCCACCAATGATTTAACGGTTGCAACGACGTTAATTGAAGCGCGCCTTATCACAGGAAATCCACATCTGGCCAAATGGCCGCGCCGCATCGTATCTCAAACATGGACTGATAAAACTTTTTTTGATGCAAAAATGGAAGAGCAGGAAAAACGCCATGCTCAACATAACAATACAGAAAGCAATCTTGAACCTGATATAAAAAATGCACCTGGTGGCATTCGGGATATGAATCAAATCGGTTGGATTGCGAAGCGACATTTCCGTGTCAATCGTATTTACGATCTGGTTCACCTTGGTTTTATTTCGGAGTTTGAATTAAGCGTACTTGAGGAAGCCGAAAGCTTTTTGTGGGAAATTCGCCATCACTTACATCGTTTGACCAAGCGTGATGAGAATCGACTTCTATTTGACTATCAACGTGATATTGCATCCAAATTTGGTTATGTACAAGAAGAAGGTAAATCAGCTAATTATGCGATAGAACAGTTTATGAAACGTTACTATCGTACTGCGCAGCAGGTCTCTACCTTAAATGAAATGCTACTTGCATATTTTAATGAATCGGTTATTACGCCGCGCTTGCCGAACTATGAGCGTAAAATTGAAGAAATCAATGAAAATTTCAAATTAGTTGATGGCAAACTTGCTGTTCAACATCATAAAATATTTGCTGAACATCCAAGTGCCATTTTAGAGCTTTTCTATTTATTGGCTAATCGACCTGAAATCGAGGGGATTCGTGCTAGAACCCTGCGTTTGTTGATTATGGCTGCAAAGCGAATTGATCAAGAATTTCGCAATAATCCGGTGCATCAAGCTCTATTTATGGCGATTATTCGCTCCCCGCATCGTCTATATGACACGCTGGTAGATATGAAGCGCTATGGAATTCTGGGTAATTATATTCCTGCATTTGGTCAAATTATGGGACTGATGCAATATGATCTATTCCATATTTATACGGTGGATGCGCATACTTTATTGCTTATTCGTAATCTAAACCGCTTTAAAGAACCCGAATTTGCCCAGCACTTTCCAGTTGTCAGTTCAGTCTTCCAACGTTTGGCGCGTCGCGATATTGTTTATCTTGCTGCGATCTTTCATGATATTGCCAAAGGTCGTGGGGGTGACCATAGTGAGTTGGGTGCAGAAGATGCCATTGAATTTTGCCGTAAACATGGTTTTACCGAACGTGAGTGCAAACTGGTCGCGTGGCTCATTCAAAACCATCTACTTATGTCCCTCACAGCACAGAAAAAAGATATTTCTGACCCCGATGTCATTAAAGAATTTGCTGAAAAACTTGGGGATATGGAACATCTAGATTATCTGTACAGTTTGACAGTTGCAGATATCAATGCAACCAATCCAAAACTCTGGAATACATGGCGTGCTTCATTAATGCGTCAGCTTTATACCTATTCCAGAGATGTCATTCGTTCAGGTTTGGGACGTCCTGTCGATTATCAGATGTTGATTGAAGATACTAAATTTACTGCCAGTGAAAAATTAGTCAATGAATTTTCACTAGATGCTGTCGAGAAAGTCTGGCAAGAACTTGGCGATGAATACTTCCTTAAAGAATCAGCAGATGAGATTGCTTGGCATACCCGTGCAATTTTACAGCATGGTGACAATCCCGCGCCCTTGGTTTTATTTCGTGCGCATCGTCAGTCAACACAGGCACAAGATGCCATTCAAATCTTTATCTATACGCAGGATAAACCCAATTTATTTGCAACTACTGTGGCAATCTTGGACCGCATGAATCTAGATGTACAAGATGCACGAATTATTACAGCGACGAAAGCATTTAGTCTGGATACTTATGTAGTACTAGACCGATTTGGAACATTACTGACTGATCCTGAACGCCAAGCCACAGTGAAAGAAGCTTTAGTAAAAGCACTTAGTCAATCGGATAAATACCCAGGACTCATGCAACGCCGCATTCCACGCCAACTCCGTCATTTTGATGTAGAAAATACGGTTGATATCACGCTTAACCCCGCTCTTCAGCAAAATATGGTTGAAATATCAACACTGGATCAGCCGGGTTTACTGGCTCGAGTCGGTGGATTATTTATGATGCAAGGTCTGGATATTCATTCAGCTAAAATTGCAACATTGGGTGAACGTGCAGAAGATATTTTCTTTGTGACAAAAAAAGACGGTCATCCCATGAATATTGAAGAAGCCAAACTCTTTGCTGTACAGTTAAAATCAGCACTAGACGAAGCATCCAATCAAGTGGTTAGTCAACACTAACTCAGTTTTTTACGAATCGGTAACTGTTTAATGAACTCCAGTTTGTCTTTATTACATCCTTATCCATTTGAAAAGTTAAATGCACTTTTTAAAGAAATTACTCCAGCAGATTTACCGCTGATTCCACTTTCTATAGGGGAACCAAAGCACCCTGCTCCTGAGTTTGTAAAACAGGCAATTATTGATAACTTTCAGCATTTATCTACTTATCCAAATAGTAAAGGCCTACCAGAATTACGCCAAAGCATTGCCAATTGGCTTACTCAGCGTTTTAAATTAAATAGCATTAATGCTGAGGATCAGATTCTACCTGTAACAGGTACGCGTGAAGGGATTTTCTCTTTTGTTCAAGCTCTAATTAATCGCGACGATACGCCATATGTGGTGATGCCTAATCCTTTTTATCAGATCTATGAAGGGGCTGCATTACTTGCAGGCGCAAAACCTTATTTTATCAACTGTACCCCCGAAAACGATTATCTTGGTGACTTTGATGCGGTTCCAGCCGAAGTCTGGGAAAAAACAGCATTATTATTTGTGTGTACACCGGGTAATCCTACGGGTGCGGTACTGTCCAAAGAACAATTTAAAAAACTGATTCAACTGTCTGATCAATATAATTTCGTGATTGCATCTGACGAATGCTATTCCGAACTCTGGTTCGATGAAGCTCCTGTAGGGTTATTAGAAGTGTGTGCCGAAATGGGACGCAATGACTACAAAAATTGCATCGTTTTTCATTCTCTGTCTAAACGTTCAAACTTGCCAGGTATGCGTTCAGGTTTTGTAGCAGGTGATGCTGAATTATTAAAACCTTATTTAAAGTTTCGTACTTATCATGGCGCTGCCATGCCTGTTCAACATCAATTGGCGTCCATTGCGGCATGGAATGACGAAGCCCATGTTGAAGAAAATCGTCAGCAATATCGTGCCAAATTTAACTTATTTCAGTCTGAACTTGGTTCTTTATTACCTCTTAAAAAGCCTGATGCTGGATTTTATTATTGGTTACAAGTCGATAATGATGAAACTTTTGCAAAAATGTTAATGGAAAAAGCACATATTCAGGTGCTACCAGGACGATACCTATCTCGTGAAACTGAACAAGGTAATCCTGGACAAAACCATGTGCGAATGGCGTTGGTTGCAGATTTGGCCCAATGTGAACAAGTTGTACAACGTTTAAAGCAAATTCTTTAATTTTTTAAGTGTAAGAAATAAACAAAGCCTCCAGATGGAGGCTTTGTTTATTTCTTACTAAGTCAATAATGAATTAAAAATCAAAACTGGCACTTAACATAAAGGTACGTGGTTGACCTGCAACCAAATAACCATTATTGGTATTACCTGTACTATTGATATTGTCATAAAGACCGACTGCACCCCAATAGTCCTTATCAAATACATTATTCACCGAAAAGTTGAATGTTGTTGGAGTTTGTCCGATTTGGGTTTTATAGGTTGCACCCAAATCAAGAGTGGTCCAATCATTAACTTTTAAGTTGTTATCCAGACTTGCATAAGTTGAACCCGTATAAATCAATTGCGCATTTAGGGAAATATCCTGTGCAATAGGTAATTTCCAGTCAGCACCTAAATTAGCCTGAAATTTTGGAACACCTACCTCATAATTACCATCATATACAGCAGATCCAGTATCATTTTGTTTAGCATGCATCCATGTTGCGCCACCCAATACAGTGATGTCATCCGTTAATTTACCGTATGTGTTTAGCTCGATACCACGATGTACATATTCACCACCATCCCCAAACACAGAATTTTGGATAATCGCACGTTGTTTATTGATATCAAATAAACTTAATGTTGCTCCAATAGTTCCATTTTCGTACTTAGCGCCTATTTCTTTTTGCTTAGCAACAAAAGGCTTTAAAGTCGTAGTGACATTATTCGTTGTATTACTTAAACCTTTAGCCAAAGATTCAATATAGTTACCATAAACTGAAATTTCTGGCGTAATTTTATAAGTTAAGCCTAACGCGGGAGTAAATTTACTTTCATCATATGATGGATCTTTACCTTTATTATCGTATTGATAGGTATCCTGAATAATGGTCTGATAACGACCACCCAGCATAACTATTAATTTATCATCAAAGGCTTTTAAGTCATCTCCAATCGCAATACTTCTAAGTCTGGTTCGAGTAGTAAGCTTTGGTGAATCCATGTTATTACCATGGAACAACGGAGTTAATGCTTCTGGCTGATTATATTGAACGGGATCATAAATATTTGTAGTCAACTGATTACCCCAATCCATAAAATATGCATTACGGGTATTTTGTTGAAAAGCAGAGGCGGAAAGCACTAGATTATGTTGAACGGAACCCGTATCAAATTTACCACGAATACCCACTTCACCCGTATTAACCATATCTACACGAGCATTATCGAAACGATAGAAGGTACTAGCACCCGTTGTAGCATTGGTTAAAGTCACATTGCCCAAACTATTTTGCTCTTCTCCATGACGGAAACCGTAAGCAGCATAAGCGGTAATGGCATCATTTAAATCATATTCAGCACGATAGCTACCAAAATAATCTTCTTCGTTTGAATACGACCATTTTTGTGCATAATTACTAGAACCGTCTACAGGGGTTGGAATTGAAGTTATCGCCGCCCCTAAAGTCACACTCGGACGTGTTGCTGTCAACCGGTTGTTGCTATATCCCATATCACCTGACAAACGCAACCGATCCCCTCGATAATCCAAGGCAATTGAAGCCAGACCTAGAGATTTTTCTTCATCATCAACAGCAGTATCACCACCGTGATAAGCGGTATTAACTCGTACCCCAAATTGTTGATCCTCTCCAAAACGGCGCGAAATATCATTTGAAATATAGCCGCCATTAAAATCCGTACCAACGGTCACACGGTTGAGAGGTTCATTACCTGCACGTTTCGGCAGAAGGTTAATTGCACCTCCAATACCCCCGCTACTTGGCATCGCACCATTTAAAAATGAAGAAGCACCTTTAAGCACTTCTACACGTTCAAAGAGCTCCGTTGGAATATATTGACGCGGTAAAATAGAATACAATCCATTATAAGCCGTATCATCTGAACCTAAATTGAATCCACGGATATAATAATTTTCCTGAAAATTACCATAGCCTCGCCCAACTCGTACACTTGGATCAGCCTTTAAAACATCCCCAACACTTTTCGCCTGACGCTCTTGAATATATTGATTGGTATAACTGGTCAAATTAAATGGCGTATCCAGATTTTTCTGATTACCAAAAATACCAACACGACCACCACTTGCTACCTGTCCGCCTGCGTAAGCCTCCATAAGTCCTGTTGCAGAAGCATCCGCACTAGCAACAACGCGAATGGTTTGCAAAGCAGTGACAGGCCCACCTGTAGTATTATTTATATCGTTTGGAGAGGTTTGATCGTCTGCATGTGAGATTACATAGCCTGATGCGCAAGCCATCATAAGTACAAGCGGTTTTATCTTGACCATCACAATTCCATGATTACAGTTTATAAAATTGTGATGATACTAAATGAGAATAGAAACTATTTAAATAGTTTTTAAGAATATAACGTATTTTTATGAATATAACTTCACAATCAGCTTATGAAGCTATATCCATTTAAGGGCATAAAAGAGATTACCACTTATAAGTTACACGCATATCCACTGAACGCTCTGCGCCATAGTAACAATAGAAATCACAAGCACTGACATATTTTTTATTTTCGAGATTTGTTGCATTGACCTGTACGTCTAATTGTTCGTTTAATGGATAGCTTGCCATTAAATCAACCAATGTATACGAATCAACTTTATAACCTGGATAAGTCTTTTCATCGTTACTACTGCCAACGTAACGAACACCTGCTCCTAGACGCAATCCATTAAAGAAGTAATCATTAATAAATCTATAATTTAGTTTTCCTGAAATTTGATCGTTAGGAATCGCAAGTGTACGAATCGTTTGTACTGCTGAAACCTCTTGATCAGAATTATTATGTGTATATGCAAACTGCGCCGCCAGATTATCCGTAAGATTTAAGTTTGCCTGCAACTCAATTCCTTTATTCGTTCTTTTTCCAGCCTGTACCTGAATATTTGAACGATCAGCAATCAAAGCATTCTTTTCAGTCAGATCAAAATATGCGAGTGTAATATCGCCTCTCAACCCCTCAGGGACATACTTAATGCCCACCTCATATTGTTTGCCTTCATAGGGTTTATAGGCATTATTGTAGCCATCAATCCCTGTCACAGGTCTAAAAGAAGTCGAGTAACTTAAATAAGGTGAAAGACCATAAGGGCAGTGATACATCAAACCTGCCGTATATGTTGTTTTATTTACATCATAATCGTGTGCTGTAGATCCACTTTGAGTCGCACTTCCTTTTGCCTTATCCTGACGAATCCCTAAGTTAAGATCAACAAGTTCTGCATAGCTGAATTGATTCGATAGATAAAAACCTAATTGTTCAGTTTCAATATGATAAGGCAATGCCGTAACTGCAATATTTGGGTTATGTACAGGATTAAAAAGATCCATTGGTGGTGCATAGCCAAAGCCATTATTTACGCCATCCGTTTCATTCTTATAATAATCCACACCTAGCATCACTTTGTTTTGAACATCACCAAAAGTAAAGTTTTTAATTAAGCGGTTATCAATACTATTTGTTTTAGATACACCATCAGTGAAACTATAACCACGATAAGCTGAACGATCATTATCAGAACTCCATGCAAATGTGCTTAATAGGTCATTATCCATTCTGCCCCAACGATAGTTCTGCATAAATATCAGGCCATTTTCAAATTCATGTGAAAACTCGTAGCCAGCAGAATATTCATCTACTTTCAAATGATCGAGTGAAGGTTCGCCAAAATTCGTATGCTTACCTATTTTGCCATAAGGCGTATCAATCAACGAACCGTACCCTGACATAAAACCTTAGTATCCTGTTCGGAGGTCTCTGTTTTTTCGACACTATCCTCCGCATATAAAACACTAGCCCCCAAACATGACATTGCTGCCATCATCAAAACTAACGGTTTTAATTTAATCATTTCTATTCCTTTTTTTTGATTAATATTTACGAATAGTTACTGAGAACAAAAATGATTTAAACAATTTTATATAGACAAACTCTTAAAATAAAAAATATATAAATTCAAATAATTACCATCATAAACACTGCAAATATCACAAAACATATGCCTGAAACATAATAGATCCATTTTGAATGACTACTTAAAAAAGTTTGCCATTGATCAAACGAAAGTAATCTTACCAAAAATAAATTCCAAAGCAGAACCACCATAACCATCCAGACAGAAACAATAATTTTTTGATAAACATTAAATTTTTCTGCAACAAGCAAAGTCAGACTGCTATAAAAAAGAATATTTTTTGGATTGAGTAAACTAGATTGCAGTCCAAGTAAAATCTGCTTTAAACCTCGAAAGTGTGATAGCGAGGGTTGAACTTGAATTATTTCAATTTTAGAATTTGCATAACGAAAACATAAAAAAGATAGATAGAGCAAATAACCCACCCCACTCCATTTTAAATATGTCAAAGTCAAAACATCCATTTTTCCAATCAAATACCAACTTGAAAAAACTGCTAATAAAATAATGGCATTGCCCAGTGCAATCCCCAAACACACCTGTTTCGCTGCTATTTTATTTCGCGCAAGTAAAGTCGTTAAAATCAAAAAGAAATCTGGTCCAGGTGAAAGTAAAGCAATAAAATGAGTGATAGCAATTGCCAAAAAAAGTTCCATAAACCGCTATTTGATAAAATAAAAACAGCAGATTAAGGAAACATGGCATTTTGTTCTTGTATAAAATTGCGTTTAGAACCCGTTTTGGTACTGCCTAGGAGTAACTCCTGTTAAACTCTTAAAGACTCGATGAAAATGACTTTGATCAGTAAAACCCAAATCATAAGCAATATCTACGACAGCTTTCCCTTTTTTCAGTAATTCACGTGCCTGATTAACTCTTAGGTTGAGTTGGAATGCATGAGGGGTCAGACCAAAATTTCGTTTAAATAAACGAATAATCGCGTAACGACTAATCCCACTCTGATTCGATAATTGCTCAAGTGAAAGAAAACTTTCATGCTGAAAAAGAATATCTACCAGATCCCGTAAATGCTGTTGCAGATATGATTTTTCATCTAAAGGCTTTAATTGCAATGACGGAAAAATAACCAGATTTAATATTTCAACCAGATATTGCTCTTTTTCTAATATCGTTCGCTGTGTATCAAACAACATGTTATTCAACTGACAAAAATATTGATAAATCTCAGGATCTTTAATAATTTCTGGTCTTAATTCAGGTATTGAGCTAGAAATACGATCTGCAATCGACTCTTCAAATAATTGAGTTAACCAATCCAGACTCAAATGCATCATTTGATAACTCCACGCTTGATCGGGCAATGGATTACACGAATGCTCAATATAAGCAGGAATACTGACAATTGAACCTGACTCAATATTTACAGCAGTATGTAAATAACTACTAAAACGGCTCTGTCCCTGATCCACCGCCCCAATTGAAAAAGTCGCATGGCTATGTGCTTTATAGCAAATGCGACTTTGACATGCCTTACGTGTTTCTACATAAGGCATCCGCGGATCACTCCAAAATGCTACATCTGGACTATCCATAAGTATTTTCAATGTGAATATTATTTACCCAACGCTTTCTCAATATCATCCTCTATACTTTCTGGCTTTGTGGTCGGTGCATAACGATTCAATACTTTACCTTCTTTGCTGACAAGGAATTTCGTAAAATTCCATTTAATGCTTTCGCTGCCTAAAATTCCTTTGGCTTCACGCGTCAAATAACGAAAAATCGCGTGTGCTTCAGGCCCTTTGACATCAACTTTAGCAAACATAGGAAAATTAACTCCATAGTTCCGTTGACAAAAAGCCCCTATTTCATCATTTGATCCAGGATCCTGTCCCCCAAATTGATTACAAGGAAAGCCTAATACTTCGAACCCTTGATCCTTATATTTTTCGTATATTTTTTCTAATCCAGCAAACTGTGGAGTGAAACCACATTTACTGGCAGTATTGACAATCAAAAGCACTTTTCCCTCATAGTCGGCAAGTTGCTTGATATCACCCTCTAATAATTCAGCTTCAAACTGATAAAGGCTCGTCATGGATAAGTTTCCTCATCATTTTTTTCGTTAGTTTTTAATTGTAATGAAGCCGAATTTACGCAATAGCGTAGTCCTGTCGGCTGCGGTCCATCTTCAAAGACATGCCCCAAATGAGCATCGCAATTATGACAGATAATTTCCGTACGTGTCATACCATGTGTTGAGTCTTCCAGTTCATCAATCACTCCCGAAGTCACTGGTCTATAAAAGCTAGGCCAGCCACTACCGCTGTCATATTTAGTGTCTGATGTAAAAAGCTCAGTACCACAACAACGACAAACATAAGTTCCTTGCTGCTTGGTGTTCCAGTATTGTCCAGTAAAAGCAGGTTCAGTGCCTTTTTGTCGTGTAATTCGGTACTCTTCTGGTGATAACTCTCTTTGCCATTCTCGTTCTGTTTTATTGAGTTTTCCCATGATTCTTTCCCTGTCTATTTTGCTGTTTAAAATAGGATAATCCTATATTTACGTTATTCATTTAAAAATTTCTAGTGTTTACTGAACAATTTACAAAACACTTATAATTCAATCAAAAGCAAAAAGTAAGCAAAAATAAATATCAAGGTAAGCATTTTTATTTTAAAGATGCTTTTGTGTGAGCAAAAATAATGTTAGGCTTATGTCTATTCTTGCTCAGGATTAAAAAATGTCGCAGAAAAAAAGCGTTATTTTTAAAAACCTACTACCTGTGATTAAACAATATCAACAGGCAGGATTTACGCATGAAAAAATTGTTGTCTTACTTAAGGATCAACACGACCTTGATCTGGTAACAACTGAAACTTTTAAAAGCTATTTATATCGTTATGCAAAAGTGACCCCCACTCCTTTCGAGAGCCCTAAAATGAACACAACACATCAAACGCCACGAGAAATTAAAAAATCTTCTAAGCTCGAGCATGTTTGCTACGACATTCGTGGACCTGTGTTACGAGCGGCCAATGAAATGGAAGAACAAGGCCACAAAATTATTAAACTAAATATTGGAAACCCCGCCCCGTTCGGTTTTGAAGCCCCACAAGAAATCATTAATGACGTCGCGCTAAATTTACCCAATGCCATTGGTTATACTGACTCAAAAGGTATCTTTCCTGCCCGTAAAGCAATTTGCCAGTATTATCAGCAAAAAGGGATTCGTGATATGCATGTCAATGATGTGTATGTCGGAAATGGCGTATCTGAACTGATTGTCATGGCAATGCAAGGGTTGCTGGACGATGGCGACGAAATGCTAGTACCAATGCCTGACTACCCTTTATGGACAGCAGCGGTAAACTTGTCTGGTGGCACAGCAATTCACTATAAATGTGATGAAGAAAATAGCTGGTATCCTGATATTGTCGATATGGAAAGTAAGATTACGCCTAATACACGCGGTATTGTGGTAATTAATCCAAACAATCCAACAGGTTCTGTGTATCCACGTCATGTCTTAGAACAAATTGTAACTTTAGCAAAAAAGTATGACCTGATTTTATTTGCAGATGAAATCTACGACAAAATCATTTACGACGGTATTGAACATGTTGCGTTAGCTGCTTTAGCCGGTGATCAACTTTGTATTTCCTTTAACGGGCTATCTAAATCATATCGTATTGCGGGTTATCGTTCAGGTTGGATGGCTATTACAGGCGATAAATCCCGTGCCAAAGATTATATTGAAGGTCTGGATATGTTGGCTTCTATGCGTTTATGTGCCAATCATCAGGCACAATATGCGATTCAAACAGCATTAGGGGGCTATCAATCAATTAATGATTTAATTCGCCCCAATGGCCGTTTATATGAACAACGTAATATTGCATGGGAAATGTTGAATGAAATTCCGGGAGTAAGCTGTGTCAAGCCTGAAGGTGCGATGTACTGTTTTCCTAAACTTGATCCCACTATTTATCAGGTTGAAGATGATGAACAACTTATGCTGGACTTTTTACGTGCAGAGAAAGTACTTTTGGTGCAAGGAACTGGTTTTAACTGGCCCACTCCGGATCATTTCCGATTGGTTTTCTTACCTGCGGAGAATGAATTACGTGAAGCCATTACCCGTTTAGGTCGTTTCTTAGCCACAAAACGTTAATTATGACTACATAATAATTTGCCAATGACTTAGTTGTAAAAAAAACCTTAAATTAAAGCAATGTCTGGCACAGACATTGCTTTTTTAATGGAATTTTAACAACTAGGAAAACGGTTAATGATAAGTAAAACTTTTAAATCATGTGCGCTTGCGGTTACCTTACTTGCTGCTTCTGTATCTTTATATGCAAAGAATAACGTGGTGGTGGTTGCAACAGGTGGAACAATCGCTGGTGCAGGAGCAAGCTCAACCAACAGCGCAACCTATACAGCTGCCAAAGTTCCAGTTGATGCGTTAATCAATGCCGTTCCACAAGTCAAAGACTTAGCCAATGTCAGTGGCGTTCAAGCCCTGCAAATTGCTTCAGAAAGTATTACGGATAAAGAGTTGCTTTCTCTTGCTCGTCAGGTCAATGAGTTAGTCAAAAAGCCATCGGTGAATGGTATCGTTATTACGCATGGCACAGACACCTTAGAAGAAACAGCATTCTTTTTAAATCTGGTGATTCATACGGACAAACCTATTGTAGTGGTCGGTTCAATGCGTCCATCAACTGCACTTTCAGCCGATGGCCCATTGAATTTATATAGTGCAGTCGCCCTTGCTGCTTCAGATGAAGCTAAAAATAAAGGCGTGATGGTGCTAATGAATGACTCAATCTTTGCTGCACGAGATGTCACCAAAACTATTAACATTCATACCAATGCATTTGCTAGCCAATGGGGCGCTTTAGGAACGCTAGTGGAAGGTAAACCGTATTGGTTTAGAAATTCGGTTAAACGTTTTAATAACACCTCTGAATTTAATATCGAAAATATCAAAGGTGATCAATTGCCATTGGTGCAGATCGTTTACGGTTCAGATTCTATGCTACCTGATGCATATTTAGCTTATGCCAAGGCGGGCGCTAAATCGATTATTCATGCAGGGACAGGCAATGGTTCGATGGCAAATTATATTGTACCTGTTGTAAGACAATTGCATGATGAACAAGGTATTCAAATTATTCGCTCATCACGAGTCCCTCAAGGCTTTGTACTCCGCAATGCAGAACAACCTGATGATCAATATGGCTGGATTGTTGCACACGATCTAAATCCACAAAAAGCACGTCTTCTGGCAGCACTTGCTTTAACAAAAACCAATGATGCTAAAGAGATCCAACGGATGTTCTGGCAATATTAATCTGCTCTTCATGCTTCAAATCTTTATGTAGTGACCCAATGTTCATCATTGGGTTCTATTGGACATTGTCTTTTTTATAAAAAAAATTATGGTTTTATTGGAAAAATAATAGACAACGGCTCAAGGCAGAGCATGTTAAACTAATGATACCTTATAATCATCGACGGACTTGGTCAGGATCGTTTTATGCAGTTTGTTCATCTTGGTATTCATACAGAGTTCTCGATTACCGAATCGATTGTGCGGATACCTGATCTCATCAAAGCTGCGGTAAGCGAAAGCATGCCTGCTTTAGCGTTGACGGATCTTTCCAATTTACATGCTGCCGTCAAATTTTATGAGAGTTGCCTCTCTAAAGGAATTAAACCTATTTTAGGCAGTCAAATACGCCTAAATGATGCTGAACATCGGGTAACCTTACTTGCCATGACCAATGATGGCTGGCGAAGTCTGACTGAAATTGTCTCGCGTGGTTTTATTGAAGGGCAACAACTTAGTATTCCTTGTGTACAAAAAGAATGGATTTTAGAACAACATCAAGACATTATTGTATTATTGGGACAGCAGAGTGATGTAGGTAGGATGCTGTGTTCTTCCAATCCTCAAAAAGCTGAACCACTCCTGCAAGCGTGGCAGGAAAAATTCGGCAATCGCGTGTATCTTGCATTAACCCGTACTGATCGTGCTGGCGAAGAAGATTATGTTCAGGAAGCGGTCAAACTCGCAGCCAAATATAATGTTGGGGTCGTAGCGCATAATGATGTGCACTTTGTCGAACGTGATGACTTTGAAGCCCATGAAGCACGCGTATGTATCGCAGATGGTTACGTTCTGGCAGATGATCGTCGACCGCGCCACTATAGCCCAGAACAATATTTTAAAACTGCCGAAGAAATGTCTGAATTATTCTCAGATATTCCGAGTGCATTAGAAAATACCTATTACATTGCTCAACGTTGTAATGTGAGTTTACAACTTGGCACTTACTTCTTGCCTGATTACCCCATTCCAGAAGGCTTTACCATTGATACCTATTTTGAACATTTGTCCAAAGAAGGTTTGGAAGAGCGTCTGGAATTGCTTTATCCCGTTGAGGAACGTGATGAAGATTGGCCAGAGATTCGTAAGCCCTACGATGATCGTATCAAATATGAAGTTGATATTATTTTGAAAATGGGTTTCCCAGGCTACTTCCTCATCGTCATGGACTTTATTCAATGGGCCAAGAATAACGGCGTACCTGTCGGCCCAGGACGTGGGTCTGGTGCAGGTTCACTTGTTGCCTATAGCTTAAAAATTACCGATCTTGATCCATTACGCTACGATCTGCTGTTTGAACGTTTTTTAAACCCCGAACGGGTTTCAATGCCTGACTTTGACGTCGACTTTTGTATTGCCGGGCGTGACCGCGTCATCGATTATGTATCACGAACTTATGGTCGTGAAGCTGTATCTCAGATTGCAACGTTTGGTACGATGGCAGCTAAAGGTGCAATCCGAGATGTGGCACGAGTATTAGGAAAATCATATGGTTTGGCTGATCGTATCTCTAAAATGGTACCGACTAAACCGCTTGGGGTTGATCTCGCGACTGCCATCGAGATGGAACCTCAACTTAAAGATATTGTCACGAATCCATCTAACCCTGATAATGATGATGCCAGTGAAATCTGGGAAATGGCACTCAAATTAGAAGGGATTACCCGCAACACAGGTAAACATGCGGGTGGCGTGGTGATTGCCCCGGGTAAAATTACTGATTATTCCGCGGTTCTGTGTGATGCAGATGGAACCAACCGTGTGGCGCAATACGATAAAGATGACGTTGAAGCTGCAGGTCTGGTCAAGTTTGACTTTTTGGGTCTACGAAATCTAACCGTGATTGAAGATGCGATCCAGAACATTAATAAACGCGCTGATGTCAAAGAGCCTTTAGTAATTACCCATGTTCCACTCGATGATGTAGATGCCTATAAAGTCTTCGCAGATGCAAATACTACAGCGGTATTCCAGTTTGAATCCGTGGGTATGAAACGCATGTTGAAAGAAGCGCGTCCAAGCAAATTTGAAGAAATTATCGCATTTGTATCCTTGTATCGCCCTGGCCCAATGGATCTTATTCCTGACTTTATCCATCGTATGCATGGCGGCGAGTTTGAATATCTTCACCCATTACTTGAAAGTGTACTGGAACCTACCTATGGCATTATGGTGTATCAGGAACAGGTCATGCAGGCTGCACAGTTCTGTGCAGGTTATACGCTTGGGGGTGCAGACTTACTACGTCGCGCCATGGGGAAAAAGAAACCCGAGGAAATGGTAAAACAGCGTCAGATCTTTATTACGGGTGCTGCTGAAAAAGAGATTGATGAAGCTACAGCTAACCATATCTTTGACTATATGGAAAAGTTTGCAGGTTACGGTTTTAACAAATCACACGCCGCGGCCTATGCTCTGGTCGCCTACCATACAGCATGGCTTAAAGCACATTACCCTGCTGAATTTATGGCAGCGGTGATGTCATCGGAAATGCAAAATACAGACAATGTGGTCTTTTTGATTGATGATTGTCGTAGTAATGGCTTAGAAGTTTTACCGCCCTCGGTGAATATGTCCATTTATCGTTTCCATGCGAGTGATGAAAAAACCGTGGTTTATGGGTTAGGGGCGATTAAAGGCGTAGGTGAACAGGCTATGCAATCCGTGATTGACTCACGTGAAAAAGATGGACCTTATACCGACCTATTCGATTTTTGTCATCGTATTGACCTCAAAAAAATCAATAAACGTACACTTGAAGCCTTAATCCGTGCGGGTGCGCTAGATTGTCTGGGTATTGAACGCTCTAGCTTAATGGCACAACTGCCAGAAGCAGTACAGGCGGCGGAACAGGCACGTAGTAACCGTGAAACCGGGATTATGGATTTATTTGGTGAGGTTGAAGAGGTTCAACGCAAGCCAGCCAAACCCGTAAAACCATGGTCAGATGAAGTTCGTCTAAAAGGCGAAAAAGATACACTGGGATTGTATTTAACGGGTCATCCTATCGATGTATATCGTTCGGAATTAAAGGCTTTTATTCCTGCTAAAATTAGTGAGTTAAGTCCGACACGCCGTGGACAACCTACTGTATTTGCTGGATTAGTGGTTGATGTTGCGAATTTCCCGAATCGAATGATGATTACACTGGATGATGGAACGGCACGGATCGAAGTCAGTTGTAATCATGAGCGATTTCAACGCTTTAAAGAGATTGTTCAAGTTGAAAGAGTAGTGGTCATTGAAGGCGATATTTATGAACGTGAAGGCTTTGACCGTCCAATGGCACGTTTAAGTAAAGCCTTCAGTTTAAACGAAATTCGACAAAAACGAGCCAATCATATTCGGATTCAACCTTCTAAAGATTTAACCACGACTGCTTTAGCTCATGATTTACAACACATAATCTTACCATTTTGTAATATCGATATGTGCCAGCACATTCCTATTCAGATTGTCATTGAACAAGATTATGCGACAGCAGAATTATATCTGGGACAAAACTGGAAAGTCGCACCTCAGGATGAGCTACTATCCAAGCTACGTGACTATTTTGGTAAAGAATCCATTCATATTGAGTATCAGGTGAAATCCAAAGCAGCAAAAGCAGCCGAACCAGCACGCATTGCTCCATTAGCTTCACCGCCTGCGGATATGTCTATGGATGAAGCCATGGATTTATATCAAGCCGAAGCCTCTCAATATTCTTAAAATTTTAGATCTGGATTATTTATGAATATATCTGACAATGCGTCAGTTTCACAATCTCTGTCGCATGTAAGAATTGTCATGGTCAATACCACTTTGCCTGCCAACATTGGAAGTGCATTGAGGGCAATGAAAACAATGGGATTAAGTAAACTGGTTCTAGTTAAACCCAAAACTTATCCTCACCCAGATATTGATGCACTGGCCGCAGGTGCACAGGATTTGGTTGAGCAAATTGAAATCGTAGAAACACTGGAACAGGCCATTCAGGACTGTCACATTGTATTTGGAACCAGTGCACGTAGTCGCACCATTCCGTGGCCATTACTTGATGTACGTCCAGCCGCCGAACTTTCCATGCAAGCAGTATTAAAAGAGCAACAAGAAGTTGCGATTGTATTTGGTCGTGAAGACCGTGGTTTAACCAATGAAGAACTGGCATTGGCAAATTATCATCTGACCATTCCTGTCAATACAGATTATGGCGTACTGAATGTTGCGCAAGCTATTCAAGTCGTATGTTATGAAATGCGTATGGCAACCTTGCAACAACTGGCCCAAAAAACTAATCAGGCATCGGAAAATCATGCTGAACAAATGCCTGTCACACAAAATACAACAATGGATTGGGATGAACCATTAGTTACTCACAAACAAATGGAAGAGTTCTATCCACATTTAGAAAAAATGTTGGTCGATATTGAGTTTTTAGATCCTAATAATCCACGTTTATTGCCTTTGCGCTTGCGTCGCTTATTTGGACGTATACAATTAGATCGTATGGAATATCATTTACTTCGTGGCATATTTAGTCGTGTCCAAGCCTTAAGTCAGGGCACATGGAAAAAAACATCAATGGATAAAGAGGATCAATCCAATGCTTAAGCAGCTCAAAGAAGATATTCAGGCTGTATTTGCGCGTGATCCAGCAGCTCGCAATACTTTAGAAGTCATTACCAACTATCCCGGTATTCATGCACTGATCATGCATCGGGTCGCTCATAAACTTTGGGAAAAAGACTGTAAAAGTACCGCACGGTTGTTATCCACCTTTAGTCGTTTTGCAACAGGTATTGAGATTCATCCAGGTGCTAAAATCGGTAAACGTTTCTTTATCGATCATGGTATGGGCGTGGTTATCGGTGAAACTGCTGAAATTGGTGATGATGTAACCCTTTATCATGGCGTGACTTTAGGGGGCACGACATGGAACAAAGGCAAACGCCATCCTACACTTGAAGATGGTGTCATTGTAGGTGCTGGAGCCAAAATTTTAGGACCATTTACTGTAGGTAAAGGTGCCAAAGTTGGTTCTAATGCGGTCGTCACCAAAGAAGTTCCCGCGGGTATAACAGCCGTTGGCAACCCTGCCCGTTTTATCTACAAGGATAAAGATAAAGTAGAAAATGAGCAGGAACAACGTCGCCGTAATTATGCAGAAAGCATTGGTTTTCAGCCTTATGCGACCACAAATGATCAAACTGATCCTATGCTTGAAGGGATGCGTGTACTACTTGATCGTATTCAAAACAATGAAGCGCGCATGAATACTTTGTGCCAACGGCTATCCCTTCTGGATCCGACTTTTAAAAAACAGAATCAGGATGAACAGCCATTTAGTGAAGAAGAACTCAAAATTATTGAAGAAGTTCGACGCGAATGCGAAGCACAAAGTAATTCGTCTAAAGCGTGAACAATTGGTTTAATACTGTAACACGTCTCTCATTGCATGTTTGTCTGGCTTTTTTTAGACTGGCTCGACAAACATCTTTTTAACTTTAAACAACAAAGAATGGACGTTTCTATGATGCTTAAGCCTTTGGCATATACACTACTCGCAGCTTCAGTTTTAACCGCGTGTAGTCCAGTTGCTGTCAAGAAAAATAATGCGCCTGAACCTTTTGTTTTTACAGAACCTGACGTTTCCCCTCCATTTTACGCACTTAATCCATTTAATTATGACGCTCCGCCGCCATTTGAGCTTGAGCTAAAAGCGGCAGCTGCGCAGCCTGTGACTAAAATGGCGGTGACTGATCCAAGTGATCCATCAAAAACGATTACACTCGATGTCAATAAACTCATTATCCCCACCATCAATAGCAATACACGAGCAATGAAATACGCAGTGCTTGCAGGTGAAAATGAACTTGATGTCACTGATATCGATGATTTTTTACAACTGGTTGAAGGTAAGGCCCGTCATTATCCACCACGCTTTACAGATCGTCAGGAACGCAAAGGCTACGAAAGTAAGTTAAAAGAAGTTTCACAGCATTTAGATACATTAGCAACTAATCCTAATGCCTCATTTGATGTCTTGATTCGTGCATTTAAGGCAAGTGTAATGGGACGCAATCTGGACTTAGGTTCTGCCTATACCACAAAATCATTAACTTATGCTCAACGTTTGCTTAAAATTAACTCGGATGATCCTGAAGCAAACTTCTGGTTTGGTTTCGGTCTATCTGAAGGTGGCGGTCAAAGTGAAGCAATCCCCTATTTAAATAAAGCCATGCAAGGTGGTGTACAGGAAGCCTATTTAGCTTCAGTAAATAACTACATTGCGATGGAACAAAAGAAAAATGCGATTCAAACCCTAAAAAACTACAAACTCAAATATCCAGATGAGGCGGAAGTTGCTGATCGCCTGCTCACTGAAATTGAAAAACAAGGGCGTTGGAATGTTTGGCAAGTTTTAAATAATCCAGCGATTGCAGCTAAACCTGCTTCGTAAGCTTATCGTATGAAAAAGGCTGTTGTTACAGCCTTTTTTTATAATTTTTTTTAAGCGAATTGAAAATTACTTCAGATCACGTATGATCGGGCTAATTTCAAATCAATTTTTACCTCCTGCCCATGATCAATTGCAGAAAAAAAAATACCTTTTTAATTCTGGTCGCAACCTTTTCTGTTACTTTACTGAGTGGTTGCCAAGTCGTAAGTGTTAAACAACAAGCACTTAACGTGACTATTTCCAATGAGCGTAATAGCATCCTGATGCAGGATAAATTGAGTGAAGCCAGCCTCAATGTTCTCTCAATGTCAGGGCGTGAAGCTAAAGTCTGTATGGACAACCCTACGTCTTGCGTGAATGAATTAAAGATGATTCCAGAAATTGTAGATGAACAATTTCTCTCAACCGCAAGTGAGCTTTATTTGGCAAAAGCCATGCAACTGGATAAATCCTCTGCATGTACAGTCAGTACCTTAACCAAACATCGCTCAGAAGAACATCAACAACAAGTCCAAAAATCTTATGATGAATGTCAGATTCAACAACTCGAAATGCTGGATAAAAGTATCCGTTATAGTTACGCGTACTTGTTTAAAACCAAACGTAAGCCTGTAGATCGTATTTTTGATAACCGCCAAGTTCAGATTCGTGACTTTTATAATCAGGCGATTGCAAAACTAGTCACTCTCAGTTCGCAGCGTTCAACGACAAAAAAAGCCACTGACAGTATAAAGATTGGAACGAGTACTTACAGTATTAATCTGGATAACTATCCATTATTAAAAAATAAAGAACTAGAACGTTTTATCTCTAGCTATAACCTCAATTTTTCAGGCTTACGCACTATTAACCGTCGCGATGGTTTTGGTTCAGAATTTGTCGCTGTCTTCCCTGAATCCACATCTAATCAAAAAATAAATAACAAATACATTCTAGACCCTCTCAATTTCTCTTATCAAAGCGGTGTGAACCCCAATATTCATAAAGCACGCTATTTATCTGCCACCATTGTTGCGCGGCCATCAAAAGCAGATACTGTAGATGAAATTATTAACTCACCCAATTTTATGGTGCAGGTTTATGATCCCTATCGTATCGAAAACGTAGATGTGGCAGGCAAAAGCTACCCGTTAGCTGCCAATTTCTCCGCACCGTATGGTTTATGGCTGGCAGAAAATAATCTAGGTGTTGCTGCTTATTTAACATTGATTGATCGTGAAGAACGATTGACCATGCCACATCTATATATGCTCGAACCCTACAATCCAAATAAAAAAGTAATTGTATTGGTGCATGGACTGGCCAGTAGTCCTGAAGCATGGATCGCACTGACCAATGATATTATGGGAGATAGCGTATTACGCGAACATTATCAGGTTTGGCAAGTATTTTACTCAACCAACATGCCCATTCTTGAGAGCCGTTTTCAGATTTACGCTTTGCTGAAACAAGCATTTGGAACCCTTAACCCTCATGATTCTGCTGATAAAGATGCCGTTCTAATCGGGCATAGTATGGGTGGAATTATTAGTCGATTATTGGTCAGCAATGATGATATTTCAACACAAGCATTATCCATGATGAGTTCATATCAACAGGCCAGATTGAGAAAACATCCTATTGTGTCAGAGCGTTTGAAAATTCAACCAATCACCAATTTTGATCGAGCTATTTTCATGTCTTCGCCTCATCGTGGGACCGATTTTGCAGATCTATGGTTTACCCGTGCTGCACGCAAAATTATTAAGCTACCCGGTGCATTTTTAGGGGCTGTCACAGACACTATTACCAATCAGGATATTGATGCTAAAGATTTATTAACTCAGATCGACAAAGGACTTATTCAAAACGGGCCAAGTGATCTAAGTCATAAATCTAAATTTATGACCTTAACAGAAAATATCAATCCACCAAAAGGGTTTGTCTTCCATTCAATTATTGGAAATAAAACCAGTAGTGATGATCCGAATGTCATCACAGATGGAATTGTTCCTTATAAAAGCGCACATCTTGATGGAGCAACATCTGAAAAAATTATTAAAGGTGGACATTCTATTCAGGAAACCCCAGAAGCGGTTCTTGAACTAAGGCGCATTCTTCGTCAACATTTAATTGATCACAATATCAAATAACTAAAAAAGCTCCGTTATAAACAAACGGAGCTTTTTTTAAATAATACATTTAAGCGTATTGTTTATAACAATAATCTAAAGCCAGTTCATAATACTCAAGTCCTGCTAAGGCAGCCTTAAAGGCACTTTTTTGTAGCTCTGGCTGATGATCACACAATCTTTTGATAAGCTCCATGGCTTCATAAGGATGCATATCATCATAATGTGCATGCGCACGTAACCAAGCCAACGATCTTTTATTTATGTTCACCTCAGCATGATCAATATAAGCATTAATCCCTTTATAAACCTGAATTGACCAGTCTCCTGTGGCCCATTCAATCGCCAGATTCGTTGCGGCCAGACATTCTGCCAATGAGCCTCGGTAATTCGTATTCCATAAAAAATGATTCACCGCATTCATCGCTACAGGCGGCTGTACACGATCCAATTCATCAATAGTTAACCCAAAACCAACGGCCCAATCCCGATACCAATTCAAATGCCGCTCTTCTATTTTAATGTTTTGAATCAGCCAGTCCCTGCTTTCAGTGACACCGGGTTGGGTAAAATCAGTTGCCTTTGATAAAGCTAGAGCCATATAGGAAGGAAAATGTGCAACTAAAGGATAAAAATTAAGTAGCGCTTGACGAAAACACTCCAAGCTAAGCTGACCATTTGCCATCTCAATAAATAAAGGATGCTTGCTTACACGTTCTTTCACGGGAATAAGATGATCCCAGAACTGTTGAGCCCAAGTCGAATGCGGCGTGATCTCAAGTGTTAATCCCTGCGTAAGAGCTCCCATAGTTGTCTTCCCTTTATCTGATCAACCGTAAGTAATCCACTGAATACAATTTCTCGTCTTCAGATGCGAAATCTAAACCTTTTCTTTATTTTCTAGGAGTCACTTTTAATTTCAATATCTGTAACTCATTTCAAAAAATATATTACCTATTATTTGCACAATAGAAAATATATTTCTAAGGTTATTGATCAGCTTTTGCTACAAAAAAGCAATGTGAAATAAATCTCATTATCAACAATAAAAATAGATCAATTCAAAATATTTTTAATTATTTTGCTTATTTGAACATTTTATTTAAATTTGGGCATAATGTGACAATTTAAGTAAGTATTAACCTTAAAGTTTTAGAACTCTTTTCAATATATTTATTTATTTCTTAAAAGACTTATAAACTTATCTCAATTAGCCATAACTTTTTATTTTTATAAGGATTTATAAATTTTTGTAATAATTTATTTTTAAAAATTTTATTTGTATTTTTAAATCACTATATTATTATAATATTTAAATTATTTATTTTAAAAAATCATTTTCATCAAAAAATATATTATTAACTATTCATATCACGCTTTTATTTTTTGATTAAAAAGAGTAAAAGAAATATAGGATCAGATGAAAGATAAAAATTTTAGCAATCGCAAGGACAGTGAGATAAGCGATGAGATTACATGGTTCAAACATATTAACCCGTGAACAAATCGATCAGTTGATTGCACGTGGGTTAAATGTTGTCTGGTTCCCAAAACAACTTGAAACCTCTTATCGTGAGCAATATCAAACTGAAGCAGCGCATGAGTTTCGCTTTCGAGCTCCTATTATTCTAGGTTTATACGCTTTTTTGTGCTTTGGTATTTATCAGACTCTTCCTGAAGGACAAGTATATCAGTGGTTTTCGTATTATGGCTGGGTCGGTGTTATTGTTTTTGTTGCATGGCTCCTGTCTTTTGTCAAAAAACTGAATCGTTATTTTGAATATTATGTGTGTGTAGGTTCGTGCGCTGCTGTTGCCATTACATTTAGCATGATCAGTGTATTAGAACATGGTCAGAGCAGTATTTTGTACCATGCAGCCATGATGTATGCCGTTGTCATTATCTATGGCTTTGTAGGCATGCGTTTTTACACTGCTATTATTGCAGGATGGTTAGGTGGTTTTATTGGCATTGTTATCAGTAACTCTCTCAATGGTTCTATTGACTGGACTTTATTAAATCGAACCTACACATTTAGCAGCTTTTTGGGAATGGCGCTGGCTTATGCCACAGACCGACAACACCGTGAAAATTATCTACAAGATTGTATTATTGAACATAATCGGTTGGAGTTAGTGCAACAAGCGCAAAAATTATCTGAACTGTCACAACAAGATGCCTTAACAGGACTCGCTAATCGACGTTATCTGGATGAAGTTTTATCGACCGAGTGGGATCGTGCAATACATTACCAAACCCCTATTACCGTCATGATGGTGGATATCGATTTTTTTAAAAGCTACAACGATTCTCTAGGACATATTCAAGGCGACCAGTGTTTAAGGAAAATTGCCACTTCTATTGCTTCACTCGTGTCACGTAGCGGTGAAATTGCTGCGCGTTATGGCGGTGAAGAGTTTCTATTGCTATTTCCAATGACAGATGAATCTGAAGCCATCTTACACGTCAAACGTTTGATGGATACAATCAAAAATATTGAAATATTGCATCCTTGTAGTCAAGTATCTCCTCATGTCACCATTAGTGCAGGAGTAGCCACTATTATCCCAGAAAAAGATAGTGATATCTCCCAATTCATAGCTAAAGCGGATCACGCCTTGTATCTGGCAAAAAGTAGTGGTCGTAATCAATTTCAGGTTGCGAAGATGAGTTTCACCGTTGAAATGATTTGATTTGGTTTCTTCATCGTATTTAATTGAAATTTTTTAAGCTTATTTTAATGATTTAATGGATTTAAATCGCAAAAAGCATTTAACGATAATGATTATTAGTTATAATGACGTGTTTTAAAATTTCTTTTTGCTCTGACAGGGTTATCCCAATGAACCAATTAAAACTTCTAGCCTGTTTAATGCTGACTAGTTCTGCTTTCGCGCATGAACCCTATTTAGCCCCTCTTAGTTATCATACTGAAAATACACAAATTCCTTTAATTGCCGGTTATGCAGAAGAAGCATTAAATAGTGAACATGCTCTTAAGGATGCCAAAATCACTGTTACTAACCCAAAACAAGAAAGTTCTCAAATTGAAGTCACAAGCACGTTGAAATCAGTCAGTGTGGCAGATTTAGCTTTACCCGTTGCTGGAACGTATTTAGTGGAAACTAAAACTCAGTTTCCTTTAACTTTTGCCAAAGATCAAAAACAATGGAAAATGTTATTTGAAGTTCCAGCAGATAAAGCCGGCGAAAAAGCAAAACGTGAATACTTGATTCCAGATGATTTCAAAAATAAAAAATATCAATCTGAGAAAATTACACGTGAATGGACATTGCAAAGTTATATCACTAAAGATGAGGCCAGCCCTGTGACTACAGCAGGTACAGCGCCTATTCAAGTAATATTTAGTCATCATCCAACACAACTCAAAGCCAATCAACCTGAAAGCTTGAAAATCAGCAAATCACAACAGCCCCTTAAACATGCTGAAGTTAATGTTCGTGCAAAAGGCGCATCGGATAAACAAGCAACTCAATTTAAAGCCAATGAACAAGGCACTGTTGCAATTACTTTTCCTCATGCAGGCGAATATCTACTCGAAGTGACTGAAAGTGTCGATCCGACTCAAAAACCACAAAATCAATACTACACGATTATTAGTGTAGCGGTACAAGCAGCTCAGTAATCAATTAATCATTATTTAAATTACATAAAAAACCCTCAAATAAATTCGAGGGTTTTTTATTATATTTTCGCTTATCTTTTCTCGGTTAGGCGATTGCCAACACCAATATTCCAATAAAACTCAACACGCTTACCCCGCCCATAACCCTAAAAAAACGCAATGCCTGATAGGATAATGTCCAACCGACCGTGAGGGCGGCCAGAGTCAAAATACCGAACCAATAACTCATTCCAATTGATGGTTTTAATAGCTTGATTGCTAACATCAAGGCGATAATAATGAGCGTATAACCCATATATAACGCCAGTTTTGTTTTCTGAGGAGATAAGGTCTTTTGATAGATCTGATTTTGATGCTTATCTAGATACGATGCGAGTGCAACAAAACCCCACAGACACAAAAGATAAAGTATGAAGAAAATCATCAAGCTTCCCCCACAGTTTCTTTTAAAGCTTGTGCGGGTTTGTGAATCTTCTTAGCTTTACTGGTTCCTTTATGAGCTTTGAGTTTTAAAAAGCTAAACATAAATAATAAGGCTAAAAACAGACACACCAGATCAAAACTTGCCACCATCCATTGCTGTTGATAAATACTACTCCATAAGGCACGACCGTCTGTTAAGCCATTTAAAAGTGGAATACATAAATACATTAACGTAGCCAATGTCAGAAGCTCTAACCAAGCTTGACGTGCAGGACGCAATGCAGCATAGATCAATGTTAACAACCACATACAGAAAAATACTTTAATTTCTAAGTCAGAACGACTCTCCATTTGAGCTGGAATCAGGCGATTGGCATAGAAATAACAGGCAATTGCAATAGGTAAACCAATAATCGCAGCAATGTTTAAATTTTCTACCAGACGAAAACCAAAACTTTTAAACCCTTGTTTTTCCTGCTGTGGGGCTCGTTTAACGCACCACAATATCAAACCTGTCGCAACCATAAGTGTACCCACGACACCAGATATAAAAAGTAACCATCTTAAGCCCAGATCCATTCCTCGACCTTCATGCAATACGGTCACCGCATTGTAGATTCCTGTAGGTATTGAGATGTAAACAGGTTTTACTGCTGAAACCAGCTCTCCAGTTACGCCATTAAAAACTAATGTAGGCACGACATTACGATGCAAAACACTCTCAGCGTATAACGCCTTTATCTCAATTTCACTGGCTGTTGTATTGGGACGAATAATACTTACTGTTCCAATCGGATTATCGGGCCATTGCTTCTGCGCATCTAATATCAGCGGCGTAAGGTCAGTCAGTGCAGCAGCTTGCACGGTTGAATTTCGGCGCTCTCGACCTCCCACGTGTGTACCACCGCCACGTTGCTGGTCAGATTGTGGCGCTGATCTTTCACCACGCTGCATAGTCTGAGGGCGAGTTTCTGAACTCACCATCATATTACGGTTGCCCTGAACCTGATTTTGTTCGCCACGCCCTTCTCTATTGCCACCTTCCCGGTTTTGTGGTGTTGCTGATTCACCCAGCATTTCAGCACGTTGTGCCTGTAAAAATTCACCACGACCATCGGTATAAACTGAAGAAATACCCCAAGGCATCAATACATACATGAGCAATAATAACCCACTAAAGGTGATCATAATATGAAATGGCAATGCTAAAACCGCAGTAGCATTATGGGCATCCAACCATGAACGTTGTCCTTTACCCGCACGAAAAGTAAAAAAATCCTTAAAAATTTTCTTATGGGTAATCACACCACTAATAATCGCGACAAACATCATTAAGGTAGCAATACCCACAATCCAGCGCGCCCATATTCGAGGCATTCCATATAGTTCAAAATGAAAACGATAGAGAAAACTTCCACCACGAGTTTCACGCGCCTTGATTTCTTCTCCTGTACTCGAATCTATAGTGATACGCTCGCCACCACGACGTGCTCTTGGATCTTCGTTTTCACCTCGAACATTAAGCTCGGTCGTCGTTTGACGTGTCGAAGGCAAATTGATATTCCAAGCGCTGGCATTGGGTGCTTTAGCTTGTAAAACATGCAATGCAGTTTGTACTTGCTGGACTTGCGACTGAGGAGGCAAAGATTGATGCAACTCTGGTTTCATCCAGACCGTCATTTCACTCTGAAAAAAACTCAAGGTTCCAGTTAAAAAGATCGCATATAGTAACCAACCCAAAATCAAGCTTGACCAAGTATGCAACCATGACATTGACTGTCGTGGGCCTTCGGCCTTTCCATCCACACGCATTAGAAGCTGCCTCCCAAGCCCAGATAGAGCACAGTCAAAATCAGCAAAGGTATAATTACCCCCACAATAGATTTAATAAAAGAATGTTGCAAAAACACCCAAATAAAAACGCAAACATGACAAATAAAAGCTAGCATGGTTGCGGTCATAACTGCGCTGGTGGGCGTATCTTTAAAAGCTAAACTCACCACTACTGCTAATAAGGCAGATAGTGCATAACCACCCAATAATGCAATAGCAAAGCGTATAAAAATTTGAATACGATACGAAATGGGCGTCGTTTTAGATGCACGTTTAGATTGCCGAACCTGTTGAACTTGAACAGACGGCTGCTGTGTTAACTCAGAACTAGACATATGCAATATCCCCTGATATGTCTGAAATAAAAAATATAAATAATAACAAGAATCATTATTAGTTGTTATAGTATATTAGAATTATGGAGACTTTGTGGATATTTTCTGCAAGTAGTAAATGTTCAAAGCAAAAAAACACGACACAGCCTTTTAAATCCAAATCAATAGGGTTTGTATTTCTCTAATCTGGCTTGAGTATCAAGTAAGCTTATCTAATGAATACCTCAATTTTAGCCTTAATTTTTTATGTACAAATGTTCTATTTTAAAATAACAATTTAATATCAACCATTTACGAAAAAAATGAATATCACTCAACTTTGCATGAATAACTTTCAGGTTTATTCATATTATTTGAGATAAATTAAAGACCTATTTTATTTGTTTACGTTGTTTTTAATGAGCAAACCCCGTATTAAACTCGCACTTCCAGAACAGGCAGATAAATTATTACTTCATTCATGCTGTGCACCTTGCTCAGGTGAAGTCATGGAAACTTTGTTATATTCTGAAATCGATTATTCCATCTTTTTTTATAATCCAAATATTCATCCTGTTAAGGAATATTTAATTCGTAAGGAAGAAAATATTCGTTTTGCCGAGAAACATAATATTCCTTTTATTGATTGTGACTATGATACAGATCATTGGTTTGAACGTGCTAAAGGCATGGAGAATGAACCAGAGAAAGGTATTCGTTGTACCATGTGTTTTGATATGCGTTTTGAACGTGCAGCACTTTATGCTCATGAACATGGTTTTAAAGTATTTAGCAGTTCTTTAGGTATTTCACGCTGGAAAAATATGCAACAAATTAATGACTGTGGAACACGTGCAGCATCGCATTATCCAGATGTAGAGTACTGGGATTATAACTGGCGCAAAAATGGCGGTGCGACTCGCATGCTCGAAATCAGTAAACGTGAAGAGTTTTATCAACAGGAATATTGCGGCTGTGTCTATTCTTTGCGTGACAGTAATCGCTGGCGTACGAGTCAAGGTCGAGATCGGATTAAACTTGGAGTGAAATTTTATTCAGCGACAGATCCAGAATAAAGCAGTTAATTTTTTAAATAAATAGCGACTTTTTGAGTCGTTTTTTTTTGCATTAATCTTATAAAAATTTATGGAACGCTGTTCCAATATTTAATTATCTTTGTTAGTATCGAGCATACAGGGACATGATGAACAACATTTCATCAATAAAATATAAAACGGACATCAGCTCACATCGATATGAAAATTGCCATAGATAGTTATTGCTTTCATCGTTATTTTGGGGAGGTTTATCCCAATCTCGAACAATCACCCTCACAAAACATAAACCTCTTAGACTGTGTGCAAACATGTATAGATTTTGGAATTGAAGGAATTTCCATCGAAAGCTTTATGTTCGATCAACCCTCTCCACAGGACATTCAACAGTTGAAACAGCTGTTAGATCAATATCAACTTGAATTAGTCTGGGCTTGGGGGCATCCGTCAGGTTTATATTCGGGCCAGAAACCTGAAATGCTGCAAGATATGTATAAACACATCGAAATTGCACACTTGCTTGACGCCAAAGTTATGCGCATCTGTGCTGGGGGACGAACTACGCGTCCAAAGACGGATTGGCAAAACCATAAAAATGCCTTAGTGCCTTTGCTCAAAGAAGCCGTTGCCTATGCTGAACAATATCATCTGGTTTTAGCACTAGAAAATCATGTCGACTTTTATGCCGATGAAATTGTTGATTTGATTCAAACTATTGACTCCCCTTATCTCGGCATTTGTTTGGATACTGCCAATAATCTGCGCATGTTGGAAGACCCGTGGCAGGCCATTGAAAAGATGCTTCCTTTTGCCAGAGCCACGCATATTAAGGATATTACGGCCTATGAGGGTGATCCAAAAACCTTTGCATTTTGGCCAAGTGTACCTGCTGGAAAGGGGCTGATTCCTCTGGAAAAAACATTAAAATGGTTAGCTGAACATCATTATCAGGGTTTGTTGGCACTGGAAATTGATTATTTGCATCCTGACTACATGCAAAAAGGCGCCGAACATCAGGCAATTCAAGACAGTATTCACTATTTAAAACAATTACGGACATCTCTACAGCAACAGCAAGGAGCTGCATAAATGAAAAAAATTGCGATTATTGGCGCGGGGGTTATGGGTAAGAAACATGCTCAAACCATTCAAAAACATCCTAAAACCGAGTTAGTTGCGATATGTGATCCATTTTCAGATGCGCTAGCTCAAGCCTATCAAATACCAAATTTTAAAGATCTCGATGCGCTTTTAACTCAAGTACAACCCGATGGAGTAGTCATTGCCAATCCAAATCGTTTTCATGTCAGTACCGCTATTCAATGTATGCAGGCAGGAGTTAGCAGCCTGCTAGAAAAGCCACTGGCTTTAAACACTGAAGAGGCCTTGTATTTGATTGAGCAACAACAGCATTATCAGGTTCCGATTTTGGTTGGACATCATCGTCGCCATAATAAAATTATTCAGCAGGCATACGAACTTATTCAAAAAGGCACACTGGGTCAAATAAATACATTTAATGCTTTATGGTCGGTATATAAACCAGATACATATTTTGATATTGAATGGCATCGTAAAGTAGGTGCTGGTGTATTAGCCATAAATTTGGTGCATGATCTAGATCTGATGCGTTATTTGAATGGTGAAATTGAATCTGTTCAAGCCATGACATCGTATCAAAATCGTCAGCTCGACGTAGAAGATACTATTTCGATTTTAGTGCGTTTTAAAAATGGCGCTTTAGGTTCACTCATGGCTTCTGACGCTGCGGTCTCGCCGTGGGGTTGGGATCAGAATTCTGAAGAAAATAAAACCAGCTTTGCCACGTCGCCCGATCAGAACTGCTATTTTATCAGTGGTACGCAAGGAGCACTCAGTGTACCCAATCTGGAATACTGGAACTATCCACAAGAAACGCCAAAAAGTTGGGCGACAACTTTAATCAAAAACAAAATTGAACCAAATAAAGAAGAGGATGTCTATATCTCGCAACTTTCACATTTTCTTGAAGTGATTGATGGTACCGCTCAGCCTATTTCTTCACCGCAAGATGCCATTAAAAATATTCAGCTTTTAGAATGTATTGAACAAGCCGCCAAGGAACAGCGCACTATTCATCTAAAGCCTTTAAACTTAGTGGCCAAATCTGCCTAATTTATAAAAAGGTCAAACATATGGTTTGACCTTTTTATTTATTTTTTACTTTTCCCTTTCTATAGCATTGAAAGAGCCTTTTTAATATTGACTTACCTGCGTCAGCCATTCGATATCCGCGGAATCCAGTTGCAACTTCATTGCGTTTACAAAAGAATCCAGTTGTGCCGTTGAAGTCGCAGATGCAATGGGCGCAGTAATAGTCGGCTGTGCTATGGTCCAAGCTAAAGCAATCTCAGACAATTCAGCCTGATATTTTTCTTTTAATTGATCCATAGTAGTTAAAATATTCAGACCACGGTTATTAAAATAGCGTTCTAACTGACGCTTACGAGCTGAATGTTCAAGCTGTTCCAGATGGCGATATTTTCCAGATAAAAAACCTGCCGCCAAACTAAAATAGGTGATTACGTTTAACTGATTCGCTTCGCAAATCGCTAAATACTCTGTTTCGTATTGTTCACGTTCAACCAGACTATAACCTGGCTGAAAGATTTCATATTTGGGTAAACCTTGCGCTGTACTTACCGACAATGCCTGTTGTAATTGTTCACCCGAATAATTAGACGCACCAATTTTTAACACTTTACCTTCAGCAATGAGATCAGCATAGGCTGATAGGGTTTCCTCTATAGGTGTATTTTCATCAGGATAATGGCTTAGATACACATCTAGATAGTCAGTATTTAAACGTTTGAGGGACGCTTCAACTGCTTGTTTAATATATTTTTTAGACAGTCCTTTTTTTTCTTCAGTAAGCGGTGCACCGACTTTGGTAATCAGGGTGATTTTATCGCGATTAGAAGGTGTTTGTTGTAACCATTGTCCTATTACAGTTTCTGATTCACCGCCCTGATGCCCTTCAACCCAAGTCGAATACATATCTGCTGTATCGATGGTATTAATACCATGTTCCAGCGCATAATCCAGTAACTTAAAGGATTGCTGCTGGTCTACTGTCCAGCCAAATACATTACCGCCAAAAATGATTTTAGAAAATTGTAGAGATTGATTCATCATGTCCTCTATGCTGTTTATGCTGGGTATAAAGACAGAAAAAGCCAGTCCTACAGACTAGCTCTTTACTGATCAAAACATTGTTGGATTTATTTCAAAGGTGAAATTGCTGTTGGCAACGCAATCATCGATTGCATTTCATGCGTTAACCATTGTGGACCACCTTTTGGAGGCCAGATCCCATCAGCTACTGCTTTAGCCCGTACTTCTGAACGTTCATTTAATGAGGCATAGGGCCAAATGCTAACAATGCGAGGTGTACCGTCTAACGCATACATAGCAATGGTTAATTTTGAATATTGGGTACGAGTTGGAACTGCATTTTTCCATGCTTCAAGGACATGGGGAACACCGCCATGCTTGAGTTCATAAGTACGAATTTCGTACACAGGGCCAAACTCACCCAACTCTACTTCTGGCAAAAAATCAAAACCCGCAAAGTTCTCCACTGAGTATTTGATAATATTTTCGGCCGCATCAAATAGATTTTCCTGAGTCGCCAAACGTGCATTTTCTGTATCTAACTCTTGCTGAGATGCATAACTGCGTAACACCACAACTTGATTAAGCTGACCTATATCCGAGAAAAAAACACCAAGTAATTTTCCTTTTGCAGCCTGCTCCTGATAAAAACGTTGAATCCCTTGAGCAACGGCTCCAGTTGTTCCCATTTTAATGGTGATGTTAATTAATTGATAAAGTTTCATGCAGATCTCCGTTGTTGCGTTGCTTGAATCGTTTGTTGATTGAATTGTTCAGTGAGTTTGCCGGCAGCGAATTGAGCAATACGCCATGCAAAGACCATCCCTGGCCCAAGCGTGGTGCCTGGCCCTGGATAAGTGCCTTTGAAAATAGAAGCTAAATCATTGCCACAAGCAAAAAGCCCTGAAATCACCTGATTGTTTTGATCTAAAACACGGCCATAAATATCTCCAGCCAAACCGCCACTACTGGCACAATCCATTGGGATAACAGGCAACGCGTAATAAGGTCCAGTTTCAATTTTCCCCAGACATGGATTTGGCTTGACCTCAGGATCACCATTAAAGCGATTCATGGCGCCTGTACCTTTGCCAAAGTCAGTGTCTACACCCTGCTCAACCATTTGATTAAAATGCTGAACCGTGTTCACCAAACTTTGTGCATCAATACCTGTTTTTTGGGCAAGTTGCTCAAGTGTATTTGCAGCAAATAAATAATTGGCTTTTAGGTAATAATCTAGCTTTTTTGCTCCAGGTAAAACGAAACCTAAGCCATACTTTTCAATCGCAGTATGATCACAAATTAGATAAGACTGAATTTTTGCTTTGCCCGCATTACTTTTAATCTGGGCCATACAAAAGTCATGATAGGAGTCAGATTCGTTCACAAAGCGTTTGCCATTGTCATTGACCGCAATGACACCCGGTTTAGAACGATCTAAAATAATATGCGGCCAGATTGCTTTATAGCCATTCGCATGTGTATGAATGGAACAAGGAAAATACAACACGCTACTATCTACCGATGGGTCAAGCTTTGCGCCTTTTTGTATCGCCTGGATTAAACCATCGCCCGTATTGGAAAGTGGCGATAAAGAATCAGCAATAAGACCTTTTGGAAATAATTGTTGTCTGAGTGGTTCATTCCAGCCCACGCCTCCCGTTGCCAGAACAACACCTTTACGTGCATAAATGACTTGAGTACCTGTTTCAGTCTGAATTTTTGCACCAATCACTTTACCGTTTTCGATGAGTAATTCTTGCAATGGAGAATTTAACCAGACTGGAACGTGTTGTTGCCTCAAATTATGAAAAAGACTTCCCACTAGCGCATTGCCCATGACTAAACGTGTACCACGATTAAAGCGTAAGCGTGAAAACAAATACGGCAATACCACTTTTAAGGTGGTCATAAAGTTCTGAAAACTTTGTACAGGATTCAGCAAAGCATTTAATTCATTACGATTTACCATCATTCCGCCCAGCCCCATAAACTCAGGACGCGGAGGACGTACATATTTAAAATCTGCACCCAAGACACTACCATCAAACTCGGCGGGTGCAAGCGCACGACCACCAAAAGCTTCGCCAGGTTGATTCTTGATATAGTCAGGATGTGCCAGACAGACATTTAACTTTACTGTGGTTTTTTCATCCAATTCGCGAATCATGTCAGCGCTTGAAGCCAAAAAGGCTTCACGTAATTCCTCTCCACCACGTTCACCTACTACTGACTTAAGGAAAATACGTGCCTGTTCAATATCATCTGGTACACCCGCTTTAAAACTTAAATGTGATCCCGGAGCCCAGATAGTACCGCCAGAGGTGGCGGAAGTGCCCCCGACATGTGCTGCTTTTTCGCAAAGTAGAACATCTAGTCCATTAAGTTTGGCAAAAAGAGCTGCTGACATACCTGCCGCTCCCGCACCAATTACCAGTAAATCAACTTGTTGATCCATGTTAATTTCTCCTTACACCAGCTTAGACAATGCAGCAGAATGGCTACTCACACTTGCCTGTTGTGCGATATGATTTGCTGCGATATAGCCAAAGGTCATGGCTGGCCCGAGGGTAATCCCACCACTTGGATATTGCCCACCCATAAGGCTGTTCAAATCATTGCCCGCCGCGTATAAGCCACGAATGGGTTGACCTGTTTGCTTATTTAAGACGTTGGCATGTTCATCTGTAATTAAGCCTGCAAAAGTTCCCAGACTTCCTGGCATAACTTCCACTGCATAAAATGGCCCCTGCTCAAGGGGAGCAATACAGGGGTTCGGTTGATGTTCAGCATCACCCTGTGCTTTTTGATAAGGGGTCGTGCCTCGATGGAACTCTGGGTCTTGACCTTTTGCAGCAAATTGATTGTAGGATTGAACAGTTTTTTGAAACTGTAATGCATCAATTCCACAAGTAACCGCCAGATCTTGCAAAGTTTTGGCTGATTTCAAATAGCCATTATCAAGCCAGGATTGCATTGAAATGGGAAAAGGTTTGACGGCACCTAAACCATAACGCCGAATAAATTTATGATCACAAATCAGCCAACAATGAGCTTGCTGACCTTTTAGAGTATGTTTAAATAAATCTTTAACAAAAGCAGGATATGAGTCGCCTTCATTGGTAAAACGGCGACCATTTTCCAGTACAGCAATGAGTCCTGGTTTTCCACGCTCTACCAGATGCGGAAAACGCCCCAAAGTGCCATCTAGACGTGGCATCAATGAAACTGGCGCCCATGCACCTGCCCAAGGTAAATTTTGGTCAACAACAGCCCCTAAAGCTTCGGCTGCCTTTAAGCCATCCCCTGTATTGGTTTCTGGTGCAGCAGAATGATGTGGTGTGCCTTCTGCAACATGTTGAAATAAAACCTCTTTACGGTTTTCATCATGAGGAAATCCTCCAGTTGCCAATATCACGCCATGTTTGGCTTTGATCTTGACCAGTCCTGCTGGTGTTTTGAATAATGCACCAGTGACCTCGCCATTTTTGTGTAATAATTCGATCATGGCATGATGAGTTAAGATTTTAACTTGCTGATTGAGTAAAGATTTTAATAATCGAGCCACCAATGCATTACCATTCACAATCTGGGTAGAACGTTTTCTTAACAGTAAATCTGCAAAATGACGCAATACTCGCTTGGTTGCGTAGATAAAAGATGAAACGGCACAAAACGTATTGATAAAATGCTTCATGTCTGCGCCCGACGCAATTCCCATGCCCCATAACGTTGTTTCAGGAATCGCGGGACGCAATAAATGCAATTGATTGCCTAATTGACGCCCATCATACGGTGCTGCAACGATCGAACGCCATCCAACCCGTGAACCACTGACATGAAAAAAATCAGGGACTGACCTACCAATATTGAATTTGACTTCAGTGTGAGTTTCAAAAAAATCCACCATTTCAGGCGCTTTGGTTAAATAAGTATGAATTTTTTGTTCATCGTATTGTTCGCCCAGAATATTTTTTAAATACTGCTTTGGAACATCAATCGATTCTCCCTGTCCTTCACGCTGTGCATGTGGCGTATTAGGAATCCATAACCAGCCTCCTGATACAGCCGTGGTGCCACCCAAAACAGAGGCTTTTTCCGCAACGATGACATTAAGCCCTTGGTGCGCTGCCGTAACTGCACTCGAAAGCCCGCCTGCCCCCGAACCAATTACCAATACATCGCAATCATACGATTTTCGGATTGGCATCGCTGCGGGCGAAAATGGATATTGGATAGTTGCATTCATAAATGTTTACCCCGTGACAGCATTCTGCTGAGCCTCGGCAACAAGCTGTTTCATTGCATTTAAATTAATTTGCGCCCGTTCCAGTGCAGGTCGTTCTGCCAAAATTAAATTGGGTACTTCCGCCGCTAAGGTAATATTCTCAGGCAAGGCACGAATCAGACTGATTAGATCAATTTCACCTTGACCTGGCACTAATCGGTTTGAACGTGCAATTTTGATCAAACCTGTATCACTCGGATCGTATTTCGCAAAACCATCACACAATTGCACATAGTTCAGATATTGAGGATTAAGTGCCTTGATTTGTTCCAGCGTTGAATCTGAACGATCGAAATGTAGTGAATCGATTAAAATCGCTGCGTTGTCTTGTCCTGAAGCTTTCACAATTTGTTCTGCCTGAAGCAAATTTTTTACGTCTGTCCATGGCATAAATTCCAGATCACAGCTCAACCCATATTGTTTACTTAACTCACAAAACTGCGCAAAATTTTGAATTAAGCGGCCATGTTCAGGATCATTGCCCGCAATCAAAATATGTTTAGCCCCTAATTGCTGCGCCACATCCAAAAATTGCAAATATTTTTTTGGTTCAAACTCTGGCTCGATACGAATAATCTCGACATCTGCAACTTGAACATCAGTATCTTGAAGTGCTGCTTTGGTTTCTTTGAGCAAAGCTGGATCTATGAGAATAGGGTAATCCGCTTCATTGGGTGCTGCTGGCAGCAAGCGTAAGCCCACTGCCGCATAACCACATTCAGCTGCAATTTTTACTGCTTCTACAGGGCTAACATCAGCAACCGTCAAAAATGAAAGAGAATACTTACGCTGCATCTTGCTGCTCCTTATCCTCTTTTAATAAATACGTCACCATCAGGTCTCGTACCTGTACAAACATGTCCGTACCTTTGACCACATTACAGCCTAATGCTGTTGCATGCTGCACAAACGGTGTGTTTTCTGGACTGGTAACCACATCCGCAATCGACATGCCTGGAGTTAATTGCTCAAGTTGAAATGCAGCGGATGGATCACCATTCATGCCCATCGGCGTTGCATTTACCGCCACATCGAAGCCTTTTGGGTTATTGTCATGCGCAATGACTTTACCCAAATGTAACTGCTGAAGCTGTTCGACCAATTGTTGCTGACGATTTTGATCAACCTCAAAAATGGCTAATTCACGGACTTCAGCCAGAAGTAACTCATAGGCAATCGCCTTGCCCGCGCCACCTGCACCTGCCAAAATTACGCGTTTATTTTTCAATTCAATATTTTTATTACGAATTGCCTGAACCATGCCTTTACCATCCAGCATATCGCCCTGCCAACCCTCATCACAGCGCCGAATGGTATTCACTGCGCCTATAAACTGAGCGCGAGCGGTCAATTTTTGGCAACAAGACAAAGCCGAAATTTTATGCGGTACCGTCACAATCAAACCATCGGTATTGTTCAAATACAGGTTTTGCTGAATAAAGTTTGGAAAATGTTCAGGAGCAACATCAGCAGGGGCGACAATTGCATTCAATCCCTTTTTTATTAGCTCCAAAGTTACGCCCTCAGGCGATTTAACTTGAACAATCGGGTGTCCTACCACAAAGTAGAGACGAGTCGAACCATTCAATTGAATATCCATTATTCAATCTCCTTAAAAATCTTAAGCTTAGAAAATTTAGTACGTGTATTAAATCTGAATGCTAGACTTGAACATTATTCAGTTCTTGCTGACGTAACTTTTTTGATGAATATAAGAACTTCATGATTAAAAGTGCCAGAATAATGCCAAAGGCAGGCAAACATAGGATCAAGAAAATTTTACTGGCTGGCCAACCTAAACTGAGAAAGTATGCACCCGCGAAAGCACTTGCCACTGCACCTAAACGTCCAATTCCATGCATCCAACTATTACCTGTGGCACGCGCAAATACTGGATAAAAAGCACTTGAGACACTATTAAGACCCGCATTTGCACCATTCATCCACATTCCGATGAAGAAGCACATCACGCTATACATCACAAAGTTATGCCCCACTTCACCCACAAATATCATGAACACAATCGCGATCACATAGGCAATCACCAAACCAATATGTGGATTAATTTTATCCATCAAATAACCACAGGCAATGCATCCAATCGGGCCACCCAACTGATAAATCGCAGTAATCAAAGAAGCTTCACTAATGCTAAATCCAAATTCATGACTCATCATCGGCAACCAGCTACCAAGCAAATACACCACAAATAGACCAGATGCGTAGCTCCACCACAACAGAAAGCTTCCCACTACATAGAAAGGACTCAGCACAGTTTTGACTGGATTAGTCGTGCTGGTTTTAGCTTTCGGCAATACAAACTCTTTATTGCGTGTATCAAAATCAGGCGCCATTTTATGGATAATGGCATCAATTTCTTGTTTAGGATGGTGTTTTAACACCTTATAACCAATTGATTCTGGTAAGGCGAAAACTGCAATTATCGCAAGAATAATAGGCAATACCCCGCCAATAATCATCATGGCGTGCCAGTTATAATGTGGAATCACCCAAGCTGCCAAAAAACCGCCTATCGCCGCACCGATAGTAAAACCACTTAAAATAATGGTCACCATCCGCCCATTTAGACGCATTGGTGAGTAATCAGTGACCAGAGTGACTGCCTGTGGCATGACACCACCCATGAACAACCCTGCAATAAAGCGAAACATCATCAGCTCGGTTACATCACCTGAAAGTGCAGCCAATAAAGTAAATAAGCCAAAACCCAAAAGATTGATGATTAATAATTTTTTACGACCAAATTTATCTGCTAAAGGTCCCGAAACCACTGCGCCCAAAGCTAGACCAACCAGTGCCGCACTCATTACAGGTGCAAGATCAGTCGTGCTAATACCCCATTCCTGTTTAATTACGGGAGCAACAAACCCCATAATTGAAATATCGATACCATCAACAACTACAATCATCAAACATAAAAAGATGACTATTTTTTGCAGAAAGGAAACCCGATTTTCATCGATAAACTCCCTTAAATTCACTTGTTGAGTCATACACTTACTCCATTAGTGTTTACCAGCAAATATGCACTGTTCCATCGCATGGCTAGTTTTATTGTCTCTTCATCGAATAAATATTTAGAAATTGAGGAAACCGTCATCCCAATTTAAAACGATTCATCTCATCGACATTTAAGATAGAATCTAAAAGTACTATAATCTGTTTTTTAAATTTTTGGAACACTGTTCCAAAAAAATATCAGGATTTTTATGCTTAGTAATACCGATCGCTCTTTACTCATCCTCGAAGCACTATTAAAAGAAGTGAATGGATGTGCGCTTAGTCAACTTTCTGTTGAACTCGATATTCCCAAATCTGCTATGCATCGTATTTTGACCGCGATGAAAGATATGGGTTATATCTATCAGGATGACATCACTCAACACTACAAACTCACCCTCAAAATTGCCTCAATGGGCTTAAATTATCTATCTTCACGCTCTATTACAGAAACTTTCCAACCGTATCTGGATGAACTAGCCAAAACTTCGTCTGAACTGGTCCGTCTTGGATTGATTGAAGATGAAAAAATCATCTGGATTGGTAAAGCTCAAGGTGCCAAATCAGGTCTTAAATACGATCCGGATTCAGGCAATGTTGCCTATCTCCCTGCATCTGCCTGTGGTTTGGCTTATTTGTCGACCCTTAATCAAAATGACTTTACGCGTCTTGTAGAACGTGAAGGTTTTGAAAAATCTCAAAACTTTGGCCCCAACTCACCTAAAAATCTGAGCGAACTAGAACAAATGATCTCGGCCTCGAAACAGCGTGGTTACGGTGTCATAAGTGACACCTATGAACTGGGCATGTCGGCGATGGCTAAAATCATTATCAATCCGCAAACAGGTCAACCTTTTGGCACAGTCAGTATCGCAGGGCCATCGGTGCGCTTAAGCCCACAACGGATTGAAGAACTGGCTCCTGCACTTATTGCAACCTCAGACAAAATTGCGTCCATTATCAATTTGATCCATATTTAATCGTTCTTGCTCTTTTGGCAGTTGAGAGATCATTATTCAATTGCCTCTATTTTCTTTCTTCCTATGTTGTGATGCTCCTTAAAAGTCGTTTAAGCATCGTCATGTATGGCAGACCAAGCTTGGTTCAAGTCTGAATTTAAGCTGATAAATTAACCAAATAATGGTTAGCATTAATAACACAGCAATCAGTGCCAACGTGATCACAACGCCAACATACTCAATTAGATAACTTGAAAAAATAACAGGCCAAATGGTACCCTGATAAGCAATCAACAAATAACTTGAGAAAATCAGTGGATTTTTTTCCTGCTCCATCATATTGCCAATAAAGTAATACACCGCACTTAAAGAAAAACCATGCCCGATACCTGTCAATAAAATACTGACCAATAACAACCAGATATTGTGTATAACCTCTGCCATCACCAAACTAAGAGTCCCAAACAACAAAGCTGCCAAACCTGTATACAATACATGTAACTCTTTTAAAGATTTGCACATTAGTTGACTCAACACTGAGACAAATAAAATGATTGAAATCGATACACCAGTCAGTGTCGCAGAAGACTTGATGGGTAATTCCTGAATAAATGTACCCGCTAAAGCCGCATATAAACTAAAAGCACCAAAGCTACAGAGTGCAGACACGCTACATACCCAAAAAAGTTTTCGTAAAGTGACTTGAGGTAATGCCAATCCTTGCAACTTTAATAACGCCGTCCAGTGATATTTTTTCTCAATGTTTAATCGGGGTTTGACCCAGAAAACGCTTATAAAAATCAAAGTTGAGAAGATGACAATGATCCAGTAAGGATCAGCCAATGGTCGTGGCGTGTGATCTGCAAAAAACCCACCCAGCAAAGGCCCTAGTCCAAAACCTAGCACAGTAATTATAGAAGTCAGTTTTTCAGCCAGTGCTTGATTACGAAATGGATATTGATCTTTTAAACCGACCATTGCAGCGGTAGTGATCAAGCCCGAAGCTATTCCAATCAAAAATCGGGAAAAACCCAATAACCACACTGACTCTGCAAGTGCAGACAATATCAAACCTAAAATCGTAATGGCTAAACTTACTAGAATCACATGTTTATAGTGATAAATCGCATTTAATTTATTTAAAAAAAGTAATGAAAAAACGACGCCAAACATGTATGCAATAAAAATATATCCAACTTGCGAGGTTGAAATACCCCATTGCTGTTCATAAAGTGCATAGAGCGGGCTGGCCAATGCCGTGCTTAAAGCAGCAAGGCATAATGCAAAGCTAATAATACTGTATTGAATACTTGATTTTGGTGGCTGCATGGCTTAACCAAAAATGACTTTTAAGTCAATTTTAATCAAATATGACCCAAAGGTCAATTTATGTTAAGCTAAGATCAGGAACAGGAAACTTCATTTGATATGAAAAAGCCCAAAACACGCGGTCCTAGTCTTGAAAAGACACAAGAAACACGGAAAAAAATTGTTGATTCAGCTTTACAGGATTTTATCGAAGTCGGTTTTGCTCGCGCTAAAATCTCAGAAATTGCTAAAAGAGCTGAATTGGGCAAAGGTACGATTTATTCTTACTTTGAAACCAAAGAACAGCTATTTGAGGGTGTTATTGATGCATTGATCAATGATTCTTTTCGCCCTATTCGAGCATCGGAAATTACGCAGAACGAAACCGTTTATGATTTTATTTGCACAAAAATTGTGCCTAGTGTTTTAACACTTGAATCAACAGGTCGTGCCGATATTGCACGTTTAATTTTGCGTGAGGGTAATAATTTTCCACATATTCGTCAAACCTATGTAAATAAGATTTTTTTACCTATTCAGCGTGAACTTGAACAATTAATCCATCTCGCTCTACAACGTGGTGAGCTAACCATTAGGATTACCCCTCAACAATTTGCATTGCTCATTGTTAGTCCAATGTGGATGAGTATGATTCATAACGGTATTTTAAATCCCGATGAAATATTGCCCATGATGGAGATTTTTAAGGAAAATCTCAAAATATTATTTGCTCAATAATAAAAACAGGAAAAAGTAATTTATATTTTTCCTGTTTAGATCAATATTTAAAAATTAAGTTTCATGGTCAGACCCGCCACCCAAGCATTATTAACCTCTTTAACACCACTAGGTTGATATACATATTGAATATTTGGACGCAGTGAGATGGCTGGCGACCATTGAAAATTGTAGTTGAGCTCGATATTGAGTTCATTGTGTTGAAGTGGACTATATTGGGGATTCCTATAATCTTCTGGAATTAACCCCAATAACTGATTGGTCGCATTTTGGCGCTCTCGAACTCGCTCATTAACATCAAAATGAGCAAAACCCAAACCAATGCTATCATTTGGACGTTGATCAAAAGCGCCTTTGTACCAAAACGCAAGTTGTTGGCTAGTTTCAACTACAGTTGTGGCTTTGTCGTTAAAGGTAAAATTTGCAGACACAAATAAACCACGCTTGGGATCATTGCTATGTGCAATTAATTGTTGTTGTGCATTCAACCAAATGCTGTGTTTGCTATCATGCCATTTACGATTTGCAACTTTAGCCTGTATTTCACCGTTTTCATCTTTTTTGACATCTCGGGCTTCTGCCGTCGAAATGAATGCGCCTATTTTATATTCACCCGCTAGGCCATGAAACACATCCAGTTTAGGCTTCCAGATCAGTTCCATTGGAATCAAAGCTCCTTTGCTTTGTTCCATATCTAGATTAAAGCCATGTTTCTCTAATGCATTTTCAGGATTCACCTCATAAATGCCTGCACCAATCCACCATGTCGGTAAAAATTGATATTTAGCATTGATTCCCCATTGACTCACTGGACTATTAAACCAAATGTCACCCACCGTTTTACCTAATTGTCCGCCACATAGCATCAAGTTCTGGAACTCACAATGCGAGGCATTAAAATCATCGGACAGTCCCATACGACCAAACTTAATTTGTAGGCGATTTTCTGAAAAACCTTTTTTGATCCATGCGTTGCTTAAACGCCATGACTGTCCCCGACCATAAATCTCTTGTGTACTACTGAACTGAACGTCTCTTGGATCACTTATTCGATCATTAGATAAAGACTGACCATCACGTTTGGTTATGGTGATATTGGCTTGAGTATTGTTCCAACTTGCGATTTTCTCTAAATCTAATAAGGTTGCAAATGCCCATTGGTTTGCATTGAATAATCTTTGTGAATCGTTATAACCACCCTGCAAGTTGATTGCGCTTTCGTTTTGAAATGCCACAGTAAATTGATAGCCTTGTTGGGCTAACTCATTTCGTTTTCCCTTCCAGTCACCCAAAATCCATTTTTGATCTTGGTCAAATGGTTGAAAAGCCAAAACTGTATTACTGGTAAATGTTGCGGCCAAAATCATGACCAATGGTTTTACTGAAAATTTCATGAATGCTGGTCCTTAGCATACGATTGTTGTAAATTTCATTGACTTGAATATCTGTAACCGTAAGATCTTGACCAAATCAGAGCCATGCACTGCTCCTTACCTGATCAAAATACTGATCAAGCCAATTGATAATTTTTTAAAAAAGAGAGATCTGAGGATCAAACCCTTATGATCCTCAATCTGGAGTGTTATTGTTGATCCAAACTTAAACAGGAATTACCAACAGGTTTCGCTCGTCGGGCTTTTAACCCCTGAACTAAAACTGCAATGCCAGAAAGTACCGCAGGAATCATGAGTAATGTAAACATGGTTGAAAATGGCATACCCGAACCAATCATGGCTGCACCAGCAAATGCACTTAGAATCGCACCAAATCGCCCAATCCCGTTCATCCAGCTTGCCCCTGTTGCCCGTGCCGACGTTGGATAATAGCCTGTTGCCAAGGCACTGAGTCCGACCGAACCACCATTAAAAGTGAAACCAAGAATCCATGCAAAGATACACATTAAAAACATATCCTGATTGAAATGACCAAGTCCAAAAGTTGCTAGTGCGCCGATCATCATCGCAATAAACAACACCAGACGTGGACGAAAGCGATCCATGCACCAACCAAGTGTAATACTGCCAATTGGCCCACCAATCTGGAAGAATGAAGTAACAATAGCAGCTTGAGAAATAGTGAAATGATTTGCCTTAATTAAAGTTGGCAACCAGCTACTGCACAAATAAATAAGGAATAGCGCCATAAAATAGCTCATCCAGAGCATAATTGTGCCATAGCGATACTTGCTAGAGAGGATTAGGCTTAAACCAGATTTTTCAGTTTGAACTTCATTTAAATAAATCAGTTGTCCAGCATAAGACTGCTGTGGAAAAAGCTGTTTTAAGATGGCCTGTATTCTATGCTGAGACTTTGAATGTTTAACCAAATAGGTAATAGATTCAGGCATTTTCCCATATAGAAATGGCACTAAAATGAGCGGCAATATTCCACCCAGAATAAGCATACTGCGCCAACCGAACTCTGGAATCATCCATGCAGCTAGAAAGCCACCAGCGGCAGCGCCTAATGAAAAACCACAATACGCCACGGTTACTGAAAAAGAACGGCGATGATCTGGAGCATATTCAGAGGCTAATGTAGCTGCGTTGGGTGCAGCAGCACCTGCGCCTAATCCAGTTAGAAAACGATAAATAATTAAATGATTAATGTCGGTTGAGAAAGCAGTTAATAAGGTAAAAATGCCAAAGGCCAATACACTGAAAATTAAAACAGGTTTACGTCCAAATTTATCTGACAAAGGGCCAGAAACTAATGCTCCCACTGCAAGCCCAACTAAAGCTGCACTTAAAACAGGCGCGAGTTCCTGTGCACTGACGCCCCACTCCTGAATAATCTGCGGAGCGATCAATCCCATGACCACCACATCCAGACCATCTAGTGCAATAATCGCAAAACAGAAAAATAAAATTAGCTTTTGAACTTTACCCATTTTATTTTCGTTGAGTATTGTTTTTACATCCTTCCTTTGCATCTGACTTGTGCTCATTAGATTCTCCTGAGAAAAGCACGAAGTGACCCTTCGGTATTTTTCTCAAAATACCGTTCCTGAAGGGCGTTTTTTAAATAAATGGTTATGTTATGACTTGTTCAAAGCGGCTAACTGTACAGGCCTAACAATTTGATTGACTTGTGACATCACCAATCCTTGTGATGCTTTTAGATAAATCTGAAATTCAGGGTCAGTATCTCGAGCATAACTCCGTTTTTCATAATCATCTAAACTGTCATAGCCCCATAAATGCACTACCTGATTCAGTGTTCCAATACTGCTAACATAAAACCCAAGTGGTTCACCTAAATGCCTTTTTAAAACAGGCATGGCTAGTTGATTAAATACTTCCAGAAATTTGGGCATACAACGAGGTGTAATGTTATAGATTCGATGATCTACAATCGGTTTATGAAACATGACGTATTTCCTGATCTGACTGTTCATTTAAGGTCTGACTCTTCTGAAAACAGCGTAAGCCCTGACCACCCTTTGCCAAATCTGCAATATGTGAACCCGTAATATAACCAAAAGTCATAATTGGCCCAAGAGTAATGCCTGCCCCAGGATAATTCCCTCCCATAATACTGGCGCGATCATTCCCGACAGCATATAAGCCAGCGATTTTTTGATTGGATTGATCGAGCACTTCGCCTGTTACGGCCGTACGTATTCCATCAAAAGTTCCCAAATCGCCCATAAACACTTTGACAGCATAAAATGGGCCTTGTGTAATGGGCGCTACACATGGATTAGGCTTATGTTCTGCGTCTGCAAGATAACGGTTAAATGAAGTAGATCCACGATGAAATTCAGGATCTTCACCCTTGACAGCATCTACGTTGTAGCGCTCTACAGTTTTGACGAGTGTCTTGGCGTCAATGCCTGCTTGTTGAGCTAAGTCCTCCAAACGATTGCCTTTAATCAAATACCCTTTTTTGATTAATGGGGTTAATGGCATAGGCGCAGGTTTGGCATACCCCAAACCATATTTACTTATGGTTTTTTGGTCACAAATCAACCACATAGCAGTTTCATTGAACTCTTCGCAAGCACGCACTAAATCTGCGCCGACATCATGGTATGAATTTGATTCATTGGTAAAACGCTTGCCGTTTTTTAACACGCCGATGATACCGGGTTTATAACGATCCAATAGATGTGGAAAAACGCCGAAGCCATCAGAATAAGGAACTTTAGAAACAGGCATCCATGCAGAGGTGTCCTTATATTGAATATCGACGATTCCTCCAACAGATTCAGCTAAACGACAGCCATCACCAGTATTGGTTTTGGGGACAGGTGAAATATGTTCACCACCACGTCTCAAATGTGGATATGCTTGTTTTAAGCGAGCAATATCATGTGAAAAACCGCCACAAGCCAACACCACTCCATATCGGGATTTGATTTTAGAAGATTGTTGTTGGGATTTAACTTTTATACCTGTCACTTTGCCATTTTCAGAAATTAACGCCTGAACAGCAGCATCGGTATAAATAGGAATGTCCAGATCTAATGCAGATTTTGCCAAACGCGCAGCTAAAGCATTTCCACTAGTGACATTGGTGCCACGACCATAACGTGCCAATTCTTTTAAATGAATCGCCAACCGCTTTGCCACGTACATAAATGAAGTAAAAGACTTGGTTGCATTAAAGAAATGCTTCAAATCTGCATTGGATGAATTAAACATCATTCCAATAAATGTAATAGTTTTGAGTGGCGGACGCAGGCGTTGCATATGTTCACCCAAACCACGAATATCATAAGGTGCAGCCAACACTGAACGGCCAATATCCACCCCGCCTGGAGCATCAGGATGATAATCGGGATATAAAGTTGGAATAAATTTAACCGTAGTTTCTTGTTCAAAAAACTTTAACATTTCAGGGGCATAATCCAGAAATGCATTTACCGCGTCGGCATTAAAAAACTGTTTAGTTTCGTGCTTTAAATACTCAAGTGCAGCCTCGCGACTATCCTGTATACCATTTTGTTTGGCATGATGATTTCCAGGAATCCAGAGTACGCCACCAGAAAAAGCCGTTGTACCACCAAAGACCTGATCTTTTTCGAGTACAATTACATTTAAGCCTTTTTTTCTGGCAGTAATGGCAGTTGATAAACCTCCTGCGCCTGCACCGACAACAATTAAATCACATTCAAGCTGTTCGGGTAATGGTGTATTCATAGTGTCACTCCTTGCGACAGTTGCATACGTTCATTCGCCTGAGCGATGAAGGCTTCACAATCCAACTGTGATATCCAGAACGTCTTTTCTTTTTATTAAACTACTGAGCAAACACTATTCCGACCAGATCACTTTGTTCTAATTCAGGCGATCATCGCGCAAATCGACCTTATATCGTGCATTGTTTATAAAAACACCAGCTCACTCTCTTTTTTATTAAATATTTTTTAGAAACAATAAATTAAAATTTATAGATAAAAAAAGCGTTCTTTAAGAACGCCTTCATAGCTTTGGCCAGAGTTAAATCATATCTCTGATTTCTTTGGCAGCCTCACGTAACATAGGCAAAACCGTATTGACCAGATAGTGATCGTTCACCTTACTCATTGGTGCTACTGCATTTAGACTTGCTACAATATCGCCTGTTTGATTGACAATGGGAATTGCTATAGCAGTGACGCCTAATTCATATTCTTCAGCAGAAATACAGTAGCCCTTCATTTTAATGTCATCTAAAGCACCTAAAAAGGCCTCTTCCTCGGTGTAGGTATACGCGGTAAATCGCTTTAGGCCATATAATCTGATCCAGTTTTTCTGCTCTTCAAGTAATTTATGTGCCAGTAGAACTTTACCTGTGGATGAGGCATGTGCTGGAATACGATTGCCTAAATGAATCCCAAAAGGACTCACCCGAAAATTTGCATTTTGCGGGACACTTCGCGCGATCGGAACAACCTCATAACTATCCTGAACCACGACTGAAAATACCAGCGCAGTTTTTTCAGATAAATGATTCAAAACTGATTGCGCGACTTTGGGAAGATGTGCGGTACTTAGAAAAGCTCCTGAGAACTTTAAGACTTTATGCGTAAGCCAATAAAAGTAATCATCACTGTCTAGATAACCCAGAAACTTGAGAGTCTTTAAATAACGGCGCGCCGCAGTTCGAGTAATAGCTGTACGCTCTGCAACTTGTGTCACATTTAGACGCTGACGATCCGTTCCAAACGCTTCCAATATACTCAGGCCTTTTGCCAAACCTGCGATGTAATCATCATATTTAATAGTCTCTTGTGAGAGCTCGTGTTGAATAATTTGATCTCTCATCCATTTTCCCCTGTCATTCCCTGTCCGATGTTCGCTCAGTATGTATGAATATCGTCTAAAATCCCAGCCACGATCTTTAGCCAGAATAAGTAAACACGTAAGTTAAATAAAGGAAAACATCAGACTTCAAGCGCTATGCCGTCAACATCGCTGAATTCAGAATTTCGGATCAAGGAATCGTATTATGTCTAGACTAGAAAATAAAGTCTGTATTATCACTGGCGCAGCTTCGGGAATGGGAGAATCAGAAGCACTAGCTTTTGCACAACAAGGTGCCAGATTAATTATTGCAGATTTAAATCTCGAACAAGCCAATCAGGTTGCACAACAGATTGTTAATGCTGGTGGCGAAGCATTTGCCTATCAAGTAAATGTAACTGAGCTTGAACAATTACATCATCTGATCGAATTTACCGTCGAAAAGTTTGGACGTATTGATGTCTTACTCAATAATGCAGGTATTTTTGATAAATATACCAATAGTCTAGACACCAGCGAAGAACTCTGGGACGCAATGTTTGAGATTAATGTAAAAGCTATATTTCGTTTAAGCAATCTTGTTTTACCAAAAATGATTGAACAAGGCTCAGGCGCCATTATTAATATTGCATCTGTTGCAGGTCTAGTTGCTCAAATGGGTGGCGCATCCTATACCGCCTCCAAGCATGCAGTTATTGGTTACACCAAGCATTTGGCTGCTGTGTATGCCAAACATGGTATCAAAATTAATGCCATCTGCCCTGGCACTATTCGTACGCCTATGACCGCAAAAATGCTGGAAACCCGCCCAACCGACAAGATTCCATTAGATCGTTTTGGTGAGGCATCAGAAGTTGCCGAGTTAGCTATTTTCTTGGCATCGGATGAAGCACGTTTTATGAATGGTTCATGCATTACCATTGATGGGGGTTATACCATCGTTTAAATAAAAACCCCAGTTCAATTTAAAGTTGAACTGGGGCCTAAGTATCATGTGTTAAAGCTTAATTAATAAGCACGTGATTCACCTTGATCATGTAAAAAATCTTGAATGATTCTGATCACTTCTTCAGGTTTTTCTGCATGTAACCAGTGCCCTGCACCCTGAACTGTTTTAATTTCTGCTAAAGGAAATTGTTGACGAATATCTGTTTCATATTCAGCTTGAATATATTCAGATTTTGCCCCCTGTATAAATAAACATGGCTTATTCCACGGCTCAATGTCATTCCACCCAGTAATATGAGCGTATTGTTTTTCAATGGCATCTACATTAAACAACCAATGTCCTTGATTAAAAGACTTGAGTAAAAACATAATAACGCCATCTTGCGCAATATATTGCTTCATAATTTCAGTGGCTTGCTTACGACTCAGTTCATGTGGCTCTGCGCGTACTGCATTGATTGCATCCAAAATATCGCGATGACGATGTCCTTGATAAGCTACTGGACTGACATCCAGTACCATCAGTTTATCAACACGATTCGGATATAATCCTGCGATTTTCATGGAAGTTTTTCCACCCATTGAATGACCAATTAGGCTGAATTGTTGAATACCAAGCTCATCTAAAGTATCGATAACATCCTGCGCCATAATTTCATAATTCATTTCATCACTATGAGGTGATAAACCATGATTACGCAAATCAATTTGAATTATTTTATGATTGGTACTTAAGGCACGAGCAATAACACCCAGATTCGACAAACTACCAAATAAACCATGTAATAAAACCACTGGTTTGTTACTGGTCGCATGATCTGATTCGACGATATGAGTATTAAGTATCATAAGGATTTCCCTGTATTTATTTGCTCTATTACTAGACTAGCTCGGCTTGATAGCTTGATTCAAGCGACAAATACATTTTAGTAGCAAATAAAAAGCTCTCGATTGAGAGCTGTCTAATTTTAGTGCAAATCTAGGAAGCTAACGCTATCTTTTCAGCCCGTTGCTGAAGTTTTTTTACTGCATCCCGTGCCTGTACGGCTAACTCTTGCATATCCAAATGTGGAATGTGATTATTTTCAATAACCGTCTTGCCACCTATCAGCATATGTTTGATTTTTGCCTGTCCTCCGCTGGCTACAGGTCCAATTGCCATATCATGTAATCCCATATAACGTGGATCATCCAGTTGATAAACTACCAAATCGGCCTGCTGACCGACCTCAAGCGTACCAATATCAGATAAGCCAAGAATCTGAGCGCCGCCTTGAGTCCCCCAACGAATCACGTCTTCCACTGTAGCTGCATCAGCCCCTCCTTCAAAACGTCCGCCATCATATTTTGGTTGGGCAAACATGCCCTTGCGAGCGCGTTGTAACATCCATGTTGCATGAGCTTCAGACAACATATCTGCCGCTTCATTTGAAGCTGCTCCATCTACACCAATTGAGATATTCATTCCTGCTTGCTCCAACGTAACCAGATCAGCAATACCACTACCCAAACGTGCGTTACTTTGTGGACAATGTGCAATCCCCGTCTTGGTCTGCCCTAAAAGCTGAATTTCTTCAGGTAAGAGTTTGACCAGATGCGCAAACCAGACATCATCCCCAACCCAGTCATGTTCAGCACAAAACTGAACAGGAGTCATTCCAAATTTGGCGCGAGCTGCATCCAGATAATCAACAGTTTCAGACAAATGACTATGTAGGCGAATTCCTAAATGACGCGCCAGCTGTGCCATTTCACGTAATTGCTGAGGAGTCGTAGAATGCAAGGCTGTGGTAGGAGCCATAACAATCCGCTTGAATGCATTGGCGTTATTGTCATGATAAAGACCGACCAACCGTTCAACATCCATCATTACATCTTCAAATTTTTCTGGACGTAAAGCTTGTGGAAGCTCTGCTTCTAATCCACGCGTTAAAGTGCCTCCACCCCGACACAAGATAAAACGCAAACCCAATTGTTCTGCTTCATCAAATAGAACTTCTGCGCCATCAAAAGGCATATTAGGCCAATATAAATAATGATGGTCTGCCACGGTGCCACAGCCTGAACGCAATAATTCGATCAAACCGATACGTGCTGCCAATCGAAAAGTTTCTTCATCAAAAGCCCCCCGAAAACGATAAGGTGTAGCAGCCAGCCACGGCGTTAAACTCTGATTCAGCCCTTGCGGTTCACCTTTCAAAAGAGATTGAAATAAATGATGGTGAGTATTCACCCAAGCAGGATAAATTACACAATCTCGTGCATCAATAACTGTTTCATTGGCCTGTACGCTAAGTGACGCGCCTATATCGGTAATGATTCCATTTTCAATTCGGAGACTATCTGCATTTGTACGCGCAGCATCCCCTGCCAGACCCGTTAAAATCGCATGTGCATTCTTGATCAAATAATCCATTAGGCTTGCTCACTTTCATGCCATTTGTTTAAAAACATTTGACTTAACATTGACATCACAACGAATAAAACCAGACCGGTACAAGTGATTAAAAATAGTGCGGCAAACATGAGTGGTAAATCAAGTTGAAAACCCGCCTGCAAAATCTGATACGCCAATCCAGCACTACTTCCCCCAGTCCCTGCAACAAACTCAGACACAACCGCACCAATTAAGGCCAATCCACTAGAAATGCGCAGTCCACCAAAGAAATAAGGCAATGCGTTCGGCACACGCAAGTGCATTAATTCCTGCCAACGACTGGCTTTGTTAATGCGGAATAAATTCAATAATCCAGCATTTACACTACGTAAACCCAGCGTGGTATTGGTTAAAATGGGGAAAATAGCAACCAACATGGCACATACCACTAAAGCCAGAGTTGTGTTTTGAATCCAGATAATTACTAAGGGTGCAATTGCGACGATCGGTGTAACCTGAAACAAAATTGCATACGGCATAAAGCATGCTTCGATCACGCGACTTTGTACAAATAAAAAAGCGATCAGGGTTCCAATCACAACCGCGCACATGAAAGCCAGCAATGTCACTTTTAAAGTCACCCATAGACTTCCAAAAAGCAACCCTGATTGAGATGTCAATGCATGAGCAATATCTGTCGGTTTTGGAATCAAATAAACCGGTACATTGAGTTGTTGCAAACTAATTTGCCAAATCAACAACAAAATTACACCTAGCCCCAAAGGTGCTGCAATACGACGAAATTTAGGATGACTCATTAACGGCTTAACCATGATGTTCGCCTCCACTGGCATGTTCCAAAACTTCAGATAAATGCGCACATTGCTTCATGAAAACATCCGAATTTCTAAAATGTTCATCACGATGTTCAGGGCCTTCAATTTGAATATCAGCCACTACGCGCCCCGGACGCGCGCCCATGACAATAACCCGCGACGATAAAAAGACTGCTTCATAAATACTGTGTGTAACAAAGACCACGGTTAAATCACGCTCAGACCACAACGTTCGAATATCACTATCCAAGCGATGTCGAGTAAACTCATCCAGCGCACCAAATGGTTCATCCATCAGCAATAAATCTGGTTCAGTTACTAAAGCGCGGGCAAGTGATGCGCGCATCTGCATTCCACCAGAAAGTTCTTTAGGATAAGAATTTCCAAATTTCCCTAAACCAACTGACGTCAAAGCAGATGCAACTTTTTCATTGCTCACACTTTTAGATACATGGCGTAAATCCAGCGGCAACCGCACATTATCCTGAATATTTGCCCAAGGCATTAAGGTTGCCTCCTGAAATACCATTGCCATTTTGCATTGTGATTGCATATCTGTTTTACCATTCCAACGCACTTGTCCGGCAGATGGTTGTTCCAGATCAGCAAACATTTTTAGCAAAGTACTTTTACCGCAACCCGATGGCCCAAGCAGTGAAATAATTTCACCGCGTTGAATATCCAGATCAAAACGTTGCAACGCATGTGTGCCATTTGGATAAATTTTTTCTACGCCACGAACCATCAACATAGGACTGACTGGATTTTGATTGATTTCAGTTTGAGCCGAAATTGATACTGCTGAATTCATAATTAGGTTCCCCTCTTGCATTAGCGTGTTTACGACCTAATCCCCCAGCTTAATTTTTCTTGGCTACAGGTTTTACAAACTGAGTGGTATATGCAGATTTCCAGTCAACTTTGTTATCGAGTAATTTGGCCTGAACCATAAAATCACGCGTTTTCTTCCAACGAGCATCTGTCATTACACCAATCCCCATCATCTTGGCATCCCCTCCATCAATTAGACCCAACTGCTTCATTTGTGAAACGGCAAATGCTAAAAGTGGATCATCCATATTTGGATTTTCTTTTTTAATAATGGCATTACCCGCAGCAGGATTTTTAAGATAGCTTTTCCAGCCCTCCATAGAGGCTTGTACAAAACGACGCATCACATCTGGCTTACTTTGTAGAAGATCATTTCGGGTGACCAAAATACCGCCATAAGCGGGATAGCCGTCGTTGGCAAATAAGAAAAATTTACTGGAAGGTTCTGCTTTTTTGGCCTGAAAGACTTCTGACGTTGCATAAGCCTGTTGCACGACATTTTTACCTGCTAAAAACGGCTGCATATTAAAGGTATAAGGACGTGCCTGAGAATTGTCTAATTTATATTTAGCACGTAACCACGGCCACCAGCTTGCCTGCCCACTGGTTGAAACCAGAACAGTTTTACCTTTTAGATCAGCCAATGATTTCACATCACTATGAGTAATGACCCCCTGTGGATCAAACTGAAAAGGTGCCGCGATTGCTTTGATCGGAAAACCGCTTTCTATCCCTTTTAGTACTTGTAAATCATAATTAATAATGACATCTGCGCGTTTCGCCAATAGCAATGTCATATTATTAATTTGAGGGCCACCAATTTTGATGGTGACATCCAAGCCATGTTTTTTATAAATGCCTTCAGCCAGTGCTTGATAATATCCCCCCTGTTCAGCCTGTGCATACCATGTGGTTTGAAGAACAAGTTTGTCATTGGCTTGGGCCAAACTAGTGAAAAGTAATGATGCGGCAACCACAGCCAAACGCGTTTTGCCTAAACGGTGATAAATTTTCATAATAAAAAACCCCTGATGAATAGGTGAAAGCTTTTGCTATTCATTCAAAGGAGGAACTGAGTCTAGTAGTCAATTTATTTTTGACGAACTCTCAAAACTTTTATGTGAAACATAAAAAGCCTTGTCCCCCTAAGAGGAACAGCTTGCGCTGTAGAGCAATGTCCCATGCGACTGAACGCACTAACCGCTTATACTCAATTATAAAGTAGCAAGGGATGTGCCAAAATGACCCTAGCATCGAGATATAAATAAACCGATATAAGGCTATTATGAAATTTAAATATTTTAATCCAACAAAATTAATCTTAATTTATTTATTAACGTATTAATTAAAAACGTGATCTCATGATGAACTTGATTCGCGGGGTAAGCCTTCGACCAGATTTATTGTTTCATCAAAATTTATTGATGCCTATCTACCCATTTTCAGGCCATTCATACACCACGATCATTCTAATAAAGATAAAACAAATGAAGTTGCATCTTTTATGTGCAAAATTTATTTTCGGCAATATAACAAGTCAGAAAAGAACCAAGACTTGCAAATCAGTTCAAGCCTGCGCCAATAGCTTACGAGCTTCTATAGCATGATTTTCACCAGCCCCATGTTCAAGCTGTTGAGTCGGTAAATGTAAGCTATAAAAAATTTGTCGTTGCTCACAAAGTTCAATCAGAGCCATCATCCAACTCAGTTTTTGTTCATGCCCCTGACACGGAATCTGATGATAATCAATTTCAAACTGATGCTGATCCGATTCATTTTCAAACATTTTGACAAATAAGCCTTGTCCTCGAGCGACTTGTTTCCATGAAATTGCCTGAAATGAGTCTCCTTCCCTAAAATTACGAAGTTCACGAAATTCTTCTAAATCATGCTGATTCAACTGATATTGCTGTTTATATTCAAGTTCCAGATCCAAACTTTGCGGGGCAACCCATATTTCACGTTGTAAATATAAATAGGTCCAAGCCCGTACTAAACCAAACGGATAAGTTGAAAAAATTTGTATCGCAGGAAACTCAAATTTACCTCGATTTATAGGCGAAAATAAAAGCTCAATTTCCTGACTTATTTGATCGATAAGAACAACATGCTCTTGTGCTTCTATTTTTATTTTAATAAATCGGGCTGTTGGTTTTTTCTGTTTACAATGTAACTTAAGAATCAATGGATGACCAACTTGACCCACTTCAGAATAGATAACCTCAATATTTAACTGATGAAGCTGTTTGAAAGTGAGATAAAAACTCATGCATAGCACAGCACTAATCAGAAAACAAAAACCGAGAATCAGATTATTTGCATAATTAATGCCTGCGATAAAGGTAATCACAATCAAAGCCAAATATAAAAAACCTTGCTGATAAATGAAAACCAATATTTCACTTTGTTTTAGTGTCTTGAATTGATCGATCCGAAAACGCTTGGCAAACCAATCCTGAAAACCAGATAACATGGTTGATCCTTCCATTTATAGGGCATCTACAAGTTCCAGACACTGAAGAGCTTCATATTCAGTCATATTCATTCGATGGGCAGTCACTGCAACAAAAACTGCCTGTATATCATCTGCAATGACATAAGCGCGTTTTTCAATTAAGGCATGGGCCTGAGCTGCTAACTTCAAGGCTAAAACTCCACGCGTTGATAATCCATGTCGAGATTTACGGGTTTGTTCTGCCAAATCTAGTAAATATTCCAGCACGGCCTCACTTAAATAAACTTGCTTGACCATATTTTGCAATTCAAGGATCTCATTTGCACTGAAAACTGGCTGGATTTGGGCCACCAGATCTTGTCTGGAAGCTTGTTGTAATAATAATTTTTCCGCATTCCGAGAGGGATAACCCAGTGACAGTCGCATTAAAAAACGATCAAGTTGTGATTCAGGTAATGCATAAGTTCCGCTCTGAAACAAAGGGTTTTGTGTGGCCACCACCCAGAATGGTTGTGGTAAATCATAGCGCAAGCTGTCCACAGTAACTGCACCCTCCTCCATCGCTTCAAGTAAAGCACTTTGGGTCTTTGGACTACAGCGATTAATTTCATCTGCCAAAAGAATCTGAGTGAAAATTGGACCGTGTTTAAACTCAAAAACATGTTCTTTTTGATTAAACATATTAATCCCAATAACATCACTGGCTAGCATATCATTGGTAAACTGAATGCGTCCAAAATCCAGTCCAGCCAATCGAGCTAAAGCACTAGCCAATGTCGTTTTTCCTAAACCAGGCAAATCTTCAAATAAAATATGGCCACCTGCCAACAAACAGGCTAAAGCCAGTTGAGTTTGTTTTGATTTATCCAAAATAAGTTGATTAACTTCATCTAAAAATTGGTCAATCTTGGGGCTATAGAGCACAATTTTCTGGTTAATCTCTAAATTTCCCCGATTCAGTTCAGGTTTTTTTAGTTTTTCCATGCCCCACATCACAAACTTCCTTAATAAAAAAGGTGTATGAATTAACATACACCTTTTTTGTTTTTTTCTAAAGAAATTAAACAGATATCAACATGGGCACTTTTTTAAGTTCCCGTTGGACGGATAACGTGAATCCACACAATGCCGATAAAATGTCTTGGCATCCATTGGTTCCAGATCAGCATGATGTTTTCGCATATGTTCAAGGTAAGTGTCATAATCAGGGACACCTACCATTAAACGAAAACTTTGCTGTAACCGTTTAAACAATGTGGCAATACGTGACCAGTTCTTTGGAGAAAGCAATACGTCTTTCTGCGACAGAATAGTCATTTTAATGATTTTAACAATCACTGCACGACCATTATGAGCTATTTTCAGATTCATGAGCCTTCACCTCGTGTTGAAGCAGGTACGCCTGTTTCAGGATCTGCATACACCGCTGGAGCTTCATGAGTCGTTGGTTCACGGCTAGCCAAAGCACGACGAATCACTCCAATAGATGCAATTACCATCACCACTGCCACAATCATAAAGAAAGCACAAAGTACGGCATTAATTTGATTGGAAAGCACCACAGTTTGCATTTCAGCCACAGTTTTAGCTGGAGCCAACATTTCACCGCGACCCATCGCATCTGAAAAACGATTTGCTTGTGCAAGGAAACCAATTTTCGGATTTTCATGAAAAATCTTTTGCCAGCCCGCAGTCATACAGGTGATTAACAAGAAAATCGTTGGGACAATCGTGACCCAAACATATTTTTCTTTCTTCATTTTAAATAAAATCACTGTACCAAGAATAAGGGCCATCGCTGCCAGCATTTGGTTACCAATACCAAATAAAGGCCATAATGAGTTAATTCCACCTAACGGGTCGACTACGCCCTGATAAACGAAGAAACCCCAACCGCCGACTGCGACAGCAGTACCAATCACATTGCCAATAAATGATCCTGACTTTTTAATCGCAGGAATAACAATACCCACTGTATCTTGCACCATAAAACGGCAAGCACGCGTACCCGCATCGACCGCAGTTAAAATAAATAATGCTTCAAACAAAATAGCAAAGTGATACCAGAAAGCCATCATTGAGCGATTATTAAAAATTTCAGAAATGATATGCGCCATACCAATGGCGAAAGTTGGTGCACCGCCTGTACGCGATAAGATGGTAGACTCGCCTACTTCCTGAGCAAGTAAAGTCAACATTTCAGGTGTTACTACAAAGCCAATATTACGCACAGCTTCTGATGCACTTTCAACAGTAGTACCTAATACTGCGGCTGGCGCATTAATGGCAAAATAAACACCAGGATCAAGCACAGTGGCACAGATCATCGCCATAATAGCAACAAATGATTCCATCAGCATGCCACCATAACCAATCACACGGATATCTTTTTCGTTTTCGATCAGTTTTGGTGTAGTACCACTTGATACTAATGCATGGAAACCTGAAATTGCACCACAAGCAATCGTAATAAATAAGAATGGAAATAAACTACCAGCAAAAACTGGGCCCGTGCCGTCAATAAAGTGAGTGACTGCTGGCATTTTTAGCTCAGGTAATGCAACAACAATACCGATTGCTAAACCGACAATTACCCCAATCTTAAGGAAAGTCGATAAATAGTCACGCGGCGCAAGTAATAACCAGACAGGTAAAACGGAGGCAATAAAACCATAAATGATCAGACACCATGTTAATTGCGTTCCAGTTAAAGTAAAAAATGGCCCCCAGTATGGATCAGCCGCGATATGACCACCGTAAACGATCGCCAGCATCATCAGTACAAAACCAATAATTGAAACTTCTGCAATTTTTCCGGGACGTATATAACGCATATATACCCCCATCAACAATGCAATTGGAATCGTTGCAGCAATACTGAATACGCCCCACGGACTGTGCGCAAGTGCTTTTACTACCACCAGTGCCAATACAGCCAGAATGATGATCATCACACCGAGCGCACCGAGCATCACCACGACACCCGCAAATGAGCCAAGTTCCTGTTTTGCCATTTCACCCAGCGACTTTCCATCACGTCGTGTAGAAATAAACAAAACCAGAAAGTCTTGAACTGCACCAGCCAAGACCACACCGACTAACAGCCAGATTGTTCCTGGTAAATAACCCATTTGCGCTGCGAGAATTGGACCGACTAAAGGCCCTGCTCCTGCAATAGCGGCGAAGTGATGCCCAAATAAAACGTATTTATTTGTAGGTACATAATCCAGACCATCCGCCAAACGATGTGCGGGTGTTAAACGTCTCGAATTAAGTTCAAATACACGAGTGGCAATAAATAGACTATAAAACCGATAAGCAATGCTATAAACACAAACTGCAGCTAAAACCATCCAGACTGCATTGACATGTTCACCACGACTAATTGCCAAAATCCCAAAAGAAACGGCACCAATAATCGCGACTAGACTCCAGAGTAATTTTGAGGGGAGTGTAGATTTCCTTTGAATTGTATCCATTCATGACCTCATTATTTATGATTAACTGCCCTAAAATTCAGTTCCATCTTTTATAGAGAATTTCCTTGTGACTTTACTCCTCATCTTGTTATTTTCATCTAATACTTTGGCATAAAAAAAGGGATGATTGTGATCATCCCTTTCATAATAGTCTATTTTTAAACCATTATGCACGCTCTAAATATTCACCAGTACGGGTATCTACACGAACGCTTTCTTCCTGCTGAACAAATAACGGTACGCGAACTACAGCACCAGTTTCAAGTTTCGCAGGTTTACCACCACCACCCGATGTATCACCACGAACACCTGGATCAGTTTCAACAATTTTTAAAACCACGAAGTTTGGTGCGCTGACATTTAATGGTACGCCATTAAATAACATAATACTGCATTTTTCATTCGAGTCATCTTTTAACCATTTAGCAGCATCACCCATGGCAACTTTATCTGCAGCGATTTGCTCGAAGGTTACAGGATCCATAAAGTTCCAAAGCTCACCATCATTATATAAGTAGTCCATTTCTACTTCTACAATATCAGCAGCTTCCAATGAATCACCAGACTTAAACGTTTTTTCTAAAACTTTACCTGTTTTAAGGTTACGAAGTTTTACACGGTTGAATGCCTGACCTTTACCAGGTTTAACATATTCGTTTTCCATGATTGAACATGGGTTACCGTCAAGCATGACTTTAAGGCCTTGCTTGAATTCATTTGTAGAATAACTGGCCATGACTGGCACACTCCAAACTTACTAACTTAAATGTATTAATGCTAGACTAGCATTATTTTTTCCGTGTCGCATGATAAACTATTTGTATCAAGAGCAAAACTGGCAAAAACAACTCAATGATCTAATCATTGATCCGTTAGAGCTGTTAAATGTATTACAACTGTCTAAAGAACAATTGTTATCTGGTGCTATTCTTGCTTCAAAGGATTTTAAATTACGTGTACCTCGTGCTTTTGTAGAAAAAATGCAACTGGGAAATCCTCTTGATCCCCTGCTTTTACAAATTTTACCGCACCATCTTGAGCTTAAGGAACATCCTGAATTCGTCTCAGATCCGCTGAGAGAAGAAGCGGCCAATCAACTTCCAGGGGTGTTACATAAATATAGCTCCAGATTTTTACTTACCTTGACTGGTGCTTGTGCAGTTCATTGTCGTTATTGTTTTCGCAGACATTTTCCTTATCAGGAAAATTTGCCAAAAAATGAAGACTGGCTAAATATTAAAAACTATATAGAAAGTCATCCGGCTATTCATGAAGTCATTTTGAGTGGCGGCGACCCTCTCACGCTGTCCAATCGTAAATTACAACTCTGGCTAGAAAGAATTGAATCACTCCCACAGATAAAAATTTTGAGAATTCATTCACGAGTTCCGATTGTTATTCCCAACCGTGTCGATGAAGAGCTCATTTCTCTATTAAAAAACAGTAGGCTACGCATTATAGTGGTGGTACACTCAAATCATGCTTCAGAGCTTGATGAATATACCTGTAACAAGCTTGCTGCGTTATCATTTGAGCAAATAACTGTGTTAAATCAGGCAGTTTTACTTAAGGGTGTGAATGATAATGCACAAACACTGATTGACCTCAGTCATCGATTGTTTGAAGCTCGTGTTATGCCCTATTACTTACATGTTTTAGATAAAGTGAAAGGTGCACAGCACTTTGATGTTGTATCATCAAAAATTGACCATATATATCAGGAAGTCTTAGCGAATTTACCGGGTTATCTGGTTCCTAAGCTGGTTAGGGAAATCGCGGGCGAAAAAAATAAAACACCGCTATTTGGGGTTTCAACATTTTGAGTTGAATAATAAACTATGATGAATCAAACTTTTACGGATATTTTTGAAACATCTACAGCGTTAAGTCGAGATGAATTAAGCTTTAGTGAGTCAAATGTTAAAGCAGTTTCGGACTGGGTTTCATCATTATCCATTATGCAATTAGGGGATACTTCTCGAGCTTTATTTTCGGCATTAATTGAATTATCTGAACTAAATTGCTCTGAAACATTGCGTTTTGATCTACTACAAACCATGCATCCCGTGCTTGAAAATGTGTTAGCAAGTTTTGAAAAACATTTTTTTAATCAAGGTCTTATAAATACAGATCGAAACGAGCATATTATTGAGCTGGCAATCTTGTTACGCAAACATTTTGCAGGCATTTATATTGATATCGTCAGACGTAGCACGGAACAACTCGATCAAAATAAATTTTCTGTCTTTGCATTACATAAGAAAAAAAATCTGCAAACGGCACGAACTCTAGCGATATTTTATGGCCTGCAACAACTTACTGAGTTGTTGTATCAGGAACATATGCTTTATAGTGAACCAATGGCTGGACAATGGTTAATCGCACATTATCTGTATGAAATTGCAATGAAGTCTCATGTACATTTGATCAATATCAATCAATTACAAGGTACTCAAAACCAACTTAATAATATTACGCAAGCCTACGCACAACTAATCTTACTGGATATTTTAAACACCAATCAGATTCGTCAGGCTGAGATACAAGCTTTATATCAATGTAGTTATGATTGGGCAAAAAAAATACAGATTTATCCCAAAGAAACCACTCTATCAAAATATGTTATTGATACAAAAAAAGATCACCCTCCTGTCTATAACAAACATCAAAATTCAGGATTTACACCCTCTGTGTATGTGGTGATACAGGATTTACTTGAACATATTACTGCGACTTTGCATCGTAATGCCGATTATCTTTCCCAAACTGAGAAAATCTATTTAAGTCCAGCACTTAAGTTTCATGTACAAAATATTCTAGGCACAATTGCTGAACGGCAACATGAACGTTACGAATATTCAGCGCAGTTACAAATTTGTTTTGGTTTACTGACAGCACATTTTTATTTATCCAAAGCCAAAAATTTTAATGAAACTTTGCAGCTTGATAGTCATTATGGGTTTCAAAATAGTTCAAAAACTGCATCTGGCTTAACCCAACAAGAATCATCAGCTCATGTACCTAATAATCAGCGATTAAACCGTGAAGCTAAACTGATTTATCAAACTGAAGTTCTAGATATCAGTGTAAATGGTTATCGGATTAAATGGACTGAAGAAGCTCCCAAAAATTTAAGAACGGGTGAATTTATACTGGTTAAAGAAAATACGCATAGCCAATGGCGTGGTGGGGTAATTCGCTGGATTAAACAGTCTGCTGAAAAAAGTCTGGAAATTGGTCTGGAAATTCTTGCTCAAGATATTTTTCCATGTGCGGTTCGCGTACAGGCAGACCGTCATAGCAATAATTATTACCCTGCCCTACTCATGCAAAGTCAAAATCTTGATCAGGTCAAAACCACACTCATCTTACCAGGTTCACAAATTTTTAGAGAACAACAAGGCATTCATTTAAGGTTAGAAAAAGAAGAGTTCAAAGTTTATTTGCTCAAAGCACAGCTTATTACTCAAAGCTTTGTACAATTTGACTATGAACTTTTAGATGAGCAGCAACAGAATAGCCTGAAAGACTTTATGTTTAAGCAGGTCAAAGATTCAGATAATCAAGATTTATGGGAAGCTTTAAAGTGAGAAACTCGTTACTTTCTAAAAAGTTAAAATTAAGCAAAACACGTTTACTCATTATTGATGATAACCAGCTTCGTTATAATCAAATTATTGAACTGTTTGAATCCAAAAATCATCAGGTTCAAGCTACTTTGCTTGATGATCTAAATACATTTGAAAAGCAATTGAATATTGGCTGGGACATCGTCATTTTTGGACGTGCTTATGACTTGAAGATTGAACAGGTGCTTTCCCTGATTCAAGCTTCATCTCAACCTAATTTGCCCGTTCTTTTGTTGACTCCAGATCAATATGCTTCAAATGAATATCTCAGTTATATTCAAAAAGGCGTCTATGAAATTATTGACCTTAACTTGCCTGAACAAGTATATATTGCAATTGTCAGAGCCTTATCTTATAGCCGCCTGCAACAAAATGAACAGCGTTTACTGGAAGAACTAGATACTGCGCATTCGCATGTTCAGTCCAAAATAAAAGAAAGTAATAAAGCCGTTGCTACTCTTCAAGAAGGGATTCATACCAAGGCTAACTCAGAATATTTAGCAATTTTTGGTTTAAAAAGTGAGAATGAGTTAATTGGATTACCGATTCTGGATATTTTACAGCCAACAGATCTGAATCATTTTAAACAAAAATTCAAACGCGTTTCTCAAGGCATATTTGATCAATCAAGTCTTGATATCGTATCTAGAAATCCAGCTATAACCGTTTCAAACCCATTAAAAATCGAGTTTTTACCTTGCGATGATGAAGAAGACGCGGTGCAACTCACTATTGAATGTGAAGAAAATAACATTTCCACTGCTCCTCAAACGTCTATCCCTTCTCAATCTATTGAATCAGACAAACTTTCTCCGACGATTAATGCGTTTAATGCCATTAATCGCCAGCTAAACAAACAACCTGCGGATGCCAATGCATTAGTCGTTATCACTCTTTCAAGCTGTCCAGACGATGCGTTTAAGTACACGCTAGAAACGATCAAAACCTATTTTTCCAGCATTTATGGATTTATAAAAGAGCAGGTAAATGTTTCTGTTTTTAAGATTAATCCAGTTTTATACGTAGCCCTATTTCAGGCAGAATCTGATCAAGTCTTAAAATCTCAATTAATTAGTCTAAAATCTTTGGAAAAGCCTCAATTATTAAGTGTTGGAAGTTCCACACTCGCTCTCCATTTACATTTAGGCTATCTGGTTTTAAATCAACCAAACATTAAAGATGAAAAAAGTTTTGATCATTTGTTAGAACAGGCATTTGCTCAACGTTTGCCAAATATGGAACAAAGTTTGTCTCAACGTGACTTAGGTCAGGTAACAGGTCTAAAAGAACTCAGTATCAGCACAGAGAATATTCCTAAAGTACAACAATCAATTCTTCAAGCACTTCAGCAAAAACTGGATGCGAGTGATATTCATTTAAAATATCAGCAACTTTATGATAAACAGGATAGTGATCTCTATACTTATGAAGTAACCAGTGGTTTTATTTATGATAATAGCTGGCAAGACATTAATCAGTTACCCGATTTGCGGGATGACCCCGAACTTTCCATCAAGGTTGATCGCTGGATTCTTGTTGAAGCATGCAAGCAGTTACATAATTTTTTAACGCAATACCCAACTGCTAGACTCATTATTAACTTAAATCGTCACATTCTTTTAAATGATAAGCAATTGCCTGAGTTAATGAGCAAACTTTTGACCATTGTCGGTAGTCGAGCAAAAGCTCCTCTAACTTTGCAATTTTCTGAAGAATCAATCAGTCAAAATTTACCCTTAGCTCAACAACAATTTGCTAAATTAAAGCAAAATGAAGTTGAAATCTCTGTGCGTGATTTTGGTATGTCAATATATAGCGAATCTATTCTAAGTCAGATTGATCTTGATTCCCTAAGCTTGCATCACAACTTATGTAAAATGCTAAGTTCAGATAAAGATCTCCCTCAACTTCAACAAAAGCTGGAAAACTTTCATCATATCAAGCCTGTTGAAATTTTAGCACGGGATTTAAATGATATGACGATGTTTGCAAATGCATGGAACATTGAAGCCCGTTACTTACAAGGTAATTATTTCCAAAAGAAATTAGATCGATTGACGGATGTGCAAGATCAATAGCCAATAGGACATAATAAAGAACCCATAAAGGATTTATTGTTCTTTTACATTTTTATGCTTATCTCAAATAAAAAGAACCGCAATTGCGGTTCCTTTTTATTGTATTTGATTAAGTCAGAATAATCTTACCAATAGAAGTTTACACCAACTTTACCAACTGGTAACCATTGGTACTTATCATCGTTACGGATTTTGTTTTCTTCGTTATCCACAGCTTCTTGAGCACCTGTAGTGTTGCCTGTTACTGGAGCAAGATTGTATTGAGCTAATTCAACTTTCGGATTTCCTGTATAATACGCCCCGACTTCTGCAAACACCCCCCAATTTTTATTAAATTTTGGTGCAAAACCAAAACCTAAATATGGAGAAATATTGTTTTCGTAGCTCATTTTCCCACGAACACCGCCTTCTTGTCCTGCAACTGCCTGTTGATAATTCTTACCATCAATAGACAACGTATCGCCATTACCAATACGCTTCGCAAGATCATAATCATTATCTAAATACGCTGCACCTGCTGCAACATATAACCCTTGAGCCCACGGATTAGCACTTGCGCCCCAAGGACGAATTTCAGCATTTAAATAGATATTGTTGTTATCCATATCAAGGTCATACTTCGTGCCATTTACCGAGACATCATCTGTCCAAGAAATGTCACCACCGTTATAACCCAAAGCCAAACCTACATATGGATTCGCTTGCCACAGCAAAGCACCACCATAACCTGTTGTCCCAACTTCAGCACGAACACCAACTGGTAAAAGTTGTTTTTGATCAAATGCATAATGATCCTGTACAACAGTATCATCCGCCATTGTGGTGCCTGCTACAGCAGCTAAAGCACTAGCAACTGCAATTAGTTTTAATGTTTTCATTGCTATCTCCTCAAAAGATTTTTCTCAAACTTTCATCTAAAATGAATTTTTTTGTGTAGAGGTATCTTATGAGAAAGATTGGATGGGTTTTATACAAGAATTGATCATTTTCTGTTAAGTTTTGATACAAATGAGTTTGGTTATTGTTTTTAAAGCAATTATTCGTAATCTTTTTTATCAAAATTTAAAAATAGTATTTTTTTAATGAATCTTTTCTTTCGCAAGATTATTCAGGCTATTTAGTGTAAAATTGTTCAAATTTTTTCGGAAGGAAGAACATGTCTCAGCTTTCTACAATCATTGAGCAAGCATTTGAAGATCGTGCAAATTACTCTGCAACGGATTGTCCAGCAGAAATTCGTGATGCTGTTGAGCAAGCGATTTCAGGCTTAGATAACGGTACATTACGTGTTGCTGAAAAAATCGATGGTGATTGGGTTGTTCATCAATGGCTTAAAAAAGCAGTATTGTTATCTTTTAAATTGAATGATAACAAGCCAATTGAATCTTGTGATTTACGTTTTTATGACAAAGTAGATACGAAGCATGCAGGCTGGACCGAAGAACAGTTCAAAGCCGCGGGTGTACGTGTTGTACCTCCTGCTGTAGCACGTCGTGGTAGCTTTCAGGCAAAAAATGTGGTGTTAATGCCCTCTTATGTCAATATCGGCGCATATGTCGATGAAGGCACAATGGTGGACACTTGGGCAACTGTAGGTTCTTGTGCGCAAATTGGTAAAAATGTTCATTTATCTGGCGGTGTAGGGATTGGTGGCGTTTTAGAACCATTACAGGCAAATCCAACTATTATTGAAGATAACTGCTTCATCGGTGCGCGTTCTGAAATCGTAGAAGGTGTGATAGTTGAAGAAGGCTCTGTGATTTCAATGGGCGTTTATATTGGTCAGTCTACACGTATTTATGATCGTGAAACTGGTGAAATCCATTATGGTCGTGTACCCGCTGGTTCTGTAGTCGTACCAGGTAACCTTCCTTCAAAAGATGGAACTTATAGCCTGTATGCAGCAATTATTGTCAAAAAAGTGGATGCACAAACTCGTGCTAAAACTAGTTTGAATGATTTATTACGTGCTGACTAAGCTATAATCTATTGTTGCGGAACTTTTGCGGTTCCCTATCTCTACGCTCAAGTCTGATCGTAGAGATTTTTGTTTTCTACGATGTGGTATTTCTGCAATGACTTCTCTACGCTCAACGACTATTCCGGTATCAGATCCTGCAGCGGGTCTTCGTATTACGGAAATTTTTTATTCCTTGCAGGGAGAAGCCAATACCGCAGGTTTGCCCACTGTTTTTATTCGTTTAACAGGATGCCCCTTACGCTGCACTTATTGTGATACTACTTACTCTTTTGAGGGTGGCGAGCGGCAGTCTCTGGATCAGATTATTGAAACGGCTTTATCGTTTAAAACACCTTATATTTGTGTGACGGGCGGTGAACCACTTGCACAACCCAATTGTTTGCATTTATTAACACGTCTTTCAGATTTGGGCTGTCAGGTATCTTTAGAAACAAGTGGAGCACTGGATGTATCCAAAGTTGATCCTCGCGTATCTAAAGTATTAGATTTAAAAACGCCAACTTCTGGTGAAGAAAAACGTAATCTTTTAAGTAATCTAGATTATTTGACCCCTCATGACCAAATTAAATTTGTGATTTGTAATCGTGAAGATTATGAATGGTCAAAACAGCAATTTCACCTATATAAACTGGATCAAAAAGTAAGTACAGTCTGGTTTTCTCCAGCATTTGCAGTTGAAAAAGGTTCAGTTAAACTACCTCAGTTAGCGCGTGATATGGCGCAATGGATTTTAGAAGACCATCTCCCAGTGCGTTTTCAATTGCAATTACATAAATTGCTTTGGAACGATGAAACAGGTCGTTAATCCACTTTATCTTGTTATTTATTTTTGGAGAATATCATATGCGCCCTCGTGCCATTGTTTTATTATCAGGCGGCTTAGACTCGACAACTTGCCTAGCTTGGGCACAAGCGCGCTATGAATGTATGGCGCTCAGTTTCATGTACGGACAACGTTCCACCACTGAACTGGATGCAGCCAAAGCACTTGCTCAACGGGCAGAAGTTGAACATCGTATTATTAATATTGATTTGGGTAATTTAGGTGGATCAGCCCTCACCGATCATAATATCGATGTCCCAGATCATGAACAAGAAGGTATTCCTATCACCTATGTACCAGCGCGCAATACTATCTTTTTATCTTATGCGCTTGCCGCTGCGGAAGTATTTGGGGCTGAGGCTATTGTGATTGGCATTAACGCGGTCGATTATTCGGGTTATCCAGATTGCCGTCCAGAATATATTGATGCATTTACAAATATGGCACGATTGGCAACAAAAGCAGGGGTAGAAGGAAAACCTCTTACATTTGAAACACCTTTGTTACATTTATCCAAAGCGAATATTATACGCTTAGGTATTGAACATGGCGTAGACTATAGTCAAACTGTCTCATGCTATCAAGCGGATGCTGAAGGTCGCGCATGTGGAAAATGTGATAGCTGTCGTTTACGTAAACAAGGGTTTATTGAAGCTGGCATCGCAGATCCCACACGCTATATACCATAATAATCAGGTACTATTTATGAAATTATTCAACACTAAACTTATCCTTTCTTCACTTATGGCTGCTGCTGCATTTACAGCAACGGTTACTCATGCTGCGGATGAAAATAAGCTACAACAGGCTTACAAAAGCACAAATGTTAAAGGTGCTTTAATTAACCTTTGTAAAGATGAAACGGGGAAAGGCAATAAATTGACTGCTGCTGAAGTCAATAAATATTGTACTTGTGCTGTAGAAGCTGATGGTAAAATGACAAATGCACAGAAGTGGGAAGTGCAAAGTGCCATTAATGCTAAGAAAAGCCCAAGTTCTTTAGCGTTTGTACAACAGCAAAATAAAGACCTTCAAGCATGTTTTGGTCCACAACTGACTGGCAAGCTAAAAGGCTTAACTGAAGAAGCAATGAAGTCTGCTCAAAGCAAAAAATAAGCAGCAATGATTTGATTGACTGGCCACTTTATGTGGCTAGTTTTTTATGGAGAATATGGAGAACAATGATGAGCAGCGAAAATATTTCATTACCCAATCAAACATTCCCTACAACGCAAAGTGAAATTAATTTAGCGGATGTTCCTGCTGAATGGTTGATCATTTACTTTTACCCTAAAGACTCAACACCCGGTTGTACCACTCAAGCAGTCGGATTTTCATGCTTGAAAGATCAATTTGATGCATTGGGTGCAACTGTAATTGGCATATCTCGTGATTCAGTTAAAGCGCATCAAAACTTTACTGAAAAACAAGCGTTGACTATTGATTTAATTAGCGATAAAGAAGAAATTCTGTGCCAACATTTTGATGTGATCAAAGAAAAAAACATGTATGGGAAAAAAGTAATGGGCATTGAGCGCTCAACTTTTATTTTCCATAACAAACAATTGGTTAAAAGTTATCGGAAAGTTAAAGCGGCTGGACATGCTGAGCAAGTGCTTGAGGATGTAAAAGCTTTGCAACAAGTGTAAAAAAGGCCTGAAAAGGTCTTTTTTCTATTTATAAGGATGCGATTTTAAGCGTGCCATTCATATGGATATGAACAATTTCACCCATTCCACCAAGAGCAGGTTTCATCCCAAAATCACTTCGTCTAATTTCAGTTGAAGCCGAAATATTCATTACCTCAGGGTTTTGTGTGGGTTGGATAATCGCAACAAAAACTACAGGCCTAGTCATACCTCTCAAGGTCAAATTACCTTCAATGGCATATTTTGAATGACCATTTGCCTGAAAATGTGTACTTTTGAAGGTAGCTTCTGGATATTTTTCTATATTAAAAAAATCAGGTCCAAGTACCGTGTTTTTTAATGCAGGTTGAGTCAGAGATAAACTTTTAGCATCCATCACAAATGTCGCTTTAGACTGCTGTAGTTCATCTGGGTTAAACTGAAAATTGGAATTTACCTGATTAAAGGTAGCATCTATGGTTTTTAAGCCTAAATGCTGAATATAAAATCCAATATTCGGTTTACCATTTAAACTCCAGTTCGCTGCCTGCGTATGGGCAGTTAATATGGATAAAACCACTAAGGCAGATAACTTTCCAAAATGCATTATCTTATTTTTCATAACTTTTGGTCGATTAAATATCGCACTTCCCTATTATTACTCAATTGACAATCAGTTTATTCAAGATTGGAAGAATCCTCATTACGGTATTTGTTCTGCAATTGTTGATAAATAGGGGTCTTCTGAAACTCTTGTAAAAAATGTAAAGTTCCCTGCGGAAATGCCTGTTTCTGGATTTCACCACGGTAATAAGCTTCTCGTACTGGTGTTGCAGACATCGATTCCTTCAAGCTATCCAACTCAACCATAGTCCACTTTGGGAAAAGTTTTAAATAGTACGAAGACTCGTCTTTAAAGTGTCCAATCAAACCAATTTTGGCATGAGAAGGCGTAATCTGCTTCACCAGCATTTTGACTTGATTAACCCATTTTTGGTCATTATAAACATCAACTACATGTACAAAATGAATCCGTTTTTGCTCATTTTCTGAAAAATTAGATAAAATCATTTCTTCACGTTCTACCGCCAAAAAAGGATTTTTAATATTGCGTTCAAGCTGTGCAGAACCCAAAGCCAATATAATGTTTTGGCTTTGTTGTAATGCAATTTCAACTGTTTGCATATGAGCCAGATGAAATGGCTGAAACCGACCAATAAAAACGAGATAATCAAATGTGTACATAAGCCAACTTAATTTTTTTATGAACTCACCAGTAGTCATTTACAATCAAATTTACGACATAATGGCAAACATAAACCCAAGATTGAAAGCAAGGATAGTACGATGACACTTCGCTGTATTCAACAACCTCATCAACATTTAAATGCAAAACTTGAAAATGGCATCCTGACATTAGCCATTAATCGTCCTGAAGCAAAAAATGCTTTATATGGTGAATTGTATTTATGGATTGCACAGGCACTTGATGACGCAGATCAATCTAATCAAGTTCGCGTCGTCGTTTTACGTGGCGCCGATGCAGATTTTTCGGCGGGTAATGACATGAAAGATTTCATGGGTTTTATTCAAAAACCACATGCAGGTAAAGCTGGGGATCAACCACCTTTTGTTTTGCTTAAATCCGCAGCCCAACTTTCTAAACCGCTTATCGTTGCAATTAAAGGTGTTGCGATTGGTATTGGGGTAACTATTTTATTGCATGCTGATATTGTTTATGCAGATCAAACTGCTTTGTTCCAGATTCCGTTTGTAAGTTTGGGCTTATCTCCTGAAGGGGCTGCAAGTCGCTTACTCGTAAAGCAGGCAGGTTATCATCGTGCCGCAGAGCTTTTATTTACTGCAAAAAAATTCAACGCTGAAGTAGCTGAAAAAGCAGGTCTAGTTAATCAAATCAATGACGATGTTTACGGATTAGCTGAACAAACTGCTCAACAATTGGCTGCCCTGCCACTTGCGTCCATTAAACAGTCCAAAGCCTTGATGAAACAAGATTTGGCTGAAATTATACAGTGCGTCGATGATGAGGCTGAGATTTTTATGCAGCGGGTACGCTCACCTGAAATGAAAGAGGCTGTTCAAGCTTTTATGGAAAAACGGAAACCAGATTTTTCCCAGTTTGACTAAGACTAAAAGGAATTAAAAGAGCTTCCTGAGAATAAATTTCTGCGTCGCATCATTTAGTTGTGAGTCACAGCAAAAATCTCAGGAACTACACTTTTTTACTTGGATAGAATAATTGAGTGATATGCTCACTCATGATCATTAATCACTAAATATTTGAACAGCTATGGCAAATTCAGAAAAACTCCCTAAAAACACTCAACAAGGTTCTGATAAAAAACGTTATTTTGAACCTGCGCCGCAAGATATTGATGTTGAAAATTTTCGGAAAGTCATCGAAAGTCGTCGTTCAGTACGAAAATTTACTGAAAAACCAATTCCAGTTGAAACTCTTGATGCCTGTTTAGATTTAGCTTTGCTTGCGCCGAACTCATCTAATTTGCAGCCATGGACATTTTACGTTGTACAGCAACCCACAAAAAAGAAACAATTAGTTAAAGCCTGTTTGGGGCAATTAGCCGCAAAAACTGCGGCAGAACTCATTGTTTGTATCGCTCGTACAGATCGAGTTGATGAAATGGCAAAAAAGAATATTTCTGAGTTTCCATTTCCTGAAGCTCCTGAAACAGTTAAAAAGTATTACCGCTTTATCCCGTATAACTACAAAACTGGTTATTTAAATGCATTAGGCAACTTTAAAAAAGTTGCCTTTAAAGTGGCAAGAAGTTTAGACAAGCAGCTGCCTGTGACTGCATTTAACCCTGCTGACGCCAAACTTTGGGCAACCAAAAGTACAGCCCTAGCGTGCGAAAATCTAGTGCTCGCATTGCGTGCTTATGGTTTTGATAGTTGCATGATGGAAGGTTTTGATGAACCCATGGTACGTAAAATTTTAAAGCTCAATGATCAACAATTTCCTGTTATGGTGATTGGTGCCGGTGAACGTGCTGAAGATGGCGTCTTCTTCCCACAATATCGTTTTGAGCGCGATTTATTTATTCAAAAAGTTTAAATTTCGTGAATATCAACTATCTGAATAAATTCAAAGGCAGGCTCCTCATAAGGGTGGCTTGCCTTTAATGCTTTTGCGACAGCGCTGGCATGTTGCTCTGAAACAATCGTCTCGACGCGCCATTCCTCAAGCCGTTCCAGTTCATTCAGGTTTCCTAAAAATGGATTGGCTCCTTGAACAGGTTTGAACTGGCCGATGCCCTTCACTTGCCATGCACAATGTTGATAATTGCCAATGCCACCCGCCTCAGCTGCAAAAATAGCTTGTTTGGTTGATTCCAGATGAGATTCTGGCACATAGTAAATGAGCTTAAGCATACTTAATTTGTTGTTAAAAACATGTCATTATCTTAACCAATTCGTTGCAGGATTTAAGCGTTATGATTGTAAAACAATATAATTTCCTAAAATCCATAGCAATTCAGCGGTAATCACTGCACCAAACCACATCCAGCCTTTACGTTTTCGAGATATCATTTGTTTATTTTTTTCCATTGATATACTCCGATTTAATCTTAATTTTGTTATATGAAATAAAAGCAAAACTTATACCAACTCGAATTAATGTAAGCTTTAAAAATATTTCATTTAGGCTAACTTAATTAATAAATTCTGATTTTTCAAATGCCTTATGAATTAAGAGAAATGCCAAAGCCAATATTTCTAAAGTCTGCACTTTTGCCTTATGAGAATAGAGACAACTTTTTAATCATTATAAACTCAATAAAAAAACCATCTTCGATTGAATCAATCAAAGATGGTTAAATTTAGTGAACTGATCTTATTAACCAATAAACCTACGTGCATTACGGAACATGCGTAACCATGCACCATCCTCTGTCCAGTCTTCAGGTTTCCATGAATGCTGTAAAGCGCGGAAGTTACGCTCTGGATGCGGCATCATAATGGTGGCACGACCATCTGTAGATGTCACACCAGTAATTGCTTCTGGTGAACCATTTGGGTTCAATGGATAGTGCTGAGTCGGCTGACCCAAACTGTCTACATAACGCAAGGTCACCTGATTATTGACATTTAAGCTTGCCAAGTTTTCATTGTTCGCTACAACTCGCCCTTCACCATGTGCCACTGCAATCGGGAGAAGAGAGCCCTGCATATCTTGTAGCAGTACAGACACGGATTTTTCTACGCGTACATTGACTGCACGTGCTTCAAAAACTTCAGAGACGTTACGATGGAAACGCGGCCAGTTTTCTGCACCTGGAATCAAGGGTGCAAGTTGTGACAACATCTGACAGCCATTACAAATCCCGAGACTAAACGTATTTTCACGGTTGAAGAAGCTTTCAAACTGATCGCGTAATTTTGGATTGAATAATACTGATTTTGCCCAGCCACCACCTGCACCAAGCACGTCGCCATAAGAGAACCCGCCACAAGCGACTAGACCTTCAAAATCCTGTAAATCAACGCGACCTGCCAGTAAGTCACTCATATGTACATCGACAGTATTGAAGCCAACCTTGTCAAATGCTGCTGCCATTTCTACATGACCATTAACACCCTGCTCACGCAAAATCACCATGTTGGGACGGCGTGTTGCAATGAATGGCGCTTCAACAGGTTCGTTTAGGTCGAAAGTTGCGTGTGCGATTAGACCTTTATGATTTTGATCCGCAATCAGAGCAAATTCCTGATCCGCAGTTTCTACGTTGTCACGTAAACGCTGAATCTGATGGGAAACTTCTGCCCATGCTTGTTGCAGTTTAGTACGTTCTAAACTTAGACCATTTACAGTGAGTTGATCAGTGTTATTCACACGTCCAACCCGTGTAATAGCATCTTTTAAGTTCGAGCTTTCAACTTCTGCTTGTAATGCATCCCAATCAGCAGTCTTAATTTGTAAAACTGTACCAATTTCTTCTGCAAACAGACTTTCAATACTTTGTGGCTCTAAAGCTACACCTAAACGTGATGCAAACATCATTTCAGCCACAGTAGCCAATAAACCACCATCACCAATGTCATGATAAGCTTGAACTAGACCACGATTGTTCCAGTCCTGTACTAGATTAAAGAAATCTTTTAAATCTTCAAAGCTATCTACGTCTGGAGTCACAGTCCCAATAGCTTTATAAACTTGTGTCAAAATTGATGCGCCAATACGGAATTGGCCTTTCGATAAATCAATCCGTACTAAGCATGAATCATCTAACTTTTTCAACTCAGGCGTTAAGGTTTTACGCACATCACTCACGGGAGCAAATGCAGTAATCACCCCAGACATAGGTGAAGTTACCGCTTTTTCGATACCCTCATCATTCCATGTGGTACGCATAGAAAGTGAGTCCTTACCCACTGGAATCGCAATTCCTAGTGCTGGACACATTTCCATACCGATGGCTTTGACACCCTCAAATAAGGCTTGATCTTCACCTTTTTGACCCGCTGCTGCCATCCAGTTTGCAGAAAGTTTAATATCACCCAACTGCTCAATATTTGCAGAGGCAATATTGGTCAATGCTTCAGCAACAGCCAATCGTGCAGAAGCAGCAGGGTTTAACAGTGCAACTGGCGGACGTTCACCCATCGCCATTGCTTCACCTGTGTAACCCTGTAAGCTAGTCGTGGTTACTGCGGCATCAGCTACAGGGACCTGCCAAGGTCCAACCATTTGATCACGAGCAACCATACCCGTAATTGAACGGTCGCCAATGGTAATCAGGAATGATTTAGATGCTACCGTTGGATTCTTCAAAACACGGAAAATCGCATCGTTTAGATCAATTTTTGAGGTATCAAACTCAGTGCCCTGACGTTCAATTGTTTCATATGAACGTTGCATACGTGGTGTTCCACCAAGCATGACCTGCATTGGAATATCAACTGCTTTATTGTCAAATAATGGATCTTCTACCGTTAAATGACGTGCTTCGGTCGCTTCACCCAATACAGCGAATGGGCAACGTTCACGTGCACAGATTTCTTCAAATAATTCTAATGATTCTGGGCGAATCGCTAAGACATAACGCTCTTGCGCTTCATTTGACCAAATTTCCATTGGGCTCATGCCACGTTCAAGCGATGGAATCTTACGCAGATTTAAAATCGCACCCAACTCGTGATCATTCACCAGTTCAGGCATGGCATTGGATAAACCACCTGCGCCCACATCATGAATCGATACGACAGGGTTAAAATCTTCCATACGCCAGCAAGTATCAATCACTTCCTGACAACGGCGTTCCATTTCAGGGTTTTCACGCTGTACTGAAGCAAAGTCAAGGTTTTCACCCATCGTACCGCTATCTACAGAAGATGCCGCACCACCGCCTAAACCGATTAGCATGGCTGGGCCACCCAGTACAATCAGTAAATCACCCGGTTGTATAGCATCCTTTTCAACGTGGTCAGGACGAATGTTTCCATAACCACCTGCTATCATAATTGGCTTATGGAAACCTTTGACTTCACCATTAACATTTTGTTCAAAGGTACGGAAATAACCGTTTAAGTTAGGACGACCAAATTCGTTATTAAACGCTGCGCCACCCAATGGCCCTTCAATCATAATTTGCAATGGTGATGCCATACGTGAAGGTTTGCCGTAATTATCCTCCCAAGGCTGCTCAAAGCCAGGAATATTCAGGTTAGAAACGGTAAAGCCTGTTAAACCTGCTTTTGGTTTACCACCGCGACCGGTTGCCCCTTCATCACGGATTTCACCGCCCGAACCAGTTGCGGCACCCGCAAAAGGAGAAATTGCTGTCGGGTGGTTATGGGTTTCTACCTTCATTAAGATATGAGCAGCTTGGCTTTTATATTTATAAACAAAGTGACCCGTTTCATTATCTTTCTTAGGATAAAAACGCTGAGTGTCATAACCCACGATCACTGAAGCATTGTCTTTATATGCCGACAAAACTTCATTTGGTGATTCTTTATAAGTATTTTTAATCATCTGGAACAAAGATAATGGTTGTTTTTCACCATCAATTGTCCACTCTGATCCAAAGATTTTATGACGACAATGCTCAGAGTTAGCTTGAGCAAACATCATCAATTCGATATCGTTTGGATTACGTCCCAAGTCAGTAAACGCTTGGGTCAAATAATCAATTTCTTGTTCAGACAGCGCAAAACCAAATTCATTATTGGCTTTTACAAGTGCTGGTTTTCCCTCACCTAAAATATCAATCGAGTTTAAAGGTTTTGGTGCCGTTTCTAAAAATAAACGATGCGCATCTTCAATCTGGCTGAAAACTGTTTCAGTCATGCGGTCATGCAGAGCCTGTTTTACCTCATTGCTGAGTTCAGAAACACCTTTTAAAGTAAATAAAATACCGCGTTCCAGACGATGGATTGGAGTATTACAGTTTTTAAAGATATCCGTTGCTTTAGATGACCACGGTGAGATCGTTCCAATACGTGGGGTCACTAAGACTTGTATTTCATCATTGGCCACTTGGCGCAACTCAAATGACGACCCATCATTTAAAAGTTGCAATGCAGATTGATGCTGCTGCTCGTCGAGCGCTTGATCAAACAGGTAAACCCATTGGCTGTCAAAGGTTTGGACAGAACTGATTGAAGATAAACGTGTTAATAGTTGAGCTTTCTTGAATGAAGAATGTGCTGGTGCACCGGCCACGATAAACATGTTGATTTTGGCTCCACGGGCAAGTCTTTTGGACTTTACCGCAATGTGACTTTAGAGAGAGCGCATATTCTACTGTGAAAAGGCAAAATCAGCTAGATGGAGAACATGGATTTCTCTCATGTTATTCTATAATTAGCCCCACTTATATAGTGTTAACTAGCTTTATCACACCCAGTTCTTCTCTAAGGTGAGCAAAAATAGACCATTTTAGATGTGCGAAATTTCTTTTTTTAGATGTATCCAAATGTGACTTATTTCAGAAAATTAAAAATCTCAGCTTTTTACTGTGTTTTAAAGAAATACCACAAAACCCAAATCCCCAGAACCATTTTAAAATGACTTGTTCTGGGGATTTGTTTGTAATCATCATGGATGTTTGAATCCCTTTTTTATAGCTGGATATTTAATAAATGCTGCCGTTTTTTCACCTGCTGTCCTACTTGCCCAATCAGTTGCTCAACCACACCATCGACATCTGACTTGATCTGTTGCTGAATCTTCATGGCTTCCAAAATTAATAGGGTCTGTCCTTTTACCACTTGATCACCAACATTGACTAGTAAATTGACAATTGCACCATCCATTGGCGCACGAATTTTTCCATCACCCACTACTTCTGCTGCTTCTGGGGCTGCATAGGTCATATTTTCAATCAGTAAATTGCCATTGGCTGTATCTAAATAAAGCTGATTTTGATCAAGCACATAATTCAGCTTACGGCGCACTCCTTCCGCGCTATAAATGATCTGAGTAGGACTCATGTCTAAAACATGAATCGTAGATTGCTGATCACATAATTGAATTGTAATTTGCTGATGATTTCTTTCTACTTGTAGTGAAAATTGTTGATCTGCACATTTCAACTTTAATGGCAAAGGTATGGCAATACCTGTTTGCAATGCGTCTTTTGACGTTTTATGTTGTGCAAACAATGTTGCTGCAATCACCAAACTTTCAATTGCTGGAACTTGTGGATGTAAACTGACATCTTCCTGAAAGTGTTGCTGAATAAAAGCAGTATTGGTATCTCCAGCGACAATAATCGGATGACGCAATAAATTCACCAAAAACTGTTTATTACTATTTACACCAAGCAATACGCAATCATCCACCGCTCGCGCAAGTAGACGAATCGCATCCTGACGGGTTTTACCATAAGCAATTACTTTAGCAACCATTGGATCATAGAATGGACTAATTTCACCCTGTTCCAACATACCATGATCAATACGAACATTCGGTAACTCGGCAGGCTGCCAACGTAATACTTTGCCCGTTTGCGGCAAAAAATTCTGACGTGGATCTTCTGCATATAAACGCACTTCAATCGCATGTCCATTGAAAGTCAGCTGGTGCTGCTCTAAGGGTAAAACCTCACCATTTGCTACTCGTAATTGCCACTCAACTAGATCAAGTCCTGTAATCATTTCAGTGACAGGATGCTCAACTTGCAAACGGGTATTCATTTCAAGGAAATAAAATGCTCCAGATTGATCCAGCAAAAATTCAACCGTTCCCGCACCAACATAATCACAAGCTTGAGCTGCTGCAACGGCCGCCTCACCCATTTTTTGCCGTAATTCTGGTGTCATTACAGGGCATGGCGCTTCTTCCACCACTTTTTGGTGACGACGTTGAATCGAACAATCTCGTTCAAATAAATAAACATAATGACCGTGAGTATCACCAAATACTTGGATTTCTACGTGACGAGGCGCGATTACCGCTTTTTCAATAATGAGCTCACCCGAACCAAACGCATTTTCTGCTTCTGAACGTGCAGTTTCTAAGGCTTCTAGCAATTCAGATGGCTGATGCACCAAACGCATACCACGTCCACCACCTCCAGCAGATGCCTTAACCATCAAAGGAAAACCAATGTTCTTTGCTTGCTGAGCCAAATATTCAATATTTTGTTGATCACCTTCGTAGCCAGGTACACATGGTACGCCTGCTTTAATCATGGCAATTTTAGATAAGCGCTTACTGCCCATTAATTCAATTGCAGATGCAGTCGGCCCAATAAAAGTAATATTATGGTCCATACACGCTTGGGCAAATTCAGTATTTTCAGACAGAAAACCATATCCAGGATGAACTGCATCTGCACCGGTCTTTTTACATGCGTCAATAATATGAGGAATAGCTAAGTAAGATTCTGAAACTTTGGATGGCCCGATATACACTGCTTCATCGGCAACTTGAACATGACGTGCATTGGCATCAGCATCAGAATATACAGCAACAGTTTGGTAGCCCAGTGCTTTAGCCGTTTGCATCACTCGAACTGCTATTTCGCCACGATTTGCGACTAAAATTTTTGAAAATTTCATTATTCTTCAGCCCAATTTGGTAAACGTTTTTGGATAAATGCTAGTGTGCCTTCCTGACCTTCTATACCAGCAACCGCTTGAGCAAACTCTTGCGCAGCAGCATCAAGTAAAGAATCTAAAGGCTCATTTAAAGTCCGATGTAGCAATGCTTTGGTATTTCGAGATGCCAATGGCGCAGCACGTTTAATCTGTTGAATGGTTTCACTAAGTAATTGCTCAAGCTCAGTGTCATTACATACAACATCATGTATCACACCTAACTTCTGCGCAGTCTCAGCATTAAAGCGTGAACCTAACAGCGCCAAACGACGAGCTTGAGTCAGTCCAATCCGTTTCACCACAAATGGTGCAATTTGAGCGGGCAATACCCCTAAACCTGTTTCTGGTAAACCGAACTGAGCGTTATCACGGCTGATCGCAACGTCAGAAACACAGACCAAACCAAAACCTCCTCCCAACACCGCTCCCTCTAAAATCACAACAACGGTTTGCGGAGCTTGATCAACCTGTTCAATCATGGCACCAAATCGGCGGTTAAAATCAACATAAGGTTGTAGGCTGCCTGTATGGGTAGCGGCTACCCGCAATGCTGCCATATCCTTAATATCTCCTCCCGCACAGAAATGCCCCCCTTTTCCACGTAGGATTACAGCACGGATTGAAGTATCCTCAGCAATATGAGTAAAAACCTGTTGAATGGCATTGACCATGTTGAGACTCATGGCATTACGACTTTCAGGTCGATTTAGCCAGATAGTCAAAATACTGCCCTGTTGTTCTAGTTGAATGCTGTCATCTATTTTTAAATCATCTAACACAATTCTTATCCTTATCGTCAAACCAAGAAAAATGTATAACAGGCAGCTCTTGCAAGGTACAAATTGGTAAAAAGTGCCAAATATTCAATATATCCAAGCATTTTTCAGCAGTTTTCCACGAAGCAGGAGCCACTAAGCTAGTTTTTCTTTTTAGGCAGGATATCCATAAGCTTACAGATGATGCCTAACATGATTTCATCTGCACCACCACCAATCGAACCTAAACGACCATCGCGATAGAGCTGAGAAGCTGGGTTATCCCACATAAAGCCATTGCCACCCCAATATTGTAGACAGCTATCTGCCACTTCACGGGTTAAACGTCCTGCTTTGAGTTTTGCCATAGAGGCCATCATAGTGACATTTTCACCCGCTATATGTTGCTCACAGGCTTGATAAGTCAATGCTTTTAGAGCCTCAACTTCGGTCATCAGTTCAGCGAAACGGAAATGTATATATTGGTTATTAATGAGTGGCTGTCCAAAGGTGGTACGCTCTTTAGTGTAGTCAATGGTTTGTTTAATCACATTTTCCAAGCCACCAATTGCATTGGCACAGGCCCACATTCGTTCTTCCTGAAACTGCATCATTTGCATCATAAAGCCCATCCCCTCCGCTCCCACTAGATTACGCTGTGGTACGCGAACATGGTCAAAGTAGACTTGAGCGGTTGTAGTTGAACGCATTCCCAATTTATTAAGTGGTGCTGAAAAGCTAATCCCTGCGGTTTTTGCCGGGACAATAATCATGGATTTATTGACATGCGGTTTATCATCGGACGTATTGGCAAGTAGGCAGAAAAAATCTGCTTGTAGTGAGTTGGTAATCCACATCTTGCTGCCATTAATGACATAATCATCGCCCTCTTTTTTGGCTGTAGTTTTGATTGCTGCCACATCTGAACCTGCATGAACTTCTGACACTGCAATTGACGCGACATATTCACCACGAATCGCAGGATTCAAAAATTCATCCCGAAGTTCTTTACTGCCAAAACGAGCAAGTGCTGGTGTGGCCATATCCGTCTGTACCCCAATTGCCAAGGGTACACCGCCACAAGCTGCACGCCCCAGTTCTTCTGCTACTACAAGGTTATACGAGTAATCTAAGCCCAGCCCCCCGTTTTCTTCTGGTTTACAAATTCCAAGTAAGCCCAAATCTGCCATTTTTTTAAAGACATCATGAATTGGGAAACGCCCTGTTTCTTCCCATTCAGGAATAAATGGATTAAGTTCATTTTCTACAAACTGACGTGCGGTACGACGTAAAGCTTCATGCTCTGCGGTAAATTTCATAGTGTTGTCCTAAGTATTTTTATTGCCTAAATTTTGTTTAAATTAGAAACGTGAAACACCAAAGCGTGTAGGATTTAACTTTCGATGCTGTGCTTCATTAATAGTCTGCAATAAGAAAATCAATAGTTTACGAGTATCTCTTGGGTCGATAATGCCATCATCATGCAACATGGCTGTGTTAAATAGGGCTGTAGATTGTTGTTCTAGTTTCACTGAAGTACTTTGTTCAAGAAAATCTAGCATTTGCGGATTTGGCTCCATACCAGAGGCTTTTTGTTTACCCTCAGCCACAATCCGTAAAACCTTACCTGCCTGTGCTGCGCCCATTACTGCGACATGAGAATTTGGCCATGCAAAGATAAACTGTGGAGACAAACTACGTCCGCACATGGCATAGTTACCCGCCCCGTAAGAACCTGCCACCACGATTGAGATTTTTGGCACCGTTGTATTCGCCACTGCCTGAATCAGTTTGGAACCATGTTTGATAATGCCATTCTGCTCTGCATCCGTTCCCACCATAAAGCCTGTGGTGTTGTGCAGAAATAAGAGTGGACGCTGAGTTTGCTCACACAAATGAATAAACTGTGCAGCTTTAACCGCACCTTGCGGCGTAATGGGACCATTATTGGTAATGATGCCCACATGCAGACCACCCATTTTGGCCCAGCCGCAGACCGTCAAAGCATCATATTCCTGTTTAAATTCCAGAAAATCTGAATCATCAATTATCCGTGCAACGATCTCTTTCATATCAAAAGGTTGCTTGGGATCCTGAGGAATAATCCCTAATAACTCCTCTGCAGCATAACGCGGTTCTTTATAATTCTGATTGGATTGCTCAGTTTGTTCTTTCCAGTTGAGGTGCTCAAAAATCTCACGTGCCAGACGAATACCATCTGCGTCATTTTCAGCTAGATATTCCGCGACACCTGAGGTTTGAGTATGCATTTCCGCACCGCCCAATTCCTCCGCAGTCGCCACTTCACCTGTCGCAGCCAATAATAATGGTGGGCCTGCCAATAGCATTTCAGTCTGTTTACGTACTGCAATCACATAATCAGATAAACCAGGTTGATAAGCTCCACCAGCGGTGGCATTACCATGCACCACTGCGATTTGTGGAATCCCTGCCGCTGACATTTGCGCTTGATTGGCAAAAGTCATGCCACCGTACGTAAATACTTCAGCCGCATAGTTCAGGTTAGCACCGCCACTTTCAGTCAATGTAACCACCGGCAATTTTTGTTCTAATGCGATTTTTTGCAGACGTAAAGTTTTATGAACACCCATCGGTGACATGGTGCCACCTTTGATCGCGCTGTTACTGGCAGAAACCAGCGCACGGACTCCACTGACAAAACCAATTCCCGCAATAATACCCCCGCCAGCTTCAGAACCATCCTTATCATCATGCATGTTATAGCCAACTAGCCCGCATAATTCTATAAAAGGCGAATCCGCATCTAACAATAGACGAATGCGTTCATGTGGCAAGATTTTGCCTTTCTTATCAAACTTGGGTTTTGCCGCATAGGACTTATCAATACTTTTTTGCTGCACCGCACGAACTTCAGCGAGTTGTGCCAGCAATGCCTCTTTGTTTTGCAGGTATTGTTCATTCCCTACTACAATTTCAGATTGAAGAATAGTCATGGCTTAATCCTTGCTTTCATCTGGTGCTGCTTTTTCAATCTGATCTTTTAATACATCAGGAATAAAAGCACGGTGAAAACCATTAAAAGACTGGCTATTGGTCGCATCAGCCAATGGATACATTCGCGTTCCTTGTGAAGCTGCACCATCAATTCTTAAAGTCACACCTGAAACAAAAGCGGCAGCATTTGAAAGCAAATAGCAAATAGCGGAGGAGATTTCGGACTCGGTGCCCATACGTTTTAAGGGGACATTACCCGCCAAACTTGGAATAATGACTTTGGCAAAATCACCACTATAGTTGTCCATGCCCGAAGAAATAATCCACCCCGGTGCAACTGCATTGACACGCACACCTGAATGCCCCCATTCCACCGATGCGGTTTTAGTCAAATTATCAACACCTGAACGTGCTGCACCTGAATGCCCCATACCTGGCATGCCACCCCACATATCTGCGGTCATGTTGACAATGCTGCCACCATGTTTTGCCATCCATTGATTATAAGCTTCACGCATCAGATAAAAGGTTGAATGCAAATTATTGCGTACCACTGCATCAAAACCATTGGCAGAAATATTTTCAAGCGCAGATGGAAATTGTCCACCTGCGTTATTCACTAATCCATCAAGTTTGCCAAATTTTTCAATAACTTCGGCAATCATGTTTTTAACTTGTTCTTCATCACGGTTGTCACAGACGATGAAATGAACTTTGCCACCATCTTCCAGAATTTCCTGACTGACTTTCTCTAATTTTTCAACTTTACGTCCCGTGATCACGACTTGCGCACCCAAGGATGCCAATTCATGTGCAGTACAACGGCCAATACCAGAGCCACCGCCTGTCACGATAATCACTTTGTCAGCAAATGCATCTGCCCTGAAAATTGATTGATAACCCATGTTTATATCCCTTACTTATTTTTCTAACAGTTGTGGTGGTAACTTCACTGGCATATCCAATACTTGCTGTGCAAAGGCTTTACCTTGTGGATCGATCCGCAAGCTAGCAATACCGCCTCCGCCTAATGCATTTTCCAAAATGAAATTCAGCGCATGCATTTCAGGCAATTCATAACGAATTACCTTGGATTTGTCTGGGTCTAAAACATGCTGCATATAGCTAGCAACATTGGCTTCCGTCAGAGCTGCACGAATCCACGGTAAGTATTCGGCCTTACGCGCAATCACCCCGATATTGCTGTGATTGCCCTTATCTCCACTACGCGCGTGCGCTACCTGAATTAAAGGCACTTCAATCTCATCGCCTTGATAGGTGGCGATTTCACCAACGGGATGTAGCTCAACATCTAGTGCCTTTTGCCCAGTAGGAATCTGAACAGGATGACGCTGCCCCTCAAAATCGACTTCTACGTTTAATTGATCTTTATCAATCAAGAATGAAAATAATTTCACCACTGCTGAGGCTTTAGGGCGACCTCCGACAATCCCTGCCAATGCGGGTGCCATCCCTGTTGAAGCTTGAGCAATTTCAGAAGCAAAGAACATACAAGCTTCTTTAAACAGATGTTTGACCGCGATTTTGACCACCACTTCACGGCTATCTTTAATTCTTGAATGTGGACCATAGGTACTTTCAATCCCCAAGATTTCCACCGATTTTTCACTAAATGGCGGAACTGAACGCAACGCCAATACCCGTTCACATTTACTCAGAATAGCATCGGCAATCGCTTGGGCTTTTTCTGGTGCTTCACGACCAGCAATTAAGAAACTGACTAAAACTCGGTAGCCATCGGCATAGGTAGCACTGACTTTATATTGCTGAGTTGGTGCACGACCTTTTGCACCTATCACTTTGACGCGATTTTCACCCACCTGTTCTAAATGGACTTGGCTAAAGTCTGCGATCACATCAGGTAAAAGGTAGGCTTGTGGATTGCCGATTTCATAAACGATTTGTTCGGCTACCGTCGCCGTTGAAACTAAACCACCTGTTCCTTGAGGCTTGGTTACGATGAAAGATGCATCCGCACTCACTTCCACAACGGGAAAGCCCATATTGTCAAAGCCCTGAACCAGACGCCAATCAGTAAAATTTCCACCGGTACACTGTGCGCCGCATTCAATCACATGCCCTGCCAATGAACCCTGTGCCAGTTTGTCATAGTCTTCAAGTGACCATTTATATTCGTGCAATAAAGGTGCGAGCACTACAGCCGAATCGACCACACGACCAGTAATCACAATATCCGCACCCAAATCCAAGGCATCACGGATCGCAACAGCACCGAGATAGGCATTACTACTGGCAACATGTGCAGGCAAGGCATCGCCGTTAAACATTTCCTGAATATTTTGCGTTAATAATTCCGTATGCTTTGGTAGTACATCATCCCCCAATACCACCGCGACTTTTAAATTCAGTCCCTTTTCATCAATGATTTTTTGTAACGCATCACGACAAGCCAGTGGATTTACCCCGCCTGCATTACTAATCACTTTAATTTTTTTCTCAGCAATTTTATTGATCAATGGCGACATAACTCGACTGACAAAATCAAGTGCATAACCATGACTTGGTTCCATCATCATCGCTTTTGCCATGATCGACATGGTGATTTCTGAGAGATAATCAAAGACTAAATAATCAATATCACTCAGATGTACCAACTGAAAAGCAGCTGTATTAGTATCGCCCCAGAATCCTGATGCACAGCCGATTTTTACTATTTTTTGGTCATCCTGTTTGACACTCGTCATGCGCTTTCTCATTGTTCTTGCAAAAAACGCTTTAACATTACCAAGCAAGTGCTTGGTTTGTAAAGTGCATAATGCTATGCTGTATTGGCAAAAACAGTCAAATTCAAGCAAATGCTTGTTATAAAAAGATAAGACAATTCATAAAATGAATTTTGTTACAATACCTCTCGGATCAATAGGATAGACGGATAAGCATGATCGCAACTTCAATTGAGCAAATACCCAAAATTGTTTGTTTTGATGACAGTCCACGCGGGCGTTTATTGCAAGGTGCCGCCTATTTATTTTACAAGCAAGGCTATGACAAAACTACGGTACGCCAACTTGGTGAATTCATTGGGATTCAATCTGGAAGTTTGTTTCATCATTTTAAAAGCAAAGATGACATTCTAGCCACGGTAATGGAACAAACCATTATTTATAACTTTGCACGTTTAAAAGAAGCGGCTGAACGCTCAGCTGATCCTGAACAGCAGTTACGCCATCTCATTAAAGCTGAATTAGTTTCAATTACAGGTGATACAGGTGCAGCAATGGCTGTACTGGTACATGAATGGGCGTCGCTTTCCAAAGAAAAACAAGCATACATACTTAAAATGCGTAATGAATATGAGCAAGTTTGGCTAGATGTCATTGAAAAATTATGCGTTCAAGGTAAAGTTAAACATGATGCTTTTATCTGGCGTCGTTTAATGGGCGGGGCTATTTCGTGGACAGTAACGTGGTATAAACCTGAAGGAAAAATTAGTCTTGATGAACTCACCGAAATGGTTTTGGAAATGGCGGTGAAATGAGGCCAGTCTATTTGCGTAAGCCTCAACTCAGTGATTTAACGCAAATCAAACATGCTTACTCGAATATTATTCGTAGCTACTTCCATTCTGCCTATTTAGGTTATGAAACCTTTGATCCTTATACCAGTCATGGCCATATGAGGCGAAGACTGCAATTAGTTTTAAACAAGTATTTCAAACTCTGAACTTGCATCGACTAGAAGCCAATATCCAACCAGACGATCTGCCCCTTTAAGCACGACACAGCTTATCGCTCACGTCAATTTATCTATATTCGTTGTATTAGAAAGCTGTTATTGTTATTAAACATCAAGCGATTATAAGAATTAGTAAAAATGAATCCAGTACAACATGCCAATATTTCGGTGAAACGTCGTGGGGGCGAGCTTGAAGATTATATTGATATTCATGCGCTAATCGACAGCACCAAAATGTTGTGTACCGACAATCGCCATCGTATCTTGCATACCTTTTGGGGTGTTCAAGAAGTGATTATTCCGATCTTTGGGCATCATTTCGAAAATAGTGCAGGCAAAAGCATTGAGGTGAAAGACCTGTGTGAAAAAGACCATCTGTTGGTTGATTTTCATCACCGCTTTATTCCAACCATTGGCGATTTTGTTGCCGCGATGCAGGATATCCCTACAGATGGACTGGCGAAACGCCTAGAGAAATTCCACGCTGATGTGATTGATGACCCAAAGCTATCAGCAACTTTGCTCTCGCCGTTATCGGTGACAGGACAATTAAAGTCATTACTGATCACCCACAATAGTTGGTTTATCAATACTATTCTTCCCATGATGGGAAAAGGTGAAGCCAAATTTATGGATTTTGATATTCCTCCTGATTTCTTTTTCAATCCGATGCGTTTTGAACTCTGGATGGACAATGGCATGGCTGTGCCACCTAGTGCAGCAAAATTGCAAGAATTAAAAACTAAAATTGCTTAACTTAAGGGGAAATAAAAATGAGTAATATCCAATACGTGATTCGTCAAAATGACTTTGCTTACAATGACGAATGGCATCTGACCAACTGCGTTTCAACTGGGGCAATCAAACAGATTTATACAGATAAAGCTGAGGCGGAAAAGGCATATAAAACCCTAGTCGTTGAAGGCTTATATTATGATGAGCTTTGTAACTATGATATCGGCAATGGCGAAGTAGATGATGAAATCTACGAGAAACTTGAAGCTTTAGTATTAGAAAAAACAGGCAAAAAATTTGATATCGAAGATGGTGAAATTCCAAAGCTCAATGAAGATGATGCTTTCGAATTTGCCAAAATTTCGGGTATTGTCTGGTATCAACTCATAGAAGTCGATGCGACACAACCTTGCTATGTCCTCTGGATTAATTCAGAAGAAGACTATTTTTCTGGCTATGAAACTGGCAGCATTATTTCGAGCCAAGATGAAAACTTTAGTGATGTTACGTGGGAATCCAATATTTATGCGATGGACTATGAGTTTGAAGCCTTGATGGACAAGCCACTTGCTGACTTAAGTGATAGTCCATTGCTATTCAAACAATTTATCGAGCAGACTTCAGATATTCGCTATGATTCTGAAAAAGATAGCATCGAAGGTATTGCACTAGACAGCATAAAATTTATTGATATCAAAGCACTGAATTCATTTCTAAAACAACCCATCTTTGAAATCCGTCAAATTTCTTTAGAAGAATTAGCTGAACTAGAATAAATTTCAAAATGAAAAAGTGCGGTGTTTTAACCGCACTTTTAATGAGCTAGCAAATAAGTTTAATACCCCAATTGCTTACTAACTAGGTCCTTCATAATCTCTTCTGCACCCCCACCAATCATATTCACCTTCACTTCACGATAAATACGTTCGGATTTAGTACCACGCATAAAGCCCATACCCCCAAGCGTCTGCACCGCAGCATCTGCACAGAATTGCATGGTTTGAGTAGCAACATTCTTAAGCATACAAATCTGGGCAATTAATTCACTGCCCTGCAATTCTGGCTTACCCAAGCGATAAGCAGTATCTTCCAATAAAGCACGGGTTGCTGTCAGACGAGTTGCCATATCCACCAACTTATGACGCATGACTTGATGATCAACCAAACGCTTGCCAAAGGTTTGACGCTGCCGAGCCCAATCCAGCGCCTCTTCATAGCAAGTCAAAGCAAAGCCATAACTACTTGCTGCAAGGAAAAAACGCTCCATATTAAAGTTATTCATAATCACCAGAAAGCCCATATTTTCAGGGCCTAATAAATGGCTGGCTGGCACTTTGACGTTGTCAAAATGCAAATGTGCCGTATCTGAAGCCCACCAACCCATTTTATCCAGTTTAATTTTACTAATTCCGTCACTGTGTGCGTCAATTAAAAGCATTGAAATACCATTTGCGCCTTTCGCATTCGGATCGGTACGAACCGCAACTGAATAATAATCAGCCCGCATTCCTGAAGTGATAAACGTCTTTTCACCACTTACCAGAAAATACTCTCCCTCGCGCACAGCTTTTGTTTTAAGAGCGGCCACATCCGAGCCACCACCGGGTTCAGTAATGGCTAATGCAGAGATCTTTTCACCTGATAAAATTTGCGGGAGGACTTGAGCTTTGACTTCTTCGTTTGCAAAATGCTGGATCGGTGGCGCGCCAATCGTATGTGAAAGTAAGGACGCAGCTAAACCACCCGAGGCACATTTTGCCAGCTCAATCGAAGCTAACAACGTATAAAATGCATCTGTTCCTGCGATTCCACCATATTGTTCTTCAAAACCGAGCCCCAATAAACCAATATCAGCTGCTTTTTTATAAAGTTCTCGCGGAAAGGTTTCGCTCTCATCCCATTCATTAATAAAGGGTGAAATCTCTTTTTCCACAAAGCGTCTAATACTCTTGGCAAATTCAAGATGCTGCTCATTATAGTACACAGGATTAAGATGCATATTCTGCTTCCTAGCAATTATGGGTCATTGTTTTTCAAATATTGAATGAACACTAAAGTAGCAAAACCATAAAAACCAAGCAAGCGCTTGGCAAAATTAAAATTTAGATAAATGCTTAAAATGATCTTAGAACAAACGACTGTATGTTTAAGCGACCATAAAATTCAGGCCTAACCGAATATGATTGAATACCAGTCTTCTCGTGCATGTTTTATGGTATTTTCATTCAGTGATATGTTTTTAAATCAAAATATTCAATGGACTGTAGTTATTGAGATTGCTCTTTAGTCAGTAGTTTGCCAGCTCTGACTCCATCATTGATCAGTCGATAAAGCATTCTCATGAATAAGAATATTGAATTGATTAAATTAATTACTAAAAGCCAATTAAAGATTATTTATTCTTTTAAATTAAATGGTTATATAAGAATGCTGCAATTAATTTATCTTACACATACATGATATTTTTCTGCATTGACAAGTTCTCTGATATTGCATTTTTTACTTTATCTTCATTATTTAGTTTGATCTGATGGCGATAATAAGTCTTGAGGGAAAACTATTCAGAAAATTAAGCCATCAGATATTAAATATTCCGTTATCTTATGTGAATTAAAATTAGGAACACGTGACTCCATTCACATTCACCATTTTGTTCGCATTTAACATGACAACAGAGCTAGCAATATTGTCAATGATTCGGTTTAGTGATTGTGTAGATGCGACCACAATATTGTGGATATTCCTACTTTCACCCTGAATAGGCACGGTAAAACTGGTTCTACAACTCAGTGAACGATTTGCTAGATTTCTTTGAGCTAAAGCGGCTGAGTTCTGCACAGCGGAAATATCAGGTTTTACAATCCATGTCACCATGACATTTATATAATGATCATTAGAATCTGTAAAAGCCGAACGGTTTAAACCGTCAATGACATCAAAATTTGAAAAATCCGTCGCAATACGATATGACACCTGCCCTGCCGTCATTCCACTATTATAACGATCAACAGCACCCAATTTTTGTTGCAATCCAGCCGATAAACCATCGCGTAATTGTGTACTTAAAGTCGATGTCCAGCGATCATTGTCCAGCACTTTTGACTTACCCTGATTATCCTGTAGAACAATGGATGCTCGATCTAGACGATCTGGCAATCCTACAGGCAATACTTCGATAACATTTACACCCGAGTTCTGTATCGGGGTCACTTTGGCTTGCAAAGTATAATAGTTAGGCGTTGGTGAACTAGAGCAAGCACTGACAAATATCACTGTTGCTACCAGTCCTAGTCTAAAATAATTTTTATTTTTCATTTCGATCAACCTCAGGGGTTTTACCTCGAATCAAGGATTCTGGATGCTGTTCAATATAGTCTGACATTAATTGTAAGGATGCTGCTGCACGAGTCATTTGCTGTAAGGCACGGCGCACATCACGTTGCAACGGCGCATCACTGGATAAAATGGATTCGGTAGACCGTAAAGTACCACGTACATCATTTAAGGTAGACTGTAATTCTGGCGCAACTTTACCATCGAGCTGTTGAACCAACTGATTAGTTGAATCAATGGCAGTATTCATATTACCCAATGTTTTACGCATATCTTGCCCAATTTCAACCAACGGGAATTTTGTCAATTTATCCGCGATCTGGGAAACCTGAGCCTGCAATCCTTTTAACTCAGATGGCATTGTTGGCACTTCAAAAGTACCGCTCTGTAATACTTTTATAAACGCGGGCTTGGCTTTAGGGAAAAGATCAAAAGCAATATAATTTTGGCCTGTCAGTAAATTACCTGTTCGCATTTGTGCTCGCCAACCATTTTGGACAAAGCGTTTAAAAATCTCGCCATTCGGATCCATATCCTGACCATGTGCTAAACGCGATGGATAAATAGTACCTTCTGCTCGCATACGAACACGACTGTAATTACGATCAAACTCAGCATTGATTGATTTGATATTTCCTACTTCAATACCCATAAAATCAATCGGAGCACCTGCGGTCAATCCTCGTAATGATTGGTCAAAATACATCTCTACGCTAATTGGTTTGCCGTCAGGATCTTTTAAAGCCTCAGCTTTTGAATCCCATAAATTAAAATGACTTAAATTCTGGGCAATTTGTGCATTTGAATTTTCAGGATATCCAAAGGCAATACCACCCGCCACAATACTGGCTAATGATTGCGTATCTAGATTAAATCCAGAAGCATTTAAGGTTACATCTACGCCACTGGCTTGCCAAAAACGAGCATCCTGAGTCACAAACTTGTCATAAGGTGAACGGATGAACGTCTGGAGTTCCACATATTTACCATCATTAGCCAAGTTATAAGCGGTAATCTGACCCACATTAATTCGCCGATAATAAATTGGAGAACCAATATCCAGTGAACCTAAATCTTTAGCCTTTAAGAAAAATCTTTTTCCTGGCACATCTGAGGTCACTACCGGAGGAACTTCCAGTCCATTAAAGTCTTCTTTTTTCTCATCTGATTTGCCGCCATCAACCTCGATATAAGACCCTGAAAACAGCGTATCAATTCCAGAAACTCCACTGGTGCCCACTCGTGGACGAACCACCCAGAAACGTGAATCTTTTGCAGCAAAATTACTTGCATCCTTACGTAACTCAATTTTAGCAATCACATGGGAGCGATCATCTGAAAGTACTATTTCACGGACCAAACCAATATCAACCTGTCGATATTTTACAGTCGTTTTTCCAGCAACTAATCCTTCAGCCGTTCGGAATGACACATGAATAGTAGGTCCGATCGCCAAAATAGATTTTATGGCTAAAGAAAGTGCAATTAATAATGCAATAAAAGGAATCAACCAAATCAGTGCAGGTCTCCACTTACCCTTTTTTTTCTCGGGGGGTGGCAAAGTTTCAACTGCCTGATTCAGATCATGATCTGGATTGCTATTCGTTGTATTATTTTCCGTCATCATTCATGTTCTTTTTAACGAGGCTGAAAAAAATCATTCTTCGATGGTAAATGATTTATCTGATTAATCATGGTCTTTTTCGTAGAATTAGGTTGCTTTTGTAATCTATTTTGAGACGCATAATAATTATCCCAAATGATACGTGGGTCAAAACTTAATGAGGCAAACATAGTCAGCACGACAACTGCCCCAAAGGCAACAGCACCCGGCCCTGCCAAAATAGTTGCTAATGATTGAATCTGTATAAGTGCCGTCAATAACGCTACGACAAAAACATCAATCATGGACCAGCGTCCAACAAACTCAACAATACGATATAACACGCTGCAATGTGAAGGTAACATATTCCATTGTGCTGAGGATTGCATTCGCACCATAAACACTAAAAAGTATAAAATCAGCAATTTTACCATCGGGATAAATATACTGGCAGTAAAAATCACCGCTGCAACAAAGTAATCACCACTTTGCCAAAAATAGATTACACCGCTCATAATCGTATCTTGCTGATGCCCTAATAATGAATCTGTAATCGTCATCGGCAGTAGATTTGCGGGTATATACAAAATAGTCGCAGCAATGACCAATGCCAAGGTTCGACTTTGGCTATGGTCTTTGCGTACATGCAAAGCTGTTCGACATCTACTACAATATTGATGCTGATCCATTTGATTTGTTTGTGTATTAAGCAAACCGCAACAATGGCAAGTAACGAATGCAAGATCGATGGCTCGTGGAATAACGGGTTTAGTACGAGCATCATCATCGGCAATATACTCTTGGTTATATAATTGCTTTCCAATTTGTTTGATCTTTTTCATGACAAGCACCGATCAACTTCATCCCAAATATCTTTAACTTTGACTGAAGCGATATACACCAGTAACAGGCTTAATATCGCAAATGCCCATAAAGCGATACCCGGAATTACTACCACCATTCCCATCAATTTAACCAATGTCACCAAAACACCAATTAAAAAAACTTCAACCATCCCCCATGTTCTGAATACATAGATCGTTCTTAAAGCAGGCGTTAAATACTTTGGCAGTGTTTTAAAAATACTGACCGATCCAAAGATATAAGTTAATAGTAATAAATCTGTAAGTGGAACAATAAATGTGGTGACTAAGATAAGAACCCCAACAAACCCTCGATCAATATGAAACATAGTCAAAGCTGCACCTAGCAGTGTTGTCTGGGATATATTGCCATTGAGCTCTACACTAACGATTGGAAAACTATTGGCCACAATAAAAATAATTAATGCAGTAATGACCAACGCCAGCAATGTATTGAAAGGTTTAACCTGCCGATAAAGCTCAGCACCACAAAAATGACAGTACGCACGCTCACCCCGTTCAAGCTTTACTTTTCGATAAAGCGCATCGCATTCTTCACAGCAGCATAATGTTGTCCGTGACAAATAACTGACTGTACTTCGCAAATTTTGATCAGAATCTGCTAAAGGTGAATGCGTTGCATTAGGTTCGCTCATAAAATAGTCATGCTCTTTTATTGTTTCTTTATTCATTAATTCCAAAAAACTTATCTGATTCTGTAAAATGATCGAGATTTTCAGTATCTTTAATGCCAGTTAGCCTTTGTCAAATAGGAATGAAGGTATTGTCTTCTCATTTTTAAATGGTCGGGATGACTATAATTTTATATCTCAACAAAAATAGGCAAGCAACCATTGAACTGTTTCAGTGAAATCTAAATTTTGTTATTTTACGAAAGCCAAAAAACCCTGATAACTTAAAATTTGAGTAAAACGCCTGACTGGACTAAAACCCGCCTTTTCAAGCAAATCAAAAGTTTGATTATCGGATAAAGCATAAAAATCATCTGAAAGTCTTTTCAACATTGCACTTGTTTGCACTTCTGTTAATCCATTACTTTCACAAATATTTTTTAATGCACCTTGTTCTTGTTCAGTTTGCATGGCAGTTAAGTCAAAAGTTAAGAATAGACCACCGGCTTTAATTCGCTTTCGTATGGCATCTAAAAATACCAACTTCGTGCTAAACGGGACAAAATGCGTAACTAATATAGAAAGCGCAGCATCAAAATGATTCATATCATCTAATGTAGGTACATCACCTAATATAAAACACACCCGATGTTGCGCATTGACATCTTCAACACTTGCCTTTGCTTTATCCAACATAGTGGCAGATAAGTCTGTTGCAGTAAAACTCCATTCTGGAAAAGCTTGCAGTAAATAACGAAGCTCATAGCCTGTTCCACAACCCACGACTAAGATATTGGCACGTTTAGGTAAATATGTTGTCAGCAATGCCCGTATTTGCTGATGAACTACTTCATAACCTGGAATCAATTTACGAATATGTTGATCATAACCATCAACCACCTGCTGTGACGTAAAATCTTTTGCCATATTATTTTAACCCTCTTATTTGTTTAGGATTCAAGATGATGTCGATGAATAATCGCCTGACTCAGAATTTGATAAATTTCTTTGAGATCTGATCGATCAGCTTTTTGCAACAAATTTTGATGCATTTTTAGAATATTATAATCTTGTCGAGCAGCTGGCCCCGTTTGTACCTGCATCGGATCATATTGAGTTGCTTTTTTTGCCGTTTCCAGCATCAAAGGATAAAGCAATGAAAAATCAACATGTTGCTGATCTACAATTTGTTTTGCCATATCATAACAATAATTACTAAAATTACAGGCAAAAACAGCAGCCAAATGCAAACTTAAACGTTGAGCAGATGAATAAGAATACACACGTTTACTTAGGCTATTGGCCAGATTATTTAAAATTCGACCACTTTTTTCTTGAATCGCCTCAATAAATAAAGGGGTTTCGGTCCAATTAATTTCACTTTCAAAACTAAAAGTCTGAAGTGGATAAAACACACCGGCATTCGGATAGAAATCAGATAAAACCTTAAGATCGGTGCTCCCCGACGTATGGATAATCAAAACATGCTCTAAAAGTGTATGAATAGATTGAACTACTTGCGAAATAGCCTGATCGCTTACGGCAAGAACCAATAAATCTATATTGGGATTGATTCGGTCATACTCACTAATCGCTTGGGCACCCACCTGACTAGCAAGTTTTTCTGCATGTCCCAAATGACGACTCAAAATCTGTACAATTTGATGCTGTTGAGCAAATGCGTGGGCTAAATGTGTTGCAACTTTTCCAGAACCTATAAAACTGATCCGCATACCCCAATCCATCTACACAAATAGGCTTAAGCATGCCAATAAAGAAAGGACGAATCAATCGCCCTCTGCAAATATCAGATTTTTATCAAACAATTTTAATTAAATAGATTATTTAAATATATCACTCGTTCAATTGTCCGCTGATTAAAGCATTTTGTATATTGCACTTCGATATTTTGATCATTTAATACCTCATCCCAATAGTCAGATTGTTTTTGATAAGTTTCTCTTTCATTTTCAGGAATTTCATAGACAGGCTTTTGTGCAATGACTTTACAGTCTATATCTCTTTTTTCAAACCAATCCGCTTGATCCTGTTTAAATCGTTCACGCTGTTCTTCTGTAAAGTTATCCCATGTCTGATTCAGCCGTTCAACCTGTTTCTGTTTTTCGGCTTCCAGTTCTTTTTTACGAATATCCATTGCCTGTTTTGCCAGATTATATTGTGCAGCGTATTTCTGGTCATTATCCTGCATTATGGAATGATATTCTTTATTTTTTTTGACATAACTTTCAAAAAGAACCGCGTGCTTTGTAATAAAAGCAACGTCTTCTAATATTTCTTTTTGGTTCTGTACACTTAGACTCAAACCCTCTTTATCTGTCTTGGTGATGCTATATAAAAAGTTACCCCGTAACTCATCATCTGTTACCGTCAAACCTGATTCATTATCATCTAGATAATCTTTTACCGTTGGATATCCTTCTACTTCAACATTTTCAATATAAGCCTGATAAGCATTTTCTGCACGTTGTATTAAACCTTTTGGAAAAGATACCACCATTTGACTTTCACAATTAAGCTCTTTTGCAGTCTTGATATCTTCAGTCAATGTACGAATAGTTTTAATTTCAAATCGCAAACCTTTATTAATTTTTTCCAACAGATTTTGGTCAGCTTCATCATATCTAGAAGATTGACGCAGATTTTTTTCAATGACTTTTATATATTCAGCTTTTAAATTAATCTGAATTTTATTGAGATTATCAGGATCAGTACAACTGAAATTTGAAATATTATGAGCTTTGTTTTCAGTTTTTTTATTTTTAAAGTAGTCACAACCAACAAATAAAGTTGTAGTTAACAATACGGTACAAATAGGGGGAAATTTCATGCTTTTAGACAATCGCTTTTGATTATTTATATCAGCTACATCTTAATAATCCCATATTTATTAATCAAGAATTTTAATTATTTTGTTTTAAATACAAACTTACTTGTCATTTAATGACAAGAATTAAAATCATTATATTTTTATGTACAAAACACCTTCTACACAAATAAAATTTTAAATAATTTTTTATATTATATTTCGTACAATAGTCTTAATGAGTGTTAGGTGCATGACCAATAAGACTGATAATATGAGACGTATCATTAGCCAATCTACATTTGCAAGAGGAGAAGTTTACAAAAGTGGAATAAAGGAATATGTAAAAAAGATGAGTGAACTTGGAAAAATGGGTAAACATATAAAAGGTGGAGGATATTTATTCCTTGCTTTGGATGTTTACAATGCAGAAGAGGCTATTGCTCATGCAAAAAAAGAAGAAAAAGCAAGAACAACTGTTGTTGAAAGTTCAAAGATTGTTGGTGGTTTAATTGGCGGTAGTGTAAGAGCATTTATTGTATTTACAGTAGCCACTGGGGGGACATCACTAATTTTACTCGGTCTTGCTGCTGGGGCTTCGGCTTTATTAGGATGGGGATTTAGTAAAGGAGCAAGAATAATAGCAGATAAAGGTTATCTTTTTTTGAGAGTTAATAAAATGTCATGAATAAATTTTTATTATTTATAAAAACTATGCCATTTGTATTTTTGACTATAGTTTTCTCTTTTTTATATTTATTTTCTTTCGCAGTTCAATACATTGATATAAACAAAAATCTAAAAGAAATTTGCAAAATTATGTTTAAATATGACGACCTTTACAAACCGCCTTTAAATTATTTTGATTTTTATTTTCTAAGTACCCTTTCCTTAGTTTTTTTGCGTGAAACACTCAATATAAAAAAATAACAAAATTTAAAAACTTTACGGAAAGGAGTTTTATTATAAAATTGAAAAACATCAGTTAAATAAGCTACTTCACCAAAATCCATACTTTTTTTACATTCAATATTTTGTATTCTTCTTTGGCATCCTTAGTATAATTTTTATGGATACTGCATGTTTTTTAATTAAATTTTCATAAAATATTTTATTTATATGTCTTTCTGTCTTATTGAAAGGACATCATACTACTCTAAAAAATAAGACTCCAGACTAACACATCAAATTACATCTTTAGTTCTTGAGCTATCTCATTAAAATATATATTACAATTCATAATGAATTTTTTTATGTATTTAAAATAAATCCCCCCAACTCAGTGGGGGAGATTTTTTAACTTAGAAAAGTTTGAATGACTTTTCCAGTCAAATTCTGGTTTAAAAGTGGCGTATTTTTACCACTGGAAAGAATACTTTTCTTTTCCACTGTCCATGCTAGATCAGGATCCACTAGCACCCAACCTTTCTCTGCCTGCCAGCGTTCCAGCATGTTTGCCACTTGTGCAGGAGCTAAAGTGACTTTTTCAACCCATTCAAGTGGTTCAAATAAACCTTCTTTAACCAGTTGTACTCCTAATGCAACATAAGTATCAAAAGCACTGATCCCCGGCAGGGTTTCTGCAAATGGCATCATTTTCGCTGAACTACTCAACGGCTCATGGTGAGTGCAAATTGCATCAATCACGCCTGACTTAAGAGCCTGACGTAATTGCTCTTTATCTTGCTCGGAACGCAAGGGCGGACGGACATGGGCAAGTGAATTAAAGCCATCAATCAACGATTCTGTTAAATGTAACTGATGCATCGCAACGTCAGCCGTGACTGGCAAACCTTTGGCTTTAGCCGCTTCAATCAATTCAATTGATTTTCCAGAAGACAACAATCCAAAATGTGCCCGCACTCCCGTAGCTTCAATCATAATTAAATATTTGGCAATCGCAATGGTTTCTGCAATCGCAGGAATCATAGGCAAACCCTGACGTGAAGCGATAAACCCTTCATGTACACAGCCATCTTTAGCAATTTGCGGCTCTTCTGGATAAAATACCACGGTTAAACCCAAACCTGCTGCATATTCTAGTGTGCGAATGACCACATCATCGTCTTCAAAGGCTGCATTGGCATTAGAAACCGCAGTACATCCCCCCTTTTTCAACGCTGCCATATTGGCAGGTTGCTTACCCCATAACCCTTGAGTCTGTGCGCCAATAATATGCAAATGAAACTTTCCATCGGTCCATGCTTTTTCAATTAAGCCATGAATCAAAGCTCCGTTATCCTGCACAATTGGTTTGGAATCAGGTGGAGTGATCACATGTAAAATGCCATTTTCACGTGCAGCCAGACCTTCGGACTTTAATGTACCATGCTGTTGTTGTCCCGGCTCTCTTACACGCGCGCACAAATCTACCATGGTTGGCATCAACCATTTACCTTGTGCATCGATACTCTGATCAATTTGATCAAGTGATTTGACCATTTTTCCATTTTGTAAAAAAACAGTGGTTACGCGGTCAATTTTCTCAACAGGATCAAGTAAACGGACATTTTCAAGTTTTACATTGCTCATGATTTCGATCTCTTATCCCGCAATTGCTTCGATTAAACCTTGTTCCTGTAACTGGCCTTGCATCGTCAATGCCAAGACTGCCATACGCACAGCAATGCCATTGGTCACCTGATGTAAAATCACAGAACGAGGACCATCGGCAATGCTGGAATCAATCTCAACACCTCGATTCATCGGGCCTGGATGCATCACAATACAGTCGGGCTTGGCTAAAGCTAAACGTTCCTGATTTAATCCGTACATACGATAAAATTCAGATTGAGACGATAAAGCAGGTGAATCAATCCGTTCATTTTGAATCCGAAGTGCAATAATCACATCACAATCCTGAACTCCTTCATCCATTTTATTAAACAAACGGACATGATCGCCAAATTCACTAAAACCGACAGGTAATAATGTATTGGGTGCAATGACACGAATATCTTTGCAGCCCAGCGTTTGCAAAGCTGCAATATCAGAACGTGCAACACGTGAATGTTTAATATCCCCAATAATGGCCACACTGAGTTCTTCAAATGGTTTGTGAGTATCGCGACGAATAGTGAGCATATCCAGCATAGCCTGAGTGGGGTGCGCATGGCGACCATCTCCTGCATTGATAATCGCTAGATTTGGGCAAACATCTTTAGCAATGAAATGTGCTGCGCCTGAAGAAGAATGGCGTACCACAAAAATATCCGCTGCCATTGCCTCAAGGTTCCAGAGAGTATCCCGTAAGGTTTCTCCTTTAGAGGTACTCGAACGCGCAATATCGATATTTAATACATTGGCCGACAGACGTTTCGCTGCAGCTTCAAAGGTAGTGCGAGTACGAGTAGAATTTTCAAAAAATAAATTCATCACGGTACGCCCTTCAAGTAATGGCGTTGTGATCAACTGATTTTGATCATTGATAAAAGATTGTGCGGTATCGAGAATTTTTATGAGCGTTTCTTTAGAAAGACCTTCGATGGTCAGGAAGTGTTTTAAATTGCCCTGCTGATTGAGCTGAATCTGACTCGGTGTATGCAATGCCGCCAAGTGCATGAGAGATTCCTTAGACGTTAAGTTAACGCATTATACAGATATTTTTCTCAATCGGGCAGTTGAAGTTTTAGGCAAATGAACAAGTTTTCCCCTTCAAAATACGTTAAAATAGTCGATTGCTTTAGCTGCTCTTGGAAAATTGAATGAATTCACCGCAACGTCTTTCTACATATTGGGTTACCTGTGCAGATGGACTAGAAACCTTACTGCAACAAGAATTACAAGGTTTAGGTATTGAGCAGACAGAACGTTTTGCGGGTCGTCTTATTTTTCAAGGTACTTTAGAGCAAGCTTATCGGATTTGTATGTGGTCGCGTTTGGCATCCCGTGTGTTAAAGCCGATTCATACCTATGAACTAGAGCGTAGTCACGATGCTCGGGATGTGGCTGAAGAACTATATGAGGGCGCTTTAAGCTTTGACTGGTCACTTATTTTTGCTCCACAAAGCACTTTTGCCATTCGTTTACATGTTGAACGTGATATCAAGGTTAATACTCAATTTGCTACCCTTAGAGCCAAAGATGGCGTAGTAGATTCTTTTATGGAAGCTGTTGGTCGTCGCCCGAGTATTGATACTAAACAACCCGAAATTACTTTATTTGTATTGGCAGGCAAAACTGAACATACATTTTGTCTAGATTTATCAGGCGATTCGCTACATAAACGTGGTTATCGTCGTTATATGACTGAAGCACCGATTAAGGAAAATCTGGCAGCTGCAATTTTACAAAAAGCGAAATTGTCAGTATTGCAACCTGATTTAATTCTTGATCCGATGTGTGGTTCAGGTACTTTTATTATAGAAGCTTTAATGATTTTGACGGATCGCGCTCCAGGTCTTGTTCGTCGGTTTGGATTTAATGGTTGGCATGGCCATGACCATGAATTATGGCTTGAGCTTAAAGCAGAAGCAGCGCAACGTCATGAAGCAGCTTTGGAAAAGCCACTCCCAAAATTTTATGCATTCGATGCTGACTGGGAAGCTGTGAAAGCCACTCGTCAAAATATTATCGCAGCAGGTTTTGAAAAACTACTCGACCAGATTCAGATCGAGGAACGCCCACTTGCAGATTGGCCATCTTTTGAAAATACTTATAAAAATGCACTTGTAGTGACTAATCCACCTTATGGTGAACGTCTAGGCGATAAAGCCTCAAATCGTGCTTTATATTTAGGTTTGTCTGCCCTGTTGCAACAACATTTTCCAAATCAACACGCTGCTGTGATTGCCGCACAAATTGAACAGGCAGATGTGTTGGCATTCAGTGAACCTGAAACCTTACGTTTGATGAATGGTAAATTGCCGATTTACATCCGTTTTGGTCAAGTAAAACCCATTACGAATCATCAACCTTTCTTGACCCATTGGCATGCTGATCCTGTTGAAATTGAAGGCGCACAAGATTTTGCCAATCGCCTACAAAAGAATATGCTGGCGTTAAAGAAATGGGCAATTAAAGATCAAGTTTTCTGTCTACGCCTTTATGACGCAGACTTACCGGATTTTAATGTCGCAGTGGATTTGTATGGTGATAAATTGCATGTGCAAGAATATGCACCACCGAAAAAAATTGATCCAGAAAAAGCCAAAAAACGTTTTAATCTGGCTTTAGCTGCCATTCGTGCAGTGACGGGGTTACCTCGTGAAGCAGTTTTTATTAAGACTCGTGCAAGACAAGAAGGTAAAAGTCAGTACACCAAACAAAGTACGGTATCAAAACGTTTTATCGTTCAGGAAGGTCAAGCTAAAATTTTAGTGAATTTGACTGACTATCTGGATACAGGTCTGTTTTTAGATCATCGTCAAATGCGTTTGCGTATTGCTAATGAAGCACGTGGCAAGCATTTCCTTAATCTATTCAGCTATACCTCCACGGCAAGCGTACATGCCGCACTTGGCGGTGCCGCCAGCACGACCAGCGTAGATTTATCCAATACTTATTTGAACTGGTCAAAAGAGAACTTTGTTTTAAATGGTCTTACTGTTGACCATGCAGATGAACAACATATGTTTTTTGCCAGTGACTGCTTTGAATGGCTGAAAGAAGGTCATGAACAATATGATCTGATTTTTATTGATCCTCCAACCTTCTCCAACTCAAAAAAGTTCTATGGTACTTTTGACATTCAACGCGACCATGTTTCTTTATTAAAACGGGCTATGAATCGTTTAAGCGCGGGTGGAACGTTATACTTTTCCAATAACTATCGCGGTTTCGAGCTAGACGAAGAAATCGACGCTTTATTTGATGCACAAGAAATCACCCAAGACACTATTGGACCCGATTTTAAGCGGAATCAAAAAATTCATCGCGCATGGAAAATTCGACATCTACAGAACTAAGATTATGCCTTGAAAAAGAGTAATCGATTAAATAAAGCCTATTGAAATTTCAATAGGCTTTATTTATTAATGGTAATCGTGACATCACCCTTCGCATTTCCCAATTGAGGACCACTAAAATTCAGTTTATCCAGACGAATTTTTTCCTCGTAAGGTGGTAGCTCCTGAATTTGTTGTTGCAAATACACACTGACTTTTGTAGGTTCGGTGATTTTCTTTTGCTCTTCATGTTCTGACAAAACGCTCGCATCCAAATTATCTTGCGTGAGCTGTTTGATATGTTTCTTCGCAATCGTTTGATTGAGATCTTTCTGCTCTGGAACTGGTTTTTTTACATCCTGTTCAACAGCTTTCACCACGGGTGGCGTCACACGCTCCAGTAAATCACTTTCATTTCTCAATCCCCCTTCATTTAATGGAGTGGCAGAAATGGTGTAGCCTGAACACCCCAAACTTCCTAACAAAACAAACATTGTAGAAAGTGTAGATCCTTTACATTCCATCACGTGATTCTTCCTTTATTCAATCAGTTCTTCTTATTTGATTTGACGCTAACAAGATTTAGCTTAATCTGCAATGATTAGAAATAACTTCCCGATAATCTGTCGATTAGATTCAGCATATTTAGCGATAAAAAAAGAGGACGTTGTTAAAACGTCCTCTTTATGGGATCAATATTCAAGCGAATATTAACTGAGTTTTAATTTATCAAAAACCAAATGACCATGGTCGCCCTTGATAATAATGTTGTCTCCCGATTGAAAGTCACCTGCCAGAATTTTTTGAGCAAGTGTATTTTCCACCTGTTGCTGAATCGCACGTTTTAGCGGACGCGCACCATAAACAGGATCAAATCCGGCATCAATCAAGATATCAAAGGCACTATCATCAATGGTCAAGCCAATTTCACGATCTGCCAAACGTGAACGTAAACGATCAAGTTGAATATCGGCAATGCCACGAATCTGTGATTTCTGCAATGAATGGAATACCACCAGTTCATCAATACGGTTAATAAACTCAGGACGGAAGTGTTGACTTACAGCAGCCATTACTATGGCACGAACTTCATCATCTGTCGCACCTTCACCCAATTCACGCACATCTTGCGAACCAAGATTAGATGTCATCACAATCACGGTGTTTTTAAAATCAACTACGCGACCTTGTGAATCCGTTAAACGTCCATCATCCAAGACCTGTAGCAAGATATTAAACACATCTGGATGTGCTTTTTCCACTTCATCAAATAGCACTACACTATACGGCTTACGACGCACAGCTTCTGTAAGCACACCCCCTTCTTCGTAACCAACATAACCTGGAGGTGCACCAACCAAACGGCTGACTGAATGTTTCTCCATAAATTCACTCATATCGATACGAATCATGGCATCGTCACTATCAAACAGGAAATTCGCCAAAGCTTTGGTTAACTCTGTTTTACCTACCCCCGTTGGCCCAAGGAATAGAAATGATCCACTTGGACGGTTTGGATCGGACAAACCAGCACGCGAACGGCGAACGGCATTAGACACTGCAACCACAGCTTCGTTTTGACCAACCACACGGTTATGTAGAAATTCTTCCATATTTAGAAGTTTTTCACGTTCGCCTTGCAGCATTTTCGCCACAGGAATACCAGTTGCCGCACTTACCACTTCTGCAATTTCATTTTCAGTAACTTTGGTACGAATCAGTTTCGGCTCTTCATTTTCTTCGGCAACCTCAGCTTGCTCAAGACGTTTTTGCAATTCTGGGATTACACCGTATTGTAATCGCGCAGCTTCTGCCAAATCGCCTTCACGCTGTGCCTTATCAAAAGCTATACGAGCTTGGTCAAGTTCGATTTGAGCTTTTTTATCACCTTCAACCAATGTTTTTTCGGCTTTCCAGATCTCTTCCATATCATTGTATTCTTTCTCAATGATTGAAATCTGCTCTTCAAGGTGATTAATTTCAGCTTTACTTCCAGCATCTTCGTCACGTTTTACTGCTTCAAGCTGCATTTTGAGTTGAATGATCCGACGTTCCAGACGATCCAAAGCTTCTGGTTTAGAATCAATCTCCATTTTGATACGTGATGCTGCTTCATCAATCAAGTCAATGGCTTTATCAGGCAATTGGCGATCTGTGATATAACGATGCGACATTTTTGCCGCCGCAATAATAGCGGAGTCGAGGATTTGTACTCCATGATGCGCGGCATATTTCTCTTTTAATCCACGTAAAATCGCAATGGTATCTTCAACACTAGGTTCGTCCACCTGAACTTTCTGGAAACGACGCTCAAGTGCAGCATCTTTTTCAATATACTGGCGATATTCATCGAGTGTGGTTGCCCCTACACAACGTAACTCACCACGTGCCAACGCAGGCTTCAACATATTTCCGGCATCCATTGCACCATCTGTTTTACCCGCGCCAACTAAGGTATGTAATTCATCAATAAATAAAATGACGTTACCATCTTGTTTGGCCAAATCATTCAATACCGCTTTTAGGCGTTCTTCAAATTCACCACGATATTTCGCGCCAGCCAGTAATGAACCTAAATCTAGCGACAATACACGTTTATTTTTTAGACTTTCTGGTACTTCACCATTGACGATACGTTGCGCCAGACCCTCTACAATTGCGGTTTTACCTACACCAGGTTCACCAATCAAAACAGGATTGTTTTTAGTACGACGTGAAAGCACCTGAATCGTCCGGCGAATTTCATCATCGCGTCCAATGACAGGATCAAGTTTTCCTGCCAACGCGCGTTCGGTTAAATCGATGGTATATTTATTTAATGAGTCACGTTGATCTTCGTGATTATTACTCATGACTTTATCGTCCCCTCGAATAGATTCAATAACTTTACGCAGTGCCTCTGTCGTTACGCCTACGCTATTTAATAAACTTTTGGTACTTCCAGTTTCAGTTAATGCCAGAAGCACCCAATCTGTTGATAGAAACTCATCACCCGCTTTTTGAGCATGACGATCCGCCAGATTCAAAACTTTAACCGCCTCGGGGTTCAGATTGACATCACCTGTGGGATTGGAAATGGTAGGTGCATCTTTAATCGCCTGCTCTAGCTTTTGTTTAAGTTCGGGTAATCTTGCACCTGATTGCTGCAACAGACTTAAATTTGATGGTTCTTCCAGTAAAACTGAAAGGATATGAATACCATCAATAGCGGTATGGTCTTTGCCAGTCGCCAATGATTGAGCATCTGACAAAGCTTGTTGCAATCGATTCGTAAATTTTTCGAAACGCATTATTGTTATTCCTCATCATCAATTTGTTACTTGCTTAATACATGGGAACGCTTTTATAAATTTCAAATATTTTTATAAGTTTTTACCATATTTTTCATAGCGTTATAATAAGATTTATGCAAATAAAACTTAGTTCTAATATGGGTGCATTTCAAATCATTTTCAAGTGAGTCTGTATGCAGTTTTGTTAATAAGCGTGCATTAAGTAATGGGCACTCTATTCAAATTAAAATACATAAATCAAAACAACAGATTTTCGATGTCACATCTGATAAAAATGGTTCTAAATCTTCTTGATTACTGATTTCCATGTTTAAAAAGTATACTTTTTCTATTTTGTCCTTATTTTTATTAGCATCTCCTGTTTTGTATGCGCAATTACCTCAAGACTCACGACGTCCAGGTGGTATCGCTGTTATTGCCCTCAGTCCAGATATTGAATATGTTCGTTTTAATCAGGAAAAAGTTCTCATTACTCAGGAAAACTCTCAACGTTATGCGATTTTAGGTATTCCTTTAAATACACCAATAGGTTTGCTAAAACTAGACACCAATAAGCAACCCATTCAAATAGAAATTCAACCTTATGCATATGCAGAGCAGCGTATTACTGTCAAAAATCAGGATTATGTAAATCCTTCAGAAGCTCAACTCACACGTTATGCGAGTGAAGCCAAAGCACAAAATGATATCTATAATTCATTTACAGCGAGTACATGGCAGTCTCTGCCTCACTTCATACGTCCTACTTCAGGCCAATTTAGTAATTCTTTTGGCCGTAAACGTTTTTTTAATGGTGAAGAACGTGCGCCGCATTCGGGTCTAGATATTCCCGCACCTATTGGGCAAAAAGTTATCGCACCTGCTGATGGCATAGTGGTGCAAATGGGTGATTATTTTTTTAATGGGAAAACGGTACTGATTGATCATGGGCAAGGTTTAATCAGCATGTTTTGTCATTTAAGTAAGATTGAAGTAAAACAAGGCCAGAAAATTCACCAAGGAGAGGTTCTAGGATTAGTTGGAAAAACTGGACGAGTGACGGGCCCCCATTTACATTGGGGAATGAGCTTGAATAATGCCCGCGTAGATCCACAGTTATTTCTTCACTGAGGTATCAAGAAATTTACGAAAATATTTTGGCGCATCTTCATATCCCTGAGCAAGGTAAAACTGATGCGCCAGCTTTCGATGATCACTTGAATGTAATTCCATCCGATCACAGCCACGCTGTCGTGCAATCTCTTCCGCATAGGCTAATAATGCCTGACCAACTTTTTGTCCTCTAAACTTTTTCTCCACACACAAATAGGCGACTCGAGCGAAATCACCCGCTACCGCAATTTGCGGAATCATGCTTAAAGACAAAAAACCTGCAACTTCAGCACCCATCTGAGCCACAAAAATATATTGATGAGGATCTTCTGCAAATGTTTTGATTTTGCTCATAATGAATTCAACAGATTGAACATAACCCAATTGATCCAATAACACCTGTAATATCTGAGCATCTTTGAGCTCTGCTTCACGTATTTTTAACATCCTTACCCTCCTATTTAAATTTTCAAACCTGTAAAAGTTGAAGGCTGACGTTTCGTCAGCCTTCAACTTTTACAGGTCATCAAAATTATTCAGCTTCGATAATTTCAAAATCATGCGTAATGTTGACACCACCATCCGACAGCATTTTACTGGCAGAACAATATTTTTCTGCTGAAAGCTCAACCGCCTTTGCCACCTGTTTTTCTTTTACTGCTTTTCCAGTCACTACAAAATGCAAATGGATGTGGGTAAAGACTGCTGGAATCGTATCTGCACGATCTGCTTTTAGCTCACATACGACATTGGTCACATCTTGACGAGCTTTCTTTAAAATAGTCACAATATCGAACGAAGCACACCCACCAAGTCCCATTAAAATCAGTTCCATCGGACGTGGACCACGGTTTTCACCCCCATACTCGGCAGAACCATCCATCACCACTTGATGACCACTTTCAGATTTCGCTTCAAAAGCAACATTCTCTAGCCAATGAACACTTGTTTGCATTGCAACTACCCAAAAAAAATTATAAATTTACATAGTTCTTGTACACTAGCATAAAATGAGTTGATAAGGAATTTCATCTCTTGTGTGTGAATACGCTCATTTAGGTCTTGTGCGATCTTTTTTATATATCCTAATCGGAAAACTTAAGCATGACGTCAAACTTTTCACAACTCAGCACCGATGCTTTGTCTCCAGGTCAACTACCAGAGTCAGTCAAGGCGCTTTTAAAACGTGCTCATATTAATCGCTATCCAAAACGCACGACGATTGTTGACGCAGGTACTGAATCAAAATCACTATATTTGATTTTGAAAGGCTCCGTTTCAATTATTTTACGTGAAGATGATGAACGTGAAATCGTGGTTGCTTACTTAAATCCTGGGGACTTTTTTGGGGAAATGGGTCTCTTTGAAGCAAATCCACAACGTACAGCAGAAGTACGTACGCGTGATGTCTGTGAAATTGCTGAAATTTCATATGACAATTTCCATGAACTTAGCAAGCAATATCCAGATTTAAGCTATGCGGTATTTGCCCAACTGGTACGACGCCTAAAAAATACTACCCGTAAAGTGACAGATCTTGCTTTTATAGATGTGTCAGGTCGTATTGCACGGTGTCTAATTGATTTATCTGCTCAACCAGAAGCCATGATTTTGCCGAATGGTCGTCAGATCCGCATTACCCGTCAGGAAATTGGACGTATCGTAGGCTGTTCACGTGAAATGGTGGGCCGTGTTCTTAAAACCCTAGAAGAGCAAGGCATGATCGAAACTGATGGTAAAGCCATTCTTATTTTTGACGCATCGTTGGAAGAGAAATCTCTCAATGATACTGATTTCGATGATGAAGAATAAGATTTCGTTTTATTCTATAAGGAAAGCAAACTTTAAAGTTTGCTTTTTTTTATGAAAAATATTTAAGATACAAAAACATACATACCATTTATGCTAAATAACTTAAGTTCAGAAATGACACTTTTCAATCAAAATCAAGGATCAGGTTATGCAATATCATGCATTGGGTGATTCAGGCATTCAAGTTCCTGAAATTTGTTTAGGCACCATGACATTTGGAGAACAAAACTCCCAGCGAGAAGCATTTGAACAACTCAACTATGCTCTTGAAAATGGCTTACATTTTTGGGATACAGCGGAAATGTATTCTGTTCCGCCAAAACCTGAAACCTACGGCGCAACCGAAACTATTTTGGGCAACTGGTTTGCACAACATGGGCAGCGTGACAAAGTGTTTCTCGCTTCCAAAATCGCTGGACCAGGTTTTGGTGGCAGCCATATTCGCGAGGGTCAGACCCAATTTGGCAAACACATCGAACAAGCATTGGATAGCTCTTTAAAGCGATTACAGACCGATTATATTGATCTCTATCAATTGCACTGGCCAGAACGCCATACTAACTTCTTTGGGGGTTTAGGATTCAGCAATGCTGAAGCTGCCACTCACTATGAAGTTGAAGCCATGCAAAATACATTATTAGCGTTGCAAAAAGAAATTGATCGTGGACGTATTCACCATATTGGTTTATCGAATGAAACGCCATGGGGAACCATGAAGTTTTTGCAACTCGCTCAGAAACTAGGTGTTGCTAAATTTGTAAGTGTGCAAAACCCTTATAGTCTACTCAATCGTACCTATGAAATTGGCATGTCCGAAATTGCCAAATACGAAGGCATTGGTTTGTTGGCTTATTCACCGCTCGCTTTTGGTTATTTGACAGGTAAATTTCGTCATGGCGCACGACCTGCCAATGCACGAGTGACATTATTTTCACGATTTACCCGCTATAGCAATCCGCAAAGTGAATGGGCAACCGAGCAATATGCACAACTTGCTGAACAACATGGTTTAACGCTCACTCAAATGGCTTTGGCCTTTATCAAGCAACAATTTTTTGTAACCAGTACGATTATTGGTGCTACCAGTTTGGATCAGTTAAAAGAAGACATTCAGGCCTTTGATATCACTCTTAATGATGCTGTACTTCAAGGCATTGAAAAAATTCATAACCAGCAGCCCAACCCTGCTCCTTAAAGAAATAAAAAACAGGATGCCAATGGGCATCCTGTTTGATCTCATTCAATTTCAACCAGATTAGCGACGATTATTATAAACTGCCATCGCTGCTGGTAGGTTTTTACGCATTTCATTAATACGTTGCGTATTTGAAGGATGTGTCGACAGGAAAGCTGGCCCAGCACCCGCACCGTCCAGTTTATTCATTTTTTCCCATAGAGTGATAGCGGCCTGTGGGTTATAACCCGCTTTTGCCATTAACATTAAACCGCCATAATCCGCACGACTTTCCAGACTACGTGAATAGGGCAAGCCTACACCCACCTGACTGCCTAGATCCAGAGCAGCAGAACCCAACTGACCAATGCTGTCACCTGCATACGCCTTACCAATATTAAGCGCTAGACCCGTAAGGGCTTCTGCACCAATCTTGCTTTTTGAATGTTCTTCCAAAGCATGGGTCATTTCATGTCCCATGACCGCAGCGATTTCTGCATCACTTAAATTAAGTTTATTGACAATCCCTGTGTAAAACACAACCTTACCACCGGGGGCAACATAGGCATTGACAGTATCAGATTTGATTACAGCAAGTTGCCACTGAAACTGCTGACCTGTTTGGTTCATTTGGTTTGCATAAGGCACTAAGCGCTGCATAACGGTATTAATACGCCGATAAGTCGCAGAAGATGTATCCAACTGCCCTTTTTGCTGTGCTTCGGTTGTCATTTTACTAAAGCCCTGAGCAGCTGTTGCATTTAAAGTTGCAGAGTCCGCACCCGCTATATCAGCAAATGTTGCACAGCCGCCAAGTGTAATCATACTAGCGGTCAAAAAACTTATTAATATATTTTTATTCATCAAAACCTCTCCTCTCAAAGCAACTTAACGTGCTGTTTTGACGTGCATTATAAATAAATGTAAAAAACAAATTAAATCAATATCATTAGATTTATGTAATTCTATCTAAAAATAAATAAAATCCATGAAATTAAACAAATTACATTCACAATAAAATAGAACCGCAACAAGGGTTTGATTGTATTTTCAAGATTTAAATCATTTCGTTTAAATAATAAATAAGCATTTTGCAACAAAATTATGGGCACAATGACACAGGCTATAATTACAGTTAAGCCCATAAATGCCGCCATAAATACATTTGGATCTTGCGTTTGTAAAACAATAATCCACATTGCGATGGTTGGGGCACCCCCCATGGCGAACAAAAGAGAATAAAAAATCGTTTGTGCGATTTGTGGTTGAAGCTTCATGCCAAATTGATTTCACTATTTTTATACGGGATTTTATAAATGATAAAAGAAAAGCACCTATTTAGGTGCTCTCTTTAGTCGTAAAGTTAAATGTTTATGCTGAAAATGGATGACGAAGCACGATTGTTTCAGCACGATCTGGACCTGTTGAAATAATATCAATTGGACATTCGATCAATTGTTCGATACGTTTCACGTATGCCAAAGCATTTGCAGGAAGCTGATCAACACTGGTCAGACCCACTGTAGAATCACTCCAGCCAGGCATGCTTTCATAAATTGGTTTGAGGCTTTCAAATGAAATCGCGTCTGAAGAACCAATGCAACCAGAGTCAGTATTTTCATAACCTACACAAATTTTGACTTCTTCCAAACCGTCTAAAACATCCAGTTTGGTCAAGCAAATGCCTGAAAGTGAGTTTACATCAACTGAACGACGTAAAATTTCAGCATCAAACCAGCCACAACGACGTTGACGGCCCGTAGATGCGCCAAATTCATGACCCACTGTACCTAAATGGCGACCAATCGCATCACCTGTATCAGTAGAAGCATCATAGTGCAACTCGGTTGGGAATGGACCTGCACCCACACGTGTAGTGTAGGCTTTGGTAATTCCTAACACATAATCTAAATGCAACGGCCCCATACCAGAACCAGAACTTACTCCACCCGCAGTGGTATTTGAACTAGTAACGTATGGATAAGTACCATGATCGATGTCGAGCAAAGAACCTTGCGCGCCTTCAAACATGATCGCTTTACCATCTTTACGATAGTCATGTAGAACCTGTGTCACATCAATGATTAATGGAGCCAGAACTTCACGCCATTGATTACAAAGTGCCAAAACATCCTCAAATTTTACAGCCTCTACACCATAAAATTGAGTTAATTGGAAGTTATGTAACTCAAGCATTTCCTGAAGTTTTTCTTCAAGCGCAACGCCACCACGGACTAAATCTGCAACACGGACTGCACGACGTGCAACTTTGTCTTCGTAAGCAGGGCCAATACCACGACCAGTTGTACCAATTTTGGCATTGCCACGTTTTTTCTCACGCGCCTGATCCAGTGCAATATGGTTTGGCAAAATCAATGGACAATTTGGGGAAATGCGTAAACGTTCTTTTACAGGAACACCTTCTTTTTCCAAAATATCCATTTCATCAATTAGAGCCGCTGGAGATAGCACCACACCATTACCAATTAAGCACAATACGTTATCACGTAAAATACCTGATGGAATGAGGTGCAAAACAGTTTTCTTTCCACCTACGACAAGAGTATGCCCCGCATTGTGTCCGCCTTGATAGCGAACTACAGCTGCCGCCTGATCTGTGAGCAGGTCGACGATTTTGCCTTTACCTTCGTCGCCCCATTGGGTACCAAGTACCACAACATTCTTGCCCATAATAGCCTCATTACATCATGCTGTTAAAATTGAATGTTTATTTGCTATGCATGTATGACAAATAAACCCTTAAATTTTTTCAATCTGCCATCTGCCGTCTGCATTCACCATTTGGTGCGTTGCGTAAGGAACAGAACTTAAATCATCATTGCCTAATAACTGAATCACAGGTAAACCTTGTTGACGCGCATGATCAATCGCCTTAAGTAGACTTTCATCTTGACTATTTGGCGCAACAACCGTTTCAATCTGTTTAAATTGTCCTGCGCAAAGGGCATATAAATCACAACTAAATCCCGTTGCAGGACGTGCACGACCAAAATGCTCGCCAATACCATCGTAACGGCCACCTTGTGCCAGTGGTGCTGCACGATTTGGGGCATAAACGGCATACATTAGACCAGTATGGTAGTGATAACTGCGTAGTTCTACGACATCAATACCAATATGTAGCTCGGGCCAACGTGACTGTATTTGAATCAACGTAGTTTTTAATGCATTTAATGCATTTTGGAATGCAATATCATTTAGCACATCATCACTTAAATGACTTTGTAGTGCGTCAAGATCACTTGCATAACGACCCAGTGCATAAAAATCTGATCCAAAAGACAAGTCTTGAGTGAATTCTTCAAGCTCAGGCAAGGCCTTACGCTGATACAAATCAGATAAGTCCTGCTCAGTCTGTTTGCTTAAACCCGCACGTTCTACCAGACTACGAAACAAGCCAACATGCCCCAAATCAAGATGGACGCCATCCAGTGCGTTTGCTTGTTTGATTAAGCCCAACATTACATCGACCATTTCAACATCTGCTTCGATACTGTCATGACCATATAACTCTGCACCCAATTGTAGCGGTGCACGGGAAGAGTTAAAATTTTGGGGTTTCGTATGCAAAACAGTCCCTGCATAGCAATAACGTGCCACACCTTCGATAGAACGAACGTGTGCGTCAATACGAGCAACCTGCGGAGTCATATCTGCACGGACACCAAGTAAGCGTCCAGAGAGTTGATCAATAACTTTAAACGTGACTAGATCCAAATCATGATTTGATTCAGATAATAAAGACAACGATTCGATGTATTCGATAAAAGGTGTGTACACCAACTGATAACCCCGAGATGCGAGGAAATCCAGTGCATGTCGACGAAGCGTCTCTACTACTTGCGCTTGTTCTGGTAATACATCTGCTACCCCATCAGGTAACAACCATGTCTCTGAAATCGGCATGTTTCAAACCTAAAATTTGCTCAAGGCGGAATCAATCCGCATAAAAAAATCGGGAACACACCCGATTTCTCCAAGTCTAACACGATAGTTGCTGCCATGCACCTGACAATTTTACGAAAATTAATTTTATGACTTTACTGTTCATTTCATTGTTATTTTAGATCATCTTTTTCAAATTCATTAATACGCTTAAAATCTTCGGCATGCCCCACATACTGACTAATGAGAGCAATCAGCTCTGCATTTTGCAACTCCAGAAGCTTTGATTTTTGTACTGTTTGATTGAGCAATTCCCGATCAACCTGAACACCCTTAGCTAAATCCTGCATAATTTCCAGGGTTTTTTTGAGATTGCTTTCAAGTGTCATAACTTTTTCTTCAAGTTTCTGATGCTGGCTATCCTCTTGCAGCGAGTTTTGTTCTTTACGAAATTGCAGGACAATTAAAATTAAAACTGCAATCATTAAAATAATGATAAATAGCCACATGAGCATCTTGTTCCCCTTATTTCTTACGTTATTTATGTTTATAAAGGCATATTAAAATATAAGTCTCTATTTTATTAACACACTATCCACTTCAATGTTTAAAATATGAATGTAACACGGTTAAAAATTTATTGATTAAATGATTGGCATAAATCTAATAATCGATTTGCATATCCCCATTCATTGTCATACCAAGCAAAAACTTTCGCTTGACGCCCAACCACCATTGTTTGGGTCAAATCTACAATCAATGAATAAGGTGAATGATTAAAATCGCTAGAAACCAAAGCCTCATCGGTAACAGACATAATTTCTGAATAATCGTATTTCGCAGCATTGATCAGCACTTCATTTAAATGATGTGGATGAATAGGACTTTGTGAAACAAAACTTAAATCAATGGCTGCGACATTAATAGTAGGAACACGAATCGAATAACCATCGATTCGATTTTCCATTTTTGGCATGACTCTTTTTAGTGCATTTAATGCGCTGGATGTAGTCGGAATAATATTTTGACCAGAAGCACGAGCACGTCGCAAATCACGATGCGCATGATCCAGTACCGATTGGTCGGCAGTTACCGCATGAATTTCAGTCATTAATGCTGTTTCGATACCAAAAGCATCATCAATAATTTTAACTAAAGGAACGAGTGCCTGAGTGGTACACGATACACTTGAAATAATACGGTCTGTAGCTTTAACTTCAGTCTGATTTACACCATAAACAATAGCAGCATCCACCTGATCAAATGGTGCTGCGCCAATAATGACACGTCTAGCGCCTGCCCCTAAGTGTCGAATTGCATCGGCATGCGAACGGAATAATCCTGTACATTCTAAAACCACATCAATATTCAATGCTTTCCACGGCAAGTTTTCAGGCGCTTCTTCACGAAAAACCTGTACGGCAAGCTCACGGCCAAAAGCTTGAATAGTTAAGATAATCTGTTCATTTTCGATATTGATCGTCACGTCACCATGAAAACGACCATGTGTCGTATCATATTTAAACAAATGCACTAACGTCTCAACATCAGCAATGTCATTGATCGCCACAATATCAAAGTTAAACTGTTTTGGATTTTCAAACCATGCACGTAAAACATTTCGGCCAATCCGACCAAATCCATTAATGGCGATACGTTGCATGCTTTACCCTTTTATCGAAGCGATCTGACTATATGTTAAAACATTGATTATCACGATGATACAATTGAATGGAGAGTTTAGACGAGTTTGTTATTTTTTGATCAATTAGATCCTTTATAAATGCCCTTCTACTTTCATCGGTTTACCCCAGAGTACCTCTACAAATATAGACTTCCTGTAAAATTACTACTTTTTTGATGAAGCCTCTCCATTCATTGACAACACTATTGCATAGAATTGTCATGATTTCTCGGTAAAATCGTTGGTTGAACGGGGTTTTTCCGTTATAATTTGGCACTTTTGAAATCTACGCCACGCATTCATCCTAAATCGTTTTTTGTTTTAACGATCGCTGTCTGCATATAGCCTAATTGAATTTATGGAGTGACTTGGTTGTGAGTACTCGTTTTATGACATCTGCTGAAATTCGTGAAGCTTTTTTGCGCTATTTTGAATCGCAAGGCCACACACGTGTCGCGTCGAGTTCACTTGTACCCGCCAACGATCCTACTTTGCTGTTTACCAATGCAGGCATGAACCAGTTCAAAGACTGTTTTCTTGGTTTAGAAAAACGTGATTATGTACGCGCAGTTTCATCACAAAAGTGCGTCCGTGCAGGCGGTAAACATAACGATCTTGATAATGTTGGCTATACAGCACGTCACCATACTTTTTTTGAAATGCTGGGTAATTTTTCTTTTGGCGACTATTTCAAACAAAATGCACTTAAATTTGCATGGGATTTCTTAACCAGTGAACAATGGTTAGGTTTACCAAAAGATAAACTTTATGTCACGGTTTACCATACAGATGACGAGGCATACGACATCTGGAACAAAGAAATCGGTTTAGCGCCTGAGCGTATTATTCGTATTGGTGACAACAAAGGCGAGAAATACGCATCGGATAACTTCTGGGCAATGGGTGACACTGGTCCTTGTGGCCCTTGTTCTGAAATTTTCTTTGATCATGGTGACCATATCTGGGGTGGCTTACCGGGTACACCTGAAGAAGATGGCGACCGTTTCATTGAAATCTGGAATAACGTTTTCATGCAATTTAACCGTACCGCAGACGGTGTATTGCATCCTCTTCCAGCCCCTTCAGTGGATACTGGCATGGGCTTAGAACGTATCAGCGCAGTATTACAACATGTCAATTCAAACTATGACATTGACATGTTTCAGCATCTTATCAAATCTGCATGTGAAATTATTGGTGTTCAAGATGAAGGCCAACCTTCGCTACGTGTTTTGGCGGATCATGCCCGTTCTTGTTGCTTCTTGATCGCAGACGGTGTAAATCCTTCCAATGAAGGTCGTGGCTATGTATTACGTCGTATTATTCGTCGTGCAGTACGTCATGGCAATAAACTTGGAGCAACAGGTACTTTCTTCTATAAAATGCTCCAACCTTTGATCGATGTCATGGGCGAAGCCTATCCTGAACTTAAAAATGATCAGGCACGTATTGAAGCTACTTTAATCAAAGAAGAAGAACAGTTCGCTAAAACTCTGGAGCAAGGTCTAAAATTGCTTGAAGGCGAACTTGCTCAACTTTCAGGCAAAGTCATTCCTGGCGAAACCGTATTTAAACTCTATGACACTTATGGTTTCCCTACTGATTTGACCGCTGATATTGCTCGTGAGCGTAATCTAGAAATCGATGAAATCGGTTTTGAACGTGAAATGGAAGCTCAACGTCGCCGCGCTCGTGATGCAGGAAAGTTTGCAGTCGATTACAACAGCATTGTAAAAGTTGAAGGTGAAACACAATTTGATGGCTACGATGCAACTGCAGGTCAAGGTCAAATTGTTGCGATCTATAAAGATGGTGAACAAGTTGAAGAAGTCGTTGAAGGTGATGAAGCCTTAATCGTACTTAACCAAACTCCTTTCTATGCAGAAAGTGGTGGTCAGATTGGTGACACGGGTCTGTTTAAAAACGATACAGGTATTTTTGAAGTTCAAGATACCAAAAAATCGGGTGGTGCATTTGTCCATCAAGGCATAGTCACCATGGGCAGCTTAAAAGCGACACAAAATGTTGAAGCTATCGTGAAAGCCGACATTCGTGCTGCGACTGCCCGTAATCACTCTGCAACTCACCTTTTACATGCAGCACTGCGTCAGATTCTAGGCACACATGTTCAACAAAAAGGTTCACTGGTTGCCAGTGACATTTTGCGTTTTGACTTCGCCAATGACCAGCCAGTAAGCTTTGAACAATTGCAACAAGTCGAGCAATTGGTGAATCGTGAAATCATTGCTAATACGTCAGTTGGTGTTGAAGTACTGGATATTGAATCTGCCAAAGCCAAAGGCGCAATGATGTTATTTGGTGAAAAATATGGCGATGAAGTTCGCGTACTTTCTATGGGTTCAATAATTGAAGAGCGTAATTTCTCCATTGAACTTTGTGGTGGTATTCACGTACAGCGCACGGGTGATATTGGTCTATTCAAGATTACTTCCGAAGGTGGCGTTGCGGCGGGTATTCGCCGTATTGAAGCAGTAACTGGAACAAAAGCACTTGAAGTGATCCAAAAAGCTGATACTGATATTCAACATATTAATAGCGTGTTAAAAGCACAAAAAGATCAAACCGTAGAACGTGTTCAGGCTGCAGTAGAACATACTTCAGCATTGCAAAAGCAGATTGAGCAGCTTAACCAAAAGTTAGCGAACTTTCAGGCGGCTGAACTTCTAAGCCAAGTTCAAACCGTTGCAGGTCGTTCTACCCTGATCACTACTGTTCAAAATATGGATGCAAAATCACTTCGCAACCTACATGACAGTGTGAAATCAAAATTAGAAGATGCGGTTATTGTTTTAGCAGGGATAGAGGGCGACAAAGTCAGCCTGATTGCTTCCGTTGCAAAACAATATACAGCTCATCTAAAAGCAGGTGACATCATCAAACACCTTTCAACCGAACTTGGTGGTAAAGGTGGTGGTAAACCTGACTTAGCACAAGGTGGCGCGCCACTAAACGAGAAGTTTGAACAAGTGATGGCAGCCCTTCCTGCTTGGCTTGAACAGCACTAAGACTTCACTTTTGTGTAACTGACCTTGAATAAGCCTCTCAGGGTCATGGCTTATATGGAACAACTATGGCATTAATCGTTCAAAAATATGGCGGAACCTCAATGGGGACTCCCGAGCGCATTTTAAATGTTGCTCGTCGTGTGAAGCGTTGGCATGATCATGGCCACAAGGTTGTGGTAGTGGTTTCAGCAATGAGTGGTGAAACTAACCGCTTACTTGCACTAGCTAAAGCCATTACCGAAACTCCTGATCCACGTGAACTAGACCAAATGGTGTCTACAGGTGAACAGGTAACGATTTCAATGTTAGCAATGGCACTAAATTCAATTGGTGTAGAAGCTAAATCTTATACAGGTCGTCAGGTTGGAATTAGAACTGACAATGCCTACAATAAGGCACGTATTGAAGCGATTGATACCGATGTTATGAGTGCAGACCTTGATTTAGGTCGTGTACTTGTTGTTGCCGGTTTTCAGGGTGTAGATGAACACGGCAATACCACAACACTAGGTCGTGGTGGTTCTGACACCACGGGCGTGGCACTTGCAGCAGCCTTAAAAGCGGATGAATGCCAGATCTATACTGATGTTGATGGTGTTTATACCACTGACCCACGTGTTGCACCAAAAGCCAAAAAAGTGGATCGTATTTCATTTGAAGAAATGCTGGAAATGGCATCTCTGGGTTCTAAAGTCCTCCAGATTCGTTCTGTAGAATTTGCTGGAAAATATCAAGTTCCGCTTCGCGTATTATCAAGCTTTGATAATGACAATGATGGCGTATTTGATGAAGACTTTAAACAAAACGTTGGGACTTTAATTACCACTGAGGCGGAAGACGACATGGAACAACCGATTATTTCTGGTATCGCATTTAACCGTGACGAAGCTAAACTCACTATTTTAGGTGTACCTGATGAACCAGGTATTGCTGCCAAAATCTTAGCTCCAATTAGCGCCGCAAATATTGAAGTCGACATGATCATCCAGAATGTCGAAGAAGATGGTACAACTGACTTCACCTTTACTGTAAATCGTGGAGATTTAGTAAAAGCCAAGAAAATTCTTGAAGAAACTGCTTCAAACATTGGAGCACGTGAAGTAGCAACACGTGATGATATTGTAAAAGTATCCATTGTGGGTGTAGGCATGCGTTCACACGCAGGTGTTGCTAGCAAAATGTTCATTGCACTTGCAGATGAAGGCATCAATATCCTGATGATTTCAACATCTGAAATCAAGATCTCAGTATTGATTGAAGAGAACTATTTAGAACTTGCAGTGCGTACTTTGCATACTGCATTTGGTTTGGATCGTGAGCATGGTGAAAGTAGTGCGCGCGCATAAACTTTGACCAAACAAACTGTGAAATAGATCACTTTTCAACAATTTGTGTCAAAAAAGCAGAGCCACTGTAGTTTTTTCTATAGTGGCTCTGTTATATTAAGACCCATGTATTTAGAAAATTTCAGCAGTTTTAATAAATATAGCACTTTTTTTATTGATTCTGTTAAACATTTCTCTAATTCTGAGGTTGTAATTTCGGTTTCTTAAACCACTATCGCAGGTTTAGCGTTTTAGCAAGGAGATAAACATGCTGATTCTGACCCGTCGTGTCGGAGAAACATTAATGATTGGGGATCAAGTCAGTGTAACTGTGCTTGGCGTTAAAGGTAATCAGGTTCGTATTGGTGTGAATGCACCGAAAGAAGTATCTGTGCACCGTGAAGAAATCTACCAGCGTATTCAACACGAACGTGCCATGCATGAACACCTTCAGCATCTTGATCAAGACTATCAGCCTTCATTTGAAGATGATAATTTCTCTCAAAACAATTTTAATCGTTAAGAATATATAATTGTATTGATGATTAAAGCGGCTATCAAAGCCGCTTTAAATATTTCTGTCTTCGTTATTTTATAGCAGACCTAATGCTTTTTTTACGGGTGCATAACTGCGTCGATGTTCATCAATCACCCCATGATGAGCAATTGCTTCAAAATGCGCCTTAGTTGGATAACCTTTATGCTTGGCAAAGCCAAATGCAGGATATTTTTCATCCAGTAATTTCATTTGCCTATCTCGCGCGACTTTTGCCAAGATACTGGCAGCACTGATTTGTGCATGAGTCGCATCGCCTCCCACTATTGCCTCACAGCTAATGCATATGCCTTTAGGAATCTGATTGCCATCGACAAGAACCTTAGTGGGTTGAATTTTCAGGTTTTCTACCGCACGATTCATTGCGAGAAAAGTAGCCTGCAAAATATTCAATTCATCGATTTCAACATGCGTCGCTTCTGCAATTGACCAAGCCAACGCTTTTTCCTGAATTTCAACAAACAATTTCTCACGTTTCTTTTCCGTCAGCTTTTTTGAATCATTCAATCCATCGATTGGATTATCAGGATCCAAAATCACAGCTGCCGCAACCACTGAGCCTACCAAGGGCCCGCGTCCAGCTTCATCTACACCAGCAATTATCATGTTAATATCTTTTATTTACTTGAGCTGAATGCTTCGTTTACACAAGCTGTCACTGTTTTAGAAACGACCTGCCCCACCATGGTTGCACGTGCATTCGGATCGAATGTTGCATTCGCTAAATCTGCCGCCGTCACGCTATAAGGCGCTTTTTCACTTACGCAGCCACACACTTCTGTCTGTATATTTTGCTTTTGTTCAGTCGTCATCAATTTTGATGCTGTTTGCCATGCAGGAATAGTATTAATTTCATTGACACATTTTGCATTTACTGCCACTTTTAAAGCAGCCATCCCCAACTGTTCTGTGGTACTACTTGCTGTATTGGTGTTCATTGAACCATCTGTAGCACAACCTGCCAAACCAAGTGTTAAAAAAGCAGCGCTTAAAAAATACTTATTCATGAATCTATCCTGTTAAAAATTTTCCGCTATTTTGCCTAAACCCAGACTGCTATGAAATATGTAAATTGTAGAAATAGGTGAATTTTGCCGAATTACTGGTCATACATCGTTTCATTTAAAAAACGCTTCGTTACAACAGCCCCATTTTTTAAGTTCTTCTTCTAGTCTATTCTCGCGTGATAATTAGCAATTGAAAGGACATTTTTCATGTCTAGTTCTAGCCAGTACTACACAAGAACGGCACAATATTTACACTGGATTATGGCTCTTATATTTATTACTGCATGGATCATCGGTTTCTACAGTGGTAATTTTTTAAGTTATGAGACTGATGGTAGTTTTAAAGGTGATGTCATCACCCTGCATAAAAATATTGCGACAACAATCATTTTCCTTGTGATGATTCGTATCTTTTGGCGTTACACTCATCCCGCACCTCAGCTACCAGATACCATGTCACCTTCCATGAAAAAACTGGCACATGCAGGTCATTTAGCGCTGTATTTTATTTTATTGGCTTTGCCAATTACAGGCTGTTTATTTAGCTGGAGCGCAGGACATCCCGCCCCTGTACTTTATCTATTTAATATTCCGCAATTGATAGGTGAAAACCCTGAAGTGATGGCTGTAGTTAAACCCTTGCATATTTATCTGTCATGGTTTGCAGGCTTATTGGTATTAGGTCATATTCTAGCTGCATTGAAACATCATTTTATTGATAAAGATCATGTATTGATTAGCATGAGTCGACAACCCAAATAGCTCTATGACATAAAATAGTATTTTCCTATAAAAAAACGCATCAAATTTAGATGCGTTTTTTCATGAAGATTTATAATTGCTGAATAGCAGCAATCCATTTTTGTTTTTCAGCTTGCTCTATAAATGAGGCTTCAAATGAGTTGATCGCCAACTGTTTAAGCTCATCATTCGATAAATTTAATGCATGGTGTACTGCAAGAAAATTATCATTCATATAACCACCAAAATATGAGGGATCATCTGAATTAATAGTGACATGGACACCCTGTTTAAGCAAACGATGAATATTATGTTCAGCCATATCATCCACTACACAAAGCTTTAAATTACTCAGTGGACATACAGTTAAAGGCATTTTTTCATCAATTAAACGCTGTAATAAATCTGGATCTTCATCTGAACGAACCCCATGATCAACCCGGTTAACCTTAAGTAAATCAAGCGCTTCCCATACATATTCTGGTGGGCCTTCTTCACCAGCATGCGCTACAATAAGAAAACCTGCCTCACGTGCCTTTGCAAAAACACGTTCAAACTTGGACGGCGGATGTCCAACTTCACTCGAGTCCAATCCAACTGCAATAATATCGTCTTTAAAAGCTAAAGCTTGCTCAAGTGTCTTAAATGCATCTTCTTCACTTAAATGGCGCAAAAAGCACATGATGAGTTGTGAGCTAATACCCAATTGGTCTTTTGCATCTAAACAAGCGCGTTTTAAGCCATTTAATACGGTCGCAAATTCAACGCCACGCTCAGTATGTGTTTGTGGATCGAAGAACATTTCTGTATGAACCACTTTATCTTCTGCACATTTTTCAAAGTACGCCCAAGCCAAATCATAGAAATCCTGCTCATGCACCAACACATTGGCACCCGCATAATAAATGTCTAGAAAAGACTGCAAGTTATGAAAATTATAAGCTTGCTTAATTTCTTCAATTGACTGGTAGGGAATCTGAATATGATTGCGCTGTGCAATTTTAAACATCAATTCAGGCTCAAACGTCCCTTCGATATGCACATGTAACTCTGCTTTGGGTAAAGCACGAATTAACTCAACTTGGTTCATAACAACTCCAAAATAATAAAGGGTGCAGAAACACTATCTGCACCCTTTTTCTTTAATAAAAATTAACCGCCAAATACAGCAAACTTAAATGCCCAAAGCGCAGCTACAATCCAGACCATATACGGTACAGTCTTCGCCTTACCTGTAAACAACTTGATCAAGGCATAGCTAATAAAGCCCATCGCGATACCGTCCGCAATGGAATAAGCAAATGGCATGAATACAATTGTAAGAAATGCAGGAACAGCTTCAGTAATATCTTCCCAATCAATATTGGTAATACCCTGAATCATTAACACCCCAACAAATAAAAGCGCTGGAGCAGTTGCAAAACCAGGTACAGACTGAGCAAGCGGAGCCAAAAATAAACAGGCAAGGAATAAGCAAGCCACCACTACGGCAGTTAAGCCAGTACGACCACCTGCGGCCACACCAGAAGCTGACTCAATATAAGGAGTAGTTGATGAAGTACCTAAAGCTGCACCCGCTACAATAGCAGTGGAATCCGCAAATAATGCTTTTTTCAAACGTGGCAATTTACCATCGACCAATAGTCCAGCGCGATGGGAAACTCCCACCAACGTCCCTGTACTATCAAATAAATCGACCAAAAAGAAAACGAAAATTACGCCAATCAAACTTGCGGTAAATAATCCTTCAAAATCCATTTGCAAAAAAGTAGGGGCTAAAGATGGAATATCGCCGACTACACCTTTAAATTGATTGAGCCCCATCAAAGTCGCGATTGCTGTGATTACCAGAATACTGATGATAATCGCACCACGAATTCTAAAATGATGCATCACCACAATCATTAAAAAACCCAGTAAAGATAACAATACTGTAGGCTGCTTGATATCGCCCAGTCCAACTAAAGTAGCAGGATTCGCCACAATAATGCCTGAATTTTTGAGCGCCACCAATGCAAGGAATAAACCAATCCCCCCGCCAATCGCAAACTTCAGTGACATCGGAATAGCATTTACGATGGCTTCACGAATTTTTAAAAAGCTAATCGCTAGGAAAATAATTCCTGAAATAAAAACCGCGGCTAGTGCGGTTTGCCATGGCACTCCCATGCCTAGACAAACTGAATAGGTAAAATAGGCGTTTAATCCCATACCTGGCGCAAGTGCAATCGGATAATTGGCAATCAGCCCCATGACCAAACACCCTATCGCAGCAGCCAAACAGGTTGCTACAAATACAGCGCCATGATCCATGCCTGTTTCAGACAAAATAAGTGGATTGACAATGATGATATAACACATCGTCAAAAAGGTCGTTACACCTGCAAGCACTTCAGTTCTAAAGCTTGTCTTATTTTCGCTTAATTTAAATAAGCGCTCTAACAAGTCTGCTGAAGGGTTAGGAGTTGACATAACATAGTCCCTACAAAAAGTTTGAGCATACGATATTGCGATTTGTACACAATCTTAAAGTGAATTTTTATTTGAATACACTTTTAAGACTGCATATGGTTTTGTAATAGAAAAAGCAATCACTATGCCAATGAGCACAATTAAAAGACATTTCTCCATATCAAAATAAATACTATACGTAATATGCGATAAGGTTTAATCATCTGATAAAACACAAAAAAGCCGCATAGGTCTATGCAGCTTTACATATACTTGAAGGAATATGATGTTAAAAATATTAATTGATATTTTTAATGCCATCTCCTGTGAGGATTATAACATAATATTTTTTACTTTTACTTTTTAGAAGCAAATAGTGGTTCTAAGAAAAATGAATAAAAATCATAATTTTACTATAAATAATTCCTGATTATTGAATAATATCTTGATGATGAACCCGATACAGCGACGAACGCTGATTGTAATTCGGGTTAGCTTCAAGGGCTTTAAGACTATGCTCAGCGTCATTGATCACTTTACTCACTTGCTCTCTTTTCTTTACCTTTGAATCAAGATAAATACTATAACCAAGCAGGATCACTAAGCTCGCAAAAACTAAAACGAGTATATTTCTCATAAACGATTTTCTTGTTATTCATCCACAAGTGATATATTTTACCAAAAATAATAAAAATGCGACATATTTAACACTTAATAGCACCATGTATTTACAACATTTACCTATTAATGATTATGCCTTCTTTGAAATTTTTGGCCCCTTTTTTACATCACGCCATGATATGGAAAATAATAAATTTCACCCTATCATATTATTGTTAAGTTATTGATTTAAAAATTATTATTTAAAAACATCAGAATCAATCTATCGTTCTATTCAAATGACTCTTGAATGACTTTAGACCATTTCTAAACTTCACTACATTGTTTCATGACCCATTATATTCGTATCAGTTAGGTTACTTAAGGATCAAAAATATCATTTTTGATATTTTTGGAGAGCAAAAAAACCTCTCATAATATTAATTTTATTCAGATTTATAGTCAAAAACTACGAACCTATTCACTGTCTATTTTTTTGTTATTTTGCAAATAAACTATTGTATTTTGATGACAAAATGATGAACTCTATCATTGTTATCACAATTAAATGATAAATAATCAACATCTTTATCAATGTAATTATATGCCTCTCAAGATTGGCAAAAATTATCCTTCATCTTAAGATAAACTTGCTTTTCAAATGGCCTATGGCATGAAATTAAGCAGCCTAAACATGGTTTTTCAAGCGTAAAAATGTTAAGCTCGCGCCTCATTTCAAGATTTATTTAGTTTATGCAGATCACGCCACCTTAATTAATTGAGTTATTTTCAAATATCAATTCATCACTGTCTAGTGATGTGGTGTCGTTGTGTGTGTAAATATCACATCACTAGCCTTTTATAACAGATAAATTTTATAGGCTATTTATGTTTCAGCAAATTCGCAAAGAATGGTTTTCCAATATTCGTGGAGATGTTCTTGCCGGTTTAGTCGTTGGACTGGCCCTTATTCCAGAAGCAATTGCATTTTCCATTATTGCAGGTGTTGATCCCCAAGTTGGATTATATGCTTCATTTTCTATGGCCGTTATTATTGCCTTTATGGGTGGTCGCCCTGCCATGATTTCTGCTGCAACAGGTGCCATGGCTTTACTTATGGTCACCCTTGTAAAAGAACATGGTCTTGATTATCTTTTTGCAGCTACGATTCTAACTGGCTTTATTCAAATTATTGCGGGTCAACTGAAACTCGCCAAGCTTATGCGTTTTGTTTCCAAATCAGTTGTGATTGGTTTTGTAAATGCACTTGCGATTTTAATTTTTATGGCACAACTCCCTGAATTAACCCATGTATCTATTCAGGTGTATCTATTTGTGATTTTAGGTTTAGCGATTATCTATCTCTTTCCCTATATTCCAAAAGTCGGAAAATTGATTCCCTCACCTATGGTCTGCATTATCGTCATTACATTTTTAGCTTTATTTTTAGGTTCAAATGTGAGGACTGTAGGCGATATGGGGCATTTGCCTAATAGCTTACCCCACTTTTTTATTCCAAATATCCCATGGAATCTTGAAACCTTATGGATTATTTTGCCCTATTCTTGTGCATTGGCAGCGGTAGGATTATTAGAATCTATGATGACTGCAACGATTGTAGATGAACTTACAGATAGCTCTAGTGATAAACATCGTGAATGTAAGGGTCAAGGTCTTGCCAATATCGTGACTGGTTTTATGGGCGGTATGGCGGGCTGTGCCATGATTGGACAATCCATGATTAATGTGAAATCGGGTGCTCGTCAGCGCCTGTCTACATTAGTGGCAGGCGTTTTTTTGCTTATATTGGTGGTGTTTATAAGCGACTGGTTACGTGTGATACCAATGGCTGCACTTGTAGCAGTGATGATTATGGTTTCAATTAGCACCTTCGACTGGGGATCTATTAAAAATTTTAAACGCAATCCCCAAAGTAGCAATATTGTCATGATTAGCACAGTAATCGTGGTGGTTGCTACACACAATCTGGCCATAGGTGTTTTAGTCGGTGTTTTGCTCTCTGCATTGTTTCTAGCTCAAAAACTTGAGAATGATGTACACATAGAAACTTCGCGTCATGGCAATACCCGTGTATATGATGTACGTGGCCAGTTGTTTTTTAGCTCTTCAGAGCGTTTTTCTCGCGCTTTTGATTTTCAGGAAAATGTTGAGCAGATCATCATTAACTTAACCCACTCTCATATTTGGGATGTTACGACAGTGGCTTCACTAGACCATATAGTCGAAAAGTTTCAGAAAAATGGAATACACGTCACGGTGAAAGGGTTAAATGAAGCTAGCTCTATCATGATTGATAAATATGGTAAACATGCCAAAATTTAAATTACATATAAAAACCCGTGTAGATTTGCACGGGTTTTTATAAATCCATTCAAGTTAAAATACAGCAAAATCAGAGTGAACTATTTACGATTGCTATAATACTTCCACTTCATTTTGCTTATTTCTAATAAGATATGCTTAAGCAAAATGTAATAACAATAAAAAAGGGATGAACAATGTTCATCCCTTTTTTTCACGCTTTGATTAATTACGCAACGGATCGTTCATTCTCTTCCAGCATTTTGCGGTCAACGTCTTCAGGGTTATTGAGCGCATTTTGAAGTTTTTGCATATCCAATGCCCCCACCCATTTAGCAACCACTATAGTTGCCACACTGTTGCCCGTAAGGTTCGTCAAAGCACGTGCTTCAGACATGAAACGATCAATACCCAGAATCAGTGCCAAGCCTGCGACTGGAATATGCCCAACTGCTGATAAAGTTGCAGCCATTACAATAAATCCAGAACCCGTTACACCTGCCGCACCTTTCGATGAAATCAATAATACGACCAGTAAAGTAATCTGATGCTGAATATCAAGCTGTGTGTTGGTGGCCTGAGCAATAAAGATCGCCGCCATTGTGAGGTAAATTGATGTGCCATCCAGATTAAATGAATAACCTGTAGGGATGACTAAACCAACAACAGACTTTTCACAACCTGCAATTTCAAGTTTCTTCAACATACGAGGCAACACCGATTCAGATGACGATGTCCCCAAGACAATAAGTAACTCTTCACGAATCAGGCGCAACATTTTAAAAATGCTAAAACCACAGAAGCGACTAATAGAACCTAATACGATGAAAATAAAGAGCAAACAGGTCACATAGAAGCACAGAATAAGTTGTCCTAACTGTACCAAAGAACCCACACCATATTTACCAATGGTAAATGCCATGGCGCCAAAAGCACCAATCGGAGCCAGCTTCATAATCATATTCACAATGTTGAAGAAAACATGTGAAATCTGATCAACTAGTTTCAAAACGGGTTTCCCTGCATCTCCAAGTTTATGAAGTGCAAAGCCAAACAAGATAGCAAATAGTAAAACCTGTAAGATTTCACCATTAGCAAATGCACCTACAACCGTTTCAGGAATGATATGCATGAAAAATTCGATAGTAGACTGGGACTGACCAGATGCAACGTATTTCGCAATCCCTGCTGTATCGAGTGTCGCCGGATCAACATTCATACCCACACCAGGTTTGGCAATATTAATGACCAAAAGACCCACGATGAGGGCGATAGTTGAAACGATTTCAAAGTAAAGTAATGCAATCCCACCTGTCTTACCAACAGATTTCATACTTTCCATGCCTGCGATACCACTGACCACAGTACAGAAAATAACAGGCGCAATAATCATTTTAATCAGGCGAATGAATGCATCACCTAATGGTTTGAGTTGCTCACCTAAACCTGGGATATTTTCTTTGACACCATCTACGATTTGCGTAGTGCTCGGATAAAAATGTCCGACCAAGACACCCGCAATAATGGCAATGATCACTTGAAAATAAAGTGATTTATAAATCGGTTTTTTAGCCATAACTTTACGTCAACAAATATTTCTAAGCCCTTAGAAATATATCCATAAAAATATCTATAAATAGTTTATAGACAGCCCTTTAGCCCACTTGTCTAAATGACGCATGGTGGAAGTTTTCTTAAAAGAAAAATTCCTTAAGATGAAAAACAAAAAGTTTTTCAAAAATAGTCTCACGACTTATCTCGTTCCGATTAGGAGGAACTTCATCTGTTTAAAGAAAAATGGGAGTCAACGAATAAATCGTTAATAAAAATTAAACAGTTTAAAAACTGTCGAGAGTGTACTGCAATTCCACTTTCTATCGGTTACAAAATCCATTTTTCGGTTATTTTTTAATCAAAAATAGTGTAGACATTAGTCTAATATGTTTAAGGTTGATTCATTCATTTTATTTTTATGTCATAGTGATGATATTCATTTTTCCACGAAATATTAAATGCACATGAACACTAAAAAGAATCTCTATAAAGACAGTGAACATCCGTTTGCCCAATATGTGCGTATATTAGGTAAAGGGAAAACAGGTTCACGTTCCCTAAGTTATGAAGAAGCTTATGCAGCATTTACCATGATTTTAAAGGGAGAGGTACTTGACGTTCAATTAGGTGCTTTTTTAATGTTGCTTCGTGTTAAGGAAGAGTCTGTTGAAGAACTTACAGGTTTTGTACAGGCAACTAAAGATCAACTTGACTTTCAACCTTTGCAGGTTGATTTGGATTGGTCATCCTATGCAGGTAAACGTAAACATTATCCATGGTTTTTATTGGCCGCATTAACACTCGCTAGACATGGTTATAATATCGTCATGCATGGTGCTGCTGGTCATACAATTAATCGTGTTTATACCGAGCAAGTCTTAGAATATTTGGGGTACCACATTTGCGAGTCTGAACAAGACGTTAAACAACAATTACAACAACAACATTTTGCTTATTTGCCACTAGAAGCTATTTCTCCTGTACTAAGCGACATGATTTCTTTACGTAATGTCATGGGTCTACGTTCACCCGTTCATACTTTAGCCCGTTTAATTAATCCCTTTAATGCTAGAGCCACTTTACAGGCAATTTTTCACCCTGCTTATCGAAGCTCACATCAACAAGCGGCTTATCAATTGGGCTATGAAAACAGTGCTGTGATTAAAGGTGAAGGAGGTGAGTTTGAACGTAATCCAGATGCCAAAACTTTAATTTGTGGAATTAAAAATGGCGAAATGTATGAATATGAACTCCCTAAACTGACACCAGAACGTAGTCCAATTGAAGAAGAACTTGATTTAGACACGTTTAAAAAAGTCTGGTTGGGCCAGACTGATCATCAATATGGTGAAATGGCGATTATTGAGACTATGGGAATTGCTCTATATACTATGAAGGCCGCCGATGACTTCACTCAGGCAATCCAAAAAGCCAAAGAACTTTGGAATACTCGATTCGACAAAGCTCTTTAACCAGAAAAATCCGTTGCGTTTTTAGATAAAACGAATCGGTTTAAACTCTGTATCATGTTGGGGTTCATGCGTGTCGCATTCATCCCCTTCTTTATGCCCTTTATCAATATAACCTGTACGCTGTTTTTCAGGGACATTTTGGTGTTCCCATGCAATGACTGCCTGCATACAAATCTGACGTTGTTCGGGAGTTAATACTACACCGTTTGGCCATTTACCAATTTCGACTGCCGTCTTTAAACGCTCTACGATATCTGGATCTAAAACGGCAAGCATTTGTTCAATATTCATGCGTCATCCTGCTGTTGAAATGAGTCAAAATCCTGATTCCAGCCAAGCTTTGTACGGCAAGCCATATAAAAGTCATAACCGGGTGGATGTAATAAGTTTAACTTAAATGGATGTTTTCGGATATGCACCGTATCACCTACATTGAGGGAAATACTATTTTGTCCATCCGCACTGACCATTGGTAAAACACGATTTTCACGAATTGTGAGTTTAATTTCACTGTGCCCACTCACGACGATTGGGCGGGAAGACAATGTATGAGGGTGCATAGGCACCAGTGCAATTGCGTCCATTCCTGGATGTAAAATTGGACCGCCGCCAGATAACGCATAAGCGGTTGAACCCGTTGGTGTTGACACAATCAGGCCATCGCTATGCTGACGATAGACATATTGCCCATCAATATTGAGTTCAAAATCGATCATATGAACTGACCGACCTGAATGCAAAACCACATCATTCAACGCAATTGCATCATAAATGGTTTCACCCTTTGAACGTACTTCCATTTCCAGTAAAAAACGGCGATCAAGCTGAAAATGTCCCTGCAAAACCTGATCAAGCTTAAAGATAACTTCAGATGGCGTAATATCCGTCAAAAATCCTAGACGTCCACGGTTTACCCCAATCACAGGCGTATTATGTCGAACCAATGCACGGGCAGCATGTAGCAGGGAACCATCTCCCCCAACGACAATAACCAGATCGACGACTTCGCCAAGTAAACTACGGCTTACACTTTGTGTATTGTTGTTAGGTACAAGCGCAGCTGTTTCCTGATCGAAAATAGGATGTAAGCCTAAATGTAAAAGGTGATCATGAATCAAACTTAAAGTTTCAACCACTGATGATTTATCAGGACGGCCGATGAGACCAATATTACGAAAAGATTTGGCTGAAATATTTGCAGACTGCATTGGATGCCTATAAGTAAAAGCCAGTATAGGGTTGGTCTGTGAGTTATCTCACATCTTTTATCAATGTATTTTCACAGGATGTAAGCGACCCGCTTTCAACGCATTTATCGCTTTTTAAAGATCGACTTTAGATCAATCTCATGAAAAGCAAAATAACGATGAACTCTAAGATCAACATATAACATGCGATTTGTGCAACTAATATAACACAGTAAATTTAAAATCGTGCGTTCTGATGCACGACGGTTTCAATCTATTTTGGACGAAATAGTGAACATTCAATCAGCACTCACCCTGCTAACTTATTACACCGTCATCTTTTCAAATTTTATTCAGGTTCTTTAAAGCGATGTTGAGAAGCTAAATAGCCCAGATAAATAATAGGCAATATAAAAAAAGCCACACTCCAAAAGTTGAGGTAAACGTATAAAAATGCGCCAAGAAAAGCACCTATTACAAAACCTAAAACGATCGAAAAACTTTTAATTAATGAAAATTTATGTGCTTCACCTTTATTACGTATGTAATCGGACAGATCTATTCCAAGTTGTGTCGTGTTACCTGTCATCATTGTACTTGGGCTGATATGCTTAATCAGGGTTTTACTAGAGGTATTACGAATCGCCAGTGCAATTAGCCCTAAACCACCGGTAATGGCAACTGTAATACTTGCTGGGTTTTTGAAGGGTTCAAAATATAAACCTGCCACCATAAAAGCAGTTAAAAAGAATGCTTCGCCATAAAATAGAAAAGCTAAAGTTTTGCTTTTATTCTGACTATGATCAATCAAGACTTTGGTTATCGCAACTGTCAGAATAAAAAGTGGAATCGCTGCCAGCTTGATCCAGATTCCTGATCCACCTTTCACCCATGCCGCACCAGCAAGCACTAAGTTACCTGTGACATGTGCAGTAAAAAAACCAAATAATGCAATAAAGCCAATCGTATCAATCGCACCACCGACAATCGTTAAAATAACTGGATCACGACAGCTTTTCCAAATCCCTTCTGCTTCATTTTTTGTCGTCGTTAAATTCATAATTTACCTATTGTTTTAATTAAATCTATTTTAAAAAGTAAAACGGGTTGTTAAACCGAGTACCCATGCATCATCCACTTGTTTAACACCGCCGGGTTGATGAACAAATTGTACATTTGGGCGAATCATAATGCTCGGGGACCAATTCAAGGTATAGTTTAGCTCCACATTGGTTTCGTTATACTGTAAAGGGGTAAATTGAGGATCATCATAGTTAAAAATCTGTTTTTGTTCATTCAATGCGTTTTGACGCTCTCGAAAACGTTTATTCATTTGACTACGTGCAATGCCCAAACCAATTGAATCTTTTGGACGACTATCAAATGCACCTTTATAGATAAATGCAATCTGCTGTGAACCACGTAGTTGAGTCGTCGCCTGATCATTCATATTTAAACTCAGGTACGCGGTTAAGCCACGTTGATCATCACCAGCATGATGAGTTAATTGTTGTTGAGCAACTAACCACAGATTATATTTTCCATCATGTATTTCTCGATTGGCGGCAATGGTTTGTAGTTGTCCATTTTTATCCGTCAGTACATCTTTCGCATCTGCTGTACTATAAAAACCACCAAAACGATAGGTGCCAGCAAGCTCATTAAATTTGGTTTTCCAGATCAATTCAACAGGAATAACGACACCTTTTGACCCATCTGTGCTTAAATTAAACCCTTTACTTTCTTTGGTATTTTCTGCATTGGACTCATATATCCCAATACCTAATGTCCATGCAGGACTAAAACTATATTTTATATTGGTCGCCCAGACTGTAATGGGCCAATTATACCAAACATTGCCGACTGTTTTGCCCACTTGCGCACCGCATAAGGTTAAATTCTGAAATTCGCATTGAGCCGAATTAAAATCTTCCCCCATGTTCATACGACCTATTTTAAAAACCAGATGCTTATCCAGTGAAGATGTTTGTAAATACATTTGACTCAGGCGCCAAACCTGCCCACGACCATTAATTTCTTGTACATTGCTAAATTGCTTTGCCCGTGGATCTGCAATTCGATCTTCTGAAAGACCTTGTCCATCACGTTTTGATATTGCCAGTTTTGCGACAGTATTTTCCCAGCCCCATAATTTTTCCAAGTTAAAACTTGAACCAAAAGTCCATTGATTAGCACTTCTTAAAGCTGAATCATCGTTATACCCCCCATGCAAATTGGTGGCAGCTTCATTAATAAAAGCAACATTAAACTCTATTCCTTTATCCGAAAGTTCTGTGCGTTTACCATTCCAGTCACCGAGTAAATATTGACGGTCTGATGATAAAACATCATTGGCAAAAGTATGTGTTGACAGGCAGAGGATACCTATGATGATCCATTGTCGAGCGAGGTAAGATTCTAATGTTGAAATACCAGATATCATGGTTCTACCTAAAATAAAAAATACATGCAGGCTGTATCAATCTAAAAATTATTTTTATCGTCATTTTGCAAATTTGCGATATGACCTAAAATGTTTTGAAAGCTCACCTACAAAATCATCGTAGGTGAACGCCAAACAATATAAATTTGCTTCATTACAGCTTAAAATTTGGAGTTAAATATCAGTTGATTAACTGAGAAAAGCTTTCAACATCGGAATAAGTTTTTCACCAATAACCATTCCAAGCAACCCAACAAGAGCAACTATTGGAGGTGCTGGCGAGCGTACATTTAAAAGATAATAAAGTACGCCCACGAGTAAACCGACGCCCAAAGATAAAACATACACTTTCATAATTCATCTCAAGGCCCTATCCCGAAGAAGATAGAGCCCGCGTCATCAGTTTAGAATGCAAAACATGAACAACCTAATGCACCCCAAAATGACTTTTTATCTTTGTCATTGACTGGTACATCTAGCATCCATGCATGACTGTGTCCGTGCATACCACAACTGCTAGAGCAGGCACACATGGTCGAATTTGACTGAAGTGGCTGTAAAGATGGTGCATTACGATTTTCAGACAGTCGCCACTGTCCCCCGAAACGTTTTACAGGTGACCAATCTGGTGAAGCAGGCGGTAATGGTGGATCTTCCTGCTTAAACTCTGCACCTGCATAAACGATATTACCGTTCATTACTGTCAGAACAGATTCTATCCACTGAATATCGTCACCTTCGACTTTGAAATAATCATCTGAAAGTACGGCTAAATCTGCATGTTCGCCTGCGACCAAAGCACCTTTATCACTTTGTTCACCCGAAAACCATGCCGATCCTTTAGTCCATAGTCTGAGTGCTGTCTGGCGATCAAGTAAATCTTTTTCATCATACAAAGAAAGACCACCTACGGTTTTCCCTGTACTTAACCAACCCAGACATACCCAAGGGTTATAAGAAGCGACCCGTGTAGCATCCGTACCAGCACCCACAGGAACCCCCAATTCCAGCATTTTTTTCACTGGTGGAGTCGATTTTGCTGCTTCTGCACCATAGCGATTTACAAAAATTTCACCTTGATAAGCCATACGATGCTGAATTGCAATACCACCGCCTAATGCCCCAATACGCTCAATATTTTTCTCAGAAATTGTCTCGGCATGGTCAATAATAAAACGGGTTTGAAATGGTTGCTTGGCATTTACACGCTCAAATACATTCAGGAAGCGTTCAATACTTTCATCATAAGTTGCATGCAAACGAAAAGGCCATTTTTTCTCAGCTAAAAGTTCAACAATTGCTTCTAGCTCTGCTTCCATTTTTTCTGGTAAATCTGGTCGAGGTTCATAGAAATCTTCAAAATCCCCTGCTGACCATGTCAGGTTTTCGCCGGCTCCGTTAACCATAAACAATGAATCACCGTCACCTGGAAAGGTCATTTCTGTCCATTTTTTATAATCTTCTAGCTCAGAACCAGCATTTTGTGCAAACAAGTTATAGGCAATTCTGACCGTCATTTGTTCATTTTCATGCAACTCTTTAATGACTTCATAATCATCAGGATAGTTTTGACCACCACCACCAGCGTCAATCGCAGAGGTTAAACCTAAACGGTTTAGTTCCCGCATAAAGTGACGAGTCGAATTGATCTGATCTTGTTTTGGTAACTTTGGTGCTTTACCTAAAGTAGAATATAAAATAGCCGCCGAAGGCGTTGCCAATAATAATCCTGTTGGCTCACCTTTATCATCTCGAACAATTTTGCCACCAGGTGGATCTTGGGTGTCTTTATTAAAACCCAATACATTCAGTGCAGCCCGATTGAGCATAGCACTGGCATATAAATGTAATACGAAAACTGGCGTATCTGGGGCAGCTTTATTAATTTCTTCTAAAGTGGGCAATCGTCTTTCGGCGAACTGAAATTCTGTCCAACCACCCACTACGCGCACCCATTGCGGTGCAGGTGTATGATCAGCTTGTTCTTTAAGTAATCTCAAAGCATCTGCAACAGAAGGTACGCCTTCCCAACGCAGTTCCATATTATAATTTAGACCACCGCGAATAATATGCAAATGGCTGTCATTTAAACCTGGAACCACTCGTCTTCCATTGAGATCAATGACTTTCGTCTTGGCTGTTGCCAATTTCATTACCTGATCGGTGCTATCGGTAATGATGACTTTACCGTCAGCGATGCCAATGGCTTGAACTTCTGGTTGTTGGGTATTAAGAGTGGTAATTTTCCCATTTTTCAGGATTAAATCGAGTTGAGTCATCGCTGTACTCCGTTCATTTTTATTTTAATGGGTAGATCGACTCTACCCTTAATTTGATATGGAACGTATTATTTTGCAGGAACTGGAGCAAGTACTTCATGCTTGGATTGAGTGCGCTCAGGCGTCTTATGTACCATTGTATAAGCATAATCAACACCCATACCATATGCACCAGAATGCTCACGTACAATATTCATAACGGCATCATAAGTATCACGATGTGCCCAGTCACGTTGCCATTCAAGCAATACTTGTTGCCAAGTCACAGGGACAACACCTGCCTGAATCATACGTTGCATTGAATAATCATGCGCTTCTTTAGATGTGCCACCTGAAGCATCTGCAACCATATAAATTTCATAGCCCCCTTCAAGCATGGCACCAAAAGCAAATGTGTTATTACACACCTCTGTCCATAAACCAGAAACCACAATTTTTTTACGATTATTTTTGGCAAGTGAGTCACGAACTTTCTGATCGTCCCACGAGTTCATTGATGTACGTTCTAATAGGGGTGCATCTGGAAATACATCCAGTAATTCAGGATAAGTGTGCCCAGAAAAACTTTCAGTTTCTACAGTCGTAATTGTAACTGGGATATTAAATACTTTCACAGCCTTAGCTAAACCCACGGTATTATTTTTCAAAACTTGACGGTCAATAGATTGTACGCCAAAAGCCATTTGTGGCTGGTGATCAATAAAAATAACTTGACAATTATTTGGTGAAAGTTGTTCTAGTAAAGATGTATTCATCAGTTTATACCGCCGTTATTGTTTCTGTACGTGTATTAATTCAGAAAAACCTGTAAAAACATACGTCCAAATTTAAGAAAGTGTTTATTTGTTTCTCATACAATCAAAATATATTTATGGTGTAATCTAGCGACATTGTTAAGTTTATGTTTACGTTCAAATGCAGGTTAGTTTTGTTCAATTATTTTAGCCACGCTCAAATCTCGGCCAATTTAATTCATCAGATATCTGATTAGACTGACCAGCAGACTTAAATTCGCCGTATCTAAGTAAAATAATTTATATTTGCCTACTTATGAATGATGTTTAATTTTTGTACGTTCAATGTTTTTATTTTAGCCTTTTATAGATTTTTAAAATGGACCGACTCGATTGTATTTTAAGCTTTGTTAGTGTGGTAGAACAGGGCAATTTTAGTAAAGCAGCCCAATACCAGAACCTATCCAGAGATATGGTCGCCAAGCGCATCGCCTATCTTGAAAATAATTTAAAGGCAACATTATTTCATCGCACCACCCGGACGATGCGCCTTACCCCATCGGGCGAAACTTTATATAAACATAGTAAAGTGATCATAAGCGAACTGGATTGGGTCAAATACGAATTATCCTATAACCAACAATATCCCGCTGGAGAATTAAAAGTTAATGCTCCGCTTTCGTTTAGTCATCTCATTTTAAAAGATTTATTTGTCAAATTTCAAAATCAATATCCTGAAATACGCATTAATTTAACTCTGACCGATCATCATCTGGATATGGCCAGTGGCGATTTTGATTTAACCTTGAGAATCAGTGAAAAGATTGATAGTTCATATAAAAGCAGAAACTTTCTATCCATTGATCGATACTTTTATGCCACACCCGAATATCTAAAAACCTATGGTTATCCCTCACATATTGAAGATCTTAAGCACCATAAAGTTTTAAGTTATAGTATTAATGAACAATTACCCAAATTTAAATTTAAAAAAGATTCTCAGGACATCAATGTTGAATACTTGCCTACATTTATTTGTAATAATGGCGATTTCTTACTGGATCTCTGTCTTGCGCATAAAGGAATTTCTTTTTTACCCGAATTTATCGTGCAATCTTATGTGGAAAATGGTCAATTAGTTCGCTGTTTCCTTGATTATAGCTGTGAACCCATTTGTTTTCATGCTTTATGGCCTGCTAGTCAACAATTGCTTCCCAAAAAAGTTCGACTTTTTATAGATTTTCTAGCCAGCCAATTCGAAGACTATCCAAAATAACTTTATGAATAAAATGTGGTTATTCTGCTAAAAATCGATCTTTAAAATCTTCACACCAGTTGGAGTAAAGTCTTTGAAAAAGTGAAGTAGATCATCGCCTTTTGCATAAATAATGAGTTTTTTAGCTCATTCACAGATTTATCATTGCAAAATATATGAAAGCTATCGCATGATTAGCACACTTTGTTGGCTTTTATGACAGATTTATGAAGTTTGAACGTGGCATTGGCTTTTTTGCGCTTATTTTTTCAGTCATCATTATTGGTGTTTTTTTAGCTTTTAGTATCTATTTAATCCGCCTTGATAATGTGATCCGCGATAAATTTGAAGGACAACGCTGGGATATCCCTGCCAAAGTTTTTGCACGGCCTTTAGAACTTTATACCAATGCCCCTGTCAGCCAGAATGATTTTAGTCAGGAACTTGGATTACTCGGCTATAAAAATGCCCAAAATTATACCAAGTCTGGTAGTTACGTGGTTCAGGGCAATACCATGTATGTTCACACGCGCGGTTTTGACTTTGGAGATAGTACTGAACCTGAGCAAGTTTTGCAGGTGTCATTCACCAATGATCAAATTGCGGATATTCGTGCAACTAAACCGTCTTCCACCGGTATTGCTCGACTTGAGCCGTTATTAATTGGGGGAATCTATCCTCAACATAATGAAGATCGGGTACTGATTAAACTGGACAAAGTACCAAAGACATTAATTGAAGCACTGGTTGCAACTGAAGATCGTAATTTTTATAGTCACCACGGTATTTCTGTACGAGGTACTGCACGTGCTTTAGTCAGTAACGTAACAGGCGGAAGACGTCAGGGCGGATCTACCCTCACCCAGCAATTGGTTAAAAATTTCTATCTTAGTCCTGAACGCACACTAAAACGTAAAGCCAATGAAGCGTTTATGGCGATGTTGCTTGAGTTACATTATAGCAAAGATGAAATTTTGGAAGCTTATTTAAACGAAGTAAATCTCGGGCAAAATGGCAGTTACTCAATTAATGGGTATGGTCTGGCCTCACAGTTTTATTTTGGTTTGCCATTACGTGAACTAAATATTGCCCAACAGGCCTATCTGGTAGGTCTGGTACAAGGTCCATCTCTATATAATCCTTGGCGTAATCCTGAGGCAGCACTCAAACGCCGTAATATTGTATTAAATAATATGTTGGTCATGGGCTATTTGACTCAAGATCAATATAAAAAAGAGAGTGCTCGTCCTTTAGGCGTGGTTTCAAAACCAAGTCTTGGCCCAGCGAAATTTCCAGATTTTCTGGATATCGTACGTCGTCAGCTACGTTCAGAATATCAGGAAAACGACCTTACCAATCAGGGCTTACGCATTTTCACCACACTTGATCCAATTGCACAGACGCGCATTCAGGATGCGTTCAAATCCAGTGTTGAACAAATTGCAAAACGTAATCCAGCACGTCTTAAAGACCTACAGGGCGCTGTTTTGGTGGAACATCCTGAAAATGGAGAACTGATTGCGGCTGTAGGTTCGACCCAAGACTTTACGGGTTTTAACCGTGCTGTTGATGCAAAACGACAAGTAGGTTCTTTGCTTAAACCTGTAATTTATCTAAATGCGATTGAGTCTGGACGTTATAATTGGGCCAGTCAGATTCAGGATGCTGCCGTCAATATCCCTGTCGGCGGTGATAAAAGCTGGACACCGAAAAATTATAGCGGTGGCGAACATGGCGTAGTCACTTTACAACAGGCATTGGCGAACTCGTATAACCTTTCGGCGGTACGTTTAGGTCAGGAATTTGGTTTATCTGCTTTCACTAATAATCTGAAAAAGTTCGGCGTAACCTCAGATATTCCTAATTATCCTTCTGCATTTCTGGGTGCTATAAATATGTCGCCTATGGAAATGTTGAGTATTTACGGTAACTTTGCGACAGGTGGTTTTAAATATCCAACCCGCGCCATTCGCTCAGTAGTCGATGCAAACGGTCATGTCCTTGAACGTTTTGGTTTAAATGTTCAACAAACCATTGATCCTTCAGCTGCGTATATTTTAAATTACGGCTTACAACAAGTTATGCGCTCTGGGACAGGTAAAGCAGCTTATAGTAGCTTATCATCTGATCTAAATTTGGCAGGTAAATCAGGCACAACCAATGATACACGTGATTCATGGTTTGCAGGCTATTCAGGTAATCATCTTGCTGTGGTCTGGTTAGGTTTAGATGATAATAAAGTCACAGGTTTAACCGGTTCCTCAGGTGCCCTGCCTGTCTGGACCAATGTCATGAAACAATTGCGTCAGCAACCTGTCAATTTACGTCAGACGGATGATGTGCAATGGCAATGGATTGACTCAGCTACGGGGAACTTATCTGCTCAGGGATGTGAAGGTGCCATGTACATTCCTATGCTACGCCATACTGTACCTCGTCAGGCAACAATGTGTGGATTACCGCATTATCAGGTTGAACCGGCTTACAATTCTGATACGGAAAATGGTGATACAAATCCATCATCAAACGATAGCATCGACAACTATATTCGTGACAGTGAAGATCAAATGCAAAATGATCTCTCGAATAATCGCGTAATTTCAAGTGGTAGTTATTCAAATCAATGATGTGGATAGGTCAAAGAGATTTTAAAGATATGTGGAAGCAAGGTTTTTTAGCATTAACAGTCGTTTCTTTTGTGGGATGCTCGACATTCCCTTTACATGAAGAACCAAAGAAAGTGCCGCCAAAGCCTGCTGAACCCACAAAAAAAACCATAGAAACTCCGGATGGCGTTAAAATCACCCCCTATGAGCAGGAAGAAATCAAACGCAAGCAAATGCGAGTCGTAGTTCCTGAACAAAAGGCCAAACAACAATTTAATGATGGACGATCACTACCTGCATTTAAAAATCTGATCCAGCAAACCCAGACAGCCTATAGCCAAATAAAATGGGATGATGCTGAGCGCTTTGCTTTACAAGCTCAGCGTTTAGCACCTCAAGCGGCTGAAACTTTTATGTATCTGGCTTTAGTTGCCAATCAAAAAGGACAATATAATTCTGCTGAATCACTGGCACGTCGTGGTTTAAGTTATGCCCAATCTGCTCCAATGAAAAAGCAACTTTGGCAGGCAATTTTAGTCGCGGGTCAAAAACAAAATAATGCACAAACTGTGCAACAGGCTCAACAGGCCTTAAAATCACTTTAAGGCCCTGATGTTCTTTAACTTACTTATTACAATGATTAGAAATTTCGAATGCCTGCTATGCCATAAGCTCCATGTAACTGTGCTTGAGCTAAATCATTGGGATGTAAACCGCCCAGTGCAAAAACCAATACTTGGCTCTGTTTGCTCCATTCTTCCAACTGGGTCCATCCAAGTGCTTTAGTATGTGGATGGGTTTGTGTTGGCTGAATCGGACTCACAAACACGGCTTCACAGCCGATTTGTTCAGCATGCTGTAAGGCAACTAAATCATGACAGGCTGCAATATAACGTTTGCCTAACTCTAAATCACCTTTTTTAAACTGCATAAGTTGATGCTGCTTCAAATGTAGCGTTTTAATCAATGGCTTTAAATCGTCACTTAATTGCTGATAGTGCTCATCATTTAAAATCAGTTTTGTTAAATCATCTGCTGAATAGGTGTGTAAAACATCCCCCTGAAACTGCTCTTCATCCACTCTCCAATAAAAAAGTGAATCAGTATGGAGTTGAAATTCAGATAATTTATCGCCAATTTTGATAAAATGTGACCAAAACAAACGCTGAAGAATAGCATCATTGGCTTTAGGAAAATTGAGCTGCATGAGTTGATCACGATGATACCATGTCCACGGTTGCTGGATCAGAGTAAGTAAATCATCAGGAACATAAGCATAAAACAAATGGAGACAAACTATAATATCTTCATATTCATGTTGAATACGATCAAAGGCATACCATTGCTTTATCCCAATTCCAACTTCTTCATAAATCTCACGACGACACGCATCCTCAGGACTTTCCCCTGATTCCACCTTTCCACCCGGAAATTCATATTTATTTCCCTGATGTTGTTTGGCTTCACGCCAGCCCACCAGTACTTTTCCATGATGCAGTAGTAATCCAATGGCGATGTCGATCACAGGTTTTGACATAGATTTAAAGCTTCCTTAATTTTACTCAAGTGTAAGCAAATTTTATTTTTTATAAAATATTCAAATTTTGATTGACAGGCCTATTCGATAATGATTATCATTTAAATCGTTAAATAAAACACCACGGAGCACAACAAATGAACGCACCTTTTAACCTATTTACCCGTAGCAACGAAACAGCCCAATCTTTGCCAATGTTGCATTCAAACAATCTATTTGCCCTAGGTCGTGAAATTCGCATTATGCATGCAGGTGAAGAATATCGTTTACGTTTGACCCGCAATAACCGTTTGATTTTGACAAAATAATAAGAATAATCGTCTAAAATAATAATACTCGTGGGCAAATACAATATATAAACAGTATGGTTTTACCATACTGTTTTTCTTTAATCTTAGATCTGAATTTCGAGATATAAAATTTTCCAAATCATTTATGCTGTTTAGAAATTAGCTTTAACATTCTGCTATATCAAAAATTAACTCAACCTCGAGTCCCCCATTTGGATTGGGATAGAAGTTTAGCTTTGCCTGATGCAGTAGCACAATTTTTTGAGTAATGGAAAGTCCAAGTCCTGTCCCCTGTTGTCCTGTTCCCAATCCTCTAAAAAAACGTTGGCCTAAACGCTCCATAACCTGTGGAGTAATTTTTTCACCGTCATTATGAATATTTAAACATAGCTTTCCTGAATACTGCTGCACATTTTCCAGATGAATGTAGACTTTTGAGTGATAAGGCGAATATCGAATCGCATTATCCAGTAAATTGCGTAGACAGGTAAATATAAGCTCATGATTTGCCTTTATCTGTGTTTGCTGCGCATTACAATCCAAAATAATTTCAATATTTTTATCGTGTGCAAATAAAGATAATGCTTCTATCACTTCAAGCATGATCTCATCCAGCATTAACAGATGCGTTGTGAGTCCTTGTTCTTGGGCGGGGTCAAGACGCGCTAAAAGCAATAAATTTTCCAGAACTTGTGTACTTCGATTTACATCATTTTGAATCTGGATCAAATCCTGTTTCAGCGCAGGTTTATCATTATATTTGCGTTGTATCAACTGTAAACGCATTTGTATTGCAGATAAAGGCGAACGTAATTCATGGGATGCATCAGCAGTAAATGATTGCTCTGCCAAAAGTGCCCGCTCCAGCCGTTGCAATAATTGATTTAAAGAATCGATTACAGGTTCAATTTCTAAGGGAGTTTGCATCATACCAATTGGCTGTAAATCATGTGCAGACTTTGTCGCAATGGAATGAGATAAATGGTGTAAAGGTGCTAAATCACGTCGAATCCCCCAACGAATAAGTCCCCATTGCAATAGCCACAAAACGATAAGAACCAGAAAATACCCCATTAGGCTTTGCCAAATTTCATCAAATCGTGTGGATAACGGCTGTATCACGACAGATTTAAGTTCTGCTTGGGTTTTGTCCTGACGATAAATACGCCAAATCTGTCCGTCCTGCCAAACCAGAGAAAAATCTGTTTTAAAATTCCACTGAAGTGGTAGTGAATCATGTTCTTTGGATTGTGTGAGCAGCTTATTATTCCAGTACAACGCATATTGAAGATCAAATTCATCACTTAATTCATCCAGTTGTTGACCTGAAGGTAAATGTAGGTCTGAAAGAAGCAACATATCTGACACTTCATCCATGATTTCATCTTGTACTTTCATGTTGTGATAACACGTTAGAAATATCAGCAAAGCAAAAGCAGTTATGCCTGCGATAACACTACTCCATACGGTTGTTTTGATGATTTTTGACTGTAACGAAACAGAAACTGGTCGATTCATAAATTATTCGCCCATTCGATAACCAAGACCACGTATGGTCTTAATTAAAGTCGCACCAATTTTTTTTCGTAACTGATAAATATAAACTTCAATTGCATTACTCTCGATTTCCTCACCCCATGCATAAAGTGACTCTTCCAGTTGCTCACGCGTTACAATTCGCTCAGGATATTGCATCAATTTATATAAAATCTGAAACTCCCTCGCCGTTAAATCCATGACATCTTGATCACGGCGTACAGTTTTGGCCTTTGTATCTAGCGTTAATTGCTTCCACTCCAAAATATGGCTATTAACCTGTTGTTGGGTACGCAACTTGGCGCGTATTCGGGCAGATAACTCTTCCAGACTAAACGGTTTAATCAAATAATCATTTGCTCCCAAATCAAGTCCTTTAACCCGATCCTGAATACTATCTTTTGCGGTAATAAAAATGACAGGGGTCGCAGCTTGGTGTTTACGCAAAGCAATTAGCACTTCATCGCCTGTAGAGTTAGGTAAGCCCCGATCTAGCAAAATACAGTCATATTGGTGCTGTTCAATTGCTGCAATGGCGTAATCTCCTCGCTCAACCCAATCCACATGATAACCATCCATTTCTAACCACGATTGGATGCTCTCTGCCTGAGAACGGTCATCTTCTGCCACTAATATACGCATGCTGCTTCTCAAATAAGAAATAGGTAAATGGGTCTTTTTTCACTATAAAATAAAAAACTGCATATCCAAATAGACATGCAGTTTATGAAAAAGAAGATTTGCCTAAAATATAAAGTTAAAATTCAACCGCATCTACATCAATTTCAACCCGTTTCAATGGTTTATGATCAATATCCACTTCTCCGATTAAAGTTACCGTTGTAGTCGGAGAAATAGCACGTCCCTGCCATAACTCATCATCGACATCGATAGTAATCGTACCTGTCGAATCGCGGAATTGATATTTTTCATCTCCCAAAGATTTTACGACCTGCCCTTTGAGCTTAACTGGGGTATCATCTTTAAAACTCAAAGCCTGTTTTACACTACTTATTTTTGTAGGTGCTAAAGCAGATTGATTTACGGGCACTTGAGCAGATACATAACCCGTTGTGATTAAAGCTGCTGCCATTAGGATATTACGCATCATGTTGATTCCCTCATTCAGGTTGTTTATTTGCTATAAATAATTTAACCAAACAAGATGAGGTGAATCTTAGGAAAGACATAATTAGGCGATTTAACTTAAAGGTACTACACGCAGAACTTCTTCCAAAGTTGTAACACCCTCTATCACTTTACGCGCACCTGCAATCCGTAGTGGCTCTACACCTTCTTTCTTGGTCTGTGCACGTAATTCATTTAAGGTGGCATGAGCACTAATCAAATGCTTCACTTCCGTACTCACAGGCATAAACTCATAAATGCCAACTCGCCCTTTATACCCTGTATTACGACAGGCTTCACAACCAACTGCCTGATATACTGTATCTGGCATATCCATAATATAGTCAAAAGTCAAATGTTCCCATTCTTGTTCATTAATCTGGGTTTGTTGTTTGCAGTGTGGACATAACTTACGTACTAGCCGCTGTGCCAATACCCCTAAGATGGTGGCAGCCGTTAAAAATGGTTGAACGCCTAGATCATGTAAACGGGTCAAACTTGATGGTGCATCATTGGTGTGCAAAGTAGAAAGCACCAGATGACCTGTTAATGCGGCTTGTATGGCCATATTGGCCGTATCTTGATCACGTACCTCACCCACCATAATAATGTCTGGATCCTGACGCATCAAAGCCCGAACACCATCGGCAAAACCCAACTCAATGGCTGGGTTGACTTGCATCTGGTTAAAACTAGGCTCTAGCATTTCAATCGGGTCTTCAATAGTACACACATTGACCTGTTCGGTAGCAAGTTGCTTTAAAGAGGAATAGAGCGTGGTGGTTTTACCTGAACCTGTTGGGCCTGTGACCAAAATAATCCCATGACTATGCTGCGTCAGCGTATTCCAGTCATCGAGTAAACGTCCTTCAAAACCCAATTGCTGAAAACTACGTACCAAGACTTCTGGATCAAAAATACGCATCACCATTTTTTCACCAAATGCAGTAGGTAAAGTCGATAGACGCAGTTCTGTTTCTTGTCCTTTAGGCGTTCGAGTTTTTAAGCGCCCGTCTTGTGGTTTACGTTTTTCCGCAACATTGAGCCGACCCAAGATTTTAATACGCGCGATCACTGCGGTTAAAGTATTAGCCGGCATGTTATAAATGGTATGCAACACGCCATCAATACGAAAACGAACCTTACCTGTATCCTTACGTGGTTCAAGATGAATATCACTTGCACCCTGTTCAAAGGCAAACTGCAACACCCAATCGACCAGCTTGACGATATGTTGGTCATTGGCATCAGGCGTTTGCGTATCACCGAGTTGCAAAAGTGCTTCCACACCTTTATTTTCCCGCTCATAACTTCCTGAGTTTTGCGATGAATTAACCGCGCGACTCACCTGATAATATTCCACCAGATAACGATGCAATTGCTCGGGATTCAAAATCACTCGTTCAATTTTCTTTGGATTCAGACTACGCTCAAGATTGACTTGCCAATCTGTCATAAACGGCTGATCGGTTCCAATCAAAATCGAATCTGCCCTAACTTCGACAGCCAAGATTTTATTACGTAAAGCGAATTCCTGTGACATCACCGATGTCAGTTTACCTACATCTGCTTTTAATGGATCAATCACATAAAATGCCAAACCTGCTTTTTCAGCAAGCCACTGACTCAAACGAGTGGTATTTAAAATTTTCTCAGGCGCTTGCTGATCTTTCAGATTGAATTGCGCAATCCATTGAATAGGATGCCATTTCAATTGATCTTTTTGTCGATGTGTCGTTTGAATCAATAATTTTTCACGCTCTGTAATGCGTCCGTCTTTTAATAATTGTTCTAAACACCAAACCGTATCGATTTCAAAATTAAACTTCATTGTTCTACCCCAAACACTCTATCCAATATAGCAGAGTTCATTTGCAATGTATTTTTTTAGTCCGTGAAATTAGGGATATGCATCATCTAAAATTTGTTTTAAAGTGCCATCAGTATCAGGAAAATACCCAAATCATAGGCGGCTAAATGAGTTCTATTGCATTTAAAAACTTTCATGACGCAGGACATGCGGTACTGCATTTTTTACATCAAAAATTTGGTTTTGATTTATGGATGATCACACGTGTCGAGGGGAATGACTGGATTGTATTGCAATCTGAAGATCATGGTTATGATGTAAAACCAGGGCGGGTTTTTAACTGGGCAGATTCATTCTGTTCACATATGGTATTGGGTCATGCTCCTCGTATTGCACCACGTTCAGAAGATATTCCTTTATATGCTTCTGCACCCATTGCTCAACAAGTCAATATTAAATCCTATATTGGGCAACCTTTGGTTAAAGAAGATGGAACTCTCTTTGGAACCTTATGCGCGATTGATCCGGAACCAAAATCTGAAGCGATTATTGAAGATGGTGGATTAGTCGAATTATTTGGTAATTTACTTAGCCATATTTTACAACGCGAGATTCGTGAAAATGAACAAATCCGTTTGCATGAACGCCTACAAAATGAAGCCATAATTGATGCCATGACAGGTATCTATAATCGGCGCGGCTGGAATCAGTTTATTTGCATTGAAGAAGAACGTTGTAAAATCTATGGACATCCTGCTGCCGTTGTGATCGTTGATCTCAATGGATTAAAAGCAATTAATGATCAACAAGGGCACGCTGAGGGCGATCGTTTTATTGAACAGGCCGCGTCTATTTTAAGAAAATCATTACGTCAGGAAGATTTACTTGCCCGCTTAGGAGGCGATGAATTTGGAATCTTGATACTCGGTCATGATCAAGAGCATCTGGAACAATTAAAACAACGCTTACTTGAGCATTTGGCAAATGCTCAAATCAGTGCTGCGATTGGTTATGCCCTGCGTCACCCAAGTCACGGACTGGAACACGCGTGTAAAGATGCCGACCAGCAAATGTATATTCATAAGCGTCATGCAAAATCCAATCAAGTTAAGGGTCTAACTGATTAAAATCGATAATTTCGATATATTCCTGATTTACGCTAAAACTGATATCAAACTGAGCAAATTTCATCTTATAAACTCGGTAAATATCATCTTGATAAGCAGGACGGGGATCCAAAGATAAAACCTGCTCTAATTCCTCAATTAATTGCGGAGTAAGTTGCTGCGTTTGCATAAAAATTTGTTGCTGTCGTAACGCCTCTGCCTTCCAACATACTTGTTTTCTTTCAGGCTCAAGATGGGCATAGCCACTTTGCGCATTTTCGATGGCATCCGAATAATGAATATAAGGTTTAATATCCAAAATAGGAGTTCCATCAAGTAAATCACTACCTGTGACATAGATTCTAAGTCCTTTGCCCACTTTTTCAATAGATTTAAATTGCACCACAGATAAACCAATAGGTGCAGGTCGATACATACTACGCGTTGCAAACACACCTATTTTTTTATTTCCACCCAACCGCGGTGGGCGCACTTGCGGACGAAACTTTTCGGTCTCATGTTGGTTTTTATTTTCATGAAACTGCCAGATCAACCATAAATGGCTAAACTCCTCTATTCCATCAAAAGCCAATCTAACATTGTACGGTTCATACATTTCAATATAAGACTGTACCTGTACCAGATTAGGCTGGCGTGGAATACCAAACTTTTCACGATAAGGTGAATGCATGCTGCCGATGATTGGCAAATTTACAGAGGTCATCATCACTTTTTCTTATAAACACAATTAAATATATTCAGTTTATCGAGAATGATTTTAGATTAGAATAGCAACCTGTTTTCTTTTGATCGTGATTGAGATCTTTAATGGCTGCTTTTAATGTTGAACGCATCACCCATGTTCACCACTGGAATGACACTCTTTTTAGTTTTAAAACAACACGCGATACCGCACTACGTTTTAAAAATGGTCAGTTCGTCATGATCGGGCTTGAGGTCAATGGCAAACCATTAATGCGCGCCTATTCGATTGCCAGTGCCAACTACGAAGAAGAACTAGAGTTTTTCTCAATTAAAGTTCAGGACGGTCCATTAACGTCTATTTTACAAAAAGTTCAAGTTGGTGATGAAATTCTGATTTCTAAAAAACCTACTGGCACCTTGGTTCATGACGATATTAATCCGGGTAAAAACCTATATTTCCTTTCTTCAGGAACAGGATTAGCACCATTTTTATCTTTGATTCGTGATCCTGAAACTTACGAAAAATTTGAAAAAGTGATTTTAGTGCATGGTACGCGCTGGATTAGCGAATTAGCTTATCAAGATTTAATTCTGAATGAACTACCAAATAATGAATGGTTTGAAGAATTAGATATCAAAAATAAATTGATATATTACCCAACTGTAACCCGTGAACCATTTGAAAATGAAGGCCGTGTAACAACTGCAATTGAAACGGGGGCTTTATTTGAAAAAATTGGTTTACCACCATTTAATCCAGAAACTGACCGTGCGATGTTATGCGGTAGCCCACATTTCTTAACTGACGTGGCTGCACTTTTAGATAAAGCGGGTTTGAAAGAATCTCCACGTATGGGTGTTTTAGGTGACTATGTCATCGAACGTGCTTTTGTTGAGAAATAATCAAAATTGCTCTAGCGAATGTTAGCCCAATAAATCAAAAAGGTGCCTTTAGTGCACCTTTTTCGTTTTAAACCTCTAATTTATTTCACCCAATGCGAAACTGGAAACAGATAATCCACCCATAAAGTGATCTTCATGGTAATTACGAATCCCCTGTTCATTTTCCGCCGCACCAACAGCAACCATCAAGGGTAATAAGTGTTCTTCACGTGGGTGTGCGACACGTGCAGCAGGAGCAAGTTCCCACCTATTTAGGCGCTCATTACGCTCATTGCCTTGATGTTCAACCACAGTTTCATACAACCATTGGTCGAATGCACGTGATGGTTCAGCAGCATGGGCATTAAACATGCGTAGATTGTGATAGCTTAATCCACTACCAATGATCAAAATATTTTCATCACGCAATGCTACCAAGGCACGTCCTAAAGCAATATGTTGCTCTGGATTAAGTCCTTTTTTCAGAGAAAGTTGTACTACAGGAATATCCGCATCAGGATTGATGACCTGCATAGGAGAAAACATACCATGATCGTAGCCACGCTGTGCATCAGTTGCGACTTGAATGTTCGCTTGTTCCAATAGCTCCACAACACGTTTGGCCAATTCAAATGAACCAGAGGACTCATAATGCACCTGATACGTATGCGCTGGGAACCCTCCATAGTCATAAATCATATCAGGTTGCAAGGCTGTTTGAACTGTAAATTCTGGAGCTTCCCAATGCGCCGAAATCATTAAAATGGCCTTTGGACGTTGAGGCAATGTATTCAATAATCCACGCAATGACTGGGCCAGATTCGCATAAACGCTATTGAGATAATCAGGCATCCACGGCCACGGTCCCCCACCATGTGAAATAAAAAAAACAGGTTGTCGTTGATGAACAGTTGTCATGAAAATCCCCTCAAATGCTGTGTTCTAGCAATATTTTTCTATTTAATAGATTTACTGATGCAACAACAAGGGCAAAAATAGAACAAATCTGCGTATTTTTAGAACGACAATTCTGACTAAAATACTAGGTTGAGCCAAAGCAGGACAGAAACTAAAATAATCACTTATATTTTTTATGCCTTTATAATATTTTATGAAAACTGAGTTACTCTCTCCTGCTGGATCCTTGAAAAATATGCGTTATGCCTTTGCCTATGGCGCAGATGCGGTTTATGCAGGCCAGCCACGTTATAGTTTACGCGTGCGTAATAACGAATTCGATCCTGACAACTTAGAAATAGGTATCAATGAAGCGCATACTCTAGGGAAAAAATTTTATGTGGTCGTCAATATTCAACCACATAACAGCAAACTAAAAAATTTTATTGCAGACTTACACCCGATTATTAAAATGCGACCCGATGCCTTAATCATGTCTGACCCTGGTCTAATTATGTTGGTACGCGAACATTTTCCTGAGATGCCTATTCATCTTTCAGTACAAGCCAATGCGATTAACTGGGCGACAATCAAATTTTGGAAAGATTATGGCTTAACACGTGTCATTCTTTCACGAGAACTTTCTATTGAAGAAATTTCGGAAATACAAACACAAGTACCAGATATTGAACTTGAAGTGTTTGTACATGGTGCATTATGTATGGCCTATTCAGGGCGTTGCCTGCTTTCTGGTTATATGAATAAACGCGATGCCAATCAAGGGGCGTGTACAAATGCCTGTCGTTGGGATTACAAAATTCATGAAGCGATTGAGAATGAGACTGGTGAAGTTATTCCGCTTAAGCAATTTAATGAAAAGGAAAACTGTTGTAATTCACAAAATGTTCAAATCCCGCGAATGCAACCCGTTTTAGTACAGCGCAATGACGAAGGTATGTTTGCTGCCGAAGAAGATCAACACGGCACTTATTTTATGAACTCCAAAGATTTAAGAGCAGTTCAACATGTGGAACGCTTAACCCAGATGGGAATCAGTTCCTTAAAAATTGAAGGTCGAACTAAATCTTATTTTTACTGTGCTAGAACTGCTCAAATTTATCGTAAAGCCATTGATGATGCTATCGCGGGGAAACCATTTGATAATAGTTTAATGAAGTTACTCGAAGGGCTGGCTAATCGTGGTTATACCGAAGGTTTTCTGCGTCGTCACGTGCATAGTGACTATCAAAACTATGATGATGGCTCTTCACATTTTGATTATCAGCAGTTTTGTGGTGAAGTGTTAGAACGCAATGGTGATTATATCAAAATTGATGTAAAAAATCGTTTTGATGTAGGAGATTCACTCGAACTTATGACTCCGCAAGGCAATTTTACGTTTATCCTGAATGAAATTCTGGATCGTAACGGCCATCAAATTAATAGTGCCAAGGGCTCAGGTCATATCGTTGACATTCCACTTGACCCTGCCATAAATGTTGAATATGCCCTCCTCATTCGTAATTTACCCCATGCTACTGAACAACTTTCTGCGTCAGCATTGGCATTTACTGCGGAGTAATTATGGCCTTACTCATTACAAAAGATTGTATCAACTGTGATATGTGTCTGCCTGAATGCCCTAATAGCGCCATTTTTGAAGGGAAAAAGGTCTATGAAATTGACCCAAATCGTTGTACTGAATGCGTGGGATTTTATCCTGAACCGACCTGTATCGCTGTCTGTCCGATCAACTGTATTGTACTTGATTTAGCTCATATTGAAGATCAGGTCACGTTAATGCATAAATTTGAAAAGCTCAATATCATTTGTCGTTAAACCAATAAATCATCGCATAAAAAAAGGAACCTGACTGTTAGAAGATCAAGTTCCTATAAACTCATTTCAAAACTTGCAGGCAAAGGAACCGAAATTCCTTTGCTTTTTTATGAATCAACTATTCCGGATAAGATAATCAAACGCAGAGAGAGAAGCCTTTGCACCTTCACCAGTAGCAATAATAATCTGCTTATAAGGTACAGTGGTACAGTCACCTGCCGCAAATACACCTGCGACATTAGTTTCATTCCGCTCGTTAATGATGATCTCACCACGTCCACTTAACTCAACCGAACCTTTTAAGAAATCTGTATTAGGCAATAAACCAATCTGGACAAAGATTCCTGCCAGCTCAAGGGTCTGTTCTGTATCCGTAGCACGATCTTTGTATTTCAGACCAGTCACCTGATGACCATCACCGACCACTTCCGTTGAAAGAGCATGGGTAATAATGGTGGCATTTGGCAAACTATTGAGTTTATCCTGCAATACTTGATCGGCACGTAATTTGGTATTAAACTCAACCAAAGTCACATGTTCTACAATTCCTGCCAGATCAATCGCGGCTTCTACACCTGAGTTACCACCGCCAATCACCGCAACTTTTTTGCCTTTAAATAAGGGACCATCACAGTGTGGGCAATAGGCGACTCCACGCGTCGCATATTCTTGTTCACCAGGAACCCCCATTTTTCTCCAGCGTGCACCCGTCGATAAAATCACGGTTTTCGATTCAACCTTTGCTCCATTTTCCAGTTCAACTTCAACCCGACCTGTCGCCGTTTGATCCGCTCCTGTGATTTTACGAACACGTTGCAGATTCATTATATCTACATCGTATTCACGTATATGCGCTTCCATATCGGCAGCAAACTTCGGACCAATGGTTTTTTGTACCGATGTGAAGTTTTCGATATCCATGGTATCCATCACCTGACCACCAAAACGCTCTGCGATCATCCCCGTACGAATACCTTTACGTGCCGCATAGATCGCTGCCGTACCGCCCGCAGGACCAGCACCCACGACCAATACATCAAACGCGTCTTTAGCACTGATTGCTGCTGCATCTTTTTCAGCCGAGTTGCTGTCCAGTTTGGCCACG
>NZ_JACVUI010000039.1 GCF_016624945.1 Acinetobacter sp. S54 | reverse complement strand
TAATTGCATCTGTATCATTGACTGGATTGACAACAGGGGCAGTTGGCGCCACTGTGTCAATTACCACTGTCCCAGTGGTTGTCCCCACGTTTCCTGCTGCATCCGTTGCATTTACCACAACAGTATGCGAACCATCAGTTAAGGTTGGTAACGTATTGTCTGCCAGAGTCCAGGTTCCATCACCGTTATTCGTAGCTGGATAACTCACCCCATCAACAACAATTGTGACTTTT
>NZ_JACVUI010000038.1 GCF_016624945.1 Acinetobacter sp. S54 | reverse complement strand
GAGTTTTACACCATCGACTGATTTGAGCGAAGGTAATCATTCGCTAACAGTGGCTTTGGTTGATCTGGCCGGAAATAAGGGCAATGCTAGTCCTGCTTTTGATTTAACTATTGATACCACTGCACCGAGTTTGACGATTACCACAGCTGATACCACATTATCGCCTAACGAAATTGTAGATATCATCTTCAACTTTAGTGAGAAAGTCATCGGATTTGACTTGTCTGATATTCAAGT
>NZ_JACVUI010000037.1 GCF_016624945.1 Acinetobacter sp. S54 | reverse complement strand
ATCTAAATTCATATACCAAAACGCTTGATTCAGTTAATTTGCTAGTTCTCAATAAATAAATTAAATCTTTCAATTTAACTTATTCTTGAGTGAACAATTTATTTCAGACTCAATTTTACCAATCTGTTAATGAGTTAATGTGTCTTCGTCAGATCACACTAAACTGTGATAAATCACAGAGGTTAATAAACTTTTTATTTATTAATCTCTATAATTTAATCTAGCCCGTACTCTTTCAGTACATGGTGGAGACTAGGAGAGTCGAACTCCTGACCTCCTGCGTGCAAAGCAGGC
>NZ_JACVUI010000036.1 GCF_016624945.1 Acinetobacter sp. S54 | reverse complement strand
ACCATAATATTCTCTTGGTATTAACCAAAAACGACCATTACGTTTCATTAACGCATATTTACGAGAATCAAATTTTGGTAATCTGGCTATATCTTTATCTGTATATTTATCAAACGTCTCCACAGCTTTACGCTTTTGATAATCCATTTTATCTTTAATCTCTTGCTCTTGTCTTTTTTCTGTTAAAGGAACACATTTAAAAACTAACCAAGCTGTAAAAACCACGACAAATAAAGACCATACAAAACCTTTTGATGGCCTATAGTTTTTTATTTTTCCACCTTTAATAATTTTTTTGGTCTCACTTTCTCAACCTCATTAA
>NZ_JACVUI010000035.1 GCF_016624945.1 Acinetobacter sp. S54 | reverse complement strand
ACAATTGTGACTTTTGCAGTAGGATCATCAACCGTTCCATGCAATGCAGGTGTATTGTCATTGGTTAATAAATTATCTAAAGTCACTGCGGGGGCTACACCATCAACAAGCACCTCTGTAGGTGGTGAAGTATTTCCAGCTGGATCCTGAGCAACCACTGTTATTTTATCGCCATCCTGAAGTCCAGGATTTGGTACTTCCCATTTCCCATCAGCATCGGCAACCACTGTGGCTGTAGTTCCATCAGGAAAAGTTACTTTTACTGTGGAACCTGCTTCCGCTGTTCCTGTAATTGCATCTGTATCATTGACTGGATTGACAACAGGGGCAGTTGGCGCCA
>NZ_JACVUI010000034.1 GCF_016624945.1 Acinetobacter sp. S54 | reverse complement strand
CGGTGCATCATTGACCGGGTTGACCGTCACGTCAACCGTCACGGTGCTACTGCCACCATTGCCATCCGATACCGTCACGTCAAAGCTGTCGCTACCGTGGTAGTTGGCATTCGGCGTGTAGGTGTAACTGCCATCTGGGTTCAGACTGACTGTACCATGTGCAGCAGCTGTGCTGATGGTGTAGCTCAGGCTGTCACCCTCCACGTCATGGCCAACAACGCTGCCCATCACGGGGGTGTCTTCATCCGTCGTCACTGGGCTGGCGGTTGCTGTCGGCGCATCGTTCACGGAGCTGATCGTTACCGGAACCGTTACGGTGGTACTGCCACCATTGCCATCACTTACCGTCACTTCAAAGCTGTCGCTACCGTGGTAGTTGGCATTCGGGGTATAGCTGTAACTGCCTGTCGCTGGATCAAGCGTCACT
>NZ_JACVUI010000033.1 GCF_016624945.1 Acinetobacter sp. S54 | reverse complement strand
GTTGATACCAGCGCACCGGATAGCAGCAGCACCAGCGTCAGCATCGATAACATCACCGCGGACAACATCCTGAATGCGACAGAAGCCACAGGCAACGTCACCATCAGCGGAAGCGTCAGCGGAGAGTATCGCGTCGGCGATGCGGTAAACGTCAACGTCAATGGCACCGACATTCCGACCACCGTACAAACCGGCGGAACGTGGAGCATCAGTGTTGCTGGCAGTGAACTGGTGGCCGATGCAGACAAAACCATCCACGTCAGCGTCAGTGCCAGCGATGCCGCGGGCAACGTGGGCGTGGTGACACAGGACAAACTCTACAGCGTTGATACCAGCGCACCGGATAGCAGCAGCACCAGCGTCAGCATCGATAACATCACTGCGGACAACATCCTGAATGCGACAGAAGCCACAGGCAACGTCACCATCAGCGGAAGCGTCAGCGG
>NZ_JACVUI010000032.1 GCF_016624945.1 Acinetobacter sp. S54 | reverse complement strand
GGGAAGTCATAAGTAGAAAGAAGTTCACGAACTTCCATTTCTACCAACTCAAGAAGCTCTTCGTCGTCTACTAGGTCGCATTTGTTTAAGAATACGATGATGTAAGGTACACCTACCTGACGTGAAAGAAGGATGTGTTCACGAGTTTGTGGCATTGGACCATCAGTCGCAGCACATACAAGGATCGCGCCATCCATCTGAGCAGCACCAGTGATCATGTTTTTAACATAATCGGCGTGGCCTGGGCAGTCTACGTGTGCGTAGTGACGGATTGGAGAATCGTATTCTACGTGTGATGTATTAATCGTAATACCACGTGCTTTTTCTTCAGGTGCTGAGTCGATTTGTGAGTAATCTTTCGCTTCACCGCCGTAAGTTTTCGCACAGATCGTTGCGATTGCAGCAGTAAGAGTTGTTTTACCATGGTCAACGTGACCAATTGTGCCCACGTTTACGTGCGGCTTATTACGTTCAAACTTGGCTTTAGCCATGATGATCTTCCT
>NZ_JACVUI010000031.1 GCF_016624945.1 Acinetobacter sp. S54 | reverse complement strand
ATGTAGCACCGATGACTGGAACGCTAAATTCAGGCGATAGCACGAATGATAAAACGCCAACCTTGACGGGTAATGTGGATCCATCTGGTTTGACCGATGGTAGCGTGGTAACAATCTATGATAATGGCAATGTTATCGGTACAGCTGTGATTACCGACCCAGCCACAGGCGTCTGGAGTTTTACACCATCGACTGATTTGAGCGAAGGTAATCATTCGCTAACAGTTGCTTTGGTTGATCCGGCCGGAAATAAAGGCAATGCTAGTCCTGCTTTTGATTTAATTGTAGACACCGTTGCACCGGCTTCGGGAACAATAAGTTTCAATAATTTGACTGACAGCGGTGTACAGGGAGATGGTATTACCAATGATAAAGCTTTTGACTTAAGTATTTCAGGTCAAGAAGCAGGAACAACTGTCGTTTATCAAGAGCTGATTGGGGGTACATGGACAGATTTAACGGGTCCAAATATTACAGAAGCAAGCGATGGTGAACATACTTATCGTGCAAAAGTAACTGATGCTGCGGGTAATGAAAGTAC
>NZ_JACVUI010000030.1 GCF_016624945.1 Acinetobacter sp. S54 | reverse complement strand
AAAAATAAATTAACATACCTAAAAAGCATGAAAACATACTTTTAGAGGTGTTGGATAACGCATGACTTTTCGGTAGAGTTAAGCATTAAGGAACATATAAAAGCAGGCCGCATATCCATAACGCATTTATGATTTCACAGTGAAACAGCCTCATTTTAATCGCTAAGTTTATTGTGAAATGATCATGCTAAATGTTGAAGTCGCTTGCAAGTAGGGCCAGCAGAGTAAGCCACCCTATTTATTCATTTTGGCAATTTCAAGGAGAAAGCCATGGATGTTAAGATATTCAATACTCAGGATGTACAAGACTTTTTACGTGTCGCTAGCGGACTGGAACAAGAAGGCGGCAATCCACGTGTGAAGCAAATCATCCATCGTGTGCTTTCAGATTTATACAAAGCGATTGAAGACCTAAATATTACTTCTGACGAATATTGGGCAGGCGTGGCCTATCTCAATCAACTGGGAACCAGTCAGGAAGCAGGGTTACTTTCACCGGGTCTGGGTTTTGATCATTATCTTGATATGCGTATGGATGCTGAAGACGCAGCACTCGGGATCGAAAA
>NZ_JACVUI010000002.1 GCF_016624945.1 Acinetobacter sp. S54 | reverse complement strand
CAGACGGCACCTTTAGCTATGTGCATGATGGCAGCGAAAGCACCAGCGACAGCTTCAGCTATAAAGCCAACGATGGCACAGCGGATGGCAACACCGTCACTGTCCAGATCAACGTGACTCCGGTCAATGATGCACCGGTTGCGGTTGCAGACACGATCAACGTCAACGAAGGTGGCACGGCCAGCATCTTGGTGGGGGGTGCAAGCAGCGTACTGAGCAACGACAGCGATGCAGAAAACGATCTTTTAAGCGCAGTACTGGTAAGCGGTCCTGCGCACGGCAGCCTGACCCTGAATGCAGACGGCACCTTTAGCTATGTGCATGATGGCAGCGAAAGCACCAGCGACAGCTTCAGCTATAAAGCCAACGATGGCACAGCGGATGGCAACACCGTCACTGTCCAGATCAACGTGACTCCGGTCAATGATGCACCGGTTGCGGTTGCAGACACGATCAACGTCAACGAAGGTGGCACGGCCAGCATCTTGGTGGGGGGTGCAAGCAGCGTACTGAGCAACGACAGCGATGCAGAAAACGATCTTTTAAGCGCAGTACTGGTAAGCGGTCCTGCGCACGGCAGCCTGACCCTGAATTCAGACGGCACCTTTAGCTATGTGCATGATGGCAGCGAAAGCACCAGCGACAGCTTCAGCTATAAAGCCAACGATGGCACAGCGGATGGCAACACCGTCACTGTCCAGATCAACGTGACTCCGGTCAATGATGCACCGGTTGCGGTTGCAGACACCAATACGACAGCAGAAGATACTACTCTCACAGTAAGTGTATCGAATGGTTTACTGTCGAATGATACAGATGTAGAAGGTGATACATTAAATGTTACTCAGTTTACAGTTACTGGAATAGCGGGCACATTTACAGCCGGTCAAACTGCCGCAATTGCAGGTGTAGGCCAACTGACTATTAATGCAAATGGTAGCTACAGTTTTGTGCCAGCTGCAAACTATAATGGTTCAGTTCCCGTGGTGACTTATACCGTGAGTGATGGCAAGTTAACTAGCAATAGTACCCTAACATTGACTGTTACAGCGGTGAACGATGCGCCGGTCCTTGACTTAGATCTTAATAACAGCTCAGGTGAAACAGGTAGTAATTATCGTACTAATTACCTCGCAGGAGCAGCTGCTATTTCTATAGCAGATACGGATATTAAAATTACAGATGTCGATGCAGCAACAGTTAGTCAACAAATTTCAGGAGCAACAATTACATTAACGAATGCTCAATCAGGAGATTTATTACAAGCTGGTTCATTACCAAATGGTATTTCAGCTAGTTTATCTGGAAATACTATTACTTTAACGGGAACTAGCACACTTGCTAATTATGAATCTGCGATCAAAGCGATTACATTTAGTACAAGCTCTGGTACAACTACATCTGTGGTTACTCGAGAAATTTCAGTCAAAATTACGGATATTGGTGGTGCAGACAGTAACATTGCAACGACTAAAATTGATGTAAGTAGTATTGTCGCCCCAGGAACTCCTGGTTCGAATGCAAATAATGGCGATAATACAATTAATGGTGGAAATGGTGATGATGTTTTACTGGGAGATTCTGGCGGAGTAAAAACAACTCTTGTTCCTGGTACAAATTATAATATTGCTTTCATTTTAGATATTTCTGGAAGTATGGCTTATAATTTGGATCAAAATGCAGGATCAGCAAATGAACGTATTAATTTATTAAAAGCAGGATTAAAGCAGTATATCCAAAATATTGTTCTACCTTTCGCTGATGCTGAGGGCACGGATAAAGGTGGAGAAATTAATTTAGGTCTTATTTCATTTTCTTCTGCAAGTGGGCAAAGTGGGAATTCTACCGATATTAGAATCAATATTAGCGATGTAAAAAGTGGAAACTGGAGCGCAATAGATACAGCAATTTCAAATTTAGTTGCACAAGGTGGTACAAACTACGAAGCTGCTTTTGGTAAAACAGTGGATTGGTTTAAGAGTTTATCTGCAACAGCTGTAAATAAAACAACGGGTGCTGCTAATACAGTAAATAATTATCAAAACCTGACATTCTTTATAACAGATGGTGATCCAACATCTCGCATGAATGGAACTAGTGAAACAAATGATGGTGATGGCACAACTACTACTGTCACTAAGCTTAGCGAATCAAAAACTACGTTTGATCATGGTTTAAATCAAACTTCTGGCAATGCTGGCTTAGGTAATATTAGTAAAGTCAACGCAATTGGGATTGGTAATGCTGTTGATAAATCATGGTTGCAACTTTTTGATAATACTGATTCCGTTGGCAATATTACTGTTGATGTGGGCACTAGTAATGTACCGACAGCGACTACAATAGCCAATTTCAATAATGATACAGGTTTAAGTACACGTAGCAATTGGAAAGTGCAGTCAGGCAATACAGATGGTGTAGTTACAGCCTCTAGCTCAAGTAATGGTCGTCTTGTATTAAAAGACAATGTAGCCGCAAATGGTAAAGCAGCCGTATATGAAGGGCCTGAGATTACTGTAGATAACACTAAGGTATCTAAAGGGTATATTTCATTTAGTTATACACAGCAAAACTGGACTGCAAATGATAGCTTTACTTGGACTCTACAGAAGAAAAATAATGATGGGACTTGGACTAGTGTCGAAACAGGTTCGAATGCTTCTGCAAATGATCATGCTACTAATTCAACTGCACTAACTATGCAAACAGGTATTATTAGCAGTGAAGGTACTTATCGTTTTGTATTTACTGTAGAGGATAAAAATGGTAGTGCAAATTATCAGGCACAAATTGACGATCTTCAATGGAATGTGAGTGCGGGTAGTGATACCGTGACAGGGTCTGGTGGAGAGCCTGATATTGTAATGACAGCAGATCAATTACAATATGCTTTACAAGCAGGGGGCTTATATCCAACTTTAAATGCTGTAGGCAATGATACGATTAATGGCGGTGATGGTAACGATATTATTTTTGGTGATGTTATCAATACCGATGCACTTACTTTTGGCGGTACTCGTAACTTTAATTCTGCGAGCCAACCTGATGCATTAGGGTCAGGTATGGCCGCCTTAGATAAACATTTACAAGTTATTTTGGGTCATACACCTACGGATTTAGAAAAATATCAGTATATTAAAGATCACTACAGTGAATTCAATGTTGCCACTGATACTAGAGGTGGAAACGATACGCTAAATGGTGGTGCAGGTAATGATATTTTATATGGTCAAGGCGGAAATGATACGCTAAATGGTGGCGCCGGTAATGATATCTTATCGACTGGACAAGGTAACGATACTGTTGTTTATAATGTTCTAAATACTGCTGATACTAATGCTGGAAATGGTCGTGATACGTGGATGGATTTCCATGTTGGGAATGTGACGACCGATGGTAACGCCGATGTTCTCAAATTTGGCGCCAGTTTTTTTGATGGGTTATTAGCAAATAATAGTAATATTTCTAATTATATTAAATTTACCCAAAATGGTAGTGATGTCATTCTTTCTGTTGATCGTAATGGAATGCAAGATAGTGTACAAAACTGGTCTGAGCTTGTTGTATTACAAAATCACACAACAACTGAAGTGAACTTGCAGGACTTACTCAATAATCATCAAATCATCATTGGTTAGATCTAATTAAAATGTTTTTAAAAACTGCTTCAGTCATGAGGCAGTTTTTTTAATAGTGAAATAAAATTTATTGGAATGATAAAGTTTTACTTCAAATCAAGTACAATTTTTGACTTGGATATAAGTTTCAAATTCTGGAACAAAAGAATGAACAAATGGCGACACTTTATAAGAATTCCTTTTTATTTATGGTGTAGTTTGTATGTACCGATCAGCTATGCAGATTCTCCCACAACGACAGGTAAGTCAATTAAACAAAACATAGAAAATTTGTTTAGCCCTCATTCTGATGAAGACTTTAATAAAGTGCAATTTAAGGACTTGTCCAACTTTCAGGTGGATACCTCAAAACTGGATCGGTTGCCTGTGGTGGGGATACGTTCAAACACGGCACTACAAGCTTATCCAGACAATTCCAGTTCGAATCGGCAAATTAATCTCATTGACGCGATTCAACTTGGCATTCAACGTAACCCTGAAATTAGCCAAAGTATTTCTACACTAGCCGCCCAAAACTCCAATATTGATGTTGCCAAAGCCCAATACTATCCGCAACTGACCGGGGGAGTGAGTACCGGTGATTTGACGACAGGTGAACGTGGTCGCCAGTTACTGACCCTAAGCGCAACTCAACTGCTTTATGACTTTGGTAAAGTCAAATCCAGTGTTGATACCCAGAAAGCCAAATTGATTGTGGAGCAGGCCAACGTTTTGGTCAGCATTGATGATATTGCCTATCAGGTTGCCTCTGCCGTCATTAACATTGAACGCTATAAACGCATTAGCCAGATTGGAGAACAACAAGTCATCGGCATCCAAAAAATTCTGGATATTGCCAACATGCGCGCCAATGCAGGAATTAGCAGTCAGGCCGATCCCATACAAGCCGAATCCTATCTACAATCGGCGCAATCGAGTCTGATTGCTGAACAATCCTTATTAAGACAATACCAACAGCGTCTACGCACCTTACTAGGATTTGATGTCAGCAATAAAAACTGGACGATTCCTGATGATTTGGTGAAATCCTCTGATCTGTTTCAAGATCCAGAATTTAATACCATCCCCAAAATGATTGCGGCACAGGCCGAAGTTGAAGTTGCCAAATCGCAGAAAAAACAAACCCAATTAAGCCTATATCCGACCTTATCAGTCAAAGGATCCTTAAGTCAGGCTTTGAATGGCGTTAATCCAAACAATGATAAAGATAATGGACTCTATAGTGCGGTGATGCTGGAAGCGAGTAGCAACTTTTATCAGGGGGGAGCTGTTTCGGCGCAGGTCAGATCTGCCAGCTATGCAGAAGAAGCCGCACGTTCCAAAGTTAACTCAGTTTATCTGGACGTACTTGACCAACTACGCACCACACGAGAAAACATCGAAAACAAACAAAGACAAATCCAGGTCCTTTCAGAAAGACAGGCGACTACGGTCAGAACCCGGGAACTTTATCAAGAACAATATAAACTGGGAACGCGTTCAGTACTGGATTTACTCAATGCAGAAATGGCGATCCATTCGGCGAATAACGAGCTTGAAACAGCACGTTATGACATTTACAACAGTCTGGTTCAATTTATCCAGACCACAGGACGCACTCGTCAGGCCTATCAACTTAACCATATTTCAATTCAGGGATTTGAGGTACAACCATGAGTCAAGCACTTAACTATCAGCCGTGGTTACAATCCGTCCTTGTGATTGCCAAACACTACCGAATTGAACCGTCAGAAGAACGCATCCGATTACAACTGGACTGGAACCAGAACCATAACATTGATGATGTGCTGTTACTGATTTGCCGTCAAATGGGACTCAAGTTCCGCAAACTCAAGTTTTCGGCAGAATTACTCAATCCATGGCGATTGCCTGTGATTGCCGAATTTAATGATGGGCAGGTGGGTGTCATAGACAAGGCGGATGGAGAAGGCCATATCAGCATCCAACTCAGTGGAGAACAAGGCCTGGCCCAAAGCTTTACCGTGGATCAACTCAATACCCTGATTAAACACATCTATATCGTTCGTCCGGAAAGCTCGATTCCAGACGCTCGCGTTGATGAATATATCAAACCCTATGAAGCAAGCTGGTTCTGGTCGATTGTCCTTAAAGACTGGAAACGCTATGTGGATATCATGTTTGCCTCCTTAATTGCTAATATCTTGGCACTGGCAACCATTATCTTTTCCATGCAGGTCTATGATCGCGTGGTCCCCTCTCAGTCCTATCCGACCTTATGGGTGTTGGCGGGGGGAGTACTACTGGCTGCCATCTTTGAATTTGTATTGCGCATTGCCCGAATTTACCTGTCTGATATTATTGGAAAACGTGCTGACCTTAAAATCTCAGATCGTGTTTTTGGCCATGCGCTACGCATCAAAAATAAAGAACGTTCCAAATCAACCGGTACCTTCATTTCACAAATTCGTGAACTTGAAGGCGTCCGTGAACTGGTGACCTCCACTACCATCAGCGCCATTGCCGACTTACCGTTTTTCTTCTTATTCCTTGTGATTTTCTGGATGATTGGCGGTAGCTTATTCTGGGTGATGGTACTGGTTGTCCCCTTAATGATTATGCCTGGGCTATTGGTGCAAAAAAAACTGGCCAAACTGGCGCAAGAAGGCATGCGTGAATCCTCTATCCGCAATGCCATCTTAGTGGAAGCCGTACAGGGAATAGAAGACATCAAGCTACTGCGCGCTGAATCACGCTTCCAGAACCAATGGAACCACATGAACGAAGTGTCAGCTGATATTAGTATGCGTCAACGTAAAATTGTGGGGGTATTAACGGCATGGACCCAAAAAATACAAGGCTTAACCTATGCGATTGTGGTTCTCGTGGGATGTTTTGCTGTGATCAAAGGCGACATGACCACCGGTGCTTTAGTGGCGTGTTCGATTTTATCCTCTAGAATGCTGGCCCCCATTTCTCAAATTACCGGTGTGTTGGGACGATTACAGCAAGCCAAAGTGGCCAAGACCAGTCTTGATGAACTCATGAAGAAATCGGTTGATCAACCTGATCAGGCCCACTTAATCCATAAACCCGTGATTTATGGCGATTACGAACTAAAAGGCGTGGCCTTTCAATATGGTCAGGATGATCCGAAACCCATCTTGATTGTACCGAATCTGAGCATTCAGGCGGGAGAAAAAATTGCCATACTGGGGCGTAATGGCGCCGGCAAATCCACCTTATTGCAACTACTTTCCGGGATGCAATTTCCCGTACAAGGCAAAATTAGTCTGGATGGTCTGGATTTAAGCCTGATTGACCCTGCAGATATTCGTCGTGACATGGGACTATTGAATCAAAATGCGCATCTATTCTATGGCACGATTCGTGAAAACCTTACGCTTGGCGCCCCCTTGGCAAACGATGAAGATATTCTCAGCGTCCTTAAAATGACAGGTGCGCTCAGCTTTGTTGAAGAAAAAAAAGAAGGGCTGGATCATCTTATTTTAGAAGGCGGTGTGGGCTTCTCCGGTGGACAGCGTCAAGCCTTGTTATTGGCTCGACTCCTCATCCGACAACCGAATATTTTATTACTGGATGAACCGACGGCATCCATTGATGACGTTTCTGAAAAAATGCTGATTGATCATCTAAAAACATGGCTTGGACATCGTACCTTGATTGTAGCCACGCACCGACGCGCGGTACTGGAACTGGTTGACCGAATCATCGTAGTCAGTGACGGAAAAATAGTAATGGATGGGCCTCGTGATCAGATTCTTCATGGACAATCCGCAGCACAACAGATTCCAGCAGGACAAGGAGCACGTTCATGAGTGATCAATTACAACGCCCAAAACGTGCTTTAAAAGTGTCCTACAAAGAGCCACCATTACCTCGTGCCAGTTTAGTGATCTGGATTATTGGTATTGGCTTACTGGTCTTATTGCTTTGGGCGTGGTTATTTAAACTCGAAGAAGTTTCTACAGGTACAGGCAAAGTTATTCCCTCTTCCAAAGAACAAGTCATTCAATCACTGGATGGAGGGATTTTGACGAAACTGGATGTACAAGAAGGAGACATTGTACAAAAGGGACAAGTGCTGGCACAGTTGGATCCAACCCGCTTTGCCTCCAATGTTGGAGAATCACAATCCTTACTGATTTCAGCTCAGGCCACTGCGGCTCGGTTACGTGCTGAAGTCAATGGGACGGCACTGGCATTTCCAGAAGAAGTCAGAAAAGATCCAAAGCTGGTACAAGAAGAAACGGCATTATATAACTCCAGACGTGAAAATTTAGAACAATCTGTTTCTGGCTTAAAACAAGCCCTGCAACTGGTACAACAGGAACTGGTGATGACTGAACCATTGGTTGCCAAAGGGGCTGCCAGTGAAGTTGAAGTATTGCGTTTAAAACGCGAAGCCAACGATCTGCAAAATAAAATCAATGATGCACGTAACCAGTATTACGTCAAATCACGCGAAGAGCTGTCCAAGGCCAACACTGATACCGAACAGCAAATGCAGATTGTACGCGGTCGAACGGATACCTTAAACCGCACGACATTTAAAGCACCTGTACGTGGCGTGGTAAAAGAAATTGCGGTAACGACGCAAGGGGGAGTGATCCCACAAAATGGTAAGTTGATGACCATTGTTCCACTGGATGAACAACTGCTGATAGAAGCGCGAATTTCACCGCGGGACATTGCATTTATCCACCCTGGACAGGAGGCATTGGTTAAAATCACGGCCTATGACTATTCGATTTATGGGGGGTTAAAGGGCAAGGTGACGGTGATTTCCCCGGATACGATTCGTGATGAAGTGAAGCAGGATCAGTTTTATTATCGGGTCTATATCCGCACAGATTCTGACAAACTTTATAATAAAGATGGCAAGTCATTTAGTATCACGCCGGGAATGGTGGCAACAGTGGATATTCGTACTGGAGAGAAAACCGTACTGGATTATTTATTGAAACCGTTTAATAAAGCAAAAGAGGCTTTGCGCGAACGGTAAATACAAATAGAGACCTAACGAAATAATTGAATCCTCGCTTTTGCGGGGATTTTTGTCATTGCAACTCTTAATTCACGCTATAATATTGCGTTTATTGTTAATCTTTTTTGCTGTTATGCCTTTTACTATTGCGCAACTGGTTTGTTTTGAAGAAGAAATCAAAAAAAGTCGATTTCAGGCATTTGCAACCCCTGTTGAGAATGAAGAGCAAGTGAAGGATTTTTTGGAAAGTTATAAAGATATCAGCACCACTCATCAGTGTTGGGCATGGAAAATAGGGCACCATGTACGTTTTAATGATGATGGTGAACCTTCTGGCACAGCGGGTCGACCGATATTGGCAACCATTGAGGGTAATGAACTTACTAATGTTTTAGTTTTGGTCAATCGTTGGTTTGGCGGGGTAAAGCTAGGAACTGGCGGTTTAGTACGGGCTTATGGCGGTTGTGCTGGGCAATGTTTAACCTTTGCAGAAAAAATAGAATTAATTGAAAAAAAACAGACTGTATTTTCTTGCCATTTTAATGAATGGCCTATTCTTCAGTATGAGCTAAAGCATCAGCAAATTGAATATATTGAAAATTACACAAGTGAAGGAGTTACAGTCGAAGCAGCTTTACAGATTCATCAGATCGATCCCTTAAAATTAAAACTTCAGGATATTACTCGGGGACGAGAACAATTAAACATCGTGGAGCCTGAGCATGAGTGATGAAGGTTTACTCAAATATCGTGAACAGCATAAACATCGCTTGAATTATATGCCATGGTTGTATTGGAGCTTAAAACCTAAACATCGTGAATGGGCAGAAGCATGGCAAAAGGAATACCAAGCTTATTTGATGGAGATGGAAACGGTTGAAATCGGGAAAAATTGTTTTATTTCTCCTTTAGCGCATATTTTTGCAGAACCTGGACGCAAAATTACCATCGGTGATAATACTTTTATTGCAGCGGATTGTACCTTACACGGGCCTTTAAACATTGGTAATGAAGTTGCGATTAATCATCATTGTATTCTGGATGGCGCGCGGGCCGGTATCATTTTGCGTGATCAAGTACGGATAGCCGCATATTGCCATTTATATGCTTTTGATCATGGGATGGAGCTAGATCGTCCAGTGTATCAACAACCAGTTACCTCCAAAGGCATTGAAATTGGTCAAGATGTCTGGTTGGGGGCACATGTTGGCATTAAAGATGGCATTTCGATTGGCCACCATGCGGTGGTTGGCATGAACAGCATGGTAACGAAGGATATAGAAGCGTATTGTGTGGTTGCTGGAAATCCCGCACGTTGGATTAGAAATAGAGAATAGTTGGTTTTTTAATCATTTGATTGTTTTTCATAGAAAATAAGTTAAACAGCATAAAAAATTACCAAAGTTTTCATTCAATTATGCTAAGTTAAAAATAACAAAACAAAATCTCCAAGGCATTAGACCTTAATGAAGAGAGGCTATTATGAGTCGTGTTATTGCATGTATTGATTCTTCACCTTGCATTAATGCAATTGCAGAAGCTGCCGCGTGGGTGGCTAAACAAACCAAGCGTGAACTGGTGTTGCTTCAAATTCTTGATTACTATCCTGCCAGTTATCATTTGGGTGAAATCAGTGGTGTAATTGGTTTTGAGAGTAACGCCATGTTGCTCAAAGAGCTTGCTGAGTTGGAGCAAAAACAAAGTGAACTGGCTTTAGACTATAGCAATAATTTGCTTAAACACATTTCTGAAATGATTGAAGAGAAATATGGTTTAACAAGTTCAAAGATTCAAGAAAAAGGTGATTTTCTAGAACAAAGTTTTAGTATTTTAAAAGAAGATGATTTTGTTGTAATCGGCCGTGTAGGAGAACGGGCAGCAGAAAAAAATAAACCTATTGGCAGTAATGTTGAAAATTTTATTCGCGGTGCAAATTGTACTGTTATGACAGTAGGTGAAACATTTAAAGCGCCTACACGCTTTATCTTTGCTTATGAGTATTCTCCAACTTGCATCAAGATGATGCATCGAATTGCGCAAAGTGATTTACTTAAAACTTTGCAATGCCATTTGCTCTATGTTGGAGATCACCCACAAGTCTTAAAAGATCCAGAAGAATTTTTAACCCATGCAGGCATTGAAGTGGTCACTGTTTATCGTTATGGCGACGTTTCGGAAAATATACTGGAATACCAACGCGAACACGGTATTCAAATGATCGTATTGGGTGCATTTAGTCACAGTAAAATTCATCAGTTCTTTTTGGGTAGTATTGCAACTTCTATTTTCCGTAATGCGACTGTGCCACTGTTGGTGGCTAAATAATTTAAGCGGGTTATCCATAGTTATCCGCAAATCTTGTGGATAACTATATGGACAAGCAATGTAAATAAAAATAGGATATTGATTTTAAAATAAAAATAAATTAAGAGCGTTTTTTGATCATCACTTTACAATGGCAATTGCAAAGCCATCATGGCCTTTGCTTCCCACCGTTTGTAAGGCTGTACAGGATAAAATACGAGGATGATTCTGCAAGGCTTCAAAAGTCTGGCGAATGCCTTCTATGCTAGGTTTCTTATTATTTTGATCCAGAATATCACCTCCGCGAATCACATTATCTAACACAAGAATAGTACCAGAATGTGAAAGATTCAGAGTAAGTTCTAAATATTCAGGATAGCTTTGTTTGTCAGCATCGATAAAAATAAAATCGAACGGTTCAAAGGTAGCAGGATTTATTTCACGTAAAATATCAGCAGCACGTCCGACTTTAAGCTCAACAGGCACTTCAAATTGGGCATGATCAATATTTTGCTGTGCCAGTGCAGCATGAGTATCTCGTCCTTCAATAGTCAGCAGATAACCCTCTTTAGGTAGAGTGCGAGCTAACCAGACTGTACTATAGGCTGCAAATGTTCCTAGTTCCAAAACACGTTTACACTGATTCATCTGAATCAACATTTGTAAAAGCATACCCTGATTAGGTGCAACGGCCAAATGATCTGGAAATCCCTGATTGGCAGTATTATCCAGCGCAAATTGCAGGTTTGGATCTTCGGGAATTAAATGTGAATCGATATAGTGATCAATGTCTGTCCACATCTGTTGCATAACGGGTGTTACCTATACTGAGATAACAGCATTTTAACCATTTCTAATAGATGTGCAATTTTAAGTGAAGGGAAAATCAAAACCTCACTATTTTAAATATTAAAAAAGAGACACGGATGGTCTCTTCCAAACAAGATAAAAATACCTTTAATAATTACACATTGAACTATTACGACTATGATCTGGCCCCCAAGTTCGGTAGCCTTGCGTATCGATATGGATCTGCCCGGAAGCATAAATACCAATCCCCATATCTAGACTTTGTCCATGCTGTGCCCAGAATTGACATAGCTTAAACTTGGTATTTTCTATAAATGCATAATCCTGAGACTGTGGAAACTCTGGACCAATACGAAAGTCGATAGCGGAGTTAAATAAATGTCGTGATGAATTAGCCCCACCTGCACATTGGTTTAAAGGCAGATCTCGATAAACCGAGGTGACTTCAAAATCGGTTAAAACCTTTTGGGCAACTAAGGCTTTAAAAATACGCAAGGTTGGTATGGCATTATTCCATAGTTCACGATTGGGAACCGCATATTGTGAGCGGCCACATTTTTGCCAGTCGCGTGCAGTTTTTAATAATTCAAAATTAGGTACAACATTGGCGACATTATTACGCTCAAGAAAACGTTCATATTCTTGAACACGCGAACGATTATCGCCCATGCTTAACCATGTCAGATAGGCTGCGGGAACGGTTTTAACTGGAACAGGACGTTCTAATGTGACTTTTTCCTGCGGAATATAAATGCGATGTCCAGTTGAAGAGGTAACTTTTCCAGTTTTTTGAGGGGAGGTAGTACAGGCAACCATGACAACGGGTGCAAGGCTTATGGCAAGCAAACCCTTCAAAAATTTCGGCATAATAGAATCAATTGCTTACTTTAAATTGGGCTTATTCTAATCGAAAAGGATGGATAAAATGAGGAAAAATTGCAATGAAATGTGTGATTCCGATACAAAAAGACCAGCGTTTGCTGGTCTAATTTGCAATTACTTCTCTAAATACTGAAGCTTATCTGGTTTACCATTCCACTCTTCACGATCAGCAGGCTGCTCACCAATTTGAGTAATATTATTACCTGCCCATTTTTCAGACAATTCGGCATTGAGTTCAATAAAGACTTCCTGACCTTCTGGTAATTCATCTTCTGAGAAAATCGCATTAGCCGGGCATTCTGGTTCACACAGTGCACAGTCAATACATTCATCAGGATTGATCACCAAAAAATTTGGGCCTTCGTAGAAACAATCAACTGGGCATACTTCTACGCAATCTTGGTATTTACATTTAATACAGTTTTCAGTGACAACGAAGGTCATGGCGACAGCTACCTAAAAAATATGGTTCTAATTCCGAATGCTGTATTTTAGGCAAAAAAGGGGGTGACTAACAATTCCTTTTATTGATATTTATTATTCGGATTGATGAAAAGGACTGATTTATATCACTCTAGTTGATAGTAACTCTCAATTAAGCCACTATTTAGTGGTTTTATGCGATTTTTTTTGGCCACCGCCATCTTGCTTGTTCACAGTTGCCCATGCAATTCTCTCGGCTTCTTCTTGAGAATGTCCACGTTCTAATTCACTTTCTTCAATATGTTTGGCTTGGCGTTTCTGTTTTTGAGTATAAGCCGATTTATCTCCACGTGACATTTTTATTCTCCTGATTTAAATACAGTATCCTATTTTTAACATTGTCCTCCTTAAAACAGGGTAATAAGTTGTCAAAGATCAGTCTTTCTTTGTAAATTTAAAAATGATACTAATAAGTTAAGTGCATCTCTTTAGGCTCGATTTTTCAGATTAAGTCTATGTTTATATACTTGGGATATCTAAAGTTTGTAAATAAGTGTTCCCTTAAAAACCTATAGTTGTGATTTATATTGAGAGCAAAATTTTTAGTCAATTACTTTAATAAATCAATGAGATAAAATAGTAAAACAGATCACTATAAGTGATCTGTTTCGTAAAAATTAAGAACTCAGCGTTGCTTTTAATGAATAAAGTTGTTCAAGCGCTTGACGGGGCGTGAGGTTATCAACATCAATTTGCTTTAACATTTCTAGAGCAGGTGATTGAGCTTCGACTTCAATGATCTTTTCAATCATGGGTGTTTCAATTTCATGATCAACGGCATTGAATAAATCATTTTGAACGGCTGCCTGAATATGTTGCTGCTGTTGCTTTTCTAATATCTTTAAGCGTTTTTGTGCTTCTTTAATAACGCCTGCTGGAATACCTGCCAGTTTTGCGACTTGTAAACCATGACTTTGGCTAGCAGGCCCATGTTGTACTTTATGCAATAAGATCAGGTTGCCATTCATTTCTTTGGCTGTGACGTGATAATTATCAATACCTGCTTCACTACCCAATTCAGTTAACTCGAAATAATGTGTGGCAAATAAGCATAAACATTTGATGCGTTTGGTCAAATCGAGCACACATGCCCATGCCAGAGACAAACCATCATAAGTACTAGTACCACGCCCGACTTCATCCATTAGCACAAGAGACTGGTGAGTGGCATGATGCAAAATTTGAGAAGTCTCAGTCATTTCAACCATAAAGGTTGATTTTCCAGTTGATAAGTCATCCGCTGAACCAATACGGGTAAAAATCCGGTCAATCGGTCCGAGTTTGGCCGCTTTGGCAGGGACATAACTGCCACAATAAGCCAGTAGACTAATCAATGCGGTTTGACGCATAAAGGTTGATTTACCGCCCATGTTGGGGCCAGTAATAATGGCCATACGGTGCTGACTATCTAAGAATGTATCATTTGGAGTGTATGGCGTTTTACTTAATGCCTCGACCACTGGATGACGACCTGCATGAATTTTAATACCAATTTCAGGGCTAAACTCAGGTCGGCTCCAGTGTTGCAAGCGCGCTTGGTGCGCAAAATTTGCCAAGACATCGATCTGGGCAATGGCTGCACTCATCATTTGTAAATTAGCAATATTCTGTCTAAGGGTTTCAAGTAAGTTTTCAAATAATAATTTCTCGCGAGCAAGCGCGCGTGATTCACTAGAAAGAACTTTATCTTCAAAACCTTTGAGTTCTGGTGTGATATAACGTTCTGCATTTTTTAAGGTTTGGCGACGAATATAATGTTCAGGCGCTTGATGTGCTTGAGCGCGTGTTAATTCAATATAATAACCACTCACACGGTTATAGCCAATTTTTAAAGTCGAGATGCCACTGAGTTCACGCTCTTTAATTTCGAGATCAATAAGAAATTGGCCAGCATGATCACGTATTTTACGGAGTTCATCCAGTTCACCATCATAACCTTCGGCAATAACATTACCATCCCTTAACAACACGGGTGGATTTTCAACGATCGCAGAGATAAGCAACTGATGTAGCTCTTTAAAATCTCCTAGTTGTTGATCAAGATGTGTCAATAAGGTGGAGGATTGAGCCTGAATCACAGGTAATAAAGTATGTCTCAAAAATGGAACTTGAGCACAGGCATGACGCAATTGCACCAGATCACGTGGACGCGCACTACCTAATGCAACCCGACTTAGCACGCGTTCAATATCACCAATCTCTTTAAGCACTAAACGCACAGGGGATTCATGATAACCAGTCAATAGCTGCTCAGTTGCATCCAATCGCGCATCTAGAAGTGCTGTGTCACGGATGGGTTGCATTAAAGTACGACTAAGTAAACGACCACCCATTGCTGTTTGACAGTCATTAATTAAATTAAATAAGGATGTGCCATGTTCAAACAGTGGGTCGATAATTTCTAGATTACGACGCGTGATAGGATCCAGTGCGATAAAATCGGAACTTTGCTCAAGTTGAATCGAGCGAATATGTGGCAGAGCAGTTTTTTGGGTTTCTTTGGCATAGTGAATCAGTGCAGCCGCCGATGCTTTAGCAAGGGGAAGATGGTCGATACCAAAACCAGATAATGTCGCGACACCAAGTTGATCACATAGCGTTTTTTGCGCATTATTTAAATTAAAATCAACATTGGGACGTTTTGTAATCGGACAATCGAGTTGCTTTTTAATCTGTTCCAGAATGTTTTGGTCGACTAAATCTTCATCAACTACAATTTCACTTGGCATTAAACGTGAAAGTTCAATCGCCAATTGCTCAGTTTTAAAGTCATGTTCCTGAACTTTAAAAATACTGGCACTGAGATCGAGTAAAGCAAGACCAATTTTATTTTGCTGAATGCATAAGGCAACGAGGTTAGAGGATTGATAACTGCCTAATAGCGCATCATCAGTAATTGTACCAGGAGTGATAATACGTACCACTTTGCGCTCAACAGGCCCTTTACCTGTAACTTCACCCACCTGCTCACAAATCGCAACGGTTTGTCCCGCCTTCACCAAGCGTGCTAAATAACCTTCTGCAGCATGATAAGGTACACCAGCCATTGGAATAGGTTCACCATTAGTTTTACCACGATGGGTCAAAGTGATACCTAATAACTTGGCAGCTTTATGCGCATCATTAAAAAAAAGTTCATAAAAGTCACCCATGCGATAAAAAAGTAAAGCATGCTGATGTTCCATTTTGACCTTAAGATATTGTTGCATCATAGGGGTGTGGCTGGAAAGATCAGTCATGATTTCTTTCATATTCATGTAACTTTATTCCTTAAATTCAAATAATAAATAAATTGGTTTCAAAAATCTGTCTGTCGAGCAAAATTGGATCAATCGTGTTGGCGAGGTTCATTTTATTTCTCACGGATGTCATCTTAACAAATTGAGTGTGTTTGATAAAAAGAATTCCTAAAACGAATGAAGAAATAAACGACAAAAGAAATTGCTTTCTCAACTCGAGTGAACCCTAAGTTGAATTTTAATAATATTGATAAATCTGATATTAGGAAGGGGGCAGGGCTGGATGGGCGCAAAACAGGATTGTAGACTTTTTTATTGTTAGTTCAGCCACTTTAACAGTTCTTTTAAAACAAGGATTCCAAATAAATATTTTTCCTGTAGCTCATCTAGAAAAGAATCGGGGTCTGTCCTGTTAGTTACCGTTTATCTGATGTTAATCGTTCAGAAAGGTGGCTGCTTATCATATTTACTATTACTGCATTAATTCCTTTGATCACTTGCTTAGCGATAGAAATACGATCAGAGTAAAATCAATGAGATGAATTTATGATGTGAAGCTAAACAGGTAGGAGTGCGTATAATCTAAACTACCTGATTAAGCTGAGGTTTTCTAAAGCTGAGTTATCTGGCTTGTATTTTTCAGGCTAAAAAAGTTTCTTGAAGATAACTCCATAACATTTTCCCTTCTATCTCTTCGATGAGGGCACAAGAGCGTCGAATCAGAACACCCGTGGCTTTAGTATGTTTTTCAGTATAAGTCAGAACAATGGCATCTGGCTTTTGCATCAAAATTTGTTCATCGTAGATTTCAATCTGAATGTCCGGCATCTTGCCCTGATTATTTGCGAACAGACCCTTAACCTCTTGCAGGGAAATACGTTTTCCAGCTGCGCCGACCATTTCAAAATGTTCGGCAAAATAATCAATGAGTAGGCCAAGGTCTTGTTCACTATGTTTACCGCTGAAAATTTTTTCAATCAAGACATGCATGCTATGAATGCTTTCGATTGCTTGTTCTTTTATGAGAGCCATATTTTATTTCCATTAAGAAATTGATCATCTACCTTTATTTTAAAACAAAAATAAATGTAAAATTCAATATCATTTTAAATAAATTTATCTCAAGCGTTCCTCAACTAAAATGATAAAAGCTATAATTACTTGTTAAATATAACTTTTATTAATAAATTAAGTTTTTATAATTTTTTTGCTTACTTGCTTAAATACTGAATAGCTAAAAATATCAAAAAAGTATAATTTTATACCTATTATATTATGGAAAATTCCATGTAAAAGTAATAATTATAACGGAGGATTATTTCTCTTATTGAAAACACCAGAAAAGAAGCAGTGTTCTGGGCATAACGTCTTTCAGTAAGAAGACAGATTAGAATAATGGCATGGACAAGGAAGAAAGATGGATACGCACGCAACTGAGCCAAAACGGGCTCAATCCAATGTATACGCCTGGTATGTGGTTTTGCTCTGCATGTTAGCCTATATATTTTCATTTATTGATCGGCAGATACTGGCATTAATGATTGAACCGATCAAAGCTGATCTTGGTCTTTCCGATACGCAGTTCAGTTTATTGCATGGTTTGGCATTCTCACTATTTTATGCCTTTATGGGATTACCACTGGCTTATTTAGCGGATCGTTTTTCACGTCCAAAAATTATTGCCATTGGGGTGGTGTTTTGGAGCATTGCTACGGCATTTTGTGGTTTAAGTAAAAATTTTATTCAGCTATTTTTGAGTCGTATGGGCGTTGGTGTGGGTGAGGCGGCATTATCGCCCGCAGCTTATTCGATGTTTAGTGATATGTTTAGTAAGGACAAGTTGGGTCGTGCTGTCGCGGTTTATTCGATAGGTTCCTTTGTCGGCGGCGGTATTGCCTTTTTGGTCGGCGGTTACGTCATTGGTTTACTGAAAAATATGGATGCTATTCAGGTTCCAATTTTTGGGGCATTAAGAGCGTGGCAAGCTGCATTTATTTTGGTTGGTTTACCTGGGGTATTTATTGGTTTGCTGGTTTTACTCACTGTGAGAGAACCACAACGTAAAGGTCAGCGTTTAAATGCAGAGGGGCAAGTTGAAAAGACCAGCATGAAGGATGCATTTAAGTTTATTAAAAAGCATGGTCGTACTTTTAAATGCCATTATTTAGGATTTACTTTTTATGCAATGGCGTTGTATTGCCTGATCAGTTGGTCGCCCGCGTTCTATATGCGCAAGTTTGGTTTAACACCAACCGAAGCAGGCTATATGCTAGGTAGTGTGTTATTGGTGGCTAATATTCTGGGCGTGTTTTGTGCAGGCTGGCTCAATGACTGGTTTATTCAAAAAGGCAGTAAAGATGCCCCGATGATTACGGGTGTGATTGGGATTGCTGGTTTAATCATTCCGATAATGATTTTTACGCAAGTGAATGAATTGTGGTTATCAGTGGTGTTTTTGGTGCCTGCGATGTTCTTTGCTTCCTTCCCTATGCCAATTTCAACCACAGCCATGCAAATGCTGGCACCGAATCAGTTACGTGCACAAATCTCAGCAGTGTTTCTACTGATCAGTAATCTGGTTGCGGTTGGGATTGGAACCACATTAGTGGCATTGATTACCGATAAAATCTTTGAAAATCCACTCATGGTCGGTATGTCACTGTCGATTGTTGGAACCATTTCCTGTGTACTGGCTTTTATCCTATTGAAAAAAGGCTGTCAGGCATTTAGCGACAGTATGCAGCAGGAGCATGCTTCTTGATTTAATGCTGTAATGATTTGGCATAAAGTCCATTTTGTTGTAATGGGCTTTGTGCTGTACTGCTGAAATTCATAACAAAGGAGTGAAATGATGCAAGCCTCTTTGAAACTGGATCATTTGCATTATCTAGATGAATTTTTATTATTCAAATCTAATGATTATCAAACTATTAAAGAGCGAATTAGTCATTACCTATGTCCCCATCGTTTTGAGGTTGAGGTACAAGAGCCGCTTAACACGCGGTTGAATGGTTTTAGCTTTGGTAATGGTGCCTTGTATGATCTGAAATATAGCGCACCTGTGGTGATTGATATCCAGGAAACCTTCAGCTTCTATTTATTTAGGATCACTCTGGAAGGGGAATGCAAGGTTGGATTCGAGCATCAACATGTGTTGCAATCTGTAGGGATTATGTCGGTCACGCATCCAAATACCCGACAACAGATTGTGACTAATCAGGATTGCCGTAATATTATTTTGAAATTGTCCAAACAGGAAGTCGAAACCCAACTGTTTAAAATGCTTGGTCATACCAGTCGGGTGCCTGTCTGGTTCGATAGCGGCTTGTCTTGTACTGCGGAAGGGATCAGCTCAATTGTAGAAACGCTGAATTATCTATGCCATGCCTATTATAATATTCGGAACTGGAACTTTATCTCAGCCAGTTTCACCCAATATCTGATTGAGCTGATTTTACTTAAAATCCCGAATAATTATAGTGAGCAGTTGAATGCACAACGCCAGCAACTTGTGCCAGGCTATATCAAAAAAGCGCAACAGTATATTCAGGACAATCTGCATCAGGCGATTTCATTAGCAACGCTGGGCCAATATTGTGAGGTATCGATCCGCAGCTTACAAAAGGGGTTTAGCCAATATCTACAGCAGACACCCGTGAAATATATCCGTGAGCAACGTCTGGAGCGAGTACATTCAGCCCTTCAGCAGGCAGCGGATCATCACACTGTGACCGATATTTTACTGGATCATGGGATTCAAAGTTTTGGGCATTTCTCTACGTTGTATAAAAAGCGCTTTGGCTATTTACCATCACAGACCTTAAAAATGAATCCTGTACAACTGGGTGAAACGCAGTCGTAAATGGAATAATCACTGCGCATTTGGATAAGCCAGTTCACGGTGACCGTTCTATGCTGAATAACACATCAATCAGCAGGAACGCACATGAAAATTACAATACTCGGTGGTGGACACGGATGTTATGCAGCCGCAGCAGAAATGGCAGAAAAAGGCCATGATGTGAAATTATGGCGCCGTGACCGTGACGCATTGCAACAGTTGGCGGCAGCAGGCGTACTCAAGATTAAAGACTATCAGGGAAATCGTGCTGTCAAGGTCGGTTTTGAGCAAAGTCAGATTAATCTGACCGATGATTTATACCATGCCATTCAGCATGCCGAGCTGATTATTATTCCTTTACCTGCAACGACACATCTGGATTTGGCTCAGCAGGCCGCACCTTTCTTTCAAGCGGGTCAAGTGGTGTATTTACCGCCTGCAACTTTCGGTAGCTTTATTTTTGCCAAAGCCATGCGGGAGGCAGGTAATACTGCCCAAGTGGCTTTTGCCGAAACAGGCACACTCCCGTATTTGGTACGTAAGCACGGAGTTAATCAGATTGTCGTGAGTGGCTATGCGACCCGATTACCAACAGGGGTATTCCCAAGCGCCTTGTCCGAACATGCATTCCAAGTGTTAAAACAGGCGTATCCAAGTGTTGAGCCAGTTGAAGACAGTTTGAGTGGTGCATTAATGAATGCGGGGCCGATTATTCATCCACCGTTAATTTTGATGAATGCGGGGCCACTGGAACATTTTGAGGCCTGGGATATTCATAACGAAGGTACACAACCGTCGATTCGCCGTGTCACCAATCAGCTTGATGCCGAACGTATACAAGTTCGGGAAGCATTGGGTTATTCTGCGCCGCATTTCCCTTTGGCCGATCACTACAATAAGGATGGAGAGGGGGAAGAATGGATGTATGGTCGTGGGGCGCATGGCAAATTAACCGATAGTGGTGACTGGCGTGAGGACATCGACTTACAGGTACATCGTTACATGCTGGAAGATACCCAGCTGGGCCTCTCCTTCCTGGTTTCGATCGGGCGTTGGGTAGGGGTTGCTACACCTGTGGCAGAAGGACTACTAAATATTGCTTCTGCCCTCACAGGGAAAGATTTATATCAAGAAGGTCGGACTTTTGAGAATCTGGGGCTGGCAGATAAAAGCAAAGCTGAACTACATGTGACTTTGCAGCAAGGAGTCTAAGATGAACCTAATTAAACAGGTTGCTGTACTGGGTGCTGGGCGAATGGGTAAAGCCATTGCGATTGCCTTTGCCTATGCGGGGTTAAAAGTGGCTTTAATCGATGCCCGACCACGTGCGGAGACTGAGTTTGATCAATACCAGACTCAGATCCAAACCGACTTAAATCAGGAATTGCAGTTGCTGGAAAGTATCCAGTTTATTCATTCTGAACAAACGAAAATTATGCTGCATCGGATTGAGATTTTAAGTCGTGCTGTTTCAATCTCTGCCTTAGCAAACTGTGATCTGGTTCTAGAGGGTGTACCCGAAGTTAGGCAAGCCAAAGAGGATATTTTTACTTGGCTGGATCAATATATTACTCCCACCTGTATTGTCGCATCGACCACTTCAACCTTTTTGGTCACGGATATTGCACAAATGATTTCTCATCCAGAGCGGGTAATCAATGCGCACTGGCTAAATCCTGCCTATCTAATTCCGCTGGTTGAGTTAAGTCGTTCTGAGCAAACCTCAGATGAAGTAGTAAATACCCTGAAAAGCTTTTTGCAAGCGATTGGTAAAGTACCTGTGGTTTGTAATGCTAGAGCAGGCTATATTGTGCCACGAATTCAGGCGTTGGCAATGAATGAAGCGGCACGGATGGTAGAAGAAGGGGTGGCTTCGGTAGAAGATATTGATATCGCAATTCGGACAGGATTTGGCCTGCGTTTTTCTGTATTGGGCTTACTGGAATTTATTGATTGGGGTGGCGGTGATATTTTGTATTATGCTTCGCAATATTTACACCAGGAACTCGGTGAACGTTATCGTACGCCTAAGATTATTGCCGAGAATATGCTACTCCAACGTAATGGCTTGAGGGAAAAGCAGGGGTTTTATAACTATCAGCAGGTTGATATTGCGGCTTATAAACAGCAAGTTCTACATACCTTTTCAGATCGGATTGCCAAAAATCAGCTCAAACCAACGTTTAATATTTTCAATCAGCAATAGATTTGATTGAAACGCGAGCCCATCTCTGAATAGACATGGGCTTTTTGCTGTTTTTAGCTGGATGGCATCAAATCAAACAGTTTTTTCAATTGACCATTCAGCTGATGCAGTTCAGCATCATCAAAAGCATTCAGAATCCCAGATAAGGTCACCTGACTAATCTGATTAATTTGTTCGACCAGCTCTTTGCCTTTATCGGTTAGCTTGACCATTGAGATGCGTTCATCTGCTTCTGATGAAAAAACTTGCACAATATCATCTTCAACCAGACGATAAATAGCTTTGGTTGCCGTTGTCAGTTTCAGTGTAGAGAGATTGGCAATCTCGGTAATGCTCGCTTGTTGCAGGGCATTAGTACTTAAAATAATTTTACGACGTGTATTATCGATTCCTAATTTTTTTATTGATTTTTCAATAAGCTGTGTGTATTTACCATTCACCTGAGAGATCCAGAAAAAAGGATAGCTTTGTAAGCTGCTCGGTTCATTGTTAGGTAGAAATTGTTCTAAATGAGTAAGCATAGCCAAGGAATAACTTTTATAAAAAAGGATACTCAGCATTATACAAAAATTAGAAACATTTTCTTGGTCTTGATGATGAAAAATACTTGACAATTACATTACTTTTTCCGATATTTATATTAAGTATAAAAATACATGGAAAAGTGAATGAATATTATTGTACAAGAAGTACAAAAAGGTACAGGTGCTTTGAAAGTTATGGTGAAAGATTCCATTGACATTCAAGGCATTAAAACCATGGTGGGAAGCAAAGCCCTGATGCACGGCCAAGCTGCAACTGCCAATGCCGATGTGGTTGATCGTATTTTAGCGGGAGATTGTCAAATTATCGCGAAAACCAATTTGCACGAACTCGCTTTTGGGATCACTGGCATTAATCAGGTTTTTGGTACGGCAATTAATCCCAAATATCCTGAACTGATTCCTGGCGGTTCATCCAGCGGTTCTGCGGCAGCGGTTGCAGCGGGTCTTGCGGATTTCACATTAGGCACGGATACAGGTGGTTCGATTCGTATGCCTGCGGCATGTTGCGGGGTATATGGTTTAAAGCCAACCTTTGGGCGAATCAGCCGTCAAGGCGTCCATCCAGCAGGCAGTTCACTGGATTGTGTTGGCCCGTTTGCAAATTCAGTCGAAATGATTGAAAGCGCAATGCAAATCATTGATCCAACGTTCCATATGCATATTGAATTAGCACAGGCACCAAAACTGGCTTGGCTCAATATCGCTGCTGATTCAGTCATTATTGATACGATCCAGAGTTATCTGGCTCAAGCTAGCCTGACAGCGTCGCCTGTGGCTGTTGAAGGCTTTGACGTTGCTTTTGAGGCAGGCATGCAGATCATTAATTATGAAAATTGGCAGGCCTATGGCGAGTTGACCCAAACAGGCTTGTTGGGTGCTGACGTCAATGGGCGTTTGCTGAAAGCAGCCCAAACCACATTGGCCCAAGTTAAACAGGCAGAACAGGTCAAAGCACACTTTGCAGCTGAGATTGATGCTTTGCTGGCTCAATACGATGCTTTGATTTTACCCACTTTACCGCAGCTTCCCCCTAAAGTTATAGATGCTGAAAATACTGTGGCTTTTTTGAATCTTACAGGTTTGGTTCGGCCTTTTAATCTTTCTGGACATCCTGCGATTTCAGTACCACTGGAAACTGAACAAGGTCTGCCAGTGGGCTTGCAAATTGTGGCGAAATGGAATGCGGATGAATATTTATGTGCCATTGCGAAATATATCGTGAAAGCTGCGCAATAAATGACAAGGAATTAGGGAATGAATCATTTAGCGACAAAGGAGTTTGTAATGGGTACCAATACAACACAATTAAAAGCCTTATGTCAGGAAATTCGTGAACGTGCCTGCACAGGGGAGTTTGATAACCAAGCGTACGTTAGTCAGGACATCATCGACAAACTAAAACAGATTGGCGTTTACCGTGCTTTAGTCCCAAAACGTTTTGGTGGAAATGAATGGTCACCCAAACAGTTTTGTGAATTGATCGAGCAGTTGTCTAAGGCCGATGGCTCAGTCGGCTGGGTTGCAAGTTTTGGCATGAGTCCTGCCTATTTGGGCAGTTTGCCAGAGGCAACGCTTGAGCAGTTGTATAAAGATAGCCCTGATATTGTGTTTGCAGGTGGCATTTTCCCGCCACAACCCGCTGAAATTACCGATGCAGGCGTTGTGGTGAATGGTCGCTGGAAATTTTCCAGTGGTTGCATGGGGGCGGATATTGTCGGGGTTGGTATTTCTCCACAAAAGGATAATGAAGCCCAAGGTTTACCTCGTATGGCAGTGATGCCAGCGAATAAAGCACAAATCGCTATGACTTGGGATACTGTTGGCCTGAAAGGCACAGGTAGCCACGATCTAGTAGTAAAAGATGTGCTTGTGGCTAAGGAGTGGACTTTTGTGCGTGGTGAACCATCAAAACTGCCTGAGCCATTTTTTAAATATCCATCTTTGTCTTTAGCCACTCAGGTTTTAACCGTAGTGGGGATTGGTGTGGCAGCCGCAGCGATCGAAGAATTTCAAAAACTGGCTCCTGGCAAGTCTTCAATTACTGGCGGGGCTGAAATTGCCAGTCGTCCAGTGACTCAATATGAATTTGCCCAAGCTGAAGCTGAGTTTAAGGCTGCACGCGTCTGGTTCTACGACACCATGCAAATCGTCTGGAATGAAGTACTAGCAGGACGTACACCAGCCGTAGAACAGATCAGTGATATGCGTTTGTCATGCACGCATGTGGCACGTGTTTGTGCCCGTGTAACCCGCAAAATCCAGATGTTGGCAGGGATGACCGCGATTTATACCCATAACCCATTTAGTCGCTTTGTGAATGATACCAATGTGGTAACTCAGCATGCCTTTATGGGGGATGCCACTTTACAGAACGCAAGTTTGGTCAGCTTTGGTATGAAGCCAGCACCGGGCTATTTATAAGCCTAATTTGATTAAAGATCGTGGTAGCAAGGATGAATGACATGAATGAGCCAATGGATATAACGGAACTGTTACAACGCTTGCAACAGCTTGAAGCTCAAAACGCGATTCGTAACTGCATCAATCGTTATATGGAGATTTGTGATGCCTTGAATGCCGATACCGACCTGAATGAATTGATGGATTTGTTTGATCAGGACAGCATTTGGGAAGGAATCGGCGAGAAATATGCTCAGTCTTTTGGTTGTTATGCATCCTGGCAAGCCATTTATGACATGTTCAAAAGCTATACCCAAAAACAGTCGCATTTTGTCATGAATGCGCATTTTGTTAACTCAGAACAAATTTATATCGAAGCCGATCAGGCCAATGCCAGTTGGTTGATGTTGCAAACCTCAACCTTCCGTGATGGTCGTAGCCATTTAAATGCCGCCAAACTCACGGTGCAATTTAAACAGCAAAGCGATGGTCGCTGGAAGATCAAACATTTTCAGACTGAAAACATTTTTAGTCGCCCTGTATCTCACTGGGATAGTACAGCCACATTGCTAGTACCGTCTCAGTAATAAACTAATGGATAGATCGAAAAGGATAGTTGATATGAACAGTATTATTCCAATGCATAACATTGAAATGGATTACAACGAGTTAGTTCAGAGTGATCGTGCCCACACATCTTTATATAAAGATGAACGCATCTTTGAAGATGAGATGGAAAAAATTTATTACAGCACGTGGGTCTGGGTGGCGCATGCCAGTGAAATTCCTGATGCAGGCAGTTATAAAACAATCAATATTGGGAAACAACCAGTTGTCGTAGTCCGTGATCGTAAGAAAAAAGTCCATGTTTTGTTGAATAGGTGTCGTCATCGTGCCGCAACCGTGTGCGAACATAAAAAAGGTAAAACCAACAGTTTTGTTTGTCCATATCATGGCTGGAGTTATGCACTGGATGGTTCATTACGCGGCGTGCCTTCACCTGAAAGCTATGGCGAATGTCTGGATAAAACCGAATTTCCATTAATCAGCCTGCGTGTTGAAGAATACAACGGCATGATTTTCGCGACCTTTAAACAGGATATTGAACCTTTAGAAGATTTCCTCGGCGCTGCGAAAAAGTGGATCGACTTATTCATGAAACAAGGCGCAGGTTATCCGATCAAAGTGTTAGGTGAACACCGTTTCCGTTTTCCGGGTAACTGGAAAATCCAGCTGGAAAATACTACCGATGCTTACCACTTCCCATTGGTACACAAGTCATTCTTAAGTTCAGTCGATGAAAAAACCGAAGAACTGTTTAACTTTGAAAATCAGCCGGGCTATGTCGAAGACTTAGGCAATGGTCACAGTGTGATGGTGATGATACCTGAACTGGTTGATCTGGATGAAGAACTAATGGAGCGTCCGATTCAGGAACGTTTTGAAGACTTGGCTCAAGCTTTACGTGACGAAGGTCATGAAGAGCTGGAAGTCCGCCGTATTGTCCGTGCAGTGGGAGGTTCTGGATTTAACTTGAACTTGTTCCCGAATATTGCCTGCTCAATGGCGTTCTTCCGTGTCATGCAACCGATTTCGGTGAATGAAACTGAAATTCACCATTCCGTCATTACCATGGATGGCGGTCCACAAATTGCCAACCAGTATCGTTTACGTCTGCATGAACATTTTCAGGGTCCATTTGGTTTTGGTACGCCTGATGATTCGGAAGCATGGGAGCGTGTACAACATGGTGCCAATGCCGGTAATGATTTATGGATCATGTTGAATCGCGGTCTGCCAGGTGAAGTCAAAACTGAAGATGGCTTAAAAAGCGATGTGAGTGCTGAAACAGGGATGCGTGCTGCTTATCAGCAGTGGAAAAAGTTGATGACGGCTTAAGGAGAGTGCCATGAAAACCGATTTAAATTTACTCAATGAAGTGACTGCATTTGTCTGGGCAGAAGCGGATATGCTTGATCATTCTGAGCATGATAGCTGGCTGGATCTCTGGAATGAAAAAGGCGTGTACATCATCCCGATCGATCCAAAACTGACGGATTATGAAAATAATCTGAACTATGCGTATGACGATCATCACATGCGTAAATTACGCGTTGCGCGTCTGGAAAATGGCGAGGCGATTTCAGCTTCGCCAAAAGCAAATACGGTACGTAGTGTGTCACGCGTTCGTATTCTCAAAGATGAAGAGGGTGAAATTATCTTACGTTGCGCACAAAACTTGCGTGAGTTCCGCAAAGAAAATCTTAAACATTATACCGCTGACGTGACTTTCTATTTGGTTCGTGATGCAGAACAAGGGTTTAAGATCAACCGCAAAATTATCAATTTAGTTAACTCGACCGATACCTTGGCGGGTATCAGTTACATTCTCTAGGAGCAAAAAATGAAACAGGTTGTTTTAGTCACAGGTGCCGCTTCTGGTTTAGGGAATGTCATTGCCGAATATTTTGCAGCGCAAGGGCATCAGGTGATCCTGTCTGCCAGTACTTTAGAGAAAGCAGAGCAAGCCAAAGCGCGTAGTCCACATGCAGAGAATCTATTTCCACTGAAACTGGATATTTCCGTTGAGGCCGATTTCCATGCAACTGTGCAGTGGATTCAGCAGACATTCTCAAAACTGGATGTGTTAATCAACAATGCCACCATGACCAAAGCAACGCCTGTTTTAGAGATCAGTGCCGCGGATTTTGACATGATCACGCAAGTGAATCAGCGTGGTACGTTCCAGTCTTGCCAGATCATTGGCAAATATATGGCAGCACAAGGTTATGGTCGTATCGTCAATATGGCATCTCTAGCCGGACAAAATGGCGGTACTGCAACGGGTGCGCATTATGCAGCGACTAAAGGCGCCATTATTACCCTGACCAAAATCTTTGCCAAAGAGTTTGCAGCCCAAGGTGTTACCGTAAATGCGATTGCGCCTGGGCCAATGGAATCACCGATTGTACACAGCGTCGTGTCTGACGAAAAAATGGCGCAATTTATTCAAAATATTCCCGTCAAGGCATTAGGCAGCATGGAATTTATTGCCGAGACCTGCGCTCTATTGGCAAGCCCAAGTGCTGCCTTCGTGACAGGGGCAACATGGGATATTAACGGTGGATTATTTATGCGTTAAGCCTCAGGCGAGATGCATATCAGGGAGAGAAATCATGACGATACTATATAACGTGGTGGTAAAAAACCGTCATGTCGAGGGTGGGAATGTTGCAGTCATGGAATTTGAATCTGCAAATTCGACCGTATTACCCAGAATTGAAGCGGGCGCGCATATTGATGTGCACCTCCCGAATGGCATAGTGCGTCAGTACTCATTATGCCAAAATCCGAATGATGTCGGTAAGTTCCGACTCGGGATTTTACGCGATCCAGAATCACGTGGCGGTTCAGTGTCGGCGTTTGATGATTTAAAGGATGGCATGCAGATTCAGGTCAGTGAACCGAAAAACCTGTTTCCTTTAGTGAAATCTAAACATGCCGTGTTGGTGGGTGGTGGTATTGGGATTACCCCACTGATTACGATGGCTTATCAGTTGGCACAGGAAGGAACATCTTTTGAACTGCATTACTGCGGCGCAAGCCCAGAACGCTGTGCTTTTGTCGATGAAATTAAGCACGGCATCTTGGCGCCTTTCACGACCTTTCATTTTAAATCGGAAGGGGCGAATCATCGTGAGTTTTTTCAGTCGGCTATTCAAGACATTGATCAAGACAGTCATATCTATACCTGTGGCCCAAATGGATTTATGGATTGGGTGATCAATTTAGCCTTCACACAGAATTTTCCTGAACAGCAGATTCATAAGGAATATTTTCAGGTTGACATTGAAACAGGTGGCGATGCGTTTGAAGTCGTGGCACAGCAAAGTGGCAAGATCATTATGGTCAATGCAGAAGAAACCATTTTGCAGGCATTGGCTCGTGAAGGCATTGAGATTGAAATGTCATGTGAACAAGGTGTTTGCGGTACCTGTATGTGCGATGTGGTTGAGGGCGAACCTGATCATCGTGACGTTTATTTTACCGATGAGGAAAAAGCCAGTAATGAACAGATTTTAGTGTGCTGTTCACGTTCCAAGTCAGCACGATTGGTACTGGATATTTAATCAGGATAAATCGGTATCCAATATCGACCAGCAATAGGATAAAAGATTCAGGAGAGAATAATGAATTCACTAAAATCAATGGATGAAATCACAATAGATCCAATGCGATTCAGACGGGCTTTGGGAAATTTTACTACAGGTGTCACTATCATGACTGCGCAAAATGAACAAGGGGAAAAGGTGGGGGTGACTGCCAATAGTTTTAATTCAGTGTCTTTAGATCCACCACTGATTTTATGGAGCATTGATAAAAAGTCATCTAGTTTCCCTGTATTTGAACAAGCTTCACATTTTGCAGTCAATATTTTATCAGGTTCGCAGATTGAGTTATCCAATAAGTTTTCACGCCGCAATATTGATAAATATGAAGACACCCGTTATCAGACAGGAGTGGGGCAAGCACCGATTTTGGATCACTGTTCTGCGGTATTTGAATGTGAACGTCATGACATTATTGAAGGTGGGGATCACTGGATTATTATTGGTAAGGTAGTGAATTTTCGTGATGAAGGACGTAGTCCATTGGTATATCACCAAGGTGCTTATTCGGGTGTGATCCCCCATCCTTTACTTCAGTTAAAAGATACGGTGGAAGTTGAAGAGGATTTAGGACAATTACACCAAGGGCATTTATATAGCAATGTGTGTTATCTGATGAGTCGAGCTTTTAAATTTTATCAGACTGATTATATTCCTAAGCAATTAGTGACAGGGTTTCGTACTAGTGAAGCACGTTTATTGCTAGTTCTAGGCAGTGGCACCGCATCCAATAAAGCAGACTTACCGCGGGATATTGCCATGCCGATGCGGGAAGTAGAGCAGGCAGCTTCAATTTTGCAAAAGGATGGCCTCCTGATTGAAAGTAATGGATTTTTTAAACTCACTGAAAAAGGCAAGAAAACCGCACATTATCTATTTGATATTGCTGATAGCCATCAAAATGAAGTGTTTGCAAAATATTCAACAAATGAAAAAGAAATTTTTATTAAAATTTTAAAGGATATCGCGGGCATCATGTAAACATAGCAAGTGACAAATCAAGTACGTGATTTGTTAATCAATGGGGGCTGTTAGGATTTTGACCATACTAGGCGGAACATAATAGTTCCTCATGATTTCATCTATTTAAGGTGAAATACACGGAGGTAAATGATTCTATGAAAAATGAAATCAGTACATGGACACAGCATATTCAAGGTGTGTGTGGTGAATTTGAAACTCGATTTGATGGACAAAGTTCATTGTTTATAGGCGAGGTAAAAGCATTTTTACTGGGTCAAACTGAAATTGCGTTTATTAAAAGTAATGCGAATTTTATTGAGAGAAAACCTGAAATTTTGGATCGAGTTAAAGATCGTTTTTGTTTCCTGATTTTGCAATATACGGGAAAAATGCTACTTAACTATCGCAATGAAACACTATTCTTGAGTGAAGGTGATGTGGTCTTACTCGACTCAGAGGAACATATTATGATGTATCCGCAAGGTCTATTTAGTCATATTTCAGTTCATCTTTCCCGAGAAAAGTTACTTAAAGAAAATATTAGTTCTGAATATTTTGGTAAGCTTATTACCCAAAATATGAGTGGTTTTTTACTCAAAAATATTTTGAAAAATATGTCTGCTGAAAATATTCAACTTTGGTATGCAAATGAAGATGGTAATGCTTTTGAAGATGCACTAATTGCTTTAATTAAACCGACCATTAATTATAAAAATCTTAATCAGCTCAATCATCTTATGGAAAAGGCTGAGCGCTATATCATTGAAAATTTGTCAAAACCTGAACTTTCCCCTAAGCTGATTGCTGAACACATAGGAGTCTCATTACGTCATCTTTATCGGTTATTTCTTCAAGAAAACTTATCCATTAACAAATACATACAGCACAAACGTTTGGAAAGAATTAAAACAGACCTGCTGGATAAAAAAAATAAACAAAGTTCGATTACCCAACTTGCCTTGAAATGGGGATTTTGGGATGGCGCTCATTTTTCAAAAATCTTTAAAAAAACCTATGGCTTATCTCCGAAAGAATTTCGAGAGACGATGCTGGCATAAACATTTTCGATGTCATTTTTAGACAAGTTCGAGGTCATTCCTGAACAAGCTAGTCCCATGCAACTGTGTTGAAATTAAACCAATAAGGAAAGCTAAGAGCGCTTCAATCAAGTTGAAATATGACGTTGATTTTAGTCGCTGCACACAGAGCAAAGAGCATTTTATCGATCTGATACAGATCGCTCAGGGATAGATGAAAAGGATTAACATGATGCGTAAACAAAGATTATTCAAAGAGATACAAAAAATACTGGCGTTTAACTTAGCCATCGCTGCAAGCTTGTGCGCTGTTCATAACACTGCTTATGCACATGGTGAGGCTGCCGAATTGGTACCGTTGTATCAAAATATGAGTGAGCAGGGTGCTAAAGTTGTCAAAGATGATTTTACCAATACCTATACGATTACCAAAGGTTCTATTGTGGTCAGAGCTAAGCCTAATTCAGATCAGGTTTTAGTCAATGGAAAACCTTTAAAGCTTAGTGTACCTGTCTTAATTAAAGAAGGTAAGCCATTTATTTACAAAGAGTTTTTTAATGAGGTCTTCCAGTCTGGTTTAGATCAGACCTTTAAAATTGAAAATACGTTTCATCCACTGAATAGTTTAAATAGCGATGAAATAAAAAAGACATTTGACGTGATTAATCATTCACCATATGCCTATAACAACATGCGTTTTGCCGAGTTAAAACTCAAAGAGCCTGAAAAGGCAAAAGTGTGGGATTTCTTTATCAACCATAAAGATTATAAAGAAGATCGTGTGGCCTCTTTTATTTTATTAAAAGGCAATCAGGCGATTGAAGGTGAAGTGAATCTGAATACCCAACAAGTCACGAAATGGAATGTCCTTAAAGATACACACGGCATGGTGCTGATAGATAACTTTGAGACCGTACAGCGTGTGATTGAGACAAGTCAAGACTATCAGGATGCGTTACGCAAACGTGGCATTACTGACGTTAAAAAGGTCATTACCAATCCATTAACTGTTGGCTATTTTGGGGGTAAAGATGGTTTAGACAAGCAACTGAATGTTTTAAAAGTTGTATCCTATCTCGATACGGGCGATGGTAACTATTGGGCCCATCCAATTGAAAATCTCGTTGCAGTGGTGGATTTAGATAAAGAAAAAATTATTAAAATTGAAGAAGGCGCCATGATTCCTGTACCAATGGCAGACCGACCATACGTCACAAAGAATACCCAGCCATCGAAAATCAAACCGCTCAATATCAGTGAACCTGAAGGCAAGAACTTTACCATTACGGGACAAACCGTGCATTGGGGTAACTGGTGTTTCCATGTTGCACTGGACTCTCGTGTTGGGTTACAGCTTTCAACAGTGACGTACAAAGACAAAGGCGTAAAACGCAAAGTCATGTATGAAGGTAATCTGGGCGGTATGGTGGTTCCGTATGGTGATCCAGATATGGGATGGTACTTTAAATCTTATCTGGACTCAGGTGAGTACGGGATGGGAACCCTTACTTCTTCTATTCAACCGGGAACTGATGCGCCAGAAAATGCAGTGTTGCTGGATGCGGTCATTGCAGACTATAAAGGCCAGCCGCAAGTGATTCCAAATGCAATCGCCATTTTTGAACGTTATGCAGGGCCCGAGTATAAGCATCAGGAAATTTTTGGGGATCAGGATGCCAGTGAAGCCCGTCGTGAATTAGTGATACGCTGGATAAGTACTGTTGGCAACTATGACTACATGTTTGACTGGGTCTTTGCCCAAAATGGTGTAATTGGCATCAATGCGGGCGCAACGGGCATTGAAGCAGTTAAAGGCGTTAAAACTCGTACTATGCATGACAGTACTGCAAAAGAAGACACCAAGTATGGCACTTTGATTGACCATAATATTGTGGGTACAACGCATCAACACATCTATAACTTCCGCTTAGATATGGATGTAGATGGTGAGAACAACAGCTTTATGCATATGGATCCTGTGGTGAAGGCCAATGATCGAGGTGGTGTGCGTACAAGCACGATGCAAATTGACAGTAAAGTGATTAGCAATGAGCAAAATGCGGCTGAGAAATTTGATCCTTCTACCATTCGGTTACTGACGAATTTCAACAAGGAAAATAAATTAGGCAATCCAGTTTCTTATCAATTGATTCCATTTGCTGGTGGAACACATCCTGTCGCCAAAGGCGCAAATTTTGCCAAAGATGAATGGCTATTTAAACGCCTTAACTTTATGGATAAACAAATCTGGGTGACGCAATATAAGCCTGAGGAACGTTATCCGGAAGGGAAATATTCAAACCGTTCCACTCATGACACTGGTTTAGGTCAATTCATTAGCAACAATGACAATATTGAAAATAAAGATCTTGTAGTGTGGATGACAACAGGCACAACCCATGTGGCACGTGCTGAAGAGTGGCCAATTATGCCGACCGAGTGGGTTTATACCTTAATCAAACCGTGGAACTTCTTTGACAGTACCCTGACGTTAAACTTGGGTGAAGAAGAACAAAACACGCAGCACGACCATCACTAAAAAAAATGCAGATGAGTCAGAAAGGGTAACTTAAGGTTACCCCAAGCTGAGCGTCCAGCAGTCTGCTTACAAAAAGGAATTTTGTATGAAAACGCTACTTTCTCAAGTGATGAAAGGGACTCTCTTTGTCTCAATTTTTTCAACTGTACACGCAGGTGAGGTTGAAATTAAACCAACATTTGAAGCAACTTTCGGGGCTTTTAGTAGTGATAAAAGCTATAACGGCGAAAACTTGGATGATGAAAGAATTAATTGGCAAGAAGGCCATCTTAAATATGGTGCCAAAGGACAATATACATTTAATAACAACCAACTCTATGCAAGTTTAAGCGGAATTAGCTCAGCTACATTTGGAGATGGGGACGCTGGTCAAAATAGTAATGGAAAAGAACGTAAAACAGATGTGAATGAGTGGGTTATTGGTTTTAAAGACGGTATCAATAAAGATGAGTTGACGACTTATGATTTAAGTATTGGTCGACAAAACATCATGATTGGTGACGGATTTTTCATTGCGGGTGATGCATTAAACCTCGGTAAACCGCCTGCGTATGGCGCATTGGATCGGGGCGGGGCCTATTATCTGGCAGCACGTCGAAGTTTTGATTTTACTAGCTTGGTTCAGTACAAACCGCAAGAAAATACAACGCTAAAACTGGCTTACTTAAAATCGGACAATAAAGCACAATTTTCACCAGAACTTTTTGTGACTGATCTCATGTATCAGCTCAAAGATAAGGGCGTTGGGTTTACTTATTTAGATGTATTAGACCTTAAAGATACTGAACAGGTTTCAGGGCGCGAAGATCTTAAAAACTACGCTTTACGTTTGAATTATCAGCCTTTACCAGAACTACAAGTTAAAACTGAGTTTGTTGTGCAAGATAAAAAAGATGGTCAAGAAAATGCTGGCTACTTAGCACTGAGCTATAACTTTTTATCTTCAAAATATACACCCTCATTAGGCTATCGTTTTAGCCATTTTTCGGACCAATACGACCCGATGTTTTATGGAAATACGGTCGGGTTCGGTACATGGTTTCAGGGTGAAGTTGCTGGAAATTATGCAGGGCCTTTCAATAAAAATGCTGATATTCATCAAGTCTCTTACATAATGAACTTGAAGGAAAATTTTATGTTAGGCGTCTTGGCTTATAAATTTAAAACGATAAATAAGTCATTAACCAATATGGATGGGCAGGAGCTAGATCTATTTTCGGTTTGGTCGGTCAACAACAATCTCACTGTTGTACCTCTGATCGGACTTTATAAGCCAAAGCATGATATCCAGAATGGCGGTACTCAGAACTATGATGACAAAACCAATGCGTATGCGCAGTTAATTCTGCAATACAGCTATTAAATCGGATAGCGATAAACAGTGTTTTATCAAATGTGTAGTCAGAGATATGAAGTAAGGATGAAATCAGAGAAATAGTTGCTGTTATGACAGGATTTCAAAAATCAAAAAGAGGAAAATAAAATGAGTGAAGTACAGATTTTAGCAAGTGTACAGCAATTTATGGCACGTCAGCATGGTCATTTTATTGATGGAAAAACGACAATACCAGAAATGCAGGAACGAATTGAGCTTATCAACCCTGCTACTGAACAAGTCATTTCAACGATTGCCGTTGCGACTGAAAAAGAAGTTGAAAAGGCCGTTCAAAGCGCGCACGAGGCTTTTACCAATACTTGGGCTAATACTTCTCCTTATGAGCGTGGTCTAAAACTCAATAAATTGGCCGATCTGATTGAACAACACGCTGAGGAACTGGCACAGTTAGAGACGTTGACTACAGGTAAACTGATTAATTTGTCTCGACACTTGGAAGTTACACAAACGGTGGTGTTCTTAAGGTATTTTGCAGGTTGGGCTACAAAGATTAATGGCCAGACTATGCAGCCGTCGATTCCCTCTATGAATGGAGAAAAATATGCTGCTTATACCTTACGTCAACCTGTAGGTGTGGTAGCCGGTATTGTACCGTGGAATTTCTCCTTAATGATCGGGTGCTGGAAAATTGGTTCGGCATTAACCACAGGTTGTACGATTGTGCTCAAACCGAGTGAGTTCACCACGCTTTCCTTGTTACGTTTGGCTGAACTTGCTATTGAAGCAGGGATTCCAGCTGGTGTGATTAATGTGATCACGGGTAACGGTGATGCTGGGCAGCATTTGATTCATTCACCCTTAGTGAAAAAAGTCTCTTTTACGGGTTCGGTCCCTACGGGCATCGCGATTGGTCAACAAGCGATGAAGAATGACTTAACCCGCGTTAGCTTAGAACTGGGAGGTAAAAATGCCGCAGCAATTTTGGCTGATGCTCATCTTGATGAAATTTTGCCTATTTTGTTGCAAGCGACCTTTGTTCATCAGGGACAAGTGTGTGCAGCACCAGAACGTTTCTTTGTTCACCAGTCTAAGTATGATGAATTGGTGGAAAAGATGACGAGTGCCATCCAACAATTAAAAATTGGTTCGCCATTGGATGAATCCAGTATGTTTGGCCCACTCTCAAATAAGCCCCATTTTGATAAGGTCAAACATTATCTTGATCTTGCCCATCAAAATAATCAAATCATTTGTGGCGGTAACGCTATATCAAAAATGGGTTATTTTGTTGAACCGACGTTGTTAAAAGTGCAGGGTGTGGATGATCCCTTATTTATTGAAGAAACTTTTGGCCCCGTAGTAGATGTCATTGCTTTTGAAAATGATGAAGAGCTGATTTCAATGATCAATCATTCTCGTTTTGGTTTAACTGCCAGCCTCTGGACCAATGATTTATCCAAAGCATTGCGTCTCGTCCCACAAATTGAAGCAGGTTCAATCTGGATTAATATGCATACTTTTCTGGACCCTTGCGTACCTTTTGGTGGAATTAAAGCTTCGGGCATTGGTCGTGAATTTTCTGATACTTTTATCGAAGACTATACAGAATTGAAATCTGTGATGATTCGTTATTAAAATATGTTTTATATTTAATTGTTTAGTTGAATTATGGGGATATTCTTGTTAGGAATAATATCCTAATAAGAGCACTCTAATATTCTGTAGCTCAGATTTCATAAAATTGAAAATAAATATTTAATTGGGAAAAGAAAACATAGTTTAGTTTGATGCCAGATGAGGGTGGGCTGAGATTTGATCTACCTCTTTAAATAAGAAATTATATACTTCTTTTGGATGCACCAATCTAAGGCATTATTTTCTCTATAACAATGGTCAAAATCTACTGCTATGTACTGACCCGATTAAGAGTACAATGGGGTCATTGTCGATTAATTACAGCCATATTATGTGGATTTAATCTTAAGAAACAACACCACTATGCGATAATCCGACCAAACCAATCAAACCGAGACCATGGCAGTAGCAAAATAATCTGAATCAGGTGTCGGGGATTCAAAAGAGATTGTAGCAGTCGTTCAGGCCTTAAATTTAAAAATACAAAAGATTTGAAATAAATATTTAGATTTTAGTGTCTCAAAAGAGAGTTTTAAACTCTCTTTTTTTGATCACTTGATTTTTTGCATGCAGCCATACTAAAGACAAGGTTGTAATGATTAACCAAGGAATAAGCGCGATATTCATAGTTTTCCATCCGATCATATCCAGTAATGCTGTAGCATTAAATAAAACAGGTAATCCCACTACATAATAACCATGTGATCTATATTTAAATTAGAGAATGAGTTAGAAAAGACAAATGAATTGAATAATAAATAAAAGTGTTGACATTGAAGTTTACTTTAATCTTACAGTGTAACCATACTCAAAAGTGGACACCGCAATGGACGTATTTAAAAAATTAGTTTTACCAAATGGCTCCCAAATTCAAAACCGTATTGCTAAAGCTGCGATGGAAGAAAACATGGCAGATTTAGAGCAAGCGCCATCAGAGGAACTTATGCGTTTATATCAGGCATGGGCAGAGGGCGGCGCTGGCTTAATTATTACAGGAAATGTCATGGTTGATCGTCGTGCCATGACAGGGCCAGGCGGAGTGGTACTCGAAGATGAAAAGCATTTAGATATTTTCAAACGTTGGGCACAAATTGCGCGTTCCAAAGGTGCGCAAGTGTGGTTGCAGATCAACCATCCTGGTCGTCAAATGCAATCAAACTTGGGTCAGGAAACTTGGGCGCCCTCAGCTATGGGTCTTGATTTAGGCAAAATGTCAGATCGCTTTAATATTCCAGTTGAAATGACTCAAGATATGATTGATGAAGTTATTCAACGTTTTGCCAACACTGCGCGTTTAGGCGAAAAAGCGGGCTTTACAGGGGTTGAAATTCATGCAGCACATGGTTATCTATTAAGCCAATTTCTTTCACCTTTAAGCAATAAACGTCAGGATCAATGGGGTGGCTCATTACAAAATCGGGCACGTATTTTAATTGAAATTGTCAATGCTGTTCGTGCTGTGGTTTCGCCAAGCTTTACTGTTGCCGTTAAACTTAATTCTGCTGATTTTCAACGAGGCGGTTTTAGTGTTGAAGACGCACAACAAGTGGTGTGCATGCTAAATGAATTATCTGTTGATTTGATCGAACTTTCGGGAGGAAGTCACGAAGCACCAGCGATGCAAGGACAAGCAAGAGATGGCCGTACTTTAGCACGAGAGGCCTATTTTCTGGAGTTTGCTCAAGAGATTCGCAAAGTTTCAAACATGCCAGTGATGGTAACAGGCGGCATTCGTCGTAAACAAATTGCTGAAAAAGTCGTTGAAAGTGGTGTAGATATGGTTGGAATTGCGACTGCATTAGCGCTTGACCCGAATTTACCCAATAAATGGAAACAAGGAAAAAATGTTTCGCCTGAGTTAAACCCCATCCATTGGAAAAATAAAACCCTAGCTTCACTCGCAAATATGGCGACAGTTAAATTCCAGCTACGAAAACTGAGTCTCGGTAAAAAAACAAATCCTAGAATCTCTCCATTGTGGGCATTGATACTACAGCAAGTCACGATGGCTCGTCGTACTCGTCAATATAAAAGTCGTATGCGTAATGGGGCATTTTCATCTTAATGAATGGGAATAAATGCAATAAAAGCACATTGCATACTATGTGGTACAAATGGCTATGCGGGTAAATTAAACGCCCGTGAAGCTGTTTGCTTGTGGCTTAAAGTAACTTTAGTTGTCCATAATAAAGGCAAGCTGAAATAACTCATTTAACTAAATGCTAAGATTTAAGGTTTATATTTTTTATCATTCAGCAATAAATACAAAACTTAACCTTTGTTATTTGTGTAATAAAGATTGAGCAAACGTTGGGCATTTTCTTCACACGTCATTTCGTCGGGTTTGTTATTAATGGCATTGATCATGCTACGTAGATTATTTTTACTGATCGATAACTTTTGTTCTAAATCCTGTATATCCTGAATTTTACTTTCTAGTAAACCAATTAAAATATCATGATCCCAATTTATAACATTAGAAGGAAGGAAGACTTTGATTTCATTCAAAGAAAAACCAACTTGCTGAGCTTGTTGAATCAAAAATAATTGCTTCAGGTCATCTTCACTATATTCTCTATAGCCATTTGCTTTGCGCTTTGCCTTTGGAAGTAACTTAATTTGTTCATAATAACGAATTGTAGGAGTGCTCAATCCACTTTTTTTAGATAGCTCGCTAATATTCATTTCACTTAATTGCTCTTGACATTAAAGCTAACTTTAGACTTATAGTGTATCAAAAGCAATATTAATAAATTTGAAAAAACAGAGGCAGTTATGACGAAACGAATTTTACACATTGTCACTAATTTAGATAAATACAAGGGTTTAAAGTACCCAACTGGATTGTGGTTGGGAGAACTTACTCATGCTTATGATGAATTTGAAAAGCATGATTATATTCAAGATATTGTCAGTCCATTAGGTGGTCGTTCTCCCATCGAACCTAAATCATTAGGGCGCTTGGTCGCTGATAAGTCGGTATTGAAACGTAAAAATGATCCAAGCTTTATGAAATTGCTTGAGAATACCAAGAAACCATCTGAGATTAATTGGCAAGATTATGACGTGATTTATTACACGGGTGGGCATGGGGTAATGTGGGATTTTTTGGATAATCCTGATCTTCAGGAAATCACTAAAAATATTTATGAAAAAGGTGGCATTGTTTCAAGTGTATGTCACGGTTATTGCGGTTTATTGAATGTGCGACTTTCAAATAATAAATATCTGATTCAAGGCAAAAAATTGACTGGCTTTGCATGGTGTGAAGAAGTATTGGCAGGGGTTGCCAAGAAAGTTCCTTATAATGCAGAAAAATTAGCAAAAGAAAGAGGCGCAAATTATCAAAGAACGTTCATTCCTTTCACACCCAATGTTGTACAAGACGAACATTTAATAACTGGACAAAACCCTTTTTCTGCGCGTGTTACTGCTAAAACAATTGTTGAGGCCTTAGAAAAAAATAGCTTATTGGGCGGACTTTGAGGAATATAAAGCCCTCAATGAATTCTACTAATAGCGCTATATTGGGGGTTCTTAGCATGAGGTCATTCGATATATAAAAACTAAAAAAGGCGATATATACGTAGGTTTAGAAACTAAATTATGAGCGCTTTTAATGATCCTCATTACTGAATACGGCAAGCAAATATTTTAAATATACCCCTGCTCATCATGTGTCCGAAGTCATTCAAGACCAAAAATAAATGATCTTTTGGCATTGAATGAACATAGCTCGGGGATGTTTTAAATTTTGATGGTTTAATTGCTAAATTCGCATGCTAACACCGAGTTGAAACCCTCGACCAGGCAGTGGGGCAATATATTTTAATGGTGAGTTTTGTGGACGAGCCTCTTGATTGAGCAAATTCGTGCCATTTAAAAATATGTCAACGTCTGCATTTTTAAGATTGAGCGTTTTGCGGATTTCCATTTCAACTAGATTGTAGCCAGGTAAAGGTACTTCTTCCAAAACATTTTTTCCAAGGTAGCGAGGTTTGTCATAATACATACTGGAAAGGTTGGCAAACCAGCTTTGGTTCTCCCATGACAAACTGGCTCCATAACGGTTAGTTGGCATACTTGGCAGATAGACGCCGTCATTGTGCGAGCGTAGTGAATCAGGATTAGTGGCCTCATTTTTAACGAGATCAGCCAGTGCCGATACTTTAAATTGTCCATATTGTTTTAAGTCAATTTTTTGGGATAAATCGAGCTCAAAACCCTTCACAGATGTATCGGTTTGTTTCCAATACTTAAGGGGTAAGCGATTTTGGACTTGCATGCCTGAATGTCCGAGATATAAATAGTTATCAAATTTCATTTGATATACCGTTGCAGCTAGATCAAAACCTGCGTATTGAAATAATCCTGTTAATTCAAGGCTTTTGTTTTGCTCAGGGTTAAGGTTTTGGTTACCTTCTTCTTGGGTCATGATTGAATAATGAGGATTGCTGGCGTATAACTCGTTAATTTCTGGTGCCCGTTCAGACACTGAATATTTAACTTTAGTGCCAAATAATGAACCAAGTTTAATATAAGATCCCACACTATAATTGTTTAGATGAAATGACTGATCTTGAAGAGTGCTATTAGCTGAATTTCTTGAGCGTATAAATTGATCATTTTGGATATGGTGATCCACTTGTTCATGGCGGTAACCCGCATTAAAGGAAATCCAGTTGAAATCTAATTTTTGCTGAATAAAAACAGCGTCGGTTTGAGTATTTACGTCAGGTAAATAACGCTGTGAACCTGAACCTTTCACATCTCTGCGCTGATAATTTAAGCCGATCAGTCCGCTTAATGGACCTATACGACGCTGCGAAAGTAATAATTCTGCCTGCTGTGTATCGAATTTATAATCATTGGCATTGGATGCTCCAAGATATTCACCTGATTTATTGTTCACTTGTGCAAGATGAACCTCTACATTTTCCAACACAGAGAGAGGTTTTAATAATTTTCCTTCGAGTGTATAACGGGTTTGCTTGGTCTTGACGCCAACGGGTAGTCCTTCATCATTTGAATAAAAGGATTTATTTTCCATAGAAAATCCCGGTACACCATATTGACTATCCTTAGAGTCAAGGCTTGCAGCCACATAACCTTGATCAAAAAAATAGGTACTTCCAATCGCAAAATGTTGATTTTCTAGATAACTATTGCCCAGTTTATGTTTATAGTCAGGTGTAATATCTTTGTTAATTTTTTGTTGAGTAAAGGCAGTTGTACCTGGAACATAGTCTGGATTTACAGGGTTATGATATTCTTTGCCAGACCAGACTGAGACAGGATTATCCGTATAAAAAGAAAACTGACCATCCGCCCAATCAGGATTTTCCGTCATAAATTGATCAATATAAGGCTGTGATGCTTTATTATAGAGTTCATTTATACGAACTTCTTTCTGACAAGAGTCGGCAAGGGAACTATTGATACCGCCATTGTTTATAAATACTTGATTGTTACAAGCATCAGCCTTGCTATTCCCCGGGATTTTATAAGAAGAAATACGCTGTGAGGAGAAAAGTAAATTGGTTGATAGATTATTTTGGTTATTAACGTTTAAGCGAATACCTCGAGCATCAACATCATTAAAACCTTTACGTGCGGTGATTTCAAGTTCATGGCTCTTATCTTCCATTTTTCGTGAAATTGTTCCTGTATCAACATCCACACTTCCGCCAATACCGTGCCCACCATAGCGCACACTATCTGAAGATTTATTTACCGTAACAGAACGAATAAATAAGGGATCAAAAGGAATATTAATATCACCACTCAACGCATTCATGCCCAGAATACTTTGTCCATCTTCTAAAATTTGAACGCGGCTGCCTGTTAAACTTCTAATCACAGGCGCGCCAGCGTTAGGCCCAAATGAGCTGCTTTGTACGCCAGAAATCTGTTTGAGCATATCTCCTAAAGTTTTGTTTTGTGCCTGTGTGTTTTTGACTACTGCGATGCTATCCACCGTTGAAGAATGTTCTGCTTCACTATGAATGATTGGAAGATTAGTCAGTTCAGACAAATCATCTGCAGCATGGCTAGAGTGGATACTGGCTAAAAAAGATAAAGTAATAAAACGATAGAACATCAAAGCACCCCATATGTTATTATTGGTATGTTATAACGTAACATATTGTGGGTCAATTGATATGCTTTGAAAATATAGCGTTTAATTTGTAAATTAAAATCACGTCAGCAGTCATGCGGACAAGTCAGTCAAAACCTCATGTTTTAACGGCTATAATCTTGAGCGTAGATAAAAAGGTACAGACGCGCTATACCTTTCATATCTTGATCATATTTTAATTGAAAGCTACTTTCCGTTAATCATGCAAGAGTATGCCAATAAAAAATGATTTCTTTGAAAATAAACAGATATTTATACTTCTAAATGAAGATTATCGTTACAATAGTTCATGTTTTTCATTAAACTATCAAAATCCAATTAAAAGAGAGTTATATATCTAGAGTTTTGGTGTTAATTTATATAAAATTTCTATCCATCATTTGTTGTAATTTTTCAATTTGATGATTATCCCTGTAGTTATACAGTATGAGTAGATATGGAAAGAGTCAGTCTAATTAATGAGTTTGAACAAGAAAAGCAAAAGATTTTAAATAGCTATTTTTCTGATTTGACTTCATTATTAAAAAAAAACCTTGATAAAAATGAACTTGAGCATTTTTTTAAAGAATTATCTTTTTCATTAAATGATATTGAGCAACAAACAGTACGATTTACATTTCAACAATATCTGGATTTTCTGGTTCGTAGCAATAAAAAATTATCTTTACCCGGATTGGGGCTACGCTTAGGTGCCATGAAAACTGTACGGAATTTTGGAATTTATGGCTATGCCTTAATGTCGAGTGAGAATTATACGCAATTCACTGAAATTGCAAATAAAATTTTTGATACCATTTATGAGTCATTGAGCATTAGCCATTGTATAGAGAACGATCAATTAGTCATTACGTATAATGCTCAATCCCCACTTTCTCAAGAACTTTATATTATTTTAATGGAACAGGTTGTCACTTGTGGTATTTCACTCATGCAAACTCAACTACCAGAAAATATTGATTGGAGTGAATGCATATTAAAGTGTAATTATCCAGTACCTGCATATAATAATGATTATGTTCATTACTTTTTGGGTGAAATTCTATTTGATCAACCCTTTATGCAATTATGTGTGCCTGCTTCATGGTTATCACTCAGGTTAAATACAGGAAATCCTTTTATTTTTTCATTATGTGAAAATAAGGTAGAAACTATTTTAAATAGTATTAAAACAAAAAACTCGATATCTAACCAACTTAAACATATTTTATTAACCAGTAATTTTAATCAGCTTCCGACTGTTGAAAATATTGCTGATCAGTTACATATGTCTGATCGTAATTTGCGCATACATTTATCGAAGCAGGGGACATCTTATCGCGAGATTTTAAATGAAGTAAGAAATGAATTAGCATGCAGATATTTAAAAGAAAGTAGTTTATCTATTCAACAAATTTCTTTCTCTTTAGGCTATGGTCATGTGCAAAATTTTTATCGAGCTTTTTTGAAAAATAATCAGATTACACCTGAAAAATTTAGGCAGCAGTTGTGGTTAAATGACAACTACTGCGAACAACCTTAACGTGTGACTTTATTTCTGATACTTCCAATGTGTTCGATTTCACAGGTAACAAGATCACCCTCTTTTAAAAAGACAGGTGGTTCCATGGCAACACCCACACCTTCTGGTGTTCCTGTCGCAATAATATCGCAGGGTTCAAGCGTAAACGCATTAGATAAATAAATGAGTTGATCATTGATGTTGTGTATCATTTCAGACGTGTTGTTTTCCTGACGTAATTCACCATTCACATAACAGCGTAATTCCAGATTTTGTGGATCCTCGATTTCATCTGCAGTTACGATCCACGGGCCAATTGGACCATGTGTGTCAAATGATTTACCCATGGTAAACGTTGGAGTGTGGAATTGCCAATCACGAGCAGAAACGTCATTCACAACGACATAACCAAAAATGGAATCACGTACATTTTCTATTGTTAGATATTTAGATTTTTTACCAATAATAATTCCTAACTCGACTTCATAGTCTAATTTTTCAGTTACGCCAGGATGAATATCACCAAAAGGATCATTAATACAGGTTATTTGTTTGTTAAACCATGTTTGATGACTGCGTTTTTCTACGCCTAGCTTGTCCGCTTCTTCCTGATGCTTTTTATAATTCATACCAATTGCTAGAAATTTTCCAGGACGAGAAATTGGTGCTAAAAATGTAACATCTGAAAGTGAATAATGCGCACTAACGCCAGTACATGATTGCTGAACAAAAGCCAAAGCATCATTTCCAGCCCAGATTAAACTTTCTAAATCAGAGTAGGGCAGATTAATTTTCTTAAAATCAATAATTCCATCTTGGGTTACTAAACCAAATGAAATGGTGTTATCGATACTAAATTTTGCAAGTTTCATAGCATAATTCCTTTTAAATATTAGGCGCGTAAATGATTTGGTTCATAGTTGTGAGTAAAGTCGTGGGGCGGTTGAGGACCCCATGAATGTAAAGCATCTTCCGGAGGCCAATTTTTAGCTCGCCATTCATTACTATTTTGGATGTAATCCATGTCTGCGTAATACTCCACATAGCTTCCCCATGGATCTGCCACATAATAAAAGAAGTTTGATCCGATAGAATGCCGGCCAAATCCCCAGCCTTTTTGATGTCCTTTTTCCTGCATACGCTGTCCACCTAATCCGACTTCATCTGGAGAATTCACTAAAAAGCTCGCATGATGAAATCCGATATGGCTGGATTTAGCAAACGCAATGACATGATGTTCACTGCCTTCGGCGCAATGAGTGAAAACTACCCCATTTCCTGAACGATCTGATAAACGCATTTCAAATATTTGTTCTAAAAATTTGAGTGAGGCATTCACATCAGGTGTAAATAACAAAACGTGTCCCATGCGCCGTGGTCGAATTGCTGGCAATGTCGATTTAGGGGGTAAAGCACCCTGATTAATACGATTTTTATGTCCTGGCGCATTAATCATAAAGGGATTAACAGCAATTTCTTTATAGCTGTCTTCCGCTTCTATAACATGAAATAAAATACCCTGAGGATCAGAAAACCAGATTCCTATTTCGGACTGTCCAAATTGAATATGGCTCTCGATGTGATGTTGATCTAATCGTGCTTTAATTTTTTGCATCTTGCGATTGCTCACCCCTATTTCTAGATGATCTAAAGCCTTATCTTGATGACCTATCAAGAGCACAATACTGGGATGATCAACACCATCGCAGTAAATATTGATGCGATTTGCTGCTTCATGAGAAATTCGTAATCCAAAATCCTGATAAAATGCCTTGGCCAATTCAACATCCTGTTCAGGGATATTCAGGGCGACATGTTTAATAAATATATCTGTCATCACAATTCTCCTTTCAAGCAATCAGTTCCAATTGACAATCAAATTGTGCAATTTGCTCTTTGAGTTGCGAGAGAATGCAACTCAATTCTTGCTTATTTTTAGCTGTCCCAAAAACATAGTGATCTGGTCGAACTAGGAGTGCATGTACTGATAGCGAATTCATGAAAGATAAGATCTGCCCTTGGGTATCGGCAAATTGATGATCTAAAGCATGTTCTTTTGGGGCAACAGGGATGATTTGAATATCTAATTGTTGGATCAATGAAGTAAGGTAAGCATCAAATCCAGTTAGATCGATAGACTGATCGATCAACAGTTTAAATTTATTGCAATCCGTGAAGCGGTCCAATCTGCCCGTTCTACGTTGAAAGCGGACCATGCCATGTGGAGAAAGCATTCCTGCACCATGTAATGGCTTACCCTGATCATCTTGAGCTAATAGACCAGAAGTGAGGTGTGGAAACGGTTGAAGCTGTGGAGGATGATCTGAGAGAAAGGCTGCATCTCGTTTTTGAGCTTGATCCTGATCAGGCATACAAATAATGCTACCGAGAAACATCGAAAGTTTAATCACTTCTGTAACATGAGGTTTACGTTCAAGCTCATACGTTTTTAGAAATTCAGGAGCCGCTTGATGACTCAAAACTTTGTGTAATTTCCAACTTAAATTCCATACATCACGCAGCCCCGCACACATTCCTTGCCCCATAAATGGAGGCATAACGTGTGCGGCATCTCCTGCAAGAATAATACGTTCATTCACCCATGTATCGGTAATAAGAGAACGGAATGTATATAATGCATGACGTACCAGATGGCCTTGTTCAGGTTTAATCCAGTTACCTAATAAAGCATGAACTTTATCTTCCTGAAGCATTTCCTCTCTAGTTTCATGAGGTAAACGCATAAATTCCCAGCGTCTATTTTCTCGACCATCTATTGTTCCGCCAGGTACAATTGTCGTTGGGCGTTCAGGGTTGCAATATTGACCACATTCCACCAGACCTAAGTCTTTCGCTGTAAGATTTTCATTGAGCGTGTAATCAACCACAAGCCAATCAGCTTCAAATCCTAGATCGGTACGCGAGATATTTTGTGATTCTCGAACCAAACTATTTGCACCATCCACACCGAGAAGATATTTAGCTGAATATGTCTTAGTTTCACCACTGATGATATCTTTTACTTCAACCAAAACATGATCTGAAAATTGCTGAATTTGTATACATTCATGTTCAAAATAGACATGGATTTGGTTTCTGTTTCTAACTTCAAGGTCGAGTTCTTTTTCAAAAGAGGGCTGATGAATAAATCTAACTTCACATGTGCCCGAAACAGAACCCTGTGGCCAGTCTATTTTTAACAGTTCTTTCCAGTCCTTGTTAAACCAACGATAAGCTGGAGCGGGTTGAGTAACCTGATTTACAATCTTTCCCAAGCCTGCGGCATGCAGCATTCTATAGATTTCATGATCAATACAGACTGCTCTTGGTAAAGGATAGACCTCGCCCCATCGTTCAAATATTCCGACACTCCAGCCTAATTTCTCTAATAATAAAGCTGAAACTTTACTAACAGGGCCATAACCTATTTGAATAACATCGAAATCTGTCTTGGTTGGATTTTTATTCATTTCTCTAACTCCTTGAAATATCATAAACCCTTATCTTTGCTAGTAAGTTCTAAATAATGTTCTTATCCAAATTTTATTTAGAGCTTTACCTGTCTAGCTAGAATTAAAATATCACCAGAGCATCTTCCTATATAATCTCATTTTCGGAAAAATAATTATCATTTTCGGAAGTTTTCATTTTTTTTAAATAAAAATAAATTTTGAAACTATAGAATTATTAATATTTACTCGATCTGTACACTACTTATTTTTGAAAATTAAATCAATATTTAAAATAAGTTTTTAAATTATAAGTAAAAGTAAAATTCAATGAATGTATTGAGGATATTATTTGTATCTGGATGTTTTGTTTTAAAATGTAGTGGTGAATATTTTGATTTATTTTTTTGTGGTTAACACCTTGTCTGTATTAAGTTTTATCTTAAAAAATATAGAGAATAGTTTACATAAAAATACTTAAAATAAAGTTTATACAATTTTATTGTCGAATTTTTTGTGTTGAAGTGGGGAAGTACTTTATTGGTTTATGTATTTTATATGAGAGTATAAATATATAAATGATTCATAGAAATAAATAATACAAGTCATTGAGATTTATTTAAGTGACTTATTCAACTAAGCATGAGGTAAAGAAAATGAAAAAATTATTGGCAAGCAGCTTAGCATTAAGTTTTGTTTTTATGCTGGCAGGCTGTGAAAAAAAGCAAGATACGAATGATCCCGTAACTCAAGGTGAGACAACCACTCCTCATTCTATGGAGGCAGAACCTGTAACTCCAGCTAACCAAATACATGATGACCTACGAGAAACTTCAGCTCCTGTAGCGATTGAACAGGGTACATCGAGTGCCCAGACTGGACATGCTCAATCCAATCCTTAAGCTCAAATATCTTATATTTAAGTGCCTTTAAAAAGAAGACAAAAGTTAGCATTACTTTTGTCTTCTTTTTAACAGAGGGAGTGCCGATTAAAAAAATAAGGAAAAAGAATTTATAATATTTTTCCGATATTGTAAGATTTTTTGTATTATTTAACTCGTATTTTAAATGATTACAATCAGCCCCCCGAATAGATGTAAAAGTTATCGCCAACTCCATATAATAGGAGTTAACAAATTATGGTTTAAATATTTAAAAATAATTAAGAAACTCTATAGCGTTAGTATCTATTAATTTATATGTGCCGTATTTAATGATTCTGCCCAGTCTTTACCTTTACATCGAGGACATTCATGATCTAAATGGATTAAACGTTGTGTCATTCCGCAATACATACACGAATAAAAAACATCGCTATCCAAATTTTTTGACTTTTTATAGTGATTGGGAAATATCGGCAGCCCCCATTTTGTTTCATCTTTGCCATAAAACAAAATACTTAGACACCCGTCAGTCTCCAATAGAGCCACTTTAATTTGCCCCAAATGTTCTACACTTTGCTGACGCATTTCAGCAAAGAATTCATCATGGGAATATTTTTCTTTGCGCATATCCTGGGTCACCATCAGACCGTTTTCAACAATACATAAAGGCTTACCTTCCAAAAAAATCTCAATTTTTTTACTTTTCATCATGGCCCAAGTTACAAGCCTGTATAGAATAATAATGGTACACATGACCACAAAAGCTTGAGCAATCGGTGCATCATCAATAAACATCGGGTCGCCCGCCGCGCTTCCAAGACTAAGAATAATTGCAATCTCGAAAATAGAGAGTTGTCTAATTCCCCTTTTTCCAGAAAGCTTTAAAAAAATCAGAATAAGCAGGAACATGACACAACATCGAATGATGATTTCCATAACAAGACCCCAAGTTGTGTCATGGAGAAAAATATCGATTAGATCCATCTGGGATACTCGTTCTTATAATAAATAGTTGATAATATTCTACGCAAAAAAATGAGCTTATGTTTTAAATAAGCTCATTTTATAGGATCACAGGTTTTATATTTTATCCCATGCATCTTTCATAGCTTGCTTGGCATGTTCCCATTTCAATCTTGACTCAGCTTTAAGTTCTTCCCAAGACTCTTTCAGATTACCTTCGACTTCTTCAAATCGTGTATCACGATTATACGCTGAACGTGCACGGCTACCCAGCTCATAGGCCTTTGAAAAATCTCGGTCATACTCTAAATCTTCGGTTTCAAGTTGCGCTTCCTGAAAATAGGGGCGAGTTTGATAATTTTCACGCCAGTGTTTATGAGAATCTGTGTCTAACTGTAAACCTTGAGCATTTTGATCCGTGGTCGGTTGATTAGCCATTATAATTCTCCAATAAGTTTCTTACTCTGGATGAAATTTAGGAGAATATTAATTTTATTCTCCTAAATATGCTTGAATTGAAAAATAATCAAATATTACTTTTGCTGATTATTTTGGTTAGATCCTTGCTGATTAACATCTTTTTGGTTAGACCCTTGTTGTTGACGGTTGTCATTTTGCTGTTGTTGCTGACGATTGTCATGGTTAGGATTTTTTTGCTGTTGATTATTACGTTCTTCATTACGTTGATTGTTGGTATTACTCATGATTCTACACCTTACTTTGGTTATAAATAATATCTGAGTAAATCAGATGATTTGATTAAAACATGTTTTATTTTAATTAATAGTGATAACCTGTTTCATTATATTTAAATGTAAAGAAGGGATTTTGGAAAATAAATAACTTTGAACGAGTTAAGGGTTTTAGAGGTTGAAAAATATAACAGTAGTTATATGAGTTGATAGAAAAGAAACATAAAAAAACATAAAGTGTTTTGCTTATTTATTAATTTTTTAATCATGCTTTTAGATATATTATTCAATAGTTTTTTTAATTTAATTCTAGGTTTTTTTAAATATGTGTTTGAAATGATGAAGTTTATTTTTATAACCTATGTAATAAAAAATTCAAATGGATTTTTCTTTAGTTTCTGATCATCTTGATTTAAGTAATCCTGTATAGGTAATATAAATATCAGATTTAAATATTTTTGTCTTTTTAATCATTTCTTCCGTAATTTCAATGGATTCAGCCCTATACTTTTTAAGAGACTGTGTGGAATGTTTAATATATTTTCTTTCATTTTAAGATCATAACAAACCAGACTTTCATGTAAAATGTTTTCTGAGAAATAACTTAATAACAATTGATAAGATAAATAGCCTGCTGAAGCACTTTCAATAAAGAAAATAGCCAATTTCCTTTGAGCCAGTAACCTACATAATTGTCCAAATATTAAGGTCTCAGAAGAATATTTCTTAACGTATTCATTATTTTAACGCGTATTATTTCAATAAGTAATTCAAAATATTAAAATGTAAGATAAGGTTTTTTTATTTAGTTGATAGATAAAAGGTTTTTAAATTTTTCTATTTCAACATTAACCTGATTTAACAAAATTTCGGTAGTAATAAGGGAGGAGTAACGTAAGGTAGTTTTATATTTTCAATTCGGAGAATGAAAATGCCTGTAGTTGTAAAAAAAACATTAGGGAATCTATTGCAGGATGAACATAAAAATTATTATGAATTGGTCTCTTTCTTTTTGGATAGCGATATTTCTAACTTAGAAAAAGAGAAAAAAGCAACTTATCTATTAAATGATGAACTTGATAAGATTCAGCTCAATAAAATTTCGTTACCTCATCATCCTCAAGACATTAAAGAATGGTATAAAAATGAAAATCAAATTGTGGGTCAATGTTATCAAGACTATTTAAATCGACGCAAAGCGGGCAGTGAGCGAGAATATTTTAAAAATGTGGGGCAGGCTTTTGAATTTCTGATCAAGGTGGCCCCTGTAAAAAAAGTTGATGGGTCATGGTTATACAGCCTTATGAAATATTGGAGTGATCCTGTTTTTCATGATCTGATTTTAATCTATCTGGAAGAATTAGGTTTAGGTCAAGCCAAAGCTAATCATGTATGTATCTATGATAATTTATTGCGCAAACTAGGACTGGAGGATTTTGAGCTTTTCCTTGAGGATGAATATTATCATCAACCTGCTATTCAATTGGCTCTAGCGTATGCACCGCCTGTATTTATCCCAGAAATTATTGGTTTTAATCTTGGTTATGAACAACTCCCATTACATCTTTTAATTACCAATTATGAACTAAAAGAGTTGGGTATCGATGCCAAATATTTTAACTTGCATATTACCATCGATAATTTAGACAATGGACATGCCCATAAATCTTTCAAAGTTTTTGAAAATATTTATAAAAAATATAAAGATAAAGAAGTTTTTATGGAAAAGGTCAAACGTGGTTATGCCCTAAATCAGCAAGGGATATCCTCCGTGCACATCATTAAAAATCTTAATTTAGAAAACTTAGTTCATGCAATCCTCAAACGTAAAGCATTGGTGGGGCAATGGGTACATAACGACCAGCAAGAGATTGGTTGTAAAACTATCAATCAGTGGCTGACAAATCCTCAGGAGATTGGCAGTTTTATTGATCAACTGGTAGAAAAAAAATGGATTAAATTGAATTGTAACCCAGAAGAAAGTGTGTTTTGGCGAATGATCAGTCATGCAGAGGGAAAAATGTATGGCGTATTTACCCCAGCAGAAAGACAGATTATTCATGACTGGATGGGGGGAGAACAACATGCATCAAAAATCTTACCTTATAAAAATAATTTGAGTAAAGCCGAGCCTCTACATGATTATCTATTTCGCCATGTGCTGGATGAGCAACTGCAAAACTTGCAGACTAAAGTTGACCAGACAGATCGTTTTGAGCTGAAGTTTTGTAAATTAACGCCTTTTCTGGCTCCTGAATTTCATCATCAAGGCATAGGTCTATGGAGTACCCGTAAATATGCTGAACTTTTATTTCCTTATTTAACGGTTTCAGTGCGTTAAATAAGTGTGCGATGGAGGATCGTATACTTCCTCGTAATTTACGTTTGATACAGAGCTTTGGTGTACATATTTTTCGCTTTAAATAAGAAGATGAAATTTAATAGTGTCGATAAACCTGACCTTAGGGAAGAGGCTAGATTAGAGGGACTTGGTAGCAAAAAATAGACGAATCATATAGAGGATTTAGTGAATTTCGCTGTTTTCAGTATTTGATAATAAAATAAATAACGATTCCATTATTAACTACAAGTTAATGAATGTGCATTTTGGTTGATTGATCCGAATACTAAAAAGGTTTTTGATAAGGAACGGATCAAGACATAACCAAGGAAAAGTACATGGAAGGTTCTGTTCAACATAAAGAGCGATTATGGACAACTCGTCGGCATAGTAAACAGCTTAAACTAGAAATGGCTCAGAAATATACAAATGGTGCTGTTATCCCGACTCAGGACATCATTAAGGTTTTGGAAGTCCTAATTGCTCCGGGAGATCGAGTCGTTTTAGAGGGCAATAATCAAAAACAAGCAGATTTTTTATCGCGCTCACTTGCTCAAGCTAACTCAGAGATTTTGCATGATTTGCATATGATTATGCCAAGTGTTGGTCGACCTGAACATTTGGATTTATTCGAAAATGGTATCGCACGAAAACTAGATTTCTCATTTGCTGGCACACAGAGTTTACGGATCAGCCAATTACTTGAAGATGGTTTGCTGGAGATTGGAGCAATCCATACGTATATCGAATTATATTCTCGTTTGTTGGTTGATCTTATTCCGAATGTCGTGCTGTCTGCTGGTTTTATGGCAGATCGTCAAGGCAATATCTATACAGGTCCAAGTACAGAAGACTCACCTGCACTCATTGAACCGGCTGCATTTAGCGATGGTATTGTGATTGTTCAGGTAAATGAACTGGTTGATGATGTTAAAGATTTACCGCGTGTCGATATCCCTGCTTCGTGGGTGGATTTCGTTGTGGTTGCTGATAAACCTTTTTATATCGAACCTTTATTTACCCGTGATCCAAAACATATCAAGCCTGTTCATGTGCTCATGGCGATGATGGCGATTCGCGGTATTTATGAAAAGCATCAGGTGCAATCACTCAATCACGGTATCGGTTTTAATACGGCAGCGATCGAACTTATTTTACCTACTTATGGGGAATCCTTGGGTTTAAAAGGGAAAATTTGTCGAAACTGGACACTAAACCCGCATCCTACTTTAATCCCTGCGATTGAAACAGGCTGGGTTGAAAGTGTGCATTGCTTTGGCACTGAATTGGGAATGGAAAAATATGTAGCTGCGCGTCCCGATGTGTTTTTCACGGGCAGAGATGGATCTTTACGTTCGAATCGAATGATGTGCCAACTCGCCGGTCAATATGCGGTTGATTTATTTATTGGTGCCACCCTACAGGTAGATGGTGATGGGCATTCCTCTACAGTCACTAAGGGACGTCTGGCGGGGTTTGGCGGTGCGCCCAATATGGGGCACGATCCACGAGGTCGCCGTCATGCTACACCAGCGTGGATGGATATGCGGATTGCTGGAAATACTGAAACTGATACTTATCTCGCGCGGGGTAAGAAACTGGTTGTACAAATGGTTGAAACCTATCAAGAAGGCGGAAAACCAACATTCGTTAAAACTTTAGATGCAGTGGATGTGGCCAAAAAAGCAGGAATGGATTTAGCACCCATTATGATTTATGGCGATGATGTGACCCACCTTCTTACAGAAGAAGGCATTGCCTATCTATATAAAGCCAGAAGCTTGGATGAACGTCGAGATATGATTGCTGCCGTTGCGGGTGTAACTGCTATTGGGCTCAATCATGATCCGAAGAAGACACAAAAATTGCGTCAGGAAGGGCTGGTGGTATTTCCTGAAGACTTGGGAATTCGACGTACGGATGCAACGCGTGAGCTTTTGGCTGCAAAAAATATTGCAGATCTAGTGACATGGTCAGATGGACTGTATCAGCCACCAGCCAAATTTCGGAGCTGGTAATGAATGCGATTTTTAAAAAGTCCCGTTTTGCTACGGCTGAACAGTTGGCTGATCTTGCAGTTCAGGCCTTGTTAGATGAAGTGAATTTGACACCCAAGCCAGCATTGGTTGATCGTCGTGGAAGTGGTGCTCATGATGATTTAAACCTTGAGTTGATGGAGCAATCTGCACACAGCCTATTTTCTATGTTTAAAGCGATGGCAGAAGCAGCGGAATTACATGGCGAAGTCTGTCAGGCACTTCGAGAAGATATTGGACAACTTGGCCGACATGGTGAAAAGCGTATGTTGCAAGTTACGCAAGGCGTGAACACTCATCGTGGAGCAATCTGGTCTATAGGGCTAGTGGTAACAGCAGCGGCTTTAAATATAGGCAATGATGAATCACATTTTATACAGAGAGTATGCACTTTAGCGGGTGAAATTGCTTCGATTGAAGATCGTTTTATTCCAAAGCAGACATTGAGCCATGGACAACTGGCACATCAGAAATTTGGTGTAAGTGGTGCTAAGGAGCAAGCACAGCAAGGATTTCCAGTTATTTTGAAATTTGGATTACCTCAATTAGTGCGTAGCCGTAATTTAAGAATGACAGACACCCAAGCTAATTTGAATGCATTACTTGCGATGATGACACAACTAACGGATACGTGTGTGATTCATCGGGCAGGACTTGATGGACTTTACGAAATGCAGCGTGGTGCTCAGGAGGTACTTGACCTAGGAGGATGTTCAACACATCAAGGGCAGCAACGATTTGAACAGTTGGAACAACGCTTACTCGCCATGCGAGCATCAGCTGGAGGTGCCGCAGATTTACTCGCGACACTGCTGTTCCTGGATCAGGCTGAACAATATAACGTCAAGGAATTACAGGGAAGATATCAATGGAAATATTAAATTTTGAATTTATGGCAAATCGACCGCCTCTAAAAATGACTCGTGTCGGTTGTGTCGGATCGGGTGATTTAGAGATTTTGATGCAACCAGGTATATCAGGAAAAACGACCATTCAGGTAATGACGTCTGTGGATGGTAGTGAGCAGCGTTGGAAAAATTTGTTTGAGCGTATTTTTTTAGAACAAAATGTCCCCGCAGTTCATATTGATATTCATGATTTTGGTGCAACCCCTGGTGTTGTTCGATTACGACTAGAGCAAGCATTTGAGGAAGTACAACATGGCTGATATTGATTATTTACTTAATAAGCAGAGCTTTATTGAACTTGATGCACGTGAACGTGCTAGATCTTTGTTAGATCAAGGTAGTTTTAAAGAACTGCTAGATCCTTTTGCCCAAGTAATGTCACCTTGGCTACCAAAACAAAATATTGTGCCACAGGCCGATGACGGTGTAGTGGTGATGAAAGGGCTGATCGAACAACAGCCTGTGGTGGTTATTTCAATTGAAGGTGTTTTTCAGGGCGGAAGTTTAGGAGAGGTCGGTGGTGCCAAAATCGCTGGTGCACTTGAGCTGGCGATTAAAGATAACCTTAATAATATTCCCACCAAAGCTGTTTTATTACTAGAAACTGGTGGAGTGCGTTTACAGGAAGCTAATTTGGGATTAGCTGCAATTGCGGAAATTCATTCTGCAATTGTTGAGTTAAGACAGTATCAGCCTGTAATTGGTTTGATTGCAGGGAGTGTTGGGTGCTTCGGAGGCATGTCAATTGCGGCAGGATTATGTAGTTATCTGATTATGACGCAGGAAGGCCGTTTAGGTTTGAATGGGCCGCAAGTGATTGAGCAAGAGGCAGGTATTGAAGAATATAATGCCAAAGATCGTCCATTTATCTGGAGTATTACCGGTGGTGAACAGCGCTTTGCTAGTAGTTTGATTGATGCTTATGTCGAGGATGACCGTGATCAAATTAGAGGGCGGGTAACTGAATACATCCATCTAGGGCTCCCTCCGATTCAGCGTAGTACTCAGGCCGAATTTTATTTATCCAAATTGGCTCAGGTTGACACCACACAGCAAATTTTACCGGTTGAGGTTCGAGCATTGTATCAAGGAGATCAGTCGTGAATATGGACGTAAATAACCTTAAAAATTCGATAAGAGGCAAACACTGGTTTCATGCCTTGACCCAAAATTTTGAAGCAGTTGATAGTGGTATAGACTCTTTGCTTATTGCTACTGGGCAATTGCAGGCGGAACCATTAAGCATATTTTGTGTTATTGAGGATCATCATAATCATTTCCCACGTGCAAATAGAGGGGAAGTAGGTTTGTTGGAAGGGTGGTCACTTGCTCAGGCTGTAGATAAGGTGATTCAGGCAGATCAAAACCTTGTAAAAAAGCGTGGCATTCTTTGTATTGTGGATGTACCTAGTCAGGCCTATGGACGTCGTGAAGAACTGCTAGGCATTCATCAGGCTTTAGCTGGTGCTGTGGATAGTTATGTACGTGCCAGACTTGCGGGACATCCCATCGTGAGTTTACTGGTCGGCAAAGCAATGTCTGGTGCATTTTTGGCTCATGGTTATCAGGCGAATCGTGTTCTTGCATTAAAAGATCAGAGCGTGATGGTACATGCTATGGGTAAGGAATCTGCGGCACGCGTAACGTTAAGAACAATTGATGAACTTGAAAAATTAGCAGCCAGTATTCCACCAATGGCGTATGACATTGAAAGCTATAACTCATTAGGATTGTTGACAGATTTGCTTGAAGTAAGTGATCCAGATGATCCTACAGCTTTAGATATTGATTATATCCAGCAGGTATTGATTCACACTTTTGAAGATATTCGTCAACAAGGTAAACATGATCTTAAGCATCGTTTGAGTGCAGAAAATCGTAGCGCATCTCGACATGTTCGTGAACTTTTACATGAGCAATGGCTATGATTTCTTTGCAGCCACATGATTTGCTGTGGGGCATGACATCGGAAATATTATCTGATGATGCACCTCAATGGGTGATTGATACTGTAAATGATTATAGTCCCGTTGTCGTAAGAAGGGCTGAATCTTGGAACAATATGATCCCTGTCGGCATACGTGGTAAACAACGTAATCAACGTTTTGCGCTACAAATGCCTGTTGCCATGATTAAAAAGTGTGTAAAGCCTGAAAGTTTAATCGAAAGGGATTTGAATGTATTTCCGCATCTTCGAGCGAAATTAGCAAATATTTATCCGCTTATGCAAAGTCTAAATTTGCCTTGGGGATATACGGGTAGTGTGGGTTTTGAATTGGCAACAGGATTGAGAACTGTTACAGAAAATAGTGATATTGACCTATTGATTCGCGTTAGAAAAGCCATGTCAAAAACCGATGCCCAAGACATTTTGCTACGACTTGATTCATTGGAGATGAAGCTTGATATACAGCTGCAAACACCTGCTGGAGGAGTTGCACTCAAAGAATGGGCTACCACAACAGGCAAAGTTCTCCTAAAACGCAATGATAATGCCGTTTTGGTTGAAAATCCGTGGTGTTAAAGGAGGCGTGATATGAGCTCGATATGGGTATATCCAGGACAAGGTGCGCAAAGGATCAATATGTTGCATGAATTTCCTAAGCATCACTTGGTCAAGCAATATCTTGAACATGCTTCTGATATTTTAAAAACAGATGTGATGTTACTGGATCAGGCTGAGATGTTGAAGTCAACTTATTCAGTTCAGTTGTGCCTGTATTTGGCTGGTGTAATTAGTTCTGCATTATTACAAGCACATGGATTAAAACCAAAAATTGTTGCGGGTTTATCTATAGGTGCTTGGGCAGCAGCAACTGTAGCAAATGTAATGAGCTTTGAAGATGGTTTACGTTTAGTGGCAAAACGCGGTCAACTTATGCAGGAAGCATACCCAAGTGGCTATGGTATGACTGCGATTTTAGGAACTGATCGAACACAGGTGGAGCAGTGGATTACCCAGATTGATGAGCATACCAATGTATTTATTGCAAATCTGAATGCTGAAAATCAAGTGGTTATTTCTGGCTCGGTACAGGCCATGCAAAAGTTAGTAGCGACTGCTCATGAAGCTGGAGCAACTGCTAAGAAGATTGAGATCAGTGTGCCATCACATTGTGTATTGCTAGAAAAGCAAGCACAGCAACTCGCTTGCTTTATGGAGGGAATACCAACTAAACAACCAACGATTCAATATTTAAGTGGCACATCCGCACGCTTACTCAAAACAGATACGCAGATTGTGGATGATTTGGCGTTCAATATGAGTCGGGTGGTTGACTGGCACAATATGGTTCAGGCAGCTTGGGAACGAGGTGTCCGTTTACAGATAGAGGCTTTCCCAGGAACAATACTCACAGGTTTAGCGAGAAAAGTATTTAAAGAAGGAACGCTTTTATCGTTTCAGAATACACAACTTGAAAGTCTGATTATTGCAATGCAAAAGCAAGAGAATTTTGTATAGATCAATATCAGAAAGAATCATGACACTCAAAGGATAGAGGAAATTTACAATGATTATCTATGGAACAGCAATTTTAGCGATTTGTCATTTATTAGGTGATTACTTGGGTAATACACTTGGAATGTTTTTAGGCGTTAAAGCAAATGTAGGTGGAGTAGCTATCTCAATGATTTTGCTAATTTTATCTAAAGAATTATTAGCAAAAAAAGGTTATCTTCCTCAAGTCACCCAATTTGGAATTTTATATTGGTCAGGCATGTATATTCCAATTGTAGTTGCGATGTCTGCTGGCCAAAATGTCGTTGCCGCGCTTTCAGGCGGAGTCCTAGGCATTATTGTATCTGTGGCTTCACTTGTTGGAACTGTTCTTGTGATCCGATACTTAAATCGTTTAAGCGGTGATTATGAAACATATCAATGGTCTTTAGAAACACCAGAGAAAACTGCATAAGACATTACAATAATATATGGAGATTTAAAAATGGATAATTTGTTTCTTGTACTAAGTAAAAATGCACTTGTAACAGCACTTGCTGTTACGGGACTGATGATGTTTGTTTCACATTTACTATCTAAATATTTAACGAAAGGTAAATTACAAAGCTCAGCAATCGCAATTACATTAGGATTAGTTGTTGCCTATTTTGCTGGAGTTTATACACACGGTACGAAAGGAATCTCTGATATTGCCATTTTTTCAGGATTTGCGCTGTTGGGCGGCGCAATGATTCGAGATTTAGCAATTGCTTCTACGGCGTTTGAAGTGGATGTTAAAGAAGTAAAAAAGGCAGGGAAAATTGGATTAGTTGCATTGTTATTAGGTTGCATTGTACCTTTTGTAATTGGCGTGGTGGTTGCATGGTGTCTTGGTTATAAAGATCCTATTTCAATGACAACTATTGGTGCAGGAGCAATGACTTATATTGTTGGTCCAATTACTGGAACAGCAATTGGGGCGAGTTCAGATGTAATTGCATTATCAATTGCAATCGGTTTGATTAAATCTGTATTTTTTATGATTGGCACTCCTCTTTTAGCTAAGTTTATGTATTTGAAGAGTCCTAGATCCGCTATGGTTTTTGGCGGTTTGGCTGGTACCACAAGTGGTACTGCTGCGGGATTGGCTGGTACAGATGTGCGACTGGTTCCATATGGCGCTTTGGTTGCTACTTTTTATACTGGATTAGGATGTTTGTTAGGACCCTCCGTATTTTTTCTTACGGTCAATGCCATTTTCGGATAAGTTTTAATTATTAAGATACTTGTGGGTAACAGATAAAATCCGTTGCCCCAAATCTACATTTCAAGATACTCCTTGGCAAACATTCTGCACTCCGCAATCAATGCCAATAAATTAGGATCTCTTTCCTTACTTTTTAAAAAAACCAGCCCAATTTCCTGCTTAATTTGATAAGGCTTTTGTAACGGTATTAATTTGACAGAGCTTTCATAAATACTCGAAATACGTCCTGGTAGCAATGCTAATCCTACTCCTGTACTGACCATACTAATCAAAGTGAAAATATCACTTACTTGTAAAAACACTTTGGGATCGATTCCAGCTTTCTCGAAAACAATATCACTATCATTACGCGTTGCAAAACCTTTAGATAGTGTTAAAAAGGTTTCATCTTTAAGTATACTTAAATCAACTTCATGCAGTTTCGCGATTGGTGAGTGTGTGTTGACTGCAAGATAAATGCTATCTTGAAACATGGGTAGACTCTCAAAGTCTGAATCTTGAGTGGTTTCATTTAACGCTACAATAATCGCATCTAATTCGGTAGACTTCAATTTTTTGACAAGATCTAAATTGGAACTAAGCAGCAACTGAATATCGAGTTCCCCACGTCTTAGTTTTAATCGACTGATCACATTTGGAAGAGTATTCACTGTAAGTGAATATAGAGAACCCAAATTGAGCACCTTAGCCGCAAAACCTGCGGCCTCACGGGTTTTATTCACAGTTGTCACAATATCCTGTACAAGTTTATGCGCATGTTCCTGTAGAACATAAGCACTTTTGAGGGGAATCAGATTTCTACCTTCATGTTTGAATAAAGGGCACCTTAGCGCACTTTCCAGTGAATGCAATGCTTTATGAACACTGACATTACTGATTTGCATTTCTCCAGCAGTTTTGGACAGATTTCCATTTCGCATAAAAGCTAAAAAAATCTGAATTTTTTTTAAAGTTAATTCTTCATCAATTTCCATTTTAACGTTTATCCATTTTTGAAAGTGTTAAAGATTTAATCCTTGTATAGATAAGAATATATCTATTGATTTTCTATTAACTGAAAATCTTTAAATTGTGGCTTCTTAGCATCAGCTTGATCACAAAACTTGGCAAAACAATAAAGTTTAATCGATTGTATGAAGTTTTAATTTGTTGATAAATTAACCCTAAGTGGTATCTACTGAAAAATTGAGTATCAAATTGAAATCTAACATATTTTACTAAGTTTTTAAATAAGCTATTGTTTTTACAAGTGCTTATTTTCTTATCTGTGCCTTTGTTCTACGCTCCATAAAATTTTTGGATTGGAATAAAACTATCCTACGCAAGACTGCTCTCAAAGATCCAATCATTTGACTCATGTACATCATTTTCAGAAAGGATTGCAGCAGTTAGCTCACGTTTTAAATTGAAAAAAGCAAAAGGTTTAAAACGAATACTTGGATTTAAACGGGTAAAGATGAGCGTTTTTAACTCGTTTCTTTTGATGAATACAAAATTGTCGAATTGGATAAGGATGAAGGGTTTATAGGCTTTATATACGAACTGTTTTTCAGTGAATAAGGCAGACTTTCTTTTTAGATGTTGTAAAAACAACACTGATTTTTAAAAATGATGAAATATAAACAATAAATTGATCTCTGTTTTTGATTAAGTTTATGAAAAATATAAGAAATAAAGTTTGGCATAAAAGATGCTCTATACAAGTGATATGAAATTGGAAATATCCTAAGGAATACCTATGTCACTTGTTGTCGATAAAAAAGAAGATTCTAAAGAGATCATTAAGAGCGCGCTGTCTGAAATATGGGTCACTCGATGTCCAGTCCCAACCGCAACCGGCATTTCATTAAAGCGTGGTACTTTGATTGAAAAGTTTAAGCAACATCGGATTGATGTGGCTGTACTGCAGGATGCTCGTAAGGGATTATCTATTCATCACTTTGATCATCAGCTTCCTGCATTATTTCGTGAAGGAGGCAATGTGCCGGCATTGGCTGCTCGTTCAGAGGGTGCGCCAAGTCGCCTAATTGGTCTGACGTGGATTGATGAGTGGCAAGTCATTATTGTTCGACCTGATTCGCAGATTAGCCAGCCAGAACACTTAAAAAACGTAAAAATTGCTTTACCAGAATATGCCGATAAACGTGCTGGTAGTATTTTCAGGGCAATGTCATTACAGGGTGTTCGAGGTGCGTTGCAACTTGCTAATTTAACCTTCCGCGACGTTAATTTTGTTGAAGTTCCTGAAAGAGCTGAATCTAAACAAGATCGTGATGCCAGTGCTTATTGGTCAGGTCTGGATGCCTTAATTACGGGTGAAGTGGATGCTGTTTATGTTAAAGGTGCATCTGCTGTTGAGGCTGCAACCAAACGTGGTCTAAAAGTGGGGATTGATCTGGATCAATTTGCAGATGTGACTTCACGTGTAAACAATGGAACCCCTCGACCAATCACTGTGCATCAGGATTTATTAGAAGATCACTTTGATGTGGTGGTTGATTTTCTGGAAGAACTATTTGATACCGCAGATTGGGCGCAAGATCATTTGGATGAGGTGTTGGTGATTCTTGAAGATGAGACTATTGCTGGAGCAGAAAGTGTTGCCACGGCTTATCGTAATAATTTCCATAAATCGTTACATCCCTCATTAAGCGAAGAACGTTTAGAGCTTTTAAAACAACAAAAAGACTTTCTCTGGCTACATGGTTTCTTGGAAAAAGATGTCGATCTCAATGCATGGGTAGATCACCGACCTTTACAAGAAGTCCTTAAGCGCCGTCAAAATAAACAATTTTAAAGAGGATATTGAACATGACTACTCTTATACAAACTCCACTTTCTACTGAATTAACTCATTTTATCGAACAGCACCGTGAAATTGCTGAATTTGCATTTGATGTATTTCGTGAAACAGGCACGATCACGGCAAATGGAACAGTCAATTTTGTTGAACGTGCGCCTGAAAACACCTTGGTAACTTTTAACTATGCCGGCCCTTGGTCTAGAGATAAAAAAAGTAAAGTGGTTGTGGAAACACTTGATGGCGAAGTTCTATTGGGACGAAAAGGGGCGGGTGGGCGCTACAACAAACTTTTTCGTGAACATAGCGACGTTACGACGATATCTCATGTACATGCTCCTAATTTAGGTGCTTGGGCGCAAACACATCGTACGTTACCGCTTCGTTATGTGCCTGTTCAACGCTTCCATTTATTTAAAGAGTTGCCGATTTATATTGATCGTCGTCAGGCGGAAGTTGATTTTATTTTGGATCAACTCAACGTTGATATTGAATATCGCGCGATCTTAGAAGCCAATGGCGGTGCAACGGTATGGGGGCGACAAGGTTTGCAAGAGACAGCTGAATTTATCCTTTTACTTGAAGAGGGAGCTCAGATTCAGCTCTTGGCTGAATTGGCCGGTGGAAGTCGAGAATACGGGCAGGGTGTTTTACAACAGCAGTGGCGAATGAGTGGCTTAACCGATAAAGCGAAGTCGCTTGGATTACTTCCCCTTCATTAGAAATATGATTTGAAAATAAATATAGAGAACACTATGGCTGTAAAACTTTTATGGTATCTCACATCTCCCGATGGGCCCTATCCTTGGTTAGAGTCTGGTCGTTGGGATACCGATTATGAACATTTGCAACAAATTGCAATTACCGCAGATCGTCTTGGTTTTTACGGTTCATTAATGGGGACAAGCGAGTATGAAACATTGGCTGTTGCTGCGAGTCTAATTCCATTTACTGAACGTTTGAAATTTTTGGTTGCTCAGCATCCAGGTGAAGTCCAACCAGCAGTTTTAGCAAAGTACGCACAAACTTTTGATGCATTTTCTAAAGGGCGTTTGTTGTTTAATGTGGTCAATGGCAATGATAAGGGGTTGGCTGCTTTAGGAATCCATTACTCCCATGATGAACGTTATAACTTTAGTAAAGAATATTGGACTGCTTTTCAGCAAAACTACTTAGGAAATAAGGCTGGCTTTCAGGGGGAGTTTATCCAGATTTCTCCACGTCAGGAGGGCAGTTCGCCAATGTCAACTTGGCATGGCCCAACACAAAAACAGGGTGTGCCGCTTTGGGGAGCTGGAACCTCTGCAAAAGGTGTTCAGCATTCGGTTGAACTGCTGGATGTGTATCTAAGCTTTGCAAATACACCGCCATTATTAGGTGAAAAATTTCAAAAAGTTGCTTCTGAGGCTGCAAAAATTAATCGTAATTTAGAGTTTGGCACCCGATTGCAAATTATTGTTCGGGAAACAGAAGAAGAGGCTTGGCAGTATGCTCAATCCTTACTTGATAAAATTGATGTTAGCTATGCAATTGAAGCAGTAAAACGCCAATTGCCACCGCATGAGACGTTGGAAACTTATCAAAGTACCAATCCAATTGTCCAAAGAAATCTGGAATTGTTGCGTCAGGGTATTTTACCGCAAGCTAAAGATTTTGAAATTTATCCTAATGTATGGACTGGGCCATCTTTATTTGGTTTCGATATTTTAAGCCCAGCCGCCGGTACTGCTTTAGTTGGTAGTGCGGAAAATATTGCTAAACGAATTAAAGAATATGAAAGCTACGGTGTATCAGCATTCATCCTATCGGGTTTCCCTTTAATTGGGGAAGCTTATCGTGTGGCAGATTTACTCTTTCCTCTCCTTGAGCTTGATCATGGGTTTGAGTTACCCAAGTTGAATCAACACGTATCTGTTGGTTCTGTGTTGAATCAAGACGTCGTGATTTAAGAGGAAGAGATATGACTAAAATCACACGTAGAGAACTCCTTCAACAGACAGGTTTAGGTTTGGGTGCATTTGCTGCTGTCAGTCTCGTGGGATGCTCTCGTTCTGATTCCATTCCATCGAAGGAAGCTGATTCAAACCTTTCCCAAAATGAAACGCCACAAAAGGGGGGAGTTATTAAAATTGGGGTAATTAATGGTAATCAGGCTGGAAATTTAGATGCACATAAACCGATTGGCATGTCCAGTGCATTTCGAGGTTGGCCCTTATATGCCAAGTTATGGGAGTGGGGGCGTGATATCCAGCCTAAACTGGCGCTGGCTGAATTTGCTGAACCGAATGAAGACGGAACTAAATGGACAATTCGTCTAAAAAAAGGACTTGAGTTCCATCACGGTAAAACTATAACTGCAGATGATGTGATTTTCTCTTTACGTCGTCTAACAGATCCTAAACTTGCTTCGCCTTTTGCAGCATACCTTTATTCCTTACAACGCGATGCAATCAAAAAGCGTGATGATTACACGGTTGAGATTCCATTTGCACATGGTAAAGGATTGGTCGCCTTGCCAGAGGCATGGATGAGTTGGGGGGGCATTGTGCCTACCGATTATGATCCTGTTAAAAATGTGGTGGGAGCAGGTCCATTTAAACTTGAAAGCTTTAACCCAGGACAGCGTTCACGCTTTGTTCGTTTTGAAAACTATTGGAAAGAGCATCAGCCTTATGCTGACGCAATTGAGATTATTGATTTTAAGGATCAAACAGGTCGCCTTGCTGCTTTGCAATCAGGGCAGATTGATATTGCCTCGGGAATCAGTGCTGAGCACCTTTCTTTAATTCAAGCCAATAAGCACTTGAATGTAGTTGCTTCTGAAACAGATGCATGGCAGTCCTTTGACATGAATACCAGCAAAGCTCCTTTTAATGATGCTCGGGTACGGCAGGCATTTCGCTTAATTGCTAATCGAGATGATTTAGTCAAACGAGCGTTAGCTGGACAAGGACGTATTGCCAATGATTTGTACTCCTTTAGCGATCCTGTTTACAACCATGATATTCCTCAGCGTCAGCAAGATTTGGCGAGAGCAAAAGCATTATTAAAACAAGCAGGTTTTGACCATAACCTAAAGGTTGATCTGTATACGGGACCTGATAGTAATGCGGCATTGGTTTTTGCCCAACATGCAGCGCAAGCAGGTGTAATTGTCAATGTTAAACAGGTTGAGGCCGCAACATTTGCAGATGCAGTTAAACAGGATTGGGTATTTAGTACGGGTTCGAATGTTTCTCGACCTTTCTTATTAACGGTCTTGCAAATTGATGGGCCAGGCGCAGCCAATAATAAAACTCGTTTTAATAATGAACGTTTTTCTGAATTGGTTCATGCAGCTTTGCAACAGCCTGATCTGGAGAAACGTAAAGTTTTGGTTCATGAAGCTCAAAAGATTCAGCATGAGCAAGGTGGTTTGTTGATTTGGGGGTTCAACAATGTACTTGATGCCCATTCAAGCCAAATTGGAGGAGTAACGCCTGATCGCACGGGTTTTGCTGCATGGCGTACAGATGAATTCTGGCGAAGAGGGTAATGACTATGACGACTCAGGCCAGCAAAGTAGAGACACAGATTCAACAGCAAGCACTCGCCAAATCATTTGAATTACCAGCATGGTTACCTTGGTTTTTGACCCGTATTGTATCAGGGCTGCTAGTGATTTTTGTGATTAGCTTAATCGTATTTGTTGCCACACAGGCACTTCCATCTGATCCTGCCCGCGTCATTTTAGGGGCAGAAGCACCTGAGGCAACGGTTGAATTACTTCGTGAACAGTTGGGGTTAAACCAACCCATCTTGCTTCAATACTGGAATTGGTTCAGTCAATTATTACAAGGGAATTTTGGAAGTTCGATTGATTCAAACGTTCCTGTTTCACAAATTATTAAGAATTATTTTGGAAATACGATTGCTTTAACGAGTTTAGTGGTGGTCATAACTGTACCAGTTTCTGTGGTACTGGGTGTCTGGTTAGCCCTTCGACGTGATAGCAAACTCGATAGAATCATTGTCTCCAGTTCTATTGTGTTTAAGGCAGTTCCTGGTTTTGTGATCGCGATTTGGTTAATGATGTTTTTTTCAACCTCAGTTCTCCACATCTTACCCGCAGCATCGTTGTTGATTCCAGGGCAATCCCCTTTTAGCCAGATAGAGTTTTTAATTTTACCCATATTAACCTTGGCATTATCTCTCATTCCTTATCTGATGCGTTTAGTACGTGGTTCCATGATTGATGCTTTAGAGTCAGATTATGTGACCTCTGCACGGCTACGTGGTATTCCTGAGCGTCGAATTATTTGGAAGCATGTTTTACCTAATGCCTTAGTGCCCGTGGTACAGGGTACTGCATTGACGATCAGGGTCTTACTGAGTGGTGCTTTAATTATTGAAGTGGTATTTAGCTATCCGGGGATTGGTAATGCGCTTAATGCAGCCATTGAAATGCGAGATATTCCTACTATACAAGCGGTAGTTTTATTGCTAACCATTTCTGTGGTGGTGGTTAATTTAATTGCAGATTTAATTACAACTTTACTCACTCCAAAAATACGCACCGCGAAAAAACATAAAGCACGTTCACCCGGTCTGCGTCAGGCAATACGTTTATGGAAATCAGGGCGGCCAATTACAGTGAAACCTGTCGATCGTCGCAATGCATTGAAGAATACTCAAGTGGGAGGTGAGAAATGAGCACACTTCACTGGTATGAACGAACATTTTTTAAAACGTTAATACGTGAGCGACAAGTCCGTTTTGGTTTTGTAGTGACAAGTCTGGTTTTGATTTTCGCTCTGGTCGGCCCTGCATGGGTACCGTTTGAACCTACTGCTCTGGTGGGAATGACTTATGGCGCACCTGAGGGACGCTCGTTTCTAGGCTACGACTATATTGGGCATGATGTCTGGTCACGTGTACTGGCTGGCGGTGCTTCTATGATCTGGATGACCCTTGCTGCAAGTTTATTGGCTTTAATCATTGGTTCCAGTTTGGGCATATTGGCTGCTTTCGCTCGTAACAAGGTCGACCAGTTCGTGACATGGTTGACTGATATTTTTATGGCATTTCCCGATCTGATTTTAGTTCTATTAATTGTTTCAATGTTAGGACGGCAGCCTTGGTTAATTGTATTGACCGTTTCAATTGCATTTATTCCAGGGGTAATACGTCTTGCTCGAAGTGTTGCACTCAATCTAGTTGAACAAGAATATGTAGAAGCAGCAAAAATTCTTGGTTACTCAAAAAGCTATATTTTATTTCATGAAATTCTACCGAATATGCTGACACCGTTGTTGATTCATCTGGGTGTGATGCTGACGTGGGCGGTTGGTATGTTATCTGGTTTAGCTTTCCTTGGTTATGGCGTCGCACCACCAGCAGCAGACTGGGGGCTCATGATTAATGAAAATCGTGCAGGGCTATTGGTTCAACCGTGGGCTGTTTTTGCACCCGTGATTTTAATTGCCTTATTTGCACTTGGAACCAATGTGCTGGCTGAAGGTGTGGGCCGTGCAGCAGCTCGGATTGAGGAAAAATGAGCATGGCAAACACTTTTAAAAATACAGTATTAACCGTTACAGATTTAACAGTTGCATTGGTAAACACTGGCAATGATGTAGTTTCTAATATTTCATTCAGTCTACGAGAGGGGGAAGTTCTAGGACTGGTTGGAGAAAGTGGTTCAGGTAAAACTACACTATCCAGTGCTTTATTAGGTTACGCGAGACATGGGGCCAAAATTATTCAAGGAACTATTGATCTGGATGGAGAGGACATTCTTCGTCTGGATGATCCTGCCTTACGTCAGGTTCGTGGTTATAAGATTAGTCATGTCGCGCAAGATCCTGGAACCGCACTTAATCCAGCTTTAAGTATTGGCCAGCATTTATTTGAACTATTAGAGGTGCATCAATCAAAGTTATCGAGTGCCGAACGCCAACAAAAAGTGGCCAAGATTTTGGATGAAGTGGGCTTGCCTCAGGATGAGCATTTTTTAAAGCGTTATCCTCATCAACTGTCTGGTGGTCAACAGCAACGAATTTTATTGGCATTGGCGTTTCTGTTGCAGCCACGGCTAATTGTTTTGGATGAACCCACAACGGCACTGGATGTTACCACCCAAACGTTAGTACTTAATATTATTCGTAAATTATGCAACGAATATAACGTTGCAGCTATTTATGTATCACATGATTTAACGGTGGTAAAAGATATCGCAGATCGGGTCATTGTGCTGTATTCAGGGCGGATTGCTGAAGATGCGGTATTAACGCAATTATTTGACATGCCTAAACACCCTTATACACAAGGTTTAATTAATGCCATTCCTGATGTGGCAATTCGTAAATATTTAGCGCCGATCGAAGGGCATGCACCCTCGCCGAATGATCGGCCAGCAGGTTGTGCCTTTGCTGCACGTTGTTCTTTTGCGACTGAATTATGCCGTCAGCAGCAACCAGAATTGATTCAGTTAAAAGATGAATTCGATCCACATTTTGTTGCTTGTCATCACGTGGATCAAGTGGATGTAATTCGTTTTAAAGAGATCGAGCATCACGGGGTCAATCTGAAAGCTGACAGCGAAGTGTTGTTAAAAGTTGAACAGATTAATACATGGTATGGACAGCAACAGGCACTTTTTAATATCTCATTGCAATTAAAAAAAGGTGAGTGTTTAGCCTTGGTGGGTGAATCCGGGTCAGGTAAAACGACGTTATCACGTGTCATTGCTGGATTAAATGAAAATGCGGATGGACAAATCATTTTAGCAGGGGAAGCCTTATCTTTACGTGGACAACAACGTCATTTGCAGCAACGTCATAAACTGCAATATATCTTTCAAAACCCTTATAAGGCCCTGAATCCCGCACATACCATTGGTCAGACTTTAGTTAAGGTCGTGCAACATTTCTTTGGGACATCTCGACACGAGGCGATAGAAAAAGTCACGCAAGTACTTAAACAAGTCTCTTTGCCTGTACAAGTTCAGGAACTCTATCCAAGAGATTTATCTGGTGGAGAACGGCAACGAGTGGCCATTGCAAGAGCTTTGCTGTGTCAGCCTGACGTCTTGATTTGTGATGAGATTACTTCTGCTTTGGATGTTTCTGTACAAGCTTCTATTTTAAAACTGTTGCAGCAACTTCAACAGCAAGGAGTGACTTTGCTATTTGTCACCCACAACTTGGGCGTAGTAAGAGCAATTGCCGATCGAGTTGCCGTATTAAAACATGGACATATTGTGGAATATGGTGAAACCGATCAAGTCCTTAGCCATCCAAAACACGTGTATACCAAAACATTGCTTAGCCATGCGCCTAGTCTATTTAAGCATGTGCATGAACTTACGCATCAAGACACTTACGTATAAAAAAGAACAGATGTTCTGGAGTTAAACATGAACGATATTCATCCGCACAATTTTTTAGAATTGGGCAGCATACGACATATTCAAAGCGATCAAGAAGCACTTGAGGTTGCAAAGGACGTCGCAAAACAACTGACTCGATTTGCTCAAAACCCTGCCCATAATAAGACAATACCTTATGAACAGGCGCGTTTGATTTCGGAAGCTGGTTTATCCGCCATTATTGTTCCTAAACAATTTGGTGGTTTAGGTGCCAGTATTCCAACATTGGTCAATGTGGTAAAAATTATTTCTTCCGCAGATGGTGGTGTAGGGCAGTTGTTGCAGATTCATTTCACTATGTTTAGAGGAATTTTGACGGGTTATGAAGATGAAATCCGCGATCAATTGCTTCGTGATGTCTTAAGTGGTAAGCGTTTAGGCAATGCACTTGCAGAAGTGGGAGGTAAAGATAAATTTCATCACAAAACAAGGGTAGAACGAAATGCACATGGTCAATTGATTCTAAATGGCAGTAAATTTTATTCTACGGGTTCTTTATTGGCAGAATGGATTTCTTTATTTGCGGGCAGTGAGGATGGACCTGTCTCAATTTTAATTCATCGTGATACGCAGGGTGTCGAGTTACTGGATGATTGGGATGCAATGGGACAAAATAATAGTGTCAGTGGCACTGTCAATTTTAAAGATGTGATTGTTGATGAACGGTATATTGCCAAACGTAATACAGGTGGTTTAGGAACTGTTTTACGTACGGGTTTGACTTGGCCCCAGATTTTACATGCTGCTATGGATACTGGTATTGCAAAAGGCGCATTAGAGGGCGGGATTGATTATCTACAACATCATGCACGTCCTTGGGTTGAAAGTGGAGTGGATTCACCGACACATGAATCGCATATCATCAAACAAATCGGTGAATTTGCTGTTTTAGTTCGTTCGGCAGAAGCTTTACTGGATCGTTCGGCAGAAATATTTGAACAGCATTTAGCCAACGTGACAGATGAGGATTTACAAACAGAACTGATTTTATCTGTAGCTGCTACACGGAGTCAGTCTGATCATGCTTCCTTAAAAATATCGAGCGAAATTTTTGGATTACTGGGAGCAAGTTCGACCTTATCGAAATGGAATCTTGACCGTTTTTGGCGTAATGCACGGACACACACCACGCATGATCCTATTCGTTGGCGTCTATATCATGTTGGAAATTATTATTTAAATAATATTCCGCCAGGTGAATATAATTCTGTACTGTTAAAGAAACAGGCACAGAATGTGACTAAATTTAATTAGGCTGAGTTTGAGTTAAATATTTTTATAACATATTGAAAATAAATATCTTGATGGAGTCTTGCCGAGTTCTCGTCCATTTTCAGGATAAGCCATCGGCTCGACCTATCTTGCGAAACGTGGTTTTTCATTCGGAAAAAGTAAGCAAAATCTGAGCTGCGACTAAAGCAGCCTAAAATCCGCAAAATTCGTTGACTACCACCAGTTAATTGATGAGCCGCAGAAATAATACTTTGTTTACGGAAGCCTGTCTCAAACAAATGCGGATGACGTTTCTGAGTATTCTATTTCTTACCTAACGCATGTTAATTCATAAAATCAAGTTTAAAAAAGGTTGTCATCATGACAACCTTTTTTAAATCATTATGCTACTTGAGCTTGAATAGAAATGTCTTGGGCAAGCCATTCACGAACATTGATTTGAGCAGGGATAAAGTTCCAGCGATAGAGGAAATCACTTAAATCCTGTAAGGCAACAATCGAAATTTCATCAAAGTTGGTATTTAGTTTTAGATGCGCATCTGCACCATAGGCTGCATGAACCCATTGTTCACTACTATTGCATTCCTTTGCGAGATAACGATGGGTTTCATCTGCATGCGTATGTGCCCAATGTTCTGCTTGCAAAACAGCATCGACAATAGATTGGGCTTGTTCTGGATATTGAGTTAAAAAATCTTCATCTACTGTCAGCGTGCGAGGAGTACCATTATTAGAGCGTAGGATCGGGTCTGGATGTGAACCAATATCAATAATGGTATGTAACGCAAAATCATCAGCAATTTGCGCTGCATGCGCTCCTTTTAAAAAGATCGCATCGACATCACCTTTGATCAGCGCCACAATTTCAGCACTTGCATTGAGTTTATTGCGATTGCCATAAAAACTTGAGTCATTTTCTTCGGAATGAAGTTGCTGTGCTGCTAAAATATCTGCTCTTAAGCAATCAACTAACTCAAGATCACTCACCTTCAAATTTACTGTCTTTAAGGCATTTTCTAAGCCACGAATGGCTTGAGCGCGTGAGAAATCAATGAGAGCATCTTGATTGAGGGGAAGCCCAAAACGTTTACCTTTTAAATCGGCAACAGATTTGATGTTGGAATCATAGCGAGTCAGTAGTAATTGCACTTCATCTGCCCAAGATAAACCAATCACTTTGGTTTTTTGACCAGAAGCATAGGCCCAAATCGCAGGAATGCTGCCACCATGCCGTACAGAATTTTCAAGTGTATGATTAAAATGAGAGTTACGAATATCCTTTGAATTAGATTCACGGATCGATTTTATTTCGATTCCTTGTGTTTTAAATTTTTCATTGAACCATCCTTTTTGAATGGCAATCCCCAAACCTGTTGGTACAGGACAACGGGTATACCACAGAGTATTTAGGCGACTTGGAGTAAGTGTACTCATAACAACATCCTTTGATTAGTTTGCTACGATAGAGCAAAATTAATGCCAATTAATAAACTGTTGATAATTAATACAATTTTTTTATATCTCATTTTTTTATGTGTTTATCTGAATATCTGTTGAAATCGCAACATAAAATTTGGAAGACTGCTTTTAAATCAACATACAAATGCTTAAAGAATTAAAAATTTTATTTAAAAACATAGAATTAATTTTTTTTTATTGTTGCTTTTAAACTGGCATGCTTCTCGCAGTAGGCAGAAGATTAATCGCAATGATTCTGTTTTTATGTTGAAAGATTACCCTCTATTACGTAGTTTGGCATTGTATCGATTTATGCCATTTCGGTTTGGTTTAACGGCCTTTTTATTTATTGTTGCAAATTTAGGATTGGCGATTCAGCAATATTCGATTGGTCATGCCATCGACACTTTAAAGCACAGTCATCCTGCGACTTTATTTCAACATGCGTGGTCAGATCCTCTCAATCCGTGGTTCTGGTTCATTCTACTTTCCTGCATTGCGGTGATTCGTGCAGCAGTTCAGTATCTTGCAGGGTTGAGCGCGTTAAGTATTGGACAGCATTTACTGACGATTTTAAGAGAGAAAATTTTTAGTCAGGTTCAACATTTAGATATTTCATGGCATTGGAAACATGGTTTAGGCGAAGTTCTGTCGAGAAGTACACGTGACTCCGATAAATTAAAAGAAGCATTAATCAACTTTTGGCGTCAAGTTTTTGAATCAACCCTCGTGGTGATCGCGACTGTAGGCTTACTGTGTTGGTATCAATTATGGCTAGGTATTATCCCGCTATTGTTTATCGTATTGGGTTTAGCCGTGTTGTTTAAACTGACGACTCATATGGTTCATCTTGATCATGAGGTGGCTCATGCCTATGAACAGGTCAGTGATACGTTAGCTGAAAGTGTGAATGGGGTAAGGGTAATTAAAGCATTTCGGCTAGAAGCTTTATTGCAATTTCGTTTTTCTACGGCCATTGATCATTTCATTGAACATTCACGGATTGCAATTAAAACCAGTGCTCAGCGCTTACCGATTCCTCAAGTCATTATTGCCTGTTCTTATCTTTGGGTGATTGGGTTCGGTGCCTATTTGATAGGCCAACAGCAACTCCAAGTGGGTGAGTTTATTGCAGCAGTTTTGATGGCTAATCTTTTGGTTTTTAGGATTGAGAGCATAGGCCAAGTATTAAAAATCTTTGCCGATGCCCGTTCTTCGGCAACCCGTATTTGGCAAATGTTGGATGAGAAAGCACAGATTGTGGATGGTACAGGAGCAATAACCTCTAATTTGAACATTCACATTCGGCTTGAAAATGTCAGTATTTTTGTGCCTGAAACTCAGAAATATATTTTGAAGCAGTGTTCTACCGAATTTCGTGCCGGTGAAATCGTCACGATTGTCGGTAAAACAGGTTCAGGTAAAACCACATTAATGAACTTGTTAAATCGTTTTGTAGATCAGACCGAAGGCCGCATTTTGATGGGTTCAGATGAACATGGCTGGGTTGATCTTAATCAGCTAAAACTCAATGATTTAAGAGCATTGATTCAAATTATTCCTCAGGAAAATTTCTTTTTTTCTGGAACATTGACTGAAAACTTAAGAGTTGCAAAACCTGATGCAACTGAGGCCGATTTGCTTAATGCGTTAGAATTAGCCTCAGCGCTTGAACTTATTCAACGACTTGAACATGGTCTAAATACAGTTATTGGAGATCGTGGTGTCACGCTTTCAGGAGGGCAAAAACAGCGTATTGCTTTGGCTCGCGCGATTTTGAAAAACTCACCTGTATTGGCCCTTGATGATTCGACCAGTGCTCTGGATGCAACCACTGAGCGTAATGTACTTGAAAATTTAACTCAATCTTCGATTCATAGTCACCAGAAAACTCTGATAATTAATTCAAATAAACAGACCACGATTGCGCTTTCTGATCGCGTTATAGTGTTGAATAATGGTGAAATTATTGCACAAGGGCCTCATCATGAATTGTTGGCACATTGTTCATTTTATCGGGAATTGATGGGATTCAATCAAGATGACCAGATCACAGGTGCGGCATTTAATACGTCCTACCAAGAGGTGACACCATGAGTCACGCTTTAAAACAGGAACAAACATTCACAAGAAAAATGAATGACCTACAACTTGAAGAATATTTGGCAAAAACATCTATTCATCGGAGTATGTTCAAAAAACTAGCGCCGTTAGTGTATCCCGTAAGGTACTTATTGCTTGCAGTAGTTCTTGTGGAATTTTTTCAAGTGATCAGCATTTTTATTCGCCCTTGGGTCATCAAATATATTCTTGATCATGGATTTACTCAACATGTAGAACGTTTGGTTTTAAATTGGAATGTACTTGCTATCGCCTTGCTGATATTGAGCTTGAGCTGGATTGCACGATTTGCTCTGGCGGGTGCATCCAAATACCTTTCGGGTTTAGCCGGCTTAAAAGTACTAAATGCATTGCGGTGTCGGTTGTTTGCACACATTCAAACGTTGAGTATCGGATATTTTGATCGAACGAAAGCTGGGCGAATTATTTCTCGTGCAGACAGTGATGTAGATGTCCTTGAACCAGTGTTAATACAGGGACCACCTGAATTACTCTCTGCTATTTTACGCTGTGGATTAGCCTCTATTTTGCTTTGGATTATTTATCCACCTTTTTTCTGGTGCTTATTTGCGGTTATTCCAGTTTTGCTGTTGGTCACCGTTTTTTTTAAACGCTCGTCTCAAAAGCATTGGGGGCGTGTTGCTGAGGAGCGAAGTCGTTTTACCGCACATTTAGTTGAAACTGTAAATGGTGCAAAAATTATTCAGCAATTAAATTATGCAGAACAAAATCAGCGGCATTATCAACAGTTGTTAAATGATTTTAATCAATCAATTATCTATGGCAGTAAGCGGACCAGTTGGTTTGCGCCATTTACAGGTGTGCTTTCTACTCTGGCAACCGCCGCGTTTCTTGTGATTGGCAGTTATGCACTCAGTGAAGGGAATATTACCATCGGGCAGTTTGCAGAATGCATTTTTTATGTGTTCTTATTTTTGGCACCCTTACAAGAAATGACGGATTTGTTTGAAAGATTTGCCAATGGTACAGCATGTGCCCAGCGTATTTTTTTATTGTTGGACACTCAACCGACGATACAAAATAAACCCTATGCGCATCAACTTGATCAGCTTAACGGACATATCCGTTTTCATAATGTTGAGTTCGCATATACCACCAAGCCTGTGTTAAACCAGTTTAGTCTTACAATTGAAGCTGGACAGGTTATTGCAATTGTAGGGCCTACAGGACATGGAAAAAGTACAGTTGTACAACTTCTGACACGGTTTTATCAACCTCAAGCGGGACAAATTTACTTGGATCGATATCCTCTCGACGAAATTGATCAAGCCAGTTTACGTCAGCATGTGGGTATTGTACTTCAGGATAATGTGTTGTTTAGTGGAACGATTTTAGATAATTTACGTTTGGTAAAACCCGAAGCAACGGATCGGCTACTGGTTCAGGCGATTGAAGAATTAGGGGCAGATGAAATTTTGAGTCAGCTTCCAAATGGATATTTGACGCAAGTTGGAACATTGGGAGCAAATTTAAGCCATGGACAACGCCAGTTGGTTTGTCTGGTTAGAGCCTATCTGGCAGACCCAACTATTTTAATTTTAGATGAAGCAACTTCTGCAATTGATATTTATACCGAGCAGAAAATTCAATATGCACTAAGACGATTATGTCAAAATCGAACCTGTATTGTCATTGCGCATCGGCTGAGTACAATTAAGGAAGCAGACAAAATTGCAGTGATTGAAAATGGAACCGTGGTTGAACAAGGTACACATCAACAACTCTTAAGTCAGCAAGGCAACTATTATCAATTGTATCAATCATATTTAAACCACCAATTAAATGGAAGCAGTTCATCATGAACTGCTTTTTGGCAAAAAAAGCAGTGATAATCTAGTGAACAAATCAACAGTTTTTTACAGTAACTGTCTGAATTTCAACAATCAAGCATGTGTTGAAAAATATAACTATATGATTTTAATTAATAAAAATAATGGTCTTTACTTTGCAAGTTTCCTTGTTTGAATTGAATAGAACTGAAATATGAATTGCAAAGAAAGGCATGCTCATTATTTAGTGGCAGTTATCTTGATGTTGGTCAGCACTTTTTCAAGTGCCAGTGAACCCACCACCTCAATTGCATTTAGGCATTTACAGCAAAACATTGACCAAGACCTTATCCGAATTCAACCCACATTAATTCAGCTAAGGCATAAAATTCATGCTCATCCTGAATTGGCAAATCAGGAATATGAGACCAGTCAATTGGTTGCTGAGTATTTAACAAAGCTGGGCCTAGAGGTACAAACAGGAATTGCAAAAACTGGAGTGGTCGCTACGTTAAAAGGAAAACATACTGGTCCTGTTATTGCCTTACGTGCTGAACTTGATGCATTACCGATTAAAGAGCAAACCGGACTGAGTTTTGCCTCTACCGTAAAAACACAATGGAATCATCAACAGGTAGATGTAATGCATGCTTGCGGTCATGATAGTCATATTGTGATGTTACTGGCTGTCGCTGACGCATTTTCAAAGCATAAAGATGAATTACGTGGCACCATAAAATTTATTTTTCAGCCCGCAGAAGAAGGTCCACCAGAAAATGAAGAAGGTGGTGCTAAACTCATGATTAAAGAAGGAGTTTTAACAGCACCGAAACCTGATGCGATCATTATGTTGCATGTCGGAGCAGGGCAAGCAGGAAGTTTAAGTCTGACTCAGGGCATCGCTGCAGCGAGCTCAGACCGGTTCAAAATTACGATTCAGGGGAAACAGGCTCATGCGGCCTCGCCTTGGAATGGGGTCGATCCTATTCAGATTGCGGCAGAGGTCATTTCGTCACTTCAGTTAATTCCAAGTCGACAGATCGATTTGGTCAATGCCCCTGCGCCGATTATCAGTTTTGGCCAAATTTCAGGGGGAACCAAGCATAATATTATTCCTGAGCAGGTCACTATTGAAGGTACGCTACGCACAAAATCCAATGATCAGCGAGCCATTGTTTTGCAGAAAATGCAAAAATTAATTGAAACCCTTCCACTTGCCTATGGGGGAACAGGACATTTTTTTATTGATCCGCATGATTGGCCAGCAGGTTATAATCAGCCGGAACTTTCTAAACGTTTACAACCCATTTTAGAAACTTTGGCAAAGCAATATGGAACATCATTTCAATTAAATACAGTCAGTGGTTATCATGGTGATGATTTTTGGGAATACGCAAAATATATACCTGCGGTTTCGTTTGGAATGGGCGTAACACCTCAGAAAATTGATCCTAAAAAAGCCGTCAATCATTCTCCTTTTTTTCAGGTAGATGATTCAGTTTTAATTATTGGTGAACAAGCCTTGTCCCATTTCATTTTAGATTTTTTCGCAGTGGGCAAGCAAAATAACGCTGTTAAATAGCCTTTTCTTCAATTTAATGGTGTTCCAGAGGGTGATAAAAGTACAACTCTCTGGGATAAAAAGGAAAAAATTAAAAAGTTACTTTTCAAACAATTTATCTAAAAAGTGTTCCTATAAAAACAAAAAACATATCAGTAAAATTTTAAACATTTGATTTTTATACTTAAAAATATTGGCATTGCGTTTGCTCTAAAAGAGGCATCTTTAAGGGGAAACCAATGAATAAAACGTTAAAACCATTTGTTATAAAATCTTCGCTGTTTGCCTTAAGTGTTTTAGCAACTTCTATTGCTGTTGCTAATGGACAACAAACGCCTGTTCAGACAGAAGAGGATGTGATTACTTTACAATCGGTTGTGATTACAGGGTCACGCCGAGCCGTAAAGAGCGCATTGGAGGCGCCTGCTCCCGTCGATCTGATTTCACCTCAACAACTTCAGCAGACAGGTGAGTCCGATCTTGCGAAGGCATTATCTAAATTATCTTCTTCTGCTACCTTGCCGAGTACACCCGCAGGAGGATTTTCTGCATCAGTCGCACCTGGCATTGCTCTGAGAGGGCTTTCTACTGATCAAACGCTTATTTTGATTAATGGAAAACGTCGTCATACTTCTGCTTATTTTACACGTCAGAGTTTTGCGGGAGGACGTGGTTCAGCAGGCACTGATTTAAGTCTTATTCCAATCAGTGCGGTTGAACGTGTTGAGATTTTGCGCGACGGAGCGGCTGCACAGTTTGGTTCAGATGCAATCGCAGGGGTGGTCAATATTATTTTAAAATCCAAAGACTCAGGGGGCGGTGTCAGTTATCAAGCGGGTGGATATACGCAAGGAGATGGGGAACAGCACAAAATTACAGGATGGACGGGATTTTCTTTACCTAATGATGGAAGTCTGACTCTGGCGTTTGATGCAGGTAAGCGTGCTGCCGCAAACAGTACAAATCCGGATACACGAACGTTTTATACATCGAATAGTAGTCCAGATGCGCAATACACGGAAACCACAACGCCATACCGTAAATGGAAGTTTGGTGCCCCTGAGATTAAAGATCAAATTAATTTAAGTTACAACGCAGATTTGCCATTAACCGATGATGTCTCTTTATACAGCTTTGGCACATATGGACACCGAGAAACAACGGGCGAAAACTTTTATGAACCGCCTTCGTCTACCAGTACTGTCAACCAATCTGCGTACTACAAAGCCCGTTATCCCGATGGTCGCATTCCGCTTAGCATTGTAACAGTGGATGATTTTGCGATTACTGCGGGTGCTAAAAAAGGAGAACAAAAAACAGGGAAACTAGATGGCTTTGTGACCTATGGTCGAAATAAAGTACACAGTGAACAGGAAAATGGCATTAATCCAAGTTATGGGCCTGATTCTGCATCAACGTATTCGTTAGGGAATAATATTTTTACTCAAATTAATACAGGGCTTGATTATAGTCGTGATCTGGCGATTTCGTGGTTACATAGCCCTTTAACCGTGTCGACAGGTGGGCTCTATCGATGGGAGGAATATAAGCAACTCGCGGGAGATCCTATCGCCTATACACGTGGTCCTTATTACAATGTAAATACAGCACCTGAAATTTATGCAGGAATCACTGCTGAAGATGAACGTACAATTGATCGTAATGTTTACGGTGCATATCTCGATTTAGAAGCAGATTTAATTGATAAATTAAATGTAGGCGTGGCTTTGCGGAGTGAAAAATATTCCGATTTTGGTAATACCACCAACGGTAAGCTTACACTCAAATATGATTTTAACCCTAAAATTACGTTAAGAGGATCGGCAAGCACAGGTTATCGCGCTCCTTCATTGACGCAACTGGGGTATTCAACCTATAGCGTACAAGCTGTTGAAACTACAACAGGATCGGGCGTCTATCACGATGTACAGCAACGTACTCTTGCCGCAGGCAGTGAGGCTGCACGTCTTTTAGGTGGAAGTGAACTGAAACCAGAAAAATCGACCAATTACTCGCTTGGATTCGTGTGGAAACCGTGGGAGCAAACCTCGCTTACATTAGATGCCTACCAAATAGATATTCATAACCGAATTTTATTATCTGACAATATTACAGGCAGTGTTTTGACCAATGCATTTGCTGGTACAGCCTACGAAAATATCAATAATGCGGCATTTTTCAATAATTTACTGGATACCCGTACCCGTGGGGCTGAATTAGCAATTAAACACGATGTGAATTTGGATAAATACGGTGATTTAGGCTTTAATCTTGGATTTGCAGTCAATAAGAATGAAATCACGGAAGAACGTGATGCTGTGACATCAACAGGCCAGATATTATCGTCTTCTTTAATTGCTGGACGTAACACCAGTAGCTTGATTGAGTCTGCAGCACCCACCAGTAAAACCACTTTAAGTGTGTTATGGAGCAATGACACGTGGAGTGTAAATACCGGAGTACGCCGTTATGGGAAATGGAAAATTTTAAGTAATTCATCTGCAAGTCTGGATCAAACTTTTAGTGAACAATGGATTGCTGATCTGGATATTGGCTATAAAGCTGATCGTGTTCTTAAAGGACTTAAATTTAACTTAGGGGCAAATAACTTATTTAACAGTCACCCGGATACCACGATATCTTCTCAACCCTATGGTGTTGTGAAATATAGCTTTAACTCACCAGAGGGGGCTTATGGAACCTATCTATATGGCCGTGTAAGTTACGATTTTTAAGTCAACCGAGCAATGATTATGCACATGATTAGAAAATTCATGGTGGGAGGATTGCTTGGTTTTGGCTTACAGCAGGTACAGGCACTTCCAGTACCTGTTGAACACTCTCAACCAAATTCGTTGTATGGCGATAAAGTTCTCTCAGCATTTTATGAATGGAATGAAAAAATTCCCCAACATCCTGGATTATTGTTGCGCATTGAACCTCTTGATGAAGGGATTCGATTGGCTGAAAGTCAGGAGCAATACCGCATTTTATTTTCATCTACTAATGGATTAGATAGTCGGTCTACCACACTTGTTTCAGGCTCATTATTCATTCCTAAGGGGCAAGCGCCTGAAGGGGGATGGCCTTTATTGGTTTGGGGACATGGTACAGTTGGTCTGGCAGATCAATGCGCACCCTCATGGTCAGGACGGGTATATCGTAATGCGTATTATCTCAATCAATGGTTAAAACAAGGTTATGCGATTGTTGAACCAGATTATCAGGGATTAGGCGTTGGAGGACCGCATTTATTAATCAATATTCCGCAGTTGTCTTTTAATATTTTGGATAGCGCACGTGCCGCTTTAAAAGCAAATCCTAAAATTGCCAATAAAATTATCATTGCTGGTCAATCTCAAGGGGGTGCGGCTGCATTTGGTGCTGCATCGTATTCTGAAAAGTATGCCCCTGACTTAAATATTAAAGGCACTATTGCAACGGGTGTTATTTATAAACCGAAGCAAAGTAAACAAGCCACCTTAAACATTGCAAATCGTCAAATACCCAATCCTGCGTTAGCTTATCAAATTTTGGGTTTTCATGTATTGCAACAATATGATCCGAGCCTAAAAACAACCGATGTTTTTACAGAAAAAGCTGCAGCTTTGGTGGAGCATTCACGTTCTCAATGCGTAGGTCAAATTTTTTCAGATGTTGCCTTTGAACAACTTAGTTTTGCTGATGCTCTGCTGGAGTACCCCTCTGAAAAATACCTGACTTTACAGCGCACTTTTGAGCAGCAATTTTCACAGTATCCCACCTTGAAAATTAAGCATCCTGTTTTTATTGGAACGGGAGTTGAAGATAAAACCCCGGATGCACGTAACCAAATGGCGTTAGTCAAGGATGCCTGTGCTCAAGGCACCGCAGTTCAAGCTCATTTATATCATGGGCGTGGTCACAGTGAAGCTGTTCCCCGTTCTCTACCTGATGCACTGAATTTTGCACGTCAGGCCTTAAATGATGAAGCCATTCCAAATCTTTGTTCAATCGATTTTAACTAAAGGATCATGATAAAAGTGAATACATTATCAAAATTATTATGTCGCTCAGCTTTGAGCTGTGCTGTATTGAGTAGCACATTCACAGCAGCACAAGTACCGCCAGAACCTCAAGAAAAATATGGAGATGGCCGTGTTTCAGAATTCTACACATGGAAGAAAGATATTCCGGAACGCCCCGGAGTCCTACTGAAAACTGAAACTATCACTAACCCGTATATTCGTTTAGATAATGACAGTCAGGCCATACGAATTTTATACAGTTCTACCAGTGGTAAAGACAGTAAAACACCTGTGATTGTTTCAGGAAGTATCCATTTACCAAAAGGTACACCACCAAAAGGCGGTTGGCCTGTTGTGCTGTGGGCACATGGTACAGTTGGATTGGCTGATGCATGTGCACCGTCATGGAATGGCCGTTCATATCGAGATGTTCAATATCTAAATCGCTGGTTACAAGAAGGGTTTGCTGTTGTTGCAACCGATTATGAAGGTCTGGGAGTCGCAGGCCCACATTTATTAATTAATGTACCAATGCTAGCATATAGTGTATTGGACAGTGGACGAGCCGCATTACAAACTCAACTCCCGCTTTCAAATAATTTTGTAATTGTGGGGCAGTCACAAGGAGGAGCCGCTGCAGTTGCGACTTCATCTTACTCCGCAACCTACGCACCTGAATTAAAAATTAAAGGGTCGATTGGAACAGGCGTAATTTATCGTGATCCAAATGCGACTCCAGCAGACAACCAACTCAAACTCAATCCATATGAGGTGAGTCCTTCACTGGCATATAATATTTATAGTTTTCTGGTGACGCAGAGTCTTGCTCCTGATCTCAAAACCGAAGATGTATTTACGCCTGCGGCTGTACCTTTGGTTGAACAAGCACGTAACGCGTGCCTGTCAAGTTTTATGGGCGACATTCAGTCTGCTGGGCTTTCACCTGCTCAAGCTTTACAACCCAATCCTCCTGAACGCTATAAAGCATTACAGGAGCAACAAGCAAATGCCTATGGATATTACCCAACCTTAAAAATTAATCACCCCTTGTTTATTGGGACAGGTGCAAATGACCGCACACCCGATGCACGCACTCAAGTTAAACTGGTTGCAGATGCATGTAAGGCTGGAACGACCGTAGAAGGGCATTTATATTATGGTTTAGGGCATAGTGAAACAGTTAATGCATCTCTCAAAGACTCGATTCCTTTTGCTAAAAAAGTGATTGCAGGACAAAAAATTCAATCTATTTGTAAGCCCGATATTAAATAAAAGAATGCCACTTTAGACGATTGACTAAAGTGGCGTTTTACATCCATTTCAAAAAGGTTTAGGCAATGTGCTGTTTTCGTTTTTCAGCTTCCTGTCGAACAGCAGGAATAATATAACGTCCATAATCGACAGTGTCGTAAATAGGATCATAACCACGGTTCAAAAAAGTAGTAATCCCTAAGTCTACATAGTCAAGTAATGCTTCAATAATAGTATCTGGTGTTCCTACTAATGCCGTGGTATCGCCATAAGCACCAACGGCAGTTGCTGTTGGCATCCATAATGCACGATCATGCCGATCACCTTGCTGTGCTGCGGCCAATAACCGTTGAGATCCAACACCTTTAATTTTATGTCCTGTGACCGAACCATTATTTTGGAACAGCGGGTTTTTTTGAATATCAGATAAAATAGTTTCTGCACGTTTCCATGCAAGCTCTTCTGTTGCTCCAATGATTAATCGTACCGATAAACTCACACGTGGTTGAGGTTTTTCAGCACGTTCAACAGCTTTTTTTAACTTGTTAATTTGCTCTTTTACCCCAGAAAGTGGTTCACCCCATAAGGAATATAGATCAGCATGTTTAACTGCAATATCGTAAGCAATATCTGAAGAACCTCCGAAGGAAATAGGAATAGAACCATAAACTGGTTTTAATGGGCAAAAAGCATTTTCAAGTTGGAAATATTTGCCGGAGTAACTAAAGGGTTCATCACTCTTCCAAAGTGCTTTCACAATTTCAAGATATTCACTGGTCCGTTCATAACGTTGAATTTTATCAATAATAGAGTCACCTTCCTGAGGTTCTGCTGTAATACCCGTAATTGCATGTAAACGAATGCGGCCCCCACCTGTAGTATGGTCAAGCGTCGCAAATGTTCGAGCTGCAAGATTTGGAGTCATTAAAGCAGGACGATGAGCAATCATAAAACCGAGTTGTTCAGTATGTTGGGCAAGGTAAGCTGCAATTTGGCTACTCTCAGGCGCACTGGGTCCATTGGCAATTAAAACTTTATCAAACCCCGCATATTCATGTGCCCGTGCATGATAACGTAAATATTCGAGGTCAATTTTATGACCAACCCGTGTACCTTTTGTTTCTGACCATTGATTTGGAAAAACCATGCCTACAAATTCGATGCTCATTATTTCGTCCATTTGGAAAATTTAAAATAAAGAGCAAAATAAGTGCCAAACCTTAATGTTATATAAAATAAACAATTAGGTCATCGTATTTAGTTTAGATGTCTATATTTGATCAGAAAATATTATATTTTGTTTAAAAAACAACATGGCATAAAAGTGAGATTATGTTGATGATAAATTTATAAAATGCATGCTTAAAGAAAACTATTTAAATTTAGGATTAAATATCTGTAATTGTTATTTATCAGCTTTGTAATTGGATTGTACTATTCTATTTTAATATCATCCTAATCTATTTAAAGGATTAATTATGAAATCCTATTTGGATAATGATTATAAAGTAATTACTTTGCCAGATAATGGGGTACCTATAAAACCAATTCGAGCAAAAGCAATTATTTTCTCAGATCAAAACTCCCGTAAGTTGTTAAATCAGGTGGAGACTATAGCTCCAAGCTCTGCCAGTGTTATTATTCAAGGTGAATCTGGTACTGGTAAAGAGCTGATTGCACGTGAAATTCATTTAAAAAGCGACCGTAAAAACAAGCCATTTCTTGCTGTGAACTGTGGGGCTTTGGTAGAAACACTGGCTGAGTCAGAGTTATTCGGTTATGAAGCTGGTGCATTTACAGGTGCAAACAAAACTCGACCCGGCATTTTTGAAACGGCAGACGGTGGAACTTTATTTCTGGATGAAGTAGGCGAGTTGCCACTATCTTTGCAAGTCAAACTATTACGCGTATTACAAGAAAAAGAAGTGGTACGTGTGGGGGGAAGAAAACCGATTCCTATCAATGTACGGATCTTGTCTGGTACACATGTGGATTTGCGTAAGGCGGTTGCAGAAAACAAGTTTCGGCTAGATTTATACTATCGTTTGAATGTCGTGGTGCTGAATATTCTGCCATTACGGGAACGTAAGGGCGATATTTTACCTTTGGTCGATTTTTTCTTAAATTCATATTCGCAAAAGCTCATTACATCAAAACCAAACATTAGCGATCGCGCTCGAAATGCGCTGCTAAATTATAGTTGGCCGGGTAATATTCGTGAATTAGAAAACAATATTCATTACGCTTTACTCATTAGCGGTGGGAAAACCATTGATATTGAACATCTAAGATTTTCAGAAGAGGGTGGTTCAGCAGCTTTACCCGACAATGATTTGATTCAAGAATTTGAAGATATCCTGAAGCGTTTATTTCAGGAATATGATGGTGAAGCTTGGCATATTATTGAAGATAAGATTGTAAAAACAGCTTTTTCAAGTTGCTGGAATAATCAGGTCAAGACTGCAAAAATGTTAGGCCTTTCACGTAATGTTCTACGTAACCTTCTCTCTCGCTATAACTTATTACCTAATAATAAGAATGAAAATGAAATTGCCTAGACGAAAAATATTTCTTTTCTAGAACATCCATCTTTGACCTATGGATGTTCTTTTTTTATTGTGGTTAGTTTTGTGATCCATAAACCCAATTCAAATAATAGCCACATAGGGACGGCAAGAGCAAGCATACTAAAGACGTCTGGAGGAGTAATAAACATTGCAATAAAGAAGAAAAACACGATGATATGTTTACGGTGTTGTTCAAGCTGATGAATAGATAAAATACCAATAAAAATAAGAATATAAGTAAGAATTGGAATTTGAAATGCTAAGCCGAAAGCCAAAAAAAGTTTTAGACAGAAATCCAGATAGCTGTTGATATCGGTCATCGGTAATACATTTTCAGGTGAAGCCAATACAAAGAACTTTAAGGCAAGCGGTAAAATCAGGCCATATGCAAATAAGATACCGAGATAAAATAAAAAAATACTGGAAAGTGCTAAAGCAATTCCCAATTTTTTCTCATTTTGGTATAAAGCAGGAGCAACAAATTGCCAAAACTGATACAAAATGAAAGGGATACTGACTAGAACTGCCAGATAAATATTGAGTTTGAACGGTGCTAAAAATGTACTCATTACATCCGTTGCGATCATGGTGGAATGTATAGGAAGCAAAGAGATTAAAGGTTGAGCAAGAAAATGATAGTTTTGTTGGGCGAGGGGTAATAACAGTAAAAAAATAGCAATAACAGCAGTAATGCTATAGATCAAACGCTTTCTTAATTCTTTTAAATGCTCGCTATATCTCATTCTGGTGAATGTTTCACTGGTAATTTGTTCGCTCATACGGCCTGATCCTCTCTTAAGATATGTGATGATATTGAGTGACTTAAAAAAGGTGCTTTCAACCCAGGACTGGAAAACGGATAAAAAGAATAAGGGGTAAAAGGAGAATCAGCTTTAGCTACGGCTGTAATAGTTGATTTCTGTACACTTTCGATATCTTGCTGCATTTGAGCAAGTTGTTGTTTGAGTTGTTCTTCATTTTGCTTTATTTTTTGCAACTCTTCTTGCATGATTCTTTTTAGTTCTATTAATTCAAGTTCATTTTCCAGATCATTTTGAATTTTATTTATTTGATTTTTAACTGCTCTATATTTTAGCAATACAGTTCTTAGTGCTTGAGGAAGCTTTTCAGGTCCTAAAATAATCAGTGCAATCACAGCAAAAGCAAATAACTCCCCAAAACTAATATTAAACATTAGAATAAATCACTCATGCCTTGGATTTTTCTCATTATGTGATTCTAATGAGTTGAGATCTTTGTATTGTTGGTTTGATAATAATTTCTGATCATCTGGATTAACCGAGTCCTTAAAGTCTTTAATTGCTCCCCCTAAGTCTTTACCCAAATTTTTAAGTTTAGACGTGCCAAATAATAAAATGACGATCACAGCAAATAATAAAATATGCCAAATTGATAAACCCATGATGAAGCTCCTAAATAATATAAAATAAGTGTATTAATATCACGATATCATCTGTTTTCTAAATCACATTAATATCGATCAATATTCGATTTAATTATGCTGTGTGATCTAGCATGTGGAGTGCCTGATTTCTAAAATTGAATAAGCTCTCACTATCTTTATGTCGTGGATGAGCCAAAGGAATTTGAATGATTTCCTTAATTTTTCCTGGGCGAGCAGACATCACAATGACGCGGTCACCTAGATATACGGCTTCCTCAATATCATGTGTTACCAAAATCATAGTGATTTTTTCATGTTGCCAGATGCGTTGCAGTTCAGCTTGCAAATGACTCCTGGTCATGGCATCTAATGCACCAAACGGTTCATCTAAAAGTAAAATATCAGGTTTATTGACGAGTCCACGTGCGATGGCAACGCGTTGTGCCATACCGCCAGAAAGTTCATGGGGGTAAGCATTTTCAAATCCAGTAAGCCCTACAATTTCGAGATGCTCTTTAACACGTGCATTTTTTTCTGAACGGCTTAAGTCTGTTTCTTCCAGTGCTAAATGGATATTTTCTGAAACAGTGAGCCAAGGCAATAAGCGATGTTCCTGAAAAATTAATCCTCGTTTTAAATCTGTCCCTTGTATTTGCACCTGATTTAGTAAAATCTCGCCTTGATAGTCTTGATCTAATCCGGCAATCAGGCGGAGTAGGGTCGATTTTCCACAGCCACTACTGCCAACGATAGAAATAAACTCTCCTTGTTCAATGTCGAGATGAATACTATCTAAAACAGTTAGGTCGTTTTGATTACGCTGAAATGATTTATTCAATTTTTTAATGGAGAGTAAAGAAAAAGACATATTAAAATCCTGCTCGTATTTGGGGATCAAAGGCTAGGCGCGCCATTGCAATAAACGTTTTGAAATAAGGTGGATACACGTGGTCATCAAAATGCCACTGATTGTGACGGTGATTGCACATACAAGCAGGATGTCCATTTCGGCATTAATTTCAGCTTTCATCATGAGATTACCTAAGCCAGCCCCTGCATTAAATAACAGCTCACTTGCTGTGGTGGTAATCCATGTAAACGGTACTGCCAAATTTAATCCTGTTAAAATGTGCGGTAAGGCTTGTGGAAAGCGTATTCTTTTAAACTCACGCCAGAAAGAAAACTGATACATACGGGCGATTTCGCTGTATTTTTTATCGTAGTGGCTAAGTCCCTGAAATGTATTGATCACTAATGGGAAAAAAGAAGCGAGAGCAATGATAAATATTTTGGCTTCTTCGCCATTACCAAACCACAAGGCAATTAATGGAGTTAAACCGAGCAATGGAACTTGCCGAATACTATTAAATAGCGGAGAAACCAAGGCATTTAAAATTTTTGAATAGGCAAGTAATGCACCTAAAAACAATCCAGCGGTTGAACCCAATAAAAAACCTAATCCTGCTTTTTTTAGACTGCCCCATGTGTTCAGCCATAATTCACCGGTTTCCAGCAAGTGAAGAAAGGCAAAATAAATGTGTTGTAAAGGGACAAATGCATAGGCCTGACTTGAACCTAGTCCCGAGTTGTATTGCCATAAAGCCAGCAATAAGATAGGAAGTATTAGACCTTGTATCAAGATTACAGGCTGTTGCAAGAGAGGCTTTAAAGTAGATGATTGAGACATTATTTCCCTCTTGAACTAAGAGCAGGAGATATAAAGCGTTGTTCCAGCAAACGTAAAAGTTTATCGAGAATAAACCCGATTAAACCTGTGATGAATACACCCACCATGACCACATCAAGACGTAGCATTTGGCGGCCTAGTTCCATCATTTGACCAATGCCAGTTCCTGCTGCAAGTAATTCCACTGCCACTAAAATCAACCATGCTCGACCTAATGCGATTCGTAAACCACTAATCAAAGGCGGTAAAATTGAAGGAATAATGATGTATTTGAGCCATGCTCGCGTTTTAAGTTTGTAGATTTGACCGATTTCAATATATTGTTTTGGAATGTTTTTTACTGCGTCGGATGTTGCCAATGCAATTGGGAAAAAACAGGCTTTAATGATAAGTAAAATTTTAAATAATTCACCAATCCCAAAAACAAGAATAAAAATAGGAATGAGGACAAAGATTGGAATTTGATAAAGAATATTAAATAAAATAAAAGTGTAATGGCGAAATGTACGGATTGAGCCATAGGCGACACCAAACGCAATTGCACTAATTGTGGCAATAGAAAATCCAAAAAATAACCGAGAAAGGCTATCCTTTAGATGCAGTTGTAGTTCACCACTTTGTATTAAACCGATAAATGCATGCCAGACGGATAGGGGCGGTACTAAAATTTGGGTAGGGAAAATTTGCAAATAACTAATGAATTGCCAAGTGAGTAACGCGATTAAGGGTGAAATCAGCGAAAGCACCCAATAAAATTTCTCAGCTGAAACCCTCTTCCATAGCGGAGGCTTAAGTACAATAGTATCTTTTTCAAGGGCAGGATTAACAAGCGTTTTCATCGCCTAGTCTCCTTGCTTATTCTGGTGATCTTGGCTATTTAAGTTTTGGATAGCTTGATTAGTAAATTTTGGATTTAATAGTTCATCTGCTTGGATTGGGGTTTGAATGAGCTGATTTTTCAGAGCATGGTCGATAACTTTGGCATAATGTTGTTTAAGAAAATCAACTTTATATACAGGTGACCAATCCTGTTGCCATGTGCTTTGAGTATTCTGGCTTTCTCTTTGAATCACACGAAGAGGTTGACCAAACTTGGTTTGACTTTGCTGGAATTCATCTTGATGTTGTGATACCCAATTCATAGCCCGTACAGTCGCATCAGCAAGTAACTGCGTGGTTTCTGGATGTTGGTCAATATAATCTTTACGCCCCCATAGCTCTGCACGCATTTTCCAGTCGGCGGGTAGGGATTGTGAAGACCAGATAATTTTTCCGAGATGACGATCCTGTAAAGTCAGTGCATCACTTAAAGTAAAAAATGCATCAACACTTTTGGCTGATAGTGCCGCAGCACCAGCTTGAGGATTTAAATTAACAATTTGAAAATCTTGGAGTTGTAATCCTTTGCTTTGTATAAGTTGACCAAAATTAATTTCCCAAGGACGACCACGATGTAAAGCAATTTTTTTACCTTTTAGGTCTTCAATTGATTTGACGTGTGAATCAGGAGGTACAATAAGATAGACATTATTGCCAATTCCACCAGGAACCACAATTTGTGTCCTAACACCTGTTGCATTGAGTACCACAGCAGGAAGATTGCCATAAAAAGCAAAATCAATTTTATTATTTAGAAAACTTTCGTTGACTAAAGTAGCAACAGCAGCAGTGGTAACGGGTTCCCACTTTAGCTCAATATTATGCTGCTTCAATTCCTTTAAAAAAATTGGGTCTTGTGAGATGAGCTGTGGTACACCAATAAAGTCCAGTGTCCCCGAAGTGCCATTGGCAACGACAGCAATACGCAACTGTTGCTGAACAGATTTATTTTGAGTTGATTGTTCGGTCTTTTGTGCATCACACGCGACAAGTCCTAAAAGACTCAAACTCAAAAATAAGCTAGAAAAAATACGCATATCATCATATGAATTAAAAAATATAAGGGAATAGAGCAAGAACCAAGCCAAAATATTTATTTTATATAAATCAATTAATTAAATTTTCATTCGAGAGTTTTGCTGATTAATGAAAGACGTTGTGTTGTAAAATAGACAGGCTGAAGGATTTAAATGTTGAAATTTCAACATAATGTTTTTGGCCTGTTTGATGAAATATATATAAAACAATAGGCTACATTAAATACTTATTAAATAAAAAACGGCATGATTTCTGCTCATGACATAAATAACGATCCAGATATCGTCAAATGTTTAATTATTGAGAACTATTATGTCAGTTGAGTTTTTATGGAGAATCCCTGTTCATGGGGATGGTCGTCGAGCACATCAGTTACATACCCGTGGGGAATGGAATCAATTAAATTCAGCCACTCAATCGCCACAACGTGTTGCACCACAACATCAAGACCATTTGTTTGCCTACTATGATTATGTTGAACAAGTAGCAAAAGCAGCTGATATTGTTGGTTTTCATGGTGCATTGATTCCTGCTTTTCCACATACGGAAGAACCTTGGGTGCTGGCTTCGGCTTTGGCAAGAGAGACCAAAAGACTGCGACTGTTGATTGCGATTCAACCGTGGTTTATCCATCCTGCCTATGCCAGCCAAATGGCTGCCAGCTTGCAACGTTTAAGTCAGGGAAGAGTAGAATGGAACGTGATTTCAGGCGGTGGCGGGGCACAGCAACGTGCTTACGGCGATTTTATTGAACATGACCAACGTTATGCTAGAACCAATGAATTTTTGGAATTTGTCAAAGGTTATTCACATCATGCTCCTTTTGACTACGATGGCAAGTTTTTCCACGTCGAACAGGGCGGATTAAAATACCCGATGAATCAATATGAGGTGCCTCGTTTATGGCTGGCTGGTGCAAGCGAGGCTGCTTTACGTGTAGCAGGACGTCATGCGGATATTCATTTAACATGGGGTGAGCCTGTTGAACAGCAGAAAAAAGTGATTGAACAGGCACAGGCATTTTTTGAGAAAAATACGCCAAATCGTAAAGTAAAGTTTGGTATGCGCATTGATATTTTGGCACGGCCAACACAAGAACAGGCTTTTCAGGAACTTAAACAGATGTATGAAACCACTGCGGTTGAGGGTAATGTATTTGAACGGAAAGACACTGAGTCAGTTGGAGCAAAACGTCAGCAGGCTTTGGCTCAAGGCAATCGTTTTGAAGATCTATTTGTGAGCCCAAATGTTTGGGCAGGCATGTCCAGTGTACGGGGTGGACCAAACTGTATTTTAGTGGGGAGCTATGAACAGGTTGCGGAACGTTTGCAAGAGTATATTGATGTTGGGGTGGGGCATTTCATTTTAGCAAGTAACCCTCATTTGGAAGAAGCGTATCGTGTAGCAGAGGAAGTGCTGCCTTTGGCGGGATATAAATTAAAATAATAAATTTAGATCCCTTTGATATATCAGGGGGATCTTGTTGTTTGAACAGCATCACATTGTTTGAAAACCAACATATTTAGTATCAATCATTTGGAAAATTTAAATTAAATTTATAAAAATTAGAGACTTATATTGTTGGCATGACTTGTGCAATTTTTTATTCAATATTTTAATTCTGTTTACTTTCTTATGAGCGACCTAATATTTAACTCGCATAAACGGGCATTGCTGTTTGAACACTATGCGCCTGCATCAGGGTCGAACCATATAGCAGATCCGTTTACACAATATTCTTCAGAGGTTAGTGAAGTAGTTCCACCTCGATTCAATAAATTGTTGATCGCAATTATTGCGGTGGCTTCAGCACATTTGGGAATTTGGTATATCGCAAAACACTTGCCAACACCTACTCTGGAAATTCATAAGCCAGAGCCAGTGGTGATTGAAATTGTGAAACCAGAAGAACCGCCTAAAGTGATTGAACCTAAAATTCCGCCTATCACAGAAAAGCCCAAAATTCCGCCAGTTGTGGAAAAACCCAAACAGATTGAACAGCCCAAGCCCCTACCGAAAACTGTGGAACAGCCTAAGCCTGTAGCAAAAGCAGTTGCTCAGCCAACACCGCAAAAGGTTGAAGAAGCTGTGGTGACCAAAGAAGCGATATCTGAACCCGTTCACAAAGCCGTTGAACCTGTTAAGCCTGTGGATGACAACCTTCCAGTGACTGAGGCGAAAGGTTATGCAGGTTATCTCAGTAATCCTGCCCCAGAATATCCAGAGCAGGCATTGGAACGCGGTTGGGAAGGCTCTGTGATTTTACGAGTCAAAGTATTAGCAGATGGTCGTCCTGATACTATCAGTGTCAAACAAAGTAGTGGCAAAAAGCTATTAGACAACGCTGCCATCAGAACAGTAAAACAATGGAAATTTTCACCAGCCCTAAAAGGTAAAACCCCTGTTGAAGGCTGGGTCGATGTTCCGATTCATTATCAATTACCGAAATAAATTTAATTTTGTAGATTAAGAGGATATTCTCATGACTGACATTAATTCATTGATCCATGACGGGACAATATGGTTATTGGTTGCTTTTTCAATTGTGACCTGGGTATTGATTGTTATTAAGGTGATACAAACACAACGGGCAAGTAAACAAAGTAAGATTTTTGTGGAAGAGTTTTGGAAAGCAAAAAATTTATCTGATGCTGTGGCCAAATCGGAAGCGGGTGAAGGACCAGCAGCACGTATTGCAAATACTGGTTTTAAAACGCTGATTGAAGCAGATGAAAAGACACATCATGATTTGCAAAATAGCTGGAGCCGACAGGATTTATTGGAACGCCATTTACGCAAACAAATTTTAACTGAACGTCGCCAATTGGAGAAAGGTTCAGCATTATTGGCTTCTATTGGTAATAATGCGCCGTTCATTGGTTTATTCGGAACAGTTTTTGGGATTATCCATGCATTACAAGCGATTGCACATTCTGGTAATGCAAGTATGGATGTTGTCGCTGGACCGATTGGTGAAGCATTGATTGCAACTGGGATTGGTATTGCCGTTGCTGTACCTGCGGTGCTTGCTTATAACTACTTTGTACGTAAAGTCAAAACCATTGGTGCAGACTTGGATGACTTTGCTACGGATTTTGTGAGCTTAAATCAAAAAGCTGGCTTTCAGTTATCCACCACTAAAACTAAAAATACGACAGGCCATACAGTCGTGAATGACGTTTCAACAAAAGAAGTGAAAGAGAAAGGAGTATTTGCATAATGGCAATTTCTACCTCTCAAGACGATGATGTCGTCAGTGATATTAACATTACACCTTTGGTGGATGTGATGTTGGTTTTACTTATCGTGTTTATTGTTACAGCGCCTTTACTGACCAATACCGTGAAAGTGAATTTGCCGAAAGCTGCACCGACACAGTCAACTGACCAGAACAAAGCAGTAGTGATTAGTGTCAATCCGCAGGGTGAAATATTTCTTGATAAAGATAAAGTGACGCTTGCCAATTTCGAGCAGGAGATTCAATCACGTAAAGATAGTAATCCGAAGTTAGCCTTGAACTTGAACGCTGATGAGACTGTACCTTATGGAACAGTAGCAAAATTATTAGCAGGCATTGAAAGGGTGGGCGTCGATAAACTCTCTGTGATAACAGTACCCAAATAATATTTGAGAAACACCCAAATAGCTGCTACGGCAGCTTTTTTTATAATTTGTTTAAACGTATTCAGTGATGGTTTTGTGTAGAGGGAAAATATACAGAAGCATTGAGATTCCACAAAACATCTCAACATCATAATTCGGTTAAAATATTAAAAATAATAGTATTAAAAATAAGGGTGCGTTGGCCAGCACCCTCTAAATAAATCAATATGGTTCACTATAGACGTGAACCATGTTTGTCTTAGATTAGGCTTTCCATAATTTCTCAAAACGCCATGTTGGAAAAATGGTATGTTCAGGTGCTAACCCTCCAATATCTTTTGCTGCTGCATCAATGGTGTGGCTAAATCCCCAGATCAGCATTCCGCCACGTTCGTGTTGAATTTTCTGTGCTTGAGCTAAATGGATTTTTCGTTTTGCTAAATCTGGTTCGGCAAGTGCTTTGTAAAACAGCTCACTATATTCAGGATCTTTAAAATTGATTTTATGGGTTGTTGAAATCGGTGCATCGTTGACAACCGCGGTGGATAAATAAGGCGTACCGACATTGGTGGCATTACTCGACAACTGCCATTTAGTTCGATCAGGTCCATTAAATGTGGCAACATCAACTTGCTTTACGCGTATAGTGACATTAGCAAGTTTAGCCTGTTCAGCAAAGATCAGTGCCGGCTGAGCACTTCCAACTGAAGTAATTAGTTCAACATTTAAACCTTCTTTAAAACCTGCTTGTGCCAATAAATTCTTTGCCTCAGTAATATTTTGCTGACGCTGCGGTAATTTTAAAAAAGCGGGGTCTTGTGGTGAATAGAGATCATTGGCGATACGTCCCTGACCATTCAATCCACGCTGTACGAGTTCCTCACGATTGGCAATTAAACGAAATGCCTGACGCACTCTGGGATCATTAAAAGGAGCTTGTTGGGTATTAAAGTCAAAACTATTATGAGTATTTGTCTGGGAGCGAATAGTTTGAATATGTTTTGCTTGCTCCAGAATTTTTATATATTCAGGAGAAATTGCATTGGCGACATCAATTTGCCCTGCTAATAATGCATTTAAACGAGAGACTTGATCCTTAAAATCAATCACTTCAAAACTGTCTGCATAAGGTTGACCAGTTTTGAAATAGTTTTCAAAACGAGTGAAAACCGAGCGCTGACCGGGTATAAATTGTTGGACTTTATAAGGACCTGCACCTACTGGATTATGGATTGGATCAAAATCGGTGGGTACAATTCCGCCAAAATTCACCCATGTTTCTGGCAGGGCAACGAAACCTGAAATCGAGTTGATAAAAGGAATACGAACGGTATATTCATCCAGTTTTTGAATACGGTCTCGGTCAATCCATTGCACTAAATTGCGAAACGGCGAAGCAAGTTTCGGATCAGTTAAACGTTTTATTGAAAAAATCACATCATCTGCAGTGATGGTTTTGCCATGATGAAACTCTAAACCTTTACGCAGTCGAATTGTCCATTCACTGGCATTATGGTTGGGTTCAGCAAACTCAGCCAAGGCAAGGCGTGGAAGCATATTTTCGTCCCATTCCCAGAGCTTATTATAAATGGCAAAACCTCGGGTAATTCCTGCACTAGAGGTAGATAGATGGGGATCTAAACTACCTGACTGTTGTCCACCAATCAGACCTAGCCGAATAGTTCCACCATGTTTAGGGGTTACCGAAGAAGAATTTTGTGATTCAGCAGAGGTTTGGGGAGATTGGCCACAGCCAGATAAACCACCGATTAACGAAACACCTCCTATCGCGGTAAGGCTTTGTGCTAAAAACTTTCGTCGTGATAACAGAAATGATTGATTTTTCATTAAAAACACCGTGTTTGATAATCGTCTGTATTGGTCTTGCAGAATAAATGCCAAGTTTTTTTTATAATTTTTTAATATTTATCATTGGGTTATATTGTTTATATTTTTTAGTACTGTCTTTATTCCAACAAATCTGTTGAAAAAATAAATCTTCTTAAAAGTGATAAATAAATAATTAAAAATAAAAAATAACTAAATCAAGGCATTACCTATGATTTTTATGTAAATAAATGATTGGCATAAGCTTTGCGTAACGCCTTGTAAATTTACTTTACTGAGTCTGATATGAAACAGCCTTTTCAACTAAAACCTTTAGTCATTGCGCTTGGCATATTTGGGGTGGCTTTTCCCCTCTATGTTTTTGCTGAAGATACACCCCAAAAAACGAATGATGCTGAAAATGATGTCATTACTTTAGAAGATGTCGTGGTGACTGGAGCAAATAAAACACAAACTGTTGTTCCAAATCGTAGAGTGACCTCTATTTATGGAACGGATAGTTCAGTATTGGATACACCACGTGTAGTCTCACAAGTTACAGAACAGCAGTTTCGCGAAGATGTAATTCGTAGTGCCGATGATTTAGTAAAATATGCGCCAAGTATTACTCGAGGTGGAGGGCAAAATGCCAATTTCGCGCCACAAATTCGAGGACAAAACTCAGAAGTATTTCAAGATAGCCAAAGGATTTACAGTACCCGTCATCCGACCAATTTAAATGCTTATGAAGCAGCTGATATTGTGGCAGGACCGACGGGCGTAATTTTCGCCCCGACTTCAGGTTCAGGTGGATATATTAATTACCTCACTAAAAAGCCAAGCTTTAATAAAGCAGAAACAACGATTGCTGGTTCAGTGGGTTCCATCTATGAAGGCAAAGGTGCGGAACCTAATTTTTCTGTCAGTATTGATCATACTGCGCCCATTTCTAAAGAACTCGCATTTCGTGTCAGTGCCACAGCTCAAAAAACTGATGATTATTATGACAATGTGAAAAATAACTTTAATGCATTTTATGGGGCCTTGGCTTGGCGACCAGATGACAGCTTACGTGTTGACTGGAACATCACTTATGATGATTATTACGATTTTAATGTCACGCATGGCTGGAACAGAGCCACCCAACAATCGGTTGACAATGGTTTATATTACAAAGGGAGAGCCACTCCAATTATTCAAAATGGCTCAACTTTCTGGTCGCCAGTATTTGAGTCTGGGGCAGCAAATTCCAAAGTTATTGGTTGGCAAACTCGACAGAAGAATGACAAGAATCAATATATTGCGGTCGGCCCTGTGCAAACAACACCCTTACCCAATTCGACAGCTGATCAGGCAGGAAGCATTAAGGGTTGGGTCTATGATCCATCTATTCCAGGAAATGAACTAGTTAAATTGGATGATAATGTCTCAGGTCGAAGCGAAGATAAAAATAGTGCCAAGCGATTCAGTACCCAATTAAAACTGGTCAAAGATTTAAATGATCATTGGTCTATTTCCAATAGTGCGCTTTATCAAAACAGCAAAGATTTAGGTGATTCGGTTGGGAGTTTCTTTACTGATCTGGAGCATGAACTATTTGATAACCGGTTTGAGTTTTTGGCTGATTATGACTTTGAGTTATTTGGCATTAATGTCAATAATAAAAGCAGCACTGGGGGAGCATATCGTCATGAAAAATTCACGTCCTTAGCGGCAAATAATAGTTTTAATATTAATCCCTATGATTTGACTAACGATCCTTCTCAAAAAAATCCGGGGGATCTATTAGGATTGGTAAATAATAGTTCTTCGACTGGGGGCTGGATTGGACAAGCAGGCGTTCCTCAATATTCTCAATATTTTGGATATTTAAACCTACCCGCAATGTATCCTATCGGTGATGGTTTATATGCGGAAAAGGGGGGCTTTCCTCCTAATGGCGGTGGAGCTGTTTATACGGGAACAGGCTTTTGGGATACATTTAGTGTATTTACTCAGCAAAATTTCACATTTAATGATGTTTTTGGGGTGAATCTTGGGATTAATCATAGTTCTATCAAAGCCAAGCTTGAAAATCCATTGGTGCTGGTACCCGCTGATCTTCGTTCAGATAGTAATGAATATAGTTTGTTGAGTTATCAAGCCAGTACATTTGTGAAGCCGACAGAAAAGACGACCTTATACTTTACCTATGATAAAAGCACGGCATTAAATACGGGAGTTTTTGGACCATTTTTGATCTGGGGGGCAGGTAATCTACTCAATCCTCTAGCGTTTGATAGTCAAAGCGAACTAAAAGAATTGGGCTTTAAATATGAACCAATCAAAGATCAATTGTTTTTAACACTTAGTGGATTTGAGCAAAAACGTGATTTATCGCCTGATACCAATGGCAATATGGCACGTTTTGAAATTAAAGGAATTGAATCTTCATTACGTTGGCAGTTGCAGAAAAATATTGCGATCGGTGGGAATTTAACTTATTTAGACGCTGAATATAGTTCAATTATTCCTGCTGGCTTTTCACCCTTTGGATTTCATGCAGACAATGCTACGGTTTGGGGAGACAGTAATGCTTTAAATCAGCGTAAAGCGGGACGTTATGATGCGGCTGGAATTCCGAAGTATTCTGCAAGTGCTTATGTAGATTACCAACATCAATCTGGTTTTGGTGTGAATCTGTCAGGCTGGTGGACCAGTGATTGGTATACCAATTTAAGCCAGACGGTCAAAGTTCCAAATAATTATAATTTAGATTTGGGGCTATATTATCGCCAACCGCAATGGACAGTAGGCCTAAATATTCTCAATTTGACCAATGAACGCAATTTCGTGAATGGTTTAGCGGGAGCAAATAGTGAGTTTTTACAACCGATGCGCCCACTCACAGTACAGGGACAGTTTAGCTATAAATTTTAAGCAATAGTTCTTTTGATGATTATAGGCCATACCTTTGTATGGCTTTTTTATTCATTTTTCTTTGAGATATAAAGATCAAATCAACAATGTTGGAATAACAGCAATAAGTTGGGTGAAAATGTTTATCTATCAGCAAAATTTAATAATAAATTTCATTTTTATTTTATAAGTAATTGAAAATATTTAAATAAATTAAATGGCATAGAAGTTGCCAATAGAAGAATAGATTTATTTAAATGGAGTCACCATGTTTAAGGTAACAAAAATTAGGCAGAGTATTTTAACTGCTATGTGGGGGGTAACAGCGAGTGTTTCGACACTGGCTTTGGCAAATGAAGATGTTGATACAGACATTACTACAGAGCAACAAGCTCAAGTCGTCAATGCAAAAGACGTCAAAAAATTAAATGATGTGATCGTAACAGCACAATATCGAGCGCAAAATATTCAAAAAGTTCCCACTGCGATTACCGCAGTTTCAGGCAAAGATTTGGCTGCAAAAGGTTCGACATTTATTGGCGATGTGCTGACGTATACGCCAAATGCTGCTGCAGAAAATCCTGATGGCGATAGTCGCCCACGCTGGTATATTCGTGGTTTAGGAACGGGGGATGTGGCGGCATCGACTGTATTTCCGGTTGGTATTTATGCTGATGGTGTTTACTTGAATGCGCCTGTTGCAGGTGCAGGGGATTTATTTGATCTAGAACGTATTGAAGTATTACGTGGTCCTCAGGGAACACTCTATGGAAAAAATACCACAGCGGGCGCAGTTAATTATATTTCTAAAAAACCGACCTTTTCAGAAAAACCAAATGGCTATGCAACCATTGGTGTAGGTGATTATAACCTGCGTACCTTTGAGGGTGCTGCAAATGGTAAAATCTCAGATAATATTGCAGTACGGGGCGCTTTTTATTCTGAAGATCGTGATGGTTATGCAAAGAATCTGGCCAATGGAGAGGACTATGGAAATGTTGATAAAAAATCGTTTCGCTTCCAGATTTTAGGTAAAGTCAATGATCAATGGAATGCATTGGTCAATTTGCATAGCCAAACCTACAACGGTTTAGGAAGTAATGGTTCTTTAAGTGTTGGGAAATACTGGGGAATCTATGAGCGACCTGATGGTCGTGACACCAATTTAGATCTGGATGAAAGTAATAAAATTCAGCATGATGGAGCATCATTAACGTTAACTGGTGATCTGGGCGGTGGGCATACGTTTACCTCTATCACTGCTTTTGATAAGACCACACAAAAGTCGATTTCAGATGGTGACTATACACCTTATGATGTTGCGCGAAGCTATAGCGACAACGAATGGCGTCAGTACAGCCAAGAGTTTCGGATCTCATCTGATGCAGATAAACGCCTAAGCTGGATTGCAGGTTTCCACTATTTTAACGAAGATTTAGATTCTACGGGCGTCAGTGCGCGTGTAAATAAAACATTGCCTAATGGCGCTGCGTCACAAACAGCATCTACCCCAGCATTTAGAGATATTACTTATAATCAAGCCACGCAAAGTTTTGCTGTATTTGGAAATAGTACTTTTAAATTCACAGATAAATTTAAAGTGACAGGTGGTCTGCGCTGGACAAGCGAAGAAAAAGATATCGATTTAGATCTTACTCAAATTACAACGGGCGACTATACAAAAGGGAGCTGGTGGAAAAAAGAGGGCTATACCAATGCAGTCTATAATCCAACTCCAAATGCTAATGGTTCAACGAGCCGTAAAAAAACTTGGAATGAACTGACCTATGATATTACCCCTGAATATGAGATTACGCCTGATTTGAATAGTTATTTCAGATTTGCACGTGGATTCCGTTCAGGTGGTTTTAATACAGGTTTGTCCAGTAGCCTAACTCAACTTGCGGATGTTAACCCTGAATATTTAAACAGTTATGAACTCGGTTTGAAATCTGCTTTATTGGGTGGGGATTTAGTCGCAAATGCCAATATTTTCTATTATGACTATAAAGATATTCAAACCAATTTATTGGTTGCAACAGAGGGCCAAGGGGGAGGCGTTACTTCAGTTTTAGCCAATGGACCAAAAGCGGAAGTGAAAGGTGCTGAACTAGAGCTTGATTATTTAGCGACGGAAAATCTACGTTTACGTTTCGCGGGGGCTTATTTAGATAGCGAATATACTGACTTTATCGACAAAAATCCTGTGACGAATGTCGTTAATGCTGACAATACTGGGAATAGTTTAGTTCGTTCACCTAAATATACCCTTGGCGTTGGCGGTGAATATACGTTTAACCTGAATAATGGCGCACGTGTGATCGTGGGTACTGATGCAAGTTATCGTGATCGTGAGTTTTTTCTAGTCAATCGCCAAGACTATTCCGTTGATCCGATCTTAAGTCAAAAGTCTTATACCTTGTGGAACGCCAATGTTGGTTATCACAGTGCAAATGACAAATATCAAGTTAATGCATATGTGAAGAATTTACTCAATGAAGAATATCAAGTACATGGTCGTCCAAATGGTCCAGTAGGACAATACGTTTTAACATATGGAAACCCGCGTCAGGTTGGTGTTTCTCTTACAGCTAAATTCTAAGTGATACGGAGAACCTCATGGGAATTGAATTTTTTACGCGTTTACCTTTGCATGGCGAAGCTGAATTTTTAGCAGGCGATCCACGCAATCGTGGTGATTGGACGCGTGTGTCTGGTGTGGAAAATACAGGAGCTGTATCCAATTACCAAGTGGGTGATGATTTCACTTATATTGATTATTTGGGGCAAGTGGCACGTGCAGCAGAAATTAATGGTTTTGCAGGTGCTTTGATGGTCAATGCACCTACAGGTGAAGAACCTTGGACAGTTTGCTCGCTATTGGCCAGAGAAACCAAACGGCTGAATTTTGTGACGGCATTTCAGCCTTATCACTTTAGTCCATATAATGCAGTGCAAAGTGCGGCCACCTATCAGCGTGCAACAGGTAATCGTCTTGTATGGAATATTATTAATGGTGGATCTGAGGTGATTCAGCGTCAGGTTGGAGATGTTACACCTCATGATGATCGTTATATCCGCGCGACTGAATTTCTGGATGTGGTAAAAGGGTATTGGTACAACGAATCATTTCATTATCAAGGTAAATATTATTCTGCCGAGGGCGGTGGATTAAAATATCCGCTCAATAAAGCTGAGTTACCCATTATTTGTACCGCAGGCTCTTCAGAAGCTGCCAGAGAATTCGGTGCAAAGCATGCGGATTATTATTTAATGCGTGCTGAAAAGCCAAGCGAAATTGCAGCACTGATTAATGATGTCCGTCAACGTGCTGCGAAATATGGTCGTGACAAGATCAAATTTGGTTTATCCATTGACACGATTGCCCGCCGTACCGAACAAGAGGCTTTGGCCGAGGCACAACGTTATTTGGATGAAGCTGCTGAAAAACAGCGTTTACATGCATCTGCTGCCCATGCAGGATTACGATCTGCACGTGTATTAAGTTTTGAAAAAGAATATACAGATAAAGCGGGAAGTAAAAATGTGTATGACTTCTTTATCCACCCCAATGTTTGGTCTGGTTTTGGCTATATTGGTATTCCACCAGGCGTAGCATTGGTTGGTAGCTATCAGCAGATTATTGAACGGATCCAAGAATATAACAGTATTGGGATCGATTTGTTCTTCTTGGCAGGTTATCCGCACTTGGAAGAAGCGTATCGATTGGGAGAACATGTTTTGCCTTACTTTAAAAATCAACGTCAGGCCTTACAGCGTATTCCAGAAGAGTCAAAATATCGAATTGCATAAAATCGTATTTAAAATTTTAACCCAAGGCTTTGCCTGAAAGCCTTGGGTTATTTTCACAATCCTTGTATCTAACAGTATGTCGCTGCTGCACATTGTTATTATGGTGACACAGAATTCATACTCATGGCGTTCAACATGACAGCAATTTTCTATTCCTCAAAAGGTTTCATACGGGTGCTTGTCAATGGGTCGCGACCCATTGCTCAAGAATATCTTTGTAGGGTTTAATAAAATTTTCTTCAGTCCATTTGCCTTGCTTAACTGCCAACTGTCCACGTTCCACACGGTCATAGACAATTTGCGTTAATGAGTAATCAGGATATTCTAGGCTGGCCTGATACACTTGAGCCGCTGTTGAATTGGCATTATAAATTTCGGGACGATAAATCTTCTGAAACGTTTCCATTATGCTAATCGCACTCATCAGTTCAAGATCAGTATAATCACGCAATAAATCCCCCGAAAAATAGAAGGCGAGCGGTGCCACGCTGCCTTTTGGCATAAAATAACGTACCTGTAATCCCATTTTGTGAAAATATTCATCGGTACGTGAATATTCATTTTGTCTATATTCAACACCTAAAACAGTATGTTGGTTGGCTGTGCGCTGATACGTTTTCGTCGTAGAAACACTCAAACAAATAACAGGCTGTTTATTGAACTGAGATTTAAACACATCTGAGTTCACTAAATATTGATAAAGTTTGCCATGCAAATCACCAAAACCTTCTGGCGCATAGGATGTAGAGTTATTTTTATTACATGCTTTAAGCAGCACACTAAAATCATAGTCCCGCACATAAGATGAAAAACTGTTGCCAATCATGCCATCAATAAGCTGATTGGTGTGATGATCAGTAATCGTACTTTTAAGCATTTCAATGGCTGGGAAAGCTTTGCCATTATCCTCAACATCTAAATTTACTGAAATAATATCAATTTCAAGCGAATAACGATCCCTTTGATGATTATCAAAATCTGCTAATGCATTAAAACGATTATTAATCATTTGAAGTGTATTCAGTAGATTCTGTTTGCGACGTTCACCACGCGCTAAATTAGCAAAATTAGTCGTCAGGCGTGTGCTATCTGCAGGTTGATAGTTTTCATCAAAACGAATGCATTTAATTGAACAGGTAAATGTTTTATTCATTGTCATTTGCTCCCCAAATTTTTGAGATAAACCTTAATTTCTTTATGGGTTTAATTTATATCCGAATCACTACATGAATAAAAACGATTTTCTTTCACCAAAAGATGAGTGAAATTCATGTTTGAAAATTTGATTAGGATGAATAAAGGTATATTTTTAAAAGTCTCAAAAATGCGCAGGAAATAAGATTTATAAAATTATCAAGCTAAGTATAAACACGACTATTGTCTGAAACTGACAACATTTTCAAAATGGAATACCCATCTTGCTTCTTAAATATCGCAGTAATATTTAACAGATTAAAAGTAGTCGATACTCATTATCCCTTTCAACAGGCGCTCTATGAACACAAGCTAAGACCTGTTGTGTAGGATGATCTACCGCGAGCCGCCAAAGATGTCCTGAACCTAAATTCACTGGTGTTGAATTAGGTTTAGGCTGATAATGCAGATCAAAGAAATGGTCTTTCAGAAATATTTCAAATTCATCTTCTGAACCAACATGTAGCTTTTTGAGTTTTTCTCTAATCTCTGGAATTAAAATCTTTTGATCAACCTGATGATGAGGGAGAATATCGCTTGCAGGGCCATGATAGGTGCATAAAAACGTATCTGTTTCGATGGGTGAGCGATCAACATGATATGAATAGACATCTGTTGAAATGAAATCTAGCTCTTCATCTCGTTCATAGCTTTTAAGTAGATTAAGAGAAGGCGATGCTCCAAAATCAGTTAGTAGCTGAATATCCTGGAGAATAATTTCTCTTGCCAGATTGCCTTTTTCTGAGAGTTTTAGTACTGCAAGATCTTCAATAGAAACTTCAGTAATATTTTCTTTTAATCGGAGTTTAGCCACAATTTCTTTAAAATCCCCCACCAAATCTCTATGCCAGCAAATGGCATTCGTATTTCCTTGAAAGCGAGTGTTTACTAGCTCAGAAAAACTCGAAACATGTCTATAATGGTGATTATGGGGAAATGTGTTGTTCATACAAGAATGAAAAAATCATGAAGTCAGCATGATAATACATGCTTGGTGTTATACATATATTGTATTTCAATTTTGCAGTACGTTTATTTGATTCGATTGAGGTTCTATCCAATACGCAAGGATAATGATCGAGTATGGCGCCAAAATGTGAATTCGACTTAGATCAGTTAGAAGTTTATATCGTAAATCACAAGAATTTTAGGTTCATGGTAATTTATTAAGATTTACTTTAATTAGTGCTTGACTTATTTAAATGATAATTATTATCATTTGTGTGTTTATTGTTTTGAGTCCCATTATTGTGAACAAAACTTCTTTACTTGTAGATCAGTTATATAGAACTCACCAAACTTGGCTTCACCAATGGTTGAGACAAAAAATAGGAAATGCTGATCAGGCCTTAGATCTGGTTCAAGATACATTTATTAAACTACTCCAAACACGAGACGAGTTATTTGGTATTAAAGAACCTCGTGCTTATCTAACTTCGATTGCTAAAAATTTACTCATTGATCAAGTGCGTCGTAAACGCATAGAACAAGCCTATTTAGAAGGCTTGAGCCAAATGGAATATATATTTGAAGAGGTGGCCTCGCCTGAAGATAAAATGCAGATTATTCAGGCAATTAATCAACTTTGTAAAGCTCTTGAAACTGTATCTGTAAAAGCACAACAAGCCTTTATTTTGCACTATATGGAAGGTTTTACCCATAAAGAAATTGCTGCACGTTTAAATGTCTCCACTAAAATGATTCAAAAATATTTGGCGAGTTGCTTAATTCAATGCTATCAAATCCGTCGAGATATGGATGCCTGTATTTAAATGTCAATAAATAAAAATAGTCATCAAAAGCTTGTTGAAGAAGCCGCGAATTGGATTGTTCAATTGAGTTCTGATGATGAACGCTGTCGAAAACAGGCTAAGTTAAAATTTGAGGTCTGGAAAAAAACCAGTGAGCAGCACCACCAAGTTGCTACGGATATCGAGCAATGTATAGGAACTGTTAAAAAAATATCTCAAAATACAGGCCATAAAAAAGTAGCCAAAGTTGCACTTAAGGCAGGTTTGGAATCAAGTAAAGCCTATAAATATTTACGTGCTGGAACTGCTTTTGCAGTTGTATTTGTGAGCATAAGCGGGATTTTATTTTATTTAACTGGTACCACAGTGGCCTATATAACTGCTGATGTGAAAGGACGATCGGGGCAGTGGACAGAGCAAAGCTTACCAGATGGTTCGCATCTAATCTTACGGGGTAAAAGTGCAGTTAATCTGAAGTTTAGCAATAATCAAAGAGTGGTGGAATTGGTACAAGGACAAATCTATGTCGATGTTGCTAAAGATAAAAACCGACCGTTTCTGGTAACAACTACACATGGAAAAATTCAGGCATTAGGCACAGCATTCAGTGTAAATTATGACCCTGCGGCAACTGAATTAAAAATGTTGCATTCCCGTGTAAAAGTAGCAGCGACACAAGTTAAACATGCCCAACAGCAATCAATTTATCAAGCTATTGTGCATGCGGGACAGGCCGTAAAAATAGATAAAAATGGAATACAAAAACGTCCTGAATTGAATATTTATAACGAGCAGCAAAAATGGAAAAAGCATCAATTAATGGTGGAAAATCTCCCGCTTAATCAAGTTTTACACGAGTTGGATAAGAACTATAAAGGCAAGATTATTTTTAATGACCTAGATCTACAACAAGTACGAGTAAATGCCGTATTACCTTTAGACCAAACACAAGAATCACTTAAGCTTTTAGTCACGGTTTTTCCAAATTTGAAAATTAAACAGATCACTCCTTATGTAATCATTGTTTCTCTAAAGCAATAAAAAAATAATTTTTTTAAAATTTTAGGTTCCACTTTTTTTCGAGGCATTCGTCATAGTAAGTAGAAGCAATAAATATGGATCATTTTGAAACATTATATTGAATGATTCTTATTACGATTTACTGGGGCGGGGCTAATGATAGAAGTGAAAACAGGCAAAATAAGGAATGGATCGATTTTTCGATTTTCAACACTTGCATTTGCCATACATGCTGTGTCGATGAGTGGGCTAATAGCTTTACCTTTACAACAGGTTTATGCAGAAACAACTCGGGTTAAAAATTATAATATTCCTTCAGGCAGTCTGGCGAATGTACTGAACCAATTTGCAGAACAATCTGATACTTCAATTGCAATGGATGCTCAGCAACTGCAACAGCGAAAGAGTCTTGGGTTAAAAGGCAACTATGCGGTAGAGCAAGGGTTTGAGGAAATATTAAAACAAACCGAGTTTGATGTTATAAAAGTCGGACAAGGTTATACACTGATCAAAAAAACTTTAGCCAGTACTGTTCCACCCAAAACTCAAACAACTGCCGAGACTTCAAGCAGTACGGCAATCAATGAAGATGCCTCAGTGCGTTTGACACCGATTGTGGTGTATGGCAACGAAGATCGTGATACAGCAGGTTATGACAAAGTCTATGATGCAAATCATTCTTCTGTTTATGCGGGGAAAGATTACGTAGAACGTTTTAAGGGAACTAACCCTGCCGATGTTTTGCAAGGTATGGTAGGAGTCTATAGTGGTGATGCCCGTAACAGCGGGGCTTTGGATCCGAGTGTGCGTGGCGTACAAGGGGTTGGTCGTGTACCTCTAACTATTGATGGTACAGAACAGTCAATAGCGGTGTGGCGTGGTTATAATGGAGTGAATAACCGAAACTATATCGATCCGAATTTAATCGCTGGTATAGAAGTCATTAAAGGGCCTTCACTAGAGCGTAATACCACAACCTCTGTTGGAGGGGGCGTGGTGGTTAAAACTCTTGAGGCCGATGATATTGTCCGTCCAGGTCAGTCTTTTGGCGCGGAGTTAAAGGTAGAAGGTTCCACCAATTCAATTGATCCGTCATTGCCAGACATGAGTAAAATTGGCAAGAACTATAATGATACTGTGCCTTGGATTGAGATGAATGGCGCAAAGTATGACCCTGATATTTACAAAAAGAACCGAACCAAAAATGATAATTCTACCTTTTCTGGCGATGATTTAGCGGGGCGGTTAGCAATTGCGACCAAGCAAGATCAATTCGATTTATTAGCAGTTTATGCTGTTCGTGAACGGGGTAACTATTTTTCGGGTACACATGGCGCAGGGTATTATAAAAGAGCAACACCAGACAATAGCCTCGATTTTATTCCTTACTTTGCCTATGTTTATCAACCTGGCGATGAAGTTCCCAATACCTCAAGTCATATGGAATCTTGGCTATTAAAAGGAACGTATCGACCAACCGATGACCAGACACTTAAACTTACTTATCGAGATACCAAAAATATTTTTGGCGAAATTATGCCCTCTCGGATTGTTTGGGGCGTTACATCAGACTTAGGTGTTCCTCAGTGGCCTTTAAGCAATATTCACTCTAAAGCATATAGTCTTGAGTATAAATTCAAACCTGAAAATAATCGCTGGATTGATTTCTATGCCAATATTTGGCAAACCGACACTGAAAGCCAGACATATACACGTGGTGGGTGGCCCACTACAATTGACTATCGTGATAACACTATTATTAACACTGCATTCAGTCATTCGGATAATACGCGTAAAGGCATTACAGTAAGTAATAAAACACGTTTGTTAGAGCAGCTTGATTTGACATTAGGCGGAAGTTTCTTAAAAGAAAAACTGACCTCTGATGATATATATGGAGAATACGGTCCAAGTTATTCACTTTATCAGGCCTTGCCTCGAGCAGGACGTCGTGAAGAAAAAACCTTCGATTTTAATTTTAATTATAGACCATTGTCTTGGTTAAGTTTTGATGCAGGAATGCGTTATCGCTCATATTGGGCATTTGATGATTTTTTAAATAATTCTTTGCAAAGCGAGATTGATCCAACTTTAAATCCGCTATTTACCAAAAAAACTAAGCTTAAAGAATATACCTTTGAATATCAAACCATGCCAGAGAGTTACACCTCGACTCAACAGCGCTTAATTAATGTTTTAAAACAACGTTACGCCACAAAAAATCCAGAATGGGATGGGCAGTTAGACACCGTTCCTGCAACAGAAAGCACTTTATATAATATGATCTGGTCCCAGAAAAATACGCTGAGCTGGAAAGCGGATGCCAATGGTAATTTGTCGCTGGCAGATAATCCATTAAACCAGCTCAATGCATCGGGACAAAAGTACGTGGTGACTGGCGGTAATTTCATGTCAGTGGTAGCTCAGATTCCAGTTGAATCTGCTGAAAAAGTTAAAGATAGTGGCTGGGCGCCGCAATTAGGTGCTTCAATTCACTTAACCCCCAATAGCAGAATCTATGCGCGTTATGCAGAAGAATATCGCTTACCGAGTTTGTTTGAAAGCACTGTGGGTTTCTCAGCCATGTTGCCCTATCAGACAATCAAACCTGAACATGCCTTTAACTATGAATTGGGATATGTCTATGACTTGCGTAATTGGCTGAGTACAGCGCGTAATGCCGATATTAAGCTGGCTTATTACTATAACAAAACTAAGAATGTCATTGAGCGTGACCAGAATCTTATTTTTACCAATATGGATGAGCAAAAACTCTCAGGCCTAGAATTACAAAGTCGTTTTGATAATGGAGGCTTTTTCACAGACCTGAGTGTGGCGTATAACCTAAAAAATGAAGTATGTGATACCAATAGTGCCATTAACAAAATGATTTTGGGCGGTACGGTTCAAACTGAACAAGGTTTAGCGTTTCGTGAACCCTATCAACGCTGTGTCGATGACGGTTTTCCAAATGGGTATTTGGTCACAATGGCAACACCAGAGCTGAGTTTTCACGGTTTACTGGGTGCGCGTTTTTTTGACGAAAAGCTTGAACTTGGCGCCCGTGCAACATTTTATAAAGCATATGAAAGCCCATTACGTAAAAACAATGATGCAAGCGTCAACAAAGGTTATTACCTCAACGTGCCTTTGGCTTGGGATGATACGTGGATTTTTGATGCTTATGCCCGTTATCAGGTCGATGACTATAACACCGTTGAATTTGTAGGCAGCAATCTTTCTAACCAATTTTACATTGATCCTTTAACTCGTAGTGCAATGGCCGCACCGGGCCGAACACTGAAAGTCAGTTGGACTACCAAATTTTAAGCAGAATTTGATTCCCTCTATACATATATAAAAGGGGAATCGGATAACGGTAAATAATATTGAATGATTATTATTTACAAATTCACCTGAGTAGGACTCTCTCTAAACCTACTCAATAAACTAAAAATAGCGAAATCGTTATTTTAATTTAAACAATAACTTAGTCTTATAAAAGATGGAGTAACAATAAATGAAAATCTCTCAATTATTCTTAGGTCTTGTTGCGTGTTCAGCGATGTTTGCTCAGGCCGGTATTGATGGCATTTCGAGTAATGAAAGCAACATCAAAATCGGTGCTGCTGCCAATGCAAGTCATCCAGGCGGTGTAGCCGCGGTATCTGTACAGGCCGCGAGTGCGCCATACAATGCTTTTACTGGCTTTAGTTCGCTAAAAGGTTTAGCTCAAGCTTTTGCGGCTCAAGGTACAAGCAATACCAATGTCACTGTTGGCACAAAAACATTTAATATTTCGCATATTCCTGTATCGGCAATGCCACCTTCACACAGTGCTTTAGGTAATTTTAACTTTGGTCAGGTGGGTACGCAGGAAGTTTATTTTGGGGAATGGTGGAAAGCAGGCGATACACCTGCAAGTGCAAGCCATACGGTTTATTATGCGGGTGATAACACCAATACCAGTGTACCGACGACTGGTACTGCAACCTATACTGTTGCAGGTATTAACGGTTCAGCAACTAACCTGTTAAGTGGTAATTTTACCGCGAACTATGGAGCTGGCACACTCGCAGGTACGCTTACAGGAACAGGCACGGCTGTTTCATCATTAAGCTTGGATGGTGTGACATTTAACCCCGGTACTGCTGCCTTTGCTGGTCTAGCAACGGCTAATGGTACGTCTGGTTTAGATAACACGGGTGTGGTTCAAGGTCAATTCTTTGGTGCAAATGCTGCTGCTTTAGCAGGTATTGCTCAGTTTGATAACGTATCTTACAACACTGCATTTGGTGGTGCTAAAAACTAATTAAGGTAAAAGGAATCTACGTATGTAGATTCTTTTTTAGAGTTTTTGCTTTGTCGCCGTCGGTTTATTGTTTTATGAAACGAACACTTTTGTGCTGTCTAGCTTTATTGAATTGTCGATGTTTATATGCTGATGACGAGACACAATTTCGTCTTAATCAAAGTCTGGATCAGCGACTTTTACAAGAACAACGACAGTTTCATGAACAGGGAACAATTCGCAGCACTGATCCATTACCTCCACTTCAAATTAATGGACAAGAATATCGTGTTGAGCAAAACCCGAATGATCTTGCCAAAGCTTTATATTTGGCTGTCATGCAAAAACAGTGGGGCAAAGTCACGATTTATCTGGAACACTATAAAAAATATGTTGACTATGATCGAGCTTTGACAGACTTTGCCGAAGGGGCTGTTGCACGATCTCAAGGGCAACTAAAATGGGCTGAATTAAAATTTCAAAGCAGTCTTAATCAACAACCTAATAATTTGATTTGTGAACTTGAGTTAGCGCGTGTGCTGTTTGAACAACAAAAAAATAAGGAAGCAGCACGCCTTTTTATTTCTATCCAAAACAAACTAAAACAAAGCGACCCTTCAGTGATTCCATTGGGGGTTTTAAAAACAGTTAATACATTTTTGCAGGCGCTGGATCAGCGAGATTCATGGCAAGGTTCCGTCGCAGTTGGATATACCTATGCCACCAATTTAAATAGCTCGTCTGAACAAAGTAAAACTTGGACGCTCTATAGTACGGATGGTAAAGGTAACATTATTCCAATTCAGGAAATCACGCGTGGTAGTCCGAAGGCTGAGTCAGCAATGGGTCTAGATTATGAAGCAACGCTTATGAAACGATTTGCAATTCAGAATCATCATGGTTTGACTTTACGTGCGCTGGTTTTTGGACAGTCTTATAAAGACAATACTGCTTTTAATGAATCTACAATCAATATCAATGCAGGCTATAGCTACTTTGATTTAAAAAATCAAATTGGAGTCGCTCCTTTGTTTGAACAAAAGCGATATGGCAATGATGGTCTGTACAATGCTTGGGGTTTGCGCGCTGAATGGATGCATTTTATTTCAGCAGATAAAGCATTTAAATTTGAAGTCGAATCCAAAGATTTAAATTATCAGAAATATACGACATTAGATGGAATAGAAAGCTCGATCTTTACCACCTTCTGGAAAATTCTTCCTAATCAGTGGACTGTTTTTGGTGGATTGGATGTGCTCGATCATTCAACCCAAGAAAAATATATGGCTGCTTATCAACAACAAGGCATTCGTCTGGGATTAACTAAATCTTGGAATACGGGTTTCAATACCACCTTATTAAGTTCTTATCGTTGGCGTCAGTTTGATAAATACACGGAAACTTTCTTGGCACGACGCCATGATTTTGAACAGAATTATACTTTTGTACTGCAAATGCCACGCTTGGCGTTTTATGGTATGACTCCAAATTTAACCTATCGCTACAACCATAATAAAAGCAATGTGGATTGGCTCTATTCCTACGATAAACACAATATTAGTCTCAAACTTGAGCATCGTTTTTAGGGATAAATCATGAAATCAAAATCTTTATTCCCTGTGCATGAGTCCATTCTAAAATTCACTTTAGTGCTACCGTCAAAGCCTTCTTTTAAGTGGCTAATAGTTACTTTTGTAATGGGTATACATGTGTTTGTTGTTTGGATATTTAGTCATTTAATTGAACCCTATACCTTTACAGCATCCCCCAAAATAGATGCATTAAAAGTAAGTTTTATATCGCTGTCGACGACTAATGACCCTTCTCCTGAGCAGAGTGCAAAAAAACACATTGAACATCCTCTAATACCTCAAGCTGTTTCAATAGAATCAGCGTCTAATGTGCATCAAAAGCAGGAGATTACATCTACCAGTCATCCAAGATTAGTCACAAAAACTGCTTCTCAAAAGATTCCTGAAAAGAATTTAAGTAAAGAGCCATCTGGGAAATTGAACCCTCATTTACAAGATATAGCATCTCATCAATTGCAGCAGAATGCAGACAGGTTACACGCCAACATAGATAAACAGTTTAGCCCTACAGACATGCAATCCATGCTAAGAGAAGATGGATCTGAAAGCACCAAAAATCAAATAAAAAATGGGGGAGTCAAAGCAGTTGCGACACAACAAGAATATTCTAAAGCTCCTGCCACGCAAGCTGAACCTGATGACATTATTCAGGTGAGTACTGTTGATGTATTGAGTTTTGGCCAGCTTAACTATGATGATCGAGAACTACAACAAAAAAATCGTTGGGTTGAACTTCGGCTTCGTATTAATGCAAAAGGACAACCCATTGACGTCCAATTGCGTCAAAGTTCTGGCATTAATAGCCTTGATGAACGAGTGATGCAAGCGGCACGTCAAGCAAGATTTAAACCGCATAAAATTAACGGTCAAGCTAAGACCGTTGTCGTGGATTTTCCAGTCCAACTTAAACTCAGCCGGGATCGTTAGCCGATGAGCAATATCCATTTCTCAGGAGAAAAAAATGATGAATTTGTCTAAAGAACAGATTATTAATAATAGTTTATCTTTACGTTTAAAACAGGAAACTGCTGCTGAGCATGAACGTATGCATCAGTTAATGGCACAGGCAAACGTATTTTCAAATAAAGAAAAATATGCGCAATTTACCCTATCTCAATACTACTTTCAGCGTGAAATTGAGCATCTTTTTGAAAAAGAGGGTGTCGCAGAATTGATTCCGGATCTTGATATTCGTGGTCGATCAAAACAAGCCCTTGCTGACTTAAATGATTTAGATATTCAACCTTTTGGACAGCAGCTCCAAAGTGAGTATGTGCAATTACCAGAAGCTTTGGGCTGGATTTATGTCTCTGAAGGTTCAACTTTAGGTGCCGCTTTTTTATTTAAGGAAGCACAAAAACATCTTGGGTTCTCTGAAACTTTTGCTGCGCGTAATCTGGCTGCTTATCCTGAAGGGCGCGCTAAAGTTTGGAAGCGATTTGTGCAAGCATTAGATGAAACGGGCTTCGATCAAATTGAGCAAGATCGTGTAATTCAAGGGGCTTTAGATGCATTTGGATATTTTGGCAAAGCACTTGTTCAACTTGATGAATTGAAATAATCCGAATTGTATAAAGGCTTACCCAGTATGGAAAAAATAGATCAGTCAGACGTGATTGTAAGTCAAGAACAGCCACCATCATCCGCTCGTTCAGCTACGAAATTGGCTCGTTCTGCTTGGGCACGCTGGATCTTTATTGGTTTGGCCTGGCTATGTATCGCACTTGCTATATTGGGTGTTTTTATTCCAGGGTTACCTACGGTTGATTTTATAATTTTGGCCGTTTTCTTTGCTGCACGTGGGTCAGAAAAACTTCATCAATGGTTTCAAAACCAGCGGTATATTGGCCCCATTATTCAGGAATGGCAACAAAATCGCCGTATTCCTCAAAAAGCCAAATACATCTCGACAGTGAGCATGAGTTTAGCTGCGGGGCTGATGATCTGGACTATTCCACATCCTTGGTTTGTCTACCCCGCAATTTTGTGTATGGCTGGAGTATTAGGGTGGATGTGGCTTAAAAAATAACTTTTCTCACGATTCTATTGGGTAAAAATTATTCATATTAAGAGTGTGTGGTGAATTTTTTAATTCTGATAAATAGTTGGACTTGGTTCATGTCGATTGAGTTATCGCTAAGCTCGCCTAAGAGAAGATTAAATTAAACAATATGAGGATGAGAACATTCTCCAAAGTTTCATTAAAAGAAGTAGCAATAAAATGGGTGTTTTATAAGCTGATTACTGTACAGGTTATGTTAGAATAGCAAGTTGACAAATATATATAAATTTTTTTAAAAAAAGCCTACAATCCATACTTTCTATATGGATTAATTCAGTTAAACTCAAGCGAATTCATTTTAGAATAAAAATTGCTTTTATTATTTCCTGTTATTAAAGGAAGCTTTCCCCCATGTTTGATTCTGGAGTTTGCATGAGTAAAGAATCATCCACTTTAGTGAATGCTGAAGAAAAGATGTTGTCTCATGATACTGAAACAACACTAGAACACGTGATTAGTATCATTCCCCAACTCATTCATTGGTTGATCAGATCGGGTATTGGGTATACAGAATTTGCGACAGGCCTTAAAGCATTGTTTTATAATGAAGCAATAAAGGAATTAGATCGTATTCAACAAAAAAAAACAGATTCTGCAATCAGTTTATTATCGGGATTGAATAGGCGAGATGTAAGAGCATTTTGCCAAACCTACGGTGAGTATATTCTGGTCGACGAATCCCATTTACAACTTCCTATTAGCGTACCTGCACGTGTAGTAGGAGCTTGGATTCATCAAAAGTTACCTCTCGCACTTCCTTTTCAGGGAGCAGAAAATAGTTTTGAAGCTTTGGTTCGACAAATTTCTTCTGAAAAACACCCTAAATCAATATTATTGGAATTAAAACGTTTGGGTATCGTCATTGAAGAAAATCAGCAGGTGGTGCTTCAGCAAACCAGTTTCACACCTGATCCAAAAGTTGATGAAAGTAAACAAATTTTTTCCCAAAATGTTTCTGATCATTTATCAGCTGGCATACGAAATCTGACTGAAAATACCAATTTTTTAGAGCAAGCGATCTTTGCTGATGAACTGTCGCAGGAATCTATTGAAAAATTGACTCAATTAAGCGGAGACCTCTGGAATTTAATGTCAAAAGCGCTTGTGTCTGCTGCAATTGATTATTGTAAAAACGATGAAAATTCACCTGATGCGAATAAACGTTTCAGGTTGGGCGTTTATCAATATGATGAATGATATAGATATAATGAATGCCAGTAATAATGAACAATTAGTTTCTGACTTTGTCAGTATTTCTTCTGGTCTTGCCTATTTTATCTAGACCTCTCCATAAAATTGCATAAGAAATTTGATAACCAAATTTTTGTTCAAATGGTTTTAGCAACTCCTCAATTTTTGTAAAAGGTGTTGTCTCTACAAATTGTTTAAAGTCTTCAAGATTTTTAATAGAAAATGGACGCCCTTGTTTGACCACAGGAAGTGGTTCTAGCGCATGTGTTTCTTTCTCAAGTTTAATCCAGCCATCTAGCGTTGATCTGGCGATACCGAATTGCTTGCAAACATTCGATTTGTGTCCAGTCTGGTAATAAAGGGCCATGACTTTTTTTCGAAGATCTAATGAATAGGCACGCATAAAGCAGATTAATATTCCTTTGTATTTATATCGGTCCTTTATTGATTGAAATACAAAAAATAAAGAAGTATGGATTGAGCATGGTGGCTCACTTGAACGTTGTTGCAGGAAATCTATCACTTAATTTTATAAATGTCTATATTGAACATATTTATGAAAAATATTTTTTAATTATGCTGATTAAAGTAGGGTAACTTTTAAAAGATTTTTATTTTTATTTATTAAATACAAGTAATTATATGGCTTTATTTTTAAATCATTCCTTTCATTAGAACTATTGCGAAACAATGGTGTCTATGTTAATTTTTATTAATGTGCAAATTACACATTAAATATTGGTTTTGATGATGCGTTCCTCATAATAAACATCCGCTGGAAACGTATTTATAGAAAACCATTATTTATCAATAGCATAATTTATATGAAGAAGGATCATGTAATGATTAAAACGTTTCCACTATCAGTACTTACACTTGCGTTAATGACAACAAATTTATATGCCGCTCAAACCAATATTGGTACAGGGAATACGGCGAGTGGTCCAAATACTACCGTCGTGGGTACAGATAATAACGCCGCTGATACAACTGTAATTGGTAACAATAACAATGTGACTGGGGGGCTAGGCTTTGTTGGAGGGAATAATAATACGGTTGAGGGTAACTATAATGTTGCGCTAGGTTCGGGCAATACAACTCAACAAGACAAGAATATTGCGATTGGTAATGACAATACGACGGCTGGCGCGGCCAATATCGCCATTGGTAACAATGTAAGTACTACGGATAGCAGTACTATTGCAGTGGGTAATAATTCACAGGCCAGTGGTAATCAGGCAAGTGCTTTCGGTGATAGCACTGTAGCAAATGGTAAAGCAGCGACTGCGGTAGGTGCCGGTGCAGAAGCAACAGGTGATTGGACAGTAGCGTTAGGTGCTGGTGCCGCAGCTACTCAAGATAATGCAATTGCTTTAGGTGCTTCAACCAAAGCTGAAAGTAAAGATTCAATTGCACTGGGAACAGGTGCACAGGCGACTGCTGACGGTGCCGTTGCATTTGGTGCAGGTGCACAGGCAACTGCAAAAAATTCGGTTGCAATTGGTGCAGGTACCATCGCCGATGAAGAAAATACAGTCGCAATGGGTGACCGTCGTGTTACACAGGTTGCTGACGGTATTCGTGATAATGACGCGGTCAATGTTAAACAGCTAAATGATGCTCTGGCGAATGTTGATACCACGCCAAGTGAAGAATTTAAAACTGAAATACAAGGCAAAATTGATAACGAAGCTCAAATCCGTGCGGATGCAGACACAGCGCTACAGACCAATATCGATAATGAAGCGCAGGCACGTGCTGATGGTGATGCAGCAGAAACCGCTGCTCGTACTACTGCCATTAATAGTGAGGCTCAAGCACGTGTTGTTGGAGATGCAGCAGAAGCCGCTGCCCGTACTACAGCCATCAATAATGAAGCTCAGGCACGTATTGCGGGTGATGCAGCAGAAGCCGCTGCACGTACTACAGCGATCAATAATGAAGCTCAAGCACGTATTGCGGGTGATGCAGCAGAAGCTCAGGCTCGTGCTGATGCAGATTTAGCATTAGGTCAGCGTATTGATGTTGAAGCTGCAACACGCACCTCAGAAGTCAAACGTCTGGATGGTCGTATTGATCATATTAATCATCGTCTGGATGATGTTGAAACGACTGCAAATCGTGGTGTTGCGATTGCTCTTGCTGCTCAACAAGCGATTCCAAGCATTCAGCCTGGTCAGGTCGCAGTATTTGGTGGAGCAGGCTATTACGAAGGTGAAGCTGCGGGTGCACTTGGTGTAGTAACTTCATTTAGCAATCGTTTCTCAGGTAGTGGTGCAGTGGGTGTAGCCGATGGTGGAAAATTTGGTGCGCGCGCTGGCGTAGCTTATGTCCTCGGGGGGAACTAAGTCAGATTTAGTCGATATAAATCGCTAAGTAAGATTTAGTCATAATAAAAGGACAATCAAATGAAAAAAACGTTTCAATTATCAGTCATAGCAGCAGCATTGATGACAAGCAATCTGTATGCAGCACAGACTATTCAGGGTCCTACTGGAGCTGGTACAGGAAGCAACACTGCTACTGGTTCAAATGCCATTGCGATTGGGCAGGGTAATGATGTAGGCGATAGCACCAGTATAGGTTATTTCAACAATGCAACTGGCGACAATAGTTTTGTTGCGGGGAGTATCAATAATACGACTGCGGGCAATAACTCGATTGCTGTAGGCTACGATGCACGTGTTCTTAACGATAGCAATACGAGTATAGCGATTGGTACTGACGTTGATGTACTTGCATCCAATAGTGTGTTGATTGGAAATGACACTTCGATGCAGGGAGCAAATGCGACCGGTATTGGTAACAATAATTATGTCAACGGTGACAACTCCACCAGTTTAGGACAATTGTCATGGGCAACCGCTACTAATGCAACTTCAATTGGTACGGAGTCATGGGCAAACGCCGAGAATACGACATCATTGGGCTATAACGTAGAGTTAGGTCAGGAAAATGCCACAGGAATCGGCTGGCAGGCTGATGCCGTGAAAGACGCAACCAGTATTGGTTATAACTCGAATGCATTACTGACGGGCACTGCAGTCTTAGGTTCAAATACTGTGGCTAACGACGCAAATTCGGTTGCTCTGGGCTATAACTCTGACACCTACGATTTGCTCGGCGACAGTAATGGTGTGGTTACAGTAGGTACGGTTGAGGGCGTACTCGATAGTGATGGCACTAAAACCCGAAAGATTACACAGGTTGCCAATGGTATTAATGATACAGATGCCATTAATATTTCACAGTTAAATAGTGCGGTTAGCAATCTGGGTGTAAATCAGGAATTTTTAGATAATGTAGATGGATTGATCAGTAATGAAGCACAAATTCGTGCAACTGCTGATACCACTTTGCAAACCAATTTAGATGATGAAGCCGCTCAACGAGCACAGGCTGATACCGACCAAGCCGCGGCACGTACTGCAGCCATCAATACAGAAGCTCAGGCACGTATTGACGCAGATGCAGCAGAAACAGCAGCACGTACCACCGCGATCAATAATGAAGCAGATGCACGTGTTGCTGGTGATGCAGCAGAAGCAGCAGCCCGCACCACGGCAATCAATAACGAAACTCAGGCCAGAATTGCAGGAGATGCGGCGGAAGCACAAACCCGTTCAAATGCGGATATCGCCTTGGGACAACGCATTGATACACAAACAGCAACACGTGTCGCCGAAGTGAGTCGTTTGGATGGTCGTATTGATCAGGCAAATCGTCGTCTAGATGATATAGAGCGAACTGCTTATCGTGGTGTTGCCATTGCTCTGGCAGCACAGCAAGCAATTCCGAATATCCGTCCGGGACAAATCGCAGTATTTGCTGGGGTTGGGCATTATGAAGGGGAAACAGCAGGTTCAGTTGGCGTAGCTACTTCATTTATTTCTAATCGAATTTCTTTAAGTGGTTCTGTTGGTTTTGCTGGAGGAAATGAGGTCGGTAGTCGTATTGGCTTGACTTATCTTTGGTAAGTTTCTTCAACTTTGGGCAGATATAAAAACAAACAAAAGAATCTGATCTTTAATTTCCTATTATCTTAAAGATCAGATGGTTTTCATTTTTCCTCTTCGGTTGTTCTTTATGCTGCATAGAGAACAACCTTTTTTTAAGAAAAAAACTAAAGCTTTCGCGCGCTTTTGCCATCGGCTTGATAGCAATTCCTGTTAAAATGCTGAGAAATAAATACTGAGAAATAAATACTGAATTTTGGTGATAGGGTGGGGATCGTCAAATTTTCAGCAACAAAGTTAAAAGGAGAGAACTTTGGCGGTACATTCAGGTTATAAACTGTTTTGGGGTTGCATAGGTATACTGATGTTATCGGGTTGTGGAGAGGAAAGCCAAAACTTTAGCGTTGGTGTAAGTCTAGGTGGTACAGGGACAGGTACTGTTTCTACGCCCAGACCAGATATTATTCCTAACCCGACGGAGGATGATGTGCTTTATGCTTTGGCCTATCCTGATCCGGTTACACAGTATTGCAATGGCATGGAACGGACGATCCAGTTTGTGAGGCACTATGCTCCCTTTACTCCCATGATGCAGGGGGATCGTATGGATCTTCTGTCTATCAATCATTCATTAAAAGTACGATATAAGTTGCAGGTAATTGTTAAAAATACAACCTCCTCCAAAATGTATGAATATATTGATAGTTGTAATTCCGCGTTTCAATTGACGGGTACTCAAACAGAAAAAAATACAAAAACTAATGAGTGTTTAAATGATGAAACTGTAAATGAGTATCAACCGAATGAGACTCGAACTTATTATTATACCTTTAACCTACCTAATATTTTGCAGAACTGGACAGCGAGTTATCATTCCCAATATTCCAGCCAATTATATGCGTCTTCTTATGAAGAAGATAATTTAGCGAATAGATCGCAGTGTAGTCCCTTAACGTCTATTTTATTAATTGATGCTTATCCATCTTCAATGGATAGCGCACCTAAAACAAATACAGAAGACAATTCAGAAAATGAGTCCAATTCAGTGGATGAAAGTTCACAGCAGACAGCATCTGATCCTCTTCCACAGTTTGGGGCATTTGGTCTGGATGATGGGTTATAAATGGCTCAAATGTGTAAGTAAAATAAATCAGCTCGTTTAATGAAAAACGCTGTGTCATGAGTCAAGATCATTGGTTCTGTGTAGGGTTTTTAAAATGATCTTTATAGACATAATGAGCTGAAATTTTTTGATAAGGGGATTTATGGCGTTTACATTTGTTAATTTAATTCATTGAATTGAAATTATAAATTATTGTTATTAAATGTCTTCTTACATTTTAAATCTCGACAAAACAGTGGTCAATACGTAATGATTCTGCCAACTCTATAAGAGAAGGAACTTGAATGATTTCATGGTTATTTGTGAGTTTAGTGATAACAATCCTGTTGACACCAGGACCAACCAATACACTTCTTGCATCATCAGGAATTGAGTCTGGTCTGAGAAAGTCACTGAAGCTTATACCCGCTGAAGCCACAGGTTATTTGATTGCCATTTCGTTATGGGGAATTTTGATTGACTCCATTGCGGATAGTTTTCCGTTGATTCCACCCGTAATGAAATTATTAAGTGCAACATACATTATTTTTCTGGCCTTAAAACTTTGGAAAACTTCGACTGTTGATACGACTCTGGATCAGCCCCTCATTACAGTTAAAGCATTATTTTGTGCGACATTGTTGAATCCAAAGGCTCTTTTATTCGCGTCTGCGATTTTTCCGGCTTCAAGCTGGTCATCCACACATAATTATGTCATTCATATGGGAACATTTTTGGCGTTAATCCTTCCAATAGCCATGTTCTGGATATTCATTGGATCTATTTTGGTTTCTAACCGCATTTCATGGTTGAATCAGAAAAATCTAAAACGTACAGCTTCATTGGTACTGGTTAGTTTTTCTATACCCTTGAGTTATTCGGCTCTTACTTCGTTTTAAATGAATTTAAGTATTTAAAACGTTAATTTGCCCAAAAAACCACAAGTAAAAAATTGTGGTTTTTTTTGTCAAAATTTTAAAGGTTTGCGATTAACTTTTGCAGAGTCTCGGATTTCATTCAGCAATCAACCTTATCGATATGATTTAACTATAAAACATATCGCAAGCCATCCGCTGAGTGAACATATGACGAATCGTATGCTTCTCCTTAGTTATATGCTCGTTCATTATGATCAGAAAGATCCAAACCTTGTTCTTCTTGCTCTTTACTTACACGAAGCCCAACGGTCAGTGCGATTATTTTAAAAATAACCCAAGTTAAGATACCACTATAAGCAACGGTCACTAATATACTCAATATTTGTGCAAAGATCTGCTGTCCAAATTGTAAATCAGTGATATTGCCACCAAGACTCGGAGAAGCAAATATACCTGTTAGGATACAGCCGATCATTCCACCGATGCCGTGTAATGCAAAAACATCCAATGAATCATCAATATTGAGCAAACGTTTTAGACGGGTAACTGCATAAAAACACCCTATGCCCGTGAGCAAACCGATGGTAGCTGCTCCAAATACGCCTACATAAGCAGCGGCTGGAGTTATCCCTACTAATCCAGCAATTGCTCCAGAAGCTAGTCCGAGTGAGGAAACATGGGTGTCTAAAAATTTTTCTACAATCATCCATCCGACAATACCAGCACAAGCAGCAATCTGTGTATTAATCAGAATTAGGCCTGCACTGTTATTGGCAGCAAGAGCTGAGCCGACATTGAAGCCGAACCAGCCAGCCCAGAGTAGACCAGCGCCAATGAATGTGTATACAAGATTATGAGGGGCAATACTTTGGGTTTTCCAGTCTTTACGTTTTCCCACCATGATTGCTCCGACCAGAGCTGCTACACCTGCATTGATATGCACGGCAGTTCCACCAGCAAAATCAAGTACGCCCCAGTTGTGCATGGCTGAACCAGGACCACCCCAAACCATATGAGCCATGGGTGCATATACCAGTATGGTCCATAGAATTGCAAAAATGACCATCGCACTGAATTTCATTCGTTCAGCAAAACCACCCACTACAATAGCAGGGGTAATCATGGCAAACGTCATACCAAATACAGAAGTTACAAACTCTGGAATATCACCTACCAAAGATTGATCAGTTATACCTTTCATAAAAGCTTTGTTGAACCCACCAATGAAGCTGGATAGATTAAACACACCTTCTTTCATGCCACTACTATCTACAATCATGCTGTAAACAAAACTGATCCAGAGCAAACCCACAATGCCAGCAAAAGCAAAGAACTGGGTGCAAATAGACAAGACATTTTTACTACGAATCATGCCCCCATAAAATAATGCCAGACCGGGAATAAACATGATCATGACAAATACAATGGAGGTCATAACCCATGCAGTAGAAGTTTGATTGAGTGTTGCATCAGCTGCATAAGTGAGCGGCATGAATAACAACATTGTCATGAAAGCAGCCATAAAACGAAAAATCATGATCGATTCTCCAGAACTAAAGTATGAAAAATAAGGGTTTCAGGCGCGAACACGTGTTCGTTCAGGGTCGTAAAACGGCAGAGCAACTACAGTCGCTTTCAGGCGTTTTTGCTGCCCATCAAGTTTGCCAATTTCAAGGGTTGAACCCACAGTTGCGTGTTGGGGTGCTATACGGCATAAGGCTATCTGTTTGTGTAGTAATGGGGAGTTAGTTGCGCTTGTAATGACCCCTATAGGAAAGCGTCCGTTATAAACGACATCCCCATGTAGTGCGGGTTCGCTTTTTTCTAAGATGAGTCCAACTAATTTATGTCTACTGGCAGCAGATTGATTCTGAATAGCTGTTTTACCTAGAAAGTCTTCTTCTTTTGTTTTTAGGGGAACGGTGAACCCAATACCTGCTTCAAAGGGATTCGTTTGGGCATCAAACTCATGTTGAGCAAAAATTAGACCTGCTTCAATGCGCAGCATATCCAATGCATCAAATCCCATAGGCGCGATATCAAAAGCTTGACCTTCCAGCCAAACGGCATCCCAGATCTGTTCTGCATGATCGGGATGGCACCAGACTTCAAAACCCAGTTCCCCCGTATACCCAGTACGCGAGATCATCACGGGAATACCAGTTGCTCCCCCTAAACGGCCTAAAGTAAAATGAAACCAGGCCAATTTATTAATAGTGGGTTGATGCTCAGGTGTCCAAATGATTTTTGATAATAATTCACGACTTTTGGGGCCTTGAACTGCGATATTGTGAATCTGGTCAGAGGACTGGCGTATACTGACACGATAGCCCAATTCCTGTGCTTTTTGTTTAAACCATCGCCCACTATATTCATCACCACAGATCCAACGAAAATTGTTTTCGCCTAAACGAAAAATCGTGCCGTCATCCACCATACCTCCTGTTTCCAAACATGCAGCAGAATAGGCAATTTCGCCAATCGCCAATTTACGGATATTACGGGTAAGCATATATTGCAAAAAACTTTCGGCATCTGGTCCAGTTATTTCAAATTTGCGAAGAGCGGTTAGATCGATAACAGCTACACGTTCGCGACAAGCTAGATATTCTGCTTTTGCTCCCCAACTGCTGTATTCTGATGCCACCCAGTAACCGTGGTATTCTACGAGTTTTGAAGTTAATCCCGAGATACGTGAATAGAAACCAGATTTTTTAGTCATACGAGGCATCTCCTCTGGAGCGATACGATAAGGTTGTGAGCGAGGAAAATCTTGGAATTCATCATAAATACGGACATGAATATCGGTAGGAATCCACCCATTAGATGGATCAATATCATCTGGACAGGCTGAAGAAGCACAAAGTAGGTCTTTTTGCGCGCGCATTAATACGTAATCCCCGGGACGTGACCATGGTTCATCCATTGAAATGGTGCCGCAGGGTTCAATCTGTGTGTTGTAAAAGAAGTTAATTGCAGGCCATGCGCTCTTGGCCTGAATACCATATTTGCACAGGATTTTATTAAAATTATCTGTACAGGAAATATGTCCAAAGTAGCCCGAATCTTCATAAAACTTAGGGCTACATGCAGTTAAAAACATATCATGGCGACCTACTGTATCTTGCACAATTTCTACCAGTGCTTGCAGGTCTGAACCATAAAAACGGGAATGAATCCCAGGTAACGGTGTGCTATGCCCTAATAGGGTTCGAGTTGCGACTGCATCTAGACCAATTTCTTGGCCATTTTTTAAAGCCTGACGATCAAAAGCCAAAAAGTCAGAGCATTGTTTGCCTGACACATCAATAATTTGAATCCATTGGCCTACTTTAACCTCATAACTTTTTGCAGAAGCACGTGCAATGCGAATTTCTTGTAGAGGCGGGGCAAAAAGTGGAGGTAAGTATTCACTCTGGGGGCGGGCTTTGAATAATTTAACTTCAATTTCGTCGATGGCATCTTGCTGATCAACGCGCATATTTTTACCAGTATTCAAAACAATAAGTCGCAAATTATTGAGAGCTTTAAAACGTACAAAACCCTCGTGTTGAATTAGGCGTTGAACTTGCTTTAAATCACTTTGTTGTAACCCCAATCGTTGCAGTTGATGTTGTAATTTCTGGGTTGAGTGTCCTTGTTCTGCCAATTGCGCTTTTGTATTTTTTGCGATATCAGATTCGAGCACAGTTTGTTCAGAAAGTAATTGTAAAGAGTGAGGCTGGATATACCCTTGTAAGTCCTGTATCACGAATTCAATAGATTGTTCTTTTGCAAGATGCAGTTCAATTTCATCTTGTGCTTCAAGAGAAAAAGATCCAACTGATTGAGGATCAACCCGTAGGTTCAAACAGTGAATTGCGGGTTGCAAATGAAAAAAATCTCCTGTTTCTTCAAAGATATTTTCATTTTTTTGAGGTTGTTGTAAGTGTCCCATGTACATCACCTATAGCTGTGCGACTGGCAGCGAAACCGATAAAATTAAGTCGGTTAGTCCCTTCCGTTTTATTCACTATCCCTAGTCATAAAATAGAAAACAATTCCACCGATTGAATACCTAAAATGAGGTAGATTTTATTTTTGGCATGAATAATGCTCAAAAAAATTAACCATGAAGAATATAAATGGCTGATCAAAGGTGAGTCAATCAAATAAATGAACAGCGATTTGCCGCATTTAAAATGGGTAAAGATATGAAGTTTTGGCAACACTGGTTCAAAAATCGAACGCATTCCAATGATCTGGAGTCGATGCAAAAGACTCTATTCGCTTGTCAATTTGATTTATTTTGTGCCCAGCTGGAACTACAACTGGCGCAAATGCAAAATGTTTCAGAACAAATCCCATTATTTTTGGAACATCTGCATCAACAGATTCCGCATTTTTTTTCAGAACAAAAAATACAATATTGTCTGGTGTTTTGTTATCCCTTTACTCAGGAATGCTTTATTTATCATGCTCAAACAGAACAGATGAACCGATCTGATATTGAGCTGATTCAGCAAACCCTGTTGAATAATTCTGTGTATGTTCAGCAGTCAGACAGGCATGTAGCTCAGGAAATGGCTATTTTATCTTATCAGTCAAAGTTGTTATTAACAGGCCATGACATTCTCGTTTGGCGTTTATATAGATTTTTATCACCCGTCGAATTGCCATTTAATTTCATGCAATTGTTAGATCAAGCTTTAGGAAAAGGACTTGAGGTCTGGTTACAACAACAAAAAAAATTACACCAAATATTATTGGAGGAACGAAAGGACGTTGCAGCAGAACTACATGACAGTATTGCACAGATATTAGGCTTTTTACGCCTCAAATCAGCGCAACTGCATCGTCAGTGTAAGGACAATGCGCAATATACGGAGATACAGGATGTAACTGAAGAGCTTGCAAGTTATACCCATTACGCCTATCAGCAAACTCGTGAACTAATTACAGCTTCTCGTTTGGCTTATCAGGAACTGGATTTTTCATTGGCATTAAAAAAAGTCATTCAGGAATTTGAACATCAATCGAGTATTTCATTTGAACTGGATAATCGTATTCCTCAATTTAAAGTCACGGCTAAACAGGCGGTGCAATTGCTTTATATCATCAGAGAAAGCTTAAGTAATATTGTCCGACATTCTCATGCTTCACTTGCACAAATACGGCTGGACTATCTGGCTTCGGGTGAGCTGCAAATTCGGATTGCCGATGACGGCCGTGGGTTGGATTTAAGCCAGAAACGCAGCGACAGTTTTGGGTTGGATATTATGCGAGAACGTGCTGAACGTATTGGAGCAGAACTTAGTTTTAGTGTGAATTTTCCTCAAGGAACCTGCGTTCTGTTAAAGCTAAATGCGTATTCATAAATTTTAAAAGGGGTCATCAAAATGTCGATGCCAGTCTATACAGTGAGTATTGTCGATGATCATGCTTTATTTCGGCGTGGTGTACTCGATATTTTAAGGCAATCGGGCCGTTATCAGGTTTTAGCAGAATATGCTTCAGGCAGAGAGTTTTTGGGTCAGATGCAACAGGTGTACCCCGATTTGTTATTGCTTGATGTACAAATGCCTGATGAATCTGGTTTAAATATTCTAAGGGAGATTCGTAAAACCGATCAACGATTAAAAGTCGTTGTTTTGACAGCGAGCGATGATGCACAAATTATTTTGGAAGCGATACAGCTGGGTGCAAATGGATTTTTGCCTAAAGATACTTTGCCAGAAGTGATTTTATCTAATCTAAACGATGTCTTAAATGGACAAACGATTTTACATGGGCAGGGCATCACTATTTTAGCGCATCAGTTGCGGCTCAATAATCATGAGGCAACAGAATTATTATCCGAAAGCCCTGAACTCATGGATGATCACCATGTTTTATTTTCAGAAATGACGATGCGCGAGCAGGAAACTTTATTGCTTATTGCGAAAGGATTAAATAATAAGTTGATTGCTAGAGAGCTGGGAATCAGTGATGGCACAGTCAAAGTATATGTGAAAAGCCTATTGCGCAAATTGAATGTACATTCTCGACTGGAACTTTCAGTCTGGGTACACAGGCATTTAAAAACGATCCGTAACGTTTAATAAATATGAATAATTTCATAGTAGGAGCATCATATGCTAAAACTACTGCATAACGTCCTGCATCCTCATCCTGCTGCGTCCATCAAACAGTCTTGGTCTCCCTTATTTCAGTCTTTTTCAGAAATAGTTTTACTGGTCGATCAATATCTAAACATCTATGAATATAATGTTGCGTGGATTAATTTTATTCATATTGATCATTCAGATCGTACTTTGATCCCGCAGCAAGATTTTTCTCACTGGGTTTATCCCGAAGATGTGTATTATTTTAAGCATTTGTTGAACCATCCACAAAATAGCCAATATCGTTTACGTTTAATGGATGGAAAAAATAATTTGCACTGGTTTGAGGTTTCAGCAAATTATATTCAACATGATCCTAAGCACAATAAAATGTATTGGTGTTTGATATGTTCTAATCAGACCGAACGAATTAAGGAGCAATATTTACAGGTTGCTCAACAGCGCAGTTTAAATGATCTGTTAAAACGTCTGCCTATTATGTTATATCGGTCCCGAAATGATCGGGACTGGACCATGGAATATGTCAGTGAAGGTTGTGAAAAAATTACGGGTTATGCTGCACATCAATTATTAAATACACCTTTATACGGCAATATCATTCATCCTGACGATGAAGCCGAAGTTTGGGAAGTTTCACAGACAGCCATACGAGCTCGAACGTTGTTTTATCTGGATTATCGGTTAATACGAGCAAATCAGGATATTTTAAATGTTCAGGAAATAGGGCAAGGCTTATATTCAGAGAGTGATATGGTTTTGGGGGTAGAAGGGGTAATTTTCCCCAATGCGGGTTGATCAACCCAATAGACTTTTACAGTATTCCTAACTAACCCCTTGGTCATACCTACTACAGGGAATTTATCTCCTTAAATTTCAGAATTATCGTTAATTCAATAGTTTTACGATTTGAGGAGAACATCAATGACACGTGTTGCGATTATCGGGGCAGGACCAAGTGGAATGGCGCAATTGCGTGCATTTCAATCAGCTCAACAAAAAGGGATGGATATTCCCGAAATCATATGTTTTGAAAAGCAGTCTGACTGGGGAGGACAATGGAATTATACATGGCGTACAGGACTAGATGAACAGGGTGAGCCTGTTCATAGCAGTATGTACCGTTATCTGTGGTCAAATGGCCCCAAAGAAGCCCTTGAATTTGCTGATTATAGTTTTGATGAGCATTTTGGTAAGCCAATCGGTTCCTATCCTCCACGAGAGGTATTATGGGATTACATTAAAGGTCGTGTTGAAAAAGCTAATTTACCCGATGGTTCAAATGTTCGAAGTTGGGTACGTTTTAATACGGCTGCTCGTCATATTGAGTTTGATCAAGTCACTCGTCAATTTACGGTGACTGTACATAATTATGATAAAGATGAAGTTTATTCGGAAGTTTTTGACTATGTTGTGGTGGCTAGCGGACATTTCTCTACTCCAAAAGTACCAGAATATGAGGGATTTAAAAGCTTTGGCGGACGGATTTTACATGCCCATGATTTTCGTGATGCGCTTGAATTTAAAGATAAAACAGTTTTAGTGGTAGGCAGTAGTTATTCGGCCGAAGATATTGGTTCACAATGTTATAAATATGGTGCAAAGCAAATTATCAGTTGTTACCGTAGCGCACCGATGAACTATAAATGGCCTGCTAACTGGTCTGAACGTCCAGCATTAAAACGAGTCGATCAGACGCATGCGTACTTTGTTGATGGTTCAAGTGCACAAATAGATGCCATTATTTTATGTACCGGCTATTTGCATTATTTTCCATTTATGCAAGAAGAATTACGCCTTAAAACAGATAATCGTTTGTACCCTTTAGGCTTATATAAAGGTGTCGTCTATGAGAAAAATACTCGATTATTCTATTTGGGCATGCAAGATCAGTGGTACACCTTCAACATGTTTGATGCACAAGCATGGTATGTGCGTGATGTGATTTTGGGAAAAATTGAACTGCCTGAATATGACGAGATGTTGGCACATACGCAGAAATGGCACGATATCGAAAAAGCCATTACCGAAGTGCCTGACATGTATAAATTTCAGGGAGATTATATTCTAAATCTGATTGAAGCTACGGATTATCCAACCTTTGATATTGAAGCCATGCGCTTAATTTTTATGGAATGGAAACAGCATAAAAAAGAAAACATCATGACTTTCCGAGATCATATTTATACATCTGTCATTACGGGTACGTTAGCAGCCTTACATCATACGACTTGGCTTAATGCATTGGATGATTCTTTGGAAAATTATTTGCACGCGGGGCAGGAAGATTGCAAGAAGGTTGGATAAGCACATTTTGTTAAAAATGAGTGATCTCTAACGTTTGAATGATCTAAGCTGAGTGGTATCAATAAGGATTTACTTTTTAAAAATGAAAAGTAATAAAAATCTGTTGTCGGACTGACAATACGAAGCATTGTTGCAGTCCGCCATTCATATTGCCTGTCTTGATAGCTAATCAGGATTAAAGATTCTTGGATTATTTCTAGCGTTTGACAGTTTGAGCCAAGACTTCTCTATAAATGTCACATCCCATAAAAAAATTCATTTAAATACCCCTAAAGAGGTATGCCTTCAAGGAAATTTTCCTACCAAGAAAATAATTTTACTCTTGATTGATCTTCTTATTTCACTACACGGGGACTCTGCGATGCAAGAACACATGCTCAGTACGCCTGTTTATCAGAATGTCCATGATCTTCAAATACTACATGGGAAAACACTATTTCTGGTTCAGTCATCTCAGCCAACAGCAGTTCAGCATATACAGCAAAAAATGCGAGATGTTGATTTTGAGAATTTTTTTATTTTTCAAGATTCAGCCATCTGGGCAGAACAAATACAGGCTGTAGTTTTTCAATGTTTAAATCAGGCGCAGGCGGGATGGCGCGCCGTGATTCATGGCGAAGAGTATTTTATTTGGTTGGTCGATCATGCCTTACGCCAAGTAGGTTTGCTCAAAGATGAAATTGCGAGAGTGCTGATTGAGGGTAAACGTAACGTGTATTGCGTACATTGCTTTCATATGCAAAACAGCGATTCCGAAGACTTTTGCCAGTGTGAAAACTGTGGCGTTGATTTGCTGATTCGTAGCCATTTCTCCGAACGTTTGGGGGCATACATGGGGGTATGTGCCAATGCTGAACATCTAGGTGGGCCTTACCAAAAGATTAAAGCGCTGGAGGTGAGTCATGTCTAATCTCATGGCAGTAAGAGTGAGTCAAATTGAGCAAATGACTTCAATTATTCGTGAATTTACCTTTGAGTCAGTCGATCAACCTTTAAGACATTTTTCATCGGGTAGCCATGTAGTGGTGCAATTACCAGTACAAGATCGAATTTTAAGAAATGCTTATTCATTGCTCAGTGATCCTTTTGAAAATCAATATTATAAGATTGCAGTACGCTTGCAGGACGATTCTCGCGGTGGCTCACGGTTTATGCATGATCAGGTGAACGTCGGTGACATTCTGAAAATTTCAGCACCATTAAATCTATTTTCATTGCATTCTCAAGCCCAACATCATGTATTTATTGCAGGTGGCATTGGCATTACTCCCTTTATGTCACATATTCGGCAATTGGTGCACAGTGGTGGGAGCTTTGAGCTGCATTATGCCTGCCGAGATCAAGTCAGTAATGCTTATGAATCGGTATTAAATCAACTCTTTCCAGCCCAATTAAATGTCTATTCGGAACGTACTGAATGTCGTTTAGATGTCCTAAAACTGTTGCAACAGCAAGATTTACATACACATGTTTATATTTGTGGGCCAGATCGTTTAATTGATGCAGTAAAAGATGCCGCCCAGAAGTTAGGCTGGTCAAAACATAGAGTGCATTGGGAAGCCTTTGCCTCACCACCTGCAGGAACACCGTTTCAGGCAAAACTAACTAAACGTCAAAAAACAATAGAAGTAGCGAGTAATTACAGTTTGCTCGAAGCGTTAGAGGCTCAAGGCGTGGAAGTACCAAGTCTCTGCCGTGGCGGTGTGTGTGGGCAGTGCGCTTTGAAATATAAAAATGGTGAGATTGATCATCACGATCATTTTTTAAATACCGAAGAACGTCAGCATTTTCTCATGCCCTGTGTTTCGCGTGCCAAGCATGGCAGTTGCATCGAACTCGATTTATAGAAAGGAACATTGCTTATGACTATTCAATTTAATCCATCAGAACAGATGCGCGATCAATTTTATTATTACAACAGCCCCAAAGCGATTGCACGTTTTCCTTTTCCTTTTCCAGAAGACCACTATATGTATTCTGTGAATATTGAACCTGTTGTTTCAAAATCGGACACTGTTTTTGAAAACTGGTTTGATATTGATGAGCATTATTTAACAGAAATGAACGAGCGGGCGTTAACCCTCGCCAGTGATCCTAAACGTTGCATTGTTTTACCGCACATGCATCAAGCAGCTTGGGATTTTTTGGAAATGGCCATGACCCATTTATCACACGATTACCCAGAGCATTTCCAGTTGCAACAGCACGGTAAAGCATGGCATTGGGTGAATAAGCCTTTAAACATTGATATTCATTTTACTTTTGGTGATGCAGCCACATTACCACTTGAGCCTTTTGAATTTATCGCTCGACAGGTACAAGGTGATATTGCCTTGCTTGATCAGCGTGATGGCGATTTATACATGGATGCCGGCATGATTACGGGACCAGCCGATTGGTCGCTGAATTTTGATGCAGGAATGAGTTTCAAACAATGGCATGCGCCTGTGCCACAACTTGCACATAACTTAGGGGTGTTTGATCGTGCCTTAAAATTTTTACTCAATATTCAGGTCGATCAACCATACCGTCGTTTGAACTGGACGATGACAATCAATCCACGTATGGATACTTCCTCTGAAACCTATCATTTATGGGGACATGAGCGAGCATTAGTTACCCAAGACAATGCCGGTGAATTGGTACATTTACGTGTTGAACTACAAATGATGCCGCGTTTAGCACGTAGTAATGCCTTGTTATTTAGTATTCGTACTTATCTGATAAGTCTGAATGATTTGGTAAAAAATCCAATTTGGGCAAGGCGTTTACATCGCGTGATTCGGGACTTGCCCGAGCCAATTGCCGACTACAAAGGCATTAGCCATTACCGAGAACCCTTGGTGCAATGGTTAAGTCAATTTGATGAATAAAATTAGTATTTTTAAAAAGGAAAATTAAGTATGGCAAATTTATGGCGTATTTCGGCATTGGCAGAACGTCACCGTCAATTGGGGTCGAAACTCGAAGACTGGAACGGGATGGGAACGGCATGGACTTATGACAGCAATACTGCTGATCATTACACTGCAATTCGGACTAAAGCAGGGTTGATGGATGTTTCGGGTTTAAAGAAAGTTCACTATGTTGGGCCACATGCGGAAAGCCTATTGGAATATGCAACTTCACGAGATATTTCAAAACTCTATCCGGGTAAATCTGCTTATGCCAGCATGCTCAATGAAGAAGGCAAATTTGTGGATGATTGCGTGATTTATCGCACGGGTCCAAATTCATTTCTGGTTGTACATGGTACGGGGATAGGCTTAGAAATGCTGACTCGTTCTGCCATCGGGCGTCAGGTTGCAATTTTATTTGATGATGATTTACATGATTTATCGCTACAAGGCCCATTGGCCGTGGATTTTCTGGCAGAGTATGTTCCGGGTATTCGCGATTTGCCATATTTCCATCATATTCAAACACGTCTATTTAATTGTCCAGTCATGATTTCACGAACAGGTTATACGGGTGAACGTGGTTATGAAATTTTCTGTAAAGCCAATGATGCGCCTATAATCTGGGATACGATTTTAGAAAAAGGCAAAAGCTATGGCATTGTACCGTGCTCATTTGTCACGCTGGACTGGTTACGCGTAGAAAGCTATCTCTTGTTTTATCCTTACGATAACTCCGAATATTTTCCATTCAAAAATGAAAAATCAGGCGATACATTGTGGGAACTCGGGCTTGATTTTACCGTTTCACCGACCAAAGGAGAGTTTCGTGGTGGTTATGAACATAAGCGTTTAAAAGACAAAGAGCGTTTTAAGATTTATGGCGTAGTTTTAGACACTGAACAAGCGGCGGAAATGGGGGATACCCTATGGGATGGTGATACCCAAATAGGTGTAATTACCTGTGGCATGTATTCTCCGTTAAGCAAAAAGTCGGTTGCTATAGCCCGTGTTGATGTGCCTTATGCAGTAGATGGCAAAGCATTGACGGTAAAAGGTAGTTTAGACGTGACTGCTGAAACTCATAGCTTACCATTCGATGATCCACAAAAATTAAAGCGAACCGCAAAAGGCTAATTCGAATCAAAAAGAACAATCCTGTCAGAATTGGCAGGATTTTTTATAGCTATTTAAAAAAAGGAAATCAATTTAGAGAGCATCTCTACCTGTTTCACCCGTACGAATACGGATCACTTGTTCAAGTGCTGACACAAGAATTTTACCATCGCCAATTTTTCCAGTAGATGCAGCTTTGCTGATCGCATCAATGGTCGTTTCTACAGATGTATCATCCAAAGCAATTTCTAGTTTGACTTTGGGTAAAAAATCAATTTTATATTCGGCACCACGGTACATTTCAGTATGACCTTTTTGTCGTCCAACCCCTTTTACTTCTGTAACAGTTATGCCTTGAATGCCTAGTGCAGAAAGAGCCTCACGGACATCATCCAATTTAAATGGTTTTATCACTGCGGTGATCAATTTCATTTGATTCCCCTGATTGAAAGGTCAATAAGCTTGGGTTTACGAATTTGTCATCATCTCGTTTCCTCTTTTGTTATATAGAATTTAAGCAGGAAAAGTCTATATTTCTTTATAAAATTCAAAGACTTTTTTTAGGTACTCCTTTAGAGGTATAGGCGTCTTTGGACTTTTCTTATGGGTTTAGTTGAATATTTGAAGAGGTATATTTAGACGGTAATTCGTAGGGCAAAACTAACATTTTTTGCTTAATTTTGATGCATAAAAAATTCCTATCACGAATATTTTATTGGTTGTATTTTTATCTAATTGAACAAAAAGACTTTTTTAGAATGGCATAAAGCTTGCTAATACAACATTACCCCTTAATTCAGAAGGTAATGCCATGAATGAATCTAGTTTATTTAAGATCAAAAACATACGTTTAATTGGACAAAAAACGTGTGAGCTTTATATGGAAAATGTGGAAACCTTGTCGATTAAAGGCTGGGTCATTAATTGCAATGATGTATTTATTCACCAGTTTCACGAGCAGTTAAACAACTTGTGTCAGTCCGATAATCCATTTCAGTCTTTACTACAGTTAAAGCAATACCACAAAGTTGAAGTTCTATGTTAGGCCAAAAGTGATGCGTGGTATTGAAAGCAATACCACCATTTCCTAGTTTTTATGTTTTATATCTATAAAAGTTTCCTGATAAGAAAAAAAAATTCAAAAAACTATGGACGATTAGGAAAAATTAAACTATAAATTACTACTAAGAAAATTAATTTCCTGAAAGGAAACTTTTTCAATGCGAATTGTCATCATCCGTCATCACGTTTAGGACTTAACATTGAGGAATTCATTATGTCCCACGATCAAATCGAGCAATACATTTTAAAAATTAGTTGTCCTGCTGCTTCAGGCATTGTGTCTGCGGTATCAAGCTATTTAGCAGGTAATAATTGCTATATCAGTGAAATGTCACAATACGATGATGAAACAACCGGATATTTTTTTAGTCGCATCGTTTTTCGTTTTAATAACGGCAAAGGAAACATTGAGGAACTCAAGCAAAATTTTGGTGAGGTAGCGGAAAAATTTGCCATGAATGCAAGCTTTTATGACAAAAATAATCCGATGAAAGTTTTAATTATGGTCAGTAAGTTTGATCATTGTTTGCTGAATTTATTGTATCGCCATCATAAGGGCGAACTGGATTTTCAGATCACAGCCATTGTGTCTAATCATCTAGATTTACGACCAATTGCTGAACGTGAAGGCATTCGCTTCATCTATTTGCCCGTAACCAAAGACACTAAGCAGCAGCAAGAGCAACAATTGCTCGACATCGTGGATGAAACCGGTACGGAACTGGTAATTTTAGCGCGTTATATGCAAATCCTTTCCAATAATTTATGCACACAGCTTTCTGGTCGTGCCATTAATATTCACCATTCGTTTTTACCAGGTTTTAAAGGTGCTAAACCCTATCATCAAGCGTATGAGCGTGGAGTTAAATTGATTGGTGCAACAGCACATTTTGTGACCAGTGATTTAGATGAAGGACCAATCATTGAGCAAGAAGTACAACGTGTTGACCATGCTTATTTGCCAGATGATTTAGTTTCTGTTGGCCGTGATACCGAAACCGTGGCGTTATCTAAAGCAGTAAAATATTTTGTTGAGCATCGCGTATTTATGAATGATGATCGTACGGTGGTGTTCAAATGAGCTTGAGCCTATTACAGCAAGAGGATGACAAAATCATTGATGGTAAAACCACAGCACAGCAGGTTCTAGACGAAGTCAAATACGAAGTTGTCAAAATGAAACAGCAGGGTATTGAACCATGTTTAGCGGTGATTTTGGTCGGTGAAGATCCTGCAAGTCACGTATATGTCCGTAACAAAGTCGAAAAAGCTGAATTTGTTGGCATGCGTTCTTTGGAGTTTCGTTTTGAAGTTGATCTGAATCAAGAACAATTACTTGCCAAAATTGATGAACTCAATGCCGATACCCGTGTACATGGCATTTTAGTGCAGTTGCCTTTGCCAAAACATATTAATGAAACCGATGTATTACAACGTATCGATCCCCAAAAAGATGTCGATGGTTTTCATAGTGAAAATGTCGGGGGATTGAGCCAAGGTCGTGATGTGCTTACCCCATGCACACCAACGGGTTGCATCCGTCTGCTAAAGGACAGTTTGGGTGATGATCTGAGTGGCTTACATGCGGTGGTGGCTGGACGTTCCAATATTGTCGGTAAACCTATGGCAGCTTTGCTTTTAAAAGAAAACTGTACAGTTACGATAGTTCATTCCAAGACTAAAAATATACAGCAAGTGTGCCAGCAGGCCGACATTCTTGTCGCAGCGGTAGGGCGTCCAAAAATGATCACTGCATCTTATGTTAAAGCTGATGCGGTGGTGATTGATGTCGGAATTAACCGAATTCTGGAAAATGGCAAAAATCGTTTGGTAGGCGATGTCGACTTCGATGATGTACTGCCAATCGTAAGTGCTATCACCCCTGTACCAGGTGGAGTAGGGCCGATGACCATTGCTTATTTAATGAAAAATACCTTGCATGCTGCCAAGTTGCAGCACGCTGAACTGTAAAACGAAATTATCCGAATGATCACAGGCGTTTGAAACGCCGCGGAGGAATGTACCCATGCCTTTTGGTCTACTGAAGTATGGATTGAGCCATGAATATCCTGTGGAAGTGGATTTGCCTCCACCCAAGGAACTCAAAACTCATTATGACATTGTCATTATTGGGGCAGGCGGGCATGGTTTAGCCATCGCATATTACTTGGCAAAATATCATGGCATTACAGACATTGCCGTGTTGGAAAAATCTTATCTGGGCAGTGGCAATATTGCGCGAAATACTGCGGTTATTCGCTCGAATTACCTTACCTCCGAAGGGGTAAAGTTTTATGCCGAGTCAGTAAATTTATTTAAAAATCTGTCCAATGAATTCAATTTCAACATTATGTATTCTGAGCGTGGACAGTTGACTCTGGCACATACAGATTCTACGGTCAGAGCCTTTCGCCAGCGTGCTGAAGTCAATAAACATTTTGGTGGCCGTACTGAAATGATCGACCGCCAACAGATTAAAGAATTGGTACCTTGCCTGAATCTTGACCCGGCACATCTGCCTGTCTTGGCGGGTTTATGGCATATTGACGGGGCGACTGCACGCCATGATGCCGTAGCATGGGGCTATGCCAAAGAAGCAGCAAAGCGTGGGGTGGAAATTCATCAGCTCACAGAAGTTAAAGATTTTGTTGTAGAAAAAAATAAGGTCGTCGCAGTGAAAACCAACCGAGGCACTATACAGTGTGGTTGTATCGTACAAGCGATTGCAGGTTCCTCTTCTATTTTAATGAACAAACTGAATATCCGCGCTCCAATTCATACCTTCCCTTTACAAGCTATGGTGTCACAGCCATTTAAACCGTTTATTAATCCATTGGTGAGTTCATCTGCATTGCATTGTTATGTACAGCAAACCAGTCGAGGGGAAATTGTATTTGGTGGCGGTTCTGATCCGTATCCCTTGTACAACACGCGTTCAACACTCGATTTAAAAGAAAGCTTGCTGGCACATGCTATTGAAATGTTCCCATTTATGGCAAATGTGAAATTAATGCGGCAATGGGCAGGCATTACTGATATGACACCCGACTATAGTCCGATTATGGGGAAATCACCCTATGACAATTATTATCTCGATGCTGGATGGGGAACTTGGGGGTTTAAGGCCACACCAATTTGCGGAAAAACTATGGCAGAGCTGGTTGCGACTGGTCGTACACCTGAGTTGATTAAACCGTTTGCGCTAGAACGCTTTAGTCGTTTTCAGCAAGTCAATGAAATGGGCGCCACTGCGGCCAGCCACTAGGGAGTAGATTACATGAAAATTATGCATTGTCCTTTAAATGGCCCTCGTAATATCAGCGAATTTACCTATGGCGGCGAACTCAAGGAAATGATTGATCAAAACACTTGCAGTGACGAGGCATGGGCAGATTATGTGTTCAATACTCGAAATATTGCTGGTGTTGTCCTCGAATGGTGGATGCATACACCAAGCAGTTACTGGTTCATCGCTGAACGTCATACTGTGACCGATAAAATTTTAAGAACCTTTGATGCCAAAGCGTTATTTTCACAACGCATTGATTTCTCTGCCCCTGAAGCGACAGCAACTGTAGTACATAAGGAGTCATTAACATGAGTAAAAGTGAAACTTTACAACGACTGCCTTTACCTTATGGCTGTTTAATTGACCGTCAAAGAACCATTGAATTTGAATTTGATCAGCAAAAATTTACGGGTTTTGCCGGTGACAGTATTGCCAGTGCCTTACTTGGGCAACAGCGTTGGGTAATGTCACGTTCATTTAAATATCATCGCCCTCGTGCACCTTTGACTCTAGCGGGTCAAGACGCCAATACCTTGATTCAATTGCCACATGAGGCCAATGTATTAGCGGATACCACTGAAATCAGCACAAATCTAATAGTATCGGGTCAGAATTTTTCGGGCAGCTTATTGAAAGACAGTAATGCTTCTTTAGGGAAGTTTTCAAAATTTATGCCAGTCGGATTTTATTATCGTTCATTTTTCAAACCCAAAGGAGTCTGGAAACTTTGGGAACCTTTAATCCGAAAAAAAGCGGGCTTGGGCATTGTGGATTTAAATTTTCAGCCTGAGTATTACGATAAAGCTTATTTATTTACAGATGTTGCGGTGATTGGCGCTGGACCAGCAGGGTTACAAGCGGCATTAAGTGCAGCCAACGAGGGTGCAAACGTCTTATTAATTGAGCAAGAGAAAATTCTTGGCGGTAGTTTGAACTATGCACGGTTCGATTTGTCAGGTAAAAAAGCGGCTGAGTTACGTGCCAAGCTGGTCAGTGCTGTTGAGCAACATGGCAACATTACGGTGATGAAACAAGCAGTATGTAATGCATGGTTTACTGATCACTATTTACCAGTAATTCAAGGCAAACGTATGTATAAAGTACGTGCTAAACAATGTGTGGTGGCAAGTGGCAGTTTTGATCAGCCTGTTGTGTTTCGCAACAATGATTTACCAGGAGTGATATTAACCAGTGCAGCGCAAAGACTAATCAAATTATACGCGGTCAAGCCAGGTCAGCGCATTGTGATGCTGACTGGGAATGATGATGGTTACTATGCTGCATTAGATTTTATTGAAGCGGGTTTAAATGTTGAGGCTTTGGTTGATTTACGCGCAACGACCGCCAATGAAAGCTTGCAGCAAGCGGTACAGCAAAAAATTCAATGCTATATGAACAGTACGGTTTATGAAGCTTTTCATGATAAAAGCATGCATCGTGTAACGGGTGTGGAAATTCGCAATATTATCAGTGAGGGGCAAGTTGGTAATGTCATCAACAAGCTGGAGTGCGATGTTTTATGCATGTCTTCTGGTTATATGCCTGTTTATCAATTGTTGTGTCAGGCGGGGGGCAAACTGAGTTATGACGAGCAAAAGGCTGAATTTAATATTTCAGACTTGCCTCAAGGCTTACATGTCGTAGGTTCAGTCAATGGCGTGCATCATATTGAAAATGTATTAAATGATGCACAGTACACTGCACGCTTGGCTGTGGCTCAAGCTTTAGGACAGGATATACAGCAAGATCAGCCCAAAATGCTCCATGAGGCAGCAGTAAACTTTCCATGGCCGATTTTTGAACACCCAAAAGGCAAAGAGTTTGTTGATTATGATGAAGATTTACAAATCTGCGATATCGTGAATGCCACTAAATGTGGTTATAGAGATGTGCAATTGGTGAAACGGTTTTCAACCGTGGGAATGGGGCCATCGCAAGGACGTCATTCGGCTTTGCCTACAGCTCGATTGGTGGCAAAGTCGACTCAGCGCAGCATGAGTGAAACGGGTGTAACGACAGCGCGTCCGCCATTTACTGTTGAAAAACTGGCGCATGTGGCAGGACGTGGTTTTGAACCATATCGACAAACAGCCATGCACAGCCGACATATTGAAGCTGGCGCGAAAATGATGCCCGCTGGCAATTGGCAACGTCCAGCCTTTTATGGAAACCCAGATGAACGACTAAAAAATATAGCAGATGAAGTCAATAATGTACGCCAGAATGTCGGCATTATTGATGTCTCAACATTAGGTGGTCTGGATGTTCGTGGGCCAGACAGTGCCGAGTTTCTAAATCGACTTTATACCTTTGGTTTTGCCAAATTGCCAGTCGGAAAAACCCGTTATGCTGTCATGGCAAATGAGCATGGGGTCGTGATTGATGATGGTGTGGCAGGACGTTTAAGCGAAAATCATTTTTATGTGACCGCCACCACCAGTGGGGTAGATCGTATTTACCAGCAAATGCTGAAATGGAATGTACAGTGGCGTTTAAATATTGACATTACGAATGTGACTACAGCATTGGCCGCCGTTAATATTGCTGGGCCCAAATCGCGTGAAGTGATGATACAAATTTGCCATGATGTCGATTTATCCAACGAGGCATTTCCATATTTGGGACTCCGTGAGGGAACCATTTATGGTATTCCTGTGCGTATTTTACGCGTTGGCTTCGTGGGCGAGTTGGGCTATGAAATTCATTTCCCGGCACGTTATGGGGAGTTTATGTGGGATAAACTCATCGAAGCAGGTAAGCCTTTCAATATGAAACCATTCGGAGTAGAAAGTCAGCGTTTATTACGTTTAGAAAAAGGCCACATCATTATTAGTCAAGATACCGACGGTATGACTCATCCTCTAGAAGTTGATTTAGGCTGGGCTGTCGCGCGTAATAAACCATGGTTTGTTGGTAAGCGTTCAATTGCGATTTTAGAAGCACAACCGTTGAAACGTAAACTGGTATCTTTTGTTTTGGATAAATCTCAAGAGCAGCCACTTGAAGGGCATCTTGTACTTGAGGGCGAAAATATTTCAGGCAATATCACGTCCTGCGAATATTCACCTACCGTGGACAAAATTATTGGAATGGCGTATGTCGGGATTAATCAAAGTGAAGTTGGACAACAATTTCCAATCCGTGTTGAGAATCGTGCCGTTGTACTTGCGACAGTCGTCAAAGCCCCGTTTTACGATCCACAAAACCAACGTCAGGAGGTTTAAGCCATGCAAAATTTATATCATGCACAGCGCAGTCCGATTGCTAAAACAGTTCCTACCTCACTTTACCAAGCTTTTGGTCAGGGTAAAATGTTTCTGAAAGATGACTCTATAGATGCCAAATGGCAGATTCAAAAATCTGCCATTATAGATTTAACAAACCTTTCTCGAGTGGGTTTTCGTGGAGCTGATACGGCAAATTATTTGAGTAGTTTTGGATTTTATTTACCAGAAGTCCCAAACTTTGCTTTACAACAGGCCGATGGGAGTTGGGTTGCGCGTTTATCTGCGACAGAATATTTATTGTTAGGTTCACTCACAGATTTTGGTGAAAGAATCAATCAGTTAGAAAATGGCTGGACAATGGATGATCGTGCAAATTATTTATTGCCCCGACAGGATAGCCATGCATGGTTACAACTGACTGGAGAAACTGCGGCTTGGGTGATGGCAAAACTCTGTGGAGTTGATCTATCCAGTGAAGTTTTTGCTATAGGACAAATTGCGCAAACCTCTGTTGCTCGGGTCAATGCGATTGTGATTAATGTGAGTGATACCCAAACGCAAAAATTCGATATTCTTTGTGACCGAATGGCTGCTCTATATTTGTGGGAAGTTTTGCAAGATGCCATTAGTGAATTTGATGGTAAGGCGGTGGGCATAGAAGGGCTATTGTAAGCTGTTTACTCATTTCAAAACAAAATTGGTATAGATTAAGGTCTATGCCTTTTTTTATTTAAATAAAGAGTGGAAATGGTACATCTTTGCAGTCTGGATTAATCCGTGTGAGTCTAAAAATATTGTAATTGAATAAGGAGCAATTGATTTGGGAAATCAATTAGATCAAGCTCAGATATCTTATATGAACAGATTTACAGGCATGGCCAATAGATTTTAGCTTAAATAAAAAAGCCTGAGATCTATCTCAGGCTTTTATTAAATCTGGTTAATCATTATAAGCGCGTTCATTGTGATCGCTAATATCTAAGCCACGTTGTTCTGCTTCATCAGATACGCGTAAACCCATTGTTTTATCAATGATTTTCATAATTATAAAAGTGAGCACACCGCAGTATACGATTGTTAAAAGAATACTTGAAACTTGTGCAATTAATTGACTCATGACATTTACATCCTGATTGCCTCCCAAGGCAGGAATACAAAAAATACCAGTCAAAATACAGCCAACCATTCCACCCACACCATGTAAGGCAAAGACATCGAGGGCATCGTCAAAACCAAATTTGCGTTTTAAACCCGTCACAGCAAAGAAACAGCAAATACTGGTGATGATACCTATGGCTATTGCACCTAATGGCCCTACATAAGCGGCGGCAGGTGTAATACCAACTAATCCAGCAATTGCACCAGATGCTAGACCTAAAGATGTAACATGTTTAAGCACCATTTTTTCTATTAGCATCCAGCCAAAAATACCACCACACGTTGCAAGCATTGTGGTGAGTAAAACCAGCCCGGCTGTAGTATTCGCAGCTAATGCAGAACCTACATTAAAACCAAACCAGCCTGCCCACAGCAGTGCCGCACCAATCATGGTATATACCAAATTATGTGGCGGCATGGCAGTCGTTGGCCAGCCACGGCGTTTACCTAACACGATTGCACCTACCAGAGCAGCCACACCAGAATTAATATGAACGGCTGTACCCCCTGCAAAATCTAGTACTCCCCAATTGTGCATAATTGCACCAGGTCCACCCCAAACCATGTGTGCCAAGGGTCCATATACTAAAATGAGCCACAATGCACCAAAAAGTACAGCCGCACCAAATTTAATACGTTCCGCATATCCACCCAATGCGATACAGGGTGTAATCATCGCAAAAGTTAGGCCAAAAGTCGCCAAAACATATTCAGGTACGCCTGCAACAAGTGTCTGGTCATTTATATTTGCAAAAAATGCTTTGCTTAGCCCTCCCACAAAACTATTTATATTTAAAGCACCTTCAGTCATATTGGTGGTATCTGCGACAAAGCTATAAACAAACGCCACCCATAAAATACCGACCACGCTGGCAACCGCAAAAAATTGTGAAAATATAGAGAGGACGTTTTTTGCACGAATCATTCCCCCATAAAACAGTGCTAATCCTGGAATGAACATGATTAGAACTAAAATAGCCGATGTCATAATCCATACTGTAGATGCGGCGTCAAACGGGGCATCGGCAGCAAAACAGTAAGTGGGTAAGATTATCAGGCAACCGAGTAGCATTTTTTTCAACGCATAGGAAATCATGCATTTACTCCCATATTCTAAAAAAGGTTTGTCATTTCATATCGCCTTCAGACGAAGGAATTTTTATATTCCTTTAGGGAATATTAATTTCTTTTTATTAAAGCAATTCTTATACCATGATTGTTTTTTAGACCATAAATATGTAATTGATTGTTTTATAATACTTTTTGTTTTGAATTAAGCGGAATTAATTTCTGATGTGGTCAATATTGAGACATTTATATGTAATGTACAGGGGTTTTAATATCGCCATTTAGGGTGAGATGTTTTGTCTTAACCACCATTCACCGCAAATGGCATTAATTCATTCTTCACTTGGCCCATAATTCATGACAGAGAGTAGGCGAATAGGAACTTTGATTAGTTTTTCTGGGCCATGGGGAATTTCGCCTTCTAATGTCAGGCAATCCCCCGGCTGCATGTGGAAGACTTCATGGCCATGTCGATACATCAATTCACCTTCGACCAAATACAACATTTCAGTACCAGGATGGGCAAAAGTTGGAAACTCTTCACTGGCGTCATCCATGCTGACCAAATAAGCCTCGAAATTTTTACGAGGGCCTCTTGAATGGGTCATCAGTTGATAGGTATGACCTTTTTCTGTACCGCGACGCACCACTTCCATACCTTCGCCCGACTTCACCAACATGGCATGGCTTTCTTGTTGGTCATATTGGGTAAATAAAGTAGACATGGGAACGCCTAGGACTTCACACAAACGGCTAAGTGTTTCAAGACTGGTAGATACCTGAGCATTTTCGATTTTGCTTAACATCCCTTGGCTAATTCCAGCAATCTGTGCAACTTCCGATAACTTTAAACCTTGTGCTTGGCGAAGACGCTTAATTTGAATACCGATGTATTGTTCCAGCTTCAAGCTGTTCTTTATTTGTCTCATTATGGTTCAACTCTGCACTGTTTTTGATAGTTCATTTTGTAGGATTTTACTAAAAACATGTTGGTCATGTTGGAAAAATTAAAAATCATTTTAAGAAAATAATATTCTCTATAGGAATATTAATAACTTATTCTCATTCGACCTTCTTTTAAGGCAATTTTCACAAAGTTGGCAAGAGATTTGCTTTCTCATTAGTAAATAAAATTTCTTGCTATGAAACTTGTGTTGATGTAAAAGTATATCCATGCAGTTTTCAAGCCAAACATAATTTTTGTCATATCAGGAGTATGTCAAATGTTGCAGCAGGCTATTAAGGAAACGATTGATCATGACAATGTCATTAATCGTCCAATGTACCGTCCCGAAGTGCAAAAGGTGATTGACCAATTTCATTTGAAATATGTGTTGGCTCAGTTTGTTGACATTCATGGGGCAGCAAAAACTAAATCGGTACCCATTTCTGGATTAAAAGCAATTGAAAAAGATGGGGTTGGTTTTGCTGGTTTTGCCATTTCAGGAATGGGCATGCAACCCCATGGCCCTGATTTTATGGTGAAAGGGGATTTATCTTCTTTAACGCCAGTGCCATGGCAACCGGGCTATGGACGTGTGGTATGCGAAGGTCATGTCAACGGTCAACCGCATCCTTATGACACACGGTATGTACTGCGTAAGCAGGTGGAACGTTTGAGCGTAAAGGGCTGGACTTTGAATACAGGTCTGGAACCTGAGTTTAGTCTGTTTCGCCGTGGTGAAGATGGAAAGCTCAAGGCTGTAGATGATTCGGACAATCTAGATAAGCCTTGTTACGACTATAAAGGTTTATCTCGTTCTCGTGAGTTTTTGGAACGTTTGACTGAAGCCTTAATTCCCGTGGGTTTTGATATTTACCAAATTGACCATGAAGATGCCAATGGCCAGTTTGAAATTAACTATACCTATAGCGATGCCATGAATTCGGCTGATATGTTTACCTTCTTCCGTATGGCTGCAGGGGAAATTGCTAATGATCTCGGCATTATTTGTTCATTTATGCCAAAACCCGACCCGAAACGTGCTGGCAATGGCATGCATTTTCATCTCTCTATCGGTAGCGATGAATCAAGCAATTTATTTCATGATCCAAGTGACCCAAGTGGCATGGGCTTATCGAAAATGGCCTATCACTTTATTGCTGGATTATTGGCACATGGCCCTGCTTTATGTGCATTTTGTGCTCCAACGGTTAACTCTTATAAACGTTTAGTTGTCGGTCGTTCTTTGTCAGGAGCGACTTGGGCACCGGCTTTTCTTGCATATGGTTCAAATAACCGTTCAGCCATGGTTCGTATTCCGTATGGACGTATTGAATTACGTCTACCCGATGCCGGCTGTAACCCATATTTGGTGTCGGCAGCAATTATTGCGGCTGGTCTAGATGGTATTGAGCGTGAACTTACTCCTCCACCTGCATGTAATGAAAATCTCTATACCTTGGGCTTAGAGGAAATTGCTGCCCGTGGAATTGCGACCTTACCGCAATCTTTAAAAGAAGCCGTAGAAGCTTTAAAAGCTGATTCATTATTTAGAGAAACATTAGGTGCAGAAATTGTCGATGAATTCATTGAACAAAAAAGCATGGAGTGGGTGGAATATTGCCGCCATGTCTCTGACTGGGAAATTCAACGTTATACCGAGTTTTTCTAAAAACTCTATAACCCAATAAATGAAGATGAAATGATTGGAGAAATCACATGTGTGGAATCGTTGGCTTATATTTAAAAAATCCTGCTCTTGAGTCTCAACTTGGTAAATTATTTGAACCGATGTTGGAGTCGATGACAGGTCGTGGTCCTGACAGTGCAGGATTTGCGATTTATGGTGATGAAGTGCAAGACGGTTGGGTCAAATTGACTTTGCAAAGTACTGACGAAGATTTTAACTGGCAGGCTTTTGCAGAAAAATTACAAGCAAAATTGGGCACAGGTTTTGACTGGTTTCAAAATGCCACTGCTGCGGTAATGAAAGTTGAATCAGATGAAATGACTGTACGGGCCGCGATAGTGGAATTGGCACCCCAGCTCAAAATTATGAGCGCAGGACAAAGCATTGAAATTTTAAAAGGCATGGGTTTACCTGTTGAAATTTCTGAACGGTTTGGACTTGCTACTATGAAAGGTAGCCACATTATTGGGCATACCCGTATGGCAACAGAAAGTGCCGTGACGATGGAAGGTAGTCATCCATTTTCAACAGGCGCAGATTTGTGCTTAGTCCATAATGGTTCATTGTCAAATCACGCACGTTTACGTCAAGAGTTAAAACGTGAAGGCATTACTTTTGAAACAGATAATGATACGGAAGTGGCGGCTGGTTATCTAACCTGGCGTTTACAACAAGGCGATAATTTGGAGCAAGCCTTGAATCATGCACTTGATGATTTAGATGGATTCTTTACTTTTGCAATTGGTACTCGTGATGGTTTTGCGGTAATTCGGGATCCGATTGCCTGCAAACCAGCAGTGTTAGCTGAAACAGACGACTATGTAGCGATGGCTTCAGAATATCAGGCATTGGCATCCCTACCGAATATCGATAAAGCCAAAGTATGGGAACCAGAGCCCGCTACTTTATACGTTTGGGAACGTAGCGCATAACAACATTTGCAAAATGAGGAGAATCAAATGAATACAGTATTGGCAAAAATCGAACACGTTAGCAAAAACACATATGATTTAAACCATGACAGCATTCGTGAGTTAAATCAGGCGCTTCATAACAGTGAAGTTGTGGCAGAAATAAAAAACTGGACGGTGAAAAATCCTGGGGGGCAACACAATATAGCGGTGGGGATTAACGCACCGATTAAAGTCACTATTGAGGGTCATGCTGGTTATTATTGCGCAGGTATGAATCAAGAAGCAGATATTGTAGTGAATGGCAATGTTGGCGTAGGCGTTGCAGAAAACATGATGTCAGGTTCAGTCCATATTAAAGGTAATGCATCACAAGCCGCAGGCGCAACTGCGCATGGGGGAACTTTGATTATTGAAGGTGATGCAGGCGCTCGTTGTGGCATTTCCATGAAAGGGGTAGACATTATTGTTGGTGGCAGCATTGGACATATGAGCTGTTTCATGGGACAGGCTGGTCGTTTGGTGGTCTGTGGAGATGCTGGAGATGCCTTAGGCGACTCACTTTATGAAACTCGTATTTATGTCAAAGGTAGTGTGAAGTCTTTAGGTTCTGACTGTATCGAAAAAGAAATGCGTCAGGAACATGTGGCTGAACTTGCAGAACTCTTAGAAAAAGCAGGCTTCAACGAAGATCCAACGGCATTCAAACGTTATGGTTCAGCACGTCAGCTTTATAACTTCAAAGTTGACAATGCATCGGCTTATTAAAACGTATCGGAGAATACAACATGACTCAATCAACTACACAATTTGAACCTGTACTACGTGAATCCGCTACATTTGACCGTTTAACGATTCAGGAAATTCAACGTGCTGCTGCCACAGGAATTTATGACATTCGTGGAGGAGGAACTAAACGTCATCTTCCGCACTTCGATGATTTACTTCTGCTTGGTGCAAGTATGTCACGCTACCCATTAGAAGGTTATCGTGAAAAATGCGGAACTGATGTGGTGTTAGGGACCCGTTTTGCAAAAAAACCAATCCACTTGAAAATTCCTGTAACCATTGCGGGTATGAGTTTTGGAGCATTATCAGCCAATGCAAAAGAGGCTTTAGGTCGTGGTGCATCTGTCGTAGGAACATCCACCACAACGGGTGATGGGGGGATGACGCCAGAGGAACGGGGCCATTCAGAAACATTGGTTTATCAATATTTGCCATCACGTTATGGTATGAACCCAGATGATTTACGTAAAGCTGATGCCATTGAAATTGTTCTGGGACAAGGTGCAAAACCAGGTGGTGGCGGTATGTTACTTGGTATGAAAGTGACTGAACGTGTAGCGGGTATGCGTACCTTACCTGTAGGTGTCGATCAACGCTCTGCGTGTCGTCATCCAGACTGGACGGGGCCAGATGATCTAGCTATTAAGATTGCGGAAATTCGCGAAATCACGGATTGGGAAAAACCGATTTACGTAAAAATTGGGGCAAGTCGTCCATATTATGATGTCAAACTGGCTGTAAAAGCAGGTGCAGATGTGATCGTTTTGGATGGCATGCAAGGCGGAACAGCAGCCACGCAAGAAGTGTTTATTGAACATGTGGGTATTCCAATTTTACCTGCCATTCCTCAAGCTGTTCAGGCACTCCAAGAAATGGGTATGCATCGTAAAGTACAGTTGATCGTTTCTGGAGGTATTCGTACCGGTGCCGATGTTGCCAAAGCAATGGCACTCGGTGCAGATGCAGTCGCAATTGGTACAGCTGCGCTTATTGCACTGGGTGATAACCACCCACGCCTCAATGAAGAATTGAAAAAAATCGGTTCGGCTGCGGGTTATTATGATGATTGGCAAAATGGTCAAGATCCGGCAGGGATTACTACACAAAATCCTGAATTGGCAAAAAATCTTGATCCGATTGAGGGGGGGCGCCATTTGGCAAATTACTTACGCGTCTTGGTGTTGGAAGCCCAAACAATGGCGCGTGCTTGTGGTAAATCGCATCTGCATAATCTTGACCCTGAAGATTTAGTTGCTTTGACTGTTGAAGCAGCAGCAATGGCACGTGTGCCCTTAGCTGGAACAAACTGGGTACCGGGACATTTGGGAGGATAAGCGCTTAAATAACAACAGGTCGCAATATATGCTATCGCGTGAATAAGGAACGCATAGCATATATCGCCCTGTAATTTGAGTCATTAAAAGCAAACTATAGAATATATAAGCTAACACGCTTGAATATATACAGTTGTGTTTCCACCTATCATATTCTGTGGCTAATTCTCTAAATGATTGTAAGCTATGAAAAAGATAGAAGAATGAACGATATGATTTATCATGATGGTCGTTTTGAGTGATTAATAAAAAAACTTTATTGCTTTGACTAAGCTCGCGTCCTTTAACCAAATTAATTTTAGAGATTTAAAAAAATTGTTTAAATTCAGGTTGCTCTCATCGTGTTTTTAACATGATTTGTTTAGACAATTTAAAATTAATTCTGGCTATGTAATAACAGCTAAACATAGATGATGAAAGATACCGTTTTTTATTAACGGATCGAATCATGTCAAGCTTTAAAATAAATACACTTTTATTATCACTAATTTCATGTTCAGTTTTTTTTACGGGGTGTAATGATAGCCATTCTTCTGATGATGACATCAGCGCAAATCAGGAAACTCCAGCAGCTCCAAAGGGCGTGGGATACGAAGATACTGCTCCATTAGCATTGAACATAACACCAATTGTAGATTCCTGGATAACCAACCAACGCGGTGATGCACGTTATGCAACGGTCGAAACAAATGCGGGAGTGAGAGTTTTAAGTGGTTTTCTTGATGTATGGACCCCATCAAGCCTATTTGTAGATGCAGGCGTTTCTGCACAAGCCCAAGATGGATTTCCTGCCGTTACCCAATCAAACTGGACGGGTTTACCTGCCGATTCTACAGATGGCAGCAAAAAAAATGCTGATGTACTCAATTACAATATTAATTACTCTGTCCAGACCACTCATAACCGAACAGAAGAGGATGCTATAAGGGCCTATCTAGATGATAGACGTGGAAAAAGTTATAGCGTAACTACAGGCATGGGAGCATTGACTGATCCTTGGCGAGCATTAACTGGGCAAACTACTACAATAAACTCCGTGCCAAGTGATGCAAATCAAGTGAAATATGATGATAAAGGCAATAATACAGGACTGACTACAGCTGAAGGAAATACAAATTTTGGTAAAGTTGTAGAATTTATTCAGGCCATGGGAAATAACTCTTCAACTGAACCTGCAAAACGTTTTTATAAATATGCACGTCCATATCGCTGGAGTACAGATGTTATCGTTGTGCCTAGTTTAGAATCAGCAAAAAGCAGCACTCCCTCAACAGATGGTGGTTTCCCTAGTGGTCACACCGCTGAAGCTGGTCGTAATGCAATTGCTATGGCTTATCTGGTTCCACAACGCTATCAAGAAATCATAGCCAGAGGTATGGATCTGGGGGATTCTCGTATTATTGCAGGTATGCATTCTGCGCTTGATGTGATTGGTGGAAGACTTCAGTCTATTGCTGCCGATGTTGCAAATCTCAATGCTATGACGCAAGCACAAAGAAAAGAAGCATATTCGCAAGCCCAGACACAACTCATGAAAGCAACCAATACTTCCACCTTTGAGGAATTCTACGCTTTATCCAAAATGCCTTATGATGCCAATGATCGATTCGCTGATCTTGAAAAATTAAAAAAACAAGTTGATCAGTGGATGACCTATGGATTTAACCAGATTAGCGATAAAACTAAAACTGCAACGGTACCGAAAGGTGCTGAAATCTTACTTGAAACACGGTTCCCTTATTTGAGTGCAGAACAACGTCGTGTAGTTTTAAAATCAACGGCATTAGCCTCAGGCTATCCTGTTATGGATGATACCGAGGGATATGGACGCTTAAATTTATTCAGAGCAGGAGGTGGGTATGGCAATTTTAATGGAGATGTTTATCTAACGATGGATGCTGATTTAGGTGGCTTTAACCAATATGATCAGTGGAATAATGATATTACAGGTGAAGGTAAACTTACCAAACTAGGTACAGGAACCTTGGCATTAGCAGGAAACAACGCATTTACAGGAGGAATTGATCTTAAACAGGGCAGTCTTGAATTATCATCTGAGAATGCCGCTGCCCAAGGTGATATTTATATGCATGAAAACAGCAGACTTAATATTAATGCCACCAAGACAGTGAATGTTTCTGGTAATTTAACTCAGCTTTCAGGAACTACGCTCAATGTTAACTTGCAGTTAAATACATTGCCTGCGATTCAGGTTGGTAAGACAGTCACTTTAAATGGAACATTACAGCTAATAACAAAGACCAATTTACCAACAGGAACATACACTGTTTTATCAGCCAAAAAACTTCAAGGAAGCTTTAAAAGAGTGACATTGAATGGAAAAGATATCACTGCAAATTATCAAAATAATAGCGTGGTATTTACAGTCTCATAAACCAGTTTCATCAGGTCGTGACCATGCTCTAAAATAGATGACAGAATTTCTTTTAAAACCGAGTGAAGCAATGAGCTCGGTTTTTTCATCTATTAAAAAATAGTAGCACTGGATCGTTAATGCATTATTGATTGAGGTGTTTAATCCGTCGCTAGAAAACTTAACGAATTTGGTGATTTTTTAATACCGTAAAAAAGGGAGTTTGTATGTTAACTTCTGACGGCAATGGTAGACTCATTAATCTTTGGGCTTCCTCTGGAGCAATGCCTAAATTGATAAAAAGAGTTTCTATTACTAGATTAAAATAATCCTGATCCACCGCTTCTGTTAGAATCGTTTCCAATGAGTAATAAGCAGAACCGAGAAAAATATCGCGGGAAACTCGATAATCCTTAATAATGACTAACCCTAGATCGTGTGCTTTTTTTAAATCTCGAGTTAGATACCGTGAAATATTTCTACCACGAAGAGTAAATCTTGGCCCTACGCTGGTAATTAACTGTCCCCAAACTGGATAACGTGTTGCAGAGCGTAAGTATAATTTTGTGGCTAACATAACTCGTTCAAGAGGATGATCAAATTGAAAAATAATAGGCTCAATAATATCTAATATCTCGTCACTCATCTGTATTGCAAGTTCAGTAAGTAATTCATTCGTCGAAGTAAAATAATTATAAAACGTACCTCTAGATACACCCGCATGTTTGACGAAATCATCAATCAACAAATTTTGTTCGGCAGGCACTTGGCAATATAGATCAAGTGCAGAAACCATTAAATGATTTTTCATTTTTTGCTTTTTTTCTAAGCCAACTCTACTTCGGTGATCCAATTTGGCCTCTTTAAACGCTTTAAGCTATGTCTTTGAAATCATAAATATATTAACTAAATTCCTGCATAAAGCCAAAAATTAATATCTATGTATCTTATATAAAAATAAAAGTTTTTAAAAATCATAAACATAAGTAAATTAACTTTAAATTTTAGAAAAATACTTGACAAATAAGATGATTAAATTAAATATGACGATATGTCATAATGACAAAATGTCAATTAACAAAAAAGGAAATTTAAGCATGAAGCTGGTCCGATTTGGTACACAAGGAAATGAGAAGCCAGGGATAATTGATGGCACTGGTTGCATTCGAGATGTTTCAACGATTCTTCCAGATTGGAGCCCCGAATGGCTAAACAATGAGAAATTAACCACTCTGCAACAACTCGATTTAGAAACATTTCCAATTGTAAGTAAGGATGAACGTCTAGGTATGCCAGTCACGGGTGTGCGTCAGTTTGTCGCCATTGGGCTGAATTATGGTGAACATGCTCGAGAAGCGGGGATGGAGTTACCAAACGAACCTGTAGTTTTTCTAAAAGCCATCACTTCTCTTAGTGGCCCCTACGATGCTGTGGTCTTACCGCCAAACTCATTAGCTACTGATTGGGAGCTAGAACTTGGTTTTGTGATTAGCAAGACCGCCAAAAATGTACCTCAAGCGGAAGCTTTAGAATATGTAGCAGGGTATTGTCTTGCCAATGATGTTTCTGAACGCGAATGGCAATTGAAACGTAATGGACAATGGGGAAAGGGCAAAAGCTTTGATACGTTTGGTCCAATTGGCCCGTGGCTGGTGACAAGAGATGAATTAACTGATCCTCAAAATATTCAATTTTCATTAAAGGTCAATGATGAGGTCATGCAATCCGCCAATACCAGTGACATGATTTTTTCAGTGGCCGAAATTATTGCCTATGTCAGTCAATTTATGACCCTTTTACCTGGCGATGTTGTGATTACAGGAACACCAGCGGGTGTAGGTGGCGGTATGAAACCACCACGCTTTCTCAAAAAAGGTGATGTTGTCACTCTGGAAAGTGATGTACTGGGTCAGCAAAAACAAGTAGTTGAGTAATCCAAAACTTCTCTCTGTTTTCTTTACGGATCAAAGAAATAAACAGCACTAGGATAATGATATGAATAAAAAACGAAAAAACCAGCTTGCGATTCATTCTATTTGTGAGTTTGTGTTCAGTGTTCCTGATCTACAGCAAGCCTATGATTTTTACAACGCTTTTGGTTTGGAGGTGAAAAATTCAAGCGAAGGTTATCTTGAGCTTTATACATATGGATGTGCTCATCGTTGGGCGAGAATCTATCAGGATGGTGACAAGAAACAATTAAAATGGCTATCTTTTGGCATATATGCAGAAGATTTTGAAGCCATACAACAGCACATTATTTCAAAAAATATCCCGATGATTGCTGCTTTGGATGATCAGGCAAAGCAATCATTTTGGATAGAAGGCCCTGACAGCCTTCCTTTACAGATCATGGTGACGGATAAGGTATCTCCAGATTTTAAATCCCAAGCCATCCATCCCTTAACTGAGTCATTGGTTGGTCGTGCGCCAAACCGCAAATTAATTACTCAGGTTCATCCGAGTTATCTATCGCATCTTTCAATTTTTGCGACTGATGTTGAAGCTACGGTCTCTTTTTATGTAAATGTCTTAGGCCTGCGTATTTCAGATCAGTCACGCGGCATTGTGGCATTTTTACATGGTGCACATGGCAGTGATCATCATCTACTTGCGATTGCCAAATCCAATGGCAGTGGTTTGCATCATTCAAGTTGGAATGTGGATCAGATTGATGATATCGGGTTGGGAAAGCAGCAAATGGAACAGGCTGGTTATGATCAAGGGTGGGGAATGGGTAGACATGTTTTAGGTTCGAATTATTTTCATTACGTTCGAGACCCTTGGGGTAGTTATGCCGAATATTCGCATGACATAGATTTCGTAGCACATGATCATGACTGGCCAGCCGCAGATCATCCTGTTGAAGATTCGATGTTTGTTTGGGGGCCTAACCCTCCAAAAGATTTCATCATCAATTATGAAACCATTTAATTAAAAGGAATTTAATCATGGTAGCTCAACAAACAGATGTAATTATTGTTGGTTTTGGACCTGTGAGCGCAGTTTTAGCATTAAATCTGGCAAGAAAAGGTCATCAGGTTCAGATTTTTGAGCGTTGGACAGAGCGTTATCCTTTACCCCGTGCGATTTGTATTGATCATGAAATGCGACGCATGCTACTGACATTGGGCTTGGAACAGCAATTAGAAACCATTCTTCAGCCAGGTGAGCTGTATAAATGGGTCAATGCAGACTGGAAAGAACTGATTACCTTTGACTGGACCCGTGAATCTATTTCAGGAGGGGCGGAAGTAAATTTTATTCATCAGCCAAGCTTTGAAAAACTAGTGGAAGATGAACTGAAAAACTATCCGAATGTTGATGTTCGCCTTGGTTACGAAGTTTTAAACGTTGAGCAAAATACACAATGGGCTCAAGTGGTTGTCCAAAATCTGGCGACGGAACAAACCGACACTTACTCGGCACGTTTCGTAGTAGGCGCTGACGGAGCAAATAGTATCGTACGGCAGTCGATTGATGCTAACTGGTTTGATAAAGGTTTTCAGGCAGACTGGCTGGTGGTTGATATTATTCCAAATGAAGATGCTCCTAATAATATTCCAACTGAAGCCACACAATATTGTAATCCAGGACGTCCAACCACGATTGCACCAGCGGGACTATTTGAAGGTAAATGCCTAAGAAGATGGGAGTTTATGCGTTTACCCTATGAATCAGTTGCCGATCTTGAAAATGAAGAAAAAGTTTGGGAATTATTAAAACCCTGGGTCACACCTGAACAGGCCACGCTGATTCGCTTTAAATTATATAATTTTAAATCCTTAATTTCACAAAAATGGTGTGAAGATCGAATTCTGATTGCAGGTGATGCAGCACATGTCATGCCACCATTTATGGGACAAGGTATGTGTGCAGGTTTTCGGGATGCCTTAAATTTATCATGGAAAATTTCTGGCGTATTAAATCATCAATACAGCAATGAAATTTTAGGTACCTATTTTGAAGAGCGTAGCCCTCATGTCAATGATGTTATTGAATTATCAATGTTTTTGGGTAAGGTGATTTGCGTGTCTGATTCTGCCGAAGCCCAACAAAGAGATCAGGCATTTTTTGATGGAATTGTACCTCCACCGCCCAACTTTCCAGATTTAACACACGGTATTTTAGCGCAAGAACCAAAATTTAACCCGCAGCAAATTGCAGGAAAATTGTCTCCGCATAGCATTTTACAATGCGGCGCAGTACGCAAACGGCTGGATGATTTAATTGCAGGGAAGTTTGCATTATTAACGCTTGATCCAACCTCAGTATCTATTTTTTACCCTGATCAACTGAAAGTTATTTCATTGTTAGACGAACAGTCCAAAGATGTGCAGCAGGTAATGATTGAGTTTATGCAGCAACACAACATTCAAGCAATGTTAGTTCGCCCGGATTTTTATATTTTCGGTGCGGTCGAACAGACTGAAAATGTCCAGCAATTAGTGAGTTATTTTGAAGACTATATGCAGCAATATCAGATAGACAATGTAGCTGTTTCGGCTTAATCAGGGAAATGACATGAGTAAAGTATATCAAGATGCAGCAGCAGCATTGGCAGATGTGATTCAGGATGATTTAACCATCGCTGTGGGGGGGTTTGGCTTATGTGGTATTCCAGACCAACTCATTTGTGCAGTACGAGATAGTAATGTTCAAAGGCTGACCTGTATTTCCAATAATGCTGGACTGGATGATTATGGATTAGGAATGCTGTTAAAAACTAGGCAGATTAAAAAAATGATTGCTTCTTATATTGGAGATAATCAGGAATTTGAACGCCAATTACTTGCTGGTGAGCTCAACGTTGAACTAACCCCGCAAGGTACTCTAGCAGAAAAGCTACGTGCTGCGGGTGCGGGTATTCCAGCATTTTATACTCGTACGGGCGTAGGGACTGTTATAGCAGATCATAAAGAAATCCGTGAGTTTAATGGTCAAGAATATTTATTGGAACAATCCTTTGATGTCGATATTGCTTTGATTAAGGCCTATAAGGCGGACAAGGCGGGTAATCTGGTGTTTAGAAAAACAGCCCGAAATTTTAATCCAGACTGTGCGGTTGCAGGGAAAGTAACTGTTGTTGAAGTGGAACACTTAGTTGAGATCGGTGAGATTGATCCTGATGACGTTCATTTACCAGGTATTTATGTACAAAGAATTATCCATATACCCAACCCTGTAAAACGTATGGAACAAATTAAGCTGAAGGAACAGGCTGGAGCATAAAAATGAGTTGGTCAAGATTAGAAATGGCGCAACGTGCCGCACAAGAGTTACAAGATGGTTTCTATGTCAACTTGGGTATTGGTTTACCCACTTTGGTGGCGAACTATATTCCAGTAGATTCACAAATCTGGTTGCAATCAGAAAATGGTTTATTGGGCATGGGTGAGTTTCCAACTGAAGAAACGGTAGATGTTGATCTCATCAATGCTGGAAAGCAAACTGTGACCGCAATTCCTGGGGCTTCATTTTTTGAAAGTTCTGCCTCTTTTGCCATGATTCGGGGTGGCAATATCGATGTGGCAATTTTAGGTGGAATGGAAGTGTCAGAACAAGGAGACTTGGCCAACTGGATGGTTCCGGGTCAAAAAGTCAAAGGCATTGGCGGTGCAATGGATTTGGTCGCTGGGGTAAAAAAAGTGATTGTTCTTATGGAGCATTACGCTAAATCAGGACAACCAAAACTGTTAAAACAATGTCAATTACCCTTAACGGGTAAAAAAGTAGTGCAGCGGATTATTACCGACTTAGGCGTAATTGATATTACACCCAAGGGTTTTAAATTAGTTGAACTCGCCACAGATGTATCTGTAGAGCAAATTCAGGACGCAACAGGCGCAGAATTAATTATTGAATAAAATTGAATATTCAGTAAAAACTTAATTTCTTAAAAACAAAAAATTGATGGCTTCAACCCAAAAGCAGGATAGGACATCTTGCGGGTTGAGCCATGCCTAAAAAGGACGTATCTCATGTTGAAAACAACATTAAATGTAATGTGCGGCTTCATATTGTCTGTTGTAAGTGCTCAGACCTTTGCTCTGGAAAATGTTGCGGATTCTGCGGCGTTGGGTGCAGAAGGAAATATGGCAGGTAATTTACCTCCAGCAGGGGTTTATTTGTTGACCTATTTTCAGGATTATAGTGCCCATAAAATGGTTGATTATCATGGAAATTCGAGCATTCCAAATTTTGATTTAGATGTAGATGTACTGGTGTTACGAGTGGTTTGGATGACGGATAAGACCTTTCTAGGGGGGCAGTTTGGATTTTATGGCATTCAGCCCATGATTAGTATGCGTTTAAATGCAGCAGGCTTATCTGATCGTGATAAAGGTTTAGGAGATACATCATTTGCGCCATTATTAGCATGGCATATGGGTAACCACCATTTTGGTATGGCGCTGGAAAATGTTTTACCGAGTGGGAATTATGATAAAAATCATTTAGCTAATATTGGGAAGAACTACTATACGGGACGGCCGATGTTTGCCTATACCTATATGAACCCCTATGTGGATATTTCGGCTAAGTTTTCCTATAGTATCAATGCCAAAAATGAGGATACCCATTATCGTTCTGGCAATTATGCGGCCGTTGACTATAATCTTGGCTATCATGTTTCTCCAGCGTTAACGGTGGGCGTGCAGGGCTATGCTTTAAAACAAACCACGGCTGATACGGTGAATTCTGTCAAAATTGAAAATAATAAAGCACAGGTTATTGCTTATGGGCCTTCCATTGCTTATCACCCTTCAAGGCAATGGTTTTTGGAAGGAAAATATTTGATTGAAGATCAGGTAGAAAATCGCACAAAGGGACAAAGTGTTGGGTTGAAATTTGTCTGGAGTTTCTAAGATTTTATATTTTTGATCTTTTATAAACATCACAATATGACAAATAGGCTTACAGATAGTCAAAGTAAGTCTATTTTTAGCAAATTTATAAATCGTACGAGCTAAAACAAAAAGCGATTGGTGAAAGAAAAAATTATTAAACGCACTCAAGCTTTAGTGTCAGTATGCATACTGATACTCACACTAAAGCGTTTAGGCTGCTTCAAAATTAATATTTGTAGCTATTGCATATCAATCTAGAACTTATAAGTGTAATACAGTCCTAGTCTATTTTCGATGTAATCTTTGGAGACAGAGTTTTTATAATCAGCATATAACCAAGAGATTCCTAAACCTTTTAATTGAAGCTGTTGAAAATCATAATTTAAGATCAGATCAAACTCTTTTTCTGTCCCGTTATTGCCAGTGTTGGTTTTAATATGATCGCCATCATAGTAGCGGATAATACTCTTTAAACCATTCAATGGCGTGTCTTTGAAATCATAATCATAGCGCACTTGCCACGAACGTTCATCTTGTTGCATAAATGTTCCCACTGACCAATTAGCCGAATAAACTTGAGGAACCCAGTTTGCCAATAGGGGAAAAGCATTGTCACCTCCTACATATTTATAGCCAAGTCCAAAGGTATGATTGCCATAATTCAGCATATGAATGGTCGCATATACTTGATTATCAAGTTTTCCTTCTAACGCATCGCCTGACTCTTTGGTGTCAAATAGATAAAAGTTTGACTTTAAATGGATAGTGGCGTTGAAGTTATGTCGAAATTCATAGCTTAGAAAATGTTGGTCATAAATATCTTCTAATTTTGCATAGAAATAACGAATTTGCTGATCATTAAAATCATAATCCAGCCCTACAAAATCCAATGCATCGGACTGTGCTTTATTTTTACCATTTGTTAATTGGAACTTATAATAGTCTTCAGCATTTCGCCCACTGACTTTCGTTAAACGACCTGCGGTAATTTTGGTATTTGCGAAGTCTTTTGATTCTAAAATACCTCCCAAAAAAGTGGTGGGTAGTTGCATTGCAACATCCGTATGTACAATTGGAAGTTTGGGAATCACTTCACCTATTTTTAGTTCAGTATCAGAATATTTAAATTTAGCTGTTGCTCCTAGTTTAAGTTGATCCTGTGCCTGTTGCTGTTTGGATGCATCATAAGGCATGACATTATCTACAATATTTTTTGCGGAACTTAAACGATACGCGTAACGGGCAGATAAATCCAAACCAAGCTGTAACGGTGTATCTGTATAGCCAGAATTTATTGTGAGTGTTGCTGCTTGCGACCAGTTACTTAAGTCCTTGCTATTGGCATCATCAAAATTACGATCAAAATAGAAATTTTTTAAATATAGATTTGCTGTTGTATCTTTTACAAAATCAGCATGCACTACAGAATTTAGGCAAGACGTTGCTATTATCCCCAAAAGGACTGAGTTAAGTTTCATGTTTTCTTCCTGAAAAATATTGTAGTTTTTGAATCAGGCCCCTTGAAATTCCGCTTTCAAACGGCCAAAACATTCAGATTTTTGAGATGACTATTTACATCTTCTTTGAGATCATATTGATTAAAGGTGCATCGGTTAAGGACTGTAAATTTTCAAAATCTAAGCCTTCAATCATTTCAATGACTTTAAGACCTTCGTCCTCAACCTCTATGACACAAAGATCAGTATAAATACGGTCAACACAGCGCTTTCCTGTCAACGGATAACTGAGCTGTTTCACAATTTTGGCTTCACCATTTTTAGTGATGTGTTCGGTAGTCACAAACACTTTTTTTGCACCTACGGCCAGATCCATTGCACCGCCCACTGCTGGAATATCATCGGCAATACCCGTATGCCAATTTGCTAGGTCCCCATTGGCCGCGATTTGAAAAGCACCAAGCACGCAAATATCAAGATGACCCCCTCGCATCATGGCGAAAGAATCTCCATGATGAAAAAAACAACCACCAGTGAGCATGGTGACAAATTCTTTTCCTGCATTAATTAGATCGGGATCTTCTTCGCCATGTTTTGCTGGAGGACCAAAAGCCAGTAAACCATTTTCAGAATGCAGGAAAATTTCCTTATCTTGAGGAAGATATTTTGCAATGCGTGTCGGTATCCCAATCCCTAGATTCACATATGAACCCTCTGGAATATCTTGTGCAACACGTGCAGCAATCTGGTCACGTGTTAATTTTTGATAGGTCATTTTGATTCCACGTATTCAAAAATTTTACTTAAGAATGAATGCATTCATTTCATTAAAGGTGCTGTATTCAACAGTGCACAACATGCTGAACAAAAATGCCCGGAGTGACGATATGTTCAGGATCAAGCTCTCCTAACTCAACAACCTCAGCAACTTGGGCGATGGTTATTGCGGCAGCCATGGCCATGATTGGGCCAAAATTTCGTGCTGATTTGTTGTAAATCAAATTGCCCCAACGGTCACCTTTATGCGCTTTAATCAAAGCAAAATCTGCTTTAATAGGAAGCTCAAGTACATAGTCTTTGCCATCGATATGGCGTGTTTCTTTCCCTTCGGCGAGTAGCGTTCCATAACCTGTAGGCGTAAATACTGCGCCCAAGCCCATGCCCGCGGCCTGAATACGACAAGCAAGATTGCCCTGTGGTACGAGTTCGAGCTCAATTTTTCCTGCACGATATAATTCATCAAATACCCATGAGTCTGACTGACGGGGAAAAGAGCAAACCATTTTTTTGACACGACCTGCTTTTAGTAATTTGGCTAATCCATAATCCCCATTACCTGCATTGTTACAGACAATGGTTAAATCTTCAGCGCCTGTTTCAATTAAATGATCAATCAGTTCCGCGGGCTGACCAGCTGTACCAAAACCACCAATAAGAATGGTTGCACCGTCTGGAATGGATTGAAGTAATTCATAAGCTGAATGATGAATTTTATTCATATTAAATATGTCCTTTTACCAAATCTTTTTGCGGGACTCTTTTTATGGTAAATGTCAACATAATGATTGCGCCTAGAAGCATTAAGACACTGCCATACACCATGCCTGTAGCAAAAGAATGGGTAAGATCTTTAAGGAAACCAATTAAGAAAGAGCTCACAATAGTCGCTGAGTTTCCACAAGCATTAATAAACGCAATACCAATGGCCTTGTGATCACTGGATAAACTTTCATCAGCAAATGCCCAGAAAATTCCCATAGTGCTGAAGCCTGCCATACATGCTAAACACAACCCTATAATTTGTAGTACTGGAGCTTGTAAATAGGCTGCCATTAGCCAACCGATGAAACCAAATAGCATTGGGAAGAAAGTATGCCAATATCTTTCCTGAGTTTTGTCCGAGCGATAGCACAGAAAAAATAAAGCAATAATGGTAACCAAATGGGGGATTGCCACAATAATTCCGTGTGCAACAGAACTTAGATTGGGTAGCGAAGCTGAAACAATTTGCGGAACCCAAATATTGACCATGCCGCATGTGGTTACGATACAGAAATAAACTATCGCACAACGTACGATTGAGCGATTTAAAAAGGCCCATGTTGAAGGAGGCATGGCAGCATTTTGTTGAGTCTGCTGAAGAATAGTTTTATTTTGCAGCTTTTCTTCTTCTAGGGCTTGAATCAGTACCTGTTTTTCTTCTTCATCTAACCACTTGGCATCTTTAGGTGTATTGGGTAATTTCGCATAGACTAAAAATCCAAGAATGATACATGGCAAACCTTCTAGTAAAAACACCCATTGCCAACCAGAAAAGCCATGCCAATCATGCAAGTTTAAAATATAACCGGTAATAACAGCACCAAACATCGCAGTAAATGGCATTGCCAACATGAAAATCGCATTAGCACGAGAGCGGTGTGAGGTAGGAAACCATTGAGTCAAATACAGTAACATGCCAGGCATAAAACCTGCCTCAGCAATACCCACAATAGCTCGAATGATGTAGAGAGATTTTTCATCCGTTGCAAATGCGGTACAGCTCGATGCAATACCCCACACAATAATAATGGTTCCAATCCACAACTTGGTGCCAAATTTCTTTAGCATTAAATTACTTGGAATACCAAAACAGATATAAAAGATATAAAAGATAGTATTGGCTAAACCAAAACTCAGCGCGGTCAATCCCAAATCTGCACTGAGCTGTTTGCCGACAAAACCAATATTAATACGATCTAAAAATGAAAAAATGAACAGTATTAATAGAAAATACAAAAGTTTACGTCTTACTTTTTGTACTGTATTTTCTAATTTCTGATTTTTTTCAGGCACAGCAGTGACCTGAATTCCAATTTGTTGTGAATCCATAGTTTCTTCCTTTGAACACGATATGGATAGGCGATTTGTATCGCCTAAGAGTTAATGTGTAATCATGTCGTATAAATGTGTTGCCTTGATGAGTTGTTCGATACTTTGTTGGGAAGATGCCTTGCCAAAAATATAACGATCAGGTCGGATTAAAATGGCGTGTGTATGATTTTCACGAAGCCATTGCACAATTTCTGGACAATTTGCATAGATAATAGTGAAGTGTTCAAGCTCATGTAGCTCAAGTTCTTCAATTTCTGACTGAAACTCAGGTAGAACAAACAAACAGAAGTGATAGCCCGCAACATCATCACTGAGTTGTTGTTGAGCTAAAATGAATTGGGGTGCAATTTGACCGTTAATTTCTTCTGTCTGCTGAATAAATCCTTTACCTAATTTTGGGGTCGGGGTAATGAAGTTTTTTAATTGGGAAACTTGTTGCTGATATTCGTGGTCTCCGCAATAATTTTGAATGATTTTTCCAAAACTAACTGCACCTTCAATAAACTCTTTGACGTGAGAAATGCGTTCCGAATGATAGCTTTCGATCAGATCACTATGCTGATCATCACTTACCATTTGTTTTAATTTCCAGGCTAAATTAGCGGCATCACGTATTCCGGCTGCCATACCTTGTCCCATAAATGGGGGAGTCTGGTGTGCTGCATCACCTGCAATAATCAAACGATCTTTGTACCATTGTTTGGCAAGTAAAGCATGAAAAGTATAGACAGCAGCTCGTTCAATCTCGGCGTTTTCAGGTTGAATATATGCTGACAGCAATTGCCAGATGGTTTCAGTCTGGGTTAGTTTTTGTACATCATCTTCTGGCATCACCATAATTTCCCAGCGTAATCTTTGTCCCGTGCCTTTGATATAGCTCATGGGACGTTGTGGATCACAGAATTGGATACTATAATCACCTAGATCATTACTATTATTTTTAACAATAAAATCTACAACCAGCCAACGGCTATGCAAATTTAAATCTTCAAATGTTGTTCCAATTAGTCGACGGATTAATGAGCGTGCGCCATCACAACCTACTACGAACTTCGCTGTAGCCTGATGTAGTGTGCCATTGGCTAAGTTTTCAAAAAATAATGTGCATTGCTCAGGCTGTTCGTCAATTTTGTAAACTTCATGACGTAGTTTAAGCGTCAATAAAGGATGACGTTCTACATGCTCGCGTAATGTGGCTTCCAAATCAGGTTGATGAATTCGATAGGCTGAACTCCATTGATGTATACCTTTTTGAGTGGGCCTTTCCCAAGTAATCAGTAAATTTCCTTCTGCATCAACAAATTTCATGCCAGGGCCGGGTACTAGTTCTTTTTGCAATTTCTCAGCAATACCAATCGTTTGAAATACCCGCATACATTCGGCATCAAAACGGATAGCACGCGGTAGCTGCAAAATTTGTGGTTCACGTTCTAAAACTAAAACGCTTAAACCCTGTTTTACTAATAAATTGGCGAGTGTTACACCTGTTGGCCCATAACCCACAATGGCAATATCATAATGTTGTTTTAATTCCATTTTTACTCCTCCTGAGTGAAAGAGGCTTTATTGTTAAAGCCCCATTCGAATTAACCTTCATTTTTTACGATATTTTTCAGGATTCCGACTTTATCTACTTCAATTTCAACAATATCGCCTTCTTGAAGTAAAACAGGTGGATTACGTTTCAAACCAATACCACCTGGGGTACCACTGACAATCACATCGCCAGCGCTTAATGGAGTAAAGGTAGAAATATAGTTAATCAAAGAAGGAATATCATGGATAAGCTGAGTGGTTTGAGCGCGTTGTAATTCCTGACCATTCACACGAGTAATCAGGGTCATAGTTTCATTTGCTTTAATTTCATCAGTTGTTACTAACCAAGGACCAAAACCACCCGTCTGGAAGAAATTTTTACCTGGCCCCCATTGGGCTGTATGGCGCTGCCAGTCACGAACTGAACCATCGTTGTAGCATGAATAGCCAGCAATATGATCCCATGCCTGTTCTTTAGGAATACGGCGACCTCCTTTTCCAATGACAATCGCAATTTCCCCTTCGTAATCAAACTGTTCTGTTTCGACTGGACGTAATAAAGGTTGGTTGTGACCGACTTGTGATGGCGCAAGTCTAAAGAAAATCATAGGTTTTTCAGTGATTTCACGCTGAGTTTCTTGCACGTGGTCAGCATAATTCAAACCAATACAGAAAATTTGTTCAGGATTTGGAATGACGGGTTCAAATTGAATGTCTTCGAGTGAGTAGTCAACAGGTGCATTTTTAACAGATGTTAAGATTTCAAGAAAATTATCTTCAGCTAATAAACTTTTTAAATCGACGTATTTATCTGAGAAATACTTTTTGAGATCAATAACGGATTGATCCTTAATTAAACCAAATGATGATTGACCGTGGATGCTGAAGCTTAATAATTTCATGGAAATCTTCCTTGTGTTGTTTATGTTATTATCAATAAATAATAACAATTGACATAATATTGGCAAACAATATATGTTGTGTCAACATTTTTATCAATTATTGAGAAAAACATGAAAGGACTTAAATTTAGCCATATCGGAATCTATGTCACTCACATGACCAAGATGGAGCAGTTTTATACTGAAATTCTCGGTTTTTTTGTGACTGATCGTGGAAAACTCGATACACCTCGTGGTGAAGTGCAATTGGTTTTTCTAAGTCGTGATCCAAAAGCGCATCATCAGATTGTGTTAGCAACAGGCCGGCCTGAAGAATCAATCTTCAATCCGATTAATCAAATTTCCCTAGAGGCGGATAGTTTAGGAACTTTACAAAAGCTTTATGCCAAATTTGTAGAGTTGCAAATTCCTCATGTAGATCCGATTACTCATGGCAATGCGATTTCTTTTTATGCGCCAGATCCTGAAGGGAACCGTCTTGAATTATTTATTGATACGCCTTGGTATGTATCGCAACCCATGAAGATTCCGTTAGATTTAAGCAAAGATGCAGATGAACTGATGGCTGAAGTTGAAAATCATGCTAAAAGGTTACCGGGCTTTTGCCAAAGAGCCGAGTGGGAAGGTAAAATGCGTCAACTGATGTCTATGAATTAAGCTGAGCGTGCAATGTCTACATCCAATAACATGTTAAATATTCTCACTTTATTTTCTATAGAAGAACCTGTTTTGGATGCAGACATTATTTGTGAAAAATTGAATTTTTCAAAACCCACCGGGTATCGTTATATTAAAGATTTAGTTGCGCATGGGCTTCTACAAAGATTGTATGGTGGTCAATATACCTTTGGACCTAAAATTTCTGTTATGGATTATATTTCACAACAATCTAATCCCATACTTCGGTTATCAATTCCTTTAATGCTGGATATCGTCGAGCAAACAGAATTTAGTTGCTGTTTAACGCAATTTTATGAAGATTATTGTATTGATATTCATCATGAAAGTTATAAAGACTCATCGTTATTGGCATATGGAAGAGGTCGTCCACGACCTGCTTATGTCGGTGCGGCGCCCAAAATTATTTTGGCAAATACGGCAATGAAAATACAGAAAGCCATTTTCCAGAAATATCACGAGCACTTTATTTCGAGTGGATTTGTCGAAACTGAAACCGAATTTTTAGAAAAATTGAACCAAATTAAAAAACAGGGTTATTACTTGTCTAAAGGAGAGTTAGAGCCTCATTTAGGTGCATTGGCAGTTCCCATTATTTACTCTACAAAGGCATTTCCTCTTGCATTAAGTATTGTGGGTTCTGTTAAACGCTTTAATTTGATTCATGTTGAAACGATTGTGGAAATTTTAACAAAAGCAGCAAATCACATTGAAAGTGAATTTAAAAATGCTGAGTAATGACAAGGTGAGTTGGCTTATTGATTGAACGTCAACGACCCGATTTGAGGTGAAAAATGATTACACTTTGGGGACGTACAAACTCCACCAATGTTCGAAAAATACTATGGTGTTTAAATGAGTTAGAACTCAAATTTGAGCATATTCAGGCTGGAGGGCCATTTGAGATTGTAAATACTACTGAATATTTACAACTCAATCCAAATGGTTTAGTGCCCTGTCTTCAAGATGGAGATTTTACGTTATGGGAATCCCATACCATTTTACGCTTCTTGGCAGAAAAATATGCTCAAAAAGGTTTATTCATTAGTGATATTGAGCAGCGTTATGCGGCTGAGAAATGGATGGATTGGTGTCTAGGCGGAATGAGTCCTATTTTTAAAATGATCATGATGCATACAATAAAATTGCCTCTTGCCCAAAGAAACATGAGTTTATTGCAGCAGGCTCTGCAAGAGCTGGACGTAAAGTTAAATGTTTTGAATCAGCATCTAGAGTTTCGGTTATTTATTGCAGGCGAATATTTTTCTATAGCAGATATTGCTTTAGGCAGTTATATGTATACTTGGAAAAATCTGCCCATTGATCAATCACTAAAATTTCAGGCGATTGACTTATGGTTCGAGAGATTAATGGAGCGACCAGCATTACAGTCCGTTTTAAAGCTTTAATACCCCATGAATTAAAAATCTAAATTTTTTGTTCAATGTCTTTTTCTTAAGCGAAGAGTGACCAAGATGTATGAAAAGGCCACTCGCTAAAATTTAAAGAGTAGGTTGTTAAAATTCGAATTTATGACATGAAACTCGTCATAGCATAATTTTTATATCTATTTTTAGTTAATATTTCCTCTGAGAATTATTGACAAAATAAGTGGAAACATATTTGTCTCAACCATTGGTTACTTGGAGTTTTATGAGCTCTTGAATGCCAATGTTGTTTAACGCTATAGGTTGGAAAATGATAGGGCAGCTCTAATATTTGCAAATTGCCCCTGACTAAAAGTAGTTGGCTCAAATAGTGCGGAATAGTTGCTATCGCGTCTGTGTCTTGTACCACAAGACCAACTCCCAAATAGCTCGGTAAACGAAGTAAAATATTTCGATTAACCCCCAGTTTTTGCAACTCATGTTCCAATACATAATGTCCACCAGTTGCAAAAATGTCGATATGTAATTCTTGACGAAACTCTTCATCTGATAATGTGGGGCCAGTTAGTCGTGGGTGATTTTGACTGGCAATACAGACATAATGTTGTTGAAATAAGGTTTGTTGATAAAAACCCGCTTCTAATTGGGGTAAAAAACCAATAGCTAAATCAATTTCTCCATTCGACATGAGCACAGGAGTATCCGCAGTAATCGGTATAATTTCCAGTCGAATATTGGGAGCATTCTCACGTAAATAATTAATCAGTTTAGGTAATAAAACCAGATGGCTGATATCTGTCATGCTAATTCGGAACTGATAATTCGATGTTTGGGGATCAAATTCAATATTATAACTTTGTACTAACTTTAACCGATTTAAGATTTCCACTACTAAAGGATAAATTTGTTTAGATAATTCAGTTGGTTGCATCTTATTTTCAATTCTTACAAACAGTTGATCCTTAAAATGTTCCCGTAATTTATTTAAGGCAATACTTAAGGTGGGTTGACCAATATTTAATTGTTCAGCCGCTTTAGAAACACTGTTATGTTTATAAATTTCAAAGAATATTTGTAAAAGTCTAGTATCTAAATCAAACAACCCATGAATCCTTGTATTGATATTATCAATACAGACTATTCTTTTTTGTGCATGGATTCAACAATTTTTGATTGTTACATTGATGAACACGGAAGACTTGTCTCAGACAGTTCACAAAAGAATTGTGCTGTTGAGCAGTAAAAAGAGGATCAGCAATGGAACAGTTAGCAACACTGGATGACTTGCCAAAACGTTATCTTGGTCAACTTGAAGAATCAAATCTTGTACCTTTATGGCCTAGCCTGCGGAATGTATTACCGCCGCATAAACCGATGCCTCAGACTCAAGCCACTGCATGGTATTTTAAAGATATCAAACCATTACTGTTAGAAGCAGGGGAATTAACTCCTATTGAAAAGGCTGAACGACGGGTGCTGGTTTTAGCTAATCCAGGACACGGTCTTGAAAATATGAAAGCGAGTTCGGTTATGTACTTGGGCATGCAGCTTTTATTACCGAAAGAATGGGCGCCATCCCATCGTCATACACCAAATGCAGTGCGTTTAATTGTGGAGGGTGAGGGAGCCTATACTACTGTTGAGGGGCAGAAATGCATGATGGAACATGGGGATTTAATTCTTACTCCATCAGGACTTTGGCATGAACATGGACATGATGGTGATGAGCCAGTGATTTGGCTAGATGTTCTGGATTTACCGCTAGTGTATTACATCGAAGCATCTTATGTACAACCGGGTGAGCTTCAGAAAGTGGTGAGTGCGGGTAATGCACATCATTATGGTGCGGGTATTGTACCAACCACGCATTTTATTCGTGAAAATGCTTCTTATCCGATGATGCGTTATGCATGGAAAGATACGAAAAAAGTCTTGAATGCATTGGCTGAAGATAAAAACCATCAAGCACCTATACAGGTCACTTATATCAACCCAGAAACCGGAAATGATTGTCAGAATATTATTGGATATTCCGCTTTAATGCTGCGTCCAAATGAAACTGTTCAATTGCAACCACGTTCTACTGCTCAAATTTTTCATGTGATTGATGGTCAATTACAACTTAGGATCGATCATAAAAATTTCAATTTGGGCAAAGCGGATACATCTTGTGCACCGTGTTTTGCATATATTGATTTAATCAATAGCTCGGATCAGCCATGTTATCTGTTCGTTGCAGATGAAGCTCCTTTACAGCGGAAATTAGGTTTGTATTCAGTGCGTGAACGTCACTGATCAGAATATTTATAAGGATATAAATCATGTCAAATACTCAACAACAACCGATTTTAATTGCGGGTGGTGGTATTGGTGGATTTGCAGCAGCACTGGCTTTGGCCAAACAAGGCTTTAAGGTGCAAGTATTCGAGCAAGCCCCAGAAATTGGTGAAATTGGAGCTGGAATTCAATTAGGACCAAATGCATTTCATGCTTTTGATGCGCTTGGAATTGGAGAGATTGCCCGTGGTAAAGCAGTCTATACCGATTATATGGTGATGCATGATGCATTGGATGAATATCAGATAGGTAAAATTCCCACTGATGAAAAATTTCGTGAACGTTTTGGAAATCCCTATGCAGTGATCCATCGAGCCGATATTCACGGTTCATTGGTGGAAGGCGCAAAAAATTATGGCAATTTAGAAATTATCACTAATTGTCAGATCAAAAAAGTGGAGCAAGATGATTCAACGGTCACTATAACTGATCAGAATGGCAAACAATATCAGGGTCAGGCCCTCATTGGTGCAGATGGTGTTAAGTCGATTGTACGCGAAACGTTCGTGGGTGACCCTGCATTAGTCACAGGTCATGTGGTTTATCGTGCTGTTGTGCCTGAAAATGAATTTCCAGAAGATTTGAAATGGAATGCTGCCAGTATCTGGGTGGGGCCAAATTGCCATCTTGTGCATTATCCATTACGTGGTGGTAAAGAATACAATGTTGTCGTTACATTCCATAGTCGTGAACACGAACAATGGGGCGTAACGGACGGTTCTAAAGAAGAAGTACTGTCTTATTTTCAGGAAATTTGTCCGAAAGCACGGCAACTGATCGAATTGCCAAAAAGTTGGCGTCGGTGGGCAACTGCAGATCGCGAACCAATTGATACCTGGACGTTTGGTCGCGTGACTTTACTTGGTGATGCGGCTCATCCGACAACCCAATATATGGCGCAGGGCGCATGTATGGCGATGGAAGATGCAGTAACGCTGGGTGAAGCATTGCGTAGCACGAATAACGATATTCTTCAGGCATTTGATATTTACCAAAAAGCTCGTGTAGCGCGTACAGCACGGATCGTTTTGTCATCACGTGAAATGGGTAAAATTTATCACGCAGCGGGTGTTAAGCGGCTGGTTCGTAATGATTTATGGCGTAATCGTCCGACTGAGCGTTTTTATGATGCTATGGAATGGTTATATGGCTGGAATGTTAATAACTGTTTAGATGCGGTGAAAAACTATCAAGGACATGCAGCATGAAATTGTATAGTTTTTTCCGGAGTGGGACATCGCATCGTACTAGAATTACACTGAATTTAAAAGGCGTAGCCTATGAAGCGGTTTATATCTCACTAGCCAAAAATGAGCATCATCAGGCTGATTTTAAAGCGTTAAATCCGCAGGGTTTTGTTCCCGTACTTGCGACCACCTCAGAAACGCTTTTGCAAAGTCCCGCCATAATTGAATGGCTGGAAGAGCAGTATCCTGAGCCTGCATTACTTCCAACAGATGTAGTGGGCCGTGAGCGGGTGCGTGCCATTGCAGCATTAATTGGATGCGATATCCATCCTTTAAATAACAAACGTGTTTTAGAGCATCTACGTCAGAACTTTGAACTCAACGATGCACAGATTAATGCATGGTGTGCGAAGTGGATTCAAGATGGTTTTCAGGCTTTAGAGCAAATTCTGTCCGAAGATCTAACGCGTGAAAAATTCTGTTATGGCAATCAGGCTACGATTGCGGATGCTTATTTAGTTCCACAAGTGGTTTCTGCACAGCGTTTTAACGTCGATTTATCGGCATATCCCAACATTAATGAAATTTATCAACATTGCATGACACTAGAAGCATTTCAAAAAGCTGCACCTGAACAACAGGGCGATGCATTTTAAAGTGTGAGTAGAGTAAGAGAAGGAATATAAACATGTCATTTATTTTTCAGCCGATGACCACTGCGGGTCTTTTCATTCATGGTTCAGAATATAAGTTTCCTGTGCGCCGCGTGTATTGCGTTGGACGCAATTATGCTGCACATGCGCGTGAAATGGGTTTTGATCCAGATCGTGAACCACCATTTTTCTTTTGTAAACCCAATGATTTGGAATCAATTGTTCCCGTGAACACAGATCCAGTCAATATTCCATATCCGACTGAAACTTCGAACTTTCACTATGAGATTGAGCTGGTGGTTGCAATAGGTAAAGATGCCAAAAACGTATCTGTAGAAGATGCCGTCAACTATATCTATGGCTATGCGGTGGGGTTAGACATGACTCGTCGGGATTTACAGATGGGCATGCGTGAGAAAGGCCGTCCATGGGAAATTGGTAAGGCATTTGATTTTTCTGCACCGATTGGTCCCATCCATTCTATTCAACAAACTGGCGAACTCAATCAGGCTGATATTCATTTAACGGTAAATGATGCAACAAAACAGCGCAGTGATATCAGTCATCTAATCTGGTCAGTTGCAGAAACAATTGCCAATTTATCAACTTTATTTGAGCTAAAAGCAGGCGATTTAATTTTTACAGGTACTCCTGAGGGGGTCGGTGCTGTGGTGAAAGGGGATGTAATGCGTGCAGACATTGACGGCTTGACTGGAATTACGGTCAACGTGCAATAAATCCTCATGATCTGATTGATTCGAATAGGCACTCAGTCGCAATAATAAATATAGCTGAGTGCCTTTGCTAAGGAATGCATATACGCCAATTTATTGGCGCAGGGAGGACTTATGTCTCAGAATTCTATAGACGTACAAAGCTTTATTGATGAAATTCCATTATCCACACTACAAAAACTGATTATGTGGTTATGTTTTTTAATTGTAGCTATTGATGGTTTTGATACAGCCGCAGTAGGGTTTATTGCACCAGCACTCAAAGCAGAATGGGCACTACATGCCACAGATCTTGCTCCATTATTTGGTGCAGGTTTATTTGGCCTCATGGCAGGGGCATTAATCTTTGGGCCGTTATCTGACAAATTAGGACGTAAACCGATTTTGATTGGTTCAGTCATTATGTTTGGTCTAACCAGCGTATTTGCTTCTTTTTCACCTGATTTACATACCCTGATTGTTTGGCGTTTTTTGACAGGGCTTGGCTTAGGGGGAGCCTTACCCAACGCAATCACCTTAACCTCTGAATATGCACCCACGTCCAGACGTTCTAATCTAGTCACGTTAATGTTTTGTGGCTTTACAGTTGGATCTGCTTTAGGTGGAATTCTTTCTGCACAATTACTTCCCTATATTGGCTGGCATGGAATTTTATTGATAGGAGGGGTACTGCCATTAGCCACAGTCCCGTTCTTGTATTTTTTATTACCTGAGTCAATTCGTTTTTTAGTACTCAAAAAGAAAAGTGTTCAGCAAATTGAAAAAATTATTCGCCGTATTGCACCCCATCTTAAAACCATTCCGACTTTGGTTCCAACAGTCAATGAAGTAGAAAAATCGAGTTTAAAAGATTTATTTAATAAAGGCTTTGCCTTTGGCACGTTTTTAATCTGGTTTACCTTTTTTATGAGTCTGCTCATTATTTATATGATTTCAAGCTGGATGCCGACTTTACTCACCAACCAAGGCTTTAATTTATCCAATGCATCGTGGTTGACTTCGATTTTTCAAATTGGGGGAACGTTGGGCGCAATTATTTTAGGCTTATTGATGGATAAAATGGATGCGACAAAAATTCTAAGTACAGCTTATGTGTTTGGTGGTATTTTTCTGATTTGTCTGGGATTTGGTATTGAGCAGAGCAATATTATTTTATTAATGTTTGCCATGTTTGGTGTGGGGGCAGGTATTAGTGGTTCTCAAGTAGGAGCAAATGCATTTGCATCAAGTTTTTATCCGACGCATTGTCGTGCAACAGGAGTGAGTTGGGCTAACGCTGTAGGACGTTCTGGATCAATCGTTGGGTCGATTATGGGGGGATGGCTCATGTCTTTAAATTTATCCAGCTTTGAAATTCTAAGTATTTTAGCAATCCCTGCATTCTGTGCTGCTGGATCATTACTCCTGATTAATCATCTAAAAAAATCAAGATCACAAATTGCAACCCGCTTTAGTTAAAGCCATCTACACGATATCTTGGGACTGGAGAAGACCAGTCTCAATTTATTTCAATCATTGACATCACAATTAAGCTTGTAGAATGATTATAAATAAAAACGATTGTATGAAACAAAATAAGTATTGGCATTTAATGGTCGTTTTTTTCATGCTTAGTCTGTTTTAAATAAACGCTGCTTTAGGTGGATATCTGGATAAAACAAGGAATTGAATTTATCCGAATTGTTTGATGGCAATTTTCTCATTTGTCCTCCTTAAAACGGTATGCGTTCAATTTTGCAGTTTAAGGAAAGATGAATGTCAAACTCTGCTGTTATTGAATCGGTTGCCTTGGCTTTAAGACAAGCTGAATTCTCAAAAATTGCTATTGCTCCCATTCGAACTGAGTTGGGGGATGATCAGGCAAACGTAGACATCGCCTATGCGGTACAGGAAATTAATACTCATCGCGCACTTTCAGAAGGACGTCGTTTAGTCGGGCGTAAGATTGGATTAACGTCGAAAGTTGTCCAGTCGCAGCTTGGTGTAGATCAGCCTGATTTTGGCATGTTGTTTGCCGACATGGCTTATGGTGATGGTGAAGTTATTCCTACCCATCAGTTGATTCAGCCTAAAGTTGAAGCTGAAATTGCCTTGGTTCTTAAAACTGATTTAACTCAAAGCCGCCATACTTATGCCGATATTATTAGTGCAACTGACTACGCTTTAGCTGCTATTGAGGTCGTAGATAGCCGAATCGAAAATTGGAAAATTTCGTTAATTGATACGGTGGCAGACAATGCTTCTAGTGCAGCTTTTGTGTTGGGATCACGACCTGTCAAGTTAGATCAACTTGATCTTGTAAATTGCAAAATGATTATGACACGTAGCAGTGAAATTGTGTCACAAGGCGTAGGAAAAGCATGTCTGGCAAATCCTCTCAATGCAGCAATTTGGTTGGCAGATGAAATGGTACGTCGCGGGAGACCTCTCAGAGCGGGAGACATTGTACTCACGGGTGCATTAGGCCCAATGGTGGTGGTTCAACCGGGCGATGAATTTAAAGTTGAAATCGAAGGTTTTGACCCCGTGACCGCAATATTTGCCAAGTAACAGGATAAAGAATATGCAAAAAATTAAATGTGCCATTATCGGTTCTGGCAATATCGGAACAGACCTCATGATTAAAATCATGCGTAATTCAAAACAACTTGAAGTTGGTGCAATGGTTGGGATTGACCCCAATTCAGATGGTCTGGCTCGTGCGGCTCGTTTTGGGGTGGAAACCACAGCTGAAGGGATCGAAGGGCTGTTAAAATTACCATGTTTTAGTGAGATTCGCATTGCATTTGATGCGACTTCTGCAAATGCCCATGCTCGTCATAATGCCGTGTTGCAGCAGCATGGAATTCAAGTCATTGATTTGACACCAGCAGCAATCGGTCCTTATGTGATTCCTGTGGTTAATCTCGATGAACATCTGGATGCAGCCAATATTAATATGGTGACCTGTGGCGGACAAGCCACCATTCCGATGGTACATGCCGTATCTCAGGTAGCAAAAGTTCATTACGCAGAAATTATTGCTTCTATTGCCAGTAAATCTGCTGGTCCGGGAACACGTGCCAATATTGATGAATTTACCGAAACCACCTCTAAAGCAATTGAAGAAGTAGGGGGGGCGCAAAAAGGTAAAGCTATTATCGTATTAAATCCAGCTGAACCACCTTTAATGATGCGTGACACAGTATATTGTCTGGCTGATAAAGACGCAGATCAGGATGCCATTCGGGTGTCGGTGAATAAAATGGCAGAAGCCGTACATGCTTATGTCCCGGGTTATCGTTTGAAGCAGGAAGTACAATTTGAACGATTTGATGAAGCTCATGCATTGAATATTCCTGGGTTGGGCAAAATGCCAGGCCTAAAAGTTTCGATTTTTCTTGAGGTAGAAGGCGCAGCACATTATTTACCTGCTTATGCAGGCAATCTGGATATTATGACCAGTGCAGCCTTAGCTGCTGCTGAACGCTTTGCAGAAACCCATTTAAGTAAAAAGACCGCATAAGGAGCAGGTAACATGATTGATCAGCAAAGAAAAATATATGTTTCCGATGTGACTTTACGTGATGGGATGCATGCAGTTCGTCATCAATATTCACTTGATCAGGTTCGCCAGATTGCTCGTGCACTGGATGAAGCAGGTGTAGATAGTATTGAAGTTGCACATGGTGATGGTTTGCAAGGTTCAAGCTTTAACTATGGTTTTGGTGCACATACAGACCTAGAGTGGATAGAAGCTGTTGCTAGTGAAGTGAAGAAGGCCAAAGTAGCAACTTTATTATTGCCGGGCATTGGTACGGTTCATGATTTAAAAGCAGCTTATGACGCAGGTGCGCGTGTGGTACGTGTCGCAACGCACTGTACTGAAGCAGATGTTTCTCGTCAGCACATTGAATATGCTAGAGAATTAGGTATGGATACCGTTGGCTTTCTAATGATGAGCCATATGAATACCCCAGAAGGCTTGGCGCAACAAGGTAAGCTCATGGAAAGCTACGGAGCCCAATGCATTTATGTGGTGGATTCGGGCGGTGCGATGAATATGTATGATATCGCGGATCGTTTTAAAGCAATGAAAGATGTACTTGATCCTGCAACAGAAACAGGCATGCATGCGCATCATAATTTAAGTCTTGGAGTTGCAAACAGTATTGTTGCCCTAGAACATGGTTGTAACCGTATTGATGCCAGTTTAACAGGGATGGGCGCAGGCGCAGGAAATGCGCCGTTAGAAGTGTTCATTGCTGCGGTTGAGCGTATGGGGCTAAATCATGGCTGTGATGTCAAAGGATTGATTGATGCAGCTGAAGATATTGTGCGTCCGTTGCAGGAGCGACCAGTTCGTGTAGACCGCGAAACTTTAGCACTGGGTTATGCAGGTGTCTATTCAAGCTTTTTACGTCATACCGAAGTTGCTGCCGCCAAATATGGACTATCGGCATTTGATATTTTGGTTGAACTGGGTAAACGCCGAATGGTGGGTGGTCAGGAAGACATGATTGTTGATGTGGCTTTGACTTTGGCAAAAGCAAAAGAGCTAAAAGTTTAAAATATAATCAATAAATAAAAGCACTCAAATGAGTGCTTTTTTGTTTTTAATAGATTGAGTTATATAAAATAAATCAGATATAAGTGTTTTTTTATATAAAAATAAAAAAGAGAGGATTAAAAATATCGGAATGTATTTAAAGAAAAAAACGATTAAAAAAATAATATTTGATTGTATTTTGGCCATAAATTTGCATATTATTTATAAATAACAAATAGATATAGTATTAAAATTTCCATATTTTATTGTAGAAAGTCATCTATTAAAAATATAAGACCTTGGTGGAAATCATCATTTTTAAGTAATGCCGAAAAAAAGTTTCAAATAATTAATACTCTAGTCGAATTTTTCAAAAAAATAGAGTTCAGCATCATAGCCGTTCTCCACATGGAATGTTCAGGAAAATACGCGATGTATCGTCAAACATTATGGACAGCAATAATGTGTGCAATGACTGCCACAGCTACAACGACTAGTTTTGCTGACTTTATTGAAGATAGTCAAATTCAGCTTAAATTTAAAAATTTTTATTTGGATCGTCAATATAACACTACACCAGCAAAAAATTGGGGAAGCTGGTCACAGGCAGCCACATTGGATGCTAAATCTGGTTATGCACAAGTCGGTAATGTGCAACTGGGCATAGATGTATTGGCCCAGTATGCGGTACGTCTGGATGGCCGTGATCGCAATGCAGACTGGGTACTACCCTATAACGGTGTTTCAGGCACGGGCACAGGTCAGCAAGACCGTGATTTTGGTAAAATTGGGGCTACACTCAAAGCCAAAATAAGCCAGACCGAATTGCGGGTCGGTGAGATTTTGCCTATTACACCTGTGGTGGTATTTGACCCTTCACGCCAGTTATTAACGACTTATAACGGGGTATGGTTAGAGTCTAAAGACATTAAAAATACTAAATTAACATTAGGTTATTTGGATAGTATTAATGCGCGTTATGAAAATCAGCCTATGGATTTTGGGCTATGGCCAAAGCCTTTGAATAATGATGGAAAAACCGATGGTATGTACGTTGCGGGCATAGATTATCAGTTTAATAATCATTGGTCTGCAAGTTACTTTTATGGAGATGTTACCAATATCTATCGCCAAAATTATTTGGGTATGAATTATAAAAATAACTATGATCGATTCAAGCTTGATACGCATATACGTCTTTTTGACAATGCTGAGTCTGGTGATGCCTTATATGGAGATATTGACAATCAAGCATTATCGTTTGGTTCAATGTTGACGTATGGCGCTCATAGCTTTGGTTTGTCCTATCAGCAAATGTTTGGAGATCAGGGCCAAAATGGAAGTGCAGCCACAGGTGCACCTTACTTTCCATCACTTGCAGGCTGGGTGCCACAGCCCTATCTGGACAATTGGTCTGTGGTCAGCTTCGTCCGTAAACATGAAAAATCAGTTGGATTTACCTATAGCTATGACTTTAATGAGTTAGGTCTAAAAGGTTTGAAAACGACTGCAAAATATTGGCATGGTTGGGATGTCAACTCGAATTACGAATCCAGTGCATTAACTGGCAAAGGTAAGGAAGCCGAATTCAATTTTATTTTGAACTATGTAGTTCCAGAAGGAAAATTGAAAGGTCTAGGGTTCCAATGGATGTACATTAATGTCGATTTTGACAATATTGCAGGCCAGCCGAGCGACTTACAGGAACATCGTATTGCAACGACTTACACTTATACTTTTTAATCAATAAATTTATTTAAATAACAGTTGGTTATTAATATTTTTTTTGTCTCAACTGATCATAAAGAAGTATCAGTTAGTCGTTAAATAGCGAGTAAGATGGTCTGGTAAGGACATTAAATCCACTGATTTAAGGCAGCTGTTTTTTAGCATGCTTTGGAAATGACACGAGGAATGATATGGGTACAGTGCAAATCCCCGAATATAAAACAGATCCTTTTTTTGGTCTGGAAGATAAATGGATTGAAACAGCAGCAGGTGAATTGACGCATTATCATGAGATAGGCGAAGGCACCCCACTTTTATTTTTGCATGGTTCGGGAACAGGTGTATCAGCCGCAGCAAATTGGTGGTTGAATTTACCGCAAATTGCTGAACAGGCTCGCTGTATTGCGATTGATTCTATTGGTTATGGTCAGACTGTGGTTGCAGAAGGCACAGCTTATGGTATTCGGGCATGGGTCGATCATGCTGTGCGCGTACTGGATGCGTTGGGCATAGAAAAAACATGGTTAGTCGGGAATTCTTTAGGTGGTTGGCTAGCATTTCAGTTTGTAATGGATTATCCAGAGCGTGTGCTAGGCATCGTTTCAATGGGTACAGGTGGAGCAAAACAAACCGCAGCACTGAAAGCCCATGCTAATCCTGAGTTGACTGAATCGGGTATCCGCAAAACTCTGGAAATGTTTGTGGTAGATAAATCATTGGTCACTGACGAACTGGTCAAAGTCCGTTTTAATGCAGCTAAAAATGATTATGCATCCGATCGTCTGATGGATGTAGTCGGTGCGCGTGATCGTGATCGTTTTGAGTTTCCGCTGGATTTTGACAAAATGAAGACGATTGATATTCCTGTTTTACTGATTCATGGTGTACAGGATGTGGTGATTCCGGTGTCTCGTACATGGGATATTTTAAATATTGTACCTTATGCGGATGCCCATATTTTTAGTCAGTGTGGTCATTGGTCACAAGTTGAAAAAGCGGATGAGTTTAATCAGATTATTAAACAATATTTAGCAAAACATAATGTGACATAAATCCTAAAAAGATTAGGACGAAAAATATTTCGTTCTAATCATTCATTATCAATATATAGACTTTGGTATAACCTAATAAAAGCTAGATTCTATTAATATCTAAATAAAAAACTTTACTCAGTAAATCAATAAACGCTTTTACTCCCGTTGATACGGCATCTTTACGATAACTGACAAATAAATCCAGATGAGGTAAATCTACATCTAAAGGATGTGTCACAATATTATTCAATGTCAATGGGGCAATATAGCTAGGTAAAATACCGCAACCTAGTCCCATCCCAATCGAATTAATATTAAATAGAATATTATCGGCCTGTTGAACAATATTTAATTTAATATGATGTAATTCAGCAAACTCTAAAATTGTTTTATGTAAAACAGCTGACTGTTTTGATGCAGGAATAATAAAGTCAATATGATGCAACGCTTTGATAGGTACGCGATCGTATTTAGTCAATGGATGATCCTTAGGGAGTAATAAAATAAGTGGCTCCCGTAGAACAAATTGGCTTTGAATTTCGTCCGTATTTAAATTATCCCGCATAAAGGCAATATCAATTTCACCTTTTTTTAGTGCCTCCATTTGTTCGGTATTATTCATACTGAGTAATGAAATTTTAAGTTCAGGATTCTGAATACGCAGATTTGGAAGCACATAGGGAAAAACTTTCATTTCAACCACAGGCACAAAACCCACTGTGAGCTGCTGTTTTTTGAGTTTAGATACTTGTCTGGCCATTGCAATGGTTTTGTCTGCTTGAGCCAGTGTCAGCCGTGCTTGTTCTAAAAAAACACTGCCTTCCTCAGTCAGTTCTACTTTGCGTTTAGTACGGTGTAAAAGTTTAACGCCAACTTCATCTTCGAGATCTTTAATTTGCTGGCTCAAAGACGGTTGGGCTGTATAGAGACGTAAGGCAGCTTTGCTAAAGTTAAGCTCTTCTGCAACCATAATAAAATAGCGTAGGTGACGTAATTCCATATCAAGGGTGATCCTAAATCCTGAATTTCACTTTGCTCTGGTAGGCCAAAGTAAGTAAAAAATAAAAAACGATAAATTCCGTTTGTGAAATCACTGTTGTGTATCAGTCTGATCTAAGTCTAGTGGTTAACTCTGGGGATGAGTAATTCATAAAACGTCTAAATTGAAACAAATAAAATATTTCACTTAAAAGTCTTAAAAAATCATTATCCACTCAGATTGAATGTTTACGTTGTGCTTTTTTGGCGACAGCAGGAGTGCTTATCATGAATGGAAAAATTGATGTGTGCGAAATCGATGCATTAGTCGATGCACAAAATGGACGTATCTCGCCATCTATCTATACCGATCCTCATTTATATGAATTAGAGCTTGAACGTGTTTTTGGTCGTTGTTGGTTATTTCTTTGCCATGAAAGCCAAATTCCCAAAGCGGGTGATTTTTTTAATACCTATATGGGAGAAGATCCGATTATTGTTACTCGTCAGAAAGATGGCTCGATTAAAGCACTTTTAAATCAGTGTCGCCATCGTTCCATGCGCGTCAGTTATGCGGATTGTGGAAATACCCGTGCATTTACCTGTCCATACCATGGCTGGTCTTATGGAATCGATGGTTCATTAAAGGATATTCCACTCGAAAATATTGCATTTCCACAGGGGGCCTGTAAAGAAAAATGGGGACTTCAGGAAGTAACGCGTGTTGAAAGTTACAAGGGTTTGGTCTTTGGCTGTTGGGCAGAAGATACTCCTGATTTACGCACTTACATGGGCGATATTGCTTGGTACTTAGATGCCATGATTGATCGTCGTGAAGGTGGTTCCGAAGTAATTGGTGGGATCCATAAATGGGAAATTAACTGTAACTGGAAATTTGCAGCAGAACAGTTTGCTTCGGACCAATATCATGCACCGTATTCGCATGCTTCAGCAGTTCAGGTCTTAGGTGGTAAGCCAAATGATGAGTCATCAAAAGCACTAGGATCAGCACAAACAGCGCGTCCAGTCTGGGAAACAGCCCAAAGTTGCGTGCAGTATGGGCAACGTGGTCACGGTTCAGGTTTTTTCCTGACTGAAAAACCCGATGCAAATTTCTGGGTGGATGGTCAAGTTGCCGATTATTTCCGTGAAACTTATGAAGAGACAAAAGAACGCCTTGGTGATACACGCGCCCTGCGTTTAGCTGGGCATAACAATATGTTTCCCACTTTATCGTGGCTAAATGGTATGACGACCATGCGAATTTGGCATCCACGCGGGCCAGATAAAACGGAAGTCTGGGCATTTTGTATTACCGATAAAGCAGCCCCACAACATATTAAAGAAGCAATGGAACTCAATGCATGCCGTGCATTTGGACCTTCTGGCTTTGCAGAAGCTGACGATGGTGAAAACTGGATTGAGATTCAGAAAGTTTTACGCGGCTACAAAGCCCGTCAAAGCAAGCTGATTATGGAAATGGGTCTGGGTAATGAACAATATCGTGAAGACGGTATTCCGGGTATTACCAATCATGTGTTCTCTGAAACAGCCGCACGTGGATTGTATCGTCATTGGGCGAATTTGTTGATGCATGAAAAATGGGAAGATGTTGAACGTGCAGATGAAGCATATGAGCAGGGACTACTCAGCAAATCAGCTAAAACTGATGAGAAGGAGCTTGTAAAATGAATCAGATAGTTGAAACGTTAACACCTCAACCTGTATGGCGCTCGATCAGCGTGGAACTTTACCATGATCTAAGCCAGTTTCTATATGCTGAAGCGCAGTTACTGGATGATTGGAAGTTTCGTGACTGGCTGGATATTTTAAGTGAAGACATTTTATATACGCTTAAAACGACCACCAATGCGCAAACCCGTGATCGTCGTAAATGTATTTCACCACCGTCCACCTGGATCTATCACGACGACAAATTTGTACTGGAACGCCGTGTTGCGAAGTTAGAAACCGGTATGTCGTGGTCAGAAGAACCTCCATCCCGTACTCGTCATTTGATTACCAATATTCGAGTTGAAGCCACAGAACATGCAAATGAATATGCTGTATATAGCAACTATCTGCTGTATCGCTCACAAAAAGAAAAAGATGTGTTGACCTATGTGGGTAAACGTATTGACCTGATTCGCAGAGACGAAAATAGTCGCTTGGGCTGGATGATTGCCAAACGCGATATTACCCTCGATCAGGCAACCTTGATTTCCCATAATATTACGGTGTTTTTCTAATGGATAAAATTTTTGTTTGTCAGGTTGATGATCTGGAAGAAGGTGAAGCCGTAAAAGTAGATTGCAATCTGGAGGGTATCGCGGCACTGGCAGTCTTCAATTTTAATGGTGATTTTTTTGCCATGAACGATAAATGCAGCCACGGTAATGCTTCGATGTCCGAAGGTTATCTGGAAGATGATGGCACGGTGGAGTGCCCATTACACGCATCACGATTTTGTCTAAAAACAGGTGTTCCCCAGTGTGTACCCGCCACTGATCCAATACAGACATTTCCTGTCGTGATTGAAGATGGTGCTTTGTATGTTGAACTGGTGGGAGCATAGTCATGGGATGGTTACAAGGTGAAGTTGCCCTGATTACTGGCGGTGGTTCAGGACTAGGCTTAGCGCTGGTTGAACGGTTTTTACAAGAAGGCGCACATGTAGGTGTATTGCAACGTTCACAATCCAAAGTCGATGAATTGGTCGCACGTTATGGTGACAAAATTGTTGCTGTGGCAGGCGATGTTGCTAATTTTCAGGACAATGTTCGCGCAGTTCAGGCGACGGTTGAACGTTTTGGAAAACTGGATTGTTTTATCGGCAATGCAGGAATCTGGGATCATTATGCAGATATTGTTCAGATGAGCGGTGAACAACTGGATAAAGCCTTTGATGAAATCATGGGGATTAATACCAAAGGTTATTTGCTGGGCGCAAAAGCTGCATTGGATGAATTATTGAAGACCGAAGGCTCCATAATTTTTACTTTATCCAATTCTGCATTTTACTCATCAGGTGGTGGCCCAATTTATACCGCATCCAAGCATGCAGGGGTTGGTTTAGTGCGTGAGTTGGCTTATGAACTTGCGCCAAAAGTACGAGTTAATGCTGTTGCGCCTTCTGGTATGAATGTCAATGTAAAAGGGGCGGCATCTCTAGGACAAGAAAACGCGGGTTTGTTGGATGTACGTGATCCAGAGAAAATTGGTCAGGGAATGCCACTCAAATTTTTACCAGAACCCGAAGATATGACGGGCTCTTACGTGTTATTGGCTTCTCGCCAAAATAACCGTCCATTGTCGGGTGTTTTTATTAATGCTGATTGTGGTTTAGGGATTCGTGGTTTACGTCAGGCCAATGCTGGATTTTTTGACCTATAAATTACTGCTGATTTTAAAGGAATAAACAGGTAGCAATACGCTTACCTCTGTTTCGGAGTCCACCATGACTGTAAAACTTATTTGTGCTTCGCATAGTCCCTTAATGGAATTTGCATCTCCAGCGGAACAACGTCAGGAACAATTAGTTCGTGCGACCTTTGAAAAAATGGCTGCTGAAGTACGCACTTATAATCCAACATTGATCATTGCTTTTGGGCCTGATCATTTTAATGGTTTTTTCTATGACTTGATGCCAAGTTTTTGTGTTGGTGTTCGTGCGACTGCAGCAGGCGATTGGGATTATGGTCCTGGAAAGTTAAATGTTCCCGAACAAACGTCATTGGCACTCATTCGTCAAGTCTTGGACGAAGGCGTGGATGTTGCCTACTCATATCGTATGCAGGCTGACCATGGTGTGACTCAACCCTTACATTTTTTATGTAATGGTGAGCTTGATCGTTATCCAACGATTCCTATCTTTATTAATGGGGCGGCTGCGCCTATGCCAACGACTAAACGTGTGATTGCATTGGGTCGTGCGGTGGGAGCCTTTATTCAATCCCTGAATGCCGAAAATGAACGTGTTTTGATTTTGGGAACAGGTGGCCTGTCACACGATCCGCCGACGCCACAAATGGGTTCAGCTCCACCTGAAGTTGAGGAGTTTTTGATTGCTGGGCGGAATCCAACCCCCGAAGCACGTCAAAATCGTCAGGCTAAGATCATTTCTGTTGGGCAACGTCTTGCCGCTGGTGATCAATCGGTTGCGGTTCCACTCAATCCAGAATGGGATCGGGAATTATTGGAAACTTTCAAACGTGCCGATTTCGCAGCCTTGGAAGCGATGAGTGAAGATGAAATTCGTCGTGATGGTGGACGGGGGGGACAAGAAGTCCGTACATGGATTGCTGCTTTTGCGGCCTTACAGACCTTGGGCGAATATGACATGACCATCCATTGCTATGAAGCAATCAGTGAATGGATTGCCGGTTTTGGCATAGTGTCTGCTGAGTTGAAATAAAGGACAAGACGGATGAATACTCAAACTATTGTTATTGTGGGAGCTGGGCAGGCAGGTGCAAGTGCTATTTTGGAGTTACGTGGCCACCAATATAATGGGAAAATTATTTTAATTGGTGATGAAGTACATTTACCTTATGAACGTCCACCTTTATCTAAAGATGCTATTTTAAAACCGGATCAGACTAAAGTCGAAATCTTGTCACAAGAAAAACTTGATGAACTCGACGTAGAAATGATTCGTAATAATGCAGTGATACGCATTTTGCCAGACCAGCATCAGGTTGTACTACAAAACGGTGAACAGATTCATTATGACAAGTTGTTAGTAGCAACAGGTGGTGCAGCCAGACGTTTTCCACTGTTAGATGCATTGGGAAAACATGTTTACACTTTGCGTAATCTTGAAGACTCTCAAGCTTTAATTCCTGTCTTTGATGCCGGTCGACGTATTTTATTGGTCGGTGGTGGCGTGATTGGTTTAGAGTTGGCATCCAGTGCGCGTTTTAAAGATTGCCAAGTCACAGTCCTTGAACAAAGTCCTATGATTATGGGACGCTCGCCCGATATTATTCGTCAATTTCTGCTTGAACAGCATCAGACAAAAGGTGTGGATATTCGCTTAAATGCCAAAATTTCCAGCGCCTCTATACGTGATGAAAGCGTTGCGGTGACTTTAGAAAATGGTGAGGAATTGGTCGCTGATGCAATCGTCTATGGCATCGGTATTATTCCAAATGCGCAACTTGCAAGCGAAGCCGGTTTGGATGTCGAATTTGCAATTAAAGTCAATGAAAATTGCCAAAGTTCTCATCCAGATATTTATGCAGCGGGAGATGTCGCGACTCAATTGCGTGCAAATGGACAATATAGCCGTATTGAAACGTGGGAAAATGCGAATCATCAGGCAGGTATTTTTGCACGTCATGTGATGGGCATTGAACATCCGTTGGCTAGTCCATCATGGTTTTGGACAGATCAATTCGATCACAACTATCAATTTGTCGGTGATATGTTGGCAGAAGAATGGTATGTCCGTGGCAATATGAACACTGAGCAAAATCAACTCCCTAAATTCACTTTATTTGGTGTTAATGACGGTATTATCGTCGCGGGAATTGCGGTTAATCAGGGTAAAGATGTCCGTTTTTTAAAGAAAATGGTGTCTCAATCTATGCCATTTAATCAGGAAAAATTATTGGATGTGTCCGTAGAGTTAAAAAAACTTATTTAATTAAGAGGGTTCTGGGTTTAGCATAAACGCTCAAACCAAATTTTCAATTGAGCTTTTAAGTCTTTTAAACACCCATCTTACCCAAAGTAGGATGGTTTTTTTATATTTAACAATATAGTTTAATTTACCAAGATAATAATGTGTCCCTTTTTTAAAATAAGAAATGTACTCGGAAAATGATCAATATTTAATTTGAATCTTATGATCGTTTTTAGCTCTTAGTCTTTCAACCATTTTATCGAGTGAATAAACGTTTTTTTATATCATATAAAATTGAGTAATTTAGTGTGTTTTTTAACACTTTGTAATTTAACATGATTTAAATCTAAAACTAAATTTTTAGATAATTTTTATATAAAAACTCAATTTGATAAATGAGAAAAGTGGAACATTCATAAGCGGCTGTTTTCGCTTTATCAAACTTAAGGCTAGTATGGTCTTTATAAAAATTAATCAATGATCATCGATGAGTTTCTCTAGGGTTAGAAAAGGACTTTTCTATGGATCGTGCAGGACAAAGGCACTCTGTTATTACAATTGCAATTTGTTTTCTCATTGCTGTTATTGAAGGTATTGATATTCAGGCTGCTGGAATCGCAGCCGCTGGTATTCGTGAATCTTTCGGTTTAAGTAGTTCACAACTGGGCATTTTCTTTAGTGCCGGTATTTTAGGTTTACTTCCAGGTGCATTATTGGGCGGACGATATGCCGATGTCGTCGGCCGAAAAATGATCTTAATCTGGTCGGTTGCTATTTTTGCCGTTTTCACACTGTGTACGGTTTGGGTGAATAGTTTTTATTCTTTACTCTTGGTTCGTTTTCTTGCTGGAGCTGGCCTTGGTGCGGCTATGCCGAATTTGATTGCTTTGGTCTCTGAGTCAGTTTCACCAGAAAAACGAGGTCGCGCAGTCGGTTTAATGTATTGCGGTATGCCTATCGGTGCGATTTTAGTCTCTCTTTTGGCCGCTTACGATAGCAACGGTCAATGGCAAACGATTTTCTACGTGGGAGGATTAGCTCCACTGATTGTTATTCCGATCATGATTAAGTTTTTACCCGAATCTAAAGAATTTTTAAGAACAAAATTAGAGGATAAATCTAGCCAGCAAGCCCAAGCAGCCTTTAAGGATTTGTTTAAAAAACCGTATGCGGGACAGACGCTTTTGTTATGGGCCAGCTATTTTTTCACCTTGATGGTGGTTTACATCATGTTGAGCTGGTTACCTTCATTGTTTATGGAGCTTGGATTTTCCCGTCAGCAAGGCAGCATGGCTCAGGTATTTTTCCAAATGGGGGCGGCCGTTGGTACGGTGGTTCTGGGAATCCTGATGGATCGCTGGAATAAAGCCTATGTCATTATTTTAATGTACATCGGAATATTAGCGGGTCTATTTAGCTTAAATGGTGCAAGTAGTTTAACTGCTATGTATGCAGCAGCGGCTTTGATGGGCACCTTTACCATTGGTGGTCAAGGTGTTTTATATGCTTTCGGTAGCATTGTATATCCAACCGAAATTCGTGCAACAGGCATTGGCAGCGCTGCGGCTGTAGGGCGCATCGGTGCAATGTTGGGACCTGCGATTGCAGGTCAATTACTGGCTATGGGTAGCGGTGCGGCAGGTGTAATTTCGGCAGCTATACCAGGAATTATTATCTCCGCCTTATTCATGTTGATTGTCATTCGTAAGCTTAAACACGCCGCATAATTTCAACTCAATATACCGAATGAAACAGTTTTTAAAATGCTTCATTCGGTTTCCATATCAATCCACGTTTTCGTAAGTCGACTTATTATTCTGAGAAGCTAATATTAGTTTGACCAAATGGATTGAATTTTTAATATCAATGATATTGAGGAAAAGATGCATCCTGTTGTAACGCAGAGACTTTGGAATCGTTGTTTTATTCTTTGTATATTGAATAATTTGTTTTTATTCATTTATTACTATGCTTTATTAACAGTACTGCCACTTTATATTTTAAAAGAACTTTCCGGTTCTGTAAGTCAGGCTGGATTAGCATTAACACTATTCCTGATTTCTTCTATTCTTACCCGCCCTTTTTCTGGTCTGATCATCGAACGCCTAGGTAAAAAGTACGCATTACTGGGAACAGCCGTATTATTTGTACTGTTTGCATTTACCTATTTATGGGCCGATCAGCTTTGGGTGTTACTTGGGGTGCGTTTTATGCATGGAATCTGGTTCAGTATTTTGACTACCGTTACTGTACCTGTCGTCAATGATTTTATTCCAGAGCAACGAAAAGGCGAGGGAATGGGATATTTCGTAATGTCGACCAATCTCGCGGTGGTCTTGGGCCCGTTGTTTGCACTGACTGCCATACAATATATAAGTTTTTATCAATTATTTGTTTTACTTAACTTCATTATTTGCTTGGGTTTGATTTTTTGCTTTTTTATTCCAGTTTCGTCTGGGCCTAAAGCTGAAATTCAGAACACACTGAACCAGATCACTTTGCAAGATATCTTTGAGAAAAATGTTATTCCAGTGGGGATGGTTGCTTTGTTTACTGCTATTTCCTATTCAAGCATTATGAGTTTTATTAGTGTTTATAGTGAAACCAAAGGATTATTAGCCGCAACCAGCCTCTTTTTTATGATTTTTGCACTTTCCATGATGATTGTGCGCCCTTGGATTGGACACTCGTATGACCTAAGAGGGCCCAATTCAGTGGTATATCCTTCCTTTATTTGTTTTTCAATAGGATTGTTTTTGATTGGCTGTATGCAGTCTCAATGGATCTATTGGTTAGCCGCTGTTTTTATCGGTGTCGGATATGGTTCTCTTTTTCCTATCTTTCAAACTATGGCGATTCAGTCGGTTGAAAAACAGCGTATTGGTCATGCTGTTTCAACATTTTTTACTTTGTTCGATCTGGGTATGGCAATTGGCTCCGTCGTGATGGGATTGCTGATTGCGCGCATAGGGTATGAGATGACCTATCAATTTTGTGGATGGATGGTACTCGGTACTTTACTTTTATATCGTCTAATATGTCATCAGAGCAGGCAAGCTTTCGTCAGGGATTAATATGGAATTACGTCATTTACGCTATTTTGTTGCAGTAGCAGAAGAACTAAATTTTACCAAAGCCGCTTTACGCATGCACACGGTTCAACCTTCGCTAAGTCAACAGATTAAAGATCTGGAAGAAGAAGTAGGTGTTCAGCTTTTTATTCGTAGTAAACGTAAAGTTGAACTCACACAGGCAGGAGACGTATTTTTTAAAGAAGCTTTGATTATTTTGGAACACACGGAAAGAGCAGTGAGTTTAGCCCGACAAGTGGCCAAAGAACAGCAAGAACAACTCAATATAGGCGTTGTTCCAGTCGCCGAAATGAAAATTTTCCCTTACATCATACCCAATATTCGTGCCCATTTTCCTGAATTAAAAATCGATTTTCATAGTTTAACGGATGATTTACAGTTAAATGCGTTAAAAAAAGGGGAGATCGATATCGCGTTTACACGTTACGGTTTTGAATCAGATGACATCACCTCTATTCAAGTGTTTCAGGAACCATTGACATTAATTATTCCTAAAAACTCAGCAGAAGTAGAGCACGAACGAATTAGCATTAAACGTTTTGAACAACATGATTTTGTAATTTGTAATGAAGGGTCATCTCCACAGCTTTATCGCATTATTCAAGATTTTTTTAAGAAAAATAAACTGAATGTCCCTATTGTGCAGCATTCAACCAATATTTTACTCAATGTTAATTTGGTTGGAATGGAAATAGGATGGAGTTTAGTCCCTCAATATGTAATTCCTTTATTGGGAGATAAAATTGTGGTTAAAAAAACGGTCGAACCTTTACCCATGATTGGCTTATATGTTTCTTATCGCAAGGACCAAGTAAATAATGCAATAGAATTAATTCTAGAGGTATTGAAAAAACAGTTTTATCTGGATTTTACTGGATAAAGTAAAAAGCCACTCTATAAGAGTGGCTAAAGGTTAAGTTACTACTTAAATTAAGTGCATCTTTTCAAAGAGTCTTTCACTGATATTGTTGACCGTTTGCGGAATTGCAAGCCCTGCTACAAAGCGATCGGGACGCAGGATCACCATAGATTGAGTAGTTTGTCCGAACCATGAACGTATTTCAGTGCCAATTTCACCAATCGTAGTCACATTTTCAATGGATTTTCGATTTGGATCATCCAGTTGTAATGATGGTATGACTTGAATAAACTGAACGCCTAATTTTTCCCACTTTTGCATTACTTCTTCAGATAGGCCCCAGGTCGGATTTACTCCCCAGGCCAGTATTGCAAATTGATTACCAATTACATCGTCAAGCAATACTTGTGTCTTATTTTCAAGTTGAACGTAGGGTTGAATAAACATTTTTCCAACGGGCGTTTTTTTATTTGAATCTGAAACTAAAATACCCTCATGGTATTTTGGCATGGGTTTAAAGCGCATTTCTAATAAATAACGCTTAATGGGTTGAATATAATTAAGCATATAAGCAATCCCATCACGCACAACACCTTGCCATTTTTTAGGGGGTGCGAGTACATGGCCTGCCATAACCGATAAATCAATCATAGCTTGAGCGTGATCTTTTCTTTCTATTTGATAACTATCCAGAATTTCTGATCCTGCAATCTTTTTAATAACCAATGCTATTTTCCATGCAAGATTGAAAGCATCCCGCATTCCACTATTGTATCCCTGACCTTGCCATACTGGCATGATATGCGCTGCATCACCCGCCAGTAAAATGCGGTCAACACGGAAACGATCAGCAATACGTGCATTGTGAGTATAGACACGTTGACGAATGACTTCGATATGATTGGTATGTGGAAGTACTTTACTAAGTAAGCGATTAATATTTTCAGGTTTACTGAGTTCTTCTTGCGTTTCTCCAGGCATAACCATAAATTCAAAGCGGCGAATACCGTGCGGGAGTGCTGCGGAAACATAGGGACGGACAGGATCACAACATAAATAAACATGAGGGGTTGCTAAAGGATCGTTTTTTAAATCGATAACAATCCATTGATTGGGTGCTGTTTCACCCTCAAAATTGATATTGAGGTGACGTCTTACAAATGAGTTCCCCCCATCACAAGCAATCAGATATTGTGCTTGAATAGTTTCTTTGGATCTGTCTTTTTGGGTTAAGTTTAGAGTGACAGAGGTTTGATCTTGACTAAACTGATCTAATTGCCGTGAAAAAAGAATTTTGCTTTCTGGATAGGCAGCCAAACCTTCTAAAAGTACACGATCAACCTGTGGCTGAATAAATGCATTGCGACGTGGCCAGCCAAATTCACGTGTTAAAGGTTGAATATCTGCAAAACAGCGCCCTTTCGGAGTTAAAAAACGCATAGCATGGTTGGGCGTGGTATGAGGCAAAACTTGTTTAATTAATCCCAATGACTGGATGGTACGTAAAGATTCATCATCAATACCAATTGCACGAGGATAGTCGATCAGTTGATCAAGCTGTTCAATAACAGTGACTTGTATGCCTTGTTTACTTAAATAGTTTGCAATTGTAAGTCCAACAGGACCTGCGCCCAAAATTGCTACGTCAGTAATGTGATGATGAGCTTGATTCACGATGAATATCCCTATTAACAAATTTTATTACTTCGTAATTAATAGCAAAAAATGGTCGTATATGAACTTAATCTATAGTTCTAATATTTAATAAAATAGATCATGTGGAAAGTTTTATTGTTTATAAGGTTTTGAATTTTAATATATTTTATTTTGGTCTTAATATGTATTTTAAACTCTATGATTGTTTTAAATTATAAGTTGAAGCGTATCTAAATAAGTTTCTTTATCTTAAGAAATTCAGTAATTCTATTTTACGCATTAGGAAAACTATATTTCAAAGATGACAAAGCGTGAGTTGGCCGAACTTCGATTGATGACAAAGGATATAGCTTATTTTAATATTTGAATAGCACAGAAAATCAAAAAAAATTTTAACAGCTGTAAATCTTAGCTCGTTTAAATGAGAGTGTGACCTTTTAATTGATTCTGCACTGAAATGATGTGGGACTGTGTGGGAACTGGTGGGATGGAGTGGGATGGATCGTTTGAGCTGTAAGAGTTTGCGGATTTTTTAAAGTGGGTAAAGCTGGATCAGGGCTTTACCCACTTTTTTGCACTAAATTATGAGGATTCTGGGGAATAGAGATTTTTTTGGGTTTTATTCTGCACTAAATTTTTTTGTCAGGAACGGAGCTTGCCGTCTTTAGACATGATTCAAATATTTTGTGGGCTTCGCCAGCATCTTTTCCGTATACATCCAATTCAATTTTGCACCCATTGATTTCTACTTTCAATGTCGTGCGCTGTTGGCGATTATCTTCTGTGTTGTTGTTGAAGAATTGGATTAAGTTATTTTCGGGCATGTTAAGCAGCACTCCTTACCAGTTGTATTGTTGTTTGTTCAATGGCTTCTTTGTTTGAAGCATCACCAATATATAACGTGTAAATAGCTATTATCAATAAAGTTTTTTTATAAGGCGACATAGAACGACGTGCTTTTTCTAATTCATTTTCCAGGTTAAAAATTGCTGTTTTAAGTAGTTGATTGTCAAAAGGTTGAGCCGAAATATCAATTAATGCTGTATAGAGCATTACAATAAACTCAGACTTTGCACCTGGTTGCATAATTTTATGTTGATCTTTAAGTGCTTGTTCTGTTGTTTCAAATGCTTGCTGTAATTTTGGCTTATCAATTTGGGTCGAAATAACTAAGCCATCTTCTTCAATAGACTCTTCAATCTGCCGTTCAATAATTTCATCATATGAATAGATTGGAAATGGTACTCCAGCGCCATGTCGAATCCAATCCTCATCAGCACCAGTAGCTAGAGAAATTTTACTTGCTACAGAATTATGCATTGTGCTGTTGCCTTTATTAAAAATACCAAAAACAGTTGATCTGGATAAACCTATTCTACCCGTCCACCCATATAAAGATTCATTTTCTCCACGTGGCATTTTGCTATGCACCATTAAAAAGTACATTCGCTTTTGAATTGGTGTTATTTGATGTTCGTATTTAAATTCTTTAAATTGCGAACACTTGTCGAAATTAAAATCAGAAAAACGAACATCTAAATTTCTTTTTTTATCAGTCATTTGTGATTAAACCCTAAAAATTTGTTCGTAAAAATAATTACGAACTATTTACAACGAACAAATTACGAATTAATCTATCGTTAGATTCAACAAACGTTGATTCTAACGAGCTAAAAAAATGCCATTAGGCACGGGTTAAGGAGTTCTTATGGGTGCGATAGCACAAAGCCCAAGCGAACAAATTTGGGATAAACATGCAATTAAAGCTGCAATATGCAGAAAAGGTAAAAGCCTTGCAGCCTTAGCACGTGATCACCAAATGCCTGAATCTTCTTTAAGAAGTGCTTTAGTCAAACCTACTAAAGAAGCGGAGCTAGTTATCTCTCAATTTCTTGAAAAGCCTTTATTTGAGCTATTTCCAGAAAGATGGACTGAAGATAACAAGCGTATTTATCCACGTTATAACAAGAGCGATTGTAAATGAAGGTCTATTACAGCATAGCTGATTTACAAGCACTTGAATTGGCTGGTTTGCCAACGACTCGTCGGGGGTTAGAAAAATACGTTTTAAGCAAGCAATTCAAGTATAGAGAAGTTGCAAGTAGAGGGAAAGGGGGTGTAAAGCGTGAATACGAACTAAATGACGAACTAAAACAGTTGGTTGTTATTAGAAAAGTTAAAAATGATGCTGTTGAATTGGTAAATTGCGAACTAAATACAGTTGTATCAGCCCAACCTAATCATTTTCAAAACCCAAATGATTTAATGGACTGGCAACGTGAAGTTGCTGAGAACAGATTGTTTGTTGTGAGATTTATTGACCAGAAAGTTAAAGCAGGTCTTAAAAAGACTAAGGCTGTTGAGCAATTCATCCTCGATGCAGCATCTAAAAATTTACCAGGTGAAATGCAGGAAGCTGTTCGTAAAGCAAATGCCAAAGCGGGTGAAGATCGCCACGTGAGCAGACGTACTGTATTTGATTGGATCAAAGCCGTTGAAGATGCTGAGAAACACAAAATCAATATTTTGAGTGTATTAGCGCCGAAACAACGTACTAGCTCCATACCTGCATGGGCGGGAGCGTTACTTAAGCTTTGGGGGCAACCACAAAAGCCGACTTTGCCTGCTGTACTGGAAGTACTTCCTAGTTATCTGGAAAACAACATTCAATGTCCAAGCTATGCTCAAGCCTATCGTTTTTTAAATGAAAAAATGGGTAACGTCGATTTGCAGAAAGGACGTATGGGTGCGCGTGAACTCAAGAATATCAAAGGGTTTATCCGTCGCGATACTTCAAATATGTACGCTACCGATGTTTATACAGCGGATGGTCATTGCTTTGATGCTGAAATTGCACATCCGATTCATGGTAAGCCCTTTAGACCTGAAATAACGTCAATCATTGATGTTGCAACACGACGGATTGTCGGCTGGTCAATTGACTTGTCTGAAAACCGTTGGGCTGTATTAGATGCGATCCGCATGAGCGCAACTGAATGTGGCATCCCTGCGATTTTCTATGTCGATAATGGTTCGGGCTATAAAAATGACTTACTCAAAGGTCGGGCGAATGGGATTCTTAGTCGTTTAAACGTCACAGTAAGCCATGCATTGCCTTATAACTCTCAAGCCAAAGGCCTAATTGAACGTAGTCATCAGACTCTTTGGGTGAAGGCTGCTAAGAATTTACCAACATACATTGGTAAAGACATGGATGCTGAAGCCAGTAATAAAGCGCACAAGCTGACACGTAGCGAGATTATTAAGTTTGGTCAATCCAAGTCTTTAATGTCGTGGACTGATTTTGTGAATTATGCCGCCAATGTTGTCGATGCCTATAACAACAAACCGCATAGCAGTCTTAAACGGATTACTGATCCTGTGACGATGAAAAGCCGTCATATGACCCCGTTAGAAATGTGGAATGCAGCGTTAGATCAAGAGCAACCGATTGACCGAGTTGATGATTGGGATTTAGAGAACTTCTTTAGACCAACAATTGAACGCAAAGTACGTCGTTGTGAAATTGAGTTGTTTAGCAATCGTTATTTTCACCGTGATCTTGAGCAGTATCACGATGAATTAGTCCAGGTCGGTTATGACATTCATTGTGCTGAAAAAGTCACAGTCCGCGATATGGATGGTCGACTGATTTGTATCGCAATTTGGAATCACAACAAACGTGATTACTTCCCGAAAACTGTGATCGAACAGGCCAGAGAAAAACGTGCGGATGGTCGTTTACGTCGTCTTGCTGTTAAGCAAGCTGAAGCAATTGCAGAACTGAACCCACAAAAAGTGATTGAGCATCTTGAAAATCAGAATGTTATTCCATTTGACCAGATTAAACGCCAAAAGCTGATGACAGAACTAGAAGCATTACCTGTCCAGCCTAAACCTGAAGAACGGATCTATTTTAAAGATGTGAACTTACCCAAAGATAAAGATGACAAAACAGCGCAGGTTTTCAATACGCCTGTAGAACGCTGGATGTTCATTGATGAACAAATTTTAAATAACGCGGAGGAAATATCAAAAGAGGATCAGGATTTTTGGACTCTGTTCCAAATGTCCAAAAAATTCAAACAACTTAGTTTAGATGACGAAACGCTCAAAACGTATTTAGAGCGTCGTCAGGTGTCGTGATGGTATGACAGTACCAGCACAAAATTCAATCTACACAAATATGGTGATTTAAATGACTGCAAATGTCAATCCTGTTTTAAATAACATCGCTATGAATGGCGGTATTGCCAATATTCGTAATATTGCACAGTGCTATGAAGCGGTAAATCGTACTTTACAGCGTAATCCTCTACTGCCAGGCATATCTGCATTTTATGGCCCAAGTGGGTTTGGTAAATCAACTGCTGCTAACTATGTGGCAACAAAAACCAATGCTTTTTATGTGCAAGTGAAATCAACTTATACCAAGAAAGCTTTTGCTCAAGCGTTATTGCGTGAAATGAGTATTCCTATGCCAGGTACATTGAGCGAGATGATGGAGCTTGCCAGTGCTGAACTGGCAAAGTCTGGTCGTCCATTAATTATTGATGAGTTTGATCATCTGGTGAATAGCTCGAAAGTTGAGATTGTTCGTGATTTGTATGAAGCCAGTCAGGGGACATTCTTAATCATTGGAGAAGAACTGCTAGCACGAAAATTAGAAAAATGGGAACGCTTTCATGGTCGAGTATTGAATTGGGTTCCAGCATTAGCTTCTGATCTTGAAGATGCATTTCAACTAAGCCGTATTTATGCACCTAGCATTGAAATTGATTCAAGTGTTCTGGAACAGTTAATTGTTGCAGTGCGTGGTTCAACACGACGGGTATCAACAAACCTTGAAATGCTACATGAACAGGCATTGGAGGTAGGCGTTAAACATATCTCAACAAAAGAATTAAATCTTGTTTTACCGCATGGCTTTGTCACAGGCGAAAGCCCAAAGCCACGGAGTTTTTGATCATGGATTTAGTCACATTTTTTAGACCACATTTTAAGGAATTAGACATCATGAACTCAAAAACTCCCTATGAGTCACCCCGTCAAAGAGTATGGAACGCGATTAGAAATAATCGTAATGAATTTACAATTATTCAAGTGGCTGAAATTGGTGCTGCAACCTATGAGTCTACTCGTGATTTTGTTTCAAAACTGACTAAAGCAGGTTTTGTTCAATGTACTAATGTTCAGAATAAAGAGAAGACATTTGAATTGATTAAGGACTGTGGTTATGCATACCCATCTTTTAATAAAGATGGTCAAGTGGTCAGTGATATCACTGGTAACAAAGCAATGTGGAATACCCTAAGAATTACAAAAATGGCTGTCAATGCTTATGAGTTAGCCAAAATTTCTAGCACAGATGATCAAGTAATTAGTTTGGAAACAGCTAATAACTATTTGATGACTCTATATAAAGCGGGTTATCTGAAAAAAGTTAAAGCTGCAAAAGTGACAGGTGGTAAGGCTAAATATATTTTGCTCCCTGACATGAATACTGGCCCAAAACCTCCGCAAATTCAGCGTACCAAACATGTGTTTGATCCAAATATTAATACCGTCATGTTTGCAGAACGTCCTGAATTAGATGAAGAAATTAAACATGGAACTTTGTTGGGGGTATTAGATGCATAAATTTAGCCCTGAACATTTTGAACAGCGTGAAAAATATTTCAATCGTCATCGTACTCAGCTTTTTTTAGAGCGTAATGCATTTTTAGAAAGAGCTGAAACGGCTGAGTTTGAATTGCGTTACCAGCGCGAAAAGTTCCGAACCATGTTTTTAACCTTGTTGACAATCATTCTAGCACTTGCATGGAGTCTGACCTATGTCGTGTTCTTCTGATTTGCCTGATTGGAAACAATTGGTTCATGCACGTATTGAACAACTTGGGAGTATTCAAGCTGTTGCTGAAGAACTTAGCTATTCAAGAACCAGTTTGTCACTTGCGCTAAGGGGCAAGTATGTGGGGAAGACTGACAAACTTGAACAAAGAGTATTCGAGGTTTTAGGTCAGATTCAATGCCCATTTTTAAATCAACCGATAAGCACTGCTCAATGTAGAGCTTACTCAGAAAGAGAAGCACCGACACAAAATCCTGCCGAGATGCGGCACTGGAGAGTGTGTCATGGGTGTCCGAATAAGTAATGAATTGTTTAAAGGAAACATTATGAATGTTTTAGAAATTCCATCTGGCTACCGCCAAGACATGAAGGGACGTTTGATTCCAGAAGTTCAAATTAAAGCAATTGACATTGAACGCAGTGATTTGGTTGAGCGTTTGATTGAACAAGCAAAGGAAAAGAAATCGTTTCTACGTGAATTTAAAGAACTAGCTTTTGCTGATATTGCAGCATTTGTCGAATTATCGGCTGAACAATATGAAGTCACTCTAGGAGGTGCAAAAGGCAATTTAACACTCTACAGCTTTGATGGGCGTTACAAGATTGTTCGCCAGTGTCAGGACTATATCCGTTTTGATGAACGTTTACAGGCCGCAAAAGTTCTGATTGATGAATGTATCCAGTCTTGGTCTGCCGAGTCGAATATCAACCTGAAAACTTTAGTTTTAGATGCTTTTCAGGTCGATAAAGAAGGGAAGATTTCAACTGGTCGCGTACTCGGATTACGTCGTTACAACATCGACGATCCGAAGTGGCAAATAGCAATGAAGGCTATTAGTGACAGCATTATTGTGACTGATAGCAAAGATTACGTTCGTTTCTATGAGCGTGATTCAGATGGTAAATATCAAGCAATTTCGCTTGATTTCTCAAATGTTTAATTTTTCGTAAGGTTATGAAAATGAATCAAAAAGAACTTATTCAATCTATCGCAGATAAATCTGGTCTTAGTTTTAAAGATGCTGAAAAGGCATTTACCGCATTTCGTTTATCAGTGGAAACCACACTTAAACAGGGTGGTTCTGTCAATTTGGTTGGCTTCGGTACTTTCAGCGTAAAAGAACGCGCAGCGCGTATTGGTCGTAACCCTAAAACAGGTGAAGAACTTCAAATTGCTGCAAGCAAAGTGCCTACTTTTAAAGCGGGTAAGGCGTTTAAGGAGTCGGTGAATTAATGCTAACTATAGATATTAATGATTTTTGCACACAGTTACGCAAAGGTGATCTGGATGAGCAAATTTCTGATTTAGAGGAAACAGCTCAAGAGCAGCTTGAATATAACCATCCTCTTAAACCACAAACAGTTGCTGAACAACATTTTTGGGGGAATTACAACCTTAAAGCGGTTGAGCTTTTTAAGCAATTAAAGGCGCATATAGAAAGTGGTGAACGTGCTGTAGATGAGTTTAAAGCATAAAGCGAAACATAGGCATTCGTGCTTATGTCTGCCAGTCGTCGTTGACTGGTACTGACGAGCAGCGAGGCAATTATGAAATACATCATGTTTAAACGTGACCAAGGTGATTTAAGCAAATTAATTCCAGTCATATTCCCCAATGATTTAGTACATGCGGATGTGGCAAAAGCATTACAAGAATCAGTTTTAAAAGGTACATCGATAGTTTCAGCAGGTTCAATTAGCCCATTAAATTTACAGGCTGAAGGTCGCTCAGAGACTTTGAATATTGGATCAAATCCTATTCTTGATTCACATGTTATCAAGATGAATGACTACGGAGTTGGCTATATATGATCCTCAAAGAAGATTTAGACAATTTACCGCCTGAAGTCGTGGAAAGTATTAAGGAGACAACATAATGAGCATGACCCGTGAAGAAGCCATTCTAAAAATCAAAAAGTGTTTGGCTTTGGCGAAATCAGCAAATGAAAACGAGGCAGCTATTGCCTTACGCCAAGCACAATCGTTGATGCGCGAGTTTCAGATTGATCCTGATTTACTCGATATTGTTGAAGCCAGTTGTTATAGCAATGTTAAAAAAACGCCACAGGCTTGGGAATCAACATTGGTCTCAATTATTGCACGGTCAATGCAATGCCGATTGATTTTTTCATCAGGAAATCCGTTCTTTGGTACAAAGGCACAATGGACATTTATTGGTGTCGATCCAGCTCCAGAGATTGCATCCTATGTATTTGATGTTCTGTATCGTCAGGCAAATCGTGCAAGAAAAACCTTTATTGAAACAACACTTAAACGTGTCACAGTTAAGAAAAATAAAGTTCGTCGCGCTGATTTATTTTGCGAAGGTTGGGTGGATACAGTTAAACATCTGATTACTGACTCAAATCTTGAAGTACCAGCGAATACTACCGAACGTATAAAAAAGTATATGGATCAGGCTCATACTAATCTTGGTTCATTTACACCTAAAGATCGTAATAGTGGTAAGGCTCTTAATCCACTTGACTACCATGCAGGCAAGCAATCTGGAAAATCAGCAAAGCTTAATCATGCAATGAATGGCGGTAAGCAATATGAAAGATTGGGAGCTGAGTCATGACAGAACTAATACCAATGGAGCTTACTGAAGATGAACAACGCATGATTTTAGAACGTCGTGCTGAAGAGGAACATATTGCAAAGACATATGAATTTCATACAAAAGTTCTAATGGTTGCTAGTGATTATCTAAAATATCTAAATCAAGAGGGCTATGGGACGAGCTTTTCTACTTTTGTGAATTCATTTGGTTACGACCTAAAAGATAGCAGCATGGTGTATCAAGCTGTGCTTAAAATTTTTGATGTAGTGAATACTTTTGAAGTGCCAAAGGAGAAAACCCATGACTCTAACTAAGGCGCAGAAAGATTTTGTAGTTAACCGATTAAAAAGCCAATGGCGACAAGTAAAACTTAAATGTGATGGTTTTGAAGTTACTTTGGGTTTAATTCAGGTTACGGATACAAAACTTGCCGTTGAAATTTATATCAATAATTTTTTTAAAGGTACTTGGGTACTTAACCCTGAGAAACATATTGAAAGTAAGTTTTTACCTATTCGTTATTTATGGCTTTGGAGTCCTAAAGAGAAAAAAGAGATTTTAAAAAAGTTTGGTAAACGTGCTGCATATAAAAATTTCCCTGATCTTGATAAGAGGTTAGAACATAAAACCACTCATTTCACTTCTGGTCGTGCAGCAATCAATCATCTAATCAAAGTTTGTGATTCTATTGAACTCATTACGGAGATACCAGGATGAAAAAAGCATCTCGTAACCAACGCATTGCTGCTATCCACATGGGCAAAAAACAGCTTGGTCTCGATGAAGATATTTATCGAGACCTGCTGGAGCAAGTGACAGGGAAACGATCGGCTAAAGACATGACTGATGATGATCTAGTCAAAGTGTTGCAGCACATGGAAAAACTTGGCTTTAGTAAAAAAGAGTTCGGACACAAGCCAAGTGTCACGCTGAGCAAAGCCCAATTAATCAATAAAATTGAAGCCTTGCTTGCCGATATGGGCAAGCATTGGAACTATGCGCATGGATGCGCACGAAAAATGTTTAAAAAAGACCAGGTGCAATTTTGCACAGAGTATGAGCTTTGGAAAGTTGTTGCAGCGTTAGAAATTAACAAAAAGAGGAAGTCAAAAGATGGATGATGAATTTTTAAGAAAATTCCCTGAAACCATTCAGACGATTATCCGTTTGACTGACGTTTCAACGGCATTAACACTGGTTAAAAAATACGGTGGAGTAGATCTTCATTTTCCACCACTTAAATTGGTCAATCCGAATCATGAGTTGGCTGCCTTGATTGGTTTTAATAATCTGCAACAGCTTTGTCGCTATTGGAATGGCGATACGATCTATATGCCGAAAAGTGACGAGTACGTGAAGTTTCTACGTCTTGAAAAGATCATTCGGGACAGTGAAAAACTTGGTACTAAAGAACTTGCGGTTAAGTATGGATTGAGCAATCGCTGGATTCGTGAGTTAAAGAGTCGGCATAAAAAAGGGATTGTGGTTGAGAGAAAAAAGGATGATCGACAGCTTGATATGTTCAACTGATTAATAGCCCCACAGAATGGGGCTTTATTTTTACCAGAATAAAAATAGGAAGTCGTTCCGTCTAACTTTATAGACTGATTTTTTCACAATAACCCTATCGTATGATGAGGTTTTTTATTGTGTCAAAACAAGTATATGTACTTTCCAAAGAAAGCTTGTCACGCCTTGCAGGGGTTAATCCTAAGCTGGTCAGTGTGGTAAAACGAGCAATTGAATTCACGACCCAAGACTTTAAAGTTTTAGAAGGTGTGCGTACTAAAGAGCAATGCTATATCAATTATGGCAAGGGTCGAACAATGAGCCAATGCCAAGCAAAAGGTGTTCCTGCTGGGTATGCTCAACCGAGTTTAGCTAAGGTTACATGGCTAAATGATCCTCTTGCCAGCAAACATGTTACAGGTCAAGCGGTTGATCTGGTTCCATACCCCGTTGATTGGAATGACCTATCTAAATTCGATGCTGTAGCAAAAGCAATGTTTGCCGCAGCCAAAGAGCTGAATGTCAAAATCCGTTGGGGTGCGGATTGGGATAACGATGGTAAATATCGTGAAAAGGGTGAGTATGATTCACCACATTTCGAGTTGGCTTGAGGGAGAAACGATGAAAAAAACTCAGCGTAAAGTTCCACACAACTTAGTGCCTTCTCCAAAAATTGATCCAGTCGCTCATGCTCAACTTAACTCAAAAGTGGATGAGCTGACTTTGAAATTAGCTCAGGCCAACCAAGATAAATCGGATCAAGCAAAACGTCATCAGATTCGGGTGACTGAACTTAAAGAACAAATTGCTAAACAGGCTGATCAATTAACACCTTTGTTGGGCGTATCGGACGTTCATATCAATGATGGCTTTTTAGTACAGAACTGGAAAACAGGCTGGAAATGGGTAAGCAATTGGATGTTTGTTCTTATTGGTTTTATTTCAGTTTATGGTGTACCCACTGAAATTGTGAATTTAATTCCTGATGCATCACAAGGGAAGGTGACTGCTATATTAGCCATTTTAGGTTTTATATGCCGCTTCATTAATCAAAGCCGACCAAAAGAAAATCCAAATTCAAATGTGGAGGTCAAATGACAATCACGCTTGAACCTTATCAAGTCTTTTTGGTACTGGCGACAATCATTGGTGCAGTTTTCACAATGGTGAAACTTTTAGGTTCACAGATTAATGCGAATCTTCAACAAAGCTTTGTTTCTACAAATGAAAAGATTGAGCAGCTTTCAAAGCAGACCAACGAGAAAATCGATTTAGTTTCAAAACAAAATGAAAAGAGTCAAACAGAACTGCGAGATCTTGAACGCAAGTTTTTTCAGTTTGAAATTGATCTACCTAAAAATTATGTTTTGCGGAATGACTATATCCGTGGACAGACTGTAATTGATGCCAAGCTTGATGCAATCGCCTCAAAGCTTGAAACCGTACAAATTCAACAAGGAATGCAACGATGACAGATATCGAAAAAGCTCGTCGTGAAGGAATGCGCTGGCAGTTATTAAATGCTCTCAATAAAGGCCGTCCAATCGGTGCGATGGACGTTTTACTACTTTCAGTTATGCAGGATCTTTATTCAGATTGCACCGTGAATGAGTTGCATACACAACTTGAATATTTAGATGATCGTAAACTCATCGAAATTGTAAAAAAACCTGACGGTCATTGGTTTAGCAAGTTGACGCATTACGGGATCGACATCGTTGAGTATACGGTGGATTGCTATCCAGGTATTGCCCGTCCGCCTAAATATTGGAAGGGCTGATTATGGGACGCGAATCTGCAATTGATCAATTAAATCCTGATGACAAGCAATGGCTGGATCGTCGCTTCATGGACTGCGGTTTTAATGGTTATGAAGAAATTGCAGCGATTCTGGCAGAGCGCGGCTATAACATCGGAAAGTCCAGTATTCATCGTTACGGTCAAAAACTTGAAAATAAGCTTGCGGCAATTAAGGCAAGTACACAGGCTGCATTATTGTTTCAAGAATCTGTTAAGGATGATGGTGAAGGTCTAAATGCTGCTGTTTTATCAATGGTTCAGACTGAATATTTTGAATGCTTTATTGCACTTCAAGAATTAAAAGAAGAGTCAAGTCCTGAAGATCGTTTGGCACTTTTAGCAAAAGTTAGTAAAGGCGTGGCTGAGATTTCAAAAGCATCCGTCAATCAGAAAAAATGGGAAATGGAGATTCGTGAAAAAGTCGAAGCCGCTGCTAAAGCTGTGGAAAACATTCTTAAAAAGGGCGGTTTATCTGGTAATGCTGCGACTGAAATTCGAGCGCAAATTTTAGGGATTGCTAAAAAATGACAATGAATGCAACGCCAATCGCTGACTTATTGCCTGATTTTGACAGTGTTCCTGCTGTATTACTGCCATACCAACAAGAATGGGTGGCAGATGAAAGTCCTCTTAAAGTGGCAGAGAAATCGCGTCGTATTGGACTAACTTGGGCTGAAGCTGCGGACGTTGCACTTATTGCATCTACGGATCGAAGTGCTGGTGGACAGAATATTTATTATGTTGGTTATAACAAGGATATGACTGTCGAATTTATCCAGGCATGTGCGATGTGGGCAAAAGCTTATGATTTAGCAGCAGCAGAAATTGAAGATGGTATTTGGGAGGATGGTGATAAGCAGATCCAGACGTTTATTATCCGTTTTCCAAAGTCTGGACTGCGTATTGAAGCACTTACCAGCCGACCATCCAACTTACGTGGTCGACAAGGTGTTTTAGTGCTAGATGAGGCGGCATTCCACGAAGACCTAGACGAACTGATTAAAGCTGCAATGGCATTTTTGATTTGGGGCGGTAAGGTTCGGATCATTAGTACCCATGACGGTGAAGACAATCCTTTTAATAATCTGATTCAAGAAATTAAGGCAGGCAAGCGTAAGGGTACAGTCCACCGAACGACGTTTATGGAAGCAGTGCAACAGGGGCTTTATAAACGTGTCTGTATGCGGAAGGACATTCCTTATGATGCAGATGAGGAAATTGTTTGGGTCAAGGATATCTATAGTTTTTATGGTGATGGTGCATCTGAAGAACTGGATGTGATCCCAAGTAATGGAGGGGGTAAATGGCTATCCGTTGCATTGCTTTCCAAGCGTCAAAACTTTGATATTCCTGTCCTGAGGTTCACTGCACCGAAACATTGGGAACATGCGGATACTTCAGAACAAAGCCGCATGACTGAAATGGAAGAGTGGTTTGATGAGAACTTAAAATCATTACTTGAAGCCCTTCCACGCAACGAAGAAAGCTATTACGGACTGGACTTTGCACGTAAGAAAAATGCTTGTTCATTCTGGATGAATCAACGTCGTCAAGATGGCCGTCGTTATTGTCCATTTGTTTTTGAAATGTTCAATGTGCCGTATAAGCAACAGGAAAAAGTCATGCTGCTCATTCTGGCTCAACTGAGCAATTTTAGAAAGGGCGCACAGGATGCAACGGGTAACGGTGGTTATTTGGCTGAAGCTTTAAAAATCATTTATGGCGAGCGCATTGAGGCCGTAATGCTGAATGAAGGCTGGTATCGAGAGAATACACCGCACTTTAAAGCTGCACTGGAAGACGGTGAAATCATTGATATGCCAGCCGATAAAGATATTCAGGAAGATCATCGGGCATTTGTCTTGGTGAAAGGTGTCGCTCGTATTCCAGAGGCAGGCAAATCTAATACAGATAAAAACCGACACGGGGACAGTGGTATCGCGCATTTGCTTTGCGATTATGCAAGCTGTAATCCAGAAGCACCGATTGAATTTATTGCATTATCGGGTCATTCAGAGTTTGAAGATAATCACGACCTTGAAGATGACTTAGAAAGTTTACTGTCAGATTTTAGATATATGTGAGAACGGGGTGACGTTAGATTGCGGGAACAATCTAACGCCCCTATAGACAAATCGAGCTTGTCGCAAGCAAAGCCCCGCTACTGTGATCACAGCAGTGCAAGGCTATCAGTAATTCTAACGCTTTGCGAGAAGGTAAACGATGGAGCCAATCAAATGTAAATCATGTGGACGACTTTTGTTCAAAATTGGGCGTTTTGATGAATTAGAAGTCAAATGCCCGCGCTGTAAAACCCTAAATTATTTGAGCGTCACGAACGCCACGAAAGATTGCCATGAGCAACCAGTGGAGCGTTCTGATGCTACTGGACAAACAAATCAATCTGTATAAAACAGATTGCATAAATTTACTTAAACAACTACCTGATCAATCAGTTCACGCTATCGTGACTGATCCACCTTATTTTAAAGTCAAAGAAGATGCTTGGGATCGCCAATGGAAGAATGAAGATACATTCTTTAGCTGGCTGGATAAGATTGTATATGAACTGGCGAGGGTGTTAAGACGAGATGGATCTCTTTATCTATTCTGCTCAAGTCATTTGCAACATCGAACTGAAGCCGTCATTTGCAAGCATTTTAAAGTACTTAATCATATTCTGTGGGTGAAGAAGGGCGGCAAACATTTAGGTTGCAATCCCCCAAGCTTACGACGCTATTTTCCTCAAACTGAAAGCATTATTTTTGCTGAACATCGAAATGCAATTAAGCCTGATCAATATGTCTGTGAGGCGGTGCTTTTATATTTACAGCAACAATGGCAGGCGGCTGGTTTTAAATATCGAGATGCTGAGTCGGTGGCTGGATCTGCGGCTCGTCATTACTTTTCACGTAGTCAGTGGCATATGCCAACAAGGGCTAAATATGAATTAATGCAAAAGTATGTAGGAACCTCATACCTTCAACGCTCTTATGATGAATTACTGAAGTTAAAACACGATGATCAAAAGCCACCAAGTAAAACAGGATTACGTTGTTTCACGCCTCCAACTAAGTCAGATTTGATTCATCGCCCACACACGAATATCTGGACGTTTGCCCCAGTCCAATTTTATCCAGGTAAACATCCTTGTGAGAAGCCTGAACGAATGCTTGAACACATCATACTAACAAGCACCAAAGAGCAAGATTTAGTGTTAGATATCTTTGCTGGAAGTTGTAGTACGGCTAAAGTCTGTTTAAAGCTAAACAGGCGTTTTGTTGGATGTGATTTGGATGATCGCTATTTCTCAACACTCGAACAATAGGAAGTCGTTCCGTCTAACATTTTACAGTGATTTCTAAACAATAAATGCTGGTAATTACTGGCATTTATTCGTTATGGCAAAGAAAAAAAGCAAAGCAAAAGATGATCGTTCAGCGTTAGATGCGCCTCAAACTGCTGATGTGGGCTGGATCAATCAACAAGAACATCCAACTAATGGACTGACTCCAAGTCGGCTTGCACAACTTCTAATCGCTGCTGAAAGCGGAGATTTGTCTGCACAAGCGGATTTGGGCGCAGACATGGAAGAAAAGGACGGTCATATTTTTAGTGAGCTGTCCAAGCGTAAAAAAGCCATTAACGAGCTGGACTGGGAAGTTAAACCACCAAAAAACGCAACAGACCAGGAAAAGAAAATCGCATCTGAAGTGCATGAATGGATCGACGATATAGATGATCTTGAAATGATTTTCTTTGATGCGCTGGATGCTATTGGTCATGGCTATAGTTGCCAAGCGATTGAATGGGAAAAAGTAGGCAGTCTGATTTTACCCAAGTCTTTTGAACACCGCCTTGCGCGTGAGTTTAAAACTCCAACAAATCAACCCAATGAATTACGTTGGGTTAAAAATGGAGTAGAAGAAGAGCTGTGGGATTATGGTTGGCTGACTCATTACCACAAAGCAAAATCGGGCTATATATCACGTTCTGGTTTGCATCGTGTTCTTTGTTATCCGTATGTATTTAAAAATTATGGAATGGCAGATGTTTTGCGATTCTTAGAAGTTTATGGACTACCGATTCGTATTGGTTCTTATCCAGCAGGCGCGACAAAAGAAGAAAAATGGACATTGCTAAAAGCGGTATTAAGTATTGGCCGCGATGCAGGGGGTATTATCCCACAAGGCATGAAAATTGATTTTCAGAATGCGGCCAGTGGTGACACTGATAATCACATGGGGCTGATAAAATATTGTGATCAGACGGAATCTAAAATCATTGTCGGTGGCACATTACTCAGTGATGTAAGCGGCAAAACAAGTACAAATGCACAGTCTAAAACACATGAAATTGGCTTTGAAACCATTATTAAATCGGATGCTAAACAGCTTGGACGTTCAATTACTGGCACATTGATTAGTTATTTGATGCGTCTTAATTTTCCGAATATCACGCCAGATCGTTATCCAAAGTTTAAGTTTGATGTTTCTGATATTGAGGATATCGAAACTTACGCTAAAGCAATTCCTGAGCTAGTGGACGTGGGCATGCAAATACCACTGGAATGGGTGCATACCAAACTTGGCATTCCACAGCCCGATAGCAAAGATGTTCCTGTACTGTCAAGAATTCAACCGCAGCAACAGGCGGCCAACCGTTTTAATTTTAAAGGTTTTAAACTAGCGTCGTTGTCACAACAATTACAACAAAATCTATATCAGGATCAGGCTCTACTTGATCAAGCGATGAATCAGCTTGATAGCGGTCAGATTAATGCTCAAGCCCAAGCCATTATTGCCCCGATTTTAAAACAACTGGAGCCAGCAAAAACCATCGATGAAGCTTTAGGCATCATCGCAGAAATTGCACCGGGTAAAACAATGGATCAGATGCAGGAAATGCTGACTAAGTTAATCTTCAGTGCGGAAGTGTGGGGAGCAATTGCGGTTCAGTCGGAGCTTAGTTAATGACAATGCCCGATGAGAAAACTTTCCATGCATTCTTTGGTCAGCCTCCTGATAAAGCGATCCAATATCTAAGTGATAAAGAGTTAGTTCCAACTAAAAACTGGTATGACATTTTAGACGGTGCGCATAATAAAGCGTTTGTGATTTCTAATCTGGCACGTGTAGATATTTTGGGTGACATTAAGCAGTCATTGATGGATGCACAGAAAAAGGGTCTGACGATAGAGCAGTGGCGGGAAAACATTTTTCCCACTTTAAAGTCTAAGGGGTGGTGGGGTAAAGATGAAGACGGCAAGGATATGGGGACAGCCTTTCGCATGGAAACCATTTATCGAACCAATCTTCAATCTGCATATATGGCTGGCCGTCGGCATGAAATGCTGCAATCTGTCGATACACATCCGTACTGGCGATATGTCGCTGTCATGGATAATCGGACACGTCCTGCCCATCGAGCCTTAAACGGAAAAGTTATGCCTGCGGATGATCCTGCGTGGGATAGCATCTTTCCGCCCAACGGTTTTAATTGTCGTTGTCGTGTTTCACCAATGACCGAAGGGGCAGTGAAGCGTGGCGACTATACGATTGAAACAAGTAAGGGGCATATCGAAACTGAAGCCGTCGGTGTAGGTTATGGATCGACATCGGCAACTGTGACGAAACTTAAATTGCCAAGTATGGACGTGCCTTTTAAAACCGATGCAGGGTTTAATAGTGCGCCTTCAGTCGGTGTAACCAAGCAACTTATTGATAAGACCAAGCCTGATATTCTTAAACAGTTACCAGAGCATCCAGTATTTACGCCAGAAAATGCCACAGTGAATGATTTTATTGAACTGGGTAAACAACGTCTCACAGACTTACTCAAAGTGCCAGCGTTGGAAAATCAGAGCTTACAACAAGTTTTAGATACAGCTAGTTCTATCGTTGATTATTTGCCACACCATCAAAAGCTCCAGTCATGGACAGTTCGGGAGCTGGAGCGTACCCGTCAGGCTGGAACAATTACTCCAGAGATTAAGGGTGGCGCGCAGGCTAAAAAGTTATTAAAAGAAGCAACCAAAGGCTATCCAGCATCTTGGATGAAAGCAGCCAATGAGATGGGAACATTAAACGTCAAGTTTAGTGTTAAAGATCGAGGCTGGGCATTTACCGCAAAACGTAATGGAATGGTGCAGTTACCGAAGTTTGGCATAGTGAATGCAGCCAAAGGAGAAGGCTTTATGATGGCAGGGCATTTTGGTACTGCGGTGCATGAGTTTGCGCATCGCATTCAATCGGCACGTCCTGATATTGATGATTTATTTCAGCAAGAACACAGGCTCAGAACAGCAAATGAAAGCTTACAACGTCTACGTGATTTAGTGCCTAGATCGGGTTATGCAACTGAAGAAGTCGCTAAGCCTGATGGTTATTACAATGCTTATATGGGCAAGGAATATAAACAGGGAGGTGCGTTAGAAGTTATGACAATGGCACTGCAACCGATACTTGGTGTTGACATGGGAGATGCTAAAATGTTATTCGAGATGTATCACAAAGATCGTCGTATGCTAGAATTAGCACTCGGCATATTATTTCATTGTTTATAGGAGGCTGTAATGGAGCTTGTTTTAAAACATGCATCAAAGCCTGCTGTGCATTTACAGTGGGATAAAGAGCCAGGAACTCTACAAGGCGATCAAAACTTAATTGATCAAATCCACGCGATTGCAGATATGGCATTGCAAGAAGGCTATATTTCGCATCCAATCCCATGCGTTGATTATCCTGTCACGGATCCATTTCATGATGAACAAGAGTTGGCTTTGATTTTTGCCTTTCTTGGTTATGACTGTGATCAAGTTTCTATTCCTCAAATACAAAGCTTTTCGGATAACGTGACTTACTAATGCAAATCGTCATTGATGATTCAGAGTTACAACAAAAATTAAATCATGCTGCACAAAAATTATCGGATACCACGCCGTTAATGCGTAGCTTGTCTTTATCTTTGTTAAATGTCACTGAAGAAAACTTTGCTGCTCAGGGTCGTCCCGCATGGGCAGCTCTCAAGAATCCGCGAGAGGGTGGATTAATTCTACAAAAATCGGGACAGCTTGCAGCCAGTGTCACTCCCTTTCATGGAGTGGATCATGCGGGGGTAGGTTCAAATAAAGTTTATGCTGCGATTCACCATCTCGGTGGTAAAACGAAACCACACATCATTAAACCCAAAAACAAAAAAGCCTTAGCATTTGGCGGTGGTGTTTATAAGCAAGTCAATCATCCTGGCTCAAATATTCCAGCTAGACCTTATTTGCCAATGGACGGCAATGGAAATTTACAACGTGAAGCACAAGAAGAAATCGAAGATGTTATCGATGTTTATCTGAAAAACATTTTTTAATGCTGTTCTCAAGCTTAGATATTGCATTTAATCGCGTTAGAGTAGCGTTAGAATTAAAAGAAAAACTCAAAACGATAAATCGTATAGCTCAACAATTTAGATCGCTTAAATCGTCTTACATCTCCATTTCACTTTTATAGAAAATCGGAAGCCGTTCCGTCTAACTTTTCATGTCTGAAATTTTAATCTCATATCTTCTTTATCAAGATTTGACGATATGAACAAAACTGCGCTGCTTGCATATTGCGCTTTCGATTTAAAAGTTACGCCTGAAGGTGGAAAGCTTTTGCTGATTCCCGAAGGTCAATTTCGTGGAATCGATGGTCGTCCTTATGATGCTCCGTACTGGCAATTGACTGCCGAGAACGGTCGCAAAATTGCAGCGCAATTAAATTTACGTTCAATCGACATGCTGATTGATTATGAGCATGGCGTTATCGTCGCACAGAAAACAGGTAGTCCCGTCATTGCATCGGGTTGGCTCAAGGCTGGAAGATTTGAATATGTAGATGGTGTTGGGCTTTGCTCAAATAACTGGGAATGGACTGCTAAAGCAAAAGGCTTTATTGAAGCCCACGAATATAAATATTTATCACCCTTCTTTTTACATGATGAAGCTGGCGAAGTTACTGGCTTGCTCAATGTCGCATTAACCAATATTCCGAATCTTGATGATGCTCCAGCGGCTTTACTTGCTGCTGCGGCACAGGATTACTTTTCTCAAAATAAACATTCTCAACAAGAGGATTCATTCATGAACGAGTTTTTAAAACTCATGCTTAAAAAGCTTGGGCTTGCTGAAAATGCAACTGAAGCAGATGCCATTGCAGCGGCGAATAGTCAGTTTGCTAGCTTTGATGCGGGCTTTGGAACCACACTTGCGGGTGATCAAGCCTTTGCTCCAGCGATTCAAGCTGCAATTTCGGTGAAAGCCGCTGCAAATAGTCAAACTCCTGATCCAGCCAAGTTTGTCCCAATTGCAGTCGTAACAGGGTTGCATCAGCAAATTGCAGACTTAAAAACCAATCTGCAGGCCAATGAAGTCGAAACCATGATTACTGCGGCATGTAGTGATGGACGCTTGCTTGGTGATGACATGAAAGTTTGGGCTACTCAACTTGGTGAAACCAATCCGCAGGCATTGAAAGATTACCTGGACAAAGCCCCAAAAATTCCTGCGCTCAGTGGTAAGCAAACTGATAATGCTGCGCCAAATAGTCAGCAACCAGGACAAAAACAATATACGGCTGAAGAACTGCAAGCCGCAAATCTTATGGGTGTTTCATTGGGAGAGCCGAAGTGAGCAGTATTTTAAAAAATGGCCGAGATCGCCAAACAGCACGACGAGATCTAGGGCTTATTGCTTTGAAAGTCAAAGCGGATTCGATTATTCGTGCTGGATTTTTGGTGTGTTTGGATTCAACTGGCTACGCGATTGAAGGCAAAGCTGGAACTGATCTTGTCTATATTGGTCGTGCTGAAGAATTTGTGGACAACACCGATGGTTTGGATGGAGATGCTCAAATTGCTGTTCGTACCCACAACGCATTTTTATATGACAACAGTACAAGTGATCCAGTGACTCAAGCATCGATTGGTCGACCTTGCTTTATTGAAGATGGGCAGACCGTTGCAAAAACTGATGCCACTGGCACGTTGTCACAAGCGGGTCGTGTGGTTGGAATTGATTTAGATGGAGTGTGGATCGAATGAATGTAAACGGTACTACGATTGATGCAATTTTTCTGAGCCTATCAACGGCTTTCAACCAGACTTTTGCCGCAACTCCGACAGAGTGGCAAACCATTGCAATGGAAATCCCAAGCTCTGGTGCTTATGTTGATCATCGTTGGTTGGGTGCTTTTCCACAAATGAAAGAGTGGATCGGCAAAAAGAACATCAAAAAGCTTGATGAATACGAATATGTTGTCAAAAACAAATCGTATGAATCAACCATTGAAATCAAGCGCGATGATATTGAGGACGATCAAATCGGGATTTACGGTATCCAGGCGCAGAACGCGGGTGCTGCTGCTAAAAAGCATCCTGATCAGTTGGTTTACCAAGCTGTTAATACAGTGTTTACGGCTAAATGTTTCGATGGCCAGCCTATGGTCTCAAACAATCACAAAGTAGGTAAAAGCACTGTAAGCAACAAAGGCACTAAAAAGTTGTCTACAGCTACAGCCGCTGCTGCTGACTTATCTTATGGTGCAGGCCGTCAAAAAATGATGGAGTTTGAGGACGAGTCTGGAGAGTCTTTAGGTGTTATTCCTAATATCTTGCTTGTACCACCAGCATTGGAAACCGTCGGTAAGAAATTACTGACTGCTGAAAAACTGGATGATGGGTCGATCAATCCTTATGTTGGCACTGCAAAACTTGTGGTTTCAACTCGTATCAAAAATCCAAACTACTGGATGCTGCTTGATACCAGCAAACCAGTGAAACCGTTCATTTATCAAAAACGTAAAGCTGCGAATCTCGTTAAATCGACTAATCCTGAAGCACCTAATGTGTTCCTGGAAGGTGTGTTCTATTACGGTGTGGAAGCGCGTGGGAATGCTGGTTTTGGTTTCTGGCAGCTTATCTATGCTTCTGATGGTTCACAGGGATAAGGGGTAATTTATGAGCTATGTCACTGCTGAAGCGATGATTAACAAATTTGGTGAAACTGAAATCATCGAACTCACCAGTTCTAACGGTTTTAGTCTTGAGATTAATTACGACAAGTTACAGCTTGCGATTGATGCTGCAAACAGTGAAATCGACGGTTATTTAGCAAGTCGTTATCAATTGCCTTTATCTCAAGTGCCGCCTTTTTTAGTCTCAATTGGCTGTGACATGGCTCATTTTCATGCATCGGTTGGTGATACGCAGGAAACGTCCAGAACCAGGACTCGTTATGAAATTGCGATTAAAAACTTGATCAATATTTCTAAAGGGTTAGTGGCATTGGGTGGTAAGCCTGCGGGTGAATCAGCCCCCGCACCCACATCACAAAATAACGTGATGTGGGTGGTTGGTCGTAATGACTTTAAGAATGGGTATTGATCATGAGCTATCTAAATCTTTCTGAAATTGAACAGGGTATTAAAGCGGCAATCGTGGCTTTGAATCGCCCTTATATCGCCAGTATTGAAACGTATGGCGGTGAGTTCGATGCAGGTCTTGCTGACGTTGTGCGTCGTTTCCCCGCGATTTGGACGACGTTTGCTGGAGCTGGTAAAGCTGTTCAGTTATCAGCGCGTAAATTTAAACGTCCTTTAACTTTCGTCACTCTGGTTGGCGCGAAGTCGCTTCGCAATGAAGAAGCGACACGACAAGGTGTGGACGAAAATGGGCAACAGATTAGCTGTGGGACTTTTCAATTACTCAACGATGTAGAACGAGCTTTACTCAATAACAATTTAAAGCTCTTCGGTGTTTCTGGTTTAGATCCGTTTGAGCTTGGCAAAATTGATAAGGTCTATGACCAAAAAACTAAAGATGCCGCTATTAGCGTTTTTGCGCAACATTGGCATACCAATTTTACAACTACTCAATCCGCTGCTGATTTTGATCCAGATTCAGGTGCTGATTGGATGCAAGCCGTAAATGTCGATTATTTCTTTAAGCCACAAGATGACATCAAAGATGGTTCTGATCTTGTTCTGCTTAACAACCAATAGGATTTTAAAATGAACATTCCGTCAAATTGGAAAACGCCTGGCACTTATATTGATATTAATCTCAATGCACAGCGTACTGGCTTACCTGCCAATATTCATAAGATTTTATTTTTAACAAATGATCTTTTGTTAAATGAATCAGAAGCATCAAATGTTCCTTTAAGTATTTATGACAAAGCTGGAGCAGATGTGCTGTTTGGTGAAAATTCTGAAGCGGGTCGTATGATCACTGCTGCAATTAAAGTCAATAAAAAAGTGGATGTGCAATGCTTGGGAAAGTCGGCGACGTGAGTGAACCTTCACAGCCAATCGGTTGTGAAGGTTCAACTTCTGAAATTACCGTCGGATTAATTACTGGAAGTGGAATTCTTGGATTTTCGGTTAATGACGAGAGTTTGGGTTTCTCGCGTCCATTTCGCGACGGAATACCTGCAATCATGGCAACTCACGGTATTTCAATGATTGCGCTTGATGAGAATAACAACATTGTGACTCAAGAAAATTCACCAGATTTTTCAAATGCTGCGCGCGCTCACTTTGTCAATAACTCGAATGAATACAAGCGTATTCAAATTGAAATTGGTGATGCAAGTCAAGTAAAAACAAATTATACGCCTGAAAATGGCTCATTTAATTTTGATACTGTCACTCAAATCACGACATTTTGTTTAGCACCAGTCTAGTGTCTAATAAAAAGGAAAAAACCGATGTCTATTCAAGAAATAATCGCCCCACTTGGGCATACGATTATCGCACTATCAGAGCCGCCTACTAATGGATCTGACAGTCAAGCATGGTCAACGTATCTCAACAATGTAAGTAGTGCGTTAGAACAGCGCGGAGCTATCTTGATAGCCCCATTTTCTAACGTAGATGATGCACAAGAGTTTGCTGCTCAAGCTTCTATTGACACAAATTATCGAATAGTAGCTGCTTGTTATCATGGTGCTGATGATCAATTATCAGAAATTGCGGCTTCAGTTGCGGCAGCATTTGCTGATTCTAACGATCCTGCTGTGCCATTTAATAATTACAACTTGCCAGGACTGAATCCAGTTGAGCCTCAATATGATTTGCTTAATGAGCGAATTGAAGCGGCTTTGTCAGCGGGTGTATGTATGCTCCGAACTGGCCCCGATGGAGTACCAGAAATCATCCGAGCGATATGTACATATCAAAATAATGCTGAAACTGGGGAGCCTGATGGTTTACTTCCCGACATTAACGGTGCGCTGATATTAGACTATGTGCGTAAAGTGGTTCGAGCTGCGGTACGTGCCAATGGCCGACGCAAAAATACGGCTCGTGAACGTAAAAACTTACGTTCATTGATTTTAGTAGAACTGCTCAAACTTGAAGAAGCTGAGATTTTGCAAAATGTTCGTGAACGAGCAAATGAGTTAGTTGTAGCTGAAGACACGACGGATCGTTCGCGTGTGAATGTGAAGATTCCTGCCGACTGGGTGCGTGGTATGCACGTTATTGCTGCTCAGTTAGATGTGTATTGATTCAATTCAAATAAATTAATTATAAAAGTCGCTTCGGCGGCTTTTTTGCTTCAGGGAAGCCGTTCCGTCTAACTTTTCAAAGAATAGTTCTCATCATAGTGATGATGTTAATTCTTTGAGTATGAAAGATGGATGATGAATTTGTCGGGACGATAGTCCTGTATGTCAATGGCGATGAAATTGACTGTGCCAGTGTAAACCCAACGGAGCAAGCTGGACGTAAGCTTGTGTCTACGATGAACAGCAAAGGTCGTGCAAATAAATCGGCACGTACTACAAAATCAGGTGCTATTCAAATCGAAGCCTATATTCCTGAAGAGGGCGCGTTGGATTGGGCTTCGATTAGTGGCGCAACACTTGTTATTGAATCACTGGATGGTTCATACCGTGAAACATATAGCGGTGTTGGTGTAATCACTGTTGGTAAGAAGTACCAAAATGAGAGTGAAGCAACACAATCACTAGATTGTTTCTACAAGAGCTATGTGATTGAGTGAGGTCTAAAGTTATGAAAATTGAAGGTACTCTACCTGTTGCGATGCTCGCGTTGGTTGGGCAACAAACAGTAAAAACTAAAAATATTGTGATGGTTCAACAGACCACAGAACAATATTATCAAGCTCAAGCCACTGCATTACCTGGTCAATGGATCGAAATTATTGATCTTGCTTCTATGACAAAACTAGTCGATGAAAATAGCAAAGAAATTCCTGTTTCTTATGAAATGCTTGCAAGCACGTCACGCCAAAACCGTGATTATTTAATTTCATTACGTTCACAATTGGATGCAAAGGAAATAGCCGAGAGCGAAGATATACCGTCAGTAGAGAGCGAGGATTCGATAGAATCAGCTTAATTACACCGCTTTTGCAAACTGGTATTTCATACACCGAAGCCTTATCAATGCCAGTTTGCACAGCGTTTCACTTGCTCTTGAGTGGGCGGCAAAAAAATACCCATAAAGAATCTACATCCGCAACCCAATCCACACCTAGCTCAGCTACAGGTGGAGGAAAACGTAAAATCGCTACTCGTCGCCAAAAAAAGGGTAAATAGTCATGTCAGGATCAAATACTACTGTAGCTTTAACAATTAAGTTAAAGGGAGATGTTGGCAAAGAGTTAGCTCGTATTGGTGACGTTCAATATAAAGCAGTACAAAAGGTTAATCAGGAATCACAACGCCTCAAGCCAATTCAAGCGGATCAATTGAACACAGCTAAAAAGATTGCGGGTGAATTGGGTAAGCAAGTAAATTTAGTAAAGGCTTCTGATACTGCACGTAAACTTGGGTTGAGAACAGAGAAAGAAATTAATGCTGAAATTCGTAAAACCCAAGCAAATTATGCAGAGCTAGGAAGGCTTCAGCGCAAAGGTGTAATGACTGCGAACGATATGCAACGTGCGTATGCAGCTATGAATCAGCGTGTTGCTCAATTAAATCGTGAATTGGGTAAAACTGATCAAATACAAAAAGCCGTTAAGGTGCAGTCGCCTCAAGTTACTGGAACAGGGATCGGTACTCTACAGAAAGGAACGATGCTTGCTGGAGCTGTTGCTGGTGGGGTTTACGCGATCCAGCGCCCAGTGAGGGATGCAATTCAGTATGAAAAAGATTTAGCTCAGTTATCTATTACGACCTATGACGATAAAAATGATCGTAAAGCTGGTCAGGATAGATTACGTGGAATTATTTCATCTACAGCAAAAAAATACGGCCAGACCACTGATGATGTTTTGACTGGTTTAAATAGCTTAGTGGCTTCAGGTAAATATAAAGGATCAACTAATGCAGAAACAGAAACCAATCTTAAAGGCGCATTAAGTGCTGCGGCTGAAGCCGCTCAAGCTTCAGGCGGTGATATATTGGATTTTACTCAACTATCTGTAGCTGCAAGAGCAAAAAAACTCAATGAACGTGAATATATGAGTTATGCAGTTCAGGCAGGTAAGGAAGGAAATTTTGAAACGAGAGATTTGGCAAAATATTTAAATAAACAATATGGGATGTTGCCATCTGATCCAGCCAATCAAAAGAGACAAGCATCTCAACTTATGGCTTTAAACCAAGTTGCTATGTCAACAGCAGGAGGTGCGGATGAAGCTGGTAATAATGTTGTAAATCTTTTAAATAAAATGAATGCTGATCCGACAAAGAAAACCTTAAAAAAAGATTATGGCATTGATCTTGAGAAAGAATATTTAAAAGGTGCAGAACAAGGTAAAACGCGTTTTGATGTGTTTGGTGAAGCTTTAGCTAAAGCGATGCAAAAGGATTCTCGTTATCGTCAGGTCATGGGTGACTTAAAGAAGGCGGGTAACTCCGAAGAACGTCAGCAAATACTCGAAAGTAAGCAGGGTATTCTTCAACAGTCTGCACTTTCCAATGTCTTGCCAGATATGCAGGCTTTATCTGCTGGTGTGGCGATGGTGTCTCAATGGGATGAGATGCAACGTATCACAAAAGCAAATCAGGAACTCGGTCTCCAGTCGCTTACAGATGATGCAGGGACGATGCGAGATACTGCAAGCTATGGTGTGAATGCTGGTTTGGTTACAAAGAAAAATTCTGAATTTGAGGCTATGCGCGGTTTAACCGATGTGATTGGTGATACCTCTTTAAAACTATCTGAGTATGCTGATCAATATCCAAACTTATCTAAAGCCATTGCGGGAACCACTGTTGCTATGACCGCACTTGCAGGGGTAACAGGTGGGGCTGCTATAGGCGGTGTGTTAGGTGGAAAAGCAGGAGGCGGTGCGGTTGGTGGGTTAGCTGCTGGAGGAGCAGGGACTGCAATGCGAGTGGGTGGTCAGTTAGCCGTTGCAGGTGTGGCAGGATATGGAATTGGTACAGCAGCGCGAAACATGTACATGACGACAGAAACGGGTCAAAAATTTGATGATTGGGCGGGTGAGAAAATTACCCAAGTCCTTGCTGCATTCGGTAATGATGAAGCTCAGGCTGCATTAGATGCTCAAGCTAAGTATGATGAAATGATTGCTCAACAAGAACAACAGAATCAAAAAACAGATCAACAATTACAAATGAACGCGCAATTTCTTACTGAACTCCGAGCTATGCGTGGTGACTTATCGAACTTTGGCAATCGTCCAATTATGATTCATGGTGGCTCTATGTTAGATTCTGTTAGCGGTGAGGCTCAAAAACAGTCAAATCGGTTCGGAACTGTGCCTTATAGTCCTTTAATATCAAAATAGTTTTTTAGCTTTTAAAAGTTAAGTAAAATGGTCAGTTCATATACAGGGGAACTTTATGAAAAAATTAGTATTAACAACTTTTATCTGTATGTTGGGCTTAATAGGGTGTTCAAAAGAACCTAAATCATCTAATGATGAAAATACAATTCAACCAGCTATAGCACAAGAAAAACCAGCCGATAGAGAAAAAACTGATGAAGAAAAAGGACTTGAACTTTTACTATCCAAACAAACATTACCTGATGTAATTTCAATGCTAAAACCTAAAATGTCAGATGAGTTTGATGCTTTCCCAGTAGCAGCAGGACTTATGGCAATTTGGATGGAAAATCACAAAACTAAAATAAGCGATATAAAAAATCTTGAGTCTTCAAGTCGTGGGAAAATTTTAAAAGATTCTTTCAACGAGCGTGGCAAAAGGTTATGTGTTCAAGGTCAAATTGTTGAGATTGAAGTGGATCGATCTGGAGGTTTTCCAGTCTATCATGCTGGTATAGTTACAAATTATACTGATGTAACGAGAGTTCTTGCTGTTGGGTCAACGGGAGATTTAACTGCTGAGTCTCATGGTGCATTCTGTGGTGTTGTAATTGGCAAAATAGGTTTTACTAACTCAACTGGTGGTACAACTAGCGCACCATATTTAGTGGGATTGTTTGATCTTCCTGAAAACAGATAATCTTAAAATATATAATAGGAAGTCGTTCCGTCTAACTTTATAGACTGATTTTTTCACAATAACCCTATCGTATGATGGGGTTATTTTTTATGGGCTGGGAAACAGATTTATATGAAGGCAGTTTTCGGGGTGTAACGTTTGATACCGTTTCGATTACTGACGCTTATACAAAATCTCTAGCAATTCACCAGGCTCCATATTCTAACGCAGCACAAATCGAAGATATGGGGCTTGATCCCCGTAAAATCTCAGTGACAGCACTTTACACAGGTGATTATTATTTACCCTGGCTAAAAGCCCTTACAGCAGCACTTGTTGAAACTGGATCGGGTGAACTGATTCATCCAATTCATGGTATTGCCCAAGTGTATGCGCATTCATGGCAAGAAGTACACGACGCTGAAAACCCTGATTATGTGGGTTTATCGATTGATTTTCTCAAAGCTGAAGATGAAGAACGCTCTTTATTCATTCCAACATCCACAGTTGAAAGTATCGATTATGAGCAAATCTTAGCTACTCCAGCACAATCGTTAGAAAAAGAACTTAAAGCGTTAGAACGATCAGATAGTAACGCCTTTTTCAATACTGTGAGTAAAATCCGAAACGGCCTGCAATCTGCATATAAATTAATCAATAATACACAAAAGAATATTGATAATGTTTTATCGCCTGCGAGCTGGGCGTATGGCTTGGTTAGTGATGTGAGTAAGCTAGTGACGTTTGATGTGACTGATATTTCAGCCATGTCGAAATGGCGTAGTCTTGCTAAACGTGTCGAAAAACTTGGCGCAGTCTTTGACGATAATAATTCTAGCCCTGCATTAAAACAGTTGTGGAGAGCAACAACGGTCACTTCACAAGTTGCGGTGGCTCAACAAATCGTGAATCTGACACGTGAAGAAACGGCAAAAGCCAATTCAACTGAAGCAAGCTTAACCCCGCCAGAACTAGCCGTTATTCGGCAACGTGTACGCCAGGACTTGCAATCTACCATTGTTCAAGAACGTTCTATTTCGGCTGAAATTGCGGATAGCAATAATCTACAGCCTGTTACGCAAATCGCAGTCTATAAGCAAGCCGCAGACCAGATTCATGAGCAGATTCAGGAACTCATTGAAGCACGTCCACCGATCACAACAACGGTCATCAAACTACCATCAACAGTACATTTACTTGCTCACCAACTTTATGGTGATTTCACACGTTCAAGCGAGATCCTGCGTCTAAATCCGAATCTTGAAAATCCTGCGGTACTTCGGGCAGGACAGGAGTTGACTGTCTATGCTCGTTGATAACCAAAATAAAGAAATTCGCCTAGTCGTAAACGGTATTGAATGCACGACTTGGGACGAAGCAAGCCTTGATAGTGCGATTGATACACCAGCAGATGGATGGAGTCTAACATTATGGAATCCAAGCGTAGGCAATCTTGATCCACGTATTAAAGCAGGTGCTACGGCAAAGGTTTACTACGGTAAAGAGCTGGTACTGACGGGCATCATAGATAATTTAAAAGACATTGTGGGACGCGCTGGCCGTGTGATCAATCTAAATGGTCGTGATCTAGCAGGACAGCTTTTAGATTGCTCAGTTCCGATTTTTAACGGTAAGCAGCTTACTTTGCAAGAGCTGGTCAATCGCTATGTCAAAGATGGCAACCTTGCATCTTTATTCAATAAGTTTGAGATTCAAAATACATCTTGGCTGAAGAATAAAGTTTCAGTTGAGCCAGGTGAAAGTATTTGGGATTCACTTGTTAAGGCCGCTCAGGTCACTGGTCAGCATATCTGGCTAGAAGCAAACGGAACACTAGTGGTTGGTGATCCTTTTGCTAGTTCTTATCAGGTTCAAACGGCTTTGACTTTAATGTCTTACGGCAAAGATAATAACGTAATCAATGCTGAATATGACGAAGATGTTTCTCAAGTCTTTACCGATATTCAGATTCTTAGCCAGGACTCGGATGCTAATAAAATTCTGGCTGAAGGTTCATCCAGTACGCCATATTCATATCAACGCTTAAAACTGGTGACTTCGGGTGAAGTTGAAAACCAAGCCGAAGCACAAGCACTTCTGAATAAAGTTATTCATGACAATGACCTAGAAGCCTACACATTAAATTGTGATGTGGCTGGTTGGCTCATTGACGGCAAAGTTTGGCAAACAGGCTGTACAGTCAATTTTCAAAGCGATGCTCTTCTTCGTGCAAATGCAAAGTGGGTCGTCATGGGGCGAACACTTACTTTGTCACGCAACAACGGTAAAACCACACGCTTGAAACTTAAACGTCAGGGCGATTGGGCGCAGCCATTAAAACTTAAACAAGAACAGCCAAAGCAGCAGAAAAAGAAAACCCAAAAACAAAAGCAAAGTGAGGCATCTCATGATTAAAACGATGCGTAAACAAATCGCTAGTACGGCTAATCAAGTGCGCCAGGCTTTTTTTGGATTAGTTGCTCGGACTACTTCAAAAACACTTCAGATCAAAGGTCTGAATGATGAAGTATTACAAGACATTGAAGTGATTCAACATGTCGGTTTTGCTTCATGGATTCCACCAGGTGCAAAAGTGGTGATCTTACCCCTTGATGGCAAAACTAGCCGAACTGTAGTCATCGGATCGACTGGTGCTTCAGTCATGGTCGAAGTTGCAGAAGGAGAAACATGCATTTTTGATCAGTTCGGAAACGAGTTCCGTCTTGGTGAGAATGGGGCAAAGCTGAATTGTGACCTGCATGTTGATGGGGAGGTGTTCGATAAAAAAGGATCAATGCAAGAAATACGCAGTACATATAACGGACATAAACACGGCAACACTTCAGTGCCAAATGAGCAAATGTGAGGTAAATAAAACATGGCGAATATTAATTTAGAAACAAAAGATTATGTGCTGACTTCACTTGATGAGGCTTTTACTGTTGATGTTGTTCAATCGATTTGCAATCGCTTAAATATTCAGCGTGGACGTTATTGGGCGAATCCGAATTTAGGCAGTCGATTCTACACATTGCAACGTTCTAAAGATGTGCCACGCATGATTGGACTTGTGAAGCAAATTGCAGATGAGGCTCTGGCTGGACTTGTACCAGGACGTTTATCGTCAATTACGACGGTTGCATCACAAAAAGAAAGAAGTCGTATTGATTTAACGATTGATGCAGTACGTCTGACTGGTGAAAAACAAACGATCACTTATTTTGTTGCAGTGGGTGGCTAAATGTCATTTTCAATTCCTACTTACAATCAGATTCGTCAACTTATCCTACAGGAAGTTAGGAATTTAACTGGTATTACTGCGCCAGATGATTCTGATGCGGCCATTCGCGCGGATGGCGAAGCTGCGGTGGTTGAAGGCTTATATCAACATCAAAAATATATTGAACGTCAGCTTTTTATCTCAACAGCAGACGAGCCATATTTGTACGTTCATGCGGAGCGTTTAGGCTTGCCACGACTCGCAGGTACTTTTGCGAGTGGAAATGGTAAAGCGATTTCTAACGCGAATCTGACGATTTCTAACGCTGCAAAAGTGACAGATGGAAAGGGTCACTATTGGACTGTAACTTCATCAATTTCTCTTCAGCCGAATATTGAAGCGATTATCGAGATATTGGCTGATCAGGCGGGAGTTGGATGGAACTATAGCGGTACATCTTTAATGTGGGTTGCACCTGAAGCGGGTTTGAGTTCAACCGTAAGCGTTATTAGTCTAAATGGTGGAACTGATCAGGAAGATCTGGAAGATTGGCGCGCGCGGTTGTTAGAAAGAGAACAGCTAGGGCTTTCACGTGATCGTGAGAGTGATCTCAAAGCAAAAATGAAAGATGTGCCAGGCGTTGGGGAAGTTTATGTGTATCCCAAACGTCGAGGGTTAGGGTCGATGGATGTTGCAATCACTGCCAAAGGCACACCACCAACATTACCAAGTTCAGTACTCATTGCTTCAGCTCAAGCTGCGCTTGATGGCGATGCTGGTTTTTGGGCGGATTGTCTAGTTTATTCACCGACTGAGCAAGTTGTGCCCGTAACTGCAATCATCACAGGTTCAAACGTAGATTTAGATACTGTTCGTCAAGTGATTCGTGATTATTTTGCTGAAATTGCACCAGCAGAAAGTTATCAATGGGCAATTTTGTCAGCACGTATTTTAGAAGTTGATAATGTGACTGATGTGCAACTGTCGCCATCTTCAAATATCGTGCCTGAAGTGAATTGGATGTACACCAAGTGGTTACGTCTTGGCACTCTATCAGTGAGTGCGGCATGATGACATTAGAGCAAACCACTGAGCTTTATGCTTCTGTACTGCGTCAATTGCTGCCTGTAGGCGGTTATGATCGCGCTCCTGGTTCAACTATCGACAAAGATATCTATGCACATGCTAAGGCATTTGCTCAGGCTGATTTTGATGCCAAGAGACTTCTTCAGGTAATTAATTCAATACCTGTTGAATTAATCAATGAGTATGAAAATGCGTTGGGCTTACCACTTAAATGCACAACCAATGTGAATCGTACAATCGAAGAACGTTTGGAAATTATCAACTGGATCAGACATACCACCAATGTTTTAAACCGAACTTATGTAGCGCAGCTCTTGCAGATTTTTGGGATTGAACTGGTCGAGCTAGTCAACTTTAAGCCTTTTAAATGCACTGATCCAAGTGATTCACCAGTCAATACTGAAGTACTGCGTTACAAAGTCAAATTAGTCGTTAGAACACCGTTAAATGCCGACATGGCATGCATTATTAAAAATTATTTACCCGCATTTTTGCGAATAGATGTTGTGGAGATATAAATGAAGCGAATTGATACGATCAATGCCCGCGCCGATGTGAATGGACAAGGCAAAGCAGGATTTCATGCCAACGATGATCTGGCTGGTGTTGATGCAACCTATGTCAGTCCGTCTTGGCTCAATATAATGCAAGAAGAAAATGCGAATGTGATAGAGCAATCGGATATTCAGCTTGATCCACAAGACAATAGTCAGCTTTATCAAGCGATTCGATTTCAATTAAAGACTCTGGCTAGTGCGATTTATCATGTCGGTTCATGGCACGGTTCAAATAACACAGATTACAATCCAGCTTTAGCGTTAAAGCCATTTTTTGGCTATGAAACGACATGGGTGTTATGGCCGTATGTGCCTCAAGGTGTGGGTTCACAAGGTGATTCACTCGGTGCTATTTCAGGTATTAATGCGGGTTCATCGTTTCAAACTGCGACAACGCGCATCTGGCAACGTTTGGAAGATGGCGCAACTGGGCCGACTTATCAGCTCACTTCAAATAAAACGGTAGTCGATGAAGGTGGACAAGTCACGTTCACATTGCAAACGACGGGATTAGCGGCTGGAACCCCTGTTGATTGGGTTATTACAGGGATTCAATCCGATGATATTTCACCGTCGGATTTATCGGGTCAATTCATTCTTGACGCTACGGGTAAAGCGACTAAAACACTGGATATTATTGCGGACAATAAGACGGAAGGTAATCAAACGCTCACATTCAAACTGACATATATACCGAATAAACAAGTGGCGGTGTTGATTATGGATACCAGTAAATATCCTGAAGGCCAAACCACATATTATGAAGGATCGCATTCACTCACAGTTGAAGCCAATCAAACCATTACGATTGATATGTTTGCAGCTGGAGGTGGCGGCGGTGGTTCGATTTATACGGGCGGCGATCCAAACTGTTCGGGTACTGATGGCGGCAATATCGTTTTAACGAATGCATCAAACGTGATCACAGTCGGTGGTGGTAAAGGCGGAACTGGGGGACGTTGGGGTAATGGCTCGTATTTCTTCAATGGTGAAGCTGGAGCTGGTGGAACAAACAATATAGTTGCTGATGCTAATTTCAGTATCCTTGCGAATCAGACGGGTAATGCTGCTGTCATCGGTTCGCGCTGGAATCGACAAGAAGGTGCAACAGGTATCGCGTCAAGTATCGGTACTTTAAATGGTGGTGGTGCAGGTGCTTGGGGCATCGGCGATGAAAAATGGTCGTTTGGCGGTGGTGGAGGTTCAGGTGGACGTGTACAAGTACAGTTCACCAATAGCTCTGAATCTTCAATAACAATGTCACTGGTAGTGGGTGGACGTGGTATTGGCTGGAAAAACTCAGGCAATTACGGTGACGATGGCGGTATTGGTTTTGCACTTGTGACTACGTCTTGAGGTGATCAATGAACGCAATTTTCAAAATCGGCGATAGTTTTGCAGTACCAGTTCAGTTTTATGACACTGAATCTGACTCAGGTATGACGATCACGGGTGATATGGTTATTACAGCTCGTATCATTAACGCTCAGAATCAAACGATAGCAGAGCCACAGGTAACAGTGTATCCAGATCAGCAACAAGATGCAGGCATGATTTTACTTGAAGTGCCTATATCTCAGACTGCTCTCTGGAAAGAAGGTACAGCACAAATGGATATCAAGCTTGAAATGAATGGCAACGTTCGTCACTCGCAGAATATCTCATTTCGTATTGTTCGGAGCATTACAGCATGAGCAATATTGCATTACGTGTATTCTGGAATAACAACCCAATTCCTATTTCTGAAAAGTTTAAAAATCCTGATTTACTAATCAATGTGCCTTTTGGTGCGATGATTTCACATCCAGCTTCAGGTGGATCTGGTTCGATTTATTCAGTCAATGGCAAAACTGGAACTGTCGTTTTAGATGCTTCTGATGTTCACGCAGAGCCTATAGGTTCAGTCGCTTCAGCTAAATCAGCATTAGAAAGTGAAATCGAGACAGTTCGCACTTTGGCTCAGACAAATGAGTTAAAAATATCGACTAAGACTGATCAAACTGACTTTGAACAAGCACAACAGCAGATTGAACAGAATCGTTTAGCATTGCTGACGAAAGCTGACATTCAAGCTTTAGCATTGTTATCACAATTAGTTGATACAAAAGCCGATCAATCGTATGTGAATCAACAGATAGCTAATCTTGTCGGCTCTGCGCCTGAAGCACTCAATACAATATATGAACTTGCAGCAGCAATTCAGAATGAACAAAGTATCATTGAAACACTGAATCAATCCGTTGCAAACCGAGTCCGCTTTGATGTTGCAACTCAAGCCTTGACCGAGATTCAGAAAGAGAATGCTCGGACGAATATAGGTGCTGAAAAGCTCGGTACAGCACAACAGCTTGTCAGTCAGATTACAGCGCAAAGCTTGGGTGCGGCTACAGCGGCACAGGGTGCAAAAGCAGATACAGCACTTCAAAGTGCTGACGTGGCTCCAGTGGCTTTGTCGGGTTTATTTTCAAGTCTTAGCGGACAATCAAAGATATTTGATGTGGTGTATAGTGCGTATGCTTTGGGTACGAATACAGCGATTTTAGCGACTGATACACTTGGGCAGATGCTTGGGAAGCTGCAAGCTCAGATTACAGCATTAAGTTCAGGAACGTCTGTAAATTGGGTGAAAGCAAACGTGGTTGGAACATATCCAAGTAGCGTAACTCCTTCTGTTAAAGGGTATGGCGCTACAGTTTCGACAGATTGGGAATTTGCTAAGATTAATGGGATGCTATGGATGCGGGGAGGTTTCACAATCACAGCGAATACTCTTGCTATTCTAACGTTTAATCCAGAGTATAAAGTTAGAGCGGTTGGTACAGGCAGGCTAATAAACATAAATGCAGCTTCTAATGCTTTTAATGCAGAGTCACCATCAACTCAAACCATATTAAGTATTTACTCAAACGGGGCAGTTTTGACAACCACAGATGCATCTACTGTTGGTCAAAGACTAGAAGGGACAGGGAGTAGTAATTTAGGAAGTGGAAGTTGGACGTGTGCCAACGGTGTTTTATGTTTAGGGATATTAGTCAGTGCATAATATAAAAAAGCTTTTCACATGATGAAAAGCTTTAGTCATAAAAAATACGCTTGAAAATTATCTCATAAAAGCATGATGAATTCAATAAGTATTTGATTTGTTTAGATGGTGCAGAATAACTTAAAAAATTTCAGTGCGAAATGAAAAACAAATTAGTGCGAAATTGGCCGAAAACTTACACTTAGCTCGTTTAAATGAGAGGATCGGTCAATTTTTTTAAATACTCTCAAATTTCCTACTAAAACAAAAAAACCACCTTGAATGGTGGCTTTTAAGTTACTGATAAATCAGTATATCTTGGTAGGCATATCCAGACTCGAACTGGAGACCTCTACGATGTCAACGTAGCGCTCTAACCAACTGAGCTATACGCCTAAGTGTGAGTAATCATATTCAGTTTTCAGCAGGATGACAAGTTTTTTCTACGTACTTTATTTTAGATGCACAGACTTTAAGCAATTGATTGAATTTTATATGGTCTTTGTCTGAAACTTGCCCAGAAAACATTATTTTTTCATGTATTTGTATGAGGTCATTAAATAATTCTCGCTGCTGCGCATGTTGAGCCAATCGTAACATCCAGCATTTAAAGGTTTCGCTGGTTTGTCTTTTTAAATTGTGAGGTAACTTTTTCTGAAAGTGTTTAATTTGACGTTCGATTGAAGATATTTCTTTTCTATTTTTAAACCAAAGCCACAGCGTATATACAATAATCAGAAAAATGATTGTAAATACCATGAGAAGTGTATAACTATAAATTGAATAGAATCCAAGTTTCGATAATAAGTTTTTTTGTCGGTCAACATCATAACCAACAACTTTGCTTTGCCATTGATAACCTAAATAATCACTCCAGACCCGCATATTTTTAATCAAGTTAAAGTTTTGTTGTTTCCAGAAAGTTCCAGCTTGCTCACCCCAAATATGATCATCTTGTTGTAAATATTGTTGCATGCCTGCATCCACACGCATTGGCGCGACCACAGCGGTAGGGTCAATTCTTTGCCAATGACCATTTATGTACACCTCTGACCATGCATGTGCATCAAGCTGTCGAACTTCCCAGCTTTTAGCGTCAGGAGCAAGTTGACCCCCTTGATAACCGATGACCACTCGTGCGGGAATACCTGCATAGCGCATGAGTAAAACGAAGCTTGAGGCGTAGTGTTCACAAAACCCTTTTTTTGTTTCAAATAAAAATTGATCAGTACGATTACCATTTAAAACTTCAGGGGAAAGAGTATAAATAAAACCTTGCTGTTGAAACCAATGTAAAATATTTCGGATATAAAGCTCAGGTTGCTCATTACTTTGCTGCCATAAACGTTGGGCGAGTTTCTGAGTTTTGGGTTGCGGCTGAAAATTCATTCGTTGGGCTTGTTTTATTTGTTGTTGATTATATTGATATTCTAAATAAGGTGAGTCGACCCAGCTTAGAAGAATGGGCTGATTGCGTTGAACCATTCGTCGTGGTTTTATGCTTCCATCAGCATATATTTGATAGCTTGATTCAGTAGGAACGGAATGTTCCAACGACATAATCCATGTTTGTTGAGGGTCAGCTGACAAATATTGATAATTTAGCACTTTTAGGCGATTTACATCATAATTGACAGGTGTCTGGTTAATAGCATTATTTGTCCAAACTGCACCATCGTAATCATCTAGCACCATTGCTCGCCAATACATATTTTGTCGTTGTGGAAGTTGACGTAAATCACCTGTAACTCGAAATGCAAGTGCCGAAGATTGTGATAATTGAGCAATATCCCCTGGTGACATACGATCACTCATTCCTGTTACCCCTTGATTCGAAGCAATTGGAACACGCCAGAGTGGGGGAAGTCTGGGGAAGAAAATGAATAGGATAATAAAAAATGGAAGGGCAATCGAGAGAAATCCAGCCACATGCTTTAAATCACGTGTTATAGAGACTTTTTTATTTGGTTGACTAAGAAATTTAGTAATTTGAATACGATATAAACCAATAAAGCAAAAAATTAAGCAAAAAAGTACAGTTAATGTCATTACAAATGACTGACTATGTAAGAACAAGCTGGCGCTAACAAATAGTCCAAAATTAAAAACGATAAGTAAATCCCTAATATTTTTACTTTCTAAACATTTGGCAAATAAGCATGTGCTTAATACAGCAACTCCAGCCTCTACACCCCAAAAACTTTTAAATTTTGTATAAATGGCAGCAAGACAGCTCAAGACAAATGCGATTAGCAACCATTTTGAAACTGGCGCAATTTTACCTTGTGAATATCTCCAAATCATTGTAACAAGCATGATGGCCCAAACCCCAAGCAACGTTATCGGCATATAAACTAATTGCGCGATAAAAATAAATGCAAGTAACGGGATGAGACAAAAATAAAGAATAGACGTCATGATGTTAGGGCTTGAAATATTGGAAGAAACTGCATTTTTAATTATCTCTTGTGCTGTGAATTCACTATACCATTTCAGATCTGTATTTAAACGACAAGATTAAGTAAGCATTACTTCTCACGTTAATTAAAAGCAGAGATAAGGTAGCTGAATGTTCTATTTATAAAGGATTGTGAGAAAAGAATAATTTTGATTTTTTTGAGAAAATATTATGAGTAATAAAAAACCTCTCATAAATGAGAGGTTTTAATGAGATATCAGATCATTAAGCTTCTATAGCTTGTACTGCAATTTTTTTGGCAGGATCAACTTTACGACGAACTGCTGGTACAGGTTCACCACGATATTGGCGATCTGCAAAGTAACTTGAACGAACCATTGGCGCGGACCAGATATTTCTAAAACCGAGTTTACGACCGTGTTCCGCATAGCGCTCAAATTCTTCTGGGCTAACAAAACGATCAATTGGTGCGTGTTGTTTCGATGGCTGTAAATATTGACCGATGGTGACGTAGTCAACATCATGTGCGCGTAGATCATTTAGTAAAGAAATAACTTCTTCTTCGGTTTCACCGATCCCTACCATCAAACCACATTTAGTTGGAATGTCAGGGCAATATTCCTTAAACATCTTAAGCAAATTTAATGAATGTTGATAATCCGAACCTGGACGCATGGCTTTATAAAGACGCGGTACAGTTTCAATATTGTGATTAAAAACATCGGGCGGGCATTCTGTCATGATGCGTAGCGCAATGTCCAGACGGCCACGAAAGTCTGGAACCAGAATTTCTAATAATGTATTTGGGCTTAAAGCACGTGCTTCTTTAATACAATCCACAAAATGCTGCGCACCACCGTCACGCAGATCATCACGATCCACAGAAGTGATTACGGCATATTTAAGTTTTAAATTAGAAATAGTTTCCGCCATATGGCGTGGTTCATCAGCATCCAATGCATTTGGGCGGCCGTGTGCAACATCACAAAATGGACAACGACGAGTACAAATATCACCCATAATCATGAAAGTTGCTGTACCACCTCCAAAGCATTCTGGAAGATTTGGACAAGCTGCTTCTTCACAAACAGTATGGAGTTTTTGCGCACGAAGTGTGGTTTTGATACGTTGAACTTCTTCAGGCGCAGTCATTTTTACGCGGATCCAGTCGGGCTTACGCGGGACTTCAACCGTAGGAATAACTTTTACAGGAATTCGAGCAACTTTTTCTGCGCCACGCAGCTTTACGCCCTGTTCTGGTTTACGGTTTTCAGACATATTCAACTGTTCCACTGTTATTCGAGAGGATTTCATTTGACTATTATAACGGACTTAGCTGTAAATTGGGCAAATTCACTATTCATTTAAAAAATGTCGTTATGCAAAGATATTGGCTTGAGAAATACATTATTCCACAGCATATTAGCAGTACTTTGTTATAAAATAGTATCATTGTTGGATTGGATAGGAGCTTTAAATGCCACGTAAGAAAGAGGTCATTAGTGGGAATTTCGTTAGATATGATGCGGTAGTTCTCGGTTCAGGACCTGCGGGTGAAGGCGCGGCAATGAAGCTTGCAAAAGCGGGTAAGCGCGTTGCAATTGTAGATATTCGTGAGCAATTGGGTGGGAATTGTACTCACGTTGGAACGATTCCAAGTAAGGCACTTCGTCAAACCGTTTCCAGTATTATCCGTTATCAACGTGATCCAATGTTTCAAAAGGTCGGTGAATGGAAAAAGTTCACTATGAAACAGGTGCTCAGTAATGCACATCGTGTGATACAACAACAAGTTGCGACGCATACACGGTTTTATGACCGAAATAATATCGACGTTTTTCATGGGCGTGCTTATATTCAGGATAAAAATACAGTCATCGTTTTTAATCCTGAAGGTGTCAAAGAAACGATTGTATTTGAACAATTAGTTATCGCAACAGGTAGTCGCCCGTATCAGCCACAGGGTTTAGATTTTAAACATCCACGCGTTTTTGATTCGGATAAAATTCTGGATCTGGACTTTACTATCCATAAAATTATCATTTATGGTGCGGGTGTTATTGGCTGTGAATATGCTTCAATTTTTATTGGTTTAAATCATAAAGTCGATTTGATTAATACTCAGCATAAATTGCTCAGTTATCTGGATGATGAAATTGCGGATGCCTTGTCTTATCACTTGCGTGAACAAGGCGTATTAATTCGCCATAATGAACAAATTGATCATTTGGAAACACATGATGATTATGTGGTTTTGCATTTGCAAAGCGGTAAGAAAATTAAAGCCGATGCGATTCTTTGGTGTAATGGACGTTCAGGAAATACCGATGGCTTAGGGCTTGAAAATGTGGGTGTAACACCAAATAGCCGTGGTCAACTTGCAGTAAATGAGAAATATCAGACTGAGGCTGAAAATATTTATGCGGCGGGTGATGTTGTCGGCTGGCCTTCGCTGGCTTCTGCTGCGTATGACCAGGGACGTTGTGCTGGTGCAAACATGAGTGGCGAAGAAAATGTGAAACCTGTAACCGATATTCCCACAGGAATTTACACCATTCCAGAAATCTCATGTTTTGGTAAGACTGAGCAACAGTTGACGGAAGAAAGAATTCCTTACGAGGTTGGGCAGTCATCATTCCGTCATTTGGCACGTGCGCAAATTACAGGTGATACCGTCGGTGAACTTAAGATTTTATTCCATCGAGATACTTTGGAAATTCTAGGCATTCACTGTTTTGGTAATAATGCTTCTGAAATTATCCACATTGGACAGGCGGTGATGCAAAGTCCAAATAATTCGATGAAATACTTTATGGAAACTACATTTAACTATCCAACGATGGCCGAAGCGTATCGTGTTGCGGCTTTGAATGGGTTAAATCGACTTTTCTAAGGCCAAGACTTTATAAATTATTGAGATGCAAATAAAAAATTAAGCCCGTCACTTGACGGGCTTTTTTGCGATGACCTTTGATTATTTTTGTTTTGTGTTTTTCTTTTTATTAAAGCAGAGAAAGTTGATAGTTTTATGACAGTTTAAAAAGGACGACTACCAGCAAGACTAATTCTTTTTAACAAACGTCTTTGATCCGATGGGAAGGGTTCTCTAGCATGTAAAGTCACTTGGTTATCCCAAAAAACAATATCTCCAGTTTCCCATTGATGTTGATAACGAAATTCTGGCTTTTCCAAATGTTGCCGTAATTCAGCGATTAATTTTGCCCCTGATTGGTCATCGTAATTGACCAGTTCAACTTCACTTTTAGTATTTAGCCATAAGGCTTTACGTCCTGTTTCAGGGTGTATACGAACCAATGGATGCGGATAGGCATGTCCTAAAATGGGTTGATCCTTAAAGCGATACAACGGGCTATTACTATAGTTGCCCGAACCTTTATTGCTTTGTGCACGAACAAAAGGATTGTAAGTAATCAACTGTAATTGGTCGATATGGGTTTTAGTTGCTTCATCCAAAGCATCGTAAGCCGCAATAGTATTCACCCATGAGGTTTTTCCGCCATCTTTAGGTAACTCAATGGCATAGAGTAAAGAGCCAAATGATGGAAGTGGGGTCCATTGGTGATCGGCGTGAGGCGCAAGTTCACCGTGTCCTGTATAATCACCCTGACCAACCGCATTGGAAACAGGAACGACATCAGGGGGTACACCTGTTTCCAGATCATAACCTAGCACTGGATTGTCTTTACTTGGACGAAAAATTGAACCGAAATAACTCGCAAATGCTAAAAACTGTAAATCATCTATATTTTGATCTTTAAAAATTAAGACCAGATGATCGGCAAGGGCTTTTTTTAATCTAAAAATAGTTTCACCAGACTGAGCTTTTTGAGCATTTAAACCTGTCACTACTGCACCAAGCGCTTCGTTTTTCTGAGCTTGTATCTGAACTTCCTGTGTATGTTGAAAATAATCAGGTTGATGCCAACGCGGTGCATCATGAATGGCTTGTGAAAGTTGACTTAGGCTGCTCATCAAAAATAGCTCTTGTGATTTTGAATCATCTGAGCATAAAGAAAGTATGAGGGAATATTGAAATGAGAAAAAAAGCAAAGCTTATGATAATCGTTTTTTTTAAATTATCTCCTTGTTTTATATATTTTTAGGTGTTTGTGATAAATAAAGCTTTGATTTTAATGAGGGCAAAACGCCTGATTGAAATAATGAAATAATTCAGGTGTTTGTGACCACATATAGATTGCTAGAATAATAGCGGTTAGTATGACTACGCTGATGAGGTATTTAAGTGAATTTAGACTAATCATTAATAACACTCTCCTCGGTGACAAAGAAATGTACGCATACACCTACTATACTTAATGCAATGGAAATCATCCAGATTGCATTATAATTTCCTGTCATGTCATGGTTAAGTCCCCCGAGATAACCTCCAAAAAAAGAACCGACCTGATGGGTAAAAAATACGATACCGCTGAGCATTGATAAGTATTGAACCCCAAACATATTGGCGACAATACCATTGGTTAATGGAACTGTTGATAGCCAAAGTAAACCCATGACAATACCAAAAGCATAGACCGTGACATTGGAAAGAGGGAGCAGTAAAAACGCAATAATAGCGATGCCACGTAAGCCATACAGAAGCATCAATAATTTAGGTTTTGAATAACGATCACCTAACCAACCCGCGCCATAAGTTCCAAAAATATTAAAAAGACCTACTAAAGCTAAAAAGACAGTTCCAGTCGTTGCATTGAAACCATGATCTATCAGATAACCAGGTAAATGTACGCCTAAAAACACGACTTGAAAGCCGCAGACTAAAAAACCTAATGCTAACCACCAAAAGGGTTTATGGTTTTTTGCAAGCGTTAAAATTTCTTTAAAAGTTTTACTCGGTTGAATTGCGCTAAAGCTCGGTGCTCGATAAGGAGGTGCATTCAGGCTTAATGCGAGCGGTATAATAAGCGCGATCAGAATTGCGCTTATTATTAAAGTTGCTGACCATCCAAAATGCTGCAATAACAAAAGTGTTGTTGGAAGCATGATGAATTGACCAAAAGAACCTGCGGCACTGGCAATACCCATTGCCATACTGCGTTTTTCTGGAGCGGCCGCACGTCCAACAGCAGAAAGCAAGACTGAAAAAGAAGTTGCAGATAGCGCCATTCCCAAAATCAGACCTAAGCTGAGATTGAGCAATAGCCCCGTAGAGCTAAATGCCATCAGGAGTAGACCTAGTGTATAAAGTATCCCACCAGAAGCGACTACTTTTTTACTGCCGTATTTATCGGCCAACGCACCGGTAAAAGGTTGTACTGCACCCCAAATTAAATTTTGCATGGCAATAGCTAGACTAAATACCTGATGGTTCCAGCCAAACTCATCACTCATAGGAACCAAATATAAGCCAAAAGCATGTCTTGTCCCTAAAGAGAGTGCCAAAATACATGCACTTCCTATTAGCATATAAATCATAGTCTTAGAAAATGTATTATTGGCGTTAGACATACTTATTGAATAAAAATAACTGGTTGGCGATATTGTAGATCATGAATCGAAAAAAATCGATATGGTACATACGTTATTTGAAAAGTGTCGTGATGAAAAAAAGCAGCCGAAGCTGCTTAAGGTACTAAAAGACTGATTAAAAACGATAACCTACACCCAGATAAGTAATCACAGGATCAATATCAATTTTGGTTTTGGCATTAATCAACTCTTTGCCCGTGTTGTTATCGGTTACGGTGATTTTGGCTTCATTATTCATTTTCGAATACGACACTGAACCAACCGCAAACCAATTTTCATTGAAGTCATAAGTCGCGCCTACTGTGGCAATCGGGGCAAAGGTATCGGTTGCTTTGACCTTAACACGCGGATCAGCAGAAGAGGTTTTTCCATCTAGAGCAGCACCTGCCTGTCCATCATGGATATTTTGAATCATATGGCCAGCTTTGACCAAGTCTGACTCAATCCCTGAATTTAGTTTAACATTGTCAAAATAAGCATACATTACACCTAGGCCGACATAAGGGCGAAATTTATTAACACCCGTTTTACCAAATTGATAATGTAATTCGGCGGCAGGTAACCATGCTCGTACTGACGCTGCTTTATCGCCCTGAGTTAAATCGGTAATGTGAATATCTTTTTTGAGATCAAGTGATCCTAGAGGAGTATCTGCTGATCCTGATAAAGGTGCATAAATATCGCCTTTGCCTTTAATATCAACTTTAGGTGGAATTCCTGCTTTAATTTCCAATGAAACATTATCAGTAAAATTATAGTTAAACATCATCCCAACTGTATCAACATCATCAGCTTCAAGACCCGTGCCAGCTGCTTGCCAGTTTGATAAACCATTTACGGTAGCTGTTCCAGATAACCCTCCTGGTAAAGTTTCTAACGGTAGGAGCTGAAGGGCTCCATAAAGTAGGGGATTTGAATCTTTTACTGCTGCATCAAGTACCGCATCTTTTGAAACATCACCGACTTTAGCAGTTGTTCCTTCTGCAATGCTGGTATTGATATCAACTGGATTGGCTTTGCCCTGTGGCATGGCATGTAACCAACCAATAGAGGCTGAAAAACGCTTAAATCCATCACCATCCTTAAAACTGAAATAGGGTGAGTCGGCATAAGATAAAGAGGGTAGTACAATAAGACTAGTCGCTATTCCAAGCAAAGACTTTTTCATCAGGGGACTCCATGTCCAATTTACGTTTGTAGATAATTTTTATGCGCTCACCATAGCTTTTTTTTATTTTTAACAGTGTTTAAGAAAAATTAATAAATGTAATGAAAATGAAATACTAGGTATGTTTTTTGAAAATATGAATAATAAGTACTGTAAAAATACACAAAAAAGGCCACAAAAATGTAGCCTTTATGAAGATAAGAGAAGAATTTAACTATTTTTGAAAACGTGATAAGTCTTCTTCTGGGCGAGCCGTTAAAACTTCAAGACCCGTTTCAGTCACCAAAATAGTGTGTTCATATTGTGCAGAAAGTTTATGGTCTTTGGTGACAACCGTCCATTTATCGCCTAAAAGTTTCGTCTGCCAGACTCCAGCATTAACCATAGGTTCAATTGTAAAGGTCATGCCTGCTTCAAGTTGCATACCAGTATCCTTTTGACCGTAGTGCAATACTTGTGGTTCATCATGAAAAACAGTTCCGATCCCATGTCCACAATATTCACGAACGACACTAAAACGTTCCGATTCCACATATTTTTGGATGGCATAACCAATATCACCGATATAAGAACCTGCACGAACAGTTTCCATACCACGGTACATTGCTTCTTGTGCAACTTTACACAAGCGATTCGCTAAAATAGATGTTTCACCACCGACGATATACATCATATTGGTATCGCCATGATAACCATCTTTAATCACGGTCACATCAATATTTAAAATATCACCATTTTTTAACACTTTGTTTTCTGAGGGAATACCATGACAAACCACGTGGTTGACAGAGGTGCAAATCACATGCTGAAACGCAGGACGTCCTGGTGCCGCACCGTACCCTAAACATGCAGGAATTGCGTTTTGCACATTGACGATATAATCATGACAAATCGTATCTAGCTCAAGCGTGGTGACACCCGGCACAATATGCGGCTTAATCATGTCCAACACTTCAGCTGCCAGCTTACCTGCGATGCGCATTTTTTCAATTTCATCAGGAGTTTTAATTAATCGGCGTGGGGCTGTATAAGTACTATTCATGATCTCTAAAAACTTTTGGTAATTTGTAGGTGTATATGGTATAAATAGCCGCCCATTTTATCAAATGCTTTTCGTGAATATCCTTTACGAACAAATTTGATGTAATGGAAAATCCGCACATATGTCGTCACGTTACTCTGGGTGCCTTTTAAAAAGGTGGAGAATGCTGGACATATGGAGGCCTAACCCAATTTAAGGTAAATAAAAATGGCAGATTACAACGTAAGCATGCGCGACCTTCTTCAAGCAGGTGCGCACTTTGGTCACCAAACTCGTTTCTGGAACCCAAAAATGCGTCAATACATTTTTGGCGCGCGCAACAAAATTCACATCATTAACCTTGAGCATACTGTTCCTGCGTTAAATGATGCTTTGAACTTTGCTAACCAGTTAGCAAGCAAAAAGAACAAAGTTTTGTTCGTTGGTACAAAACGTGCTGCTTCAAACATCATCCGTGAACAAGCTCAACGCGCTGGTCAACCTTATGTAGATCACCGTTGGTTAGGTGGTATGTTGACGAACTGGAAAACACTTCGCCAATCTATCAACCGTTTAAAAGATCTTCAAACTCAATCTCAAGATGGTACTTTCGCTAAGCTGACTAAGCGTGAAGCGTTAGAACGTACTCGTGAGATGGATAAACTTGAGCGTTCTTTAGGCGGCGTTAAGAACATGGGTGGTTTACCTGACGCATTATTTGTCATTGACGTTGACCACGAAGCAATTGCAATTAAAGAAGCTAAAAACTTAGGTATTCCAGTTATCGGTATCGTTGATACAAACTCAAATCCAGATAATGTTGATTACATTATTCCTGGTAACGACGATGCGATCCGTGCGGTAACTTTGTATGCTTCTGCTATGGCAAATGCAATTCTTGCTGGTAAAGAATACGCTCAAACTCAAGCGAATGCACAAGCAAAAGGCGAAGAAGCGAAAGAAGCTCCTGAGGCTTAATGCGTTTTGACGCAGGCTTGTCATTTTTGCGACATGTAATGGTGGCAAATTAAAGCGTCGAAAAGCAAACGGCCCGGGTTTTACTTTGGGCCGTTTTTGTTGAACAGATTTATTTTCTACCGATTTAGGAGAACAACATGACTGCAATTACTGCAAGCATGGTAAAAGAATTACGTGACCGTACTGGTCTGGCGATGATGGAATGCAAAAAAGCATTAACAGAAGCGAACGGTGACATTGAGCTTGCGATCGACAACCTTCGTAAATCTGGTCAAGCAAAAGCTGCTAAAAAAGCAGGCAACATTGCAGCTGACGGTGCGATCACAATCGTTCAAGACGGTAACAAAGCAGTATTGCTTGAAGTAAACTGTCAAACTGACTTCGTTGCAAAAGACGAAAACTTTGCAAACTTCTCTAATGCAGTTGCTCAAGCAGTTTTGGCTTCAGGTGAAACTGATCCAGCTAAAATTGCAGAATTAAAACTAGCTGATGGCCAAACTGTTGAAGAAGCTCGTATCGCGCTTGTTCAAAAAATTGGTGAAAACATTCAAGTTCGCCGTGCTAAAATCGTTACTGGTGAAGCATTGGCTGTTTACAAACATGGTCTTCGTATCGGTGTTGTTGTATCTTATGCTGGTGATGCTGAAACTGGTAAAGGTATTGCAATGCACGTTGCTGCATTCAACCCAGTTGCAGTTAATGCTGAAGCAGTTAATGCTGATCTTATCGCGAAAGAGAAAGAAATTGCTGAAGCAAAAGCAATCGAATCTGGTAAGCCTGCAAATATCGTTGAAAAAATGGTATCTGGTTCAGTTGAAAAATTCTTGAATGAAGTTGCACTTGACCGTCAAATGTACGTAATTGACAATGACAAAAAAGTTGCTGATGTATTGAAAGCAACTGGTACTAATGTTGTTGAATTTGTACGTTTTGAAGTGGGTGAAGGTATTGAGAAAAAAGCAGAAATGAGCTTCGCTGAAGAAGTTGCTGCTGCTCAAGCCGCTGCAAAATAATTTTATTTTGCCAAAAAAGGCCCCGTTTGGGGCTTTTTTTATGGCCATTTTTAAATATGGAAAAATGAAAAATGAATAAAAAACTGAGTTATTTATTAATTGCTTTAATTGCATTTGTGGCAGGTTACTATACTTATTCAGTTAAAACTCCCCATTCATCCTTAAAGACTGATAACGTCAGTCATGAAATGCAAAATCAGATTGTATTAGGCCAAAGTCAAACTGATCTCACTCAAGCACAAAAAGGTTTACAAGCCATTTCAACTGCATTTGCCCAGCATCGTAGTAATGTACAAGTGGTGGCAAGTGGTAAAGTTAAAGCAGTTCTGCCGGATGATAAAGATGGTTCACGGCATCAAAAATTTATTCTGAGTTTAGGCAATGGTTTAACTGTTTTAGTGGCTTATAATATTGATCTCGCTTCTCGGATTGAGCATTTAGAAAAAGGAGATGTAGTCGAATTTAATGGTGAATATGAATATAACCCCAAAGGTGGGGTAATTCATTGGACACATCGTGACCCCAAAGGAAATCATGAAGATGGTTGGTTAAAGCATAACGGTCAAATTTATCAATAATTCATTTATGGTTTATTTGGCCATAAAAAATCTTAGGGGTTAGTCTTTATTTATTATTCACAGCAATTTTATTCTAGACACTCATTTTCTACATGTTAAGGTTTCATGTAGATATGGATGAGGCAGGATATGCAGCAAGAGCAGGCTAACTATTTACATTTACGTGAATTAGGCGGCTTAGAACTATTAAAAGCACACTATCATCAGACACAATTTTCTAAACATGTGCATGAAGGCTATTGTATTGGTGTGATTGAAGATGGTGCGCAGTCTTTCTTTAGGACGGGTGAACTTCATATTGCACCTAAAGGCGATATTATTTTAGTCAATGCAGATGAGATTCATACAGGCTCATCTGCTGTTGAATCAGGTTGGCGTTATCGAGCAATTTATCCAACCCCTGAAATGCTGGCTGAGATAGGTCGGGATGTTTTTGTTCATCAACAGGGAGCGCCATGGTTTCCTCAAGCCGTTGTGCGTGATGATGGACTAGCACAGCAACTCTGTTTACTTTTTGATTTACTTGAACAAAAAGATAATTTTTTACTAAAAGAAAGTATGTATTTATCGACTTTGACGTATCTTATGTCACGTTATGGTCAATATCAGCGTAATTTGGTTAATTTACCAGAAGCACATAAGAAAATTTTAATGATCAAGGAATTATTGGCCAGTTCTCCTGAAAAAAATTATAGTCTGACTGAACTTGCAAATTTGGCTGAATTAAGCTCTTGGCATTTTTTACGTCAATTTAAGCGCTATGTGGGGCTTCCGCCACATGGTTGGCTAGTACAAGTTCGCTTGCACAAGGCCAGACAGATGCTAAAAACTGAGCACTCGATTGCGACTGTTGCTTCAATCTGTGGTTTCTCTGATCAAAGTCATTTTAATCGGCATTTTAAAAAAGCTATGGGTGTAACCCCAGCTCAATATATTTCAAATCTAAAGCACTAAAATTAATCAAGTTGTATTGAATACAGCAATTTTATGCAAGGCAAAAATTTAAAAATGGTGAATAATTTATGTTTATTCACATTGGAACATCAATATGGATGAGTACCATGCCTCTTTCTGATTCTTCATCATTTAAGAGTCGCCCTTTTTTTCAGGGTGCAATGGCCATTATGCCTTTGTCGATTGCCGTGATTCCTTGGGGAATTCTTGCAGGTTCTATGGCAGTTAATGCAGGATTATCTTTTGCTAAAGCATTTGCCATGTCATCGATCGTATTTGCAGGCGCGGCTCAATTGGTAAGTTTGAGTCTAGTGATGGAGGGGGCGTCTACACTTACGATTTTAATCACGATTTTCTTTCTTACTTCGCAGCATTTTATTTATGCATTAACGTTTAGAACTAATATTTCGGTGCTACCTGCAACACAACGTTTGCCACTCGGTTTTTTGCTAACAGATGAGTTATTTGCAGTTAGTTTAGCGCCGGAAAAACGTCATCCAGATTATATGTTAGGGGCTGGATTATGTTTTTATCTGTTTTGGGTGGTTTTTAGTGTTGTTGGAATTTTACTGGCACATATGGTTCCAAATCTAATGGACTATCATCTGGATTTCTCAATTGTGGCAATTTTTATTGCGATGGTTGTTCCTTTGATTAAAAATTTTAGAGTTGTTCTGGCTGTGTTGGTTACCTGTATAAGTGGTTTCATATTACGTTTTTATCAGGTTGAAGGTTCGATTCTCATTTCTGGTCTATTGGGAATGGTGACAGCCGTATATCTGGAACGTTTTGCTAGGGGAGATGACGCATGACATGGTGGATGATCGGCGCTTTGGCTACCATTGTATTTTTTAACCGTTATGTTTTCTTGTCGCCTCACATCAATATTCGATTACCTACTTTTATTGAACGGATGTTGAAATATTCTGCACCTTGTTTGTTAACTGCGATTTGTCTGCCTATTGTATTTTTTGAGGAAAATCAAATCAGAGCTTTACCTACCAATGCTTATCTATATGCGGCAATTTTGTGTGTGGTATTGGCTTATTGGCGTATCAAAATTATTTATAACGTGATAATTAGCTTGCTGTTTTTTTACGGTCTAAATTTTGTATTAAGCACATTCTAAGCTCTAGGCTCAATCAGCCTAAAGCTTAAATCTAAATTTAAGAGCGAGAGACGTGCATCTGACGGCTTTTCCAATTAGGGAATACTTTCGCCAGATATGCATCCATACACCAAACAGGTCCAATTAATAAAAATTGTAGGTCTTTAAAGAATGACGGTTTTTTACCTTCAACCTTATGACCATAAAATTGTCCAATCCATGCAATAACGAAGATGCCGATATAAAATCCAACATTTACTGGAAGTAGGTAAATTAACCATGCCATAATCGCAATAAGTGCAGTCATAGCAACAGCAAGAACCAGATCAAGTCGGGCATAAAAAACAAGGGTCAGAACAAGTAAAAGTGCGGTTAGCAGAGCACTGAAATTGGCAATGATCCCAATAATAGAAAAAAGTATGGCAGGGACACAGACCCAGTGAATGGCTTTATTTGTTTTATTTTGATGACTATCACTATATTCATCAAACCATTCGTTAATTGTTTTCATGATGCACTCCATGCATGTTAAAAACGGTTCTGATTTTGACTATAGACCAGAATTTTAAATGCGTCAAAATCCATATTGAATGAACCAGTCATTTTTCTTGTTTTGAATCTTAAAAATATTACTTTTTTGGGGTAAAAGTCTAATCGCTGTAAAATCACCGACAATACAAAGCGTTTTTCCTGCTTTAAAACGCGTGTAAGCATGCTTTTTGGTAAAAATAATACTAGGGTAGCTTTTTTAGAGTTAAATGGCTCTAAACGCAAATGAGGGTGAAATAGAAGAAATAGTTCTATAGGAAAATTTTTATATCTAAAAACCACCTAATTTAAGTCATTTTTGAAGAGCGAAAATAAAGCTCTATAGCCATTAAAATACATTGTAAAAAAATAAAAAAGCCACAAAATGTGGCTCTATAAAGCAGTGAACAGGAGTGTTTAAAGCTTAAGAATTTGGTCCATCAACACGTTCAATACTGACTTTTGCTGTACCAGCATTGGTAAGGCCAATACGTTTTGCTGCACCATAAGATAGGTCTAAAACACGATTGCCATGGAAAGGACCGCGATCGTTGACTTTAACTACGACACTTTTACCGTTGTCTTTGTTGGTCACACGAATGTAACAGTTTAACGGCAAGCTACGATGCGCAGCAGTTAATTCATTCATATCGAATGTATCGCCACTGGCTGTTTTACGACCATGGAATTGGCGACCATACCAAGATGCAATACCTGTTTGTGTAAATTTACGCACAGTGTTTGATGCAACAGTATTTAATTTTTCAATCACTGAAGGCTCATCTTCAGGAACTTCAATTTTTGCAGCAATGGTTTGACGACGAATTTTGTCACCAGAACTTTCGGTGATTGAAAGACTATTCAAATTTGAAAAATGTGAATTAAAACTTTGAGACTGCTTGTTTAGCACACGTGCTGCAAGGCTAGAACTTTCAGTGTCATTTGAAAGTGAGCTTGCTGGCATCATTTCAGCTTGCGATTGGGTAACCGCCAGTCCGACTGTGAGCGCTAAGACATATTTTAGCGAAAACTGCATTACTTAAACTCCTACAGACACGAAAACGCTTTTTAATTCAGGCGGATTCCTAAAAATTAAAGCGAAAAGTGTCTAAATTATTCACTTTTGCAATTGCTTTATGGAGGAGGATAATATTCAGGGGCCAATCATGGTGTCTAGTCTTTGCGAGAAAAAAGTTACAAAAAGGACAAAAACTCACAAAAACAGGTTAATAAATAATCAATATTGTAACATTTTATTTAAAAAGATGTTTTTGTGAGCAATTCCTCATAATTTTTTATTGACTTTTGTGTTTTATTGAAAAATTAGTGTTATCGGCTTGTAACTTCTGTACCTAAAAGCCATACCGCGGTCGCATACATTCTGCTTCTATTATATGTTGTAATAACCTGAAAATTTGGGTAGGTAATATAGTACATCGGCCCATAATTTTCCTGTAGTTGAATGACGTTAACCAAATCGAGATTATCGATTTTAATAATAGGATTAACTGGGGTAATTCCCTGATCTTTTAAAGTTCCGTAAGGAACAGGTTGGGTGAGATCTTTGGCAATCACGCTGTCAGGATTTGAACCTGTGTAGCGAGCAGCAAATCCGATAGGGCGGTTGCGTTGCCATCCATTTTGAGCCAAATAATTTGCAATGGAGGCAATCGCATCTTCGGCAGAGTTTCTTAAATCAATATGTCCACTGCCATCATAATCTACACCGTATTTGGTAATGTTACTCGGCATAAATTGGGGATAACCAATTGCACCTGCATAGGAACCCACAATACTGCTGGTCGGGTAACCTTCTTTATATGTCCATGCAAGAAGAGAACTGAGTTCATCACTAAAATAATCTGCGCGACGAGGATAGCCAAAAGCAAGTGTGGCCAGTGCATCCCGGGTGATAAAAGAGCCTTTATTGGCACCATAGCCTGTTTCAACACCCAAAATCCCCAAAATGATGGATTGAGGTACGCCAAATTGTTGTTCAGCCCGATTGAGTACATCCGCATACTGATTTTTAAAGCGTACTCCGCGTTGAATGGTTCCTTCACTAAGAAACATTGCTTTATAGTCATACCACGGTTTACTTTCGCCAGGGCGAGTCATAATCGTTAAAATATTAGGTAAGTTTCGCGCGCCATTCATAGCGCTATCAATTTGTTCTGCACTTAAACCATATTTGGACATGGTTTTTTGTTTAAATGATACATAATTTGGATCATTAATAAATTCATTGGCTTGAATACAAGTGACTGCGGCAATCAGACCGCTAAAAAAACAAAGCTGTTTCAATGGTTTTTGCAATACCAGTTTCAACATGATTTAAAGTTTTCCTAATTATAAATTTACTCATCAGCGATGAGTGTGGATGGACATAACCAGTCCAAAAGTTGCCATTAGGGTAATAATTGCCGTTCCCCCATAACTCATGAAAGGTAAGGGCACCCCAACTACTGGTAAAATACCACTGACCATGCCTGCATTTACAAATACATAAACAAAAAAGGACAAACCTAATGCACCTGCAACTAAGCGTCCATAGTTATGAAAGCAGTTCATTCCAATTTGAAAGGTTCTAAAAATAATGGCGAAGTACAGCAGGATTAAAATGGTTACGCCAATTAAGCCAAATTCTTCTGAAAACGCCGCGATAATAAAGTCGGTGTGACCTTCGGGTAAAAAATGTAAATGTGACTGAGTTCCTTCCAGAAAGCCTTTACCCGAGAAACCACCAGAACCAATCGCTGTTTTGGATTGGATAATATTCCAACCTGTACCTAAAGCATCTGCTTCTGGATTGAGTAGTGTGAGTACTCGCTGACGCTGATAGTCGTGTAGTAAAAACTCCCAGGCAATGGGAATTACTATGCCGGCACCTATAAGCGCAGCCCCGATCATTTTCCATGACAAACCGCTGAGGAAAAGCACAAATACGCCACTGGCTAAAATGAGCACAGAGGTGCCTAAATCGGGTTGCTCTGCAATAAGCAGAAAAGGAATACCAATCAAGACCAAAGAGATCATGACATTCATAAAACTTGGAGGGAGTGGTTTACGTGATAAGAACCACGCAATCATCATGGGCATTCCAATTTTCATAAACTCGCTGGGCTGCACACTACCAAAACCTGGAATATCAATCCAACGTTTGGCACCCATACGGATTTCACCGAAGACCATGACTGAAACTAATGCAAGTACGCCAAAAGCATAAAAATAAGGCGAAAAAGCTTGATAGACTTTAGGTGGGATTTGAGCCAATGTAATCATCACCGCAAACCCGATACCGAAACTCATGGCTTGCTTGGTGACTAAACCCACATCCTGTGCTGAAGCACTATATAAGACTGTTAGTCCTAAACAGGCATTGAGAATTAAAAAAGTACATAACCAAGGGTCAATATGTAATTTTTGAAAGCGCGAAGGCTGCATCGCTGTGCTTAAGCCATCACGGGGAGCTTGACGTAAAAATTTGTATTGAGAACTTGGAGACATGCGATTTTATACAGGGTCAATCAATGCTTGGCGCATGCTAACATAACTACTGTTTTAGGCAATGTATATCAATATTTTGCAATAAAAAAACCCGACTTTTACCGGGTTTTCGATGAAGATTCTATTATGGCGATCAATCAATTGAAAAATAATGTATCGTGATAATCTGCCAACGCATTAATTTCCTCTTTGTGCAAATGAGGAATCAGCTTATCGATAGCAATATGTACAGCTTTAGTGACCGCAGCTGCACCGATATCCGCGCCTTTACGTTTGATCATGCCCAAATCAAGGGTTTTATTAAAATCGATCATAAAATGGCGAATGGTCGCATCTGCAAATTGTTTATATTGCTCAGACAATACACGACGGTCGACATCATTGCCTGCTTTAATTTCAGCAAAACTGTTCTTTAGATTTGTTACTAGTGTTGCATCCAGATCCTCACCCACACGATAACGACCTTCTGGATCTTTATGTAGACTACGCTCAGAAAACTCAATTGATTGTTGAACTACGTCATTGGGTGCTTTGCTTAGAAGTTGTTTGAGCAAAACAGCAACAGTTGATTTGACATAGCCTGCCAATTTTTCGGCTGTTTCACGTTTATCACTTTCAGGAAAACGACGTACCAACTCAAGCAAAATTGCATCCAGAATTTCATCATTAATCTGTAAAGCAACTTCATCGCGTAAAGGATAAAGTGGTTCACTTGAGTTTTTTTTCTGAATACCTGTTTGAATATTGTTGAGCAATGATTCAGACGGGATAAAACCAAAAAATGGCATATGAGTTCCTCAATTATTCATTTTATTGTCGAGCCAATCGGATAGGGTTTGGCATCCATGACAAATCCGATACACGACATGGATTGATATCCAGTCCTCCACGACGTGTATATGTTGCATATACCATCAGCTTTTCGGGTTGCAGGTGAGTCCAGATATCGGCAAATATCTGTTCTACGCACTGCTCATGAAAGCCATTATGCTGACGATATGAGATAATATACGCCAAAATACTACGATAACAAGGCTTAACTCCTTGATAACGTATAAATACTGTGCCCCAATCAGGCTGTCCGGTAACGGGACAATTACTACGCAATAAATGTGAATAGAGAGTAACTTCCACATTGTCCTGCTGCTCTGTATCAAGTTTTAAAAGACCCGAATTTGGATGATTTTCCAGATGTTCAGGGATCAAATTATCGATACAGATACCTTGCGGCTTGGTAATCTCTAGCGCATCTACATCAAACAATTCAAGGGTAACTTTTGCATTGGCAGCTTGACTTAAATCTTGTTCTACAAGGTCAATTAAAGCTTGTCTAGAATCTAATTGATGAAAGTTCAAACTATTAAAATAAAGTTTGAGCGATTTAGACTCGATAAGATAGGGAGAGGTTGCAGGTAGAGTAATACGGCCGATTGCAACCTGAGGAATACCCATGGAGTTTAACCAAGATAGTTCAAAAACATGCCACCAGTCTTTGCCTTGTGAAATGCCCTGCAATTCTGCGTAATTTTCACGCGAAAGCGCACGGGCAATGGGGAATAAAACACTCGGCTGATATTCGGTTGGGTAGTCAGTTTCTTTACCCAATAAAGATTGTTCAACACTCATTCACGCATTCCTGAACCACGAGCTAATAAATAGTAGGCTACGGCGTATAAAACAGCACAGCAAATAGTGACGATGATGAGGGAAAGCGTTACATTGACATCGCTTTGCCCCAAAATGCCATAACGGAAAGCATTGACCATATAGACAATTGGATTGATCAACGATAAATTTTGCCAGAATTGTCCTAACGCGCTAATTGCATAAAATACACCGCCTAAATAAGTTAGGGGTGTAAGTACGAAAGTGGGAATAATTGAAATATCATCAAAGGATTTGGCATATACGGCATTAATGAAACCGCCCAGTGAAAATAAAAAAGAGGTCACTAAAACTGTATATATAGTCACAAACCAGTTGTGAATATAAAGGTCAGTAAAAAACAGACTCATAATGGTGACGATAATCCCAACCAGAACACCTCTACAGACGCCACCAATCACGTATCCCCATAAAATAAGATGTAAGGGCACAGGACTCATGATCAGTTCTTCAATGCTTTTTTGAAATTTAGCACTAAAAAAACTAGATGATACATTGGCATAACTATTGGTAATGATGGCCATCATAATAAGACCGGGAACAATGAATTGCATATAGCTGAAACCCGCCATTTGTCCCACACGAGAACCGACCAGATTACCAAAAATAATAAAATACAAACTCATGGTAATCGCTGGTGGTAATAAAGTTTGAGGCCAAATGCGCATGAAACGACGAATTTCTTTACGAACCAGCGTCCAAAGTGCAGTTTGTAATTGTGTAAAATTCATGATGCTGCTCCTTGAAGATTTTTTTCGACCATTTTGACAAATAGTTCTTCAAGGCGATTAGATTTATTACGCATACTACGGACAGTGATTCCCTGAGCTTCTAAAAGTTGAAAAAGATCATTGAGCGAATGGGCCTTATCCATCGTGACTTCTAAAGTCATGGAATCAATTTGGTTAAATCGAACTCCAATAATATTAAGGCCATTCAATGGCTCGATTGGATAAGCCAAATCAAAAATAAATGATTCTTCACTGAGTTGATTCAGGAAGTTTTTCATGGAGGTATCTTCTTTGATTACACCGCGATCAATAATGGCAATCCGACGGCATAGCATTTCCGCTTCTTCTAGATAATGCGTAGTAAGAATGATGGAGGTTCCATTATTATTCATTTCGACCAAAAAATCCCACATCGAACGTCGAAGTTCAATATCAACTCCCGCAGTAGGTTCATCTAGAATCAATAACTTGGGTTCATGCATCATGGCGCGGGCAATCATGAGACGACGTTTCATACCGCCTGAAAGCATGCGTGATTGCACATTACGTTTTTCCCAAAGACCTAGTTTTTCTAGATAATGTTCTGCACGTTGTTCAGCCAGTTTCTGTGGAATGCCGTAGTAACCTGCTTGTGTTACTAAAATATCAAAAGTTTTTTCAAATTGACCGAAGTTAAACTCTTGAGGAACGACACCTAAACATTGTTTGGCGTGAGATGGATGGGTATCCAGATCATGTCCAAAAATTTCTACCGTACCTGACGTTTTTTTAGTCAGTGAACTAATAATACTGATAGTCGTTGATTTCCCCGCACCATTTGGCCCTAAAAGTGCATAAAATTCGCCTTCAGGAACGGTTAAATCAATTCCTTTAAGTGCCTGAAATCCATTGCGATATGTCTTTGACAAATCGTGTAACTTCAATGCATCAGTCATGAAAATCTCACAATACGAAATAATAGCGGTATTTTGATCGATCTGAAAACATAAGCCAAGTGTATTAATAGGATTTAGTCGAACTAAATTTGCAACGATATGAATAACGACTATATTTTTTGTAGCGCGATTAATTTTAGGTTAAAGACGTTTTGAATAAAAAAAGGGGAAAAACAAATTAAATATTTATAAATTATATTTTATAGGGCGAATATGACCCAAAACGTTTCTTGATGCTTTGAAAAAAGTGCAATTAGAGCTCAATCAATAAAATGCACTAAGTATAAAAAATGGTGCGCTCGGCGGGGATCGAACCCACGACCCCAGGCTTCGGAAACCTGTACTCTATCCAACTGAGCTACGAGCGCATGCGAGGCACATCATAGGCAAAAAAACTCGGCGGGTAAAGTAGATAAACGCTCATATTCGTATTTATGTTTAATTAATCATCACTTTAAAAGGGGTATAGACGAGCTATCTATATTTTAGACGAAGAAAGTTAGAACTCGAATCGTTGTTAAAAGAGACTCTAGATCGTGCGAGTATCTTTGTCTTACGGTATTCGCAAGGTACTTCATTGGTAAAAAAGCAATTGAACGGCGCGAGATCTATGTCTTTTACTTTGTCTAAAGTAGAAGGCAGCTATTCAAGTATATTTCGATTTCTATAATGGAGTTATTTCGATGGGCTATCTCCACTCTATTTAGGTAAGGTCTTGCTGATGTGGTACTTCATTTTTCTGTCCTCATAGCTTTTATTTGAGTTAAATCTAAACAGGATTTTATTGCTCTTTGTTTCGCTATACGCCTTATTTTAATTTTAGAAAGTTTAGCGCAAACTTAAGACGTAGTGTTGCACTGCGTTTGATGTTTTAGAAATAACAGAGCGTACAAGGCTTTTATTCTTAAATTATTTATAAATAAAACATATGCTTATGTAGTTTGTTTTGAATTTTGGCATGTTCTAAATTTCAAAGTATAAAATTGGCAAATTTATTCTATCTTCTGTCCTTTTTATTATCTTTTTTCATTGTCGACACACTGTATTATTTGGGAAATAGAAAGTTATACACATTGTAGACATTTCTATTAGGTGAAAAATGAGCTTAGGCTTATAGGGATGGAGTGGTGATTATGGATAAGAAAATACGATTAGCCGAAACATTAAAACGCCGCATTATTAGTATGGAATTGGCACCCGGCGCTATTGTCGATGAAATATCTTTAAGTGAAGAGTTTGGAATTTCCAGATCACCAGTTCGTGAACTTATACGCCAAATGGCAGCTGAAGGTTATCTGGAGCTTGAAGCAAATCGCGCAGCTCGAGTTTCTTCAATGAGCCACCAATCTTTACGTAATTTCTTTCTAGCTGCACCCCTAATTTATATTGCGACGACGCAGTTAGCTGCCATTAATGCTAATCCAGTTGAGATTCATCAATTAAAAGAGATTCAGAGGCGATTTCGTCAAGCGATTGATGACAATGATTTGGAAGGCCGTGTCTATTATAACAACCAGTTTCATTTGGAAATAGGGAAAATTGCACAAAATGCTTATCTGTTGCCAAGTTTGGAACGCTTACTGATTGATCATGCACGATTAGGAAAAATTTTCTATCGTCAGCCAAGTTCAACCGATATGCAGGAAGATCTCGATACAGCAGTTCTTCAACATGACCAGATTATTGATGCTATTGAGCGTCATAACGCAGGTGAAGCTGGAGAGTTAATCCGCGTTCATATGGATTTATCTCGCCGTCGAATGACTGAATATGTGGTTCCAGTAGGTATTGATGTTCCACTTGCTTATTAATAAAAGCCAGACCTTGTACACATAATATTTTCGCTTACAGGATAAGTAAGTGGGTGGAAACTATAAATGGAGTTTTGAAATGACTAAAGTTACAGCTTTACCTGCTGACGACCAGCAATGTGGGTGGTATCACCTTAGCCCAAAAAGAAAGGTTAAATCTGCTCATAAAGGTAAGAGTACAGCGCGTTGGGCAATTATTGGCGCAGGGTATACAGGTCTAGCTGCAGCCCGTCAATTGGCATTGCATTTCCCAAATGATGAAGTGATTTTGATCGAAGCTCAGGAGGTTGGCTTTGGGACAGCAGGGCGAAATGCAGGTTTTGCTATTGATTTACCTCATGATATTGGTGCAGAAGACTATATTGGTGATATAGATATTGCCAGAACAACGCTCAAATTAAATTTATTAGGTCAGTCTATTTTGCATAATTTAGTAAATAAACATTCGATTGATTGTCATATGCGTCCAAGTGGTAAATATCAAGGTGCGGTCGAAGATCGTGGAATTAAAGTTCTCGAAGCCTATCAGCGTGGTTTAGACAAATTAGGGCAAGACTACCAGGTGATTAATGGTTCTCAATTGCCAAGTCATATTGGAACAACATTTTATAAAAAAGCTTTGTTTACCCCAGGCACAATGTTGCTTCAGCCATCAGCATTAGTGAAAGGATTGGCAGATAGTTTGCCGCCAAATGTAACGCTTTATGAAAATACGGCCATTACTGAGGTTGAATATGGAAGCAACGTTGTTTTAAAGCACGACCACGGCCAAATTATGGCGGATAATTTGATTCTGGCAAATAATGCGTTTGGTCAGCGTTTCGGTCTTCCACAAATCAAGCGCACCATGTTGCCGGTGTTTTTGTATGCCAGTATGACCCGTCCTTTAACAGTCCGTGAGCAAGCCGAATTGGGTGGTAAGGATTTTTGGGGAGTGATTCCATCCGACCCGTTTGGCAGTACTGTTCGTCGTACTCATGATCATCGTATTTTAATTCGTAACAGTTTTAGTTTTAACCCAAATGGAAAACCAAAACCTCACTGTTTGCAGCGTTTTATTTCCAAGCATCAACGTTCGTTTGACAATCGTTTTCCCATGTTGCCAGACGTTAAATTTGACTATACATGGAGTGGCTCGCTGGCATTGTCGCAAAATCATAAAGGCTTTTTCGGACAACTTGCGCCGAATGTCTATGCTGCGTTGTGCTGTAACGGTCTAGGAATTACTCGCGGAACAGTAACAGGAACTTTGTTGGCAGACTGGATCTCAGGCCAACGCAATGATCTGATTGATTTTCTTTTAGAAACGTCAGGTCCAAATAAAGTCCCACCTGAGCCTTTTTTATCGATCGGTGTAAATGCGACCTTGTGGTGGGGGCAAAGAAAAGCCGGTCTGGAAGAGTAAATTGAATTTAATGAAATTCTTGATTTTTGATTAAGTTAATTCGGTAAAACAGCGTATTTAAGCTTTAGACAGCGAAATTGAATTTTTAGTTTCGCAAGGGCTGTTCAACCTTAAATTTCGTAATTGTGTAGGAAACACATCCACTTGGTGGACGAGTATTGGAGATAAAAATGACAACGAATCATGTATCAATTGATGATGTGCCGTTAAATGGCTTCCATCAGTTGTTGAGTATCCGCACGGGTGGTGGCTGGTTACTTGATGGTTATGTCCTCAGCATTATTGGAGTAGCGCTTATGCAGCTCTCTGCTGAATTGCATTTAACTAATTTCTGGCAAGGCATGATTGCTGCTTCAGCCCTTATAGGTATTTTCTTTGGCGGCTTCCTTGGAGGTTGGATGGGAGGTTTTCTAGGTCGAAAAAAATTGTATTTTGTGGCCCCCGTTTTATTTACCGTTTGTTCACTTACTCAGCTTTGGGTTGAGTCTGGAATGATGCTGTTCCTATGTCGTTTTATTATCGGTGTCGGTGTTGGATTTGAATATACAGCAGGTGGGTCATTATTGGCTGAATTTTTACCGAAACAGGCACGCGGCCCTCGTTTAGCAATGCTTACGATTATGTGGTTCGTGGGCGCTGCTTTAGCCTATATCGTTGGAAATATTCTTCTAACTAGTGGTCATAACGAAGCTTGGCGTTTAGTGTTAGCAAGTCCAGCCATCATAGGTATTTTATTAATTTTAATTCGAATTGGTACGCCTGAGTCACCACGTTGGTTAATTAGTAAAGGCCGTACAGCTGAAGCTGAAGCCATTATCAAAAAAGTTTATGGTCCATCATTTTCACTCGCAAATATACCTGCTCAAGCCCCTGAAAAATCAATGTCTTTTACTGAAGTGCTTGCTTCGGGTTATGGCAAGCGTGTGTTTTTTTGCTCCATGTTTTGGGCGTGTTCGGTTATTCCTGTATTTGCAGTCTATGCATTTGCACCACGTGTTTTAGATGCACTTCATTTAAAAGGCGAGTGGGCTGCATATGGTTCAGTCATTATTACCTTACTGTTTGTCGTGGGATGTGTGGTTGCAACACGTTTAATCAACACCATGGGGCGCCGAAAAATGGTCATCCAAAGCTTTTTATGGTCAGGTCTCGCTTTGCTTGGATTGGGTCTTTTTTCTGACAGTTCACAACTCCTTATTTTGGTTTTGTTTGGACTGTATGCCTTATTTATTGGCGGCGCACAAGTATTACAACTGGTCTATCCAAATGAACTTTTCCCCACAGAAATCCGTGCTGTCGGGGTGGGAATGGGGACGTCATTCTCTCGTATTGGCGCTGCTGTTGGAACATGGCTTGTACCGATGTCTTTAGACAGCATTGGTATTGGCAACACTATGTTTGTTGCGGCTGGCGTGACCCTTGTTGGTCTGATGGTTTCAATTGCTCTGGCTCCTGAAACTCGTGGCTTAAGCCTTGAAGAAGCAACTGCTTTAAATCATTAACAACCTTGAGTTTGTCATTAATCAATCAAATGACGAAACAAATACTACTCTTGATATGGAGAAATTATCATGACATTTTTTGAAGGTATCTATACACCCGCCATTACTCCTTTAACGGCTGATGGTTCAATTGATAAAGCTGCATTTGCTGAAGTCTTAGAATATTTGATCGATGCAAAAGTACACGGGATTATCGTAGCGGCAACTACAGGCGAATATTATGCGCATACCGCTCAAGAACGGTATGACCTCGCTAAATACGCAAAAGATGTTATAGGTTCACGCACTTCATTTATGGTGGGTACTGGAGCCATTCGTACTGAAGATTCAGTTGAATATGCAAAAGTTGCTAAGGAAATTAAAGCAGACAGTATTTTAGTGACTATTCCCCCTTATGCATTGCCTACGGAAAAAGAAGTCGCTACTCATGCTTTAACAATTGATAAAGCAGCCAATTTACCCGTCATGTTCTATAACTATCCAGCACGTATGGGTGTAAGCATGGGTAAAGCGTTTTTTGATGCGGTATTTGCGGAGTCAAAGAATTTTGTAGGGATTAAAGAAAGTTCTGGTGATATGAACCAGTTACATATGCTGGCACGTCACTATCCTGACTTCGATATTTCATGTGGTTGGGATGATCAGGCACTTGAATTCTTTGCATGGGGTGCACGTAGTTGGGTTTGTGCGGGTTCAAATTTTGTGCCTCGCGAGCACATTGCTCTTTATGAAGCGTGTGTACTTGAAAAAGACTTTGATAAAGGTCGCCGTATCATGACTGCTATGCTGCCATTGATGGATTTCCTCGAAACGGGTCATTTTATTCAATGTATTAAATATGGCTGTGAGCTTAATGGTCTAAAAACAGGCGGTGTGCGTGCGCCATTACAAGAGATGGATGTAGAAAAAAAACAAGCATTCAAAATCATTGTAGATGCACTTAAACGTGATGTTGCAGCCATTACAGGAGGTGCATAATGTCTGGACTTTTAACCGCTTCGGAATATGCGAAAATTGCTCAAAATCTTGTATTTCCTACGCAAGCATTTATTGATGGTCAGTTTCAGGCATCAATATCAGGAAAAACCTTTAACACCACTAATCCTGCAACGGGTGAATTACTTGCTGAAATTACCGCATGTAATCATCAAGATGTAGATCATGCTGTTTCAAAGGCCAAGGCCGCTTTTGATGATGGTCGTTGGCACCGCTTATCGCCGAATGAGCGTAAGCAGGTTTTACTCAAGTTCGCCGATCTTTTAGAACAAAACACGGTTGAACTGGCAGTTATGGAAAGTTTGGACAGTGGTAAACCTGTCAGTGAATGTCAGTTAACAGATGTACCTGAAATGATCCATACTATCCGTTGGCATGCCGAGCTTATTGATAAAATTTATGACAGTACTGCACCTGTAGGCTCAGATACTCTATCGCTTGTGGTACGTGAAGCAATTGGTGTGGTAGGACTGGTTTTACCTTGGAATTTTCCACTTTTAATGTTGGCATGGAAAATTGCACCTTCTTTAGCTGCTGGGTGTTCAGTGGTGATTAAACCTGCCAAAGAAACCACACTGACAGCACTTCGCGTCGCTGAATTAGCTATTGAGGCAGGTATTCCAGCAGGTGTATTTAATATTTTACCTGGCGGTGGACGTGAAGTAGGGGAACCATTGGGAAGGCATATGGATGTCAACATGGTGAGCTTTACAGGATCAACTGAAACAGGTCGTTTATTCTTAAAATATGCTGCCGAATCGAATCTAAAACGTATTGTTCTTGAATGTGGTGGGAAAAACCCTGCTGTTGTTATGAATGATGTAGAAGACTTGGATCAAGTTGCACAACATATTGTAAATGGTGCTTTTTGGAATATGGGTGAGAACTGTTCTGCATCTTCACGTTTGATTGTACATTCGGATGTAAAAGATGAATTGCTTGGTTTGATCGGTGTACATCTGAATGACTGGAAAATGGGCAATCCACTTGATCCAGAAAATAAATTGGGTTCGATGGTGAGCAAATCACATTATGAAAAAGTGAAATCTTACATTGATCAGGTAAAAACTGAAAAGCAAAACATCGTTTTCGGAGGCAATACTGAAAAAGATATTTTTGTTCAGCCAACGGTAGTGGATGGCATTAAGGCAACCGATACTTTATTTAAAGAAGAAGTCTTTGGCCCCATTCTGTCAGTCACAACATTTAATACAGTGGATGAAGCGATTGCGCTGGCAAATGATTCTGTTTATGGCCTCGCTGCTTCGGTTTATACCAGCAACTTACGTCATGCCCTCAAACTTTCACGTGCGATTCGGGCCGGCGTAGTGACGGTAAACTGTTTCGGCGAAGGGGATATTACGACACCTTTTGGTGGTTATAAAGAATCAGGCTTTGGTGGTCGCGATAAATCAATTTGGGCACATGACCAATACACAGAATTAAAAACCATTTGGATTGATGTATCTGAACCCGAGATTCATTAAAAATCCTGAAAAATTTTCTGTAGTTCTTAAGCTTTTGGTTCGAAATGAGCCAAAGCTCAATCTCATATAAATGAAGTAATTCGAAAACAAAAAAGTTTTTGAAGGGATAATTTTTTTCAAAAATTCATTTAAATAAGGAAATGTAAATGAATAAAGTTTCTAACAAAGTGGGAATAAGTCTACTGGTTATGGGAGCATCATTTCCAGCTTTTGCTGAAGTGACATTTGGAGACCCTAACAGTGAATTAGGTGCTGTAACGATTTCAGGTGCCTTACGTGCCAATTATCAAGATAAAGAATATAGTGAAAGCTCATCCGACCAGAAAATAAAATTTGATGCGGCTATTTTAAAATTAGGCTATGAATCCCCAGACTGGTTTGGGAAAGCGGAATATCGTTGCTATCAGTACGATAAATTTTGTGACTTTTCAACTCTGGTTTATGGGTATGCAGGATATCACCTGAATTCAACCGATAACATCACTGTGGGGGTACAACCCATTCCATTTGGACCAGGCCGTTTCTGGGATACTAGCTTTTATGCGGGTCTCAATAACACCATGGGCTTACAGGATGTTTCCAATTTAGGGGCGAATTACCATGTTGAATTGGCCACTGCGACCAAAGTGGATTTAGCCTACTTTGCAACGGATGGAGGAAACTACCACGGGGCAAGTCAAGATTCAGCGCGTTATACCGCCAATGTTGTGAAGTCCGCTGATCCATTAAAAACTGATCTAAATGAAAAAAACATGTGGATGGCGAGGGTGGATCAGGATCTTAAATTTTTAAGTGGAGATGATTTAAACATATCGGTGGGAGGAGGTTACTGGTATTCCGATATTGAAAACAAGAAAACGGCTGAGGATGGAAATAGAAATACATGGGCGATATTTAATCGAATTCGCTATAAAAATTTAAATATTGTTTTTACGGGTGGCAGGCAATCGATCAGTAATCAAGACAAACTCAGTCCCCAAGCTTCCACCTTTGGATCGTTTGATAGCGAATATGACATGGCGAACAAGGGCTATTTCTACACTGTGGATACCAGTTATAGCTTTAAAAATGTAGGTGATTTACTCAATGTGACACCGTATTTGGTATTGAGTGGATTTGACAAGAAAGAACCAGGCTTTGAAAACTCGCAACGCAACATCATTGGCGTGGCATGGGACTATAAAAAAGTATCGTTATATACCGAATACGTGATGAGTAAGAATGACCCCTTTGTAGGAGGAACAAGGAGTTCACTTGCCGAAGGGGATGATGGCAAATGGAACAAGCTGCTGAATTTAATGCTGGTTTATAACTTTTAAGGACTCTCTTTAAAAGATTACAGCTTATTCACAAGTTGATCCTAATAATCCAAAACATAATGGTGTTTCCATGCCAGAAATGATCAGTACGTAAAGATATAACAGCAGTTTGGCTGCTCTAGTTCTGATGTGAATTTGATAAGTGATGAAAGATATGACAAGCAAAAGACATGCAACGCTCATTGGACTAGTTGCCGTTTTATTATGGAGTTCCATTGTTGGACTGATTCGTAGCGTAAGCGAAAGTCTTGGAGCAACAGGTGGTGCTGCAATGATATATAGCGTTGCTTCTATTTTTCTTTTATTTACAGTTGGTTGGCCTAAACTTAGGGAATTTCCTAAACGTTACTTAATTTGTGGAAGCATTTTATTCGTAAGTTATGAGCTATGTCTTTCCTTGTCGATTGGTTATTCAAATACCAGCCGACAAGCCATTGAAGTGGGGATGGTCAACTATTTGTGGCCAGCTCTCACCATGGTCTGTGCAATTTTATTTAATCAGCAAAAATCAAATTTACTGATCATTCCCGGTTTTATGATTGCCATTTTGGGAATTTGTTGGGTGCTGGGTGGCGATCAGGGGCTGGATATGTCAAGTATGTTAAATAATATCAAAGATAATCCTTTAAGTTATGGTCTGGCTTTTTTCGGGGCATTGATCTGGGCGGCTTACTGTACAGTTACTGCCAGAATTGCACAGGGAAAAAATGGGGTCACTTTATTCTTTATACTTACTGCGTTGGCTTTATGGATCAAATATTTCTTATTTGGTGGGGCAGCCATGCATTTTGATTTACACGCCATTATTTATCTGGCGTTAGCAGCAGCGGCCATGGGCTTTGGTTATGCGGCATGGAACGTAGGAATTTTACATGGCAATGTAACAGTTCTTGCAGGTGCATCTTATTTCATCCCCGTATTCTCGGCTGCGCTTGCCGCACTAGTATTGCGTACTCCACTGTCAATCTCATTTTGGCAAGGCGCCGGAATGGTGTGTATAGGTTCTATTTTGTGTTGGTTAGCTACCCGACAGAAACGCTAAAAATCTAAATTTAAATCTGTAAGTTTTAAACAAAAACGAGAGTCTTAAAAAAACTCTTGAAGGGAACTTTTGCCTGAAAAATGGAGTCTAACGAAATATTGATCGAAATAAGGTTCATATTTGACGGTTCTATCGACTCAGGCATAAAAATGAAGAGGGAAATAGATGAATCAATCCGTGATATCTGTAGAAGATGCGCCATTGAATGCATTTCACAAACGACTCACAATTACAGTCGGTGGTGCATCATTAATGGATGGTTATATTTTAAGTATTATTGGCGTCGCTTTGGTTCAAATGACAGCTAATTTGCATTTGAGTAATTTTTGGCAAGGCATGATTGCGACTTCTGCTTTATTGGGAATTTTTGCAGGGGGACTATTTAGTGGCTGGCTAACCGATAAATTTGGTCGCCAAAAAATTATTTTTGTAGCACCTATTATTTTTCTCATCTGTTCAGTTTTACAATTCTGGATAGATTCTCCATTGGCAATTTTTGGTTTGCGTTTTTTCATTGGGATAGCCATTGCTATTGATTATTCGGCTGCAACCAGTTTGTTCGTTGAATTTGTACCTAAAAAATATCGTGGTTCGCGCTTGGCTGGTTTTACCATTTTATGGTTTGCTGGTGCAGCCATGGCTTATATTTTTGGCGACATTATTATCCGTGTAATGGGAGATCAAGGCTGGAGGTGGGCATTATCAAGCTCAGTTATTATCGGTGGGTTTTTATTATTATCCCGATTGGGCACAGTTGAATCAGCACGCTGGCTCATCACGAAAAATAAGAGAGATAACGCTGAAGCAATTATTAAAAAAGTCTATGGTAATGATTTTTCTCTGGCCAATTTACCCAAAGAACCCACAACTGCAAAGCTCTCGTTAGCAGATATGTTGCGTATGGGATATGGGAAGCGTCTGATGTTTGTCATTATCTTTTGGACATGTGCAATTATTCCTGTGTTTGCTGTCTATGCTTTTGCACCCAAAGTGTTGGCTGCATTAAAACTACAAGGTGATTGGGCGGCTTATGGTTCGGTGGCCATTACTTTATTGTTCGTAATTGGTTGTATCATTGGGACTAAACTTATTGATGTGTTAGGCCGCCGTAAAATGCTGATTCATAGCTTTTTGTGGTCAGGGCTGGCATTACTTGGCCTTGGCACTTTTTCTTCTTCTTCGGAAATGGTGGTATTGGTATTTTTTGGTGCCTATGCCTTATTCATTGGGGGAGCTCAAGTGTTAGAACTGGTTTATCCGAATGAGATTTTCCCAACGGAACTACGACCTTATGCAATGGGTTGGGCTGTATCGGCAACACGTATTGGTGCTGCGATAGGGACTTTTCTCGTTCCGATGTCACTGGAAACAATTGGTATTGGAAACACCATGTATGTGGCAGCGGCAGTTACACTGATTGGGCTTATCGTATCAATTGCGTGGGCACCAGAGACTAAATCGAAAGATCTCTCGGAAGCGGCAGCCTTAAATTAAGCTATTAGAAAATTTCAAAGATAGGTGGGACACAGGGCAAGCGTTGTGTCCTACGCACTAAATTAATATTCTCTCATTCAAAATTGAAGAAGCTTTCTAAAGAAAGGTTTAATTGCAATCCAGTTGCTTGAAAGCCAACAAATAAAGGAACCTAATGTGACTAGTATTGTACCTTGCCAAAATGTAACAGGTAGCTCTGTATTCAGTAAAAACATTGCCAAGACAGAAGAGATAATTGGGGTAAAATAAGAAGCGACCACTAGAATTGTGATATTGCCGTGAATAATTCCAATGTTCCAAGCGGCATACCCCAGACCAACTGCTGAAGCAGCCAATAAAAGGTATAGTGATAAACTAAGATCAAACGTTGGCATCACTAATTGATGAGTCAGCCCTAACTTTAACCACAATGTGAGCGCGACCCCAATAAAAAAAATCGAGATGGGATTCTGTCCGTTACTCATTTTTCTGGTTACTACACAATAAAATGCCCAGATAATGGCACCTGAAAGCGCTAAAACATAACTTAGAGGATTATCTTTTAAATTGGTGACAACGCTTTGGGCACTAAATGAATCATTACCGGTCTGAATATATATAATGCCACTAATGGAAACGAACAATCCGAGTAAAATCAGCAGATTGAACTTTAATTCTTTGAAAATTACAAAAGCCAAAATAGTAAGGCTTGGCCATAAATAATTTACAATACTCACCTCAATAGCTTGCTGTGAGGTTTTAGAATAGGCAATGGCAAAGGAAAAACAAAGCTCATATACAATAAAAAGTGTAGTTGCAACAATTAAATATTTTTTTGAAATCAGTTTTAAATTTGGGAATCTAAAAATTGCTAAAACAATCAGCGCACTAAACGTATAGATTAATGTAATGCTCATGTTCGGGCCAAGGATAGCGCTTATATATTTCACTAAGCCCACCATGGATGCCCACATGACAATCGCGCTTAGGCCGATAAGTGTTGCTAGATTTTTAGACATAAAAATTCAATTAGAGGCAGGAAAATGGCAAGAAATGGGTGAGAAAGCTTAATAAAGCCGTACAGAATAAAAGAAAGCTGAGAAATCGGGTAGCATGATTAGGACTGAATATAGAAAATAGCTGCACTGAGTTGTATTTTAACGATTGAAAGACCTGAAAATACTTTAATTTTATAACATTTATTATTTCAGTTTTTCTACCTCGTGGCGCCGTTTTCTATAAGCAAATGGTGTTTCACCATATTGTTTTTTGAACCAGAGAATAAAATGTGAACCATCGGAAAAACCACATTCAGCAGCAATATTCGTAATGTATGCACTTGTATTTGCCAGTAATTTACGTGCATGTTCCAATCTTAAGCGACGCCAATAATTGGCTGGGGGTTCGTTGGTGTTGGCAATAAAAGCACGATGTAATTGTCGAGGACTCGTGTTTACATGTTCAGCGACTTCTTTTAGCGTGATATGCGCACTAAAGTTTTCGCTCATAAATGCGATGGCTTTAGAGACCATATTATTTTCATAAGTCGCAGGATTCTCTAGCGCCGTTATTTGTTTTTCTGTTGTCGTGGTCTTTTTACCGTTAATCAATAAGTAATCCAGACTTTTTTGTGCACGAATTTCACCACAATGTAGCCGAATTAAGTCAGCGGCCAAATCAATCGCAGTACCACCCGGGCAGGTAAAGACTCCCTGATCTTCAATATAATGCTGTTCGACCAACGTGATGGCTTTAGGAAAACGCTCTACAAATTCATCTCGGGTGGTAAAGTGAATGGCACACTTACGACCATCGAGCAAGCCTGCATTGCCCAAAACAAAGCATCCAGAACACAGGGCAATAATCGGGATTTTCGCACTATGGAGAGCCTGCAAGGTTTCCAGTAGGTATTTGGGTGGTTCACGAGTTTCGCTTAATAGTCCTCCTGCAATAATAATATAATCATAATTTTGCTTGAGTTCTTTTAAATCCATTTCTTTCGTGGGATTGACGGATAAACCACAACTGGCATTAACGGGCTGATTGTTATACGTCATCCAGTCCCATTTACAATAAATTTGCAGGCTTCTAAAAGATTGATCCGCAGCGAACCTAAGCGATTCGACAAAACCAGAAACGGGCGCTAGAGTAAATTTATCCATAAGGATAAAACCGACACGCAGGTCTGGTTTAATTTTTGCGAGGCTTTCTTGCGTAGGAGAAACCTCATCATAAGCATTAGATAAATGCTTCATATTTTTCACCGTCAAGATCCATAAGCGCCGTGTTAAGTCAAAATGATTTACTTGTTTTATTGAATTAACGATCCAGTATAAGCCCCTATTTTAGCAGGAGTTGATGCAAGCTTTCTGTAAAAATATGAGTTCAATAGTTCTAGATGGTTGCTCCAATACGGGAGTTTTGCTAGCAAATGAGTTTTGTTTTTAATCCTTGCAAAGCGGTTTGTTTGCATGAAATAAATAGGTTAGTTCCTTAATTTCTTTAAAAGTAGTTGAAGACTTTCCCAATTGGTTGATAGCCAGCAAATAAAGGAACCCAGCGTGACCATAGCCGTCCCTTGCCAGAATATCGTAGAAAGATGAGTTTGGAGGACAAACATGGCGATCACAGAAGAAATAACCGGAGTAAAATATGAAGCAATCACAAGCACAGGGATATTGCCATGAATGATGCCGATATTCCACGCGGCATAACCTAAGCCTACAGCGCAGCCCGCGCACAGGATATAGAGAAACGTCATTGGATCATGTGGAAAGATCAGTGGCTCATGAGTTAAAAATAGTTTTAACCAGAGAGTTAGCGCAAGAACAATAAAAAACACGGAAATCGGGTTATGTCCATTACTCATTTTTTTGGTTACCACACAATATGTGGTCCAGGTAATGGCCGAGAAAAATGCTAAAATATAGCTGACAGGGTTTGACTGTAGGTTTGTTATGATGCTTTTAAAACTAAAACCGTTGCTACCCGTTTGAATAAAAATAATTCCGCTGATTGATAAAATTAAACCTAAAATAATAAACAAGTTAAATTTTAATTCTTTAAAAACTACAAAAGCAAAAATCGTCAGGCTTGGCCATAAATAATTAATAATACTCACTTCAATAGCTTGCTGGCTGGTTTTAGTTAAGGCAATCGCAAAGGAAAAACAGAGTTCACATACTGCAAAAAGTAAAGTGGAAAAAATCAAATATTTTTTAGAAATTTTTTTAAAATCTGGCCATTTAAAAATTGTAAAAACAAGCGCAGCACTACAGCTAAAAATTAAAGTAATGCCTAAAGCAGGGCTAATCCCTGTACTCACTTGCTTGATCAGACCCACCATGGAAGCCCACATGATGATGGCACTCAGGCCAATCAAAGTCGCAATATTTTTAGACATAAACAGATAATCAACTCCACATTATAAAAAATAACACACAGAGAGGCCGAAAATAGATACAAAGATAAAGTCGACCCAAATAAGGCGATATATTACTTAGGACAATATATATAATATTCGATTTTTTTCGATGAAATTAGTTAAAACATTCATGATAAAAAATTAATATTGGGGTGACTTTATGGATTTTTTCTATTTATATTATTTAAAGAGTAGAAATTTATTTAAAGAGTAGAAATTGAAAACATGGATATGAAGGTAAAATAACCATTATGAACTTTTTAAATTATGAACAAGCCAAAAATGCGATCAACTGGCATGAAGCCGTAAATGCAATACGTCAGGGGCATCTTTTGCCTCGAGCCCATTTACATGATGTACTGATTGGGCCAGCAGAAGCCATGTTACTCAACCGTACAGCACGAATTGAAGGTCTGGGGTATGGCGTCAAAGTTGAATCAGTATTTAATGAAAACGCCAGTAAAGGATTACCCAATACACATGGTGCAGTTTTGGCTTATTCTCCAGAAAATGGGGTATTACGTGGGGTGATCGATAGCCATATTATTACGGATTTTAAAACTGCCGCAGATTCAGTATTAGCAGCCAGTTTACTGGCACGTCCAGAAAGTAACCATCTGGTTATTATTGGCGCGGGTCGGGTAGCAAAAAATCTGGCACAAGCTTACAGTGCATTGTTTCCTGAACTCAAAAAAATATCGATTTGGGCTCGTCAAATAGAACAAGCCAAAAAGTTGGTTGACGAATTAAAGCTGCTCAGTTTACCTGCTCAGGTGGCAACTAACCTGCCTGATACATTGGCAACAGCTGACATAGTTTCAAGTGCCACTATGGCAAAACAGCCTGTTGTTTTAGGCAAATGGATTCGTGCTGGTACGCATGTTGATTTGATTGGTGCATTCACAGCAGATATGCGTGAAGCTGATGATGAATTGATGGCACGAGCTCAACTTTATGTCGACAATCTAGAAACGACTAAAAATGTCGGGGAACTTACCATTCCAATGAACGCTGGAATGATTCCTGCTGATCATGTATTAGGCGACCTTTATGATTTGGTCGCGAAAGGTCAGTTTAATACTGTGCAGGGTCACGGTATTACAGTGTTTAAGAATGGAGGCGGTGCACATCTCGATTTGATGATTGCAGACTGCGTATTGAAGAAATTAGGATTATAAATAAGCTAAATGAAGAGAGAGAATTTTTCTGGAACATTTAGTTTATTCTTTTCGTACTGCATAGAAGGCTGGGAATTGAACAATTTCTAGTCTTCTAGATATCGACATAGTTTCATTTTGAAGTTGTTTAAAATGCTTTTGGGCGCAGCTTACAACGCTATACATGAGGCTTAGTTTGATTGTAAAATTTCTATGTAATCAAGCCTATATACATTTAAAATTTTTATAATTTCTTTTTTAATCCGTTCTTTTCATTTTCAAAATACTAAAAAATGATTCTGGGGTAACATTCTCGATCTTAGAGTTTTTTTGGCATTTACCTTTTAACTTAAATGAAGAATGCATGAGAAAAACTCATGAGATTTATAGTTTTTCTCACTTTTTATTGTTTTGCGTTTATGACATTTTATTCAGAATAAAATTCCCACCAAATCACTTGGATAATCCAATACAACTCAGATAGAGGATAGAACTAAATACTTCATCATATTTTATAATGAGAATTTTGATTCTAAATCAAAATTATTAATAGGGAAGTACAGGACAAATGAGGAGTGTCCATGAAAATTAAACCATTGCCACCCATGAATAGCTTAATTGTATTCGAGGCAGCTGCACGCCATCTGAGTTTTACTCAGGCGGCAAATGAACTCAATGTAACTCAAGGTGCAATTAGCCGCCAAATTCGACAGCTAGAAGAATATTTAGGTAAAGAGCTATTTGTGCGGGCAAATCGCAATATTTCTTTAACTCCCGCGGGTTTACAGTATTATCACACGATCTATAGTGCATTGTTAAATGTAGCTCAAGCGACAGCTGAAATTAAAAAATGGCAGGGAGAACATCAAGTTACGGTGGTAACTACGAATGCAATGGCTGCCCTTTGGCTATTACCTAAAGTGGCAAATTTTCAGCAGAACGAAGGTATCGATTTGAGGATATTAACTACAGAAAATATTCTTGATCTACACAAGATGGACTATGATCTAGCCTTATTTTATTGCAAAGTTCCTCCTACGAATATGAAGGTCACTCCTTTATTTCCTGAGGAAGTTTTTCCTGTATGTAGTCCTAGTTATCTTGCACAATTTCAAGAAAAAACTTTGGATAATATTTTTGGAAAAAGTTTACTATCTTTAGATGAATCCCAAAAAGATTGGATTAATTGGGCAGAATGGTTTGCATTGGTTGGATATCCGATGTTTAAACCGAAAAGCCGAGTGAATATCAATAATTATCCTTTATTAATTCAAGCTGCAATTAATGGTCAGGGTGTGGCTTTGGCATGGAGTTCTTTAGTTGATGAATATTTGCAGAATGGAGCTTTGGTTCGTCCCGTAGAGACGGTGTTAAGAAGCAATGCAAACTTTTGTATGTTAGAGCCCTCTGATAGGGGAATGATTCCTTCAAGTGTAAAACAGTTTCGCCATTGGTTATTAGGTCAACTGCCAGGACAAGTCGGGCAAAAAGGTTTAAGTTAAATCTATATCAGTCTCATAAAATAAAAACAGGGATCCTCAAGATCCCTGTTTTTATTGAACGTTTTTGTGGTTCAATTTTCAGGGGTTTCTATAGATTCTTTGACTGTCTTGAACTCACATGGACGTAAATGTTCAGGCATCATGACCCATGCTTGAGGGTCTTGGCGTAGACTCTTGATGAGTGAAAAACACATAATACCAAGCAAAATTGAGATAGGAAAACCAGCAATCACACAGGCTGTTTTAATGGCAGAAAGTCCACCAGCCAATAATAAACCGCCACTAATTAAAGGAATAATAATTGCCCATGTTAAACGAACTCCGACAGAGGGATTAGTTGAGCCATTGGTGTCCAGAAAACACAATACCAGTGCACCTGAGTTTGCAATGGTAATAATATGGATGGATAAAAGCAGACATAACAATGCGCTTAAAAATAGGGTTACTGTGTGATCGGTGGACAAGTGATCAAAGAATACGAAAACGGCACGGGCAGGATCTTGCTTAGTTGCTTGAGTAATCGTGATCTCATGATTTACTGTTGTAGCCGGTTTTACAATCGGAGCTTGGGTTGCACTAATGACCATTTCTTGGCTTTGTGCTTGATGGTTATTTTTTTCGATTTTAAGTGCTGCACCGCCAAAAGCTGCAATCCAGATAAAAGTGAGTAAGGTAGGTGCTGCTAATGAACCTAGAATAACTTCGCGAATGGTGCGACCTCGAGAAATACGAGCGATAAAGAGTCCAACAAATGGCGCCCAAGTCATCCACCAAGGCCAATAATAAGCGGTCCACCAACTTTGCCAAGCTGTATCTTTTTGCGCATCACTCCATAGACTCATTCCAATAATATTTTGTAGGTAGTCCCCTAAACCTTCAAAAAAACTATTAAAAATATAACGCGTGGAACCAATTAAAATAACTGCAATAACAAGAAAGTAAGATAAAATCATATTGCCTTCAGCAATAATTTTAAAACCTTTACTAATTGTTGAAAGGAGAGATAATGTCGCAAATACACCTAAAATCAGCACTAAAAGTAATTGGATTTTAACGTCAATATTTATACCAAAACTATGATTCAAGCCCACATTAAGTTCTAAAATACCCATACTAATGGCTTGAGAAACACCAAATGCGGTCAAAACAATAGTGACAATATCTACAAAATTTCCAATCGGACCGTAAATTTTATCACCAATAAAAGGATATAGAACTGAACGGCAAGCCAGAGGTAAATCTTTACGATAACCAAAATATCCTAACGCAACCGCAGATAAAGAAAATAATGCCCAAGGGTGCAATCCCCAATGGAAGAATGTCAGTTGCATTGCCATGCGTGCAGATTCATCAGAAAAATCTTTGGTAAAGGGGTTATTTGCATAATGGCTGATAGGTTCAGCAACTGACCAAAACATTAAACCGATGCCCATACCGCATGAAAACAACATGCAAATCCATGCAATGTTACTGTATTCGGGTTTTTCGTTATCTTTACCGAGACGAATGTGCCCAAAACGACTCATACATAGATAAATAAGAAAAGCTAATAAAAAAGTCGCTAAAAAAAGTAAATACCATTTTGCATTGGTCAGTAAGGTATTGGAAATCATTCCAAAATATTCACCTGCCTGTTTTTCAAAGAAAATACAAAAAGCAATGAAGAGAAATAATAATACTTTGGAAACAATGGCAACAGTAGGATTTAATCCCGATGGGGATTTTGTTGTTGTACGCATAACTCCTCCTTGGATGCGCTCAGAAACGAACTGCCTGTTCGCTGCTGTAATATGCAGATGGTAAAGAGTAGTGATGAGCGCAACTAAAGCTCAACTGATTTATTATCATTCATTAATGAGTTTTTATCATGCACAAACTTTGAAAATAAGCGTGAATCTAACTTCAAGAAATACTATCTAGCATCCATGATAAAAACTCATAGATACCTAGCTTAAAAGTCGTTTGTCAGTTTTAAAGACGTTTACCACAATCTCCATTAAGCAGCACAGGGTGCTAACTCATAGTTAATACCGACGCAGGGAGTTCTGCGTTATTGAAAATAAATGGAGATTATCAAATGAATAGTCAAGTTAACCCGCAATTGATTTCGGTTCAACAAATCGACAATGTTTTAAACCCCATTAATGAATCCAATGGTATGCCAAATTTGGCTTATACCAGTGATACATATTTTAATTTTGAGCGTGACAATATCTTAAGTAAAACTTGGGTATGTGTCGGTTTTGCTTCGGATTTACCTAAAAATAATTATGTAAAACCTTTAAATTTTATGGGAATGCCACTGGTCATGATGCGAAATCGTGATGGACTGGTACAAGTTTTTCATAACGTCTGTAGTCATCGTGGTATGCAACTTGTTCATGATGAGGGTGCAATTGAAGGTGTGATTCGTTGCCCATATCACTCTTGGAGTTATGACCTTAATGGCAATTTAAAAGGCACACCGCATGTGGGTGGAATTGGTCAGCACAAAGATGAACGTTTTAAATGTGAGAAACATGGCTTGAAAGCACTCCGCTCAGCGATCTGGATGGATATGGTGTTTGTCAATATTTCTGGTGATGCTTTAACCTTTGACCAGCATATTGCGCCCCTAGTGGAACGTTGGAAACCTTTTCTTGGGGAAAATGGTTTAGCGTTGATTCGTAGTAGTAAAGTCGGCTCACATTTTGAGCTTCCTGTAAAAAGTAACTGGAAATTGACGGTTGAAAATTATTGTGAAGCCTATCATTTGCCGTGGGTGCACCCTGCTTTAAATACGTATTCAAAGCTTGAAGATCACTACAATATTATGTTTGAAGATCGGTTCGCTGGTCAGGGCAGCTATAAATACAACCTATCAGCAACAGCAGGAACACATTTACCTAAATTTCCAAGCTGGCCAGAAGATCAATTGCGTCATGCCGAGTATGTGGCAGTGTTCCCAAATGTACTGTTAGGTATTCAGGCAGATCATGCTTTTGCCATGATGATCGACCCGATTGCGCCTGAACAAACCATTGAAAAGCTACGTTTGTATTATGTAGGCGATGAATCTCTAAATGCTGAATATGATGAATGTCGTAAAGCCACGTTGGAATCATGGAAAGTCGTTTTTGCTGAAGACGTTTTTGCAGTTGAAAGCATGCAAAAAGGTCGTCATTCACCAGGATTTGGTGGTGGCGTGTTCTCTCCTGAAATGGATTTACCGACACATTTTTTTCAAAAATGGTTAGCCGCACAAGCTAAAACAGCGTTGGAGGCATAACATGCAACACTATCTTAATTATGTAGATGGTCAATGGCGAGATGCTTCTCGCCAATTGGATGTAGTTAATCCAGCAACAGCTAAAGTTTTTGCAACCATTGCACAAGCGAACATAGAAGATGCAGATGCCGCGATGACTGCTGCTCGTCGTTGTGTCAATAGCGGAGCTTTAACAGATATTCGTCCTGCGCAACGTACTGCATGGATGCTTAAAGCCGCTTCAGCTATACGTGAAATGGCAGATGAAGGCGCTTTAATTCTTTGTCGCGAAAATGGCAAAAATTTGCAAACAGCACGTGAAGAGTTTGATGAGGCGGCGCGTTATTTTGAATATTACGCGGGTATGGCAGATAAAATCGAAGGCGTATCTGTGCCTCTCGGTAAGGATTATGTCGATTTTACTTCGTATATTCCAATGGGGATTTCAGTTCAGATTGTACCGTGGAATTTTCCAGTTTCGATTTGTGCTCGTTCGCTTGCGCCTGCTTTGGCAGCAGGGAATGCTGTCGTCGTAAAATCGCCAGAGGTGTCACCCCTTGGCATGGTGGTGTTATTTAAGGCATTGGAAAAAGCTGGTTTTCCTCAAGGTGCAATGAATTTGCTTTGTGGAAAAGGCTCAGAAGTGGGTACTCATTTGGTTAAACACCAAGATACCAATCAAATCGTATTTACAGGTTCAGTGCCAACGGGCCAACGCATTTTGAAAGATGCGGCCGAACGTGCGACACCCTCAGTAATGGAATTAGGGGGGAAATCTGCCGCGATTGCCTTTGCTGATGTTGATTTAGAACAATTATTACATAGTGTCAAACTCGGTATTTTCTATAACTCAGGACAAGTTTGTTCTGCGATGTCTCGTTTACTGATACATCGTAGTCGTTATGATCAAATCAAAAAAGCTGTAGTGACATTAGCAGAAAGTCTAAGTGTTGGGCTGGGTGAAGACAATGCAGAACTAACGCCCGTAGTATCCAAAGATCAGCAACAACAAATCTTGGCAATGATTGAGCAAGCTCGAAAAGAAGGAGCAAATATCCTAACGGGTGGAGCAGCTCCTGATGCAGCAGGTTTTTTTGTTCTGCCTACGATTATTGAAGCAAGCGCAAAAATGTCGATTGCTCAGCAGGAAGTGTTTGGACCTGTCATGGTGATTATGCCCTTTGATCATGAAGATGAAGCAGTTGATATTGCTAATGGTACTGACTTTGGTTTGGTGGCTGGAGTCTTTGGGGAAAATCTTAATCAAAATTTACGTGTTGCTAATCGCTTGATTGCAGGTCAGGTTTTTATTAATGAATGGTTTGCAGGTGGTATTGAAACACCATTTGGTGGTGTTGGGTTATCTGGTTTTGGTCGTGAGAAAGGGCAGGAAGCCATCTACAGTTATGTTCAGACCCGCAATATCGGGATTCGTTTAAAACATAACGTATAAAGTTTAGATATAAGGGAATAGACACGATGAGAAAGTGGTTATGTATTGTCTGTGGCTGGATTTATGATGAAGCCAAAGGGTGGCCTGATGATGGAATTGCCCCAGGCACCAAATGGGAAGATGTTCCAGAAGATTGGTTATGTCCCGATTGTCAGGTCGGCAAAGCTGATTTTGAAATGCTGGACATTACTGATGTTGAGATGGAAGAACCACAAATAATAAATTCGGTTGAACCTATCGTCATTATTGGTAGTGGACACGCGGGTTATCAGTTGGCTTTGGCATTACGTAAGCAATCTCAGGATGTCCCTATTACTGTATTTACCGCTGATGATGGAGCAATTTATAGCAAACCTGCTTTATCAAATGCATTGGCGTTGGGTAAAGATGGGGACAGTTTGGTTCGTGAGACAGCCTTAGACTGGGAAAAGCATCTAAATATCCGAGTGTATGCGCATACTAAAGTTAATCAAATTGATCGTACCAACAAAACTCTCCAGACTTCAATTGGTCACTATCCCTATGGTCGGTTGGTTTTGGCAACAGGTGCAACTCCAGTTGTAATTCCTATTCAAGGGGATCTTTCAGCTGTCGTTAGTGTGAATGATCTAAATGATTACCGTTATTTTCGTAATAAATTGTCGGAAAAACAGCATATTACCGTTTTGGGTGATGGACTGATTGGTTGTGAGTTTGCCAATGATCTGGCTGCACATGGTCGTCAGGTGACTGTGGTTGGATTGGGACAGTGGGCAATGCAACGTCTTATTCCACAACAGTTAGGTAATGCCTTACAACAAGCACTCAGTCAGCTAGGTGTGGAATGGAAGTTACAAAACAGTATTCATTCAATTTTGGCAGTGAATCATCGCTACCAAGTCAGTTTGAAAGATGGACAGCAATTTGAAACAGACTTGATTGTTAGTGCGGTGGGCTTACGGCCAAATATTACCTTGGCTCAGTCTGCAGGTTTGCAAACCGCACGCGGAATCTTGACAGGGCTAGACCATCGGACCAGTGATCCATCTATTTTTGCATTAGGTGATTGTGCTGAAGTCGATGGACAATGGACACCTTATATTGCGCCAATTAATCAAGCAATTCCGACTTTGACTGAAAATTTACTTGGCAAAATTAAAATTACGCAATTACAAGACAGTCCTGTCATTGTCAAAACACCTATATTACCGCTTTCACTTCTCCCTGCAAGTGGAGAGGGAGAATGGCGTGTCGAATACCAAAATAGTGAATGGGCCGCAGGTTTCTATGATGCATCAGGCAAATTGACTGGTTTTGCATTGCTTGGTCGCCAATTGCAGCAACATCGTAGCCAATGGCTTGCCAAGCTCAATACCCATTCAACTTTAGTTTAAGGATAAACAAAATGATCACTTTGCCAAATGATGATAAAAGTTGTGGTTGGTATGCAGTGTTGCCACCGAGAATCAAGCCAATCAAAAAACTTATAGGCAAACAGCAAGCTGACTATGCAATTATTGGTGCTGGTTTTGCAGGCTTGGCGGCAGCCCGTAGACTTTCGGAACTAAAACCTGAAGCTCGAATTATTCTTGTGGATGCGCAATGTGTTGCAGAGGGGGCATCTGGGCGTAATTCTGGTTTTGTCATTGATTTACCCCATAAATTTTCTTTGGAACATCCAGATGCAGCATTAAAGCAAAAGTTATTGAGTTTGAACCGTTCAGCCATAGCGCAGTTACAAGGTTTGGTAAATAAATTTCAGATTGATTGTCAATGGTCGGCAGCAGGCAAATATCAAGGGGCCGTGGGCGAGTTAGGGGAAACCCATCTCGCTCATTTTGAAAATCTGATGAAAGATTTGGGTGAAGAATATCGGTGGGTGGAAAGAGCTGAACTGAAAAAAGTGTTGGGCACGGATTATTATAGCCGAGCGATTTTTACACCAAATTCTTATTTGATGCAGCCAGCAGCTTTAGTGCAGGGAATGGGAGAACATTTACCTGAAAATGTTGAGTTGTTAGAACAGTCTCCAATTCGGAGTCTAGAAAAACAAAATGGAAAGTGGGTACTAAATGGCGACAATGGCTCGATTGTTAGCCCTAAATTGTTATTGGCAACCAGTATTTTTACCAAAGAATTTGGTTATTTAAAAAATCGGTTATTGCCTGTAATGACTTTTGCCAGTTGGACACGCCCACTGACAGATCAGGAAATGAAGGTCTATAACGGTCAATTGGATTGGGGGCTGACCCCAGCCCATCATGCAGGTACGACCTTACGCATGACTACAGACCGCCGTATTCTGATCCGTAATACTTACAAACATGTGCCCAAATATGGTTCCAATGTAAGTGATTATGCACGTCAACAAATTCATGACGAACATCGTAAAGCATTCTTAAACCGATATCCTGACTTGGCAGATGTCACCTTTACTCATACCTGGGGTGGGGTCTATGCGATTTCACGTAACTTCACCAACTTTTTTGGGGAGTTGGATGAGGGCGTTTATGCCAGTGCTTGCGACAATGGTGTAGGTGCAGCTTGGGGAACAATTTCAGGAACACTTCTCGCTGATCTTGTCGTAGGTGTTGATTCACAAGCCTTAAACGATATTCGTTATGTCACAGGAATGCCAAGTTTGAATCCGCCAGAACCATTTTTAGGCATGGGGGTGAAATTCCGTATTGCCTTGGCAAAATGGCAAAGTAAATGTGAGTTATAAAATGGATAGGACGATGAAAGAAGTACATTTAGTTGATTATAAAGATCTTGAGTTTAATCTACGCGGGGATACGCCGACAGGCACAGCTTATGTAGCTCGAGCGTTGAGTTCTGATATTTCGCCAAACATGGGAATTGGTTTTGCTCGTTGGGAGGGGGCAGAAGTAACATGGAAACTACTTTATGACGAAGTAATTTTCGTGATTGAGGGCTGTTTTGAACTTACTGCCAATGGACAGAAATATGAAGTCCATCCAGGACAAATGCTCTGGATCCCAGAAGGAACTGAGCTCATTTATGCGGGTCACGCAACTTTTGGATATGTAGTGCATCCAGGGAACTGGAAAGAGCTACATGGTTTAGCTTAATAATTTCTATCCAGTTGGACATCCTTTTTAAAGCGGATTGAAAAGGATGTTTTATTTCATAGATTCCATCTAAATACATAATTTTAAAAATTAACTTCAGGAAAGGATTGACCTGAAAAGGGTCTTTTATTTTCAAGAAAATGGAAATATGAAAAAGATTTAAGTGTTCTATATACTGAATTAAACAGGGATTTGTTCATGAATACAAAGGTTTACTATTATATTGCATTAGGTGTATGCATGTTTGGAATGACATTGCCTACTTTTGCAGGGTTCACTGTGGGTGATCCAAAACTTGATACGGGTGCATTCACCATTTCAGGCACATTGCGTGCTAAATATAACTATAAAGATTATGGTGCTGATATTGACCCCGATAATAGTGTGCAGTTTGATGCAGCCATTTTGAATTTGGGATATGACTCTCCAAAAGTATTTGGTAGTGCACAATGGCGGTGTTATCAGTGGTCTGATTTATGTGACTTTTCAACGTTGGTCTCTGCATATGCGGGCTATCGTTTAAATCAAACAGATCATCTTACTTTCGGCTTACAGCCTGTTCCTTTTGGGCCAGATCGTTATTGGGATAGCAGTTTTTATGCAGGTCTTAACTATACATTGGGTTTACAGGATGTGCTTAATTTAGGCCTTAATTATCATACGGAATTTCCATCTGCGACCAAAGTTGATTTGGCTTATTTTATAAGAGATGGAGGTAATTATACAGGGACATCAAACAATGATACTGCCCGTTATTCTGCTAATACCATAAAAACAGATAATGCAATGATGACTAGCCTTAAAGAAAAAGACATGTTTGTTACGCGTATAAGCCAAGATCTCAATTTTTCAAAAAATGATGATCTTAACGTAAAGATTGGCGGAAGTTATTGGTATTCAAAGCTCGATAATCAACGAAATGATCAAGAGGGTACTCGTAAAATTTGGTCTTTATTTAATACTATTCATTACCAAAACATGGGGATAACTCTGACTGCAGGTCAGATGAAAATAGACAATAAAGATTCAATTTCTACTTATTCGACTTTTGGTTCGTTTGATAGCGAATACAATATTGCCAATAAAGGAACCTTTTATTCAGTTGATATGAACTATGTTTTTAACAATGTCAAAGGTGATCTTAATGTCACGCCTTATATTGTTTTGAGTGGATTGAAGAAAGATGAAGATGGTTTTAAAAATTCACAACGCAATATCTTGGGCGTAGCTTGGAATCATAAAAATATTTCAGTTTATACAGAATACGTCATGAGTAAAAATGATATTTTTATTGGTGGAAATGTGGATTCACTTGCTAAAGGCGATGATGACCAATGGAACAAATTATTCAATATGGTGTTTATATATAATTTCTAATTTTAGAGTGGTATGAAAAGTATGACATTTCCCGCCACTTTATCCATAAAAATATAAGGTAGTTTTAGAAGTGATGAGTCCAATCTATTTTAGTGGATTGAAAAGAAAACTGGGTTAAGATTTTAACCCAGTGATCAATAAAACATGATGAATTTATTTCTCGCTATAGTCGCGAATGAAATGTTTTAATGAACATGTTTAACTCTACTTAATTGATGCAATACGGATACCAGTAAATCAATTTCCTCAGTGGTATTGTAAAATGCCAGGGAAGGACGGACAGTTTGTTCAACACCAAAACGGCGCAAAATAGGCTGGGCACAATGATGGCCTGAACGCACGGCAATCCCGTGTTGATTTAAGGCTTTACCGACCTGTTCAGTAGAATATCCTTCAAGTACAAAAGACATTACACTGGCTTTATTTTTAGCAGTACCAATGGGGCGCACTCCCTTAACACTACTCAGCGCCTGTTGCCCATATTCAAGTAAGTCATGTTCATAACGAGCAACGTTATGAATACCTAAACGTTCTACATATTCCAATGCAGCACCTAAACCCACCGCATCCGCAATATTTCCTGTACCTGCTTCAAACTTATTCGGTGCAGGCTGATAAATGATTTGTTCAAATGTTACATCCTGAATCATATTGCCGCCACCTTCCCATACAGGCATGGTTTCTAGAATGTCAGGTTTGGCGTAAACAGCACCAATTCCTGTAGGTCCAAACACCTTATGTCCAGAAAATACGAAGAAGTCAGCATCAATGGCCTGTACGTCGGTTGGCATATGTGAAACAGATTGTGCGCCATCCACTAAGACACGAACCCCTTTGGAATGGGCGATCTGAATCACTTCAGGAATAGGTGTTACTGTACCTAGGGCATTAGAAACTTGAGTAATTGAAATTAGTTTAGTGCGTTCGTTAATCAGTTTGGGCAATTCTGCTAAAATAATCTGTCCTGTATCATCGACAGGAATCACGCGTAATTTTACACCATTTTTTTTGCTAAGTTGAAACCATGGGACAATATTGGCGTGATGTTCCAGATGAGACACAATAATTTCATCGCCTTCGCCAATATTTTGCTCCCCCCATGTTTTCGCAATCAGATTAATTCCTTCAGTCGTACCACGAACAAAAATAATTTCTTTCGGTGATTTTGCTCCAATAAATCGAGCAACTACATTACGTGCATGCTCATATGCATCTGTTGCCCGTGCGGCCAATTCATGTGCTGCACGGTGAATATTTGAGTTTTCATGTTGATAAAAATAGGCAATCCGATCAATCACACTTTGAGGCTTTTGTGTCGTAGCCGCATTGTCAAACCAAACGAGAGGACGGCCATTCACTCTTTCTTGCAAAATTGGAAAATCACGACGTATAGCATGCACATCGAAAGGTTGTGCCGCACTCGTAAGAAATTGAGGCTGTGACGGTTGATAATTCCCATAAGCCTGATTGTTTGATGGAATATCCAAAAAGTAAAAACCAGAAGATGACTGACTTTGCGGCTTTGCTTTCTGCTCATCAGACAATAGATTTGCTAGTGCATCACCTTGCGGAAGTTGAAATGATTGTGCTGTTGCAAAATGGGCAGCCTCAAATACAGAATTAGATGTTTGCGGCGCTACAAAATCATTTAAAAAATAAAAGGGGGAAGCTTCACTGGTTGAGGTGCTAGACGGTTCAACCAAAGGAATATTGGGAGCACTATGAATAGCCGCTGGAAAATTTGGCTCAATCGGAGGCTTAGGTAAGTTTGCACCACCGATTACAGGTGAAGATGCTATCGCACGGCGTTCAGGAGAGTCTGGATAATTTGGGATATGCTCAGGATACTCTGGATTTAAACTTTTTTCATAAGCAATATTTGGCGCACGCCCACTTAAAGCTGCCAATGGCTCAGCAGGTTGTGGTGGATGTGGGGGAGCACCAACATTAGGTAAATCCAAATTCAAGCCAGAAGAATGATTACTACCTGAGCTGGGCAATGCGGCAAAAAATTCAGAGGCAAGTCGTGAAAGTGTTGCTTCATCTGGAAAGTGAGATGGCGGGTAAACATTGGCCTTTTCAGAACCAGTTGAATTACCTTGCTCCTTACTGGTAGATGCTAGATTATTTGTAATTAACTGGGTAGTCATGATACTTGTCCACCTCCACATCTTCGAGCACAGCCAAAGCATCTTCAGTTAAAACTGCTAATGAGCAATATAATGAGATCAGATAAGATGCAATCGCATTACGGTTAATCCCCATGAATCGTACCGAAAGACCAGGTGACTGTTCTCCTGCCAAACCCGGTTGAAATAAACCAACCACGCCTTGACGTTTTTCACCCACACGTAATAACAAGATTTTTGTTTTACCATCTTCGACCGGAATTTTATTGGATGGAATAAGAGGAACGCCACGCCAAGTAATAAACTGTGAGCCAAATAAACTAACAGTGGGTGGTGGTACACCGCGACGAGTACACTCACGGCCAAATGCTGCAATTGCATCCGGATGCGCGAGGAAAAACCCCGGTTCTTTCCAGACCTTACGTAATAAATCGTCAAAATCATCTGGTGTAGGGGGGGCCACTTAGAGTTGACAGGCGTTGTTCATCTGTCACACTTGCCAAAAGACCATATTCAGGATTATTGATTAGTTCGCTTTCCTGACGTTCTTTAATCGTTTCAATCGTGAGACGGAGTTGTTCTTTGATCTGATCATGTGGACTGCTGTAAAGATCAGCAACGCGTGTATGAATATCTAAAACGGTTGAAACTCCATTCAGAAAATATTCGCGTGGTTGAGCATCATAGTCGACAAAAGTTTGTGGCAAAGTTGCTTCATCACGTTGAGTACATGCCACTTGAATATCATCGGTGTTGCTTACTCGATTGACGCGATAAATACCCGCTTCTACAGGGAGCCATTGCAATAAATGCGTGAGCCAACGTGGGGTAATGGTCGAAAGTTGTGGAACAGTCTTAGTTGCATTAGCAAGTTGCCTTGCTGCATGATCACCAAGTGCAAGTTGAACTTTATCAGTGTTTTTTGCCATGGATATATTTTCCTGTTTATAGTGGCGTTGTTAATAAAAAGTGTAATTCATCTGTGTTTATTTAATTTCGTTAAATAGATTATTTGGTTTGTCAGATTTTTAAAAATAATAAATAAAGCTATTTCTATTTATTATTCTGCTTATTCTTTATAAATTTATAGTTATAAAAAATGGTGATAAAAATAAATACTTATTTAAAAGATTCAATAAAACTTAACCTGAATTTGATTATTTATAGGTTTGATAAACTCACTTAGATATATTTTAAGCTGTATTCTTTTTTTGAGATTCTGAGGGGGACTGTAAGATTTGACTAGCGGGTGGAACACTATGAGTTAACCAGACATTGCCGCCGATGATAGAGCCTTTACCAATCGTAATTCTTCCTAGAATGGTTGCACCTGCATAAATAACTACATCATCTTCCACGATCGGGTGACGTGCATAATCTTTTTTAAGTGCACCATCCTGATTAATTTCAAAACGTTTAGCACCTAAAGTCACCGCCTGATAGATTTTGACATGCTCGCCAATCACGCAAGTTTCACCAATCACTACACCTGTCCCATGATCAATAAAGAACCCCTTGCCAATTTCTGCGCCCGGATGAATATCAATACCAGTAGCGGAATGTGCGAGTTCAGAGATGATTCGTGAAAGTAAGGGAACACTTGCATATAATTGATGCGCTACTCGATGATGAATGATCGCTAAAATTCCTGGATAGCACAGCAAAACTTCATCTACGCTGTGTGCTGCTGGATCGCCTTCATACGCAGCACATACATCCGCATCCAATACACGACGAATATTCGGTAGAGTATTGGCAAAATCCTGAACGATGGTTTTCGCTAAAGTGACCTGTTGTTCGTATAACAAACGCTCATTACTGGAAACAGGAAGTTGTTTAACATGAGTTTTTGCCTGATAATTCAATGCTAATTTAACTTGTGAAAATAGTTCGTTAAGGACTCGATCCAGCGTATAGGCAATATAATAGTCTTCTGTTTCCTGGCGAAGATCACTGGGCCCAAGCCGCATTGGAAATAAAATGCCACACAAATCTTCTAAAATAGATTTAAGTGATTGTTTAGACGGAAGTTCACGTCCACCAAATTCTTTGATTCGATGTTGACGCTCTCTCCAGTCATGGCGTGCTTGTTGTAAACCTTCAACGACAGGCTGTATGTTCCATTGGCTCACGAGAATTCCTTAGCAAACAAAGGGTTAAATAAATTAAAAGCAAAGACCCAAATAATCATTCTTAATCTTGTAGCCAAGGTAAATGATGAATACGCCAGCCATTGCTTTGGTTGCGTTGGTGTTGTTCATTTAGGTCACCTTCAAAGCCTTCAAGCACGTTATACACGTGATTAAAACCTGCTTTAAATGCTGCTTCAGCAGCCAACGCAGAACGCTTACCACTACGACAAAGTAATAAAATGGTCTGATCTTTGCCTACTTTATTTTCAAGCTCTTTAGTAAAACGTGGATTACGATTAAATGATGTTCCTGTGGCCCAAGCGACATGAATACTTTCAGGAACATAGCCAACAAATTTTCGTTCTTCATTCGTTCGGACATCGACCAAAATAGCATGACCTTGTTCCACTAAAAACCAAGCTTCTGTGGGAGGAACGCTCCCCGTAAAATTGAGTTCATTTTCAAGCGAATATTGTTGTGCTTTTTTTAAAATTTCATCTACAGAAGCAATCGTCAAAGACGTAGAATGATTGAACTTGGCATTCATGATTAAATCCTTAATATTAACTTATCAAGATCAGTAGCGTTTTATGCTACGCTTGTAAGCTTATTCTTAAAAATAAATAAATTGAATTTCCATATATTTAATATGAAAAAGGTCGACCAGAAGATTTTAGGATTGAAAATAAATTTAGATAAAATATAAATTACGGCAGATTGGTTTTATATTTTTTAAAGTAAATATTATTTAATTTTTAATATTTCCTAGAAGTGAAATGGACTAATCAATAGGTAATAAAGATTAAGAATAGTTTAAGCAATTTCAAAGAAGTTCAGATATGAAAAATGGTGAAGGATAAGCTTTAATTATTTTTTATAAGACATGAATATATAAAATTTAAGTTTTGTTATAAAGTAAAAATTTAAGAAAGCATTTTATGACAAATTAGCACTCCCAATCAGCGAATGGGAGTGCGTTGCATTTATTTATTTTTTAACTGAATCACGACTTTTCCATCGCTATTCATAAGCTCTAATTTTTTGTCAGAGACTTTGTAGCTAGTTGTTTGTTCCAAGGCATTTGAGAATTTCTCAGGAACATCGGTTGCATTCAAGCAAGCCATTTGAGTTTTCGCAAGTTGGGTAAAGGCAATTTGAGAACCTTTAACAGTGTAGCCACCCATAATACGATTACATCCATCAGATCCACTCAATGCGCTATTATCAAACATGAGTGATGGAATATTAGTGGTTTGGGCAGGATTTGCTTTATATTCAACCCCATTAATTTCTGTTACCAGCCATGATTTATTTTGTAGCATGGCAAGATTACGGTCAGTTGATGGGTTGGTCATTGTGGCACAGCCCGCCATTGTGAGTGCTGAAACAATACCAGTAGTAATGATGATTTTTTTTAACATGTTTTTCTCCGATTCGGTTTTATTCACTTAATAGAATAGATGAGCGATTTATTTTTGATCTAACATGGATGAAACCAACTTAAGCATTCTAAGATAAAAATATGCTTTTAATTCATTATTTTACTGATTAAGTACAATTTTAGAATATTTAATAAGAATTGCTGCAAAAGCACATCAGTTCATTTCTTTTGCTTACAGAAGCAAATTAGAGACTAAAAAATCTAATTTCACTGAAATGGGTGACAGCAAATGAGATCAGCATAAATGAAAATGATAATTGTTTTATTTTGTTTAATTGTGTAAAGTGGGCTTGCCTATCAAATTTTGGGTATCTCCTATGCGTCAGTATCATCTGAGTTTTTTGTTTTTCGCTTTATTAGTTGTTTTCTCGTTATTATTTTTAATTTTGGGAATTGTAGAAATGGATCTAATTTTTGCAATTATTGCATTATTATGTATGACTGCGGCCTGGTTGGCATATAAAGAATTTGGCCTAACGATCCATTACATCAAAAAAACCAAAGAAACGGTTGAGTAAAACTTGACCGTTTTAGTTTAAAGTGCTAATTTAAAACTAAGGTATTCATATACTGCTTGGTTTATAAGAGTTAGGTCTCGGCCGAGATACATCAGATATGGTAACCTTGATTTGTAATTAGCTAACAACAAACAATGCCTGAGGATCTTTACTCACATTGTTTAGGTTCTAGAAAAGCCCGTAAAAACGGGCTTTTTAGTGTCTAAATTTATTTTTTTACAATAAGAACAGGTAACTCAGTACTACCTAATACATCTTGCGCAAAGCTTCCAAGGAAAAACTTCTGAAACCCTTTGCGACCATGGGAACCCATCACGATTAAATCAACTTTTAAATCTTCGGCTGCTTGTAAAATTCCTTCTGATGAGACTTCACCCTTGACCACTTGAGTCTCAACCTCAACACCCAATTCAGTGCCTATGGCTTTTGCTTTAGCCAAAGTTTCTTCTGCCTGCGCACTTGCCTCAATAAAATAGTCTTTCATAATTGGGGAAACATAATAAAAATCGACACCACTAAACGGATCGACAGCCAATAAACTGATAGCAGTAATTTTACTGTCAAATGCTTTTGCAATTGAGGCTGCTTGTCTAAGTGCAGCGAGAGAAATGTCAGAGCCGTCAACTGGGACCAAAATATGTTGATATTTCATGATGTATTATTCCTATGTGAACTAATCATTCTTATAAATCTAAAATGCGATCTCTATGAAAGTATAAGCGGAGTCTGCACCTTGATCTCCATCATAAAAACAAATGAAAACAACTACAAGGCGAATTACAATTCAGAAATAATGTTTCTGTGTGGTGAAGCTAAAAGTTGTATAGACCTTTATGCGTAAATCAGACTTAAAGTTAGGCGCTGGTCAGAAATAAGTACAAAGTTTAAATGGTGGCTATATTAATACAGGCGATTTGCATAACGGGGTAATGAAAAACCGCCTTGCAATAAATTACAAGGCGGCTAGAGGGATGAATTTATGATAAATCATAATTCAAGAAAAAATTAACATATGTCACATAAAAGGTCAAATATTGTGATTTTTATCTCATTTTTCATTGTTTAATTTTAAGATATCTAAATAAATTATGGGTTTTATCTGGTGAAAAAAATAAAGCAAAGTCGAAACTTTGCTTTATTTAGATCGGAAATGAACCGATTAGTGGTGATGACCACCCGCACCATGTACGTGACCGTGATCTAACTCTTCTTGAGTAGCATCACGAATTTCAACAATTTCAACTTCAAACGTTAAATCTTGACCAGCAAGAGGGAAGTTTGCATCAACAACAATATTATCGCCTTCAACTGCTTTTACAGTAACGATTTGAACGCCATCATCTGTTTGAGCTTGGAATTGCATACCAGGTTGAATATTTTCAACACCTTGGAACATTTGTGCTGGCACTTCTTGTACAAGGTCAGGATTATATTCGCCGTAACCTTCAGCTGCTGGTACATTTACTGTAAATTTTTCACCCACAGTTTTTCCAGCCAAAGCATTTTCTAAACCAGGGATGATATTGCCTGCACCGTGCAAATAGGCAAGTGGTTCACCTTGTGATTGGTCAAGAGTTTCACCCTCTGCATTAGTCAGCGTATAGTGGAATGAAACCACGTGGTTATTTGCAATAGCAGTCATGTTATTTGATCCATTCAATCAATTTAAGTACACATCATAAAGTGAAAAATTCGTTTTGTAGATTAAAAATCGTAAAAAAGCACAAGTTTTCACATTTAAACAGTCATTTTTTCATAAATAGGGATGATTTTCTCGATTTCAATGCAAAATTAAATTTTTATGCTTTAAATATGGCCATATGGTTTATAAAAAAGAAAAGGCAGCACAAAAGCGACCTTTTCAAATATCAAATCATTTGCAATTAATTGAGAGGATAGAGTTTAACGCTTTGTTCATCATGCCCGAAAAGTGAAAAAAGGCTTTTCACCCACATGAAGAATCGTTCAAAAATATTAGCTTCCTGAATTTGAACATTGTCATTAATCTGGATGCTTTGAATCAATTGATTGTTTTGATAAACCTGAACAGTTGCAAGATTAACCGCTTTCATTAATGGAGCTGTAAGCTGTTTTTCATTCAGTTCAACGTTGACATGAGTTTTAGTGGTTTGCAAAGGTTCAATAGTGGTCATTATTCCATTATCAAAAGTGACATGCAGGCGTTGAGTTTGCATATCAAATTGATTTAGATCAATCGGTTGCGCTAAGTCATATAAAGACGTAGTGACAATAGTAGGTTGTTGCGTTTCAACTTTAAACATCTTTAAGGTTGATTTGATCACAGGTAATTCAGCAATTAACTGTTTATCTTTTATAACTTCTTCATCGCGTGTGTAGGTATACGCTAGATTCATCAGCTTATGCGCAACTTCAGCACGTTTTATCGCACTTTTAGTCCCTAACACTACCACGATCAGACGGCGTTCAGGTAAATCTGGATTCAAGGTTGGGCGTTTGGCAGTTAGTGCCAGATTATAACCCGCTGCTTTAGTAAAACCTGTTTTTAAACCATCCACACTTGGGTCATTTTTGAGCACTAAATTAGTCGCATGATGAAAACGCTGGTTATAACTAAAACTTGGTAATTTTGAATAGCTTAAATAATCAGGTACTTCATTGACTAATGCTTTAGCAAGTAAACCTAAATCATGGGACGTTGAATAATGATCTGGCATGGTGACGCCAGCAGGATTAGAAAAGTGCGTATCTTTCATGCCTAAAGCTTGAGCTTCTTGATTCATCCGTTTCAAAAATGCAGGTACATTTCCTGAAATACGCTCGGCTAAGGTAACAGCAGCATCATTGGCTGACATGACAATGAGGCCTGCCAAAAGCTGGTCAACAGAAATTTGTTCACCTTCTTTTAGGTACATTTGTGATTCATCCCACTGAACCATTTTAACCACAGGTGTTGCAGTTAAAATCTCATCTTTACGCAATTTTCCTGCTTTAATTTCCTTTAAGGCAATATAAGCCACCATCATCTTGGTTAAAGAAGCAGGAGCGCGCTGCGCATGACTATTGTATTCAGCTATGATTTGTCCTGATTGTGCATCGATGATGCTCCATGCCTGAGCTTCGACACTTTCAGGTGCAATATTCAAGAGTTGTGCATTGGCAAGTGTTGTACAAAATAGACTAAATAGCGTAAAGAGTGAAAGAAAAAATCTCACGTGTTCACCTGCATGACCATCCTGTGGTGTGAAATGCTAAAAATAGTTGCATGCTATGCCTTTTTTTTCATGATGGCTAGTGACTTTTGTAGACAAATGCGACAACCGCTCATGAGGTCGTAAAAAAATGTTAAGCTAACTGAAATTGACTGACTTGATATCCTGAAAATATGTTGCATTACCAAATTGAATTTGATGATTATCGCCAACACCTAATCCATGTCACCATGCGTTTTTTGGCCAATCCAAATCAGGAACTTTGGCTACCCACATGGATTCCAGGAAGTTATCTGATTCGTGAATTTGCAAAGCATATTGAATCGGTCAAAGCTTATGATGAAGCTGGGCGATTACTGTCAATAAGAAAAGATCAAAAAAATAGATGGCAATTATTCAATACGGATCATGAACTGATTACAGTTGAATATGATGTTTATGCTTATGATTTATCTGTTCGCGGTGCCTATGTCGATCAGACGCGTTTATATGTCAATCCTGCTTGTGTGTGTCTAGGACTACAAGATCAAGAGCAATCGGCCTGTGAAGTCGAATTGTTTTTACCCGATGAACTTAAACATTTCCAGCTTGCGACGGGTTTAACATCAAAAAGTCTGGTGAAAGGGCGTTTTACTTTAAAAGCGGACAATTATGATCAACTCATTGATAGTCCATTTGAGCTGGCAGAGCAAACCCGTTTTAGTTTTGAGTCAAAGGCGATTCCACACGAATTTGTGGTTTCTGGTCAGCATCAAATGAATGTTGAACGTTTAAAGGCAGACTTAAACAAAATTTGTGAAACTGAAATTGCAATTTTTGGTTCAGCACCATTTAAAAATTATACTTTTATGACTATGGCGACGGGCAATAGTTATGGTGGACTTGAACACTGTAATAGTACTAGCCTGATTATACCGCGTAATGATTTGCCTAAAGTCAGTGAACCTGAAGAGCCATCGGAAGACTATCAGCGCTTTTTGGGTTTATGCAGCCATGAATATTTTCATTCCTGGTTAGTCAAATTTATACGCCCTGAAAATTTTGCCCAGTACAATTTACATCAAGAATCATATACTTCTTTGCTATGGATTTTTGAGGGTTTTACTTCGTATTATGATGATCTGATTTTGCTGCGTAGTGGAGTGATTTCACAAGCATCCTATCTAAAATTACTCAAAGCACAACTTGATCGTTATCTACAAAATCCGGGGCGTTTTATTCAGTCAGTAGCCGAATCAAGTTTTGACGCATGGATCAAGTTTTATCGTCAAGATGAAAATTCAAATAATGCAGGCACCAGTTATTACAATAAAGGCGCATTGGTCGCTTTATGTCTTGATCTTGGGTTACGCACTTATGATTCTAGTCTTGATGCACTATTGCGTCGTTTATATGAAAATACGCAAAAAGGTGTTCAGGTTAATGAACGAACTATCTTTAATTTGTGTAAAGAGTTGACAGGCCAGGATTGGACCGAACGCTTGAGCTTCTTGATCAACACTACGGAAGAACTGCCGCTCAATGAATTACTGCCATCGTTTGGATTAAGCTATCAATTTAAACATGATAAAGCGTTGCCATTTGGCTTAAAGCTGTTAGATAAACCTGAAGGTGTGCTGATTCAGCAAGCCAATCGTGCTGGAGAAGGCGCAAAAGCTGGTTTATCTGCCAATGATGTGATTATCGCGATTGATGGATTAAAAGCGTCTGAAAAGTTATTAGCACAATATGCAAAACAGCAAGGACAGTTCACTGTACATGCGTTTCGCCGTGACGAGTTAATTCAGTTTGCTGTAGTGGGTGGCGAAATTCCGTTACAGACAGTCGAGTTTAATATTGAAGACCAAGCCAAACTGGATTTATGGCTTAAATAAATGAGGGGCTGTATAAGACGAGCTTATACAGTCTTTTATGTTCCAGTCTAAAATAAATGAAGAGATTTTAATTTAATGCGCGGTTTATATTTAATTACCAATGACGATCCCATCGAGCTTTTATTAGAAAAATTGGAAGTCGCATTGGCAACGGGACATATAGCAATTTTGCAATATCGTCGTAAAAAAGTAGCTCCACTAAATCAGCCTGTCGAAGTCGATGCGATTAAATGGCTTTGCGAAAAATATCAAGTTCCTTTTATTATTAATGATGATCTAATTTTAGCGGCTCAGTTTAAGTTAGGTATACATTTGGGTCAGTCAGATGGTGAAATTACCGATGCGAAAGCTCGACTCGCACCTAATGCTATTATTGGTCGAACCTGTGCCAACTCAATTGAACTAGCGGAACAGGCTATTATTGACGGTGCAACCTATGTGGCTTTTGGTGCAATTTATGCGACCAATACTAAACCAGAGGCAGGAAACATCGGTTTAGAAACGCTAAAACAGGCACGTTCAAAAATTGGTGTACCGATCTGTGCGATCGGCGGTCTGACAGTTGAAAATTCCAGAGAAGTGATTGAAAACGGGGCTGACCTGTGTGCCGTGATTAGTGATATATTAGGCCGTTCGGTTCAAGAAATTCCTGCGCGCGTAAATGCGTGGGCTGCGTTATTTGCAGAAGATTTATCTAAAAAATAATGTTCTGCATTCTGATTTAATACAAAGTTACAAATATCGAGAGTATTCATGAGTTTATCTCCAAAACAAGTGCAATTATTTGAGCAAGCCAGTAAGCATATTCCTGGTGGTGTCAATTCTCCTGTTCGCGCATTTAATGGTGTGGGTGGAACTCCGGTATTTATTAAAAAAGCCAACGGCGCATATCTTTGGGATGAAGATGATCAGCGCTATATCGATTATGTGGGTTCATGGGGCCCTATGATTTTGGGGCATGCACATCCTGATATTATTCAGGCGGTACAAAAGGCAGCAGAAGATGGTTTGAGCTTTGGTGCGCCAACCGTGCATGAAACCACTTTGGCCGATATTATTTGCGAAATTATGCCATCTATCGAATTGGTACGTATGACCAATTCGGGTACTGAAGCGACTATGACTGCGATTCGTTTAGCACGTGGCTATACGGGTCGCGATAAAATCCTGAAGTTTGAAGGCTGTTATCATGGACATTCAGATTCACTTTTAGTAAAAGCTGGTTCGGGTCTATTAACTAAAGGTGAAGGCGAACCCACTTCTAAAGGTGTACCAGCGGATTTTGCTAAACATACTTTAACACTTCCTTATAACGATATTGCTGCCTTAAAAGAATGCTTTGCCAAATTCGGCCATGAAATTGCAGGGGTTATTGTCGAACCTGTAGCAGGTAATATGAATTTAGTGAAGCCGATTGAGGGTTTCTTGCAAGCCATCCGTGATGTTTGTGACGAGTACGGTTCAGTCTTTATCATTGATGAAGTGATGACTGGCTTTCGAGTTGCATTGGGCGGGGCGCAATCTTATTACAACGTCAAGCCAGATTTGACCACACTTGGTAAAATTATTGGTGCTGGCTTACCTGTTGGTGCATTTGGTGGTAAGCGTGAAATTATGGAATGCATTGCGCCATTAGGTGGCGTATATCAAGCAGGAACTTTATCGGGCAATCCTTTGGCAATGCGCGCAGGGATTGAAATGTTCAAGCATTTGCGTCAGCCTGATTTTTATGAAAATCTAAATGTTAAACTTGAAAAGTTACTTACTGGTTTACAAGCTGCAGCGGATGAAGCGGGCATTCCTTTCAAAACCCAACAGGCAGGTGCCATGTTCGGTCTGTATTTCACTGATCAAGAAGACATTACCAGTTTTGATTCAATGCTTGCCTGTGATACCGACGCTTTTAAAAGGTTCTTTCATGGTATGTTAGATCGTGGTGTGAACTTTGCGCCTTCAGCATTTGAAGCTGGATTCATCTCAGCAGCGCATAGTGATGCAGACATTGAATCTACGATTCAGGCTGCCAAAGAAACATTTCAATCAATGAAAGCATAATATTGAAAGAAAGCCCAGTATTGGGCTTTTTTACTGGAGCAAACTGAATGAAAACCAAACATTATCTAACGTTGGCAGATGCAGAAATTTTAATGAATCGTGCCGTTGAACTGTCCGCCCAACGCGGTTTTAGTATGAGTATTTCTATCGTTGATGAGTCAGGTGCTTTACTGATTATGAAACGTATGGACGGTGCAACTCCATTAACAGCGAATTTAAGTCTGGAAAAAGCCAAATGTTCAGCCATGAGTCGTCGGCCATCTAAATTTTATGAAGATATTATTCGTAATGGCCAAATGGGGTTTTTAACGCTGGAAAGTGTAACAGGTATGCTTGAAGGCGGAGAACCTATTATTTATGAAGGACAATTGATCGGGGCGATTGGTATTTCAGGAGCAAAAGCTTTTGAAGATGCTGATATTGCTCAGACAACAATCCACGATTTCTTTCAGCAAATTTTATAAATACTGAATAGAACTCTCTTTATCTTTTATGAAATTGTTTCTTGATCAGAGATCTAGCTAAAATTTAATGAAAAATTCTGTTTTTGCATTGTATTTCTGCCTCAAGATTTTTATTATTGCCCGCTGATTTAAAAATCACTTCTGGAATAGAGTTTGAGTAATTTTCTAAGCGATCACCTGATTTATCGTGATGATGATTTTATTGTCATTCACAAACCAGCAGGCATACTCAGTGTTCCGGGAAAAGGCGATTTAAATGATAGTGTCTTAACGCGACTGATTGCAGAGGAACCTCGTACCTTACTGATTCATCGGCTGGATCGGGATACGTCGGGAATTTTGGTTTTTGCTTTATCAAAAGTAGCGCAAACACATATTTCCAAACAGTTTCAGGCACGTCAGACGGATAAACTCTATCAGGCGGTTGTCGCAGGCAATTTGACGGGTGAGGGTACGGTTGATATTCCAGTGGTATATGATCCAGAACGCCCCCCTTTACATATTGTTGACCCTGCACATCATAAACCCGCATTAACATACTGGAAGGTGATTGAAAACCTTGAATGGAACAGACAACCTGCAACACGAGTGCAGTTGACACCTATTACGGGACGGTCACATCAGTTACGTGTACATATGCAATATTTAGGACATCCTATTGTTGGGGATACTTTATATGCAGATGAAAAATATCAGCAACTTACACCTCGTTTGTGTTTACATGCAATGAGTTTAAGTTTTCAACATCCTAAAACGGGAGAGCATTTGACATTTGATTGTCCTGTTCCGTTTTAAGGTCAAAACTTTTTTAACAATCGTGAAAAGCTCATTCTTTTTAATGAGCTTTGTGTCAAAATATGTGCTTAAAGACTACACAAAATGACTGACATTGAACTCAATGAACAGCGTAAAATGTGTGGTGCAAATTTGAGATAAAGGTGGAAAAATTGCAGCAGTTTGCTATTGGTCAACGTTGGTTATCAGATACGGAAACTGAACTCGGCTTGGGTGTACTAATTGATGTTGATGAGCGTTCGATCAGCATTTTATTCCCAAAAAGTGATGAAACACGTGTCTATGCACGCAACAATGCACCTTTATCGCGTATTATTTTTAATATTAATGATGAAGTGCAGGATCAAGAAGGCAAGAAATGGCTGGTTGAATCCATTGAAGATCGTCATGGAGTATTGCGCTACAATGTGATACGCACTTTAGAAGGCGGTGAGCAGGAGCGCAAGGCACTCAATGAAACAAGAATTGGCGCACAAATTCAGCTTTCCAAGCCTGTAGATCGTTTGCTTGCAAGTCAGGTCGATTATAAAGAATGGTACGATTTGCGTATTGAAGCGTTAATCATGCAAGCACAAATGCAAACTAGTCCTTTGCGTGGTTTAATTGGCGCGCGAGTTGGCCTTATTCCGCATCAACTTTATATTGCACATGAAGTTGGTCAGCGTTTTGCACCACGTGTATTACTTGCAGATGAAGTGGGCTTGGGCAAAACCATTGAAGCGGGATTGATTATTCATCAACAGCTTAAAACAGGTCGTTCAGAACGTATTCTGATTTTAGTCCCAGACTCTTTGCAATATCAATGGATGATTGAAATGCGTCGCCGTTTCAATCTGCATTTTTCACTATTTGATTTGACGCGTACCGCTTCAATTAAAGAACATGATCCTGACTTAAATCCCTTCTCGACTGAACAATGCATTATTGCAAGTGTCGACTTGATGGTTGACCATGAAGACTTGCGTGAACAAGCGCTCGAAGCAGGTTTTGATTTATTGGTGGTGGATGAAGCACACCATTTAATGTGGAGTGAAGAAGAAGGCGGTAATGATCGTTATGATCTGGTTGAAGAATTTGCACAACAAACAGCGGGGGTATTGCTCTTAACAGCGACGCCTGAACAGTTAGGTGTAGAAAGTCATTTTGCTCGATTGCGTCTGCTTGATCCACAACGTTTTAATCGCTTGGATCGTTTTTTGGATGAAGAAGAAAAATATCAGCAAACCGCTAAAGTTGCTGAAGTGCTCATGTCTAATGAGGCATTAACAGATGAACATATTAATGCTTTAGAGAGTTTATTGGGTCATCGTATTCAGGACCAGCCCGAACAGCGTTATCAGGCAATTCAAGAGCTGTTGGATCGGCATGGTACGGGTCGTATTTTGTTCCGTAATACGCGTGAAGCAATTCAGGGTTTTCCAGGTCGTGATTGTCAGCCAGCACCTTTACCAGCACCAGCAGATTGGTCGATGGATGGCAAGTTACGTGAGCAAATGTGGCCAGAAGAGGGTCAGCTTGATGGCTCGTGGATGGAGACTGATCCGCGTGTTGCCTGGTTAATGGAAGTTCTGAGAAAAGATTTAAAACATAAAAAAGTATTACTTATTGCGCGTAGCGGACCAGTAGTTGAAGCACTGGAAAATGCTTTGCGTTTACATGCGGGCATTCGTACAGCCATGTTCCATGAAGGCATGAGCTTGCTTGAGCGTGATCAGGCTGCGGCATACTTTGCTGAAGATAGCTATGGCGCACAGATTTTATTGTGTTCTGAAATTGGTTCAGAAGGCCGTAATTTCCAGTTCGCCAGTGATTTGATTCTATTCGATTTACCAGCTAATCCAGACGTACTGGAGCAACGTATTGGTCGTCTGGATCGTATCGGTCAGGAAAATCGAATCCAGATTCATGTGCCTTATTTAATTGGAACTGCCCAAGAGCGTATGTTCCGCTGGTACAACGAAGCCTTAAATATTTTTAGTAGTATTTCACCAACGGCTCAAACGCTTCAGGAAAATTTTATTGTTGATCTAAAAGAATGTTTGCTTGCTGATCTTGGTCAGCGCTTTGAAGATTTACTTGAGGAAGTTAATGTTCAGCGTCAGGCCTTAGAAGCAGAATTACAAGCGGGTCGTGACCGTTTGCTAGAATACAATTCTTGTCGTCCGGTGGTGGCTCAAAAAATTGTAGAAGCGCTTGAAGATTATGATGACAATACGACATTGCCTATGTTTATGAAGCGATTTATGTCATCGACCAATATCGACTTTGATGAGCAAAGTAATGGTACGGTTATTATCAAGCCAACTGACCAAATGCAAGTGCAGGGTTTAACGCTTGATGAAGAAGGAATGACTGCTACGTTCTATCGCGATCAGGCACAGATTCGCGAAGATGCACAATACCTGACATTGGAACATCCATTTGTTGAAAGCGTGATGGAAATGATCAACACCCAAGCTTTTGGTAGTACCAATGTTGCGGTGTTGAAGTCGAATGCACTTAAACAAGGTTCAGTGCTCATTGAAGTCTGGTTTAAAGTGGATGTAGTTGCACCAAAAGCTTTAAATCTTCCATCAAGCTTACCAAAACAATTAATTCGGGTATTATTGAGTGAGACTGGTCAGGATTTGTCTGAAAAAATTGATCCATCAATTTTAAAACCTTATTTGCATCATCTTGATGGTAATAGCTGTCGTCAAGTGGTTAAAGCGCGCCGTGAAGTAATCGAACAACGCTACACACAGGCGCTAGAGATTGCAAAAACATCTTTACCGACATTGATTGAACAAGCTAAACAGCATTATGGTCAAAAATGGCAATATGAGATTGAGCGTTTAAGTTATTTAAAACAATTCAATCCGAGCATCCGTCCAGATGAAATTGAACGTTTGCAAAAATTACAGAAAGAAGGTTTAAGCCTTCTTGATGGATTATCTGTAACGCCTGAAGCGATTCAAGTAATGGTCGTGGTAAAACCATAAATTTTTTGATTAATAAAAATGCAAAAAGGAGGAATGTATTCCTCCTTTTTATTGCTTAAAATATTTATTACTTAAAACACTGATTAAGCAGTTTTGTCCTGATCAATATTAGCTTCAAGGAACCATAAATATTGATCCAGATCTTCTAAAGCCGCATGAATAATATCTTCAGAAATCGGATCTTCAATTTCCTCAATCGTATCTCGTAAATGATTAGCCACAATCGCATAACGATCAGCAAGCTCTTTTAAATGATCCTGCACATCATGAATTTCAACAGGATACGCTTTAAGATGCGAGGTATTTGTAACTGCTTGGGTTGTACCTAGAGCTGTACCACCAATTTGTACTGCACGTTCAGCCACGTTATCCAAATGTGTGATAAGTGATGTTCTAAAAGTATCCAGCATTTCGTGTACAGCAATAAAGTTGCTACCACGCATATTCCAATGCGCTTGTTTGGTCAATAATGAAAGATCAATCAGATTGGCTAAAATCTGATTTAAAATTTGAACAGTCGCTTCTTTCACTGACGCATCTAAATTATTTCGTGTATATACTTTTAATACTTTTGAAGTTGATTTACTCATGATAACCCCGTATTGAGATAGCGTTATTTACCTATTAGCTTTAGGTAACTTAATGTTGTGTTTTTAAGCTATCACACTATCTAATTGAGAATTGTTTTTATTTTTCAAGTTTTGTATCAGAAGTTTTTGTTTGGCTTTTATTTGTAAAGTCAAATGATTAGCGTATTTTTGATTCATCCAGATGACGCGCACCTTCTAAAATCATGCGAATCATGATCATTGTTTGTTCAGCAACTTCTTCTCGTTCTTCATAGGGCAAATCAATAACTTTTGCGCCCATATTAAAGACCAATTGAGTGATTGCTTTCGCTACCAAATCGGGATGAAACAATTTACTACGATTCAAACGTTCCAGCCGAATTAAATCTTCTTGTAACTCTTGTTGAAAGAAAATTAATTGGCGTTCGACAGCCTCTTTATAAGATTTAGACCCTGTAAAGCCTTCACGTAACAATAAACTTAGATTGCCTTCATCAGTATCTAACTGCTGAATAAAGACTTCAACAGAACTGCGGATAATACTGTTTTGTTTAGAGGCTTGTAACCGAGATTCACGAATAATTTGACGTAATACAATCCCTGAACGATCAATCAAAGCAATTGCCAGTTCATCGATATCCTTAAAATGACGATAAAAACTATTAGGGGCAATGCCTGCTTCACGTGCAACTTCGCGTAAACTTAAAGAGGCTATACTTTTTTCTGATCCAATCAGATTTAACGCGGCTTCAAATAATTCCTCTTTAGTAATCGTTGCTTTGCGTCCTACAGTACGGCTAGGAGCTTTCTCATTAAATTCAGACATATCCGCATGAGAAGCAAGGGTTGAAGAAAAAGAAGAAGCAGTCATATTTTTCAATACATTGTAAGTATTCAATCATTATAACCACAGTCTAGTCAGTTGTGAAATGTAAATAAAAGTACACGTGTATATACAAGTTTATATACATGTGTATAATAATTGGAAAGCAACCTAGAGTGGCATTCCTATGCAAGCAATCCCTAAGAGTCCATCACTCTTTCGTACATTGACACAATCAGTGTTTGATCCGCATGCAGCTGATTTTTGGCTACAAAAAGTTAATCCAATTTGGTCAACCTCTCGTGCCTTGGCACAAATCATAGAAAAAAAACAAGTTGCAAAAGATACGATCAGTTTAACTTTGCAAACGAATCGTCATGTGAAAGTTGGACAGGCAGGGCAGCATCATCCTGTTAAAGTAAAAATAAACGGTCGATTATATGAACGTAGTTATAGTTTAACTGAACGTGAAGGCCATCTTATTTTGACAGTGAAGAAAATTGCAGATGGTAAAGTGAGTACATGGCTACATGAGCAAAGTCAAATTGGTGACCTTGTGGAAATTGGGCAGCCATTTGGCGATATGCAACTTAGCAACCAACCGAATATTATTTTATTGGCGGCGGGTAGTGGGATTACCCCCATGTATAGCCTGATCGAACAACTAAAACGCAATCAGCAATTGACGCAATCGCATGTCAAACTTTTATATTGGGTTAAACATCGTGACGAAGCGGCTTTTGCCTCAGAATTTGAACAACTTACAGTTCAATATCCTCAGTTTGACTTAAAAATCTTTACGACTCAGGATACACAACATGACGATCGTTTAAATGTAACGCATCTGGCTGCAATCGAGAATCTGGAAAATACAACTGTCTATGCGTGTGGGCCATCCGGGTTTGTACAAACAGCGGAAGAATTATTTGGTCACGCGCAAGTGTTTATGAGTGAAGCATTTAGTTTGACTCGAATCGCCGATAATGACACAGGTTTTATTAATGTAACTTTGAGCCGTTCTAATAAAACCGTCGCAATCCCTAAGGGTCAGTCGATTCTGGCAGGACTTGAACAGGCCAATGTAAAACCTACTTACGGCTGTCGCATGGGCGTTTGTCATAAATGTGTCTGCCAAAAAACAGAAGGCACTACCAAAGATTTACTTAATGCCAGTGAAAATAGCGAACCGAAAAATTTCATTAAAATCTGTGTTAGTTCTGCCAAGTCTGATCTTGTGATCGACCTTTAAAGAGAAAACTCCCATGAATATGCCTGTAAAAATTGAATATTTTAAAAATCCCAAAAATAGAGAATTGACTCAAGCTGAACTCGATCAATTTGCTAAAGAGCTCGATCAAATCAAACAGGATGTACTTGATGATATCGGCGAAAAAGATGCCGCATATATACGCCGTGTTTATAGTGCAATTCGTTATACGAGTTTTCTAGGCCGCGCTTGTTTATTTGCAGGTTGGTTTCCGCCAGCTTGGGTTTTGGGAACGGGTTTGTTAGGTGTTTCTAAAATTCTGGAAAATATGGAAATGGGTCACAATGTGATGCATGGACAATACGACTGGATGAACGATCCAAAATTTAATGGACAAACTTATGAATGGGATACCGTAGGAACAGCAGATAACTGGCGTCAAACGCATAATTTTAAACATCATACTTATACCAATATTAAAGGTATGGATGATGACATTGGCTATGGACTGTTACGTTTATTCCCAGAACAACGCTGGAAACCTGGTTTCTTGCTGCAACCTATATATAGCATCCCATTTTGTTTACTATTCCAATGGGGGGTAGCTATTCAGAATCTTGAAATTGGTAAGTTGATCTATAAACGTAAAACATGGAAACAGTTTATGGGAGATTGGAAGCCTGCCCAGAAAAAAATGGGTAAACTTTTGTTCAAGGATTATGTATTTTTCCCATTGATTGCTGGTCCTGCGGCTTTGCCTGTATTTACAGGAAATCTTGTGGCAAATGGCATGCGTAATATTTGGACATTTAGTATCATTTTCTGTGGTCACTTTACTAAAGACGTTGAAGTTTTTCCTAAAGCAGTTTTGCAAAATGAAAGCCGTGGACATTGGTACATGCGTCAGATTCGTGGTTCTTCAAATCTGACAGGTTCTGAAGTTTTCCATATTTTAACCGGACATTTGAGCCACCAAATAGAACATCATTTATTCCCAGACGTACCCGCACGACGCTATCGTAAAATGGCTCCAAAAGTTGAAGCAGTATGTAAGAAATATGGGATTAACTATAATAATGCCAGTTTATTTAAACAATATGGTCAGGTGTTAGGGCGTATTGTAAAATATGCATTTCCATTTAAAAAGTAAATATAACAACGAGAGTGCAGCCTAATGAAAATTTGGCTGCATTTTTGAACTATTGAAATACAGCTATCATTTTATGTAGTGATCAAAACCAGAATAAAATAGCTTGAGGATGGGTTGGGCTTTATATCTAATTTAAATACACTGTGGTTAGTAATAATAGACAATATCTGAAAACAAGAAGGCTGAATAACAAAAAAATAAAAATAAGGCATTATTTTTTATGAATTTAAATCATTTTAATTTTAAATGGGTAAAGACGTTTGTTGCGATTGTAAAGAGTCCTGCTCATTGCCAGCTTACTTTTCTAAAATAATAATTACGTTAGAATAAAACATCAAAATAAAGCCTGATTTAAGATGTCAAACTTCTCTCAAAATATCGCACTTGCTTTACAACCAATTTTAAAAACTCAAATAATTCCATTTCTTGCATATTTAGGATTATGCGCCGCCTATTTACAAGGTGGTTTTAATAAACTAAGCGATTTTCCAACTGCAATTGCAGAAATGAATCATTTTGGGTTAACACCAGCGTCCTTATTTGCGACCTTGGTCATTATGCTGGAATTAGCTGCTTCCATCATGATTCTGTTAGGTTTTTTTCGTTGGTTAGGGGCACTGGCATTAGGGGGATTTACGCTCATGGCAACGTTTATTGCGCTGCAGTTTTGGGAGTTACCTCTTGGACAGCAACGCTTTATGGCTGCTAATTCATTCTTTGAGCATTTAGGTTTAATCGGCGGCTTTTTATTAGTCGCATGGTTGGATTTAAAATCGAAATTGGATTGACTAATAAAATAAACAGCCACTCACTCTACCGAGAGCTACTCTCTTAATGTCAATCCCATTCCGACAGTTCTACTTAAATTGAATGGCACCATTTGCATTCACGGTAATTTTAGACTCACCTGCGGCAACATCTTGTGCAGGAGCTGCTTCCGCCGTAGCAAATTTTGCCATGCTGGCGCGCATCATGACGGGCTGTGGGAAATAATTATTGGTGTTCAAATTTAAATTGACGAGATTATAGCTACTTTTATTCCATGCCTGCGCAATCACTTGAGCCCGCTGTTGAAAGTTCTTTGAAGCTTCAACCATGAGTTCATTTTCAACTTTTTTACGCTGTTCATCAGAGACTGTAAAGTTAATCGATTGGGTCTGGAAGTTTTGTTGTAATTCGCTAATCAATTGGCTAGCAGCTTTAAAGTCTTTACTTTCAAGACGAATTTCAGCGCGGCCACGCCATTCCTTCAATTTTCGGCTGTCATTATCGTAAACTGGATAAGTGCTTTGAGCGCCTGTTTCAACTTTTACTTGTGGGTATTTACGTGATAAAGACATTGCTTCATTCATGAGTTGATTAATTTGTGTTGCAAGTGCAGCGGGCTGTTTGTTGCTCTTTTCAATATAAAGTGTGGCATGCATTTCATCATTAGAGACCTGACGTGAGGCTTCAGCTTGTACATTAACGACATTATAATTAAGGGATTCGTTTTCTGCTGCAAATACGGCAGGGCTGATGGTAGCTGAAAGTAGTAGACTGCTTAATATTAAATGACGCATAAAGTTTCCTTGGAATTTAAAATAAAAACTTGTTTTTATCTCAATCTATCTTAATGATGAGTGGTGTAGAACTTAAAAATCTTTTGTGGAGAGTTTGTAAGAGTTTAGATGCAATTAGAATCTAAATATTGACATCTAAAACATTAAAAATCAGCCGGTTAATATTTTTATATAGAAAAATAAACGATAAATTTAAGGAAAGAAAAAAAATGAATAAAAAAAGCGTATTTTCTTTCGCTTGTCACATAGTATGATTATAAATTGTTCAAGGAGTTAGGCATTTATTTTTTTTAATCTGGTTGAGTAAAATTATAGATCAAAAGGTCTTTATTTTTATACAAAAAAGGGTATCATCGCCCTCCTAGTGATAAGAAAGCAAATGTTGCCTAACTAGAATCCTACAAGCACCGAGTCAAAGGACCGCAAGTCACCAGACTTATTTCTTTCAACCCATATCAGAGATGGTAATTCGATATGAGCGTTAATTCCGTAAATCCTGCCACCCATTCAACTAACGAATACTACTTGACTCGCCAAAGTCAGATGGAATCGAATGTTCGTAGTTATCCGCGTAAATTACCGTTAGCTATTGCCAAAGCGCAAGGCTGCTGGGTTACAGACGTTGAAGGTACACAATATCTCGACTGTTTAGCGGGGGCGGGGACACTGGCTTTAGGCCACAATCATCCTGCGGTGATTCAAAGTATTCAGGACACGTTAGCAAGCGGTCTACCTTTGCATACTTTAGATTTAACAACTCCTTTGAAAGATGCATTTACTGAAGCATTATTATCTTACTTGCCAGGTGGTCAGGAAGAGTATTGCTTGCAGTTCTGTGGTCCATCTGGTGCAGATGCGACCGAGGCTGCGATTAAACTTGCCAAAACTTATACTGGGCGCAGTTCAGTCATTAGTTTTTCAGGCGGTTATCATGGTATGACGCATGGTTCTCTTGCAATGACAGGTAACCTTAGCGCTAAAAATGCTGTGAATAATTTAATGCCAGGCGTACAGTTTATGCCATATCCGCATGAGTACCGTTGTCCATTAGGGCTTGGCGGTGAAGCAGGTGTTGATGCATTAACTTATTATTTTGAAAATTTAATTGAAGATGTTGAAAGCGGTGTCACTAAACCTGCTGCCGTAATTCTTGAAGCGATTCAAGGTGAAGGTGGAGTCGTGACTGCGCCAGTAAAATGGTTGCAAAAAATTCGTGAAGTGACTGAAAAGCACAACATTGTTTTAATTCTCGACGAAGTGCAGGCTGGCTTTGCACGTTCAGGCAAAATGTTTGCATTTGAACACGCAGGGATTGAACCCGACGTGGTAGTCATGTCAAAAGCTGTAGGTGGTGGTTTACCACTTGCTGTGCTTGGTATTAAACGTAAATTTGATGCTTGGCAACCTGCTGGTCATACTGGTACGTTCCGTGGTAACCAATTGGCAATGGGTACAGGTTTAGTGGTTTTAAATACCATTAAAGAACAAAATCTGGCTCAAAATGCGCAGGAGCGTGGTGATTATCTACAAGCTGAGTTGAAAAAACTGGCTCAAGAATTCCCATGTATCGGTAACGTACGTGGTCGTGGTCTTATGATCGGTGTCGAGATTGTAGATGAACGTAAACCTGTAGATCGTATTGGTTCACGTCCTGCCGATGCTCAATTGGCGGCTGCTATTCAAACTGCTTGTTTCAACAATAAACTCTTGCTTGAAAAAGGTGGTCGTAACGGTACAGTGATCCGTCTCCTTTGCCCACTTATCATTAGTCATGATGAATGTGTCGAAGTGATTGCACGCTTCAAGAAAGCAATGGGTGAAGCACTTAAAGCAGTTCGGGGCTAATACACATGGTTGATTTTGCAGAACATCGTAAAGCTTTACTCTGCAATGATGCTGCATCCATTGCTGACTACCAGTCAGCAATGGATGAGGCGGTAAAAGCCGTCGCTGCATGGTTGCAAAATGACAAAATGTATACGGGTGGCAGCATTAAAGAATTGCGTTCAGCAATTTCTTTTAACCCGTCTAAAGAAGGGATGGGCTTACACCAGTCTTTGAGCCGAATGGTTGAATTATTTCTCAATAAAAGCTTAAAGGTCCATCATCCTTATTCACTTGCGCATTTGCATTGTCCAACAATGGTGACTAGCCAGATCGCAGAAGTGTTAATTAATGCAACTAACCAGTCGATGGATTCATGGGATCAAAGTCCTGCGGGTTCGTTAATGGAAGTGCAATTGATTGACTGGTTACGTCAAAAAGTTGGCTATGGATCAGGTCAGGCGGGTGTATTTACCTCAGGGGGTACACAGTCTAATTTGATGGGTGTTCTTCTGGCACGTGATTGCTGTATGTCCAAAAACTGGAAAGATGAAAACGGTCAGCCTTGGTCTGTTCAGCGTGATGGTATCCCCGCAGATGCTATGAAAAACGTCAAAGTAATTTGTTCTGAAAATGCACATTTCTCTGTGCAAAAGAACATGGCGATGATGGGGATGGGTTTTCAGTCAGTTGTGACCGTTCCTGTGAACGAAAATGCACAAATGGATGTCAATGCGCTTGAAAAAACGATGGCACATTTACAAGCTGAAGGCAAAATTGTTGCATGTGTGGTGGCAACTGCAGGTACGACTGATGCTGGTGCGATTGATCCCCTCAAAAAAATCCGTGAAATCACCAATAAATATGGTGCATGGATGCATATTGATGCAGCTTGGGGTGGAGCATTGATTTTATCTAATGCCCATCGTGATATGTTGGATGGCATAGAATTATCAGACTCGATCACATTGGACTTCCATAAGCATTATTTCCAAAGCATTAGCTGTGGTGCTTTCTTATTGAAAGATGAGGCGAATTATCGCTTTATGCATTATGAAGCAGAATATTTGAATTCTGCCTATGATGAAGAACACGGTGTACCAAATCTCGTCTCTAAATCATTGCAAACTACACGTCGTTTTGATGCCTTAAAGCTCTGGATGACTGTGGAAGCATTGGGTGAGGAGCTTTATGGTTCCATGATTGATCACGGCGTGACGCTAACTCGTGAAGTTGCTGATTATATTAAAGCAACGGATGAGCTTGAGCTTCTAGTGGAACCACAGTTCGCTTCGGTCTTGTTCCGTGTTGTACCCAAAGATTACCCTGCTGAATTTATTGATAGTCTAAATCAAAACGTAGCAGATGAATTATTTGCGCGTGGAGATGCCAATATTGGTGTAACCAAAGTTGGTGCAGTGCAGTCTTTAAAAATGACCACGCTTAGTCCTGTAGCAACATTGGAAAATGTGAAGAACTTGTTGGCAATGGTTCTTGCTGAAAGTGATCGAATTAAAGATGAAATCGTGGCTGGAACATATACTCCAGCGATTGACTAGATATTCGTAGTATAAAAGGTCACTTCGGTGGCCTTTTTTATGACAATACAATGAAATATTACATTTTAAATGATAAATAAAAATACAAAGCCTGTATTGAAAATTGAAGTTACATATTGAAATTAAAAGAATTTTATAAAAATCAAAGTTTAGGCATGAATTATCATAAAAGCGTCATCAAGATGTCACTGAATTGTCACATTTTAAAATCAAAATGCTGTTATCCAAAGTACAAACACTGATTGATAAAGTGCTGTACGCACATTACGCTAAATAAAGAGAGAAGAGCATGCGCTTAAATCCACGTCAACTTGCCATTGCACTTGCAGTTTCTGGGGCCGCTGTAGCGACAACTGCGAATGCAGCCCGTGATACGATTCAGATCGCTGGTTCATCAACTGTTTTGCCTTATGCAAGTATTGTTGCAGAAGAGTTTGGTAATACTTTCCCGCAGTTTAAAACACCTGTAGTGGGTTCTGGTGGTACATCGGGCGGTTTAAAACAGTTTTGTCAGGGTGTTGGCGATAACACGATTGATATTGCAAACGCATCACGTAAAATTAAAGATACAGAATTAGCCGCTTGTAAAAAAGCTGGTGTAAATCAAGTACAAGAAATCAAAATCGGTTATGACGGTATTGTATTTGCTTCAAACTCAAGTAAAGCTGCTTATAAATTAAAACCTGCATTTGTTTTTGCTGCACTTGCTGAAAAATTACCATCAAATGGTCAGCTTGTACCAAACCCATATACACGTTGGAACCAGATTGATAAATCACTTCCAAACGAACCGATTACTTTAGTTGTTCCTGCATCTAACCATGGTACACGTGAAGTATTCCAAGAAAAAATGGTTGAAGCTGGCTGTGAAGCTTATGATTACTTCAAAAAATTAGACAAAGAAGAACAGAAAAAAGCATGTTCTGCTTTCCGTAAAGATGGTCGTGTAATTGAAATTGCTGGTGACTATACTGAAACTCTAGCGCGTTTGAAAACTTCTCCAAGTGCTGTAGGTGTATTTGGTTTAGGTTTCTATGATCAAAACCGTGACAAACTTCGTGTAGCCACAGTCAATAATGTAGCACCTTCTGAAAAAACCATTTTGAATGGTAGCTATCCTGTATCTCGTCCTTTATTCTTTTATGTAAAAGGCGAGCATGTGAAATCAATTAAAGGTTTACCTCAATACGTAGAATTTTTCCTGAATAAAAAGACTTCAGGTAAAGGTTCTAAGCTTGAGAAAGCTGGTTTAATTTCAATGTCTGATTCAGAGCGTGCAAAAGTACTGGCAGACTTTAAAGCAGGTAAATCTGTTAAATAATAGATTTAAAATGAGAGCTGATGATGGTGTAACACCTTCATCAGCTTTTTGTCTAGCAAGATGTTTAACTGGGTTTTTTCAAAGAATGAAAATTGAAAAAACGGTGGAGATTACATGAATCTGCTATTGATTGGCGTGCTATTGGCACTCATCGCCATAGCTTATCAAATTGGGTTGAGCAAAAGCCGCAGCCTAGCAGGTAAGGGAAATAACTCTGCATTATTACATTCACGACCGGGCTACTATGGAGCATTGGTTGCGTTATGGTGTGGTATCCCTGCTTTTTTAATTTTGATTGTTTGGAATTTGGTTGAGCCAAATATTTTAAAACATGTCATTTTAGATCAGGTGCCAGCAGCAACTTTGGCGGGTATGGATCAGGCAAGTATTGAAGTATTGATGAATCGTGTAAAAGCGATTGCTTCTGGTTTTGGAGTGACTGACCAACCAGCGCCTTACGAGCTGGCAGCGGCAGCGCAACTGGCTAAAGTTCAGACTATTGGTTCATATGCCAAACTAGCGGTGGTGCTTTGTGCTGCAATTGTGGGCTTGCTGATCGCAAAAAAACGTGTTGCGCAAAGTTTCCGTGCACGTAATAAAGTCGAAAAGATTATTAACATTACGCTTGCACTGTGTTCGGGTGTTGCAATTTTGACGACACTTGGCATTGTGATGTCCATGTTTAGCGAAGCCTTAAGATTCTTTTCTTTTGTGAGTCCAATCGATTTCTTCTTTGGAACTGAGTGGAATCCAGGCTTTAGTACGTCTGGTAGTGCTGAAGGCAGTTATGGTTTATTACCATTACTCTGGGGCACACTTATGGTAAGTGGAATCGCATTGCTAGTCTCAGTGCCAATTGGTTTGATGATTGCGATCTATCTGGCTGAATATGCCTCACCAATGCTACGTTCATGGGCAAAACCAGCTATTGAAATTTTGGCAGGTATTCCAACCATCGTTTATGGCGTATTTGCCCTGATGATTATTGGCCCATTTTTCAAAATGGCAGGTGAAATGGTTGGCATTAATATTAATGCGACTAGTGCACTGACTGCAGGTTTTGTTATGGGAATTATGATTATCCCATTCGTATCCTCTCTTTCAGATGACATTATTACTCAAGTTCCGCGCGCATTACGTGATGGTTCGCTTGGGCTAGGGGCGACCAAATCTGAAACGATTCGTCAAGTGGTGATTCCAGCAGCATTGCCCGGCATTATCGGTGCATTCTTATTGGCGGCATCTCGTGCTATTGGTGAAACCATGATCGTGGTACTGGCAGCGGGGAATAGTCCTTTACTTCATGTCAATCCACTGGAAGCAGTTTCTACAGTTACAGTGACAATTGTCAACCAATTAACGGGTGACACAGATTTTGCAAGTCCTCAGGCATTGGTTGCATTCGCCTTAGGTTTGACGCTGTTTGTGATTACTTTAGGTCTTAACATTGTTGCACTTTATATTGTGCGTAAATATCGCGAGCAATACGAATGAGTACATCAAATACTTCTACACCTTTAGATCAAAATAGTTTTGATCCACGAGTTGCCGCGGAATTGCGCGAGAAACGTAAAAACACTATTCAAAAGTCTTTGGCGAAACGCCATCGTAAAGAAACAACTTTTCGATTATTTGGTTTTTCTGCGGTTGTTATTGGTCTGTTATTTGTTGCCTTATTATTCGGCAGTATTCTGGCAAAAGGTTTACCTGCTTTTTGGCAAACCAGCATGACAGTTCCTGTTTATTTTGATCCCACAGTGATTGATGCGGGGCCTAAACCTGTACAGGCGGCGGGAGAAACACCAGCACATTTTCAAGAACGCTATATAGAATGGCAAACAAAAATGGGCATGGTGGATTGGGATGCATTAATTATTAATGGTTTGATTGCTAAAGATCCCGCTTTAGCCTCAAAACGCGATGATTTAAGTAGTTTATATACCAGTTCCGAGTCGTATCGTTTACGTGATATGGTGTTTAAAGATCCTTCACTGATCGGTAAACGTGAAGACCTCAAGTTTCTGGCAGATGCAAATATAGATGTCTGGCTAACAGGTAAAATTGATCGCAGTTTGCCAGATGATCAACAGCAACTGAGTCTAGAAGTACGTCAATTAGCTGATCAATTAGATAAGAATGGTATCCTTACTCATTCATTCAATACCAATATTTTTACCAATCCAGACTCACGTAGTTCACCAGCGACCAGTGGTTTAGCTGGGGCATTCATGGGCTCACTGTTCATGATGCTGATTGTGATCTTTATCTCGATTCCAATTGGTGTTGCCAGTGCGGTATATCTGGAAGAGTTTGCTAAACAAAATATCATTACCGATGTTATTGAAGTCAATATTAACAATTTGGCTGCGGTTCCATCAATTGTGTTTGGTTTATTAGGGGCTGCGATCTTTATTAACTGGATGCATTTACCACTTTCTGCGCCATTAGTGGGCGGTTTGGTCCTAAGTTTAATGACTTTACCGACAGTGATTATTACCACTCGAGCCGCATTAAAAGCGGTTCCACCGTCGATTCGTCAGGCTGCTTTAGGTTTGGGTGCTTCACGTGTGCAGGTGGTCTTTCATCATGTATTACCATTGGCTTTACCGGGAATTTTAACGGGTGCAATTATTGGTGTAGCTCAGGCTTTAGGTGAAACTGCGCCGTTACTTTTAATTGGTATGAGTGCTTTCGTGGCAAGTATACCGACCAGCCCACTTGATCAATCAACCGCTTTGCCTGTACAGATTTTCTTGTGGCAAGGCAATGAACTACGTAACTTCTTTGAAGGACGTACCGCAGCAGCCATTATTGTATTACTGGCAATGATGATTGGTTTAAATAGCCTCGCAATTTGGTTACGTAAAAAATTCGAAGTGCGTTGGTAATAGAAGGTGAGATGATGAATACTATTGATACAACAAATGCCTTAGAAAAGGATAAAACAGTGACTTCTGATCAAAAGCAATTTACCACTGCTGAAACTGAACAAAAACGTCAGACTTCATTTGTCTCGCAGTTTGATACTCAAGCGAGTCCGAAAAAAGAAACTAAGCAAAAAGTTAAATTAAGTGCCAATGATGTACATGTCTATTATGGTGACAGTGAAGCCATTAAAGGCATCGACATTAGCATTTATGAAAATGAAGTGATTGCTTTTATTGGGCCTTCTGGTTGTGGTAAATCAACTTTTCTACGCACACTAAATCGGATGAATGATACGATTGATAGCTGTCGTGTAACTGGTAAAGTTTTACTGGATAATCATGATATCTATGATCCGAATCTGGACGTGGTATTGTTACGTGCACAAGTTGGTATGGTGTTCCAAAAGCCAAATCCATTTCCAAAATCAATTTTTGACAATGTTGCCTATGGTCCGAAACTTCATGGTTTAGCACGTGATAAATATGATCTGGAAGAGATCGTTGAAAATAGTTTACGTAAAGCTGGACTTTGGGAAGAAGTCAAAGACCGTTTGAATCAACCTGGTACAGGTCTATCTGGTGGTCAGCAACAACGCTTATGTATTGCACGTACCATTGCGGTAAGTCCAGAAGTGATTTTGATGGATGAACCATGTTCGGCACTCGATCCAATTGCAACAGCAAAAGTAGAAGAGTTAATTTCAGAACTTTCAACCCAGTACACCATTGCGATTGTAACGCACTCTATGCAACAGGCTGCTCGTGTTTCTGACCGTACGGCGTATTTCCATTTAGGCGACTTGATCGAAGTCAACTCAACTGAGAAAGTATTTACTCAGCCCGATCATCAGCTTACAGAAGCTTATATTACTGGTCGTTTTGGTTAATTCTCAGTACGTTTTAAAGCACCTTCGGGTGCTTTTTTATTGAAAAAAATAAGCCATATATCATCTTGTTTTCAAAAGTCATATTGAAATTTAGGTGTTTAGCCCTCATCTTTTGAACATAATCAGGAACTCTAGAGAAAAAACAGCTCATGCTATTTCATTTACCAAAATTGCCCGCTGAAATTCGTGTTAGTCACCTCAATGCACGTGTGAATGAGCAGCGCAAAAAAATTGCACAAACCACGGCGTCGAAATTTGAGCTATTACAATTAACTCAGCAAATAGCAAAAGAAGCTCGTGTTCGTAAAAAAAATAACCAGAAAATCTTTGTGCTTGATTTTAAGGGCGATATTCAGGCATCAGCTGTTGAACAATTACGTGAAGAAATTACATTAATTCTTGCTACTGCTAAAGCCGGAAAAGATCGCGTTGTGGTACGTTTGGAAAGTCCAGGCGGTATGGTACATGGCTACGGTCTGGCAGCAGCACAACTGGTTCGTTTACGCGATGCTGGTTTTCATGTCACGATTATCGTCGATAAAGTTGCTGCGAGTGGCGGCTACATGATGGCCTGCATTGGCAGTGAAATTATTTCTGCACCTTTTGCAATTTTGGGATCAATTGGAGTTGTAGCTCAGGTACCAAACTTTAACCGTTTGCTCAAGCAACATAATGTTGATTTTGAATTGTATACGGCAGGGGAATATAAGCGTACAGTGACGATGTTTGGCGAAAATACGCCTGAAGGTAAAGCCAAATTTGAAGAAGAGTTGCAACAAACCCATGCGCTTTTCAAGCATTTTGTAGAGAAATACCGTCCACAACTGAATGTTGAAAAAGTAGCAACTGGTGAACACTGGTATGGTCAGGATGCACTGGATTTAAATCTGGTCGATAAATTGCAAACTTCTGATGAATATCTTTTGGGTTTATTACCTCAACACGATGTCTATGTTATTACTACACGTAAACGCCCAACGTTGGGTGAAAAATTGGGTCTTCAAGCGGCACAACTTGCAGATAATTTGATTCCCGCAGTCATGAATAAAGTTGTTGAAAGCTTGGTTAATGCAAATAATCATTTGGTTCAGATACGTGATCCTAAGCTTTAATTTGAAAATTTATCGATAAAATCACGAGCAAAATAAAAGCCTACTTCAATTTGAAGTAGGCTTTTATATAGAGTTAACGCTTACATTCTAGATTATCGATAGTATTTTGATCTAAATACTGAATCGTTGGTAGATAATCACCCATAATTGACTTTTCATCACCCCAAGTCACAGTATTTTGAACTGCTTGATTAAAGCCTGGATATGGCAGTAAATTTCTCATAATTAACAACCCAAAGTCTTCATGACCATAATCCTCACCCACTGGACTCTTGAGACCACTGCCGCGTGGAGATAATGCTAAGAACTTATAACCACACTCTTCAGTTGCATTTTTTGGTCGATCTTCAGGCAAAGAAACAATGATTTTATATTTACCTTCAGCATCCAGATTTTTACTTAGATCACCATCATATAAGCAATAATTGGTCGCTGTAGATGTAATTTCGTTGGTACAAATCGACATATAGCGAAGATCACCTGCCCCTAGAATGGCTTCGTTATTTTGAGTTGAAGCAATTTTTGGTAATTTACCATTTAATAGCAGTACCTTGCCTATTCTTCGACTAGTGGTAGCGAATACATATTCATTGTCGGGAGTTGCCCAAAAATTGAGTTTACGTTCAGGAGTTAATCCTTCACATTTTTCTATACCAATCTTATAAGCACATTGGGCATTGGCTGTTCCATTACGCGCAGCATACCATGTTGGGATTAGTTGTGCTGGGAAGCCAGGGTATAATTGTCTAGAAAATGCTTTTTGGACGATGTCCCCTGAAAAAGCATTATAATTTTGGACAGGTTTATCTTTAACATTTAGGAACTGACAGACCTCTTGACCTTTAATTTCCTTTCCTTCTTTAGTGACTACTCTAAAATGTGGAAACTCGACGCCACCTTTATTATCGTAACCTTCATTTGGAACATAAACGCGATACCAAATGACTAAAGAATTATCATTTGTTGGGGGTGCATATAATGTATTTTTCTCAGGCTTTGCGGGTAAATTTCCAATTTTAATTTCTGTTGAATAGCCACGTTCTTTTTCTAAGCGCTTATTGCCAACCACGAATGGGTTGGTAACTCCAGTATTTGGCTGAATCTCCGCATCTAATAGTGAATTGACACGCGTTCCATTTGATTCATAGCTTACCAAAGACATATGGCGAGAATAGGGGAAGTCACCATCGACAAATACTCTTGCACCGTCTGGAATACTAAATTGGCTAGTGTAATAATTTACATTGGTATCAGGATAGGCAAAATTCATTGCATCTTCGCCAGTATGCGATTTACTGGTTACTCCATCATGCCACATACAGTCAGTTAACGCTGGTGGTGGAGTGATTTGTACCACCTCATTATCATCGTCATCGTGACAAGCCGTGAGGAAGCATGTACTTGAAAGTGCTATCACTAAAGTACGATTTAAAATTTTCATATTTTGAATCCATTCTCTATACTTTAATCAGTACCTGAATAATTTTATATATTCTATAAAGGCGCTTATAAATAAAATTAAAATAGTTTGGCTTTTTAATACTGTGAATCTATTTTAAATGTGATTCCTCCTTCAATATAATCAATCAGGTATTTTGATATTAATTTACGATCTTTAATATCTGTAGCCCAATATTGCTCTAGTCCTACATCACTAATGACATTTAAAATAATGTTAAAAGTAAATAAGACTTTTAAATCAATGGCATCTTTACTGGCTTCCGGAAATGCCTGAGACAGAAGTTGAGTTGCCTTTTTTGCAATAGGTGATAATTCTTTTGCAATCATTTTCCGTCCTTCTTCTCCAGTACTAATCATTCGAGAAAAAAACTTGAGATATTGAAGCCCGTTGTCCTGCAATAAAATATCCACCATTGGCCTGTACATAGCTTTTACAATGCTGTTAGGTTCAATATGGTCTTCTGAAATTTTATTAAGTTCCTCTAAGCTTTGTTTGGCATAGGGTGTCAATACATAGCTCAATGCTGCTTCTAACAGTCCCCATTTAGATTTAAAGTGATAATACAATGCAGATTTATTTGAAACTCCTGCTAAATCATTGATTTGTTGAACGGAAAGACGAGTTGCATCATTCTGTGAAAAGAGAAGAATGGCCGCTTCCATCAGTTTTAGTTGGGTTTCGCTATGTTGCATTTCTGATTACACTTCAGATCTAAAGTCTGTTGACAACATTAATCTAATTGGATTAATGTTGTCAACAGATCAGAATGACTTGGATTCAAAGCCAAAATTTTAATGATTTTTTTATTTTGATAATCATCACATAAGTGTTAAAAAATTATTTTTTAATTGTGAGGATGCTTGTCTTAAATATATAGATGTACTTAAATTCAACGGATGAAAAATAAATGCAAATAAAAAATTTTAATTTAAATCATAAATCGTTAGTGATTTCGATTTTATTTTCTATGTATGCACCTGTATCTTTCTCCGGCAGTATTCCTGTTGAACAGACTACTCTGAATTATCAGAAAAACTTCACACAAGCCTATGATTTAAATAATACCCAAGAAATAAAAAATGCAATGAAAGGATTTATTGCCAAACCTTCGGGAAAAATTAGTGATGATCAGGGGAATATTGTCTGGGATTTTGACAGTTTTGATTTTGTGCAAGGAAATGCACCAGATACAGTTAACCCAAGTTTATGGAAGCAGGCAATTTTAAATAACCAAATTGGGTTATTTAAAGTCAGTGATGGAATTTGGCAGCTTCGTGGTTTTGATTTAGCCAATATTACATTAATTCAGGGGAAAACAGGCTGGATTGTGGTGGATACGTTGACTTCTAAAGAAACAGCAACTGCAGCTATGCAGTTTGCTCGTCAATATTTGGGTAATCAGCCAGTATCTGCCATTATATTTACTCATAGTCATGTTGATCATTTTGGTGGAGCGCTCGGTGTTTTATCTGAACAAGAGGTTAAATCAAAAAACATTCCTGTGATTGCACCTGTGGGTTTTATGGAAGAAGCAACCAGTGAGAATTTAATGGTTGGCCCTGCAATGGGGCGCCGCGCAAACTATATGTATGGTCGTTCACTTCCTCGAAATGAAATGGGTCTAGTTGATAATGGTTTAGGAAAAGCTGTGTCATTTGGTCATATTGGTATTCTTGAACCAACTGTATTGATCACTCAGCCACGTCAACCGATGACTGTCGATGGGGTTGATTTCATTTTTTATAATGTTCCAAATTCTGAAGCACCAGCAGAATTAACGTTTTATTTACCGCAGCAAAAAGCCTATGGTGGCGCTGAAATCCTCTCACATACTTTGCATAATTTGTATACTTTAAGAGGGGCAAAAGTTCGGGATACATTAAAATGGGTGAGCTATCTCGATCAAGCACTTGATCATGCAAAAGACGCAGATGTATTCTTTGCCCAGCATCATTGGCCTGTTTGGGGAAATGATAATATCAAACAATTTATTACTGTACAGCGAGATAGTTACAAATACATCCATGATCAAACTGTACGTATGATTAATGCGGGTATGACTGGAAGTGAAATATCCGACAATATTAAATTACCACATCAACTCGATCAGTATTTAAATGTGCACGGTTATTATGGAACGGTTAAACATAATGCACGAGCAGTGTATCAATACTACATGGGCTGGTTTGATGCTAACCCAGCAAATCTGGATAATTTACCCGTTAAGCAAGCTGCACAAGGCTATGTGGATTTGGCGGGTGGCGAAGCTAAGATGATTGCAACGGCACAACAAGCATATGATCAAGGTAATTATCGTTGGGGGGCTGAACTGCTAAAACATGTTATATATGCGAATCCAAATAATCAGCAGGCTAAGGACTTGCAGATCAAAACATTTAGTCAATTGGGCTATATGTCAGAAGCATCTACATGGCGAAATTTCTATTTAACAGGCGCTCAGGAACTAAAAAATGGTACTCCAAAAACAGGAGTGACGCCGGTTATATTATTGGATATGTTGCAACATACGCCAGTTGAGCGTTTTTTGGAGTCGATGGCAGCTAGCTTAAATGCAAATCGTGCTGAAAATGTAAATTTGACATTAAATTTAGTTTTCTCTGATTTAAATCAAATATATGAAATTAAAGTCAATAATGCGGTTATGAACTTTAAGGAAGTTAAGCAACCTACAACAGATGCTGCTGTAACTCTCACGCTGACCAAACCCTTCTTTTTGAATATGATGACAGGGCAGAGTGGCGCACTAGATCTTATGTTTTCTAAAGATACTCAAATACAAGGAAGCCGCATGAGTTTAAGAAAGTTTTTTTCTTTGTTTGATAAAGCAAATGGTATATTTCCCATCGTAACTCGAAACTAATCTTTTAATAGTACGCATTAAAAAAGCGGAATCATTCAAAATGATTCCGCTTCACTTTAATTAATATTATTTAAAGCTTATTAATTAAATCATTGATTTGTTTGGCTTGCTCTGCTGCATTACCTATATATGTTGCAGGCGTAAGTTCAGCAAGACGTGACCGTTCATCAGCTGGAACTTGTGCAAGTTCATCACCATTTACGAAATTCACCATCATGTCACGAGTCATGGCTTGTCCACGAGTCAATGCTTTTAATTTTTCGTATGGTTGTTCAACATTATAACGACGCATCACTGTTTGAATTGGTTCGGCCAGAACTTCTTGAGCTTGATTTAAATCTTCATTTAATCGATTAGCATTCAGTTCAAGTTTACCTACACCTTTTAAACAAGCATCGAAAGCAATCAAGCTTTGAGCAAAACCAACACCCATATTACGCAATACAGTTGAGTCAGTTAAGTCACGTTGCCAGCGAGAAATTGGAAGTTTTTCACCTAAGTGAGCCAATACTGCATTAGCAATACCTAAATTTCCTTCAGAGTTTTCAAAATCAATCGGGTTAACTTTATGTGGCATGGTTGAAGAACCCACTTCGCCATCTTTTAATTTTTGTTTGAAATAACCCAAAGAGATATAACCCCAAACATCACGGTTAAAATCAATCAAAATGGTATTATAACGGCGTAATGCATCAAACAATTCAGCCATATAATCATGTGGCTCAATTTGTGTGGTGTATGGGTTAAAAGCTAAACCTAAAGATTCAACAAATGCTTGTGAATGTGCTGCCCAGTCAATTTCAGGATAAGCTGAGAAATGTGCATTGTAATTACCTACAGCACCGTTGATCTTGCCCAGTAATTCTACATTTTCAAACTGCTTGATTTGACGTGCCAAGCGATAGGCAACATTTGCCATCTCTTTACCCAATGTGGTTGGGCTTGCTGTTTGACCATGTGTACGAGATAACATAGGTTGTTCAGCATGTGTGGTAGCTAGAGCTGCAATCGCATTTAAGATTTGCTTCATACTTGCAACTAAAACGTCTCGACCATTTTTAAGCATTAACGCATGCGACAAGTTATTAATGTCTTCTGATGTACAGGCAAAGTGAATAAATTCACCTGCATTTTTAAGTTCATCAATTCCTGCAATTTTTTCTTTCAGAAAATATTCAACTGCTTTTACATCATGATTTGTAGTACGTTCAATTTCTTTAATACGATTCGCATCATTTTCAGAGAAATTGCTGACAATCGCATCTAGAGCGGCATTGGTTTCAGTTGAAAATGGCGCGACTTCAATGATTTCTGGATGGTTAGCAAGCGCTTGTAACCAACGCACTTCAACGGTCACACGAGCATGAATTAAACCAAACTCAGAAAGAAAAGGACGTAAAGCATCACATTTGCTAGCATAACGTCCATCAAGTGGCGAGAGTGCGGTTAACGCGTTCATAAGGATCCCTTAAATTTTGGAATGAATATAAAACGAAACCCGTTATCGTATCAAAGTTCCACCATTTGATACTGTAAACGAGCGAGAGTTTGAATGTCTTGAAGCAATTTACGTTTGCTAAAAATCATATTCCATGAGCTACCCCCCAGTTGGCGCCATAAATGTGCCATTTGCAGTCCAGTAAACAGACAGGCGCGGATACGGTTGGTATGATGACTATCTTTAAATGCTTCGGCATTACCACGAACCATAATACGCGGATTAATTTGACCCGCTGTTTCGACATAGGTTTGGGCAAGATTGGCAATAATACTTGGATGTAAATAGTTGTTATCAAAAAATGACAGTTGTTTTAGTATTTTTTGCTGCGATTTTTCAATAATTTCAACATATTCTGGATTTCTATAAACTTTCTTTTCAAGTTGCAGTAGCGCCATTGCATAAGTCATGGGCAGCTTGGCATTTGAAAGTTTAGGCAGGCGGGATTTAGGCGCGCTACTAAAAGGCTGGGTAATACTACTTTCCAGCGTTTTTAAGCCCAATGAAATATCTGCAAGCTGATTAAAGAAATCCAATGTTTGCATACTGGAATTCATCGTCGGACGTATATTTAGACAAGCTTTGATTAATTGTTCAAAGTAAAAGTTGCCACTTTCACCGATACTTTGTTGGCCTGTCATTGCAGTCATATGCGTTAGTTGTGCGGCCTGAAAAACGCCCGCAAGAGCTAACGCACGGTTTTGACGTACATTCAGTGCTTGAGGCTGTTGAAAAGGGGTATCAACCATGCCTAAGATTCCTTTAAATATACTTTAAATAAAATCGGGTTTCGGTGCATTCGTGGTTAAGATTACACCACCACCTAAACAAACTTCATCGGCGTAAAATACGACGCTTTGTCCCGGAGTGACCGCACGTTGTGGCTGATCAAATTCAACACAAATACCATTTTCAGTGTTTTCATCACGGTAAATTGTACACGCTTGATCAGGTTGACGATAACGAGTTTTTGCTGTGCATCGGAAACCTGCATTTGGGATTTCCTGCTCACCTGCAACCCAATCAATATTTTCACTCCAAAGTTGTGTGCTTTGCATGAGTGGGTGTTCATGTCCCTGACCAATCACAAGTCGATTATTGGCAATATCTTTATGGAGTACAAACCATGCACCTTCAGGTGCATTTTTGAGGCCACCTAAGCCAATACCACCGCGTTGACCCAGCGTATAGTACATTAAGCCGTGGTGTTCACCAACTTCTTTACCATTATCCAGTACAATTTTTCCAGGTTGTGCAGGTAAATATTGTTTAAGAAAATCATTGAAACGACGTTCACCAATAAAACAAATACCTGTCGAATCTTTTTTCTTAGCTGTTGCTAGATCAAGTTGTTCAGCGATTTTCCGGACTTCTGGTTTTTCAATTTCACCGACAGGAAATAAAGTTTTATTAATTTCCCGACCATGTACCGCATGTAGGAAATAGGTTTGATCTTTATTGTTGTCGACACCACGAAGTAGTGGTGCGTATGTTTCGCCTTTAGAGTTTTGTGTACTTGCACCACGACGCGCATAGTGGCCTGTCGCAATAAAATCAGCGCCCAAAGTCATGGCATGATCTAAAAATGCCCGAAATTTAATTTCTTTATTGCACAAAATATCTGGATTTGGAGTACGCCCAGCTGCGTATTCAGCAAGAAAATGTTCAAACACTCGATCCCAATATTCCATGGCAAAGTTTGCTGTATGAAGTTTGATTCCAATTTTGTCGGCGACCGCTTGGGCATCGGCCAGATCTTCAAGCGCTGTACAGTATTCTGTTCCGTCATCTTCTTCCCAGTTTTTCATGAAAAGACCTTCAACCTGATATCCTTGTTGAAGTAAAAGTGCAGCAGAAACTGATGAATCAACTCCACCAGACATCCCGACGATGACGCGTTGTTGCATAGGACTAAGCATCCAGATTTGAATTAAAAGAAGGAGAGTGGTGCTCATAAATAAGCGATAAAGGATAACGTTGTCCGCTTAGTGCATCTTGAATGGCTTTGGTAACTAACGGACTGCGAGCACGTGCTGTTTCCTGTAATTCATTCAGGTTCATCCAGACAGCACGGATAATGCCAGTATCTAAAGTGGCATTTAGATCTGCCTTTATACTATGGGCTAAAAAGCAAAAACGGTAATAAGTCCGATCTGGAAACATTGGCGGGGTATAGGTATAAATGCCAAGCAGAGCATCAATTTCAACGCTATGACCTGTTTCTTCTAGTGTTTCACGAATAGCTGCTTCGATTAGGGTTTCACCACATTCAACATGACCCGCGGGCTGATTAAATACAGTGTGGGTCACGCCTTCGGTATGTTCTTCTACAAACAGAAAACGACGATCTTTTTCAACAACTGTGGCAACGGTAATATGCGGTGTCCAAGCGGTCATAAAAAGCACCCTGATTTAAAAGCAGTATGATACAAAATTTGAGGCTTTTTGGCTATGACTTAGAGCAAGATTGAGTTTTTATTAACTCAAAAAATGCTGACAATATTCAACTTTCAAAACATGCGATGGTTGAAATTGAATACTATCTTATACTTCGGAAAATGCTACTTAACGTGGCAATAAAAGCAAACATAGCACCTATCCAAAGCATGCTGGCTATGGGACTATTACTTAAATGAAGGCTAAAAGCAACCAGAGTAGCGCCCAATGCTTGACCAGAGATTCTCGCAACATTAAGCATGCCACCAGCGACACCACTTCGTGCCAAAGGTGCACTTGAGAGTAGTAGTCGTTGATTTGGCGTTAAAAATAATCCAAAACCTAAACCACACATCATCATGATGATAACAAATGCCCAAATAGGTAATTCACCATTAAAAGAGGCCAGCACAGCGATGCTACTTCCTAGTAACAATAACCCTATATTTCCAAGATGTGCAGCTGAAAAGTGATTAGTCAATAAACCTGCCAACGGCGCGACCACAGCCCCCATGATCGGCCAGGGTGCAATTAAAAAACCGATATATAGGGCTGAAAGACCATATTTAAATAAAATATAGGGTAAGGCAATAAACATTAGTCCTTGAGTAACAAATGCAGAAAATCCTGTGAAGATCGAAAGTGAAAATATTGAATTCTGGAATAGGTCAAATGGAAAAATGGGCTGATTATGTTTAGAGTCCCGAATAAATAGAAAAATAGCGCTTATAATGCCTATAAATAAAAAGAGTAAAACCCATGAAAGAGAAATCGTAACCGCATATTCACCTAATGCATAAATGATGCAAGAAAACATAATAATAGTGAAAATAGCTGAAACATAATTAAAAGGTGTATTGACGTTATTTTTATGATTAGGTAGAAATAATGAAAAAATTAATGCGCATATTCCGATGGGAATATTGACCAGAAATAACCAGTGCCAACTCATTTTTGACAAAATAATGGATGCAGTAACGGGGCCTCCTGCTAAACCAAGCGCAATAATAAAAGCATTAATCCCTAGACCAAACCCTAATTCTTTTGGAGTGTAAAGTAACCGAACCAAAGCAATATTTGTTCCGAGAATGCTGGCTGCTCCAAGTCCTTGTAAAGCTCGGGCAAAAATTAATTCATGAATTGAGTGCGCATAACCACAAAGAAATGAAGCAACGATAAAAATGCATAAACCAGATAAAAAGACTTTTTTATAGCCAATTCGATCTGAAAGGACAGTAAGCGGTAACATCAAGGCTGCCATTACAAGTTGATAGCTATTTATTACCCAGATGGACTGAACGAAAGAGCTGTTCAGCTCTTTGCCAATATAGGGAAGTGCTGTATTTGTAATCGCAGTATCTAGACTCGCAATAATTACTGCAAGACTTAATCCAGAAATGGCAAGATACTTTAGCCAAAATGGCTGGTAATGATTCATAGATTCCGCAACTTTAATCAACCTTGTTTAAAACTAACATGTGCCTTATATTTGTGAGAATAATCAAAATTGCATAAAACTTTTGCATATTTGCAAAAATAGAAAAGTTTAGGAATTAAAAAAATGGATGCAATTCAATCGTTCATAAATATAGTAGAGACTGGTAGCTTATCTGGTGCAGCAAAGAAAATGGGGATATCAGTGTCTACCATTAGTCGCCAAATTACGACACTGGAGGAAAGGCTGCGATTAAAACTACTCATCCGTTCAACGCGTAAAATTGTTTTAACCGAAGATGGCAATGCATATTATGCTTCGGTAAAAGAAATATTGAATGAATTAAATCAATTAGAAAATCAGCTCAAAGATAAAAACAGGGAACCATCTGGTGACTTGCATATTAGTGCGCCTACATTATGGGGACGCAACCACTTAGTTCCTATGCTTTCTGATTTTATGATGCAATATCCAAAAATAAATTTGACAGTTACCTTATTGGATCGACCTGTAAGCCTTTTAGATGAAGGGATCGATATAGCTATCAGGGTGGGTACATTAGAAGACTCATCCTTATTATGTCGTACATTAGGACATATCCGATGGGTTTTATGTGCATCACCTAGATATCTTGAAAAAAATGGTACACCTTTGCAACCCGATCACCTGATGCAGCATACGTGTTTAATCTATAGTCAAAATAAACATGGAAATGAATGGGAATTTCAAGGGAAAAACTCAAAAAGAAAAATTAAAGTACCAGTCAGAATGAGATCCAATTCGCTAGATGCTGTGGTTACTGCATCTTTAAAAGGAGCTGGAATTGTCATGACACCAAAATGGTTTGTAGATAAGCAAATACAGCAAAAAGAACTCGTGATATTAATGCCTGAATATGAGCTACCTGCGCGGCCAATCTATGCTTTATTTACCCATAACCATTTGATGACAAATAAGGTTCGAGTTTTATTGGATTATTTAATTTTTAGGCTCGAACAAATCTATTTTTAGTGCGTATTTCTTAGTCTCCTCCATATTTTGTACAAGGATATTGATTTTAACACGACTTGAAAGCTGAATTGTTTTTCAGAAGTTTTAAAACAGCTCGAACATACGGCTTAGCTGTTTTTATAATTATCCTTCACTTTCACATAATTCTGTGCTGAATAAGCTAAAAATGCTTTTTCTTTGTCAGTCAGTGGCCGAACTTTCTGTACAGGACTGCCGACATATAAATAACCACTTTCCAGAACTTTTCGTGGAGGTACTAAACTCCCTGCGCCAATCATGACATCATCTTCGATTATGACATCATCCAGAATGACGGTATTGATACCTATTAAAACTCGATTGCCAATAGTACAACCATGTAGGGTAACATGATGGCCAATCGTTACATCATCACCAATAATTAAAGGTGAACCTTCAGGTTTTGTCGTCTGCTTATGCGTAACATGCAGCATGGAATGGTCTTGTACGTTACTATTTTTACCAATTTTAATGCTATTGACATCGCCACGAATCACTGCAAAAGGCCAAACCGAAACATTCTCAGCCAATTGAACATCACCGACAACCACAGACATCTCATCAATATAACAACTGTCATCAATTTGAGGATATTGATTTAAATAAGGGCGAATGTTTTTGGTCATGACGGGCTTCAAAATCAAATAGGATGAAATTATAAAATAAAAAAGCATTCAGACTAAAGCATCTGAATGCTCATTTTACAGCTTCTAAAAATTAGAATAGGTTACTAAAGAACATTTTGATATGGTCAATCATGCGAGCAAAGAAACCTGCTTCTTCTACTGGTTTTAAAGCAACCAGTGGTTTTTCTGCAATAACTTTACCATCAAGGCTTGCAACAAGTTTACCAACCACTTGGCCTTTAGCTAATGGCGCATTTAGTTTAGGCTGTACCACTAATTGGGTTTTGATATTGTCAGCCTGACCTTTAGGCATTGTAACGTTAAAGTTTTCAGCTAAACCAATTTGAACTTCATCCTCTTTACCGAACCACACTTTTGCTTTGGCCAAAACCTGATTTGCTGGCTGAACATTGACCGTTTCAAAGTTAGCAAACCCCCAAGCCAATAAAGTACGCGTTTGAGAGGCGCGTTCATTCATGCTCGGTGTTCCAAAGATGACCGAAATCAAACGCATTGGGCCACGTTTGCTGGATGTGGTCAAGCAGTAACCCGCTTCATTGGTGTGGCCAGTTTTTAAGCCATCTACACTTGGGTCAGTATAAAGTAAGGCATTACGGTTACCTTGTTTGATCCCATTAAATGTAAATTCTTTTTCTGAATAAATTGGATAATATTTTGAACTGTCTTTAATAATATGTTGCGCAAGGATAGCCATATCTTTTGCAGAAGAATAATGACCATCAGCAGGCATTCCCGTTGAATTTATAAAGTGTGTATTGACCATGCCAATACGTTTCGCTTCCTGATTCATCATGTGGGCAAAGGTGCCTTCATTACCCGCAATATGTTCAGCCATTGCAACAGAAGCATCGTTACCCGATTGAATGATAATTCCACGCAGCATTTCCAGAACTGTTGCTGTACCATTAAGTGGTACATACATACACGATTCTGTGCTGCTTCCACGACACCATGCTGATTCGTTCATACGAACGCTTTCATTTTCAGTCAAATCGCCCTTTAAAAGTTTCTGCTCAATGATGTAACTAGTCATCATTTTTGTCATTGAGGCAGGGGCGAGATGTTCATTTTCATTCTTCGATGCGAGAATTTGCCCAGTCTCATAATCCATTAATACATAAGCTTTATTATTTAATTCTGGGGGTGCTGATAAAACAGTTGCTGCATATGAAAATGAAGGTAAAAGTATGAGTGCAGCAAGGGCGCTTTTTTGAATCATTCTAGGTGGTTCCGATAACTTGTGTGAAGCAGACGAGCCTAGCATTTTAGGATAAAGCCAAGCCGACTTCTACGGCAAAAGTCGGCTTATTTCATACATATTGTAAATAATAAGTTATTTCGAATAATAATTACGGACATCATCGCAAATTTGACGATTTTCATCATCCGATGCCTTTTTGGCATCTGCACGGGCTTCTTTTAAAGCAGGTTGAAAATCTTTAGATTTTGCGCGTTTTTTTAAAGTTTCAACCGCATTTGGTTCATTATTTAAATAGGCTTTAACCAAATTTTCGTAGGCTTTATTAAACTTTAAATCTTTACCGATCAAACTCGGACAGACTTCAGAAAGTACATAAATTGCAGCAAGTTCCTGTGGTGTCACGCTGTCAGATGTTGGGGTAACTTCAATTTGTTCGGCTTCTGCTTTTTTGTCTTTTGCGAATGCAGGGGTTGCGAAAGCGCTCGTTGCAAGAAAAAAAGACAACCCAGCTATTTTAAACACATTTTTCTTCATAAAAACTCAAAATAAGACTTAAGGAATTTGAACCACTTATAGCATAAAAAAGGGTTTAAAATTGTATCTTTGCTGTAGGGCTTATGCAGTTATGTGGTTCTAAATATGAAGAATTTAGAACCCATAGAAGATTTTCTGGGGCAGATTTATTCTTGAAAACTGAGTACATCTTCACATACAGATTTTTGTTCCTCTGTAGATGTTTCTTTGAGAGTTATATGTGCTTCCGCTAATAAAGATTTGTACTCAGCATCATTTTGTAGAGTTGCAAATGTCATAGATTGGTCAGAATACTCTTTTAAATTTATTTGAATCAATTTTTGAATATTCTGTTCAAATTTAGCTTGCTTGCCAATTAGCGCAGGACAAACTTCACTTAAAACCTGTGTTCCAGCAATATCTTCTTTGACTAAAGCATTACTTTCTACCTGAGTTAGACCTTCAGCTGCTAAAGTTGTTTGACTAAAGGTGATCGCCATTAAACTAATAAGACAAAAGTGAGATGTAAATAACGTTCTCATGATTTCACAAAATTATTGATGAATTAAGTGGCTAAATATATATAATTCAATGAATATTTCAATTGAATAACCTCATCAGTCATTTATCGAGATCGTGTTTTGTGAATATTCTTATTGCCAATGATGATGGTGTATTTGCACCAGGGATTCAGGCACTTGCTCAAGCTTTAAAACCTTTAGGTCGTGTTGTAGTGGTTGCTCCAGAAAGTGAACGAAGTGGTTTCTCCAGTGCTTTAACGCTGGATCGACCTTTACGTCCAATTCAGATTGCACAAGATGTATGGGCGGTTAATGGGACGCCTGCCGATTGCGTTTATCTTTCCATGAATGGGTTGTTTGACTTTGAATTTGATCTGGTTGTAAGTGGGATCAATAGTGGAGCAAATCTTGGGGATGATGTGCTGTATTCGGGTACAGTAGGCGCAGCATTTGAAGGTCGCTTGATGAAACAGCCTGCGATCGCGGTGTCACTAGCGGGTAGTAATGTGCGTTCTTATGAACATGCTGATAATTACGCCGTTGCCGCTAAATGGGTACATGATTTTATTGCAAGAGGGTTGCCAAGTTTGCCGCCCCGTCACATTTTGAATATCAATATTCCTGATGTTGCAAAGCTTCAAGGCGAAAAAGTAACTTATCAGGGGCTTCGTGCACAGTCCAAACCTATTACCAGTCATGTTGATCCGCGTGGTCGCCAAGTGTATTGGATTGGGCTTGCTGGTGAGGCTGTGACAGATCCGAAAAGAGCTCCAAGTCATGTGCAGTCCGATTTTTTTGCGGTCGCCAATGGTTATGTCAGCATCACACCGATCCAAATGGATGCGACCAATTATGGAGTACTTGAAGATTTACAGAGAACATTATCTTCATCTATTTGATAAAACGCATGCTTAAGCTGCATAGAATGTTATAACTTTGTGAAAAAAAGAAGGAGGAACGTGCGTCTTCGTCCTTTTTTGGTACTCTTAGCGCAAATGTCTGTTGTTTTATATTGATGAGAGAGGGAGATCGATGCGATTGCTTCGACATGAGACTGAAATATTATTTATTTCCAGCCATAAATTTCTAAAAATAATAATGATGTCTGTGGCGGTTGGTTCCGCACTTGCAATCACGGGGTGTGCCTCTAAACCGCAAGTTTCTAATTCGACACGCGTGTTGAATTCGCCAGATTATTATACAGTACGTTCGGGAGATACCTTAAGTGGCATCGCCGCACGTTATGGATTGAATTATATTAATATTGCTGAATTAAACGATATTGCGCCCCCATATCGCATTTACGTAAATCAGTCTTTACGTCTGAAAGGATCAGCAACCAAACGTACCACGACGACACAGGCGATTACTCAAACAGCTCCAATACAACGTCAAACTATTGCATTACCTACTACACCGACAACCACAACTCAGACGACAACATCGCGTCCAGTCACACAGCCTGTTGCACCAGTAACGACGACAGCACCCGTGATTACACCCACACCTACATCCAGTAGTTTACGTTGGGTTAAGCCTTCAACAGGGCCAATTATTCAACAATTTAATCTGGCTAGTAATGTCAAAGGGTTACGCTATGGTGGAAATGTTGGGGATCCTATTTATGCCGCTGCAAATGGGCAGGTCGTTTATGCTGCCGATGGCCTTAAGGAATATGGTAATTTAGTTCTGATTAAGCACATAGATGGCTACATTACAGCCTACGCTCATAATAGTAAAACGCTAGTAAAAAGTGGCGATAATGTCACAGCAGGACAAAAAATTGCAGAAATGGGCTCATCGGGGGCCAGCCGGGTCATGCTAGAGTTCCAAATTCGTTTGGATGGCAAGCCAATTAATCCTGCAAATATTATCCCAATTAACTAGTTGGAAATTGAAATTAAATAATGCAAAAGCTGGATTTCTCCGTATAATACAATGAGATGCCTTTATCAAATAGTGATAACTGCGTCTCATAAGTTTAGAGGGAAATTTATGTTAGATCAACTTCGAGCAATGGGAGTGTTTGCTTGTGTTGTAGAGAAAAGTTCGTTTAGTGGTGCTGCCCGTGATCTGGGTATTACCACCAGTGCAGTGAGTCAACAGATTCGGTCTCTAGAGCAGGACATGGAAGTTACACTTCTACACCGTTCTACCCGTAAACTAAGCTTAACTGAGGCTGGACAGGCTTTTTTCCACAGTTGCCAGGAAATGCTAGCTGCTGCGGAACGTGGCAAGATTCGTATTAATGAACTGCGTGACGATTTGGTGGGGGATTTGCGTATTGCAACAACTCCTGAATTAGGCGCCTTACATGTTGTCCCAGCTTTATCTCACTGGATGTCCGCACATCGTGGATTATCTATAAATTTTGAAGCAGATCATCGGTATATTGATCTCATAGAAGGGCGAATTGATATTGCCATTCGTATGAGTCCAAAAATCGAAGATCAAAATTTAACCGTGATTCCAATGGCGAGAGTCGATCAGGTATTGGTCGCTTCACCAAGTTATTTGAATCAATCAGCCCCCATTTCGCGTCCTGAAGATTTAAAGAATCATGATCTGATTCCAGTTAATCTAATGAATAATTATCAGCATTTTTCATTTCAGCATGCGACCAATGGTGAATCTGCAAATATTGACATGAAAACTCGTCTACAAACGAATAATGTTTTTGTAGCGAAATCTTTATGTCAACAAGGACATGGTTTAACTAGAATTCTATATCTGGATGTACAAAAAGAGTTGATCAATGGCTCTTTGGTTGAAGTATTGCCAGAGTGGAATTTACCCGCATTTACACTTTATGCAATTACGTCCAAACGTGAACAGCAGCCAATGAAGATTCATCGTTGTTTGGATGCTTTAAAGCAATATTTTAGTCAGTTACCCGGTGGTCGAACTTTTCAAGAAGCCTCTTAAAAATTAGAGAGGGGTTATGGACTAAATTTTAAATGCCATACGGATCGAGTTATGCAAATAGCTCGATTTTTTATGTTTGGAGTTCATTAAAAAGCCACAACATCGTCGCGGCTTTTAAGGCGGAACGTTTAACTGAAACGGACTAAGCTAAAAATTGCTTAATTGCAGGGACTAAACGTGACAATAAATCATCAGCTTGATCCTGAGTCATATTTAGTGGTGGAAGTAAGCGAACCACTGAACCTGCCGTGACATTTACAATCAGTTTATATTCATCACGAGCAATTGCGACGATTTCAGCACATGGTTTTGGTAATTCGACGCCAATCATCATACCAAAACCACGGACTTCAACATTAAAATCTGAAAGTTGTTTACGTAATTGCTCGACAATATAACTTCCTACTTTCGCAGCATTTTCAACAGCATTTTCTTGTTGGATAGTATCAATAACGGTATAAACCACACGTGAACCAAGCACCGTGCCACCATAAGTTGAACCATGACTACCTGGTCCAAGTATACCAACAGCTTTTGCTTGGGTCATTACGGCACCAATAGGAAAGCCATTTCCTAAGCCTTTAGCGGTTGTTAAAACATCTGGAATAATATTGGTATGTTGATAAGCAAAATATTTACCGGTACGACCATTTCCAGTCTGGATTTCGTCTAGCATCATGAGCCAGTTATGCTGATTACATAAAGCACGAACATCTTCTAGATAACTAAAACCTTGCGGTGCGGTATTAATACCCCCTTCACCTTGAATAGGTTCGATTAAAATAGCAACAATATCAGGATGTTGTAGAGCAACCTCTTGTAATGCCTCTAAGTCCCCAAACGGTACGCGGATAAACCCTTCAACTAGAGGAAAAAAACCTTCTTGAACTTTACTGTTACCTGTTGCAGATAATGTGGCAAGCGTTCGGCCATGAAAAGACTTTTCAGCAACTACGATTTTTGGATTTTTAATCCCTTGTTGACTAGCATATTTACGTGCGATTTTAATCGCACCTTCGTTCGCTTCTGCACCACTATTTGAAAAGAAAATTTCTTGCATACCTGCAACTTCAGCTAGTTTCTGTGCAGCAGCGGTTTGCCAAGGTATTTCAAATAAATTGCTGGTATGAATTAGGGTTGCAGCCTGTTCTGCAATTGCTTGCGCTATAACAGGATGTGCATGACCCAGTCCACAAACTGCAATACCTGTAAGTGCATCCAGATACTCTGTACCATCTTCTGTATAAAGATAAGAACCTCGTCCTCGTACAAAACTGATCGCTTGGCGGCCATAAGTCGCCATCAAATGCGAAGGTTGATCAGGTTGTACAGGGGCGAGAGTAATGTGATTCATGACGAACTCTTATCTGTTGGATAAAAAGGAAAGCGTTTATATAAGCAAAAATGACCAAAGAATGAAAGAGCTAAACGAAATTAAAATAGAATTATCGTATTCGATCCTAACAAAGAGACTGGTTTTAGGTATAATGCATGCAGAATAGTTGAGGATTTATCTATGACTGAACAAGCACGTGACACCGAAGCATTGATTCGCGATCAAATTGCCAAACATTCGGTTTTACTTTATATGAAAGGCACTCCACAGTTTCCACAATGTGGTTTTTCTGCGCGTGCAGTTGAAGCGCTCAGTCAAATTGGTCGTCCATTTGCCTATGTGAATATTCTGGAAAATCCAGATATCCGTGCAACACTTCCACAAATTGCTAACTGGCCAACATTTCCACAACTTTGGGTAAATGGTGAGTTAGTGGGTGGTAGCGATATCATGCTGGAAATGTTCCAAAATGGTGAATTAAAACCTTTAATTGAGCAATATAGCCCAGCGCCAGAAGCTTAATTTTAGTGATTGATATAAAAAAACCTGAGATTTTCTCAGGTTTTTTTATGGACTTTCATATCAGAGTGTAATTTAAACATTACTTTCATATTGCTGTTTTAGATGCGCTAAAGCTTCAATGCGGTATTGGATCAGCATTTCTCCAATCTCCGCTCCGTGAATATCCTCTGGTAAATCCGAGGCTTTAATTGAACGGACAATTTGCATGGCTTTACGCATATAATCTGCTTGCGGATAGGCACGATCTTCTAAACCTAATCGCCCACGTGCATCACACTCACATGCCTGAATGAAAGCTTCAACGCGTTCAGGGCGTCTAAGAACATCTAAGCGTTGTAACAGGCGCCATAGGGTTCCCGGTTTAAGAGTAATGGACTGATGGCATTTTAGGTGCTCTTTACAGACGGATACAGCTAATTGTTTAAGTAGCGTAGGGACTTTTAATCGATCAGATAAGTTTTGTACAGGCAGCACCCCACGTTCTTCATGCATGATATGCCGTGGAAGTTCATCTGGAGGGGTTAATGCTTTGCCCAAATCATGCACTAAAACGGCATAGCGGACATCGAGTCCATAATTTGCATTACATGCCTGTTGTAACGCCATGAGAGTGTGTATGCCGCAGTCAATTTCTGGATGGTATTCAGGGCGTTGTGGTACACCAAAAAGAGCCTCAATTTCTGGAAATAAGCATTTGAGTGCGCCACACTGGTGTAAAACCTCAAAATACACGTGAGCATGTGTTTCCATTAATGCTCTGGAGGTTTCCTTCCAGATACGTTCAGGCGTAAGCGCGTCAAGTTCGCCAGAATCACTTAATTTTTGCATTAAATTCAGAGTTTCGGGGGCAATTTGAAAACCGTATTGAAAATAACGAGCTGCAAATCGCGCTACCCGGAGTACTCGAAGAGGGTCTTCCAAGAAAGCATCTGATACGTGGCGTAATAGTTTCAGTTCCAAATCCTGACGACCCCCGTAAGGATCGTATATCTCGCCAGAAGCTTCATCCATCGCAATAGCATTGATGGTCAGATCTCGTCTTATTAAGTCATCTTCTAAGGTAACGTCTGGATCTGTAAAAAATTGAAACCCATGATATCCCACACCAGATTTGCGTTCTGTGCGTGCAAGCGCGTATTCATCCTTTGTTTTTGGGTGGAGAAATACTGGAAAATCTTTGCCAACAGGTTGATAACCTTGATCCAGCAATTGCTGTGGTGTAGCTCCAACCACGACATAATCTTTTTCGTGATAGGGATGCCCAAGTAAATGATCGCGTACGGCACCGCCTACTAAATAAACATGCATGAAAAAACCTCTGTTCTTAAGCTAATCATGCTACAGAACAGAGGTTTTCTCAAGTCACAAAGTTAAGCTTTTCTTTTAACTTCAGTCTTAGAAATTAGCCACCACTTTGTTGAATTTCAGCTACAGTAAGTGCAGTCATGTTCAAAACACGTCGAGTCGTTGCTGTCGGTGTGAGGATATGAACAGGTTTTGCCGCACCCAGTAAAATAGGGCCAATAGTAACATTATTGCCAGAAGTTGCTTTAAGCAGGTTGAATGAGATATTCGCTGCATCCAGATTTGGCATAATCAATAAATTTGCAGACCCTTTAAAGCGTGAATTTGGGAATGCAAAATGGCGAATACTTTCATCAAGCGCAGCATCGCCATGCATTTCACCTTCAACTTCAAGCTCAGGTGCACGCTCAGATAGTAAACGATAAACCTCACGCATTTTTTTAGCGCTTGAATCATTTTGGTCACTACCAAAACTAGAATGAGAAAGTAAGGCGATACGTGGAGTAATACCAAAACGGCGAACTTCTTCAGCAGCCATGATCGTCATATCGACAAGCTGTTCAGCAGTCGGATTAGTATTGACATACGTGTCTGCAATAAACAGATTACGATCTTGAAGCATTAATGCATTAAGGGTAAAGAAGTTATTTACACCTTCTTTAAGTCCGATCACATTACTGACAAAATCCAAATGGATATCATAACTACTGTATGTACCACAAAGCATACCGTCTGCTTTGCCAAATTTTACCAAGAGTGATGCAATTAGAGTTGAACGACGACGCGCTTCACGTTGAGCATATTCTTCGGTTACACCCTTACGTTGCATAATCTGATGATAATCTTTCCAGAACTCTTCATAAAGTGGATTTTTCTCTTGATCAACAATCTCAATATTGGTGCCGTGTTCTAAGCGTAGTCCCAATTTTTTGATGTTGGATTCAATCACAGCGGTACGACCGACCAAAATCGGGAAAGCAATACCTTCATCAACCGCGATTTGTGCAGCACGAAGTACGCGCTGATCTTCACCTTCTGCATATGCAATACGTTTAGGATCAGTTTTAGCCTGTGAAAAAATAGGTTTCATCATAAACGCTGAGTTATATACAAACTCAGAAAGTTTTTGACGATAAGCTGAAAAATCTTCGATTGGACGAGTCGCAACACTTGAATCCATTGCTGCTTTTGCAACAGCCGGAGCAATTTCAAGAATTAAACGTTGATCTAATGGGCGTGGAATCAAATAATCACGACCGAAGGAAGCCGATTTTTCACCATAAGTGGCTGCATCTGCTTCCACATGTGCCATACGTGCAATTGCATGGACACAGGCGATTTTCATTTCTTCGTTAATCGTTGTTGCGCCAACATCTAACGCTCCGCGGAAAATGTAGGGGAAACATAAGGCGTTATTAACCTGATTTGGATAATCAGAGCGACCAGTTGCCATAATGACATCTGGACGAACTTCATGTGCATGTTCCGGTAGAATTTCAGGATCAGGGTTGGCCAATGCAAAGATAATTGGATTCTCTGCCATTTCTTTGACCATTTCTTTGGTCAGAATACCTGCCGCAGAAAGACCCAGGAACATATCCGTACCCGCCATAACTTCATGAAGTTTGGTCTGTGGAATATCCTGAACATAGCGCTTTTTAGAATCATCCAGACCTTCACGTGAAGTGGTTAGAAGACCACGTGAGTCAGCAACGGTAATGTTTTCTTTGCGAACGCCAAGAGCACATAATAAATCTAGACAAGATAATGCTGCGGCACCTGCACCAGAAGCCACAATTTTAATATTTTCAATTTTTTTATTGACCAGTTGAAGCGCATTTAATAATGCTGAACCGACAATAATACTGGTTCCATGTTGGTCATCGTGGAACACAGGAATGTTCATGCGTTCGCGTAGCTTTTTCTCGATATAGAAGCATTCTGGTGCCTTGATATCTTCAAGGTTAATACCACCAAAAGTAGGTTCCAGGGCAGCAACAATGTCCACAATTTTATCTGGATCATTTTCCGCAATTTCAATATCAAAAACGTCTACGCCCGCAAATTTTTTAAAGAGAACGCCTTTACCTTCCATAACAGGCTTAGATGCCAAAGGTCCAATATTACCTAGACCTAAAACCGCCGTACCATTACTGACCACTGCGACCAGATTTCCGCGGGCAGTATATTTTGCCGCTGTAGAAGGATCGCGTTCAATCTCTAAACATGGAGCTGCAACTCCTGGAGAATACGCAAGTGCCAAGTCATGTTGGTTGACAAGTTGCTTGCTAGGAGTAACGCTGATTTTCCCTGGAGTAGGATTTTCATGATAATACAACGCAGCCTGTTTTAATGATTGATCGTCCATCTGAATCTCGATTGTTACATGAGTTAACTAGTGAATGCTTGGGTGTAAGGGTAAATCCTTGCGAATATAACATTAGTTGGGCTTCACGCCCAGTCAAAAACTATCAATTTGCTTTAAACGCGTTGTCGTTAAAATTGCTTCAATGGCTAATCGACAAATTTATGCGTTTTTAAAAATTCAGTGCTATCTATTGGATTTAGGGGTTTAGAAAATAAAAAACCCTGTAAAATGTCACATTTCTGCTGGTTTAAGAAGTCTGCTTGTTCTTGTGTTTCAACACCTTCCGCAACCAAAGTCAAATTCATGGCTTTGCCCATAGCAATCATGGCGCTGACAATAGCTTCTTGTTTTGGGTTACCTATTTTGGAAATAAAAGTACGATCAATTTTTAAAATGTCAATTGGATATTCGGTCAGATAGGCAAGAGAAGAATAACCCGTTCCAAAGTCATCGAGTGAAATAAGAATGTCCCTTTGTTTAATTTCCTGTAGCATTTCCTGAACAATTTCAGAACTATCCATGAGCGAAGATTCAGTAATTTCCAGTTCTAATTTATTACCACTAATCTGATAAAATTTCATGGCATCATCCAGATCATTGAGAAGTTGGCCTCGATGAATTTGCTGGGCGACTACATTGACGGAGACACAGATGTTTTCAAATCCAAGATCTTGCCAAATACGGATTTGTTTGGCGGTTTCCATAATGACAAATCGACCAATATCAGAAATTAAGCTCGTTTCTTGCGCAATTGGGATAAATAGATCTGGTCCAATTAAACCGCGGGTAGGATGACTCCAGCGAGCTAATGCTTCAAATCCATAAATATTATGGCTTTGTGCACAAACTTTGGGCTGGTAATAAACCACCAGTTCATTGTTTTTGATGGCGTTTCTCAATTCACGTTCAATATTGACCCCTTGAGTTAATAAAGCTGATTTTTCTGGTGAATAATAACAAACGGTATTACCTCCTAAGCGTTTTGCATCATTTAATGCTTGCTCAGCATGATTGTTCAAACTGTCAATTTGACGTCCATGTTCAGGATAATAGGCGACACCCATTGAAACTGTAATGACAAAGTCTTGACATTGAATCTGGAAAGGTTCCAGAAAACTTTCAAAAATACGTGCGCAATGCTGCTCTATAGAAGGGCGAATATGTGAAATTTCATAAAGGATCGCAAAGTCATCACCGTTTAAGTGAGCAACCAGCAGTGCTTCAGGTGTAGTCAAACGCAAGCGTTGCGCGACTTTTTTTAATAATTCATCGCCTCCATTGTTGGTCAAAAACTCGTTTAATGTTCTAAACCGGTCAATATTGAAACGAATTACCGCAAATTGTTTAATAGGATCTTTTTGACTTACTAAATACTGATGAAGCTGATAGTTATAGTAAAAACGGTTGGGGAGATCGGTTAAGGTATCGTAATTTTCCAAATAAGATAAACGTTGTTCTTGACGTTTGCGTTCAGTTTGATCGGAGACAATCCCGATATAATTGATGATTTGATCATTATCATTTTTTACAGCGTTGATATGCGTCCAGATAGAGACTTCTTTACCAGAGAGAAAGCTTTCGTTTAATTCACCATCGAACTCGCCTTTTTGTAAAAGCTGTTTGGTGATATTTAAATGCATATTTTTTTGTTGAAATTTATCATTTTGCGTAATATCAAATAAATGCTTACCCAACATTTCGTGTTTATTAAATCCTGTTAGATGTTCATAACAAGGATTGGCATCAACGTAACATAGGTTCTCATCCAGAACGAAGATGCCTTCAGCAGCTTGCTGAACCACACTTGCAGCAAGTTTTAAACGATCCTGATCTTTTTTCTCTTGACTAATGTCTCGGCGAATTCCCACCATGCGCAAAGGAATATTGCTTTGAGCATGACGTAAAACCACTTGCCCTACTTCTTGAACCCAATACCAATGATCATCATGCTGAATCCGCATAGTCACATCAAAACGGTGCGTATAACCACGTAAATGTCGATATAGTGCTCTTTTTACAAGAAATAAATCGTCAGGATGCACGATATTCTCAAGATATTGCTGATGTGATTTCCAATCTTTGGTGATTTTATCTTGTTCGGGTGTCGTAAGTTCTATTTTTCGGTGTTCAATATCCCAGTGCCAAGGCCGAATACCTGCAATTTCATGAGCCAATCTTAAATTTTGAGCGTTGTTTTCTAATCTTTCATTCATTTTTTCAATATCATAAGTTCGTTCTTTGACTTTTTGTTCAAGAAGCTGATTATGTAATTGCAATTGCAGCTCAATTTCTTTGGACTTATCCATTTCAACTTGGAGTTGTTGATAAAGTTCATCTGTCCATTTAACTTGTTGTTCGGCATTTTGTTTCAGTTCTTTATTTTTGAAAAATAAAATCGACATTCGCCTTTTATTACGATGGGAGGCGAATGCGCTAAAAATGAAAATGATCAGAATAAAATTATATGCGACATAAAAAAGCGTGTAATTACCTTGGGGATGAGTAAATTGTGAAATAAATAGAGGCAATACCGTGGGTATAAAAACCAGAAAAAAATGACGTAAAGATTGAGTGAGATAGGTAAGACAGATAATCCCTGTAATAATGTACAAGACTGAACTTAAGGTTAAAACATGGGGAGCAGAAATGGGTGGGGTGAGCTGAGTTAGGTTATAATTAATCAGTACAATACCTGTACCAATGATTGAGCCACTACCTAAACAAAATAATTGCATCCAAAGTTTGGCGGTTTTGAGGCTATAATTATTTTCTTTGAAATAAAACTCAGTAATGCACCAGCAACCTAAAAAAAATAAACTACCAATTGCAATCCATGTATTGAACCAAAAAGAAGAAATTGGGCTATAAAATAAACGATATAATAGATAGTCAAAAATACATAATAAAAATAGATTGAGTAATAAAGCTTTACTATGTCTGATTGAGCTTTTGATATGAGCCGTATCGACGTGATCGTACAATTCAGTTTCTTGTATTTCAGACATATAAATATGATCCGGTTAATGTTTATACAGCAATAAGTAAATGCAAAAATAAAATCAGAAAGCTTTTTTAATGTTAATGAGCGTGTTTGTTAATATCGTTTTACGTTGTCATACCTGACATGGAAAATCAATATTTGTTTCGACTAAATTAGTCAGCTTTTGACAAAAAATGATAATTCAAAATAGAAAGAGCAACGATAGGTGCGGTTTCAGTACGTAGAACTCTTTCGCCTATACACCAACTTTTAAAGTTATTCTCATTTGCAGCTTGAATTTCAATTTCGCTCAAGCCTCCTTCTGGACCAATCAATAAGGCCAAATGATCATGGCTATTTTGCAGAACATTTTCTTGATTTTTGTTTGGTGCTAAAACAAAACGTGAGGGAGGTAATGTGGACTGAAACCACTCATTTAAAGAAATAGGGGCAATAATCTCTGGAACTCGATTCATGCCGCATTGTTCACATGCTGCGATTGCGACAGATTGCCAATGGTCAATTTTCTTCTGATCACGCTCATATTTAAGGCGCATTTCACAACGTTCGCTAGTCAAAAGTTGAATTTTGGTTACGCCAAGCTCAGTTGCTTTTTGGATCGCATAATCCATGCGGTCACCCTTGCTCATGACTTGGCCTAAAACCACCTGAAAAGGTGGCGTTCGATCAATGGGATCAAAAAACTCAACCGTAACAAACGCATTTTTTTTATTGATTTCAGTGAGTGTTACAACATATTCACCACCTTTTCCATTGAAAAAGATGGCTTGTTCTTGCTCTTTTGCACGAAGCACACGTACCCAATGATGAAATACTGGTTCGGTTAGTTCAATGGTATGACCAGTATTTAATTCGGTTTCGATATAAAAGCGATTCATGTTTGGGTAAGGCTCATACAAATTTAGTTTAAACCAAGATCAACAACAAGTTGTCGAGTTGGTTCAATTTGGTTCATTGAATAAAAGTGTAAAGTTGGCGCACCGCCAGCGATTAAACGTTCACAAAGTTTGACAATAACTTCGTGACCAAATGCTTTAATACTTGCACTGTCATCACCATAGGCAGCAAGTTGTTTACGAATCCAGCGAGGAATTTCTGCGCCTGTACCATCCGCAAAGCGAATTAAATTACTGGCATTGGTAATCGGCATAATCCCAGGTGCAATTGGTATATGAATGCCTTCTTTTTCTAAACGTTCAATAAAGTAGAAATACGCATCTGGATTGAAGAAAAATTGGGTAATTCCTGAGTTTGCGCCTGCATTTACTTTTTCAATAAAGCGTTTGATGTCAGCATCAAAAGTTTCTGCTTGTGGATGCATTTCAGGATAGGCTGCTACCTCAATGTGGAAGTGATCACCTGAATGTTCACGAATAAAACGGACTAAGTCTTGCGCATAAGGTAACTCACCTAGCCCAACTTGACCTGAAGGCAAATCACCACGTAATGCTACGATCCGGCTAATACCTTGTGATTTATACAAATCTAATAGTTCAGCAATACGGCTTTTGTCATCACCAATACATGAAAGATGGGGTACAACTGGTGTACCCTTGCCATTAAAATCATGAATAGCAGCTAAAGTGCGTTCACGAGTAGAACCACCAGCGCCATACGTAATCGAGAAAAATTCTGGATTCAGTCGTTGGAGCTCTTGATGAACATTTTTTAACTTTTCTGCACCAGCATCAGTCTTTGGTGGGAAAAATTCAAAAGAAATAGGAACACGTTTCGTCATTTCAAATCCTTTTTAAAGCGCTTGGAAAATTTTAGAAAAAGGGCAGTCCATAAATCGTCTGCCCCAATTTTCTTAGTATTTATAAGCGTCAGATTTGAATGGACCTTCAACAGCAACACCCAAGTAATCTGCTTGTACTTGAGTAAGTTGTGTCAATACACCACCAAAGCCCAAAACCATTGCAGCAGCAACTTCTTCATCTAATTTTTTAGGAAGAACTTCTACGCGAATCGCAGCTTGTTTTTGGTCAGCAGGCAAGTCAGCAAATTTTTCAGCAAATAAATGCATTTGACCTAAAACCTGGTTTGCGAAAGAACCATCCATGACACGGGATGGATGACCAGTTGCATTTCCGAGGTTAACTAGACGACCTTCTGAAAGCAGGATCAAGTAGTTATTTTCATCTTCTGAACGATACACTTGATGTACTTGAGGTTTTACTTCAACCCATTTGTAACCACGTAAATAGGCGGTATCAATTTCGGTATCAAAGTGACCAATATTACAAACCACTGCGCCTGCTTTTAAACTGTCTAACATCGCAGAATCACATACGTGATAGTTACCAGTTGTGGTCACAACGAGGTCAGTATTGCCAAGTAAGTCGTGATTGATATCTTCTTTTTTACCTGTTTGTACGCCATTTTTGTATGGAGAAACAACTTCATAGCCATCCATACATGCTTGCATCGCACAAATCGGATCAACTTCAGTCACGCGAACGATCATGCCTTCTTGACGTAACGATTGTGCAGAACCTTTACCTACGTCACCATACCCGATTACAAGCGCACGGCGACCAGAAAGCAGCATGTCAGTTGCACGTTTGATTGCATCGTTCAATGAATGACGGCAACCATATTTATTGTCATTTTTTGACTTGGTGATCGAATCATTAACATTAATTGCAGGCACTTTAAGAGAACCATCTTTCCACATTTCTAAAAGACGTTGTACGCCTGTGGTAGTTTCTTCAGTAATTCCATGAATTTTTTCTAAAAGTGCAGGGTATTTGTCGTGAACAAGTGCAGTTAAATCACCGCCGTCATCCAGAATCATGTTGGCATCCCATGGCTTGCCATTCACGTTGATCTGTTGCTCTAAACACCAAACATATTCTTCTTCTGTTTCGCCTTTCCACGCGAAAACAGGAACACCGCTTGCAGCAATTGCAGCAGCAGCGTGGTCTTGAGTAGAGAAAATGTTACAAGAAGTCCAGCGAACTTCAGCCCCGAGTTCAACCAGAGTTTCAATTAAAACCGCAGTCTGGATTGTCATGTGGATACAACCCAAGATTTTTGCGCCTGCAAGTGGTTTAGCGGCTGAATAACGTTTACGTAAACCAATCAAAGCTGGCATTTCAGCTTCAGCTAGTTTGATTTCTTTACGGCCGTAGTCAGCAAGAGAAATATCAGCAACTTTATAATCTGTAAATGAAGCATTAACCGCGTTCATCACGATCTCCTTTTAAAAAAACAAATATTGATCATTCAGTTCGCGGATGCCGTTGTTCTGCGAAGCATTGCTTCTTACGTCGAGCCTAGCGATTTCACATTTATATGCCTGTGAAAAAGTCGCAGCATCCCTCGACTAGTGCGCTATTGTACTGATAAATTGTTACAGTGCCAACGCTGTTTTGTGTATGATTCGCATAAATATAAAACGAGTCCAGAGCTATGGCATTAGAAATTCCAGAGTCTTTATTAAACCTTGAAGCCAATTGCGGAATTTTTGCACTATGGATGTTATTTCAACATCATGGGATTGAAATAGATATCGCAGAATTGGTGCAAGCGACTCAGCATGATGAGGAAAATGGAACTTTTACTATTGCCTTGGCTGTTGCCTTAAAAAGATTTGGTTTTGATGTGTCTTTCTATACAGATCCTGATCCTTATATTGATCCAAATGAGCGTTTAATTTATCAACAAACTGAAACTCTTCATATTCCTATTGATGCAGCGTTAAGCTATTCAGATATACAAAATGCAATTGAAAATGGTCAAATGGCAATAGTGTCTTATGACACGCTGGATGGGGTAGGTAATCAGTCATTGGTCTATTCAATAGATGAACAGGAAATTTGTTTTTTTGACAGTTTTGATCCTATGCCTGTCGCTGTATTTGAACAACAGCGGAATGCAGAAGGGATTTGCCGACAAGTTATTTTGATTAATGACCGCGATATACAACCGATCCACTCTACAAAAATTAGTTAAACTTTAGAAACTATATAATAAAATTTTGTTATATTTTTTTTAGAATAGTTCTAAGATAAATACTGGCATTATTAAAATAAAATAGAGGGCAAGTTGTGTTAAAGAAAATGCTGAGTTTTGCACTCATAAATCTATTTACATCTTCTGTTTTATATGCCAATGATTCAACTGGATATATAGCGACTGGTGGGGTGGAATATATTAAAAACCCCAATATTAGTATGCAGAAAGAAGATCTTTTTATTAGTAAGCAACAAATCCGCGTAGATTATGATTTTAAAAATTTGACCAATCGTAATATTTCAGAAAATGTATTATTTCCTTTGCCGAAAGTTGGAAGTTCACGCGAAAGTGATTTTGCACATACTGAAGCATTAATTAAAAGTTTTAAAGTCAGGGTAAATCAGAAACCTATTGATTTTTCTATACATGTTCGTGCTTTTTTACTTCCTTTAAATCAAAAGGGTGAGCTGGATTGGAAAAAAGCTTCTGTGGATGTCACTCAAGAGTTAAAAAAATGTGGTTTTAGTGATCAAGAGCTGATGAATCCCTGGACGCAAAAGATCAGTGAAGAGCTAATCAGCCAACGTATTTTTCAGTGCAAACAGCCCCGTGTGCAGAAATTATTAAAGCCTTATCATCAAGGCGATACAATTTATTGGGAAGCACAAATCATTTATAGTTGGCAGCAATTGTTCAGGGCCAACAGTGTGACTCATGTTCAGCATCAATATCAACCCTTGGTCGGTGGCTCAGTTTATTTGGATGACGAGATTGCAAAAGATCACTGCGTTAATCAGAGTTTTAAAAATGCTTTAGATAAAACGGAAAACCCACATCCACCTTATATGGGCCTGAGTTATATTGTAAAAACAGGAGCGAATTGGGCAAAACCTATCGAAAATTTTAATATGATTATTGAGCGAAATAAAAATGAATTAGTTTCGCTGTGCTGGAAAGGAAAAATAAAGAAATTAAATGCAACACAGTTTAAATTTTCAGAAAATAATTTCATGCCATCGCAAGATATAAATATAATTTTTGTTCCATTATTGAGATAAAAAATTACTTATTTTTGATGCTCTTATATTATTAATAAATATAGTTGTAAAAAGTATTTTTAGTTATTAAATCAGACCTAAATGCTTGGATTTAAAAACCTGATCGCTATACAAAGTTTATACAGAATAGCGCAGAAAATAATAGCGTCTATGAGCATACTCATAAGTTCTTAAATAATATGTTCCTGATAATAAATCCGAAGAGGAAATCATGAGTAAAATTACGTCTAAATTTGATAAAGTTCTCAATACATCAAAATTTTATGGAAACATGGTTCACGAACCAGATTCGAGTACAGAAACTTATCAAAACTCTCCCGATGTAACGACACCGCCTGCGGATTACGTGGGTAATTACCAAAGAAATCGAGGAATCGGTGCAGAAATATATAAAAACAGTAAAATTTATATTATCGGAAGTGGAATTGCAGGGCTGTCCGCTGCGTATTACTTTATCCGAGATGGGCAAATACCTGCTTCAAATATTGTATTTTTAGATCAGCTTGGTGTAGAAGGCGGATCCTTAGATGGTGCTGGTAACGCACAAGATGGTTTTATTATTCGTGGCGGTCGTGAGATGGAGTTCGCTTACGAGAATATCTGGAATATTTTTCAGGATATTCCCGCATTGGAGCTGCCTGAACCATTTAGCGTATTAGATGAATATCGATTATTAAATGATAACGATCCAAATTTTTCCAAAGCACGCTTGATTCATCAACAGGGAAAAATTCAGGACTTTAGTCGGTTTGGCTTATCCAAAAAAGATCAACTGGCTATTGTAAAATTACTTATGACAAAAAAAGAAGAACTGGATGATATTACGATTGAAGAATATTTCAGTACTGAGTTTTTAGCGTCAAATTTCTGGACACTTTGGCGCACTATGTTTGCTTTTGAAAACTGGCATAGTTTACTTGAATGTAAACTTTATATGCATCGCTTTTTGCATCAGTTTGATGGTTTTAAAGAAATGACGGCATTGTTGTTCCCTAAATACAATCAGCACGATACGTTTGTTAAACCCCTAGAGCAGTTTTTAAAGAAAAAAGGTGTCACTATTCAACTCAAAACTTTGGTCAAAGATGTCGAGTTTGAACAAAAAGAACAAGACAAGATTGCAAAAACTTTATTCATTGAACAAGAGGGGAAAGAGAAAAAAATTAGTCTGAGTGAAAATGATTTTGTGGTTATTACGACAGGCTCAATGACAGAAGATACCGCATATGGCAATAACACCGCTGCGGCAGTGAGTAAAATTGATAATAGCAGCAGTGGACAAAGTGCGGGGTGGTTACTCTGGAAAAACCTTGCGCAGAAATCTCCAGTTTTTGGTAAGCCTGAAAAATTTTGTAGCAACATTGAAAAGTCTTCATGGCTTTCAGTGACGCTGACTTGTAAGCCATCAGTTTTTGTGGAAAAACTTAAGCAATATTCCGTGAATGATCCCTATTCAGGCAAAACAGTTACAGGGGGAATTATTACGATTACAGATTCAAACTGGTTGATGAGTTTCACCTGTAATCGTCAACCGCATTTCTCTGAACAGCCTGATGATGTACTGGTACTGTGGGTGTATGCGTTATTTATGGATAAGCAAGGCAATTATGTCAAAAAAACCATGCCAGAATGTACAGGTAATGAAATATTGACCGAGTTGTGTTATCACCTAGGAATTCTCGATCAAATCGACCATGTAATTGACAATACAATTACCCGTATTGCCTTTATGCCTTACATTACTTCAATGTTTATGCCGCGTGCTAAAGGAGATCGTCCACGTGTGGTGCCAGAGGGATATAGAAACTTGGCGCTTGTTGGGCAATTTGTTGAAACCAATAATGACGTGGTTTTTACTATTGAAAGTTCAGCTCGAACAGGACGTTTAGCAGTTTACAAACTTCTTAATATTGATAAACAAGTGCCTGATCTTTCACCTTTGCAATATGATATTCGCCATTTAATTAAAGGCGCTAAAACGCTAAATGATGGCGGCCCCTTTCCTGGTGAACGATTGCTTAGACATGTATTGAAGGGAACTTATTACGAACATATTTTGCCAAAAGACATCGAGCAACCTGAGACTGAATCATTTCTTTCCGAACAGTTTGGTCACTTTAAAGATTGGATCAGTTCTATAAAAGATAAAGTAAAATAATTTTAGAACCAACAAGCCCTCAGGATGAAGGGGCTTGTTTTTGAGGTAGAGTGAAGTTAATCAATATCAGGATGTTGTTTGGCTAAGTGATCCCTTTTTTCCTGAAGCTCTTCGATTTTCTGGTCAATTTGTTCAATTCTTTGTTCAATATTATCGTGATATTGTTCCAACAATTCTTCGGCTTCTTCAGGATTAACTGCCATTGGCGTTGCACCTTTGAGCGGTAAATTGGCTGTTTCTTTCAAATAAATAGCAGTAATGATTCCAAATACACCACATAACATTAAATAATAGGCAGGAATCATAATATTTTGCGTAGTTTCAACCAAAGTTGCGGTAACTGTCGGCGTTAAGCCTGCGATCACCACTGAAATATTAAAAGCAATAGCTAGAGCACTATAACGAATCTCGGTTGGAAACAATGCGGGAAGAGTCGATGCCATAACACCAATTAACATATTAAGCGAAAGTGCTAAAATTAAAAGACCTAGAAAAATTAAATAAACATTATTGGTATCGAGTAAAAGAAATGCAGGATAAGAAAACAGAACCAATGCGATACTGCCTGCAAATATAAAGGGACGACGACCAATTCTGTCGCTGAACATGCCAACAAAAGGCTGAACAAATAACATTCCGACCATGACTGCAATAATGATTAATACACCATGATCTTCTGAATAGCCTAAGTTATGCGAAAAATAGCTCGGTAGATACGTGAGCAACATGTAATAAGTAACATTGGTGCAAATGACCAAGCCAACACAGACCAGCAGGCTGCGTTTATGTTGAGCCAGAATTTGCCTGAATCCAATTTTCTTGGGTTTCTTGATCTGCGATTGATTTTCAGTATGGGCCTGAAAAGTTGGAGTTTCATCAAGTGAATGACGTAAATACAGCCCAATTAAACCCAAGGGTAAAGCCAGATAAAAAGGAATTCTCCAACCCCATTCCATAAATGTGGTTTCACCTACTGAAAAGCTAATTAAAGAGACAATACCTGCACCTACCACAAACCCCAAGATAGAACCAAAATCCAGCCAGCTTCCCATAAAGCCGCGTTTACGGTCAGGTGAATACTCCGCAACGAAAATGGCTGCACCTGCATATTCACCTCCCACAGAAAAGCCTTGTGCGATTTTAACAATCAACAACAAGATGGGGGCCCAAATACCAATACTGTCGTAAGAGGGGATTAATCCAATACCAAAAGTACTGACTGACATAATAATAATCGTAATGGCCAGCACTTTTTGCCGTCCATATTTATCACCTAAGCGACCAAAAAATAAGCCACCTAATGGCCTGAAAATAAATGGAATTGAAAAGGTCGCTAGTGCAGCAATCATCTGTACACTAGGCGATGAATTTGGGAAAAAAACTTTCCCAAGCACATACGCTACATATCCATAAACACCAAAATCAAACCATTCAATTGCGTTGCCTAAGGCAGCGGCTTTAATCGCTTTTTTGGTCTTATCATAATCAACAATTTCAACATCATCTATTTCAAGAGGCTTTATTTTTCTTTTGGACATAAGGGGCTTATTTCCTGTAACAACTAAATTTTATGGTTTCAATAGAAATATAAAATCAAGTTGTATTTAACAATGAATGAAGTTTAACTTTTCAATAAACGGCTTAAGTTATACCCAAAATTCTAATGAATTAAAGATACATACTCTTAAAATGATTAAATATCAGTTAATTATAATTTTAGATTGATCTTGGATTTTATGTGTTGAATGATCATGAATAAAATGTTGTAACTTTGCTGTGTTTATGTAATTAAATTCTATATTTAGAATTTTTCTGAATAGGGTCTTTTGATCGTATGTGGTTAATTATTATTTTTTATTATGATGATTCAAATGCCATAAATAGAAGAAATGTGATAGCTGTTATTTTTGGATATAAATAAAATTATTTTGAATCGAATATATTTAAAGAAATTGGTATATAAGTACATTATATTCGGAATAAAATATCGATAGAATTATCTGGATCAAGATGAAGCACCATTGATTGGCAGCTTATTAATAGGCTATTTGTTTATGATTGTTCAGAAAGCGGCTAATGACCTATATAAAAACCGATGAAACGATACTACTTGAGCGTAGCAAACGGTATGTTTATCGTATTTTTTTGATGCGGCAAACAGGAACAATATTGTGCTTTTTGTCTATCGCTTCGGTCCTACACTATTTAAATTCTCCTTTTTTTGTATATATTTTGCTTGGTATAAATGCATTTTGTTGGCCTGTAGTTGCCTATTTTTATGCAAAAAAGACAATTGATACAGTGAAAACCACCAATTTAAGTTTGGTGGTTGACGCCGCTTTAGGTGGTTTTTGGGTTGCATTGATGGCAGTTAGTCCTTTTCCTGCCTTAATTATGATCGCAATTTTAATTTCAGATCGTTATGCAGCAGGAGGGTGGGAAGTACTCAAGCCTTCTCTCGTTGCAATGTCTGTTACATTTTTAGCTGTATGGATGGCTTTAGGTTTTCCATTAAATCTGAGTTTTGATGCAGAAATGGTTTGGTTCTCATTACCTTTGGCGACAGTTTATATCATGTCTTTAAGTATGTTGACCCGAAATCTGGCAGTCCAGTTAATTAGTAAAAATCGTGAGTTTGAACGAATCGCATTGATGGATCCGCGATTGCATATTCCTAACCGACGTTTGTTTGAACAGCGCTTATCGTCAACCTTTATTCAAACCCAAAGAAATGGTACACATGCGCATCTGATGCTGTTGGATATAGATGATTTTAAACATATTAATGATACTTATGGACACGAAGCCGGTGATTATTTTCTGGCAGAAATTTCCAGTATTCTAAGGCATATGATTGGGCCTAAAGATACGCCCGCTCGCTTTGGAGGTGATGAATTAGCCATCATTGTGGTAGATCATACCAATGATGAAATTTTAATGCTTGCACAGAATATTTCAGAGAGTATCAAGAAAATTCGATTACAAAGTGCTGAACAGTTTTTTGCCAGTATTAGTATTGGAATCGCATCCGTAGAGACTGCAACAACAGTCTCCGAATGGTTTGGTTTAGCCGATAAAGCATTATATTATGTAAAACGTAATGGTCGAGACGGAATACAAATTTACTAGAAGTCTTCAAAATCTAAGTTAAAAATGGTCATTTACGTTTTACCATTTTGATATTCCTGAATGACTTCAAGTGCCGCCCGAAATGCCTCTTGAGCAGCGGGTGCACCACAATAAGGCAAACTATGTAAAAGCGTTTCCTGTATTTCTTCAACGGTACAGCCATTATTTAATGCACCGCGAACGTGTCCTTTAAGTTCTGTAGGCGCTTTAAGCGCGGTTAACATCGCTAAAGTAATGAGAGAGCGGTACTTACGTGGTAATACACCTTCACGTTGCCATGTTGAGCCCCATGCATGTTCATTAATCCAATTTTGAAGAGGTTCAGTGAAGGGAATGGTATTTTCTTGAGCGCGTTTGACAAACGATTCACCCATCACTTCTGTTCGAACCTTTAACCCGTTTTCATAATCTTGCTGTGACATGATTTTTTCCTGTGAATTGCAAAAATAAAAGCGTCCGTAGACGCTTTTATCATATTCTGTAAAGGGCTTAAAGCCTCAAATCGTTGAACGCTGCTTCGCCTGTCATAGGCATGTGTGGATTTTCCAATTCAAGATCATGATTGAGTTCCATGTCAAAAATATCGGTTAGCATGCTGTCGAAACGTTTAGCATTATAAAGAATCAAACTTTGTGCTTCTGCTTCTGTAATAAAACCAGTCGAGACAGCATCGGTGATATGTTCTTCAAAAGTTAAGCCTGTAAACTGATCTTTGGATTCAGCTTTTTTAAATTTATGCCATAGTGGTTCAATTTGTAATAGCATTTGGAAGGCTGACTCCATACGACCCGTTACATCGTTGGCATCTTGTGAATAGTACACATGTTTTTTCAGTTGAGCTCTAAACGGATTTTCCTGCATGATCAGTTCTGCAACAGCCTGTTTGAGTTCATCACTTGGTTTATTAACCGGACGCCCGAGAGGAAAACACACAAACTTAACCAATGCTGCGCCAAGTTTGATCGGGAAATTCTCAAACAACCCATAAAATGCTTCTTGCACATTATAAAGTGATTTTTCTAATGCCAATTGTGCGTGTAACTGTTCTGCTTCAGATTTTGTTCCATGAGCATAAAATTTTAAAATAGAAGTCGCAATAAAGAGATACGCATGAATATCCGCTAAACGCCCAGATAACATCTCTTTGCGTTTAATATCACCTGCCAATAGTCCTAATGACATATCTGCGGTTAAGGCCAAATTTGCACTTAAACGATTGATTATTTTGTAATAAGGCTGTGTAAAGTCATCAGAAATGACAGGCGCATCATTTGAGCCACCGCTAAAGCCATAAGCAAATGAACGAGCTCCTCGATTAAAGGTATAGCCTAAATGTTTAAACAAAATTTCATGGAACTGTTTTAATGCGCTCGGTTTATCGTCAGATTGTAATAATTGTAATTCTTCAAATAAATAAGGATGACAGCGCATTGAGCCTTGACCAAAAATCATCAATGAGCGCGTTAAAATATTTGCGCCTTCAACGGTAATCGCAACAGGAATAGCTTGATAAGAAAGTGCAAGGAAGTTACGCGGTCCAAGTTGAATCGCACGTCCTCCGACTACATCCATACCATGATTAACCACTTTGCGCATGGTTTCAGTAGCGTAATATTTGGCCATTGCAGTCATAACGGCTGGAGTACCTCCCTGATTTAGTCCACATGTGACTAAATAACGAAAAGATTCCAACATATAAGCATCGCTAGCAATATCACTGGTGGCTTCCTGCACACCTTCAAATTTACCGACAGAAAGTTTGAACTGTTCACGAACTTTAGCAAATGCACCAACAGTTAAATAAGACATTTCTCCTGCGGCTGTAGATAATGCTGGAAGTGAAATCCCACGGCCCACACCCAGACATTCCATTAACATGCGCCAGCCTTTCCCTGCATTTTTAGGGCCACCAATAATATAGTCAATTGGAATGAAAACATCACGGCCTTCAACCGTACCGTTCATAAATGGGGAACCAGGATAATGTCTTGGTCCGACTTTAACTCCCTCATGACTCGCGGGAATTAGGGCACAGGTAATACCATATTCTGTTTTGGATGTATCACCAAGCAAACCATCCGGATCATATAATTTAAATGCTAAACCCACAACCGTTGCAATTGGTGCAAGTGTAATCCAGCGTTTAGAGAAGTTCATGCGTAAACCCAGCACGTCTTGACCTTCAAACTCACCATAACAGACGACGCCTGTATCAGGGATGGCACCCGCATCAGAACCTGCTTCTGGACTGGTCAGACCAAAACATGGAATTTCGGTACCAGCGGCTAGTCCCGGTAAATAACGCTGTTTTTGTTCATCTGTCCCATAATGCATAAGTAATTCGCCTGGTCCCAAAGAGTTGGGAACCATACAACTCACAGCTGTAGTTAAAGAACGAGAGGCGATTTTACTCATGATGCGGCTCTGTGCAAACGAGGTAAATTCTTTTCCACCGTACGATTTGGGAATAATTAAACTTAAAAAACCTTTGTCTTTAATGAATTGCCATACATGTTCAGGTAAGTCTTTCGTTTGATGATGAATTTCCCATTCATCTAACATACTGCATAATTGTTCAGCTTCATTGTCAATAAAGGCTTGCTCTTCTTCAGATAACTGTGGAAATGGATACGCATTAAAAGCGTCCCAATTCGGCGCGCCCATAAATAATTCTTTTTCCCACCAGCTTGTACCAGCTTCAAGTGCTTCTTGTTCGGTGGTACTAATACTTGGCATCGAATTACCCAAGCTATTAAAAGCGGGTTTGGTTATGAGATTAAAACGTAGCGGATCAATTAACAGAATGAGACTAACAATGATCAGTGGAAGCCCTAATAATAATGACCAAGCTGTAAAAATAAAGGCAGAAGCAATCGCTACCACAATGGTCACAATACTGCCCACAGTTCGGGACAGGCTAAAATAGAAGACAGCCCAAATAGTGAATAGCTGTACCAAAATAGCAACGATAAACAGGAAAAAAGTCATGCTTACTCCTTGGGTTGTTGCATTTTAAATCAAATCAATGCGTTAAAAAGAGTGGAAAAATGTCTAACTTTTTACTTAAATCAATGACGTATTAATGCCGTTATAAGAGAAATCTTTATAAAATGAATAATTTAGTTTCTCTGTTTTAATGATCAAGCTAGAAAGTTATATTTGTTCTTCTTATAAATAGTTTATTTTTTCAACTTTTCGCATAACAGTTAGGTTATTGATTTGTCACAAAAGGTTATTGAAAATTTAAATTTTATATTTTCCGTTTTTTAACATAATTTTTTATTAAATAAATACTAAACAATGAGTTTAGTATTTATTTGTATATGGGGCATTTAATTGATAAGTTTATTCAAATTCTTTAGGTTGTCATTCTAAGATTTTAAAAAATTTAGAATCAAGTGGCTAATTCAACCTGAGGAATAGATTTTTTCCGAATCGAAAACCAGCAGATGAGTGATCCAAAGCAGACAATCGCGGCCCCATACCAAAAATATGTCGATAAATTTGAATGTAAAACCATCACAGAAAAAGTAGAGGATAGGAGAGGAGAGAAATAAGACAGCATGACTAAAACAGGCATATTGCCTTTAATAATGCCCACATTCCATGCTAGATATCCCATCGCAAAGAATAAAGCATTGATGGCAATGAAAACATAGCTATTCATTTGGGTAACATGGGGAATGTGAAAACCCTGTGTGGATAACGTGAGAATCCACAATGCTGTTGCAGTAAGTATAAAATATAAAGAAATGGCATTAGTTCCATTGCTGTGCTTTTTGGTATAGATACAATAAATCGCCCAAAGCAATGCTGCTAAAAAAATAAGTAAATAACTGACAGGATTTTTGGAAAAGCTATCAATAAAGTTAAGACTTGGATGATAATTAATAAGAATAATCCCAAGAAAACTAATGATAACGCCTAAAATAGTTAAAGAATTCACCTTTTCTTCTTTTAAAAATGCCAGTATTAAAATAATAAGGGTCGGCCAGAGACTAAAAATAATATTCATCTCAATGGATTTTTCAGAAGACTGAGCCAGTGTAATTGAAAAAGCGAAACAGGTTTCAAACACCACAAAAAGAGCACTGGAGCAAATTAAAAATGTCTTTGAAACTTGTTTAAGATCAGGCAGACCATAACTGAAATATAAGATAATCGCACTTAAAGTATAGACATAGGTCACTGTATACATTGGGCCAAATTTTTCAGTAGACAGCCGTAGCATTCCAACTAAAGTTGACCAAAGTAATAAAGCCAAAATACCTATACACGTTGCAATCTGGCGATTCATGAGATGTGCCTGATGTAAATAATGCGATCATAATTTTTTACTGATTATTTGAAAAGTGAAATTCACTTGATAAATTTTCATGAGTCAATGAGTTTTTGTGAGGCAAACTATAGAGCTTTAAAACGATGCTTATTTTTTATTCTTTTCTTGAAAAATTAAGCACCTAGCATAAGTATGTAAGTGCTTAAGAGAATTATTTTTTAATGAACTTTTTTGAAAATAAAGTCATTAATTTTATGACCTGACTCTAGACCACGACGTTCAAATTTGGTTTGAGGTCTCCAATCTGGACGAGGGTAGCTATTGCCTTTACCTGCGAGATTTTCAAGATTTTCTCTATTATCTAGTACCTCTAGCATCCAGTCAGCATAAGGTTCCCAGTCGGTAGCGGCATGGAAAGTGCCCTGAAGCTCAAGTTTTTGTTCAACCAGTTGCATACGCTCATGAATAACAAAACGGCGTTTAAAGTGGCGTTTTTTCTGCCATGGATCGGGGAAATAAAGCTGGATGCAATTAATACTATTATCTGGCATTTCACGAAGTACTTGAATCGCATCGGCATCAAGTACACGAAGGTTCGTTAGGCCAGCCATTCCCGCTTCGTATACACATTGTGCAATACCAGGTACATGCACTTCGATACCCACAAAGTTTCGTTCGGGATTAGCTTTTGCCATCAATACTAGAGAGCGTCCCATTCCAAAACCGATTTCAACAGTTAAAGGACGTTCTGGATGTTCAAAATGTTGACGAAGATCACCAACAGGATATTCCAAAATTAAGTACTGATACTGTTCCAGAGCAGTACGTTGTGACGTATTTAAAGGCGCGGAACGGCGCATAAATGTCACAATTTCACGATGTTCTGGCAAATTATCCAGTTCAGTAATCTGCGTTTCTAACTGATCAGTCGACATAATTTTGGTATGACTCAAAAATCTGAATGCCGTATTTTAAAGGCTTCATAAATGAAGTCAAACCCAATCTGGCAATTGTGCCTTGCATATTAAAACTTTTACAGTTTAACTCGAATGAGGGTCTGACCAGTCTTTGAGTAAATTTCAAAACTTCCACCAATACGATTGACCCTAACTTGCATGCTCTGTAAGCCCACATGTAGGCCTTCCTGAACCATATTCGGATCAAACCCGATACCATTATCCTGAATTTCAAGCACTAATTGCTGATAATCTTGGGATAAGCTGACCTGAACCAGAGTGGCATGACTATGTTTAATAATATTGGTTAGTGCTTCTTCTGCTACACGAGCGAGTGTAAGGCATTGCAAGGTATTGGGTTCTTTTAACCAATAATCTGGTAAATGCCATTCGGATTCAATTTCAAGTTCTTCAAAAAGTTGTACAAAACGACGTCGAATTGAAGACGCCCAAATAATCGGAGATTCTGGTACTTTTGCACCTATTGTCGATCCACTGTCGATGACCTGACGTAAGTCATTGCGTAACAATTTTAAAATCGATAAAAAATGCTGTTTATCCATATCATTGCTTTTATCCACTAAAATCATGGAACGAACCAGAGAACCACCTAAGCCATCATGCAACTCATGAGATAGATTGAGTCGTTCCTGTAGGCGCATATTTTCGATTTCAAGTTGATGTTTTTTATCTAGAGAGTTTTTTAAATCAGCCCTCACATGTTCAACTGTTTGAGCTAATGTATGATTGAATTCTTCAATATAATTAACATTTTGTGCGATACGCCAAGCCAAGATCATGGAGATAGCTAGAGCGGTTAAAGGCGCTGCAAATGGAGTAATGTAAGTTTGTTCAGTATTTTGAGTCAAAATTAGATAGACATCATGCAAACTGATTCCAACAAAGCCAAGTAGAATGAGCGCAAGAAAACGGATATCAGCTTTAGGTGTTTTATAGGCAATCCATTGATAAAAAAGGCAACAACCTAGAAATACGAGGGTCACAAATAAAAATAAAAACAGTAAGGTAAAACCTAAATATATGGAGGGAACAAAAAATAAACTAATCCCACCGATAAGACTGATAAACCATAATAAATTTTCGATCTTTTTATATTTTTTCCCAGCAAAACGCCATGTATAAATAGTGAAAGAAATCACATAACCGACCAAAAAAAGCATATTAATTTTGGCAAGTTGTAAAGTGTGAAAAAATGGATAAGTCTCCGTCGTTAAAATATTGCTGATAAAAAGCCCCCACAATAACGACGCCAAAGCAAACCAGCCAAAAGTTGAGTCTTTTCTGCGTATGAGCCAGACGAGAAAGGTAATAGTTCCCAATGTCAGGGAGATCACAAGATTAATAAAATACAGCGTTCGATGTTCAAATATATATTTTGAATTTTGTTCAATAATCGCATGTGGCGTCCCTATATAAACTTTACCTAAACCAGGACTTTGAGTCGCGATTCCTATCACTCGGATCAAAATTTCGTTTTGACCTTGTTTCAGTTCAGAATCAGGTAAAACCCAATAGCGCGGCATATTCCAGCTACGGCTTAAAGGTTCGATTAGATTTTTATCTCGCCAAATCAATTGCTTATTAAGATAAACTTCGCCCGCCATGTTGATGCTGTCAATATTTAATGCAAAAGGTTCAATTTGAGATGTAGGACAGTTTTTTGACCATAAAATACGATACCAGACTGTACCCGAATAGTTTTTCCAGCGATTTTCCCAAAAATCTGGCAATTTTACCGTTTGCCAGCTTTTTATATTATTGATATGACTGATCTGGAGGTCTGGTGAGGTTTGAGCAGATTGGATACTGATTATATTGACATGACAAGCATGATGTTTAGGAAGCAGTACCAATTCATGCAATGCAAAGGCGTAAGCTTGAGAAATACTACCGAATAGAATAAATAAAAAAGCAATACATAAACGTTTTAATCGAGCAAACCAAGTGATCGTGCAGTATCGACTGCTTTGATGCGTGTACATACTGCAAGTTTCCGATAAATATGCTTGATATGAGATTCAACTGTATAACGTGATAAGTTGATCTGATTGGCAATTTCCTTATTACTCAAACCTTGCGCAACCAGCAATAATATTTCATGTTCACGTTTTGAAAGTAAAGCGTCATCTATCTCATTTTCAATATTTTTTTTAGAGCTTGCTTCATTACTCACGGGAAGTTGTTTTAAAATTTGACGGGCAATAAAAGGGTCGATGGGGGCACCACCACGTAAAATACTGCGTATAGAAAGTGCGACTTCAATATCATCGCGTTCTTTTAATACATAGCCAGTAGCACCTGCCATCAGCGCATTCAAAATAGCGTCTTCAGTACTCCATGCAGAAATGACCAGAATAGCAATGGTGGGATCATAGTTCTTAAGCTGCTTGATAAACTCAATGCCATTTCCATCGGGTAACCCTAAATCAACCAATGCCAAGGAGGCAGAATGTTGTTCAAGTTGTTTACTTGCTTGAGCTAACGTTTGGGCAAAGATAAGATTTTCAGGTAAATAACCGATACCTAATAATATTTCTTTCAGCCTTTTTTGTATGAGTGGCTCATCTTCCACCACGATGACAGGTACAGGTAAAACCAAGTCTGGATCCAGCATTACATTACTCAAAAGATTCATGTCCGCTCCTAATTTGCCTGTGTCTTTATCATTGTTATATCCCTGAGATTGGGTATTTTCCGATGAATAACAAAAATATCACTAATTTCAGGTATATCGTAAAACTTGTGATCATGATCAAATAATAAGTGCATAAATTTAAATCATAAAATAATCGGCGGGGATGAGCATATGAACAAGATTTTTAAACTGATCTGGAATAAATCACTGGGGCAGATGGTGGTGGTTTCGGAAAATGCTAAAAGTGTGGGGAAAACGGATAATACCACTGGGGCAGTAGTTAGTTCGGAGATTCTAACTACAGATTCTGGATATCGGTTACTTGGTTTGCAAACTCTGGTTTTGAGTATTGCAACGATTATGGGGGCTCATGCTTGGGCTGAGGTCTGTGATGTAAACGGTAGTGGTGGAACTGGAGGAAGTACAGCAACCGGTTCCAATGCTTTTGCATGTGGTAGTAATAATATAGCTTCAGGAATAGGAAGTGCAGCAGTTGGAAATGGTAAAAATTTACATTCTAGCGAAACGTACAATCATTTGGATAGTACGTTGACGTTTGATAATTTTGTAATAAAAACAAATCGACCCTCTGGTAGTTCAGCGGTGTGGGTAGGTACTGGTACTCTTACGGCCGAAATGATTACTTCAATTAATGGGCAAGAAAATTTAACTGATGCTGCCAAGCAGGCATTTATAGATTATGTAACAGGTGCTGGATTTTCAAAAAAAGTCAATCAAGCAAGTGGTATTGCTAGTAGTGCTTTAGGTGTAATCAATAATGCTTCTGGACTAGCAAGTAGTGCAGTTGGGTTTAATAATATTGCATCAGGAGATGCGAGTGCTGCATATGGGGCTAGCAACCAAGCAACTGCACAATACAGTAGTGCTTTTGGTAGTTACAGTTCGGCAACTGCTGATAAAGCCACCGCGATTGGATATAATTCTTTAGCCAATGAAGCCAATACTGTTTCCGTAGGTAAAGCGGGCGCTGAAAAACGTATTACCAATGTAGCCACTGCAACAAACGGGACAGATGCAGTCAATTTAACCCAAGTGCAGTCATTACTCTCTACTGCCGCTATAGGGGCTTCCGATAATTATGCCCAAAAAGATATCAATGCCAATGCTTTAGGCTCTGCATCTGATACAGCCTATAATTCACAAAGTAATGGAACACAACTGACAAGTGTTGCAGGTGTGACCGTTACCGCAACCACGACTAATATTGATGATATTACATCATTTACATTACCTAATGGTATTGTCGTTACAGATGCGACCCAAGTAGCTGCCTTTAAAAATGCTGCAAAAAAAGGCGGTAATATCGCTTTAGGAGTTGCAAGTAATGCGGTGGGTAGTCAAAACCTTGCAATGGGTAATTATAGTAATTCTGTAGGTTCAAATAATACTGCAACAGGTGATAGTAGTAGTGCTTTAGGTCGCTCCAATATTGCAAGTGGTGATTATAGTGCTGCGGTAGGTCATCATAATACAGCTTCTAATACAGATAGTAGTGCTATAGGTTCTGAAAACTTAGCAAGTAATGTAAATGCTAGTGCCATAGGTCGATCCAATACTGCATCTGGTGACTCAAGTAATGCTGTTGGTAACTCAAACATAGCATCAGGCGAGTCTGCTAGCGCCGTAGGCGATTCTAATAGAGCGTTCGGTAAACAAAGTAGTGCATTGGGTTCTGATAATACTACAAATGGTGAAGCGAGCAGTGCCATCGGTGATTACAATAGGGCATTGGCTAATTTGAGTAGTGCAGTTGGTTCTAACAATACAGCTTCAGCTGAGGCAAGTAGTGCAGTTGGTAGAAGTAATACGGCATCAGGTACTTATAGTAGTGCAGTAGGTTATAGCAATACCGCATCTGGTGACTCAAGTAATGCGATTGGTTTTGCAAATAATGCAATTAATTCTTATAGCAATGCGATAGGCGCAAGTAATACGGCAAGTGGTATTTTCTCGAATGCCATTGGTACACAAAATAATGTTACTGGTACATATAGTACTGGCGTTGGTTTTAATAATAATATTACTGAAGAGCAAAGCGTTGCTTTAGGCATTAGCAATACTGTTTCTGGAAAATTGAGTAATGTGGTTGGTACTTATAATAAAGCAACTGGCACCGGGAGCTTTGCCGCAGGTTCGCAGAACTTGGCAAAGGGTAGTGGCGCTACAGTTGTAGGGGCTGCCAGTGGACAAAACTATAATACAGAAAATGATGGGACAAAACTCACTGCTATTAATGGCATTAAAGTTGAGGCAACAGATTTAACGACTGCATCCATTACCAAAATTGGTGATACATCTGTAAATGCACAACAAGCAGCAGATTTTGAAACTACACTTCGAAATGGAGGCTCTGTGGCATTTGGAGATCGTAGTTCTGCGGTTGGTTCACATAATATTGCATTAGGTGGTCAAAGTGCGTCAATGGGCTATGACAATCAGGCGCTAGGCGTAAATAGCACAAGCGTAGGGAATTCAAATAAGGCAATAGGTGGTGTTTCCACTGCGGTTGGTTCAAATAATATTGCATCTGGTATTTATAGCAGTGTTTTTGGTAGTAGTAGCCAAGCTACAGCTTATGGTTCAACTGCGATTGGTTATGACTCTTTAGCCGATGAAGCAAATACCATTTCTGTAGGTAAAGCGGGCGCCGAAAAACGTATTACGAATGTTGCTGTTGCAACAAAAGACACAGATGCAGTTAACTATAGTCAGTTAAAAGATACCAATGCGATTGTGGCAACAAAAGCTTCGCAAACAGATTTAACAACTGGGCTTGCATTAAAGGCAGATAAAACTGCATTTGACAGTTTAAATGCTCAGGTTACTGACACTGCAACTGGATTGGCAACAAAAGCTTCGCAAACAAGTGTCACTAATCTGGATACGCGAGTAACTAATGAAGTTGGTACTTTAAACACCCGTATTGATGGAGAAGTGACGACTTTAGATACCCGCATTGGTAATGAAGTGACAACGTTGGATGGCAAGATTACGACGAATACCGCGGCGATTGGACAAAATGCTACCGCGATTAGCAATCTGGATGGGCGCGTTACAACTGAAGTAGGAACATTAAATAACACTATTTCAGGCATTGATGGACGTGTTACCACCAATACCAATGACATTGTCACACTTCAAACGGGTTTGAATAGTATTTCAAATAATGCCGTAATTTATGATAACGCTGCAAAAGATAATATTACTCTGAGTGGCGCAACAGGCACAAAGCTGACCAACTTGAAAGATGCCACACTGTCAGCAAATTCAACCGATGCTGTGACTGGTAAACAGCTAAATACGACTAACACCAATGTCACCACGCTGGATACGCGAGTAACCACTGAAGTCGGTACTTTAAATACACGTATTGATGGAGAGGTTACGACTTTAAATACCCGAATCGGTAATGAAGTGACAACGTTGGATGGCAAAATTACGACGAATACTACTGCGATTAATAATCTAGATGGCCGTGTAACGACGAACGAGGCTGATATTGCATCCCTCCAGCAAGGACAAGGAACATTGAATCAATTGGCGGTTCAATATGACAGTCCAACAAAAGATAGTATTAGCTTAAAAGGCGTGAATGGAACTAAATTGACCAATTTGCAGGAAGGGGATATTAGCTCTGCTAGCTCTAAAGATGCAATAACTGGCGGTCAGCTTTATACTACTAATCAAAGTATTAGCACTCTTTCAAATCAGTTTAGCAATAGTGCAAACCAACTCGCTTCTGTATTAGGTGGGGGCGCTAGTTTTAATAATGGCGTATTTGCTTTGCCAACATTTACGATACAAGGTGCAAGTTATTCTAATATTGGAGCAACTTTTGGTGCTGTAAATAATGAATTATCTGCATTAAAAGGTTCGGTCAGTAATTTGAAAAATTATGTTGATCAACAGGATGCTCAAACATTAGCTGATGCAAATACTTATACAGACACCCAAAGTTCTGGCACATTGGCAAATGCAAAAAGCTATATTGATCAGCAAGATGCAAAAAATCTAAATGATGCAAAAACCTACACAGATCAGCAAACCGCTCAATCATTGACTGATTCAAAAAGTTATACGGATCAGCAAGCAACAACGACATTAAACAATGCAAAAAATTATACGGATCAGCAAACAGCTTCAACCTTAAATACTGCTAAGTCCTATACGGATCAAAAAGTTGCTGATGCAGGTAAATATATCAGTATTGATGGAAATGGTGCTGGTTCAAGTGCAGGTTCCAATGCAACAGGAAAAAACTCAACAGCGATTGGTCCAAACACGGTGGTCACGGGTAATAATTCAACTGCGGTGGGTGTTAGTAATACTGTTTCGGGTAATAAATCAGGGGCATTTGGAGATCCGAATACTGTAAGTGGTAATGGTAGCTATGTAGTGGGCAATGACAATACAGTAAAAGGTGATAATACCTTTGTTCTTGGAAATAATGTCACTACTGAGGCAAAAAATGCTGTGGTATTAGGCAATGATTCAAGCAATGATCGTGATAATACTGTATCTGTAGGATCAGCGACCAATCAAAGACAAATCACCAATGTGGCTGCAGGTACGGCTGATACAGATGCGGTAAATGTCGCACAAATGAATAAATCAAGTTCTGAGACGCTTTCGAGTGCAAATACTTATACAGATACTCGTTTCGCAGGACTAGAAAATGCATTTAAAGACTATAGTTTGCAAACAGAACGCCGTTTCCAGGAAGTTGATAAACGTTTTGACCGTCAAGGCGCAATGAGTGCAGCCATGATGAATATGGCAACCAGCACTTCTGGATTACGTGGTCAAAACCGTGTGGGTGTAGGTGCGGGTGTGCAAGGTCAGGAGCAAGCAGTTGCTGTGGGTTATCAGAGAATGATCAATGAAAATACCAGTTTGAGTATTAGTGGTGCTTTAAGTAAAGAAGAAAGCTCGGGCGGTGTTGGTGTTGGCTTTAGTTGGTAATATTAATTTTGCTTAAAAACCAAAGAAAACCAGTCTAATAAGACTGGTTTTTTTATGACGGCTAAATTAGATAAAAAAGGAATTGAAATACATAGAGAAAAATCACCAATTTCAGGGATGCGCAGCATTCAAAAAGCATCTTAAAATGGATCTGAGTTTTAATTTCAGTAAAGTCTTAAAAGCTCAACTATAGAGGGAGAAATGACACTTTATAAAAACTCTGACATTCTAATAACAACTTATTTTGAGCCAGTCTATTGATGAATAAGACTGGTTTTCTTTTTATGTTGATTTCATTTTATCTGGTTCATTTTTTTGTCATACACATTGGTAAATATAAAAGACAACGTTTTTCACTTGAAAAAATTAGTATTTTACTCAATAGTCTAATGGTAAGTATTTTCAGGTAGTTACGTTTTTTTAAAATTTAAAACGAGTAGAGCTTGAAAGTTTGAGTAAAGCGTTCTAAAACAGTGAAGAGAGCTATAACAAGGATTATCTATGAAGTTGTATTATTCCCCTGGTGCATGTTCATTGGCTGCACATATTCTTTTGAATGAAATTAATGTTGATTTTGATCTGGAACGGGTTGACTTAAAAACACATAAAACTGAAAAAGGTGCAGATTATTATGAGATTAATCCTAAAGGTTACGTGCCTGCACTTGAAATAACACCAGGCTTGGTTCTCACCGAGAATGTAGCTGTACTTCCTTTTATTGCACAACATGATCCAGCTCAAAACTTGATTCCCCCATCAGGTTTAGGACGTGCCAAAGTGTTGGAATGGCTTGGGTATTTGAATTCAGAGCTCCATGATGCCTATGCGGTATTCTTTGGGGGCGCATTAGATGCTGAAGCAAAAGAAAAAGCCTATGCTGAAATTGATCGATTACTGGCTTATATCGATAAAGCAATAGGTGAATCAGACCATGAATATCTGGTCGATGATGGGTTTGGTCCAGCCGATGCCTATTTGTTTGTTCTCACCAATTGGTCAAATAGTATTGAACATGATTTGAGCCCTTACCAAAATATTGTGGCATTACGCAACAAAGTTGCAGAACGTCAATCAGTGAATATTGCTATGCGAGATGAAGGCCTAATTTCTTAAAGATGGCATTTGTATGAAAAACGCTTCATATTGAAGCGTTTTTTATTGAAATTCTGGTGGTTCTTTAAAATTAACGTGTTCTAAATTCAAGTCATAATGCTGCTTTAACTTTTTCCATTCAACCCTAGCAGGCTTTGCTGTTTCTTCAAACTCATTTCCGTCGGTAGTTTTTTTCAATTTTCCAGTTAAAAAATTAATGCTCACGCCACTTTCTTCACCTGAAGCGCGATGAAAGCTATTTTGATCAAAGCCAATTAATTTAAACTTTCCATTTTGATAGCGAAAGCTAAAATTATTGTTGGTGACATACCATGAACCGCAGCTTAACCAATAATGTAAATTTATTTTCAATATCCCTTTTGAAATCATAATGCCACCATCTTCTAATGGGTCGGCTAGGCAAGGGGAGTCTGCATCATTTTCACTTGGAAGTTGCAGGCTTTTACTGATCAATTGATAACCTTGCGCGGTTCTAAATAAAACCAACAAAGCTCTAGGGTTGGTATTGAGCTCAGGACTACCCAGTCTATCATTGGAAATAATCTTCTCTGGATTATTTTCCTCAATCACTAAAGCGAGGTCTTCCATCCCGTCTTGGTTTAAATCGCCTTTGCCAGTTTCAATAATTTTCCAGTTTTTAGGGATAAATGACTGATACTTTGCCTGATCAGAGTTTGCAAATGTAGTTGCTGTAACAGCAAGACAACCCAGTGCAATAATAGTTTTTAGCATATTAATTTTACTCTTATTCTTTATTTTTAATAAAAAAGGATCCCAAAGAATCCTTTTTTTAACCATTGCTTATTTAAAGAAATATCCTGTTTCTGGAGAACTGGCATTGGCCATACGTTTACGAGGCATACGTCCCGCGAGGTAGGCTTCTCGACCAGCTTCTATTGCTTTTTTCATGGCAGATGCCATCAGTATAGGGTTTTGTGCCGCAGCAATTGCAGTATTCATGAGAACCCCATCACAGCCCAGTTCCATCGCAATTGCCGCATCACTTGCGGTGCCTACACCGGCATCTACCAATACAGGCACTTTGGCATTTTCTTTAATAATAGAAATGGTGTGAGGGTTTAAAATACCTAGACCTGAACCAATGAGACTTCCTAGAGGCATAATCGCTGCACAGCCCATACTCTCCAGTTCTTGAGCAATAATAGGATCATCTGAGGTGTAAACCATGATTTCAAAACCATCATCAATCAGGGTGCGAGCAGCTTTAAGCGTGGCTGTAACGTTGGGATAAAGTGTTTTTTCATCCCCTAAAACTTCAAGTTTGACTAGATTATGTCCATCCAGAAGTTCACGTGCCAACATGCAGGTGCGTACTGCACTGTCTGCATCAAAACACCCTGCTGTATTTGGCAGAATGGTATATCTTTCGGGTGGTATGACTGAAAGTAAATTCGGTTGATCGGGGTGTTGCCCAATATTTACACGACGAATCGCCACAGTTACAATCTCTGCACCGCTGGCTTGAATCGCCAAATCTGTTTCATCAAGATCTTTATATTTACCTGTGCCGACTAAAAGGCGGGATTGAAATGTACGTGAACCGATAGTTAAAGGTGAATCTTGCATGGCTTACTCCATTTTAGCCGCCGCCGACAGCGTGAATAATTTCTATACGATCATGTTCTGAAAGGGGAGATTGTTCGAGTTTACTCTTTGGAACTATCTGCTCATTTCGTTCGACGGCAAACCGTTTACCTTCAAGTGCTAATTCCTGAACAAGTTGCAATAAGTTTTGACAAGCAGTTTGCTTAAGCTCGCCATTTAAATAAATTTGCATGTGGTTTTCCATTATTTCGCGTACTTTATGGCCTTCCATGCAAGGACTAGCCAGCCTAAAATCATAAATACCCCTCCAAGTGGAGTAATTGCACCTAATCCACGCGGTAAACCTAATGCCATGATATATAAAGAACCACAGAATAATAAAATACCGATTTGGATTAGGATAAAAGATGCTTTAATCGAAAATGGAGAGTTGATTCTGGCTAAAATACCTAACGCAAGTAAACCCAACGCGTGGTAAAAGAAATACTGTGTTGCTGTGCTCCACCAGCCAAGTTGTTCTGGTGTTGCAAAGGCTTTTAGGCCGTGAGCGCCAAATGCGCCCAATATGACAGCCAAAGCAAGATTAACAGCTGCAATTGCGATCCACATAAGCCAAAAACACTTAAAAAAAGACCCAAGCACCTTAGCATAAATCCACCGAGCTAAAAATACTTAAGCTTAATAAAAAAGAGGCAAATGCCTCTTTTAAATACCAGAAAAAATTAGCTTGCTGACATTGCAACCTTAATCTTTTCCATCGCATTCTTTTCAAGCTGGCGAATACGTTCAGCTGAGACATTGTATTCTGCTGCAAGCTCATGCAGTGTGGATTTATCATCATCTAGCCAGCGGCGCTGTAAGATGTTACGTGAACGATCATCCAATTGATTCATTGCTTCATACAACGCAGAACTACTTTGTTCTTCGTAGTCTTCATTTTCCACCAATCGTGCAGGATCGTAACGGTTATCTTCGAGATATAAAGCAGGCGCGACATGCGTTGAATCATCGTCGTCATCACCTTGTGCCTCAAAAGCGGCATCATAGGCTGTCAATCGGCCTTCCATTTCTAGCACTTGCTCAGGCGTGACGTTTAGGTCAACTGCAATTGCCTTAGCTTCCTCAAGTGTTAGTTTTTTACTCGACTTTTTTAGGCTGCGTAAATTAAAAAATAATTTACGTTGCGCTTTGGTTGTTGCAATTTTCACGATACGCCAGTTACGAATGACATATTCATGTATTTCAGCTTTAATCCAGTGAACTGCGAAAGAAACTAAACGCACACCCATATTCGGGTCAAAACGCTTTACTGCTTTCATCAAGCCAAGGTTGCCTTCTTGAATAAGGTCACCTTGTGGTAAACCATAGCCTGCATAGCTGCGTGCAATATGCACAACAAAACGTAAATGCGACATGACTAGCATTTTTGCCGCATCTAAATCCTGATCATAATAGTAACGCTCAGCCAGTTCTTTCTCTTGCTCAGCGGTCAAAATTGGAATTTGATTAACGGTGCTGATGTAAGCACCGAGATTTACACCGGGCGCAGATAAGGACAGGGGCATCAATTGATTGCTGCTGTCACTCATGAGTTCTCCTTATAGGATGGTGGTATAACCAATGATTTCATCTTAATGCGAAGCAAGTTCATAATTAAGGAAAATTGGGTAGAGAAATGTAAAATTTTATACACTAGTTGCTCTAAAGAACAAAGCTGTATGTTTAAGAGTGAATCAAATAGTGAAATTCATGGTCAGATATTCGGGTCAACTGACACTTTAATTGATGGAGTTGACAATAACGAATGACATCAATTTCACTATGTGGATCAGAGGATTTTAATAAAAAAACCTGATGCTGATCTGCTTTTTTTAAACCACGTTTTAACATCAAAAGGGGCATAGGGCACGGTTGGCCTATAGCGTTAATTTCAGTGGGAATTCCGAGATTTGAATCACTCATCCGTAAAAATATTTAAAGATCGTTATGAGCTCCGATTTTATCAAATATTTGCATAAATGTGCAAAAAGTCGCACGCTTTAAAAGCATATATTTTATTGATAGTAAAAAAATATTATGGAGTTTAAAAATCAATCAAAATTTTATATAGAATTATCTAAAAAATTTCTATTAATTGTCACAAACCCGTGTTAAGCTCGAAGCGTTTTAGGAATCACTAGTATAAACAAATCATTGTTTTATTAAGCCTATAACAAATGGATGTAACCGGAAATTGTTGATAGTTTTACAGAATGATTACAAGCTTTGAAATAATAACGAATTTTAAACTTGTTTGCTCTGCTGTTTGCAACACCGGAAGGTCCTTTATTTTCACTTCTGAGGATTGACTTATGACAGCTCGCGAACAAGGCGTTGTTAAATGGTTTAACGACACTAAGGGTTTTGGCTTTATTCAACGTAATGGCGGCGACGACGTATTTGTACATTTTCGTGCAATTATGGGTGACGGACATCGTTCGTTACGTGACGGTCAGCGTGTTGAATTTAGCGTTGTGCAAGGACAAAAAGGTTTTCAGGCTGAGAATGTACAGCCTTTAGACTAATCAACATTTTATTATGTTGAATAACGCCTCAATTTTATAATTGGGGCGTTTTTGTTTTATACTACTATTCTCATCAGAGTGATTAACAGTTAGAGCACGAATTTATGGTATCTGGTTTTGAAACCTTGAATCTACATCCGCAACTTAAAAAAGCGATTGATGCATTAGGGTTTAAGCAAATGACCCCAATTCAACAAAAGGTTTTAAAATATACACTTGCAGGGCACGATGCGATTGGGCGTGCGCAAACGGGAACAGGGAAAACCGCAGCATTCCTGGTGAGTATCATTAATGATTTGCTAAATAATCCGATTCAGGAGCAGCGTTATCGTGGAGAACCACGTGCATTGATTCTGGCACCGACTCGTGAATTGGCTTTGCAAATCGAAAGCGATGCTAGAGAGCTGACCAGATTTACTGATTTAAAACTGCTGACACTAGTGGGTGGTGTGGACTTTGATAAGCAAAAGAAACCGCTCAATGCTCACTTTCTAGATATTCTGGTCGCAACTCCAGGACGTTTGATCGACTTTATTGAGCAAAAAGAAGTGTGGCTCGATCAAATTGAGTTTCTGGTGATCGATGAGGCAGATCGGTTGTTGGATATGGGCTTTATTCCTTCGGTTAAACGGATTGTGCGTTACTCTCCGCGTAAGGAACAACGTCAGACTCTAATGTTTTCTGCTACTTTTAGTTATGATGTTTTAAATCTGGCACGTCAGTGGTTGTTTGAACCTGTCACAGTTGAAATTGAACCTGAACAAAAAACCAATAATGACGTAGAGCAACGTGTTTATGTAGTAGAGAAAAAAGATAAATATCGTCTATTGCAGGATATTCTACGTGATGAACCAATTGATAAAGTCATGATCTTTGCCAATCGTCGAGATCAAGTGCGTCGTTTATATGATCATTTGAAAAGAGATGGTTATCGTGTGGGAATGTTGTCAGGTGAAATTGCACAGGACAAACGCTTAAAAATGCTTGAGCAATTTAAGCAGGGTAAAAACAATATTATGATTGCAACAGATGTTGCTGGTCGTGGTATTCATGTGGATGGTGTATCGCACGTGGTGAATTTTACTTTGCCAGAACAGTCAGATGATTATGTACATCGTATTGGACGTACTGGTCGTGCAGGTTCTCAAGGTGTAAGTATTAGTTTTCTTTCAGAAGATGATGCATTTTATTTACCAGAAATTGAAAAAGCGATTGGCAAAAAACTACCACTGACACGTTTGGATGGGTATTGTTAGACTGTCATCTGAATAATTTTTTATAAAAAGCGCTCTTAAATACAGAGCGCTTTTTATTTAGTCGGTATGTGATTAACTGGCTTTACAATAAAAAGTAAGCGTTGTCTGATAATCATCATCTTTTGCTAAAGACGCATTTTTACCCGTAATCGAACCAATAACGCCTGCTGCTGCCTCTACTATTTTTCCAGTTTCTTCATCTACTACACCTTTAAGTACACCGTTATAAGTTGTTTTTTCGTCAACTATAACGGCCGAGCTGCGTTTACAGGTCTTATTTGCTGCATCAACGGCATTATTTTTCGCTATGAGATTAGTTTTGCCTACCCCCGTCACTTCAAATTGATTATTTTCTTTTTGAATCGCGGTTGTGGCAGTAGGGTTAGAGGCACACGCTGTTAATAAAATGACGGATGCAGTCAATACGCTGGCGGTGATTTGTTTTTTCATAAACCAGTCCTTCAGAAAATTTAAAAATTATTTTTTTAGTTGACCATAAAAATTTTTATTTGTTTTGAGTATGTTGTATAGATTTTGATAATTTTTGCAGTAAAGCTGTCAAATTTGAGAAAACTAGTGAAATGCCCTAGATTGACATGGCAGAATGAAAAAGGAATGTGCTAATCTACTTTTGTTTTTTTCTATTAGATTAATGTTCATGACGGATTTAGACGTAAGTAAGGTTCATCAAAATATTCATCAGCGTCAATCAATTGGGCATCTCATTGAGCCTGCACCATCTTCTGAACAATTAAATAAAGCATTTGAAGCAGCACTGACTGCGCCGGATCACCATCGTTTAAAACCGACCCGATTTATTGTGATTCAACCTGAACAGCGAGCGGCCTTTGGCGAGAGTTTATCTCAAGCCTTAGCAGATCTTGGTGAAACTGATCCAGTTCAGCTTGATCGTGTTAAGCAACACCCTTTTCGTGCACCATTGATAGTAATAGCGGTTACTCAATTTCAGGATCATCCTAAGGTTCCATTATTTGAACAAACTTTGAGTTCTGGGGCGGCTATTCAAAACTTTTTATTGTCTTTGCAGGTACAAGGGTTTTCAACGATGTGGCGTTCAGGTGCTGTTGTTGAGTCAAAATGGATGAAGCAGCATTTAGGATTGGCTGATCGTGATTTGATCTCAGGTATTATTTATATTGGCACTGCCGCCAAATCAATTGCGCCACGTGCAGACATAGTGGTCAGTGATTTTGTAAAAAAATGGCAGTCTTAAAAAAATATTGATATTGATGTAGCAGGAATGAAGAACGCATGACGGAATTAAATTTTTCGGATCTCGTTGAACCCATCGAAGTTGATAAGAAAACAGCACTTCGTATCACGGTGCTTGGGGGGGGCAGTTTTGGTACGGCGATGGCAAACCTAGCAGTGCGTAATGGCTGCGATACGATGATTTGGATTCGTGATCAAGATGCTGCAGATGATATTAATGAGAGCCATATCAATAAACGCTATTTGCCAGATTTTACGTTGGAAGCTGCTTTGCGTGCAGTCTGCGATATTGAAGAGGCTGTTTGTAATCGGGACATCATTTTAGTTGCGATCCCTAGTCATTCGTTCCGTAATGTGCTTAAGCAAATTGCACCTTTTATTACGTCGCAGGCCGTCGTCTCACTGACCAAAGGAATTGAAGCTGATACCTTTAGTTTTATGAGTGATATTATTCGAGAAGAATTACCAGAAGTGCCATATGGTGTTCTTTCTGGGCCTAATCTTGCAAAGGAAATCATGGCAGGCATGCCATCGGGAACGGTAATTGCCAGTCATTCTGAACTGGTACGCTACGCTGTTCAACATGCCTTACATAGTGCGTTATTTCGTGTTTTTGGTAGTGATGATGTGCATGGGGTTGAACTTGGTGGCGCACTAAAAAATATTTACGCAGTCGCCATGGGGATGGCAGTTGCTTATAATATCGGTGAAAATACGAAAAGTATGATTATTACCCGAGCCTTAGCTGAAATGAGTCGATTTGCAGTTAAATTAGGTGCTAATCCTTTAACATTTTTGGGTTTATCTGGAGTGGGGGATTTATTTGCGACTTGTAATAGTCCGCTGAGTCGTAATTATCAGATTGGTTATGCTTTGGGTTCGGGTAAGACGCTGGACCAAGCGACAAAAGAACTTGGACAAACAGCTGAAGGCATTAATACGATTGTACAGGTTCGCAAACGCGCACAAGAGCTGGATGTATATATGCCGATTACGAATGCATTGTACGAAGTAATTTTTGAAGGCGCGCCACCCCTAAATATTGCGCTTGCCCTGATGAAAAATGGACACCGTAGTGATGTAGAGTTTGTATTACCTCATCATGAAGTTTAAAAACATCATTTAATGAAAACTGTCATAAAGACTTGTTATCATAAAGAAAGATTGGAAAAGGAATGGTTATGCAACTAACTTTAGTTCGCCACGGTGAAGCAGCGTCTCCAGTGGATGGTAACGATACCAAGCGGCCATTGACGGCATTGGGCCATGCTCAGGCTGAGCAGACGGCACAGCACCTGAAAGATAGGGTTCAGCCAGAGGTTTTTGTCGTGAGCCCTTTGCTACGCGCACAGGAAACACTTGGTCATATTCAGGCATATTTTCCTAAAGTTCCTGTTTTACTTTGTGATAAGATCAAACCAGAAGATGATGCGAAAGATGCGATAGACTGGCTTTCCCAGCTTCCATTTGAATCTGTTGTTGTGGTGTGTCATATGAATGTTGTGGGACATATTGCTGAACAATTAACCCATGAACATTTTAATCCTTTTGCTTTGGCTGAAGCACGCATTTATAGCCAGAGCGTGATTGCCAATGGATTGTCAACACAAGAACATAGTTTTATACCTACGCTATAACGAAAACACGGTACATATAATTTATGCTGTATTTATGGATGCCTGAAGCCAATGGGGCTTGGTTTTGGTCAACAGGTGAAAATTGGTTACAGGCTTCCAGCCTTGAACAGCTTATTCATGATTTGCAACCGCATCAGGGAGAAGAAACAGTGGTTTTCTTTTCCAGTCGCCATATCCAGATTTTGCAACAACACATGAGTAAAACACATGTGAAGCAACTGGGGGCAGATGGTGTTAAGTATCTCATGGAAGAATATGTGACTCTACCGATCGACCACATGCGCATTGTTCACCATTTTGAGTCACCAGATCAAATAACAATAGTAGGGGTTGCGCAAAGTCTGGTTGAGACATGGCAACATGCACTCAATTTATTGCCCATTAAACTGGTCGCGTTACTCCCTGATTTTCTGATATTACCTGTCCCTGAACAAGGTCAAGTTAATATTGCCCATTTACATGGTCAGACTCTAGTACGTGAAAATCTTTATAAAGGTATGACAATAGATGATTTGGCTATTTATCTTGAGTTCCAGACTACGGAAACCTTTTATCATTACAGTAATTTGACTCCACAACAACTTGATAGTCTGGCTACAGCTTCTACACTAGAAACTCGACAACCGTTTGATTATCAGTTTCAGAAAATCCAAAAACCGAAGCAGCATCCATTCAATATTTTACCAAAAGCCAAAAATGAAACTAAAGTTTCGGGTTATTGGAAAGCATGTATTGCGGTTTTGATCGCGGTTTTGATTGTTCAGTTTAGTTATGATGCTTTACGTTGGTACAAACTAAAAAAACTTGCAAATCAGACAGCAACACAAGCCGTAGACCAATATAAATATTGGTTTGGTGCCAATAGCCGAGTGACTGAGCAAAATGTAAAAAGTATGTTTGAAAGTCAACTGAGAATGAGTCAAAGTGGTGATACCACAGCTTTAAGTCTGTTAAGCAGGGTTGGGCCAATTCTTATGCAACGCCAAATTGTAGCTCAACAACTAAGTTATAATGCTCCATCTTTAAGCATGTCATTAAAAGCCAAATCGGCCAATGATTTGCAAAGCTTAACACAGCAACTCAATCAACAAGGTTTCAAAGCAGAACTAGGTAATGTTCAGGCAGATGGTGCAGGGGCAATTGGGACGGTAAAAGTACAATAATGAATGCTATAACTCGAATTCAACAGGGTTTTGATCAAAAAATCGAACGTATTATTGACGCATTGCAACGAATGTCTGCGCGTGAGCGTTATATGGTGATTTTTGCCAGTATTTTTGTTGTGATTGCACTGCTTGGTTTTTCACTTTGGAAAATGCATAGTCTGGCGGATCAACAACAAAAACGAGTAAATGATCTAAAGGATTTAATGGTCTGGATGCAAAGTAATGCGGTGACCATGAAACCCGCCTCAGAGAGCCAGTTGAGTTTGGCTGAAAAGGTTCAACGAGTTTCACAACAGCAAGGACTCACGGTTTCATCTCAGCAAATGGGTGAACAGTTGCAAATTGTGGCAGAACATCAAAATTATGCCGTTTTGGCAAATTTTATAACTCAGCTTGCGCAAATGGGCTTATCGATTGAAAAAATGGATATGGTTTCGAGTAACAATCAGATTAAATTAACGGCTACGGTACAATAAGTCCTCAAAATAAAAGGGTTGCAAGCATGGTGTTTTATCTTACCTATGCCTATAATACGCCTACCTGAAAAAGCAGTAGACTTTGATTGATATGTTATATTCGCTTGCTCGCCCTATGTTGTTCTCCTTGTCACCCGAGCGTGCACATGAACTTACCTTATCTCTTTTAAAGTCCGCTCATAAAATCGGATTATTACGTCAACATATAGCACCTAAGCCTGTCACTTGCATGGGTATTGAATTCCCAAATGCTGTAGGACTTGCAGCTGGTTTAGATAAAAATGGCGCTTATATTGATGCGTTGGCAGGTTTGGGCTTTGGTTTTATTGAAATAGGAACGATAACCCCGCGCCCGCAGTCTGGAAATCCACAACCACGATTGTTCCGTATTCCTGAAGCGAAAGCCATCATTAACCGTATGGGGTTTAATAACGATGGTGTCGATCAGTTGATAGAAAATGTCAAGGCGTCAAAGTTTAAAGGCATTCTGGGAATCAATATTGGTAAAAATGCGGACACTCCTGTTGAAAATGCAGTAGATGATTATCTGATTTGCCTTGAAAAAGTTTATAATTACGCATCCTATATCACGGTCAACATTTCTTCACCTAACACAAAAAATTTGCGTAGTTTACAAAGTGGCGATGCCCTGACGGAATTGCTAGAAACACTCAAGCAACGGCAACTGGAACTAGCTGAACAGTATCATCATTATGTGCCACTTGTTCTCAAAGTAGCACCTGATTTAACTGAAGAAGATATTGAGTTTATTTCAAATCAGTTATTGCAGTTTAAAATTGACGGTCTAATTGTTACCAATACTACCTTGTCACGTGTAGGGGTAGAAAATTTACCTTGTGGTGATGAGTCAGGCGGTTTATCGGGTGCGCCTGTATTTGAAAAAAGTACCGAATGTCTGCGCCAGTTTGCAAAATCTTTAAATGGGCAAATTCCTTTGATTGGTGTGGGTGGAATTACGCAAGGCGAGCATGCGATTGCAAAAAAAGATGCGGGTGCTAACCTTGTACAAATTTATAGTGGCCTCATATATACAGGTCCGTCCCTAATTAAAGATTGCGTGAGTGCTTTCAATTAAGTGATGAATACACTGGATATCATTATTCTGATACTCCTGCTCATTGGAGGGCTAAACGGTTTGCGACAAGGATTCGTAAAAGCCTTTGCGAACTTAATTGGTTGGATATTGGCTCTGATTATCGGTGCAAAATATGCCAACTTTTTGGCGCCAAGCATGGTGGTGTTAAGTCATGATCCTGTTGTGCAGAAGATTGCGGCATTTGCATTTATCGTCCTGATTATTATTGTCCTAACGTGGATTGTAACGGGGTTACTCAATTTAATACTCAAAAGTATGAGCCTTGGCCCTTTAAATCGTTTGGCTGGTGGTGCTTTTGGTACATTAAAAGGGTTGCTGATTGTATTGGTAACCATGCAAGGTCTCGGTCCGTGGGTTGAAAGTTCACCACACTGGAAACAGTCCAAATTTGTTCAGGTTTTATTGCCTTATGCGCCATTAGCAACAGAGTTATCAAAAGATGCTGCCAATGAAGCATTGCAACATGTGACATCTGAAGGGAGTATTTTTCATCGCCCTTCACATGAGGTGGCTGAGTCTGATCCTGAAAAAGATCAATCTAGTCACTCAACCCAAAATCCTTTTTATTAATCCTAGCTCGTCTGCGAGGTTGCTATGTGTGGAGTAGTTGGTATAGCCGGTAAAGCACCCGTTAACCAAATGTTGTTTGATGCATTAACGATGTTGCAGCATCGTGGACAGGATGCAGCTGGGATAGTGACTTGCCATAATGGTCGTCTTTTCCTGCGCAAAGACAATGGTATGGTGCGAGATGTGTTTCATACTCGTCATATGCGTGCATTGATTGGTAACTACGGTATCGGTCATGTGCGTTATCCAACTGCAGGTTCGGCAAGTAGTGCAGAAGCACAGCCATTTTATGTGAACTCTCCATACGGAATTACATTGGCTCATAATGGTAATTTGACCAATGCTTCTGATATTCATGATGATTTGTTTAAAACAGATTTGCGTCATATGAATACTGATTCTGATTCTGAAGTTCTTTTGAATGTTTTCGCACATGAATTACAAAAAAGTGGAACTTTGAATCCAACAGCTGAAGATGTTTTTCATGCAGTAAAGCGTGTTCATGAGCGTTGTAAAGGCGCTTATGGTGTGGTTGCCATGATTACTGGACATGGCTTGGTTGGTTTTCGTGATCCTAATGGTATTCGTCCATTAATTTATGGCTCACGTGAAACTGAACACGGCCTTGAATATATTATTGCCTCTGAATCGGTTGCAATTACTGCGCTTGGCTTTAAGATCGAGCGTGACATTCAGCCGGGTGAGGCTATTTTTATCAATGACCAAGGTGAGCTCTTCACTCAGCAATGCGCTGCCGAACCTCGGCATCGACCTTGTATTTTTGAATATGTGTATTTTGCACGTCCTGATGCAATTATTGATGGGATTTCGGTGTATAAAGCCCGCTTAAAAATGGGTGAAAAACTGGCGCATAAAATTTTGCGTGAATGGGGTGAAGAACACGATATCGATGTGGTTATTCCAATCCCAGATACCAGCCGTACTTCTGCACTGGAACTGGCGAATATTCTTGGCGTCAAATTCCGTGAAGGTTTTATGAAAAACCGTTATATCGGTCGCACCTTCATTATGCCAGGTCAACAGCAGCGTAAAAAATCAGTACGGCAAAAACTCAACCCAGTTGAACTTGAGTTTAAGGGCAAGAATGTACTGCTTGTGGATGATTCGATTGTTCGTGGCACAACTTGTAATGAAATCATTCAGATGGCGCGTGATTCGGGTGCTAAAAAAGTTTATTTTGCTTCGGCTGCACCTATGGTGAAATACCCAAATGTCTATGGTATTGATATGCCAGCAAAAACTGAATTGATCGCTTCACAGCGTAGTGTTGAAGAAATTCAGGATATTATTGGTGCGGATCGTTTGATCTTTCAGGATCTGGAAGATTTAAAAAATGCAGTGCGCACTAGTAAAGTTCCAGATTTAACTGAATTTGATAGCTCGGTTTTTGATGGTATTTATGTGACTGGTGGTATTGATCAAGTCTATCTTGAAAACCTCGAGCGTAAGCGTAACGATACGGCTAAAGGTACAGATGGTTATATTGATGTCAATATTGATGCTGCATCTGTTGATTTAACTGGAATCAAAGAAGAGTTATAAGATAAATTCTGTAGGAAAAAGCGGGTTTTTCCCGCTTTTTTCATTTATGATGGGGCAACAATGTAATCAGGACATATTTACATTGAAAGAAGTCAGTCATTATCTCGTTGAAAATAAAAATATGATGTGGTCGGCAAGCATGTGTGTAGTCGCAATGTTGCTGACAATGTTCATCTTAAATACCACACTTGGACTTTTGGTTCATTATTTTGATTATAGCCAGTCTATTTTGTGGCATAGCTTGAGTCCGTATCTAATAGTTTTATTGTTCTTTATTGCAATGAGTTCTGCGATATACGAATTTTATATTTTTCGTGAAGGTGGCCATTCTTTAGCTAAACAACTGCAAGGTCGTCGTTTAGATTTGCTTGAAAGCACGCCTGAAGAAAGTGTTGCACTTAAAATTTCACAACAATTGGCGGAACGTTTTAGAATTGAAGTCCCTGTATTATATGTCTTGCCTGATGAAGTCGGGGTTAATGCTTTAACGGCGGGTTTTGATCAGCAGAATGTGGTGATTATATTGACGTGGGGGGCATTACAAAATCTGGATGAGGTCGAATTGTATGGTTTGCTCGGTCATGAGTTTAATCAGATTTTATCTGGTGAAGCAGTAGAAAATACAAAACTCAAAATTTTATACAGTGGTTTAATTACCTTTAGTCAATTAGGAAGTAGAATCGCCAAACGTGGTTTTAAACCTTATCAAAAAAATAAACAGCGTAAGTTTGAAACATTTTTTATTGCATTAGGTGGCATTATTTGGTTATTGGGAAGTATGGGAGTATTAATAACCCGTTTAATCAAGTATTTAACTTTAAGTGGGCGCACCTTTCGTAATGATTACAAAACCATGCAGCTCATTCAGAACAATGCCAATACTCAGACGTTGCTGCGCATTTATGTGCATCATGCGGGTTCGCAAATTCATAGTGTATTTTCTGAATCGATTGCTCATATGTGCTTTGCTAATTCATTGAGTCCACAAAGCTGGTTAAATATTCATCCCAGTATTGAAGATCGTATATATGAACTTAATCCAACGATTTTGCAGGAATTACAGCTCGAAAACTTAAAAAAGTTACGAAATCGGCCATTATTTAGCTTATTTCGCTCACTCGAAGAAATGGATGGAAATGTTCATACGCCGTGGGTCTCGCCGCAACCATTACCCTTGTTGCGTCTATCTCCTATAAGTTTTGCTTTAAATGATGCAATAAAACCGCTTAAAGCTGAAATACGTCAAAATATTAAGCGACCAGAATTAATTCAGCGGGCTTTACAGACAGCAACAGGATCGCGTGAAGTGATGGTCGCGATTTTAATGATTCGACAATATCGAGAATTTCTTCCACAAAATGCACAGGTGAGTCGGGCCATTGTGGATGCATTACTGTATCTGGATGGGCGTGTTCATGTGCAGATTTTTCATGAAGCCTGTCGCAATATTGGTTCGCTTCCAGCCAGTATTGCACGGCAGTTTTTAACTCGCTTGGCTTTAATTATCCAGGAAGATGGTGAGGTGGGTTTGCTTGATGCCTTGCTTTTAGAGCGGGTAAAATTCGAATTAAATCTGATGCCTGTGCATATGCCAACGTCGATTGAAGAAGTAAAACCACAAATTGTCCGTTTAATCGATGCGTTATTGCACGTACAACAAATCAATAGCCCAAATCAACTTGAAGTACGTGATCGGATACTGAGCCACATTCTGACTTTGGAGGAAATGGTATTGTATGAAGAAATTTCAGACGAACCGATTGATCTGGCGGAAATTCTGAATGATTGTGCCGGGCTATTATTACGCGATCGACTAAGTATATTGGGTATTGCAGAAATGTGTTTATGGAGTGATCGTATCATCACTCAGGACGAGCTTGATGTTTTGGAATTATTATATTGGCGATTTGGATTTGAAACAGCCGATATTGTCGATCAAATGCAAAAGAAAAATACCCTAATGATTATTTAAACTGCATTTAGTGTCTGTTTCGATCAAATCACTGAAAAAGCTTGTAAAGCAGAGTAGAATGACTTGGATATAATTTTGATAGTGTGAATATGACAGGGCAACAGCGGAGTATTTTGGCAACTATGGGCGTGGATGTCTGGATTCCACGAGCAGTGTCCTGCCATAAAAAACAGGCTGTGAGTCTTTGGCGTGATCAAATTCCATCTAAAAGTCAGGAGTCTAGCCAAGTTGTAAGCCAACAATTGGCTACAGTTGGATCTGAACCGCAACTGGCAAAAACTATTGAGAGTATACCTGCGCAAATCGTGCCCACTGTTGAAATTGCATTACAAGATATTGAGTCGCCAACTGCTATTTCTTTGCCACTAGAACAGCCTAAAGTTGTCCTTATGCAGCAGGCTTTTACATTGGAAGCCTATTGCCTCGATCAAGTCATTTTAGTGATTGAAAGTTCGCAATTGTCTAAAGAACAAAGACAACTTTGGGCAAATATTCAAGCAAGTTTGCCTGGCTTTTACAATGAATTGAAATGGCCATTACCACTTGAAAATTTTCGGGACGGGCGCGGTGTACATGCCTATGTTCAAGGTTTTCTGGATGCGCTTGCGATTGATAAGCGTGTTTTGGTTTTGGGTCAGCTTGACTTTATATCCCATGTTCAAAGCATGCAAATTTCCAGTTTACAAGAAATGATTGATCAACCTTTGCTCAAACGCCGCTTATGGCAACTTATGTTATCCCCATAAACTTTTATTTATTGGTATTTTAGTTGGTATCAGTCTCTTTGATATATGTACCTCAGTGAATAAGGATATGTAATGAAAAAGAAAGTCGTCGTTTTTAGCCAAATTGACTCAACGGTATTGGTTCAACTTCAACAAGATTATAATGTCGTAGTTTTAAACCCAAAGCAGGGTGATATTAATGAACAAATTCGCAATGAAGTGGTCGATGCTGACGCCATGATTGGTGCTGGGCGTTTACTCAATGAAAGTAATCTTGCTCCTGCGCAAAAATTAAAAATTATCTCCACCGTTAGTGTGGGATATGATAATTATGATGTGGATTATCTTACAAAAAAGCAAATTTGGTTGGCTCATACTCCGCATGTTCTTACGGAAACAACTGCCGATCTCGCTTTTACTTTATTGGTCAGTGCTGCGCGGAGAGTGCCTGAACTTGATCAATGGACCAAGCAAGGTGAATGGAAGCGCACTGTAGGCCCTGCTCAATTTGGACAGGATATTTTTGGTAAAACATTGGGCATCGTTGGTCTTGGAAATATTGGTGCAGCAGTCGCACGTCGTGGCTTTTATGGCTTTAATATGAATATTCTTTATCATAATCGCCGTGAAAAATTAGAATTAGCACAGCCTTTAAATGCACGTTATTGTGGTTTGGATGAACTATTAAGCCAGTCTGATTTTGTGGTGGTTGCAGTTGATTTAAATACCGAATCAAAAGCGTTGATGGGGCAGGCTCAATTTGAAAAAATGCAGTCGAACGCTGTTTTTGTCAATATTGCACGTGGTTCAGTAGTGGATGAACAAGCACTGATTCAAGCATTGAAACAACAAAAAATCTTTGCAGCGGGTCTCGATGTTTATCAAAAAGAACCTTTGCAGTCTTCTGAGTTATTTGATTTACCTAACGTGGTTACTTTACCGCATGTGGGTTCTGCAACCGCAGAAACACGGTCAAAAATGGCTAAACTTGCATATAAAAATTTGGTTGATGCACTTGAAGGCAGAACCCCACAATATTTGGTAAATGGCTAAAATTGTTATAACACTTTATTGCAAATCCTTTCTGTTTCCAATGTTATATTGGGGATCACTGATTAAATTATTCTGGTCAGTTATCCCTTATTTTTTTGATGAGAGATCATGATTTGAAACAGGCGGCAACTGTCTTGATTTTAAGTGTAGTAACGAGTGTTGCACAGGCACATTCTGACTATTTCTACCAATCTACAACCACGCAGGTTGAAGTTCCTGAAATTGGTAGTGGTATTGGACTGATTGATCAACAAAAAGAAAAAATGATTGGTGAGAAGGTTTATCGCCAAGTACAAAGACAATTACCAGTTTTGCATGATCCTTGGCTCGAAGATCAGTTTTTTCGAGTCTTTGCTCAGATATTAAGTCAGACTCAATTGGGCCAGCCAATCGGAATGGTGGTAATTAATGATCCCCAGATTAATGCGTTTGCTGTTCCGGGTGGACTTTTTGCCTTAAATTCCGGTTTGATTGCTTCTGCCCACAATATTGATGAGGTGGCAGGGGTGATGGCGCATGAAATTGCTCACGTCAGTCAGCGACATTATAGCCGTTCACAGGAAGCGTTTAAGGGGCAGGGATTATTGGCACTAGCAGGAATTTTGGTTGGGGCCGCCATTGCTGCTCAGACTAAATCTGATGCGGGTGCTGCGGTGATGCTAGGTACACAAGCCGCTTTGATGGATAATCAATTGACATATAGCCGCAATCAGGAACGTGAAGCTGATCGTATCGGTATGCAATATATGTATGCAGCAGGCTATAATCCACAGAGTATGGCAGATTTTTTTGAAACCATGAATCGCTCAACCAGTCGGTTAAGTTATTTGCCCGATTTTTGGATGACACACCCATTAACATCTGAACGTATGAGTGAATCGCGTCTACGTGCTAATCAGTTCCCTAAAGTAAAGTCTAAATTATATGACCCAGATTTTCAGATTTTAAAATGGTATACCTTAGTTGAAACTAATCAGGTCACAGAGCAGCTGTTACAGACTCAAGTTAATCAAAACAATAAACCTGCTCAGTTAGCGATGAGTGCTTTTTATAATAATCAGGGTGATTATGCTAAAGCACAAGAAATGCTTGATGGTGTTAAGACAACGTTTTCGGACAATACTTTGACCATCCTATTGCAAGCTGATATTTATTTAAATCAAAATAAACTAGATGAGGCTTATCAAGCAATTATTAATACGCAGCGCACCATGCCAGAAAATCGTCCTTTGGCATATAAATTGGCGGAAATCCTAATTCGACAAAATAAAAGTAGTGACGCACAAAAATTGGTGCAACGATTTATTAATAACAATAATAAAGATATTGAGGGATGGAGACTTTTACAACAATCAGCTAATGTAGATAAACAATCACCTTTAAGGACAGTCAATGTACTTCGTTACCGGGCGGAAGTCGAATATTGGTCTGGCTATGAAGAAAATGCCATAAAATCAATGTTACATGCACAACGTTTAGCTAAAGGTAATAATGCCATGAGTGCGACCATTGAAAGTCGCTTAAAACAAATGCAGTCAGAACGCTTATTAAAAATTTAATATAAAGCGTAGAGCAATTTATCTTAAAATTCCATTTCAACATGAAATTTACTTTGCAAAAAATACTTTAACCATTAAGCTAGATATGGAAATATCATATTGATTATATTTATGAAAAAGATCACATTATTGTTGAGTTTGGTGATTTTAGGGCAATCCGTTTTGGCCGCTCCACCTGAGCGCTATATACGTTCGGTAGAAAAAATTTCAAATAGCTATAACACTGATATGCGTAATTTTTTGCGTTCACTTAATCCACAACAGACACAATTTACACCTGCGCAACAAACACAGTTTTGCGGCATTGTGAATCAATATGTACAAGATTTATATCAGGTTAATGATCAATATCGACAAGACTTACCACTTTCATATGCCAAAATGACTAAACAAGATTTTATTAATCAAGTATTGGCATCAAAAGAAATGCAGATATTGAAGAAATATAATATTCAATGCCATTTACAATAAGTAAATGCATTAGAAAAGGACAATTAAATAGGTGTTCTTTTAGAGTTAATCCTAGTCGCTTATACTCTTCGCGAAGGACAGGCGAGTTCAGCTAGATAGAATTAGCTTAATTTTGCTTTTATTTTAGAAGAAACTTGTGCAGGATCGGCACGTCCGGCTATGATCGGACGTAGAGAGTTCATCACCTTACCCATATCTTTCATGCTAGTAGCACCTTGAGCAGCAATCGTTTGCTCAATGAGAGAATCAAGCTCTTCCTCAGTCATAGCTTCTGGTAGAAATTGAGATAGTACCTCAATTTCGGCTTGTTCTTTACTAGCTAAATCATCACGGCCTGCACCTTCAAAGGCTTTGACCGATTCTTTACGCTGTTTAATTTGCTTTTCAATGACCGCAAGAACTTGCGAATCGTCAAGCTCTACGCGCTCATCGACTTCGATTTGCTTAATTGCTGCCTGTAAACTACGAATCACCGTTACCGTTGCCATTTCTTTGGCACGCATATGTGTTTTTAATACATCAGTAATCTGGTTTTTTAAAGTCGTCATAGTCTTTCAGCAGTCAATCACAAATTAATTAATAAAGGCGAGTAGTACGTACAGATTCGCGTGCCAATTTCTTTTGGTAACGCTTAACAGCAGCAGCTTTTTTACGCTTACGTTCTTGAGTCGGTTTTTCGTAGAACTCGCGCTTACGAACGTCAGCTAAAACGCCAGCTTTTTCGCATGAACGTTTAAAACGACGGATCGCTACGTCAACTGGTTCGCCTTCTTTCAACTTAACTTGTGGCATGTAAAATCCTCTAGATTATGGATAACATCGAGCGCAGGATTGCCCCGATGACAAGTGAAGGTCAGTATTTTACTCATTTACAACTGATATCACAAGTCTATAATAGCTCTGGCAGAATTTTAGTCGTAAAAAATAGGTATTTTAATGATTGTTTTGGGCTTGGAAACCTCTTGTGATGAAACTGGCTTGGCGATTTATGATAGCGAGCAGGGATTACGCGGACAGGTACTTTACAGTCAAATTAAACTCCACGCAGAATATGGTGGTGTAGTGCCTGAGCTTGCTTCACGTGACCATGTGCGCAAATTAATTCCATTATTAAATGAGCTACTAACTCAAAGTCAAATCGATAAGAAACAGATTGATGCAGTGGCCTATACTCGTGGGCCAGGGTTAATGGGTGCTTTGATGACAGGTGCCTTATTTGGGCGTACATTGGCATTAGCATTGAATAAACCTGCGATTGGTGTACATCATATGGAAGGACATATGCTTGCACCATTATTATCTGCAACGCCACCCGAGTTTCCTTTTGTCGCCTTACTGGTGTCTGGTGGACATACCCAGCTTATGGCGGCTTATGGTATTGGTCAGTACCAATTGTTGGGTGAATCTATTGACGATGCGGCCGGCGAGGCGTTTGATAAAGTCGCTAAAATGATGAATTTACCTTATCCGGGAGGTCCAAATATTGCAAGATTAGCTTTAGACGGTAATGCCCAAGCTTTTGAATTTCCGCGACCAATGTTGCATCAGGGGTTAGATTTTTCATTTAGCGGTTTAAAAACGGCAGTTTCTGTCCAACTTAAAAAATTAGGTGAAGAAAAACGTGATGCTGATATTGCTGCATCTTTTCAGGAAGCGATTGTCGATACTTTAATTAAAAAATCAGTCAAAGCTTTAAAGCAAACTGGTCTAAAACGCTTGGTAATTGCTGGGGGAGTGAGTGCTAATACACGTTTACGTGAGCAATTAGAAATATCACTGAAAAAAATCAAAGCACAGGTCTATTATGCTGAACCTGCTTTGTGTACAGACAATGGCGCGATGATTGCTTTTGCAGGTTATGAAAGATTAAAAGCTGGACAGCATGATGGTCTTGAAGTAACTACAACGCCGAGATGGCCAATGACGGAACTTAAAAATCCGAGCGCAATATAAAATTATAAAAATAAGTAAAAAATAAAAGGGCAATATGCCCTTTTATTAAAATTGAAATGGCTTATTAGAAATTATATTCCATACCTACGCCAAATACGGTTTTCTTATCATCGCTTGATAACCAGTCACGTTTTTGTTGAGCTAATACGCCATAAAAACGAGCTTGTTTGTTGAAGTTGTAATCTACGCCTAGACCATATTGAGAAATTTTACGATCTGAACGGTTATCTACAGATGTATTTGATTCAATATATTCACCCTTGATTTTCCAAGGTGTAGATGCAATTGCATAAGCAGCGGTTAAGCCCCATGCATCTTCTTCTAAGCCATTATACGATGTCACGGTTGTGCCGCTTGTAGTGGATACAGTGTCATCAGTAGGCTGAGCGTTTTGCCATAAAGCACCGAATACTAAACCATCTACACCTGCTTTAGCTAAATCAATAGAACCTGTTACACGAATTGCGTCTGAATAGATACCAGAAAGGCTATAGGCGTTATATTTACCTGCTAATCCAAAGTTACCCGCAATACCAGCAGCCAAACCATAATCTTTATTTTCATAAGTTAAAGAGGTTGAGATACCATCGCCAAATCCGTCACGCTTACCTTCTTTACCAAGACTAGTATTATCAGTTTTGGTGTCTTCGCCCTGCTGAGCCATGATGTTGAACTGTAGGCCTGGAATAATCAAATCTTTATCTGTTTCAAAGCCAATCGCGTTATTTGAACGCTCTTCACCATGAAGTACAGAGGTCATATCCAAGATCGTGTGATCATTAAAAATATCTTGATTGTTACCAGCATTGGTTTTGAAGTAAGTATCGTAACGACCTGCTTTTAGAGTTCCTATTTTATTGAATTTTAAGCCTAAAAAGCGGTTACGCATACTCAAGTCAGTATCTGAACCTGAACCATCAGTTGAAATTGCCCATTCTGCTAAATATACAACAGATACTTTGTCTGTTAATTTTTCTTCACCTTTTACCCCAATACGTGAAGCATTTGAATTAAGTGCAGTGACATCATTTCCTGCAAAATCACTGTTGTCAACTTGGTCAAGGGAAACATTAAGTTTACCGTACAAAGTTGGCGCTGCTTGCGCTGCGGTTATGCTAAGCGTTGATACTGCAGCAGCGATAAGCAATTTTTTCATTGAGATTTCTCCAAAACACAAGTTCAGTGGCATATGCCTAAATTCACTATTTTTTTAAAAGTTTGCCTATGTACAAAAAGTTACAGAAGCTCACCAACTTGCTAAGCAGTATCTTTAAACTTTGTTACAAATGGGTGAAAAATACGTGACAGTTTGATGACAAGTGATGGATCGAAATTTATTTTAATATTTGATTTTATTATTTTTATATAAAAAAAGGAGCATAAGCTCCATTTTTATATACGTTACTTTTATTCAAAGTTCGGCTTTGATTTTTTCTGCAAGTGCTTTAATTTTTTCCTGATCACCCATTTGGGCAGCATGACGACCCAGTTGGTGGATCGAGCTTGGAATCAAATGGAAATGTACATGTGGAACGGTTTGACCTGCGGATTCCCCAGACAATTGCATCAACACAATACCTTCAATACCCAAAGCTTTTTCAATTGCCTGAGCTATTTTTTGTACGACCTGAATCGTATAAGCAGCCGCTTCAGGTGGTAAGTCAAGCAAGCTAACAGCGGGTACTTTAGGAATGACTAAGGCGTGGCCATCTGCTTGCGGCATAATGTCCATAAATGCTAGAACCTGATCATCTTCATACAACTTAATTGCAGGAAGTTCACCACGAATGATGCGGGCAAAAATATTCTGGTCATCGTAAGCCATATTTGTATCCTTCAAACATCTTAAAATGTTTTGTTCTTACTTACAGTTCAATTCTTTCTGACGCTGTTCAATTTGGTCAAGACGCTGCTGTTCTTTATCAGAGAACTTTGGCTTGGTGGTATGACAGTTTTCATTTCCATATTTGGCTTTAGCTTCTGGATCTTTAAAGCAAAAGCCTTTTGATGCATATATGAGGTTAGAATCATCCTGAAGTTTTTTGCACTCTTGTTCAGGTGTTGCAGCATGCACTGAGACACCTGCAAGGGTAATCATTCCAGTAAAAAGTGCAACAGCAAACTTATTCATGCGAGTTTCCTCTTTTTAATCGGTGTAAATGTAACGACCTATGTCTAAATATAGGGGCTTTACAGGAAAAAGCAATGATGAATCATTACTCAATTGTTATTTTACTCCATGATTCATACATTTTTACGGCAGCGGAAAAGTCACTGTTTTGTTCAGCAGTTGCATTTGCCGCCTGTATCAGACTTTGCGTTAATGCAATGACAGGTGCTGGCAAATTGGCATCCCGCACAAGATCCAGCGCAATACCTGTGTCTTTGGCCAGCAAAGGCAAACCAAAAGTTACGGGGAAACTACGATTTAAAATACGTTGTGGCAAAATAGTTTCTGTAACACCGCTTTTCCCGCTTGAAGCATTGATGCAATCCAACGCTTCTGTCAAATTCACACCATGGGCTTTAAGTGTAGTAAAGCCTTCTGCGACAGACCATAGATTAACTGCGAGTAACATGTTATTCACGGCTTTTACCGCAAAACCTGCTCCTGATGTGCCCACATGTTTAATCAGTTTTCCAAATGCTTCAATAGCGGGCAACGCACGTTCAAAAGCAGCTTGATCTCCACCAACCATCACGGTCAAAGTCGCATTATCAGCACCAATAGTTTGGCCACTTACGGGAGCATCCAGAAAGTCAACGCCCTGATTTTTCAGTTGTAGCGAAACTTTGCGGGCAGACTCTGGGACACCACTCGTACAATCTACCCAAATACTGCCCGCTTTTAACTGAACACGATCGATCAGATTTTCTATATCAGCACTGGTGGGTAAACATGAAAAAATGATATCTGCTTGTACCGCTTGGGCTAAATCAACAGCTTGAGTTCCGTATTCAATTGCATGCTGATGGGCTTTATCCATATTTCGATTCCAGACATAGACGGTATCGAAATGCTTAGGTAAATGCGATGCCATACGATAACCCATCGCGCCCAGACCAATAAATGCAACTGATTGAACCATAATATAATCTACTCTTTTTTTATCTGTGTTGAACGTTGTATTAACCAGTCTTTAAACATCGGCCAAAACTCTTCGGAACTGGCTTGACTGGACATGAGCCCTAAATGCCCGCCGGGAATTAGAGTAAACGTGACATCATGACTGTTTGTCAATTGGGTCAGCGGTTTTACTGCATCGGCTGTAACCAATTGGTCACTACGACCGGCACCGACCAATAACGATGATTGGATATTTTTTAGCTCAATCAGCTGATCTTTAAGACGAATGACACCTTGTTTAAGCGGATTTTGTAGCCAGACATTAAACAACATGTCCTGATTTATTCCACCGGGATAATCAATCATATTATTCAAGAAATTGCCCAGTGTGGCATGTTCCTCAACCAGTTTTTTATTTTCAAGATTTTTAAGAAGTTGAATATGTCCATCTATCCAGCCTTTAGGATCAAGAATTTTAAACCCTAACGCATTTAAAATACCTGGAGTATGAATCAGTCGTTTGGGTAATCCATTGTAAATTCGGTGCTGAAGTTTTTTGTTCCGATTAATAGTTTTATGCATAAACTGATAAAGCTTGCCAATACGCCCCGATGCATAACTATCAATCGGACTGCCTAAAACGATTAAATTTTTGACATAGTTAGGTTGATTCAGCGCACTGTATAACAATACAAAAATGCCAGCCATGCTCCAACCATGCAGTGAAATTTCGTCACTTTTTGAATGTTCACGAATAACTTGAATATATTGAGGTAAGGCTTTACTAACAAAAGATAAAAAATTGAGATGTCGATCACGATAAGTTAAACGGCCCCAATCAATTAAATACACATCAAACCCATGGTTTTGAAAGTATTGAATAAGAGAGCGGTAAGGATACAGATCGTAAATGGCCATGTTGATGGCAAGAGGCGCAACAAAAACTAAAGGTTCTTTATAGCATTTACGGGTTGCTGCATAATAACGGATTCGTGTCTGACCAAACTCTCCAATCACTTGATAAGGCGCAGTTTGAGATAAAACAAGTGATTCTTCATTAAAAAGACGTGCTGAAAGATGTTTGAGCTTGATTTGCTGATGATGGATAAGGGATTTAAATGACTCCATTCTTTGCATATTTCTCAGATCCGAAAAAGTTTGGATGAAGTCTAAGCGATAATTTGATCTTTTACCTTGACCTTAAATACCGTACACGCTCAAAATGTTGGCAAGTTTTTCACTTGAGCGGTCTTTTGACTGAGAACAGAGCAATGCATAGCCAAAACGATGAATTAGACTACCAGTTAGATACTCTGGCGATCCGTACAGGGCATACCCGCAGTTTTGAGGGTGAACATGCTGAACCTATTTTTCTGACCTCATCTTTCGTTTATGAAAATGCAGCTGAAGCAGCTGCAAAATTTTCGGGTGAAGTTGCAGGAAATATCTATTCTCGGTTTACCAATCCTACCGTTGCGATGTTTGAAAAACGACTAGCAGCAATGGATGGTGCAGAACGTGCCGTTGCAACCAGCTCGGGTATGGGTGCAATTTTGTCCGTTTGCATGGCTTTTTTAAAAGAGGGTGATCATGTTATTTGTTCACGTGCTGTATTTGGTTCGATTGTCGCTTTATTTGAAAAATATGTCGCAAAATTTGGGGTAGACGTTACATTTTTGGATTTAAATGATCTGGATGCATGGAAAAATGCAATGCGACCAGAAACTAAAATTTTATTTATCGAATCACCTTCAAACCCATTGGCGGAAATTGCTGATATTCCAGCACTAGCAGATATTGCGCATACTCAAAATGCTATGCTTGTCGTGGATAATAGCTTTTGTACCCCCGTCTTGCAGCAACCGCTAAAACTGGGTGCGGATTTAGTTGTTTATTCAGCAACTAAATATATTGATGGTCAAGGACGCGCTTTAGGTGGGGCAGTGACAGGTAATCATAAATTACTTGAAGACGTATTTGGTGTCGTGCGTACACTAGGTCCCTCAATGAGCCCATTTAATGCATGGGTATTCTTAAAAGGTTTGGAAACTTTGCGCTTAAGAATGAAAGCACATTGTGAAAATGCACAGCAACTGGCTGAATGGCTAAATCAACATGATAAAGTTGAAAAAGTCTATTATGCGGGTTTACCTGAACATATTGGTCATGAACGCGCAGCCAAACAACAAAATGGTTTTGGTGGCATCGTTTCTTTTGTGGCTAAAGGTGGGCGTGAAGGTGCATGGACAGTTATCGATAACACTCAATTTATCTCTATTACAGGTAATCTGGGCGATGTGAAATCAACGATTACCCATCCTGCTACTACAACTCATGGTAAATTATCACCTGAAGCAAAACAGGCAGCAGGGATTCAGGAAGGTTTAATTCGAGTTTCTGTTGGAATTGAAGATATTTCAGATATTATTCGTGATTTAGATCGCGGTTTGGCTCTAATTTGAACTTATTTGCGTTAAATATTTTGGAGAAAAATTTATGAACATTAATATGCTCATGCAGCAAGCTCAGCGCATGCAAAAAGATATGGAAGTCAATGTCAAAAAGGCAAAAGAAGAACTGGCTAACACCGAAGTTCAAGCGGAAGCAGGTGGTGGTTTGGTCAAAGTCACCATGACAGGCCGTTTTGTGGTGAAGCGTATCGAAATTAGTCCTGATCTGCTTCAAGATGAACCAGATATGATTGAAGATTTAATCGCTGCTGCGGTGAATGATGCGGTACGTCAGGCCGAAGCTGTCTCTGATGAGAAAATGAAAAGTGCAAACTCAGGTATGGGCTTACCACCTGGCCTGTCAGGTTTATTCTAAGCCGACTTTATCAGAGGATCATCTGTGTTTAGTGATCGATTTGAACAACTGGTTCAGGCATTACGAATTTTACCAAGCGTTGGGCCGAAATCGGCTCAACGTATGGCATTACATCTGCTAATGAAAAATCGTGAAGGGGCCTTTGGTTTAGCCCATGCTTTACATGAAGCCTCTTCTCATATTCATGAATGTAAAATTTGCCATTCACTGACTGAAAATGAAATTTGCGATATTTGTCTTTCAAATGATCGAGATCAACAACTTTTATGTGTAGTTGAGTCTCCAGCAGATGTTATGGCGATTGAGCAAAGCGGTAGTTTTCGGGGAAAATATCATGTTCTTGGTGGTCATTTATCTCCACTTGATGGAATAGGTCCAGAAGAAATTGGAATTCCTTATTTGATTCAGCGTCTAAGTGAAGGTCAAATTGAAGAAGTGATTTTGGCAACCAATGCTACGGTAGAAGGGCAGGCAACTGCACATTATCTGGTAGAAGCCACCAAGCACTTACCCATCCATATGACTCGTATAGCACAAGGCGTACCACAAGGTGGTGAGCTAGAATATGTAGACAGTCATACATTAAGTCAGGCTGTACACAATCGTATGCGTATGAAATAAGTTGAACTTATTTCATACCCATCCAATTCGGTCACTTTTTGAAATTCCAAAATCAAATTTTTAATTCAACTATCAAGGAAATATTGGCAAAGAAAATTTATACTCATGATATTGCTCAAAAAATAAAGCATTAATAAAGCTTTAGCTAGAATATTCTAAGGTTGTAGTGTTATATATACAGACGCAGTTAACTGCGCTAGTTGTTAAATCGAGAAAACATGTTTCATTTTATCCAGCAGCAAGATGATTTTGCTCACGTCCTCCAGCAAATGGATCAATATCCCGTTTATGCTTTGGACACTGAATTTATTAAGGTTGATACGCTTTGGCCAAAGTTGGGTGTATTCCAGATCAATGTAAATGGTCACATCTACCTACTAGATGGCACTGCGCTGGATTTGACTCCATTTTGGCAAAAGTTATATACAGCGAGACAAAATGTTTTCCATGCTTGCGGTGAAGACATTGATCTAATTTATCATTATGCACAGCAGGATGTTTTACGAAATGTCTTTGATACTCAAGTTGCTCTGTCTTTTTTAGGGCATGGTTTACAGGTTAGTTATCAAAATGCTTTGAAACTGATTTTAGGTATTGAAATCGAAAAGGATCAGACTCGTTCTGACTGGCTAGCCCGCCCATTAACTGCTGAACAATTGAATTATGCAGCTAATGATGTAATTTATTTGTTGCAGCTTTCGGATCAATTGAAACAAGAATTACAACAAAAAAATAAATATGATTTTGTTCTCGAAGACTGTCAAAGTTTGACCAAGGAAATTGCGCGAGAAACACCGAATCATTTACTTTACACTGATATTGGGAATTATCGACATTCACGCAAGCAACTGATGCAATTACAGCAGTTGAGTGTATGGCGTGAACAACTCATTAAAGCACTAAATCAACCGCGTAGTTTTATTTTAAGAAACTCAACCATGATTGATCTGGTAGAGAAAAGTCCAAAGAATAATTTTCAACTGTCTCAAATCAAAGATATTCGACCAAATATTATCCGTGAACATGGTAAAACCATTCTGGATTTACTAAAGTTTCTTCCTCCTGAAAATGAATGGCCATTACGTTTGGCGCGACCGATCAAACAATGTTCAGAAAATGTCAGTACAAAAATGCAACTGTTGATTCAAAACATTGTTGAAACAACCGAGATCCCCAAAGAAGTCCTATTGCGTAAAAAATGGATAAACGCACTTTATCAACATATTGTTTTTCATGGTGATGAACAGGATTTACCAGACTATTTGTTGGGATGGCGCTATGAGAGGTTAACCCAGCCATTGATTCAAATTCTAAGAGAAGATGAACACTTTCTAATGACGCAAATGCAGGTGGAGCGATAAGCTCTTACAAAAGATTGATCTTTCAGGACGACTGATGGGTTAATATTCGCTAATGTCTCTACCGTTTTTTTGATGTATGCTTTTTACCCTGTGATGAGAGTTAAGTTAAATATGCACTGTGATATTTATAGATCGAGCAAAAAAGATGAAATGTACATTTATATTGTTCGTCCAGATTATCCAAATGATGATACAGAAGGCAAAGATCCTTTAGAAAATGTACCTGAAAGTATTCGTCAGGCCTTTGGTCGCCCAACATTTGTTATGCATCTTGAGCTTTCTCAGTCACGCAAACTTGCACGGGTAAACGTGTTACATGTGATAGATTCACTGCAAACTAGTGGCTTTTTTATACAAATGCCACCAGAAGGATTTATCAATCCCGTAGATGAACCAGAGGGGTTAAGAGGTGCTTGAGCAACTAGCTGCAATCTGGAATGGTCTATTATCCTCACTTGATTCGCTTCCTGAAGATAGTATTGCTGTGACAGTATATGTCGTCGGAACAATTATTGTCTTATGGTGTTGGTATGGCGTGGCAAAACGGCTACCAAACCTCTTAGGTGGCGTGAGTTGGATTATTCTGTTTGCAATTTTGGCAACACCCACGGTATCTGATGGTACAAATGCCGAAATAGCACCTGCTATTTTCGGTTTACTATTTGGTATTTTGACCAAAGAGCAACCGTTGGTATGGGCAAATGCATCACTTATTCTTCTAGTCATTGGGGTGGGTTTGGTCCTTGGTTATTTGTGGTCAAAATATCGCATCAATAAAGCTGTTTCTCATAAAAGCAGTACACCCATTTAAGTAAAAAAATAAAGGTTAAAACATGGCTGTTGATTCACAACATTTCTCTGGTACAGATCAATATATCGCAACGGATAGTTTAAAACTGGCCGTCAAGGCCGCACGTGCTTTACAAAAACCGCTGCTAGTCAAAGGCGAGCCCGGAACAGGTAAAACTTTATTGGCAGAGCAGGTGGCAGAAAGTCTGGGACTTAAGCTGATTACTTGGCATATCAAGTCCACCACCAAAGCACAGCAAGGTTTATACGAGTACGATGCTGTATCACGTTTACGTGATAGTCAGTTAGGTGATGATCGGGTTTATGATATTAAAAACTATATTAAACCTGGAAAACTATGGGAAGCTTTTACTAGTGAAGAGCGCTGTGTTTTATTGATTGATGAAATTGATAAAGCAGATATTGAGTTTCCAAATGACTTGTTGCATGAATTGGATAAAATGTCATTTTATGTCTATGAAACAGGTGAAACCATTACTGCAATTCAGCGTCCGATCGTGATCATTACTTCAAATAATGAAAAGGAATTGCCTGATGCATTTTTGCGTCGTTGTTTCTTTCATTATATTGAATTTCCAGATGAAGCAACTATGCGTGAAATTATTGCGGTACATTTTCCAAATATTTCAACGACACTAGTGAGTGAAGCTTTACAGATTTTCTTCAAATTGCGTCAGGTTCCGAACCTGAAAAAACCACCTTCAACTTCTGAGCTGATTGATTGGTTAAGTTTACTTATGGCCGATGATATGCCAGAAGGGGTATTGCGCAACCATGATAAAACCAAGGCTATACCTCCCTTGTATGGCGCATTGATTAAAAATGAACAAGATGTACAACTGTTAGAACGACTCGCCTTTATGTCACGTCGTTAAGGGTGGTCGCTTATGTTTGTGCGGCTGTTTTATACTTTAAGAAAATATGGCGTCCCAGTCACAACTCGTGAATTGATCGATTTAAATCAAGCCATTGCTGAAGGATTGGCATTTGCAGATCAAGATGAGTTTTATCAACTTGCCAAGACTATTTTGGTTAAAGATGAGCGTTTTTTTGATAAATTTGATCGTGCTATCAAGGACTATTTTGAAGGCATAGAAACTTTTGATCTAGATGAGTTACTTAAACAGGTTCAGAAAATTCCGAAAGAATGGCTGGACTTGGAGCTGCTCGAAAAACATTTGACACCAGAACAAAGAGAGGCTTTGCAGAAAGCCGGTTCTTTGGAAGAACTGATGAAAATGCTGGAAGAACGTTTACGTGAACAGCATAAAAAACATCAGGGTGGCAACCGAATGATTGGTACTGGAGGCACTTCGCCTTTTGGAGCATTTGGTGACCATCCTGAAGGTGTCCGCATTGGCGGGCCAGGACGCAAACGTTCAGCAGTGAAAGTCTGGGAACAGCGTAAATATCAAAATCTGGATGATGATCAGATTTTAGGAACGCGTCAGATGCAGTTGGCTTTGCGTCGCTTACGTAAGTTCGCACGTCAGGGTGCAGCAGAAGAACTGGATGTAGATGGTACGATTCGTGAAACTGCCAAACAAGGCATATTGGATGTTCAATTAGTTCCTGAGCGACGTAATCGGGTTAAGGTTCTTATGTTATTTGATGTCGGTGGTTCTATGGACTCTTACATCGCACAATGTGAAAAACTATTTAGTGCTGCCAAAACTGAATTTAAAACACTTGAGTATTTCTATTTTCATAACTGCTTATATGACTATGTTTGGAAAGATAATCACCGTAGACAGGCGAGTCGTTTGGAAACATGGGATTTATTTCATAAATATGGGCGTGATTATCGTGTGATTATCGTGGGAGATGCCAGTATGGCACCTTACGAACTTCGTTCAGTAGGTGGCTCTGTGGAGTACATGAATGATGAAGCAGGCGAGATTTGGTTACGCCGTTTACGTCAGCATTTTGATAAAACTGCATGGCTTAATCCAGAAGAAGAAAATTATTGGCAATACACACAAACGATCGGATTGATTAAACAGATCTTTGATGATCATATGTATCCGATGACTTTAAAAGGTATTGAAGACTTAACGCGATATCTCTCACGGTAAAGAGTTGAGCTGGTCAAGCTAAAAAATTTGTTAAAAGTTGATTTGAATAAAAGGCATCCTTAAAAGATGCCTTTTTAATTATCCAGAAATATATTGCTGGAGCTGATCAATTAAATTCTTTTGGTCTTGCATGGCCGCTTTTACCAAGTCACCAATTGAAATTAAACCGACCAATTTATCATCTTCAACCACAGGTAAATGACGTAAATGACGATCTGTCATTAGTTGTAAGCATTCTTCAACCGTATTTGAACGGGAAATTGTTAATACTTTTGCAGTCATAATTTCATTGACAGTGGTGTCGTAAGATGAGCGCTCCATAAGGGCGACTTTACGGGTGTAATCGCGTTCAGAGAATATACCAACAACTTCTTCGTCCTGCGTAACAACCAAAGCCCCTATGCCTTTATCTGCCATGATCGAAATTGCTTCAAGTACGGTTGCATCTGGCGAAACAGTATAAATAGCTTGTTCAGCTTTATCTTGTATAACTTGAGCAACGTTTGTCATATTTTTGTCCCTCTGGCTAGTTTATCATTTTAATTTAACTTAGCGCGATTTTATGAAAATGCAAAGTCTTTGAAAGTCTAAATGAATAATATTTTGCCACCTGTAATGGATCTTTTATATAAGATTGAGTCTGGTTGTGATCTACAAGACTCGTTCTCATTTATCTTATGCAATGTTAAAAGAGGAGGGAGACGCAAAGAAAAAATGGCGCATTTGCTGGGTAGATAATTTGAATTTGCGCTGATTTGAATTAAAAAGCGCAGGAGTTACTTTTAAGCGCGTCAATGTTGGCAATAAAGATTCCTGAAAATCTTTAGGTGTGATTTTTTTGGGAACATAATGGGGCCAGTGCTTTTTAGCATAACGATGCGCTTGTACACCATTGAGCCAAAAGGGAAAAATAAAATCGTCTTGATCTGATTTTATTGCCCAGCCTTGATGATAAAGTCCCCAAAGTGCACCGCAATACATCATCGTTTTTAAAATTGAAATTTTAATTATCAAGTCTTTAGAAACAGGGTGTAACTGTGTATAAGTTTTCATGAATTTGCTGCAATTTAAACTCGTGTTTATTATAAAAAATAAATACTTAATTTCAGTGACAACTTTGCATTAAATCGTAATAAAGTTTTACTGAGGTAATAAAAAACGCCACCTAAGTGACGTTTGATTATGCTTGCATGGTGGCCATTCGTTGCCAATATTGAGCTTTCAATGAATCTCGTTCTACACGAAAGCCTTGATAGTAAAGCTCTGCCAGAAACATCGCTGCTTTACCGTGTCCTGCACGTGCTGCATCTTCAAGCTGCTTTACCGCATCCTGAAAATTCATCTGTGATTGAATTGTATTTACCGCAGATGCATACACATGCTCTAAGTCATGATGGGAAATTTGTTGAATCATATTAAAAACTCCTTATAGTTGTAATTATGATCACATCAACTCGGCTTACTTGCCTTGCAAAATTAATTTTAGCAGTTGATTGTTAAACTAATATTACAATAAGCGTGATAAGTCAAGTAATAGATGGGGTGTAATGTGTGAATTACAAGCTTACATGATTAAACATTAAACAAAAATATTTTTTAGTAAAATCAATATAACAATTAAATATGACATGACAAGGAGAAGAACATGCTAACAACGATAGATGGCTTTAACTTTGAAGTTCCACCAGATGAATCCCAAATTATTGCTTTGGCGCAGTATCATCGCAAACAGTTGGACGAAGCGATTTTTCATCAGGAAATTCATTTAGGTGATTATTGTCTGGCACAGCGTAAACGTGTTTATGATTTTACTCGACAACTTGATCCGCAGATAAAAGCTTGGTTTTACCGTGTTTATGATGGAGAATTATTGCGTTTGGCAGATGAAGATGATTTGCATCCAGCGGATGCAGAAACAGGGGTAAGCTATTTTGCTATTTTGATTGTTCTGGCTATTATTGCTTTTATCTTATATTTTGCATTCGTCCGTGCCTTAATGACTTAATTTTATAAGTTTTAAGCATTCTATAGCGCCTAATGATTTTTTATCTGGAGAATTAGGCGCTTTGACTTGTATGCAAAGCAAATGAGCCATACACTACATCTATTCGAGGTAAGGTATGCTCATATCAAGACAAAATTTTCTAAAACTTGGAAATGAATTTAAATTAGAGCGCATTTACAATATTGTAGTCGCCGTCATTATTATCACAATGTTGATATTGGCCTTTATGGCGTTACAGCGTCCTATTTCTAAGCCACAGCATCAATCTATTGTGAATTTATCGCATATGGCAAATAATCCAGAAACTCAGAAAATAGCACAACAGCTTTTGCAGCATGACGGAATTAGTCGTGCTGAATACTTTAAATTGATGCGTGCGTATCAGTATGAAAATTCAAAGGCGCAACATTATCCTGCGATGGCGCTGGAGGATGAATAGCTTCTGGATCAATCTGTACGGGTTTTATGGGAGATAAATTATCTTTAAGATCTTGTAGTAATTTTTCTTTATCTAGTTTTTCACTTGCAACAATGACGGTCAGGTTGTCTGGATGTATATGTTTTCTGATGGCTTGTTGTACATCTTGAGCTGTAAGTTTTCTAAGCTGTTCAGGATAAATAGATAAATAATCTGCGGGTAATCCATAAAATCCGATTGAACCAAGTTGTGCATTGATATTGGCATTACTACTGAAGCTCATGGGAAACGCACGCAGCATACCGCTTCTTGTTTCTTCGAGTTGTTTTCTATCAATAGGTTGTTTTACAAAATCAACTAATGTTTTATGTGCTACCTGAATACTCTCCATGAGCTGATCTTGTTTAGTCGAATAATTTAAACTGAAAATACCGTTTGTTTGGGTAAAGCTAAATGCACTGTACGCACCATAAGTATAACCACGTTTTACTCGAAGTTCTTTCATTAGCAATGAATTAAACCCTGATCCACCAAGCATTTGATTAGCAAGTTCCAGTGCAGGCTGATCTGGATCATTTCGACTGATGCCTAAATGTCCCATTGTGACATAAGCTTGGGTGGACTGATATGGAATATGCTGGATGTTAAAACCGCGTTCTGAATCGGGTTGATTAAGAGGCAGAGCGGCTCGACCTTGTGGAAGCGATTGAATAATTTTTATACTAAGGTCGCTGGCTTGTTGCGTGGTGAGTTGTCCCGTCATCGCAATATTCATATTTTGTGCAACCAATAATTGCTCACGAAACTGTTTAAGTAATGCGGGTGTAATTTTACGAATACTGGCATTAGTGCCGGTAATAGGCTGGGCATAGGGATGGGTTCCGTACAAAGTACGATAGAGTTTGATATCAATTAAACGATTAGGATTTTCTTGTAATTGGCGCTGACCAACCTGTGTATTGCTATACACCAAATTTAGACTTGACGGGGTAAATGTTGCATGATTAAGTACTTCTAGCATTAGATTGATGGCAGGCTGTATTTTCTGGGGATCAGACATCACTCTCAAACGTACAACAAACATATCCCGATACGCTTTGACACTAAACTGCGCACCAAGTTGCTCAAATGTATTGGCAATTTGAGTGGCACTATAATTCTCAGTGCCTTCAGTCATTAGATTGGCAGCCATATTGGCTATGCCGAACAAACCTTTGCCTATACTTTCATCACGTGCGGATCCAGCATTGAATGTGAGTTGTAGATCGACTATAGGTAAAGCAGAAGATTCAACAAATAATGTACGCACTTGATATGCATTTTTTAAATCGTGCACATAAGGCGCTTGATCAGTCTGTTTGGCAGGAATATTTTTGAGACTGTTAAGTTGGGTTATGGATTTTAGTTGTGAGGGATCATCCTGCTCAGGCAGGTCTTGATCTACAATATCTGCAAACACCGGGAAAGTGAGAAAGGAACTGGCTAATATAATTAATAGAGACGTTTTCATGCGGATTCCTTTATTTTCCCTGTTCTTGTTCTGGTTCTAAATATAAAGTCGTAAGGTTACTTTTAACAAAATAGGCATTAGCAACGCGCTGTATATCTTGCGGGGTAACAGTTTGGTAGTGTTCTGGCAATTCATCAACCAGTCGATAGCTTAGACCATTAACTTCAAGTAATCCGATCATATGTGCCTGACCAATAATATCGTCTTGGCTGTAAATCAAATTAGAAACAAAATTATTAGTGACACGTTCAAGTTCAATGGGTTCAACTAATTCCATTTTGAGTGCATCAATTTCTTTTTGAATCGCATCTTGTGCAGATATGAGACTTACTCCATCCGCAGGTAAAGCGGTAATAGTAAATAAACTATCACCACGGTTATACGGATCATAATTCACACTAATAGAGGTTAGCGTTTTTTTGTCACGTACTAGACGTTGTTGCAAGCGAGAAGAAATATTGCCATCAAGAAGTGCTTGAATAATGGTAAGGGCATAAGCATCTTGTGGGTTTTTAGCAGTTTTGATTGATCGAACATTCCATGCCATATAAAGATTAGGCACTTGTACAGGTAGCTCGACTTCCATATGGCGATACCCAACACGATCAAATTCAAGTACATCATTACGTTCTGGTGTCAGTTGTTTGGGAATATGAGCGAAATATTTTTGAACCTGTTTTAAGGTGGTTTCCGCATCAACGTCACCAATAATGATCAATGTGGCATGATTTGGGCTATACCATGTTTTGTACCATTTTTTCAGATCGTCCAATTGAATATTCTGTAGATTTTTCATGTACCCAATGATGGGTTGTCGTGCATGACTAGTGGGGTAAGCTAGCCATTTAAAACGCTCAAAAGCCAGTGAGCGTGGATTATCATCGGTGCGTTGTCGCCGTTCTTCCATAACGACATTCATTTCAGTTGAAAAATCGCTTTGACGTAATACCAGATTGGTCATGCGATCTGCTTCAAGCTCAAGTGCCATCGGTAAATAGGCTTTAGGATAAAGCTGGTAATAATTGGTGTAATTAGTAGAGGTCGCAGCATTGACTCGACCACCATATATTCTGCTGAGGCGAGTAAACTCATTATCTGGAACTTTGCTGGTTCCTTTAAACATCATATGTTCAAGTGCATGAGAAACGCCTAGAATGTTGCCAGATTCATCGCTACTACCTACTGAATACCAGATCTGAGCAATCGCAATAGGTGCGCGATGATCTTCACGGATAATCACTTTTAAACCATTTGCCAGTGTAGTTTCAAAGGTAGTGCGACCAAGTTGGCTTTGTGTTTCTGCATAACTAACATTGATACTTAGAAAAGATAAAAAAGAAAATAAAAAGATGAATTTAAAATCTTGAAACAACGATTTGAACACAAGCCGTCCATAAGTATTTCTCATATTTCAGTCTATTTTTAAGAAAATAGCGTTTAAACTCAAGCATATCCTGTTGTGTTTTAGTGAAGATTATTTATTTGAAAAAAGCACTATTTTTTGAAATAGGACATCTGGAAAATGACGTTTTGAATATTTAAGAGAGGTACCAAAGCAGGGTGAATAAGGTCGGGCAATGTAGTGAATCTGTGCTAAAATCTCTCTTTTTAACCCGCTGCTTTTCAAGGGAATCGGTATGCAACAGCAATCGAATATGCAAAATAAATTCTTGATTGATGCTGACATTGGGGATGACGATGTCACGTTACCAAACTTACCCGCTATCAATGTCCCAATTATTGATGAGGTTGTAAAGACCCAAGAATCCGCTTTACCTATTGCTGCTGAATCTGAAACTCCTGATATTCAGGATGCTGGTCAAAACTCTGATGAACTTCATTCTAAAGGTGGTTTCTTTAGTCGTATGAAGGACGGACTAACCAAAACACGCCGTAACTTGGCGGATGGTATGGTTAATATCTTGATTGGTGGTAAAGAGATCGATGATGAGCTTTTAGAAGAGGTTGAAGAGCAACTACTAGTTTCGGATATTGGAGTAGATGCTACCAAAACCATTATTACTAATCTAACTGAGCGAACAGCGCGCGGTGATTTAATTTATTCACATTCACTCTACAAGGCGTTACAAGAAGAATTGGTCGCCTTGCTTGCGCCACGGGTAAAGCCGTTACATATTGATCCCAATAAAACCCCTTACGTGATCCTCATGGTGGGGGTAAATGGTGTGGGTAAAACCACTACGATTGGTAAGCTGGCAAAGCGGTTACAGGGCGAAGGTAAAAAAGTTATGCTGGCAGCAGGGGATACATTCCGTGCAGCGGCAACTGAACAGTTACAAATTTGGGGTGAACGTAATAATATCGCTGTGGTGGCTCAGGGGCACGGTGCAGATAGTGCATCTGTAATTTTTGATGCCTTTGAAAGTGCGCGTGCTAAAGGTATTGACGTACTTATTGCAGATACAGCAGGTCGTTTACATAATAAAAGTAACCTGATGGAAGAGCTTAAAAAGGTAAAGCGTGTGATGCAGAAGATTGATGCAACTGCTCCACATGAAATTATGTTGGTTGTTGATGCGGGTACAGGACAAAATGCCATTAATCAGGTTCAAGAATTTGATCAGGCAGTTGGCTTAACAGGAATTACCATTACCAAACTGGACGGAACTGCCAAAGGCGGTGTGCTGTTTAATATTGCCAGTCGTAGTCATGTACCTATTCGTTTTATCGGTGTGGGTGAAAAAATTGATGATTTGCGTCCATTTTCGGCAAAATCATTTGTAGCAGCTTTATTTGAAACAGATAAATAAGCGGTTTTAAGTTTTGAAACTCCACAATATGTGGAGTTTTTTGTTCTTGATACTTTTAAAACAGCCCAATTGTTCTAAAAATAAAACAGTATGTAATAAAATTAGTAATGAATACGCCATAAGAGATGCATAGACTTATACCTATTCCAGATCACGACCTTCAGGTCAAATGCACACACAGGATATAACAAATGACATCGTTCTTAGATAAAATTAAAAATCGTCGTAGTATCTATGCAATCGGAAAAAATGTTGCATTAGAGCAAGCTGAGATTGAGCAAATCATCAAAGATGCGGTAAAACATAGCCCATCTTCATTTAACTCACAATCTTCACGTGTAGTGATCTTGTTTGGTGATTCTCATCATAAATTTTGGGAAATTGTTCGTGAAACTTTAAGAAAAATTGTTCCAGAAACTGCATTTGCTGCAACAAGTGGCAAACTTGATAGCTTCTCTGCTGGTTTTGGTACGGCATTATTTTATGAAGATCAGGCTGTTATCAAAGGTCTGCAAGAGCAATTCGCATTATATGCGGATAACTTTCCAGTTTGGTCTGAACATTCAACTGCGATTGCTCAATTTGCTGCTTGGACGGCTTTGGCAGAACATAATGTAGGCGCGTCACTTCAACACTACAATCCAATTGTTGATGATGAAGTTGCAGAAGCTTTTGAGATCCCGCATAACTGGAAACTTCGTGCCCAGTTAGTATTTGGTTCAATTGAAGCGCCAGCAGGTGATAAAGATTACATAAGCGATGATGTACGCTTCAAAACGTTTAACTAAGTTTAAATTTATTTTGTAAATAAAGAGTGCATTTATGCGCTCTTTTTTATACTTAAGTATTTCAAATGAAATGTGTAAACATAGCCTAATTTCTTTTTTATTCATTTAAATATCATTAAAAAATTGAATAACTTAGTAAAATTATTGAAATATTTGTCATAAAATTGTCACAACTGCACTGCATAGTGCTCATGATTTGAAAAATGAATAGAGAAATCCGACAATGACTTTAAAGTTCACCCTCGCAGCATTAAGTTTATGTTTAAGCAGTTCTGTTTTTGCTGCTGCTACGATTACAGCACCAGAGGAAATCGTGATACTTGCGGTTAATGACCAAGAGGTGAATTCAGGTTTATTGCGCCAAAAAGAAAATGCTTATAAAGTTGATGCGGGTGAAATAAGTATTAGTGTTCGTTATCAAGAGTTTTTTCAGCATCTGGATGGGGAGCACGATATTGTAAAATCAGGAATTGTGACCTTGAAAACACCGCCTTTAAAAGACGGGGCAAGCTATAAACTGGATTTGCTGAATGCACCTGCAAATTTTGAAGACGCAAAGAAGTATGCCGAACAACCGACCATTGGCCTTTATAATGCTAGCCATCAGTTACTTGTACGACAAACAGGGGCAAATACAGAAGCTAAGCCTTGGTTTAACAGAGGACTTTTTGGCAAAGCTTATGATTTAACACAAAATAAATCTGCACCAGCCAATCAACCCGCGCCCGTGTATACTGCTCAAGCAGCAACAGTTAAAGAAACAGTAGATATTCCTTCTACAATTGTAACGACTCAGACCGTTAGTGCTGGGAAAACTCATGATCAACAATTAGTTGAGTTATGGCAAAAATCCTCAAAAGTGGAACGTCAAAAATTTATGGCATGGTTGGCTGGACAAACGAATTAATTTGAAGAATAAGGAATAGGTTAAATACTGACCTATTCTATTTTAGAACTTATACTTATAAAATAAATCAGTATTTATAATTTGTTAAATTAATAATAATAACGATAATGAGTTTCATTTGTTTGGTGTGGGGTTGTTATGGATTTTAAAATCAGCTATTTGAGTTATACCATTCAAATACTTTTGCTCTCGGCTTCATCCATGCATTTATATGCAGCAAATGCAAGTCAGACAAATGATTCAACAGAAGAGGCGCAGCAACTCCCTACCATTATAGTTAAAGCTGAAAACCAAAAAAGTGAGACAACTGAAGGGACTGGTTCCTATACAACACCGGTAACATCTGCAGCCACTGGCTTGGCACTATCATTAAAAGAAACGCCTCAAATGGTCAGTGTTTATACGCAGCAACAGATGAAGGATCAAGGACTTACCCAGCTTATGGATGTTGCATCAATTGCGGCTGGTTTAAGCGTGAGCTCATCGGGAGGGTATGGTTCAGATTCTTCACCCATTTATTCACGTGGTTTTACAATAAATAATTATCTGTTAGATGGTGTAAAACAGCTTAGCTCTTATGACAGTATTTATCAAAGTCAAGATATGGCTATTTTTGACAGAGTTGAAGTCATCCGAGGGGCAAGTGGCCTCATGACTGGCGCTGGTTCACCTAGTGCAAGCATTAATCTGGTTAAAAAGAAACCTTTGCCGACGCAATATGCAAGTATAAATGTGACTGGTGGTAGTTGGGACTTTGGTCGTGTTGAAACAGATGTATCTTCACCTTTAAATGAAGATGGTTCAATTCGTGGTCGTTTAATTATGGCCGTTCAAAAAAACGATAGTTATATCAATAATCTGAGTGAGGATAGAAAAGTTATTTATGGGGTGGTTGAAGGGGATATTGGTGATAAAACCAAGCTGAGCTTTGCTTTTAATCATTCGGCAATTGACTTGGATGGTTCTTCACGAGGTGGTTTACCTGCATGGTTTTCTGATGGAACAAAAACATCATGGGCTCGTTCAGCTACGGCGGGAGCAGACTGGGCATATTCCAATCGAGAAAATACAGGGCTATATTTAGATCTTGAGCATAATTTTAACGAGAACTGGACACTAAAAAGTACACTTTCCCGAGTAATTACAGATTCAGATGAATTGATCGGTTATGTATTAGGTACGCCAAATAAAACAACGGGCAGTGGATTAAAATTGTGGGCAAGTCGTTGGGACTATAGACCGATACAGGATGTGTTTTCGACGTCATTAAATGGTAAATTTGAATTATTCGGCTTAGAGCATCAAGCAGTTCTAGGCACAACTTTGGCCCAAAATAAAAATGATAAAAGACAGGCCTATAGCTGGAATACTACAAGTGACCCTAATTGGAATACTACTGTAAACAATATCTATGAATGGAATGCTACACAAATCTCACGTCCTGATTTAGTAGCTACAGGCTGGTATTCACAAGAAGTCAAAGATTACTCTGCTTACGCTGCTTTTAAATTTCAACTACATAAAAAGCTTTCTTTACTTACAGGGGCACGTGTAGAGGATTGGAAAACTGATAATATTGATTATAGTTATGCAGACTCAACGACAACCAGAGATAAGCGACATGAAACAGGTGAAGTAACTCCATATGTGGGATTGGTTTTCGACATTAATGATTATTGGTCAATCTATTCAAGTTATACGACAATTTTTCAGCCACAAAACTATAAAAACATAAATAACCAAATGCTGGATCCTCTAGAAGGCAAAAGTACAGAAATTGGTTTAAAAGGTGCTTTTTATGACAATATGCTAAATATTGCAGCTGCGGTATATAAAACCAAACAGGATAATGTCGCATCGGCTTTATATGATGAAAATGGGGATCCACTAACAAATTCAAATGGTGAAACTCTTTATGAAGCTTTAAGTGGTACAGAAAGTAAAGGGATAGAATTTGAGGTAAGTGGTCAAATACTACCAGAATGGCAGGTTTCTACCAGTTTTTCACGGAATATATCGCGTGATAGTGATGATCAGAGGATTAATACAGACGTACCTCAAACCACAGCCAGAATTTTTACTACGTATGTTTTACCTTATTTGGATAAATCATTGCAAATAGGGGGTGGAGTACGTTGGCAAAGTGAAATATATAAACTTGATTCTGGACCAAATAAAGTTAAGCTCGACCAAGGTTCATATGCTTTAGTGGATCTTATGGCACGTTATAAATTTAATCAAAATCTAAGTGGTAATTTAAATATTGCTAATTTATTCGATAAAAATTATTACACTACTATAGGTAATAGCTACTATGGAACTCCAAGAAGTTTTCGATTAGGGCTAACTTATACTTGGTAATATCAGCAATATATCTTGATAGCTATAAAAAACCTCCGAATTTCGGAGGTTTTTTATTTAATAAGTGGCTATTTAACAAACCACAAATAGTAACCAATTAACATGAATGGCCATGCGATATATGGACTAAATAACCATTTCCATAACCAGAATTGAGGAATATATCCGACTCCATGAATAAAGCCGCCAGAGATTCCTAACATGACCAGCATAAGTACACTATGATTATAATGACCATTCGCATCAAGCATCATGGCAGGGTGAACTAACAAAACAGCCGCAAGTGGCAACGCCAACAAAAATGAAACTGCCATCGCAAATGTTTGCGCTTTACTTCTCTTTGCTGTTGTCATTGCTTCTGCCATGATGTTATTCCTCATCCAGATTTTGATGGTGCTCAATATAAAGAGCGCTTAGAACACCTGCAAAACAAGCCATTAATATTCCAAGAATCCATGCGAAATACCACATATTTATTCTCCTCGTCACCTTAGTACAAACTATGTGAATTAGCTTGAATGTCTTTACTCGTAATAACGCCCCACATTTTATAGTAGCACCAGCATGTATAACTTAATATGATTGGCACAAAAATACATGCAGCAACCGTCATAACCCCTAGTGTTTTATGGCTTGAAACGGCATCCCACATCGTGAGGCTAGAAACAGGATTGATACTAGATGGCATTAAGAACGGGAATAATGCGAAACCAGCAGTAAGAATTGTTCCAACAACGGCTAAAGCAGAACCCATAAAACTAAAACCAGCTTTATTTTTACCAGATGCAAATAGAGCAATTAGACCACCGAGAATACCTAAAATAGGGGCAATCATAGTAATTGGGTATTGGCTATAGTTGTTTAGCCAGCCATGGTTACCATGGGTAATTACTTCTTTTGCTAGAGGGTTTGCTACGCCATTGGTATTGAATGGTTGCGCAAGCGTATAACCTTCAATATTACCCAAATATAGCCATGCGCCAGCTGCAATAAAACAGACTAAATATACAAGCGCCATAATTTGTGTTGCTTTTGCTGCACGACGATGCAAATCCCCATCTGTACGGAGCATTAACCATGCGCCCCCGTGTGCGCACAGCATGGTGACGCTGACTAAACCACAGACTACAGAAAATGGATTAAGCAGCGCAAAGAAACTACCATCATAGTGAGAACGAACTGTTTCATCCAGACTAAAAGGTACACCCACTAGCATATTACCGAATGCTACACCAAATACGAGAGCTGGAACAAAACTACCAATACATAGACCCCAGTCCCATGATTTACGCCATTTGGTATTTTCAAGTTTTGAGCGATAATCAAAACCGACAGGTCTTAAAAATAGACCAAACAAGACCAACAATAAAGCCCAGTACATTCCAGAGAAGGCAACTGCGTATACCATTGGCCATGCGGCAAAAATTGCACCACCTGCGGTAATTAACCAGACTTGATTACCATCCCAATGTGGAGCAATCGTATTGATTGCTACACGACGTTCGTTATCGGTTTTACCAACGAAAGGCATGAGTATCATGGCACCCATATCAAAACCGTCAGTTAGGGCAAGTCCAATCAAGAGTACTCCGACCAGGACCCACCAGATAATTTTTAGGAGTTCATATTCGATCATGATTGAGCCTCCCCAGCCACCATATTCGAGTTTTCTTGTTGTTCAAAATGGTATTTACCAGTATGAAGTGAGCTTGGACCCAAACGTGCGAACTTGATCATTAAGTACATTTCAATAATGAGTAGTACTGTATAAAACGCTGCAAGTGCGATAATTGAACCCCAAACATCTCCTGTACTTAAGCTTGAAGCAGATAAATGGGTTGGTAAGACCTCACCAATCGTCCATGGTTGACGTCCACCTTCTGCAACATACCAACCAGTTTGGGCTGCAATCCACGGCAAAGGTAAAGCAAATAATGCAAACTTAAGTAACCATGGTTTCTCTTCAGCATTACGTTTAGCCACAGACCATGCTGCCAAAATAAATAGCAGTAGCATAAGGAAACCACAAGCGACCATGATACGGAAAGTAAAGAACAGCGCAGTGACATTAGGAATACTGTCTTTTACAGCGGACTGAATGTTTGACTCAGTTGCATCTGTGACATTGTCTGTATATTTTTTCAATAACAAACCATAGCCCAAATCTTTTTGATTTTCTTTAAATGAATTGAGCAGTTCTGGAGATCTATCACCAGCGCGAAGTTTTTCAAGTTCACTATAGGCGACCATACCATTACGAATGCGCAGTTCATGTTCTTTCATCAAGTCGGTAATACCTGTGACTTGCTTGTCAGTTGAACGTGTTGCAATTAAGCCCAGTGCATAAGGGATTTTAATGGCATAGTCAGTTCGCATTTCTTGCTGATTTGGAATACCAAATAAAGTGAAACTTGCAGGGGCTGGCTGAGTTTCCCATTCCGACTCAATAGCGGCAAGTTTCGCTTTTTGAACATCGCCTAGCTCGTAACCTGATTCATCACCTAGTAAGATAACAGACAGGGTCGATGCCAAACCGAAAACTGCTGCGATTGCAAAGGAACGACGTGCAAATGGTAGATCACGTTTTTTCAATAAGTAGTAACTAGAAATGGCCAATACGAAAATTGCACCAGTGACGTAACCTGCAGAAACAGTATGTACGAATTTGACTTGAGCGACAGGATTAAAAATCAATGCAGCAAAATCGGTGAGTTCCATACGCATGGTTTCATAGTTAAATGCAGCACCAACGGGGTTTTGCATCCAACCATTTGCGACCAAAATCCACAAGGCTGACATGTTCGAACCAATGGCTACTAACCAAGTTACACCCAAATGCTGTACTTTAGATAGACGATCCCATCCAAAAAAGAATAAACCAATAAAAGTTGATTCTAAGAAGAAAGCCATTAAGCCTTCAATTGCGAGTGGCGCACCAAAAATGTCTCCCACATAATGCGAGTAGTAAGCCCAATTTGTACCGAACTGGAACTCCATGGTTAGGCCAGTTGTTACACCTAAAGCAAAGTTGATACCGAAAAGTTTTCCCCAGAATTTGGTCATGTCTTTATAAATTTCTTTACCTGAAATGACGTACGTCGTTTCCATAATGGCAAGTAGAAAAGCCAGACCTAAAGTCAGTGGAACAAAAATGAAGTGATACATTGCGGTCATAGCGAACTGGAACCGCGAAAGATCGACCACGCTTTCAGAAATCATCAACGTGTCTCCTTGATTTGGGAATTTGTGCCAGCAATATGCTCGGCAACTTGATTGTCAAAATCTTTGGGAATAGTAGGGGCATCAAACCAGATGTGTTTGATTGTTAGTAAAAGAACAATCTTAATTATTAATATGATTGTAATTTCTTTAACTAAGCGTCGATTAAAATCTTTTTTCACCAAGCTCATATATACAAGCCTATTGGACTGAATAATACATATTATTCATGACATCATTAAAAAAATAAACAACAAAAACAATTAAAATAAAAATATATTATTAAATTCATTAAAATCAATGGTTTGAATTAAAAAATTTTACTCTTAATAAAATAATATAAAGTATATTAAAACACTTGTATTTAAGTAAAAATAAACCAGACTAAAACAGTTGTATTTAAAGTTGTAAAACCAACTAAAATGCTAATAATTAAGTTTTAGACGAATTTAAATAACCTACAAAAAAGCTCGGATTATAGTGATATCATGTTTTGGTAGATAAAATTTTAATTTTATAATTTACTCTTTGGGTTTGAATTATCCTATGTGAGCTTTTCTTGTTGATCAAAATATATACATGATTATTGTTGTGGTGTAAATAAGTGATTTGATACGGCAATTTTTTTGGCAATGTAATGTGTTTGTTTGAAACGGATAAGAATAACTTGCGAGCGAAATTCTAATTCGCCAAATTCTGGTTCAACTTGAACATAATGAATTTGACCAAATTCGTCCCGGATGCGAGCTTGTGCAGAAAAACCTGGGCGGGCATTTCCGCTAGAGATTGTTGCGAGTCGGCCCAACAGGCTAGTATGATGATGCTCAAGTTGCGGTTTAATTACTTGATCCAGACAGTGAATCATGAATACAGTGAAAAATATGGCAATAATAAAAGCAGGCAGGATCAGGTAGAAGGGGGAAACAAAACTATGCTGCCTGGCAAAAAAAGCAAGCTGCAAAAAATAACCGGCAAAACTGAAATTAATCAGTAAAAAAACTAAAATAAGAACTTTTGAAAATTTGACATTCAGCAGTGGTGAATAGACCAGCCAGTTTGGAGAAATCTTTCGGATCAAATTGCTGGGACGGATACCTATATAAATGCCGATAGTTTCTGCCATACTTAACAGAATTAAAGCAACCACACTTAAATGAAAAGGCATCAAGTCATAGCTGAAAAAAAATTCTGGCATGGCAAAAACCTGAGAAATTATTCTGTTAAGTAAATTCCACCATCTGAATGTACCTGAATTTCAACTTTCGTCAAAAATTCACCTAAACACGGTCCAGAAATACATTCACCAGTTTCTACATTGAACAGCGCGCCATGAGTTGAGCATTGAATAAATTCCTGATCTTGATCCAGAAATTGATTTTCTAGAAACTCAAGTTCAACTTGCAGATGGGGACAGATATTTTGGTAAGCAAAAAATCCGCCATCGCACTGGGTAATAAAAATGGTATCTCCGCGAGAAATCTCATAAGAACGCGCTTCACGTTCAGGGATATCCTCGGTCATGCAAATCTTTTCCATGTTTAAGCACATTCAGTCTGGAAATTTTTGAGCAGTTTAGCATAGTTTTCAATATCTAAACGTGGGCCATATTGAGCAACAACTTCACTTGAAACAAGAATTGCAAGTTGAGTTGCATCTTCGAGAGACTTATTTTGATTTAGAGCGTACAAGAAAGCTCCTGCAAAGGCATCACCAGCACCGTTAGCATCTACAGCCGTCACTCGACGTCCACCTAAATGAAAATGTGTATTCGCCGAATATACAGAAGCCCCATTGGCGCTTTGTGTAATGACAATGGTATGGTTTTTTAATTTCAATTTGGCAAAAGCTTGATCAATCGTTTGAGTTTCTGTGTACATTATTGCTTCTTGTTCATTACAAAATAACAAATCCACACCGTCATCAATCAATTCGTCTAAACCGTCACGCGCATATTGAACCATGGCAGGATCTGAAAGTGATAACGCAATTTTTACATCATTTTCACGAGCAATTTGGCGCGCTTGTTTCACTGCTAAACGAGCAGATGGGCTAGTAGATAGATATCCTTCAATATAAAGCCATTTGGCATTTTTTAATGGCTCGTAATCTACCTGATCGGCAGAAAGTTCAGTGGTGATACCTAAATAGGTATGCATGGTACGCTCAGTATCAGGACTAATAAGCACCATACAGGTACCTGTAACGCCATCAGTTTTTGATTTTTCTGAAGTGAGAATATCGGCATCATTCAAACCATCAAGATAGATTTGACCCAATTCATCGTTTCCAACACGACAAGCATAAAATGCTGAACCACCTAAAGCACTAAAAGCTACAGTTGTATTGGCTGCTGAGCCACCACTGGCTTGACCTTTATAATCCTGAGAATCCAATAAAGTTTGATATAATGCGGTTTGAGTGGAACCATCAGTTAACTGCATGGTGCCTTTTTGCAAGCCTTGCTGGGCTAAAAAATCATCAGATACTTTAAATTCCTGATCAATAAGCGCATTACCAATTGCAAAAAGCTCTACAGTTGCCATGATTGTATTCACACGTAAAAAATCAAAGCACTCAGTTTACACGATTGTTCAGTTTTGCTGTAGTTCGATGAATAAATTTCATCAGTTTGCTGATAAAAAGCTAATTTATTCACCTTGATTTGATCAACTCATTCAAACTTAATACCGATTTTCGGGAAGCGGTTCAGTTCTACCTAAAATGGTTGATACTTTTTTGTGGATAGGCACAGAAATTATTGAAAAGATATTTTGAATTATTCAATATGGGTTCAATTATTCATTGGAAATTTGAGATAAATTTTGAATTTGGATAATTTGGTTTGAGTAAGCACAAAAATATACTAAAACAAAGGGATTGTGTCGGATTAAAACTACCAAATTGGTTTGATACTAAGGCTATAATGGAACCAAGTTAACGAAGAGAAATTTATAGGAGATCACATGACGGTAGATGTCACTGAAACCATTAATCAAACTGTACATCCTGCGTTTCAGTTGGTACGTCAACACCATGTTGAAGCTTTAGATATTCTAGTCTCTGAATATACGCATAAAGTGACGGGCGCTGTTCATTATCATCTAGCTACTTCACACGATGAAAATGTTTTTTTAGTGGCATTTCGCACACAGCCAATGGATTCAAAAGGCACAGCACATATTCTTGAGCATACTGCGTTATGTGGCTCGGAGAAGTTTCCTGTACGCGATCCATTTTTTCTAATGATCCGCCGTTCACTCAATACCTTTATGAATGCATTTACCGCAGCAGATTGGACGGCATATCCTTTTGCGACACAAAATAAAAAAGATTTCCAGAATCTATTGTCTGTTTATCTCGATGCAGCGTTTGCCGCAAATTTGAATCCTCTGGATTTTGCACAAGAAGGTATTCGCATTGAGCTTGAAAATGGCGAACCTGTGTATAAAGGTGTGGTGTTCAATGAAATGAAAGGGGCCATGAGCGCACCTTCAGATCAGCTTTATCATCAACTTGCTTATCATTTATTTCCAGAAACGACTTACCACTATAATTCTGGTGGTGATCCGAAAGATATTCCAGACCTTAGTTACGAGCAATTGGTTGAATTTTATAAAACGCATTATCATCCGAGTAATGCCGTGTTTATGACTTTTGGTAATCAAAGTGCTTATGAGTTACAAGAGCAGTTTGAAAAATTGGCTTTGGCTCAATTTGAAAAAGGTACCACACTTTATTCAACGCCTGAAAGACGTCTGGCTGCGCCTATTGAAGTTACTGAAACTTATGCGGTGGATAGCGAAGATTTAGCCGATAAAACCTATCATGTTCTGGCCTGGTTATTACCTCAGGCTAGTGAGATTAAATTGCGTTTAGGTATGCGTCTGGTTGAGGGTATTTTACTGGAAAATTCTGCTTCTCCGCTGCGCCATTATTTGGAAACTTGTGGTTATGCTCAATCTACAGGTCCACTGATGGGTGTAGATGACTCTAATTTTGAAATGACGTTCTATTGTGGTGTTCAGGGTTCAAATGCTGAAAATGCGGAAGAATTTAAACAGGGCGTTCTTAAAGTTTTACAGGATGTTGCATCTAAACCGATCGATCAGGCACAAGTCGATGCAATTTTGCATCAGATTGAGTTGCATCAACGTGAAATCAATGGTGATGGTATGCCGTATGGTTTGAGCCTAATTCTAAATGGTTTAAGTAGTGCGATTCACCACAATGATCCTGTTCATGTCTGGGATGTAGATACTGCGATTGATCAGGTGAAGGAAGAGCTGAAAGATCCGATGTGGTTGTCAAATCTAATTCAGACTTATCTTCTGGATAATTCACACCGTGTACAAATGACGCTGATTCCAGATGCAGAAAAGTCACTAAAAGAACAAGCAGAAGAAAAAGCGCGTTTGGCTCAAATTGGTGAACATTTAACACAAGCTGATCGTGTCGAGATTGAGGCTAATACTGAGGCATTGAAGCAACGTCAGGATACACCTGATGATTTAGATTTATTGCCTAAAGTTGGACTGGAAGATGTGCCAGCAGATTTGCACATTGTACAAGGACAACTCCGCGAGATTATTTCAAATCGCCATGATTATCCATTGAATTTATATCATGCGGGAACCAATGGCATTTACTATCAGCAGGTTTTAATTGAAATTCCTGACGAAGTCGTACATTCCCCTTATTTTAATTTATTGTCTATTTTAATGGGGGAAGTTGGTGCAGGGGAATATGACTATTTGACTTTACAGCAGTTGCAAACCGCAGTAAGTGGCGGTTTGGGAATGGGTGCTTCCTTACGAAGTAAGGTTGATGATAAAGGCAAAATTAGTGCATGGCTGACATTAACTACGAAATCTTTAAATGAAAAATTTGATGCCATTGGCTTATTAAAGTTAGCCTTTGAAAAGCTTCGTTTTGATGAGAAAGACCGCATCGTTGAGCTACTTCAACAACGTAAAACGCGTTGGCAGTCTCGTCTATCTGGTTCTGGTCATAGCTATGCGATGCAAGTTGCATCGCGGAACATGAGTGCGTTGGCACAACGCGACTATCACAATACGGGTTTGGGCGCTTTAAATTGGCTGAATGATCTGGTTGATGATATTGAAAAAAATGAAGATGCTTATAATCAATTGATTGCTGAATTAAAAGCGATTCATTTGAAGCTGCTACAGGCACCAAAACAGTTCTTGCTGGTGTGTGAAGAGCAGCTTTCTGAACAGTTGCTTGAAGAAATTCAAACTGTCTGGGACAAAGTTGAAATTGATAGCAATATCCCTAATCTTCAAAATATCGATTACCAGCCAAATGATCAGGATGAAGCATGGTTGATTCAGGCCAATGTCCAGTTCTGTGCATCAGCTTATCCAGCCGTTGACGTTTCAGATCCTGATGCAGCACCACTTATGGTTTTGGCGGCATATCTGCGTAACGGTTATTTGCATAGCGCTATTCGTGAAAAAGGTGGAGCTTACGGTGGTGGTGCAAGTTATGATGGCAATGCATGTTCATTCCGTTTTTATAGCTATCGCGATCCGCGTTTGGCAGAAACCTTTAAGGACTTTGATGCGAGTGTGGAATGGCTTTTGCATACTCAGCAGCAACCTCACCAACTTGAAGAAGCAATTTTGGGTCTGGTAGCGAGTATGGATAAACCAGGCTCACCTGCAGGGGAAGCGATTACTGCGTGTTATGCGCTGTTGCATGCACGTACGCCAGCATTTAGGAAAACCTTGCGCACAAGGTTGTTAAATGTGACTCTGGATGATTTGCAACGCGTTGCAAAACAATATTTAATTAACCAGAAGCCTACAAAAGCAGTAGTTGCTCCGTTTGCAAAACGACAGGAACTTGAACAGCTTGGTTTCCAAATTAAGCAAGTGAATTAAAACAAAAAACTGGAGAACTTTATGTCGTTCAAATCTTTTGAACGAGCACCATTAAAACTGAGTATGTTGAGCATGCTCAGTTGTATGGGTGTATCCGCAGCAAATGCTGAAATATCAACAAATGATACTGCTATTGCCAAAACTACAGTAGTTGCATCTGCTAGCCCTGCAAGTGCTAAAGCTTGTGTTGCATTGGATTCTAATGCAGACCGGTTAGCCTGTTACGATGCACTTTTTAAAGTGCCAGTGGATACGACAAATGCGATTGCGGCACAAGCTGCTGCGCCAGCCGAATCTGAACAGGCTAAAGCGCAACCTACCTCTTTGAAAGAAAAGGTGGGTAATTTATTTGCTCTGGAAGCTGATCCGCTTGATCCGAATGTTTCTTTGTTGGATAAACGTTGGGAATTATCTGAGAAAGCAAAGCTTGGAACATGGAATATTCGTGCCTTTAAGCCTGTATATTTGCTGCCTGTATTTTGGACAACCAAGAAAAATGAATTTCCTTCTAGTCCAAATCCCAATAACACGGTTGATGAAGATCAAAATTTAAAGTCATTGGAATCCAAGTTTCAATTGTCTTTAAAAACCAAAGCTTGGGAAAATATCATCGGTAACAATGGTGATTTATGGTTAGGTTACACTCAGTCTTCACGCTGGCAGGTTTATAATGGTGAAGAATCTCGACCTTTTCGAGAAACTAACTATGAACCAGAAGCAAGTTTGATGTTTCGCACCAATTATAAAGTCTTTGGTCTGGATGGGCGTCTGCTTGGTGTGACATTGAACCACCAGTCCAATGGTCGTTCAGATCCATTATCACGTAGCTGGAACCGTGTGATTTTTAATGTAGGATTTGAAAAAGATAATTTTGCCTTAATGTTACGACCTTGGATTCGTATTCAGGAAGATAGCAAAAATGACAACAATCCGGATATTGAAGATTATGTCGGACGTGGTGATTTAACAGCATTTTATAAATGGAATGATCATGATTTTTCTCTAATGTTACGTCATTCTTTGAAAGATGGAGATGATTCGCATGGAGCCGCTCAGTTTGACTGGACATTTCCCATTAGTGGAAAGTTACGTGGACATTTTCAGGTCTTTGATGGTTATGGTGAAAGTCTGATTGATTATAATCACAGAGCAACTTATTTTGGTTTGGGTATTTCCTTGATGGACTGGTATTGAGGCCAGAAAATTATATGTTTATCCGTATTTAATAAAATGCCCAACAAGTTTGTTGGGCATTTTATATTCGCGGGTTTCAATATTTAGCAAATTAACCAATTTGAATATCTGCACTCGGGTGCTTAAGCCGACTTTTCTTGGGTGTTGCAATTAGATAAGCCAATGTCAGTGGCCCTAAACGACCAGCAAACATCAGTAAACTGAGTACAAATAGACTGCCATTATGTAATTCGCCTGTTATGCCACGTGATAAACCCACTGTGCATGCAGCAGACACCACTTCAAAAAATAAATCTAAAAAGTTTTTATGGGGTTCTAAAACTAAAATAGTCATGAGTCCAATAAAAACCAAGCTTAACGTAATGATCACAACTGCAAGCGCTTTAAATGTACTTTCATAAGAAATGGAATGGTTAAATACCCGAATTTCATCATTACGGCGTAAAAAAGAAACGACACTCAGAACCAAAATAAAGAAAGTACCTACTTTAATACCGCCTGCTGTACTGAGAGAACCACCACCAATAAACATGAGAACCATGGTGAGTAAAGTTGAGCTATTCATTAAAGATGCGGTATCAATGGTGTTAAAACCAGAAGAACGCGGGACAGTTGCTTGAAACCATGCATTGATGGCCTGTTCCCCCAATGTCATTTGATTAAGCGTTAAAGGATTATTTGCTTCCATTAACCAAATCAATAAAAAACCACTCACATTTAAAATGGCAATCGTGGATAAGACCACTTTGCTGTTTGTACTTAGCTTTTTCCAACGTTTATTTTGCTTAATATCCATAAGTACCAAAAAACCGATACCGCCTAATATATAAAGAAAACTAATAGCAAGACAGGCAAAGTAATGGCTTTGAAAACTTATTAAACTATCCGGGAATAGGGAAAATCCTGCGTTGTTAAAGGCTGAGACACTATAAAAAAATGCATAATACAACGCATGAGTAAATCCGAATTCTGATGTCCAGATCATTGTTAGAATCACTATTCCAGTTATTTCAAAGAATAGGGAATAAAAAAATACGGACTGTGCAATAGTGGTGACTTTAGAAAGACTGGTTTGGCCCAGAGAATCCTGTGCCATCATTTGTTGTTTAAGCCCCAACTGAGGAGCTAGGCTTAATGCTGCCAGTATCGCAAAGGTCATAAAACCCAAACCGCCACACTGAATCAAAAAGAGTAGGATAAGTTGTCCAGTTGTGGTGAGAGACTGACCAACATTAACTACTGACAGGCCCGTGATCGTTACAGCAGAAGTTGCGGTAAAAAGTGCATCCATCCAGCTCAAATGACCATTATTGGCCACTGGTAATTTAAGTAAAAGCGTTCCCGCAATAATAAAACTTAAGAATCCCAATGCTAAAAGAGAAGGAGGGCTTAAGTTAAATGTTTTATTTTTAAATTTTTGTTTCATCATGACTTAAAAATCGTTTTGAAAGTTTTTTGAGTGGTTCAAGATGACCTTCTACAATCAAAATATCTTTTGACTGAACTGTATAAGCCGGATCTGGATCATAAATAATATCTTTCCCGCGTTGTAATAAAATTGTTCTAACATGTTGGGTCGCATCGATTAGACCTAATAAATGCACCCCATTTAAATGTTTGGGGATTTCAATCTTGACAATGAAATGATCATCATTGAGTGCCATATAACGACTGACCATTGGGTAGTTCAATGCTTGGGCGACACGTACTCCCATATCTTCTTCTGGATGAATAATTTTATCGACATGCAGATGGGATAAAATCATATGGTGTGCTTTCGTTTTCGCTTTGACCCAAATTTTAGGCACACCTAGATTTTTTAGATGGAGTACGCACAAGATACTGGCTTCAATATCTTCACCAATGGCAACCACAACCGCTGCACAATTTTTAATATTCAGTTCTTCAAGCACATGTTCATCACTGGCATCTGCAATAACCGCGTGAGTCAATTGATCGCTGACATCCTCAACATTGCGCTTGATGGTATCTATACCAATGACATCATGCTTTAACTGAGCGAGCTGTATGGCGACAGTCGCACCAAAACTTCCTAAACCGATGACAGCAAATTGGGCCATATTCAACCTGATAATATTTGTATGCATTGGAGCTTGATAAGAATGAATTCGCTTTTTCATTCTCAAGATAAAATTTATCTTTTATAAAAACCAGTTCGATTAGACTTCCCTGCATTTAGCAGTTTACCTATATATGTATGTGCTTCACTGATGGTTTTGTCTAAGCCGTAATTTTCCTGAGTTTTCCTTAAAAGATCAAATCTCAACACGTCCTAAATCTTGGATAAAGTGTTATTTATCCAGTTTATTATTTTTAAATAAGTTTTAAAGCAAAGAAGTGTTAAAAACCGATAAGGCGTGTGACATCGTCCTTATCGGTTGTTGCCCTATAAAAATTACTTCAAGAAACGTTGATAACCAATATTTTGAGTAATTTCTTCATAAGGGTAGGTAATATTTTCAAGTGTTTCGATTAACACATCCGGGTTTTCCTGTGTATCTGTCGCTTGTAATCCAACCAATACGCGACCTTCAGCAGCGCCGTGGTTACGATAGTGAAATAGGCTAATATTATGAGTAGGGCCCAAACGCTCAAGAAATGTGAGCAATGCACCTGGACGTTCTGGAAATTCAACGCGGAATAAGCGTTCATTTGCAATATTGGCATGACCACCAATCAAGTAGCGAATATGTAGTTTAGCAACTTCATCATCCGATAGATCATCAACTTCATACAACTCTTTCAAATGGTTGTAAATTTCCTGACGTTCTGCTTCGCCAGATTTTAGACTAATTCCAACAAACACTTGCGCTTGATCACTCTCACTGGCACGGTAATTAAACTCAGTGATATTACGACCATGTAAAGCACGACAGAAATTTAAAAAAGCGCCTTTTTGTTCAGGAATTGTCACAGCAAAAATTGCTTCTTTGCGTTCGCCCAATTCGGTACGCTCAGCAATATAGCGTAACCGGTCAAAATTCATATTTGCACCGCAGACAATCGAAACGATGTTTTTGTTTTGAAGCTGATGTTGCTCTACATATTTTTTAATGCCCGCCAAAGCCATTGCTCCAGACGGTTCTACAATACTACGGCATTCATCAAAAGTATCTTTAATCGCAGCACAGATTTCATCAGTATTAACCAAAATTACATCACGTTCTACAATGGGGCCAGAGTTATCTGATTTTTGCAATTGAATAACTTCAAAGGGTTTCTCACCAATTTGGGCTACAGCAGTACCATCTGCAAATAAGCCAACGTGGGGCAAGATCACGCGTTCATTTGTTTCAAAAGCCGCTTTTAAACAGGCCGATTCGTCATATTCAACAGGAATGACTTTGACATGGGGAGCAACGTCACCTAAATAAGCAGCGACACCCGCGATTAAACCGCCTCCACCGACTGCCACAAACACATATTCAACATCACGCCATTGACGTAAAATTTCATTGGCAATTGTTCCTTGTCCTGCCATGACCAATTCATCATCATAAGGTGGAATAAAGGTCATGCCTTCATCTTTGGCACGTTGAATTGCGTATTTATTGGCCACATCAAATGAGTCACCATGCAATACCACTTCACCACCCAGACGCTTTACGGCTTGTACCTTAATATCAGGTGTAGTTTTGGGCATGACAATAATGGCGCGAATTCCTAACTTTTGACCAGAAAGAGCTACGCCTTGGGCATGATTACCGGCCGAAGCAGTAATTACGCCGCGTTCCAATTGAGATTTCGGAAGCTGACTAATACGATTGTAGGCACCGCGTAGTTTAAACGAAAAGACAGGTTGTAAATCTTCGCGTTTAAAGCAAATGTTATTGTTAAGCTTTTCACTAATTCGTGGCGCTGCTTCGAGTGGGGTTTCGATTGCAACATCATACACCGTTGCCTGTAAAATTTGTCGAACCAAACGAGACAGCATGTTAATCTTCCATCTAACAGTTTAAAATAAACGATTATTGTAACAAACCCCTACACATTTGCGCCGATTAATTCGCCCAAATGTGAAAAATAGTTGAGTGATGTCATGAGCCTGTATGCGACCCAAGATGAGAAAAAACAAGCTGCTGCGCAAGCCGCTTTAAAACACTTGCCAAGAGGTGGCATTTTAGGAGTGGGAACGGGCAGTACAGTTAATTTTTTGATCGATTTATTGCCAGAATTACAGCTTGAGGCTGCAGTAGCTAGTTCGCAGGCAACCGCAGAGCGTTTACAAAAGCTAGGTATCGACGTGGTCGATATGAATCATGTCGGTGGACTGGACGCATATGTTGATGGTGCTGATGAAATTGATCGTCATATGCATATGATTAAGGGTGGCGGTGCTGCACTCACACGTGAAAAGATTGTTGCCTCTATTGCTAGGAAGTTTGTCTGCATTGTTGATGATTCAAAATGGGTCGAACAATTAGGACGTGAATTTCCATTACCTGTCGAGGTAATTCCAATGGCACGTTCTGCGGTAGCTCGTAAAATCGTCACTTTAGGCGGTGATCCTGTTTATCGTGAAGGTGTGGTGACAGATAATGGTAATGTAATTTTAGATGTTTATAATTTGAATATTTTAAATGCACTTGAGCTTGAGAAAACCCTGAATGATATTCCTGGTGTGGTGACGAATGGCATATTTGCACTGAATCCTGCCACTATTGCCATTGTTGCAACCAATCAGGGTATTGAAGAACGTACTGCGATTTAATGCAATTGCAACCATTACCCGAAATTAAGATTGTTAGACATGTAAGGGCAAGACGTTTGCGCTTACGTGTCGAACCGCATCAAGTGCGCTTAACCGTACCCTTATTTTGTACAAAAAAACAAATCCAGCAATTTTTAGATCAGTCACAGGACTGGTTAATGCAAACGTGGCAAAAACAAACTCAACAACAACTCGCAAATTCAAATTTTCAGCATATTCGCTTTTTCAATCAGGAGTTGCCGTATCAGATCATCTCTCGTAAACAACACAAAAATTATATGATTGACTCTGAGCAGGCATGTATTTTTATTCGAGAAGATAAAGGCGCTGTGGTATTGAAAGACGTGGTTTATGAGTACGCAAAACAATATTTACCTTTATATTTGGGCGAGATTAGTCAGCAAATCGAATTATCTTTTAGCGATTGTAGTATCAAACGACCTAAAACGCGTTGGGGAAGTTGTAGTGCACAGCATAATATTATGCTGCATGCGGGTTTGGTCTTAATGCAACCAGAAATTGTACGTTATGTATGTGTGCATGAATTGGCGCATACTCGCTATTTTAATCATAGCGCTCAATTTTGGGCAGAAGTAGAAAAATTTGATCCCGACTATTTAATACACCGTAAACAATTGAAGAGTTACCAACTACCTGCATGGTGGTATTAGGAGCTGTAAGATTTTACAGCTCCTAACTCTATTTATTTAATTGAAAGTACAGCTTAGTTGTTCGTTTTCCAATTGCGCAGGAGAAGTATGTTTATCTAAGCCAGCACTTGCAGATAAAACTTTATTGGCTTTAATTTTAAGCTGTATGAATGGATATTGTTGAGAACTATTACTTGGCTCGGCAGATCCGCTATTTAGAATATATTCCTGTGTCGATGCGTTCACTTGTAATAGATTATCTGTACTTCCGCCATCCAGAGTAGATTTATAACTTTGACTTCCTTGACTTAGTTCAATTTCACCCGTAGCTCTAATTTTCAGTACACAGCTGTTGGCTTCATAACGACCAATTAGGTATTCAATAGTTGGGAAGTTGAGATCTGTATTGTCATTATTAATGCCGCTAATGCCTTGCTTGCAAAGATAAATAGAATCTCCACATATACTTGATGTTGTAAATCCAACAGCGCGACGATAGTCACCAGCGCCAGCAGTACGAATAAGTAAAGAGGTGTATGGAGTATCCGGGGTTCCGCTATAGGCTCGTTCTGTTAATGCCTTATAGCCTATACTATTTAAACTTGGCTGAAGCTGACGAACAGCTAAATTAAGCACCGCATCTTTTAAACCATTTGCAAACTGATCACGGGCTGTTTTTTGATTTGCTCCAATACCCGGAGCTGTATTTAAGAGCGGATCGGTATTTTCAACCGTCGTTACGAGTGGTGTAAAATCAGTTTTATTGCCAATTACACTTTTACCATCGAGATAACCATCTGCTAAATCAAGCGCAATGTTTTGAGTAAACTCTGAATAGTAGCTACTAGTTTGATTATGGGTGTTATACCAATAGACAAAATAGCCAAAACTTAGATAACTATCTAAATAAGTATTTTGTGGTAATGTCGAATAGCTTAGATTAGTTAAAGCATTAGCATTTGTAATAGTGGGCGTGTTTTCATTTTTAAAGGCATTCAATAACGCAGTGTTTATATCCTGCATTGCCATAATGAAATGAGTATCGTTGATTTTAGAGGTTTCTATATTTTCATCAGGTAACTGCCCCGCACGAACTAAAGCACGTTGATAAACGGCTTCTGAAACAGGGCTAACAAAAAATATTCTGGATTTAGTCGAGGTTGGCCAAAGTAATGCATGATAGGTTCCATCTAGAGTTACATATTTATCATTAATAAAGTCATAAATTTGTGAGTTCTGGCTGGCGGTAATTTCAAGGCGATAAATTCGATTTGCTTTCTCAATAGGAAATTTCAGAACAGATGATGTCCCGCTAAAAGATGCGATTTCGGTTACGACTTGATTACTACTATTATCATAAAGTTTAAGATTAACATTGCGCATTTCCAATGGAAGTTTTATTAGAACTTCATTAGGTTGCAACGTACTGCTGCTTGAATTGTCCTCGTTGGTCTGTGATGTTGGAGGGGTGTTAGAGCTTCCTCCACAACTGGCCAAATAAGTGCTGAGTATTACAATGCCAATTGATTTAAATAGATTGGTATATTGATATTGTCTGCTTTTAAAAAAAGGCATTCCTTCACCCCTGAAGTTTTAGTCATCCGTGCCAACCAAGGAATCAGTTTTATCATCACTGATAATCTATTATTTAAATTAGAGATTTAAGTCCTTGTCATTTAACGACATAAAATACTTTTTTATACCTTAAAATGGCTTTTAAAAGTTTTATCCAGTTTAAACTATTGGCTTTATTTCATTTTATGCTATCTCAATATAACGGCTAAAGTAATTTTTGACCAGTGGTAGAGTATGTGACAAATACTTTATTACCTCACTTCACGCTATCTACTTTAAAAAGCTTTTTTGAGCATGTGGAGTTGATTGTAGAAATCCAAGTAAACTGCCATACTATCCGCCATTCGGTTGAAATTTAGAGGTAATGATCGTGGTCTCTGTCGGAATTGTTGGGGGAACTGGATATACAGGCGTTGAATTATTGCGTCTTTTATTACGACATCCGCAGGTCACTGTTCAAATACTTACTTCACGTACAGAAGCGGGTAAACGTGTTGCAGATATGTTTCCAAGCCTTCGGGGTCATACTGAGCTTGAATTTTCCGATTTAAATCTGGATAGTTTAAAACAATGTGATGTGGTTTTTTTTGCTACTCCGCATGGGGTCGCTATGCAGCATGCAAAAGAACTGGTTGCAGCCCATACTAAAGTTATTGATCTTGCGGCTGATTTTCGTCTGCAGAATTTAGAACAATTTGAGAAATGGTATGGTTTACAACATAGCTGCCCAGATATTTTAAAAGATTCGGCTTATGGTTTGTCTGAGTTAAATCGCGAGAACATTAAAAAAGCTCATGTAATTGGTAATCCAGGTTGTTATCCTACGACAGTCCAATTAGGTTTAGCGCCATTGCTCAAGTCTGAACAAGATTTGATAGACCCTTCAAGTATTATTATTGATGCAAAATCAGGGGTATCGGGTGCTGGCCGTAAAGCGAGCATGGGGATGATTTATTCAGAAAATGCTGATAATTTTAAAGCTTATGGTGTAAATGGACATCGTCATCATCCTGAAATCGTTGAAGCTCTGGAAAATATTTCAGGTCAAAAAGGTGTATTTGATCACATTGTATTTGTGCCGCATTTAGTGCCGATGATTCGGGGAATGCTCAGTACAATTTATGTCGATTTGACTGAAGAAGGTGCAAATACTGATCTTCAGGCGCTGTACGAGCAATTTTATGCTAATGAAAAATTTGTGGATGTGATGCCTCCTAACAGTTCACCTGAAACACGCAGTGTAAGGGGAGCAAATGAGTTACGAATTGCATTATATAAACCTCAACCGCATAAACTAATTGTGCTGTCAGTGCAGGATAATCTGGTTAAGGGTGCCGCAGGTCAAGCCGTACAAAATATGAACTTAATGTTTGGCTTTGCAGAAGATGCAGGTCTAACAGGCATAGGTTTATTACCATAAAAAACGCTTTTAAACTTCACACACATTTAAATTTCGATTTAAATGTGTGCTTTGGTTCTATCTTCAAATTGAGATGGTGATGCAGAATACTGAACAAATAAATAATGATGATCTACAAATGCCTAAGCCTTCATTTTGGCACACGAATAGACCATTGGTAATTGGAGCAGTTGTTCTGATTTCTGGTAGCTTTCTATTGGGTTATACGGTGGGGCATCGTCAGGGATTAACCGTTGTCGGTTATGATGCCGATGCAGAGCAATTGGTGGAAGTCGTTCAAAAACAGAAAACTGCACTGGATGCGGTCAATAAAAGTTTAAACGCAACCGTACAAGAGCGTGATGTCGCTGTAAGTAATGCCAATGATTTATATCAGGGGATTACACAGGCAAAAAATGACAAGGCACAAATGGAAGGCATGAGTGCGATTTATCGTGAAGTTCTGCGTCAACGTGGTGGCTTAAGTCTCACGATTCAGAATTTAGCTATAAAACCTTTACCTGAAAATGCTTTTGAGTATCAACTTGATTTAGTGCAAGTCAGCCCAAATAAACGTCGTGCTGCTGGATCTCTAGAAATGCGCTTGATTCAGGGTGATGAAATACTGGTTGTACCGTTAGAAGATAATAATTTTAATTTTGATGATTTTGAGCGTTTAACAGGACGCTGGACGATGCCAAAAGGATTTACTCCGCAGTTTATAGAGATTCGTTTGACAGGTTCAACCCCTGTAACCAAACGTTTTAGTTGGCAGCGCGGTAAACCAGTCGATGCAGAATCTGCTTTTGTTGCAGAAATTCCCCAAGCAGAAGCAAACGCAAATTAAGAGTGAATCAAAGAGTATATGCGAACCAATAAGCGACAAATTAGTTTAAAAGACGTGAAAGCTTCCTTTTACCAATCTGGATATGTCGATTGGCATATCAATCCGCGCTTAAGTGATTCGCAGAGCAATGAGGCAGACGGTGATGTCGCGATACAAACCGCTGAACCTCAGCTAAAACGTCCACCTATGTATGCTGTGGTATTATTGAACGATGATTACACTCCAATGGACTTTGTAATTGAAATTTTACAACAATACTTTGCATTGAATCTTGACCAAGCTACTCAAGTAATGCTAACAGTACACTATGAAGGTAAAGGTGTTGCTGGCGTCTATCCACGAGACATCGCGGAGACCAAAGCAAACCAAGTAAATAATTACGCTCGATCCCAAGGTCATCCATTACTTTGTCAGATCGAACCCAAAGATTAAGGGGGTCGTATGCTCAGTCGTCAATTAGAAGTATCCTTACGTTTGGCTGTAAGCATGGCTCGTCAAAAAAGGCATGAGTTTCTGACTGTAGAACACTTATTGCTGGCTTTGCTCGATAATGATTCAGCTGTAAATGCGCTTAAGGCATGTGGTGCTGATATAGTTTCATTGCGTAAAGAGCTAGAAGAATATGTAGAACAACATACGCCTAAGCTTGGTGAAAATAACGATCAGGCTCCACATCCAACTGAAAGTTTTGATCGTATTTTGCAGCGCGCAATTTTCCATGTGCAATCTAGTGGCGGTGATCGTACTGTTGAGGGTGCAGATGTATTAGTGGCAATGTATTCTGAACGTGATTCTTTTGCGGTTTATTTGTTAAAACGTCATCAAATTAATCGTTTGACTCTGACACAGTATTTGTCTCACGGTACACGTAAAGAAGACGTCCAGCCGGAAGAAGAAGTTGAAGATATTGAGGGTGATGCATCTGCATCTTCAAATGCAGGTCCATTGGAACAATTTACCCTCAATTTAAATAACGAAGCGCTGAAAGGCAAAACAGATCCTTTGATTGGTCGTGAAAAAGAGATTGAACGTACTGCACAAATTCTTTGCCGCCGTCGTAAAAATAATCCGCTTTTGGTGGGCGATCCGGGTGTAGGTAAAACCTCTATAGCAGAAGGTTTAGCGTGGTTGATCGTTAATGGCAGAGCGCCAAAGCCGCTTGCAAATGCTGAAGTTTATAGCCTTGATATTGGTGCTTTAGTTGCAGGAACCAAATATCGTGGTGATTTTGAAAAGCGTTTAAAACAACTTTTAAACGCTTTAAAGAAAAATCCAAACGCGATTTTATTTATTGATGAAATTCATATGATTATTGGTGCTGGTTCAAGCATGGGCAGTACCATGGACGCATCAAATTTAATCAAGCCTGCACTGGCTAATGGTAGTTTACGTTGTATTGGTTCAACGACTTTTCAGGAATATCGTCAAGTTTTTGAAAAAGATCATGCCTTGTCTCGTCGTTTCCAAAAAATTGATGTAAATGAGCCAAGTGTTTCTGAAACCATCGATATTTTGCGTGGACTCAAAACCAAATTTGAAGATTTTCATCATGTTGAGTATGAAGATAAAGCCTTAGTTGCTGCGGTTGAACTGTCCTCTAAATTTATTAATGATCGATTCTTGCCAGATAAAGCCATCGATGTCATTGATGAGGCAGGCGCGCAACGTCGTTTAAAAGCGGAAGCAGATGGCACTCTGATTACTATTGAGAATATCGAAGACATTGTTTCCAAAATTGCACGGATACCACCGAAAACCGTGTCTAAAGATGATAAAGCTGTTCTTGGATATCTGGAACGTGATCTTAAGCGTGTGGTCTTTGGTCAGGATGAAGCGATTGCCGCATTGGCATCCGCAATCAAACTTTCCCGTGCGGGTTTGAAAGCTCCCGATAAACCTGTTGGTAGCTTTGTATTTGCTGGTCCAACTGGGGTCGGTAAAACAGAAGTGACTAAGCAATTGGCCAAATTGCTAGGAGTGGAGCTGGTACGTTTTGATATGTCTGAATATATGGAGCGTCATGCAGTTTCACGTTTGATTGGTGCGCCTCCAGGCTATGTTGGATATGATCAGGGTGGTTTATTAACAGATGCCATTCATAAAAATCCACATTGTGTATTATTGCTGGACGAAATTGAAAAAGCGCATCCTGATGTGTTCAATTTGTTGCTGCAAGTCATGGATCATGGTGCTTTAACTGACAATAATGGTCGCAAGTCTGATTTCAGAAATGTAATTATTGTTTTAACGACTAACATTGGTGCGGAAAGCATTTCTAGAACCAGCATTGGTTTTACAGAGCAAGACAATAGTAATGATAATCAGGAAGCAATGAAACGTGCTTTTGCACCTGAATTCCGAAACCGTCTTGATGGTGTAATTCAATTTAAAGCCTTACCAACTTCGGTGATCGAGTCAGTCGTTGATAAATTCCTAACGGAATTACAAGCCCAGCTGGATGACAAAAAAGTGGTGCTTGAGGTTGACCAATCTGCGCGTGATTGGTTGGCAGCGAATGGTTATGATCGTTTAATGGGGGCACGCCCAATGCAACGATTGATTCAGGAACATTTGAAGAAGCCACTTGCTGAAATGATTTTATTTGGTGAGTTGGCTGATCATGGTGGGAATGTCGCGGTTTCTGTGAAAAAAGAAGAGGGCAAAGAGGTTGGATTACAGCTTTCTGTCTTTGAAGATCAAACGGCCGAGCCTGCTTAATCGATGTTAGAATATCTTTCGATAACCCGAATATTGAGTGTATTCGGGTTATTTTTATTGACAGCGATTGCTGAAATTTTAGGCTGCTATTTCCCTTATCTAATTTTAAAAGAAGGAAAAAGTGCGTGGTTATGGATTCCCACTGTAATTAGCCTTGCTGTATTTGTATGGCTTTTAACCTTACATCCAGCCGCTTCTGGTCGTATCTATGCGGCGTATGGTGGGATTTATATTTTTACGGCACTCATGTGGCTTCGATTTGTTGATCAGGTTGCATTGACACGTTGGGATCTTTTAGGTGGCCTAGTGGTTTTAATGGGTGCATGTTTAATTATTTTACAACCGCAAGGTTTGATCCGATAGAGCCTAAACCTAATGTTTAAATGTAAAAAAACGCTGTTTGAACAGCGTTTTTTTATCGAAAAATTTTAATTATTTTGAATTTTCGTTAAGTAAAAATTCCATTAAAGCTTTTTGCGCATGTAATCGATTTTCAGCCTCATCCCATACTACAGAATTTTTGTGATCCAGCATATGCTCTGAAATTTCTTCGCCACGATGCGCAGGTAAACAATGCATAAATAAACAATCTGGATGAGCAATATCCATGAGTTTTTCATTGACCTGAAAGTTTGCAAATGCTCTTTCACGAAGCTTTTGTTCTTCTTCTTGTCCCATGCTTGCCCAGACATCCGTCACAATTAAATCTGCATTTACTGCCGCATCTTCAGCATTGTCAAAAACTTCAACACAATGCGCAAATTCAGATAAAAACTCTGGCTTGGGTTCATAACCTTTAGGTGATGCAATTTTTAATTTAAATCCCATCATATGGGCAGCTTCGATATACGAGTTGCACATATTATTACCATCCCCAATCCAGGCAACAGTTTTACCTTTAATGCTCCCACGATGCTCCTGATAGGTTTGCAGATCAGCGAGAAGCTGACAAGGATGATGATCATCTGTTAAGCCATTAATCACGGGAACTTTTGAATAAGAAGCAAACTGTTCAACGATCTCATGACCGAAGGTACGAATCATGACAATATCTAGCATACTGGAAATAACGCGGGCAGAATCTTCAATTGGTTCACCACGGCCTAATTGAGTATCACGTGGTGAAAGAAAAATAGCACTACCACCAAATTGATTAATCCCTGCTTCAAAAGAAATGCGTGTACGTGTACTCGATTTCTCAAAAATCATTCCTAGAACTTTACCTACAAAAGGCTGAAATATCTGTTTCTCATGCTGTAAGCGTTTTAGTTCGCTCGCACGATCTAAAATATGGTGTAATTCCAAAGAAGATAAGTCGCGTAAAGTTAAGAAATGCCGTAGAGCCATAGTTACTCCACAATAATTGTTGTTAAACAACAATTAGTTGCTGATAAATGAACGAAAAAAGAATCAAATACTATACTACACGTATTTGAAAATGCAAAGAAATTAGCTTATTCGATGGCCATTCAAAAACACATCGACGCAATATTCAATGTGATCAAGAATTTCTTGATGATCAATAGTCATGGGAACTCCCATAATGATTTTCCATTCAATATTACGCAATATGCCAAAATACATCATGGCAGAATTAAAAGGTTGAGGGCAGTAGATTTGATTTTGTTGTGCGGCTTGCTCCAAAGCGCAGGCAATGGTCTTTTGCACAAATTCTGGGCCACGTTCATGTAAATATAAAGCCAATTCTGGATCACTTTGAGAACGTTCAATAACCAAACGCATAAAAGCAGCGTTTTCAGTACAGGTAATTTTTTGGTAAAAACCAATAAGAGTTTGAATCAAATAACTTCTTAAATCTTGAATATGGCTATTAAATGCAACACACATATTTTTAAAAAAAAGTTCACGTCTATAATCGCAGATGGCTTTAAACAATCCTTCTTTGCTACCAAAGTATTTATAAATAGATGCTTTTGAACCACCAGCATGATTAACAATATCATCCAGAGAAACGGCCTCATAGCCGCGTTCTAAAAATAACTCAGTGCCACTTAACAAGAGCGCTACTCGGCGTTCGTGTCCTCGTCTGGTTTGTGGCAGTTCGCAGCAGGCGTGTTGAGTCATAAGGTTCAGTGTTCTCTACATAAAAATAGTGAAAATTTAAGAAATTAAACGTCTTAATGGCAGTATAACAAAAATTAATAGAGCTGACTGTAAAGGTGGCTTTATCGATAAGAGCTTATGTATATATGGGTACAAATATGGAAGATTCAACAAAAAATGTTTTAAGGTGCTGTAAATAAGCTAATTCGCAAAATATTTACGATTATATATGTAGGGTTAACGAAAAATAGTAGGGACAACGTTTGAGGGTGGATAGATTAATGGATATTCGAGCTAGATTTTTTGCATCATTTTTAAAAATAATTAAACAGTCGTCATTTTTAAAATTAATATGATTCAAAGAATCCTAGAGCTTATAGATCACAATCATTCAATTATATTCATTAAATTAAAAAATGAATTTTTGTTTAGATGTTCATTTATGTCGCATTTTCTGAAATTTATGTGCACCATGTTGACTACTTTTTAAAGGTTAATTAAAGAAACTGTGTAAAAAAAAGACACTTAGCGCGTAAAATACAAAAACTAAAACTAAAGTATAACAAAAAAGGAATTTTTTAATCTTTTCATTTTTTTTCAAGAGCGTATAAAAAGAGCTATTATCAATCGATAATAAGTAATAATTAAAAGTTGGCTTGATAATTGCAACTAGGAAAAACAAGCTCATCCTTTAGTATCTTTGAATAATACCAACAGATACCAAAGGAGAGAACTTATAATCAAGGAGTTTTTATGAAACATTCAGCGACCTCACTACTTGTATCTGCACTTATGGTTTTTACAGTCGGAGGAGCAACACAGGTTCAAGCTGCCGATACATTGGCAAAAATTCAAAAGAGCGGAAAAATTATTATTGGGCATCGTGAATCTTCTGATCCAATTTCTTATGTAGTGGGCGGTAAACCAGTCGGTTATGCAGTTGATATCTGTAATAACTTTGCCAATGAAATCAAGAAAGACCTTAAGATGCCAAATCTTAAAGTTGAATATAAAGCCGTGACTTCATCGACCCGTATTCCTGAACTTCTATCAGGCAATATTGATATGGAATGTGGTACTACAACTAACTCTAAACAGCGTCAGGAACAAGTAGGTTTTTCAACCAATTACTATGCAACTGAAGTCCGTATGGCTGTTAAAGCTAATTCTGGTATTAAGAGTCTTGGTGACTTAAATGGTAAAGCGGTTGTAACAACTCAGGGAACTACATCTGATAAGTACATTAAAATGAATGAGCGCGGCCAAAAAATTAATGTACAAAACATTTATGGTAAAGACCATGCAGATTCATTCTCAATGATGGCTTCTGGTCGTGCAGCAGCATTTGTGATGGATGATAATATTCTGGCAGGGCTTATTGCTAAGTCATCTAACCCGAAAGAATTTGCAATTGTTGGCCCTGTATTATCCTCTGAACCCTATGGCATCATGATTGCCAAAGATGATCCAAAATTTAAGGCAATTGCAGATCGTACAGTAAAAGGCATGTGGAAATCTGGTCAGATGGATGCTTTATATAAAAAATGGTTCCAGTCAGCCATTCCACCTAAAAATACCAATTTGAATATGCCACAAAGTCAATCGTTTAAAAAATTAAAAGCAAATCCTACTGATGCGGGTATTTAACTCATCATTTTAATGAATAGTAGGTAGACCGTTGGCTCATGTAGTGATTTTTACTGCATGAGCTGTGCTTTTTTGAATTTTAATAAAAGGGGCAGCTATGTCAGTTGGTTCATTAAACTGGACTGCATTTTGTGCTGAATCTAATGAATACGGAATGGATAAAGCCGCATGGGCTGAATCAGTCTGTAAAGGATTAGGTAGCGCAAGTTATTCTCCTTATGCCGATGCACCTACATGGCTTCAAATGCTAGGTTCAGGCGTATTTACGATGGTTTGGACAGCCGTTGTTGCGTTTTTAATTGCATTCTTGTTAGGGTCATTACTGGGTATTATTCGTACTTTACCTAACAAACCTTTAGCTTTTATTGGCAACTGCTATGTTGAAATTTTCCGTAATATTCCTTTAATTGTACAACTTTTCTTCTGGGCTTTTGTATTTCCTGAGTTTCTACCTGACAGTTTGAGTTCTGGAAGTGGAGATATCGTTGCAGGTGGTTGGTGGAAAAATATTTTAAATACTCATCCAGCTGTTATTGGTGTTTTTGCTCTGGGTCTTTATACAGCGGCACGCGTTTCTGAGCATATCCGGGCGGGGATTAATACAGTATCACGCGGTCAAAAATATGCTGCTTCTGCACTTGGTTTTACTACAGGTCAAAGCTATCGCTATGTGATTTTACCTGTGGCTTATCGGATCGTTTGGCCGACCATTACGTCTGAAGCCATGAACGTTTTTAAGAATTCGGCAGTACTCTATGCACTCAGTGTACTCAATTTCTTTGCCTATACTAAAACGATGCGTGAAGAGACTTCTCAAGATATTGTTATTCTAATTTTATCTACGCCAGTATATTTAATTATCACTTATGGCATTAAATTTGTGATGGCTTGGATTGAGAAAAGAATGGCTGTGCCTGGTTTAGGCTCGGGAGGGAAGTAATATGGATTTTAGTTTATTACAACATCCTGATGTGATTCACGCATTAAAAGAAGGGTTTATTTTTACCCTTACGGTAACAGTTTTAGCTATGATTGGCGGGATTCTTATTGGTACGCCTCTGGCAATGATGCGTTTATCCGATAACTTTGTAGCGCGTAATTTTGCCAAGTTTTATGTGGATGTTTTTCGTGGTATTCCACTGATTCAGGTCATTTTTATTTTCTATTTTCTGTTGCCTAAAGTATTTGCTTTCCAGTCGGACACGTATTGGGGGCCATTATTTTCTAGTGTGGTTACGTTTGCTATTTTTGAAGCAGCGTTCTTTTCTGAGATTGTACGTTCTGGTATTCAGTCTGTTTCAAAAGGTCAGGTGAATGCGGGTTATGCATTAGGCTTTACCTATGGTCAATCCATGAAATACGTAGTGTTACCACAAGCTTTTCGCAATATGTTGCCCGTGCTTTTAACACAAACGATTATTTTATTTCAGGATATTTCGTTGGTCTATGTAATCAGTGCGCCAGACTTTTTAGGCCGTGCAGATACGCTAGCCAATACTTATGGCCCTGAAACAAAAGCAACCTTTTATTTTATTGTAGCTCTGGTTTATTTCTGTAGTTCGTTCTTGCTTTCGCAACTCGTTAAACGATTACAGCAGAAAATTGCCATCATTCGCTAATTGGAGATTTTAAATGCCAATGATAGACATCCAACATATCTCTAAATGGTATGGTGATTTTCAGGTTTTAACAGATTGCACCACTAGCATTGAAAAAGGGGAAGTGGTCGTCGTTTGTGGCCCATCAGGTTCTGGAAAATCAACATTGATTAAAACAGTCAATGCACTTGAACCCATACAAGAAGGCAATATTTTAGTCGATGGAGTATCACTGCGTGATCCTAAAACAAATCTTGCCAAATTTCGTTCAAAAGTCGGAATGGTATTTCAGCATTTTGAACTATTTCCACATATGACAGTACTTGAAAATTTAACGGTTGCACAGGTTAAAGTACTGAAACGTTCCGTGGCGGAAGCTCGTGAAAAAGGTGTGAAGTATCTGGAACGGGTAGGTTTACTTGCTCATAAGGATAAATTTCCCGGACAGCTTTCTGGCGGGCAACAGCAACGTGTCGCGATTGCCCGTGGACTATCAATGGATCCGATTTGTATGTTGTTTGATGAACCCACGTCTGCACTTGACCCTGAAATGGTGGGTGAGGTTTTAGAGGTGATGATGCAACTTGCCAATGAAGGCATGACTATGATGTGCGTAACGCATGAGATGGGCTTTGCTAAACGTGTGTCAAACCGTGTTATTTTCATGGATGAAGGTAAAATTCTGGAAGATTGTGCGACAAGCGAATTTTTTGGTAATTTGCATGCTCGTCATGATCGCGCCAAATTGTTTTTAGATAAGATCCAAATGATGCATTAAAGGTCTCTATAGTAAAAGGGAGCTGATAATTCGGCTCTTTTTTATGGATTAAAAATTTATAATTTATTTGCAAAAAACCACAGATGTACTGTGGTTTTTTTAAACAGAAATGAATTATAAATTTTTCTGTTAATTAGAAGCTATATTTTGCCATTAAATTCAAACGTGAATAATCACCATCATTTGACTTGGTAGGATCAAGCTGTTCAAAAATCTTACGTTGACCATAGGTATATTCCACGCCTAAATCAATTGCTTTGGTCGGGCTGTAGAACGAATTGACAATGATATTATACAAGGTTTTATTTAAACCATCACGTGTCGTTGCTGCAGTGGCGGCACGTGACGCAAAATCTGCATAACCATTATCATCTTTATACCAGATACCGCCAGCTGCAATCGTTGATCTGAATTTTGGACTCCATGTGCGCGAATAACCAATAAGTCCTGAATCAAACTCACTTTCTGAAATATTTAAGCTACCATCAGCATTGCTTGAAGCAACATAAGCGGGGTTGCCGTAAAGTAAATAACGGTTATCACCTTTAACGTGATAGTAGTTGGCAAATACTGTGTCTACATCGGTAATTTTATATTTGGCACCTAAACCAATACCCCAGCCAAGTTTTTCTTCGTCGTTGCTGTCATTGGTAGAGATACGATTTTCATGTAGAAGTGCATGTGCTTGGCCTAAAAATTTATTATCAGCTGTTTTAAAATCGTATCGGGCAGTAACGGCAGGGAATCGGTTACCACCACTCGAAGTTGTACCATTGGCATTGACCGTCGTGTTCGCTGTAGTAATGTTGTCAACATCACCACCTTCCAGTGCAAGCAACAATTTCTGGTTGGCATCAATTGGTTGAGTATAGCGAACCTGAACAGTACGCGTTGAACCATAACCCATTGGCCCATTGAAGTCGACCGTTTCAGGGGCGGTATCGACATTGACAAACGGAGAAGTGGTTTGTCCTGCTAACCATTTTCCGACATTTACATAGGCATGACGCACACGTAATGAACCTGTACCATTTGTTCCTGATGAGCCCATAAAGTCAGCTTCAATTTTACCCGTAATTTCACCAATATCACTTGGACGAGAGAAATCCAAACCAAAACGAGTCGTTGCAGCAGACACGTTTAGTGCATCTTCGGTTGCATTGGCTGAGTTTAGAGGAACTTTGTTGGTTGGATTACTGATATTCGTTGTATCGGCATTCGTGCCTTTAAAGTCATACGTGGCATCTGCGCGGATACTACCATACAACTTCACTTGAGTTTGACCATCTGGCAAAGTTAACCAGCCTGGTTTTGCATTGGCTGGAGCTGGTGTAGCTGGCGCTTGTGCAAGAACTGGGGCTGGAGGTGGAGTAACATAAGCGGGTCGAGCTTTTTGTTCTGCCACGATTTGTTTTTGAGCTACTGCCTGTTGTTGGATCAATGCGCGAAGTTCTGCGACTTCTGAACGTAATTGTTGGATCTCTTGCTGCTCACTTGTTGCTGCAAAAGTTGGAAAAGAGATTGCTGTTAGCCCAAATGTACTCATGCAAAGTACTAATTTATTAAGTTTGATCACGATGACTCCAATAATTATGATAAAAGCTCAAATCAAAAAGCTTCATATTTTTGCAAACAAGAATAGTGCCAATAATTAAGTCAAGCTAATGAGTCTTTTTTTTGTTTGCTTAAAAAATATTCAATTATTTAAATAAGACCATTTAAATATTCAATTTGTTAAAAACAAAGAGGGAAATTTTATTAATGATTCAGTTTTAAATCATACTTAAATTCATTTAATAAACTAAATTTGGAAAAAAATAGTAATATGTGGGGTTTGTATGAAAAATAATTTAAATTTGACTTGGTTTTTTATGATTTTAGGGAAATAATCCCATATAGATATTGGTACTTTATACATCAGGGTGTGATGGGGATCGAAAAGAGTGATCTACGGATTGGGAGATACGTAGATCTGACCCAAAAGGTCTCAATTCGGCTTTGACAGGATTAACCACAAGTTAATTACAAGACGCATTCATTTATCAGTGAAATAGTCGTCACAAGTAAACAAGTGTTTTCCCTTGACCCTGTAAAAATTGAATAACTATAAACGTTCCAATAAACCACAATAGTCTGATTATGATTGCGGAGTAACGATGGAACTGGATCGTTTTGATAAACAAATTCTTGAAATATTAACCCATGAAGATGTCAATCTGAATGAGCTTTCTGAGCGTATCAGTCTTTCAGTTAGTTCAGTTCATCGACGTATTAAGCACTTAATTGAAACCAATATCATGAGTAGTCTCAAACGTGATATTAATTTCGCTAAACTTGGATTTAGTTTGCATATTCTTTTACAGGTTTCATTAAGCAAACATGATACGGAAACGTTTGACAAATTTTTGACTGAAATTGAAGATATTCCAGAAGTCACCAATGCTTTTTTGGTCACAGGGCAGAGTGCTGATTTTATTTTAGAGTTAGTTGCTCGTAATATGGATGATTATAGTGATATTTTGCTACGCCGAATTGGAAAAATTGATAATGTAGTGGCATTACATTCGAGTTTCGTAATTAAGGAATACAATGTATTTAACTGTTATAAACTATTAAACAAATTATAAAAAAAACGCGCATAAAGTGCGTATGTGATTAGTATTGATAGATGCTTAACTTTAATTAAATTATAATTTTCAATGCTTTATGATTTATGGTGAAAAACCATTTGATATGTTTTTTCATTAAATTTAAGATCTACTGCAACAAAAGTGCAGCAAGATTTTAGTCATGGCAACATTTCAAAAGCGCAATGGTAGAGTCACCGCTACAGTTCGAATCAAGCATCATCCTGCAAAAAGTAAAACCTTCAATACTAAAAAAGAGGCTAAATCTTGGGCGGATGATCTTGAGCATCAATTAAAGAATGAAAATAATAAAATATATACTCACGTGACACTTGAGCAAGCATTAACTGAATATCGAGATACGGTTTCTACAACCAAGAAAGGTGCAAAACAAGAAAAGGTGAGAATCAATCAACTCTTAAAATTAATGAATGTCGAAATTTCACTGTCAGACATTAACAAAGAATTCTTAAATAGCTTTTTAGACTTTAGGTTAGAAAAGGTGAGTCCTTCCACTGCAAAACGTGATATGCAGCTTCTATCCTCAATTCTTACCTGGTGCGTAGAGAAGAAATTCTGGCTGAATGCATCACCGATGACAAACTTTAAACTTCCTCAGGCGAACCCACATAGAGAACGGGTCATCTATGAACACGAAATTGAGCTTTTACTGAAGCACTTGAGTGGTGAGTTAAAGTATATTTTCATGATTGCGTTAGAGACTGGCATGAGGCTAGGCGAGATCTGCTCACTGGAGTGGGAGCGGATTTACTTGGACAAGCATTATTTGCATCTTAAAACCACCAAAAATGGGAGATCAAGAGAAGTTCCTTTGAGCAAAGTTGCTATTCAAACCTTCAAGCAAATGAACCCAAAGAAATCTGGTTTAATTTTTAATTATCAATCTCAATATGCGAGTTCAGATTTTATGAAGGCTCGTATTGAAGCAGGATTGAACGATTTGACCTTTCACGATACACGGCATACTGCAGCCACTCGTATCGCAAAAAAACTGACATTGCTCGATCTGTGTAAAATGTTTGGGTGGAGTGATCCAAAACGGGCGATGATTTACTACAATCCAACCTCTAGTCAGATTGCAGCATTGCTTTAACGGCTTTAAGTGAGTATTTACCGCGTATATCCTTTAACTTGTGCTTCTTACGCATACCGTTAAATGTATGCCATGTTAGCCCTGGTATGCGCTTAGTAAGCTCTGTAATTGTTAATAGCTCATCGTTCTGATCGGCTAAGGCTTTCTTAACTGCATTTTGACAAACTTGGTCCATTAAATGGACCAGTTCGTCAACCGGCATTGTAATAAATCGAACCTCTGTCATCTTGTTTTCCCCTTGAAAAATTTATTGCGCATAGCAGAAGCGTGTTGAACACCAAAAATACATATTTAAGATCTCATTTTTTCAAAAGACTGCTGTCGAGCGACCTTTTGGTTAGTTAGTAGGGAAACCGATACATCCTTGATGAGTTCATTTCCCTGTAAGATCTGTTGTTTTGCATGGAGAGCCGTAGTTGCTTCTACACGTCCACGTAAGTTGCCTTTGCCGTGAAGCTTGGCCACATACTTGAAGATGTAGGTTTTTAAGCACTCCAACCCTCCAAATCCTTTTTTGCTCTGCATGCCTGTACAATCTGAGGCTCAAAGCGAGTTCCCTTGAAATATTGATAAATTGGTTTTAAAACGGCTTCTTCTTTAGCAAACTGAATATCTTTTAAGGCCTTTTGAAAGTCCTGAGTCAGTTGCTGCGCTGTATTAGATGGGGCATGCTGATTCTGTTGCTGAACCTTAGGCTGCTGGCGTGTTTGCTGATTTTGCTGATGGTGCTGATTTTGAGCAGGCGTCTTTTGCTGTTCATGAAATGCGTCTGTATCAGGATCTTGTGTGTCATCAATCAGAAATAGTCCATTTAAGGCGTATTTACGTGCATAGGAGCTTGACGCACCAAAGGTCTGCGCGACGTCCATGCCTTTCTTGTCGATATCGACACCTGCATGGGCTGTAATCACCGTCTGTCTGCCATCTGCTTCTGTAAAGATAGCTTTAGCGGTAATTACGACTAATGGGCCAACTTGCTGTACTTCATCACTTACAACAAGTGTTGCACCATACTTATGCAGTAAGGGCTTTACTGCTTCCAGAATATCTTCACAGCTACGATAGTGGAAATTACCAAATTTGTTGAATTTGCTTTTAGGTGCTTTTAGCTCAAGCTGGATGAGTTGCAATGTACTAAATGCATTCATTGCAGTTAAGTTCTCTGTATTTACGGCTACATTCATCATCATATTCCTCAAGCGTTGTTGTATTGTTTGTTACGGTAGGCGATACACTGTTCTTTGCTGTAACGGGGCGACTGAGTAGCTACCCGCCGTTTAATAGCACGCTGATAGTTGACTACTTTCTTGATACTAGGCTTAAGCCATTTAACTGTTAATTCATCTTCAGTAATGGAGCGAGGTTCACTGTCTGTCTTGTCTTTCACTAGTATGGTGTGCCAGTCAAATGCTCGTTCAGAACGTCCACCGAAAAATTCATTGTCAAAGTTAGGGGTGTAATTTTCAGACACTCTAACCATATAAATTTTTGGACCAAGACGCAGGGTGTAATAACCATTTGAGTCTTTCCCCATATATTCTTCGAATGGGGTGGTATAGTGTTTCTTTTGCATCACATGCTCCACAATATTGTTTGTTTCGGCTGTTGCGAATTCAGAACTTGAAGCACTACGCTGAGTAGTGTTTCGATTCGGAGAGGTAGGGGTAGGTTTACTGAATCCACACTTTATAAATGGTGTCACAACCCTAGTATTTACATACCTTTCAAGCTGGTGTGCGCCATAACTTGTCGGTTGTATTTTGTACTGTGATTGAGTAAAAAATAAGCACCTTATAATGTAAGAAACTGGCTTAAAGATAATCATGTTTTATCCTCAGCCAAATGATTCTTCTCAATATATGTAGCGATGAGAGTGTTGATATTGCGATGATCATTACGATCTGTGAAGTCACTGTATTCTTGTCCGCCAATTGACGTAATGCGGTCAATTGCCAAGTTGGTGATTTCAATCACTTCATGTTCTGAACCGATAACACCGTAGTTTTCTTTATGCATCTCAAAATCAAAGCTTGTATAGATATAGAAACCATCAAGCTTCATAACCGCTTCACCTGAGCTTTTATTGTTATCGACTTTAATTGCTGAAACACCATATTCAGTAGGTTTAGATAGCGGATAGGTTGTGATTGGTGTAGGTTTTTCAGAAACTAGGGCATATGCGCCTGTTAAACCGAATAGCATTGATGCACCAATTGCTACATGCTTCATTCGAAGCTGAAAGCTTGATCTATTGTGATTCAATGTGTTTTGTTCCATAATGAACTCCATAACACTTGTGTTGTAGATAAGAAGCCCTGTTTTGATGTGAGAGTCGGCAGGGCTTTTTGTTGGCTTTATGGATTTATATTAGCATACTAATATTAGTAGTCAACAGGATTATCAACGAAATATTAGAATACTTATTTTATGGAGTTTGGTTTATGTATTAATAGACAAAAGAAAACCCATCACATGGATGGGCTTTTGAAAAAAAATTAAATGATCTTATTTTTTAGGTTCTTCAACAAACTCTTTAAAATCTGCTTTACGAATCATGGCGTGAATGCCTTTTGTACGGTCCACTACTTGAGAAACTTGGAAATCAGTCGCTGCACTTAAGTATGCGTAAGCAATGGCTTCATCAATACCAAATTCATTCTTTAAGAATGCAATAGCTTCACGAGTTGATTTTTTCATTGCTTCATCAAGATCAGGATCTAGACCGGGAGTAATCCAAAATTCTGCATTTTCAGCTAAAGGTTGTTTAATCTCTTTACCTGGTATTTTATCGCGTCCAGATTTGAGTAGTGTGATTTTTAAAGTAGCTCGTGCAGATCCTTCCAGTGCGGTTAATGCAACTTCACCATCTCCCTGAACAAAATGACTATCTCCAGTGTAGAACATAGCTCCTGGAACTTGAACAGGGTAATAGGCCGTGGCACCAGCACCTAACTCATTAATATCAATGTTACCTCCAAAGAAAGAAGGAGGAACAGAATTAACAGGTTCGCTAGTATTTGCCGCTACACCCATCGTACCCATAAATGGATAGAGTGGAAAACGTATAGATTTTCCAGAATCAGTTTTCATAACACCTTCATACTCTCCTTTAGCATTCTTCTCGATAGGAGTGAATATAGAGACATTGCCAAATGAAGCTGGATCTTTTACAGAGGGATTTGGGCTAGCTGGAGTTTTAGGAAATTCACCTACTAAGGTGCCTTTGCCATGACGATTTGAAATTACACCATAAGGAACACGGGGCTCAACTTTGATGATCTCAACCTTTAAAACATCGCCTGGCATTGCACCTTCAATAGCCACAGGGCCAGTAATAATATGAGGACCATCTTTAAAGAAATCATGTTTTAAATCAGATTTCGTTATCATTTTAGCTTCTTCTAAAATGTATTCTGATTTGACACCTTTAGAGTTAAAGTATTTTTCAGCGTCACGCCCCTGATCTTCAAGTAATCCTTCATGTGAAACCGTATCAAATGTAATAGTGCTTCCTGATGGAACAGTTAGGACTGATTTTGTATCTTTATTTGGCAAATATCCCCATTTGATGGTCGACAGAGTAGAAGGTACATAATAATTACCAGAATATGGTCCACTTTTAAGCAAGGTCGGTTTATCAGAGATTTGCTTTAATACTGTAAAATCGTCCGCATATGCTGAACCGAATGCAGAGCACCCCATGACAAGTATTGATAAAAGTGACTTTTTCAAAATAACCGCTCCATTTTAAGCAAAATTTAAGGAAAGTGTTATTTTGAGAAGCAAGATAAGTGCCAAGTATACAAAACCCGCACGAGGCGGGTTTAGACTTGAAAATAATTATTTGATATCAGAAAGTGATTCTAAAATATATTTGGGTCTGCTGTTGCCCACACGAATGACGGTAAAAGTTACTTTAGCAGTTTTTTTGTACCATTCAGTATTGAGCTTTTCAGGGTTTTCTATATCTTTACTTATTTTACCTCTAATGACCTCTCCTTCGAGATCTGTCTTAAACTCAAAATTTCTTGCAGAGGGCAAAGCTCCTTGGAAATACCCTTTGAATGTTAATTTTTCTTCATGCATATTTTGATCGTCAAGACGATTGATTGCGTATTCAAGTTGATTATTATCACTAAATTTGAAAAATTTATTATCAAATTCTAATCCACACTTCGCATTTTGCTCATCAAGAAATGCAAGAAAATCATGAATTTTATGAACAGCTCGTGGATGAATTTCTTCAATTAGGTCATTGAGATCATCATCAGTTCCAGTAGCTGCAACCTCAAATAATTTCCTAATTTCGTCTACAGCCTTTTCAACAATAGATTGTTCTGGGCATAAATCAAATGCATCAGGTCGCGGTAGTTCGAATTCAAAACCAAAAGAACCAATAGCTGTTCCAGTAATCATTAATTGATTAGTATGACTATCGGGTATTGGACCCATAAAATTTAGATTTCCCGATAATCCAGCGGAAACAGTAGCAACAGCTTCTGAAAAAAATTTCGTCGCTTTTGCAGCAAAATTTGCAGAAATAGCCTCACTACCGACAACTGGTGAACCCCTAAATGTTAATTGGGCTTTCTTCCTTAGGTGATAAGGGTTAACCTGCAAAAGTGCATTTTTAGCACTATCTAAACGGTTTTGAAGACTAATGCGGTCAAATATATTTGCTTCTGGGATTCCTTTTATTAGCTCTTCTAATGTTGAAATCTCAGAAGTTAAATTATTGAATTCAGAAATATTCATACTAACTCCTTTTCAATTTCGGTTAATAGAAAAAAAGCTGCACTATCTTCATTTGGAGATAATGGAACCTGTAAAAAGCCTTTCCACATGTTATCACTTTTCCTATGTGACCACATGCTGTACCAATAACTTAGCATTTTAGCGGTGTAATCCACAAACTCACTTCCAAGTTGCATGCCATATGCATCGACCTGAAACAAAGGTTTGGTATATTTAGTGTCTATTAGTTTACTAAATTCTTGAATAAATTCTGATGTAATTTCATTGTTTGGAAATTCGGGCAAGTAAAAAAAAGTAACAACATCCATATCATTTGGATCTCGATTCTCTATCATCTCAACATTTTGACAAAAACTCCCATCTATCCATTGGAATCCCCTTGTCACATGTTGTTGGTATATCTCATATCTATACTCTAAGAAGCCTTTTAAGATACTTATTCTTTTATTGGATGTAGCAAAATGCGAAATAATCTCTATGATATCGACAACATAGGGGGACCTATCGTTTGAGTGTCCTAGTTCACCTGGCCTAATAGGTGGAATTACTCCACTAGAATTAAATTTAGGAATCAAAATCATAGCCCCTTATTTTTCATCACTCTTCCTAATACGTTTTGGATTTAATCTATAACTCGATGTCAAATTGAGACGGATTAAAAGTTTATTCACACTGAATATTTTCTTTAGCTTTGTAAAAATCCAATGCTGATTTCAAATCATTTAGCAGCTTAGCTTCGGTATAGTGATTATTTTCACTTTTAAGCAGAGCTGGCATGTAGTTCTTCTTATATTCAGCAGGGTAGTCTTTGCAAAGTATTTGAGTTTTTTCCTCACGTGACGTATTCGTGTTATCTAATTTATCCAAGTAAGAACTGATGATAGCATCAGATTTTTCAAATTGTTTAGATACAATACCATCGACCTTAACACCTTGATCATCTTGTGGTTTTTGACAACCCGCAAGAGTGATCATTATTGCCAGTATTATTTTTATCTTCATTTCAGTTTTCATCAATAATAATATGATCTTAAATTATTTTTATCCATTTAAAGAATTTAGGTCATCACTTCTCAGAATATTTTCCTAAAAACTCGTCTATCCAGCCTTGAGCTACATCCAGATTGGTTATGTCAGTCAGTTTTAGAGTAGTCTCTTCAGCTTCATTGAAACCTTCAATGATTGCCTCAAAGATATTTGCCTCACTTATGATTTCACGAGCCATTTCCGCGGGGTCATAGCTTTGCTTGGCTTTCTTAAATCCTGTTATTTGCTTATCAATTCCGTCGCCAATTTTACCTAGTGCAAGTTTAAATTCTTGGCGATTAATCGTTAGTGCAGTTTTTGATTTATTAAGTGTTGCGATCATTATTTTCTCGTTCTCTAAATGGTTTAAAGTACTTGGCATTCCATCACATTGATTTCTTAATACTTAAAAACTCTATTGTGAGCCACAACCACACCAATTATTGAAATTTCTATCTGTGTAGAGTTAAGTGTAGGAAAGTCAGGGTTTAATGGTACGAGTTCAATTACATCTACACCAAACTCATTAACACCTATCACTCTATATTTCTTAAATGTTGTTCTGGCAACACCGTGCTGGATTTCTTGTGCAATTACCAATGAACCCGGTTTAGGCTCTAAAGAACCGTCAACTACCAATTCATCACCTGGCACAAACTCTGGAGCCATGCTTAAGCCTTCCACTTTTAGAGAGAATACACACTCAGGTCGTGCTCCCTCGTAAGTAGTCCAGCTTGTTCCCAAAGGATTTAGACCGTCATATCCAACTTCGTGAAATAACCCAGCTTGAACATAATCAAGCAAAGGGATTTGTCTTAATGGGGAATTAATGAAAGAAACATTACTTTCAAACTTATCATTATCTAATTTAGATGAATTTGGCAATTCGCCAGTTTGCAGCCAATAAGCATCTACATTCAGAAACCTGGCAATTGACGGTAGGTGAGATGATGAAGAAACCAATCCATTCTCCAATTGACTTAAAGCTGATTGAGTAATTCCAATCGCCTCAACTACATCCTTTTGAGATTTGCCTGCTTTTTTTCTCGCTTCTTTAAGTCTAGCGCCAATCATATCTAAAACCTCAAAAACCAAAACTAAGGATATTAGACACCTAATATTTTATCAAATTAGAATACTTATTGACTATATATTAGAATGCTAATAATATTAATTAAATTACTTATATCTGTGAGATGGCTATGCAAACCATTTACCAAAATCTTGTGGAGTATTTTGGCGGACAAGATGCTGCCGCAAAAGCTCTAAATGTTAGTCAATCAAATATTAGCGGCTATACATCTGGTCGCTGGAATATGTCTGCAAAAGTAGCAATACGTGCAGAGAAAGCCACTGAAGGAAAATTTAAAGCTTTTGATTTATGTCCAGCTTTAAAAGAATTCCAGTCACTAAGTGCATAGGTAACTTCATGAGCAAAGTATTACCTGAGCTATCAGAAATAGCCCGCAATAATGCATCGTTAATATTGCGACACATTAATGCAAGTAATCAAAGCAAGGTTGCGGAGCAGGTTGGAGTTGATGCTAGTACTCTATCGCGACTTAAAAATGATAAGAAAACCAGTGGCTTGACAGAGCTTGAATTTATTGGAGTTTTATTGAGTGCTATTGGGTTAAAAGTTGTGCCTGAAAGTGATGTGTATTGTTCGCCTGAAATTGCCGAAGCAACCAGAGTTTATCTAGCACATGCATTCACATCACCAGAATATATTCGAATTTTATTTAAATAATAAAAAACCACTATCTGCGCGAACAGTAGTGGTTGGCATTCATAAACTTACAAAGGTAATGAACATGACAAATTTAACAGATCAGCAACTTGAAGACAATCGGGAATTTTTAGTGGGTGATGTGGTGGTGATTAAGGACCACGTATTAGGGCCCTATTTAAGTGATTCAATTTTTCACATCATCGAATACAAAGAAGATTTCTTAGGAGGTCATGTGCAAATGCAAGACTCTTCAGGAAAAATTTGGACTTCTGGGTGTCAACATCCTCGACTTGCAGAACCAATTGAAATCAAATTTTGTCGCCGTTTGACTGAGGCTGAAATCGCTTTAACGGAGGTGCCATGAATACACTTCCAGAACATAAACATATTCAGGTCATTCAGTCATGGTATGAACCCGCGTTACGAACTCTGTCTAAGATTCTGGCCAAAAAAGAAGAAAACCTTAGAAAAATTAATCGTGATATTAAGAATGCCGCCGTTAGTCGTGATGAATATGTTGAGGCTTTGCTAAAAGATCATCGTACTTTGTACCACTCCCACGCGAGTGAAATTATCTCGAGTTTATATCGTGCAGGAAAAATCCGTTACTTGGGTAAATTTATTCAGATGAATGTAAGGGATGGTGCAGCATGACATCTATAGCTCACCCAATTATCCGTTATCACGGTGGTAAATTCTGCATCGTTGATTGGATTATTTCAAAATTTCCTGATTTAGGGCTGGACCATATCGAACCAGAATTCAAAGGTGGTGATTCAAGTTCTGAAAATTTACAGACTATGTGTAGATCCTGCAATTTAGCCAAAGGTGCGAAATACGATGGTGTTGATCGGAGGGATTTATGAGCTTAGATGCCACAAACTGGGCTTGGAGAAAGCGCCAGGTTCAAAAGAAAGGTGGTTCATTAAAACCCCTTAAAAAATTGGTTCTCCTTTCTCTTGCAGATCGTGCAGGCGAAGACCACTGCGCTTATCCAAGTATTGCACGTTTGGTGGAAGATACCGAGATGGAGCGCAAGACAGTTCTCAAAATTATTAATGAGCTAATTGAAGATGGTTTAATTGTCGATACAGGTGAGCGTAAAGGACGTACCAAGCAGGTTAAAGTCTATCAATTAGTCGGTGTAAATGGACGTGAAACAGTGCCAATAACGGTACTGTTAGATAGTGAAAAAGAGGATTTAAACAGTACCAATATTGGGACTCTTTTAGATATCAAAGAGTCCCAACAATGGAACAGTTCCAACAACGGAACAGTTCCAACAATTCCGTTAAAGAGTCCCAACAATTCCGTTAAAGAGTCCCAACAACGGGACACGGAATCTTTTAAAGAATCTTTTAATGAATCTAAAAATAAAAATACTTGGCTTTGCTTAAAAAAACTTCGTGAAGAAATTGCACAAGCTAATCCTGATTTAAATCCAATGGATCTGTTTCAATCCTCTTGGTTTGAACGAGAGAAAAATGCATTTGAGCGATTCAACGAATCAAAACAGCTTTGTGATGATCTTATGGTTTATCACTTTGCTGATTGGTTACTCAACGCCAAAGGCAAATACCAACCACGAGAGCATGTTCAAAGGGCAAATTATGTTGGACAGGCTCAACATTCATCATCGGCAGCGCATCTTACCGAAAAACAGATTTCAGCGTTTTCGCTCAAGTTAGCGCACCATCCCGAGTTCGCAGGTTTCTTTGCTCGGGCGGGTGAGAGTTATGAGCAACTCGCTGCACGTATCGCCGTAAAACTTTCTGATCCTTCACAAGCAAAAAAATGGGAATCGTATCTCACCCAAGTTGGATTTAATGGCTCATTGAGGGGTGTTGCATGAAAAATTTAAAAGTGGGTTCAAGAGTCAAAGTTGATTTCATAAGCGAATCAAAAACGATCTATTCAGGCAAACGCTTTATAGGTTCCGGTGTTGTTGATCGTGTTGAAGATGGGCGAGTTTATGGTCGTTTATATGATGGTCGGCCGTTTATATGATGGTCGGCCGTTTATGTGCTTTCCTGAAGATGTTGAGGTGATCGAAGAGCAAGGGGGACAAAATGAGAAATAAATCCCATATTGACCGCTTCGATACATACTTGCAAATCATTAGTTTTGCTATCGAAAACAAAAGACGAATTTCTTCAAGTGATTTGATTCAAGAGATGGGTTTGACGCTGAGATCAGCACAACGCTACTTAAGCGACTTGGTCAAGGCAGATTGGCTGCTTACTGATTATTCATCACCAAGGGGATATATGCCGTCAGACAAGGCTAAGAAAATATTTAAGGTGGAAGTATGAAGAATCTTTTTTTAGTTGGCGATAAAGTCCAGCATGACGTTGAACATTGGAAGCAAGCAACAAGCACATTGACAGTGACACACATTAAAAATCTTGTGGTGGCTGCAGTTGATGACAGTGGGCAAAAGTTTGTTGGAAATTATGGCTGCTTTACTTTGATCAAACGAGGTGAGTCTAAGTGACCTCAATAAGCCTTGCCGAATACCGTACTAAATTTCTAGTAAAGAAAGGTAAGAAACGCCGTTCAGTTAAATGCCAAAGAGTTCAAAGCGAAGGTGAAGTTACATTGGCAAGGCATTTAAAAGCTTTAAAAATAGCGTTTGAACAAGAATACAAGTTTCATCCTGAACGAAATTGGCGGGCTGATTTCTTGATAACAGGGACGAATATTTTGATTGAAGTGGAAGGCGGTATTTGGAGTAACGGACGACATACAAGAGCAAAAGGTTATCTGGGGGATATGGAAAAATACAACGCGGCAGCGGTTTTGGGTTTTAAGGTCCTGCGGTTCAGTACGCAGCAAGTAATAAGCGGTTTGACGATAAAGCAGATTGAAGATTTGGTGAGAGGTGGTTTGTGATGAATGCAGCGGTAACAATAATGCAAGCAACGGATTGGTCCAAATACAGTCTAGAAGAATGGCTTTATCAGTTTGGGGCATGGATGTACTCAAACACTGGAATTTGTGGTAAGAGCATAAATCCGATTGCTGTCGCTATGGATCAGGCAGTAACAAAGCGGAAGAAGTTTAAGCTTGGTGTTAAAAAGAAGCGTCAAATGATTGCATATTACATTTCAAGTGAAGAACAACCTACGGTTAGGCGTAAAGGCTGTGCTTGTGAAATTACAGATAATGAAGCACGTGCTGTACAACGCCTCATCTTGGACATGCAAGGTCAGTCAGAAATATTAGATGAGTGGCTTGATGCTGTTATTGACCGTTATTTTTATGGGAACTCATGGCCTAACATGGTGATTAAGGTCGGGCGTGTAGATAACCCTACAATCTTACGCTCAGAAATGGATGCTCGTTCTGATGTGAAATGTGGTTTAGCGGCGCTTCATAGTCGATATGGATTTATTAAATATAAATAAGCTACTTAACTTGACCCTGTACAGGTAATATGGCATATTTCTGTTATAGTGGACGAAGTTATAGTAATTCACTAAGTATTTAAAAGCTCATCATTCGATGGGCTTTTTTGTTGTCTGCAAAAAGACAACCAATGTATCCGATCTGATTTCGTCACAGATTGAGTTAGCCTCAGAGCCTTAAAATTGGGGTGACACCCCGCCCAATGGAATTGAAAGACACAGGGCGGATCAATAGCTAACTTTGAGAAGTTTATTGTGTTGAGTAGCGGTAGATCAGTTGCCGAGCTGATCAATATCGTAATCTAAGGCAGGGATGTGGCAGATCACCACGTCTTTTTAAATTTTAAAGTTAATATAGTGTATGTCTTCTATGCTATTGTCTTGATTTTAATTTAAGAGTTAATCTCATGAGCAAAGCAAAAACCAATTATAAAATTAAACATATAGCCTCAGGAAAGGTTTTTAATATTTATTCATTTGTTAGTACTGAGCTAACAGGAAGCAGGAATCTTGCTGATCCTTTATTAAGATCATCATCTCAATTTTTTGATGAAAACCACAATAAAATTGATATTGAAAAACTTGACGAGAGTGAAATATCTATAGGTTCTAAAATTTTAGTGGGGATTATCGGTTCAGACAAATTTGAATATGAAGTTATTAGTATTGATTAACACAAATTTAATCTAAAGCCTCCTTCGGGTGGTTTTTTATTGTCAGACATGGCTTACTTTATTTGTGAAAAAATGGTATCTATTTAACAAATTTAAATAAATTAGCCCAATGAAAAGATTCCCAATGCGGCCTATAGTGGTTGTTTCACCTTGGACCACTGAACAAGATATTTTTTTAATCGAAAACAGTGACATGCCCAATGAAAGCCTAGCTTTAAATTTGCCATTCTCCTTAGACGAAATTATTGCACGCAAAAAAGTCCTAGGGCTGATGAGACGCCAAAGACACATGATAAAAGGATTTAGGTGAACTTATTTACAACAATTTACTAAATTACTTTAATTTTCACGTAAAGTGATCATGCAGGAATTAGAACTTAATTTCTGTAATCAGCCTTGATAGCCCATATTGCTAAAACAGTATGGGTTTTTTTATGAAAACTTAATTAACGATGATTCCATAAGATGTACAGAAAAATTAAACCTAGTATTGTTAGCACTATCAATATCGTGGTAATGCTCATGGAGTTGTCTCAATAAGGGATAGAATTAGTTTTTCTAATTAATTCCTATTAAATAGGTTTCTTAACGTTTGGTAAACAATTATCTAGAAAGTTCTGTATGTATTTTTCGATAACAAACCTACAAATGTGACATTATTTGCTATTTTGGATGTAATAGAGAAGTAGTAATAGGGCAATGATTGCCAACAAAACATAAGGTATTTGAATCATCATTTTAAAGTCCTGATCGTTTTTTTATCATTGTACAATTACATCGCTTAAAAAATAATTAGGAAATATTAAGTTAAGTATTAGAAGTATTGAGGTGAGCATGGAATTTAACCAGTTGTTCACAATAAAGTCACATGATCAGATTACAAGTGTTATTGCTTATTTGCAGAGCAACTATTTATGGAAATAGACATATATAAATCCAAAACCAAAAAATTGCCGTTAAAACCCAAACCAAGAACAAAACCACTCCCTAAAGCTAAGCAAAATTATCTCGAAGCTGAAGAAACCCTATTCCAAGAACTAGAAGAAAATCTCATTGGTTATCGCCGTAGATTTAAATTTGAATCAACAAAAAATTGGCGGTTTGATTTCTATATTGTGAAATTGAATCTTCTCATTGAAATCGCGGGTAGCTCTTGGGCGGTGGGTCGCTGTGGCAAAAAGATAGCGAATGCATATAGTAAATATGATTTAGCTGAAGAACTTGGGTATCAACATATTCGTTTTGATCCGTGTAATATCGAATCAGGTTATGTGATTCATTGGATTAAGAGCGAATTAGCGAGATTAGAAAATGGACCAGATCAGACCATTCCCGAAGACTGACTTTATCGATCAAGCTGAAGAAGAGGAAGCAATTCGTATAATCGCTGCACCGGATCTAAAAGAGTGGGTGATTGCCAATTTCTTAACTTTAGGTGGTGAGCTGCACAACCCAGACCATGACCATATCGCTGAACTGCTTCATGACGACGAAACTTTTTTGGCATTTGCTTGGGCATCATCTGCCGCCGTAGCTAAAAAGCGAATGGTATTGGGTCAATGTGAAAAAGTGATGTTTAATCAGGGTGGATGGAAGAAAGCACGACAAGAACAACAGATGCGTGATTGGTTCGGCTTTGTACCTGTTTATCTTATTACAATTGATGCCAGCTTTTGTGAACAAGCGAGTGATCGAGAGTTTTGTGCTCTCATCGAACATGAACTCTATCACATCGGTGTTGAGCGTGACGAAGATGGTGAGCCGCTCTATAGCGACATGACTGGCCTACCAAAGCACTATTTAGCTAGCCATGACGTTGAAGAATTTGTCGGTGTAGTCAAACGCTGGGGCGCAAGTGATAGTGTTAAACGTTTGATCGAAGTCGCAAAACAAGCGCCGTTTGTATCAGAGAAAAATATAGCTGCGTGCTGTGGGACTTGCATTATTAATTGAGCCTCCGGGCTCTTTTTTTTGCCTGTCTTGTACGACGTAGCACGACAAAGGTGAGTTTATGGCAGCACTAAAAGAGCCTGTAAAAATATTTATAGTTCAGTCTCTTGCTTGCTTTGAAACACCTCAACAAGTGGCTGACTCGGTAGAAGAAACCTACAACATTAAAATTGACCGAAAACAGTGCCATAGTTACGACCCAACTAAATATGCAGGGCGCAACTTAAGCAAAAAATTAAAAGATCTTTTTTATGAGACTCGTAAAAAATTTCAAGAAAACATTTTGGATATCCCAATTGCTAATAAGGCATTTCGTTTAAAAGAAATTCAGAATATGTACGAAGATTCTGGGCGCAATAAACGGGCTAAACAGAATTTGCTTAAGCAGGCATTCCAAGAGACAGATGGGCGGGTGATACGTCAAGAAGTTACAGGTGCTAATGGTGGGGCCATAAAGACTGAGTCAGAGCAAAAACAATCTATTCCAACCTACACACCTGAAGATCTTGCGAAACTTACACCTCAAGAACTCTCGCGCTTAGCGATTAATGGAAAGTTATGACATATGCACTGGATGAAATAGCGCCATTAATTAAAGAATGGACGATCAATACACGGTTACCTGAAGTCATTGCGGAGATGACACGCCGTTACTACTACAAGGCAGTGATTGAACAAAATGAACTCAGCATTCAAGCTGAAATGTACAAGTGCAAAAATGATCCAGCTCACTGGTTTGATCACTGGATATGGACCTACGATCCGCGCGGCATGCCGTTTGGGTTGCCCGCTAATTTGCCGTTTGTGCTGCGCCCGAAACAGGTCGAGCTGATCGATTGGCTACTTGAACGTGAAAACACTCAGACACATGGCTTGATTGAAAAATCCCGTGATGAGGGAATGAGCTACGTTGTGCTTGGATTTTATTTGCACCGTTGGTTATTTGTTGATGGCTTTGCAGGTGGTGTAGGTAGCCGTAAAGAAGAACTAGTGGATAAAAAGGGTGATCCAAAAACCTTATTACACAAGTTCCGAGATATGTTTAGCAAAATGCCTGACTGGATGAAACCAAAAGGCTTTGTTGAGAAAGTTCATGACAACTACATGCGAATCATTAACCCGGACAATGGTGCAACTATCACGGGTGAGGCTGGCGATAACATTGGTCGTGGTGGACGTACCACAATGTACTTTCTTGACGAATGGGCATTCGTAGAGCGTCAGGAAGCGGTAGACGCTGCTATTTCGCAAAATACAAACGTTCATATCAAAGGATCAACACCTAATGGTATTGGTGATCGATTTCATCAGGATAGATTTAGCGGTCGTTACGCCGTGTTTACTATGCCTTGGCGGGCTAATCCAGATAAGAATTGGACTGTTATATATAACGGTAAGCTCATTAATCCTTGGTACGAAAAACAGTTGGCCACTTTAGATGATGTGGTTTTAGCGCAAGAAGTGGACATTAACTATGCTGCGTCGGTTGAGGGTGTATTGATTCCTAGTACATGGATTCAAGCTGCTCTTGATGCACATATCAAACTTGGCATTGAAGCCACAGGTGATCGTATTGGTGGGCTTGATGTTGCGGATGAGGGTAAAGATAAAAACTCACTCGCATGGCGTCACGGTATCGTGCTTAAACGGCTTGATACATGGTCAGGCAAAGGTGATGACATCTTTGGCACAACTCAAAAGGCAATGGATATCTCAATTGAGGATTCAATCGATACCCTGTTTTATGATGCTGATGGTTTAGGTGCGGGTGTGCGTGGCGATTCGAGAGTAGTCAACGATCAGCAGCGTGAAAAAGGATTGCCTGAGGTAGATGTACAACCGTTTAGAGGTTCAGGCGCTGTTCATGATCCAGATGGACAGATGGTAGAAAGTCGATTTAACAAAGACTTTTTTGCAAACCTCAAGGCTCAATCGTGGTGGTCCTTACGCCTAAGGTTCCAAGAGACATACCGCGCAATCAATGGGCGTGAGTATGATCCAGATATGCTCATTTCTCTATCTAGTGCAGATATTGATACCAAAGAGTTGGCATTACTTACTACAGAGCTATCACAGCCGACTTATACCAAAAATGGTGTAGGTAAAATCTTAGTCAACAAGCAACCAGACGGCACAGCATCACCGAACCGAGCTGATAGCGTCATGATCTGTTATAACCCGCAAGTTTCAGAGCTGAGTGTCTGGGGCAAGCTTTAATTCGAGAAAAATATGGGATTACTTAAATTTACTGCGGATAGTTTTCAAAACTTCGCGGCTCGGGTTGGCTTGGGCGCAGGAAGTCAACACGATCAGTCAACATACAATCCAAACTATCTAAGCCGTAACCGTGTCAAGCTTGAATCGATGTATCGTTCGAGTTGGGTAGTAGGTCAGGCAGTTGATGTGGTTGCTGATGATATGACACGCGAAGGCATTAATATGCGTGGACTAGAATCGCCTGAAGATGCTGAGGAAATCCAACAAGAGTTAGATCGATTGCAAGTCTGGGATAAGCTAAACAAAACAATTAAGTGGTCTCGTCTCTATGGTGGTGCAATCGCCGTGATGCTCATTGATGGGCAAAACGTCTCAACGCCGTTAAATATTAAAACCGTTGGTAGGGATCAATTCAAAGGTTTATTGGTATTAGACCGCTGGATGGTTACGCCCACACTTCATGATCTGGTTACTGAGTATGGACCATATTATGGGATGCCCAAGTTTTATGATGTGATTACTCATTCAGTAGGCTTGTGTGACCAACGAGTGCATTACTCGCGCATCATTCGTATGGATGGGGTTGAACTTCCATATTGGCAATCCATTGCTGAAAACCTATGGGGTCAATCAGTTATTGAGCGCCTAGAAGATCGTTTAACGATTTTTGATAGTGCAACATTAGGCGCTGGCCAGCTTGTTTATAAGGCTCACTTGCGGACATACAAGGTCAATGGTTTGCGGGCAATTATTGCTAAGGGCGGTCAGCTTTATGATGCATTAGTGAAACAGATCGAACAGATTCGCATGTGGCAGTCCAACGAAGGCATGACACTGATGGATGCAAGCGATACCTTTGAGACGCATCAATATAGCTTTTCTGGACTGGATGATTTACTTATTCAATTTGGACAGCAGATTTCAGGGGCATTGGGTATTCCACTTGTGCGTTTATTCGGCCAGTCCCCTGCGGGCATGAATGCTACAGGTGAGTCGGATCTGTCGAACTACTACGACAATATCAACCAGCAACAAGAAGGTCGTATGCGTACGCCGTTGCAAACGCTGATTGAAGTTGTATCGCTATCTAAGATGGGTAAGGCTTTACCTGATTCATTCAAATTTGACTTTGCTTCACTTTGGCAGATTGATGAAAAGGTTAAGGCTGAGGTGGCAAATACGATTGTTCAGGCTGTCTCAACTGCCGAGGAAAACGGTTTAATTAGCCGTAGTACTGCCCTTAAAGAACTGCGTCAATCATCTGAAGTTACGGGCGTGTTTTCGCATATCACCGATGAGGAAATTGAAAATGCGGACGATGATCCACCGCCACCCCGGAGCAAGTTAGAAGATGAAGAACCAAATCAACCGACTGACACCGCACCGGGCGCGGAAAATGGAGATAAGGTACAGTCAGCAGCTTAGAAAAATTGCTGGCTATATCGATACAATCGTTAAGGGCTTTGATGTAAATAACCCTCAAACCTATCCTTTGATTGTTGCCGCATTGAATGAGTACAGCAACACGCTAGAGCACTGGGCCAAGAATGCAGCTGGTCGTATCATCACTGACGTTTCATTGCGTGATGAGAAAACATGGCTCATTTACGCGCAAGACTTGTCACGTGGTGTGAAAGATCAGATTCGTAATACTGATGTCGGTGCGGTATATCAGCAGCTCTTACATGAGCAAGTACGATTGATTAAGTCATTGCCTTTAGATGCAGCACAACGTATTCAGGATCTATCGACGCGGGCGCTCATCGAGGGCAGCCGAGCGAGCGAAATCTCAAGCATGATCATGGCAAGTGGGCATGTGGCAAAGTCTAGAGCCAACACTATTGCGCGTACCGAGATTAGCCGAGCACAGAGCATTTTTACTCAAGCCAGAGCTGAGAATCTAGGTTCTGAGGGTTATATTTGGCGTACCAGTGAAGATGAGGATGTGCGAAAGAGACACGAGGAATTAAACGGAAAATTTATCTACTGGGATGAACCACCTATCGTGGACCTTAAATCTGGTCGCCGTGCTCATGCCGGGTGTGATATTAATTGTAGATGTTATCCCGAACCTGTTATTCCTGATGATTACTAGCCACCGAAAGGTGGTTTTTTTACGCCTAAACATAGGTGATGTATGGCAAAGAAAAAAACCAAAGATCGAAAAACAGTAGATCGTTCAAATATTTTTACCACTGGATTGATTGGTCGCACACGGGAAACCACACCTGAAGGCTACTTACTTTGTCGTGATGTTCGCCTTGCGCGTATAGGTGATCTTACTTATGCCGATGGTGAGGTACCCGTTGCCGCGGACATGACAGGGCAAATCACAATTTCACGTGGTGAAGATGTTTTATTTAATCCTCTAACGATAGCGAGTTGTGAAGGTAAGCCGATTACAGATGATCATCCTGAAGATTGGGTTACACCAAAAAACTGGAAAAATCTATCTAAGGGTACTGTACACAACGTTCATCGCGGTGAGGGTGAAGATTCTGAATTCATGATGGGTGATTTATTGGTAATGGATGAAGACGCCATTACAGCCGTCATGGGTGGGAAGGTAGAAATCTCTCTTGGTTACGATGCTGACTATATTGAAGTCGGCAAGGGCAAAGGGTTACAGAGCAATATTCGGATCAACCATATTGCATTAGTTGATAAAGGGCGTTGCGGTTCCCGCTGCTCGATAGGAGATAGTCTTATGTCTGACAAGACAAAAAAGAAAAAGGTTAGCTTTGCTGATCGTATTCGTAATTTGGTCAAAACCAAAGACGCTGAAGAAGCTGAGAAATTAGCCAAGGCGGTTGAAGATGAAGCACCAGATATTAAAACTGAGGATGATGATCCAGAGGATGAGCCAACCAAAACTGGTGATGCTGCGTTTCAGGCAGAAATGCGTAGTTTCATGAAAACCATGGATAAACGTATGTCTGCAATTGAAAAGAAAAAAACCAAAGACTCGGATGATCCTGAAAAGGAAACAGAAGACGATGATCCTGATGATGAGCCAACAAAGGACAATGGAGATCTAACAACTCCAAACCCAGCAAAAAAACTGAATGAATCTGGCACTCAAACGTATACGGGTGATTCACTTAAAGAAGTGATGTCACGTGCAGAAATCCTTTCCCCAGGTTATCGTCTACCAACGTTTGATAGCGTAAACAACGGCAAAGCCGTACTGAATGCTAAACGTGCTGTATTAAAGCAGGCCCATGCAACTGAAGACGGACAAAAAGCCATTTCGCCGTTTGTGGGTACTAACCCTGACTTTGACAAGTTACCCGCGCATACGATTGATGCTGCATTCGCTGGTGCTTCTGAACTCATCAAGCAGCAAAACAATATGAAAGGTGTTCGCTCTGGAATCTCTACCAAAGACTTTGGTAAGGCATCTCCATCACCAGCGGACATTAACGCTAAAAACCGTGCATTCTATGCAAACAAAGGATAAAACAAAATGAGCAACGCATTTTTATATCGCATGCCGTCTGGCATTCCAGGTGATGTTTCTCGTAAATCTCAATCAACCATTGAATCGCATCATGTGGGTGGTCAATTTGCTGCGTTCGGTCTATTCGGTAAATTGTCAGCCACGACTGGGGATTTTGTTCCGTTGGAATCTACTGACACCGCTGTATATGGGCTATTGGTTCGCGCATACCCAACTCAATCAGCTCAAAATGAACTTGGCAATGCGGTACCAGTTGCATCAGGTGTTCAAGATGTTTTAGTTCGCGGTTATATGACTGTCCGTTGTAATGCGGGTACTGCGAAGAAGGCTGGTAAGGTTTTTGTCCGTGTCGCTGCGGGGACCACTGTAAAACCAGTCGGTGGTATTGAAGCGGTAGCAGACTCTACAAACACAATTGAAATCACAAAAGCCATGTTTATGCATGATGCAGATGCACAGGGCAATGTTGAAATCGCATTCAATATCTAAAAATTCAACTTAAGGCACGGCTCGCATTTAGCGAGTTTTTTTGTGCTTGGAGAAAACAAAACATGGGTAAATTACTCTTAGCTCATTCCATGGCAGCTGCTGTGGCGATGGGTTCAAAACCAACACCTGTCCGTGCTCGCACACGTGACCAATGGCAAACATTTGATGCACAGACGATTGATAGCACTGGTGCATTTCTTGTGGGGGAACTTGAACGTTTAGATCCAACAATCCACGAGCCATTAGCTGATGTGACTTGGGGGCGTGATATTGATTTGCGCTCTGATGTCTCAATTGCTGATGAGGTGTCTAGTTTTAGTAATGCTACATTTGCAGCTGCTGGTGGTGCTTCACCAAAAGGAAAATCATGGGTCGGTAAAAATGCTGATACCATTGCAGGCATTGCGCTTGATATTGGCAAGACTGCGCAGCCATTAACATTGTGGGCCATGCAGTTAGGGTGGACAATTCCAGAGCTTGAGTCTGCGAAAAAACTTGGTCGTCCAGTTGATACGATGAAGCATACAGGCCTTACCCTTAAACACAACATGGATGTCGATGAGCAAGTTTATATCGGCGATGACGTCATTGGTGTTGAAGGTTTGCTGAACTCATCAAAAGTGGGTGCAACCAATGTCAATAAAGCATGGAAAACTGCAACTGCAGATGAAATCTTAGATGACGTTAATATGATTTTGTACAACGCTTGGATTGCATCTGGCTTCGCTGTATGCCCTTCAAAATTACTCTTACCACCAGAGCAATTTGGGTTGCTTGTGACACGCAAAGTATCTGATGCGGGGAACATTTCAATTCTTGAGTACATCAAAGTCAACTGTATCTCTAACGCGAAAAACGGCAATCCTTTAGATATTCAGCCATCTAAGTGGTGTGTAGGTCGTGGTACTGCCGGTACTGACCGTGCAATGGTGTACACGCAGTCAGAAAGCCGTGTCCGTTTCCCAATGGTGCCGCTGCAACGTACACCCATTGAATATCGCGACTTGCGTCAATTGACCACTTACTTTGGTCGCTTGGGTGTGGTCGAGTTTGTTTACCCTGAAACTGCATATTATGCAGATGGACTATAAGGAGATTTAAAATGTCTAAGACGGTTAAAATTCTCCTTACTCGCCCTTTAAATGTAAATTTAGGGCGAGATGAAAATGGGCAGGTTAAATCGGTTCAGCTTCATGCGGGCTTTCAAGAAGTTGAACAGGAAGTCGCTGAAAATTGGTTTGTTAAAGCACATTGTCAAGAAATCACCACTGATGATGTTCAAAATGCAGAGTTGCAAATGCAACTAGACAAGGCAAATGAGGATCTGGTTGTACTACAAGCCCAATCGGATGCGGCCACGGCTAAGATCATTGAACTTGAAAGTTCGATTAAAGAGCGTGATCAAAAGATCAAAGATCTTGAAATTCTGGTAACCAAAGCTGAGCAATCTCAAGCCCAATCGGATGCTGCTAAAAGTACGGACACTTCGGCTGCAGATACTGCAAAGACAACTAAGGCAAAATAATCATGATTACTGAATCATCCTTTCATGAAGCTATGCCCATGTTTGCTGATACTGTGGAATACCCCTCGTTTCAGTTCAATTTCTATTTAACCTTAGGAAAAAAACTGCTGCCTGTTTCACGTTGGGGTGATCCAAAAGATCCTGATAGCCTGATTGATTTTGGTTTAACCCTTTTTATTGCTCACTATCTCACGCTGTATAAACGTGCGATGGATGCAGCAAGTATTGGTGGTGATGCAGGTAAAGTCGTTGGCAATGAAACCTCAAAGTCCGTTGATAGTGTTGCCAAGTCAATGGATGTATCGGGTGTGATCAATACCGATGCAGGTCATTGGAACATGACAACGTTTGGCATTCAGTTTTATGAGCTCATGATGATGGCAGGTGCGGGAGGTATTCAACTATGAGCGGAATTACATCATCTGGTAATGGATTGATGGATATTCTAAACGCTGTCTCAGAACTTTCTCAGATCGAGGTATTAGTCGGTGTACCACACGGTGAAGCACGAAGTGATGGCGACGGCATGACCAATGCAGCCATTGGTTATTTGCTAGAAACTGGTTCACCCGCAATGAATCTTCCCCCACGCCCGCACTTAGTGCCGGGTGTTGAGGAGGTGCAGGACATCATCGGCGAAAAACTTTCGTACGCATTAGATGCGGCGCTCACAGGCAACATGAAGCGCATGTATTTCTATCTTGAATCGGCAGGCATGAAAGCAACGATGAATGTTAAAAAATTCATTAATGCAGGTGATTTTGTTGCACTGGCACCATTAACTATTCTAGAGCGTAAACGCCGTGGTCGTAAATCTGAAAAACCTCTTGTTGATACTGGTCAATATCGCAACTCTCACACTTACATCATCATGAAAAAAGATAAGGAGATCAAACGTGCCTAATTTAGACGTATCTGATGTTCTTCTTGATCCTGATTTTATGACGAAGGATTTGAAGTGTAAGCGGGTTTCTGTTGTGGTTGGTGGCAATGGACGACCTAATAAAACTGAGCAAGAGTTTCAATTTAGTGGTGTGGTGACAACAAACAGCGGTCAGAATATGGATCGCCGTGAGGATGGCACACTTATTAAGGGTGCGATCAACATTCACACCAAAACTCAACTGACCGCAGGTGATAATGATCATCAGGCAGATGAAATCACATGGAAAGGCAAAATTTACTATGTGGTTCAGGTGCTTGATAATTTGCATTATGGCCATGGTTTTAACAAAGCCATCTGCGATCTAAAACCACTGGGATAAATATGGGTGACTCTGCTACAGGCGGTTATATACCACCGAGCGGATCAGTTGCCTATGACCAAGAACTAGAAGATATATTTCAAGCTTTTATTGTGGGGATTACATCTCTGCAAGGTCATTTTGTACGTCCTCGATGGCAAGAAGATCCACCACCAATGCCAAACAAAGGTGAGAGCTGGTGTGCATTCGGTATTAAATCAATTCAACCTGATGATGGTCCATTGTTTGAACAACATGATGAGAGTATGGATTCCATTCGGCACGAGGCTTTAAAAGTTTTTTTATCGTTCTACGGCAATCAAGGGCAACAGACTGCACATATCTTCAGGGATGGTCTAGGCATTCCGCAAAATATTGCTCAATTACGAGAGCATAAAATCAAATACATAGGCTGCGGTGAAATCATTGCCGCACCTGATTTTCTGAACAATCAATACGTGCATCGCTATGATTTGATCGTCGATTTTAGGCGCAAGACTCAACGGACGTATGCAATCAAAACATTTAAAAGTTATCAAATCGATACTCATCGAAATTAGGAGTCTTCAATGACCTTACCTGTTTCTAATGTCGTAAATGTCAGCATTAGTCTTGCTGCATTAGCGGCAGGGCCACGTTCGTTTGGCTCATTACTGATTTTAGGTTCAACCAGTGGTGTTATTGATACCATTGAGCGTATGCGCGAATATTCAAGTATTAAAGAGGTTGGCGAATACTACGGAGTTGAAGATCCTGAATATATGGCCGCATTGGCATATTTCGGGCAATCACCTAAGCCACGAACACTTTATATTGGTTACTGGGATAAGGACACAACATCCGAAACTATTCAAGCTGCTGTTATAGCATGTTTGGATTCACTCAAATGGTACGGATTGGTTGTGGCATCAGATCTAAGCGATGAGCAAGTCTTATCCGTTGCAGCATTAATAGAAGCCGCTGATCCTGTACGTGTGTTTGGTCACACGACACAAGTTGAGGAATCTACAAGCCCAACAATCACAACAGACATCGCCTATAAGTTATCGAATGCAAAATACCGTCGTACATTTTGCATATTCTCAAGTCAGAATGCATATGCAGCAGCTTCAGTTTTTGGTCGTGCATTCAGTGTCAACTTTAATGGCACGAATACCACGATCACGCTTAAGTTTAAGCAATTGCCGGGTATTGCCCCAGAAGATTTAAAAATATCAGAAGCCAATGCGTTGACTGCCAAGCATTGTAATGTATTTGCCTCATACAACAATGACACCGCAATCTTACAAGAAGGTGTGATGTGTGATGGGTCATTTATTGATGAAATTCACGGTTTGGACTGGTTTCAAAATCATTTAGAAAATTCACTTTGGAATCTTTACTACACCAGCACCACCAAAATCCCTCAAACTGCAGCTGGTGTGAATCGTCAATGTGGTGTTCTTGAGCGCGCTTGCGAACAAGGTATGGCTAATGGGCTGCTTGGTGAAGGACAGTGGAATGGTGACAGCTTTGGCGCATTGAACACTGGTGATTATCTGCCCAAAGGCTTTTATGTGTATGCCAATAGCCTAGATGATCAAGCTCAGTCTGAACGTGAAGCACGTAAAGCCCCAGTCTTTCAAATTGCAGCAAAATTAGCAGGTGCAGTCCACTTTGCTGATGTTGTTGTATCAGTAAACCGTTAAGGAGCAGTTATGTCTACTTACAGCTTTATGGACACCCAATGCTCTTTAACGAGCGATGATGGTGTCATCGATCTTGGTTATGGCGCAGGTATTGCCGAGGAAGGCATTACCTTTGCCATGGCAGGTGACAAAAACACCATGACGATTGGTGCAGATGGTGAGGGCATGCATTCTTTGCATGCTGATAACTCTGGACAAGTCACGATTCGTGCCCTTAAAACCTCATCTATAAATGCCAAGTTGATGAACATTTATAACGCTCAAAAAGGCGTTACGCGTAAATGGGGTAAAAATACTATCACCTTAAACCATTCTGGATCAGGTGATAACCACACGGCATCTAAATGTGCGTTCAAAAAAGTACCCGATTATACCAATGCGAAAGATGGTGCAATGGTTGAGTGGGTGTTTGACTCTATTAAAGTCGATATGAAATATGGCACTTATGAATAAGGTTTAATTTGAAATGAATGAAATCATCTTAATTGGTGATCATGAGTATTCGATCGGGCGCTTAAATGCGCTCGATCAGTTTCATGTATCCCGAAAAATAGCCCCGATCATCCCTACACTCATGCCAATCATCACAGAAGTAGCTAAAGGCGATCTTGCAAAGGTTATTGAATCTCTGGATGTCGATGAGGCAAAAGAGAATCAGAATAATGATTTAAGTGGTCTTCAACCGCTTGCTCAAGCACTCGAACCGTTTATGGAGGCATTCGCTAAAATGCCTGAAGATGATGTGAATTATATTATTCACAAATGTCTAGCTGTCACTAAACGCGGATCTGCTGTTGTATGTCGTGGTCAGTCAATCATGTTTGATGATCTGGATATGGGGCAAATCTTGCCGCTTGTCATCGCTGTGATACGAGTCAGTATGGCAAATTTTATTCAAGGGCTGCTTATGAAGGCATCGAGCATTCAAACACAGTCCACATAAATTATAAAAGCTTACCTGGTGAAGAAGACTGGCTGATGCGGCCAGTCATCAAGGGTATGTGTAAATTTGAATCATTAAAAAATGGCAAAGTCGATTTAGCTGATATTGCATTGATGAATGATGCTTTGGATGTTTTTGCCGACAATGAATATTTGATCAATGAAGAGCGTGAGCGTAAATCGAAGTAGTTGTAAAACTGCATTTAACAACTCAAGTTGATTTTTCAAATTGTGAAAAAGTGAATAATGAACTTTAAAAGCAAAAAGCCAAGAATTGCAGTTCTTGGCTTTTCTGTTTCTCAACCTTAGGTGTGTAAGGATAAGAATATATATGAAGTATAACCCCAAAAACCGAATAAAGGTAGATGGAAAAATGAGCGAACAAGGTGCTGATAAAGCAGGTAACAAACTAGCAAACGCGGCAATTATCGCAGCTTTATGTTTTGGAATAGCAGCGCTGATAGCAGCATTTGGATTGGCATATAAAAATATTGCAGGTTAGTAAGGTGATTTCATGGCACAAGAAGGTGTGATCCGCAACTTCATGGTTGCATTGGGTTTTAAAACTGATAATAGCGGTTTGGGCCAAATGCAAAATGCCATGAAAGGCGTTGAATTAAAAGCTGTAGCATTGAAAGGCGCATTGATGGCATTAGCTACTGGTGCAGTTATTGCGGTGCGGCAAACAGCAAGTGAATTAGATAAACTTTATTTCTCGTCTCAACGTATCGGCGCAAGTGCGACAAATATCACCGCCTTTGGTAATGCTATAAGCCAAATGGGTGGTAATGCTGAAACCGCATTAGGGACATTAGAATCATTAGCTGAAAAAATGCGTAATTCCCCAGGTTATGAGGGGATGATCAACAGCCTTGGCGTGAACACGAAGCAAACTAATGGTGAGATGCGCGACCGTGTCGAGGTTATGAAGGACTTAAGCGGTGTGCTTGCTCAAATGCCAGCATATCAGGCGAATGCTTACGCTAGTTCATTAGGTATCGATCAGAATACGCTGCTGGCCATGCGTGATGGCAAGTTTTTATCGAACATGGAGAAATACCAGAAGATTCAAGAGCAGCTTGGCATAAATGATGATCTGACAAAATCAGGCAATGAATTCATGACCGAGTACCGCGACTTAACAATGATGACCAAAACTGGTTTTCAAGTTATTGTCATGCAAGCTGGGAAGGCTCTTACTCCTATCTTACGATTGCTAAATCAGTTAATCCAATCCGGTATATCAGCGTTTAGTCAATTGAATCCTGAAATTAAAAACATGCTTGGCATAGCCTTGCGTTTTGCTATGGCTGCGCTTGTCATGGGCGGGTTTATTAAGACATTTGGATTGCTGTTTAAGTTCATCCCAATGATAAAGGGATTGATAGGTTTAGTTCGCTTATTGAACCTTAGCTTATTGGCTTCACCAATTGGTTTTATTATCGCCCTGGCTGCAGCTTTGGCTTTGCTCTATGACGATTACCAAACATGGAAAGAAGGTGGTAAATCCTTATTTGATTGGTCTAAATGGACATCTGGATTAAATGTAGCTTTAGATTTCATTCAGAAGGTGGGGCAATACTTCGTTGACTTAAAAAACAAAATAATTTCTGTGCTTAGTGAGATTGATCCCTCAATTCAAGATTTTATAAAAAACGCTTTAAAAGTGGTCGCGATCGGCTTCGCTTTTTCCAAGTTATCTCAGATATTTAAAATGCTTGGAGGAGTTAAGTCCATATTTAGCGTTTTAGGAAAATCTCTAGGTTTTGCTAAGGGTGGAATTATTGGTTTAAGTAAAGGCGCATTTAAACTTATTCGAGCTTTGCTGTCATTAAGTTTTGGTGTGAAGAAACTTATGCCAGTACTTCGCATGTTACTTAATGTATTTAAATTCACCCCGATTGGTCGAGCAATTGTTTTAATTGGATTGCTTGCCTCTGCAATACAGTGGTTGATCAAAGACTTCAATAAATGGAAAAGCGGAGCTGATTCATTTTTACCATGGGGTAAATGGTCGAAAAGCATTGATAAGGTGATGGATAAGATCCGAGGATTTTTAGATCTTCTGGGTGAGTTTAAAGACCGCACTATTAAGTTTGTTCAGAAGTTTCTTGCTGATCCTTTGGGTGCTATTAAGGATGTATTCAATGGTGATACCGAAGAAGATGAAGCACCTATAGCACCAAAAGAAACCTCTGACACGATAAAAGTTATCAATGCTACTAGTAAAGCCGTTGTTGATGGCACCAAAGAAATACTTGGTAAAGGTTTGGATATATTGGGTAATGTTATTTTTCCATCAGCAAATGCCAGTGTGGTTGCGCCGAAAGCGTATGATCCTAAGCCAGAGGAATCCAATGAAAGTGTATTTGATAAGGCTGCAGAAGCAGCCAAGATAATTGCACAAAAAAGTGTTGAAACGGTTGTGAATGTTGGGAAGTCTGTGGATCAGGTGGTTAAAAACGCTGTTAGCGAGTCAACAAAGTTATCAAGCACGATTAATAAGGTTTTGAGCGTAAAAGGTACGCAGAGAACTTATCAAATGGCCGATGGTTCAATCGAAACCAGAGATAAAGGCACAGTTGCTTGGAGAAACAATAATCCTGGTAATCTTAAATTTGAGTTCAAGGGTAGTGCTGATAAAACAGTTAAGTCCAAGAGAAGTCGGGAAAAAGCTCTTTCAGATGTTCAAAAAAGATATGATGGTGTTGTTGATTTGGATCAATGGGGTAATGCAATATTCGCTACACCTGAACTGGGCGCTGCTGCAAAATCACAACTTCTAAAGAAAAGTTTTGGAAATTTAACTGTCCCGCAGATGTTAAGAAAGTATGCTGTAAGTGACTATTCAGGAAAAACAAACTACAAGGCTTATGAGGGTACAATTAATACTGAGGCTGGTAAGCGTGGTGTTAGCTTAACTGACAAGATTATTAATAGTATGACTAAGGATGAGTTTGAGGCACTAGCGATGGGTATGGTGGTTGCTGAGGGGGTTAAGAAGGGGATGGTATCAAGGGTTGGTGGTGATAATGTGTTCCCGACATCAAAAAGCACTATTGAACCAAACATCCAAACTTTTGCACCCCCAATAAACAATCCAAATAAGGAGCAGGTGAATCAAACTAACTCAAACACCAAATCATCTCAGGTTACGATTCACCAAGAATACAAAACCGAGATGACTATCAATGGTGCCAAAGATCCACAAGCGTCAGCTCAGGCAGTCAAGCGAAGTCAAGAAAATGCGAACATTATCATGGCTAGGAGTGCTGTTGGACCGATAGCTTAGGGATTCAACCATCCATAGCAATGGTTTTGATAAATTTAAAGTATTTCTTTTTTACCCACCCTGTGGTTTTTATGTTGTTTTTCCCAGTATAAACAACATAGATCCACTCAAGACCTTCGTTTTTAATTGAGTAATAAGCAATCACCTGATCATTTGGAATAACAAATTTTTGTTTAATTACACAGCTTTTAGACGGTGCGTTATGGAAATAAACACGGGAACCTTTTTGAATTGACACTTCCATAACTTCGAGTGCATCTAATTCTTGATAATTATTGTCGGAAATTTCACCAAGTTTTTCACACTCGGTATTTGCAAGCACCCCAAAGCTAGCACTACATAAAAGAGTAATTAGGATTAGTTTTTTCATATTAATATCTTTCCGAAACTATTGGTTCGTAGTAACAAGTACAATTTTGACATTTTTCACTGCTTAAAGGAATTGCAGGAACATCATCAATATGATGTATCTTTCTTAATTTTTTGATTGCAGTACAAGTATCAGGATTATCCTTATCAGCAATAATTTTGATCTTTTTTATTTTAAGATTTGAGTGTTTATATTTTTGCAATTCATTTGAGTGATATAAACACCTTTCTTCAAAACCATATTCACCACGTTTTCTTTTTTTGGATGGTATTGGTGGTTCTTCTGGTTTTTTTGAGCTAAATAACCAAGAGAAAAATCCCATAATAGCCCCCTTTAATTGATGATTGTGTAAAAAGCTCTAATTCCGTATTTAATAGGAATATATCTCAATAGCACAAAATGTGAATTTTCTATAAAAAATTCAGACATGTCCATTACTGGATTTTCACAATCTGGTTTCGCAAAGTCTTTGATTTTTTCATTCATGGTATTTGTAAGATCAGTTTTTTCAACAAAATACCACAAACCACATTCTGGTAGTTTTACATCTGTCCACATAACAATTAAATAATTTAAAATATAACTCTAGGGTTATTGATATTTAATAACTCTAGGGTTATAATTGTTTTATCGAGATTAGTTAGGGAATGAAGTGAAAAGCCTAGAATTAATCAAGATGATCGAATCAGATGGTTGGTATTTAGTTAGGATTACTGGGAGTCATCACCACTTCAAGCATCCAACAAAAAAGGGATTGGTTACAGTCCCACATCCCAAAAAGGATGTGCCAACCAAAACTGAAAAGAGCATCTTGAAGCAAGCAGGTCTTAAATGACCTGTCTTGCACAGGCTTAAATCATTCAGGTAGGTAGTTATGTTATATCCAGTTGCAGTAGAAAAAGGCTCAGAAACCGAAGCTTTTGGTGTGATTGTTCCTGATATTCCGGGCTGCTTCTCAGCAGGTGATACATTTGAGGAAGCACTTGAGAATGTGAAAGAGGCGATTGCAGGGCATTTAGAAATTCTTGCTGAAGATGGCGAAGATATACCGTTTGCATCTGAACCAAGCAAATATCTAAGTGATAGTGAATATCAGGGCTTTATCTGGGCTGTAGTTGATATTGATGTTAGTCGCTATCTTGGAAAATCAGAGAAAGTAAATGTTACTTTACCAAGCCGCTTAATTCGCCTAATTGATGATCGGGTTGCTAAGGATAAGTCGTTTAAATCCCGATCTGCATTTTTAGCTGCGGGAGCAGAAAGACTTTTGCATAGTTGATTGAAAATACAATACAGACCACCTTCGGGTGGTTTTTTAATGGGTGAAAAATGACAATATCATCAGTTTTAAATTCTGCACTCAGCACAATGGTATCATCAACACTAACAGAAAAGGTTGGATCACTCTTGCTTGCTGGACGCGGTCGCACAATCATGGGGTTGTTTGCCGATGTAACGATTGAAGAAAAACACAAAGATGAGCTAGTGATTACCGATCATCCTACCGAAGTTGGCTCACCTATGTCAGATCATGCATACAAAGAGCCGCCAGAAGTCACAATTAAAGTAGGTTGGTCTGAAAGCGCTGGCAAGTTGAATGGGTTGGTTGGAGATTCATTGCTTTCTGAAACAACAGGACTTGTGGCTGTTTACGAAACACTGCAGCAGTTGCAAGACTCGAAAGTACTATTGGTCATATCAACAGGAAAGCGTTTATATACAAATATGTTGATCAAGTCTCTTGGCTGCACTACAGACTTGCAAACTGAAAACGTTTTGATGATTGAAATGACATTGAAAAAAGTCTTTCTCGTTCAATCAGCCGAGACAATTGTTCTACTTGATAATCAAGCGAATCCTTCTGCTACTGCGGCAATATCGAATGGTGGAACCGTTCAACCAAAGCAAGTAAATGAGTCTGTTTTGAGTAAGTTGGCAACGGGAATTTTTGGTGGATGATATGGCTACTTATGAAATACCCTTAAGCACAGGTAACCAAAAGTTTAACGTTCAATTAAATAAGATCAGTTATAAACTTCAATTTATTTATCGATTAGATGCTTGGTTTATTGATGTGATGGATGGGTCTGAAAATAAGATTATCTCTGGCTTAGCTTTGAATTCTGGTATCGATCTACTTGAGCAGCACCAACATTTAATCAAAGGTTCATTATTTGTGACCAACTCCAATAAAGACGAGTCTCAAGGTTTTTATGATCTAGGTTCTAAAATTCAATTATATTGGAGTGATCCGGCATGACTTTACAATGGGAACGAAAATGTAAATTAACGGTTCAGATAAATAACGGTCAACCAGAAGCATTAGATTTATCTGATTTTAAGATAGCCTTTCATGTAGGACAGGCCACTCAATCCACACCCAAAGCCGCTGAGTTTTATATTTATAACATGAGTGAATCAACCATGAATCGCTTGGCAGGTGTAAACAATGAGCGCATTGATACCACTGTAATTTTGGAGTGTGGTTATTTGCTTGGGCCTATGGAGGTAGTGTTTAAAGGAAGAGTTTTTCAATACCGCCGTGGACGAGATAATCCAACTGATACTTGGTTGTGTATTTTAGCTCAATCAGGTGACAAGCTTAAAAGCACAGCTTTAGTTAACCAGTGTATACCTGCAGGTACAACGATTAACGATTCTGGAAAAATTCTAATTGCTGAGGCAAATAAGCAAGGTATAGAAAATGGTGAGCTCGTTGAGCTAAGACAACAACAATATCCACGCGGCCGCGTATTCTTTGGCTCGCTAGAACGGAATTTACGTCAATTCTATGAAGAAAATAATATGCTCATCGACTTCTCAGATGACACATTAAACATTGCACCGGTGGCTAGTTACATTCCTGTACCCGTACAAATCCTTACTGCCAAAACCGGTATGGTGGGTATGCCGCAACTTACCAGTGATGGTCTCAAAGTGACTTGCTTACTTAATCCAAAAATGAAATGGGGTGGGCGTGTTCAAGTAGATATGAGCAATCTACAAACTGAGGGATACGATATTTCCTATGGTGGCCAAGAAGTAGATCAAGCCCAAAAAGATCCTAGAATGGCCACCAATGCAGGTGGCCTTTTTCTTATAAGATCGGTTGAGCATTATGGAGATACCAGAGGGAATGACTGGTATACCGATCTGGTTTGCATTGGCATAGATGCAGTAGTTCCTAAATCGGGTATTACTGTTGAATCAGTGGAGTCAAACTAATGGCATTAACATTAAACGAACTTTCACCCGACCAACTCTCTATCATTCAAGATGCTATTCGGTCTGAATTGGCTAATCTTTGGACTGCCTTGCCGTGTGAGGTAGATAGTTATAATTCTGAGGCTGTGACAGTGAACGTTCAGCCGCTCATCAAAATTCCAATTCGCACAGAATCTGGTGACATTGAAACTGTTGAGTTGCCAGTAATTGAAGATGTGCCAGTGATGTTTCCATGCGCAGGTGGCTTTACCATTACACATCCGATTCAAAAAGGGGATGAATGTTTAGTGTCATTTGCAGATCGGAATATTGATTTATGGTGGCAATCTGGTGGACTACAAAACCCATTTGATATGCGCAAACACGATTTATCAGATGGCTTTGCATTCTTTAGACCTCAATCTCAGACTAAGAAAATTAGTAATATTTCTACTGACAATCTTGAAATCCGTAATGATGCCAATACATGCAAGATTCAAATAACCCCAGATGGAGAAATCCACTTTATTGGAACCAAATCAGTATTCCATCACCCTGTACAGATGCAACAGACATTGCAAGTTGCAGGTGCTTCAACGATGCAGAGCGGTATGACAGTATCTGGTAAATCTGAGTTATCAGGCGGGGCAAAAATAAGCGGCATTGAATTCGCTACTCATAAACATGGAAATGTCCAAAGCGGTGGCTCTGATACTGGGAATCCAAAATAATCCAATCACATTGTGAGGGGCAGTCGAAAGGCTGCTTTTTTTATGCGTTATAGAAAACAAGATGAACAGGGTGATTATAGCTTTGGGTATGGGCTAAATAACTTTCATATTGATAGTGCAGAGGCAATAGCCCAAGCGATTGATACACGTTTAAAGCTTTGGATTGGTGAGTGGTTTGCAGATACATCGGATGGTACTGGATGGTCACAAGCAATACTAGGTAAACAGTCCAAGAGTTTATATGAGTTGACCTTTCGTCAACGTGTTTTAGAAACCTATGGGGTAACTTCAATTGAATCATTCCAAAGTTCGTTAGATCCAGAGGCAAGAAAGTTAATCGTCTCTATGGTTGTGAATACGATTTATGGGCAGACAACAGTTACAGGGGCGTATGATTAATGGCACTCACCACAGTAGCACCAATTATAGATGAGAATGGGATTACAGGACCCACATATGATCAAATTCTCGCTTATCTGAAGCAAGAATATAAAAACATTTATGGCAATGATGTATATCTTGAAAATGACAGTCTGGATGGACAGTTTTTAGGTGTGCTGTCATTAGCTTTCGCAGATGTTAATGCTGCTTGCGTGAAGACATACAACTCTCTTAGTCCAAAAATAGCAGATACCGAAGCTTTGACTCGCAATGTAAAACTCAACGGTATATCACGTGCCTTGGCAACATATTCTACGGTTGATGTATTGATTTCGGGTTTATCTGGAACATTAATTCGTGCAGGTATTGTGGCAGATAAAAACAATAACAAGTGGATACTGCCTTTAAATCTTACCATCCCCCCTTCAGGATTCGTGGTTGTTTCAGCAACTGCAGAAAAGGCTGGTGCGGTATTTGCAGCCGCTAATTCAGTCACTGTTATTTTGACGCCGACTAGGGGTTGGCAAAGTGTTGCCAATGCTAACTCCTCATCAATTGGTCAGGATGTTGAAACCAATGCAAAGCTTAGACAACGCCAGGCTTTGTCTGTGTCGATTCCATCGCAATCGATGCCTGACGGTCTTAGGGGGGCAATTCTTGATTTACCGAATGTCACACGGTGTAAGTACTTTGAGAACAATCTAAAAACTCAAGATGCCAACGGGTTACCCCCCAACTCCCTTTGCGTCATTGCATATGGAGGTGACTCACAAGCGATTGGCAACTTGATCCACAAGTACAAATCCATGGGTTGTGCCTTGTATGGCAATACCAATGTGAGCGTAATTAATAGCTATGGGGATGCGATCAATATTGCATTTTATCGTCCAAACATAGTGAACGTAAGTTTTAAGCTACAGATCACTACTAATGAGTCTTATAGTGCTGATACAGCAGATTCTATACGCAAGTTATTGGCCGAATATGTGAATGCGTTAGATATCGGTGACAAGATAACTCAGAACAAACTTTATGGCGCAGCTAATTTATATGGTGCAGAACAGAGTCAGACATATGAGGTGTCATCAATCATCATCGTGGCCAACGGTGTGAACTATCCAACCGATTACATACTGCCATTCGGGTGCGTTGCTTTTTGTGATCCTTCGCTTATTGAGATCGAGGTGACCAGTGGATGATAAAACCATCGGCGATTATAAAAAGTTAATCACCAGTCAACATCGCTCAAAAGCAAAATTTATTGCAATGATTGAAGCAGTTAATTCCCCGTTAGTTGACTGCTTTAATTTTTTGAATAATTTGCATAGTCATTACGATGTTGATACCGCAACAGATCCATATCTTGAAACTCTAGCACGTTGGACAGGTACGCCGTTAATTATTCCAGGTGCGGCACAGCTTGAATATTTTGGCTTTATTGACCAAGTGAATGCGCTCACATTTGGAGAGACAGATGATCCAGATATTGGAGGGTATTTTCGTGAATCTGGACAATCAGGTACTGGCGGTCTTGTGCCCAAAGGTCAGTTCTTGCAAAGTCTCATAAAAGCAAAAATTTTAAAAAACAGAAGCACAGGCAATATTGATGACACAAAAGAGATATTCAAGCTTGTTCTTAATCATGATCAATTCAAAGTGATTGATAACAATGACATGTCTGTGACTTTTAAATTTTTAACACGTGAATCTTATTCAGACAGAATTCTTGTCCAACTATTTTTCCCTTTACCCGCAGGTGTCCAGCTAATTATTGAGAGCATTTAATTATGGCAGTAAATAAATTACCCGAATTTTCAAAAGACGGGCAAAAAAATACAGATGGTTTAAATTTAGAAGATGGTTTTCCAGTCAACTTAAAACCTGCAAGACAATGGTTTAATTTTCTCTTTAACCAACTAACAATATCTATTAATCAAATTATTGACGAAAACTATATTCGTCATAATGAACTGGTTGATAATCTAACCACAAATGATGCTACGAAGCCATTAACTGCAAAGCAGGGTAAAAAGCTTCAGGATGAAAAAGTTGCGCTTGCAGGTGGCGTTATGACTGGAGCATTATCTGCAACAGAATTGGCCATTAATAATAAAGATGGGACATTAGGCCTTGGTCTTTCTTTATATGCTGGCGCTCAAGGCGGTAAACCAAACTACGGAATGTATTTTGCTCAGACTGCATCTTTTGGGACACATGGAGCAGTTTCAGGTCAATGGGCAGTTTATTTTAATTGCATAACTGCCAGCGACACGCGGGGCTGGATTTTTCAAAATGGCACAACAAATGTAGCATCGATTTCAACGTCTGGCGTTGTGACTGCTCCAACTTTTGTCGGTGGATTATCTGGAAATGCGGCTACAGCAACAAAATTAGCAACAGCTCGTTCAGTCAGTTTTTCAGGGGCAGCAACAGGATCTTTTTCATATGATGGCTCTGGGAATTCTTCATGTATTTTAACGCTAGCAAATAGTGGCGTAGGCGCTGGAACATATGCTTCAACGATTCAAATTCCACAGATTTCAGTCAATGCAGCGGGCCAGATTACAGCAATTGCCCAGCAGAATATTCGTTCAGCTTCAGCAACTCAAACTGGAGTTGTGCAACTGAATAATACTTTGACGAGTTCTGCTACAGATCAGGCACTTACTGCTGCACAAGGCAAGTATTTACAAGACTATAAGTTAAATAAAGTTACTTCTATTCCTGCGAATTCTGATCTAAATACGTATTTAGTTGAAGGCTTCTATGCTTGTTCCACAAATGCAGCGGCTGCAAGCATTGCAAATGTTCCATTGGCGACAGCATTTTCATTGCTGATAGAGTTGCATGCGGGTGTTAAACAAACATTTACGGATTACAACAGTAACCGTCAGTTTGTAAGACGATCTTATTCAAACGTGTGGAGCGAATGGCGCGAAATTGCGTATGTCGATTCTACAAATATCAATAGCGCAGCAAAATTAACGACACCTCGAAAGATCAATAATGTCAGTTTCGATGGCACTTCAGACATTACCATTGCTGATACAACAAAGCTCCCACTTGCAGGGGGGACAGTTACAGGGAATTTGAACGTTTCGGGCAATATTTCTTTCGACAAAGTAGTTAGCACATCTTCAGAACCTATTTCATTCTTAACTGGCGGTGCAGCTCGTGGGGTGAGAGTGGGAAGCCTACTTGTTTCAAATTCGTACAGTGACGATGCAAAAGTACCAACAAACGGAGCATACATTAAAGGCGCTATTAATACTGATGGAACTTTAAATATAGGCACTAGAAATGGCGCAAAGGATGGCGTATTTAATGAACGAATTAATATCGTTGCACCTAGTCACACTGGAACTTGGAATATAGGGATATTTGATGATTCATCAAACAGTAATTTCTGCATTAAATACGGCAATAACAGTGCATTAAAATTTGATCATAATGGTAATTTTACAATGTTGGGGACTGTGACTGCTCCAACTTTTGTCGGTGGGTTATCTGGAAATTCAGCTACAGCAACAAAACTAGCAACTGCAAGGACTATTTCTGCAACAGCCAATGGAATGACGGCATCCGCCAGTTTTGATGGTACTGCAAATATAAATCTAACCCCGACTTTTACAACACAAGCAATAACCGACAATTCGACAAATGTTGCAACAACTGCCTTTGTGCAAGCTGTTAATACTGCTGATACGGGTTCAAGTGCAACGGCAGTAAAATTAAAAACAGCGCGAACAATCGGTGGTGTGTCGTTTGATGGAACAGCAAATATTAATTTACCTGGTGTGAATACTGCGGGCAATCAATCAACCTCAGGTAATGCTGCAACAGCATCAGCTTGTACCGGAAACTCCGCTACAGCCACAAAATTGGCTACAGCTCGCAATATAGCCCTCTCAGGCGCAGTTTCTGGTTCAGCTAACTTTGATGGATCTGGAAATATTACGATTACGACGACTGCAAATAATGCAATCGGCGTTGGTCAAAGTTGGTCTGATGTTACTTCAAGTCGTGCGGTAAATACCACATATACAAATACTACGGGTAAACCGATACAAATCATGGTTACTACAGCAAACTGGAATAATGCAGGATCATTTGAACTTGTTTTGGATGGAGTATCAGTGACAAATATTGGTAACCAAGACGGTTATAACCAATCTAAACCAGTATCGGCAATCGTACAAAACGGTTCAACATACCGGATAAATGGTAGTTTTACAAAATGGAGTGAGTTACGTTAATGAAATATTTTAAAAGCCAAAAAAATGGCGAAGTCTTTGCATTTGAAGATGACTTGATTGAAATGACTGCTGATGAGGTCGATCGTCACTTAAACCCTCAAAATTATCTAACAGATGAAGAAAAAGAACAGCTGCGGCTTGCAGAATTTACTGCGCTGACTCGTCGACAGTTCAAACTTGCGTTACTTGAAAATGATCTACTGAACACAGTTGAGCAGTCGATTGCAAGTATCGAAGATCCAGCATTAAAAACTCGTATTGAAATTGAATACAATGAATCCGAAAAATTTGAGCGTACAAATGACTCTGTTAAATACATGCTCAGTATTTTAAATCTGACTGACGAGCAAGTTGACGAGATGTGGCGTTATGCTATGACGCTTTAAAGTGAAAAAGTTAATATTTTAATGGACCGCGATAAGCGGTTTTTTATTGCCAAAATTAGGGGGTATCGATGGCAGATACATCAGCAATTGAAACAAGCGCAGTTGCTATTTCTCAAAAAGTGACTGCTGGAAGCGGGCTGGCTTCTTTTTTTGCATTTGTAGCAAAAGTAGATGTAATCGCGTGGGGTGGATTATGCATCGCGGTAATCGGTTTGTTAATTCAGCTCTACTTTGCAATAGCAAAAAATAATCGTGAAAAAATTGATCTTGCAATGCGTAAAGCGGAGCATGAACAGCGGATGAGAAATTTAAAAGGGGAATGTCGTGTCGAGCAAGACTAGATTATTCGTAATAGGTTCAACGATCACCGCTGCTATAACCAGCGGTGTTTTTATATATGGACCCAGCGAAATACAAGTACAATCCACAGCACAAAAGGAAGGTTTTACACCAAAGCCAATCATCCCAACTAAAAATGATATTCCGACTATTGCGTTTGGTACCACGGTCTACCCAGATGGGAAAAAAGTAAAATTGACAGATCCAGCAGTAACGCGAGAACAAGGAATGGTCTTTTTGCGAAAACATATTGATAAAGAAGCACAGGGCTTTAATAAAACAATTCTAAACATCCCGATCTATCAGCATGAATATGATGCTTACACAGACTTTGTTTATCAGTTTGGAATCGGTAACTGGTCAAGTTCTTCCATGCTTAAAAATTTGAAGACTGGTAAGTATAAAGCTGCCTGCGATTCGCTTCTAAAGTACAAATATTCGGGTGGATTTGATTGCAGTGCACCAGGTAATAAGCGCTGCGCTGGTGTGTGGGCGCGACAAATGGAAAGACACAGTAAATGTCTAGGAGCTAACTAATGATCTGGTTATCAATACTGAGCGCATTAAAGCGCTTTTTTTACGTCTGCATTAAATGGATTCTAGAAAACAAGCGCTGGGTTTTAATCATCATTTTATTGATTTGCTGCTTATTTCAGTCATGCCAAGTAAATAAGCTTGCAGGCCAGATTAAAACTCTCAAACAACAACATACAGACTCCGTAACACAGCAACAATTAGCTGCTGAAAATTCTAAAGTCCAAGCTGCTCAACAAGAACGAAGGTGGGCAGAACAAATCACAAAAGCGGAGCAAAACTACAATGTTAAAATTAAGCAAATTCAGTCTGATGCTAGTGCTGCTCAATCTGCTGCTAACAGCTTGTCAAAGCAACTCAGCATTGCAAAACAACGTTTGTCCTCAGCTTCCAGAGAAACCGTTATTGAATACGCCGATTCCTCAAGTGACATACTCGAAAGTTGCATCACAGAATATAGAAACGTGGCACAAAAAGCTGATGAACACGCAGCTGATGCAGAGCGATTGAGCAATGCATGGCCTTTAGTAGATTCTTTCAATTAAATAAAGTTATTTTTGATTATTTAATGTACAAATGTAAGTAATATCTTACAATCATGTAAGCCATTAGCTTCTTTAATGTAAGCCAAAGAAGACTATAATTTTTTCCAGCACATCAAAAAGGCTTCTTTAGTATTAGGCAGAAATCTGAAAAATTAATTAAGAGATCTTCATCAAGAATAAAGATTGAATTTTTAATATAAAACTTCTTAATAATATAAAAGAATCTCAGATTATAAATTGATGTGTTAACGATCCTCCCTCAGGGGGCCGAGGGAGGATCATCTTAATTCAATTAGGAGAAATTAAATGTCTTTAAAAAATATTTTAGCTTTTTTAATTTCAATAGTTTCTTTATGCTCTCTAATAATTTTTTTACATTTTATGCATATAGATAAATATCTTAATTTGATTTCTACATCACTTATTTTTGGTCTATTTATCCACTTTTATTATAAAAAAAGCAAAATTATTCTGATTTTAAACTCAACCTTATTTATTCCAATCTTTATTATAAATCCGTGTTTTGAAATAGTTGCAATGTTTATTTCATCAACCTTAACTGGGATTTTTTCACACACTATTAGCTATAAATTGGGGATCAATCGGGAAGTTAAGGACAAGAGAACATCAAAGGTCTTTTCACTGGGACAACCTAACATTTTAGATGATAGAGAGCTCAAGGGGATATAGTTTCTCAGATATAAATATAAAAATGACTTTTTTATTGTAATTCGCAAAATTTAGTGCCATTCTGCGAGTTCATCTTCTAATTTTTTAGAGCGTTTCAATGAGCTTGCTCAACATGTTGTATGCAAGTAAAACTAAAAACGGGCACCATCAAATTCAGCAAGATTTAATGGATATTCTAAGTGAAGCTTTAAACTTTAATCTGGAAAATGACATTACTGGAGTACTTTATTATGGAAATGGATTTTTCTTACATTATTTAGAAGGTGAGAAAGATAAGCTAGAATATCTATATTATAATTTTATATATAAAGATCATAGACATAAAGAATGTGAAATATTATTCAGTTCTTTTATTGAATTGCGTAATTTCGATAAATGGACCATGAAATATGCCCCTATCAATGTAAAAGTTAAACAATTTTTCAAAACTCAAGAAATTCCAAATTTCAATCCATATCTTATAAATCCACTTTCAATTCCTGCTTTAATTCAAGTAATTTTTGACGATCAGATACGTGTTGCAAATAACTATCATTCTTATTGATTTTCTCTATATTTCTCTAAGGATTAAAGAAAAAATAAAAAAAACCACACTCTGGAACGGCTAAGTACGAGTGTGGCTATAATCACTAAACGGCAGACTAAAAGAATGGATAAATTTCAGTCTGCTATTACTACTTTAAATATTTAATAATTAAATAATATTGTAGAAATGTAAAAAACTCCAACTTGACTTAACTAGTATCGAAATTTACTATTGTGGATCTACATCGCATAGATGTCTTAGAAACTGATCAATACCATTAACAAGGTACGGTTACCTATCGCATAGATAGTTTATTCACAAATCTTTATTTTTTTGAAATTTTTAACATAGAGTCGCTCTCACTTTATCTACACAAACAGTAAAATTCTGAAAAAAATAGAATTTTTTCTTAAATCCTTACTTTAGACAGATTTTTAGAGTATTCTTTAAGTGATTGAAATCGCAAATTCCTTCAGCAAGTATTTGTAATATTTTAATTTTTTATTAATTATTATATATCGAGACAAGTATGAGCGATGCAAGAATTTTATATGTTAGTAAGTTTAAAGAATGTGATAATCCAATGAATGAATTATTCAATATTTTAACTGAAGCATTAAACTTTAATACCCCAAATTTTATTTGTGGTGCACTCTATTATGGAAATGGCTATTTCGTTCAGTGTCTTGAAGGTAATAAAACCAAAATTAATGATCTTTTTCATAACAAAATCTTAAACGATCCTCGTCATGAAAATTGTGAGTTAATGTATTGTGAGGAGGTAACAGATAAATTATTTTCCAATTGGCATATGAAATATGCTATTTATCATAAAGAAATAATCAATTTTTTTTCTGAACATAATATTGATGAGTTCAATCCGTACACGTTATCAATTAATAATATACCTGAATTCATTAATTTAATGTCTAAACAGAAGGATAGCTTCTATACGCTTGAACCTAGTAATATTTAAGCTCAATCTCTAAAGTAGAAATTAAGTATAGTTTTATATTTAATTGGAGGGTGGAAAATTCGTTTTCCACCTTTATTTTTTTAAATAGGATCTGCAATTATTTTCTTGTACTGAAATTCAATACCAACAGTGGTACAATTTAATGGAAAGAGGTCTGATAATTAATACAGACCTCATTTTAAGTTATTAAAATATTATGCTAACTCACAAGACTCTCCAGATTTTGAGCACACATTGATACAATTTACCAAATCTAAAACAAACCATGTGCAACTTCCAAGCACAAGAACAACTTCTGCTACAAATGCGACACCATCAGTTGCTACTGCCGCTAAAATAGTAGCCATCGCCGTTGCCCCATAAATTATCATTTGATACCACTTCAGACTAGCCAAAAACGCCTTAATTACCGCTCCAAGGCAACTGGTACTATAAAGAGTAGAGAGGATTGATAATATCCCTCTGGCTCTTTGAGCTAAGCTAGTACCGTCTCTGGCTATCTCATTAACAATACGACCTATTGGTGTGATTGCTGGACCAGCCGCAATAGCAACAGCTTGAGCAGTGGCGCGATTAAAACTGCTTCGTAACCCGATTCCTCCTATAGCTATACAAATTGCATCCATAACAACATATCCGATGGACAAATGGCACTCACTTATAGTTAGGTCTTGTGTATTCATGATTGACTGATTTTGAAGATTTTGAGTTTTCAAAAAATTCCAATCAACCTCGTTTCCATCATTAAGTTTTACAAGCTCCTCATAAGAAATTTTTTGTATATCCTCATCTAGCGGAAATTGCTCTTTATATAATTGCAAACTTTCTGGAGTGAATTTGACGCTACTAGGAAATAATATTGGTGTGAGATAAGTATTGGTGTATAAGTCTTTTACCTCATCACTATTCGCTACCACTATATTGCTTTTAGACGACACACAATATGTTGATAACTTATTGCCTTGTTTTATCAGCATTATGAATGGTTTATCAGCAGATCTATTCCAAGTTTCAGTTGAATTTGGTTTTATAGAGAAATAACTAGTATCGCCATCATCCCCCCATTTGCTTATACAAACCTCAATTATGTTTGATTTGTTATTTGTGACTTTTATTGTCATTTTAGAGTTCCCTTATTAAGGATTTATATTGAGATTTAAAATTACAAAGTTATAGTTTTTATTAGTATCACTGAAATTGGGTATTTAAAGAAATAAAATTAGGAAACCGATCACAAAATCTGAAAATACAATGAATTATCTCGACTATATTTTTACTAAAAAATAAAATAAAATTTTTAAGACAAAAGGAAACTACATGAAAAAGATAATTTTATTAGCTTTAATGCTTAGTCTTGTAGGGTGTGGGGAAAATAGCTCTTCTAATGTTTCAAGCCCAATAACTCAAAGTAATGAAATAAACCTATCTAGAGCTGCATGGTCAAAATGACTATGTAGCAATCTAAATTAATTTAAGAATCTGTTTAATACGCTTTGAAAAATTCAATTAAAATTTAATGCAGCATTAAAGTTCTAGTGCAACAAAATTGCAAATATTTAATTTAAGTTACTGAAATCTATAAAGAAAAAACGCGCATAAAGCGCGTTCTTTATTTCTCCGATAAGATTAAGCATCAAGTTGCGCTAATACATCATCAGAAAATTCAACATTGGTATAAACATTTTGGACATCATCCAGATCTTCCAGCATATCAATCATTTTCAGGATTTGTTTTGCTTGTTCAATATCTGTGATTTCAGCTTTGGTCGATGGACTCATAACTACTTCAGCATTATCAGATTTTAAACCTGCTGCTGTTAGTGCATCTTGTACGTCACCAAAACTTTCAGGTGAGGTAATGACTAAAATGCCATCTTCTTCTATTTCGATATCATCTGCACCAGCTTCTAACGCGACGTCCATGATCTTGTCTTCTAAAGACACATCTTCAAAGGTAATTTCACCGCGTTTAGTGAACAGATAAGATACTGAACCATTGGTTCCCAGGTTGCCATTGGTTTTACTAAAGCAATGACGAACATCGGGTACAGTCCGATTTAGGTTATCTGTCATAGTTTCAACTAGAACGGCAACACCGCCGACACCATAACCTTCATATGTCACTTCATTCAGATCATCATTATCTTCACCACCAGCACCCCGTTGAATCGCACGGTTAATAGCATCACGGGTCATATTAACTGACAATGCTTTTTCAACCACAGCACGTAAACGCGGGTTACTCGCTGCATCGCCGCCGCCTAATTTTGCTGCGGTTACAATTTCACGAATATATTTGGTAAAAACTTTAGCACGGCTTGCATCTTGTTTTGCTTTACGATGCTTGGTGTTTGCCCATTTGGAATGACCTGCCATGTTGCAATATGCTCCTTAAGGATTGGTATAAGTACCAGATCAAATTGTGCAGATTCTATCATAAGCCTATTTTTAGGAGAAAGAGGCTACCTTTTGAAAAATCAACAAACCTTAATCTTTTATTTCAGGAATATAAATATCCAGCCCTACTTTTTCTTTATAAAGCTTCTGGATCATCATCAAATCCTGATTCAGATCAGAAGGATAAATTTTTCCTGAAATTCCTCCTTTTTTTGTTTTGGCATTGGCATACATCAGTACAATCGGGACATTGGCTGCTTTTGCAATATGCCAAAATCCGGTACGAATAGGTTTACGTGTTTCGCCATTTTTTGCACGAGTTGCTTCTGGGGCGATAACAAGATTAAAACTTTGATGCTCTGCAAATAATTCGACCATTTGTGAGACGATATCTTTATTTGCTTTTCGATCTACTGGGATCCCCCCAATTTTTTCTAATAGAAGTTTGAGTGGGCCTTTAAAAAGTTCTTTTTTGATCAGTGTGTGGATTTTAATATCTAAAATTTCAAAAAGAGCGAGTGAAAGTACGGCATCCATATTAGAGGTATGTTCAAATCCAATAATGACTTGTTTATTTTCCAAAGTATTGGGTTCGATGTGATATGACCAGCCAGAAAGCTTAAAAATAGACTTGGCAAGTTGCTTTTTCATGATGAACATCCTCTAAAGATCGGCATAGTTTAGGGAGCTTTATTGAAAAAACAAGAAGCAAAAGCTGTTTTTATACGAATGTATAAAATTTTAGACCAAATGATGACGTAAGTTTAAGTAAGTATAAGTGACATTAGGTGAGCCATTTTCTCAGGCCACTAAATCAGAATATGCTAAGCTACTCTTGTTCAAAAAAAATATCTTAAGCATCGATTTTTCGAGTCTTACATAACTTTAAACAATTTTACAGACCGAATTACTGTAAACGGAAGTTATGGTCTAGCATGAACGTACATCTTAGGGTTTTAACTCAACTTCTAAATGACTAAGGTGATTTAAAAAGCAAAAATGAGGAACATTGTTATGTCTAATCAACGTCAACAAGGTCAATCGCAAGATCAGCAATCGAATCAGTCTAAACAACCTCAACATAACCAACAGTCTGACCAACAACGCCAGCAAGAACAGCAAAATCCGAATCAACAAAAAAACCAGCAAAAGCAACCTAATCAGCAACAACGTTAGAATATCGTCTTCAATATTCTAATTGTTAAAAGGAAAAATGGCGCAAATATGCGCCATTTTTAATTTATAAAAAATATAAAATGATATAAATAAAGTTTAAAAAAAGAACAAAAATGCCATTCCGATGCTAAAAAAACAGATTAGACTTTAGTCGTATCTAGGATTGATTTATAAATATTTTCAACCAATTAAAATAAGGACGTTTTAATGTGGATGAGTTTAATAATTGTCGCAAGTTGCGTATTTTGTATTATTTGCATTTGGAGTGGGTTAGAGTTTTATTTTGAGTCACGTAAACATCGAAAGCAGAATAAGACCAGTGAAAACGTATAGATAAGGCGCATAGAGCGCCTTAAAAGCATCAAGTTAATGATTTAAAAAAATTAACGAAATATTTTAGTATTTAAATTTTACTGTAAAATTAATTTGTCTTGGGTTGCCAAGCGTAACCATATTGGTATTCAGTAAGCCTGCATAGTAATCTTTATCAAATAAATTTTTGATGGATAGTTGTGCTCCCCAAAGTGCCGCCTCATAACCAGTTTCTGCATCATAAAGCAAATATGATGGTGTATGTACATCCAGACCGTTATATGATTTTGAGCTTTCACCACGAATCCCGCCGCCTACATACCAACCAGAATCATTTTCAGTAAGATAATAGCGAGAACTCAGGCTATAAGTATTCTGCGGAACATTATTCAGAGCCAAACCAATATTACTGAGCAGGGTATCTTTTGTAATTTTGGCATCAAATAGATGACTATAACTTGCAGATAGTTTTAAGCGATCTGATAAATAAGCATTAATTTCTGTTTCTATACCTCGGGTTTGCTGTTCACCATTTAAAACATAAGAACCAGAATTATTAGGATCAGCGGTGGCAACGTTTTGACGGCGTAAATCATATAACGCAATACTTGCTTGAATACGTTGATCTATACTTTGTAGCTTAACACCCAATTCGACTTGTTTGCCCGTTTCTGGAGCAAGAATATGACCGAATACATTTGTTCGGGTGTTTGGTAAAAATGAAGTTGCATAACTTGCATACGGAGCAATCATGTCATTGATGTTATAGAGTAAACCGACATTTCCAGTAAATTTCTGATCAACGTTTTGCACTTGTTCTAATTTGTTAGTGATACCATTTTTAGAAATGTTTTGAGTAGAAGTTTGAGCCCAATCCTGACGACCTGCTAAACTTAAAATTATTTTATCGGTAAGATCAATGCGATCACGAATATAAAAGCCGATATAGCGGAGTCGATTAATATCTTCGGTACTATTGTTCTTAACATAGCTTACGGTCTGACCGTAGATTGGCTGATATACGTTTAGATTTCCTGTGGTGTATCGATCATTGACATAATCATCTTTGGTTTGCATGGCATCTATACCGATATTAAGATCATGATCCAAATTCCATAAATTGAAACGACGTTGCATACTGTTATCAATTGAATAGGTTGTAATGTCATGTGTCTGATAACGGCCGTTATTACTACGATTCAGCGTAGTATAGGCAGGAGTATTTGCTACCCAAAATGTGGATCCTGTTTGAGTAAAAATAACCCGGCCAGTTGATTGCAGTTTTTGTATGGCTGCATTTTGAGTAAACCTCCAGCCATTATCAAAAGCATAATTATATGTCCAGCCTGTTCGGTAAACATCTCCCTCATAATCTCCAAATTCAGGTTCACCAATATATAAGTCACGGTTAATTGAACCATTGGGGTTATATTTTAATGTTCCAATGACTGGTAGGCCTTGTTGACGCATATATTCACGATGCTGATAACTTGCAATAACAGATAAATCGGCATTATCTCCCAAATCAAAGTTATAGGAAGGGGAGATATAAAAATTTTTAAAATAGACATAATCAGTGGGATCATTTTGATCTGCAATACGACCCGTTAGACGGAAAGCTCCTTTTTCTGTCTGATTTGGCGCATAGTTCATATCAAACGTTGCTTGTTTAAGATCGTAGCTTCCATAAGTCAGTGCTGCATTTGCGAAAGTTTGCGCTTGTGGCCGCTTGGTGACTAAATTGACCATACCTCCTGGTTGTACCAAACCAAAATTTACGGAAGCGGGGCCCTTAATAATTTGCACCTGCTCCATACCAGAAAGTTCAACAGCGACGCCTTCAGATGCAGATTGACTTTGTTTTAAACCATCAATAAAAATTTGATCCGATGAGTTTTGCCCTCGTATAAAGAAATCATCCCAACCTCGACGACCAAGATAACCTGCACTTACACCTGCTACTCCAGTGATTGCATCTGCAAGGGTCGTTGCTTGTCTCTGATCTAATTGTTCGCGTGTAATTACACTCACAGATTGAGCAGTTTCAAAAATTGAGGCATTAGATTTCAAAGCAGAATGAGCATAAGTCGCTACCATTTGAGTATCTATTGCATTCGCTTTGAGAGAAATAACAGGTAAGACATCCGAGTTCGTATCATCTATAGGCGTATTAGGTGTGGCTGCTATTAATGATGTTGATGGGAAAGAAAATAAAATTAATAAAATAGAATAGTTTAAAGCATATTTTCGCATTTAAATGTTCAAAAAAGGAGAGTTAAGAGTGATTCTTATTATCTTTATTTGTAAAGTATATTCAAGAGTATATATTATTGATAATCCATGGTTTTGTTGAAATTTCAAATTAAATTTTAACACTAAGCGTTATTAAATCAATAAGATAAAAATGGCATAAAGATAGTTTTTAATGTATAAATAAACTAAATAAATCATCAACATTGTATATATTTAATAAATAATATCAGATGTACAGTAGACTTATATAAAAAACCAAAACACATCGCAATAGATGAAATGCTGCCGTGCTTTGGTTTTGAAAGAGATGAATCTATTTTTTAGGTGGATTTGGATAATTTAAACAAACTAGCTGACTAAAGATCACTTAAAATATCAGCCATATCATCGGCATGTTCTTCTTCCTGAGCTAAGATATCTTCAAGAATACGACGGGTAGTTGGATCTTTATCGCCAATATATTGAATAATTTCACGATAAGAGTCGATCGCGATACGTTCAGCAACTAGATCTTCAGTTACCATTTCTTTGAGGGTTCTGCCTTCTACATACTCAGCATGGGAACGCTCTTCCAAACCTCGGGGGCTAAAGTTGGGCTCTCCACCTAATTGCACAATTCGTTCTGCAAGATTATCTGCATGTGTAGCTTCCTGAGTAGCATGCTCTAAAAACTCGGCAGCAGCTACAGATGCTTTAACTCCTTGGGCCATAAAGTAATGACGTTTGTAGCGTAGAACACAAATTAATTCAGTCGCCAGTGCTTCATTGAGTAATTTAAGAATTTCTTCGCGATCTGCTGAATAACCCTCAGTTACCGCACCTTCTTCTACATGTTGACGTGCTCTTTGACGTAAAGTGGCAACATCTGTAAATTCTACATTAGACATGGGTATGTTCCTCAACTTATTGAATCAAATATATAAATTTTAATAGCTGTGTGGTACTCAAAATGTAATTGAATCTTTTTTATTAAGCCAAAAATCAGAAATGACATGAAACATTTCTTACTCACTATTGTTGTTAAATGCGGAGTAAATAAAAAGAAGAGATAAGAGTGACTTTTGTAAAAATTAGAAACACAAGTATATGAAAATCATTATTATTTTGTTTATTGATTGATGATGAGCAAACTGAGGGGAGGCACAGCCTATTGTAAGAATTACATTATTGTTTTAATTGAAGGTTTAATGATCAAAAATCAGGATCTTAACTTTACTCGAATGATCTATATCGGATAGAATCACTCGGGTAAAATCAAAGCGATTTAATATTGGATAAATTAAGAGGCACTTGTGTTTCATGAACAAGTTAGCTAATATTTGTTTCGCTTATAATCATTGATTATTCAATGTTTTACGTTATTTGGGCCTATAGCTCAGTTGGTTAGAGCAGCGGACTCATAATCCGTTGGTCCCGTGTTCAAGTCACGGTGGGCCCACCATATAAAACAACCACTTAGGTGTACTAATCCTAAGTGGTTTTTTAATGTCTAAAATTCATGTAAGCACATTGTGATTATTCTAAAAAGCATTCATAACTGAAAATGTCTGATGTTAATTATTTTTCGCTCAAGGCTTCCAAAAATTTATACATAACTTTGCACGGTAGAGATTTATATTTATAAAATACAAACGCCTAATGAAATTCATCAGGCGTTTGCTTTAAATAAATGCCAATCTATTTTGGAATTAAATAGAAAAAAGCATCCTTTCTAAAACGAATTAACTTCATTTTATGGAGTCACGATGTTAAACCAGAATGGATAGTCATCAATTAAACCAACAAGATCAACCAACGCTTGCTGATTACCATTAATTTTAATCTCTCCTGATTTGATTTTATCCTGCCATGTTGCCTGTTTTAGCTGGATAGCATTTAAGGTTGTTTTATTTAGTGTGACCGTAGCATCCACTTTTTTCTCAGGAACAGTAGAGTAATTCAACACAGAGTTGCTAAGCGTGACCGTATAGTTTTTCTTTAGATCAGGGAAGTCAAAGTTTACTGCCAAACGTTTACCTTGGGCTTTTTCAGCATTTAAACGAACGCCCCAATAATCAAATAATAAGTCAGGTTGCATACCTTGAATGGTATCAGGACTCACAGTACCACTAATTTCTCTATTAGGAATACCATTTCGCAGTTCATAAGCACCTTGTAAATAAACTGAACGCCAAGGACCTGATTCAGCTTGATAACCTAATTGTTCATAAGTATCTGCCAAGAGGTTTTTTGCTTCTGTGTTGTTTGGATTCGCAAAAACCACATGTTTAAGCACCATTGCCAACCAACGATATTCACCTTTAGCAAAGTCATTCTTTGCTCGGTTCATCACTTGTTGTTCACCACCCATATATTCTACATATTTTTTAGCGGCATCTTCAGGGGGTAATACATCTAGATCAGAAGGATTGCCATCGTACCAACCCATGTATCGTTGATAGACAGCTCTCGAATTATGTTTCAAGGTTCCATAATAACCGCGACCTTCCCAGAAATTTTCTAAACTCGATGGTAGTTTAATTTTCTCTGCAATTTCCTCACCTGTATACCCTTCATTCATTAAATAAACAGACTGATCATGAATGTATTTATATAAGTCACGTTGTTTTTCTAGGTAGTCATCAATGTTTTTATTACCCCACATTGGCCAGTGATGGCTTTGAAACTTTACATCAATGTCTTTGCCATAGAGCTCGCGAGTTTCATTAATGTATTTTGACCAACTTAATGCGTCACGAACTTGAGCACCGCGTAGGGTTAAAATGTTATGCATGGTTGCTGTTGTATTTTCTGCCATCCACATTGCTTTAAACGCTGGCAAATATACATTCATTTCTGCGGGTGCTTCCGTACCTGGTGTCATTTGGAAAACCATTTCAACACCATCAACATTTAGTTTTTCACCCGTTTTTTTAATTAAAATATTAGGTTCAATAATTGTGGTTGTACCACCTGGATTGGTTAATCCAAGTCCTGCACCCACACTACCTTCCGCACTACGTGGTAATAATGCGCCATACATATATACTGCACGGCGACTCATTGCATTACCAGAAATGACGCCTTCACTAATGGCATGTTCCATAAAGCCATCCGGTGCAATCACCTTAACTTTTCCACTTTTTACATCAGCCTCATTAATGACACCTTTGACACCACCATAGTGATCGACATGAGGATGGCTATACATCACCGCTACAATGGGAAGCTTACCAAATTTTTCTGTGACTAAGTCATAAGCTGCTTTAGCTGTTTCACTTACGCTACCAACGTCAAAAATAATCCAACCTGTTTTACCGCGTATAAATGTTATATTTGCTAAATCATAACCACGAACTTGATAAATTCCTGGTTTTACTTCAAACAAACCATATTGCACATTCAGTTGTGCATTTCTCCATAAGCTTGGATTAACGGAGGGTGGTGCTGGATTTTCCAATTTAATATATTGTTTAAATGACTCTAAATCCCAAATTACTTTGCCCGTTTTTTCATCTTTAATAGTTAAATGTTCAGGCTTAAGTAATAGTCCTCGTTGAGCATCTTCAAAATCCTTTTTATCACTAAAAGGCAGCGTGTTGTAAACTGAGTTATTCGCTTGCTGGGTTATACTAGTAGCAGGTTTTGCATGTAAGTGGGTACACAGCATCGTTGTGGCTAGTACAGTAAAAATAAGTTTTTTATTCAAATGAGATTGATTCATTTAGATGTACTCACATTTCCATTTGTTGTCATTAAAGTTGATAAAACTGTTATTAATATTGAAGTGAAAGATTAAGTTGATAAGCCGTACCTTCTGGCCGGTTTTTCACATCAAATTCATGTACGCCACGAGCGGAGAGTGAAAGTGAATAATCCTGTCCGAGTTTCTTTTCATAAGTTAAGATTGGTCCGACTCCATAAGAGCGACCTTTAAATCCATCTAAACGCTCAGAGAAACGGCTATCATCATCTGTGGTTTGATAAATCATCCCACCCACCACTCCCACTCCTAATCCTGACTCAAACCGTTTTAGTCCTAATAAATCAAGACGGAACATTTCACCATTTTTATAATCAGTAGCTTCATTTTTGGTATAAAACTCGTAACCCATATTTGCTGTGAGTTCAGTTTTTAGTTTTGGTAGAATGGTTGTCATTGCCATATTTGGAACAAATGTCCAAGTATTTTGGCTTGCATTGCTCAGTTTATTTGGATCATAACTACCAGTTGGGGCATAGACGTTGACCCCAAATAGAACATGCATAATAGGATTGATATGGTAGTTGGCAATGAGAGGAGAAAACATAACATCACCAATTTTTGTCGCACTTTCTTGTCTTTCTCGATCATTCACATAAGAACGAATATTGGTGTATTGTACAGGGACTCCAACACTTGTTGCCAAGGTCCATTTTGGAGAAGTTTTCCAGATGAATACGCCATTTAATAAATTATAGGAAAGTTGATAATCAATTCCTCCAACCAGTTGACCCGCAATAGGAACCTGTTTGGAAGCACTTAGACTGCCATCATAATAGACACTCACGAGGCTCAATATCCCGCCTTCTTCTGATGGTAATACTGCATTTAAAGGAACGACCTGCATACCAGTGCTTGGTCTACCTGAGGCGCCTTCTACAGCGTGTACTTGTTGGGATATTGATAGACATAGGGTGCAAGATATTAAACTGTATCGTAAAAATATTTTCATCGTTAATCCTTTTTAACGAGTGTTATAAAATAATTATGAGTTTATTTTTCAGTGAGTTGGTTATAAAATAATGCGTTTATATTAATCTACTATAGTGTTTTTTATTTTGCTACTTTTTAATTGTATTTATCAGGGTAAATAAATATATTTTTCACCTGATTATTGGCACTATACTAAACACGAATCAAAATGATTTGGCTCCTATTTTTTAAAATGATTAAATAATTCGCAATTGAGTTTAATTATGACGGATAAACCACATTCTGACCATCATATTGTTACAGAGCAACTTGGCCTGACCATTGTTTGGTTGATGCAACATCAAGATATATTTGATTCATTAAGTTTTGATACACAGTCTCAGCAACTTATTGTAAAACATGCAGCCGGGGAAGATCTTATTCGTGAAGGGATGTATTTAACCGCGCAGTATGGAATTTTAGTCACGTCATAAAAAACCCTCTTAAATAAGAGGGCTGATCAATTTATGCGCTCATAGCATCGACCGCTAGTTCACGAGCAGAAACTTTTGGTTTTTCAGCCACTAACCCTAATTTGGCAAATAGCTGCTGATCTCTACCTTCACCGGCATTTGGCGTTGTTAGTAATTTGTCACCAGAGAATAAAGAGTTTGCTCCAGCCATAAACGCAAGTGCTTGATCAGAATCACTAAGCGACTCACGACCCGCAGAAAGACGAATATAACTTTGTGGCATGATAATACGCGCAACTGCAATGGTGCGAATCCATTCGGTTACATCTAGTTTTTCAACATCGGCCAGTGGGGTGCCTTCGATTGGAACCAGCATATTAATAGGCACAGATTCAGGGTGAATAGGTAATGTTGCAAGTTCAAACAATAAACCAATACGGTCTTGTTTCTGTTCACCTAAACCCACAATACCGCCACTACAAACTTTTAAGCCTGCATTGCGCACATGATCCAACGTATTTAAACGATCATCAAAGGTGCGGGTACTAATAATATTGCCATAATACTCGCGAGATGTGTCTAGATTGTGATTGTAATAATCTAGGCCTGCTTCATGTAAACGTTCAGCCTGTGATTGGTTAAGCATGCCCAGCGTCATACAGGTCTCAAGTCCCAGTGCTTTCACTTCACGCACCATTTCCAGAACGTAAGGCATATCACGCTCATGCGGATTACGCCATGCTGCGCCCATACAAAAACGTGAAGAACCTGACTCCTTAGCTGCTTGGGCCTCAGAAATGACTTTTTCAACCGCGATACGCTTTTCTGCTTCAAGTTTTGAGTCATAACGCGCCGATTGCGAACAATACTTACAATCTTCAGGACATTTACCTGTTTTAATGGACAATAAAGTACTAACCTGAATCGTATTGGCAGAGAAATGTTGACGGTGCACTTGTTGCGCCTGAAAAACCAGATCTAAAAATGGTTGATCATAAAGTGCTTGGATTTCGTTACGAGTCCAATCATTACGTAAGGTCATTGTCATAATCCATGATGATTGCTTTTACTAGCAACTTATCATACAGAATTCATGCTAAAGCTATAGGGCAAAAAACATCATTTTTGTTGACTTGCGAGTTGCTTTAATAATTGTTGTTCAATTGCCCAGTCAATATGTACATTTACGATATCATCATGTTGGGATTTGGCTTGTATGAGCTGTTCTACAATTAATCCAGAATAAGGTGCATTTCCTAAACCAATCGCGATATTACGCTTGAACGACTGATAACCTGTACGCCGAATCGGGCTACCTTCGGTATGTGCTAAAAAGGTTAATTCATCCCATTGCCAGATTTCAAGCAGGGAAATATCATTAAGACCATGTCGTGGATTAAAGTCAGAAATAGACGCTTTTTGGGCAAAGCTGTTCCATGGACAAATCAATTGGCAATCATCACAGCCGAAGATTCGATTGCCAATTCCTGCACGAAGTTCTTCTGCAATGATACCTTTATATTCAATGGTTAAATAAGCAATACATCTACGTGCATCGAGCATATACGGTTCCACAATGGCCTGAGTTGGGCAAATGTCGATACAGGCACTGCATGAACCACAATGGGCCGTGGCTGGTTTATCAAAAGACAAATCTAGCGAAGTGAATAATTCACCTAAGACGAAAAACGAACCTGACTTTTTATGAATGAGTAAAGTATGTTTCCCTGTCCAGCCCATACCTGCACTTTCAGCCAATGATTTTTCAAAGATGGGTGCTGAATCTGCAAAAGGGCGTGATTCAAATTCTCCCACTTTTTCTCTGATTTTTGAGGCCAGTGTTTTTAAACGGCCACGCATGATTTTATGATAATCTCGCCCTCGTGCATAACGGGCTATAATGGCTGAATTGGGTTCATCTGGGACATAACGAGGCTTGGGTGTTTCTACTAAGTAATTCATCCGGACACAAATGATGCTTTTTGTTCCTGGAATCAGCAATTTCGGATCTGCTCGTTTTTCTAAATTTTCTGTTAAATAATGCATATCGGCATGATAGCCGCGCTTTAAATATTCCTGAAAACGAGGCATTTGCTCTTGAGCATCTGGTTTGGCAATGACACAATCAGCAAAGCCAAGTGCCAAAGCCTGTTCCTTTATCCATTGTTTTAGTTCAATGGCATCATATTGAAGAACGGGAATAGAAGCTGCTGAAATAGACGACATATGCCAAGAACAATGAGGAATAAGAAAAATGCGGACTCCAGTTTACCATAGCCCTGTTTATGATAGCCAAAGTATTCAAGCATGGGAAAAGCGTTGGTTTGCGCAGCAAAACTCTTCTTTAGGTTTAATGCAGCAAGTTGCATGGGCAATTGCAGAAAGGTTAGATCAATACATTATACAAAATAGCCTAAGTATAAAAAAAATTGCTGTTTGGTGTGGTACTGGAAATAATGCAGGAGATGGTTATTATACGGCAGCTTATTTAGCTCAAAAAGGATATCAGGTTCAAATTTTTGCAGCATCCAGAGCGGAGTCTGGAAACTTAAAACATGCGATTTTTTATGCCCAACATAATAAAGTGTGCATTGAGCCGAATTTTGAAGTTCAAAATCAATTTGATTGTCATATTGATGCTTTGTTTGGGATCGGTTTAAATCGTGAGCTTGATCAAAAATGGCAGGAGATTGTTCAGCATTTCAATCAATTATCTGGTTTCAAAGTCGCAATCGATGTTCCAAGCGGATTGCAGGCTAACACGGGGCAGGCTCTACCTATTGCCATTAAAGCGGATCTTACATTCACTGCATTGGCTATAAAAGTAGGACTCGTCACAGGACAAGCCAAGGAATATGTAGGCAGGCTGGAGGTCATTTCTTTGATTGCTCCTGATGATGAGTTAAAACAGATTGCTTATTTTACATCTCCCCAAATTTATTTACCCAAACGTCAAGCATTTGGTCATAAGGGAAGTTATGGGCATGTGCTGGTCGTAGGGGGGCATGCCAATATGGGCGGTGCGGTGATTATGGCAGCGGAAGCAGCTTTTCACGCAGGCGCAGGGAAAGTCACTGTGATTTGTGATCCATCACATCACACGGCAATATTGTCGCGTTCACCCAATGTTATGGTTCAGGATATTAACGAGTTGAACCCAGATAAAATTGAAAAATTATTTCGTCATATCGATGCAGTCTGTTTTGGAATGGGCTTAGGGCGAGATCATTGGTCAGCTCAAATTTTTAACATTTGGTTTGAAATTCTACAAACTCAGACTCAGCTTGAAATTGTACTGGATGCGGATGCACTCTGGTTTTTGGCAGAAAAACAAAGTGCTGATTTGAATGGAAATATATATTTAACGCCACATTCTGCTGAAGCAGCTCGATTACTCAATATCACAGCCCAACAAGTTGAACACGATCGCGTTGCTGCAATTTATCAGCTACAAGCAAAATATAAGGGCAGTTGGGTACTTAAAGGTTCAGGAAGTTTGATTCTGGAAAATGATACATTATTTGTCTGTTCAACGGGCAATGCAGGTATGGGAACTGGAGGTATGGGCGATGTATTGGCCGGTATGGTGGCAAGTCTAAAAGCGCAGTTCCATACAGATATTACGCTTTCAGACATTGTTACATTACATGGAAAAGCTGGTGATTTACTGGCTGAACAGGGTCAAAGAGGAATTCAAGCACAGCATATGGCAGAGGTGATTTATCAGGTCGTTAATGCTTAATTTAAGTTAACGCCGTCTACTATTATAACGGCTACGACCACGTGCCATTCCTCCGAGTGCATTTAAAACCGCCATTTTACTCATACTGCCAGAGACATGGGCATGACAAATTGCAGCTGCCAATGCATCGGCAGCATCGGCTTGAGGTTTAATACTTAAGCTTAAAATGCGCATCACCATCATTTGTACTTGTTCTTTATCTGCCGCACCATAACCAACGACAGACTGTTTAATTTGTCGAGCTGTATACTCAGCTACTTGTAAATCCAGATTGACCAATGCAGCAATAGCGGCGCCACGGGCCTGACCTAGTTTTAGTGCAGAATCAGGATTTTGTGCCATGAAGACTTGTTCCACTGCGGCTTCGGTCGGGCCGTGAAATTTTACAATTCGTTCAACGCCTGCAAAAATTCGCTTTAAACGTTCCGGTATATCCTGACTTTCAGTGCGAATAGTGCCTGCATCGATAAAACGCAGCTGACCGCCATCTTTTTCAATGATTCCATAACCCGTAAGACGTGAACCAGGATCAATTCCTATAATTAATGGCATAACAGACTTTAAAAATAAAAGATTGCCCATATTGTTACATAACAGCATTAAAAAATCTTGATCCGCGTAAGATCACTGGTTAATACTGCTGCAAACATTTATTTTTGAGATAGATAAGTTTTACATGAATTTATTATTGATTGTTGTTTTTGGCGCGATTCTCGAAATTGCTGTATGGATTGGTATTGCCCAATTTGTTAGCGGCTGGTACGTGTTTTTCTGGTTTATTATCGCATTTTTTATCGGGTTAAACATGCTGCGCTCCAGTACCTCTGGGATTATGCCCCAATTGCAGCAAATGCAAATGACAGGGCAGATCGGTACTGATCCCGCTGTAAGCAAGAAACTTGCGATGGCGATGGCAGGTTTCCTATTAATGTTACCCGGTATTATCTCTGATATTTTAGCTGTGCTAATTTTAATTCCTGCTGTGCAACGAATTTTCCAGAATGCCTTGATGAAAACTATGGCAAAACGCCAGCAAGCCATGATGGACAAAATGATGGGGGGCATGATGGGTGGTGCAAGTGGTCAGGCTGGGCAAAATCCTTTTGCTGACATGATGCGTCAAATGCAGGATATGCAAAATCAACAATCTAATGATCAGTATCGTGATTCCAGTGTGATTGATGGGGAGGCTCGTGAAGTAACGCCAGATCGCAAGAAAATTGAATATAAAGACAAAGACTAAAATAGGTTTGATGTTCTGTTATATAAACAAAGCCGAATAATTGATTCGGCTTTTTATGGTTTAAATTAATGGTTTTCAAACCGCTGCTTTAAAAGAGGATGCCGTGGATTTACGATAATTTGCACCCCGATGCCATTCGGGTAAATGTGCCTTTGCATTAAATAATTTTTCTCTTAACGTTCCTTCGCTATATTGCTTTGGATAAACCCCGCGCTTTTGTAACTCAGGGACAATAAAATTGACAACATCCTCAAAAGTTTGATGCGCTAAAATATAAGCAAGATTAAAACCGTCTATATCTGTGTCTTCGACCCACTGTTGTAATTCATCGGCGACTGTTTGTGCAGATCCAACCAAAACAGGACCATTACCACCGACCCCAACCCAGTTCGCAATTTCTTCAATTGTCCAGACACGATCTGGATCTGCATTAACATAAGAATCAAGTAAGGACTGAATAGCATCTGTCTGAATATACTCAACTTTATCTTTGGATTTGTAATTTGAAAAATCGACGCCTGACCAGCCAGATAATAAAGTTAAAGCCCCATCATAACTGGCATATGATTGATATTCTTTAAATTTTAATTGTGCTTGATGATCAGTTTCATCAGTAACAATAGAGAGTAGGGCATAAATTTTGGCTGAATAGGGGTCACGACCATTGTCAATTAATTTTTGACGAATACTTTTTACAATACTCCGAGTCGCCAATTTGGATGGCGCAGCAATAAAAATACATTCGGCATTTTGACTAGCAAATGTTTGACCGCGTCCCGAAGCGCCCGCTTGATATAAAACTGGTGTACGTTGAGGTGAGGGTTCACAAATATGAATCCCTGGAACCTCAAAATATTTTCCTTTATGTTGAATTGGATGGACTTTAGTTGAATCTGCAAAAATACCTGTTTTTTTGTCTGCTAGAACCGCATCATTTTCCCACGAGCCTTCCCAGAGTTTGTATAAGACTTCCAGATATTCATCTGCGATATCATATCGTTGATCATGGCTTATCTGATCGGATAGACCTAAGTTTTTAGAACCACTGGCCAGATATGACGTTACAATATTCCAGCCGACACGGCCCTTGGTCAAATGGTCAAGCGTACTCATACGCCGTGCAAAAGGGTAAGGATGTTCAAATGAAATAGATGTGGTGACTCCAAATCCTAGATGTTTAGTGACTGTTGCCATAGCCGGAACGATTTGCAAAGGATCATTAACAGGTACTTGAACAGCACCAGACAAGGCATGATGCATATTTTGATGATATACATCGTAAATACCTAAAACGTCAGCCAGAAATATGCCATCAAAAATACCCTGTTCCAATATTTTGGCTAGATCCGTCCAATAGTCTATATCCTTGTATTCACGTGAACGATCCTGTGGATGTCGCCATAAACCAGGAGACTGATGGGCGATACAGTTCATTTCAAAAGCATTAAATCGAATTTGTTTTGATTTTGTGGCTGGCATAAGGTCGCTCTTTCGGTATAACTGCAATTGAGCTTAAGTCAAAATTGCACCGTTCTTTATATTGATTAGTTTTGAGCTTTAAAGATTTTTTTAAATAAAATAATGTGATTTGCTAAGTTATAAAATATCTACCTGCTCGATCTTATTAATAAATTCTAACTTTCGTAGTCTACTATTGTTTTGACCAACAAGATTATAGATAGTTTAAATGTTTATTTAAAACAGGTGTTTAGATTTAAATTGTGCTAATTCAAAAGGATGGTCTCTGGTTTCAATTTAATGATTCGCCTCAATTATTTTTTATGGGTATAATTTGGGCTATTTGTTTCATCTACATCAATATTAAGTGATTCTAATTTCGTATTGGGCTGATATCTATTTGAAACAAGTGTGGTTTTTTCATTCTCAGACTCTCGATATTTTCGGCTACGGTTGGCTCTTTCGCGAAAACCACCTTTATTAATCAGTTGAGTCATCTTAATTAACCTGTGTAATGCTATTAATAAATTTTAACAATATTTTTATGGATTATTCTATTTTTTATGTACTATTAAATGTAAGAATATAGATATGTTTATGATAAATAATGAGTTTCCTCGTTAAATAATTCCATTGAAATCATCTTCTATTTCACATAGTATAAAAATATAAGGCCTAAAATGATTTAGCTGTAGCTAAACAGACATAGAAAAACAAGCTTAGGGTCGTGTGGGAGGATTACTATGCTATACCAATATCACTGTGCATGTTGTAACAAGGTCGTTGCATCCACGGATAAAGAATGCCCTTATTGTGGTTCACAACATATTCGCAGTCCGTATGGATGGTGGATTTTTTGTCTTGTGGGATGCCTCGCCGTTGTTATGGTGTTCAAAACTGTGCAATTTTATGTACAAACGCATGAGACAGATACGCCAACACAAAAGTCGATACTGGATGTGCTAAATTCTAACGATAAAAAAACTAACTAGACATGTTAAATTTAGGGAAATAAATAAATTTTTAGCTGCTTGTGTTAATCAGTTTACATAAAAACAAACCCGCAAATGCGGGCTTGTTTTGTATAGAAAGGGTAGTCTTTATAGACCAGCAGCATCTTTAAGAATATCAACTTTATCGGTTTTTTCCCAAGTAAACGCATGATCAGTGCCTTCGCGACCAAAGTGGCCATAAGCAGCCGTTTGCTTATACATTGGTTGTAACAGGTCTAACATACGGGTTATCCCGAATGGACGCAAATCGAAATATTCACGCACTAAAGCAATAATTAGCTCATCATCGACTTTTGCTGTATTAAATGTATTGATTGAAATAGAGGTGGGTTCTGCAACACCAATAGCATAACTTACCTGAATTTCACATTTATCTGCTAAACCTGCCGCCACAATATTCTTGGCAACATAACGGCCTGCATAGGCAGCAGAGCGGTCAACTTTTGATGGATCTTTACCAGAAAAAGCACCACCACCATGACGAGCCATACCGCCATAAGTATCAACAATGATTTTACGACCAGTAAGACCACAGTCACCAACAGGACCGCCAATTACAAACATACCCGTTGGATTGATGTGAAACTTTGTGCCTGCATGGAACATGTCAGCTGGAATAACAGGTTTTACAATTTCTTCAATCACGGCTTCTTTAAGCTGAGTTTGAGAAATTTCAGGGTCATGTTGAGTGGAAAGAACAACTGCATCCAAACGTACAGGACGACCATTTTCATAAGCAAAGGTCACCTGGCTTTTTGCATCTGGACGTAACCAAGGTAAAACACCTGAACGGCGTAATTCAGCTTGACGTTCCATGAGGCGATGCGCATACGAAATAGGCGCAGGCATAAGCACGTCAGTTTCACGACTCGCATACCCAAACATTAATCCCTGATCGCCAGCACCTTGATCTTCTGGTTTTTGACGATCGACACCTTGAGCAATTTCAGGAGATTGTTTACCAATCATATTGATCACAGCACAGGTTGAACCGTCAAAGCCGAGATCAGAATGGTGATAACCAATTCCATTGACGGTCTGGCGTACGATTGCTTCGAAATCAACGTTCGCTGTTGTTGTAATTTCACCAGCAAGAACCACAGCACCTGTTTTTACTAATGTTTCACAAGCAACCCGTGCATATGGGTCTTCTTTTAAGATCGCATCCAGAATCGCATCACTAATTTGGTCAGCCATTTTATCTGGATGGCCTTCGCTTACAGATTCCGAAGTAAAAACAGCATACTCGCGCATGAAAGTCCTATCACAGTAATTTTAAAGACATAATATGTTACATCGACTTGCCCTTTAGGACTAGCTTAACCTGATTAAATTGCGTGAATTTATTTACTTTTTGCCTTGTTTTATCTGATATGCGTATGAGTAAAATTTATATAGAAGCGATAAAACAACCCATTAATGTCATTTTTAGTCTTTTATATTTAAAATAATATTTTGATTTATAAAATAATTTTTATTTATCTTGCAGATTTTATAATATAAACCTTCTTTTTTTATTGAATACTCAACATTTGATACGATATCGCAATAAAAATAAAATATAAAAGTAGAGGTGAATTTAATTCATTATTTTTAGGAATAGATGATTAAAATTCTTTTTTGTTGGTGCGGAATTTTTTACATGTGAAATACAGGTAAAATTAAGCATTTTAAAAATTATTTAATAAATTTAAGTAACTGATTAATATTGTTTTATATGGCTATTTTGAAGGCGTGAAGATTGTATGGCGTGAGGGCGGATAAGAAAAAGCGATATTAATTCAAATCTATCGGTACGCGATTTACAAGGATTCAGCCAAAAGTGACATATAAAAGTACGGAAAATCACGACATAGGCTTTACCCGTGCATGTTTTTTTAAGACAATATAGCCTGCTTTTGAATCCCGATTCATGCTCATCTTTTTTATTCTATCGATTTATTTGGACGCTGACCTATGACGACCCCTTTAAACGAACGTCGTGTTGCAAATGCAATTCGTGTATTGGCTATGGATGCTGTACAACAGGCAAATTCAGGCCATCCTGGTGCGCCGATGGGTATGGCAGACATTGCAGACGTCGTTTGGCGTGAGTTTTTAAACCATAACCCAGCTAATCCTCAATGGGCCAATCGCGATCGCTTTGTGTTATCAAATGGTCATGGCTCAATGTTGCAATACGCATTGCTGCATTTAACAGGCTACGATGTTTCAATTGAAGATATCAAGCAATTCCGTCAACTACATTCTAAAACACCAGGTCATCCTGAATTAGGTTATGCGCCTGGTATTGAAACTACAACAGGTCCTTTAGGTCAGGGGATTGCCAACGCGGTAGGTTTTGCATTAGCTGAAAAAACATTAGCAGCACAATTTAACAAAGCTGATTTAACAGTAGTGGATCATTATACGTATTGTTTTCTAGGTGATGGCTGCTTAATGGAAGGGGTTTCCCATGAAGCATGTTCTTTGGCTGGAACATTAGGTCTAGGTAAACTGATTGCCTATTATGATGACAATGGTATTTCTATTGATGGTGAAGTTGAGGGCTGGTTCAGTGATGATACCGAGCAGCGTTTCAATTCATACGGTTGGCAAGTGCTACGCGCCGATGGTCATGATGGCGATGCTATTCGTCAGGCAACGATTCAAGCACAGGCTGAAACGTCTAAACCTACCCTCATTATTTGTAAAACCATTATTGGTTTAGGTTCTCCGAATAAACAAGGTAAAGAAGACAGTCATGGTGCGCCGCTTGGTATAGATGAAATCAAGCTAACTCGTGAAGTGTTAGGTTGGGAAGATGAATCTTTTAGTATTCCTGCGGACATTTATGCCCAGTGGGATGCCAAAGCAAAAGGCCAACAAGTTGAATCTGCTTGGGATCAGGTATTTGCAACGTACCAAGAAAAGTATCCAACTGAAGCTGCTGAATTACTACGTCGTATTTCTGGCGATCTACCTGCTGATTTTTCTGCAAAAGCAGATGCATTCATTGCAGAAACGAATGCTAAAGCTGAAAGCATTGCTACCCGTAAAGCGAGCCAGAATACCTTGCAAACCTTTGGGCCATTGTTGCCTGAGTTATTAGGTGGTTCTGCTGACCTTGCAGGTTCTAACCTGACTTTATGGAAAGGTTGTGTGGGCGTTCAGGACAATCCTGCGGGTAATTATGTGCATTATGGTGTACGTGAGTTTGGTATGACTGCCATTGCCAATGGTGCTGCCCTACACGGTGGTTTTATTCCTTATGTAGCCACTTTCTTAATGTTTATGGAATATGCGCGTAACGCAGTGCGTATGTCTGCATTGATGAAGCAACGTGTGATTCATGTTTATACCCATGATTCTATCGGTTTGGGTGAGGATGGTCCAACCCACCAGCCTGTAGAGCAAATTGCATCATTACGTTCTACACCGAATCTCAACACTTGGCGTCCTGCGGATACAGTTGAAACGGCCATTGCGTGGAAAGCATCTTTAGAGCGTAAAGATGGTCCATCTGCATTGATCCTGTCTCGTCAGAATCTAGCATTTCAGACTCGCACTGAACAGCAAATTCAGAATGCTGCAAAAGGTGGCTATGTATTGGCTCAGGAAAAAGGTGAGCTTAAAGCCATTATTATTGCCACGGGTTCAGAAGTCGAATTGGCGATGAATGCTTATGCGCAACTTGAAGGTGTACGAGTGGTCTCTATGCCATGTGCAGAAGAATTCATGAAGCAGGATGCTGCGTACCGTGAGACCGTCCTGCCTTCCAATATCCGCGCTCGTGTTGCAGTTGAAGCAGCACATGTGGATTATTGGTGGAAGTTCGTCGGTTTAGATGGCAAAGTGATTGGTATGACTACTTATGGTGAATCTGCGCCAGCCAAGGATTTATTTAAGTTCTTTGGTATCACAACTGACGCAGTTGTTGATGCGGTTAAATCTTTAACTGCTTGAACTAATTTCAGCAAAGCATAGAACTCTGAAAGCCCAGTCGATCAAAAGATTGACTGGGTTTTTTTGATTCAATATTTCTGTGCTATATTTTTTTAAAGCATGAGTCTCATTGGATATTACTATGAAATTTTCATTTGTCGCGCTGGAAGGGGAAACAATCACAGGGGAATGCGAATTTATTCTCAACCCATCACAATATATGTCTAACGCATTGGCTATAGATATTAAGAACTCTACAGCGTTGGATGGGGTGTTGGGTGAATTTAGTTTTTATCAAAAGTTAGGGAATGATACTGAAAATACTGTGTCAAGATTTGCCGTTGATAATGAAAACAATGTATTTCATAGTGATAAGCTACCTGATTTCGTTCAAATTGGAAGTCATTGGCAAAGGATTGACTAATTTTGAATAAATACAGGAATGTTTATTTACCCTATTAATTTCATACAACTTTTCTCAGAGAATATTTAATTGATTTTTAAATATTCCTGAGCGATTTAAATGTGTATTCCAATCATTGGGTGTGAAATCAAAATGTCATGTCCGTCTGAATCGAAATATTCGAGGTTAGAATTTTATGGACAGGGCAGCTTTCAGCAACTTTTAATAAACGTTTATGCTGGTCTTCTGTAAATTCACCTTTTAATATTATTTTGCGTTCAATATTATTTTGCCCTGTTTCTGGGGGACCGTTCGGATTCATTGTTAAATTAACGTGGACATGTTCAAGTTTGATACCTTTATGATTCGCATACATTTCTAAAGTGATCGTCGTACATGCACCCAAGGCAGAAAGTAAAAGCTGCACTGGATCAGGGGCGGTATTTTGCCCGCCTTTTTCGATCGGTTCATCGGCATACCACACATGGCCAGAAGGATCGGTAAGGGTGACACGATAGGGCGTTTGAGTACTTTTAGCTTGAACAATGTCTAACATACAAGAACCTAAATGAAGCAATAAAATATATCTTTAACATAAAAGAGGCTGAACTTGTTGTCATTTTGTATGTAGGAATATTCTTCTTAAAGTTTTTTAATTAGTTTATCTAAACAAATATTGATTTTTATTAACTTTATTTAATTATTTTTGATATTATGCTCATTATTTTTTGATTTTGTTAAGTAATTTTAATTAAATTGATATTGTTGCATGCTTGCAACAATTCGTCTTATAAATAACAGTGTATTAAAACCAGCAAAGTATAAACTTACCATTATTCACTGAGTAGGAAAAAAATCATGCGTTTAAAAACATTATCATTTGGTTTAGCGATTGCAGTAGCAAGTTCTTTCACCTTAGCTGCGCCAGTAGATTATAAAATTGACCCAACCCATACAGCGACAGTATTTTCATGGAACCACTTTGGTTTCTCTACACCAAGTGCAAACTTTAGCGATATTCAAGGGGTGATTAAAGTTGACAATACAAAACCTGCAAATTCTTCTGTAGAAGTAACGATTCCTGTAAGCAGCGTCAACACAAACGTAGCGGCTTTGGATAAGGAGTTTCAGGAAGAAGGTTGGTTTAATGCAGCGAAATATCCAAATATTACATTTAAAAGTACTAAAGTTGAGACAAAAGACAAAAAGCATTTCAAAATTACAGGTAATTTGACTGTTAAAGGTATTACTAAACCAGTGGTATTGGATGCTGTGTTAAATAAACAAGGTGAACATCCAATGGCAAAAGTACCTGCGATTGGTTTTAATGCAACCACTTCATTTAATCGTTCTGAATTTGGTATTGGAAATTACGTACCTAATGTTGGAGATAAGATTACTGTAAATATTACAACTGAAGCAGAAGCTGCTAAGAAATAATATTTAAAAAATAAGGGCTTATATGGTATTTTATAAATATTGTATAAGTCTTTTTTATTGCCTACACATTCTAAAAATTGATTTATTTCTTTAAACTGAAAATTAAAGAATCAAACTATAAAAATAAGTGATAAAAACGAACTAAATAAAAATTTTTAGATAAATACTAAATAAGTAAACTTAACTAAAATAGAAGGGGAAGTCTCAGATTGAATTCACTATTCTAAATAAATGAATAAAGAATAAATGTTCATTAGTGTTTGATTAAAACTTACATAAATAGTTAAAGTCTTAGTTCTAAAATGGATTTTGTAAATCCGATCTAAATGAATACCATTCGGCTGATCATTAATCAAAAAAAGCTGATGAGCTATATTTTCTTTTACAAGGGCTTCCAAATAAGATACTAAAATATTTTGAGAAACATTGGACTCAACTTGATCAAAAAATTTTTGATCAATGATGAAGTATATTTTTTTTATTAACTCCCTTGTTAGCGAAGGAAACAGGTCATCCCTATTTTTCTCTGAATTATCTTTGTAATTGGGATTATATAGCACAGCTACATGTTTCAATATTTCACCAACATTTGCATTATTTACGTTTGCTAAGACAACAAATGTAATTCCATCCTGATCATAGCGTTGTAGTGCTGTTCGGAATCCTTGCCATGAGCCCTCATGTCCTATGATCAATTGGTTCTGATTATGATGTTGAATATCCCAACCAAAACCATAGGGATAACTTTGACCATTATTTAAGACAACAGGACTTAAAATTTGCTTCCATGATTCTTTAGATAAAATACGTCGAGACGCAACAATATTATCCCATTTAAGGTAATCTTCTAAAGATAACAATAAGGATCCTTCTGCTAGGGTATTGGCTGAAGCAGAGATCCATTGCTGATTTTTTATTTCTCCCAGAATATTTTCATAACCTGCTGCTCGATGCATAACAATATCAGTATCGTTAATGATACATGCACTATGCATACCGGCTGGATTAAAAAGGCGCTGCTGTAAAATTACTCCATACTGTTTGCCAGTAACTTTATTAATTATAAAGCCTAATACTGAATATCCAGTATTACTGTATGACCAACGTTCGCCAGGCAAAAACTCAATGGGTGCTGCATAATAATATTCAAGATATTCATCGTCTGTGAATTCCTGTTTAATATCTATATCAATGGCACCTAAACCTGATGTATGCGTTAGTAAATGTCGTAGTGTGATGGTTTGCCAATGTTTAGGTGCAGTCGGTAAATAGGCTGTAATGGATTCATCAAGCCTTATTCTTTTATCTTCAACCAGCAACATGACTGCCATAGCAGTAAACATTTTTCCGATAGAGGCGGTTTGAAAAACGGTATTCGTTAAAACAGGCACATTATGCTCTATATTAGATAAACCATATCCTTGCATAAAGACAGGATGACCATTTTGAAAGATACCAACAGCGATTCCTGGTATATTCTGGCGTTTTAGTTCGGCATAAATATAGTTGTCGAAATTATTCATACTTCTAATTAAAATTTGAGTTGATAATAATATTCTTCTTTTAGGATTTTACCCGTAAAAATAAAACCAAATGAAGTATACAAATTTTTAGCTATTACATTGTGATCATCAATCATAATGTTTACAGTTTTAATCCCATCACGCTTAAAAAAATCCAAGATAGAGGAAAAAGATTTTCGGCCATAGCCTTGTCCTAGAAATTTATAATCAATCATAAAACGGCAAACTTCTACTTCATTAGAAGAAGAAAAATGTTTATACATAAAAAAACCAATTAAAGTTTCATGATTATATAAAGCTTTGGGTTTACACTCAGGATAATATTTTGATTCAGCCAGAGAAATAGCATTGCAGCAGATAAAGTCTTCAAAGATGGTACCGATACCATCTTTATTACTTGTTAATTCACAGATATCAAAGCAATTATCTTTATCTACTTCACATATTTTAATCATAAAACTCACTTTAAATTATTCAGTAGGAAACATCATTCATGTGATGCTCGGAGGTATAATAAAATTATGTCCATATTCGATAAAAAGTTAATGTCGAAAAAATGACCAATTTCACTTCATTTGGCTAATTGTATAATTAAATTCATATTGAGTGTGTATGTGTTAAGTTTAAGTTTATAAAAACTGATTAAAAGTGAAGAATTACAATGAAAATTTTAGTTGTGTTTTTAAAGTTCATTTAATTTGTCTATAAATTAGAATTCTATATTTATTTTGATATTTTAATTAAAGTTTAAATTCTATTATTTGGATTTTTATGAGGAGATCACCCTAAATATTACCCTCAAAGATCAAAGTATGATGAAATAATAATTTACAGTTTGACGAATGCATTCATGTAATTAAAAGTCATCATCAGTTTTTTTATTTTGTAGAATAGCAATGAAATAAAAATAATCAAATCACTTGATAAGAGGAAAACCAATGTTAGGCCAATGTTTATGTGGAACAGTTAAATTTGAGGTAAATATTCGCACAGAACAAATCGCCGTTTGTCATTGTTCTATGTGCCGCAAATGGGGTGGCGGGCCATCTCTGACTTTAGAAGTAGTAGATCATTTAAAAGTGACTGGTGAAAAATCAATTGGAAAATACGCGTCTTCCGAGTGGGCAGCTCGATATTTCTGTAAAGAATGTGGCACAAATTTATATTACAAGCTGAATGAGCGTGACTATTATAGTGTAAATGCTCAGCTTTTCGAGTTGCCCGATCACGCAAAAATTCATCTGGAGATTTATACCGATCACAAGCCTGCTTATTATCCATTTTTATCTTCAGCCAAACGGATGACGGAACAGGATGTAATTGACTTATTTTCTTCTGAAAATTAAAGACGGCGGTAAGGCTTTGTTTAATTTAATAATTGAATTTGCTTTAAAAATCGTTTAACCACATGGTACGCCGCATGTTCAAGATTTTGGGCATGCAATGCATTTTCTTCACGTAATTCGGGAATTGAGAATTTAGCTTGGCGTAATTCGCAAGTATGGCCAATGAGCCAACGTTCAAACATATCTTCTGCAACTTCAATATGAAATTGTAACGCCAGTACATGCTGCTCAATAGAAAATGCCTGATGAGGATAAAGTACAGAACTGGCCAGTAAAGTGGCATTTTCAGGCAAGTCAAATGTATCACCATGCCAATGCAAAACAGCAACACCTTCCAGCGGTTCAAGAATATTATGAGTAATGTCGTTGATTTCTAGCTCACCCCAGCCTATTTCTTTTTGATGACCTGCATAAACTTTGGCATTTAGTGCTCTGGCAATTAACTGCGCACCAAGGCAAATTCCTAAGGTCGGTTTTTTATCTACGAGGCGTTGTTTGAGTAATGCAATTTCTGGGGTCAGAAAAGGATAATCTTGTTCTTCATAAACTCCAATGGGCCCACCTAAAATTACGGTTAGCCCCTCATATTTAAGTGCCGGAGCCAGATCATCTACACCCGCCTCAAAATAGCGAATACGAAAACCTAACTGATAAAAAATATCTTCTAATGAACCTAAATCTTCAAAAGCGAGATGCTGAATAGCGTAAATAGTTTTGGAAAAGGCGTGATGAGTCATAATAGATTCAGTATTGCATCGACTAGGTTCACCTTAAGCCAAAACAGCAAAAAAGAAAACTGGAATGTTTCTTTAGCGTAAAAGAAAATACAGATCGGCTTTTGGATGATCAATGATAAAAACAAAGTGACAATACAAATTTTTAAAGAAAATTTTAAGATATTTATTTTTTTCAAATATCTATCTTATTTTTATTCTAAAAAAATAGAGGCGAATAAATCACCTCTATTTCGTCTCTGGTAAAGAATGCTTTTAGAAAAAGCCCATTGGCTTGGTTGAATAACTGACCAATAAATTTTTGGTTTGTTGATAATGGTCGAGCATCATCTTGTGGTTTTCACGTCCAATACCAGATTGTTTATAACCACCAAAAGCAGCATGAGCAGGGTAAATGTGATAACAATTGGTCCAGACACGACCTGCTTCAATCGCGCGACCTGCACGATAAGAAGTGTGCGCAGAACGTGACCAGACACCTGCCCCTAAACCATAAACGGTATCATTGGCAATGCGTATAGCATCATCAAAATCCTTAAATGTGGCCACGGACAGAACAGGGCCGAAAATTTCTTCCTGAAAAATCTTCATACTGTTATTGCCTTTGAAAATGGTCGGCTCGATATAGAAACCACCATCGACATCATGACGTGCATCACCACCCGTGAGTAATTGTGCTCCTTCATTACGACCTGTATCAATACAGCCAATAATTTTGTCAAATTGTTGCTTGGATGCTTGTGCGCCAATCATAGTTTCTGTATCTAGAGGATGTCCAGTTTTGATCTTTTTAACACGTTCAATGGCCATTTCAAGGAAACGATCAGCAATACTTTCCTGAACCAGTGCTCGAGATGGACAGGTACATACTTCGCCCTGATTCAAAGCAAACATGGCAAAGCCTTCTAGGGTTTTTTCCAGAAAATCATCTTTTTTATCCAAAATATCTTCAAAGAAAATGTTGGGTGATTTGCCGCCAAGTTCTAACGTGACTGGAATAATATTCTCAGTCGCATATTGCATGATTTGTTGACCGACTTTGGTGGAGCCCGTAAATGCGATTTTTGCAATGCGCGGGTTAGTTGCCAGTGGGCGACCAACTTCAACCCCATAACCATTCACAATATTAAGAATGCCAGCAGGTAAAAGATCCTGAATCAGTTCAACTAAGACCAAAATACTGGCTGGGGTTTGTTCCGCAGGTTTGAGTACAATACAATTACCTGCAGCTAAAGCGGGTGCAAGTTTCCACGCAGCCATCAAAATTGGGAAATTCCATGGAATGATTTGGCCGACCACTCCTAAAGGCTCGTGAAAATGGTAGGCGATAGTATCTTCATCAATCTCAGAGATGCCGCCTTCCTGAGCGCGGATACAGCCTGCAAAATAACGGAAATGATCAATCGCCAATGGAATATCGGCAGCCAGTGTTTCACGAACAGGCTTACCGTTATCCCATGTTTCAGCGACTGCCAACATTTCCAGATTGGCTTCAAGACGATCTGCAATTTTTAATAATAAATTTGAACGTGTTGTTGGAGAGGCTTTATTCCACTGTGCTTTAGCCTTATGAGCAGCATCTAGTGCTAATTCAATATCTTCCGCACTTGAGCGCGGAATTCTTGTAAATACTTTGCCATCGACAGGAGAGATATTTTCAAAGTATTCTCCTTTTACAGGGGCAACCCATTGCCCATCAATAAAATTTTCGTATTGAGCTTTAAATTGAACTTTTGAAGCAGGTTGATTAGGATCGATGTAACGCATATAAATATTCCTTTGCTTATCATTGATATACATATCAAATTTGAAGCTTCTACAGCTTTGGTATAAGGTACTTTTGTACGCTATAGAGTTAGCATATAAGACGGAAGGTTGGAGAAAGGTTGGAGACCATGACAATTTTCAGGGAATATACAAATGGTTACAAAACAAAAGCTCAGGGAACAACGCAGTACTGTTGAGACACTTCGCCAAGAAAGCATTCTCTCTACCCAACAGGCGGGTCAACTCAATGAAAGCATCGCCAGTTCTTGGCAACGCTCAGTTTCTGCGGCGATTCCAAAAGAGCGATCTGCTGCGCCATTATTATCTTTAGCGCAAAAGCAGCCCTCTGCACTTGATATTGCCTTGCAGTATTGTGGCAATGACCTTAAGCATGTTGCTGAACAGTCATCTATGGTGATTGCGGTAGGAGATGTGGGCAGTACCATTATTTGGACGGCTGCCAGTCAACAGATGCGTAGCGCTGCTGAACGTGTCCATTTTGTCGAAGGCGGGCAATGGGGTGAGGAAATGGTAGGTACTAATGCATTGGCTCTATCGATCAAAACTCGCCAATCCAGTTGTGTTTTTTCCAATGAACACTATATGCAGTCAGTACAAGACTGGGTGTGTTATGCCGCTCCTATTATTGACCCTCATTCCAGGCAATTACTGGGTGTGATTGACTTATCCACGACATGGACCAATCATAATTCATTAGGTATTTTAGCCGCTGAACGCTGTGCATCGATTATCCAAACAGCTTTGCAAGAACAACAACGTCAACAATTATATATACGTGCGTTTTCTATTCCACAAGTGTTATTCAATGGAAAAAATTTAGTACTTACACCTCGTCAGATTGAAATTTTGAGTATCTTGGTGTTGTGCCCGCAGGGTTTAAATCTGGAAACTTTGCATCAGGCTCTTTATGGTGAGCGTAAAGTCAGTATGGGAACCTTAAAAGCTGAGATGTCACAGTTACGGGATGTGCTGGGAGGCATGCTGGGTTCACGTCCTTATCGGTTATTGGCCCATGTCGAAGCGGATTTTTTACAAGCTGAAAATGCACTTGATTCAGGTTATGTATCATCGGCATTACAGCTGTACACAGGAGTTTTCTTGGCAAAGACCGAAAGTCCTTTTTTGTGCGCATGGCGTGATTGCCTTGAATCACGTTTAAGTGATGCAATTTTTAAGGCTAAAGAAACAGACATGTTACTTAAGCATGTGGCACGGTTTCCAGAAGCCATTGATGCGGTGGAACGCCTCATGGAGCTATTGCCACACGATCATCCAGCCCATCAGTCGTTAATTAAATATCAACAGGGACAAGGCTAAAACTCAAGGCATTTTGATTTTTAACCAGTCAAACAACTGCTGATAGACTTGATTGCGAATAGGCTCGGCAGATAGGATTAAATCATGCAAACCATGTTGAATGGTTTGAGTGGTGACGTCGCCTTTAATTTTCCTAGCATACTTTTCAATATCCTTTATTCCCAAAATCACATCACTTTGTGTGGCTTTTTTGCCCCAAGTTCTCGGATTTTTGGTCTGGTTCGAGTGCATAATCAGTGCAGGAATGGTTAATTTAACACCGCGATGAATTTCTTTTTGAGCAATATGAATGGCTCTAACAAAGCTCAATTGAACTTTTTTCATACTCGGTAGTTTCCAGTTTAGATCAAAAAACCATTCGCCATGAAAATTTTTATGCAAACTTCGTACATACCATTTGTTCAATCCACTTGGGAACTTCGCTTTCGGTAAATAACGACCCACTTGACTTAATAATGGAATACCGAACGTTTTCTTGAATACATTCATATTAAAATCATAAAAGGGGCTATTTGCCCAGAGTGCCTTGATTAGAGGGTGGTTGGAATAGTGTGCTGCATATAGTGTCGCAATGAGTCCGCCCGTAGAATGTCCCGCTAACAGTACCTGACTGTGATGTTCTTCCTCAATAATCTTAAGGGCTTCGGTAATTTCAGCGTCATATTCATTTAAATCGAGGACATTGAATAAGATTTGGTGGGGTAGATGAGAACGTCCATATTTTCTCAAATCCAGCGCATAAAAATCATAGCCATGCTGATTGAATTGTTCGGCCATTTCGGTCTGAAAAAAATAATCAATAAAGCCATGAATATAAAGAACTGCTTTATTTGTTGATGTCGTTGCTTTCTTGCGTATTAACGTTGCAATAACTTTACCCTCATAATCATCGGGAAAAGTTAATGTAAGCTGTTGATAGTCATCACCTAAAACATCTGGAGTATATGGATTCATATTTTTATTCATTGGTTTTTAATGCATGAAATCATCCTTGTATGAAAATATGATTTTGTCAATCAATGACAAGAAAAAAGAGGGAATATCTTGGAGGAATATCCCCTCAAGTGAGCAAGCCGATTGGAGAGAGAAGCTTGCTCTGAGGTAAAAAGGTGGAGTTTGTTCTTGATTTAAAGCGAGGTAAAATTAAAGTGCCGCTTTGAAAATGTCCACGACCTGTGCATGAGTTGCCTTTCGTGGGTTGGTGAGCATACACGCATCTTTCTGAGCATTTTCTGCCATAATCGTCAGATCTTCAGTTTTAACTCCTAATTCTTTTAGACCAGATGGGATACCAATCGATGTTGATAATTCACGAATCGCTTCAATCGCCGCACGAGCAGCCTGATTTCTGGTTAAACCTTGTGTTTGAACGCCCATCAATTCAGCAATGCGGGCATAGCGTTCAGGGCAGGCAATCAAGTTAAACTCACAAACATGCGGCAATAACACAGCATTACATACACCATGAGGTAAGTTGTAGAAACCTCCTAATTGATGTGCCATAGCGTGTACATATCCTAATGAAGCATTGTTAAAAGCCATTCCTGCCAAATATTGGGCATAGCTCATGGCATCACGTGCTTCCAGATTTTCACCATTGGCAACCGCAGGGCTAAGCCATTCACTAATCATGGAAATAGCCTTTTCTGCACAGGCATCGGTAATGGGATTGGCTGCGGTTGAAACATAAGCCTCGACGGCATGAGTCAATGCGTCCATACCTGTCGCAGCAGTCAAACTTGCTGGCTTAGCAACCATGAGTTTCGGATCATCAATCGCAATAAGAGGCGTACAACGCCAGTCAACAATGGCCATTTTGACATGTGTGTCAGTATTAGTAATGATACAGAAACGTGTCATTTCTGAGGCTGTCCCCGCTGTTGTGTTCACCGCGATTAATGGCGTCATTGGAACTTTACTTTTATCAATGCCTTCATAATCACGAATATGTCCACCACCCGCAGTCACTAGACCAATCCCTTTGGCACAATCATGTGAAGAACCGCCACCTAGTGAGACAATGAAGTCACAATGATGGTCGTTATAGGCATCGACACCATTATGTACATTTTTATCGGTTGGGTTAGGTTCTGCACCCGGGAAAATATGACTATCTACCCCTGCATCTTTTAAATATTGAGCAATGATATCTGCCACACCAAACTTAAAAAGACCTGCATCTGTGACAATGAGCGCTTTTTTTGCACCTAAATTTTGTGCCTTGATTCCGATTTCCTTGGCACAGCCTGGGCCAAAAAGGGAGACACACGGGATATAAAAACCATTTGTTTGGTCAGCAATATTTTTTAAAGCCATGGAGCGATTCCTTCTTCCATTTAGTCCATTTGTTATTACAGGTGATCTTCACCGTGAGCCTAGTATTCTGATTTGGCCATTTTTTTCCTACCTACCAAAAACCTACCAATAAATATTTTGTTTTATATATTTGAAATATATGTATTTTTATATTTTAAATAGCTTTCGGATTTCACTTTTGAATGAAAGTCGTTAAGCTATGGGCTGTTTTATTGAAATGATCAGGTTATGAAGCAAGAAACTGCACTGAAGTTATTAAAAGCGGGTGAAAATGTGTTTTTAACAGGTTCGGCTGGTGCAGGAAAAACATATACCCTCAATCAATACATCAATTACTTAAAAGCGCGTAAAGTACCCGTTGCGGTGACAGCTTCTACAGGAATTGCAGCAACTCATATGAATGGCATGACCATTCATACTTGGGCAGGTATTGGGATTAAAGATCATTTGAGTGAAGATGATCTCAAACGCATGAAAGAGCGTAAGTATTTAAAAGAACACCTTGAAAATGCACAAGTTTTGATCATTGATGAAATTTCCATGTTGCATGCCAAACAGCTTAATCTTGTCAATAAGGTCTTGAAATATTTCAAGGAAAGTGATGAGGCTTTTGGTGGAATCCAAGTGATTGTGGCTGGGGATTTTTTTCAGTTACCGCCTGTGGGTAAAAATGATGAACGTAATCGTGATAAATTTTGTTTTATGTCAGATGCGTGGGTCGAAGCCAAATTTCGGGTGTGTTATTTGACCGAACAGCACCGTCAGGACGATGAAATCCTGAATCGGATTTTAAATGCCATTCGTGCGCAAAATATTCAACGAGAACATACTCAGGCGTTGCAACAATCCCGTCAGCAGGATATTGGCGATACTTTTACCCGTCTTTATACCCATAATATGGATGTGGATAATATTAATTTTCAACATTTAAATGAAATTGAAAATGAAGGGCACCAGTTTAATGCAGTACTTGATGGAAATGAAAAGTTACTGGAAACTTTAAAATCCTCGGTTCGCGCACCTGAAGAACTCCTCCTTAAAAAACATGCCAAAGTAATGTTTGTAAAGAACAATTTTGATATGGGATATATCAATGGCAGTTTAGGCGAAGTGATTGGTTTTGAAGAAGATGATGAACACGGAATTTTACCTAAAGTGAAAATGACTGACGGAACTACGCTACTGGTAGAGCCAGAAACGTGGTCAGTTGAAAATGAAGCAGGAAAAAGTATTGCCAGTTTTCAGCAAATTCCACTTCGTTTGGCATGGGCAATTACCATACATAAAAGTCAGGGTATGACGTTGGAAGCAGCCGAAATTAACTTATCTCATACCTTTGAAAAGGGTCAGGGGTATGTGGCATTGTCTCGACTAAAATCTTTAACTGGTTTGCGTTTACTAGGTTTTAATGAACAGGCGTTAGAGTTGGATTCATTGGCTTTAAAAGCAGATAAACGCTTTCAGGAGTTATCACAAGAAGCGGAAAGCCATTTTGCAGAAACCGATTTAAACGATCAACATAAAGCGTTTATTCGGCATTGTGGTGGAACATTAAATGAAACCGAAATTATAAGAAATGAGAAAAAACTAGCCAAAGGCGAAAAGCAAAATTATGGTTCAGCAACACTGGATGAAACTCGTTTGCTATTTGAAGAGGGTTATGAAATTCAAGATATCGCCGTTGAACGTGGTTTAACGCCGGCTACTATCATTAACCACCTAGCAAGATTAAATAAAGAACAAGGACTCGATATTTCAGTGGCCCATCCTGGGGATGAAGTGGTTGAACAAATACGCAAATTATTTAAACGAGTTCAAAAAAGTAAAAGACCTGAGCATTTTAATGATGATGGTTCAATTAAGCTTAAACCGATTGTCGAGTTGACTAGTCCGCGTATGGGCTATGATCAGGTACGTTTAGCATTGTTATTTATTGAATAGGGGCACGGCTATGCCACATGTAATCGTTGATTATTCTGCAAATTTGGACAATGTGGAACCCAAACAATTATTGTTGAAAATTAATGCTGCATTGGTGGAAACAGGCTATTGTGAAGCGATTGATATTAAATCTCGGGCACATAAAGATAATGTTTATGTAATTGGACTAGAAACTGAGCATCAAGCCTACGTCCATGTCAAAGTCTATTTGCTATCTGGGCGTAATCAACAGCAGAAACAGGAAATTGGCGAAAAAATTTTGAATACATTAATTTCTTATTCTGCACTGCAGCAGCAAGATTTTCCTGTACAAAGTTGCGTTGAGTTGATTGAAATGCCTAAACAGGATTATTTCAAACAGGTCATTTAAAAGCGATTTTGATCAGGAGAAAGCATTTTTTCCTTTCATAATGATTCTGTCAAATGAACATTTTGGTAAGCTATCATTGTTTATAGTTCTTATCTAGACGGTCATGATCAGATCCGAGAAAGTGTTTATTTCCTGTTTAGAACTATCTGCCTGAGCAACGGGAGCAGGCAGACGATTATCTATTCTTCTTTAATCATCCGAAATAAGTTCGATACAGGCATATTGTTCAATCAAATTTGCATCCATCATATGAATATAATCCATAAACATAGTATTAAAACTACCTACCGTTTGTGCCTGATCAAAAGCAAGTTTCCCCGCAATGGCAAAATGAATATGAGCAGCAATCGTCGCAAGATGTACAGTTGTTACAGCACAGTAGGCTGCGATCAATGCACCTAATGCACAGCCCGTTGCGGTAATTTTAGGCTGTAAATAACTGCCACCACGGATCTTAACGATACACGTCATGGCATTTGACAGGATATAGTCATTTTCGCCCGAAATAGCCACACAACTAGTTTTGCTGAGTAAGCTTTGTGCGAGTTGGAACATATCATCGCTTTTAAGGGTGCTATCTACACCTTTTGCTTGAGTGACATTTCCTGCAAGCGCACTGATTTCAGAAGCATTACCGCGAATGACAGAAGGATGATAGTGCAGTAGTTCATTGACCATATCGCTACGCCATTTTAAGATTGGACCATAACCGACAGGATCAAGTACCCAAGGAATCTGCTGTTTATGAGCTGTTTGGGCTGAAATCTGCATAGCTTGCATTTGTTCGGTGGTTGGTGTTCCCATGTTAATGCTAAGCGCACCACTTATTTGAGTAAAGCTTTCTGCTTCAAAAGGATTATCAATCATGGCTGGAGATGCTCCAGCGGCCAGTAATACATTGGCTGTATAATTAGCAGCAACGCTATTGGTAATGCATTGCACTAAAGGCGTTTGCTCTTGCAATTTTTCCCATGCATGAATGACATAGTCGATAATATTGGACGAGTTATACATATATCCCCCTTAGCAATTTATAAGAATTATTGCGTAAAATAATGATCTTGATGTTTGCAAGTTCGGCAAATCAGAGAAACGTAATCGGCTGCATCATAATCCACTTCCAAATCATGGGAACCACAATACATACACCGTTTAATGGCATAAAAATTGAATCTCGGTTCAATTTTACGCCATGCGCGCCAAATCGGTTGAATAAAAATAGTTTCATCATAAGATAAAAAATGGAATAAAAAAATCTGGCTCATTTTGCTTAAAGGCAGATTCATAGGACGTGGCAGAGTGGATGTTTCCCATTTTTCATTTACTGAACGTTCCCGATATTGTTCCAAGGTTTTCTTTAATATATTGGTATTAATAAAATTTTCATTACGCGGCTGCAAAGCCTTTTTGCTATGCAAATATTCAAGTGCCGTTTGAATGAGATAATAAATTTGACCAATCGCCAGACCATCCATGAGTTTGTAACAGAACTGCTGAAAGCTACGATTTCCCGCGATTTGTATGCCCCATGTACGGCAATACATTTGCATAAATTGAATGATTTCCTGATAGAGTATGACAAATAAAACATCTTTAACTTCATTTGTAGTTTTATAGGGAATACCTAGACTCAGGTTTTCATAGAACCAATGACGTAATTGTTGGGCGATACTAAATAAGCTTGGTTCGTTGTAACCCTCTAAGCGCACTCTTAAATAATAAACAGGGTGATTATCGTGAGGATTTTTTGAGGCCAAAATCCCCGATTTAATCAACTCTTTAAGTAAACTGTACTGAAATAAATAATTCGGGCTAATGTATTCGTATTTGACTTGGTCCCAATAAATATATTCATCATGAGGGATGTTCTCTTGAATACGGTCATCTAGTAAAGCCAATAGAAAGAGTTTGTTTAATAGACTTAAGTCTTCCAGATTATAGATGACATCGTCTTTAATTTTATTTTTACGTTGCTCCTGTTGTAAAGTATCCTGCATCATTTTTTTACGCTGCTTAGTACAACTTGCACAATGACAGACCATTCTTGTGTCAATAAAGACCTGATGTTGGCAATGACTGCATTCATGAAATTGAACGTCCTGATCGAACTGATCTGCTTCTACAAAGTACATTGCTGCCTGACACAAAGGGCAAAGTGTACTTTCATCTAGCTGTTTTTTCAGAATATTCAGAGTCATGCCTTAGAGATATACAAGTATAAAAAAGAGATTATAACTTGCTCCAGAGAGATTGTTCAGATGAAACTTAAACAATCGTGGCTGAGTAAAGTAAAAAAGCCCAAACTGGCTAGAGCAAATTTGGACTTTTTCCATAAAAGTGAACGGTTTTAGACGGGGCAGGGTAAGGATTCATCGTGCTGTCCTAGTTTCTTAGCAGCGATTAGTGCTTTAACCTTTTTACTAGGAACTTTCTCTTTGCCTAATGCATCATATGTATTCACGATGCTGGTGACATCTTGTGTATTTAGCTGAATACCTTCAGCCGTCATAAACACAGCAATCACATGATGACATACACCTGCATCATGTAAATCATGAATGGCTTTAATGTTTTCCGCACGGTATAAATGTTGAGTTAATTCCATCTTATTTTACCTCTCGGCTATTTTGTATCTATATGGGATATGAATTTTAGTTTGACTGATTGAATCCTTTATGACTAAGCAAGAAGCGTGCACAAAATGTAAACACCTTAGAAAAAAAGTAATTCAACGTAAGGTGTGCAAAAAAATGTGCAAATTTATAAGACAATCTGTAAGCACTATTGAATGCTTTTTCAGATCTTCCCTATTTAAATTCATTGATAATTAGATTAAACGCATATTTTTAAACCACTAACAATTGAAAAATAAAACTATTACACCCATGTTAATTATAAATTGAAACAACACAGACACTTCAGAAAAGTTGGCGTATGATCAGGTTCATACACAATAAATACTGATGCCACCTTTGATATGGCCTATAGGAAGAAATATGAATATTGCGGCGAACCCACACGTTCAGGTGGATCAAACTGTTTATCTTAAGGATTATCAAAAACCCTCATTTTTAGTGGAGTCGGTTAATCTCGATATTCAAGTTTTTGATGATCATACGGTGGTTGATTCGACTTTGGTCATGAAGCGTCAGACTGCTGGAGATATCGTATTATTAGGTCGTGATCTTGAATTGAAATCGATAGTATTGAATGGACAGAGCTTAACATCTGAACAATATCATCTTGATAGTGAACAATTAGTGATTACTGATGCGCCGGATGACATCATTTTAAATACTCAGGTAATTATTCATCCTGAAACAAATACGCAGCTTGAAGGTCTATACAAAGCAGGTAATTTATTTGTTACCCAAAATGAACCTGAAGGCTTTCGTAAAATCACCTTTTATCCTGACCGTCCTGATGTACTGGCCGAATTTACTACGCGTGTTGAAGCCGACAAAAAATATCCTGTGTTATTAGCCAATGGGAATTTACTGGAAACTGGAGAAGCGGGTAATAATCGTCACTTTGCTATATGGCAAGATCCAACCAAAAAACCAAGCTATTTATTCGCTTGCGTGATTGGCGATTTGGCTGTTCTAAAAGACAGGTACACCACTTCTGAAGGGCGTGATGTTGCATTAGAGATTTATGCAATAGAAAAAGATATTCCAAAATGTCACATCGCCATGGAAGCCTTAAAACATTCTATGCGGTGGGATGAGGAACATTATGGGCGAGCATACGATCTGGATAATTACATGATTGTGGCGGTGAGCCAGTTCAACATGGGTGCAATGGAAAATAAAGGTTTAAATATCTTTAACACATCATGCGTGTTGGCTGATGAAGAATATACGACCGATGCTGCTATTATGCGGGTGCAATCTGTAATCGCGCATGAATATTTTCATAACTGGACAGGCAACCGTATTACTTGCCGTGACTGGTTCCAGCTGTGTCTAAAAGAAGGATTGACGGTTTTTCGTGATCAATCTTTCTCTGAAGATTTACAATCGGCTGCCGTACAACGGATTGATGATGTGGCGGTACTTAAAGCGCATCAATTTCCTGAAGATGCGGGGCCATTATCACATCCACCGCGTCCTGACCATTTTGTTGAAATTAATAATTTCTATACCGCAACCGTTTATGAAAAGGGTGCGGAAATTAACCGTATGATGTCGACTTTGCTTGGAAAGCAAAAATTCCGCAAGGGTACGGATGAATATTTTCGCCGTTATGACGGACAAGCGGTCACAGTAGAAGACTGGGTGGATGCATTATCGACTGGTTCAGGCGTGGATTTGACAAGCTTTTTGACTTGGTACAATCAACCGGGTACGCCTAAACTAGAGGTTCGTGGTGAATACGATGCGCAATATCAAACGTATCGTTTAAGCTTAAAGCAAAGCCTAAAAGCACATCCGAAATATCCGAATTTAAAAGCAGTTCCAGTTCCTATCGCACTTGCATTATTTAATGCCAAAACGGGTGAGCAATATACGCTTCATTGCCCAGACTTATTTGTTGATGGTGTTCAGGATGGCGTGTATTTATTTGATCAAGATGCTGCCACTATTGAATTCACTCAAGTTGCAGAACAACCTGTTGTGTCATTACTGCGTAATTTTTCAGCCCCTGTAAATCTGGAATTTGATTATAACGATGATGAATTGGCATTTCTGATTCAATATGAAACCAGTGGTTTTAACCAATGGCAGGCGAGTCAAACGCTACTTGAACGAATCTTGTTAAAAGATCATGACGTAAAGCCTTATATTCAAGCCATTAAAAACACTTTGCCTGATCTGGTGGGTAAAGATCCCTTATTAGCATCACGTTTATTTGATGTGCCAACAGAAGGTTATTTGGGTAGTCGTATTGATGCCAACTATGAACCTGAAATGATTCAGGAAAAGCGCAATTCTGTGCTGGAAACATTGGCACGTGAATTAGGTTCATTCTGGAAAGAAACTTATTTGTCGCTTGATCCATCATTGCAAGATGATTTCTCTCAAGCGATGGGTGAGCGGGCTTTAAAAAATATTATGTTGGCCATGATGGCGCGTCAGGGCGATGAGAGTGTATTTGAGTTGGCCTATGAACAATATGCACAGACACACAATATGTCAGAACGTCTAGGAGCATTACGGGTATTGGTCTGGAATGATGCACCACAAGCGCAACAAGCTTTGGATGACTTTTACGCACGTTATAAAGACGAAGCTTTATCATTGGACCAATGGTTTATGGTTCAAGCAGCCAATCCAAATGCAACGGCTGAAACTATTCAAAGTTTAACTCAGCATTCCGATTATGATTTGGGAACTCCAAACCGTGTACGTGCAGTCAGTGGAGGTTTAAGTAATAATCCTGTTCATGCATGGAGTTTTGGGGTAGAACATTATATTGGGTTGGCAGAATACTTTGATGAAAAGAATCCAATTTTAGGCTCTCGTTTATTACAGGTATTGTCGCGTTGGTATACATTGGCTGAACCGCAGCGCAGTAAAGTACAAACCGCATTAAAAGCCTTGCAATCTCGAGTGAAATCTAAAAATGTAACGGAAACTTTAAATAGTATTTTAAGTATTTAGATCATATGAAATATAAAACAGCACTGTTTTATTAAAAGTAGTGCTGTTTTATTAAATAGTAATGGTATGATGATCCTAATTTATCGGCATCATGATATTTTAATGTCTCATCTCTCAAAATATATTCAAAGTATTCTGTATCCAGAGCAACCTTCTGAGCATCAGGTTATTGATAAAGAAGAGAAAATAAAAGAATGGTTTGATGGCGATATTCAGGTCATTGGGAAAATGTCGCTTTTTCAGTTTGAAAATGGCATCACCATTCGCAAGATTGAAGAGCATGATGCGGTACCTCTTGAAATCGAAGCCTGTCGTGAAAACTGGATTAGCTACGAAGTAGTAGATCATCAAAATCAATCTGGTGAAATAACACCTAAACGAATTCAATTTAATTCAGAATGTCGTGAGGCATTTTGGCTCAAATATTTTCAAGATGAAAATGTGTAAAGAAAAACCGCCTAAGCGGTTTTTCATGTCATTAAGCTTTTACAATTAAAACGGGTACAGGGCTTTCAGCGAGCACTTTTTGTGCGACGCTCCCAAGCACTAATTTTTTAAAGCCAGCACGTCCATGCGAACCCATAACGATCAGATCAGCATTGACCTCATCTGCAATATTTATAATACCTGTCGCAGTTGGTTCTTCACGAATAATCTTAATATTTGCTGTTATGCCATTTTCTGTAAAAGTATTTTTAATTTTTTCAAGATGCTTCTCTGCGTTTGCCTCGGTTTCAAATAAATGTTCAGTTACAGTAGGTGCAACTTTATAAAAATCTACACCTACGAAAGGATCAATAGCGACGACACTCATAACCGTTACTGTACTATCAAATGCTTTGGCAAGATCAATAGCGTGTTGTACTGCCGCGGCTGAAAGAGGTGAGTCATCGACTGGAACCAATATACGTTGATAAGCCATAATATTTCCTCTTAATTTATTGTTTCTAAAAATCTTTTATAGTTTCAGGCTAACATAGTATTCAAAGTTTTTGTCTCTAAAAATTATTATTATTTGTATAAACTGACATACAATCATGTATCACTATTTAAAAAATTTAAACTGACTATTCTGTTTGAATAATAAATATGCATGATTATTTAGTTGCATATTTCGTCTTTTTCTTTTTTCTATTAGGATGAAAGAAATGATCTATGTTTTAAATATAAATAGATCTACATAACAACAACGTGAGGAAAAAATGTCATACAAATACGAATATGCAGGCTTTTGGGTACGTTGTGGTGCCTCAATTATTGATACGCTGATTATGATGTTGGCGATTATTCCCTCGGCATGGATTTTTTATCAAGGCAATTACGATCTGGTTTTTTCTACTGGTTTAAGTGAGCAGAAACCTTCACTTTGGTTCGATATATTGGTTAATTATATTTTTCCTTTTTTGTACACTATTTTATTTTGGTTATATCTAGGTGGAACACCGGGTAAGCGTCTGATGCGTCTTAAAGTTTTGGATGAAAAAACTGGCAATAAGCTTACTTTAGGACAGTCAATCATTCGCTATATTGGTTATATTCCATCCACATTAGTGTTTATGTTGGGCTTTATCTGGATTGCATTTGACTCAAAAAAACAAGGCTGGCACGATAAAATGGCAAAAACAGTAGTAGTAAAAGAATTGTAAACATGAGAAAACACGATGCTAAATCTTCATCGTGTTTTCTTATAAAAGTTATTTGGAGCCTGACTTTTTAAATTTTACTTTCAATACAAGGGAAACTATGATGCCCACAATTAATCCCCAAAAAGCAGAACCAACCCCAAAGAATTGAACGCCAGATGCGCTACATAAAAAGGTGAGTAAGGCTGCCTCTCGATCACTGGGTTCATGAAAAGCAATCGCGATATTATGGCTAATTGTGCCAAACAGTGCGATACCTGCCAGTGCCATGATGAACAGAGTTGGAAATGACATCAACAAACTGGTTAAAGTTGCTGCAAATAGTCCCATTAAAATATAGAAAAATCCGCAACTCATTCCAGCAATATAACGTTTGGCAGGATCCGGATGAACTTGATCATCTAAACTTACTGCTGCGCTGATTGCTGCAATATTAACGGTATAGCATCCAAAAGGTGCCAGTACGGTTTGTGTTGCCCCAGTCCATCCGATGAGATGATTAACATGAGGTTGATAACCGTAGCTTTTAATCATGGCAATACCAGGTAAATATTGTGATGCCATATTAATCACAAACAATGGTAGCGCTAATCCCAAGATAGCTGACCATGTAAACTCCGGGGTAATCCATGTTGGTTTTGCCAAATCCCAGTGTAGAACGGGAGGGTGAAATTCCATGAAAAATGGACACATAGCTATACCAATCACCACTGTAATAACAATACAGTAACGGGGCCACAAGCGTTTTGAAACAATATAAACTGCCAGTAAACTTAAAATAAATTGCCAGTGGTCTTGCATATTGGCAAAAATGGCAATTCCAAATTTAAGTAAAACACCCGCCAACATGGCACTGGTTAAACTTTGGGGAATATGGGCAAGGACTTTTTCAAATACCCCAAAAAACCCCAAAAGTGCGGTGATCAGTCCACATACTAAAAAAGCACCAATTGCTTCATGTAAACTATAGCCACTTCCAGTAGCAATAATTAAGGCTAGACCCGCAGTAGACCAAGAGGTTGCAACTGGATATTTAAATTTCCATGAAAGAATCAGACCTGATAAACCAATGCCTATTCCTAATGCCCAAAACCATGAAGTAATTTGTTGGGTATTTGCCCCCAGTATCTGTGCTGCCTGAATGACCAACACAGCAGATACACTGATTCCAATAAGAAAAGTAACAAATCCAGCAAAAGCGGCAGGAAGTGAAAAATCACGGATAAATTTTTGCATGATTCAGCTTTAGATTATAAGGTGTTTAAGAAAAATGCTTCTCAAAATTGAGTCAATCAGAAAAGCATGAACTGTATTCTAATGGGGCGATGATTTAAACAAAAGGTAAAATTATTACAATGTTGAGGTCGCAAGTTTTAAACCAAAACCAAAGAATAAAATCCCGACCATAAAGATACTGATAGCGGAAATTTTATGTTGCGATTTAAAAAATGCAGATAATTTCACCCCCGAAAAAATCAGGAGGGTCAGATAGCTTAAACTGACACATTGTAAAATAATCGATAAAACTAAAAAACTCAGTGCTGGATAAGGATAAGCAGGATCGACAAACTGAACAAAAAAAGATAGGAAAAATAAAATCGCTTTCGGGTTCAATAAACTTATGCCTAAAGCAGTGCGGTAAGGGTGGATCTGATCAAGTTTTGGTAAATCCGCCATTTGAATGTCTTCAACTGATTTATTTTTCCAACGCTGATAGCTAGCTTGAAGAAGCTTAAAACCTAAATAAGAAAGATAAAGGGCACCTATGATTTTTAAAGTAGTAAATATCCATGGAAAAGCGTGCATCAGTGAAGCAGCCCCAAGTACAGTACATAAAATTAAAATTGTATCGCCTGTAAAAATACCAAATGCACCACGATAACCTGTTTTAATTCCATAGCGCGAAGCAATCGACATCACATAAATAGAATTAGGTCCCGGTAAAAACACAATTAACAAAGTACCAATGATGTAAGTTGCTAGATCTGTAATCCCGAACACGAACATTTACTCATAAAAAAACCGAATTTTGTACTATAACAAAAATCGGTTTAAATATGTGAATAATCAAATATTAGGGTTGAATCTCGGCATCAATTCCAAAAGACTGACGCAATAAAGTATTGAGTTGATCTCGTGCTTTAATGAAACCATCCACGCCACTTTGCAATAGTTGAAATGCCATCAAATCGTGTTCAAGTTCAATTTTAAAACTTTCTCTAGTTTGATCTTCACGATTAATTTTTTCGGCTTTTGATGCCGATTCTTGGCTAAGTACGGTTTCGACCTGACGGTTATCCTGACTCAATTCAGCAAGTAACGTAGGGGAGATTGTAAGTAAATCGCAGCCTGCTAAACCAAGGACTTGCTCGACGCTACGGAAACTTGCTCCCATCACCTGAGTTTGAATAGCTTGCTGTTTATAATAGTTATAGATTTTCTTGACAGAAATCACACCTGGATCTTTTTCGATCGGATAATGGTCTACCTTTTCAGCCTTTTTGTACCAATCTAAAATACGTCCAACAAAGGGAGAAATTAAAGTAACTTTTGCGTCTGCACATGCTTGGGCTTGATGTAAGCCAAACAATAAAGTTAAGTTACAGGCAATGCCTTCTGCCTCAAGTATTTTAGCTGCCTGAATACCTTCCCATGTTGATGCAATCTTAATTAAAATTCTTGATTGATCAATGCCATACTCTTTATAAAGTTTGGATAATTCACGCGCCTTTTGAAGAGTGGCATCGGTATCATAAGACAATGATGCATCTACTTCGGTAGAGACTCGACCTTCAATCAGTTTTAAAATTTCAACGCCAAATTTGACTGTCAAAATATCAATAGTCCGTTCAATCAGTTGGTCTGCCTGATAGCCTTCTTGACGTGCCTGAGTATAGGCGGCTTCAATCAGTTCACGATTTTCAGGCTGACTCGCAGCAGCCGTGATTAACGATGGGTTAGTTGTGGCATCCAGAGGACGAAACTGACGAATCGCTTCAAGGTCGCTACTATCAGCGACAACGGTAGTTACATGTTTTAATTGGTCTAAAGCTGTCTGTGTCATTGCAATCAACATTCTGAGTTTAAAATATTTATCTATCAGTTATAGCATATTCTATTGTAAATCCACGTTAAAACTTGTCGATGGATTATTTTCTGTTCTGTCGAATGTGCTCAATTAAGTACCTTGCAGCAGAACCCAGTTTACTTTCACGACTCCAGACCAGATCGATGTAATACTCAAATTTGGGGGTAAAATCGAGTAGATTTAAAACTTTTAATTGTTGTTTGAGCTTAGGATTTTCTTTAAACATTTCTGAGGGCAAAACGCCCCAACCGAGATTTCTAACGATCATCATACAAGCGGAGTGGTGATTATCTGTGCGCCAGTAATTTTTTGAAAATAACAACTCGGGTTTAATCGTGTTGTCACGGCTGGCGACGACGATCTGGCGCTGCTGTAATAAATCTTCAAATTTAATATCTTTCATGTCCGCTAAAGGATGTGTTTTAGAGACAACAGGAATAAGTGATTCTTTTTTAATTTCAACAAATTGTTCGCGATAATCTAGATGTTCTCGTTCAAACATCCATGCCAATTGAGCACGTTGATCCAGTAACATGGTTAAAGCATCTTCTTGGGGCGCAGAAATAATATTGATCTGTAAGCTTGGGAACTGGTGGGAAATTAAGCTGACATATTCTGTCCAGTTAGTATCAAGTAGTTCAGATACAATTACAATATTTAAGGCAGATTCAAGTCCTGTACTCAAGGCATGGGCTTGTTGTTTCCATTGATTCATTTCAATGAGAAGTTGCGCCGTCTTTTCATAAAGTATATGCGCTTCTGGCGTCGCAATGGGTTCTCGTCCGATCCGTTCAAATAAAGTTAAATTAAGATCAATTTCGAGATTAGCAATAGACATGCTTACTGCGGATGGAACTTTGCCTAGTTTTCTGGCAGCAGCAGAAAAAGAACCTGTTTCCATCACAGTCTTGAAAATGGTTAGTTGTTCTTGATTGATATTCATCTGTCAAAATTATTGAAAGAATCTAATTAGATTTATCAAAATTATAAAAATAAAATAGCTTTACTGCAAACAAAAAAGAGTGTTTTAAAATGTTGATTTCCAAAAGACGAATTATTCATGCCTTGAGCTATGAAGTGATTCTATTGGTCATCATAGCAATCGCATTAAGTTTTATTTTTAATGTTCCTATGGAAGTAACAGGCTCACTCGGTATTGCCATGGCGGTGACTTCTGTTATATGGAATATGGTTTTTAACCATTTTTTTGAAAAATTTGAGCATAAACATCAGCTTAAAAGAACCATAAAAATTCGTATTCTGCATGCTATTGGTTTTGAGGGCGGACTTATGTTAGCGACTATTCCAATGGTTGCTTACGCTATGAAGATGACGATTTGGCAAGCCATTGTTCTGGATTTTGGTCTGACCATGTGTATTTTAGTCTATACCTTTATTTTCCAATGGGGTTATGACAAGGTCGAAGCAAGTATGGGAATAAGACCCGTGCATTAAACTACATTTACTGCAAGTCATGAGGCTTGCAGTTTCGGGTAAAAATAAGGAGATAAATCAATTAATTTTAAAATAAATAAATGTGACATATATCATATTTTAAAAAAGGAGAGCTATAATTTAAAACGATAATAAAAAAGAAAATTTAGTTTAAAATTTTTTGTATATAACTAATAAATATAATTATTTTTTGTGAATAATGTTCTGTATAAATTTTTAAAACATCTTAGTGATTTTCCGTTTATCTATGTTTGATTAATTTTTATTCTATTTTTTTGTACTCTATGAAGACCAATGTAAAGATTACATTGCATAATTCAAAAGGATTGAATCATGAAAATTATTACACTATGCAAACAATCATTGCTTGCTGTCAGCATTACTTCAACTTTCGGCTTGGTACACGCAGATGATTTTAAAAGGTTCTCTGTTTCCGCAGGGTGGTTGCATGTAATGCCTCAGGGAAAAGCAAATCCCTTTGATATCTCTACATCGGTGCCCAGTGGTACAAATGTTGCGGTCGGCGAGATTTCAATTCCAGCTTTTTTAGGTGCGCTGGATCCTGACGCAAGTTTTAAAGACGGTGATGGTTATACAAATACGAAGTTCTTTTTAAATGAAGTGTTTAAGAAAGAGGGAGATGCATCCAGTGTGGGAGAATTATTGGGTTTTGTAGATGAAAATGGAAATGTAAATGCTGAGACTTCTGGGGTGGCGACTATTAATGGTATTGATCATTGGCAAAATGAAGGCAGTGGATTGGAAGCCGATGATGTCGATACTTTAGGTTTAACTTTTAACTACTATTTAAATGAAAATGTTTCCTTGCAATTTATAGGCGGTATTCCTCCTAAAGTCGATATTAACGGAAAAGGGTTTATCAAAGCGCCACTGACAGGTTCTGCAAAAGCAGGTGGATTGGCAGGACAAATTTTGCCAGACATTGCTTTGAAACAAGATATTCCTATAACAAATCTAGATGCATATGGTAAAGCCGCATCAGTACGTGCATGGACACCAGCATTGGAGGCGCAATACCAGTGGGGTAAGGCTGGCGTCAATAAATTCAGACCTTATGTCGGCGCGGGGGTAATGTATGCACATTTTAGTGATATCAAGTTAAATTCAGGTATACGTTCAGATTTGGAAGCAGCAGGACATATGATCCAAAATATTCATGATGGGCAGGCGGGAGCTGCGTTGGATGGCAAAAAGTCGAGTGCAAATCCTGTGGTCGATGTCGATGCGGATGATGCAATTGCACCTATTGTGACTGCTGGATTTACTTATGATATAACGCCTAATTGGTATACAGTTGCTTCAGTCTCATATGCGAAACTGAACAATAAAGCAACCATTAATGTCATTGACAGTAATACCAATCGAGAACTTATTCACTCCTCGACCAAGATGGATATTGATCCGATCATTACTTATTTAGGGGTTGGGTATCGTTTTTAATCTTTTATCTACATAAAACCAGTTGATCCATCAGTATAAGATTTTGTACTGGTGGATTCTTTTAAGATTGTCTTTTATGTATTTTGATCATATTTGTATAAGCTATAATAAATATCAACTTTTATATCTAGTAAATAACAATTTTAAAATCTATTCTAAGGTTAAGTAGAATTATATTTTGACATCTAGATTGGAGGGCTGGCATTGAAAATAATAGTACAACGTTTTGCCCTAGTTCTCTTCTTAGCTTCACTCACAGGATGCCAAAATTTACCGACGACATTAGTTGCAAAATTGATGGATAATCAACAAACTCAGGAAAATGTAAAATATCTTGAGCAATATGCCCATAAACAGATTCAGCAAAAACTGATCGTCCAAACTGATATACATTATGGTCAAGAACCACGTCAGCGATTAGATATCCTTTATCCTGAAAATTTAGAGCAACGACAACTTCCAGTAATCTTTCTGGTACATGGTGGAGGCTGGGTTGCAGGTAGTAAAGAGGCGATGTTGCCTTATGCACAATTAATCGCTGATCGAGGGTTTCTCGTTGTTAATGTAGAATACACCTTGGTTCCACGAGCGGCTTATCCGCAACAAGTTTTAGAATTAAATCAGGCTGTTGATTATGTTATGCAACATCAAGATCAATTACCTCTAGACTCAGCAAGAGTTTTCTTTAGTGGAGATTCTGCGGGAGCAAATATTGTGAGTAGTTATGTTGCTGCGCTAAATGCACCTGAAATGGCACAACAACTCGATCTGAAAGCCTCTATTCCTGCCAAAAATGTAAAGGGATTAGTTTTACATAGTGGTGTTTATGATTTAAAAACTTTATATCATTCAAGTGCAAAAGCAGGAAGAATTGTCAGATGGGGAGCGGAAAGTGTCATTGCTCAATATAGTGGTTATGGTCAACCCAACGACCATCAGCTAGATTTAATGTCGGCATATCCTTGGGTTAATGCACAATTCCCACCTATTTATGTTAGTGCAACAGAGGTGGATCTTCTAACCCAAAGCCAGACCAAACCATTTATTAAAAAGCTTAAGCAACTAGGTGTTCAGGTAAATTCACAAATTTATTCTAAGGATTATGTGGAAAAAATTAATCACGATTTCAATTTCAATATGCGCTTTAAAGCCAGTCGTGAAGTATTTGATCAATCTATCCAGTTTCTAAAGCAACAATCAACTTTGGAAGTTAAATAAATTACAAAAGCAGCATCCAATGGATACTGCTTTAGGAAAATGCCTATAAGATTAGAAAATTATTTTTCTACAATCGCTACAACGCCTTGACCACCCGCAGCACAAATTGACACTAAAATACGTCCTGAACCTTTTTGGTTGAGGATTTTAGCCGCAGTCGCAAGGATACGACCACCTGTAGCAGCAAATGGATGACCCGCAGCTAAAGAAGAACCATGAATATTCAACTTAGAACGGTCAATAGAACCCAGTGGTGCGTCAAGACCTAAACGTTCTTTACAGAACTTCGGATCTTCCCAAGCTTTAAGTGTAGAAAGCACTTGTGATGCAAAAGCTTCGTGGATTTCATAATAATCAAAATCTTGAAGTTTAAGGCCTGCACGTTCAAGCATACGTGGAACGGCGTATGCAGGCGCCATTAATAAGCCTTCTTTTTTACCAACAAAATCAACTGCTGCAGTTTCTGAAAAACTTAAGTAAGCTAGAACTTCATGACCATTTGCTTTTGCCCATTCTTCAGAAGCCAACAAAACAACAGATGCGCCATCAGTTAGTGGGGTGGAGTTACCCGCTGTCATTGTGGCATTTTCGCCTTTACCAAATACTGGCTTAAGTTTCGCAAGTTTTTCAACTGATGAATCAGGACGTAAGTTATTGTCACGCTCAAGACCCATAAATGGCGTAATTAAATCATCAAAGAAACCTTCTTCATACGCTTTGGCCATTTTATGGTGAGAAGAAGCTGCGAGTTCATCTTGTTCTTCACGACCAATATTCCATTCAAGTGCCGTAATTGCAGCATGATCGCCCATTGAAAGACCTGTACGCGGTTCACCGTTTTTAGGCGCATCCATAAGTTCTTTCAGGTTAATTTTAGTTAAGGCCTTTAAGCGATCTTTGCCTGTTTTTGCAATATTAAGCTCAAGTAATGCCTTACGTAGACCATCACCAAACGCGATAGGTGCATCAGAAGTTGTATCTACACCACCTGCAATTGCTACATCAATTTGACCAAGGGCAATTTTATTGGCCACTGCAAATGCTGCCTGTAACCCAGTACCGCAGGCTTGTTGAATATCATAAGCAGGAGTTTCTGGTGCAAGTGCAGTATTGAGCACGCACTCACGAGTCATATTAAAATCGCGGCTATGTTTAAGTACAGCACCAGCCACTACTTCACCGAGACGTTGACCTTGTAAATTGTAGCGTTCAACTAGACCATTTAATGCAGCAGTCAGCATGTCCATATTAGATGCTTTAAAATAAGCACCATTTGAACGGGCAAATGGAATACGGTTACCGCCAATAATGGCGACACGGCGAATAGCGTTTTGACTCATGTGTTGATCCTGTTGAACAGAAGGTTGAGCTTTAGTTGAAGTTGATGTTTTCGTGCGAGCTGGAGCTTTATTGGCTGGAGCTGCTGTTTTAGTGCGTGTATTGGTTGTACGGGTACGAGGAGTTTTGCTTGCTGTTGCTGAAGCTGCCTTAGCTGAATCCGCAGCTGCAGTTTTAGTCGTGCGTGAAGAGCGCTTTGATGTATTTGACACAGTATCCGAAGCAGAATTAGTGACTGCTGTTTGCTCTTGTGGATTGTCTTGAGTTGTTTTGCTCATAAGGCTTTTCCAAGCATGTTTATGATATTCTTGAGATGTACATTAACATAATTAAAATAGACCTGTATTGACTAGAATGACATTCTAGAGTGCATTCAGGTCAAGACATATCAAGATTAACTCAAGTATTATTTTATTCAAATCAATGAACCTTTATGTTCACAAGTTTCCAACAAAGGATATAAACAGCGATTATCCAGCTGGCTTTATACACACATTATTTTGTATGAGAGATAATAACCATGACTGATCAATACCAGGCATTCACCCAATCACCTCTTGGTAAGTTTGTAGTAAAAAATTTAGGTTTACCATCACCAGTGGTATTAGATCGTTTTGAAAGTGCAGAACCAGTGATTAATGGAGCTGTGTTGTTTGGTGCGGCACCTTCAAGTCCATTATCAAGCGCGATTGCACAGGTTTTGAGTAATATTCATGCGGACAGTTATGCGGGTAATAATGCCGAATTGCAACAAACAGCAGCAAAAGCAGGTTTAAATTTACGTGCGTTTAATTCAGGCGACAAAGAGTCTAAATTTAAAGCAGTTGTTTTTGATGCCTCTGGTATTCAAAATTCTGAACAGTTAAATGAACTATATAAATTCTTTAATCCAGTAGCGCGTCAGATTCAAAGCTCTGGTCGAGTGATCGTGATCGGAACAACACCGGAATCGGCAAAAACTGTAAAGCAAGCGGTTGCTCAACGTGCGCTGGAAGGTTTTGTAAAGTCTGTCGGTAAAGAATTCAAAAAAGGAATTACTGCTCAGGTTGTGTATGTAGATGAAGGCGCGGCTGATAATATTGAGTCGACTTTACGTTTCTTATTATCTCCTCGTTCAGCGTATGTTTCTGGTCAAGTAATTCGTGTTTCTAAGGCCGATGTTGTGAAAGTAGACTGGAACCAGCCATTGGCTGGTAAAACAGCGTTGGTGACAGGGGCAAGTCGCGGTATTGGCGAAGCGATTGCGCATGTATTAGCACGTGATGGTGCACATGTTATTTGTCTTGATGTTCCTCAGCAGCAAGCAGATCTGGATCGTGTGGCCTCTGAAATCGGTGGTTCAGCTTTAGGACTGGATATTACTGCGACGGATGCGGGTGAAAAAATTAAAGCTGCTGCTGCAAAACAGGGTGGTTTGGATATCATTGTCCATAACGCAGGTATTACCCGTGATAAAACTTTGGCAAATATGAAGCCTGAGCTTTGGGATCTGGTGATTAATATTAACTTGTCTGCGGCTGAACGCATTAACGACTATTTGCTTGAAAATGACGGTTTAAATGCCAATGGTCGTATTGTTTGTGTATCTTCAATTAGTGGGATTGCGGGTAATTTAGGTCAAACGAATTATGCTGCGTCTAAAGCAGGTGTGATTGGTTTAGTTAAATTCACAGCGCCAACTTTGAAGAATGGTATTACTATCAATGCTGTTGCACCTGGTTTTATTGAAACACAAATGACTGCGGCAATTCCATTTGCTATTCGTGAAGCTGGTCGCCGTATGAACTCGATGAATCAAGGCGGTTTACCAGTCGATGTTGCAGAAACAATCGCTTGGTATGCATCCACTGCGTCTACGGGTTTGAATGGAAACGTTGTTCGCGTGTGTGGACAAAGTTTACTGGGCGCATAATTCGCTGCTATCGTGTAGGGTCACTTTGAGAACAGAATAATACGAACCCTCTCTTTTTGAGTTTAAGGAGAGGGCATTCTCATTTTAAATCTATAAAAATTGAATAAGGTCAACCATGAATACACGCCATTTTAATCAGCTTCCGAAACCCTATCTGGCTTATCCAAAAGTCATTCAGGGATTGGTATTTAAAAAGCCAAAAGGCCCAAAAGTTTTGCCGCAAGTTGAATATGTGGTTGATTCGTTTCAAGTCGATCAAAAACACTTGCACGCTTATAATGAAGTTTGTGGCTTTAAAAATGATGGGTTTATTCCCGCAATTTATTTAGCAGTACTGTCTCAAAGTTTACAAATGCATATGATGACTACAGAAGCATTTCCTTTTGCGATTCTAGGCTTGGTTCATATACGCAATCAGCTTAAACAAACTCGTAAGATTGGGGTCAATGAGAACTTAACTTTGTCCTGTAAATTTGGTGAGCTAAAGCCACACGACAAAGGAGTTCAATTCGATTTCATTACCACAGCGAAGGTCGGTGATGAAGTAGTTATGGAAGGTTTAACAACTTATTTATCACGTCAAAAGACCGAGCAAAAGGGAACCGAAAGACAAAAAGAAAGTAAAATGCCGGATTACCAGCTTCAACATGTCTGGGAGGTCGCCGAAAATACAGGTCGCCGCTATGCCAAAGTTTCAGGTGATTTTAACTTGATCCATATTCATGCTGTGACAGCAAAAGCGTTTGGATTTAAACAGGCGATTGCACATGGGATGTGGAGTAAGGCTAAGGCATTGGCTAATATCAATTTGCCTGAGTCTTATGAAGCAGATGTTTGGTTTAAACTTCCAATGTATTTGCCTTCTAAAGTTGAGTTTTTGACTGCGCAGCAATCTCAGGAAACTGACTTTTTAATTCGTAATGCCAAGTCACAAAAGCCGCATGTTTCTGGGACTATTAACCCATTATAAAACCCAACATTCAAAAGCCTGATCAGTTCGGGCTTTTATATAAAATTAGAAAAAAATAGGAAACAAGAATGAGTGGTTTAACTGAAATTCTATTTGCAAATACACATAATTATCATGGTTTAATCGATGAGCGATTTCACGATCTGGCAGAGCAATTTAGTCGTTTGCAAGATGCGCGTACTGAACAAGGTGGGGCCGCCTTAGCTGTCTATTTTCAGGGTGAAAACGTTGTTGATATTTATACGGGGAAAAAATCACTCACTGAGCAATGGAATGAAGATACACTTTCTGTTTGTTATTCAACGGGTAAGGGTGTATTGGCTACTTTGGCACACATTTTGGTCAGTGAAGGTTTTCTTGAATATGATGTTCCTATTATGCATTACTGGCCTGAATTTGCGAAAAACAAGAAAGAGCGGATAACGCTTAGGCATGTTCTGAGCCATCAAAGTGGCTTATATGACATACGAAACATGTTGGAAGATGCACGTGAAATGCTGGACTGGCAGCATATGCTAGAAATATGTGAACAAGCCACTCCTCGTTTTAGTATTAATCAGGGCAATGCTTATCAGGCGCTTACTTTTGGCTGGTTAGTGGGTGGTGTATTGGAAAAAGCAACAGGGCAGCGCTTGGCAGATTTGATGCAGACATATTTAGTGCAGCCTTTAAATCTGAATGGCGCTTATTTTGGCGTACCTTCTGCGCAACTTGCCCGTGTAGCAAGATTAATTCCTCAACCACCTAAATCAGAGCAGGAAAAGCAAGCTCAAAAACCTAAGGTTTTAAAACCACATAAACCTTCATTAACCGATAAATTAGTGACATGGACTGGGCAAAATCCACAGGATTTTCAGGATGCCATGATTCCTAAAGGAATGCGTCATTTTAGTTTTTTTAGTGATGAAGGACTTCAAGCTATTATTCCTGCTGCAAATGGTGCTTTTACTGCAAATAGCCTAAGTAAGATGTATGCCATGTTGGCTAATCGTGGTCAATGGGAAGGCAAGACCTTGATTAAACCTGAAGTATTTCAGCAACTCAGTACCGTTCAAAGTTATGCACGAGATAAGGTCATGCCAATCCCAATGAATTGGCGGCTTGGCTATCATCGAGTCTTAACTATGGGCAAACGTGCCAAAAATGGCTTTGGACATATTGGTTATAATGGTTCAGGAGCGTGGTGCGACCCAGATCGAAATTTAAGCTTTGCATATACCCATAATTTTAAAATTGGTTCAATTACGGGTGATTATCGTCTTTGGGGGTTAACTCAGGAAACTTTGCGTTGTGCCGATCAAATTTTAAGAGGTCGTAAAGGCTGGTTTTAATTTAAGTGTTCTGCATGTACAGGAATGTGATAAGTGATCTGAATATATTTGGGTTGCTGTTTAACATGGCTAATGCTTCCACCCAAACCTTCTGCAAGTTTTCGGCTGGCAAAATTTTGTTCTGCCACAGGGTAAACAAAATAATCAGCTTCAACGTTCAAAACGGCCCAATCATAAATCGACTTCAATGCTTCTTTGGCAAAGCCATTGCCATGTTTGTCTTCACATATCCATAAGCCGAATTCAGGTGTTTGGGTATGAATGCGGTGTATGCCAATTAAACCGATAAATTGATGTGTTGTTTTATCGCGTAAAACAAAATGTCGATCTGTCGCAGACGCTTGAGCCCGTAGCCATTTTTTTCCAATATTTTCAAATTCTTCAAAAGTTTGGGAGGGTTCCCATGACATAAATTGAGTTAGACTTAAGGTGATATATGGATAAATATCAGGACAGTCTTTAAGTTCAAAAGGTAAAATATTTAATCTTGAAGATGCAATCGGAATAGGTAAATGGTTCATTTTAAGGTCATATATTTATGTTATCTCTTTTAATTGAGCATATCTGTAAATAGAAATCATTTGCAAATTTTATTGTAAGAGATTACAAACATCGCTTCGTTATTACTCAAGATAATTTGTTTATTTAATATTTGCTTGTGCATGGATTCTAGCTGAATTCATTCACTATCGCACAAAAAAACAGTATGCTTATGTGCAAACAAGGAGCATTCATGTATCAAGTACTGGCTAGAAAATACCGTCCTCGTAATTTTATTGAATTGGTCGGGCAAAACCACGTGTCACGTGCACTGACCAGTGCGTTGGAACGTGGTCGTTTGCATCATGCCTACTTGTTTACAGGCACGCGTGGTGTGGGTAAAACCACAATTGCACGTATTCTAGCGAAATGTTTGAATTGTGAAACAGGGGTAACGTCCACGCCTTGTGAAGTATGTGCTACCTGTCGTGCGGTGAATGAAGGACGTTTTATTGATCTGATTGAAATCGATGCAGCATCACGTACCAAAGTAGAAGATACGCGTGAATTGCTGGACAACGTTCCTTATGCACCGACTCAGGGGCGTTTCAAGGTTTATTTGATTGACGAAGTGCATATGCTGTCTACGCATTCGTTTAATGCTTTACTGAAAACGCTGGAAGAACCACCAGAGCATGTAAAGTTTTTATTTGCGACCACAGACCCACAAAAACTTCCGATTACCGTGATTTCTCGATGTCTACAATTTACTTTACGTCCACTTGCCGTAGATGAGATTACTGAGCATTTAACTGCAATTTTAGACAAAGAGCAGATTCGTGCAGATAAAGATGCAATTTGGCAGATTGCCGAGTCTGCACAAGGTTCTTTACGAGATGCTTTGTCTCTAACAGATCAGGCCATTGCTTATGGACAGGGTGAGGTGCATCACCAAGACGTTAAAGAGATGTTGGGACTGATTGATCGTACGATTATTTATGATCTGATCATTGCTATTCATCAAAACCAGCAGGCACATGTTAGTCAGTTATTATTGCAATTTCGTCAGCAAGCACTGGATGTATCCTTGGTGCTCGATCAGTTAATTTCGACTTTACATGAACTGGCATTATTGCAATATTTGCCTGAATTAAGCCTTAAATATAGTGAAGAAATTAATCAAAAGATTCTGTCATTGTCGAGAATGGTCTCTGCTCAGGATTTGCAACTTTACTATCAAATTGCATGCAAAGGTCGTGCTGAATTACAGTTGGCTGTGACTCAGGAACAAGGCTTTGAAATGTGTGTGCTACGTTTGTTGGCTTTTCGTCCTTTGGCTATGGATGAAGTGGTTGTTGAACAGACAGTCCAGATTGTATCTGAGTCTATACAATCTAATTTTGAAACACAGACATCGGGGACCCCCGTTGATACAACTGCAATTTTAAATGTTCAGAAAACTTCTTCTCAATCCGTTGAAGCTGAAGATAATTTTGCGCCAGAAAATACTGAAAATTTTGATGAAGGGCCTCAAATCTTTGAGGAACCAGAACCATTGATCACGATGGATCAGGATGCTTTAAAGTCATCTCCTGCGCCTGCTATCGATGAATCAGAAAGCGTTGTGATATTTGATGCAAATTCAGATGAATTGATTGGATTTGAAACACAACCCTCTTTGTTATCTATATCCGTTGCTGAAATGCAAGTTTTTCCTGTAGATGAGCAATCAACAGAATTAAATTCTATGCATCCATCACAGAATTTATTATCACCGCAATCCATTGAAAATCTGGGTGATTCACCATTGCAGAGCAATATTTCGGCAGAATTATTAGTATCTTCGTCATCAGAAAATAGTATCCAGTCCACAGAAATTTTAGAAAATTCGATTGAAAATATCAAAGAGAATGGGGTTTCGGAGACGTTATTATCTGCACATGTTCAAGAAAGTCTAGTTTCCCATACTATTGGAAATCATGACATTATTTCTAAAGATTATTCAGATTTGATGCCACAAGATATTCTTAAGCTTCCCATCGAGATTCTTGAAGGAGAGTGGACATTGGAAAAATGGGAATATTGGTTTAGAAATAGCCAGCTTTCACCTGCCGTTCAAGAATTGGCGCAACATGGCTTAATGTCTGGGCAAATTGATGGAATATGTATATTTACAATTCCACAGAAATTTGAAGGTATGCTTTCACAACTTCAGTATGCATTGGAAAATGAAATTAAATCTTTATGGCCAAATACTCAGTTTTCTGTGCAATATGCTGAGATTTCAGATACTACGCCTTTTGTTAAACAAGCAGAACGTAAGCAGAAAGCATTTGAGCGTGCAGAGCATCTGCTTAAGGCCGATCCTGTCATAAAAAGTTTATTGGATACCTTTGAAGGTGAATTGCAAAATATTCAATTAAAAGGATGAAACTTTCTTCATCCTTTTGCTGTATTTAGGTTATAGGGGTGAGTAAATAAGGCTCAAGAGATTTTTTCATCTCATCTGAAATAGCGGTGCTTTCACGCGTTTCACGATCAACAAAAACATGCACAAAATGTCCCTGAGCAGAAGGCTCGATATTGTGCTGTTTAAAAATGGCTAATTCATATCTTAAAGAAGAATTTCCTATTTTAGCAATGGCTACACCCACTTCAATTATATCGGGAAAGGAAAGCTCCTGAAAAAAACTACAGGCAGAATCAACGACTAGTCCAATGATGGGTGACTGACGAATATCGAAACCCGCATGTTGAATAAGTAGCGAATTGGCAGCGGTATCGAAGTAGCTATAATACGTGACATTATTAACATGACCGTAAATATCATTATCAGCCCAGCGCGTTTGTATATTTAAAAAGAAATGAAATTGGTCACGGGTTTTTCGGACTGGTTTTATAGATTCATTGTTCATGCGTAGATTGCCTCATAGATTTCGAAAGCAGCCTGTTCTGTCATTTCTCTAGGGTTATTTTGTAAAAGACGAGTTTGCAACATTGCATCCTTGGCCAGTGTTTCTAGACTATGTTTAGGCACGTTCAAATTACTTAACTTTAAAACTAGACCACTTTGATCCAAATGATTTTGTATATGATCAATAAATAGATCACACAAACCATCACAACTTCCATTACTTCGTGGATCAAGCCATTGCATGAGTTCCGCATATAAATGTTTGGCATGTGATGCATTAAATTTCAGAACTTCGGCTAAAACCAGAGCATTGGTATGTCCATGTGAAAGATGAAAATGTCCGCCTAAAGGATAGGCGAGTGCATGAACTGCACCAACAGGCGCATTAGCGAAAGCTTGTCCAGCAAGCATTGATCCCAATAGCATATTTTGACGTGCTTCCATATCTGCACCGTTTTTTAGGACTTTAGGCAAATTATCATTGAGTAGTCGCAAAGCATTTTTTGCGAGCATGTCGGCATAGAAGTTCTTTTTTATTTTGGAGGTATAGGCTTCAATAGCATGTACCATCGCATCAATGCCTGTGGCAGCAGTAATGTGGGCAGGTAAACCCTGAGTGAAGTTGGCATCCAATATCGCAACATCAGCATATAAAGCTGCTGAAACGATGCCTGTTTTGGTGGTTTCACCTGTAGTTACTATAGATATAGGCGTGACTTCAGAACCTGTTCCAGCAGTCGTTGGAACTAAAATTAAGGGTAATTTGGGGCCTTTAGCATGATTAACGCCGTACATTTCAGCCAAAGTCTGCTTTTGTTCTGGGTGTGCCAATAATGCAATAATCTTGGCGACATCCATGGAACTGCCTCCACCAAAACCCAAAATCGCATCAACTTTTTCTTTTTTTGCGAATTCGGCAGCATCCAGCACAATATGTTCTGGTGGATCAGCTTGTATATTTGAATAAATTGCATAAACGATATTCTGGCGTTCCAAAATCTCGATAATGGGTAAATGAAGTTGATGCTGTACCATGCCGGGATCAGTGATGATAAGAAGTTTACGATAATTGCCATCGTGAATAATATGTTTAAGTTCCTTTATCGAGCCAAGACCTGAAATAATGCTAGAGGCTGTCTGAAATTGAAATTGGCTCATTCGTATTTCCTTATTTTTCATCATAAATCGAACATTTCTGTTCGTTTCTTCTATAGGATTATGCTTTTAAATAACTTAACATAAGACACCTGAAAATAAAGCACTTTCGAGGTTTATATGTCATCACACTCACCCTATAAGGTGCTATGCGTCTGTTTGGGTAATATTTGCCGTTCGCCAACGGCAGAAGTGGTTTTAAGACACTTTTGTGATGCACATCAACTCGATATTGTTGTAGATTCTGCGGGTACCAGTAATTATCATCCTAATAAAGCGCCTGACCCTCGTAGTCAGCAACACGCACTGAAACGTGGCTACGATTTATCTATGTTGCGCGCCCGTCAACTTACGACTCAGGATTTTTTGGAGTTTGATCTTATTCTAGCGATGGATCATGAAAACTTTAAAAATATTCAGTCACTGAAGCAAAAAGCTCTAAACCAATATAAAACGCATCAGATTCGTGCAAGTGTTGCATTGATGAGTGAGCATGATCCCGTCTATAAACAACAAGCTTTACCCGATCCTTATTATGGTGAAACCGATGGCTTTGAACACGTTTTAGATCAATGTGAATCGAGTGCCAAGGCATGGGTGCAAATGTTTAAACAACAAATTAGGACTGTCGATCAATAAAATGAGTTTACCCGTGATTCATATCCAAAAAGATATCCAGCTTAAGCCTTTCAATACTTTAAATCTGCATTCTATTGCTTCAGATTATGCAAAAATTGATTCAATCCAAGCCCTAACTGCTGCACTGGATTATGCTGAACAGCACCAATTGAATAGCTTAATTCTTTCAGGTGGAAGCAATATGTTGTTGCCAGAGCATATACATGCGTTGGTATTACATATTGATATTCAGGGTGTCGAGATACTCGAGGATAGCTCTAACGATATAACAATTAGAGTGGGTGCTGGTCAGGTTTGGCACGATTTTGTTTTAATGACCACCAGCAAAGGTTGGTATGGATTACAGAATTTAGCTCTTATTCCGGGTTTAGTCGGAGCTTCACCTGTACAAAATATTGGTGCCTATGGCGTTGAAGTTGGTGAGTTTATTGAGTCCGTCCAAGTTTACGACAGACATAACAAAGTCACGCAAAATATTAAGGGCATCGATTGTCAGTTTGCTTATCGCGATAGTATTTTCAAACACGATCCAAATCGTTACGTTATTACTCACGTTACTTTTCGTTTACTTAAACGACCAGAACTTAGATTAAATTATGGCGACTTAAAAGCAGCTGTTGGAGATAATTTAACACCTGAAAATTTACAACGACAAGTCATTCGAATTCGTCAGAATAAATTACCTGATCCTAAAGAATATCCAAATGTTGGAAGTTTTTTTAAAAATCCTGTGATTGTTCAAAAAGATTTTGACCAATTACTTACAAAATTTCGGCAAATTCCACATTATCCTCAGCCACAAGGCTGCGTTAAAATTGCGGCAGGTTGGCTAATTGATCAAACAGGCTGGAAAGGGAAAAAATTGGGTGCAGTAGGTATGTTTGAAAAACAGGCACTTGTTTTAGTGAATTATGCCAATGCATCTTTAAGTGAAGTTAAGCACACTTATCAGGCTGTCCAAAAGGATGTAAAACAGCGCTTTAATATTCAGCTTGAACCAGAACCAGTATTATTTGATACAAATGGATTCATTCGATCACATTCGGAATAGTAATTATGGGTAAAACTCATTGGATGATTCGATTAGTGCGTATAGTGGGAATACTATTCGTACTTTTTGCATGTCTGATGGTTTTTATTTACACACCATTTTATTCGAAATTGATCGTAAAGGCCCTCAATTATTTTGTGCCTGTTGAGGTTAATCAAGTCGCGGCGAGAAGTCAGCAACAAGCTTCTTTAAGTGAACATGATAATCTTGAGCCCGGGTCAAATTTATGGATTGCACGTCAAGCTTATTTAAGCCTGATTGAAGAGGCTTTAAACTCTAAAGATCCAGAATCTTTAACCTTGTTGCAAACGCGATATAAGCTTTTACAGGAACGTATTTTAGAGCAGCAAAAACAAGAAGATGCCGAAGAGCCAGAAAAACCAACAGTTCCTTTGTTAAAAGCATCTGTTTCAGAGCCAGAAGTAACTTCGGCCAGTAGTGAACCCCAAGTTGAAAACATTCCCAATCCATTACTCGAGTTAAACAGTTCTGAAAATAAAGCATTGATGCAACAATATGTTGAATTTCTCAAAAAGCATCCAGTACCAGCGGAACATGAACATGTAATTGATCAACAGACTACGCAGGATATTGCCTACGTTAAACAAAATCAAAATGATGAAAAATTGACAAGTTATAGTAAACCTTATGCCATTGTGGTGTTAGGCGGCGGACTTACCTTGGCTGAAAATAAAAAAGATATTGTAGTAAATCCTTATACTCGTTTAAGACTGGAAAAAACGCTGCAATTACACAGTCAAAACCAATTGCCGATTGTATTAAGCGGAGTAGAAGCACCCTATATGCAAAAATGGCTTAAACAACGTGGAGTGGATGCAAAACTCCTTGAAAATAGAAGTATGAATACCTGTGAAAATACGAGATTTAGTTCATTATTACTACAAAAAAAAGGTGGTGCACCCACTGTGATGCTAGTCACGGATATTTATCATATGCCTAGAACGCGCCGTTTATTTGCTTTAAATGGGATTGAGACAATTCCTGTTGAAGCACCGATGCCGACAAAATTGTCTACATGGCAACCTAGCCAACAAAATTATGATCATAGTCGCCGTGCCAACTATGAGTTATTGGCGACTATTCGTGATGTACTTTTTGGCTCTAGCGGATGTCGGGAGGTACCATAAATGCCAGAGATTCCTTTTTTAAATCCTGCGGTTTTACAAGAGTTAGATTTGCCTGTTCCAAGTCGTGATTTAACTCCACACGTACTTGAATCTTTAAATCTAAATCATGCTTTTGAACCCTCCAAAGATATTTTGGCTTATCGTAAGCTGTACGGTCTCGATTTAATTGAGTGTGAACAATGGCAAGGCTACATTCAAATGCCATTGTTCAAGTTGCATGTACAGGTATTTAAGCCACATCAGAAACCATTGGGAACTGTCTGTCTTTTACATGGTTACTTGGAACATAGCGGTATCTATCAACCAATTATTCGGGAAATAATAGAACAAGGCTTTAGTGTTGTGACCTATGATTTACCGGGTCATGGTCTAAGTGATGGTTCACCTGCCAATATTCAAAATTTCGACCATTATCAACAAGTGCTAATGGCGGTCTATCAGTACGTTAAACATGCCACTCAACTTCCTAAACCATGGTTGGGCATTGGTCAAAGTACGGGCGGTGCGATTTGGATGCATCATTTACTTGAATATGCTGAAAAAAGGCAAGATCCAATTGTTGATCGAGTGCTTTTGTTATCACCATTGATTCGCCCTGCAAAAACTGCTTGGTGGCACAATTCGGTTGGGTTGGGCATTATTAAGCGAATAAAGCGTCAGGTTCCACGCCACTTTAGACGGAATAATCACAATCCGGAATTTTTACGTTTTATTCGTCTCAAAGATCCATTACAGCCACGAATGATGGGGATGGACTGGATTTTAGCTATGTCGAAATGGATGCTTGAAATGGAAGAGCGCCCACCGTGCCGTATTCCTGTGTGGTTGGCACAAGGTGCATTGGATCAGACCGTAGATTGGCGTTATAACATTGAGTTTATTCGACGAAAATTTCGATTGCAAACTTTACTCATGCTCGAAGAAGGTTCACATCAATTAATTAATGAACGAGCTGATATTCGTGCTGCACTGACGGGGCTGATTCCTGCATTTTTACATGCTCGTCCCAAGCACTATTATTATTGATGAACTGTTATGTTGAACAAGCTTTCAAACTTATTTAAATCTGGCAAACCATCGCCTGAACAGCAATATATGCATCAGCATCAGATACAGTTCGATGCAATACGCGGTTATAGTGTTGATGGTATTGTTATGAATGATTTAGCAGAACGACTTGAATATTTTTCAAATCGAAAGTTATCTAATTTTAATGATCTGGAACAGCTCTATTTAAGATCAATATTGATTAATGAAAAAGTTGATCTCGAAATTGCAACAGGTCGTTATGTCACACGATTGAACAATAACGAAGAAAATTTAAACCAATTTAAAATATTGATTGAAAAGCTGAATCAGTATTATCGCAAATTTAAACGAGATCAATAAACAACGACATAAATGAAGTTTGGCAAAGGCGCATCATGGTAATATAGGCATTATGTCTTTTATTCAAACGAATTCAATGTTTCAACAAGAAATCTCTCAGCTCAAATTACAGCAATTAAAAGCAGGCGAAAAACGCTGGATCGGGTCAATACTGGGTTCAGCGGGTGCATTATTATTTAAAGAAATTGCTGACCAATCTGCATCTTTACTCGTGATTGTTGCAACAAATAATCAGCATTTGGCTCAACTTGAAAGTGAGCTTGAGTTTTATGGTATAAAACCTACGATTTTCCCCGATTGGGAAATTTTGCCTTATGATCGCCTGTCACCACATCAGGATATCGTTTCTGAGCGCCTTTCAATTTTATCCAATATGCCGCAAAAAGGCGTATTACTAATTTCTGCTGCCACACTTGCTCAACGCGTTGCTCCTATTTCTTGGATATTGGGAGAACATTTTGATATTCGAGTTGGCCAGAAGTTTGATCTGGAGAAAGAAAAATTAAGGTTGATTCAGGCCGGTTATCATCTGGTCGATACGGTGTATGATCATGGTGAGTTTGCTGTTCGTGGCAGCATTATGGATATATTTGCTTCTGGGCAAGAGCAGCCAATCCGTATTGATCTTTTTGATGATGAGATTGATACGCTTAAATTTTTTGATCCGGAAACACAGCGAACGACTGAAAGTTTAACTCAATTTACGGTTTTACCTGCCAAAGAATTCCCATTAAAAGAAGCGCGGTCAGTCTTTCGAGACCGCTATGCTGAAAGTTTTCCAACAGCAAATCCGAAAAAAAATCCAATTTATCAGGATGTATTGGACGGCATTTCTTCACCAGGAGTCGAGTTTTATTTACCTTTATTCTTTGAAAAAGAAATCATGCAAAGCCAAAGTGCATTGACTTCATACTTACCAAAGAATTGCATTGTCATTACAAATACAGATCTTGATGAGACTCTAAATCAGTTTTGGAAAGATGTTATGCAGCGTTATGAGAGTCGCAGGCATAACATTGATCAGCCAGTTTTAGCACCTGAAGATTTATTTTTAATGCCGAATATGGTGCTTGAGTATCTCAATCAATTTCCACGAATTTTAGCGAGTGCTGAACAAACGGCAATACGTGCTGGAGGGATTAATCTCAATACATTGCCACCACCAAAACTGCCAGTAGACGCAAAAAAAGAGCAGCCTTTTGAAAGTGTTAAGACGTATATTGATGAATCAAGGCATCCGGTACTTTTGGTAGCCGAAAGCGCGGGTCGTCGTGAAAGCTTGAAAGATTCGCTTAGACCGAGTTTGGGTGATATTCCAAACGTAGAAGGTTTTACGGACTTTTTAAAGCAGCAATATGCCATTGCGATTACCAATGCGCCTTTAGATCGGGGAATGGTCGTTCCTGATCAGCTTTCCGTAATTTCTGAAAATCAGCTTTATGAACATCGTGTTGTTCAGCGTCGTCGTAAACGACAACAGGAAGTTTCCGAAGAATTTCTTATTCGAAGTTTGACTGAACTGAGCATTGGCGCGCCTGTCGTGCATATTGATTATGGAGTTGGACGTTATGCGGGTCTGATTACACTAGCAATAGATGGACAGGACCATGAGTTTTTACAACTTGATTATGCAGAGGGTGCAAAAGTTTATGTACCCGTGACCAATTTGCATTTGATTAGTCGCTATAGTGGTGGAGACCCGGATCTCGCTCCCTTACATAAACTTGGTACAGATGCTTGGAGTAAGGCAAAGCGTAAAGCTTTAGAGCAAATTCATGATGTAGCTGCTGAGCTTTTGCATATACAAGCGCGTCGACAGTCTAAGCCAGGATTTGCCTTTGAACTGGATCAGACTTTGTATATGCAATTTGCTAGTGGTTTTGCTTATGAAGAAACCTTGGATCAGGCGAATGCGATTGATGCCACTTTGCATGATATGCATTTAGCCAAGCCAATGGATCGTTTAGTCTGTGGTGATGTCGGTTTTGGTAAAACTGAAGTCGCGATGCGAGCAGCATTTGTGGCTGTGCAAAATAACAAACAAGTCGCGGTATTAGTCCCAACCACACTTTTGGCGCAACAGCATTATGAATCCTTCAAAGATCGTTTTGCAGATTGGCCAGTACGAATTGAAGTTTTATCTCGTTTTGGATCTAATAAAACCCATCAGAAAAATATCGAAGATTTGATAAATGGCAAAGTCGACATTGTGATTGGAACCCACAAGCTGCTTCAGGAAAACGTCCAGTTTAAAAATCTAGGTTTGATGATTGTCGATGAAGAACACCGTTTTGGAGTGAGAGACAAAGAGCGCATAAAGGCATTACGTGCGGATGTTGACATGTTGACTTTAACTGCGACTCCAATTCCTCGTACTTTAAATATGGCATTTTCAGGTATGCGTGATTTATCAATTATCGCGACCCCACCTGCACGTCGTTTGGCAGTGAAAACCTTTGTGCAGGAACATACTGATGAATCCGTCAAAGAAGCAATCTTACGTGAATTGTTACGCGGTGGTCAGGTGTATTTCTTACACAATGAAGTTGATACCATTGAGCGTACTGCAGAGAATATTCGTCAGTTAGTACCTGAAGCACGTGTTGCAGTTGCCCACGGACAAATGCGTGAACGCGAACTTGAGCAGGTGATGCAGCAGTTTTATCATAAAGAATTTAACGTATTGGTATGCTCAACGATTATCGAAACTGGGATTGATGTACCTAATGCCAATACCATCATTATTGAACGTGCTGACAAATTAGGCTTGGCGCAACTACATCAGTTACGCGGACGTGTAGGACGTTCGCATCATCAAGCATATGCTTATTTACTTGTACCGTCGATCAAGCATTTAAAAGGAGATGCTGAAAAACGTCTGGATGCAATTCAACGTGCTTCAACTTTAGGGGCGGGTTTTATGCTAGCCACCGAAGATTTGGAAATTCGTGGTGCGGGGGAATTACTGGGTGAGCAGCAGAGTGGTTCTATGCAAGCAATCGGTTATAGCTTATATATGGAAATGCTCGAAAAAGCCACCAAAGCTATTCAGAAAGGTAAAACTCCGAACTTCGATGCGCCATTATCTTTGACGGCTGAAATTAACCTGCATATGCCAGCATTGATCCCAGATGATTATCTGGGCGATGTACATCAGCGTTTATTATTTTACAAACGTATCAGTAATACAGATACACAGGAAAAGCTCGATAATATCCGTATGGAATTGATTGATCGTTTTGGTACTTTACCTCAAGCAGTTAAGCAGCTATTTAGTGTGCACCAAATTCGCCTCAAAGCGGAACATCTGGGAATAACCAAGATTGATCTCAATGCAAATGGCGGTTATGTGGAGTTCTCACCTGATACACCTGTTCAAGCCATAAGTATTATTCAATTAATGCAAAAAAATCCAACTTATTATCGAATGGAAGGCGGACAACGTTTAAAAATTACAGTGCAATTACAGGAATATGACAAACGGACTCAATTTATTCAGGATTTACTTTTAAAACTTGTACATGAGTTACATTAATAAAAGCATTTTTTGTTAAGTATGTATGATGGAAATCGACCGATTTTCATCATACTTTTTAGTTTAACTTTATATTGTCAAAATGTGCGATCAAGTTGCTGTAAAATTAAGCTTTTACGAATGGATAAGTGAATAAAATCATTGTTATTTGTAAGTAAACAAGGTACTAATAATACTCACATCACAAGTGTTGTGATAGTATTAGCCATCATAATTCATGCGTCATTTATAAAGATATGTTTAGTTTGCATCCCCAACTTGCTCAAGATACTTTTTTTGTAGGCGATTTTCCGCTTTCAACATGTCGTTTAATGAATGATATGCAATTTCCATGGTTGATTCTTATACCGCGTGTGTCAGGTATTACTGAGCTTTATGAGTTAAGCCAAGCTGATCAGGAACAATTCCTACGTGAATCAAGCTGGTTATCAAGCCAATTATCCCGCGTTTTTCGTGCAGATAAAATGAATGTGGCAGCGCTTGGAAACATGGTACCACAGTTGCATTTTCATCATGTTGTGCGTTATCAAAATGATGTGGCATGGCCTAAACCTGTTTGGGGAACGCCTACTGTACCTTATAGCAACGATGTACTTGCACATATGCGCCAGACTTTGATGTTAGCTTTACGTGGACAGGGTGATATGCCATTTGATTGGCGTATGGACTAAGTCTGTGTTAAACCACATAGGGACTTATGTGGTTTAAGTTAAAGGTTGGAGGGTAGAGTGCCATTAGATAGGCTGGTCGATAGAGAACCGCGTCAGTTTGCTTATTTTCATCGTTTGATGGGATATTTCATACTGTCATTGATTGAGGTAATTTATTCGTTTACCTCGCCTGATGCTAACTATCAACTTTATATTCCAGTCTTTCTTGTTATCATCTTAATCATTAATCCTAAATTAGATCGCTGGTTACAGTACAAGTTTGATAAAAATCTTTCCAGAAATGTTTTTTTTGCCATAGATAGTGTAGTGGTTGCCGTCTCTTTGGCAGGTGTCCACTTAAGCCTGGTTCTCACTTTTGCTTCATTATTTGCATTATTATATACCGCTATAAATAGCAAAATTTCATTTATGGCTGCCTCTTTGTCAGGCATGATTGGCGTTACCATTTTTTATGCCAGTACAATTTTTATCTTTGGTTTTCAGGACTACTTTGAACCGACAAGTCAGGAACTTACGGTAATTAGCTTAATTTCCCTGATTACATTTATTAATATTGGTAACTATTACCAGCATATCCGGATTGAAAAACTCAATCACTTGCGTCAGCATTATTATAATCAAATGACGCGCTATATGGCGTTTTCAAACCAACTGAGTCGTTATGCACCACTGCAACTTTGGCAGTCGATTATGCGTGGTGAATCAGAAGCAAAAATTGAATATAAACGAAAAAAACTAACTATTTTCTTTTCTGATATTCAGGGTTTTACTGAACTTTCAGAAAGTTTAATTCCAGATGATTTGGCGTTTTTACTCAATGACTATTTAAGCCACATGACAGAAATTGCTAAACAATATGAAGCGACTGTCGATAAATTTATGGGAGATGCCATCCTCATCTTTTTTGGTGATCCAACTTCGCAAGGGGTAGAAAAAGATGCAAAATCTTGCGTAGAAATGGCGATTGCTATGCGGCAGCAAATGAAACTATTGCGTGAGCGATGGATCAAAATGGGTTATCCAGCTTTACATATTCGTATGGGAATTAGTACAGGATATTGTCACGTGGGAAATTATGGCGCTACCCACCGTATGGCCTATACCATTGTAGGGCGTGATGCAAATCTAGCTGCGCGTTTACAATATGCAGCTGAAATCGACGAAATCTTAATTTCTGATGATACTTATCAATTGGTTAAAAATGAATTTTTGTGTGCGCCAAAAGCACCTATTTATCTAAAAGGTATTCAGGGTGCGGTCAAAACATGGCAAGTCATGGAAAAATATACGGGTAAAATGTCTGATAATCAACAGTGGTTTGATTATGAATATAAAGGCTTCCATTTGGTATTAAATCTTGAAGAAGTGCAAAACTTTGAATATCCAGAATTAGTTGATGTACTTGAAAAAATGATTCAACGTATTCAGGTCCAGCAAAATCTAACGAATGCGCAAGGCGTCGCTAAATTAAAACTTGAAGATGAAGTAAAATAAAAGCCACTCGTTTGAGTGGCTTAAACGTTTAAATAATATTATTTAATGATTTTCTGATGCATGGTTAATGGTGTACTTCGGAATTTCAACTTCCAGATCTTCATTCACTATTTTTACCTGACAAGATAAACGTGAATCGGGTTCAAGACCCCAAGCACGATCAAGCAAGTCAGCTTCGACATCATTCATTTCTTCAAGACTATCAAATCCTTTGCGCACAACTACATGGCAAGTAGTACATGCACATGACATGTCGCAAGCGTGTTCAATTTTAATGCCATTGTTAAGCAAACTTTGGCAAAGGTTGGCATTTTCCTCAACTTCAAACTCAGCGCCTTCAGGGCAAATTTGCGCATGTGGAAGAACTTTAATACGTGGCATATATTCACCTGTTTCTTAATTTGAGTCTGACCAGTCGTTAAGCTTGGTACCTTTAAGCGCATCATCAATATGACGGTTCATGCGTTGAGCTGCAAATTCGTCGCTATAGAGTTTCAGCTGTTGTACAGCGTCCTCAATGGCTTGAATATTGTCTGCATTTAGTTGGACATTTAAATGATCTTTGGCAGCATTTAAAGCAGTTAGCTGCTGTTCAGACAATAACGATGCATCAACTTTCAAGGCCTGCTCAAGGGCTTCAAGTTCACGTTGGGCTTCGACTTTGGTTTCTTGCAAATGACGCAATAATTTATCTTCTTCGGCATGTTGAAAACCTTCGATAAGTAGTCTTTCGGTATCTGTTTCTGATAAACCATAAGACGGTTTGATGTCGATCTGGGCTTTTACACCAGAAGTGGCTTCTTGGGCAGATACAGTTAATAAGCCATCAGCATCCACTTGGAAAGTTACTTCAATACGTGCCTGACCCGCTGTCATTGGCGGAATACCATGTAATACGAAACGACCAAGTGAGCGACAATGATCGACCAAATCCCGTTCACCTTGTACCACATGAATTAGCATGGCAGTTTGGCCATCTTGATAAGTGGTAAATTCCTGACGACGTGCGACTGGGATCGCGGTATTGCGTGAAATTAATCGCTCAACCAAACCCCCCATAGTTTCTAGGCCAAGAGAAAGAGGGGTGACATCAAGCAATAATGAACCATCTTGTGAATTACCAATCAATTGATTAGCCGTGATTGCAGCTCCGATAGCCACTACTTCATCTGGATTAATAGTACATAAAGGTTCCTGATTAAACACATCACGGACCGCTTTTTGTACAGCGTAGGAGCGAGTGGAGCCGCCGACCAATACAACATTTTGAATGTCGTCTAATCCTAGTTTTGCATCCCGTAGCACACGCTTACAAACATTGATTGTTTTATCTAGTGCGATTTGGATAATAGATTCAAAAGTCGGTCGATCCACATCTAAAACATAGTCAAGTGCTTTAAACTGAACTTGATTTTGATCAGATAAAGCCTCTTTGGCTTTACGCGCAGCCACGATAAATGCTGCATATTCAATATCATCTAATATATCAATATTAAGTTGTTTCTTGGCCCATTTCACAATTAAACGATCAAGATCATCACCACCTAAAGCCGTATGACCGCCCGTCGCGAGTACTTCAAAAACGCCTTGTGAAAATCGCAGGATTGAAACATCAAACGTACCACCACCCAAATCATAAATGACATAGTTATGATCTGTTTGTAAGTTTGCTTCCTGATCTAGACCATAAGCAACTGCTGCGGCCGTAGGTTCATTCAACAGACGTAAAACATTTAAACCTGCGAGCTGAGCCGCATCGCGTGTTGCCTGACGTTGGGCTTCATCAAAATATGCAGGTACAGTAATAACTGCGCCATTGACAGGATTTTTTAGGCTGGCTTCTGCTCGCTCTTTTAATTGCTTGAGAATTTCTGCTGAAATTTCAACGGGTGTCTTACGTCCAGCACGTGTTTCAAAAGCAGGCATTTCATTATCCGCACCGGTTAAAGTATAAGGATGTTGAAATTTTATATCCGCTTTGGAGCGGCCCATAAAGCGTTTGACTGAAACAATGGTGTTCTTGGGATCTGTGGTAAGGAAAGCTTTGGCATCATCCCCATATTCTGTTGTCTTTTCAGCATAATGCACAATCGATGGTAGTAGGACGCGATCTTTGTCATCTTGTAGAACTTTTGATTTGCCAGACAGTACTGTGGCAACTAAAGAATGTGTTGTTCCAAGGTCAATCCCAATCGCAATACGATGTTGATGCGGGGCACTTGATTGACCAGGTTCAGCAATTTGCAAGAGTGCCATGAGTTAAATCCCTTGAATATAAATCGGTACAACTTAATTAAAATTCATCATCTAAGTCAAAGCTGTCATCATCCAGCATTTGATCTTCGGCTTTGTTGATATCATTGAGAACACGTTGGAAAAAACGCAATTTACGAACTGTATCGCGCGCTTCCCCCCAGTCTTCGTCTTCATAGTCAATTTTAAACTCACGAATCAAACCATCAATCCATTGATTGACTTCGACTTTTAAAGTTTGAAGTTGTTCTGTATCACTTGCTTCATCAAGTTGCTCACGAATTTCCAAAGCAGATTGTAAAAATTCAAAATCACTAATCGATTGATCCAGATGATAATCTTGCTTTTTAAGTGATAATAAATAAGCTGCACGACTGTCCACTTGTGACAATACTTTATAAGCCTGATTAATTTCACTGGATTTAATAAGTGCCTGATCTTTATCTTCAGCTTTATCTGGATGATATTGTTGCTGCAAGCTCAGGAAATTTGCTTTTAACGTGGCTAAATCGATATCGAGTGCTACGGGTAAGTTAAACAACTCAAAATGATTCATGGGAGATGAATTCCGTAGTAAATAAATATATTAAAAACAGTGTAAAAACACTGCTTTTAATATGAAATGAAAAGGCTAAGGGGCTTAAACTGTGAAAGATTCACCACAGCCACATTCGCCTTTTTTGTTGGGATTGTTAAACTCAAAGCCTTCATTCAGACCGTTTTTAACATAGTCCATTTCCATACCTTCAAGGTAGACAAGACTTTTGGGATCAACAAAAACTTTTACGCCATGTTGCTCAAACATCTGGTCATGTGTATCCATGTCATCGACAAATTCAAGCACATAAGCCAGACCTGAACAGCCTGAAGTTTTCACACCCACGCGAATGCCTTCACCTTTACCACGATTCAACAAATAATTGCGAATGTGAGTTGCCGCATTTTCAGTTAAATGAATCATGAAAACTCCGTCAAATTAAGGCAATCAATTAAGCTTTGATTTTCTTGTTACGATAGTCATCAATCGCAGCCTTGATTGCATCTTCTGCTAACACCGAACAGTGAACTTTCACTGGAGGTAGAGCAAGTTCAGTTGCAATATCAATGTTCTTGATCGCTTGTGCCTGATCTAATGTCTTACCTTTAAGCCATTCAGTGACTAAAGAGCTAGATGCAATTGCTGAACCACAACCATACGTTTTGAAACGTGCTTCTTCAATAACACCTTCGTCATTGACTTGAATTTGTAGGCGCATTACGTCACCACATGCTGGCGCACCTACCATTCCCGTACCTACATTTTCAGCGTTTTTATCTAAAACACCAACATTACGCGGGTTTTCGTAATGATCAATAACCTTTTCACTATAAGCCATGTTGCTTCTCCAAACCTCGGGGTCAGCCTAATATTAAATATAAGGACAAAAATACGTTTTTCAATCGACAGATCGGTAAGTTAGTGTTCAGCCCACTCTACTGTGGAAAGATCGATACCTTCTTTGTACATATCCCAAAGCGGAGAAAGTTCACGTAATTTCTCAACAGCAGCCTTGGTAATTTCAAGCACGTGATCAATATCAGCTTCGGTTGTATATTTGCCAAAACTAAAACGAATCGAACTGTGTGCCAGTTCATCAGACAAGCCTAAAGCACGTAATACATAGGATGGCTCTAGAGTTGCAGAAGTACATGCTGATCCAGATGATACAGCAGCATCTTTTAATGCCATCATCAATGATTCACCTTCAACAAAGTTAAAGCTGACATTAAGATAATTTGCTACGTTGTGAGTAGGGTGACCATTCAGGAAAACTTGTTCAAGACCTTGTAAGCCATTCCAAAGTTTGTCACGTAATTGGCGAATACGGGCTTGTTCTGCCTGCATGGTTTTTCCAGCAATTTCAAATGCCTCACCCATACCTACAATTTGATGCGTCGCTAAAGTACCTGAACGCATGCCACGCTCATGACCACCGCCATGAATTTGTGCTTTTAAACGAACACGAGGACTGCGTCGCACATAAAGCGCGCCAATACCTTTAGGACCGTAAGCTTTGTGACCTGAGAAGCTCATCAAATCAATTTTCATGGTAGAAAGATCAATTTCGACTTTACCCGTGGCTTGAGCAGCATCGACATGGAAAAACGTTTTATTAGCGCGAGTCAATTCACCAATTGCAGCAACATCAGTCACTGTACCAATTTCATTATTCACCATCATAAGTGATACTAAAATTGTATCTGGACGTAAAGCTTCTTTTACCATTTCAGGTGTAATGAGACCTGTACGCGGCTCTGGTTCTAAGTAAGTGATTTCAAACCCTTGTTCTTCTAGTTCACGACAAGGATCTAAAATCGCTTTATGTTCAATTTTACTGGTAATAATATGTTTACCTTTTGAACCATAAAACTGAGCAATTCCTTTTAGTGCAAGATTGTCAGATTCAGTCGCACCTGATGTCCAAACAATTTCACGAGGATCTGCTTTGATTAGGTTTGCGACTTGTTCACGCGCATATTCAACTTTTTCTTCTGCTTGCCAACCATAAGCATGAGAACGTGATGCAGGATTACCAAACGTACCATCAAAAGTCAGGCATTCCATCATGCGTTCTGCAACTTCAGGTAGCACAGGCGTAGTTGCAGCATAATCAAGATAAATTGGACGTTTCATTTCAAATACCTGTAGCCGATAAGAGGGCAGAATCATAGTCTGTTGAATTCTGGCGAAGTGCGACAGTTTGTACGGTGTCGCGGTTAACCAAATCAGACAATGTGATTTTTGCAAGGTAATCGGCAATGTGATGGGAGAGTTCTTGCCATAAATCATGAGTCAAACACATTGCACCATTTTGACAGTTACCTTTATGGTCACAACGCGTTGCATCTACAGTTTCATTTACAGCTTCAATAATTTCTAATATGGTAATTTCGTTGGCTTTACGGGCTAAATGATAACCACCATTTGCACCACGAACACTGGAAACTAACCCATGACGCTTTAATTTCGCAAATAACTGCTCAAGATAAGCGACTGAAATGGATTGACGTGCTGCAATTTCGGCGAGCGTGATCGTTTGTTCAGTTGGCTGCAAAGCTAGATCAAGGAGAGCAGTCACTGCGTAGCGACCGCGAGTTGTAAGGCGCATGATTCGGTACACATGTTTAGACTAGATAGGCTAATTTTAAGAATCCCGACTAAAATAGTCAAGTATTTTTATAGTTATTCAATTGATTTATTGGACAGGGGTTATTTCTTAATTATCCTGCCCATAAATTATACACTAATAAAGCAGCTAAAACGACTGTTATTATACTAAAGCCAATATTGATCGAACGTTGTCGTTGCTGCAAACGTCGAATACGATTTTTATATTGTTTAAGTTCGACATGCAAACCGTTAATTTGGGAGCGCTGTGTATCAATTTTCTCAAGTAATGGCGCAATTCTTTTTTTGGAAGCAATCGCTTGATTTGGCTCATCAGGTTGACGCAGCCATTGTTTCCAGTCTGCAAAAAGTTTGGGTAAGCTAAAGTATAAGAGTAAATCTTTAAACTGCTCTTTAAGTTCAGTTTCGCCCCCTATACGCATGGTTTTTATGCTGCGACGATTACCAAAAATAAAAATTTTAATTAGATCAAGCAGCGTGCTACTCACTTCCAGATCAATAGTGCGATCTGGCGCCTGCAAATCAAACAATACGCCTTTGTCTGTAAATTGCACATAAAAGTCGAAGTAGGGTATATAGCTATTGATTCTTAATGAAACCTTTTTATCCACAAAGGTTTTAGCCTGAAGTTTTATAACTCCATCGTTCTTTAAAATAAATGAGAAAACGGTTTCAAGTACAATTAACAAAATGTTAAGCAACAAATGAGACTGTTCTTTGTTTTGTTGCGACTCGCTCATACCAATATGGTCCTTAACGCTATAAAATTTCGAGATCCGATCTCAAGTTATAAAAATAAATAAAAAATAAAGTAATTAAACTGCTTTGTAGAACACTTTAGCAAAAGGATCAAGTCTTTGGTTTGCTATTATGAATACATTTTATGATTAAATGTAGCTACATGACGGTAAAGTGATCAGGAGTAATGAAATAATGGAAAAGGAAAGCATTGAACAAGGTACTGAACTTCAATCTGAAAAAACCACAGGAAAAACCAAAGCTTCCCGTAAATCTGCACTTGATTTTAGAAAGTATACCAAACAAATCTGGCTAGCTGGTTTGGGTGCTTTTTCACGTGCGGAAGAAGAAGGCAATAAATTATTTGACTCATTAGTCAAAGTCGGCGAAGAACTTGAATCAAAAACACTGGATGTTGCGGATACAACAGTAAATAAGGTGACAGAAAAAGCTAAAGAATCTGTAACGGATACCAAAGATAAAGTTGAGCGTATGATTGATCAAAGTATAAATCATTCTTTGAATCGAATTGGTTTGGTGACGGCAAAGGATTTACAACACATTGAACAGCTATTATTACAGCTTCATAGCAAGGTAGATGTGTTACTGGCAGAGAATGAAAACTTAAAGTCAAAATTGAGTGAAAAATAAAAAAAATAGCATTTATGCGTTTTTCTACAAAAAATTCACGTTTATTTTTGATAAAACGCCTGATTCAGTATTGCCTTTTGCCCTAAAGCATTGCTATAAAGGCGTCATGGCCTTTTAAACTTACAGCCTTAGATTTTAAATAAACGAAATAAGAGGACGTTATCTTCATGAATAAATCAGAATTAATTGATGCGATTGCAGAAAAAGGGGGATTGTCTAAGACTGATGCTGGTAAAGCATTGGATGCGACTATCGCTTCAGTAACAGAAGCCCTTAAAGCAGGTGATACTGTTACTTTAGTGGGTTTTGGCACTTTCAGTGTTAAAGACCGTGCAGCTCGTACAGGACGTAATCCTAAAACTGGTGAAGAGTTACAGATCAAAGCAACTAAAGTACCTAGCTTTAAAGCGGGTAAAGGTTTGAAAGATTCTGTTGCTTAATTGCATTAGTTAAATTAACGCGCCTTTTTGGGCGCGTTTTTTATTAAAAAGTGCAAAAGCAAGAGATTACTCATTCATTCAGCAAGGTTTTTCAGTTAAAATCTCTCCGAAATAAAATAGTGGAATACTTATGGAATCGTTTCGTACAATCATTAAGGGTTGGCTTGGCAAAGTGCTTTTAGTCTTGTTTTTGACGCCTTTAGCGCTTGTAGGTATTGAAGGGTATTTTGGTAGTCATAATAAGGCAGATGTTGCAAAAAATGTAAACGGTCAGGATATTCCTAAAAAAGACGTTGAGAACCTAACAAAAACTTATAAAGATCAGTACTTATCAATGGTTCATGGTGATGAAACCTTATTGAACCAACCTTTTATACAGCAAACCGCATTAGATACCTTAGTTGCTCGTACAGTACTTTTGCAGCAGGCTGAAAAGCTCGGAATTTCTCTGAGTGATGGGCAAATTGAGAAAATGTTGGCGCAACAACCTAGTTTTCAGGAAAATGGCAAGTTTTCTCAAACACTATATGAAAATTATTTGCGTTCAGTCGGAATGACAAGTCAGGCATTAATTACCAGTCTACGTCAGGATCATGCACTTAAAATGCTGACGTCAAGCATCAATAATACCGCACTGGTGAGTAAAGCTGATATTAACCAAATTGCTACTTTGCAAACCGAACAGCGTACTTTGCATTTGGCAAGCATTAAACTTGATGACTATAAAAAAGGGATTACAGTTAGCAATCAGGAAATTACTGATTATTATAACAAGCACCCAAATAGCTTCAAACAGGTGGCTAGTGTTGATGTGGATTATGTGGTTTTATCACCTGTGCAAGTGGTAACTAATGCTGCGGTAACAGAAGCAGAGTTGCAGCAAGCGTATAAAGCTTTTGTTGAAAAACAGCAAAAAGATGCAAAGCGTGACGTGAAACATATTTTGATTACGACAGATGCACGTTCAGATGCTGATGCACAAAAACTTGCTAATGATGTATATGCGAAAATTAATGCAGGCACTTTATCTTTTGCTGATGCCGCTAAGCAATATTCAGATGATACCAGCTCTAAAAATGAAGGTGGTTTGCTGACAGCTTATCAAGCTGGTGTTTTTTCAGCTGAGTTTGATCAAGCAGTAAACTCTTTGAGCAATGGTCAGATTTCCAAACCTGTTAAAACTCAATACGGCTATCATATTATTGAAGCAAATACTGTTGCAGCAACTATTCCTTCATTTGAGTCTGAAAAAGCACGCTTAACTGCTGAGGTACAAAAATCTAAAGCGGCAAATGCATATTCAGATGCAGTAAATAATCTGAATGAGATGGTGGTAAGCAGTGATGATTTAACGGCAATCACTCAGGAAGTGAAATCAACACATGTTGAGTCTACAAAAGGCGTTACATTGGCAACGGGACATCCTGTATTAAGTGACCCGAATGTTAAAACACGTATTTTTAATGACGACGTAAAAAATGGCGATCGCAATGTTTCAAGCAATATCCAGCTTGCCAATGGCGATACGGTTTGGGTGAAAGTTCGTAATTATTATGCTGCAGGTGTTAAGCCATTGGCACAAGCCACTGCCGATGTAAAAGCTAAATTGATTGAAGATAAAGCATATCAGGCTGCTAAAGCTAAACTTACTCAATCTTTAGAGGCATTTAAAAATCAACCCGCTGCGCAAGTAGTGGCAGCAAGTGGTATTAAGTTTGAAGATGCTGGTACATTTACACGTTCACAGGGTTTAAAGCGTGAAATAGAACGTGCAGCATTTAGTGTTTCAGCTCCAAAAGAAGGCTTCTGGTCTGTAACAACAGCAAAACTTCCAGATGAGTTAGTTGTGGTCGGTGTTTCAAATGTAAACTCGACTACTGCAAATGCTTTGACTCCAGAACAGTTGAATGAATTAAGTAAGCTTTATCAGCAGTTCCGTGGGCAGCAAGAATTAGATGATTATACGCAATACTTAAAATCCAAAGCTAAAATCAAATAAGTTAAAAAACCGCTTCGGCGGTTTTTTTATGTCATGAAGTTCCAGAGGATTAACTTAGTGCTACGCCTTCCAATCACGACCAAACTTGGTGGTTTCTACTTCTGTTACTATGCAATTGTTGGAACATTCATGCCTTATTGGAGTTTGTATCTAGAAGATCAAAAATTTAATTATGAGGAAATTGGTTTATTATCCTCCATCGCCATCATTACACGTTTTTTTGCCCCTTTTATCTGGGGTTGGATTGCCGATAAATCAGGTAAGCGCATGAGGCTGGTGCGCATTGCGACATGGATGGAGTCTTGTGTTTGGTTTGCGATTTTCATGATTCCAAATACGTTTCAGTCGATTGCCTTATTAATGCTAATTTTTAGTTTCTTTCAGAATGCGATCTTAGCGCAGTTTGAAGGAGTCACTTTGTTTTGGCTCGAAGATCAGCGAGCAAAACTCTATGGAAAAATTCGTAAGTGGGGATCTGTTGGATTTATTGTTGGTGTGACTGGAATTGGCGCTTTATTGGAAATTATTCCTATTGTTACGCTTCCAGTGATTCTTCTATGTGTCGCATTTTTAGCATTTATCTGGTCGTTTACGATTCAGGAACCCGACTCAGCTCCTCGTGTACAGACAAAACTTGAACCTTTAATGCCGATTTTAAAACGACCAGCGGTTCTGGCTTTTTTTATAATTGAATTTGTTTTGTTGTTTTCACATGCACCATTTTATAGTTTTTATAGCAATTATTTAAAAGAATCGCATTTTTCCACAACAGAAATTGGTTTTTTATGGGCGGTTGGGGTAATTGCTGAAATAATAATGTTTGCCTATGCACATTTGTTTTTATCGCGTTATTCATTAAAAAAATTAGTCAGCTTATGTTTAATAATGACCAGTATCCGCTGGATGATTGCAGGAGTATTTGCCAGCAGTTTTGTAGCACAATTTACAGCCCAGAGTATGCATGCTTTTAGTTTTGGATTATTTCATCTTATTGCAATGAGGATGATTTTTCAGAATTTTACAGCAGGACAACAGGGTCGCGGCCAAGCATTATATAGTACCATGTGGGGGCTTGGAGTAGCTTTTGGAAGTATATTGGCGGGTCATTATTGGACGATATACAATGGATCCGTAATTTTTATATTTGCATCGGGCGTTGTATTGTTTGGTTTACTGGGGGTGAAATGGTTGCCCAACCAGTGTGAACAACCTGTCAACCTAAGAAATTAAACCACTATATTCTGGTATCTGTTTGACCACGGCTGAACTATTTCTAACTGTCCCGCAAGTTGTAGAAGTAAATCTTCACGAGCAAAAGGCGCAATAAACTGGGAGCCCAGTGGCAGGTTATCTTTATTCCAATAAAGTGGAACTGACATGGCAGGTAAACCTGTAATATTGGCTAGCTGCGTGAAGGGTACCCATTTCAAATTTTCACGAATGATTTGTTCTACGAGTTTACCTCTTGCTAGATAGTGTGCTTTTCCTATTTTTAGTAAACTTTTTAGAATTGGTTTTTGCCAAACGGGAGTGCTGACTTCTCCATTCTTAGGGGCAACGGAAGCTGTAGCAGGCGTTAGATATAAATCATAATGATCAAAAAACTGATTCATTTGCGTCACGTAAATCCCCCAATTATTCAAATTGTGAATATATTCATGTGCTGTTGTTTGAGCACCAAAGGCAGCAAGAGCAAGTGAGTCGAGTTCAAATTCATCATGTAGCGCCCCAGACATCTGTTTGATTTGGTGCAACATGTAGGAAAATTGACTAAACCATGTGGTAATAAAATCTTTAGCGACTGCCATTCCATCAATCTTAGGGGCATCCTCAACTACAATATGTCCTAGCGATTCTAGAAGTTGGGCAGTATGTTTCACCGCTGCTATGGCATCCTTAGAAACTTTTGTGCCAATAGGCGATTGGGTGTTAAATGCAATTTTTAATTGTTTCGGCGGTTTATAAACATAATCTAAAAAAGGATGTTCTGGTTTTTCGATCTTAAAAAGTGAACTGTGTTCAAAACCATGAGTTGCATCCAGCATAGCTGCACTGTCACGTACAGACCTACTCAGGACATGTTGAATAGCCGCACCATGCATGGCTTCACTCATCTGTGGGCCCCAAGGGGTACGTCCACGGCTAGGCTTTAAACCAAATAACCCACAATAAGAAGCAGGAATCCGAATTGAACCACCACCATCTCCAGCACCAGCAACCGGTACAATGCCTGCTGCAACCGCAGAGGCTGAACCTCCCGAAGAGCCACCGCTATTATGTTGAAGATTCCATGGATTTGAGCAGCTGCCCCAAGCCTCAGGCTCTGTAACTCCCTTGATACCAAACTCGGGCGTATTGGTGCGACCAAAAGTCATGATGCCTGTTTTTTCCCAGCGATTTACAATTTCGGCATTCGTATCCGGAATGTAGTGACGTTTTTTAAGTGCTTTACACCCATACGAAGTGGGAATACCTGCATATTCCTGAAATAAATCTTTTACTAAAAAGGGTACACCTGCAAATGGGCCAGTCAGAGTTTGTTTTGCTTTTATTTGTGCATATTCATGCATTGGAATAATAATCGCGTTGAGTCTAGAGTTGACTTGATTTGAACGATTTAAGGCAAGTTCGAGCAATTCAATGGGTTGAACTTCTTTTTCATGTACCAGTTTTGCCAATCCTAAGCCATCATAATTGAGATATTCATTGAGTTTCATATGTCCCTTTTTACTCGTCTTTTATTTTCTTGAATTAGTTTTTAAATCAATTAAATAACTTATTCAAGGGGAATAAGAATGTTTCAATTTGAGACGTAACCGATCTGGATAAAAATATTGTTTTTATATCGTTATGATCGAAGGTAATTTTAAAAAAGTATGGTAAGTTAAGTTCATGCGTTTAGTTATCAATAAATCTATGAAAAATATTTATATTGTTGGTTTATTAAGTCTTTGCTGTTCATTTGCTATGGCAGATGAAGCAAAGCAGGATGAAGCGGAAGCAAAAGCTCAAGCGATGGATTTAAGTGCCAATACGATTCAAATTGAAACCCGCCCAGAAATTATGGGATTATGGGGAATGGAAATTCCCACCAATAAGAAGTGTGTGGAGTATTATAATTTTCGTAATGCCAATGAAGTTGTGGTAAAGAGTGGTAAAGAGTGGTCATATGGTGTTTATGATTATCAGCCGTCTCAGGATATGAAAGAAAAATTGCCCGCATTAATTATGCAGATCAAATATGACAATAACGAAGTGGATTGCTCGGGTCGTCAGGAAGATCAGTCGGGTGAGGTATCACAATATTTCGTACAGTGGAAATCACCTAACACCATTAACTTCTGTGCAGGTGAAAATGGCCAACAATGCTTTGCAACTTTGCAACGTGTTTTGCCTTAATTCCGTATAATTAAATATGTGACTATTTTCGTTAGGGAAAATAGTCACATAGAATAAAAAAAACCTCTTATCAAAATAAGAGGTTTTTTTAATTATGCTTTTTCAACCTGTGCTTCTAGTTGTTTTAGCAAATGTTTTTCAAGATAGTGAATATCCATCGCTTGTGCGCAGAATTTTTTATCCTGCAAAATTAAATCTTTGTGCAAAGGAATATTGGTTTTTACACCCGTTAAGATAATTTCATCCAGCGCTTGACGCATACGAGCCAATGATGTTTCACGATCTTTGCCGTGAGCAATCAATTTTGCAATCATTGAGTCATAATAAGGCGGAATGCTATAACCTGGATAGATATGAGAATCTAGGCGAATTCCAGCCCCACCTGGTGCATAAAAATGTTCAATTTTGCCAGGAGAGGGTAAGAAGTTGGTTGGATCTTCTGCATTGATACGACATTCAATGGCATGGCCACGAACTTCGACATCTGATTGTTCAATGTCAAGGCCTAATCCCGCTGCGATACGCAGTTGCTGTTCAATAATATCAATGCCAGTAACCATTTCAGTTACAGGATGTTCAACTTGAACACGGGTATTCATTTCGATAAAGAAGAACTCACCATCTTCAAACAAAAACTCAAATGTTCCAGCGCCACGATATTGCATAAGCTTACATGCATTCACACAAGCTTCCAGAATATCAGCACGTGCCTGTTCGGGTAAGTTAGGCGCAGGTGCTTCTTCCAGAACTTTTTGATGACGGCGTTGTAGTGAACAGTCGCGATCATATAAATGAATCGCATGACCATTACCATCACCAAGTACTTGTACTTCAACGTGACGTGGCTTTTGCAGGAAACGCTCCATATATACGGTATCGTCACCAAACCACATTTCCGCGTCACGTTGTGCCGCCTGAACTGATTCGAGCAGGGTATCCACACGTTCGACAATGCGCATACCACGACCACCGCCACCTGCAGCCGCTTTTACGATCAATGGAAAGCCAATTTCTTTGGCTTCAGCTAAGGCATTATGAATAGTCACAGCATGGTCACAACCAGGAACAGTTGGAACACCTGCCTTTTTCATAGAAACAATGGCAGAAACCTTATTACCCATCAAGCGAATATGCTCAGGGCGAGGACCAATAAAGGTAAAACCCGAAGTTTCTACAATCTCAGCAAATTCAGCATTTTCTGAAAGAAAACCATAACCGGGATGGATAGCATCCGCACCTGTAATTTCTGCTGCTGTAATAATTGCTGGGATATTTAAATAGCTATCACTACTTGCACCCGGGCCAATACATACAGCTTCATCCACGAAACGTAAATGCATTAAATCTTTGTCAGCATCTGAATAGATACCAACGGTTTTAATGCCCAATGTTTTGCAAGCACGGGTAATTCGTAATGCGATTTCACCACGGTTTGCAATTAATACTTTTTGCAACATACAAGCCCCCGTGGATTATGCGCGGTAACGGAATAATGGTTGACCGAACTGAATCACTTCACCGTTTTTCACTAAGATTTCTTCAACAACACCACTTTGGGTTGCTTCAATTGGGTTCATGATTTTCATGGCTTCAATAATACCCAAGGTTTCACCCGCAGAAACAGTTTGACCAACTTTTACAAAAGGTGCTTCACCTGGACTTGGTGCAGCATAGAACACACCCACCATTGGTGAAGTTTCAACCGCACCACGTGGTGTTTTAGCTGCTGCTGCTGCTGAAGGAGCAGCAACAGGTGCTGCTATAGGTGCAGTAGTGTAAACAGGGGTTGGACGAGTAAGTGAGATGGATTGATCACCTTCTTTAACCTCAATCGCTTGTAAGTCAGATTCAATCATCAAGTCGATGAGTTTCTTAATTTTGCGAATATCCATAGGTGAGTATTCCTAAATCATGGTGAATTAATGAAAAGATTGCAGTTTTCCGATGGCAGTGTCGAGCGCATAGGAATATCCTTTTGCTCCCAAACCACAAATAACGCCAACGGCTTTATCGGATAAATATGAGTGATGGCGAAATGCTTCGCGCGCATGTACATTAGATAAATGAACTTCAATAAAAGGAATAGCAACGCCAAGCAAGGCGTCGCGTAGAGCAACTGAAGTGTGAGTTAGCGCGGCAGGGTTAATAATGATAAATTTAATGTCTTCTAACTGGGCATGATGAATGCGATCAACGATGGCACCTTCCCAATTGCTCTGAAATGTTTCTAACTGAATATTGGAGTTTTGAGCTTGGGCAATCAATTGTTGATTGATATCATTAAGAGTAAGATCCCCATAAACTTCTGGTTCACGTTTTCCTAACAGGTTCAAATTCGGTCCATGAATCACCAAAATGGTTGAACTCATTCTGTTTGCTCCAATTCATAAATGCAAATAATCTTTGCAAGATGTCTGCAAAGTTTGCTTATTATGGCATAATTTTCTACATGTTTTTTATAATTTGTTTTAATTGAAGCAGAAAGCGTTTGCCAAAACTTAGCACCTATATTGCAAACTTTGCTGAAAATTGACAATGTTAAAAAATGACAAATTTTAAGGTTTTTTAGTTGGCTATTATTCTAAACCTAATTGACTAAAACAGTTCATTTATTTTGTGTAATAGCCATATGTGAATCGTCAATACATAGAACTTCATTCCATCGAGTCAGGTAATAAGGAGAGCGATAAAGTTGCTTCATTTTCCATTGTGACTGGCAGGAATGATAACCCACTTGCAGACTTTCATTACCAAAGCGTTTTTTAATTGAACTAAGGGTGAGCATCAAATTTTGCCGTTCATGAATTTGTTGTAGGGGCTGCCAAAGGTCATCGATATGTTGCTGCCGAGGATATAATCCGCAAAACATAACGCCGATTTTGATATATTTTTTATTTTTATCAAATAAAACATCAAGTTGTTGTAAAGAAAGCTTGCTTAAAATAAGTAAGTCATCTGTAGCGTATTCAAGGCCAATCGCATGAGTACACGCTTTTTTATAGGGTTTGGTGTCTATTTTTTCATATAGAAAAACCTGAATACAATTGCATAGCTGTTGTTGCTTAACCAAACGGCGATGCGCTCGGTTTAAATGAAAAATTAAAGCCTGTTTTAGTTGGGATAAATCATTTAGGTTTTGTGAAAAGCTTCGAGATGCCAAAATACGTTTGCTTGGAATTTGAGGGTCATCCAGTGAGATACAGGATTGGCCTTTTAGCTCACGGATTGTACGCGCAATAATCACAGAAAACTCTTTCCCAAGATAGTGCTCATTGGCAAAAGTTAAGTCATACGAATTATAAATATTATAGCTTTGTAATCTTTTACTGATTTGATGACCAATGCCCCAGACTTCTTTGGCAGGTGTGTTGATCATTAAGTCTTCTAAAATAAGTGGATCTAGTTTATCTAGATGGCAAACATCGTTAAAACTCTCAATTTTTTTTGCGAAATGATTGGCTAGTTTTGCCTGAGTTTTACTATGGCCGATGCCAATAGAGCAGGGTAATCCTAGCCATTGCTTTAGCGTTTTTACCAGTTGATGACAATACTCTTCTAAATCAAATATAGTAGAGTAGGCAGTAAGATGGATAAAACATTCATCGATAGAATAAGCTTCTGTATCATCTGCATAAAAAAATTGTTGAATAATAAGGAAAAAACGGCGTGACATTTCAGCATATAAAGTATAGTTACTAGAAAACACCTGTACGCCTTGATAGAGAGGATGGTCTTTAATCTGATGCCATGGTACTGCCATTTTAATACCCAGTGCTTTTGCCTCATTGCTGCGCGAAACTACGCAGCCATCGTTATTAGATAAAACTACAACGGGTTGATCACTGAGTTTGGGTTGAAATAATCGCTCACAGCTGACATAACAATTGTTGATATCGATAAGCGCATAATATTCCTGATGAAATTGAGCCATATTTCACCGCAGCTTTTTAAGAATACAAGTCACGACACCCCAGATTTGTAGGCTGTCATTTTCATGGGGATAAATATCCGGAAATTCAGGGTTTTCAGCTTTTAGCCAAAAATCATAAGGCGTGTTGTTTGGACACATATAGCGTTTTACCGTAAATTCATTATTAAGTAATGCAACCACGATATCGCCATGCATGGCTTCCAATCCTTTATCAATAATAATTTTATCTCCTATGTCTATTCCTGCATCACGCATCGACAGTGAATTGACTTTTAACATAAATGTGGATATGGGGTTTTTCACCAGATATTGATTAAGATCAAGTTCTTGCTCAATATCATCCTGGGCAGGTGAGGGAAATCCTGCGGCAATAGATTCCAGCGGAAAAGGAATGTGAATAGAGCTTGTTGTTACAAGTTTTTTTATATTATGAATTGATTCAATATCATTTTGAGGCCGAGGTTGTAGCCATGATTTGATGGCATCTACTCGTGATACAGGCACACGCATGACTACGGTTTTTTCCTGATACTGTGCTTTTCGACCTGCATTGTTGCGTTTTCCACCGTGTTTATGAGGTGGTTCAGATAGGGTTTTATTCATGAGAATCATAAATTATGAATTTGTAACGTAATCAAGATAACAAATGAAATCTAAAAACTCCAGACGCGACTTAAAATTAATGTTTAACATCATGACAAAGAACGAATTTTAGTGAGGGAGCTAAACTTACACTGACAATATGGGATATTTAAGTATTACTTTCGATACTTTAAAGATCGCGATTTACGTTAAAAAATCGAGAGTACTCCTAATGGATAAAATACTCTCGATCTTTTTAGATGCTAAACATCAAGACTCAATTTGTTGTTGAATTAACGGCCATAAAGTTTGATGAGATTTTTTAAACATGAGCATGTGGCCAATCGATTTAAATCCAAATGACTTTGGATTTAGTTCAATCATTTTTGTAGGTGCATTTGGATAAAGACGTAGTAAATCTTTGACATTTATTTCTGTGGCAATTTCATCATCTGTTGCCCAGATGGAAGTCACTGGGCATACAATTTGAGTATGGAAATCGTGATGCACAGTTTTTCCTATAGCATTTTTAATATATCCAGGTTGACTACAAAATTGACGCCATTGTTTGGCTACTAGTTTAGGTAAATTTTCACCCATGCCGATAAATTGTGTCGCTCCGTATCCTTTGATGAGACTTGATGCAGGAAATACTAAATTAAACATCACGGGAGCAAGAAGTTTAGTTTTTCCTTTCAAGCCTTTTATATGGCCAGTTGAACCCGCAACAGCAATCACTCGATGCACTTGATGGTAAAGAGGGTTAATCCCTAAAAGTTGACCACCTGCACTATGACCAAGCAATATCACTTTCTCTGCATGTGTTCGACTTAACAACGTTGTGATTGCAGCAGGAATATCTAATGTTCCCCAATCCACAATACTGGCAGAAGATTGACTTAGACGGCCATGTAATGATTGCCCAATTCCACGAAAATCGAAAATCATGACAACATAGCCTTGTTGACTCAACCAACTTGCAAAAGCATGATAAAACGACTGGGTAATTCCTGTAGCAGGGCAAATTAAAATAGGATAGGTTTTACTGATTTGAGAAGGAGTGTAGAGCTGGGCAGCAAGTTGATAGCCATCTTTACAACTTATCCATAACTTTTCAATATTTTCCATAGAGTGTCATAAAGCAAAAAAATTATATTTTTACTTTATATGAGTTCCAAAAAGAAACCCGATAATTTTATGACTTAAAAGTCAAAATGTGCTATATAACGGGCTTCCAAAAATAAATATAGAGATGGAATCTCATGATTTTTTTGAGTTTTGATGTAAAGCTGGGAATTATTTTTAGTGGAATTTTTCTTTGGATTGGCATGCTTACAGGCGTTTGGAAGTACTATCAAATTCGTCAGTCTCCGCAGTCACGTGCACATTATTATGTTGATATAGCGCACCGCAGTAGTCTTTTGTATGCCCCGGCAAGTTTGATATTGTCAGTGTTAGCTTATTTTTCTGTCTGGCCAGAATCGATTAATTTAATCTGTGTCATTTTAAATTTAATTTTTTTTAGCTTTTCAGTGGGTGCTTATGTTTTGCATGGTTTTTTAAAAGACACAACCAATCAGTTTCAAACACCCCATAAGCTGGGTCAACATCGTTTACCGACTTGGATGATGACATTCGCTATGCTGGGTTTAATTGTAGCGGAAGTAGGCGCTACATTTATTCTTCTAGTTGGAGTGATACTTCAGTTTGTTTAAAAGGCTAACGTAAAATAAGGCATAAAAAATGGATGATTAATCATCCATTTTCTCCATTTTTGCTTTAGCGCGTTCGAGGCTGAGCTGGCGGAATTTGTGATCGACAAAGGCCCAGACTGAAAAGGCAACAGACACCACTAGCGCATACATAAAGTATTCGGGCTTTAAATTGCCTTTTATCATTCCCTGAAATGCAAGCGTCAACATCAGGGCAACAGTGGTTATTCCATAAATCACTGTATCTGAGGTCTTCAGAGCGTTAATGAAGACTTGCTTATTGAAATGTAATGATAACATCTCCATCCCTCCTTTTAAGTTTGACTAAACATAATTGTTTTAGTCGGAATTAATATTACAGTTGTACTTTGAATTTGATGGTATTTCAAGGGGTGATAACATTATTTTCCAAAATACTTACCTTATATATAAAAAATATGATAGTTATTTATATTTTTGTAAGAAATATCGGTATTCCTATCAAAAATATTTATATATATTGAGAAATTATTTGGAAGCCTTTTACATCGTATGTAAATTCTTTAAAAAGAAACATACGACTTAAGCTAAATAAAGCATGAATCATGCCAGCTATTTTGAAAAGTACACTACCTGAGGTTGATTTTTAGCCTAAAAGGCTTTTCTTAAAATTTAATTAAAAATATTGAGTAATAAGTCTATTTCTATAGCTCGTTTAGAAATTTCTTCGAAAAAATTTGATGCAGTATTTTTATACGAAAATGTTGATAGGAGTGAATGACGCTTTTTGCAAAATGTCGTGTTTTAAATTGGAGTTAAAACAAAAATGCCTGTTTTGGGTAAAAACAGTGGCATTTTTATTGGGCTTAAAATCAAGTTTGGGTAAAACGAGAGTCTAATTTAACAACAAAATAATCAAACGATTGGTTTTTTGATTTTGTCGATCACAATAGAAATGACAAGTACTGCAATAGAAGGAATAAGCCATGCCAAATTTTGTGCATTTAATGGTAAGTTCTGAACGAAATCAGGAAGAGATGCTTCAAAACCAGCCACTTTTAATCCTTCAATAATGCCAAATAAAAATGCAATAGCTGTAACAGGCGCCACTACGCGAGCGGGTACATGCCAGAATTTCCAGAAAAAACTTAGCATAATCACAACGATAGCGGGGGGATAAATTGCAGTTAAAACAGGAACTGAAATTGCGATGAGTTTAGTTAATCCCAGATTAGAAATTAATAAAGAAAAGCCAACAAGAACAAACACAAACAATTTATATGGTAGGTTGGTTAACTGTGCAAAATACTCAGCACACGCACACGTTAGGCCAATTGCAGTCACCATACAGGCAATAAAGATTAAGACAGTTAAAAATAAGGAACCCAAATCACCAAAAGCGTGTTGTACATATGCATGTAAAATGACAGCGCCATTGCTTGCATTTGGTGCAACTTCATGACTACCTAGCCCAAGTTTAAACAAACTAATATAAACCAAGGTTAAGCCAATGCCTGAAATAATGCTGGCAATCACCGCATAGCGTGTCACTAATCGTGGTTCACGTACTCCACGCGAATAAATCGCTTGAATAATCACGATACCAAATACCAATGCACCCAAAGTATCCATGGTTAAATAACCATTTACAAAGCCTTCGGAAACAGGATGAGCCACATAGTTATTAATCGCAGGTGGGATATAGCCTGAAGGGATCAGAAAAGCAGCAATACCTAAAACTGCCAGTGCAGCAATTTTTAAAGGAGCGAGAAAACGACCCACAGTATCCAATAGTTTATTTGGATAAAGCGAAACTAAAGTAACAAACGCAAAATAAACAATACTATAAATAAGTAAGCTGTGACTTGATGTACCAAAATAAGAGGAGAAGCCGATTTCATAAGAGACGGTGGCAGTCCGTGGGGTGGCAAATAATGGTCCAACCGATAAATAGCATACAATCGTCAATAGTAGACTAGCGACACGTCCAAGCGGTGAACTAATCATGGCAATAGAGCCTTCCATACGTGAAAGCGCCATAATTGTGATAACAGGCAAACCTACAGCAGTAATCAAAAAGCCAGCTGAGGCTAACCATACATGTTCACCTGCTTGTTGAGCAACAATCGGTGGGAAAATAATATTACCGGCCCCAATGAATAGAGCAAAGGTCATAAAACCGAGTGCAATAATATCTGAAGTGCGAAGACTGGTCATAAAGTGGGTGTTAGTAATAAAAACATGCAAATTTTAGTATAAAAATAGGATGTTTGTGCAATTATCTAAGCAAATGAAATGTTGAGGATTAAAGTGAAATTAGAATAAATGGTAAAAATGGTTAAATTAAACTTTTGAAAACAAAATTGAAATTTTAGTGGCTTCAATGCTTTACTTATAAATTTTTGTTATGAACAGGAGGAAAGATAAGAATCATTTGATTAAAAAATGATCTAAATTTTATGATGATACTTTCTAATTAGAAATGATAAGCATTAATACGATGCAAGTAGGATGATAAAGGGAGTATAATTCATACAATCATAGAGGGGATTGCAATGCGAGCATCTACAGTTACCATCAAAACTGAACAAGATATTGAAAATTTGCGTATTTCTGGTCGTCTGGCTGCGCAGGTTCTGGAGATGATTGCTGAACATGTTAAACCGGGTGTTAGTACTGAATATCTGGATGATATTTGCAATGATTATATTGTGAATACATTGCAGGTGATTCCAGCCAATATAGGTTATCACGGTTTTACTAAAACCACCTGTACTTCAGTTAATGAAGTGGTTTGTCATGGAATTCCTTCTCCGACTAAAATTCTGGAAGATGGCGATATTATTAATATTGATGTTGCTATTATTAAAGATGGCTATTTTGGTGATACGAGTCGTATGTATTTGGTGGGTGATGTTCGTCCAGACGCAAAAAAACTCGTTGAAACTACTTATAAAGCTATGCATGCAGGTATTCAAGTCGTTAAGCCCGGGGCAACCTTGGGTGATATTGGATATGCGATCCAATCGGTTGCTCAGGCTGAAGGCTATAGTATTGTACGTGAATACTGTGGTCATGGTATTGGAAAAATTTATCATGAACAACCCAATATTCTGCATTACGGTCAGCCAGGACAGGGTATGGTTTTGCAAAAAGGAATGGTCTTTACGATTGAGCCAATGGTCAATGCAGGGCATGCACAAGTTAAAGAGTTAAGTGATGGCTGGACAGTGATTACCAAAGATAAATCGCTATCGGCACAATGGGAGCATATGGTCGCGGTAACTGAAACAGGTTATGAATTACTTACGCCGTGGCCAAATGGCACGGGCTCATATCCTGATATTGAAGTTTTAGCTGTAACAGTGGCTCAGTAAATATTTGTATACAGCTTATTTCTACAGAAATAAGCTGTATTTATTGTTATCTTGTGCCTAATTGTTCAACTAAATAATCAATAAACACTCGAACAGCAGGCAATTGACCGCGACGTGATGGATAAACTGCATGAAAAATACCGTGCGGTGCTTTCCAGTCAGGCAAAATTCGCACCAATTCACCCGTGCGCAAATATTCATTGGCAATCGTATCCGGAAGTAAAGCTACACCACAGTTTTGGCTTGCTAGTTTTGCTAGCATTAAGAGATTTGAGGCCATAACCACTGGATTGACTTTAATTTTATCTTGTTGATTTTGCATGTTGTGTAAGATGATTTGCTGATCTAGATGATCATCGGCCAGACTTAAAATGCGGTGTTCAGCAAGATCTTCAGGCTTTTTGATTGAGCCGTATTCGTTTAAATACGCCTGACTGGCAAAAATATGTTGTTCAATGGTGCTGAACTGGCGGATTACCAGACTCGGGTCATCATCTAGATTGGAGCGTACGCGTAAGGCAAGATCGATCCCTTCATTAATCACATCAAAACGTCGATTACTAATAATAAGCTGTACACGAATTTCAGGATACAATTTCAAAAAATCGGGCAAAATTTGTGACATCTGATTTTGTGCAATATCAACTGGGACGGTCACTTTGATCACACCACGAGGTTTAACACTCAAGTGATCGACTAGATCATGCGCAGCTTGTGCAGCATTCATCATGACTTGAGCATGTCGATACACATTCATACCGATTTCAGTCACTGCAAAATGGCGAGAACTGCGCTGAATTAGACGTACACCAAGGCGTTCTTCGAGGTTATAGACACGACGACTGAGTTTGGATTTTGGAATGTCAGTGGCACGTTCGGCCGCACTAAATCCACCATGTTCAACGACTAAAGCAAAACAATAAAAATCGTCTAAATCAGTGAGCATAATGGGTTTCCATTCGGCAGAAAATTTAATGTTATAAGGATTGCTGCACATTATACCCAATAATTTTAGAGTGTTATGTTAAACCTGAGTAAATAAGTCAAATTATGCTAAAGCTGCGGGAGGGTTAAGTAGAAACTCTTTTACTTTTTTATATTCTTCTAGCCTCAAAAAATCGCGTTGAGTTGGCGATTGGATTCGGCTTAGATCCATATTATCTGCAAGATCTGCCAGCTTGATGGTTCTAGCCAGTGAATTTTTCACGATTCTTTTGGCTGCATCTAAACGGCTTTCACCTTCTTTCTTCGTCAATGCGACTACCGCATCGATTATATTCTGGCTAAACCCCAAAGTAATTAAATCCACAATCGTAGTGTCTGTATCTTCCAATAAATCATGCATTACTGCGACCATTTTTTGATCCATACCTTCAACATTTAGCATCAATCGTAGAGGATGTAAAATATAAGGTTGCCCCGCTTTATCAAGTTGTCCCGCATGTTTTTTTGTTGCCAGTGCAATGGCTTTTTCTAGTGTTGACATGAAATCTCCATTTCAAAAATGCCATTAATTCAGAATTCACACAATTGAGCACGTTTTTTTCTTTATAGAATAATAAGCATGAGTTGAAATGAATAGCAATTCACCCAAGGTCGATTTTAAAAAAATTAGATGCAAGCAAATATTTCTTTTACACTATTAAGCTAAATTTTTGAGTAAAGCATATGTCTTACCATCTTATTCAGCAGTCTGATGCTTCTACCAATATTTGCTGTCCAATTTGCCAGTATGCAGTAGTTGACTGGGCGCAGGAGCAATACGTTCAGCCTTGTGAGCATACTTTATTTATCGCTATGGATCTGGGATTTGAGTTTATTGCAGATCGATTTGAAGTTCACATGCAACAAACTGTAGATGAGTTACATGAAGATCCAGATATGAATATTTTTGCAGCAATTCGTCAGACAGCATATCCTGAGTTAACCATCATTCAAACTGATTTGGGCGTTCAAAATTTATCACGCTATGTGGGGTTTAGTCCTGATTAATCTTGGTTTGATTGCTGAGAAGTTTTGGACTGATAAGTGGTCACTTCTTTTTCCAACCATTCAGTAAACTTTAGAATTAGTGCATTGTTGTGTTGCTCTGAATAAACAAAATAGTAAGAGCGCGCTCCGACCAATTTTAATGAGGATGCAATAACCAGATCACCATTGCCCAATTCTTTTTCAAGTAACATTTGTGGAATTAAAGCTACACCTAAATGATGGGTCGCTGCTACCGCCAGCATGGAAAAAAGCTCATGACGCTGACCTTCCATAGCATACGGGTAATCATATTCTGCAGCAGTAAACCATTCTTTCCAGATATAAGGTCGTGTGGTTTGTTGTAATAATGGTAATTGACTAATTTGTTCAGGCGATAAATCAATGGGCTGTTTGTGATCAATATGAATGTCAGAAAAATATTTTTGAATCAGGGCTAAAGAGCAAACCGGTACAACTTCTTCCTGCATCAGAAATTGAATTTTTGCACCTGGCCAGTTTTCAATTTGAGAAGGTGTCCCCGCATAAATAGCCGCATCAAAAATATGATCACTAAATAAAAAAGGTTTAGTACTAGTTTCAAGATGGATCGTAATTTCAGGATAAATTTCATTAAAACGATATAACCGGGGCAATAACCAGCGCGTGGCAAAAGTCGGGACTACACCGAGTTTTAACGTTCCACCCAAGCCTTTATGTGACATTAAATCCAATGTACTTTGTTCGATTCCAAGTAAATACGGTTTGATACTCTTAAAATATTGCTCACCCGCCTGTGTCAATTCAACACCGTGACGGGTGCGATTAAACAACTCAATATTTAAAAATTCTTCCAATTGTTGGATTTGTCGAGACACTGCGCTTTGAGTAATGGAAAGTTCCTGAGCTGCATAGGTATAACTTTTATGCTTGGCAGCTGATTCAAAACAAATCAATGCTTGTAAAGATGGAATCATGCGCCGCATATCATACTTCCTTGTTGCAGTTGTGAAATCAAGATATTTGGAAATCACATATAATTTTTAAATGCTCTATATCATATTTATGATCAGAGTAGCTTATTTCTTAGAATCTAGATCAAACTCTGATCTAAAACAAGCATAAGATATGCGTAAATGGAATGACTGTATGCAAATTTATCGTTTGCTGCTTTGACCATGACATCGTAGCATCAGGTCAATGACAAACAAACAGGCTAGGGAAGCGATGAATCAAATGGTCGATACAGCTAAAAAATCTGCACGTGTTCACTTCAATTGGGAAGATCCATTCTTACTCGAACAACAGTTAACTGAAGAAGAGCGCATGATTCGTGATTCTGCACACGCATATTGTCAGGATAAATTGATGACACGTGTGTTAGAACAATTTCGTCATGAAACCACTGATCCTGCTATTTTTCGCGAAATGGGTGAGTTGGGGCTGCTTGGACCTACTATTCCAGAACAATACGGTGGCTCAGGTTTAAATTATGTCAGCTATGGTCTGATCGCACGAGAAATAGAACGTGTCGATTCAGGTTATCGTTCAATGGCAAGTGTGCAAAGTTCTTTAGTGATGGTACCAATTAATGAATTTGGTACAGAAGAACAAAAGCAAAAATATTTACCAAAACTTGCCGCGGGTGAATATATTGGCTGTTTCGGATTGACTGAACCTGATCATGGTTCTGATCCGGGAAGCATGATTACACGTGCCAAAAAAGTAGAAGGTGGTTATCGTTTGACGGGCGCCAAAATGTGGATTACTAACAGCCCAATTGCGGATGTGTTTGTGGTCTGGGCAAAAGAAGTTTCTGCTGAAGGCAATGTGGGTGAAATCCGCGGTTTTATTTTAGAAAAAGGTTGGGAAGGACTTTCTGCTCCAGCAATTCACGGTAAGGTTGGTTTACGTGCTTCAATTACTGGTGAAATTGTCATGGATAATGTATTTGTTCCAGAAGAAAATGCATTTCCCGAAGTTCGTGGTTTAAAGGGGCCATTTACCTGTTTGAATAGTGCACGTTATGGGATCGCATGGGGCGCAATGGGTGCAGCTGAATTTTGCTGGCATACAGCACGTCAATACACCTTGGATCGTAAACAGTTTGGGCGTCCATTGGCTGCAAACCAACTTATTCAGAAAAAACTGGCAGATATGCAAACTGAAATTGCTCTGGGTTTACAGGTGGCATTACGGTTTGGTCGTATGAAAGATGAAGGGATTGCTGCGGTCGAAGGCACCTCGTTAATCAAACGTAATAATTGCGGTAAAGCATTGGATATTGCACGTTTAGCTCGTGACATGATGGGCGGCAATGGCATTAGTGATGAATTCGGCGTTGCGCGTCATTTGGTTAATCTTGAAGTCGTGAATACTTATGAGGGAACACATGATGTACACGCTTTAATTTTGGGACGTGCTCAAACCGGTATCGCAGCATTTGGCAACTAAGTCGCTTCAAATTTTTTAAATCCAAATCAAGCTTAATTAAAGATGCGCTTAGCGCGTGTCTTTAAGGATTTTTGTCTAAAAAAAGATAATACAAACAAACAGTCAGGGATTCATCATGAAATTTTTCATGGGAACGTGACACTTTGCTTGGGCTAGATACAACATCAGTAGCAAAGCGATCAGGACATGATCAATCGATGAAAAACCAAGACTCATTTAGGAAAAATGAGGTGAAATAACATGAACAATGATGTTCAAACGGTTGCAGGAAATCTTCCCCGTAGTTTAGCTTCCAATATCGGAACTTATGATCGAATCACCCCCAACACCTGGAAATGGGCGCTGTTATTTGCCTACTTTGCGATGGTGGTCGATGGGATCGATATTATGTTGCTGTCTTATAGTTTGACCAGTTTAAAAGCAGATTTTGGTTTGTCGACGTTTCAGGCGGGTGCATTAGGCAGTGCATCGCTAGCAGGTATGGGAATCGGTGGTATTTTAGGGGGGTGGGCATGTGACAAGTTTGGACGTGTCAGAACCATTGCTCATTCGGTCACATTCTTTTCAATTGCAACGTGTCTTTTGGGCTTTACCCAAAGCTTTGATCAGTTTATGGCACTTCGTTTTATTGGTGCTCTAGGAATTGGTGCACTTTATATGGCATGTAATACCTTGATGGCTGAATATGTACCGACTTCATACCGTACTACTGTTTTAGGAACATTACAGACTGGGCAAACTGTGGGTTATATTGTCGCAACGCTTTTAGCAGGAGCGATTATTCCTGAACATGGCTGGCGTATTCTGTTTTTTATTACGGTGATTCCTGCAATTATTAATGTCATTTTACAGCGCTTTGTTCCTGAACCTAAATCATGGCAATTAACAAAAATTGCAGCTTTAAACCCAGAAAAACAAAAAACTGAGCAACAGGACGTCAAACCTAAAAGCAGCAGTATTTATAAACAAATTTTCAATAATTTTAAGCATCGTAAAATGTTTTTACTTTGGATGACCACCGCATTCTTTTTGCAATTTGGTTATTACGGGATTAACAACTGGATGCCGAGTTATCTTGAAACTGAAGTCCATATGAACTTTAAATCGCTGACGAGTTATATGGTTGGTTCGTATACCGCCATGATTCTTGGCAAAATTTTAGCAGGATATTTAGCCGATAAATTTAATCGCCGTGCCGTTTTTGTCTTTGGTACGCTTGCTAGCGCAATTTTCTTGCCTGTGATTATTTTCTTTAACACGCCTGACAATATTCTTTATTTATTGATCACCTTCGGTTTTCTTTACGGTATTCCATATGGTGTGAATGCAACCTATATGGCGGAATCATTCTCAACAGATGTACGTGGAACTGCTATTGGCGGTGCTTATAACATTGGTCGTGTTGGTGCTGCGATTGCACCTGCAACTATTGGCTTTTTGGCATCTGGTGGCACTTTTACGATGGCATTTATTGTAATGGGTGCAGCCTATTTTATCGCAGGTGTATTGCCGGGTTTATTTATTAAAGATCGTCAGTACGATCCGCAAAAATCATGAATTAAACAAGGCTGACATTTCGTTCGGACGTCAGCTTTTGGAGGAGCAAATATGGGCGCATTGACCGGTTTAACTGTACTGGATCTGAGTCGGGTTTTAGCAGGACCGTGGTGTGGTCAAATTCTGGCAGACTTGGGTGCAGAAGTCATTAAAGTGGAACGTCCCAAAGTGGGTGATGATACTCGTATGTGGGGACCACCGTGGATGTTAAATAATCAGGGACAACTCACTAAAGAAGCAGGTTACTACCAAGCAGCTAATCGTAATAAATATTCTGTAGCTATTGATATTGCCTCTGAAGAAGGACAACAACTGATTCAGGAAATGGTCAAAGATGCAGATGTGCTGATTGAAAATTATAAAGCAGGTTCATTGGCAAAATATGGATTGGATTATGCAACGCTAAATAAAATTAATCCCCAATTGATTTATTGTTCAATTACAGGGTTTGGGCAAACAGGTCCGCGTGCAGAAGAACCTGGTTATGATTTTGTTATTCAAGGCATGTCTGGGCTAATGAGTATTACTGGTGAAGAGAATCAAGAACCACAAAAAGTCGGTGTTGCGGTTGCAGATATTCAAACTGGCCTGTATGCCACAGTTGCGATTCAGGCAGCATTATGGTCACGTTTAACTACAGGTAAAGGACAACATATTGATTTGTCTCTTTTAGATGTACAAGTTGCGGCACTCGCTAATCAAGGTATGAACTTTCTGACTACAGGAAAATCCCCTGTACGAATGGGAAATGCACATCCTAATATTGTTCCATATCAGTTATTCAAAGCTAAAGATAAAGATTTTATTATTGCTTGTGGTAATGATAAACAATTTAGGGATTTGTGTATTGCTATTGAACGAACCGATTTGTTAGAACGTTCAGATTATCTGACCAATAAAGATCGTGTTGCAAATAGAAATAAACTAATCGCGATATTGAGTGCTCATTTCCTAGCGCACGCTGCAAATTATTGGGTAGAAAGGATTCACGCTAAAAAAGTTCCTGTAGGCATGATTAACTCGATTGAAGATGCGTTAAATGAACCACAAATTCAGGCACGTCAGATGATCGTAAATATTCCACATTTACAGAATCAGGCATTTAATATGATTGCCTCGCCTATTAAATTGTCAGAGACTCCAATTGAATATCGCAATGCACCACCGCAATTGGGTGAACATACTTTTAAAATATTGAAGCGCTATAAATCAGATGCTCAACTTAATCAATTAAATGAAAAAGGTATAATTGATGGAAAAGCAAACAAGGAATATGAAGAAAAGATCAATATTGATTAAAAATTACCCTGTTAAAAGTTTTTTTAAAATTATGACTTGCGTTGATTTACAAAATGTATAGAATACGCAGCATCCCGACGCGAAACACGATGAAGATCTTGGCTATTAAGGGTTAAGATTTTGGTAAGAGTTTTGCGTTAAATTTTTTGCTGACGAGGCAAGGAATAGATCATTAAGAGCATAGAAGAACAACTTGTGTGGATTTTTACTAATTGATTAATCGAAATATTATCATTAATTGATTGGTTTAAATTACTCGAAGTTTATTTGAGCGAAATTTAAGTCAGGAAATTGATGAGCCAGAATTGGCACCTTGTCTTTAATAAGGTGCGAAATGATTTTAACTGAAGAGTTTGATCATGGCTCAGATTGAACGCTGGCGGCAGGCTTAACACATGCAAGTCGAGCGGGGGGATGTACTTCGGTATTGACCTTAGCGGCGGACGGGTGAGTAATACTTAGGAATC
>NZ_JACVUI010000029.1 GCF_016624945.1 Acinetobacter sp. S54 | reverse complement strand
CTGATTGCTGCTGCATCTTTTTCAGCCGAGTTGCTGTCCAGTTTGGCCACGATCTCTTCAAGAGTCATTCGCCCCTGACCGATATGATTGCCATCCTGAAAGACCATCGGCACTGCCATGATTTTGCGCTGTTCAACTTCATCCTGAAAGAACGCACCATCAATCATGGTGGCGGTGCTATTGGGATTATAGATTGCGATCAGATTTAAAGCCTGTACCACGTCTGGACAGTTGTGACAGCTTAAAGAGACAAATACATCAAAGTCCGCTTTTAAGTTTAAAGCTTTAATTTGCGTTAAGAGTTCATCAGAAACTTTTGGGGCATACCCTGAAGTCTGTAATAACGCCAGAATTAAAGAGGTAAACTCATGTCCCATCGGCAAACCAGCAAAGAATACGCGTGGTTGCTCACCGGCTTTTGCAATACCAAAACTTGGACGGCGTGAGTTTTGTCCATCGAAACGAGCCGTGACCTGATCAGAAAGTTCAGCAATTTCAGTCACCAATTCTTTAATTTTGGTGGCTTTGTCTGAATCATCCAGTGCGGCCACCAGTTCAATAGGGCTTTCTAAACGTTCTAAATAGGTTTTTAACTGAGTTTTAATCGTTTGATCTAACATACTAAATGTCTCCAGAGGAGTAAATTCTTAACTTAATGAGGATGATACGGTAAAAGGTTGCATAGGGGAAACAGTATGTTTTTATTA
>NZ_JACVUI010000028.1 GCF_016624945.1 Acinetobacter sp. S54 | reverse complement strand
ACCACTCCTCGTACCATTGAAGGGCCACTTTATGTGGCAGGCGCGCCAGAGTCAGTGGGTTATGCTCGTATGGATGATGGCAGTGATCCGAATGGCCATACCCTAATTTTACACGGCACCATTTATGATGCAGACGGTAAACCGTTACCCAATGCAAAAGTAGAAATCTGGCATGCCAATACCAAAGGTTTCTATTCCCACTTTGACCCAACGGGTGAGCAACAGCCATTTAATATGCGCCGTAGCATTATTACAGATGAACAGGGTCAGTATCGTGTGCAGACCATTTTACCCGCAGGCTATGGCTGCCCACCAGAAGGCCCAACGCAACAGTTATTAAATCAACTGGGTCGTCATGGCAACCGTCCTGCGCATATTCACTACTTTGTCTCAGCAGATGGGCATCGCAAACTGACCACGCAAATTAACGTAGCAGGCGATCCGTACACGTATGACGACTTTGCATATGCAACACGTGAAGGTCTGGTGGTTGAAGCGATTGAACATACCGATGCAGAAGCGATCAAAGCCAATGCGGTAGAAGGGCCATTTGCTGAAATGGTGTTTGATCTGAAACTGACACGCTTGGTCAATGGTGTAGATAACCAAGTTGTAGACCGCCCGCGTCTTGCTGTGTAAATACAGGCTTTAAAATCGAAAATAAAATTCAGGCTAGTGGGTGAATCACTGGCCTGATTCATTTGTAGGGA
>NZ_JACVUI010000027.1 GCF_016624945.1 Acinetobacter sp. S54 | reverse complement strand
TTATCCAGCTACGAATAACGGCGATGGAACCTGGACTCTGGCAGACAATACGTTACCTGCTTTAACCGATGGATTGCATACTGTTGTGGTAAATGCAACGGATGCAGCAGGAAATAGCAATACCACTTCCAAAGATATTTCTATCGATACCACAGCACCGAGTTTGACGATTACCACAGCTGATACCACATTATCGCCTAACGAAGTTGTAGATATCACCTTCAACTTTAGTGAGAAAGTCATCGGATTTGACTTGTCTGATATTCAAGTAACAGGTGGATCAATTTCACAACTTCAAACAACAGATGGTGGCTTAACCTGGACAGCAAAATTTACTCAGTCTGGTACCGATCAGCCAAGTATTAAAGTTTCTGGCAGTGGTTATACGGACCTTGCAGGTAATAATGGTACAGATGCAATATTGGATGGCAACAACAATTTCCACTATGATCCAGATGCAAAAGACGTTATAGGCAGTGTGGCCTTATCTGCGGGAGAAGATGCAAATAATGATGGCGTAATCAATACAGCAGAATTAGGAGCGGATGGTAAAGTCAATGTTGATATTACCTTGGGAGTGGATGCAGCGGTAGGTGATATCATAACGATCAATGGTGTATCGCATACATTAACTCAGGCAGAAGTAGATGGCCATAAAGTGGTAAGTGCGGTAACTGTAACTGATGGTAGCAATACTATAATAGTTGAATACAACGATGGTCTTGGAAATACAGATACTGCTCAAACAATTGTAAATGTTGATATTACTTCACCCGCGGTTACGCCAACAATCGGTTTGGTCGCAGATGATGTAGCACCGATGACTGGAACGCTAAATTCAGGCGATAGCACGAATGATA
>NZ_JACVUI010000025.1 GCF_016624945.1 Acinetobacter sp. S54 | reverse complement strand
CCCACTCTCAAACACACTCTGCCCACTCTTTACCTTGAAGTAGCCACCTGTATTAATAAATACACCCTCCTTATTCACTTTTAGCTGTGAACCCCCTGCTTTTATATCTATCTCGATCGGACTGGTCAGTTCGATCCTTCCCTCTGTGGAAATGAGTTTGATGACTTGCCTGGCTATCGCTTCTATCGCATCATCTTGCGCTTGCAGTTGTATTTTCCCTTTTGCGGCATACGCGCTAATTCCATGTTGTGCAGTAAAAAAACTGATCTTGTCTTGTGCATGCCCAATAATATTTTTCTGTGCACTCAGATTAATTGAACCACTAGCACTCTCGGCAATATCCTGAGAGGCTTGAAGTAAAATGTTTTCAGGCGTGGTTAATGCAATTCCATTCGGTGAGGCTAAAAGCATCAGGGCTTGTCTAAAAATCCGGCCTTGTTCTTGTGGTGTGCTTGTGTTGCTATTTTCCAAATCCTGACTATACCCTTTCATAAAGTCCTGTAAGGAACTTAAGGCTTTAGAGGGGGTCATTCCGAGTTTGCTGCCTTTATTAAAGCTCCCACACGCACTCATCAGGTCAAAGTCTTTGAGCTCTACATTGGCTATGGTTGCTCCAACTTGTTGTAGGCTTTCAAATGGATTGTCACTGATTTGGTTTTTTATGCTTGCCAGTTTGCCTTTTATCAGGTCCGCCCCATGTTCTTCTACATTTTCAATAAATGCTTTGAGGTTCTCTACCGCTTCTTTTGAGTTGGTGAAGAACGTATTAAATTCATCGACAATTCCTTTGGTATCGCCTCCTAGTCCCCCAATCTCTTTGATAAAGCTTCCACAATCTTTCAGCGCATGAATGGGATCTTGATTCATGCTGTCTTTAAATAGATTCAGTGTGCTATTTAAAGCCTGACTGGTCGTTTTCAGTTCAAGTGACTGAATGAGTTTGGGTAGTCGCTGAATGACATTTAATGCATCGCTCCTTTGCTGGGTCGCAATTTCACTGAGCATTTTCATGTTTTCATAGCCTTGTATGAGTAAAGACTGGGCTTGCATGGCGTCTAAATGGTCAGCAATAGCCTGTTCTTGTGCATAGGTACTAATCAGCATGCCCTTTCCAGCACGTACTGCGCCATAGTGATCCGTCCTTAACTCAAATCCTTCGCCACGTCCCTGACTGTTTTCCTGTTCTTTGGGATGGCTGAGATTGCCCAAGTTCAGTTGGCTTGCTCCATGGCTGCTGTGGAGTTGGGCACTAATCTGGTCGGGTGTATCGTCAAAGCGCAGTTGGTTAAAGCCTTCACCCTTGATTTCTTTTGAACGAATACCGCTTAGATTTCGGGTGGCAGGAAGTTGCCCTTTGATATCAAATTTGGTGGGTGAGCGTTGTGCTTCATGAATACGTCCAGTGACAAAGGGACGATCTACATCACCATCAAAGAAATCGATCACCACCAGCTCTCCTATGCGTGGCAGAAATCTTGCACCATAGCCTTCACCTGCCCATGGAGTCAGCACGTCGACCCATGCTGAATCTGTATCGCTGTCATTTGAGCCTGCACCGCCATCATGTTGATGGTCTTCGGTGCGAGTGAAGAGAAAGCGGACTTTGATCCGCCCCCATTCATCTACGTGTATTTCTTGATTCTCTGGTCCAACCACCCGTGCTCGCTGTGGATGGGTCAGTGGTCGATGGGCTAAGGGGTGGTATTCTGGTACTAATTTGATTTGACGGCGAATTAAGGTGAGTTCATTGCCTTGGCGTTCTTCTTTAGCTGATGTTTTTAATAGTGAATAATTGAGCAAATTCTCAAATTGTTGTTGAAGATCCTTGGGTAAGTTATTTTGGTTATAGAATCGTTTTTCATAAATGATAAATTGTCGATCAGTTCCTTCATGTTGATCAATTTCAGGGTGTCCAGTGAGTTCAAACCAGTATCCTACTTGTGCATCTCGTACTGTGGTTTGGGCTTTAAAGTATTTGGCTTGTTTTTCTTGGTAGGCAGTTAGGTTGTGCTTGAGTTTTTCAAGTTGTGAAGAACCTGAAGCGGTGGCCTGATCCGCTCCGGTCAGGTCTGTGGTCCATGCGGGACTTATGTGCCATGCCTGTTCTAAGCTTAAACTTTCGTTACTTTGTTGATCGCTATGCTGATGGGCGCTCAATATGCTACCACTGCCATCATCTTGAGTGAGGGCATCCGCTTGCCAGCGTTGTACGTAGGTGGTTGTCGATTGTAGTTGGCGATGAGCGGTAAAGCGGGTCATGCTGTCAAAATATTCAGTCGCATGACTGCGGTGAAATCGGATCACGCCACGATTCAGTACGGTAAATGAGGCTTGGTGGTCTATCAGGCGTAGGTGCTGGGGAGCAAGTTCGTGTAAGGGATGTGTAACGATGGGCTGTGCTTCATCAATCAACCAGTTGATTCCTTCGCTGCGCCACAAACGTGTCAGAAAGTCGTAATCTGATTCGTTGATCTGCATGCTCAAAGGTCGAATATCGTAGTTTTGATTGAGGCCTTTTAGATCAAGGGTTAAACTGGCGGCAAATAAGGCACTTTTATTTTGCCATTCTTTAAACAGTATCTCTGTGATTTCAACAACACTTTTATTCATAAACACGCGGCTATTGCGTCGTTTGTGCCAAAGTGCAGTGGGGTCTTGGACAGTGAGGCTGTATATTGTAAGCGCCCCATCGCTCTGGCCTTGGCTTGCTTGTGTAATGAGGCCTGATAGTCGGGCAAATTGCCCAAGATCAGTCACTTGATCAATCGCTACCTGACAGCCAATGAAGTGTTTGAGTGCAAGATGGGCATTCGTGGATAAACAGGTTAATTTAATTTCCAGACCCTGATTAAGGCAATGCTGCCCTTCTATCCCTTGTAAGAAAACCTGTGCATTGAGTGAGACATTACTAAATTGGACATGAAGAGTGCGGTGTAGGGTTCCTAAACCTAAGTGTTCTAATA
>NZ_JACVUI010000024.1 GCF_016624945.1 Acinetobacter sp. S54 | reverse complement strand
TGAGAACTAGCAAATTAACTGAATCAAGCGTTTTGGTATATGAATTTAGATTGAAGCTGTATGGTGATTAAATTCACGAAACAACGAACTGTAAGAGAGAGATGTGAGTTATAAGACGCGCATCAGGATCTGTCTTAACCTGACTTGTAAGGGTTAACGACTGTTTGGGGTTGTATAGTCAAGTAATTAAGTGCATGTGGTGGATGCCTTGGCAGTCAGAGGCGAAGAAAGACGTGATAGCCTGCGAAAAGCTCCGGGGAGGCGGCAAATATCCATTGATCCGGGGATGTCTGAATGGGGGAACCCACCTACCATAAGGTAGGTATTGCATAATGAATACATAGTTATGCAAGGCGAACGAGGGGAAGTGAAACATCTCAGTACCCTTAGGAAAAGAAATCAATTGAGATTCCCTTAGTAGCGGCGAGCGAACGGGGATCAGCCCATTAAGTTACATATGTTTTAGTGGAACGCTCTGGGAAGTGCGAACGTAGAGGGTGATATTCCCGTACACGAAAGGGCATATGTAATGATGACGAGTAGGGCGAGGCACGTGAAACCTTGTCTGAACATGGGGGGACCATCCTCCAAGGCTAAATACTCCTGACTGACCGATAGTGAACCAGTACCGTGAGGGAAAGGCGAAAAGAACCCCTGTGAGGGGAGTGAAATAGATCCTGAAACCGCATGCATACAAGCAGTGGGAGCCGACAAGTTCGGTGACTGCGTACCTTTTGTATAATGGGTCAGCGACTTACATTCAGTAGCAAGGTTAACCGCATAGGGGAGCCGTAGAGAAATCGAGTCTTAATAGGGCGTATAGTTGCTGGGTGTAGACCCGAAACCAGGCGATCTATCCATGAGCAGGTTGAAGGTTGGGTAACACTAACTGGAGGACCGAACCCACTGTCGTTGAAAAGCCAGGGGATGACTTGTGGATAGGGGTGAAAGGCTAATCAAGCCTGGTGATAGCTGGTTCTCCCCGAAAGCTATTTAGGTAGCGCCTCGGACGAATACCATAGGGGGTAGAGCACTGTTTCGGCTAGGGGGTCATCCCGACTTACCAAACCGATGCAAACTCCGAATACCTATGAGTACTATCCGGGAGACAGACTGCGGGTGCTAACGTCCGTAGTCAAGAGGAAAACAATCCAGACCGCCAGCTAAGGCCCCAAAATCATAGTTAAGTGGGAAACGATGTGGGAAGGCATAGACAGCTAGGAGGTTGGCTTAGAAGCAGCCACCCTTTAAAGAAAGCGTAATAGCTCACTAGTCGAGTCGGCCTGCGCGGAAGATGTAACGGGGCTAAAACTATGTGCCGAAGCTGCGGATGTAACTTTAAGTTACGTGGTAGGGGAGCGTTCTGTAAGCCGAAGAAGGTGTATTGAGAAGTATGCTGGAGGTATCAGAAGTGCGAATGCTGACGTGAGTAACGACAAAACGGGTGAAAAACCCGTTCGCCGAAAGACCAAGGGTTCCAGTCCAACGTTAATCGGGGCTGGGTGAGTCGACCCCTAAGGCGAGGCCGAAAGGCGTAGTCGATGGGAAATTGGTTAATATTCCAATACTTCTGTGTAATGCGATGAGAGGACGGAGAAGGTTAAGTCAGCCTGGCGTTGGTAGTCCAGGTGAAAGGATGTAGGTATGTATCTTAGGCAAATCCGGGGTACTTTATACTGAGATCCGATATCAAGCTGTACTTGTACAGTGAAGTGGCTGATACCCTGCTTCCAGGAAAAGTCTCTAAGCGATAGTTACACAGGAATCGTACCCGAAACCGACACAGGTGGTCAGGTCGAGTAGACCAAGGCGCTTGAGAGAACTCTGCTGAAGGAACTAGGCAAAATGGTACCGTAACTTCGGGAGAAGGTACGCTGCTGAGGGTGATGGGACTTGCTCCCTGAGCGCTTGGCAGCCGCAGAAACCAGGCCGCTGCAACTGTTTATTAAAAACATAGCACTCTGCAAACACGAAAGTGGACGTATAGGGTGTGATGCCTGCCCGGTGCTGGAAGGTTAATTGATGGGGTTAGCGTAAGCGAAGCTCTTGATCGAAGCCCCAGTAAACGGCGGCCGTAACTATAACGGTCCTAAGGTAGCGAAATTCCTTGTCGGGTAAGTTCCGACCTGCACGAATGGCATAATGATGGCGGCGCTGTCTCCAGCAGAGGCTCAGTGAAATCGAAATCGCTGTGAAGATGCAGTGTACCCGCGGCTAGACGGAAAGACCCCGTGAACCTTTACTGCAGCTTGACACTGAACTTTGACCTTACTTGTGTAGGATAGGTGGGAGGCTATGAAATTGGGACGCCAGTTCCAATGGAGCCATCCTTGAAATACCACCCTGGTAATGTTGAGGTTCTAACTCTGTCCCGTAATCCGGGACGAGGACCGTGTCTGGTGGGTAGTTTGACTGGGGCGGTCTCCTCCTAAAGAGTAACGGAGGAGTACGAAGGTGCGCTCAGCGTGGTCGGAAATCACGCGTAGAGTATAAAGGCAAAAGCGCGCTTAACTGCGAGACCCACAAGTCGAGCAGGTACGAAAGTAGGTCTTAGTGATCCGGTGGTTCTGTATGGAAGGGCCATCGCTCAACGGATAAAAGGTACTCTGGGGATAACAGGCTGATACCGCCCAAGAGTTCATATCGACGGCGGTGTTTGGCACCTCGATGTCGGCTCATCTCATCCTGGGGCTGAAGCAGGTCCCAAGGGTATGGCTGTTCGCCATTTAAAGAGGTACGCGAGCTGGGTTTAGAACGTCGTGAGACAGTTCGGTCCCTATCTACCGTGGGCGCTGGAAATTTGAGAGGATCTGCTCCTAGTACGAGAGGACCAGAGTGGACGAACCTCTGGTGTACCGGTTGTGACGCCAGTCGCATCGCCGGGTAGCTATGTTCGGAAGGGATAACCGCTGAAAGCATCTAAGCGGGAAGCCTACCTCAAGATAAGATTTCCCTAGGACTTTATGTCCTCTAAAGAGCCGTTCAAGACTAGGACGTTGATAGGTTGGATGTGGAAGCATAGTGATATGTGAAGCTGACCAATACTAATTGCTCGTGAGGCTTGACTATACAACACCCAAACAGTTGTTGTATTCAAGATAAATTCGATACAAAATCTTGATTTAGTGAACATGCTAGATATAATGAACACGCTAAAATAGACTCAATTCCAATCCGTTAATCGTTCTTTGGTTGTTAAGTAAGGCATACATGA
>NZ_JACVUI010000023.1 GCF_016624945.1 Acinetobacter sp. S54 | reverse complement strand
ATTTTAAATTAGTAACTTATAAAAATAATAAAGAAATAAAATTTTGTTTTTTGATACAAATTGTTACGTGTTATTGGGTTTATTGATCAAATCCTATTTTTTTAATCAATTTTAATCAAAAATAATATTTTTTTAATCTATATATCTATAAAAGAATGGATGTTTCCATTATATTGTATTTTTTCTATTTACAATTAAATAAATATTAAGGTTTTAATGGGTAGATATTATATGAATAGTCATCAATTAAAACCCGTTTTTATATAGATTAAAGTATTGTATGTTTAGGGTGTGCGTAAATATTTAATAGAATATTAATTAAAAAAATATGTTTTTTATTCATTCGATTAAATAAATTTATATCGCAAACAAATTACTTTAATTGAGTCATTATTGAAGAAAAAAGTTTAAAACTAAAAGGAGTCCAAAAAAAGGACTCCTAATGAACATGAAAAAATCTAAAAATGTCAGCAAGTTTTGATGGGGTGTTATGAGAGTTTCAACGCATTTAAAAGTTTTTGATGTAGTCCACCAAATCCTCCGTTCGACATAACCACCACTGCATCACCCTCACCTGCTTCATTCACGATACGTGCAATAATCTGATCCAGTGAACGACTGACGTGGGCATGATTGGTGGCAGAATCAATGACAGGTTGTAAATCCCAATCCAGACCTTCGGGTTGATACCAGATGACTTCATCTGCTAAACGTGCCGAATACGCCAGACCTTCTTTATGGCTTCCCATACGCATCGTATTGGAACGTGGCTCGATAATTGCCCAAAGTTTTCTTTCGCCCAAACGTTTACGAGCACCATCTAACGTGGTTTCAATCGCTGTGGGATGATGCGCAAAGTCATCATAAACTTCAATTCCCCGGACTGTCCCAAGCAATTCCATACGACGTTTAACGCCACCAAAATTAGATAAAGCATGGCACGCTTGTTCGATACTCACTCCTACATGCTGTGCCGCAGCAATAGTTGCCAAAGCATTGGCCACACTATGTTGGCCTGTCATAGTCCATTGTACTTCGCCTTTGACAACACCCTGATGCAGTACTTTAAAATGACTACCATCTGCGCTGAGTTGCTCTGCACTGAATGCAACATCAGGATTTTGGTTTAAACTGGTACGGACTACAGGCGTCCAGCAACCCATATCTAATACTTCATCAATATTGGTTTCAGTAATTGGAGCAATAATGCATCCTTCACTTGGAATAGTGCGCACCAAATGATGGAATTGTTTTTGGATGGCTGCCAGATCATCAAAGATATCCGCATGATCAAATTCAAGATTATTTAAAATTGCGGTTTTAGGATGGTAATGAACAAATTTTGAGCGCTTATCAAAAAAAGCCGAATCATATTCATCTGCTTCAACACAAAAATACTGACCGCCGCCCAAACGTGCACTTCCACTAAAACCAAGTGGTACACCACCGATCAAAAATCCAGGATTAAGTCCCGCTTGATCCAATACCCAAGCAAGCATGGTGGTCGTGGTGGTTTTACCATGTGTACCTGCCACACCCAAGACATGTTTACCTTGTAAAACATGATCAGCCAAAAATTGTGGACCAGAAGTATATGACAGACCTTGGTTGAGCATATATTCAACTGCGTCAATCCCGCGTTTCATGGCATTTCCCACAATCACCAGATCAGGATGCGGTTGTAAATGACTGCGGTCATAACCCTGCATGAGTTCAATGCCTGCATTTTCTAATTGGGTTGACATAGGAGGATAGACGTTGGCATCGGAACCCGTTACTTTATGTCCTAAATCTCGTGCTAAAAGGGCCAAAGAACCCATAAAAGTGCCACAAATACCCAAAATATGCAGATGCATAACTCGTCTACTCCACTGCCTTGAGCCAGCATTTTATTTATATACGCTAGCATCAATATCAATTCAAATTGACAGCAACGATAACAAGGCTGCTTAGGAAAAGATAGTCATAAATCACGCTATTCGGGTGTTTTGCTGTTGCTTTTGAGTGAAATGACAAGGATTAAATTTTGATGAAAGAATTATTTTTTTGAGATTTCCCTTTTATAATAAATTTCACTGTTCTCATGCTGATCGCGGTCTATTGTGATCAAGGATATTCACTTGAATCCAACATTTATTGCTCTTGGATGTTTAATTATCTCAAATTGCTTTATGACCATGGCGTGGTATGGACATTTGAAATTTTTACATCATTCCCCCTTGTGGCAAGCCATACTATTTGGCTGGCTGATTGCTCTACTAGAATATAGTTTTATGATTCCTGCGACCCGATTATTGGATCAACAAAGCTGGAGTCTGGGTGAAATGAAAATTACTCAGGAAGTCGTGACTCTGATTGTCTTTGTGCCTTTTATGATGTTTTTATTTAAACAACCGTTCAAACTGGATTATTTGTGGGCAATGCTGTGTTTACTAGGCTGCGTCTATTTTGTTTTTCGGAGTCAATAAAAATGGCTACGATCGAATAAAAAAAGCCCGACATCCTGTCGGGCTTTTTCGTATCTTGCTGCTAGGTATAACTCCTGTTGTACCTCATGATCCTGATGGAAGAACTTATGGTTTTTGTTTTATGTTCTGGAACATCCTGTTCCTGATGAATTGATCATAGGGCAAAATAAAAATCAGATATAGACGCAATTTTCTGAGAATTTTGTCAGTAAATGCTTACAAGTTTATCTCTCTTAGCTTTGGACTGATACCCCCGATATTTTTAACTTAATTTGAATTAAAACCCAGTAAAAGCATCAAACTTGATCAATTCATATCAAATTGCTCCAGAGTTTTGGAGCTGTTGAAAAAAACCGCTATAATGCCGCCCATTCTCATTCCTTTCTTGGTGTAAGCCGAGATCTCTATTTTTTATCTTTGATACTTTGGAAATGCCAATGAACGCGGTCGCAGCGAAAGATGCTCAACCCTTAGTCGGAATTATTATGGGTTCTCAATCGGATTGGGCAACGCTAGAACATACTGCCAATATGCTTAAACAATTGGGTGTCCCTTTTGAGGCTGAAGTCGTTTCGGCACATCGTACACCCGATCGTTTATTTGAATATGCAGAAACAGCGCGTGAACGTGGTATTCAAGTGATTATAGCGGGTGCGGGTGGAGCCGCACATTTACCAGGAATGTGTGCGGCTAAAACAGATTTACCAGTTCTAGGTGTGCCCGTGAAATCTTCGATTTTAAACGGCGTTGATTCTTTACTTTCAATTGTACAAATGCCAGCAGGAATAGCCGTGGGAACTTTAGCAATTGGCCCTGCGGGAGCAACCAATGCGGCGATTATGGCAGCTCAGATTTTAGGTTTACAAGATCCTGAAATTGCGAAAAATGTTGCTGATTTCCGCGCGGCACAAACGGATAAAGTCGCAAGTAAAAATATCCCAGGTCAAGTATAAAGAGGCAATCATGGATAAAACCATCGGAATATTTGGTGGTGGTCAACTGGGTCGCATGATGGCTCAGGCTGCTTTACCATTAAATATTCAATGTACTTTTTTTGAAGCCCAGCAAGATTGTCCAGCAGCAGCGCTTGGACCAGTTTTTTCAAGTCAGGCAGAACATGGTTTAAGTGCTTTTATTCAAAGTGCAGATGTGTTTAGTCTTGAGTTTGAAAATACGCCGCTTGAAGATGTCGATGCGCTGAATCAGACCAAGTCTATTTATCCGCCACGTCAGGCGCTTGCAATTGCTCAAAATAGACTCTCTGAAAAGACTTTATTTAATGAGCTTGATATTCCAGTATCGCCTTTTAAAGCAGTAGATAGTCTGGATGCACTGAAACAAGCTGCTACTGAGCTAGGTTTACCAATTGTACTGAAAACTGCAACGGGTGGTTATGATGGCAAAGGGCAATTTGTTTTGCGTGAGCATGGGCAGATTGAACAAGCATGGGCAGAACTCGGGCCTGCAAAATCATTGATCGCTGAAAGTTTTGTAAATTTTTCTCGTGAAGTCTCTATTATTGCAGTGCGGGGACAACATGGTGATGTGAAAACTTGGCCTTTAGCTGAAAATCACCATCATCACGGGATTTTATCGCATTCGATTATTCCTGCGCCGAACAGTACCGATTTGCAACCTATCGCACAGGATTACATTACGCGGTTATTAAACCATCTAAATTATGTAGGTGTATTAACGCTCGAATTGTTTGTGACAGAACAAGGCTTATTTGCCAATGAAATGGCACCGCGCGTACACAATTCAGGGCATTGGTCAATTGAGGGTTCGGTTTGTTCTCAGTTTGAAAACCATATTCGTGCTGTTGCTGGCTTGCCACTTGGTTCAACAGAGGTTGTGCGCCCAACAGTTATGGTCAATATTATTGGTCAACATCCAAAATCTGAGGATGTTTTGGCTTTAAATGGTGCGCATTTACACCTGTACAATAAGACAGAACGTGAAGGTCGTAAACTTGGTCATATTACCTTGATGCCTGTTAAGAGTGAAGATTTAGTGGATTTATGCCGTCAATTGGCACAAATTTTACCTGAGCCTTTGGCGTTAAAAACAGATATGACTTTGTAATCGACGACCTAAACGTTTGTATGTAGGAGCGATCAGAATATTGATCGCTTTTTTATGCGATTTATTTTAAATACACTTTATTTGGATCTGACCTTTTATCTAATTTTTCTCGTCAAATAGCATTCATTTGTCTATTTTTAACATCATTCTTAAGATGAAAATACAAATAAACTCGACATAAAACACTAAAAATTTGAATTCAAATCCTGGATATATTTCATAGGTTTTTTGAATTCAAAAATGTGAATGTATTTTGAATTTAAAAAACCTTGTTAAAATTTCTCTGTTTTAAATTCAAAAGCTGCCATAAAGTTATCCACAAGCGCTAAGGGTCATTTTTTAAATTTAAAAGTCACATAGAGGTGGCAGATGCCATTTGAATTCAAAAAGTTGCTTTCATCGATAACTAAAAAAATTAGCTAACTTGATATTTATGCTGTAAAAAATTTGCATAAAATGTGCTTAAGTTTCAATTTTAAAAGTAAATCTAAAATAGTTTGAATTTAAATAAATAGGGTTTGATTTAAATTTAAAATAAGAGTGTGGATAAGTTTAAATTCAAAAAGGTGTGCGCGTTTTGAATTCAAAAGTTACGAATTTTATCTGTCATTGAGCTATCTAAATGCTAAGGTAAAATCAAACTTTGAATTCAAAAATGGTCATGATAACAATGCGACGTTTGCCTTTATTTTTTTCTTCCTGTTTTTTTCTTGCAACTCAGGCTCAAGCTGAATTAATTATGAATGGTGCAACAATTTCTGCAACCACCACGACACAAGCATCAAGTAGTTTTTCCCCTCAGAATGATTTTCAAAGCTGTATTGCCAATTTACGTTCGCAGGCAATTGCATCAGGTGTGAGTGCAACAACCTATGATCGTTATACTCAAAATTTAAGTCCTGATTATTCCGTGATTGACAAGTTAAATTATCAGCCTGAGTTTTCAACGCCGATTTGGGATTATCTCTCAGGGTTAGTCGATAATGAGCGGGTACAGGCAGGTCAGCAAAAAATGGCGCAGTATCGGGATGTATTAAATCGTGCCTCACAAGTTTATGGTGTACCGCCAGAGACTATTGTTGCCGTTTGGGGTGTGGAAAGTAATTATGGGGATATTTCTGGAAAATATCCGTTATTACAGGCTTTAGGAACACTGAGCTGTGAGGGGCGTCGTCAAAGTTATTTTCGAGGTGAGTTTTTCGCAACGCTACGAATTTTACAGCGTGGTGATTTAAGGGAAGATCAGTTAAAGGGCTCATGGGCAGGGGCGTTTGGTCATACTCAATTTATGCCATCAACTTATGAACGATTAGCAGTTGACTTTGATGGAGATGGTCGCCGTGATCTGGTGTCGAGTGTGCCCGATGCATTAGCTTCAACTGCCAATTTTCTTAAACAGGCAGGTTGGCAAACTGGAATGCCGTGGGGTTTTGAGGTCAAAATTCCACAAGGACTGTCTATAAGTAGTGAAGGAAGACGTAATAAAAAGCCTTTGAGCAGTTGGCAACAACAAGGCTTAACACGTATTGATGGTTCGGCACTGGTGCAGGGCAATCTTTCATTATCAACTCCTGCAGGCTTAATGATGCCCGCTGGTGCGAATGGCCCAGCATTTTTAGTCTTTAAAAACTTTGATGCAATTTATAGTTACAATGCAGCTGAAAGCTATGGTTTGGCGATTGCACATTTATCAGATCGTTTACGTGGTGCGGGGCCTTTTGTAAATTCTTGGCCAACGGATGATCCAGGTACATCGCGTGCGGAACGCCGTGAGATTCAGCGCTATTTGATCAGTCGTGGTTATGATATTGGGGAGGTGGATGGTTTAATTGGTGATAAATCTCGTCAGGCCATTCGTCAGGAACAAACCCGTTTAGGGCTGAATCCAACGGGACGGGCAGGGCAGCAGATATTAAAGGCTATCCGCACTGAACAAGCTGTAAAAATAATGCAGTAATTTTTTAAATGTTAACGATTTAATACAAGGTCTATATGGGTAGACCTTGTATGGTATGGATAGCTTTATTCGATTGGGGATTGATCGAGTTTAACCGCTTCCAGAATATCCATAATCACGGTTGTTACATCCTGACTCAATTCACGATCATTAAAAATTTCATAAGCTGTAATCGTAACATCGGTGTCACTTGGCAGGAGTTTTTGTTCTTCTTCAATAAGGTGTTCAATGGGTAATAAGGTTTGTTTGACCTCTAGATGCAGAATATCTTTAAACTCGACATTTTCATCTTCAAGTTCAATTTCCTGTTCATTGAAATAAGGCAATAAAATTGAATGGAGATAAGGCTGAATCTCAATGATGTCAAGGATTTCAATATCCCGTGTTTGCTCAATCGTACTGATTAGATCATTCACTTCAATCAAGATATGATAGTAACTCACGTCGATCTCCATTACATGTTCATTAGACTAATCTAGCACAATAGCATGAATATGAATGCTATTTCGATGCTCATATCGAAATCAATTTTAATCCCCTGAATTAAACACAAAATAAATGCGAAATTAAAGTCGAAAAGCATTTTTAAAAAAATTACATTAATGTGTAAGCATAGCAAGATCAGCGGGTTGTAGTCTAAAATTATGCATATCTTGTTGTTTTAAAATAGGATACATCAACGCTTTTGGGTCTTGGTTATGCTGTAGACCTAAAGCATGCCCTAATTCATGGGCTAATGTTAAAACCAAATCCTGCTGCGATTCAAATTCATAAATATTGATTTGTTTTCCATCAAATTCACCTTTATGGAATAAACGGCCTTGAAATTTATGGTTATAACTCTGAATATTCTGATTCACTTCCTGATGAATCTGGTTGACTGAGTCGACATTATGATTGATATGTTCCACATTAAAATTATGGGTATTAATTGCTTGCTGCAATTGAGTCTGTTGCTGTTGCAGACTTTGTTTTTGTTGATCCAATGCTATACGTTGTTCAGGTGTCGCTCCACCATTTTGATTGATTTGCTGTACCATCAAATTATATCGTTGCAGACTCATTTGAAACGCTGCTTGTTGCTGATCTAATGATTGTAGCGAACTATTTAATTGCTGTTGCTGGTGTTGAAGGTGTTGTTGTTCAATAGAGTGTAATTGTTGTTGTTGCTTGATTTCCTGAAATTGTTGGAGACGAAGCTTTGTGTCGGCCTGACGTTCATCGTATATAAAGTTTATACGAAGCTGGGCATTCGGATCATAAATAAATAAAGATTTCCCAGTGCCATTTTGCCAGATATAGCTGGCCTGTTGACTCAAGACAATAATCTGTTGTTCGCTTAGTCTGAAACGTGGATCAACTTGACCAATTCTATAGTGAACTTGTGAATCAAAAGGCTGATGATTCATTGTCTTTTCTTTGTTCAGATAGAAAAAGAGCACACATAAAATTGGAATTAAAATGAGCCAGCGCATCTCTTAATGATTCTTTGAAAATAAAATATGATGAGGGTTTTATAACCGTTTTTTTAGAGTTTAATCAATTGTTTTGAAAAGCCTCATAAAAAAACCGTGCATAAGCACGGTTTTTTTATGATTCAAACAGACAAATTATTTTTTGTCGTCTTTTACTTCTGTGAACTCAGCATCTACAACACCATCATCTGCTTTTTGTTGCTGACCTGCATCACCACCTTGGAATGCATTTGGATCAAAACCTTCCGCACCGCCAGCACCTTGGGCTTGTTCATAAGCACGTTGAGTGATAGGCATCAAGATGTTTTGTAAAGCCTCAGTTTTTGCTTTGATGTCATCCACATTATTTTCTTTAGTGGCTGCTTCAAGTTCGGAAACCGCAGTGCTGATTGCAGTTTTTTCATCTTCAGTGACTTTATCACCCAGATCTTTTACTGCTTTATTCGAGCTAGAGACTAAAGCATCCGCTTCGTTACGTGCTTTTGCTAACTCTTCAAACTTACGGTCTTCCTCAGCATTCGCTTCAGCATCTTTGATCATTGCATCGATTTCAGCATCAGACAAACCTGAGTTTGCTTTGATCTGGATTGATTGCTCTTTGCCAGTGCTCTTATCTTTAGCCGATACTTTCAAGATACCGTCAGCGTTGATGTCGAACGATACTTCAATTTGCGGTACACCACGTGGAGCAGGTGGGATATCGCCTAACTGGAAGTTACCCAACAATTTGTTTTGTTGAGCCATTTTACGTTCACCTTGGTAAACCGAAATGTCGACCGCAGGCTGATTATCTGCTGCTGTAGAGAACACTTGTGATTTCTTCGCAGGAATCGTGGTGTTTTTCTCAATGATCGGAGTTAATACACCCCCCATTGTTTCGATACCAAGTGTTAATGGAGTTACGTCTAATAAAAGTACGTCAGTTTTGTCACCAGACAATACTGCACCTTGGATCGCTGCACCAATAGCCACAGCTTCGTCAGGGTTCACATCTTTACGTGGTTCTTTACCAAAGAATTCTTGTACTTTTTGTTGTACAAGTGGCATACGAGATTGACCACCGACCAAGATCACGTCAGAGATCTCAGAAGTTGAAAGACCCGCATCTTTAAGCGCAATACGGCAAGGCTCAATGGTACGAGCAACCAAGTCAGCCACTAAACCTTCAAGTTTTGCACGTGTTACGTTGATCACTAAGTGTTTAGGACCAGTCGCATCAGCAGTGATATATGGAAGGTTGATTTCAGTTGCATTCGATGAAGAAAGCTCGATTTTTGCTTTTTCAGCAGCTTCTTTCAAACGTTGTAATGCAAGTGGATCATTTTTCAAGTTCACACTTTGTTCTTTTTTGAATTCTTCAACCAAGAATTCAATTAATGCGTTATCAAAGTCTTCACCACCAAGGAAAGTATCACCATTTGTTGACAACACTTCGATTTGTTGGTCGCCATCAAGGTCAGCGATTTCAATGATTGATACGTCGAATGTACCACCACCTAAGTCGTAAACCGCGATTTTACGATCGCCTTCTTTTTTGTCCATACCGAACGCAAGTGCCGCAGCAGTTGGTTCGTTAATGATACGTTTAACATCAAGACCTGCAATTTTACCTGCATCTTTAGTCGCTTGACGTTGTGCATCGTTAAAGTAAGCAGGAACAGTAATCACTGCTTCAGTGACAGTTTCACCCAAGTAATCTTCGGCTGTTTTCTTCATCTTTTTCAAGATTTCAGCAGAAACCTGTTGTGGAGCAAGTTTTTTGTCGTTGACTTCAACCCAAGCATCGCCATTGTCTGCTTTGATGATTTTGTAAGGTACAAGACCGATATCTTTTTGTACGGCTTGGTCTTCATAACGACGACCAATTAAACGTTTGATCGCGAATAATGTGTTTTTAGGGTTAGTCACGGCTTGACGTTTTGCACTTTGACCGACCAAAATCTCACCGTCTTTATAAGCGATGATGGATGGAGTGGTACGTGTACCTTCCGCATTTTCAATAACTTTAACTTTATCGCCTTCAAGTACTGCAACACATGAGTTGGTTGTACCCAAGTCAATACCAATAATCTTTGCCATTTGGTGTATTCCTCAAATTTTTTTGCAATGTTTTGCTTGTTATTCGATATGAGAGTTAATCGTTTTTTTTCAAGGATTTTTATGAAAAAAAATCAAAAAACTCTCAAAATTATGTACTTTTGAGCAAATAAACGCTTGCTCTTGTGGATTATTGACCAACCATCACCATAGCAGGGCGTAACAAACGTCCATTTAAGGTATAGCCTTTTTGTAAAACAGTGCCGATTTCATTTGCTTTGGCATTTGGATCAATGCCGACTGCTTGATGTAAATCGGCGTTAAAACCATTTTTCGTATCTGCTTCAACTACGCCAAATTTTTCAAGTGTAGTAAGTAGTGATTTCAAGGTCAGTCTTACACCTTCAAGTACAGGCGTTTCTTCATGACCGGCGGCTTGAATGGCGCGTTCTAAATTATCCACAGAGTCCAATAATTCTTTTGCAAACTTCTCAAGCACAGTTTCTTTATGCTTATCAGACTCACGCTGAATACGTTCTACACTTTTTTGTGCTTCGTAAACTGCATTAGCTGTACGTGCTTTTTCTAATTTTAAACTTTCTTCAAGTTTGCCGATTTGCGCTTTTAAATCTTCAACGCCAGCATCTGTAACTTGCTCGCTATCTTCAGTCTGGATTTGCTCATTATTTTGTGTAGCTTGCTCTGAAGATAAGTCTTGAGCTTGCTCGTTTTGCTCATTAGCCATTGATGATCTCCGTTTAAATGGGTTTTTAAACATGTACAGTCCTTTTGGCACCGGTGTTTGCAACAGCATTATGCTGAACTGCCATGAATTTTGATTCTTAATGAATAACGGATGAGGTATGGGCATCCTTTAAAAATTCAAGCATTCAGTTATATTTAAATCTCTTTAATTTTCTTTATTTAAGTAAAAATCGAGGTGTTCAATTAAAAATGCAATAAATTGCTGAATCATTCTAGGTAAATGTTGCCGGGACACATAAACCAAGGACAGCGTTAAATCGGGTGCAGAAAAATCAGCCAATACGTGTATTAATTTTCCGCGAATTAGATCATTTTGCACCAAACGTGTAGGTAACATGGCGATCCCTTGCGCATTGATACACATATCATACAAAGCATTTACGTCATTACTTTTAAAGGTGCTATTTAAAGGGTAATTTTGGGGTTGCTGTGCAGCATTAAACAGTGTCCAGTACTGACTGGCATGGTGATGGGTAATACAGTCATATTGTAAAAGTTGACTTGGATGCAACAGCGGAGGATGCTTAGCCAAATAATGGGGATGCGCACAAAAAATAGATTTAATGTCATAAATAGGTCGAGCAATCAGTCCATCGGCTACTTTTTGAGTAATGCGCAATGCTAAATCGATCTGACTCTCAATTAAATCAACTGTATTTTCAGTAAGAATAATTTCAAATTGAACTTGGGGGTGCTGCAGTTTAAAAGCACGTAAACATTCATTTAAACCCATTTGATATAAAAATAAACCGCAGGTGAGACGAATCGTACCAGTTTGTTGTTCATGTGCAGCCAACTCATGCAGTAGGGTTTGTTGCTGTAAAATATTTTCGCAATAACGTAAGGCTTTTTCACCCGCAGAAGTAAGAGAAATTTTACGGGTATTACGTTGAAATAAGCGAACTGAAAAAGTTTGTTCTAAATGATCCAGATAACGAGACACCATTGCTCTTGAATAGTTGAGCTGTTCCGCAGCACGGCTCAGGCTGCCTTGTTCTGCGATAGTGACAAATACGTGTATTGCTTTTATGGTATCCATGATGGCAGATCTTAATTGTTGCAATATCTGCAATAGTTTATCTTGCATTGTCGTGTTTATCTGACACAAATTGCAAATTAAAGTTGTATTTATTTATCTGGATTTGATCATGAGTCGTTTTAAAACGCCCATCTTATTTGCTCTAACAACTACTTTTTTTTCTCAAATAGCGATGGCGCAACCGTTAACTATCCAAAACTTTTTAGCTCAACCCCAACATTTTGGTGTGACTTCAACACTGATTGAAGGGGATAAAGAGGTGATGTTGGTCAATGCACAGTTTTCCAAGTCAGAGGCACTTCGTGTCGCGGCTGAAATTCTGGATAGCGGTAAAACTTTAAATACGATATTTGTCAGTTATGGTGATCCAGATTTTTATTTTGGTCTTGATGTATTTAAGCACTATTTCCCCAACGTCAAAATCATCGCTACGCCAGAAACCATTAAGCATATTCAGGATACACAGGCCTTAAAAGTCAAATATTGGTCACCGCAAATGGGGGCTAATGCACCTGAACAGATTATTGTGCCACAAGCTTTCACAGCAAAAACGCTTAACTTTGAAAATGAAAAGATCGAAATTAAAGGACAAAAAGAATTAACGTATTTATGGATTCCTTCAATTAAAGCTGTAGTCGGTGGAATTCCTGTTTCTTCTGGTATTCACTTATGGATGGCGGATACACCACGCACTCAGGATCGAGCAGAAGTAATTCGTGCACTTGAAAGTATTAAGGCGTTACAGCCGCAAACGGTTGTACCTGCGCACATGGTAGAAAATGCGCCACAAGGTTTGGCTGCTGTGAATTTTTCACTGGATTATCTACGAAATTATGAAAAGGCAGCCAAAATCACTAAAACGGCACAGCAACTTTCTCAAGTGATGCAGCAACAATATCCTGATCTCAAAGAAACAGATACTCTGGATTTGGGTGCAAAGGTCGTTAAAGGTGAAATGAAATGGCCTTAATTTGAGGCATAATTTCAAAACTCTGTGAAATTTCATCTCTGCAAAATGGGCTCATTCAAAACAGTGAGCCTTTTTATAAAGATTAAGATGTAATTTGTTAAATTCACTCTGTAACTATTTATAGTGGTTTTACACGATTTATATAACTTCAAAATTCTAATTTAAAGATTTATAACCTGAATTAAAAAATAAAAAATAAAAGATTGAGAACAAGTTAGCGGACGAATAGCGCTCATAGAACATGATTTTTGAGAAATTAGGTCAAGTTAAAAAAAATTGCAGAACATGTACGTCTATCTCTATAAACACCAACCAATGATGTGAGCTTGTTCTAAAAAAATTGTGAATGATAGGCAGCGCAAAGTTGGACTTTGCAATTTTCGTCATAATGAAAGGAAAGAAACATGAAGAAACTTGGTCTATTGTCTCTGGTATTCGCTGGTGTTGCATTTACAGCAGTAGGTTGCGCTTCTGAAGCAGGTTTACACGCCTCTGGTTCAACTCAAACTTCTGCAAGCCCAGAAGCAGCGACAGAAGCTCAGGGCGGTGTTGCAGTGCAAGCAGATGCTGCTACACAAACTCAACCTGTACAGGCATCTCCTGAAGCGCCTCAAATTGCACCTGGGTCAGCTCCAGTTCAATAATATCTTTTGTCTGATAGAGGATGAATGCATAAAAGTGATTATCGGATGCCACCATAACACTGAATTTCACCTCAGCTGCTACTGAGATGAAGCGTTCAAAACCGACAATCATCGAAGATATGACTCACAAACACAGATGTTGATTGCTCTTGAGTCAGCTCTAAGCAGTCAATTATAGTATTTCCATAGCGAACAGGATGTTCCAAACTGGTCGTACAAGCAACGTGGCAGGATGCCAGAGTACGTTCCAAACAAAAGCCTAAATCTATTGAGATTTAGGCTTTTGTTTATACACTGTTGGCAAACTTAATCACGGTCACCATACCTCCAACGACCATCATCGCGATTGTTCCTATAATCATGGCTTCTATCATGATCATATCCCGAACCATGTCGATGATCATGATCTTCAGGCAAAACAATACAACCAACTGCCAGAAATGCGGTTACAATTGAGATAAAAATTACTTTCATTTTACTGCTCCTTATTTTGCTTCAACCAATGGCAAAACTATCCAGTGCCATATAACGTTTGAGTCAATGACTTTTATTTTGGTTGGGATTAGCGTAGGAAAAATTAAGGAAATGTAACTTGATTAGGTGTCTTGTATGCGCATATAGTCAAGACATGCTCAAATATGTAGAAAAAATGAATAAACAGGAATTCTAAGGGAGAGATTCAGTGAACGTATCGCAGCAAAAGCTTCAGGCATTACTGGAAAAAGGGCAGGGGCCAGCAGCACGTGCATTAGACAAACTCCCTGCTTTTGTGCAGGAATCACTGGTTAAATTATTAGGTTATCCCTATCAATATCCGCAACTCGACAGCTTTACCAAATGTTTGATGGCGGTACAGACTAAACAGGGCTATTCAGGTTTCATCGACGAGAATGTCGATCGTTCCCGTCAAATGTTCGAACTGCAAATGCAGTCTATCCGCCGTAAACCCACCCCTGTAGATTTTGTAGAAGATATTCGGTTACCTTTACAAAGCGGTACTATTTTTGCCAGACATTACCATCCTCATCCCAACAAAAAACTACCGATGATTGTGTTTTATCATGGGGGGGGCTTTGTCGTGGGAAATGTTGATACTCATGATGAAGCTTGTCGTCTCATCGCAAAATCGGCCAATGTACAAGTATTAAGTATTGAATATCCACTGGCTCCAGAGTTTTCTCCTAAGCATTTAATTCAGTCTTGTGAAGATGCATTGGCATGGGTCTATCAAAACCGACGCTATTTTAAAATTCTTAAAAATCGTATAGCCGTTGCGGGCGATAGTGCAGGAGGCAATATCAGTACCGTTGTTGCCCAACGCACAATTGGGAAATCTTATGCACCACAGGCACAGTTTCTCATTTATCCAGCGGTGGACTTCAAAAGTCGTCATCCTTCTTTTTATGCATATAAAGATGGACTAGTGCTGACCGGTCGTGATGTAGATTACGTGACAGATTATTATGCGACCCAACACCATGTAGAATTGACAGATCCTATTATTTCTCCTACTTATGGCAATCTGAAAAAATTAGCACCAGCTTATATTGTGACTGCTGGGCATGACGTTCTTCATGATGAAGGTGAAATATATAGTCATAAGCTGCGTCAAAATGGCGTTAAGGTTCAATATGATGAATATTTGGATCAAACCCACGGTTTTATAAATCTCACTCCCGTTTCACGTAAAGCTAAAGCGAATCTAATACAAATGAGCAAAGCATTTAGAAAATTCTGGGATAAACACGCTTAAACCCTACCAGATAAATAAAAAAGGTGTTTCACGTGAAACACCTTTTTTATGATACAAATAACAATACCTTTAAATCTTTTAAAAATAGGCAATAGATCTATTATGCTAATACTCAAAACGACAGCAAATCTGATAAGGAAAAAACATGTTGAAGAAAATAGCTTTGTTGACCACAGGATGTTTAATGAGCGTAAATCTATTTGCCAATACTTTGGTTGAAATGAAAACTTCTATGGGCAATATAGAAATCGAGCTTTTTAATGATCAGGCACCCATTTCAAGTAAAAATTTTGAAAACTACGTAAAAAGTAACTTTTATACAGGCACAGTTTTCCACCGTGTTATTCCTGGCTTTATGATTCAGGGTGGTGGTATGGATGCAAACCTAAAAGAAAAGACAACGCGACCAGCCATTAAAAATGAAGCAAATAATGGTCTCAAAAATACACGCGGTACTTTAGCAATGGCACGTACCAGTAATCCAAACTCTGCAACCAGTCAATTTTTTATTAATGTTGCCGACAACAACTTTCTTAATGCTTCGCCAGTAGATGCAGGATATGCGGTATTCGGTAAAGTCACAAAAGGCATGGATGTGGTCGATAAAATCGTCAAAGTCCCTACGGCTACTATAGGTTCTTATCAAAATGTACCTAAACAACCCATAAAAATACTAAGTGTGCAAATCAAGCCACAAAAAAGTGCGAAATAATAAACAATAAAGCAGAAGTGTGAATATAATATTTCTGCTTTATAATGAAATGGTTACAAAGGTTTTGACTGTAATGTGAGCGAAAAGGGTGCACAAAAATAGAACATCCAATAAAACAATAAGTTAAAAGCACTTGCTTGTATAAAAAATTGACCTATAATGCACTCATCCCGACGCGAAACACGATGAAGATCTTGGCTATTAAGGGTTAAGATTT
>NZ_JACVUI010000022.1 GCF_016624945.1 Acinetobacter sp. S54 | reverse complement strand
AATAAAATTCAGGCTAGTGGGTGAATCACTGGCCTGATTCATTTGTAGGGACGCGTGGAGAAAGGCAAGAGACCTAATTATAATTAAGAACCATTGCCTAATTTATTTGAATATTCTAAGTCGTTTTATTTCTTTAAGTCATGATTATAAATTTAATTTAGAATGCTTTCTTTGCTTCATAAAACTTATATTTATTAAAAACTAAAAGATAAAAACGTAACTAATAACTGAATAAAGTGGATGTTGTAATCAAAGTTTTAAGCAAGTAATAACGCACGATATAAAACATTTAAGGATGTAGTTGAGAATCAATCTATTTAGATAATTTAATGGAATTTAAATCGTCAAATTAAAAACAATAATGTGAAGTAAAACTATAATGGGCGATTATTCTATTTTATTGAAAAATAAAAATGCCTCCGAAGATGCCGCTGCAATGTCTTTACCCTTGAACCCTTAAGTTCAAGGTGGAAGCGACGCGTACTTGCTGGGTTTCCTGCACAGGGCAGGCATACGCTCTAAATACGCAGAGCGCTATCCTAAAAAGATAGTATCGGCTCAGGGGAATCAGACGCGCTGGCGAACATCCCAGAGACAGCTTTAGTATAACCGATCTTTGCTCAATGACAATCCATTGAGTCTGTCGTTATGTAAACTTAGTTTTCAAATGGTGAAGCTTTACTCGATACCACTGCATTGTTTATACGATTTGTTGGACATCGTTTAAGATTGTTTCAAGTAAACGCTCACAATGTGCATATTCCTGAAGTGATCTGTTCATACTGAGTACATCCTGCATCAGTTGCAGGGCCACCATAATGACCAGTTTGTTATGCTCAACTCGTGGCGCACTGCGGCGCATTTCATTAAATTTATCATTGAGCATTTGACCTGCGCGTTCCAGTTCTTCTTTTTTATCAGAAGTGGTCGCTAAACGGAAAGTTTGTTCAATCAATCGTAATTCAACCATTACTTGTTCACTCATGATTGAATCTCCTCTTGATTTTCTACACTGGGATCAGCCAGTTGCTGAATTTCCTGTGCATTTTGATCCTGCTCTGTGCCTAAAATCGCTAAACGTTGAATGATGGCTTCTACTTTGGATTTAGCCAATTCATTTTTTTGAAGTAAGCGATCACGATCCTGCTGAATGTCATGTAATTCTTGCTGAGAGTGACGTTGCTGTAACTGCAATTTTTCTTTAGTCACGCGCAAATCATTGCGTTCAGCCAAAATTTCCTGAAAACGATTTTTAAGGTCGGTACAACTTTTTTCCAGACGGCTATAACGATCAGCCAGAGCGGTTGCATCTGTGTTCAATTGTTGAAATTGATTTTGTAGTTGCGAAAGTTGTTCAGTCAGATTATCAACTTCTTCCTGTTTGGAGGTGATAATCCCATTTTTTTGCACAATTTGAGCATGATGCTGCTCGTCATCCTGTTGTTTTTTTTGAGTCAGTGACTCATTTTCACTTTCAAGGTGATGTAAACGCGTTTTTAAAACGCCCATATGCGTCTGTAGACGCTGTAATTGTTCTAACATAACGTAGTCGCACAGAATTGCAATCAAAGGTAATATATATGCAGTATAGAGATTGGATAAGCGAATGCAAGACGATATTTCAGGTTGGAATGAATGGTTCACAAATTTTAACGGAATTGAAGAGATTTCAAGCCCAAGTGAGCTGCATGGTTTACTTACGGGCATCGTTTGTGTCACCGAAGCGCCAAGCCGCGATGAATGGTTGCAAATTTTAACCACACTGAATGTACCTCATTTAAGTGATGAAGCACTTGCACTGCTCGCAGATGAGGCAGAAGATGTATCACACGCTTTATCGGAAGATGAGCTAGATTATTTACCTATGCTTCCAGATGATGAACATTCTTTGCAAGAACGTGTTCAAGCATTGGCAGACTGGAGTGCAGGCGTGGTACTTGGCTTTGGATTGGCATCAGGTCATATTCGTAGTGATGAAATTGAGTTGATTGAACATTTACAGGATGTGGCAGCTGTTGAATTTGAAGATTCAGATGATGATGAAGAAGGTGAAAACAGCTACGAAGAATTGTACGAATTTGTTCGCTTGATTCCTGTGAGCCTTTCGATTGGGCGTAAAAAAATTCCAGTTCAAGAAAGTTCGCTTTTAAAAAACTTTCATGCCAAAAGTCAAAATGATCCTGCACGAAAAGATAACCAAAGCGTAGTTGAAATGTTTACTCCGCATCGTCCAAGCTAATTGGGCGATGTTATCGTTTTTATTTTACCTTACCACTTGATAATTAAAGATTTATAGCCTAATGAAATTGACTCAAGCAGATTTTGAACTTCGTCGAGACCGCCTCGCAGTGCATATGGGGCCAAACAGTATTGCCATTATTGAAACCAGTCCTGTAGCCTATCGTAACCGAGATGCGGATTATAAATTTCGTGCGGATAGTAGCTTTTTTTATCTGACAGGGTTTGCTGAACCTGAAGCGATAGCGGTCATTGAAACCTTTGATACGGTTGATGATTACACCTATAGTCTGTTTTGCCGTGAACGTAACCGTGACATGGAAATATGGAATGGTTATCGGGCAGGCATCGATGGCGCGATTGAAGATTTTGATGCTGATGAGGCATATGCTATTGATTTGTTAGATGAAGAAATTGCGGAAAAACTATTAAATAAAGAGCGACTTTATTATCGTATTGGGCATCGTGCTGAGTTTGATGCGCGTGTCAGTCAATGGATTAAACAGGCCGATGCTCAGCAGCGTCGTGGTAATGGAGCGCCATCGCAAATTTTGCAATTGGATCGTATTGTCGACGAAATGCGTTTGATTAAGTCCAAACAGGAAATTGAACTTATGCAAATTGCATCGGATATTAGTGCTGCTGCCCATACTCGTGCTATGCAAAAAGTTCATCCTGAAATGATGGAATATGCGTTAGAAGCTGAATTAAATTATATATTTGGTCAGCATGGTTGTGTGCCATCGTACAATAGTATTGTGGGCGGCGGAGCAAATGGCTGCATATTGCATTATGTAGAAAATGACAAAGCGCTTAAAGATGGTGATTTGGTACTTATCGATGCCGCTTGTGAATATCAATGTTATGCATCTGATATTACACGAACTTTTCCTGTTAATGGTAAATTTAGCCATGAACAAAAAGCCCTTTATGAAATCGTGCTTAAGGCGCAATATGCAGCGATAGATGCGGTACGTGTAGGGAATTCATACCGTGAACCACATGAAGTAGCAGTGCGTATTCTCACTGAGGGTTTGCTTGATCTAGGTTTGCTGAACGGAGAATTGGATGAGCTGATTGCAAGCGAAGCTTTCCGCCAATTTTATATGCATGGAACAGGGCATTGGTTAGGTATGGATGTGCATGACGTTGGCAATTACAAAAAAGAAGGTGAATGGCGACCATATGAAGAAGGTATGGTGGTGACAGTTGAACCGGGATTGTATATCGCGCCTGACGATGAAACTGTGGAAGCAAAATGGCGGGGTATTGGTATCCGCATCGAAGATGATGTAGTGGCTACTGCTCAGGGGCCATTGGTTTTGACAGGTGCAGTAGTTAAAGAGATTGAAGATATTGAGCAACTTATGGCTCAAGCTAAAATATAACGATAATCAGATTTGAGGAGTGTGACCGTGCAAAAAGTCATTATTGTCGGTGGGGGAATGGTTGGCCTAAGTCTGGCGCTGATGTTGGCCAAACAAAATATCGCTGTTCAATTGCTTGAAGCCATTTGTTATCCAAATTATGACGATGATCAGCTTGCACCGTATCATTCCAGTTTTGATGCCAGAAATACGGCATTATCGCGCCGTAGTGTGATGATTTATCAACAACTTGGTTTGTGGGAGGCTTTACAACAACATGCTACCCCAATTTTACAAGTGCATATTACTGAGCAAGGCAGTTTTGGTAAGGCGCGTTTAATTGCAGAACAAGAAAAAGTCGAAAGTTTTGGTCAAGTGATTGAGAATGCATGGCTTGGTCGAGTGCTGTTGACACAAGTTCGCCAGCAGCCCCTCATTGAATTGATTGATGGGGTAGAAGTCATTGCTCTTGAACAAAATACAGCGCAAGTTACGATTCATGCTAAACGCGATCAAGAGACACTCATCTTGACTTCAAAATTATTGATTGCGGCTGATGGTCGTGATTCTTTTTGTCGTCAGGCCATTGGTGTTGGAGTGGATGTTCATGACTATGATCAGGTTGCTATTGTCACTGCTGTACAAACCTCGAAACCGCATAATCACGTAGGATTTGAGCGCTTTAGTGCGCTTGGGCCATTGGCTTTATTGCCTTTGCCAGGAGAGAGTCGTCGTTCTGTGGTTTGGCCTGTTAAAAAAGGTACTGAAAGTGAATGGTTGGGTGAAGAAAATGATCAACATTTTCTGGATGCTTTGCAACAAACCTATGGCGATCGGGCTGGAAAATTTGAGAAAACTGGTAAACGATTTAGTTATCCATTATCACAGGTTTTGGCACATAAGCAGGCCGTAGGACGTGTTGTGTTAATGGGCAATGCTGCACATACGATTCATCCTGTTGCAGGACAAGGGTTTAATTTATGCCTGCGTGACGCTGATGTTTTAGTTCGTTTTATTACTCAGCATTTAACTCAATCAGAGGATATAGGTCATCCAGAAAATTTACTCGCCTATGAACAAGCGCGTTTAAAAGACCAACAGCGGGTGATTAAATTCTGTGATTCTGTAGTCCGTGGTTTTAGTAATCAAAATCCTGTCTTGAAATTGCTACGCAATACAGGTCTAGTCGCATTTGATGTGATTCCGGGAATTAAACCTTTAGTCGCCAATTATGCTATGGGATTAAAAGCATGAGTGATGTTCTTGATGTCGTAATCGTAGGCGGTGGTTTGGTTGGTGGTCTGACTGCTCTATTATTGGCTCAGGGTGGCGTACAAGCGACTGTACTGGATGCTGCTCCCATTCTTGATCCAGAACACGTTAATAGTATGTTGAACCCTCGTGTCTTGGCACTCAGTCAGGCAACCATTCATTTATTAAAAGCAGTGAATGTGTGGAATGATTTACCACGACAAATGCCTTACACAGGTATGCATGTCTGGAATAAAAATGGCTATGGTGAGATTGAATTTGGTCAAGTATCTCAGTTTATTCCAACCGCTGATCAAGCTTTAGGTTCAATGGTTGAGCCAAGTTTGCTCAATCTTGTGATTCAACAGAAAATGTTGCAGCAGATTCAAGACTATCGTACTCAGGTAAAAGTAGTGCGTGTTGAACAGCAAGTAGAATGTTGGTGCGTTGAACTTGCAGATGGTCAGATTCTAAAAACCAGATTGTTAATTGGTGCTGATGGCGCAAATTCGTTTGTTCGTGATCAGGCTTATATTGGTTTGGATGTATTGGACTATCATCAAGCAGCAATCAGTTGTGCCATTAAAACTACACAGCCACACCAATATGTTGCACGACAAATCTTTTTGCCAACAGGACCTTTGGCTTTTTTGCCCATGGCTAGTTTGGATGAGCAAGAAAATGGCTATTGGCAATCGATTGTTTGGACTTTACCTGAAGATTATGCAGAAGAATATTCGGCTTTCTCCGATGCTGAATTTATACAACTTTTAACGCGTGAAAGTCAGCATATGTTGGGCGAAGTTATAGATGTTCGATCTCGCGCGCGCTTTCCATTAAAAGCCCGTTCTGCACAACATTATGTAAAAGCGGGTTTGGCCCTGATTGGTGATGCAGCACATGTTATTCATCCTTTGGCGGGACAAGGTGTGAACATTGGCTGTCTGGATGCAGCCGTGCTATGCGATGCATTGCTACATGATTTGCAACGAGGTGTATGGGCACATGAACAAACCTTGCGCCGCTACGAACATCAACGTAAAGGGCAAAATGCAGCCATGATGCATAGTATGTCTGCGATAGGTTGGCTAGAAACTACTGAAATTACACCGCTCATTTTTGCACGAAATTTTGGCTTGCGTCAGGTCAATCGTTCCACTTTATTTAAAGATGCTTTTATGCAGCAAGCGAGCGGTTTACATAGTTTGAAGAACACGCGATATGCAATTTAATGAGAGAGTAGATATTTTTTAAACAATCATTTATATATTATTACCAATATGGTTAAAAAAAATACGAATTTGGAGCAAAAGCCTCTTTGCGAATGCTCAAGAGATTGCTACATTTCTTCGTAATTTATGATGAGTTTCATAAAACATTTACTGATCATGATGGGGAGCAGAAAATGACAGATACGAATGATTATGATGAAGCTGAAGATTCAGCTGTCGATGAAGATGAAGCGAAAGCTGCTGAACGTGGTGCAAGTGATAGCGAAGAAAGCGGTAATTTAAGTGACGCCGATCTCGCTGAAGCTGAAACACTCACTGTGACAGCAAAGCAAAAGCAACGTCAGGCACTTGAAGATGAAATTGCAGCCTTTTTAGCCAAAGGTGGAAAAATTACTGAAGTTCCTGCCGACGAAGAGGCAAGGCATTAATCAAAAGCATCACCTCGGTGATGCTTTTTTTCTTTTAAACATCGCTCTGGGTAAGTTCTAGCGCACGTTGATAGGCAATCTTCTTTTTTATTCCTGTTAAATCGGCTGCCAGTTGAGAAGCAGCTTTGACTGATAGATCCTGTAATAAACGATTTAGTAACTGATCCAATTTTTCTTGAGCGAGATCTTTCTCTTCGGGATTGCCACCGACCACCAATACAATTTCACCTTTTTGCTGATGATGATCCTGTTCAATGAATACCACTAACTCTTTTAAGGTCATTTTTTTAATGGTTTCAAAAGTCTTAGTAATTTCACGGGCGAAACCAACTGGACGATCTTCACCAAAAATCGTAGCCATATCTTTAACGCAATCCAAAATACGATGCGGTGCTTCATAAAAAATCAGGGTTTGGGTTTCATCCTTGAGTTTTTCGAGCTGATTAATACGCTGAGAAGATTTTGATGATAAAAAGCCCTCAAAACTAAAACGATCACTTGGAAGCCCGACTGCACTTAATGCTGCAATTGCGGCACATGCACCTGGCACAGGCGTCACTCGAATATTGTGTTGCTGTGCTGCACGTACCAGTTTAAAACCAGGATCACTAATTAATGGTGTACCTGCATCACTGATTAGCGCAATATTCTTCCCCGATTTTAATATTTCAACTAGTTGTTCAATTTTGTTACTTTCGTTGTGATCATGACATGCAGTCAGCGGCGTTGATATATTATAATGCTTAAATAATAGCGCAGATTGTCGTGTATCTTCTGCCGCAACTATAGAAACTGATTTAAGAATTTCAATAGCCCTAAAGGTCATGTCATCCAAGTGCCCAATTGGGGTTGCTACTACAAATAACTGAGCACTCATAAGGTTTACTCCATGTTGAATAATAAAAAAAGATTGCTGCTGGTGTGTTTTGCAGCTTTTATATCGCAAGCGCAAGCTGAAGTGTTGGTCATTCTACCCGAATCGGGGCCTATGGCGCGAGCTGCCAGTAGCATTAAGTCTGGTTTTATGAGCGCTTATGCCTTATCTGAGGACAAAGTACCGCTTAAATTTGTTAACTCTGACAAACAGAACATCAAAAATATTCTGGCGAGAAATGTAAATAAAAAGACACAACTGATTGTGGGACCATTGGCAAAAAGTGAAATCGAACAAATGGTGGCATTGAATCCAAAAGTTCGGGTATTGGCATTAAATGAAATTGAAATGCAATCACCCAATGTGATTCAGTTTAGTCTAGCTAAACAGGACGATGCATATGCACTCAAACAAATTTTGCTCAAAGACAAAATTTCACAACTTTTTGTATTGCGCCAAACTGGTAGAGAACAGGAAAGCGAATTGTACCTGATGTCGATCATGACTCAGCTTGGAGAGTCGGTTCAAATGGTTCATGATGCACCGAAGAAATTGAAAAAAGGACAAGGACTGTTGTTGCTAGGTGATGATGCATGGGTAAATCAATTATCAAATTTACCCAAAAATAATGTTTATGCTCAACCGACCACGATTGAAGAAAATCAGCCTATTCCAGAAGGTTTAAAGTTTTGCGATGTTCCAGCTTTATATGAACATAAATGGAATGATGTTGCGCATGCCTATTTGCAGCAGCCCGTAAGTATGCCTTATCAGCGTCTTATTGCGTTTGGAGCCGATGCATGGATGTTGGCGGAGCTTTATTTAAAAACGCCAAAAATTCAAAATTTTACGCTCGAAGGACGTACGGGTGACCTCGATGTCAATTCTCAACGTGTGACACGAATTCCACATTGCTATCAAAAACAGAAAAATACCATCTTACAACTTTAATTATTCACGAAATGATGACAATCAACAATAAGCATGCCTTGGGTCAATGGGCAGAACAGCAAGCACTACAAATTTTATTGCAGCACGAGTTTCGGCTGGTACGGCAAAATTTCCACTCTCGCTATGGAGAAGTAGATCTCATTGTTGAGCGTGGACAAGAACTCATTTTTGTTGAAGTCAAAGCACGCTCTATAGGATCTTATGGACAGGCCAATGAAATGATTCGCCCCAGCCAGCAACGTAAAATTATTCGCACGGCTGAATACTTTTTGATATGCAATCCTGTCTATGAACAGTTTTATTGTCGTTTTGATGTAATTTGTTTTGATTTTCCACAGAAAATTGCAAAAACAGTACAGCAGGATTTTTCTAAACTTCGATATGATCAGCAATGGATTGAAAATGCATTTACTTTGTAACCAGAGTTCATTACTCTTGAGCTGGAGATGCAAACATGATTTCAAAAGAGTTTTCAGGGAGCTTTGTTGAGTGTTTAAACGTATTGCAATAACGGCGTTGTGTGTCGCGAGTTTATCTGGGTGTGCCAGCTTTATTTCTGGAGGAACTGGTTCATCTCCAGTAGGAACAGAAAGTGGTGCGCGTAGTCTGGGTCAAGTATTTATTGATTCTTCTATCAAACGTACAGCAAGTATTAATTTATACAAACTTGATCCACGTTTTAAACAGTCTCGTGTCAACATTGAAAGTTTTCACAGTAATGTTTTGCTTACTGGACAAGTTCCTGATCAGCATCTACGCCAATTGGCTGAAGATAATGTTAAATCGATGAGTGATGTGAAAACGGTACATAACTATATCACTATAGGTCCACAAGTCAGTTATTCAACGATTATGCAGGACTCCGCTGTAACAGCCAACACGCGTGGATTATTGGTACGTGCACCTGTTGTTTCTGATACAAAAGTACTAGTTCATACTGAAGACGGCGTACTCTATGTGATGGGCCGACTAAATACTGCAGAAATCAATGATCTGAATGAGGTACTGCAAAAGGTCGGCAATGTTACAAAAATCGTGACGCTCATCGATAATATTGACCAGCCAAGTGCAGGGACGACCGCCAGTTCAATTGTAGCTAGTCCTCTTGTAGGGAATGCAACAGCACAACCTGACGTACAGACTCCCGTTGCCATTGACCCTGATCAGGGTGAGCCAGTTAATGCTCAATAGTCCAACTGAGATACTCAAACAGTTACAACAGCGCTTTGAGCAAATAAAACATCAGTATCATGAGTTTCGCTTGTACGATCTGGGCAGTTATGCACTTAATTTTGTTACGCCTAAGTCAAGCTACAGCGTTCAGAAAAATGTCGCCTATGGACTAAAAGCACGTCAGCGTTTAGATGTGTATCGAACTAAAAAAGCTGTGGCAGGCCAGCCTCTGATTGTATTTATTCATGGTGGCGCATGGCAGCATGGTGATAAAAAGGATTATGCCTTTATAGGGGAAACATTTGCACGTGAAGGCTATGATGTCGCGGTTATCAATTATCATCTTGCGCCAGAATATATTTTTCCGAGTTATATTGATGATTTGGCGTTGGCCTTAAATTTTTTGGACCAACACCAAGCTAAATTAAAAATTTCCACACAACATGTGATTTTGATGGGGCATTCTGCTGGAGCATTTAATGTTATGTCAGTGGTGTATCATCCCCATCCCAATTTGGTTCATTGTCGGGATCGTATTAAAGCGATTATTGGTATTGCAGGCCCTTATCATTTTGACTATAAGGGTGATCCTCTTGCGCAGGATGCATTTAATCAGGAGATTCAGTATCAGCAGGTGATGCCATATTATTTTGTTGATTCAAATCCAATTCGGCATTATTTATTGTTGGCGGAAAATGATCAAATTGTCAAAGCAAAAAACAGTATCGACTTAGACCATATCCTGAGGCAGCATGGCAATCATAGCCATATTGCAATTATCCCAAAAACGGGACATATCTCAATTATTGGCACATTATCTAGCTTGTTTAGTCGTTATTTCAAAACTAAACGAACCATTCTGAGTTTTTTAAACGAGAGTCTGGAAGCCTAAAGATACAGGCTTCAGATTTATCTTGTTTGCACCACTTTTTTGGGATTTTAATCAAGCACTATGCGTATGCAAAACCTGCATAATCATAGCATGTGCAATACTTCCTTTAAATGGAATTTCAGGAAGTTGATCAAATTTAAAAAATTTCGCATCACTAATTTCTTCTTCTTGGAGTTGTATTTCTCCAGAGTCATATTCAGCCTGAAATGCGATCATTAAGTTGCTTGGAAAAGGCCATGGCTGACTCGACATGTAGCGAATATTTTTTAGTTTTAAACCCACTTCTTCAAGTGTTTCACGTTGTACCGCTTCTTCCAGTGTTTCCCCAACTTCGACAAAGCCAGCAATAAGCCCGTATATATTGCTTTTGTTATTTGCATTTTTTGCTAGTAAAACTTCATTCTGATCCTTGGTAATAATAGTAATCACACAAGGCTGAACACGAGGATATTGGTGATAACGACAAGCGGGGCATATCATGGCATATTCGACAGGATGAATATGCGTTTCATGTCCACAATGACTACAAAACTTATGGTTACGTCGCCACTCTAGAAGTTGCACCGCCCGACTTGCTTTCTGAAATTCATCAACAGACCATAAGGTAATGAGCTGTCGAATTGGAACAAGCTGCAAGCTTTCTGGAATAGTTTCATCATCGAGTAAATCACGGGCAATGACATGATCACCCGCTTTAAACTTTAAATCACTTGCAAGTGTTTCAACCTTTGGAAGTTGGTAATTTTCATCGACAAGTAATTGTTGATTATGAAAAATATAGGCAAGTGAAAGTTGTGACATTAGGCCGCCGCTGTTTGTAATTTCCGACTATTTTCCAATGCTACATCAAACATAGATTGTAAAACAGGTTGTTTATTTTTTAAATTGTCAATGAGCATATCGAGACTGGCTAAAACATTTAAAATCTGGCGAATCTGTTCAATATTTAGAACTTGTTGTTGTTGCTGAGATGTCTGTACAAATTGGGCAGTGTGTAATAACGCCTGTTGTTGCTCTTTACTTCCCAAAAATAAAGCAGCTCCAGAGAGCTCTTTTAAGTAGACCGATAGTGCTTCGAGCGCTTGTGTTTCAGGTTGCTGTTCACATTGCAGAAGCATTTCGATCACCATCCCAATCAATGACTTGCTTTCACCAAGTAAAGCTTGGTGCGCCTCATCTAAACGATCCAGCGAAATATTCATATTGTTGACGCGCAGTTGCAAACGACTGGAAAGATAATTACGCTCCAGAATTCCAATGGAGTTCATCGCTGCCAATATGCTTTTCATCAATTGTTGAGCATAATTTTCATCGTTGAGAATGCTCGGCTGGTTGAGTGCTTCTGCTTGATGATAAAGCTCTTGATGCGCTTCGCTTAAATTGAGCACCTTAAATACGTTGGCCAGATTTTTTAAGCTTGCCTGTAACTCTTGAATTTTTTCTGTCGACATATTTTGATAGTTATATTCAATGTCGTTACGGATTTGTGTCATAGCATCCGTAATCAGCTCACTCGCAGTATGAATGGTATTGTAATCTGGACCATACAAATGGCGACTTAGAACTTCAAGTTGAGTATCTGAAAGTTGTTCATCACCAATATTTAGTTGTTGGCGAATATGTTCAGAAATCTCATCTTCCTGACTAATACAAAGGCTGAGTATATCTGCCAAATCTGCACTAGATGCTGTAAAGGTTTCTGGTTGTTGCAGAAATTGTCCCATGCTGGTTTCTAACTGAATAAATATGCGTAAACGTGCATTATTTAAAATCAGGTGTTCAATATGGCCTAAGGCAATATTGACTAACTGCCAATATTGTTGACTAGGCGTATTTTGAGCCAGTGATGCTACATAGGCTCCGATCAGTTTTATCGCCTGAAAATCCAGTGGTTTTGCAGTATGCTGAAGAAGTTTATGCAAACATAATTTATAAAGTTGATGAATATAAGCTGATTTTTCTAATTCTGGTGTGGCTAACAAATTGAAGTTAGGCTGAAAACAGTCCAATAAAGGTAAAATTTGTTCGCCTTCGCGTGTTTGCGGTTTCCCCAAAGCAAGTTCAAGACGATTCAATGTATCAATTAAGAATTGTGAAACCTTTACTTCACGCAGGCAAATAAATTCAATGTAGCGTTTTAACATGGTGGTGCCTTCACTTAAAGCAACCACATCTTGTGTCTGAATATTTTGCGGTTCAGACATAATTTTACGCATCAACGATGCTGAATAATCGGTGATCTGCGCCAGACGAGGCATATCAATCATTGCTAAAATACGGGCACATTGTTCAAATTGATTCAGCGCATCATCTATGCCAAAAGGCAAGGCTTGTTCTTCCGCTAATGTACTTACTGCGTTTTCAACAAGTTTTATTGAATTATCAATTTCATTTTTTATTATTAATAATGCAGTTGGGTCGAAGTGAATAGAGCTTTGATAAGACATTTAAGCTGCACCTTTCCTATGTTATTGGTGTCAAATTGCCTGATAGAGTGAATTGAATCCCTGATCATTAAACATACGCATTTATCCCCACAAATAATGCTGTATGTTATTTATTTCCAAGTTATGGATGATTCGGTTAATAGACTCTGATCATCAGCACATTATTTATAAACTAATATAACTGAACTTTTAGGGCTTGGAATACTAAAAGCAGAGCTTTACGCGAATTTTATTTGGCAAAAAAGCATGCCTTACCCTGTTTTTCTTCAAATTGTTTGACCCACGTCTCATGTCGTTCCAGTTCTTCTGGTTCAGGTAAAATGACAGGAAGATCAATTTGAACACGTTGTCTGCCACTTTTTTGTCCATGATTTTCATGTTGTGAGAGGGCATCCATATCAAAAGACACCTGTCCACCCGTCATGGCCAGATAAACATCCGATAGAATTTCAGCATCCAGTAACGCGCCGTGGAAGGTACGATCCCGTGCAGGAATATCGTAACGTCTCACCAATGCATCTAATGAGTTTTTTTGCCCGGGATGCTTACTTTTGGCAAGAGCGAGGGTATCGGTAACGTCACATACTTCTGAGAGCGTAGGCAAACCAACACGCTTGAACTCGGTATCAAGGAAGTTCATATCGAACGTTGCATTGTGTGCGATAATTTCTGCACCTTTGAGATAATCAAATAGTACGTCAGCAATTTCTGCATATTTTGGTTTGTCTTTTAGGAAATCATCGCTAATGCCGTGAATATTTTCAGACTCGCCTACAGGCTTTTCCGGATTAATATAAATATGAATAGAGCTACCGGTTAATTTACGATTGATCATTTCAATCGCACCGACCTCAATAATGCGATCGCCATCCTGAAAATAAAAACCTGTGGTTTCCGTATCTAGAATAAGTTGGCGCGGACCTTGGATGTGTAAGGTTGCTGCTGTAGTCACAATATGCGGATGATTTTTGACGTGTTCTTGGGTTTCACTCATCGATATAGTTTCTTTAATTTCAACGATATTGTTCAATTCATTGGCATTTTCATCTTCTGGCAGGCTTTCACTGTCAAATTGATCATCGGGTATGTCTAATCCAAAGGGGTCATCGAGTAGCCAGTCATTTTCAGATTTTTTTTTTGCTTGTATCGACGAAAGTTGATGTCCAATCCATTCAGATTGAGGAACAACAACATGTTGCTTTTCAGGTTGCAGCACTCCTAAATTGGCCAGTTGATCGGCCATTTCATTGCCAGCATGACCTGCATGACCTTTAATCCAGTTCCATTCGATGTCACGTTCTGTGCAAACTTTATCGAGTCGCTGCCAAAGATCAGGATTTTTTACATCTTTCCAATTTTTCTTTTTCCAGCCATGAATCCACTCAGTGATGCCTTGTTTGACATAATTTGAATCTGTCCAAATGATAAGTTTCGCATCAATTGGGCAAAAGGAAACACCTTCAATAGCAGCCGTCAGTTCCATGCGGTTGTTGGTTGTTTCAGCTTCACCACCATAAAGTTTATGTTCACTTTCTTGAGTAATAATATAGGCTCCCCAACCACCTAGGCCAGGATTACCTTTACAGGCACCATCAACATAGAGTGTGATTGTTTGTGACATCATATAAAACCTAAAAATTGAAAAAAATGAACTTAACTTCCCGTATTGTATATGCAAATCATGGTTTACGAACTTTGGATTGACTGTTTTTTTTAATTTCTTGTAACATTTCCACGCAAATCACGTTAAATTATTGCCTTGTCTAAGCGACATGCTTCACTACAATGGCATATCAAAGAATTAAACTTTACGCGAGTTGTTTGGAACATTTTATGTATAAACCGACCAATATGGTGTGGCAATTTCCCGCAGCATCACTTTTTAAAATTACGATATTGGCTTCTGCTTTGGCAGCATTGGGTCTAACCACTGGCTGTTCCTCAACTCCACAGACTGCAAAAACAAATACGACAAAACAGGTTGGATCAGGGTATTTGGATGCCAGCAGTCTGGATTCACTTGAAGATTTACTTTCTGCAACAGATATGCGTGCGGTTGAAGGGGATCGCTTATTGATTTTAAAACACGGTGATGTCTGGAAGCGTATGACCGTCGGTTTTAAAATGGATTTAAATCACTGGGATCCACGTATTGAGGCACAGCGTAGCTGGTTTATTTCACGTCAGCCGTATTTGGATCGTTTAAGTGCACGTGCCAGTCGTTATTTATATCACACCGTGAAAGAAGCAGAACGTCGCGGTATTCCAACTGAACTGGCATTACTGCCCGTGATTGAAAGTTCATACGATCCAGCAGCAACCAGTAGTGCAGCAGCAGCAGGATTGTGGCAGTTTATTCCAAGTACAGGGCGTATTTATGGTTTAAAACAAACCAGCCAGTATGATGGACGCCGTGATGTCGTGGAATCAACTCGTGCAGCCTATGAGTTTTTAGGGAGTTTGTATAATCAGTTTGGCTCGTGGGAATTGGCTTTAGCGGCTTACAATGCTGGCCCTGGTCGTATTCAGCAGGCGATCAATCGAAATCAGGCTGCGGGTTTGCCAACGGATTATTGGTCGCTTAAATTGCCGCAGGAAACCATGAACTATGTGCCGCGTTTTCTGGCAGTTGCTCAAATTATTAAAAATCCAAAAGCCTATAATGTAAATTTGCCTCCTATCGCGAATCGTCCACACTTTCGTGAAATCACTTTGAGCGCACCGGTCGATTTGAATCAAATTGCTTCTTTAACAGGTTTAAGTCGTGCGGAATTATATGCACTCAATCCAGGCTATCGTGGGGAACGTATTGACCCAGAAAGCCCAATGCGTATCCTAATTCCAGCAGATGTCAATCCATCGGTTGATGCCAAGCTTAAAGCATTAAAAACATCCTCATCTGGGTTCTGGGCGAGTAATAATACTGCCCCTACACCAAATGCTAATGTAACGGTTAATACCTCAACTCGTGGTGCAACCCAAGCGATCAGCCCAAGTCGTACTACACCTCCTGTCATGACTGCTAATAGTGTGAGTCGTCCCTCAACGGGCAGTAATGTTATTTCGGCGATCACCCGCCCATTAAAAACTACACCACGTGATGCAGATGAGTTAGCCGCGTTTGCTGCAAGTGCCGACATTCCAAGTGCGCCACGTATTCCTGTGGCTGTTACACCAGCAAGCAATGTCAAAGCTGTCAATGCAGAACCACCTATTTCCAAGGCTGAGCGTGAACAAATTGTGACATTGGTCAAACAGGAAGGGGTTAAGGAAACAGTTAATCAGGCTTTAGAGCCACAGCCGACGCAAGCTGAAAAAGATCAAGTAGTTGCTGAGTTAAAAGCAATTGCGCCGAAAGGTACTGAAATTGTTGATCCTTATGATGGCAAAATCAGGTTAACTGCGATTCAAACCAGTCAGTCGGTTGCTGATAGTGAAGGCAAAGAAGTGACGAAGGGCTTTGCATATCCTAAAGCTGTAGCTGAAACTGTAAATGCTGATAGCTATGAAGCACAAAATAATAAGGATAAGCCTTATATAAAAACCGATACTGATATTGTCGTAGTGCAGCCTTCAGGAAAACGTTCAACATATACCGTTCAGCCCGGAGATACTTTAGCTATTATTGCGACCAAAAATGGTGTGAGCTGGCGCGATATCGCAAAATGGAACCAGATTGATCCAAATAACACGTTATTTGTTGGTGCATCTTTATATTTATATGATGCAAAACCACAAACTATAGATCGATCTGTAGCCAGCAAACCCGATACGAAAACTGAAATTTATACGGTTAAAGCCAATGATAGTTTAACGGGTGTCGCTGATCAGTTTGGTTTAAGTGTTAAACAGTTGGCAGATTACAATAATTTGTCGGTGACCAGTGGTTTATTTGTGGGACAAAAGCTATTAGTTAAAGAGAATGGTACAGCGCATAACTCTGGATCGAGTCGAAATACTGATGCGAAAAGTGACACTAAAACGACCCGCGTCGCAACAAAATCTTATACGGTAAAACGTGGTGAATATTTAAAGCTGATCGCAGATCGTTATGCCTTATCTAATCAGGAATTGGCTGATTTAACTTCGGGATTGACTGCGAGCAGTAGCTTATATGTGGGTCAAAAAATTAATGTACCATTGCATGAAGTAACTGCGCGTGACGATGATAAACCTGATCCAAAGGATAAGGATACACGTAACAGCAAAACAGTGAATCAGATTAAAACTGAAAATTATCAAGTGCAGCGTGGCGATACTTTATCCAGTATTGCAGGTAAATCAAAAATTACGCTGGCTGAATTGGCAAGCTTAAATAGTATTGCTGCGAATAGTGGCGTGCGTGTGGGACAAGTTTTGAAGATTCCAGCAGGTTCTAGCATTCCTGAACAATATACAGTTCAATCTGGGGATAGCTTGAATAGTGTAGCGAGTAAATTTGATTTAGAGCTTTCTGATCTTGCTGAATTGAATGGTTTAAGTCGTAGTGCAGGTTTACGTGTAGGACAGCGTTTAAAACTAACCGGCGAAATCTCACCTTCAGCTAAAGTCGAGTTACAAGAGACTGCACCAGATACACATACGGTTAAATCTGGTGAAACACTGGCGAATATCGCAAGTCGCTATCATCTTCAGTTAAATTATCTGGCTGCTTTAAATGGTCTAACTCGTAACTCAAATGTACGTGTTGGGCAAAAGCTAAAAATATCGGGTGATTTTCCTAAAGCAGAAATAGCCAAAGATGAGAGTCCAAAAAGTACAACGAAAACCAAGGCATCGGGAAATACTGAAGCTTATACGGTTAAATCCGGCGAATCATTAAATAGTATTGCCAGCCGTTTAGGTATGACTGCAAAAGATCTGGCAGATTTAAATAATCTCAATGCGCGTGCTTCATTACAGCGTGGACAGTCTTTGAAAATTCCAAAAACCATTACAGAATATACGGTAAAACGTGGCGACACGTTGATTGGTTTAGCGAGCAAGTTTGGTATGGCTATTGCAGAATTAGCAGATCTCAATGACCTGAAACAAAACGCGCAGCTACGTATAGGCGATGTAATTAAAGTTCCAAACTTATAAGTTGTACCGGCTGATGGATTTTATTTCAGGACGAAGCTTACAAAGCAGAAAGAGCAAAATGATGAATAACGCAATAAAAAGTACTGTATTTGCAGTTACTTTTTATTGCAGTGCCGTAAATGCTGCTGTACAGACAACGCCATATATCGCAATTCATTCTAAAGCAAAATATAGTGGATTGAGCCATATGCCTTATGCCAATCCATTGGCTCCTAAAGGTGGAATGCTAAGTCAATATAGCAATGGTACTTTTGACAACCTCAATAGTATGAATGGCAAAGGAAGCTCTACGGATGGAGTAAATTTCATATTTGACTCTCTGATGTCACCTTCACTGGATGAGCCTGCGGTGATGTATCCACTTTTGGCAAAAACCGCAACGTTTGATCCCGAACATACTAATTTTGTTATTTTTGATCTAAACCCAAAAGCAAAGTTTAGCAATGGACAACCTGTCACAGCAGAAGATGTTAAATTTAGCTTCGATACATATCAGACCAAGTCCAATCCGGGTTTGCAGATGTACATAGCCGATCTAGCTAAAACCCAAGTGTTATCTAAGTATCAGGTGAAATTCAGTTTTAAGTCTGACAACAATGCTGAAATGCCGTTGATTTTAGCGACACTCCCTATTTATTCAAAAAAAGATTGGCAGAATAAAGATTTTAGCCGTGTCACCATGGAACCGATTCTAGGTTCGGGACCGTATCTGATTGATCGTATAGATGCGGGACGTAGCATTACTTATAAGCGTAATCCAGAGTATTGGGGCAGGGATTTAGCAGTCAATCGTGGGCGTTATAATTTTGATCGCCTGAAATATGTCTATTATCGCAATATGGATATCGCATTTGAAGGATTCAAATCAGGGCAATATACATGGCAAGAGGAATTTACTGCTAGAAAGTGGGTAACAGCTTATAATTTTCCAGCTATGAACAACAAAATGGTCAAAAAATTTGAGTTTAAACATCGTAATCCCATGACCATGCAGAGTATTGTGCTGAATACAAGGCGTGCGCCACTTAATGATATTCAATTTCGTCGTGCTATAAGTTATGCCTATGATTTTGAATGGCAAAATAAAGCGTTGTTTTATGGAAAATATCGACGCTTACAAAGTCATTTTGATAATAGTGAATTGGAAGCGACAGGCAAACCTTCAGCAGAAGAACTTAAAGTGTTACAGCCCTATTTGTCCAAATTAAATCCAATTGTAAAACAAGGGGTATTATCCGACTGGAAATATCCTGCCAGTGACGGCAGTGGTTTTAACCGTAACAATTTACTCACAGCGCGTCAGTTATTGATTAATGCAGGTTATACCGTAAAAGCAGGCCAATTACGTGATCATCAGGGTAACCCGATTCAGTTTGAATTATTAATCCATCAAGATGGATTACAGCGTACATTAATGCCATTGGTGCGAAATCTTAAACGTTTGGGCATTACAGTATCCATTCGACAAGTGGATGTACCACAGTATTTGGAACGTATGCGCCGTAATGACTTTGATTTGACTACTTTGGCAATGCCACAGTCTTTGACCCCAGGTAATGAGCAATTTCAATTTTGGAGCAGTTCTGCTGCAGATCAGGTAGGTAATTATAATTTTGCAGGAATTAAAGATCCTGTCATTGACGCGGTGATTCAGAAATTGGTGAAATCCTCTAGTCGCGAAGAGTTGATTGTCAATACTAAAGTGTTGGATCGTTTATTGCGTGCAGGATATTATCAAATCTTAACCTATGGCAAAGGTGAAAACTGGTATGCCTATTGGGATATGTATGAGCATCCGCAAACCTTACCCCAGATTTCGGTAGGATTGGACTACTGGTGGTCAAATTCCAAAAAAGCTCAAGCTGTTGCAAACTATTTGCGCAGACAATAAATAATCAAAAGACGCCAACGGAACCAAAATATGGGCACCTATATTATCAAGCGACTTTTACTCATTATTCCAACTCTATTTCTGATTTTACTCATTAATTTTTTAGTGGTTCAGATTGCTCCGGGTGGGCCTGTTGAGCAGGCCATTCATCAGGCTGAAACTTTTCAGGGCATCAATAATACTGGGGGCGGTGAAACAGTAAGCGTTGCTTCTGATCGATCCTATCAAGGGGCCCGGGGCTTAAGCCCCGAAATGATTGAGCAGATTAAGGCCCAATATGGTTTTGATAAATCAGCCCCAGAACGTTTTTGGCTGATGTTAAAAGGTTATGTAACGCTAGATTTTGGTACTAGTTTCTTTAAAGATAAACCCGTTACCCAGCTTTTATATGAAAAATTGCCAGTGACTATCTCATTAGGATTATGGAGCACCTTGCTGATCTATTTGGTTTCGATTCCTTTAGGAATTCGTAAGGCTAAACAGCACGGTTTGTTTTTTGACAAATCAACTTCCATGTTGCTAGCTGTGGGATATGCTGTACCAACTTTTGTATTTGGTGTACTGCTGATTGTATTCTTTGCGGGTGGTTCCTATTTTCACTGGTTTCCTTTGCAGGGTTTGGTATCTGAAAATTTCCAAAGCTTAAGTTTTATTGATAAAGTCAAAGATTACTTTTGGCACATGACATTGCCCTTACTGACGATGGTTTTAGGTGGTTTTGCAGGTTTAACTTATCTGACTAAATACTCGTTTATGGAAGAATTAAATAAGCAATATGTACTGGCAGCACGTTCAAAAGGCTTGACTGAAAATCGGGTTCTCTATGGTCATGTATTTCGTAATGCTATGCTGATTGTGATAGCAGGCTTGCCCGAAGCTTTGATTGGCATTTTCTTTGTGGGTAATTTATTTATTGAAATCATTTTTAATCTGGATGGCATTGGATTATTAGGTTTTGAAGCAATTACTCAGCGCGATTATCCGGTGATTTTTGGTACATTATTTTTATTTACCTTACTGGGTCTTATTTTAAGACTGATCAGCGATGTGCTATATCAGGTAATTGATCCACGAATTAACTTTGAATCTCGGGGAGCAAAATAATGTCCCCAATGATGCAGGCTCGTTTTAAACGCTTTAAACAAAATCGGTTGGGTTTTAGCTGTTTCGTTTTATTTGTACTTGTTTTTATTTTATCACTTGGTGCTGAGTTTATTGCTAACGATAAACCAATTTTAGTCAAATATGATCAAGCATATTATTTCCCTGTTATAAAATCCTACCCTGAAACGACTTTCGGCGGAATATTTGAAACAGAAGCAGATTATAAAGATCCTGCTGTGCAAAAGCTGATCGATGATAAAGGCTGGGCAATTTGGCCGCTGATTCCATTTGCCTACCAGACCCCAAACCTTGACCTTGCTGTGCCCGTGCCATCTCCTCCAAGCCAGCAAAACTGGCTGGGGACAGATGATCAAGGCCGAGATGTACTGGCTCGTATTCTTTATGGATTACGGGTATCGTTGATATTTGGTTTTGCTTTAACCTTCTTTGCTGCGGTAATTGGGATTATTGTGGGGGCGATACAAGGGTATTATGGCGGTTGGATTGATCTTATTGGTCAGCGAATCCTTGAGGTATGGGGCGGTTTACCCATGCTATTTATGGTGATGGTTTTAGTGAGCATGTTTACTCCAAATGTGTACTGGCTATTTCTGATTATGTTGCTCTTTGACTGGCCAGCTTTGGTTGGACTGGTTCGTGCAGAGTTTTTGCGGGCGAGAAATTTCGATTATGTACGTGCAGCACGTGCTTTAGGGGTAAAAGATCGAACCATTATGTTTCGACATATTTTACCTAATGCCATGAGTTCAAGTTTATCGCAGCTTCCTTTTATGCTAACTGCAAACATTACCGCACTGACGGCACTTGACTTTCTAGGCTATGGTTTACCTCCTGATGCTGCTTCGTTAGGTGAGTTATTGTTACAGGGCAAAAACAATTTAACCGCGCCGTGGTTAGCGCTATCAGGGTTTTTTAGTTTGGCTCTCGTGTTATCTCTTCTTATCTATGTTGGGGAGGCGACGCGTGATGCATTCGATCCAAGACAACAATAATCAAACACAGCAAACGATCTGCCTGAAAGTAAATGGTCTACATATTGAAAATGAAGTAGGTCTTACATTAGTTCAACACTTGGATTTTGAACTCAAACAGGGGGCAACTCTAGCGATTGTGGGGGAAAGTGGGTCAGGAAAATCAATAAGTAGTCTGGCTTTATTGGGGTTGTTATCTCCAAATTTAAAAATACAGGGTCAAGCTATATTTGAGGGGCAGAATATATTGCATCTCAATCAAGAGCAATATCGAAAGATTCGTGGGAAAAAAATTGCCATGATTTTTCAGGAACCCATGACTGCATTAAATCCTTTGCATCGAGTAGAAAAAATTGTAGGTGAAACCTTACTTTTACAAGGAGAGTCAAAGCAGCATGTTCGGTCTCGTGTTATTGAATTACTCCATGATGTTGGCATCCCTGAACCTGAAAGTAAGCTGAGACGTTATCCTCATGAATTATCGGGTGGTCAGAGACAGAGGGTTATGATTGCTATGGCATTGGCTCAAGAGCCGGATATTTTAATTGCTGATGAGCCAACGACCGCACTGGATGTTACTTTACAAGCACAAATTCTGAATCTACTTAAGACATTGCAACAAAAACGAAATATGGCAATGATTCTCATTAGCCATGATTTGAATTTGGTGAAACGTTATGCCGATGACGTGATTGTGATGAATAAAGGTCGCGTTGAAGAGCAAGGCCAGATAGAGGATGTTTTCAATCATCCAAAAACCACTTACACACAGCATTTGCTTAATCATGATTTTGGTCAAGCATTATGTATAAACCCCGAACAACCACTCCTTCAGTTGCAACAGTTAGGGATCAAATTTCCGATTAAACAGGGCTTGCTTAATCGTATAAAGGAGTATGTCATTGCTTTAGAGCCTATGGATTTAGCCCTCAATCAGGGAGAATCGATTGGAATTGTGGGAGAGAGTGGTTCGGGTAAAACCACACTTGCACTTGCAGTAACCAGATTGATTGAAAGTGAAGGAAAAATTATTTTACTGGGTAGAGATTTAAATCAATTAAAAGAAAGTCAACTACGGCCATTACGCACCAATTTCCAAATTGTATTTCAAGATCCTTTTAGTAGCTTAAATCCGCGTATGACAGTTGCACAGATTATTGGTGAAGGATTAATTCTAAAACAACTTAAAGTTAATGAAATTGAAGACTTGATTGATGATACGTTAGTCAAAGTTGAATTACCTATCGAATTTAAACACCGTTACCCACACGAATTATCAGGTGGTCAACGACAGCGCATAGCTTTGGCACGTGCATTAATTTTAAAACCTAAACTTATTATATTGGATGAGCCAACTTCCGCATTGGATCGTACTACACAACGTTCAATTGTGCAGTTATTACGGCGTTTGCAACAAGAACAACAGTTAAGCTATTTATTTATTAGTCATGACTTACAAGTCGTCCGCGCACTGTGTCAAAAAGTTCTGGTGCTACGTCATGCAAAAGTTGTTGAATATCAAAATACTGAACAACTTTTTTTATCTCCTCAAAAGGAGTACACACGCCAGTTAATTGCAGCAAGTCAATATTAAGCTTTTGCATATAATTGACATATGATATTGTCAATTTGTAAAAAAGATGACTCTCACTAATTTTTCAATTTAAATTAGAGTAATTGATCTAATTTGTTTAAAGAGAAAAACATGACACAGATTGCCGATTCAATTCAAATCAGAACTATCACTTTTAAAAATCGTTTGATTAAAGGTGCGATGAGTGAAGCACTTGCCAATGATGCAGGACAGCCAAATCAGTTGCATCTTGGGCTTTATGAAGCGTGGGCTAAAGGTGGTTTGGGCTGTGCCATTACGGGCAATGTAATGGTGGATATTCGTGCCAAAAACGAACCTGGGGTGGTTGTCGCTGAAAGTGAACGAGATCTGGTAGAACTAAAAAAATGGGCTGATATTGGCAAACAATATGGGATGGTACAACTCATCCAGTTATCCCATCCAGGACGTCAGTGTCCTAAAGGCTTGAATAAAGAAACGGTTGCTCCATCAGCTGTGCCGTTTAGTCCTATGCTAGCGACCATGTTTGGAACGCCTCGTGAGCTTCAAAATGATGAAATTCTAGATATTATTCAACGTTTTGCCAAAGCTGCAAGCATCTGTGAAAAAGCTGGATTCGAAGGCGTACAATTACATGGTGCACATGGTTATCTCATTAGCCAGTTTCTATCGCCATTGACCAATAAACGTCAAGATCAATGGGGAGGTTCTATTGAAAATCGTATGCGTTTCCTGCTTGAAATCTATAAAGCAGTGCGTGAGGCGACCTCAGAAAACTTTATTATTTCAGTTAAACTAAACTCTGCTGACTTTCAGCGTGGTGGTATTAGTGAAGAAGATGTCATTACAGTATTTAAAGCGATTGATGCAGCCGGAATTGATCTAATTGAAATATCTGGGGGGACTTATGAAGCACCAGCAATGGCAGGAGTTAAGGCTGAAAAACGTAAAGCCAGTACAATTGCCCGTGAAGCATATTTTCTAGATTTTGCAGAGCAAATTCGTCAGCAAGTGAAATGTAAGCTTATGGTGACGGGGGGCTTTCGAACAGTTGCGGGTATGAATGCTGCTTTAGAAAGTGGAGCCTGTGATTTTATCGGGATTGCGCGACCATTTGCAGTAGAAACTGATTTAGCTAATCGTTTGATTGCTGGTCAAGATGTCAAATATGCGGTAAAACCTATTAAAACTGGGTTGGCATTTGTTGATAAAATGGCAATTATGGAAATTATTTGGTATGCAGCGCAGTTCAGAAGCATTGGAAAAGGTAAGAAACCAAATCCAAAACTGTCTCCGCTTCTCGTGTTTTTAAATTATGCTAAAGGTAATATCAAAGCTGTAATTAAAGGTCAGGTGAACTCCCGTAAGTCTGCATAAAATACACAAGGGGATTCATAAGAATCCCTTTTTATATCAATAAAAAAGCCACTATCATAATGTAGTGGCTTTTTAGAATCTGGCGTCCCTACGGGGATTCGAACCCCGGTTACCGCCGTGAAAGGGCGATGTCCTAGGCCTCTAGACGATAGGGACGTTTAGTAGGTGGGCGTATATTAGGGTGATTTACAGGGGGTGTCAAATGATTTTTAGACTAAAAAAGGGCAAAATAAAATAAGTGCTTAAATTTAGAACAATGAGAGGCGTTAATTGAACAAAGCATCAAAGGAGCAGGAGTTTTTTTAATTATATTGCCTACAGCAATAGGTTTAGTGAAGCAGACTATTTTGTAGGTGTTGTTTTTTTACAAGAACATCGTATTGATTATTGCAAATTTAAATGAAGCCTGTATAGTATATTGAGCAAAAATAGCTTTGTTTCAGTAAATCTCTCATTTCGCAGTTTTATTCATAATCCTTCGTTTGTTTTAGATATTTTAGTTTCATTGTTTATTTTTTGAGTTAATTCCATGTTGGATCAATGTGTTTAAAAAATAGAGGATTATGTTATGTCAAATAATACCGGTACAGTTAAATGGTTCAATGAAACTAAAGGTTTTGGTTTCATTCAGGCAGATTCTGGCGAAGACGTATTTGCACATTATAGCGAAATTTCAAATTCAGGTTTTAAAACCCTACTCGAAGGTCAACGTGTAGAATTTGCTATTGTACAAGGTAAAAAAGGCCTTCAAGCAAGTAATATTACTGTTGTGCAAAATAACTAAGTTATAGATTTAGTTGTTAAAAACCCACAATAAGTTGTGGGTTTTTTAATTTTAGAATTACGGTTTCACCTTAATATTTCACTAAATTTTCAAAAAAAAGTAGACCAAAATAGCTAGATAGAGCACGCAGCAAAAATAGCTAATGTAGGACTATTGGGAATAATAAATTTGCAAATAAGCTTGATCATTTGCAGTAAAGAAAAATAAAAAATCAGGTTTACAGGTAGATTCAAATCCTGAAAAAATAAAAGAAAGCTGTCAGCATCAATGAATTGATCATGGCTAAAATGAAAAGTTTCTTGAAGGATGTAAAGTAAATGAACTGAATTTAAAAATCCTTAGAAAACAAAAGGCTGTCGTAATACATTAAATGTTTTGAGCCAACAGCATTTTAAGGCATTGGGATTTAACACACCGATGATGATCGCGTTTATGCTATAAAGCAGTGCAATATCAAGTAACGTTATCAACAGTTGACTAATTGATTCGACTGTCACAATGGCTTTTGTTCAAATCAAAATAAAAGAGAGATTAAATGAAGAGACTGTCATGTGCTTCATGCTGTCATTCTAACACCAATAATGTAGTTATTTTAGACAGAATAATCATATTGAGAACAATCTAGCCCGCGTTTATGCACCGCATTAGGCCATAAATACAAAAACGCACCAACATGGTTCATAATTTTGTGAAGAAAATTTTGCAAAAATGAAAATGTCTGAATATGGTGCAATTAAAATTGCACACAGTATAATAGTCACGGGGTACAGAATTCTTTTTTAATATTCTGCTAAGGAATTCAATAAATTAGAATAGTCCTTAAAAGTTGGTATGGGAATTGCTTAATATCAGCCAACGACTAACACGCACTTCACAAGTGCAATAAAACTTCATTGGAGCATACAGAGCATGGCGAACAAGGTCCTCGAACTCATCAGAGAAAGTGGCGCTAAATGGGTCGATTTTCGCTTTACGGATACTAAAGGTAAAGAGCAGCACGTTACTTATCCAGCAGATTCAATTGATGAAGATACATTTGAAGACGGTAAAATGTTCGACGGTTCTTCAATTGCAGGCTGGAAAGGCATTGAAGCATCTGACATGATTTTACGTCCAGATGCAGAAACGGGTTTCATCGACCCGTTCTTCGCTGAACCAACAGTAGTTGTGACTTGTGACGTAATTGAGCCTTCAACTGGTCAAGGTTATGAACGTGACCCACGTTCGATCGCTCGTCGTGCAGAAGAATATTTAAAATCAACGGGCATTGGTGATACAGCATTCTTTGGTCCAGAACCAGAATTTTTTGTATTTGACGAAGTGAAATGGGACATTGACATGTCTGGTGCTCGTCATACACTTATTGCTGAAGAAGCTGCATGGTCAACAGGTAAGGACTATGAAGCGGGTAACTCTGGTCACCGTCCACGTGTTAAAGGTGGTTATTTCCCAGTTCCACCAGTTGATTCTTCACAAGATATGCGTGCAGAGATGTGTGCAAAAATTGAAGATATCATGGGGCCAGGCCGTGTTGAAGTGCATCACCATGAAGTTGCATCTTGCCAATTAGAAATTGGTGTAAGTTTTAATACGATGGTTCGCAAAGCTGACGAAGTACAACAATTCAAATATGCAGTTTGGAATGTTGCGCATCAATACGCTAAAACAGCAACTTTTATGCCTAAACCAATGGTGGGTGATAATGGTTCTGGTATGCACGTTCATATGTCTATCTCTAAAGATGGCAAAAACCTATTTGCTGGTGATGAATATGCTGGTTTGTCAGAAATGGCACTTTACTTCATCGGTGGTATCATTAAGCACGCGCGTGCATTAAATGCGATCACAAACCCATCTACAAACTCTTATAAACGTTTGGTTCCTCATTTCGAAGCACCAATCATGCTTGCTTACTCAGCACGTAACCGTTCAGCATCTATCCGTATTCCTTACGTTTCTAGCCCGAAAGGCAAGCGTATTGAAGCTCGTTTCCCAGATCCAATGATGAACCCGTATTTGGGCTTTGCAGCATTGTTAATGGCTGGTATTGATGGTATTCAAAATAAAATCCATCCGGGCGAAGCAGCTGATAAGAACTTGTATGATCTTCCTCCTGAAGAAGAAGCAAAAATCCCTACAGTTGCTCATAGCCTAGATATGGCTCTTGAAGCACTTCAAGCGGATCACGAGTTCCTGTTAAAAGGCGGTGTATTCACTAAAGAGATGTTAGATGCTTATATCGAACTGAAAACTGAAGACGTGCGCCGTTTAAATACAACGACCCACCCAGTTGAATTTGATATGTACTACAGCTTGTAATACATTTTAAATAAAAAAGCTCGCTGTATGCGAGCTTTTTTATTTGCTAATTTTAGAAGATTGGGGCGGGAACTTTTAAGATTGACCCTCAGATATCTAATTTTAAATATAAAAAAAGCCCACTTTAGTGCTGCGGGCTTTTTTGTATTTGGCTCTCCCACCTGGGCTCGAACCAGGGACCTGCGGATTAACAGTCCGTCGCTCTACCGACTGAGCTATGGGAGAATCTGGAATAGGATTCTAAGAGGCAATTTGATTTTGGTCAAGCTTTAATAAACTGAAATTATTAAATAAAGTTTGAATGATTTAAAAGTAAGCAAGTCTTTATACTTCCTATCTGATGCAGACTTTCTTAAGTTGGGTGCTTAATTCAAATATTAACCAGAAAGATGAGAGTGTAAAAATATAATTAATAAATGCAATATTTGATTGTTATTTTATAAAACTTGAATTTTTATTGCATATAAATATTTTAAATGCACTTTTATTGCATTTTGTTGCTCTAAGCGGTTATTATTCAAGCCTAATTCTAGTATCAACCACGTTATTGTTCTTTTCCTTAAGCTTGAATTAAATTTAATCGAAAAAACAATAAATTTCAATGGGGTAATGGCCTGATATGAATGAGTCACTTGATGAATATGATCTTAAAATCTTGCAGCAATTGCAGTGTAATGGTCGGTTAAGCAATCAAGAACTAGCTGAAATCATTGGTTTATCGACTTCACAGTGTTCCCGTCGTCGAATTGCGTTAGAGCAAAATGGCATGATTCAGGGCTACTACGCTCAACTGCATCCCGATGCAGAATTACAGCCGATTATGGGAATGATTGAAATCAAGCTGCTTCAGTATAGTGATGAAGTGCTAAACAGATTTCTGGATTTTGTGAAGCATGAAAATATGATTCGTGAAGTGTATAAACTGACTGGAAATTTTGATTATTTGCTGAAAGTAATGGTGCGTGATTTAAATGAAATGAGTCAATTGATCAATAAGCTGACCACGCTAAAAATTGGTGTCAGTAATTGTCATACATCCATTGTACTTGAGCGCATTAAAGAAAATTATCAAATGATGAATGTGGAAAACGCATGACCAATATGACTGCTGACCTAAATGCAAATGCAGAGATCAAAATGAGACCTCATTCCTATATAGAAGATGGTCTTGCGATGATCATTGCTACTTTTATTATTTCATTTGGCATGATGCTCATGCAGCAAGCGGGGACGCTCACGGGTGGGACAGCAGGTTTGTCATTACTTATTCATTATGCGACCGGACTAAAATTTGGTTTGGTTTTTTTCTTGATTAATATTCCATTTTACTACTTAGCCTACAAACGCTTGGGGATACCTATGGTGATTAAAACTTTTCTAGCTGTAGGTTTACTTTCCATTTTAACCGAATTGCATCCTTATTTTATTCATGTTGATGGTTTAACCCCCTTGTATGCCACAATTTTAGCCAATGTATTAATGGGGTTAGGTTTCCTGATTTTGTTTCGCCATCGTTCGAGTTTGGGTGGTTTTAACTTATTGGTTTTATTTATTCAAGAGCGTTACGGGATTCCCGCAGGCAAGACTCAGATGGGTTTAGATATTAGCATTCTACTGGCTTCGATTGCATTCGTGAGTTGGCCTTTGCTTGCCATTTCTATTTTAGGAGCAGTTATACTCAACTTGATATTGGCGCTCAATCATCGTCCTGATCGCTACGTAGCTTAAGTCTGGTGAAAACTAAAAACAGCAGAGAATGAAACTGAATGTTTTATAAGGTGTACAGACCAAGAAAACATAAATAAAAAGGCCTACATAAAATATGTAGGCCTTTTTGAATCTTGGCTCTCCCACCTGGGCTCGAACCAGGGACCTGCGGATTAACAGTCCGT
>NZ_JACVUI010000021.1 GCF_016624945.1 Acinetobacter sp. S54 | reverse complement strand
TAAATGTGATGAGAACCAACTAAAATGAAAAGAGGACTCATATAGAGTCCTGGTTTTTTTTTTAAATTAATTTTTATTTAAATGAAAAATATACTATTTTTTCTAAATAAACTTATAACCTTTTTTAAAAAATTAAAGGTCTTGGATAAAAAATTTAAAAAATATAAATAACAATCACTTAAAGATAAATAAATGTTTAATAATTTTAATTTTTGTGAAACGTGTCACATTATTGTTTATTACTGTGATTAACATAAGATTAAAGTGCGATTATGAAGCTAAGATTATTTTTAGAATCTGGATTTCATCATTGTAAATTTATAAATAACAAACAGCATCTTAATAATAAAAGATGGGAGATAAGTTATGAACAAGCTTGTAAAAACAATATTATCAGTCATGGCTTTTGGTGGAGTAGTTGGTATCGCTCATGCGGCTGATGTCGAAACAAATAGTTTCGGTGGTGGTGGAGGTAGTCCACAATACCCAGAAGGGTGTACAGAACTCTGCGGTAGTAAATCTATCCCCATTGAAATTACAATTCCTAAAGTATGTGAACTTAAAAACGTAACTACAAAAATCACCCTAAATAGCTCAACCGGTACAGGTACTGGTGGTTTTAGCGTTGGCGCCAATGCGGCGTATAATCTATTGGTCGATACAGATAATCGCACATCAGGAACCAATAACTCTGCATTAAAATATGGAACGTATTCTATTCCGACTACAGTCACGACTAAACGTGGTTCCAATAACGTTAACCTTGGCTCAATCAAATATAATGAACCAATGACTGCGGGCACTTCATCACTTAATGATTATAGTATCACGGTACAAACATCAGGTTCTTTAGGTATTAGTAAACCAGCTGGAACTTATACTGATAAATATAATATTTCAGTTTACTTCTAATCTGTTTTATTTGCTATTTTATTAAGTTGGTTCTATTCTAGAAATGGAGCCAACTTCATCGCTCCAAACTAAATAACATTATAAGAAATCACGTTAAATACATAAGTTAATTACAAATAAATAATATGCGGGTGGGTTATGAAAAAAAAACTACTTATATTAATGCTTGGTTTATTTGGGTATATCCATATGGTATGGGCTGGTTTATCTATTAGTCCAATCCAACTTTATATTACCGATAAAACTAAACAGCGTAGTGCAACGGTTACAATGGACTCAAAAGACATGGAGGACACTAAAACGTTTGAAGCAACCGCAGTCAAATGGTCTCAAAATGAAAAAGGAGAAGATGTCTATGAACCCGATCCCAATATCATTATTAACCCCAAAAACTTTATTATTGCCCCAAATTCAAAACAGGTCATCCGTGTTGGATTCAATCAGCCTTTAGCCGGTATCACCAACAATGATGAAAAAACCTGGCGTATTATTTTTCAGGAAGTAGCGCCTCCTGTTGACACCGATTCTGTTACATTTTTATTTAATATTTCTGTGCCTTTATTTGTGGGTAAACTCAATCCAGTCAATATCAATGTCGTACCTAAAACAATCAATAATAATCTGATCGTCAATATCAAAAATAATTCGCCATCACATGTGCAAATTTTAAAATTAACCTTAGTCGATGCTTCAAAGAAAGAAGTTGCAAACTTAAGCCAAATGAAATATTTACTGCCAAACACAGCGCACGACTTTAACTTTGAACAAATCAATCTTCCGCACTCAAACCAATATAAACTTCTCGTTCTGACCGACAAGCAAGATCAGCCTTATGAATATAGTCTTAAGGAGTGATTGCTATGAAAATGTCGACCCTTTCTGCACATATCTGCTTGATATGTGCTTTGACTCATGTACACGCTGCGGACAATATTATTCTCTCCAATCTGTGGATCAATGGACTGGATCGCAATACAGAGGCATTGGTTTTACAGCAGGATCATCAATACTATGTCGAATGCCAGATTCTTAATTCTCTCAATTTAAAAGTATTTTTATTACAAAAACATCCCACTAGAGAAGAATACTGTCTGGTGAGCAATGATCAAATACATGCCAGTTTTGATAATGCCAGCCAATCACTCAAAATTGATTTTCCTGCAGAATATTTTCTGGGTTATTCCAATCAAAATACGATGTTACAACCCGATAGAGCTTCTTTAGGGGCATTTCTCAATTACGATTTCTTTTATGACAAATTTGATCATGGCTATGAGTTTAATAATTTTTATGAGCTGGGTATTTTCAAGGATTACTGGTTATTAAATAATTCATTGATTTACCGTAAAAATGATGCCAATGATGATAGTACAGGAGTGATTCGTTTAAATAGTTCTCTGAGTATTGATTTTCCTCAACATTTTACAAGATTAACGTTAGGGGATAATACCAGCATTTATAATTCACTGATCGATTCATTCCGTTTCGGCGGTATCAGCTTTGGGACTAATTTTAGTGAGCGTTCCGATTTCATTTACTGGAATACTCCGATTCTTCGGGGGAGTGCCATAGTTCCATCGACCATTGACTTATATATCAATGGGGTAAGTATTTATCGACAAAACGTTACTCCCGGTGATTATACCTTGCAGACGGGCGCAAATATTCAACAATCTGGCAATGCTCAAATTGTGGTTGAAGATATTTTGGGAAATCGTTCTGTACAAAACTTTCCTGTTTTGATTAACAACCGTTTACTGAAAGTTGATTTAAATGAATATAACGTTTCTGTAGGTAAATTACGCTTCAACTATGATTATGATAGCAATGATTATCGTGATTTTTTCACGAATGTGTATTTTCGCCGAGGCTTTACCACAAATACCACACTCGGTTTTAACGCTTCATATAGTGATGATGTAAAAAATCTGGGATTGATGTGGACCCAATCATTAGGACGCTACGCCTTACTGGATGTTAACGCAGCAGGCAGTTCTGCTTATGGAGACGATGGTTATTCGGTTGGTGCTTCTGTAAGTAATAGTTTTAATAGTTTTTCAATGGGGCTCAGCAGTCGCTATTCATCGCAAGATTATCAATCACTGGGCTATACTCAGGACTTTAGAAATCCACGTATCGATTCTCTGGCGTACTTATCCTTTTTTAAAGTCCCTTACGTAAACAGCGTAAATTTAAACTACGTTGAACGGCGCTATTATCCCGATGATGAAGTACCCAGAAATAATTCAAAATTATTAACTGTCGGAATCTCAAAAAGCTTTTCCAGACGCCTCTCTTTTACCGCCTCCTATTTCAAGGATTTTGGTGATTTTAATGACTCTGGTGCTTTTTTCTCTCTTATTTTTAATTGGGATGACAATAAAAACACTTATCTGGATCAAACAACAGACGGGGATACACGTTTAACCTTTGCAAAAAGCTCTCCTGAACAGACTGGCTTTGACTATTCAGTGGGTGCCGAACGCCATGATGGAAACATGACTTATAATGGATTTGGTTTACTTAAAACTGATGTCGGCGATCTAACTTTACAACATACACAAAATTCTGATTCTTATGATTCACGGGTGTCTTATCGTGGTGCACTGGTCTGGCTCAATAATCAAGTCAGTATGACCAAATCTGTCGATAGCGCATTTGCATTGGTAAAAGTCGGCGATTATAAAGATGTCGATGTCATGCGTTCTTTATCTCCTGTTGGCCGTACCAATAAAAATGGCTATTTCTTTATTCACGATATTTTGCCTTATATTTCCTATGATTTATCGTTTGATCAGGATCAACTGCCGATTGAAGATAAAATTGATTATTCTTCCAAAAAAATGGTCGCACTCAACCAACGCGGCTATTACATAGATTTCCCAGTGATTCACACTCAACAAGTTATCGTCAAATTACGTGATAAAAATGGAAATTTATTGGCACGGGCGACTCCTGTTTATCTGGATCAAAATACTGATCAGGTTTACCCAGTAGACCAACAAGGCAATGTTTATCTGTATGGACTTTTACCAAAAACCTATCAACTCAGCACACAAGGGGATAAAGCATGCCATAGCCAATTACAAATTCCAGAAAAAACCCAGACCACCACATCCAGTCAAGTCATTGAGTTGACTTGTAAATAAGGAGAAGGACAATGAAAATATTACTTGGCATCATTGCATATTGTGCTTTAAGCAGCGTTTATGCAGGTCAATGTTCGATGGGACAAATTACTGAACCACGCATGCGTTTAGGCAGTTACTATCAAAGTCAGGCGGCAACTTCATTTCACGTGAACTGTGACAGCGCCTACACCATTCGTTTTAGCAGTATGAATTTGCGTAGTACCGACGGCTCAAGTTTTGTTACCAACGGTCCCTATAAACTAAGAACACGATTAGCGATCGCAGGACCGGTAGATAATTTATGGAATGTACCACTGACCGCCAATACCCATAAAGATAACAGATACATCATTTCCGTAAGGCTAGAAGATCGTCCATCTATCCAAGTTCCTGCGGGCACCTATCGTGATATGGTGTATGTTAATTTATCGTTTTAAGCTCAAAAATAAGTGAGTATATCTATGAACGACACTCACATTTTTATTTTTGGATAATGATTCATCAACCCAACACAGGTTATTTTGAAATGTATTTTAATCTTGGTCATACTCCTTGCTTTCATTTTTTGACGGTGAAGCAAGGATGTCTTTTGAAACAATCAATCTGACGTTATTCAATGAACTTAATGCGTCTGCCCATGCGAGTCACTTCATCATAGAATTTGCAATTTTTATTGCTAACGACCTGTTATATGTATTGTTCGCCTTTTTATTATTTTTATGGTGTTATGGTGATCAGGCATTAAAAGAACGTGCTATTCGCGCCGTAACGCTTACCACATTTGCGTTATGCATCGGTTACTTCATTTCTTTATTTTACTACCATCCACGTCCTTTCGTGATGGAGATCGGGCGCACCCTGATTGAACATCGTCCATCCGCTTCTTTTCCCAGTAACCATATGCTCATTTTTAGCACCATTGGTTTTTCTTATTTATTTGCAAAGCGATTTATAGCCAGCGCTATTTTCCTCCTCTCAGCAATTGCTGTCGCATGGTCACGAGTCTATTTAGGAGTACATTTTCCACTGGATATGTTGGGTGCATTTTCAATTGCCTTTTTGGTGAATGTATTTGGTCAAATTTTCTGGCAACGTTTTGGTCAAATTTTATTAAAGTTTTTTCTTGTGATTTATCAAAGTATGTTTCGACCTTTACTCAATAAAGGGCTTTTAAAATAAAAAGCATAAAACAGATATTATTTGCGCAAATAATACAAATATGCGATGCTAGGGCAGATTTGGATTTAATCCAAAACCTAATTATATAGACAAGGGGAGTAGCCTCCTCCAAACGTTGTACTTAAATAGTATTTTTACAACGTGTCAGATATCGTCAATACACTTTGCAAAAAGTCGGTATCTGAGCATCAAATATAGTTTGATGTAGGCAAGACCTTGATCATGTTGATACAGATGTTTTTATATTCATCTGGCAACAGGTCAAGGTTTTTTTGTGGCCGATTGCCAGATGTGGAGAGATTGATGGACTCTATCGGTAATATTTGGCTCTATTTGGTCTTCTTTGGCATCGTATTTGCGATGCTATTGATCGACTTTCTTGGCTTTAAACAAAAAAAAGATCAATCTGTGCCAATTAAACAGGCATTGGCATGGAGCGTGGCATGGGTGACTGTCGCCATGCTATTTGCGGGAGGATTATGGTTATACCTACAACAAACTGTAGGGCTCGCCATAGCCAATCAAAAAACCATGGAATATCTCGCTGGTTATTTACTGGAAAAATCTTTAGCAATTGACAATGTCTTTGTCTGGCTGATGATTTTTGCTGCTTTTGCAATTCCACCTTCGTTACAGCGTAAAATTCTACTGTATGGCGTACTCGGCGCTATCGTTTTAAGAACAATTTTTATTTTTGTTGGTGCATGGTTTGTTCAGGAATTTTCGTGGATTTTGTACATCTTTGGTGCCTTTTTAGTCTACACAGGCTTTAAATTTTTGAAAGGTCAAGGCGAAGAAAATCCCAATATTGAAGAGATGGCACTTCTAAAATGGCTACGTAAACATATGCGCATCACTCCTACATTTAAAGGGGATCGTTTTTTTGTCAAAGAGCAAGGTGTACTTTGGGCAACCCCTTTATTTATCGTGCTGATTTTGGTCGAGTTCTCAGATGTAATCTTTGCGGTAGATTCTATCCCAGCAATCTTTGCAGTGACAACCGATCCGTTTATTGTGCTCACTGCTAACCTCATGGCGATTTTGGGTTTACGTGCTATGTTCTTTTTATTGGCAGGTACGGCGTCTAAAATGCATTACCTACCTTATGGTTTAGGGATTATTCTTCTGTTTATTGGCTTTAAAATGCTATTGCTGGATGTATTCCATATGCCAATCTGGATTTCATTGAGTTTTATTGTTTTGGTATTGGGCTTTACCGCTTGGTTATCGATTCGACATAATAAAAAACAGGCTCAATCTTAAACTGATTTTCCCTCATTTGGCCCTTTTATCCTCATGGTAGAAGGGCTTTTATTTTTGATCGTCAATCAACTCAAGTTTAGGCCAACGTTGAAGCCATTGCTTTTGAATTATTCGATCCCAAAAGGTCTCATAGCTCACCAAACGTGGATTCCAGCGCAATTTCAACTCAAATAAATCATGAAGTCCAAAAGGTGCCACGATTTCAAGCTGGTCGTGCACATTTAGACGAACCGCAACAGCTGTCGCAGTTTCTGGCCATGCAGAAAGTGCCTCGATTAATGACGTATAAGCAGGTATTTTCTGTCCATTTTTATCTAAATACCAATGATGTACAGTAGCCTGATTCACCACATCCCACTCATTTAAAGGAAATTGTCTTTGTAACTCTTGTTGAATCTGTCGTTCTTGATCTTGATTCGCCTCGGGATTATAAAAAATCACATCTATTTCCATCTGTTCAAGCTCATATGACTGATGATGTAACGTAGACCAGACTAATTGTCGGATTACCCCAGCACTCACATAGCAATGTTCATTGATGGTGCGTAATGCTTTTAAATATTGATATAGTAAAGCTTGGCTCAGAATTAGAGATTTAATTTTGCGATCATAAGACGCTGAAATTCTACTAAATTTTGACATATCATCTATTTTCTTGAATTAAATTTATACAGTTTGGCAAGTTCCTTGCATCTTATTCTGAAAAAAAAGCCGAGATTTAAGGACTCTTGATTGAGTCCTTAAATCTCTTATCTTCAATGCGCAATAATCCTTGTCTTGGTTTTCATATAAACACTGTAATTCTCAGGAAATACGGTACAATCAATCGAAAAAATTACAAGTTGTAGGTTCTTAGATGTCTTCTTCTGCTCAAACCACCATCGTTCGTGGTCGATTTTTAGATATCCAGTCTTTGGTAACGCAGGCACACCAGATTGCTGAACAAGTTCGTTACGTTGAGGATGGTGTACTCATCAGCGAAAATGGTCAAATTAAATGGTTTGGTAAATGGCAGGATGCACAACCTCATCTTCCTGAAAATATTGAAATTCAACATTATCCTGAGCAACTCATTGTACCCGGGTTTATTGATACCCATATCCATTATCCACAAACTGAAATGGTGGGTGCGTATGGTGAACAGCTTCTCAGCTGGCTCAATACCTATACATTTCCAACCGAACTACAATTCAAAGATGCAGATTATGCACAAAATATTGCCCATTTTTTTGTACACGAACTTTTAAAAAATGGCACAACAACCGCATTAGTATTTTGTACGGTACATCCTGAATCTGTAAATGCCTTATTTGAAGCGGCTGAACGCATTCAGATGCGTCTAATTGCTGGCAAAGTACTTATGGATCGTCATGCACCTGAAGACCTCTGTGACACCCCCCAAAGTGCCTATGAAGACTCTAAAGCATTAATAGAAAAATGGCATGCTAAGGGCAGGGCGTTGTATGCGATTACTCCACGTTTTGCCCCAACATCCACGCCAGAACAACTGGAAAAAGCGGGGCAACTGAAACAGGAATACCCTGATGTCTATGTACATACCCATTTAAGTGAAAATAAAGATGAAATTGCGTGGGTAAAATCACTTTATCCTGAGCAAAAAGGTTATCTGGATGTGTACCATCATTATGGTTTAACAGGTCAGCGTTCTGTATTTGCGCATTGTGTCCATTTAGAAGATGAGGAATGGCAATGTATGCATCAAACTGACTCAGCCATCGCTTTTTGCCCCACCTCAAATTTATTTTTAGGAAGTGGTTTATTTCCCTTGAAAAAAACCTGGGAACAAGGTGTTAAAGTAGGCTTGGGTACTGATATTGGTGCAGGGACATCCTTTAATCTGTTACAAACAGTCAATGAAGCTTATAAAGTACAACAACTACAAGGGGATAAGCTTTCTGCCTATGAAGCGCTTTATCATGCCACGATAGGCGGAGCAAAAGCGCTAGATTTACAGGATAAACTGGGTAACTTTGATATCGGTAAAGAAGCCGATTTTGTGGTTCTTAACTTGCAAGCCACAGCATTGCAGAGCTTACGTCAATCCCGTGCGAAATCACTCGATGATGCATTGTTTGCTCTGTTTACCATGGGCGATGATCGAAATATTGAGGCGACTTATATTTATGGACAATGTGCCTACCAAAAAAACCAATAAATCGGCAGTGAAATCTAAACCGTGGCTGAAATGGACAATTCTAGCAGTGGCATGCGGCTTGCTGCTAAAACGCGATCAACCTGATCAGGAAAAGCCATAGTTACAATGAATCATCTGAGAAAGGATGCATCATCTGTTTTTTTGTTTTAAAATTTGCAGATGAATTGAAGATTTCAGGGTGTTGCAGGTCAACACCTTTTTTATTTTTAACTTTTGCGTTTTAGGTATCTACCCCATGACCGTTCCAATGAGCGTAATGATCTCAACTGAAGACATTCAGGCCAAAGTCAAACAACTCGGTGAACAGATTAATGCTCACTATGCCAATAGCCAAAAAGATCTGGTGTTAATTGGTTTATTACGCGGCTCCTTTATTTTTATGGCAGATTTATGCCGAGCGATCGAAAAACCACATGAATTAGATTTTATGACGGTTTCCAGTTACGGTGGTAGTACTACCTCAAGCCGTGATGTCAAAATTTTAAAAGATCTGGATGGTGAAATTCGCGGCAAAGACGTATTGGTAGTGGAAGATATCATTGATTCTGGCAATACCTTAAGCAAAGTTCTAGAAATTTTGGAAACACGTGGGCCTAATTCTATTGAGCTATGTACGTTAGTAAGTAAACCCTCTCGCCGTGAAATTGAGCTTGAAGTCAAGTTTTTGGGCTTTGAGGTTGAAGACCGATTTATCGTCGGGTATGGTCTCGATTATGATCAAAAATATCGTCATTTACCTTTTATTGGCGAAATTGGTCTTTAATTTAAAATGACGCGTTTTGCGTCATTTTTTATAGCTATTATTATCGATACAGATCACACAAAAACGCTACAGGATGTAGCAGTCCTTTACTATCACCCTGATTTAAAACAGTTCAATATAGCATAACAAGCACTTGTAAAACCAGAATAAGCACAACAAGGAGAATATCTTATGTGGTCATTTATCGTTGCTATTGTTGTCGGTTTTATTGCGGGTCTCATTGCACGCGCCATCCATCCTGGTGAAGACAAAGCAGGATTTATTGTAACGACTTTACTCGGGATCGCAGGTTCCTTATTAGCTACTTATGGTGGACGCTTTTTGGGACTTTACGGTGAAAACTCCAGTGCAGGTTTCATCGCCTCGATTATTGGAGCCATCATTATCCTGTTTATTTACAATTTAATTAGTAAAAAAGCAGCTTAAAGATCAATCTCGAGCAAAAGCACCTTTCGGTGCTTTTTTTATTTATTTTTTTGATTATTATAATTTAAACTCTTTCCATAAATCCTCAATCTGTTGCGCAGATTGAATCCCAGCGGCTTTAAATCCATTTGAAAAAATTAGGGTTGGTGTTCCTTGTATTCCTAACTCCTGACCAAGTTTTAAATTTCGATCAATGGGATTCGCACAAGTTGCTGCACTTTGCGGGGAAATACCTTTACGAATAAGATTATTCCATGCATAGGCTCGGTTTGCTTCACACCAAACCTGTTTGGAAGGTTGAACAGATTGGCTACGAATTGGATAAATAAATGTATAAATCGTGACATTGGTTAGTTGGTCAAACTGATTTTCCAGTTGCTTACAATATGGACAATTTGGATCAGAAAAAACTGCAATTTGACGCTTTCCATTTCCTTTTACTGTCTTGATAGCATCCTGTAAAGGCAAACGACTCCAATCTATCGTTTTATTTTTTACTACTAAATCTTTAGTCAAATTATGCTGATCGTTTAAACGGATCATGGAACCAATCAGGATATGCTCAGCATTTTCACCCATGTAAATAATCTGATTATCCAGTGTTGCACTATACAAGCCCTGCATCTCAGTTTTTTGAATATTTTCGATATTTAACTTAGGATATTTTTGTTTTAGTTGGGCTTGCACGTTTTCTACATTGGCTTGACTTGAAAAAGCCCATGTACCCAATAAGATGGCCAGTAAAATTTTATACATTGCATCACGCTCAACATAAATCAAAGCGGTATTGTAAAATAAACAGGTTGAACCTCTGTTATATTTTCTTTGAAACTTTAACAGTGGTGCTTATGTTTCACGTGAAACCTTTTTTAATGAACTAAACTCACAGATTGAGTCGTTTAAAATTACAATCATTTTCACACAACTTATACGCAACCTAATTGAAATAGGTTTAAGCTGAATAGATTCCGAAACTCTCCATACACTCATGATCAAAACATCATGAGTGTTTTTTTATTTTCCGATACAAAATGATCCAAAAATCTTACCTAATAGATCATCCGCACTAAAGTCACCCGTAATTTCACCTAATGCATTTTGCGCTAAACGTAAAGATTCAGCGACAAGCTCACCTGCATGGAAAACCACCAGCTGCTCACGCGCCTCATCCAGGTAGTGCTGAGTGCGTTTCATTGCGTCCAGATGACGTGTTCTGGCAATAAATGTGTCTTCCTCTGGCTGAAAACCTGCATGCGCTGTAATCGTCTCTATGAGACCTTGTACACCTGTTTCTTGTTTGGCCGATACCATGACATGCCGAAAACCCTGATATTGATCATTGCGTGCTGTTTGTTCAATTAAATCACACTTATTACCAATTAAGATCAAACGCTTTGGTTCAAGATGATCTTTAAAATATTCCTCTGCAAGCTGCAAAGGATCATCTCTTTGACTTAAGTCATATACCAGTAATAAAAGATCTGCCTGTTCGATCTCTTTAATCGCACGACGAATGCCTTCTTTTTCGACAATATCACCTGTTTCCCGTAAACCTGCAGTATCAGTCAACGTAATTGGCAACCCATTTAAACTTATTTTTTCATGCAAAACATCACGGGTGGTACCAGCAATATCTGTCACAATCGCTCGCTCATTGCCTGCCAAGGCATTCAATAAACTTGATTTCCCTGCATTTGGCTTACCCGCGATCACCACTTGTAAGCCTTCGCGTAGCAATTGACCTTGTCGTGCTGATTGCTGAACCGCTTGAACCGCTTGTTTGACATTATCCAGCAAAGCCAAGATTTTGCCATCGGCCAAAAAATCAATCTCTTCTTCTGGAAAATCAATCGCAGCTTCAACATGTAAGCGTAAATGAATTAACTGTTCTAAAACCGTATTAATTTTGGTTGAAAAAGCGCCCTGTAGCGAACGAACAGCGGAACGTGCGGCCGCCTGTGAGGTAGCATCAATCAAATCTGCAATCGCTTCGGCCTGTACTAGATCCAGTTTTCCATTTTCAAAGGCGCGCATGGAAAACTCACCCGCTTTGGCAGCCTTAGCTCCCAATTCAAATAAACGAGCCAGCAAAGCATTTTGAATAACAGGCCCACCATGCCCCTGTAACTCCACAACATCTTCGCCTGTAAATGAATATGGATTTGGAAAGCACAGTACTAAACCCTCATCCATTACTTCGCCAACCGCATCATAAAATTGGCGAAAACCAGCCATACGTGACGCAGGTAAAGTTTTTCCTGTTAAAGCCTGAGCTATGGCAAAAGCTTGAGGCCCAGAAAGACGAATTACCCCCACACCACCACGACCAGGAGGGGTGGCAATCGCAGTAATGGTGGTTTGTGCATGCATAATGGTGACCTAAAAATAGTACAAAACTTTGAAATAAAAAATCCGCTCAAGATTATCATCTTAAGCGGATTTTATCAGCCCCTATGAGCTAGAAGAAGTTTAAGAACTCGCTTCTGGTGCAGCTGGGCGATTTTTAGCAACGTTTTTATTGATAAACCATTGCTGAAGAATCGTAATACTGTTGTTCACAATCCAATACAAGACCAAACCTGATGGGAAGAACAACATGAATACGGTGAAAATGATCGGCATAATACGGAATACTTTAGCCTGCATTGGATCAGCAGGTTGCGGATTCAGCATTTGCTGAATAAACATCGTCGCACCCATCAATAATGGCAAGATAAACCATGGATCCATTGCTGATAAATCCTGAATCCAGAGCATCCAAGGCGCATGACGTAACTCCACACTTTCCATTAATACCCAGTACAGGGCAAGGAAAATTGGCATTTGCAGCAACAAGGGTAAACAGCCTGAAAGCGGATTGACCTGCTCACGTTTATAAAGCGCCATCATTTCCTGAGAGAAACGCATGCGATCTTCACCAAACTCTTCTTTCATGCGTTGCATCTCAGGTGCAATTACACGCATTTTTGCCATTGAACGATAGCTTTTTGAAGATAGTGGCCACAGAATCAATTTAACTAAAACGGTCAAAAGAATAATTGACCAACCCCAGTTTCCTACAATGCTATGGAAAAATTGCAGCCCAAGGAACAGTAATTTAGCAATCGGCCATAACCAACCATAATCAACCGTTTGATTCAAACCAACCGCCAAATCTTTCAGTTCGGACTGGATTTTTGGACCCGAATAGAAAGTAGCATCGACCGTCATTGTTTTACCCGCAGGGACATTAATTGTCGGCGAAGTAAAACCAATCAAGTTCATATTATCGGCAGATTTACGTGATTCTAATTTAGCAGTATACGCTTGATCACCAAAATGACCCGGAATCCAAGCACTAACAAAATAATGTTGCACCATCGCGACCCAACCGCCTTTGGCATCAACATTTAATTTTTCATCAGAGAAATTAGCAAATTTCAGCTTATTGTAGTGTTCTTCAGGTGTCCCCCAAGCGCCACCAAGGAAAGTGCCCAAGGTAAAGATACCCTGGTCAGATTTACCTGGATCTTCTGAGTTATCACGCTTGATCTGTCCAAACATCTGACCTTGCCAGTTTTGCGCACTACGGTTCACCACCTGATAGCTTACAACCACTGGATAATCACCCTGCTTAAAGGTGAAACGCTTAATGATTTCAACACCATCAGCCGTTTTATAGACCATTGGTACCGTCAGAACTTTTTCAGTTTTGCCGTCTTTGTTTTGACTGTCTTTAGCATCTGCCAATGTGTACGTAGCTTTTTCAACTTCATACTGTGGACGACCTTGGCGACTACTATCCGGACCATTTAATCCAATTAAACCAGATTGAGCCACATAAGTGCGTTTGGCATCGCTTTCCAGCATCACAAAAGGCTGGTCGCTGTTTTTGTCTTTATCATGATTGAGTAATTCAATACGCACAATATCACCACCTTTAGGATTGATCCAAAGGTGATAAAGGTCAGTTTGTACTGAAATAAGCTGTTGATTCACAGGTGCTGTGGCATCTGTAACTTGTTGCGTCGCAATATTCGCTTGTGGCACATCTGTCGATGTCGCCGTAGTCTGGCTATTTGGCAGGTCCGCAGAAACTTCATGGGATGCAACAACTGCGGCAGGCGCAGGCTGAGCTGAAGTTGTGCTATGACCATAATCTTTTTGCCAAGCCAAGATAAGCAAATATGCTGTGACAAACATGGCTCCGAGAATCGCAAACCTGGCCCATTGTTGCATATCAATTATCCCAAGTGGTTAAAGTGATTTTGGTTTAATAAACGCTCACGAAAGGGTACAGCAACGTGAGGCTTTTGAGAATCTATTTGCTGAAATGAAATAAAACGAATTACTTTTGTAGGTACAGGATCATATCCACTTCCTCCCCAAGGATGACATCGACAGACACGATTAAACGCCAACCAACTTCCTTTGATCGCACCATGTAAATGAACTGCTTCTAGTGCATATTGCGAACAGGTTGGCATATAGCGACAACGAGGTCCAAGCAAAGGACTCAAGGCAATTTGGTAAAATCGAATCAACCAATGCAGGATAGATACCATTGGTCATCTCTAATTTTGATGTGAGGGAGAGACAGCGTTTTGATGCTTGTGAGCAAGACGGTTTAATTTACGCCAAGCCAATTGAAGTTGCTGAGTCAGATCAGCATTGGATACTGTTTCGATGCCCAGTTTTGGCATCACTACAATATCAATAAGCGCTAATTGTTGTTGATGCAAACGAAAGCTTTCACGTGCAAGTCGTTTTATTCGATTTCTTTCGTGCGCACGACGCACTTTTTTTTTGGCAACAACCAATCCTAAACGGCTTTTACACTGTTCAGAAGGTTTTGCCAAAAATAAAAAATGGGGTTGATGCACTTTAAAAAGCGCACCATCAAACACACTTTTAAAATCAGCAGCGCAATGTAAGCGTACATTTGTACCGAAGCTATAAAGTGCCATAACACCCGATCGTGTAATAATAACGATTTAAATAAATTAAACAGTTAAACTGTGACGACCTTTTGCACGACGGCGAGCTAATACTTGACGACCAGCTTTAGTTGCCATACGAGCACGGAAACCATGAACACGTTTACGTTTTAGTTCAGAGGGCTGAAAAGTACGTTTCATATCGAAACTCCCAAATATGATCTTTCTGTAAAGGTTCGCGATTTTATGGTGCTAAACCTGCGCTGTCAATGAAAAATCAAAAAGTTTACATTTTATTCAGTGTTATCTAGGTCAATAAAATTTGTCTAAGCCCAACTTCATATCGGTATCTACAAAAAATATACACAACCTAATTCATTAAATTTACTCTTGTTTTATTTATACCCACAGCTTATTCTCATATTTATCAACAGTTTTAATGTTAGTTTAAAACAAACTCTGGGTATTTGAATTTAAATTCATAACTCGCTAAATTATCCACAGCAATCTGGATGCTATTAATTAAATTCAAATTTTAAAATTTAAATTTATTCTTATTAGGGACCATTTTTTCTGTGGAAATCTTAATTTTAAATTTAATAATCATGATATTAAGCTGTGAATAACTATGTTTTTATAAAACTTATAGATTGTGGATAACTTATTGTGTAAAACTATCCCCAGCTTATGATAAAACTTATCCACAGCAGGTTTGAATTTAAATTTAAAGCGTAAAAGCATTCTTTTTGAACAAACTATGTCGTTTCGTTCATGACAGATGTGGATAACTTGGTTAGAATGGCGACCCCTTCGTTAAAGAATGGGGGAAGGTGTAGTTTTGAATTTAAAAAGAAATAGGGGAATCACATGCTGTGGACAGACTGCTTAAATCGCTTGCGACAAGAGCTCTCTGATAATGTCTTTGCGATGTGGATCCGCCCTCTAGTTGCCGAGGAGGCGGAGGACACCTTACGTTTATATGCTCCAAATCCTTATTGGACACGTTATATTCAAGAACATCACCTTGAATTAATTTCAATTCTTGCTGAACAATTATCCGAAGGACGTGTTCGTCAGGTGGATATCTTGGTTGATTCACGCCCTGGGGCAATTTTGTCCCCAACCGAACAACCTGCAACGACAACTGCTGCATTAAATACAGTTGCAGCACCTACTCGGGTAAAAAAAGAAGTTGTTGAGGTCACCTCCACAACAACTGCAAAAAATTTGAATTCAAAAAAACGTTTACTTAATCCGTTATTCACTTTTTCGCTTTTTGTCGAAGGTCGTTCTAACCAGATGGCAGCCGAAACCTGTCGTAAGGCATTAACTCAACTTGGTGCTTCACAGCATAATCCATTGTTTTTATATGGTCCGACAGGTCTGGGGAAAACCCATTTAATGCAGGCTGTGGGAAATGCTTTGTTACAGGCCAAGCCAAATGCGCGGGTCATGTATATGACCGCTGAAAGCTTTGTTCAAGATTTTGTATCCTCATTGCAAAAAGGCAAAGTAGAAGAATTTAAGAAAAACTGCCGTTCTTTAGATTTGTTATTGGTGGATGACATTCATTTGTTGGCAGGTAAAGAAGCTAGCCTTGTGGAGTTCTTTTATACGTTTAATGCGTTATTGGATGAGTCCAAGCAAATTATTCTCACTTCAGATCGCTATCCCAAAGAATTAACCGAGTTAGATCCACGGTTGGTGTCGCGTTTTTCTTGGGGACTTTCTGTTGGGGTTGAACCACCTGATATTGAAACACGTATCGAGATATTACTAAAAAAAGCTGAAAACAGTGGTGTTGATTTGCCGCGTAATTGTGCTTTGTTTATTGCCCAGCAAGTGGTTGCCAATGTCCGTGAATTAGAAGGTGCTTTGAATAAGGTGGTTGCAATTGCCCGTTTTAAAGGCTCTCAGATTGATCTGGATGTGGTGAGAGAATCTTTAAAAGATGTGTTGGCTATCCGTGCCCGTACTATTAGCGTTGAAAATATTCAGCGTGTGGTGAGTGAGTATTTTCGCATTCCACTGAAAGAATTGGTGGGTCCTAAACGTACTCGGATTTATGCGCGTCCAAGGCAGTTAGCGATGGGATTGGCTCGTGAATTAACAGGGGATAGTTTTCCTGAAATTGGTATGGCCTTTGGTGGGCGTGACCATAGTACTGTCATGCATGCCTGTGAAAAAGTACAAAGTTTGAAAGATGAAGATCCTATCTTTAACGAAGACTATAAAAACTTATTGCGTTTACTGCAAAGTTAAGTATCTGGGCAGTTGCAAAGTCGTATCAACTCCCGCATAGTACACAGCTAAAAAATGAAATAATGCCTTCAGTTGTTAGAGGAATGAATTGTGCGTTTGAAAATCGCTAAAGAAAGTTTAGTCAATGTTCTATCCCATGTTGTTGGAGCGGTGGAGCGTCGTCATACCTTAAATATTCTTTCAAACGTTAAAATTCAGGCGACTGATCAGGCCTTAACCATTACTGGTTCAGACCTTGAGGTCGAGCTAGTCGCGAGTACCACCCTGGCTGAAGGAGCTTGCTTGCAAGCGGGAGAAACCACAGTTCCAGCGCGTAAATTGATGGATATCTGTAAATCGTTGCCTACCGCGGCGTTGATTGATTTGCAAATTACTGAAGATCAGCGTTGTATTTTAAAATCAGGCAATAGTCGCTTTGTATTGGGCACTTTACCCGCAGAAGATTACCCTTTACTCAATACTGAAAATAATCAGGGTACACAAGTTCAGGTCACGCAACGTGAACTCAAACGTTTATTTGAAAAAACTGCTTTTGCCATGGCAGTACAAGATGTACGTTTTTATTTGACAGGAACTTTGCTAGAAATTGATGAAAATCAATTGCGTGCAGTCACCACAGATGGTCACCGTTTAGCGTTATGTGAGGTTTTAGCATCCTCCAATGCGACACAATTAGTCCAAGCCATTGTGCCTCGTAAAGCTGTTGGTGAATTGCAGCGTTTACTCAGTATTGAAGATGAACAGTTAAGTTTGCTTATTGGTCGTGAATTACTCAATGTAAAAATTACTACTCCGAGTCGTGATAAAGAACAGGGAGATATTACGGTTCGATTTACCACCAAGTTGATTGATGGCAAATTTCCAGATTATCGCCGCGTGATCCCTCGTGGAGGAGATAAACTGGCGCAAATTGCTCATGATGTATTTAAGCAATCCTTGCAACGCGTGGCAATTTTGAGTAATGAAAAATTACGTGGAGTATTCTTAAACTTTAATCCCGATGTGTTACAGCTTCGTGCCAATAACCCTGAACAAGATGAAGCAATTGAAGATTTAGCAATTCAATATCAAAACACCTCTATGGAAATGTCATTTAATGCCCAGTATTTATTGGATGTTTTAAACGTACTGGATGGGGATGATGTTAGTATGACCATGAGCGAAGCCAATCAGTCTGTTTTGGTACAAGATCCTGCACATAGTGATCAAACGTATGTAGTGATGCCGATGCGTGTCTAAAGAACGAATCTGATTATGCATATAACACGTTTAAATATCGAGCGTGTGCGCAATTTAAAAACGGTTGCTCTCTCTGGGTTGCAGCCGTTTAATATTTTTTATGGCGCCAACGGCTCTGGCAAAACTTCAGTGCTAGAAGCAATTCATTTATTGTCGACAGGACGTTCTTTTCGCACCTATACGCCCAAACACTATATACAACAAGGGATGCCTGATGCGATCGTTTTTGCACAGTCAGCCACTGAAAAAGTGGGGATGCGTAAGCTGACGACAGGAGAACAATTAATCAAGGTCAATGGTGATCCAGTGGCGACACAGGGACAATTGGCCAAATTATTACCTTTACAGCATATTGATCCACAAAGTACTGATATTTTGGATCATGGGGCTAAGCCTCGGCGACAAATGCTAGATTGGCTGATGTTTCACGTGGAACCTGATTTTTATACAACTTGGCAGCAATATTCTCGTGCTTTAAAACAACGTAATAGTTTGCTTAAGCATTCTCGCCAGATTTCATTGGCAGAGTTAGAACCTTGGAACAAACTTTTGGCCATGTATGGTGAAATGTTGCATAGTCAACGTACGGTGATGATTGAACAGTGGCAGTTATTTTTACAACAGGATTTACAGAAATTATTGCCTGAAGTGAGTATTGAACTGGATTATCAGGCAGGCTTTCATCAGGAACAAGGGCTCTTAAATGACTTGATTCATTATCATGTTAAAGATGTGGAACGTCGTTATACTGAATATGGTCCACATCGCGCTGATTTGCGTTTAAAAACTTCATTAGGCGATGCCGATGATGTGCTATCACGGGGCCAGAAAAAGCTCTTGATGATGGCTTTAAAACTGTCACAGATTGCAATGTTACATGCGAGTAATAAGGAAACTGTGGTATTATTAGATGATTTGACAGCAGAATTAGACCATGCCGCACAGCGGCGATTAATTGAACGATTAAGCCAGTTAGGTAGCCAAGTTTTTATTACCACTTTAGATCAAAAGGCTGTACAACAGCATTTGAATGATCTGGCCGTATCTTATCAATTGTTTAATGTGGAACATGGTCAGGTTCATGCTGTCCCCATATGATTTTTTTCCCCGCTGGGGATCGATCCATAATTTACTAGGGAGAAACCATGAGTTCAGAGTCTCAATCTGCCTCTCCAACAGAACAATCACACGAAAAGGCGTATGATTCCTCTAGTATCAAGGTATTGCGTGGTCTGGATGCGGTGCGTAAGCGTCCAGGCATGTATATCGGTGATACAGATGATGGGACAGGCTTGCATCACATGGTTTTTGAGGTGGTCGATAATGCAATCGATGAAGCCTTGGCAGGCCATTGTGATGAGATTATTGTCACCATTCACGAAGATGAATCGGTTAGTGTCTCTGATAATGGTCGTGGTATCCCAACAGATATTCACCCTGAAGAGGGTGTATCCGCTGCGGAAGTGATTCTGACCATTTTGCATGCAGGTGGTAAGTTCGACGACAATAGCTATAAAGTGTCAGGCGGTCTGCATGGTGTGGGTGTATCTGTAGTTAATGCGTTATCCAGCAAATTGCAACTGACCATTCATCGTGCAGGGCAAATTCATGAGCAGGAATATCAACATGGCGATCCACAGTATTCCTTGCGTGTGATTGGTGAAACTGACACCACAGGTACAACAGTACGTTTCTGGCCAAGTGCAGACACTTTTAGCCAAACCATTTTCCATGTCGAGATTTTAGCGCGTCGTTTACGTGAGCTTTCGTTTTTGAATGCAGGTGTGAAGATTATCCTGCGTGATGAACGGATTAATCTGGAACATGTTTACAACTACATTGGTGGTTTATCTGAGTTTGTGAAATACATTAACGAAGGCAAAAATCACTTAAATGACATTTTTCATTTTACTGCTGATGCTGACAATGGCATTACGGTAGAAGTGGCCCTTCAGTGGAATGACAGCTATCAAGAAAATGTGCGCTGTTTTACGAACAACATTCCGCAAAAAGATGGCGGAGCGCATTTGGCAGGTTTCCGGGCAGCGTTGACTCGTGGCTTGAATAGCTATCTTGAAAATGAAAATATTCTTAAGAAAGAAAAAGTCAACGTGACGGGTGATGATGCACGTGAAGGTTTAACAGCGATCATTTCGGTTAAAGTACCTGATCCAAAATTTTCTTCACAAACCAAGGAAAAATTGGTATCCAGTGAAGTCAAACCTGCTGTTGAACAAGCAATGAACAAAGAGTTTTCAGCCTATTTGCTAGAAAATCCACAAGCAGCCAAATCGATTGCAGGTAAAATTATCGATGCAGCCCGTGCGCGTGATGCAGCACGAAAAGCTCGTGAAATGACGCGCCGTAAAAGTGCGCTAGATATTGCTGGTTTACCGGGTAAATTGGCGGACTGTCAGGAAAAAGACCCGGCATTGTCGGAACTCTATCTGGTCGAGGGTGACTCTGCTGGTGGTAGTGCAAAACAAGGACGTAATCGTAAAATGCAGGCAATTTTACCACTCAAAGGTAAAATCTTAAATGTAGAGCGTGCGCGTTTTGATAAGATGATTTCCAGTCAGGAAGTGGGTACTTTGATTACCGCACTGGGCTGTGGTATTGGCCGTGAAGAATATAATCCGGATAAATTGCGTTATCATAAAATCATTATTATGACCGATGCCGATGTCGATGGTTCGCATATCCGTACTCTTCTACTGACGTTCTTTTTCCGTCAAATGCCAGAATTGGTAGAGCGTGGTCATATTTATATTGCTCAACCACCACTGTATAAATTGAAAAAGGGCAAACAGGAACTCTATATCAAGGATAATGAGGCTTTAGAAAGCTTCCTGATTTCTAATGCGATTGATGATCTAGAATTGCATATTAGTGCCAATGCACCTGCGATTAATGGTGAAGCGTTAGCAAAAGTCATCGAAGATTATCAAGTTTCGCAAAAAAGTTTACAACGTTTAACTCAGCGTTATCCTGCCAGTTTGCTAGATGCTTTATTGGAAGTGGAACCATTCAAGGCAGATCAAAGTCAGGATCGTCCTTATGTGGAACAATGGGCTGAACAGCTACGTGCGACAATTGAAAAATTACAGCCTAGTTTACGCCCTGAAATTAGTCTGGAAAGTTTTGAGCGTGAAACCCCAGCTGGAGAAAAATCAATTCATTGCTGGCCTCGTGTAACAGTTTATGTGCATAACTTGCCGCATCATTATCTGTTAGATGCTGGTTTGCTTAATTCAGCTGAATATGCGCGTTTACTGAAAAATTCCAAGAGCTGGTTTAAGTTACTGGAAGAAGGCGCGTATTTGCAGAAAGGTGATCGTAAGATCAATGTGAGCAATTTCCATCAGGTCTGGCAGCAAATCTTGCAGGATTCACGTCGAGGCATGATGATCCAGCGCTACAAAGGACTGGGTGAGATGAATGCTGAGCAACTTTGGGAAACTACGATGGATCCTGAGAATCGCAATATGTTGCAAGTAACCATTGATGATGCGATTGAAGCAGATCGGATGTTTAGTTGCTTGATGGGCGATGATGTGGAACCACGTCGTGCCTTTATTGAAGAAAATGCACTTAATGCAGATATTGATGCATAAATGCATTTTTAAATAGCAAAAAAACAGGCGCTAATTGCGCCTGTTTTTTTGAATTTCCCTATTCATAACCACGTCCTGTAACTTGGCTTATTGCCATTGCTGAAACACTTGTTCCGCAGTTTTATTTAGTACGACTTGATTACCCTGAACCTGTTGTACCCATTGAGTAGGAATATAATGATGCTGCCCATTTGCAGATTGATCATTTTTAGCCAGTTTGATTTTATCCTGACCATCTAAATGATCGACAGTTCCGACATGTTGCAGATCTGAACCAACGACTTCGGCATGATGTTGAATATCTTGTACATTGATAGTTGCCATGAGATTGTCCCTCATATTTTCATGATGTTTCATGTATTGACTTGATCTTTGTATCAAGTAGGCAAGTCAGTAACTCAAACTTAAAACAGCATCAGTGCTGTGCCTTAAGACTTAGCCTAAGGATTTTTCCGAAGCTGTGTACAGGGCTTATGTAAACCTTTATAGGTATTTCATCAAAAGATAAGGAATTACGGGTAAGCTCTGTTAATTTATATTTTTATTTAAAATCAATATCTTAATTTTTAAAATCTAAAAAAACTAATAAAAATAAAGGACTATATTTTTAAATGTTTTGATTGAAACACTCACTTTGTAAAATTAGGCAAATGAATGTGTCGGGCTGTAAATCGATACAGCCCTCTGGTCAAACTATCTAACTCAATTATCTAATCAAAAGAACTTTCGAGTTCTTCCAACTGCATCATGAGTTCTAGCATTTGTTCTTCAGCGTGTTCCAGTTTTTGTTTGAGTTCAGTTTGTTCATTCATAAGTTTGAGCAGTTCGTCTTTGCGCTCGCTTTCATAAAGTGAACTATCTCCCAGTAAAACTTCAATTTCACCTAAACGCGGCTGAAATTTTTCAATCTGAGCTTCGTATTTTTCAATATTTTTACGAATAGGTCGTGTTTGTTCTCTACGTTGTGCAGCTTCTTTACGTAGAGCTTCTTTATCCAGTTTTGAAGTTGCGGGTTGAACAGTAACTTGTGAAACAAGAGGCGTGGCAGGTTGTTGCCCTTTTTTGATCATTTCAGTACGTGCTTGACGAAGCCAGTGAGCATAATCATTTAAATCACCGTCAAAACTTTGACTATGACCGTTGTGAACCAGAATTAGTTCGTCACAAACACTCGCAATCAATTGACGCTCATGCGATACCAGTACCACTGCACCTTCAAAATCCTGCAATGCCATAGTTAAAGCATGACGCATATCCAAGTCTAAGTGGTTGGTGGGTTCATCCAGAATGAGAACATTAGGACGTTGCCAGACGATGAGGGCCAGTGCTAAACGCGCACGTTCTCCTCCAGAAAAGCTTTCACTTGGCGTATCCATACGTTCGCCACTAAAACCAAAGCTGCCTAAAAAGGCACGTAAAGTGGCATCACTGATTTTTTTATCGGCAATGCGTGACAGTTGTAGCATTGGACTGGCATTACCATCTAAAGCATCCATTTGATGTTGGGCAAAATAACCGATATTGAGTAACTCAGATGCATAGCGTTGACCTTGAATAAGTGGAAGATCGCCCACCAAAGATTTAATTAGAGTTGATTTTCCGGCACCATTCATACCGAGCAATCCGATGCGGCTGGTGGGTGTAATTTGTAAATTCACATTGGTAACAATTAATTTAGCAGCATATCCAATATCTGCATGTTCCAATGCCAAAAGTGGTGAACTCATTTTAGTCGGTTCACGAAAACTAAAGGTAAAAGGCGTATCCACATGCGCGGGTGCAAGTTCTTGCATCCGTTCCAGTTGTTTGATTCGACTTTGTGCCTGACGTGCTTTGGTGGCTTGTGCTTTGAATCGATCAATATATTTTTGTAAATGTGCGCGAGTTTCCTGTTGTTTCTCAAAGGCTTGTTGCTGTTGTGCTAAGCGCTCAGCACGTGTCGTTTCAAAAGTAGAATAGTTTCCTGTATAAAGTGTGAGCTCTTGATTTTCGATGTGTAAAACATGATCGGTAATTGCATCTAAAAAATCCCGATCATGTGAAATCAGAACCAGAGTTCCTTCATAACTATTCAGCCAGTCCTCTAGCCATAAAATGGCATCGAGATCCAAGTGGTTAGTGGGTTCATCTAACAATAATAAATCTGAACGGCTCATTAAGGTGCGTGCCAAATTGAGACGCATGCGCCAACCACCAGAAAAACTAGAAACATCTAATTGCGATTGATGTTCAAAAAAACCTAAACCTGCCATAAGTTGAGAGGCTTTAGCTGAAGCTGAATAACCATTAATTTCATCAAAACGGCTATATAAATCAGCCAATTGATCATTATTTAATTGTTCTGGAGCATTGAGTTGATTCTGAATGGTCCAATATTCTTCATCTCCAGATAACACGAAATCAATTGCTTTCATGTCTAAAGCTTTAATTTCTTGCGCCATGTGGGCAACAGTCCAAATATTTGGTCGGCTTAAACTGCCACTGTCTGCTTCAATACCACCGAGCAGGGCTGAAAATAAAGTAGATTTTCCAGCACCATTCACACCTGTTAAACCAATTTTCCAGCCTGGATGCAGTTGCATCGATGCTTTTTGAAATAAAACACGTCCGCCGCGGCGAATTGAAAACTGGTCAAGCTGAATCATGGAAATGAACACGCTACATCATAAAAGAAAGTGAATATTTTAAAGGGATATGCAGAAGAAGACAAAGTTTTAGTCAATTTTGCATTTTTTAACGAAAAGATGAAATGTGTCAAAAAAAATTATGCATTTCGTCAGAAAATTTACAGGATTTAAGCCTTAATAGAGCTAAAACTCTATTTTTATTGACTTAAGCTTACTATAGTAATAAGTACAGAACAAAAACTAAGCAAGAACAAGTCGGAAAAGGAATGCGATGATGAATAAAGGACTTTCGATACTGGGTACAACAGTGTTGTTGGGGTGCATGACGACCACTCATGCCCAAATTAACGTCTGTGCGTTTGATTTGTTGGGAAAAGCAGGTGACTCATACAAAATGCTTGAAGAATGGGCATTAGCAGCGAAAGCGTGGAATGCGGATATTAATCTTATTCCACGTCAGGATGAGGCTCAGGCTGAAAAAGATTTTCGTGAAGGTAAATGCGATGGTGTGTATATCACTTCTATGCGTGCCCGCCCGTACAACAAGTTTGCAGGTTCGGTGGATGCACTGGGCGCTGTTCCAAATAATTCTATTGCGCAAAAAGCGATTACTTTCGTATTAGATAAACGTAACAATCATCGATTAACCACAACTATGGATGGCGATAAATACGAAGTCGCCGGTATTGTGCAGATTGGTCAGGCTTATTTGTTTGTACGTGATCGTAATATCAATAATCTTGAACGTGCTAAAGGGAAAAAAATCGCAATCTTGCAGTATGACGAAGCGCAAAAAATTATGAGTCAGCGTGTTGGCGCGGTTCCTGTTGCTTCTGATATTTCAAATTTTGTTGCTCGATTTAATAGTGGGCAAGTCGACATTGTGCCTGCTCCAGCCTACGCTTATAAACCGCTAGAAATTCAAAAAGGCTTGGGTAACAATGGCGCCATGATTAACTTTCCTGTTGCCAATATTACCGCTGATTTGATTATTCGGCAAAACAAATTTCCCAGCAATTTTGGCCCACAATCGCGTAATTGGTTTCTAAATCAGTTACCGAAAAATTTTGCCATGGTGCGCCGTTTAGAAGCCGGTATTCCTGATAAATATAAAATCAATTTATCCAATGAAGACAAAATAAAATATCAAAAATTATTACGCGATGGGCGTATAGATCTTGCAAAACAAGGGATTTATGACCCGAATATGATGACAGTACTTAAACGCGCACGTTGCACAGTTGAACGAACCAACTTTGAATGTTCTCTAAGCGGCGAATAAAAGACCTTATAAAATGACTTTGGAGTTTTCTTATCGAATAAAAAAAGTTTAAGAAAACTCTTTATATTTTAAAGTATTGTTTATATATTTTTTACTGAATATTACTTAAAACAAGAAATTATTCACGATTTTGTACAATAAATATTCATTTTTCCACAAAAAATGGAGTAAATACTCTATTTTTTTTTAAATAACCCGATTAATATTTGCCGTGTAAGGATACTCCTAACTGGAAATTTGGTACGAAGGAATAACAAAATGAAAAAAATCGCATTTGCTCTGGCCGCAACCACTCTTGCTGGTTTTTCGGTAACAGCTCAAGCCGCAACAGTATGTGTATTCGATTTGCTAGGGAAATCAGGTGAGTCGTATAAAATGATGGAAGAATGGGCATTGGCAGCTAAAGGCTGGGGTGCTGATATTACGCTGGTTCCACGTCAGGATGAAGCAGTTGCAGATAATGATTTTAAAGCTGGTAAATGTGATGCAGTAACCATGACAGCCATGCGTGCCCGTCAATATAATAAATTTGCGGGTTCGATCGACTCGTTGGGCGGTGTTCCAAACAACCAGATTGCGCAACGTGCGATTACCTATGTTCTGGATGCGCGTAATGCAGCAAAATTAACCTCAAATCTGGGCGGTAAAAAATACGAAGTTGCTGGCATCGCACCATTGGGTTCGGCTTTCATTTTTGTACGTGATAAAAGCATTAACTCTGTAGAAAAAGCGGCAGGTAAAAAGTTTGCAGTCTTGGGGTATGACGATGCGCAAAAAATTATGGTACAACGCGTAGGCGCACAAGCAGTTCTATCTGATATTTCTAACTTTGCTGCAAAATTTAATAACGGTCAGGTTGATATGGTTGGTGCACCAGCATATGCCTATAAGCCGCTTGAGTTAAATAAAGGTTTAGGCACGAATGGTGCGATGATGAATTTTCCTGTCTTGCATGTAACTGCTGACTTGGTCATTCGCCCTGAAGCATTCCCTGCTGGTTTTGGTCAAAAATCTCGTGATTGGTTCATTAAACAATTGCCGAAGAGCTTTGCCATGATCAATCGTTTGGAAGCGCAAATTCCTGCAAAATACAAGATGAATCTAACACCAGAAGACAAATTGAAATATCAAAAACTATTACGTGATGGTCGTATCGATCTTACTAAACGTGGTGTATATGATGCTGGTATGATGTCTGTGTTGAAAAAAGCGCGCTGTTCAGTAGATAAAGCCAATTTTGAATGTTCAATGCCTGGCGAATAATATTGATTTTATTGGAAAAACTCGGAATTATTTCCGAGTTTTTTTATTTCTAAAATCCTGTCAGTTAAGCCATTGATGCAGATTTAAAAATTGATAATCTAAAACTAAAGAATTAAGTTCACAGGGATCAGTGACGGTAGGGCACCTATATGGTTTTAAACCTGTTATTTGACATCAATGTGAAATTATAGATTTTAATTGGACTGGACTATGTGAAGGTGCAGGACTGCATGTTCATCAAGCAAAAAAAGAACAAAGGCAATAATGGAAGGTATGCATATGAAATGGTCAAAAACGCTCGCAATGACAGCTGGTTTGTTTGCAGCATCGATGGGGGTGCAGGCAAAGCAAACAATCTGTGTTTTTGATTTGGTGGGAAAAAATGGTGATGTCTATAGCCTGATGAAAGACTATCAGTTAGCGGCTAAAAGCTGGGGAGCTGATATTGAACTAAAAGTTAGCCAGAATGAAAGTGTGATTGCAGATGATTTTAAAGCCGGTAAATGTGATGGAGTAAGTATCACGGGTTTACGCGGTCGCCAATTTAATGCCTTTACGGGATCACTAGATGCGATTGGTGCAATTACTGACTTAAAGCTGGCGGTGAAGATTATGCAGGGATTATCAATTCCTGCATTTTCTAAATATATGACACAGGGTCAATATGAAGTAGTGGGTGTTATTCCGATTGGAGATGCTTATTTATTGGTCAATGACCGTAATATCAATACTGTGGCCAAAGCAGCAGGCAAAAAAATTGCTGTTTTAGATTATGACGAAGCACAAAAAATTATGGTTCAGCAAATTGGTGCGCAGGCTGTTAGTGCTGATGTAACTAATTTCGGAGCAAAATTTAATAACCATCAGGTTGATATTATTGGTGCACCAGCAGCAGCATTTAAAGCGCTCGAATTACATAAAGGTTTGGGAACAACTGGTGCGATTGTGAATTACCCTATTTTACAGGTCACTGGAAACTTGATCATTCGACCTGATAAATTCCCTGCGGGATTCGGTCAAAAATCACGTGATTGGGTCAAAGGACAATTACCGAGAGCATTTACGATTTTGGGCAAAATGAAAGCGGATATTCCACAGAAATATTGGATGGATGTGCCTGCTGCGGATCAACCAGGTTATCAAAAGTTAATGCGAGAATCTCGAATTAATCTGACCAAAAAGGGAATTTACGATAAACGCATGATGAAATTGTTATGGCAATTCCGCTGTAAAGAAAATCCGAAAAACTTTGAGTGTGCTTTACAGGACGAAAATTACAAATAATCCTGATACAAATACTCTGAATAAAGTTTAAACTTCCAGAACTGACCATATATTGTGTATGTTATACTGTATATGGTCTTTTTCTTTTTAAGACATCAGATTTAGGTTGAGGAATGTCCATCATGAATGCCCAAGCTCTTGTTATCTCAGATAATGCTGCCAAAAAAGTGCGTCAACTCCGTGACAGCGAAGGGAATCAGGATTTAATGCTACGTGTTTACGTGACGGGTGGTGGTTGTTCTGGATTTTCTTATGGTTTTAATTTTGCTGAAAGCGCCAATGAAGATGATGCCAAGTTTGAAAATGGTGATGTCACCATGTTGGTTGATTCATTGAGTTATCAATACCTGATAGGTTCAGTTGTAGATTATCTTGAAGGTCTTGAAGGTTCTCGTTTTATTGTACAGAACCCAAATGCTACCACTACTTGTGGTTGTGGTTCATCTTTTTCCATCTAAATATTCTCTATAGTCTGATGATCATAAAAAAATCCCCAATTGGGGATTTTTTGTCAAAAAGGATCGATAGCTTAAACACAGGTTATAGTGCCTAAGATACGAAAGTCTTTGGCACCTGTAACAGAAGGCAAGTTACCACTTTGCTGTGTCATGAAGCGCATAGCTAGCCATGCAAATGCGGTCGCCTCAACCCATGTTGGAGATAATCCTAGCACACTGGTACTTTGTACTGACCAATTGTGTTTGCGCAAACGCCAGCGCAATTGCTCCAATAAATGTGAGTTATAAGCACCACCACCACACACGTAAACTTCACCCGTATCAAGATCAGAACGATAAATTGCTTTTTTAATCGCACGAGTGGTGAGTTTCAGTAAAGTTGCTTGTACATTTTCTGGGGTATCTTCTAGCTCATCATATTCCAGCTCATCATTACGCCAGTCTGCAAGCTGATCATCTAACCAGTCAATATTAAAGTCTTCACGGCCCGTACTTTTTGGCGGTTCCTTTGAAAAAAACTCATGGGCTTGCAAACGTTCTAATAGTCCGCGAATGGGTTGACCATAAGCTGCCCAGTTACCATTTTCATCATAAGGGTGGCCAGTATAACGTTCGCACCATGCATCCATTAAAATATTAGCAGGTCCTGTATCAAAGCCATAGACATCTTCAGGCAGCCCTGCGGGCAGCATACTGACATTGGCAATGCCACCCAGATTTAAAATAACGCGGTGAATCGTTGAATGTTGAAAAATCGCTTGATGAAATGCAGGTACTAAAGGCGCGCCCTGTCCACCTGCAGCCATATCGCGACGTCGAAAATCAGAAATCACAGGAATCTGAGTAATTTCCGTAATTATATTGGGATCACCAATTTGCAGGGTAAATCCATGTTCAGGACGATGACGAATAGTTTGTCCATGCGAGCCAATTGCTTTAATTTGATTACGATCTAATTGATTCTTTTCGATCAGTTTATTAATACCTTGACCAATCAGCGTGGCAAGTGTCACATCAGCCTTACCCATTCGATCAATTTCATTATCCCCTGGCAAAGTAAGCGCCATAAGCTCATCACGTAACTCAGGTTCAAAAGGAATAGTCAAAGTTGCATGAAGATGTAAGGGATCAAATGAGGCAGCAACGAAATCGACCCCATCCATGCTGGTACCGGTCATTACCCCAATATAGATCGATGTCATGAGTAACTTCGCCTGCAATCTGCTGAAAAAGTGTTAGTATATCGCACAAATTGAATAACTGATGTGTTTAGGTTTTGTGATGTCAAATTTCTTGCCTGCTGAAGAACAGCTTGCCCTCATTCAACGAGGCACTCATGAAATTATTTCCGAAGAGGATCTGTTAAAGAAACTCAAGGAAAATCGTCCTTTAAAAATTAAGGCTGGTTTTGATCCTACTGCACCAGACTTGCATTTTGGTCACACGGTGTTGATCAATAAGCTCAAAACTTTTCAGGATCTAGGACATGAAGTTACGTTCTTAATTGGCGACTATACTGCCATGATTGGTGACCCAACGGGTAAAAGTGCGACACGTCCGCCGTTGACGCGTGAACAGGTAGAGGCTAATGCCAAAACCTATCAGGAACAGGTTTTTAAAATTCTTGATCCCAATAAAACCAAAGTTCGTTTTAACTCAGAATGGTTTAATCAAAGATCAGCAGCTGATCTCATTCAATTAGCGAGTCAGCAAACCGTTTCACGTATGTTAGAGCGTGATGACTTCACGAAGCGTTATAATAACCATCAGCCGATTGCGATTCACGAATTTTTATATCCACTGGTACAGGGTTACGATTCGATTGCACTTGAAGCTGATGTAGAACTAGGTGGAACAGACCAAACCTTTAATTTATTAATGGGACGTACCTTACAAGGGCGTTATGGGCAGGACTCTCAGGTTTGTATTACTGTTCCAATTCTTGAAGGTTTAGATGGTGTCAATAAAATGTCCAAATCACTGGGCAATTATATTGGCGTATTTGATGCACCAGGTGCGATGTATCAAAAGGTGTTATCTATGCCGGATACGCTGATTGAACGTTATTTTGAGTTGCTCAGCTTTAAATCCATGGATGAGATTCAAGGTCTGCTTAAAGAAATGGCTGATGGTCGTAATCCACAAGAATTGAAGAAAATTCTTGCAATTGAACTGGTCGAACGTTTTCATGGCGCCGAAGCAGCAGCAAATGCTCATAAAGGCGCAGGTAATATTATTACTGACGGTGAAGTGCCAGAAGATACGCCTGAAATTACTATTTCTCGTGGTGAGTTTGGTGGAGAAATCTTTATTGCTTCTATTCTGCGTTTGGCAGGTCTGACCAAAAATGCCGCTCAAGCCAAAGATGCCGTAGCGCGTGGAGCAGTTAAAGTTGACTGGAATGTGGTCGATGCAAATTTTTCAGTGAAAGAGAACAAGACATATATTATTCAGGCGGGTAAAAAAGCCATTGCTCGAGTAATATTTACAGATTAAGTTTGTTAACTTCATAAAAAAAGCAGGCTTTAAGTCTGCTTTTTTTATTTATAAAATATAAGGCTTTGTTAAATTATGAATATGGCCTGTACAACAATGGTGATTATCACTTTGATTATTAGTATAAATACATAAAAATAGTGCAAACACAGTGGAAATTAGATCCATTTTATTCTTTTAGCAAAAGCCAAATAAATCCTGTAAAAAATAAAAAACTACGGTATAAATAAATTAAACAGAAAATCTGCTACATGTTTAAGGAGAATACATTATCTACCCGCAACATTTAGATAAAATTTATTCAATGAAAATGATATGCATGTAGTAAAACTATGATTTAGTGGATAAAAACAACGAGAGGAGAGCTATCCATGGGATTTGATCAACAACACCTCAACTGGCTAATCACTTTTTTATTTGACACAGATCCTGTTGCTATCGAAGAACAACAGTATTTATTAGCACATTATTATCTAGATAAATTAGATGTTGTTGAAAATTACCAATTATCGAGTATGGTCATGTCAAGATTACCTTACCGAGCAAAACTATTTTTCTTTGGGGAAAGCTATGTGGGTAGACAGCAAATGATTCGAGAAGTCATCGATGTACGAGGTAATTACCATATTCATTGACTCATCATATGGATAATACACTCCAAAAAGTACATGTTCACATGTACTTTTTTTTATGATTGGTTTGAAGAATAATCAATTTACGTTCATTTGTTGAACGCTTAAAGCGGAATCGACGAAAAAAAGCGCATCTATTGAAAATAAATGCTTTCAGGGGTTGCGTTGATTTACAAAATGTATAGAATACGCAGCATCCCGACGCGAAACA
>NZ_JACVUI010000020.1 GCF_016624945.1 Acinetobacter sp. S54 | reverse complement strand
ACAGGTGGCTACTTCAAGGTAAAGAGTGGGCAGAGTGTGTTTGAGAGTGGGACTAAAGTTTCATATGAGGTTCCTGAATTACCAAAAATAGGGCCATATGCTGTTGATTTCTTATTCTCAAGTTTAGCAGGTACGGGGATAGAAAATGCAAAAATACAGATATATGAGCCAGATAACAAAGAAATTATTTGGGAAGGGTTAACGAATTCAACAGGGAAAAGCAGTTTATCAGTGCAAGAAAAATCAAAACGATACGAAGCATTGATTGGTTTTGATGAATGGTCAAGTATCTTTGAGGATGAGGATAAATACGAAGAAGAAAATGACGATGAATTCGAAATTGGTGAGCATGGTTTGCAAGCTGAAAAAAAAGATTTGGAACAATAGGTAAGTCTATATGTCGAATGTTTATATAGTTAAATCTGGTGATACTCTTTGGGGAATCTCAAAAAAAAATCGTATCACAGTCAAAGAGCTTGCGAGAATTAACTCATTATCAGGCAGAATGATTCATAGCTTGAGAATAGGGCAGAAAATTCACTTAAAAGAAGAGTCTAATAGCAATCGTAAATATGAAACCCAATTAAAAATAGTTTTAATGGATCTTTCTTTTAAACCAATCTTAAAAGCTATAATCCAATTGGATTTTGATGGCAAGAAAATCATAAAGAATACAACTAATGGTATATTTGATGATATAGGAATAGAAGACCATTCTATGGGATTAAAAGTATTCTTCAAAAATATAGATGGCAGTTTTGATTTAATTGCTGACCATAAAACACTTCCATTGGGTCGAAAAGTCTTAAAATTAACTTCAAGAAAAATTAAAGTCGAAGGATCACATTATGTAAAAGAAGGATTACTTAACGAGACTGTATCTGAAATTAAAAATAATTTGAAAAGGGTGGGTAAGCCGATAGTTGATGGAGTCTCTTCCGTGCTTGAAAGTCTATCGAGTACAAAAAAACCTCATCAGCCGCAAAGACTACCATCTAAAGAAAAAAATCAATTACCTGAAGAAAGACAGGAGCAGAAACGCACTGATGCTGGTAATAGTACACATATAATTGCTGTACAATTTACAGAAGATAATTTTTTATTAAAGCCAGTTAATAATAAATATAGAGCTTATATTGTGAGCGCTGCTAAGCGACATGGTTTTACCGCCCATTCATTAGCAGCTGTTATTGATGCTGAAGCGGCAAAAATAAAAAAAACAGGGGAGTGGAATGTCAATAGTAAAGCGAATTCTAGTTCTGCTGCAGGATTAACTCAATTCTTAGATGGAACATGGCTTGCTATGTGCAATGACAGGAGTTCATTAGTTGGGCAATATGTAAAAAATAATCCAAAATTAACTAAAGAGCAAAAATTAAATTTGAGGTTCAATGCAGAAATGGCAATTGATGCTGCTGCTGCGTATGCTGTTAGTAATTTTAAATCTTCTGGTCTTCCTTATCAGAATTTAACTGAGCCAAGCTCAATGGCAAAGTTTGCTTATTTGTTACACCATGAAGGAGCTTCAGGAGGAAAGAATTTCGTCTTAAATACTTTAAGCCCCGAACGGGCTAAGAAACTATTGTTTATTCAATTTGGTAAAAAAGGTGCTAAACAGGCTGAAGAATTCTTAAAAAGGTATAAAGGAGATGCAAAAGCGGCTTATGGAGCGTGGCTAAGAAATTATATTGATGGGCATATTGACATTTATAACTATGTTGTCGATATGAGTAAAACCTCTAAAATAAACTTAAGCATGGAAGAAACTATTAAGTTATTAAAAGGACAGTCAATACCAACACCTATTCCTAAAGAGCAAAAAGTAAATTCACAAACTACTAATACTCAACAATCGGTACCAAAGAGTGAGAGTAATAAACCTCAAGTTCAAAGTGATGAGAAAACTGTTGGAGGGGATGAGGGATGGCATGATCCTTTACTACAATGTAAATTAAGAACAGCAGGATTAGCAAATGCGAAAGGAGCTACATTTGGTAAAGTGAGAAATAATGGAACCAAAAATCATCAGGGTGTTGATTTACAGGCTAATCCCGGCACAAAAATATACGCTGTATGTGGTGGAGTAATTGTTGTTGCTCAAGATTCTGGTGGCGCGTATGGTAAAGTGATTGTCTTAAAAGTTGATATCAATGATTTAGCGGAAAAACAAAAAAAATATGCTCAAAGCAAGCTTACAAAAAAACAGTATATCTACTTTTTTTACGCTCATTTGTCAGATATTAATGTGAATTTGGAAGATCCTGTAGTAGAGACTGGAGATATAATAGGAAAGACTGGTGCAACAGGCAATGCAAAGAGAATGACAACAATTCCTAATGGCGCTCACCTTCATTTTGAAGCTAGGAGCGCTCCTGCATTAGGAGTTGGGTTGGATGGGAGGATTGATCCTATACCATTTATAAATGCAAATTTACCATATTGATTTTGAGGTTATTATGAAATCTATAAAATTACTAGCAATGATAATTGCTTATAGTGTTTCTTTTAATATTTGCAATGCCAAAGAAAGCTCCCTTTGGGATGATTATTTACAAGATGCTACTCAAGTTAACTCACCTATAGAGTATATAGGCACATATAATAAATATTCTGCCATTAATCCTAATTTGAAGATTATGTTGAGAGATTTTGGTGATATTAATAAAAAAAAAATATTAACTATACGTTAAAAAAATATGGTATCCAAGTCTTAAATGGCAAGGATGTATATAATGTTTTAAGGACGGCAGTGCCTTTGAAGGCTAATGTTGACTTAGCTTTACTGTACCATGATAAAAATATTCTAGCTTTTAGAACAAGAGAGTTAAGTACTGTTAATTATGTTAAAGTTCCTTTCAAAAGAAATAGGGTCTCTGCTTTTTTATATAATATAAAAAATAATAATTTTACCGAAATACCCGTAATACTCTCTGACAGCGAAGATGGTGATGAGAAAACAGATCTACTCATGGGTGATCAGGTCACGTATGATGCTAAGAAAGGACAGTATACGTATCTTGCAAATGTTGAAGCTTATAAGGATGGGAAAGTTTCCCCATTTAAAGCGGTTTTTAATATTAATCTAAAATGTATTTCTTTAACATTGGGGTGTGAGTCAGTAGGTATTTTAAAAGCAACAAGATCAAATTAAAATTCTTAACTGTAAAATTTCAAAGAGTAATTAGATCTTTGAGATTTTTTTTAAAAAACTTAGATTAGCAACTTTTAGAGCAGAGCTTTATATACTTAAGAGTTCGTTACTCGATGTCTAGTATTTCTAAATTATCTCTATTGCAAATAATCATTTCAAGGTACTAACTTACCTAGAGTTTTAACCTTGAAAACTATACCATTCACATTATTTTTAGCAGCTTTCATCTATGTCCTTTCAAATTTGGCTCGGCTTTATGCTCGCTTGTTGGGCCATTAGTATATCTCCTGGTGCAGGTGCTATTGCTTCAATGTCCAGTGGCTTAAATTATGGCTTTAGACATGGTTATTGGAACGCATTCGGTTTGCAACTTGCATTGGTCTTACAAATTCTGATCGTTGCAGCAGGTGTTGGTGTCCTTTTTGCCACGACACCTTGGGCATTTCTATTGGTGAAATGGTTCGGGGTGATTTATTTATTATATCTTGCTTATAAACAGTGGATTGCTCCTGTACAGAATATCGAAATTAAACAGGACACTGTATATAAATCGCGCAGAATACTAATGCTTAATGGTTTTGTAGTGAATATGAGTAATCCTAAAGCCATCGTGTTTTTACTTGCAGTTTTGCCACAATTTCTAGATCTGAATCGACCTCAATGGCTGCAATATCTGATTATGGCTGCCACTATGGTAAGTATCGACTTAATTGTCATGGCGGGTTATACAGGGCTAGCTGCCAGAGTTCTGAGCTTGCTTCGTTCACCAAAGCAGCAAAAATATTTAAATCGTAGTTTTGCGGTGATGTTTGGTGTAGCTGCCTTATTACTCAGCGCCCTGCATCAAAATATTTAAGAGTTGATTGCCTGATTCTGGATCGTCTTTATTTTTTGAACAATAAAAATTACAGCAAACAATAAAGCCATGCACAACACAATACTTAGACCGGTTGAAATATTAATCACCGCGCTTGACCATAGTCCAATGGTAACTCCGATCTGAGCACAGATAAATGCCCAAATCACCATCTGCTTTGGAGAGTTGGCTAAAAGTCGGGCAGTTAAGGCTGGGATGACCAATAACGCGCCCATTAATAATGAGCCTACTGCACGTAATGCTAAAACGGTAAACAATGCGAGCAGTAGCATAAAGATTAAACGTTGCCATTTAGCATTAACGCCTTCACTCATGGCAATATCTGGATCAATGGCGATCTGGATTTGTGCTTGCCAAAAACGATATAGGACTGTCAAAGCTAAGCCAATAATCACGATAAAAATAGGTAAATCTTCCCAGCCAATAGCAAGTAAGTCACCAAATAGATAGCTTAATAATTCAGGGCGTAAACTTGGAACCTGTTGGATGAGTAATAACCCTGAACATAGTAATGTTGCCGAGCAAAGTGCCAGTAATGCATCATTTGGTAGACGAGGGTCGTGTAATACCCATAAGATCCCCACCAATAATAATGCGAGCATTGCCACCCCTAGCCAAAGCGGGAGCTGCAAAATACCTGCTACAGCGACACCAAGCAAAGTTCCATGTGCCATGGTATCGGCAAAAAAAGACATGCGTCGCCAAAGCATCAAACAGCCCAAGGGAGCTGTTAAAAAAACCAGCAGACTCCCCATTGTCCAGGCAGGAAGTAGAAGTTGTAACCATTCCAGCATTGTTTAAGCTTCCGGTTCAGGGTGGATGTGAGGATGATTGATATGGGTGCAGGATTCAACATGATCGCCATGTGCACAATGATCGTGATGATGTTGATATGGAACACGCTGGCCGCCAAAAATTGCTAAATATTCTGGATGTTGCTGAACACTTTCAGGTAAACCACTACAGCAAATATGTTTATTCAGACAAACTACACGTTGAGTTCCTTGCATGACCCATTGAAGGTCATGGGAAACCATTAATACAGCACAGCCATAGCGTTCTGGTAAGCTGCGGACATATTCATAGAGTTCAGCTTCTGATTGAATATCCAGTCCTTGCATGGGTTCATCCAGAACCAGAATGTCAGGTTGACGCAATAATGCACGTGCTAGAAGCACCCGCTGTTTTTCACCCCCTGAGAGTTGTTGCACTTTGGCATCTTGTAATTTGGCGATGCCTGTATCACGAACAATCTCATTGCGTAATTCAGCTTCACATTTTTCCAGATCAAGTAAATCTTTTACTCGTAATGGTAAGCTGTGAGACGGATTAAACTTCTGCGGCACATAGGCCATTTTATTTTTTTTAGTTGTAATAACTTTCCCACGTGAGGGGTGAACAATACCCAGCAAAACCTTAATCAGCGTAGATTTACCTGCACCATTGGGGCCAATCAGCGTGACGATTTCATTTTTATGCAATGAAAAGTCAACATTTTTGAGAATATCCCGATCATCCCGATGTACAGATACTTGATCCAGCCGAATCAGTTCTGGCATTAGTGTGACAGCTTGCTGCACTGTTGGCATTTTCCAGAAATCTCAATAATGGTGTGTTGGGCGTTAAAATGATCTGAATCTGCCAATTGATGAAGCTGTTGTAATAACCCTTCTGAAGAAGCCTCCTTGACCACATGGCACTCATTACAAATTAAAAATGCAGCTTGATGTCCTTCACGTGGATGACAACAGGGAATATAAGCATTGATTGAGGTCAGGCGATGAATCAGCCCTTTTTCCAATAAAAAGTCAAGCGTCCGATAAACGGTAGGAGGCGCTGCAGGACGATCGGACGCACTCTTAATTTTCGCCAATAAATCATAAGCACCCATTGGACCAGAAGCATTGAGAATTAAGGCCAGAACTTCTTTACGCAAGGGTGTCAAACGTGCGCCTGTCGCAGCACAAAGACTTTCTGCTTCGGCTAGACGTGCAGTAACATTCAGGTGATCATGCACACCGTGCAAGGCGTTATGATGTTCATGTGAACAAGCGCTCATAGGCAAACCTCATTATTTTATTGAATAGTAGCATGAAGTCATGCTGCTATCGAATAAGCGTAGGTATTTTTCAAAATTTGTTATATTATAACATGAGTTGTATATCTAGGTTCGATTTTGTTATGTTTCGTTTTGCGGTGTTTTGCCTTTTGTCCATTATGACGACACTCTCTTGGTCGCAAGCTCCTTTAGTGGTTGCAACACACCCTATTTATCTGATTGCCAAGGAAATCACGCAGGGCATAGAAGAGCCCCAACTACTTCTGGCTAATCAGTCTGGGCATGATATTCAGCTTACTCCAGCTCATCGCAAAGCCATTCAAGATGCATCACTGGTAATTTGGCTAGGTAAAGCTCATGAAGCGCCTTTGGCCAGTTTATTGCAAAATAATTCTAAAGCAATTTCGATTCTGGATTCGCAAATCGTCACAATCTTACCGCGCCGTAGTACCCGTAATGTGCCTTTAGACAATACCATCGATACGCATGTTTGGTTAGATCCAAATAATGCTGTGCGTATTGGTTTTTTTATTGCTGCATTACGCTCACAACAGCATCCTGAAAATAAGGCTAAATATTGGGAGAATGCTCGACGTTTTGCACAAGAGATGCTTGTTGCCAGTCAGGGCTATGAACGTAAATCTGTACAACCCTATTGGTCTTATCATGATGCTTATCAATATCTGGAACGTGCCCTGAATTTGAAATTTGCAGGTGCATTGACCGATGATCCGCATATCGCCGCTACTGCTTCCCAGCTTAAATATCTCAGTGATAACCGCCCTAAACAAAGCATGTGCCTTTTGGCCGAAGGAAATGCCAATCAAAATCAATACCGCATCTTGAATCCAATCGTATTTCAACGTGTAGATGAAAGCATGAATGAAGATCAGGAGTTTGTTGCGGCATGGAAGAAACTCGCCAGTCAAACCACAAAATGTGTCTTAAATGCAGGCAAATGAAATAGAAACCCACAACATGTATGCGATTCGGCTATAAACGAATCATCTAAAAAAACACGACTTAGGTCGGTAAAAGATTGCATGTTCAGGGGTGTAACTCTATAATGCCTGCGATTAAAAACGATCATCAGCGTAATTTGTCAAGCATTCATGCTGTAAGTGGATAAACAATGAGCCGAACTAGTCGCTTGATTGACCGACGATTAGCGAAAGCTCTGGTCTTCTTACAAGCATTAATGATTCCTTTAGCTGCCATTATGGCGTGGCTTATACACGATCGTGTTGCCGCTATAAGCGCTGCTTTAGGAGCCTTGGTCTGCTGGCTTGCCAATCTATATTTTAGTTGGCAGTCATTTCGAACGGCAGGGGCTAGAGCTTCGAGACAGGTTCTATCGAACATGTATCGAGGTATGCTAGGGAAGTTCGGAATCGTGATCGTAGGTTTTATTTTGATTTTAAGCAATGTTAAACCGTTGTCTCCAGCGGCATTGTTTTGTGGTTTTATTCTCGTTCAGACCATGTCGTGGGTCGCTCCATTTTGGGTTTCACGTCTACAGAAACGAGTCTAAACACATCCAAAATTGAAGATTTTTTGAGGACTGCGAGATATCAGGCAGCGCGCGATATTCGTTTCCTTATTTAGTAATTGACATTGACCAGGTGTGATTTATGGCTGCTGAAGAACATGCCCTTACTTCGACCGAGTATATCAAGCATCACTTGACCAATTTGACCTATGGCAAAATGCCGGATGGGACTTGGAAATTGGCTGAGAATGCTGGAGAAGCTCAACAGATGGGGTTTTCTGCTATTCACTTGGATTCAATGGGTTGGTCAATCGGACTTGGCGTCATTTTTTGTTTGATTTTCTGGTGTGCTGCAAAAGCTGCGAAAGCAGATGTGCCATCAAAATTTCAATCAGCGATCGAAATGATTATCGAGTTTGTTGATTCCAGCGTTCGCGATACCTTTCATGGTAAATCACGTCTTATTGCACCATTGGCATTAACCATTTTCGTGTGGATTTTCCTCATGAACCTAATGGACTTAATTCCTGTTGACTGGATTCCGTATCTAGCTCAACACGTTGGTGCAAGTGTGTTTGGCATGGATCCTCATCATGTTTATTTTAAAATTGTTCCGTCTACAGATCCGAATATCACTTTAGGTATGTCGTTATCTGTATTCGTACTGATTTTGTTTTATAGCATTCGTGAGAAAGGCATTGGCGGTTTCGTTGGTGAATTGGCGCTTAACCCATTTAACCCAAGTAACCCAATTGCAAAAGCGTTACTTATTCCAGTGAATTTGATTCTGGAACTGGTAACTTTCCTTGCACGACCAATTTCATTGGCACTACGACTGTTTGGTAACATGTATGCAGGTGAGTTAATCTTCATCCTGATCGCGTTACTTCCTTTCTGGATTCAATGGGCGTTGTCTGTGCCTTGGGCGATCTTCCACATTCTTGTAATCACCTTGCAAGCATTTATTTTTATGATGCTAACCATCGTGTACTTGAGCATGGCAAGCGAAAAACATTAATGGTATTTGCCTAACTGTTAGGTTAACAGTTAGGTTTAATTTTTAGTTTAATTTGGTAATAACCTAACCTCTGAGGAATTTTTCATGGAACTCACTTTAGGTCTAGTTGCAATTGCATCTGCTATCTTGATCGCTTTCGGTGCTTTAGGTACAGCGATTGGTTTTGGTCTTTTGGGTGGTCGCTTTTTAGAAGCTGTTGCTCGTCAGCCTGAACTTGCTCCGCAACTTCAAACTCGTATGTTCTTAATCGCAGGTCTTCTTGATGCTGTGCCTATGATCGGTGTTGGTATTGGCTTGTTCTTCATCTTCGCTAATCCGTTTGTAGGTTAATCATCTTAATTCCTAAATCCACATATTGAGGAATTGCAATGAATATTAACCTCACATTGATTGGCCAAGCGATTGCATTTGCGATTTTTGTCGCATTCTGCATGAAGTTTGTTTGGCCACCACTAATCAATGCGATTAGTGAGCGTCAGCGTAAAATCGCTGATGGCTTAAATGCTGCTGAAAAAGCAAAAGCTGACCTTGCTGATGCACAATCACAAGTGAAAGCTGAATTAGATGCAGCAAAAGCACAAGCGGCTCAATTGATCGAACAAGCGAACCGTCGTGCAGCACAATTGGTCGAAGAAGCACGTACCCAGGCTGCGGCTGAAGGTGAGCGTATTCGTCAACAAGCGAAAGAAGCGGTTGACCAAGACATCAATTCTGCTCGCGAAGAATTACGTCAACAAGTAGCTGCCTTGGCAGTTGATGGCGCAGAGAAAATTCTGAACCAACAAGTTGACGCAGAAGCTCATAATGCCATGCTGACTCAGCTGGCTGCTAAACTTTAAGCGAGGGAAGTATGGCTGAACTCTTGACGTTGGCACGCCCGTACGCCAAAGCAGCATTTGCTTACGCTTCTGAGCAAGGTGCAACTGACAATTGGTCGAATGCGTTACAAGTGCTCAGTGCTGCGGTGCAAGACGAAGCATTTTCCGCTTATTTAAATCGCCCTGAGCTTACTCCTGTGGAGCAAGTTGGACTATTTACTAAAGTTTTAGGTGAAGAACAAACTCAGGCAGTGTCAAACTTTTTGACATTGCTTGCTGAAAATGATCGTTTGATTCTATTACCTGAGATTGCAGTAGAGTACGAGCAACTTAAATCACAGAATAGCAACACAGTGGATGTCGTAATTGAATCGGCATTTCCTTTAACTTCGGTGCAAGAGCAGTTATTAACGCATGCTTTAGAAAAGCGTTTTAATAGTTCTGTGGTTGTGTCAGTAGAAGTTAATCCTGCGCTTATTGCAGGTGTGGTTATTCGTGCAGGCGATCAAGTGATAGATGATTCTGCGCTTAACAAGCTTGAAAAAATGCGGACTCGTCTTCTTGCCTAACAGCAAAAAGACTGAACTTAAAAAAGATTGAGGAATAGCGCAATGCAACAACTGAATCCATCCGAGATCAGTGCGCTCATTAAACAGCGTATCGGAGATCTGGACACCAGCGCGACCGCTAAAAACGAAGGTACCATTGTTATGGTATCCGACGGTATCGTGCGCATTCACGGCCTTGCTGATGCAATGTACGGTGAAATGATCGAATTCGACGGCGGCTTATTTGGTATGGCACTGAACCTAGAACAGGATTCAGTGGGTGCCGTTGTTTTAGGTAACTACCTAAGCCTGCAAGAAGGTCAAAAAGCTCGTTGTACAGGTCGTGTATTAGAAGTTCCTGTTGGTCCTGAGCTTCTTGGCCGTGTGGTCGATGCTTTGGGTAACCCGATTGATGGTAAAGGCCCTATTGATGCTAAATTGACTGATAAAGTCGAAAAAGTAGCACCAGGTGTTATTTGGCGTCAATCAGTCGATCAACCTGTTCAAACTGGTTATAAATCAGTTGATACCATGATCCCTGTAGGTCGTGGTCAGCGTGAGTTGATCATTGGTGACCGTCAGACTGGTAAAACAGCAATGGCGATCGACGCGATTATCGCTCAGAAAAGTTCTGGCATTAAATGTGTGTACGTTGCAATTGGTCAAAAACAATCGACGATTGCTAACGTAGTGCGCAAGCTAGAAGAAACGGGTGCTATGGCGTATACCACTGTTGTCGCTGCTGCGGCTGCTGATCCTGCTGCAATGCAGTATTTGGCTCCGTATTCTGGTTGTACAATGGGTGAATACTTCCGTGACCGCGGTGAAGATGCACTGATCATTTATGATGATTTGTCTAAGCAAGCAGTTGCTTACCGTCAAATTTCATTGCTTCTTCGTCGTCCACCAGGTCGTGAAGCGTATCCAGGTGACGTATTCTATCTTCACTCGCGTCTTCTTGAACGTGCTTCGCGCGTTTCTGCTGACTATGTTGAGAAGTTCACGAACGGCGCAGTAACAGGTCAAACTGGTTCTTTAACTGCATTACCGATCATTGAAACTCAAGCTGGTGACGTATCTGCATTCGTACCAACCAACGTAATTTCGATTACAGACGGTCAGATCTTCCTTGAAACATCATTATTCAACGCAGGTATCCGTCCTGCCGTGAACGCAGGTATTTCGGTATCTCGTGTTGGTGGTTCAGCTCAAACCAAGATCATCAAAAAATTGTCTGGTGGTATCCGTACCGCTCTAGCGCAATACCGTGAATTGGCTGCGTTTGCTCAGTTCGCTTCTGATCTTGATGAAGCAACTCGTAAACAACTTGAGCATGGTCAACGCGTAACTGAGTTAATGAAGCAAAAACAATATGCTCCTTACTCAATTGCTGATCAGGCTGTTTCTGTTTACGCGTCTAACGAAGGCTATATGGCTGACGTTGAAGTGAAGAAAATCGTAGACTTTGATGCTGCATTAATCGCGTATTTCCGTTCAGAACACGCTGCATTGATGCAAAAAATTGATGACACTGGTGATTATAACAAAGACATCGAAGCTGAAATCAAAGCGGGTATCGAGAACTTCAAAGCGACTCAAACTTACTAATTTTTTAGCTTAAGTTTGGTTCACGGAATCAACCCTTCGAAGGCTGTCAAAAGCCTTCGACGACTAGGTTAAGCGTATGGCAAATTTAAAAGAAATTCGCGCCAAAGTAGCTAGCATCAAATCGACGCAGAAAATCACGCGTGCGATGCAGATGGTAGCTGCTTCAAAAATGCGTCGTGCGCAAGAGCGCATGGCTCAGGGCCGTCCGTATGCCGAAAATATGCACCGTGTAATTGCTCATTTGGTACAAGCGAATCCTGAATATAAACACCGTTATATGGTTGAACGCCCAGTAAAGCGTGTTGGCTATATTATTGTGTCTTCAGATCGCGGTTTGGCTGGTGGTTTGAACATTAACCTGTTCAAAAAAGTGGTAAAACACGTTCAGCAGCAACAAGAGCAGTCAATTGAAGTTCAATTTGCTTTGATTGGTCAAAAAGCGGTTTCGTTTTTTAAAAACTACGGCGGTAAAGTACTTGGTGCCACTACCAACATTGGTGATACTCCAAGTCTGGAACAGTTAACTGGCTCCGTACAGGTGATGTTGGATGCTTTTGATAAAGGCGAGTTAGATCGTATTTATCTAGTATCAAATGGCTTTGTTAATGCCATGACTCAGAACCAGAAAGTAGAACAATTGGTTCCTTTGGCTGCGGCTGAAGAAAGCGAAAGTCTGAACCGTACTTATGGTTGGGACTATATCTATGAGCCTGAAGCTGAAGAGCTGCTCAACGGTTTATTGGTTCGCTACATTGAGTCAATGGTCTATCAGGGTGTGATTGAAAACATCGCATGTGAGCAGTCTGCACGTATGGTTGCAATGAAAGCAGCAACTGACAACGCGGGCGAACTGATCAAGAGCCTACAACTTATTTATAACAAGCTGCGTCAAGCCGCGATTACTCAGGAAATTTCTGAAATCGTTGGTGGTGCCGCTGCCGTTTAACATTATTAGTTTGAATTGAGGAGACAGCAATGAGTAGCGGTCATATCATTCAGATCATCGGCGCGGTTATCGACGTCGAGTTTGAGCGCAACAGCGTTCCTAAGATCTATGACGCTCTCCAAGTTGACGGTACTGAAACGACTTTGGAAGTTCAGCAACAACTTGGTGATGGTGTTGTTCGTACAATTGCGATGGGATCAACTGAAGGTCTTAAACGCGGTTTGAATGTAACAAATACCCATGCGCCAATCTCTGTACCAGTAGGTCCTGCGACTTTGGGTCGTATTATGGACGTTCTTGGTCGTCCGATTGATGAAGCAGGTCCAGTTGAAACTGAAGCGCGCTTACCGATTCACCGTCAAGCGCCTTCTTATGCTGAACAAGCGGCTTCTACTGATCTTTTGGAAACAGGTATTAAAGTCATCGACTTACTTTGCCCGTTTGCTAAAGGTGGTAAAGTTGGTTTGTTCGGTGGTGCGGGTGTTGGTAAAACCGTTAACATGATGGAGTTGATCAATAACATCGCGAAAGCACACTCAGGTTTATCTGTGTTTGCTGGTGTTGGTGAGCGTACTCGTGAAGGTAACGACTTCTATCACGAAATGAAAGATTCTAACGTTCTTGACAAAGTGGCTATGGTCTACGGTCAGATGAATGAGCCACCTGGTAACCGTCTACGTGTAGCGTTGACTGGCTTGACCATGGCGGAATATTTCCGTGATGAAAAAGACGAAAATGGTAAAGGTCGTGACGTACTTTTGTTCGTTGACAACATCTACCGTTATACACTTGCAGGTACTGAAGTATCAGCATTGTTAGGTCGTATGCCATCTGCGGTAGGTTATCAGCCTACACTTGCAGAGGAAATGGGTGTTCTTCAAGAGCGTATTACATCGACTAAATCTGGTTCGATCACTTCGATTCAGGCGGTTTATGTACCTGCGGATGACTTGACGGATCCATCTCCAGCGACTACGTTTGCTCACTTGGATGCAACAGTTGTATTGAGTCGTGATATCGCGTCTTCTGGTATTTATCCAGCGATCGATCCATTAGATTCAACTTCGCGTCAACTTGATCCATTGGTTGTTGGTGCTGAGCATTATGAAATTGCACGTTCTGTACAGAACATATTGCAACGTTATAAAGAGCTTAAAGACATCATTGCAATCTTGGGTATGGATGAGTTAGCAGAAGAAGATAAATTGGTTGTTTATCGTGCGCGTAAAATCCAGCGTTTCTTCTCTCAACCGTTCCACGTAGCCGAAGTATTTACTGGTGCTCCTGGTAAATTAGTACCGCTTAAAGAAACGATTCGTGGCTTTAAAGGTCTTCTTGCTGGTGAATACGATCACATCCCAGAACAAGCGTTCTATATGGTGGGTGGTATTGACGAAGTGATTGCTAAAGCAGAGAAACTTTAATTAGCAACCCTAATTTAGGAGATTCTCATGGCGACGATGCAATGTGACGTAGTCAGCGTTAAAGAGTCAATTTACTCTGGTACAGTGACCATGTTGATCGCAAAAGGTGCAGGTGGTGAGCTAGGTATTTTACCTGGACATGCGCCACTGGTAACTTTGCTCCAACCGGGCCCGATCCGTGTTCAGTTGGAAAATGGTACAGAAGAAATTGTCTATGTATCAGGTGGTGTGCTTGAAGTTCAACCGCATGTTGTAACGATTCTTGCAGATACTGCAATTCGTGCCGACAATCTGGATGAAGCAGCAATTTTAGAAGCCCGTAAACAGGCTGAACAATTGCTTGCCAATCAAAAGAGCGATTTGGACTCTGCGGCTGCGCTTGCCTCTCTTTCTGAGATTGCAGGTCAGCTTGAAACCATCCGTAAAATGAAAAACCGTGCAATGTAAGTTGCCCGTTTTTGGAAAGCCACCGCAGGTGGCTTTTTTTTATGCTATAAGATTTAAAAATAGCAACAGAAAAATAGATCTACATGCAATTGATTGAAATTGAACCGCATTTCTGGGAGCTTTATCAGCAAGATAAGCAATTCTTTCTAAGTATTGCAATTGATTTAAGTTCTGTGGTGTCCTGTTGGGATCTTATTTTAACCGCTGAAGAAATATTGTTATATCAGACGGATGGCCGTGAGGCTATTTTGACACTAACTGAACAGTTCGTTGTACAAGTTTATCGTGGTGATTGTACAGGACTCGAACAGCGCATGGCTTCCTCTCAACAAAAAAAGATGATGAATAATACATTTAAGACATGGCAGAAACAAAATAGGTAGATTTAAGTCGATTCAATTTTGATAATTTGTTATTCAACTGTAAATTCAGCCAGAATCGAGCAAATAACCTACCAAATTCCAACCTTGATCATTTTATTGTTATCTATACTTGAGAACGGTTCTTAAAAACTTGAACAATTCTTAATTCTACAAAAACGGAGATAATAAAATGGGAAGCACAATGAAAGCTGCGGTTGTGACCGAATTTAATCAGCCGCTACAGATTAAGGACGTAGAAATTCCAAAGGTCAGTGCAGGCAAGGTTCTCGTCAAGATGATTGCCACAGGTGTGTGCCATACTGATTTACATGCAATGCATGGTGATTGGCCAATCAAACCAAGTTTGCCTTTTATTCCTGGACATGAAGGGGTGGGGGAAGTCATAGAGATTGGCGCAGGTATTACACACCTTAAAGTTGGCGACAAAGTTGGTATCCCGTGGTTGTATTCGGCCTGTGGTCATTGTGACCATTGTTATGCTGGTTGGGAGACCTTATGTAAGGAACAGCAAAATTCAGGTTATTCGGTTAATGGGAGTTTTGCCGAATACTGTCTAGCCGATGGAGAATATGTCGGTGTGATTCCAGAGGGCGTGGATTTGCTCGAAATTGCCCCCATCCTGTGTGCAGGGGTAACAGTTTATAAAGGTCTGAAAATGACTGAAGCCAAAACAGGAGATTGGGTTGCGATTTCAGGCATTGGCGGCTTAGGCCATGTGGCAGTGCAATATGCCAAGACCATGGGCTTTAATGTAGTTGCTATTGACGTAGACGATAGCAAACTCGCGTTGGCAAAAGAATTAGGCGCAGATGTTACAGTCAATGCTATCAAATCTGATGTAAAGCAAGAAGTAACCAAAGCCACAGGTGAAGGCTGTCATGGAGTATTGGTTACTGCTGTTTCACCAAAGGCTTTCGAGCAAGCGGTTTCGATTGTACGTCGTGGTGGCACAATGGTTCTAAATGGTTTACCACCAGGAAAATTTGATTTGTCGATTTTTGATATGGTACTGGATGGTATTACGGTTCGCGGTTCGATTGTCGGTACGCGACTGGATTTGAAAGAGGCACTGGATATTGCAGCGCGTGGTAAGGTGAAAGCCCATATTAGTGTCGAGCCATTAGAAAATATCAACGATATTTTTGATCGAATGGAACACGGTAAAATCGATGGCCGTATTGTGATTGATTTTAACAAATAGAGCGTTTCAAATCTCAATTGAATCATGCCCACTCTTTTAAGAGTGGGTTTTATTATCTGATGGATCAATTTCTGACGACATGTGGGATGTTTCGGATTGAGCTGAATCTGATTGGGGAATCATCATGGCTGCTAATTTTAACATTTCATTTTGAATGCTATTCATTTGCTGTTCAATGTGTTTAAAGTTGACCTGATCCCAGTTTACTTGTCCATTCAAAAATGGGCTTTTTAATACTTGCTGGTTGCTTTCGAGTAATTTTTGTCGAATATCTTCGATTTCCTGACTTTTTAAATTCAAACCCTTTAATGCCTGAGTGAAACCTTTGAGTTGATGTTGCAAAGTTGTGGCTGTTTCTTTGAGATGCGTACTATCTTTTTCCTGTATAGCCTGTTGTAGCTCAGTTTGAGATTGTTTTAGCTGCTGAATATAGTCACCTGCACGAAGTTGCATCTCTGCGACATCCCGTGCGATATAAAAAAAGTTTCCAGTTTTAAAGTCAGTAGTTGGCGATTCTATAGCATCATGATCTGTTGCGGTATTTTCTTGTGTTCTTTCAGCAGAGGGATGATCACAACCTGAAAGTATAATTGTACAAAAGAGTAGAGGGAAAAAGATTTTTAGCATGGGAAAAGTCCTAAAAATTAGGATGAAATTAACTTAAGCGTCACTATAAGCCAGAAAAACAATAGGAATACAAAAAGCTGCAAAAAGAGAAGGTGTTGTTATAGAAAGCACAAAGTCATGAAGACCTTGTGCTTTTAGACTTTACTTGGCTAATTCGGCTTGGATTGCATCGGTTAGGCGCGGATCATCCGCAGTAATATCAGGTGCAAAACGTGCTACTACTTCGCCTTTTTTATTAATCAGGAATTTCTCAAAATTCCATAGTACTTCAGGTTTTGGATTCGGGGTCAGACCATATTCGACTAAATCTTGCCACCAAGGACCCTCACCGATACGTTTGGGTTGTGCAGAGATTAAGGTTTGGTAAAGAGGATGTTTATTTTCGCCTGCAACAGAGACTTTAGAGAATAATGGAAAATGAACATCATAACTTAGCGAGCAAAATTGCTGAATTTCATTATCTGTGCCTGGCTCTTGCTCTAGAAAATTATTGGCTGGAAAACCCAAAATTTCCAGACCGTGCTCTTTTTGTGACTGATACAGTTTTTCCAGTCCTTCATATTGTGGTGTCAGGCCACATTTAGAGGCGACATTGACAATCAAAAGTACCTTACCTTGGTATTGATTTAATGACGTATCTTCCCCTGAAATGGTTTTGACTGGAATGTCATAAACTGAATTGCTCATAAAAATCCTTAAATGAAATAAAGAAAAAAGTGATGTCTTGTTTTAAGGAGATTTATGCAGAAAGGCAAGTGGCTAGCTTGGGATTTCTGTGCAAAAACAGTGAAGATCTTCGTACTAAATGAAATTTATTTCATTTGTAAGGGTGTTTGGCCGGTATAGCGTTTAAAAAACTCGATAAAACTGGAACTGTGCTGGTAGCCAAGATCCAGTGCAATACGTTTAATCGCACTGCCTTGCTGGATTTGTCCAATAGCGTAAACGATTTTGGCGCGATTACGCCACTCGGATAAAGATAAATGCAATTCCTGCTGACTGAGACGCAAGGCATGGCGTTCGCTGATTTGAAAATTTTCTAAAATCTGTTGCAAACTCTGGTCAAAAGATTGACGTTGCCCCAATTGATCCAGAATAGGCGCCAAGATAGGATTTGTTGTTTGGGGTAGGTAATGATCATAACAATCTGCTGCGAGCATTTGATCCAATAACACTTGTAATAAATGCTGATATTCTGCCAAGTCCGGTTGGGATTGATGATGTAATAATTCTTTAACAAGTGCATGAAAAAAGGGGCGAATTTCAAGCGTCTTGGGACTGGTATTAAAATATGCGCATAACTCCGGATGCACACGGATACAAATAAAATGGGTTGGCTGCTCAACTGCAATACAAAAATGGCTAGTTTGTGGCGGTAACCACAAACCATAATTCGGTGGAGCAAGAAACGTTCGCTCACCCACCTGAATTTCCAGAATGCCATTTAAACTAAAATTAAAATCACCCCACACGGAAGAATGTGGGCAGATACTGTCATGTGGATGGAAAAAAAATTCATTAATTTCCAGTTTTTGTGCCAGATTCTGTGAAGGGGGGATTAGGTCAGTCATGCTTCATTGTCACAGGTGATTTTTGGATTATTTAAACCTTTAGCTAATGTGAAAATAGACAACAGTGCTAAAAGAATAAAACTCAGTACCCCATAAATTAGAATATTTTCATTGAAATGATCAACTACAAAACCGCCTAGAAGCGATCCACTCGCGATCATGACTTGAAATAATCCTACAAATAAAGGCATGCCTTTCTCAACTGCCTGAGGTGCATGTACAAACATCCAAATATTGGCTGATGTGGGAAATGCACCAAAAGCAAACCCCCATAAGGCAGTTAAAACAAATGCCCCTGTTTCATGAATCGCAAATACAGGAAATCCAAAGAATACAATGGCGAAGCATATGCCAACAAAAGCCAGTGTATAGCGAATATTTAAATTGCCGCTATACCCCGCAAAGGCATTGCCAAAAACTCCTGCAATACCATAGAGCAATAACAACATGCCAATGGTCGTACCATCAAAACCCGCAATATGTTTGAAAAATGGTGCAAGATAACTATAAGCACAAAAATGCGCTAATCCGATAAGGAGTATGATTAACATCCCACTTCGTGCTTTGGGAATGCGAAGTAGAGCAGGCAGATCACGTAAATGAATGGCTGAATCAGGTCGAAGTTTCGGTAAAAAGATGAGCTGAAGTAAGAATACGGCAAAACCAATGACCGCAGTGATTGCAAATGCACTACGCCATCCATAAAACTCACTCAGCCATGTGCCAATAGGGACGCCCAACACAGTTGCCAATGTCACACCCGCCATAACGACGGCTGTTGCTTTAGAGATGGGCAAGCTTGCCGGAGCCAGTTTGCCACTTAGAGCAATTGCGGTCGCCCAAAAGCCACCAATTGAAATCCCCAGAATTAACCGGCTCACGAGCAGAAGATTAAAACTATCAGCGATTGCAGTAATACTATTGGCAACCACCATGACCAATGTTAATAAAATCAGAACATAACGACGATCTAACTGTTTCATTGCCACAGGAAGTAAAGGCGCTGCAAAAGCAGCCATTACGCCAGGAAGTGTAATAATTAGCCCTGCTGTACCTGTTGAAATTTTCAAATCGCTGGCAACACTATTGAGTACGCCAATAGGTAAAAATTCGCTGGTAACCAAAGCAAATGCGGCAATTGAAACGGCTAGTATAGCCAGCCAGCTGCCTTGTGTAACAGGATTAGGTGGAGTGGTAGGAGAGCTATCCATTGAATTTCAACCTTATGTCTAGAGATGAAAAATCGTGCTAATTTATTTTGTAGTGATCACTATGAAAATAAAAATAGTTGAAAAAATATCTGACGTCAATTAATTTAATAATGATTGTTATAAAAATAGCTGTGAGCTTTATGACAAAATTGGATAATACATTGATGATGGATGAGCTGACTGAGTTACCCAAGAAAAAGCGGGGTCGACCAAAATGCTTTAATGAAGAGCAGGCCTTGCAAAAAGCTATGTTGCTGTTTTGGGAGCATGGCTATGAGGCAACTTCGATTAATGATTTAACACAGGCGCTTGAAATCACAGCCCCAAGTCTCTACAGCAGTTTTGGTGATAAAACCGCATTATTTTATAAAAGTATTGATTATTATTTGGCGCATGAAGCCTGCCCGATCGAACCGATTTTTACACAAGCACGGACGGCAAAAATCGCATTTGAACTATTTTTGTATGACAATATCAAACGTTTAATGCAGCCAAACAAACCAAAGGGTTGTATGTTGATTACCGCGGCTATGAATGGTTCGGAACAAACACAGGATGTACAACATAATTTGCTAGAAAAACGTTTAGCTACCAAACAAAAATTATGCGAAAGGCTACAACAGGGCGTTCGGGAGGGTGATCTCTCTAATGTCGCACCTATAGCGACAATGACAGATTTTTATTGTACGGTGATTCAGGGCTTAACTGTACAGGCAAGGGACGGTGCTAATATCGATGAGCTGAATCAGGTCGTTGAACATGCCATGAAAGCATGGGATCTATTTGAAACTTGATCGATATGGATGTCCAATGTGCTGTATAAATGTCTGAAATGCGATATTTCAATTTAATTCGACATTGCTCACAATATATCCCACGCTAGTCGATTCGAGTTGACTCATGAAAGACGTTGCAAAAGTACATTGGTGGGCATTTTTATTGCCAATGCTTGCAGTATTAATCTGGTCATTAAATATTACGGTAACACGCTATGCAGCAGATCTGATCTCACCTGTCAGTATTAGTTTTTATCGCTGGTTGATTGCTTTTATTATACTTACCCCTTTTATGCTGCCACAAGTATGGAAGCAGCGCATGCTGGTGCGTCGTCATTTGGGGCAACTGGCAATATTAAGTGCATTTGGAATGGTGTTATATCAGGGGCTGGCCTATAGTGCGGCGCATTATACGACGGCGACTAATATGGGCATCATCAATGCCTTTATTCCAGTATTCACCATTTTTGTGTCGATGTTTATCTTAAAAGATATTCCCAATAAATTTGCTGTGATTGGCAGTTTGATTTCTTTCTTTGGTCTGATCTATGTCATGAGTCAGGGACATCTTAGCAGCTTGTTAAATAGTGGCGGGCATTTGGGGGATGGCATTATGGTCATTGCCGTTTTTTTCTATGCCTTTTATGGGGTGTTTTTAAAGAAATGGCAGTTACAGATTCCATTATTGATTAGTTTGTATGTCCAAATCGGGTTTGCCCTGATTTATCATTTACCCTTTGTTGCATGGTTGGGACTAGATGCCATTAATGCCCAGAATGGGCCAAGTGTTTTTTATGCAGGCCTTTTCCCATCATTGATTGCACCTTTGGTCTGGATGGTGGCAGTACAACAGATTGGGCCAAATCGTACCAGTATTTTTATGAATTTGATGCCTGTATTTACTGCGATTATTGCCAGTATGTGGTTGTCTGAACAGTGGACCATCTATCATACGCTTGGTGGAATCATGATCTTGGTGGGTATTGTTCTCGCGCAGAAGAAAACTCCTGCAAAGGCAGCGCAGTTACTTCGGAATTAGAAATATGATTTTGAAGCAGGTGTGGGGCTAGATGTTCCACACTTGTGCAAAACAATTGTTATGATAAAAAAATTACTTTTTGGCGCGATTGTTGTGCCGTAAGAGAAAGTAGTAGCTGCTAAAAATTTTTATTCTAACAATTTGATTATTATAAATTTTATTTTTAATTTAAAGAATGATCTATTCTGCTTTTTGTATAACCTTTATTTAAAAATGATCAATTAAAAATATTAAACTAAATGTTGGCGCAAACGTTGCATTTTACCTCTATGTCTTCTGGAAAATAGATCATTGCGATTCGAGCAATTTTATTTTCTGGCGTTTATACCATAACAAAATTGGGGTAATGCGATGTCTATTGAAATGAACAAAAATCCAAATACGTTACGCGATCAAAGCCCACAGGGTTTATTTTCAAAATTATTCTCAAAATTTAAGAAGACTGCATTTTGTGCGGCTAGTAGTGGTTTACTCACCGTAGGGGCTCTATCGACAACTGCAACAATGGTGACTACAGCTTATGCGGCTGATCCACTCAAAGCAGCCTTTGTTTATATTGGCCCGCCAGGTGATCATGGCTGGACATATGCACATGACCAATCTCGCATTCGCACAGAAAAAGATCTGAAAGGAGCGGTAAAAACCACCTTTGTTGCCAACGTGCCTGAAACAGGAGATGCAGAGCGAGTATTTCGTAATCTAGCGCAGCAAGGCAATAAAGTAATCTTCGGAACTTCATTTGGCTATATGAATGCGATGGAAAAAGTTTCACGTACTTATCCGAATACCGTATTTATGCATGCGACGGGCTATAAGTCTGGCAAGAATATGGGCAACTATAATATTCGTACCTATCAAGGGGCGTATTTACTGGGTGTATTGGCGGGAAGCAAAAGTAAGACCAATAAAATCGGCTTTGTCGGTTCTTATCCCATTCCAGAAGTAGTGCGTAATATCAATGCATTTACCATTGGCGCGCGTAGCGTTAATCCAAAAATCACGACACAGGTGGTTTGGGTGAGTTCATGGTTTGATCCAGGTAAAGAACGTGATGCTGCATTGGCTTTGATTTCACAAGGTTGTGATGTGTTATTACAAAATACTGATTCGCCAGCAGTTGTTCAGGCAGCCAAACAAAAAGGTGTTTGGGGATTAGGTTGGAACTCAGATATGGGTAAATTTGGTGGCGATGCACAATTGGGTGCGGCGGTACTACATTGGGATCCGATTTACGACAAAGTGCTGAAAGATGTTGCTGCGAAAAAATGGAGCAATGCACCGATCTACTATGGTGTAAAAGAAGGTACGGTCAATGTTGAAAATATTGGAACAGCGGTCTCTGCGGATGCCAAAAAGATGGTATTAGCTCGTCGTGATGCGATTAAAGCAGGCAAATTGAATCCATTTGCAGGTCCTCTATATACACAGGCAGGTAAAGAATTTGTCAAGGCAGGCAGTGCTTATACCGAAGCGCAACTCGACAAAATGAACTTCTATGTACAAGGTGTGCAAGGTGTATTGCCAAAATAAAAATTGGGCAAAGTGGTTTAAGTTATATTGAGGAAAATGGGCATGATCACAGGTCAATGGACTCCGTTAGTCCCTTCTATACTGATCGAAACGGGTGAGGTAGAGCAGGTTTTGGTGAGGGATAAAGATGTTGCTGTCTGGCGTTCCATGCAGGGTCATGTTCAAATCTGGGAAAACCGTTGTCCACATCGTAGTGTGCGTTTAAGTTTGGGACAGGTACGGGGTGAAAGTCTGGTCTGTGCCTATCATGGCTGGCAGTTTGCCGCAGAAGATGGGCATTGTCAGCGTATTCCTGCTCAGCCTGAACAGCGCGCACCAAAAAGTTTATGTGCAAGATCTTATGCCGTCATGGAAAATTCAGGCCTGATTTGGTATGGCGAAGATACTCCTCCTGATATTGATCCTTTATTTGAGGAAATACAATCAGTCTATGCAGGGTCTGTCACTATCTCGGTCACACTGTCTCAAGTACAAGATTATTTATTGGAAGTGGGTTTGACTGAATGCGCTATGCGCAATGGATTGAGTTGGCGAGATGATGCAGCAGATCGCACATTACGTATTTATCTCACGCCGACACAGACCAATGTTGTGACGGTACATGCCATGTTATCACAAAGCGCAAAGCCTACCCAATGTCATCCGTTATTAAGACAGATGCGAGAAAATCTGGAGTCGGAGAAACTCAGCCATGCCTAATACACAGCAGTATTCTCAGATGATTTCATCTAGTTTGTTAGGTGAATGGATTGTGGTTGCTTCAGAGCAGGAATTCGTTCAGTGCCAGCAGATAAAAACATGTCTGGATGGACAAACTTTAAGTATCCATCGAGATATCATCAATGGTGTTCATATTTATCAGGTGAAGTTCGATTCACTCGATGTAGACATGTTGAATTTGGCTGTGCAAGTGGCTTTTGGTTTTGTATGGTTATGTGTCGGAACTGAAAAAAAACCATTATTTCAGCTTGATGAATATGAAGTTGCAGAAGCACGCCGTGTGCCGTGTGGTGCTTACGGGGTACGCACATCACCACTACGGGGCATAGAAAATTTTCTGGATATGGCACATTTCCCATATGTCCATACAGGTATATTGGGAGCTGAACCAGAAACTGCAGTCAAACCCTATCAAGTTGAATGGCGTGAAGATGTCGATGAAATCTGGGCAACAGAGTGTTTTTTTACTCAACCACTTGCCGCACCGAGTTCACCTCAGCCGCAAGAAACTGAATATGTCTATCGCGTTGCTTCCCCCTTAAACGCGATTTTATATAAAGTGAATACTGCGGCTGAGGGGATTATTCCAGCTGATGTAGTGTGTCTTTTCATTCAACCCCTGAGTGAAACTCATATTCGGGCGCATTTACTGATGATTTTGGATGATCAGACGAGCAGCATGACCGATATGGTTTTATTTCAACAGAAAATTTTTACTCAGGACAAACCGATTCTGGAAAATCATGTGCCTTTAAAACTTCCTTTGGAAAAACTGGAAATTCCGACGAAAGCTGATGCACTAGCGACTGCATATCGCAAATGGCTGATCACCAAGAATTGGAGCTATGGCGTACATAAAAGCATGCAAACGGAGCAAGTGGTATGAACGTAAATCTATCAAGATTGCCTCTAAATTTTGCCGATGATCCATTATCGACAGATTGCTATAGCGTACGTTTGTTACTTGAGTTTTTACAACTTCCTTATCAGTCTGTATATGCAGATGTTGAGCAATTCGATAATAAATTTGAATCGCCAGTTTTATTAGATTCTTCTTCAAACATGTCTGGGCTGATGTTCATCTTTCAATATTTAGTTGAATTAACAGGAACACAATCTCAATGGATACCAGTTTATTTGTCATCGCAAATACAGGAGTGGCATGATTTTAATGAAAAACTCAAACTGAGTTTGGGACGATTACGTCAGGCCAGTCTGGCAATGGATCAATTTTTGACAGATGAAAAAAGACTATTTAAGCAGGCAGCGCAGCAGTTGCGTGAGCTGGATGATCATTTATGTGAGCAAACCATTTGCGGACACCGATATTTGTTGGGTGGGCAACTGACGGCCGCTGACTTGATTGTATTTCCTCAAGTTGCGTTGGCTTGGGATGCGGGTGTAAGTTTGCTGCCTTTTTTACACATTCGTCGTTGGATAAACCATATTCGCCATCAACCAAAATTTATTCCGATGGCTGGTTTATTGGCCATCAACTGAGATAAATCGTAAAAAACTGTTTTTATTTTAATCATTATGAATCGTTCTGTCTTATTGTAGGTTAGAGATGGTATAAATTTTGCCTATAGACTCGGGTTATCTTAGATAAGGACAGATTGGTGATTCATCCTACAAATAAATGGGAAGCATTAGACGCACATTTGTTGCAAGTTTTATATGTGCTTTTAACAGAAAAAAGTGTGTCTAATGCAGCCAAACGACTGAATCAATCACAACCTGCCATTAGTACCGCTTTAAAAAAATTAAGGGAAATCACAGGTGATCAGCTTTTGGTGCGTAGCCGCAACGGCATGACCCCTACTGAACGTGGTTTATCCTTACTTGAGCCAGTGAGTCAGGTATTAAGCCAGCTTGAATTAATTGCCACCCAACAAGTTAATTTTGACCCAGCACAATCGCGTCAGGTATTTAATCTGGCAGCATCGGATTATTTAAACCCTATCGCGATTGGTGAAATTCTTCGCAGGATTCATGTAGAAGCACCGCATTGCACGGTCATTATGCATTCCATGGGACATAATGTAGATTATGCCCACGCATTGGAAAGTGGGATGTACGATGCGGTGATTGGTAACTGGCCACAGCCTCCTGAATATTTACGACTTGCTCCATTGTTCGAGGATGAAGTGGTCTGTTTGATGCGTAAGTCGCATCCTCTGGCGCATAAGACCCTGTCGATGGATGATTATCTTAATGCTGATCATATTGCTCCAACACCTTATACCGTAGGGCAACGCGGAGTCATCGATTTACATTTATCCAAAGAGCGCCTAAAACGTAATATTGTGGCATTTATTCCGTACTTTGGAATGATTCCTTATATGCTGCTACAACTTGACGCGATTTTTTCTGCTCCGCGCTCATTTTCTCGCCATTATAGTGCATTATTGCCTTTGACTATTTCTGATGCGCCAATCCAGTTTCCCAAAATTTCTTATTATCTACTTTGGCACGAACGTCAGCATCGTTCTCCTGAGTTTCGCTGGTTCAGAGAGTTGGTGATTTCGGTTCTGAGAAACGATAGTCATGTGGTCAATTAACGAATATCTAAGCTCATTCTCTCAATCGCTTAAGCTTAAGCACAGGAAGATAACATTCATTTTCCTGCGCTGAATTCTGTCTGTGCTTTCATGACATCGGTTCAAAAACAATCATTTTATTGTTTATATCTGTTTTAACATAAGCAACATTGCACATTTTTAATATGCCAATCTTTGGTAGGAAATTTGCCTTTATCACAGGGTCAGATCGTTTTGCATTGGGGCAAACGTGATTTTTGAAAAGCCATCATTATGAGTCTTGAGATGAATATTGTGAGCTTTGATCTTGAGAAAATGATAAGGGGAAATGTGCAATGAACGTAGTACAACAAGGTAATGTATTAAAAAATCTAATGACTGCTATGGCGACTATTCTGGGGGGAATTGGAACCATGCAATCTGTACAGGCTGCCATATGGAGCGATACGTCTATTGGGTGGCGTTACGGATCACAATTTGCAGAACCGTATAAAAACGATTCAGATGGCAGTCGTACGGATATCACCAAACAAATTTTTAACCTGACCCATGCCAGTGGTGATAAGTACGGTTCAAATTTCTTTAATGTCGATTTACTTCAGTCAGATGATGAACCGAATAGCACTCAATCCAATGATAAAGGGACTCAGGAAGCCTATGTGGTCATTCGTCGTTATCTGGATGCTGGCGCCATTACTAAGACAAATTTATCTGTACCGGGCTACATTCGTGGTGCGGGTTTAACATTGGGGCTGGACTGGAACACTAAAAATGATAGTTATGGTTCAAAAAAACGTATGTGGGTGGTAGGGCCAACTATTCAATTTGATGTGCCTGGTTTTCTAGATTTTAGCGTATTGGCATTATTTGAAAGTAATGATCCTTCATCAGATACCCCGCGATTTGGGTATTCTTCGGGTCGTTATACCTATGACACTCATGCTGCTGCACAGTTTACATGGGGTATTCCAATTGGAAAAACACCGCTATCTTTTGAGGGATATGCACTTTGGATTGATTCAAAAGGAAAAAATGAGTCTGGTGGTGATACAAAAGCTGAAACCCATATTGATGCACGTGTGATGTATGACTTGAGCCCAGTTATTGGGTTAAAAGGCAGCAAGTTACGCGCAGGCGCAGGCTATGAGTATTGGAAAAATAAATTTGGCAATGACACCGATGGCTTTGCAGGAAAAGGTGCCACAGCCAGCACACCAATGGTTCGGGTTGACTATCATTTTTAAAAATATCGTGAATGATGCAGATAGAGCGTAAATAGAAAATTTTTACTTACGCTCCGTCTTTATGATCAATCGTTATTGAATTAAAAGAGACATCAAAATGACATTAAATGATCAGGCAACAACGCAAGATCTGTTTTTTCTAAGAAAAACGTTTGAATTGGCAGAACAAACTAAATTGCAAGGTTTACATCCTTTTGCCGCAATTGTGGTGAATGCGCAAGGCGAGGTTGTGACTGAGGCAGGCAATAATTCATTGCCTCCGACGGGTGATCCCACCCGTCATGCTGAAACTGTTGCAGCAGGGCAGGCCGCACGACTTTTGTCATTGGAAAAGTTGCGTAATTGTACTTTATATACCAATGCTGAACCCTGTGCGATGTGTTCTGGTGCGATTTATTGGACAGGTATTGGTCGGGTCGTCTATGGCATGAGTGAAACACAACTTCTCGAAATTACAGGGAATCACCCAGAAAACCCGACGTTATCTTTACCTTGTCGTCAGGTATTTGCTAGTGGACAACGCGAAATAAGGGTCATTGGGCCGTGTTTGAGTGAAGAAGCAGCGCAAGCACATCAAGGGTTTTGGACTGAATTAAGTCACTAAACAGATTTTTTATTTAAATATTATTCACAAAATAAAATGATTGCAGCATGGCATGTCCCTTGCTTCATTCTAATCACATGAGTTAAAGAGATGACCTGATGGCTTTACCTACCGATAAAATCTCTGTTGATCCAGACGTGAATATGACCACCAGCAGACCTGTACCTATCTTGCAGAAAAATCGTCTGGAGTTGATCAATATAACGAAACAGTATGGCAGTTTAGTGGCCAACGACCATATTAATTTACAGGTCGCACCCGGTGAAATCCATGCAGTATTGGGTGAAAACGGTGCAGGCAAAAGTACCCTGATGAAAATTATTTATGGGGCAGTGAAGGCCGATGAAGGAGAGATTGTCTGGAATGGTCGCTCTGTCACTATTGAAAGTCCTGCTGCGGCCCGACGTTTGGGAATTGGTATGGTGTATCAACATTTTTCTCTATTTGAAACATTGACGGTAGTGGAAAATATTGCACTGGGCTTAGATGAAAAATTTGATCTAAACGCATTATCCAAGCGCGTCATTGAAGTCTCTGAAAAGTATGGATTGCCTATTGATCCGAAAAGAACCGTTTATAGTTTATCGGTTGGTGAGCGACAACGTGTTGAAATTGTACGTTGTTTATTGCAAAACCCATCATTGTTAATTTTGGATGAACCCACTTCGGTACTTACCCCTCAAGCAGTATTAATCTTGTTTGAAACGTTACGTCGTTTAGCCAGTGAAGGGGTATCAATTTTATATATCAGTCATAAACTCAATGAGATACAGAGCTTATGTGATTGCGCTACTATTTTACGGAGTGGAACCGTGACAGGAACTGCCATTCCTAAACAGGAAAGTACCGCGAGTCTGGCTAAGATGATGATTGGCCGTGATCTTCCTGCTTATGAACATCCTGTTTATGTGGGCGAGAGTAAGCCTATATTTGAAGTGAAACAGCTCAATGTTCAGGCACCTGATATTTTTGGAACCTCGCTCGAACATATTCAGCTTAGTGTGAAAACAGGAGAGATTCTGGGTATTGCAGGTATTTCTGGAAATGGTCAAGCCGAACTACTGACAGCCTTGTCTGGTGAAATTACGACTGCAAAAGGCTGCGTAATCTTAGAGGGACGAGCGATCGGCCATTTAAATGCGGGACAGCGCCGCGCACTGGGTTTTGGTTTTGTGCCTGAAGAGCGTTTGGGACGTGGCGCTATTCCCGCGATGAGTCTAACTCAAAATGCTTTACTGACCGCATTTCGACAAGGTTTTGTGCGTTATGGGTTGGTCAATTACGAAAAGGCGCGTCATTTCGCACAAGACTGTATTCAGAAATTTGCGGTAAAAGCCTCTGGAACGGCGGCTGTCGCGCGTTCTTTGTCGGGTGGCAACCTACAAAAATTCATCGTAGGTCGTGAAATCCTGCAACAGCCTAAAGTTATGGTGGTGGCCCAACCCACTTGGGGGGTCGATGTCGGTGCAGCCGCTTTTATTCGTCAAACACTGATTGATCTGTCGCGTCAGGGTGTAGCCATTATTGTAATTTCTGAAGAATTGGAAGAATTATTTGAGATCAGTGATCGAATTGCTGTTCTGGCCGCAGGTCGCCTAAGTGAAGCTCAATCTGTCAATGAAACCGATGCTGAAACGATTGGTTTGATGATGTCTGGATTGCATCGGCAATCGCAAAGCCCAAGCGTTTTAGACGCATCTGCTTAGGTCTATATCATTTGAACTGGGGTTACATATGCATTTACTCGAACCGCGTGATCATCCATCGATTTTAATGAAGTGGCTCTCTCCCTTAATTGCTTTGGTGGCTACGTTCTCTATTGGCGGCCTATTATTTATGATTTTAGGGAAAAATCCGCTTGAAGCTTTTCAGGTGTTCTTTATTGAACCCTTATCCAGTTGGTATGGCTGGAGTGAGCTGATTATTAAAGCCAGTCCCTTAATTTTAATTGCATTAGGCCTATCGATTGGATTTAAAGCCCGTATTTTTAATATCGGTGCTGAAGGCCAGCTCATCATGGGCGCAATTTTTGGGGGTGGTTTAGCCATTGCGTGTCAGGGAATCTCCGCATTTTGGGTCTTACCTTCTATGGTGATTGCGGGTGCACTTGGCGGAGCTTTATGGGGGGCTATTCCTGCATTATTAAAAACTCATTTTAATGCGCAAGAAACTCTTACCACATTAATGCTGAATTATATTGCGACATTTATTTTACTGTATTTGATTAATGGGCCGTGGAAAGATCCCGAAGGCATGAATTTTCCACAATCGGTTATGTTCGACGATGGAACTTTATTTCCTATTTTATTTGAAGGCACACGAATCAATGCTGTGATTGGGGTGACCATTTTTGCAGTGTTGGCATTCTGGCTGTTTAGTAAACGCAGTTTTCTTGCATATAAGCTCGAAGTAGGTGGTCAAGCACCTGATGCTGCACGCTACTCGGGGTTTTCTGCAAAGCAGGCTATCTGGTTTAGTCTTATGATCTCAGGTTTTATGGCTGGTATTGCAGGCATTGGTGAGGTTGCAGGTCCGGTTGGACAACTCAATCCAAATATTTCTCCAGGTTATGGTTATGCCGCAATTATTGTGGCGTATTTGGGACGATTAAACCCGATCGGGATTGTTTTGTCAGGATTTTTGATGGCCTTGCTCTACATTGGTGGAGAAACCGCACAGCTAAATTTACAACTTCCTGCAGCAATTACAGGGTTATTTCAGGGAATGTTGTTGTTTTTCTTATTGGCTGCGGATGCTTTCATCGAAAATCGCTATCGATTTGGCAGGTCTAAAACAATGAAAAAGCATACATCTTCCATTGCATCCACTGAAACAGCTTAGGAGTTAGACATGATTGATTTAGTTCCAATTTTAGCGGGTACTCTGGCCGCGGGCACACCCCTGATTTTTGCAGGAATGGGTGAGTTGGTTGCAGAGCGAACAGGGGTGATTAATCTGGGTGTTGAAGGCATGATGTTGATTGGTGCCATTGCGGGTTTTGCTTTTTGTGCAAGCACAGGTCTAGGGCCTGCAGCAGGACTTTTGGCAGGGGCCATTGCAGGGGCGGGTGCTGCACTCATTTTTGCAATTTTGGCACTTTCGCTCGCAGCTAATCAGGCCGCATGTGGGCTTGCGTTAACCATTTTCGGTGTGGGGTTATCCGCTTTTGTGGGGCAACATTTTGTCAGCAACAGTTTGGAGGGGTTAAAGGCACTGGATATTCCCGTCCTGTCGGAGCTCCCTTTTATTGGACCGATTTTATTTCACCAAAATTATGTGGTGTATTTATCGATTTTATCTTTTTTTGTCATTTGGTGGATTTTGGCAAAAACCAAGCTGGGTTTATTGCTTAAAGCGGTGGGCGAGTCACCAGAGTCAGCACATGCAATGGGTTATCCAGTATTGTTGATTCGTTACGGTGCTATATTGTTCGGTGGAGCCATGGCTGGAATAGGCGGGGCATTTTTATCAACAGTATATACGCCATTATGGGTTGAAAATATGGTAGCAGGCCGTGGTTGGATTGCCATTGCACTAGTGGTATTCGCAGTGTGGAAACCTGCACGATTGATGGTCGGTGCTTATTTATTTGGTGGTGTCACCATTTTACAATTCCATGCGCAAGCGTTGGGTCTGGATCTGCCTGTTGAATTACTGGCGGCGTTGCCGTATGTGGCTACGATTTTAGTTCTGGTCTTGATTTCACGTGATAAAAAACTATTGCAAATGAACTTACCTGCATCATTGGGGAAATCCTTTATTCCTTAATGTTTTTATGATGATGAATAGATGAGTCAGGTTGAATCATCTATTTATCATCAGAGTTTAAGCCTCTAAAATTAAGATTAAAAATTTTTGCCGTGTCTTCTATATGATTTTTAAATAAATTTGAAATATGACAATTAAGTCAAAATTTTCAAAAAATCAATAAAAATAGTATGATAATTTTAATTGTTAAGTAAATATTAACAATAATATGCCATTTTTTGAGGTTTCCATAAGATAAATAATATATTTGTATTAAACAAAACATTAATCCATAATACGCCTATTGAAAATGTGGCCTAAATTAAAATCAGGCCATATGCACCAGATTTAAGTTACCCTCTGGATGTTGTTGAAAAGCATCCTTTTTTATGCCCAGCCATTCTATATGGCTGGGTTTTTTTTAGGGTTAAAAATATTAAATTCTTATGATTTGAACGTTATCTACAAAACTCACTTAGAGGAATTAACGATAATTATTATCGCTTGAATTAGGCGCGTATAACCTCTCCAGTAATAGCATCAAGAATACGGCTAGGTTGCTGGCTTGAGCCTAGATCACCATTTAGATAATCGACATTTACATCAAAATAATGACTGGCTTCCTGTAGTGAGCGGGCTGGTTCCAGACCTGCAGGATTAGCACTCGTAGATACAATAAAACCATTAAAAGCATTGCAGAGTGCGATACATAGCGTATGTGTTGTCACTCTTACAGCAACTTGAGTATGTTTTCCTGTAATCCACTGGGGAATTTGTGTTGTGTTGACAGGCAGTAGCCATGTGGTAGCGCGTTCAGTCACACTACGATTAGTCCAACTTTGAATGACCTGATTCTGTCTTTCTGAGTCAAGGCTTTCAAGCAAGGGGCGGACTTGGTCTATATGACTTGCCAGTAAAATGACCCCTTTTTCGATGGGGCGTTTTTTTAGAGAGAGAATTTTATGAAATGCCTGTTCATTAAATGGATCACAGCCTAGTCCCCAAACGGCCTCTGTAGGGTAGGCAAGCACATTGCCTTGTTTTAAGCTCTGTGCCGCTTCTACAACGGAGGTGGTCAGCATCATGATGTCCTGCTTTGATAAAACATTTGCTATTGTGAACTTTAATAGCTTGGTCGGCAACGTTGATATAAGCCCGCTTGCTGGAGACATAATCCTGAAAGCTCTAGCTCCATCAGCTGAGCGGTAAGCTCGGCAGTTGTGCCATTGAAGCTCTGTGCTAGTTGATCCAAACCTTGTCCTACCCAATCCAGATGTTGATATAAACTAATTAAATGTTCTGGAATATTAATGTTTTGTTCAGTCTGATTATTTTGAGGTTGCTGTGTCATTTGCCACTGAGTTGGGAGTGCCAAATCTTCAATGATTTGTTCAGGATGATCGATTAAAATCGCACCTTCACGAATAAGCTGGTGACAACCTTGATGAAATTCACTGTAAATATGACCAGGAATTGCAAAAATTAACTTTCCTTGTTTAGCTGCTTCATTGGCAGTAATCAGTGAGCCACTTTTTTGTTTCGCTTCCACGACCAGCACCCCCAAGCTTAAACCACTGACAATACGATTACGTCGTGGAAAATTGTGCTGTAAGGGCAAAGTCTGGGGTAAAAATTCAGTAATTACTGCACCATGTTGTGCAATTTGCTGACGTAAACTTTGATTTGCCGTGGGGTAGGTGCTATCTAAACCTGTTCCCATCACAGCGATACTGCGTTGGTGTTGTAAACCACCCTGATGTGCTGCTTCGTCTACTCCATGTGCCAGACCGCTGCTGATAAAGAAGCCTTTTTCACTTAAATAAAAAGCAAAATCATACGCAACCTGCCGGCCATGAGGACTTGGTTTTCGGCTGCCCACAATCGCGATTTGAGGTTGTAGTAACGCTTCGACTTTACCCTGGCCAAAAATAATCGGTGGACGGTCTTCATACGGCAATAGCTGTGAAGGATAAGACGTATCTTCTGGTGTAACAATAAAATCTGTGTGCTGTTGAATGAGATCAATCAGCTTGGCAAAATTCTGCTGACCAGCATCTGTTTGATATTCCTGGACACGTTTGAGATGGCTTGCATGTAAACCCAACCGTGACCATTCTGATAAATGCTTGGGCAACATTGCTCGTTCACAGTGACCAAAATGATTTATGACTTTTTGAAACGCTGAAAGAGAATGTTGCAGCAAATACCACACTGCAATGGTGTGGTAGTGATGCTGACTTAATTTTTTTAACATACGATAAAGTTTTTAATCATCAAGACGTGGAGGCAAAATTTCAGCGCCTACTTTAATAGGTAAAGAACTTTCTAACACATAAGCATAGCTTAGTTGATCAAAGGTCCTAAACACCATTAATGTACCGACCTTCTGGTTTGGTAATTTAATTTTTTCTTTAGTTTTAGGGTCCTGAACAGTTTCGCCCTGTTGGTAGATTGCAAAAACATGACCTGATTGAACACCATCCAAACGCCCACGATCAATCGTTACCACACTATTTTTCGCAGCCGAACCAATCGAGCCCATCACTCGAATAATCTGTCCACCTTGAGTCACTTGATTGGCTTCAGTTGGATAGAATAGAGTCGGTAACATGGCTTCCTGTTCAAACATGACTAGATCGCCACGACGAACTTCAGCATTGTAGCTGTCAGTGAGTTCCATCGTCGCAATATCATTGTCTTTCTGGGTCACGATGCCTGACGCCACTTGTAGCAGTTCCAAGCCAACCGTGTGTTTTTTGCCTTTTGCATCAGTCAATACATAAGGTTCGCCCTTACGATACACTGCATAACGTTGACCTGAGGTTAAACCTTGGCCACGCACATACACACTTTGTCCTTTCCCTGCCAATACCCGTTGATCTGCCGTACCTAAAATATAAGGTGTATTTTCAATACTATCACTCGCGACTATCGCAGTACGATCCAGCCACTGTTTGATATTATCCAGTGGGATCACAGGGATGCTATTGCTCAGTTGTTCAATACGAACTTGTGGCTGTAACGTGGTTCGGCCTGAATAACGACGGATAATGCCTTCGCAGCCATCCCCTTCATCGCGCCCCACAAGTGGACGACCATCTAGTGTACAAAGCAATAAACGATCTCCAGGGTAAATCCAGTGGGGATTTTTAACGTGCTTATTGCTTGCCCAAATTTCAGGCCAGCGCCAAGGCTTATCTAGAAATTTTCCTGAAATATCCCACAAAGTATCGCCTTTTTTAACGACATACACATTAGGTGCACTTGCTCTCAGCGCAGGTGGATTCACGTTGGGACTTGCTGCATGGGTCATGCTTAGCCCTGTCATGCCAAGTCCAGCGCAAATCGCCACAGCGATACATTGTTTTTTAAACCCCAAAGCATTAAATGATCGAATGCCGTCCAAAACCTTTTTCATTATCATAATTCCTAAAAATTATGTCTGTAGTTGCGTTATAATAATCACAATACACACATTTTTTTGATGAAGCTTTTTCCTTCATTGGTTTTTTGATCAATGGTATAAGTGAGGATAATCGTATGGCCTTATTACCTATTTTAAGTTTCCCAGATCCCCGCCTGCGCACCATTGCTAAGCCTGTTGAAGAAGTGACCGATGAAATTCGTCAACTTGCAGCTGATATGTTTGAAACCATGTATGAAGCACCCGGTATTGGACTGGCTGCAACACAAGTAGATCGCCATATTCAGCTGATTGTCATGGATTTGTCTGAAAATAAAGACCAACCCATGGTATTTATTAACCCCAAAGTTACCCCACTTACCGAAGAAACTCAGCCTTATGAAGAAGGCTGTCTCTCAGTGCCTCAAATATACGATAAAGTTGAGCGTCCGTCACGTGTCAAAATTGAGGCAATTAACCTTGACGGTCAAGCATTTGAGTTAGAGGCTGACGAACTTCTCGCTGTTTGTATCCAACATGAAATGGATCACTTAAATGGCAAGTTATTTGTAGATTATTTATCTCCATTAAAACGTCAGAGAGCGCGTGAAAAAGTTGAAAAAGTAGTGCGTCAACGTGAAAAAGTGGCTGTAAAACGCTAATTTTGCAATTCAGACTCTATAACAAAGCCCAATTTTGATTGGGCTTTGTTATACTGGCCGACGAAAAAATGTTGAGACGAACGTTTTGCTGTTACGCATAGGGTTACTGCTTGGTTTTACAGCAGTGTTTTTACAGATTGCGGTGTTTTTACAACCGTTACTACCGAAGCAATATCAAATTGCTCCGGTCTGTGAAACTATTACCCAAGCATTGATGCTTAGCTCACCACAGTCGTCCTCCGAACATTCTTCGCATTCAGCCATGCAGCATATGCATCATGAAATGTCCGCAAAGTCCATGCATGGGCATGACCATCACGATTTGAATCATCAATGTCAGTATTGTACCGTTTACGGCAATCTGGTATTGCCACCTGAGCTGGAAGTCAAAGAAATTCTGGTGCGTATTCAAATTCGTTTACTGGCGTATCAGCAAGCATTTCGCCACATTTATTTTGTACTTCAGCGACTTTTTTTACTGCCTCAGGGCCGAGCCCCGCCTGTTTTCGCATAACCAAATACTTTTGAGTTTTAAAGACTCCATCATGCTTAAGCTGCTTTATGTTCAGTTTAGGCTACTCCGTATTTATGTTTTGAGATAAACAGACATGACTCAAACTCAATTTTTATTACAGCCACTTTCGGCTGCGATTCTGATCGCGACGACTTCTACTTTTGCCTATGCGCAAGATAATATTCCAACCAAAAAAATGGCGTCCATTGTCGTTACTGCACAAGAGGCTAAACGGGCAAATGGATTAATGGTTGAAGCTGATCCTAAACAGCCTATTCAGCCAGTTCCAGCGACCGATGGTGCTGATTATCTACAAAGCATTATGGGTTTTAATGCGATTAAGAATGGTGGAACTAATGGCGATGTCACTTTTCGTGGCATGTTTGGTTCACGCATAAAAATTCTGACTGATGGCACAGAAAATCTCGGTGCCTGTCCTGCCCGTATGGATGCACCAACGTCTTATATTAATCCAGAAAGTTATGATCGAATTACGGTAATCAAGGGGCCTCAAACAGTTCAATATGCCAATACAGGTTCTGCGGCTACCGTGATTTTTGATCGAGAACCTGAAAGTTTAAACGCTGATAAACCTTACCGTGGTCAGGCTAGTGTTCTAATGGGCTCATATGGACGATTAGATCATAATGTTGAAGCAGCGATTGGTGATGAAACTAAATATGCCCGTATTAATGCTAATCGTTCGGTATCGGATAATTATCAGGATGGCAATGGTGACAGCGTACATTCTAATTGGGAACGCTGGAATGCTGATTTGGCTCTAGGCTGGAAACCCACTCAGGATTCATGGATTGAGCTCAAAGGTGGAAAAGGGGATGGCGAAGCCGCGTATGCAGGGCGTAGCATGGACGGAACACAGTTTCAGCGAGAAAGTCTGGGTTTACATGCCGAACAAAAAAATATTAATGAGGTGATTAAAAAAGTTGAAGCTCAAGTTGACTATAGCTACAACGATCACATCATGGATAATTATAAAATGCGTACGCCACCCATGATGCCAATGGCGATGGAGGTAACTCGCCGAACACTAAATACTCGAGCAGCTATCACCACAGAATGGGACAAGTTTAGTGTTATTTCTGGTGTTGATTCACAGCGCAACAAACATGCAGGTAATATGTATATGCGGGATGCAAATCCAATTCCAGCTTTGGATGGAGACCTGCGTTTCGAATCTTATGGTGCATTTAGCGAATGGACATATCACTTAAATCCCGACCATAAACTGGTTGCGGGAGCGCGTTTTGATCATGTCAAAGTCGATAGTGTGGAAAATGACCAACAGCGAACAGATACTAACCCAAGTGGTTTTATTCGTATTGAAAGTAATTTCCCTGAACATGGTTTAAAAACCTATGCAGGAATTGGCTATGTTGAGCGCAGTCCAGACTATTGGGAGCTTTATAGTACAGCGACAGATTATGGGAATGGTTCAACCAATATGATGGGTGAGTCGTCTTATTTAATGGTCAATAATTTAAATAACTTGAAGACTGAAAAAACTGCTCAACTGGATATTGGATTTGAACAGGAGCATGGTGCATGGAATACATGGGCATCTGTTTATGCAGGACTGATTAACGACTTTATTTTGGTGAAATACAACAGTTCTAATTCAAGTCAGATGTATCCATTGGCACGGAATGTTGACGCAACCATTGCTGGTGCAGAAGCGGGAATCGGTTATAAATTTAATGACCATCTTCAGGCGGATATTTCAGCCATGTATGCGTGGGGTGAGAACACAACGGACAATAAGCCCTTACCCCAAATTGCACCTCTGGAAGGACGTTTAAATCTGCGCTATGTTCAGGAAAAATATAGTTTAGGTTTATTGTGGCGCGCCGTTGCTGAACAAAATCGTATCAGCCTGAATGAAGGTAATGTGGTGGGATATGACATGAGTAAGAGTAAAGGTTTCTCTACCCTAGCTATTAATGCAACTTATCAATACAGTGATTCACTCGACATTTCAGTAGGGATTGATAACCTGCTCGATAAAGCCTATAGCGAACACTTGAATAAATCTGGTGCGGCTTTGTTTGGTTATGCAGCCAATGAACAGTTTAATAATATTGGTCGTAACTACTGGGCGCGTGTCAGTATGAAATTCTGATCTTCTAAATTTAAACATTTTTTAATTTTTATGGAGTAAGCCCATGCGTGAAAAACTCTCACCTGAGAAATCTATTTGGGGCTGGAAATTATTGATCATCGCGATTATTTTAGCCTTTTTATTCATGGTGGTTTTCTATTTGGCATTGAACAATGAGCCTGACTATATGCCAAGTCACAAACAAAAACAGATGCAAATGCAGCATCAGATGCAGTCTGATTCTACGAAAGAAGATGCTATCCATATGGATATGAAAGATATGCCAATGGATGAGCATAACTCGTCATCTTCACGCTGAGTATAATGGATGAGAGGGAGTTTAAACTCCCTCTTCTGTATTTACTGATGCATACTGGCCAGTTGTTTGGATTCACTTTGATATAAAGCCAACCCAAGTTTTTGAATATTTCGCCCTTTTTCTCGTAAAGTTTGGTCGAGTTTGGGCACAAATTTCGCACTGGTATATAACACCAGATTGCGAATAATCAAATAATAGGCAAACCATGCGGCTGAACGGTGTTCCAGTCCCAGTTTTTGCATGCGAGCACGCCCAATAAAAAATTGAGTAACTTCCAGATGTTGCCTATACGCTAACTTTTGCTGTAAAGGGCGAAGGTAGCGATAACGCCGTTCAAAAGGCTCTTTAGATAAACTTTGTCCGAGCGCAAAACTGGAATCATCGGATTGAGGATGGGCAAACTGCATCCAGTATAATAATCGCCAGCCGTCACTTTCCTTTTCAACGAGCCATTTTTCATCAACTCCCATAAGCCAACCAATATATTTCCAAAAATGTAGGAAATTTTCTGTCTCTTGTTTTTTAGGTAAAATTCCCAGTGCTCGGATTCCCAGCAATACCACACCACTAAAAGCAATATTGGTCATGGCTAGATCAAACTGATTAATGGGCAAGCCCCAGGTATTGGCATCCCAACGCTCTGATTTACCCAACTGATGACGGACCAATGCATGAATAAATCGCACATAAATAGTTGAAGTAAAACCTGCATTAAAGCGTTTCAAGCTATTGGGTTCAGTAATATCGACCCACCATTTGGTCGTTTCTGCCAAACGTGTACCAGCCTGTTTTTTTAAAGCACCTGTCAGCATCAAAGGTTGATTAAATCCAGGATATAAATAACCCGCCATGAGCGATAAATCCCGAAGAATGAAACCATTATTGATACCTAATTTATGGGTGAAGCGTAGTGCTTCATCGATCTTGTCCTGCTCTAGCCATACAGGCGCTTGTGTGACGTGAACAAAAAAATGCTCAAGTTCTGGGACAACTTCTGGAAGCTGTTCAACTCCATGAAATAGCGCCGTTTCAAAATATTGACGATGCAAACGTGGGTTTTTCATCATCCAGACAATTACTTGATCCATCTCATGATCACCAGACGTTAAGGCTTGGTTAAGGGCGGAGTATTCTTCAAAGCTAGGTTGAACTGGGCGTTTATTGATCTGCGATAAGATCCGACTTAACCAGTTTTTTTCTGACATTTGCTCAAAAGAAGATAATCTGGAAGGTGTGGAATTCTGCATTGTGGTTTTCGCCTGATTATTGTTTAATCAAACTCTAATACGAATAATTATTCGTATTCAATTCGCATATTTAAGAGCGGCAATCATGAGAAAACAACCGCAACAACAACGCGCAATTTATCTGGTCGATACCGTTTTACAGGCAACGCAACTGTGTATTGCCGAATATGGATTGATGCAACTTACCACTCCTAAGATCGCCGAGCGTTCAGGTATTAGTGTGGGGTCAATTTATCAGTATTTTGAAAATAAAGAGCAAATAGTTCAGGAATTACTCCTACGCAAAAGTGAAAATCTAGGACAAGCATTAAAACAACTAGTCGTGGCACAAGAGCACCTCAGCATAGAAGAAATCATCCCGTTGAGTATTCAATTTGGTTTTGACATGATGAAAGCTGATCAAGGCTTTTTTATCGAAGTGTTGAAGCATTGGCATGATTATAACCATTCAAAAGCCGCTCAGATTTTAGAACAACATTTTTTTGAAGTCGGTTTGTATGTGTTTAACCATTTTTATCGGGACTGGGACTTTGAAACTTTAAAACATAAATCCTTTGTCATCATTAATAGCACCTTATTTACCATGATGCGCTATGTCAGCAATAATGATTTTCTGATTGAAGAACAACAACTTAAAAACGAATTATCAAAAATGATTTTAGCTTACCTAAAAGGGTGAAAATAATTAAATAAATAAAATCAAATGTTTATATGAATTTTAGCCTAAAACATAAGCACTTGAAGATAAACCCCTAAAAAAGTGGTTGCATGGATGGGGGAATGCTGTAGAATGCGCACTCATCGGCGGTGATG
>NZ_JACVUI010000001.1 GCF_016624945.1 Acinetobacter sp. S54 | reverse complement strand
AAGTTTTTATCAACATCACCGCCGATGAGTGCGCATTCTACAGCATTCCCCCATCCATGCAACCCCTTTTTAAAGGTTTTTAAATACATCGATTAAATTTTGTACCATTTCCAAACGTTTGGTTATTTTACAAACAAAATGATTGTATTTCGAAATTAAAAGCTTGGAGCGAATTTGAATTGAATAAATTTAGAACTTTTTTTAGGCAGCTAATTTAAGTAGAATTATATTACGGTTCGCATATTTATAAGTTTTATTGAAATGTTTGGCAATATCAAAAGAAGTCTGGCTGTTGCTATTGTCATTTTAGTGACGTGTGAAACTGTGTCTGCCGTTTCTGTACATAATGCTTATAGTCTGACGTTAGCTATTTTAAGTTATAGTAAATGGCCAAATAATATTACGCCAACGTTATGTGTCATCGATAATCCTACCGCAACAACAGCTTTTCAGAATCAGGTTAAGCAATCTGCCTATGAGTATCATATACAGGGTTTAACCGCGGGCAATTTTCCCAAATCTCAATGTCAAGCAGTTTACTTTTCCAATCTTACTCCTCAACAACAACAAAATTTAGTGAATGCTTATCCTCAAAAGAATTTATTGTCTTTTAGTAATAATAATCCAGATTGTGAGATTGGAAGTATTTTTTGTTTATACACGCAACGTGGATTAACCACTTTTAAAGTTAATCTGGATGCTTTAAGTCATTCTCAGGTTCATATCGATCCTAGAGTATTACTTTTAGCTCGCAATGCGGAGTAAGAGTATATGATTTCAAGTCTATATGAATCGAAATCTTTACATTCTTTATTCCGAAAATCTCAAGCGACGATTTTTGCAATTACTTTCTTTATTTGTACATTTACATTTGTGCTGATTTCTATTTTTACGATAGAGACTTATGCTAAACAAAATTTAAATATTTTGAGTTTAACGGTTAGTGAACGTATTCAACCCGCACTTGTTTTTAAAGATCAGGTGACTTTACAGCAGATTCTAAATGAATATACAGAGCAACACTCTATTCGAACGATTCTTATTTATGATAAGTCCAATCACGAATTAGCTTCTAGCTCCAAACCCCCGCTATATTCTAGTCAGTTACAAGGCTTATTGGATCATATTTTTTTAAAAGATCCAATTAAATTAACTATTTACCATCATAATAACAAAATTGGTGAGTTGGTTCTTTTTGGAAGCTCAGAGAAGATTATCCAATTTATTATCACCATTTTGATTGGATTAGCGATTGCCATGATTTTTATTGTGATGGCTTTGTGGTGGTCAACTAATTTGACTTATCGCTATATCATGCAGTCTATGCGTCCATTGACTCAAATTGCACAAGTAGTAAGCGACCAAAAAGCATATAACTTACGGTTCCCACACAATGATATCAAAGAATTTCAGGAGTTGAATGATGTGTTCAATCAACTGCTTGAGGAAATTCAAAAATGGCATACTCATCTACAAAATGAAAACCATCAACTGTCATTTAAAGCGCATCACGACCATTTAACTCAGCTTCCAAATCGAAGTTATTTTTATCAGGAATTAGTCAGTTTATTTGAGGATAGTCACAAACGACAAAGTTCTGCGCTGATGTTTATTGATAATAATAATTTTAAACAAATTAATGACCAATTTGGACATCTCGCAGGTGATGCTGTTCTTAAAGAAATGGCACGACGCTTAAAATCAAAACTTAGACATCAGGACTTTATTGCACGTTTGGGTGGTGATGAATTTGCCGTCATACTGCAGTCAATCCATCAAGTTGAAAACTTAATTACGATTGCCGAAAATTTAATTTCTAGTAGCAAACAACCAATTATTTTTGAAGGGCAGTCTATTGAATTCAGTTTTAGTTTGGGAATCGCATTTTCACGATTTGCCTCTACTCCAGAAGATTTGATCATGCAGGCCGATCAATCGATGTATAAAGCGAAACACTTAACTCACCACTGGTTTATTTACAAACCCTAATTTTGGAATTCCACATGCTTAGTCACTCCCTGAAAATTTCATTCTTGGCAATCATTTGTATTGCTCTTTCCGGTTGCTTAAGTTTTGGCCCATTAAAATATAAACAAGTGCGTATGCTGAAAAAAGAAGGTTTTGTTTTAACAGATGAAGGCTGGACTTTGGGTTTACCAGAACGTTTGTTATTTGATTTTGATAAAACAGATATCAAACCTGTACATGAACAGGAAATTTCACGTTTAAGTAATCAATTGCAAAAATATGATTTAGAAAAAGTGAAGATCGTTGGACATACCGATAATATCGGCGCAGCACAGTACAATTTAAAACTATCACAAGAGCGCGCTCAAAGTGTAGCCAATATTTTTCTAGCACACGGCTTTAAATCGCAAAATATACAAATTATTGGTCGGGGTGCTGAACAACCATTAGTACCTAATATCAATGAAGAAAATCGTGCTACCAATCGTCGTGTTGCTGTAATTATTATTCCTTAAATTTAAAGCATTTGAACCTCTATCAAATTAAATGATGGAGGTACGGTCAAATTAAAAAAATACAGGCATAAAAAAACCGCATTTAAGCGGATTCTTTCAACCTACCTTTAATTCTTAAAGATGGTCGGAGCAGTAGGATTCGAACCTACGACCCCCTGGTCCCAAACCAGGTGCACTACCAGGCTGTGCTATGCTCCGAATTGGGGTGAATGATGGGGCTCGAACCTATTAATAAGCTGCTTATATAACATTTATTTTCAGTAACTTACTAAAATATGAATCTTTTAAAATGGGATTTGGGGAATAGAGGCTAAGGCTTAATCATTATTTTGGAGTAACAAAGCAATTTATAAAAAAAAGTGCCCTACTATCAGGCACTTTTTTAATTTTTCTCTTGTAATTTTTATGCAATATTAAAGGAAGAAAAATTACTAGGATGCTATGTACAGGTTTATTCGACCAGCATAATCAGGTAAATCCTCTGCAATAAGTTTGCCGTAATGACGATAAATCATGGACGTATCACTATGGCCAAGCTGTTCAGCGATCCATTCTGGAGGAACTTGTCCAGATGATAAAAGCTGACTTGCGAATGTATGTCTCCCCTGATTTGGGCCACGATAACGAATTTTGGCTTTGGACAAATGTTTTCTCCACAAATAACGCAATGTGTAATACTCAAAATGTGTTGATAATTCAGTGTTTATCCACACAAATCGTAAACGTTCCTGTTTGTAGGTCACGTTATCCCGCTGCAAAATTGATATAGTTTGTCCGCGACAATTGGCCGTATATTTATATTGTCGTCGTAGTGCCTCCAGTGCAGGCTGAAGTAATTTAATGCGTCTATTCCTACGCCTGTTTTTTGTTACCCGATAAACGCCCCGGACATATGATCTGCGGATCTGGATCATTCCAGTATTTAGGTCTATATCTTCCCATGCAATTGGGAGCTGCTCTGAAATAGAAAAACCAGTCCATATCAGACATGGTAGAAAGTTAGTTAAATCAGGATGCGAATCGGTCGATAGAATTGCATTAATTTCAGACTTAGAAAATGGATCTGGTTCACATGGATCCATCTGGTGGATATTAATATCTCTCATTGGATCAAATGCAATTTTATGTTCGTTTCTCCAGATGCTGTGGATCTGGGATAGACGCGTCACAATTTCCCGAACTGTTTTAGGTGCAAGATCTCGTTTAAGGCCATTTGCCCATTTTTTGACATCGTTGGTATTAATTTCGGAAGGGGGTAATTTTCCCCATTTAGGCCGGACATGGCATTTTACTTGGCTTTTATAAGCATCAAAGGTGCTGGGGGCAATTTCAGATTCGATCTGATCTAACCAACGATTAATGTAATAACTCATGGTATTGGTCTTAATATTTCTAGAATCAGGAAAGTGTTTGGCCAAGTCAAATTTTCCCAGTTTTAACTCTAACTTAATGAGTTCGACGAGTTGCTTGGCTCTGACAATATTTTCGTCGGTCAGTTCATAGTCGAGAGGTTCTTTTATCAGTTCACCGTCTCTGATCCAGATACGCATGCTTTTTTTTCGGATTTCGAGTCCTGCTGACATGGGTTACCTACATTTTTTGGTGCGTTTAAAGAATTTTGGACATAAAAAACACCTTTAGCGAGGTGCGCTAAAGGTGTTCTGATTGAGGTTTAACGAGGACGAATACGGTCTGTCAGTTCGTTATTTAAGGCCGTTAATAGGTATTTATCGGTTTCATTCTCAAGCAATTGTTTTATTTGCTTGGTTTCTAAATCGAAAATTCGCCTACCCCTCCATTTTCCCCAAAAAATATGTGTAGGAACTCTGGCCAACTCTGAAAACTGATATAGCTCCTCTATAGAGTTAATGTTTTGATGCTGAATAATTGCTTGAAGAACGTTAAAAGTGATATCACAGTCTTGAGCTGCACAATGTGCAAACCGCAATTCATGTGCTGTCATGGATCTATTTTTACTTACATATAATGCGACAACTGGCAATTTATGTGATTCAAGCTCTGGCCAGAGATACCGGGACATCGCTAAGGTGCAGATCCGTTTGATATGTTTAGTATTACATCCCGCCCTTGCAATGGCATCAATGTCATAATCGATATTATGGCCAATCAGATATTCAGGAATTAGATCCTCTGGAAAATTAAATTCTTTAAAAGAAGGAGATTTTTCGAGATCTTCATCTGCTATTAAATGTATCGCCATTGCTGAAATATCAATCTGCTCACTCGGTTTATAGCGTTGATTAAAACGATATTCATGCATTTTTAACAGGAATCTATTTTGTAGAAATTCAACGCCCTGATAAGCCACTTCAATAATATCGCCATGCAATTTATGGGTTTCAACATCAAAAATTAGAGCCGTCATTTTATTTTTCTCCTCATACTGCGTTGGCGTGTGGAACATAATCCAGAGCGTTAAATGTATGGACTCTGACCTCAGTTATGAATCGTTCCTGACGATTTTGATCAGTCCATGTTCTCGTGTGTAATGACCCTTCGACATAGACTTTTGAGCCCTTTTTAAGATATTGGCATGCAATTTCACCCAGACGTGCATAGGCTACAATACGATGCCACTCAGTATTTTCATGCCATTCTCCCGTTTGTTTATCTTGCCAGCGTTCGCTAGTGGCTATAGAAAACTGAGCATAACCTCCGCCATTAGGAAAATGTTTAGCTATCGGATTTGCTCCAAGAGTTCCCACCAAAATCACTTTATTGATTCCTCTCATGACGCCAGCACTCCCTGTTTTTTCAAAATTTTAATTTTTGTGTGAACCCCCATCCGTTCACGCTGTAAAACATCCGCAATTTGATGAACTGGATAATTATCTTGGAGCATGGAAAGAAGTACTTTTTCTTCACAAGGCCACCAACCACCGCGGGTTATGGCAAATTTTTTCTGTTTATACATCATCAAATCTCCAGAACAGCATTACTTGGCATATTCAAAATGTAATGAACCTGACGTTCTGCCCATTTTTTCCGGTATATCTTTTCAATATCCGAAATGGGTTTAATCACAGGGTTAAATTTTCTTTTTGTGTGGCTATAATTACATCGACTCGAATAATCACTTCTTTGTTGAAAATTTGGATGGTTTAAGTGTGGGGTAAGCACTGCATTGGATAAATGGTTGTAGCGCTGATATACATACGGATGTAGATGAATTTCCGCTGGTAAACTTTCTAAGTTAGAATCGTTTTGCATAATTGCTCTCCGGTAATTGTGTGACACATGCAGAAGTGGCCGCTTTTGCATGTGTGCTTTGCCATTAAAGTTGCTGAAATAAATGTCGATAATGGATCTGGTTCTTTATATCCAATCCCAATTTTTCAAAAAGTCGGCTTTTATTTTCATGGTCAAGTTGATCCAATGCCCAAGCAAAGGTTTCAAACTTATTCTCCATTTGTGCCAGACGATGAATTTTTGAAGTCACGTAACCTGCATCATTCGGGAATTTCTCACGGAGTACTTCAATAATTTTTTGACCAATATGGTCAAGTTGGTTTTCAGGTACCATGGTTTTTTCCTCAGAATTTGATTGCATTTATTTCGATGCTTGCATCTGGAAATGCCTCTTTTAGAGAGTTTTTAAGACCTTCTAAAACTTGTTTCTCCATGCCCCGTTTTTTCTGTTTTTCCTGACGGCACTCTTCTTCAAATTGTTGCTGAATATTTTGTTTAATCTCCTCATTAAGGGATGGGAGATTGAGTGATTTATAAACGTCAGTTTGATATGCCCATTGATGAATAATCACGGAACGTAATTTTCCACTCTGATGTACCCATTCATTTTTATCTGCGTCATAAAGTACAGGTGAGAAAATATCACCTTCAAAATCCACAACGACTAAAGGCTTTCCAGCTTCAGGAAGACTCGATTTTTCTTTAAACAAGCTAGCTTCAGTCGAATCGTGCTCTATTACTTCCGAGATAGAGAAAGTGAATTGAATAGCGGTACTTTCATTCAGGACTTTTTTGATAAATTGAGTAAAATAATCATCAATTGAATGCATGAATAACAAGGCAAGATGCAGCTCAGGACGGGTTGTCTCAAAACTGCGTTTCTTTATTTTGTCTGAAACGTGGTTGACATTGATTGACCATGATTTTGAGCCAATGGTTTCTTTCATTTCGATTTTAAACATGACTATGCTCCTATGTATTAGTCATTTGAGGGATGGGTGGACGGAACTTCAAACAACCAGCAACGGACAGATTGTCCTTGTAACTTGCTGGCCACCATTTTGTTTGAGTCGATAAATTTGTAATGCATGCTCAGACGCAGCGCGTCCTGAAGTTCACGCATATCTGGTAAGTTGAAGCGTAGATCCGCAGCGACTTTGTAGAGATGGGCAAAATTGATTGCGATGTATTTGTGACGTTTGCTGTGATGATTGAGAACGGTGTCTTCCGTCAGAGACTTGGTTGCTTCAATCTGTTCAAAGGTATCCCAGAAGTTCTGAACGATTGTGCTGTCTTGTTGAAGTGACTTATCGCGCTTAATGGCCATTTCTGAAAGTTCTTCAATCACTTTACGCTGGGTCATCTCATCGATCTGGATAATGTGTTTTGTCAGGGCTTTGAAAAGCGCCATAAATTGAGAATGGTTATGTATGACCCGGGCACTTTCGATGGTGTATGAGCTATGCAGCATTTCGTCATATTCCTCCTGAAGCTCTGCATAACTTTCTAAAATCTGCTGTTCTTTTTCCAGACAGTTCAGAATGAAATAGCTGACGTCTTGGATTTTGTACTTCTGCAAGCGTTTACTGGCAGCAAGGGATTGGGAGGTAAGATGATATTTTTCAAATTTAATGTGGACAAACCGCCCTTTAATAGCTTCGGATCCATTGACTTCAGCATTTTGGCTGACGATCAATGACCCCATAAAAGGTGGTTCATAGGTCTCATTTCCGTTGGTTTTTACCCCCCGTGCACCGAGTGAGCCTCCATCATATAAAGTCTTGAGCATGTCCCAATTAAATTGTCTGGAATAAGGTTGGTTCTCTCCAGAGCGATCCGATTCAATCAATAGCACCGGTAAGTTTGCAACTTGACGAAATGTCCTGATTAAACCGGACTCAGAGGTTTTATTTGGATCAAGTCCCTCATAGTCGCCATTGTTGTCTTCACGCCCCAATAGCTTCCACATGAAGTTCAACATGGTGGATTTACCCGTACCCGGTGCACCCACGACTTCTAGAAATGGAAAGGACTTATGTATTTTGCGAATTTGCTGGACAAATAGACTGCCAAAAAATGCAGTTAAAGTGACAAGACCACGAACATCATAGGCCTGTACCAGATCATTGACCCACCCCTTGTTATATTCAGCGAGTTCCTTATTGATTTTTAAAGCAAATGGGACGTTTGCCTTGAGGTTGACCTGACGTGGAAGAGCAAAGTAGTCATCGTTATTGATGGGATACGTCTTGCCGTTTTGTACAGCCAGATCCCCTAACACATAGGTTTTGAGTTCACTGTGATAACCGACATAGTTGATCAATTGTACTCGGCGAATATTTTCAATAGTGTTTCGTAATACCCGATCCAGTTGCGCCCCATTGCCGGTATAAATGACACCCGGGGCAACGGCTAACAGGCGTTTTTTAAATTCTGATGCTGCGGAGAGCTGACCACCGGTAAAGGTATTTTTTACAGGATGGGCATTTTTGGGGAAATCGATACGAAAATAATATTTGGCATCGTCAATTTCTTCGGTGTACTGGTAGTAAAGGGCAGTCGGTTTGCAATTGGCGATTTCAGTCACGGAATAGCAACTACGGATGGCCTGTTCTTTCAGTTCCTCCGTGATTTCGTCTTTTTCTTTTTGGGCCCAGTCTTCACTGTCGTTGTCGTCTTCTTCAAGACCAAACTCGCGGATTTTCTGGTTATAAACGTCCATGTCGATTTTGAACCAATATAGACGGTTATTAAAGTCAAACGGGAAGCTGCTATTTTTTGGGCTGCGTTTGAACATGAGAATAGCTTTATCAGCCGGACGTTCTGCTATGAGTAAATCACCGTAGTATCGGTAATTTTTCAGATCAGTTTCAGTGAGTCGTTCCTGCTTATATAAGTCATTCCAGTCGGTTTTGTTCCAACCGGATGGAGGCTGTGCTGCAGCACATTCCCATCCCTCTTTTCTGGCACGTTCGATATTTTTTTCGATACCTTCGCGTCCGGCTTGGTCCGCATCAAATGCCCAGATGAGTGTTGGCCGTGGTTTATCTTGCTGTTTGCATTGTTCGGCAATGGAGTTAAGCAAAATCAATGGGTAGTTGTTACAGGTCAGTGCTGTAAAAGTCGTGACACCCGAGAGCCATAAAGCAATAGAGTCAAAAACCCCTTCCGTAATCCAGATTTCTTTTGCATTGATCAGGTCGGTTTGTGGAGGAACCCAGCCATGCCCTTGCATTTTAAAATTTTTGGGATTGGGGGTTTTAGGCATCTTGCCTTTGTCATCGAGACAACGCTCCCAATAACCGATATTGTTAGAATCATCTGTAATTGGAAAACGAATGGTGACTGAGCCCAGCCCTGACTGGAAATGCTTATAATATTCCTGAGTATATTGACCGCGTAATTTGTCGATCGGAAAACCACGCCCCTCTACCAGATAAGCATCTACTGTGGCTGTCGGATTTTTCTCGGTGGGTTGAAAACGCTTTTCCCAATTCTCAAAGAGATCGGGGTAGAGATCACGTAAATAAACCACGTGGGCGCATTTGCTGCGACGATTGCACTGCAATGTCCATGGAGCTTCAGCATAGGCATATAGCTCCTTATGTTTACAGTTTGGGCAAATGCCTTGAGTCAGATATTCTCCCCGTTTTTTAAAGTGGAATTCATTTTCAAGTCTGCGGACAGCTTCTCTCTGTGTCTCTGGATACATCTTTAGCTCTTAGGATTTTTTAGGTTGTGCTACATGTTCTGCAATTTGTTGCAGTTGGTTCTGAATGCCTTGCTGGATTACAAAGCGAATGGCGTCATCGATAGTTGCCAATCCAAATAATTGGCGAATCTCTTCAAACACCTGTTCTTCCTGCTCTGTAAGTTGCATGTTATGTCGCATATTCAGTTCCTCCCCTTTAGCCCCGCTGGAGGTGCTCTGGTGCGCCTGTATTGGTAATGCGATCTAAGATAGATTGGTCAGTATCCATAATGAGACGAATCGCATGACGTAAGGCAAATTCACGAATAATGACGGCAATGGGTGTACCTGTGATCCGAGACATGGCATCAAACAACATGGTTTCGGAATCATTCAGGTTGACATTGCGTCGGTTATCTCGGGGCTGCTTATTTTGGTAATGCACATATTGATACATGGATTAGTGCTCCTCTTGATTTTCAAGAGATAGGCCTGCCTCGTAACGGTTCATTGCCAGTAGGCCTTTGCTCAATCCGCGCTGATCTGCTGTTTGCTCTAGCTCATTTTTTTGTTCGTCTGTGAGATAGATGGTGAACGGTTTTCTTTCGGCCGTAATCCGTTTCTGTCTTTGTCTTGGATATGGTGTTGTTTGTGTGTTCATGATGTATCCTAAGGTTCTAATAATGTGCTAAAAACAAAGATAACACATTGTTTGTACCGATTTAAACATTAAAGGTTCAATATATGTCCGTTGACGTCGTAACAAAAGAGATGACCGAGCGTTTCCAAAAAGAAGTACGCCGATGCAATTTTCCTGCTAAGCGGTTGTCACGTGAAATCGGAGCTCACGAAAATACTGTTGGTAACTATCTCCGTGATCATGTCCCTTACCAATGGGTTTATTTACAGCAAATGCATAAAAAAGGGATGGATATCCATTACATTTTACTTGGTGCAGACCCTGATCATCAGGGTCTGACGCTTGAGGAATCCGTGATGCTTAAGGCTTATCGACAGTTACCCGAACATGCTCAACGCAGTTTGATGTCACTGATCGAAGGTTATGCATCCGATCTACAAGCCTAAATGGTCAATCATCCAAAATGCCCGAGTCTGGTTCGAGAAGCCTGTGTGCGTCGCACAGCTTCTCTTCAATTAATAAAAGCACGTTTGCCAAGTCGTTTGCATTTAGGATGATTTCAGGATCCTGATGTCTCGCTTCCAGTGAGCTTCTTAAAATACGAACCATACCTAACACCTGATCAAATGACTCTACTGCTTTATCTCGTGAATTATTCATCGTTTTAAAGTTCCAACTATTCATTACATTCAATTGAAATTGCCAAACGACGGTAGGCTCATTGTTCCAGAGTGGGCTATTTACTTTGGTTTCCCCCCGGAAAACTGGATAAATTAAACTGCCCAATGCTTTCCCTAAATCGACCATGTCGATTGGCTGCAATGATGTTAAGTTAGCCAAGTCATTGATTTGCTCAGGATTGATACTTAAGAAGCCAAATTGTTCTGGAGTGTGATTAAAATCCAGTTCTTTCTGGCAAGCTGCATCCAGTATGGTCATGAAATAGCCCAGAATAGGCGTGTCAACCTGTTTGCTTGTCACCAACCGTGATGTCAAAGGAACATAGGGATAAATGCTGTTGTTGTTCATAGCTGCCATACTCCTGCCAATAAATAGACTGAAGTGAGAAGCAAGAAAATCAGAAATGCAACAATGGCGGGGTGTAAATAGAGGGTAATTCCATCGACTGGTTGTGGATCATAAATTGCGATCGAAGGAATCTGACCAGCAAAGTCCGGCGACTGGAGACGCTGTAGGCAAAGCTGATACATGCGCTCCTGAACGGAATAGTCCAGGACCTGTTTTAAGACTGCTGCGGGATGTACTGGCCCAACGAAGGCGGGAAAAATATGGATATGATGGTTATGAGGTTGAGGCAGGCGTGTGACTACGCCATGAGTTTGATGAGTCATGATCTTTACTCTGAGTAAGTTTTTACAACCCACCGCCATTACTTTCCTAGGGTAATGGTGGTAGACCGAACAAGGCTAGGAAAACCGTACTCAGAGAACGGCCAGCGCGAGGCTGCCCTGTCCGATCTACCATAAAGTATAGTCGATCAGACTTTTTAGGCAAAAAAATAGTCGCTTAAGCGACGGTATTTTATGCGCTCTGAGTAAATTTTACAGGTTTCCTAGGCCTGCCACCGATTTTGCGGTGTAACACATTTAACAATGTGTTTTTTCAATATAATAAAGATAACAAGGGCTTGTCAACACATTGTTAAAAAATAATATCGTGTTAATATATGTAAATAGTATAAATAACGTATTGTATTCATGAATATTTTAAACTATCTAAAATTATTTCTATTTTGCGCTTTTTGTCTTTTTACATCATCTTTACTCCATGCCCAAGACGCTGCCCAAGTTATTTTTAGCATGAATATTAAAGGCATCGATTTCGTGTACCCATTTGATGAAAGTAATGACCCCAATGATCAATTGGGTCGTCCTAATCAATATATCGATAAAGTTTCTTGGCCTGATCCTCGAATTGATCCTAAATTTGAAAGTGATGGATATTACGATCCTGACACTAATCCGACAGAATTCAAGGGTGGGACACTTGAGAAATTTAAAAATATTTCCGATTTAAATAGACGATATAACTATATAAAAAGAATAACCTTACAAATGCCTGTTTATAATCAATATATGTACAAAAGAGGGTTGTATTTACTACGTTTAGATAAAGAATTTACGCCTACACAAGCTAAAGAATATGAACAAAAATTTTATAAGGTTGTTAAATAATGAAAAATTTAATTCTTGCTTTATTGATTGGCCTTTGCCTTCCATCAATAGCATTTGCAAAATATTGTAAAGACTTTAAAACGCATGCTGAAGCTCAGGCGTATTTTAATGCAAAGAAACCGGGTTATAAGCGGTTGGATCGGGATGGGGACGGCAGTGCGTGTGACTGTCTTCCGGGTGGGACTGGTAAGAAGTGTCCGAAGAATAAGAAATGAAAATAATCAATTGCTTAGTCGATAAAATTTTATCTAAAACACCTGAAGCCAAGAAAAAGAAAATAGATAAAAGTTTACTTGAGTTTTTTGGGATCTTAGCTGCACTAACCATTATTTTTTTAATTTGGGTTTATTATCCGACATTTGTAAGTTGGATGGATAAGCCCTCTTTGAGTGTGAAAATCCCACTCAAACCCTCCGAAATGGTTGATGAAGTCATTAATTCAAATGATTTTCAAAAGGTGGGGGAGCGATTTGGAACATATGGTGATAGTTATGGTTCATTGAATACCTTATTCAGTGGATTTGCTTTTGCCATTTTGATTATTTCATTATTTATGCAAAGACAGGAACTTAAAGAACAGCGTAAAGAGCTCGAAGCTCAACGCAATGAAATAAAAGAAAGTAATTCGATCGCTGAAGCCCAGAGAAAAATTACAGCACAACAAGCCACATTAATTGAACAACAAATTAATGATTCAAAAATCCAATCTTTTTATGATTTATTATTTAGATATATTGATGAAAAAAACCAAAAGATTAAATTTTTACTCCAAGAAAATCAACTTGGACATAGAGGGCTTAAATTTTTTTTAAGTGAAATCATATATGGGCTAAGAAGCTATTACTTAGTAGTTGAAACCTTTCTAAGCGTTGAAGACGAAAGTTTAGATCTTACATTTTATGAAATTTTAGCTTCAGCACATCGCAAGACTGATTATCTAGTGCTAGAAATGGAATATGTGGAGTTTATAAATTTTATTTTAAGATTTATCGAGATGCATGAAGATTTAGGTGTTTTGGATCATGCTATTAAAACATTTATATCCTATCAAACCATTGATGAAATGCATTGTATGGCCTATCTCGCATTTGATGATGAAGAATTATCGAATTACATCAAAAAGTATGCACTTTTAAGAAAAGTGAATACTTTTGAAGATGATGAATTATTTCTAGCATTTATTGAACGGCTTTATGGTTCAGACTCATATAGTCCATAAAAGCCATTCGACATTCGGGATTGTTTTTTTGGTCAATCACATTTAATCCCAACTTGAACTAGATGAGGATCCACTGTCATAACTGCTACTATCATTTGATCCAGAACTCCAGCTAGATGAGTCACAACTTTGGTCAGAGTTATGACTATGGTTAGAGTGATGGGAAGGTGTTTGATAATAACGATTTTGCCAACATTCATCTTTTTTGGGCTCAGAGATATCCTGAATCGCCTTGGTCGAGTAGTACTGTAAGTTTGGATCGATATCATCTTGCCGATATTTGGGAGGATCTGACAATAATGCAGTTTTCCTCACCGGTAGATGATCATGCGTAGATTTTTTCTTATGGCAATCACATTTTGGTTGTTTTGAGAAAAACCAGCGTTTACCGCAGATGTTGCATTTCGCCATTTTATTTATCCCTTTAAATATTAAAAAAAGTCCTTAAAACAGGACTTTTACTGTGTTGTAAGCTGATTTGAGTTGGTCAATGAAAGTTGAAACTTTTTCTAGCAGTTCGTCCCAGTTATCCCCCATTGCCAGGACTACGTCTCTGGCATAGGCCAGTACCCATAATTTTTTGTCAGCCCCCGATTGCCCTGAGTTGGCTTTTTCTGCTGCATCCATTGCGTTTGCAACAACGGTATAAATGGCATGAACGGTTTGCATGGCTTGGATAATACCGATCGCAACGGTTGAAATTTTGGTTTGTGAATTAGACATGTGGTCCTCCGTAGAGTGTTAATAAAACGATGGTCAATAAAATTGGCATTAACTGTCTTCAAGTTCAGGAAATAGGTCGAGATTGTCTGCGACGGGGTCAATGTCCTTGATATATTTGTCTGGTCTGCGTTTAAGCTTTTTGAGTGAAATATTTGGATTCTTTTGTGAACTTGGTGAAATCTGATGCGTAATTTCAATAATTCCAGCTCCAGTAAAACCACAAAGGATATTGGTGCACTGAAGCCAGATAGATCTCAATAATATGTGTTGTTGTCTGCTGCTTCTTATTGTCAGTTTTGCATTGCAGTGTGGACAATATAATTGATGTTTTCCCCGCATATCTCTCTCAAAAGTACAATATTTGTGTCTTTTTTTATTATACGGTTAAATATTTGTACATCTAAGTAAATTTGAATACTATTGCCAAGATTTTTTCTCTTTGTAATCAAAATCCTTATGCATACGATCCGTTGTCGCTGCTGTTATAAGCTGCTTGCCAAGGTTGGGCATTTTGATTCACTGGAAATCAAATGTTCGCGCTGTAAATCCATTAATATCCTGAGCACCGAGAGTGCCTTACCTGAGTGCCTAGAGCGCCCTAAAACAGGTAAGAATCATGTCTGTACAATACAATCCAAAAGGTCATAGTTTTAGTGGGTGGTTAGGGGGTAAATCTCAACTGGCCAGAACTATTATTGATCTCATGCCGGTTCATCAAACTTATGTGGAAGTGTTTGGGGGCGCAGGTTGGGTACTTTTCAAAAAAACTCCGTCAACCGTTGAAGTGATTAATGATGTCAATGATGACCTCATTAATTTATACCGCGTACTGAAGTTTCATTTTGATGCGTTTGTTGCTGAGTTCGATTTACTGTTGTTTTCACGCAGTCTATTTAATGACATGAAAAAAAATGATCGTGGACTCACTGATATTCAACGGGCTGCCAAATTTTATTATTTGCTCCGGGCTGCGTTTAGCTGCCAGTTAGAAGGTGCATTTAGTTATACAAAATCTCGTAAAGGTGGGCTAAAGCTCGGTCATGAGTTACGTCAGCATCTGATTTCTGTTCATGAACGTCTACAGCACGTGACGATTGAGAATGCAGGCTATGACTACGTGATTAAACGCATGGATGCTCCTGAGACGTTATTCTATCTGGATCCACCGTATTGGGGGTGTGAAAAGGATTATGGTAAGGAAATATTTGGCAAGGATGATTTCTTTGCACTGAAGAAGCAACTGGATGGGATGCAAGGTAAATTTATTTTAAGTTTGAATGATGTTCCTGAAGTACGCGAATTATTCCAGGACTATGTCATACACAGCAAAAAAATCCGCTGGACTGTTAATAACAGCGCAGCGGATAAAAATCATAACGGAAATGAACTGATTATCTGTAACTTTTAACTATTAGAGTTTTCATCCTGAAGCCGTTTGAATTCGCGTTCTGCGGCTTTAGTTGCGGTTATCTTGGTTTTATAAAGATAGGTAAGGCGTTTTGGATTAGATTGGTCTCCTTGTGTCACTTTATTCGGTGACTTGGGACTACCATAATATGCGATTATGCCAGTGTAATCGCCCCTCTCATTTTCAATCAATTGGCTAATATCATCAGCATCCGGCAGCATGACTTCCAGTGTCACATCCGTGGTAAATCCTCCAGATCCATCCAGCCGATGGGTGACTTGTGTACCTAACCAAACAATGTCATCAATGGGAGATTTTAGCCCGGTAAATTTAAAGGTCATTTCCGGAATAAGCTCTGGACGACCGCGAGAAAATGAATAGCTGAAACTGGTGGCCTTGCGTTTGATGTGATTATATTCGGACTGGGCTTTATGCAGTGCTGTTTCCCTGTCACGAAACGGATGTCGAATTTCCCGGACATTCAGGCTGCTATTGCCGATAGTGACCTGCTGTTTCAAAGGAAGTTTTAAGTCGTAGTAGTAACAGGTGACTCCAGAAATATCGTCCCCCTCTGAGGTATCACTAAATCTATGTCGATCACCCTGTTGCCGGGTGATTTCGATTTCGGGCAGGCTCTGGCCCGTGACCGTTTCAGCCTTGCCTTTGGCCAGAAATAATAATGTGCCATTTTTAACGGTTGCAATCGCATCATGTTCGTCTGCAATCCGGGTCATGAGGTTGGCATCGGATTCATTCTGTTCTATAAAGGCGAGTTTTATGCTGGCCAATTTATCCTGGATAATTGCATCCAATCCGTTTCGTGCTGCGATGCTACTGATGATTTCACCAATAGTTTTGTCATGAAAGCTGTCTTCACGTTTTCGCTTCAAACTGGCTTTTAGATCTGCACTGGTGGCCCGTAAACTTAAAACATCGGGTGTACCTGAATGTTCGCGCTCCTTGATGAAGTACTTCCCTTTGTATAGCAGCCCAGTCGAACTCCAGCCGATCCAGACTTCAATTTCTGCACCTTTGGGGGGAATATCTAATAGTCCATCGTGATCGGACAAGTTCATCAACACCGAGTCGGCTTCAATGCCCCGATTGTCAGCAATGGTCATGCTAATGAGACGTGAGTTGATTTTTGCAGTGATGTCTTGACCATTCACCACCACTTTATAAATGGCATGTGCATTTGCCGTTGTTATGTCATCCAGCATCGCTATCCCATCACTGTACTGATCACGTTATTAACCAATGTTCCTGCTTTCATTTTTTGTTTCAAGGTCAGCTTGAATTCAATTTTTCGGGCTGCACCATTCTTAAAAAAATAGGTCTGGGTTTCTTCCAGATCCTCCAGAAAGTACAAGCCGAATATTTTCCCAGTACCACTGATCAGGGGATAGGCTTTGCCGGTGTCACCCATGACCCGCAATGCGGTCAAGCTGAGTGGCGTTCCCATAAATTCGGGAAGAATGCTGCCATCAAGGGTGATGACATCATCCCCTCTTCCGACAAACTGATAGTCTGGCATGTCCCCGACCCGGGAGCTTGAAGCATGGCGCCACGAGGTATTACGTTGTAACTTTTGATAGGTGGCTGTAGGCAATGAAAAGACAAATACGCCAAAAATCATCATCATGGTTTGAATTCCTATTGGTTATCCCAGAATTGATCACGGACACGGTGCTCTTTTTCTCGTTGATATGTCTCTAATACTCGTCGAACTTCAGAGGCGATGTCTTGAGAGGATTGCCCCGGTTGCGCTGTGACATAGATTGAAACGGTGTCCCCTTCTACAGTGAGTTGCTGGGATTTTGCTGCTGGTGAGACCGTTGCTGCAGTATCTGCACGAAGTGGCTTGTTCATCATCGGTGGTAAAGCCACTGGCGTATTAAAAGTAGGAACAGCCCATGCCGGCTGATCAAATTCAGGCTGTACATCGAATAGCATTTTCATGCGTTCTGGAAATTTATCCGCGATGTTATCTAATCCATTCCACAACGTGTTCCATTGACTTTTGATCTGATCAAAGAACTTCAGGATCGGTGCTTTTTCCAAGACTGGCTTGGTTAGTGCCACCACTTTCTGGAAAATCGTCTGTTGTTCAGGAGGAACAATCGCACCAGGAGAAGTTGTTGAAGGAGGCACACTAAAAGTATCAACAATACGCTGATACGTGTTTTGGAGTGAACCCTGTTGCTGGCCTATCCCCACTTCAAGCCCCGCGACAATAAAACGGCCAATACCACGCATGACACGCGATGGACTATGAATGTCCATTTTTTTTCGCATGAAATCGGGCATGTAACTATTAATCTGAGTCCAAATCGATTTTAGGCCACTAAACCCGGATTTTATGCCGTTAATTAGCCCATCAATAATATTCTGGCCAATGCCTAGCATTTTGTCTTTTAATGAACCTAAATAGCCAAATATGGTCTGCCAACCCGTAATGATCTTTTGCAAGATCGGATTCGTTTGAATACTCGCAACCAGATTATTCCATGCAGTAGACACAGCCGTTTTAATTGATATCCATGCAGTCGAAGTCGTCAGGGTAATTGAAGTCCATAGACCATTTAACCAATTTTGTGCTGTTGCCCCCCATGTCTGTAATGTCGCGAGTACCCGATTAATTGCTTGTCCAATGGATGTTTCAATATTTAGCCATGCACTATCTACCGCATTTATTACCCCAATCCAGATGCTACTGGACCATGCACGAATAGACACCCCCCAATTGGACAAGGTATTCCAGATCGTTGAAATCCATCCTCCAACGGTGGCTGAGATACCACTCCATAGGCTTTGGAAAAAGGCTGAGATCGTAGTCCAATGGGCAATGATCAACCGTGGAATACCAATGATTGGAATTAAAAAATGGAGGATAGGGTTATCTGCAAAAATGGTATCTACAGTCCGAATAATCGATTTTAGATTGTTCCATCCATTATTAAATGCTTGTTTCAAGCCCTCCCAAATACCACCGAACCAGCCAGTCAACCCATTCCCCCAGCCAGATAAAGTAGCTGAGATATTGGTAATCCAACCAGTGATAGTATTGGTTATGCTACCCCATGCGGATGAGGTAACCGTGGTCACTTTAGCCCATAAATTAGTAAAAAAGTTAGAGAGAGCTCCCCAGTTCTGATAAATCAGATACGCAACTGTGGCTATGGCTGCTACGGCCAATAAAATTGGGTTGGTCAGGAACAAACGCCCAACCCATAGAAATGCCTTTCCGATTCCTATAAAACCTTTTTGTAAAAGCCCCAAGGGGCTCGTTAATAGTTTAAATGCAAAACCCAGCGAACTCCCCTGTGCACCGACTGTGGCCATCATCAGTCGAAGACTTAACATACTGAGAATAAGGGGTGAAAACACCACCAAAGCACCACCGATGGCCATAAGCGATGTAGCAAGCACCAATAAACCCGCGCCTAGCATTTTGGCCAGTGCTGGGTTCTGTTGCATCCATGTGTTAAAGCCTTTCAGTGCATTGGTTGCTATTTCAATGGCACGGGTATAGATCGGTAAAATAGTCTGGCCAAAGGTCAGATAAGCATCATGAAGTTTGGCTTTGGCCTCTATTTCTTTACCTGTGGTGGTATTTACTGCTTTTGAATTAAGCTGATCAATATTGTCAGCCCCGGCATTGAGTTTGGCATTCTTATGGATTTGCTCACGTTGGTCGTACATGGTCGTGAACAGGTTGGAGGCATTACGGTTGGTAAAAATACTGCCAATGGCATCATGGATCTGTCCACGTTCGGTAATTCCCTTTGCTGCCAAAGCAGGTAGTAGAATCTGTTCCATCCATGCAAACTGGTCTTTCTTAAATAATTCTGCGCCTTTGAGCGCACCCGGATTTAAAAAGGAAACTTGCCCAGCCTTGTCATGTTGCACTTTACTTTGGTCTGCAATTAGTCCTAATTCATCCATATTTTGTGCAGCACGTTTGGTGGTTCTGCCTTGATAAATATTCTGATAAGCTGACATGGCAGATGTACCAAAACGATGACCACCAAGCTCCTGAACAATCGGTTCCATCTTGTAATAGAATGCTTCATTAGTGAGGCCCTTAACTGCTACACCACCTGTTTTAATCGCATTGAGCCATTCACCTGCCTGTACACGTCCACCTGTTGCTGTGATCACTTGCTGGATAATATTGGCCTGTTCTTTAAATGCACCTTCATTTTTTAAGCCATTTCGCAGTTCAATGACTTTAAGCATATCCATGAATTTTTTTTCATTTTCCCCACCTTGCTCTCCCCCGTACATGGCTTCGTTGGCAAATTTCATTTTGGCCAGCATAGGTGCAGCAAATTTGGCATGGTGCACGTCTGCAAATGCAGTGACACCATCCCGCATGAGTGCCAAGTTGTCTAAGGTTGAGGTACCAAAAGTTTTCATTGCTTTGGCGTAATCCGTCGCCTCTTTTGTGGCTTCAGCACCCAAACCTAATGAGGCAATCCGGTTTTGCTCAATATCCACATGCTTACTTTCGTCAATCGGTTTACGCAACTGATAAAGAGCAGCTGCTCCAGTTGCGGTCATACCTGCGCCATATATGGCAGCGGTACGGGCATTCCCAGAGATTTTAGAGTGAGACTGCTGAAGTCGGTTTAAGTTTTCCAGTTTTCTTTTCTGGTTGTCGATAGAAGCATTAGCCGTTGTGATTTTTCTGGATAATTCAATTTGATGGCCTGCCAGATTTCCTGTCGAAACTCCTGTTTGTTGGAGTTCACCACGCAGAGCTTGTAACTTCATCTGATTTTGACTATGGGCATCTTTAAGTTTTTTGGCTTCTTTAGTAGCTTTATCAAAATCTCGAGTTAATTTTTCTGAAGGATTGGTCGACATCTCATGACGTAAGGATTTGATACGATCCTGAACATCTTTTAAGGCCTTGGCACTGTCTTCAGTGGCTTTTTTTTGTCTAATAAAACCATCAACTTGTTTTTGTTGATCGTTAAGTCGTTTCACCTCATCCCGGACACCTTTCAATGCTTTGGCAGCAGCAGAGCTGTTGCCTGAAAGCATTTTAAGTGCGGGGCTAAGTTTATCCTGTGAACCGAAGATGACTTCGAGTTTAAGCTGTTTCATTCGGCATCATTTCCGCTTCTTTCAATGGCTTTTTGATGCCATTGCATGAGTTCTGATAGGGTCATATTCAAATAGGTTTGCGGTGGCCAATGAAATACCACCGCTATATTAGCGATGGCATCATCTACTGTTCTTGTAAGATTGCTGCACGTACTGAGCTCGGTTGCAAAAAAAGCATCAGTACCGCACCGATCTGAGCGATATCAGAAGGTTCTAATTGAATAATTTGCGCACGGGTTAATGTAGGGTTAGTGACACGTGGGATGACTTTACAAATGGCATCGACATCGCCCTGCAGTAATTCTGCGATTTTGATGCCCTGTAAGGCAGGGACGTTTGGCTTACGGATTTCGAGTTGAGTAATTTCGATTGAACCCATTTTAATGGGTTGATCCAGATCAATGCTTTCAACATCTGGATTAATCATTTTTTGATTTTCCGCTTGTTGGGTTTCAAGTTCAGTGGCTTGAGTTTGGTCTAGAGTTTTCATGCAAATGTCCTAAAAGAAAGTAAAAAGACTCCGGCTGGATTCAACCGGAGTTAAGGAAAAAATGATTAATGACCGATGGCTTTCATGTGCTCGGCATTACGGTCGACCCCTTTAACGATAAACTTGCCAGCTGGGATATCGATTTCAACGTAAACCACACCATTGATACTGAGCTTGTAATAGCTCCAGATGGTTTTAATCGTCGTTTCTGTATCTTCACCCTGCTTCTGGTTTCCGAAATCGATCTCTTCATGTCGTCCACGTACCACAATTTCGTAAGCATCAATTTCGGCTGTATCTTCACGCTGATATGACCCGGCAAAACGTAACAAATGTGCACCCACGGTGGCCGCGCCGAATTGCTCAAGAATCAGGGGATCGACACCACCCAGCTTCCACTCGAAATTTGTCACGTCATCACCAAAGCCTAGATCGACTTTAACGTTGCCATCCATACCACCGCCCCGCCAGTTTTCGAGCTTGCGAGCCAATTTAGGAATGGTCACCTCACCGGTCTGGCCGAAATAACTGATCCCTTCATTGAAAAGATCCATGAATTTGAGTTTTTTAGGTAAAGCCATGTGCTATTTCCTTATGAAGTAATGCGTGAAGCAAAGTCAGCCAGATAGCTGTCAGTAATGTGCTGACGCAGACTCAAATCTTCTAGCGGTGGAACTGGGGTGTAATCGTAAGAAATACGCATCTGCCCCGCTTTGAGGATGTCAGTGGTATTTAGTGCTGGGTCAAACCATGTTTGCCCCCCAATGAGATAGCCATTTGTGGTCATGTCATTTAATTTGGCATTGATCCCTTCGATAATGTCACGTGCTAAAGAAGGATGAAGAGGTTTGTCGACTGCCCACATATGTGCTTCAGCCATCGTATCCATGAGCACTTGTGCAGTGCGGGTATAGTTTTCAAATGCAAATAGTGGATCATCTGAACAAGTACGTGAGCCCCAAAAACGGAAGCCATCACGCTGAATCAATGTTGTGACATCATTTTCATTGAGGTAATTGGCATCTGTGGCGGATGACTGTAAGTCCCAGAATACGTCTTTGCTGATCCCCGTCACACCATTGACTGCGACATTGGATAGAGTTTTATGCCAGCCGGTTTCCTGATCAATCTTGGCTCGTAAGCCCAAAGCGCGAGCTGTAGCATCCAATGTTGTAGTTTTACTCAGTGCAGTATCCCAGCCCAAAAATTCTGGCCATATCAACATGAGTTCACGTGCACCAAAAGTTTCACGGTAAGCGATAACATCTTCTTTAGTTTCACAGTCCCATGCCGAAACGTAACTAAAACCTCGTAATTGCTGGGCAATTGAAACCAACTCTGCCGAAACAGCGGCATTGTCTAACCCAGGTACTCCTAGAATTCGTGGTTTTACGCCAAATTTTGCTGGAGCTGTGAGGAGAGCCTTCAACCCGGTATATTTACTACCCACAGTTCCACCAATAACCGCGGTGGTTTGTGCAGCTTCATCTTCTAAACTTTCAACCCGTACGACAACGACGACTGCATTTGTTTGGTCAACAATTGCTTGTAATGAACGGGCAAGTGTTCCTTGAGTACCAGCTTTGCCAATCGATGTCTGTATGTCAGTGATCATCACAGCGGTATTGAGTGGGAACGTGATTGCATCGGCATCTGATGCAGTACAGACCATGCCGATAATGGCGGTGGAAACTGTACGAATGGGCCGGGTTCCGTTATTAATTTCGAAAACCCGTACCCCGTGGTGATATGAATCTGCCATAAAAAAACCTGTGGTCTGATTGATTTTTTGTCAGATCACAGGTTTTCAAATTGCGGAGAGGATTTCATTCTGTTGCAGTTGTAATCCCCTCAATTACAACTTGCAGAATTATTATAGCGTCATCGCATAACGCCACATATCGTCCACTTGCTCGTCCGTCAGATTTAAAATACTGAGCATGTATTTAATAGAGTCGTTTGTACGCTCAAATTTTTCGGATTCATTGTATTCAATTTCAATACGAGTTTTTAATGCTGGATCTTCGATACTTGCAATCGACTGCTCAACTGTGTTCAGTAGATCATTTTCAAGTAACGCAAGTTTGAACTGGCGACGAGTCAGCGCAGTGAATTCTGCAAGCCGCAGTTGCTCTTTTTCTTCATCCGTTAGATAATTTTGAGGATTCAAATGACGATCGACCTCATCAGCAGACATTTCACTCAAGTCATCTTCAAATGCAAAGACTTCGCCATTTTTTTGGTTTTTAAAATATTTCATTAACGTAACTCACTCCATTTTGTAAAACTACCATTTACCCGGTATGTTGAACCGTTTTGAACGATTGCCGATACTGGTTTAGATTGGTTATAACCGTCTTGGTTACCGATGGATGTTACTGAAACCCCATCCAATACAAGTTCAAATGACCCGGCATTGTTCCAGTTCGCGGTTGTAACCATAATTTGGATTGGTTTACCTGTAGTATTTGTATATGTTGTATTTGCTGAACGGCTAGACGTAACATCAGACCAACTTTGGCCAACGCCGATTGAATTGTTTGCTGTGGTGTTGATTGTGATGTTCCCAGATCCATCAAAGTTTGCAGACCCAGAGACTGCTCCGGAAAGTGCGATGTTTCGAGCTGTGGCAAGCTTTGTAGCTGTAGCGGAATTTCCGGTACAAGCTGATGCTGTTGCAGCATTACCTGAGGTTGATTGATTGCCCGCAGTATTCACACCAGGTAAATTAATATTTGCTGTTCCATCAAACGACACACCACCGATTGTTCGCGCTGTAGCAAGTTTTGTTGCTGTATCCGCATTTCCAGACAATGAACCCGAAAATGTTGGAGCAGTCACAGTCCCCAACATTGTAAAATTACCGTTGTGGTCAAATTTTAATGCACTGTTATTGCCATATTTAATACAGAAATTACTGTTTGATGAATCATCAAATATCCCGACATTCCACACACCAGAATGGCTCGGAGGAACTAAGTTTATTCGCTCGTTAAACACACCATCTTTGGCTCCATTTCTAGTGCCAATATTTAGAGTCCCATCAGTATTAATAGCGCCTTTAATGTATGCGCCATTTGTCGGAACTTTTGCATCGTCACTGTATGAGCTTGAAACCAGTAAGCTTCCTACTCTCACACCACGAGCTGCATTGGCGGTTAAGAATGAAACTGGCTCTGAAGATGTACTAACTACTTTGTCAAAGGAAATATTGCCCGAAATGGTCAAATTTCCAGTAATTGTCCCCCCTGCAAGTGGGAGCTTTGTTGAATCAGCAATGGTAATGTCTGAAGTGCCATCAAAGATTATTCCATTAATTGTACGTCCGGTTTGTAATTTGGTTGCCGTCGCTGCATTACCCGTTGTATTTTGATTCCCCCCGGCATTCACACCCGGTAAATTGATATTCGATGTTCCATCAAACGACACACCACCAATCGTTCGCGCTGTAGCAAGTTTTGCTGCGCTATTGATATTTGTAGAATCGATATACGCAATTTCGCGCCATTCGCTCCACACGTTTGAATAAGATCGTCTTACAAACTGACGGTTACTGTTGTAATCAGTAAATGTTTGTTTAACACCTGCATGCACCTCTATCAGCAATGAAAATGCTGTCGCCAATGGAACATTTGAAATGCTTGCAGCTGCTGCATTTGTAGAACAAGCATAGAAGCCCTCGACTAAAAACGTATTTAGATCAGAATTTGCAGGAATAGAAGTTACTTTATTTAACTTATAATCTTGTAAATACTTGCCCTGTGCTGCTGTTAATGCCTGATCTGTAGCAGAACTCGTCAAAGTATTATTCAGTTGCACAACCCCAGTTTGTGTTACAGAAGCAGACCGAATATTTTGCTGTGAAATGCCTGTGATTTGTCCTTTATCATTGACTGTTATGGACGGGATTTGAATCGTTGAAGAATATGAACCAGCAGTCACACCAGAGTTTGCTAGCGTTAAAATACATGTAGAATTGGCAGAGCCATCATACGAAAAAGATCCTGTTGCTGCCCCTGAAAAACTGACTATTTGGGCGGTTGCAAGTTTTGTTGCTGTAGCCGCATTTCCAGACAATGAACCCGAAAATGTTGGAGCAGTCACAACACCAGACGTTGAAATCGATGCCACATTCGTTGTGCCATTTTGAAAAATCCAACCCCGTGTGTCGCCTGAAGTTATGCAATTAAAATAGACTGACCATTGACCTGAAACTGCTCCATGTGTCCCAAAAGATGCAGTCTGGGCAAAATACATTCCGTAGTTTGGTTTACCGCCTTGAGCGCCTGCATATAAAGAAAGACCAAGACCTAATGTCCCATCTTTATTATTAATGGCCAATTCTGTTGCAGATAATGCTCCAGTCATAACGCCACCCGACACTGGAACTTTTGTACTATCAGCAATTGTTATATCCGCGCTGCCATCAAAATTGACATTATTGATTTTCCGCGATGTTTGTAATTTAGTTGCAGTAGCAACATTGTCTGTAATTTTTGCTAATTGATAATCTGTTGTTCCAATTTTTACATAAGCATTTGACTTACCGACCCATAAGGTCGAGATATGCGCGCCCGTATCACTATAGTTTGATAAGCCAATTTGTCTTAAATTATCTTCCCACACCCCTGTATGTATATAATTTGCATATCCAGCTCCTGCCACTTTTTTATAGTTATTAAACTGCATAAGTGAATAAGTAGAACTGCTACCGTCGCCCACAGAAACTGTAACTGGTAAATTATCAATTATAATATTTCCAGTGCCATCAAAGTTTATTCCATTAATTGTACGTCCAGTTTGTAATTTGGTTGCAGTCGCTGCATTACCCGTTGTATTTTGATTCCCCCCGGCATTCACACCCGGTAAATTGATATTTGCTGTTCCATCAAAAGACACACCACCAATCGTTCGCGCTGTAGCAAGTTTAGTAGCACTAACGGCATTTTCAGTCTTACCTAGTTTACTATCTTGTAAGTTTTTCCCCTGTTTTGCTGAAAGCGGTTTTGTCGCATCATTGGTAGTCAGATTATCAATAAGTTCGTCACGTGGAATGTAGTTATCATCTACCCATGCTTGAGTTGCATAAATCAATGTGTCATCGAGCATAACATTGACAATTTCAGCATCCTGAATATTGATGGTGAATTTCAATCGATATTCACGCACTGAGTTGGCTTCTTTAAATACAGGGGCTACTGCTCCATGTGTAATAAGCGTTTTACTATCAATAATTAATCCAATCTCACGAATATAAAAACTACCAACAATTGGCGGTAAAATCGCTTCAACCACGAGAAAGTTATTAATCGTGGGATGTTTTTCATATTTATTCACACCTTGACGATAGACTTCTTTCACCAATGTGGTCCGAGCTTTATCTGGGGTCGGTGAAGCACCATTGCCATCGCCGAAGGCAACATGCGTGATATTAAGTTTAGTATTTGTGGCAATGGCATTTGCGATCGCAGCATCACCTGCATTAGTCGTAACATTGTAATATTGGCTGCTCATTGTTGGTAACCTTGGGGCATGCATTCAATAGTCACTGCATCTTGAAGGGCAATTGCAGTATTAATATATAGAAGTGGGTTTGAACTAATCTGGACATTTGAAACGTGACGTGTCACTGCTTTTGAGTCTTCAATAAGTCGATTTACTTCGTGATAGATTTCTTCAGTAAGCTCTTTACCAACCAGATCCAGTTCTAAAGAAAATGTTCCAGGCTTGCCCGGAGGAACTTCGTTGAACCATTCAGTTAAAGTTACTTCAAATCCAAAAGGCTCTAATGCGCGCTTAATTGCTGCAGGTGTACCTTTAATTTTGTGCTGAGGAATAGCTTCATTGATAATTTGTCGTTTAAGTGAGTCTGGCCATTCATTGCGCCAATAGTTGACCTGCCTTTCCCAAGCCAGAAATGCCAAAAATTCGGAAGGTGCCTGATCGACATTTTTAGCTAATTTAATTGAAGGCTGTTCAAATGCATCTTTACCTGTTTCTGCAATATTTTTTTCAAGATCAGTTGCGTTGGGAGGTAATGTTTTCATTACTCTGTCCCTCCGATCTGAATGTCGATATTGGTGCAGAAAGCATGCTGTGTTTTGTTTATTTCGATATCTGAAATCATGTTGACGATTTCAACACGACTCACTCCGTCTACATGTAAGGCAGCATAAATCGCTGATAATCGAATGGACTGCCCTATTTTCTTTGAATTTTCCACGTATTTCTGCAATCGACTTTGTGCTACGGACAAGAGCATCACATTCTCTGCAGTTTGAGAAAGATAAAGCCGTGCCTGTATTTGATATAGAACTGCAGTACTACTATGTACCGTAGGACGATCACCCACAGGTCGAACATCTTCCGGATCCAACGCCTTTTGCACAATGTCTATTAATTCGGTAGAAGCCGTAAAATCTTCACTGTCGTGCTGAGTAATATAAACATCCAGATAACATGGGTTATCCTCATGTGAAAGGATTGAAGCGTCAGCGACTCGCCCGTCTGCAGATTTCGTAAAAAATTTATACGCATTGGCTGCACCAGCAGTATTGAAGCCAGATAAAGATAAAATACATCGTTCTTTCAAGTCTTCATCACTCTCCATCACAGCCACTGTCGGCGGAACGGTATTGGGGTTCGCTGGAGTAATAATGAGGCGAGTAAGGCCGTAATAACTTAATGCAATGTGATCCAGATCGGCTCCACTGCAAAATGCTAAAAGTAGTGATCGTGCATCCTGATTAATTTGATTAGTCAGGATCATTTCCATATAGGCATTTTCTTCAAGAATTTTAGTTACTGGCTCTGACTCACGTGACAAGATATCGGTCCAGTTTTGTTGTTCTTCAGTCGGATAAAGGGAAATAAAACGCTCTTTTCGTTTAGCCAGAATCTGTTCAAAATCCAACTCTTTGATCAGGTTAGGTGCTGGTAACTGTGAAAAATCAACAACACTCATGCAGCTGCTCCTAGATTTAAGGCAAGTGATAGGTTTACGGATTGATTTTGTTGAATAAGATCTGCCTCGAGATTGATTTGCATCCGTGCCCCCTCAATACTAAAAATACTGATTTGATTGATACTGATACGAGGTTCCCAGCGCAAAATTGCGGAATAAATTGCGCTATAGCATTTCAAGACAAGCACGTCATTAATAGGTTGGTCGATCAGGTCATATAGCAGTGAACCGTACTCACGTCGCATGAGTCGGCTTCCAATCGGGGTAGTTAAAATATCTATAATGGACTGATGGATCGACTCCATTTCATCACTTATAAGTAAGCCTGTTGAACGACTCATACTCATGGTACTGGCCCTCCTGATGTAGAACCGCCACCTTGAATGCCTGAATGCTTGTGATTGCTTAGGCTAATATTTCCAGCTTTGACATCGCCATTTGAAGTGATATTCCCTGTTGCTGTTAGACTGTTATTTATTGTGGTGGTACCCGCTGCAGTCAGTGAACCACTGATGATGGCATTGCCATTGATTGTGGTATTGCCATTTAAAGTGATACCACCTGCTGCGGTAATTTCGACTTGGCCACCTTCCGTTAAAGTAGCGTTGAGCGCATGAGTTTCGGTGTCATATTGAATAATGGTACCGTCTGAAAACTTTCGGAGCTTGATGGTGCCGGCCGAAGTTGGAGCCGCGTTTTCACTACTATAAATACCAAACAATACGACGCCCTGCGCTAATTCCCCAGAGGGAGAAAACACAATGCAACGCTCCCCCACCGAGGGTGGATCCCAAGTCGAGTCTGTACCGGCTCGAAGGTTGAGCCAGTTCAACGGTGCTGTTGTGATATCACCAAGATTGACTGTACAAAAGGCATGTTCCAGATCCACTGTATTGATTGAACCAAACCGAATGATGTTTTCTAAGCGACGAAAAATATCTGAAATGTTCATGCTGCAATCGTGTTGCAGCATGATGTGAAATGCATGTGGTAGGAGTTGTAATTGAGGGAATTACAACTTGGTTGCGACGTGGTTTAACACATCATTTTCGATCATGTTGATTTCATCTGAAGTAAAGCCCAAAAGTTCCCGGGTGGGGTATTTTACGACTGGGCTATTTTTTTTACGTCTTACTCTATCCCGCAAGCCAAACTGGTGGACCTGAGCAATAAAAGCCACATTTCCCATAAACCCCAAGCCTACACCTTGTGGTTCCTGTTTTAATTTCATAAAACGCGCCAGCTTAATGCGGGTAAACATTTTATTTTTGATACGTCCCTTTTTATCCCGGAGTTTCTGGTTTTTTCTCGGCTGGTAAGAGCTTCCATCCGGATTTTGTTGATTTGTGATGCGGGCGCTTTGGCTTTTACGAAGTTTACGCCCAATTGCCAGACTCAGTTTTCGTTTTTCCTGATCACTCAGTTGATTTAACAAACCACCCAAATGGTCGAGTAATGCCTGCATTTCAGCCATGATTAACCCCGATTTGGTGGGACTAAATGTGGCATCGCTAATGCATAGCTATCTGGGATATCTGCCGATTGCCACACGGCCAAAGGTTCTCCGCTAGACTGATCAATTAAAGTGACTTCCTGTCCCGGTTCTGTTTTGGATATATACGGTTCTGGGGGGTGATCAATCGTCATGACATTGTTTTTATCACGTTTCACAATGACACGCTCAGTGAGTGGGATAGTAATAGCCAGATCGACTTTGTGGTTATCCAGTAAATCAGCTTCAAAGCGAATGCCCTCTTTGACCCGATCTAAATTGGCTAAAAGCTCCCCCTGATTAATCCGGAGCCAGTCAAACAAAGGGATGGCAATCGAGTCAATATCTCCAGCATAGTCTGTCAGTATAAGGTTGGCTTGATACGCATATTCATATGATAAGCCCGCAGCAAAGGTGCATTTTAATACACCCTGTTCTGCAAAAAGGAGTAAACGATCTGGATCTCGGCGTAACTCAACGACGGCATTTAATAAATGGGTGCGAAGATCATTGAGTTTTTTCATGCTGCTTTCTCCCCCCTATAAATTGGTTCGAGATGATCCCACTCCGCTTGGAACTTGGCTTGATAGCCTAACTTTTTGTAGTTTTTGCCGTTATAGAGAGTGAAAACTGTATCCCAGTCTTGCTTTTTCAGCGCCTCGAGCAAACCGGGTTTCCATTCAATAAAGCGGATAAAAGCCTCCAATTGGCAGGATTCACTGGATTGCATTTGTTCAACAAATTCCTGTACCGAGCTATAGCCAAGTGCTTTCCAGTTTTCGCCCATAATTTGGAACTGTCCCCATGAGGTGGACTGGAGTGCAGCTACTTCATGAATCTGTCTAGCACGCGTTAAGCGCACGTATTCTGCTTCATTGCCCTGATAACCACCCGTTTTCGTGTTGACCAAGTTGGGCACCAGCTTCATCTGATTTTTAGCAAAGGTTTCGCTTTTGAATTGTTTTAAGTATTCATACATACGATGACGTTCAAATAGAATCTTGGCCTTTCCATTATTGAGAAATCCAACGCCTTGCCCTTCAACGGCACCAAATACGCGGATCACAAGTTCAGGGACGCCCAAACGTTGTGCTGCATTGATATAATCAACATCTTTTAGAAGTTTATCTAAGCTATCACCCAGCAATGCTTGTCGGGTTTTATCACCGACTTTTCCATCTGCAACCAAGCCATTTTTTTTCTGGAACTGGATCACCGCATGTTCGGTTTGTTCTCCAAAACTCCCGTCCGTACTGAGTGCTTTGCCGTTTTTACCTTTAAACCCAAGCTTTACCAGCTGTTTCTGTAAAGTAACTACAGTTGCTCCTTTGGAGCCATACGATAAAATAATCATGATGTCCTCCGAAGAAGCTTTGCGACATTACCTTTTGATTGATAAATAATGCATGTGAGTAATACAGCTAAAATGGCATCCCACAGGGTGACTGGATCCTTGAAAAAGATGATATAAACCGCTTGGCCAATAAAGCTGGCAATTAATATGGTTGCAAGGAATGCATATCCCCGATGGTGGCTACTACGTTCAAAACTAAGAATGCGAAAGCCGCATAGCAAGTAACAAAATACGGCAATAATTGAGAAAATGATCATGAGTTACCTCCTCCGCGAAAGCTTTTCCAGAGTTGTGCGAGCGTTGATTTTTTGACCCACTCAAGCAGTTTGATCAGGATATAAATAGAGAAAATTGCAGCAATCATGGATGCTGTTGCATCACTGCTGATGTATTGGGTTCGATGGGTAATTTCTGGCCCCAATAAATATCCGAAGCCCACACACAGCAGCATGAAGCCAACGCGCTGTTTAGCACTGAGGTCTTTTTCAAAGTAAGCCACAAAAGCAGCACCTAGCACCGCTCCAAGCAATGCATTCCCATTAATAAATGGAAGGAAAGAAACAGCTGCGAGTCCTGCCGATGTTGCTGCTGTCGTTGTTGTTGGTTCTGGCATATTTAGTCCCAAAGCTGAATAGTTTGTGTGATTTGTTGTGGAGCGGGTAAATCTGGCAGATTGACTTGTGTTCCAACTGGAATGATTACACCCAAGCTGGCAAGCTGAGGATTTGCCTCCAAGACCTTTTCCACAACACCGAGGCTACGTCCGTAATAACGCCAACAAATCAAGTCAATCGTGTCATTTTGAATGGAACGAACGGTATTCATGGCTTTCTCGGTGGTTTTATATGTTGACTGGGTTTAGGCTGAAAATGACAGGGTTGATAGCCATATCCAGAATTTGAAATCAGGCAACCACGACATGGACAGTTTTTTTTCATATCAACTCCACCGTGGTATGACTTTCACCTAATAGTTGTTTGATGGCCCAGTGTTTGTTACGTCGGTATTCATCAATGGTGGGTGTCAGTTCATCCGCATTTTTATTGCCTGTCGCGCTAGTGTCATAGCTGCGGTACTTCTCATTCACTTTTGCGGCAACACCATTTGAAACTGCCGAAAAATACAGAATTTCGGTATCTGATGTTCCATCCACGTGGGTGGTTGCCAGTTCAGCTAAACTGGAGGCCGTGGATACCAATCCAATAAGTAAACGATTGACATCGATAATTTCTTCTAATGTGGCCTGTTTTAATCTGGCATCGGTTACTGCCCCATCGATGCGGACTATGTCCCGGATCTCATCAAGTGAAATGCTCGGAAAAAATTCTGTACTGTTAATCGTGATATGAGACGGTGTGGTGTTACCGCTTGCGACAAAACTCATGTTGCTCCCCCAATGAAAAAAAGCACTGGTGGGAACAATGGCTCATGAAGATTTACTGTGTCAGTTGATCACTACCATTGTTCGCCAGTGCGGTGCGTGGGCACTTGTTATGATGATGCTGTTGCACCATCTGTATTGGTTTGAGTCGATTGATCTGTTGCTGGAGCAAATTTATCAAGTAGTTTCTGCACCATATTCAAATCACCACGACCTCCACATTTGTCGTCCAGTTCAACGGCCTTATGTAAGTAGTCAGCAGCTGCTCGGGTATGCGTCAGATCGGGCTTGTCCTTGTCTGTAATTAAGCGAAGTTCAGCCTTGCCCAAGGCTAAATACATCTTGGCTCTTACCTGATCAGGCATATCCAGTGTTTTTTCTGGAAAATCCGGGTGGGTCATCAATGACTCAAGCTGCAGCAATACATCAATATCAATTTCGGCATTGGTTTTGAGTTGCTTGAGGAAAGCTGTTGCTATTTCTTCAGTGATGACGCAAGCCGGTGTTCGTTCAAAGCGGTCTGGAAGTGCCAAGTTATGGGCCAAGATATATTCAGCAATCTGTAATGCCCGGCTGAAATTTGCAGTATCGATATTCCAGATCATGATCTCTGTCACGATTTCATCTTGTACACCGGATTGGGCTTCAAGGATGCCATTGATATAAGGGCCATAACTTGGTAGCAATTCGGCTTTCAATTTCACTTTGTTTTCAGTCGACTGAATCTGTTTTAAACGTGCACGGTCATTGTTGAGCTGCATCAGTTGCAGCTCATATGCCGTTGCATCTTTCATAGAACCAAATTCAGAAGCCTGTTCAGCAGCTGCTTTGGCCTGATACTTGCGAAAATGTTGACGGGCAAAGTTCATGCGCATTTACCCCGCAAGTACTTCAATGTTCTCAGCCAATGCAGCCAGACCTAAATCTTCAATGTAATAGTCTTCATTAGACGATTCATAGTTTTCAATCTGGTCACGTTTCGGGTTGTCAATCACTGTTCGACGTAGTCCACCTTCCTGAATGTAAATGGAAAGGTTGTCAAATGTGGTGACTAATAAACAGTTCTCTGGGAAAAATGGCACTGCATACAGTGGTAAATTGCCCATACGTTTTTGGCTGATAATAATATCTGCAGCCAGTTTTTCTGAGTTCTCCTGGTCTTTATTGACCAATGGGAAATATTTATCAGACTGTAATTTACGGCTACAAATAACCACCAGATCCGGATTCTCACGGTGAACTTCGTCAATCATTTCATCTACTAGGTTCATTACCAGTGCATCCAGATTGTTATAGTCCCCCTCTTTACCAATGGTAAGTTTGCCTGCGGTAGCTCCCTCTTTTAAAACCCGGCTTGGGTTTTCTTCACGTTGTTTCTGTAACCAGCCTTTGTTTACGTCCTGTAGAAGTGGGTTTGCAGCAATGTCTGTGTCAGCAGCAATTGAAGTCCCGTTAAATCCAATCATGATGCGATCTAGCGCCTGACGTTTAATAATCACGGCTCGGAAACGGTTATAGAAATCTTTAAATTTCGCCCATTGATCAAGCTTCTGGTATTTGATGGCTGTATCAAAATCTGTTTTTCGGCAGACATAGAAACGGTTATCCAGTCCGGTCGGATCACTGGCTTGCCGGTCTTTATTATTGGTATTGGTACGTGAAGCAATGGGACGGGTGATTCCTAACCCAATTGCTTCACCCGATTGCTCTGGTACCACATGCATATTAATGCGATTCAAAAATGTAGATGAGGCCTGAATTTTCTCTACCAATTTCTGCTGGACTGAGGGTTCTACAGTAAATTTACACTCGACGGATTCAACACCGTTAAGTTCAGCCAATTTAGCCATGACTGCATTGTATTTTTTACGGGTAATAGGACGCATATTTCTTACTCAATAATTTATTAATAATCAGGAATTAACAGTCGACTTCTTCTTCTGAGAAGGACGTACTGGAGGCTTTAGGCCGGGATGCTTGGTCTGGAGTGCCATCGAGCTGGGTTTTGAGTTCAGCAAAGTCGGTCGCTAATTGCTCATGCTGTTGCTTCAGTTCGCTATACGAGGTTTGAAGATTGGTGACCTCGGTGCCCTGATCCGCAGCCTGTTGTGCAATTTCAAGAATGGCCTGCTCTTGGTTACTGAATGACTCCGTTGCAGCTTGCTCTTGTTGTTCCTGTTTCTTGAACAGCTTTCGCACTGATTCGACAAGGCCTGCTCCGAATACTTTGGGCTCGGCTACTTCTTCAAATTCAAAACTGGTTTCAGATGCAGCAGTGAACAGGTTGTCTTTATGCTGTTTTTTGTCAGCCAGTGGATTCACCTCAGCATTTGCAGCGAACTGGAGCATGTCAGTACCCAGTGATGCAGGACTGTCAGTGACCGCTAAACCAACCAGATAAGCTTTGCCCGAGTTGGCAAAATTCGGATTGACTTCAATCGAGGTGTAAATTTTTTGCTTGCGTTTATTCAGTTCGATCAAGTTGTCATTTGGTTCAATCTGGGCAAATAAGGTGAGTTTCTTTTCACCATCGACATCGACTGTTTCTGCTTTGACGGCAATAACATCACCATAGGCACCAAAGCTGCTATCTGGGTAAACACTACGAATATGCTCGACATTGATACGTGCACCGTAAGTTTGTGGGTTATAACTTGCTGCAATTTCCTGAATCCAGTTTGCCTGAATTTCACGTCCATCCGTGGTGTCCCCTGCTGTGGCAATACGGAACCACTTCGATTTAAATTTTTTGGCTTTTTGCTCTTTGCTGCTCATGCTGCATTTACCTTTGAAAATTGGAGTTCGGGCAATTCGATAGGTGCAGAATGGGCAATCAGGCCGTGTCGTATCAACGAGCGTCAGTTGTAATCGAACGGTTTACAACTCTGTAAAGCTGAATCTAGAAGCATGTACTGCCAATGTTTGCAGCAGATAAGCAACAGACATTGGATATGAATGAATTTTCACAGTTGGCGAATGTCAATTTGTTCCTCGACAACAGGTTAAAAGCCAAATTTCTCTATTGGTGTGGCTGGAAAATTACCGATATTGCCGAGGTTCTGGACGAAAAGGAACGAACGGTTCAGGCATGGAAAACCCGGGATGAATGGGAAAAAACTAAACCTGAAAACCGTGTAGCTCAGGCGATTGAAGCACGGCTCATTACTCTGATTTTCAAAAATAAAAAGTCTAGCGGAGATATGAAGGAAGTCGATCTTCTGATGAGGGAGCTTGAACGGCTGGCCAGAATTGAACGTTATCGTGATACAGGCAAAGAGTCTGATTTAAACCCCAATATTCAAAATCGCAATTCGGTGGCCAAAAAGCGTAAACAGCCGAACACATTTACCGACGATGAAATTGATATTCTCGTTAATGCATTTGAGGATAGCTTATATGAGTACCAGTGGGATTGGTATCGGGCGGGTGATCAACGAACCCGAGCTATTCTCAAGAGTCGTCAGATCGGAGCAACTTATTATTTTGCCCATGAAGCGTTTATCGATGCCCTCAAAACGGGCCGTAACCAGATTTTCCTATCTGCTTCAAAATCTCAAGCCCATATTTTTAAGAACTATATTAAGAAATTCGCCTTTGAGCATACGGGTGTTGAACTTAATGGTGAATCAATCATATTGGGAAATAATCAGGCCAATTTGATGTTCCTCGGTACGAACTACAGAACTGCTCAGGGCTATACGGGTAATTTGTACTTTGATGAGTTTTTCTGGACTTATGGTTTTAATGAGCTGGAAAAAGTCGCATCGGGAATGGCAACCCATGATAAGTGGCGTAAAACATATTTTTCCACCCCATCTTCAGTTTCTCATGAAGCTTACGGCTTTTGGACAGGAACCCGTTTTAATAAAGGTCGTCCTAAAGAGCAAAGGATTAATCTTGATGTATCTCATGCTGCTTTAAAAGAAGGCCGTTTATGTGAGGATTTTGCATGGCGTCAAATCGTCAATATCCATGATGCAAAGGCTGGCGGTTGTGATTTATTCAATATCGAGCGTCTGAAATTTGAATATTCGGTAGAGGATTTTAACAATCTATTTATGTGTGAGTTTATAGATGATGCCTTGTCTATATTCCCACTGAACATGCTGCAGTCGTGCATGATTGATTCTTGGGAAGTCTGGGCACATGATTATAAACCCTTGCACCTACGCCCATTCGCAAATAAACCCGTATGGATCGGTTATGACCCAGCTTTAACAGGCGATAATTCTGGCCTAATTGTGCTTGCTCCTCCAGATAAACCCGGAGGAAAATTCCGGATCTTGGAACGTCATCAGCTCAAAGGAAATGATTTCGCAAAACAGGCTGAATTCATTCGACAAATTACCCTGCGTTATAACGTCACGTATATCGGTATTGACACGACTGGAATGGGAACGGGTGTTGCCCAGCTAGTTCGCCAATTTTTTCCGAATTTGACCACTTTCAGCTACAGCCCAGAAGTAAAAACCAAACTTGTCTATAAAACATTAGATGTCATTCGGAACGGACGTCTGGAATTTGATGCTGGCCATACAGATATCGCTTATTCGCTAATGAGCATTAGACAAACACTCACCGCAAGCCAACGACAAATGACTTTTACCGCCAGCCGATCTGAAGAAGTAGGACATGCCGATTTAGCGTGGGCATTAATGCATGCCTTATTTAATGAACCTCTTGAAGGCACAACTATCTCTAACTCTTCTATTTTGGAATTTTCTCAATGAAACCAATTCATTTTTTAAAAAGTGCCTTCAATGCTTTGTCAGCACAGGCAGAAACTATTCGACCAACCAACCGAACTGAAGCCTTCACCTTTGGTGATCCAGTACCAGTATTAAACGGAGGAGAATTATCAGAATATATGGAATGCTGGTTCAATGGCCGTTGGTATGAACCAGCGGTGAGTATTGAAGGACTATCTAAATCATTTCGTTCCACACCGTACTTGAGTAGCGGTATCATCTTTAAACGAAATTTTCTGGTGAACCAGTTTATTCCCCACCCCCTATTAAGCCGATCTGCATTTGAACAAATCGTTTTTGATTTTATCTGGTCAGGAAATCTTTATCTGGAAGAGATCAGATCAGTAACCAAACGCACAATTCAGTTTAAACCGAGTCTTGCAAAATATATGAGAGTTGGGGAAGACAATCGATTTTTTATGATCACCAGTGACCATCTTGGATATTCAGAGTATGAATTTCCAGAAGGCAGAATGTTTCATGTTCGAGAGTCTGATATTGATCAGGAGATTTATGGAAAACCTGAATATATCGCAACTCTGCAAAGTGCATGGCTCAATGAGTCCGCTACTTTATTTCGTCGAAAATATTATAACAATGGGAGTCATGCTGGATTCATCATGTATGTAAACGATCCAGCCAATGATCCCAAAGATATTGATAATCTACGTGAAGCATTAAAAAACAGTAAAGGCCCGGGAAATTTTCGTAACCTATTTTTCTATAGTCCGGGCGGTAAGAAAGATGGCGTTCAGATTATTCCTGTTTCCGAAATTGCAGCTAAAGATGATTTTGTGCATATCAAGTCTATTACCCGTGATGATGTCCTTGCATCACTTCGCATCCCTCCACAGTTGATGGGTATTGTTCCAAATAACACAGGCGGGTTTGGTTCAATTAAAGATGCATCAGATGTATTTTATAGAAATGAGATCATGCCATTACAGGCAAGGCTTTCACAGATTAATGAACGGGTCGGAATAGAGCTAATTCGATTTAAAAAATATCAGGATCCAGTTTAATTTTAGGCAAAAAAAAGCTCACCAATGTGAGCTTTTTTTCTATATTTCGAGTACAAAATATAAATAAATCCTTGACTTACACTATAGGTACACCTATAATAAACTCATCAAGACAATAAAGACTTGATGACGCGTAACAGTTCAATGTTACAAACACCTCGGAGAGAGACGATGAATACACTTGCAAAGATCATCGTTCTTGTTCTCTTAGTGCTGATTAACCAATCAGTTTACTAAGGTAACAATAGGTTAGGTAGTTACAGCTACCTAGCCTCTCCACCGAGTTAAATTAATAATAGGAGATTCTGATGGCTAAATCAACTACTCAAATTCAAGCAGAAAGCGATAATAAACGAGGAATTAAAGCAAAAACTTATAAGCTCCCTATCACTACAGTTGAACTCATTGATGAATTAAGTAAAGAACATGGAATACCACAAAATCAATTAATCACTCAGGCGATTGCATTACTTGATGAAAAGTTTAAGAGAGACTACATAAAATTATGAAAAATGATCAATAAGTATACGTGAAATGTGATAGATCATTAAAAGAGCCCAAACACTATAGATTGGGCTTTTTATTAAAATTAAGCCTATGATTTATATCAGATAAAAAATTCATATAAGGCTTATTATGTTAATTTTAGAGAAACTAATTAAAAGCTTCTAGGTAGTTTATTAATTCAGTTTTCCCTTGTTTCTGTGCTCTTTCAAATGCCGTTTCTTTGTATTTATTTTTATGTTTCATATCTATTCCATATTCAGCTAAGAACTGTAATCCGTATAAGTTATTATAATCTACGAAAACATGTGGCATTTGGAACACTGGATCCTTACCTAATGGGTCACAACCTAAATTTATCAGTAATTTATAAATTTCAGCGTTCTGATTAAGTCCAGCAATAGCTAAGCCTTTTTGTGTCACTGTTTTTATAAAATAATCTTTAAAATGATCGAAAAAATAAAAGACCATTTCATCTGAATATATAAATGCCAATTCAAGTGGTGTATAGACTAATGATTTTTTCTTTGGATCTGCACCAAGTTTTAATAGTTTCTTTGCTAATGTAATATTATTCCTTTTAATACTTAAGCCTAAAGGTGTTCCTGCACCTTCAAGTTTTTTATTTAATTCACTTCTACTTATTTTTTTGGAGAGCAAAAAATCTATCTGATCAACTAAATTAAGATGGCAAGCATATACTAGGGTTTCTTTTACTTTTTCTTGTTGAAGGCTTTTCTGTAATCGAATTTTTTTTTCTTCATCAGATGGAGCCACATCATAAGTTTGATATAAGATCAATTCCATTGCATCATCCCAAAATAACTCAGGATTGTAATCAGTATGATGTATTACTTTTTTATCCATAGAATAATAGCTATAAATTCCATTAGCTAAATCAGGACTATCCATAAGATCATGTATGTATTGAAAGATATTATTAACATTTCCAATAATTTCAAATTCTCTGTTATCTGTTTCATAAACAACCGCGTATCTTAGGTGATTAGTTTTATTCATCAGGAAGAAAAAGTCTGAAGTAATATTTAGGCTATCTACTTTTCTTAAAATTGTAGCTATCACTGTATTCATATGCTGAGCTAAATATCAAAAATTTCCATTTAGTATAACGAAAAGTTCTGCAATGTTTGTTCTATTTAACATAATGGCCGTTATGCGACATCTTTTTTATATCAATATCTTAAGTTATAACTTTTATAAACATCTAGTTCAATCGATTTATAGGACAGTCGGTTTCTTTATCAATGACAACCTATGTTCCGTGTGACGGAAAGCCATTTATCTAAAAAGGCCAGCGATTGCTGGCTTTTTTGTGTCTAATTTTTGGCCCAAACAATATGTATAAATTTTATACAATCTTCACTCTCACCATCGACCCGCTGCGCAGTTGCCCGCCCCACCTGCGGTTTCTATATAGGGCTGTTTTACTGCAAAGGAGGAAAATGTAGAAATAGGCTCTGTAGGTGCTTATAGAATGCGATTTAAGCCACATTAATACAAAAATTGATACTACATCTTACTACAACAGAACACAGGCTATTTCGTGGGAATTTGAGGCATTAGGAATTGATACGTTTTAATCATATTTAAGTCTATTTGTAGAGCTAAATTGGATATATACAAAACCGAAAATAAAAAATAAATACAAATATTGAACCGATTGTTAGGTATGCATCGAATTTTGAGGTAATAAAGAAATTAATTACTTAAGTATATGTTTTTCATGTAATTAAAAATTTCATTTTCATGTAATATCTTGTAATTTTAGAAGTAATTTTCTATAAACCATTGATTTTAAGATGATTAATTTAGTTTAAAAATAGCTCTTTATATCAGCAATAAAATACTTCAATATTTCATAAAAAATACTTATCAAAATACACAATAAGACTATGTTTTATATAATATTATTTATAAATATTACTTTTATTACTTCAAAATTTTACCCCCACCCAAATTTTTTAAACTATCTGTTTAGAGGCTTTTTGGATGATTTAGACTATTTAACGATCGAAAACTGGGGAATTTGTGGGAATGAAAAACAGGTTTCAGACATAAAAGCATTCAAAGAAATAAAGAGTAAAAGAAAGATTAAAAATATAAAAAAAAGAAGCTATGTATTTTTTACAATGTATAAACCATTGATTTATATATATATGGTCGGAGCAGTAGGATTCGAACCTACGACCCCCTGGTCCCAAACCAGGTGCACTACCAGGCTGTGCTATGCTCCGAATTGGGGTGAATGATGGGGCTCGAACCCACGACAACCGGAATCACAATCCGGGGCTCTACCAACTGAGCTACATCCACCATAACATTTGATTCTACAATACCAAGCTACCAAATGGCGCGCCTGACAGGATTCGAACCTGTGACCATCCGCTTAGAAGGCGGATGCTCTATCCAACTGAGCTACAGGCGCGTAACCGATGATATAACTATCATGCGATATTTCGCCGATCTTAAAATAACAAAACAGCTTATTTTAAGTGGTCGGAGCAGTAGGATTCGAACCTACGACCCCCTGGTCCCAAACCAGGTGCACTACCAGGCTGTGCTATGCTCCGATCTATCTCAGCTTTTGCTATATCGCACATCGTGCGGTACGGTGTGCATTCTAGGCGCGACGTGTGATTACGTCAACACCTAGAATTAAAAAAAATTAAAAATCCTTATCGAATGTATATTTAAGCAGCATTTTAGCGTTTTAATGAAGCACTGAAAGCCAACATCCGATCCAGAGGAACTTTAGCACGTTCTGCAAGCACAGGATCCACATGTATTTCCTGATCTGCATGCTGCAATACATGCAAAATTCCATCTAGCTCATTCATTGCCATCCATGGGCAATGTGCACAGGACCGACAGGTTGCACCCTCACCCGCGGTTGGGGCTTCAACCAAAATTTTATCTGGAACCGCTTGCTGCATCTTATAAAAAATACCACGATCGGTTGCTACAATTAAACGCTGATGTGGCAATGTTTGAGCAGCTTTGATCAGTTGTGAAGTACTACCAACAGCATCTGCAATTTCCACCACTGATTCTGGTGATTCAGGATGTACCAAAACAGCAGCATCTGGATACAACGCTTTCATATTGGCAATACCACGGGCACGAAACTCTTCATGCACAATGCAGGCACCATCCCAAAGTAACATGTCTGCGCCAGTTTTCTTTTGGATATAGCGACCTAAGTGTTGATCCGGTGCCCAGATAATTTTTTCACCCAAACCATCGAGATGTTCAATAATCTCTACTGCACAGCTTGAAGTGACCACCCAATCTGCACGTGCTTTAACTGCAGCCGAAGTATTCGCATAAACTACAACTGTATGATCAGGATGCTGATCACAAAATGCAGTGAACTCATCAACTGGACATCCCAAATCCAGCGAACAAGTTGCTTCAAGGGTAGGCATCAAAATGGTTTTTTCTGGAGATAAAATTTTGGCGGTTTCCCCCATGAACTTCACACCTGCGACAACCAAGGTAATTGCAGAATGATCTCGTCCGAATCGCGCCATTTCTAGTGAATCAGATACACAACCACCAGTTAATTCAGCGAGTTCTTGTACATCGGGATCACAATAATAGTGCGCTACTAGTACGGCATTACGTTCTTTGAGTTCTGCTGCGATTTCAGCAAATTTTGCCTGCTTTACATCGGGACTTAAGTGTTGGTCTTTCGGCTCACCTAAGCGATCTAAATGCGCCTGCACAATGTTTTTTGCTTCATTGGCAATTAAATTCGCACTGCTCATAAACGTCTTCTCATCCTTTACGCATACTGGCTGGCATGCTTGTAACGTTGCATCACAAGTTATTGGCGATGATGCTATAACTTATTACCTCAAGAGGCTGTTAAAAAGCCTCACGAAGGAGGCCTTTTGTTGTTTACATTATAACTGAATATTTAAGATCGGTAATCTGCATTAATTTTCACATAATCATAAGACAAATCGCAGGTATAAACCGTATCTTTAGCCTGACCACGCCCCAGATCGACAAGAATGGTAATTTCTTTCTCGACCATCACCGCAGCACCCATCTCTTCCGTGTAATCAGGATTCGCACCACCATCCAGACAGATTTGCACATCGCCCAACCACACCTGAACTTTATTGCTATCCAAGTGTTCAATACCCGCTTTACCAATAGCCATCACAATACGCCCCCAATTTGGATCGGATGCAAACAAAGCCGTTTTGATTAGAGGTGAATCTGAAATGCTATAGGCTACGTCACAACATTCTTGCGTATTGGCTCCACCTTCAACAGTCACAGTAATGAATTTAGTCGCACCCTCACCATCCCTTACGATGAGCTGCGCCAAACGATTCATAATACGAGTTAGTACCTCAAGTACCACTGTATAACGTAAATCATCACTAGACTGGATTTGCTGACCACCCGCCTGTGCGGTTGCTACAAAAATACAAGAGTCATTGGTTGAAGTATCACCATCAATGGTAATACGGTTGAATGAATGTTCCACAGTCGTTTGCAATAGCTTTTGAACGACGGCCTGACTAAGGGGTGCATCAGTCGCCACAAAACTCAGCATGGTTGCCATATTGGGACGGATCATCCCTGCGCCCTTGCTAATGCCTGTCATAGTATAAGTGATACCATCCAGTTCAAACTGTTCAGAAGCACCTTTAGGCACTGTGTCGGTGGTCATAATTCCCAAGGCAGCATCTGTCCAGCTAGCTTCATCCAGAGTATCCAACGCAGGCTGAATTCCATTCAATAAACGCTCGATCGGAAGCTGTTCACCAATAACACCCGTTGAAAAAGGCAACACTTGTTGAACTTGCACTTGAGCCAGTTCAGCTAATTTGGCACAGGTTTTTTCAGCGTTTTCCAGCCCCACTTTTCCTGTTGCAGCATTAGCATTTCCAGTATTGATAATAAGATAACGGGGTTGCTGTTCTGAAGAACGTTCATTTAGATGTTTTTTACTCAGTAAGACAGGTGCCGCTGCAAAAGCGCTTTGAGTAAATACACCTGCAACCTGAGAACCTTCAGCAAATTCAAAAACAACTAAATCTCGTCGATTTGGGTAACGTACATAAGCCTGAGTTGAACCAATTTTCACACCTTTTACCACATGCATATGTGGCATTGTTACGTCACCAACAGCCATTTTTAATATCCGATAAATACGTTATAGAAAAAAGAAAAGCTTAGTTCAAAATGACATAAAAATCGAGCACTGGGATAGAATTTAAAGCAATAAAAAAAACCAGCAATATTGCTGGTTTTTTTATTTTAGTTTTTTAGTTGGCTGCCAATTGAGCAGATGTACCTAATAAAGCCTGTTTGGCTTTTTCTTGACTTGCGACAGATAATGCAGGGTTACTTGCCACTATACGATTAATATTTGCTGAGTTTGCCGCGCTAATCGCCGCTGTTTTTAAGATAATTGGACGGTTACCAGTATTGCCTAATGTATAACGAATACCAGTTCTTGGGCTTACAATCGTGGTCGTCTGATTCTGAACGCTTGCCTCAGCAGTGGTATTGCCTTGTGCTGCCATAACTTTATCTGCTGTGGTAGTTGGTGTCGGTTGTACATTTTCTGTTGCAGCGAATGCAAATGCTGGAATGGTTAAAGCAGTCATCGCTAATGTTTGTAATACTTTTTTCATTGTCTTTACCAGTTTTCACGTCAAGATGTGCAAGTAAATACCATTTAATCCGACAAACTGCAAATACTATTCACGGCTTGCAACATCTCGTAAAAAAAGCAGAACATAAATGTTCTGCTTTTTAAAATCAAAGAGGTGATCTAAAAATTAGATTCGACCATGACATTGTTTATATTTCAGACCAGATCCACATGGACATGGCGCATTGCGGCTCGCAGGTGGAGTAATTTGCTGTGATGACGGTACCTGTTCATCAATTTCATGATGTGTGACCGTTCCTGTTAAACCATCAACTTCATCATGTTCAAAAGACAGACGCATCGCTTCAGCTTGCTGCTGCTGTTGTGCTTCAAGTTCAGCCAATTCTTCTGGGGTAGGAATATGAACACGTGATAAATCTGTGACCACGTCGGATTTAATGATGCCTAACATATTAATAAATAAGTTAAAGGCTTCTTTTTTATATTCCTGCTCTGGATTCTTTTGAGCATAGCCACGTAAATGAATACCTTGACGCAGATAGTCCATAGCGGCCAAATGATCCTTCCAATGGCGATCCAGTGAATTCAACATGAAGTGGCGTTCAAGCGTTACGGCGGTTTCAGTCCCCATTTGGGTACGGCGTGCGCGATAACGATCAATCACTTCGTCAGTAATCCGTTGGACCAAGCCTTCTTCGTCAAGGCGGCGATCTTCGCTAAGCCATTGCTGGATGGGCAACTCCATTCCCAAATCTACACGCAAGGCATTTTCCAAACCTTCAACATCCCACTGATCGTGGATAGATTCAGGTGGAATAAAGTTCGCAATCATGCCTTTCATGACATCACGATGCATTTCTTCGATATAGTCTTGTAACGTACTTTCAGCTAAAACTTCATCGCGTTGTGAATAAATGATCTTACGCTGCTCATTATTGACATCGTCATATTTCAATAAGTTTTTACGAATATCAAAGTTACGCGCTTCAACCTTACGCTGTGCATTTTCAATAGAACGACTCACCATTTTATGCTCAATGGCTTCATCTTCTTTTAGACCCATTGCACGCATCATGGCAACCACACGGTCACCTGCGAAGATACGCATCAAATCATCTTCAAGCGATAAATAGAAACGCGATACACCTGGATCACCCTGACGACCCGCACGACCACGTAACTGGTTATCAATACGACGTGATTCGTGACGTTCTGAACCTACGATATGTAAACCACCTGCATTCAGCACGGTTTCATGATCATGTTCCCATTCAACTTTTAAACGTGCTTCATCTTCAGGCGTTGGATGTTCAATTTTAGCTAATTTGGCTTTCCAGTTACCACCCAAAATAATATCTGTACCACGACCCGCCATGTTAGTCGCAATCGTCACCGAATCTGGACTACCAGCCTGAGCAATAATATCCGCCTCACGCTCATGCTGTTTGGCATTCAGCACTTCATGCCTAATGCCTGCTTGAGTTAATTTATGCGATAAAACTTCACTGGCTTCAATCGTTGCTGTACCCACTAGAATTGGCGCACGCGTCGACTGGATGCGTTTGATTTCCTGCACAATCGCATCATATTTTCCGTTACGATTCAGATAAATTAAATCGTTTAGATCCTGACGAACCATTGGGCGATGGGTAGGGATAATCACGACATCCAGACCATAAATTTCTTTCATTTCCGCCGCTTCAGTATCAGCTGTACCTGTCATGCCTGAAAGTTTTTTGTATAAACGGAAATAATTCTGGAAAGTTGTTGTTGCAAGCGTCTGGTTTTCTGGCTGAATTTCAAGCCCTTCTTTGGCCTCAACCGCCTGATGTAAACCTTCTGACCAACGACGACCTGGCATAGTACGCCCAGTATGTTCATCGACAATAATCACTTCACCATCATGGATAATATAATGAACATCTCGGTGATACAGAAAATGTGCACGAATCGCGGCGGTTACATGATGTACCAGACTCAAGTTACTTGCAGAATAAAGACTCTCGCCTTCTGCCAACAAGCCCATTGCAATCAGTTCTTGCTCGACTTTTTCAAAGCCTACTTCAGTCATTTCAACTGAACGCTGTTTCTCATCAATCCAGAAATGACCACCATCGGCTACTTTTTCTTCTTTCTGAGCATGCAGTTTTGGTGGAATATTATTAATTGCAGCGTAAAGCTGAGAAGAATCTTCACTTTGACCCGAAATAATTAAGGGAGTCCGCGCTTCATCAATCAGGATCGAATCGACCTCATCGATAATCGCATAATTTAGACCACGCTGTTTTTTCTCTGGTAGTGAAAACACCATGTTGTCGCGCAGATAATCAAAACCGAACTCGTTATTCGTACCGTAAGTGATATCAGCTTGATAAGCATGTGCTTTTTCAACTGGAGATTGCATTGAGTAAATCGTACCAATGCTCAATCCCAAAAATTCAAATAAAGGACGGTTTAATTCAGCATCACGCTGTGCCAGATAATCATTGACAGTAATGACATGAACGCCTTGTCCACTTAAAGCATTTAAATAACACGCCAGCGTACCCATTAAGGTTTTACCCTCACCTGTACGCATTTCAGCAATTTTACCTTCGTGTAGGGTAATACCACCAATCAGCTGTACATCATAATGGCGCATTCCCATGACACGTTTTGCTGCTTCACGACAGACAGCAAATGCTTCTGGCAATAATTTATCCAGACTTTCAGCATTTTTATAACGTTCTTTGAATTCAGGAGTTTTTGCAGATAGGTCTGCATCGCTTAGTGCTGATATCGTCGGCTCGAGCGCATTGATTTGATCGACAATTTTACGCATGCGTTTAAGTTCGCGCTCATTTTTTGTACCGAAGATACCTCCGATCAGACTTGCCAACATGAATAAACTCTCTAATCCTGTTTGTTATAAGGTCTGTTAATATCAACAAACCCTAGGTCGGTTAATTTTTTCTTAGCTGTTATTATGGAGTCAGAAATAAGAACTACAAGGGTTTTGCATCCAAACAGCGAAAAAATCTGCTAGACAACTCTGACATTACACAACCAAAGAGCGTTAATGTAGCAAATTTGCATTTAAGTTACACCGATTTACATGCGATTTTCTGATCTATTTTTTAACAGCATCCCTCTTCTTTATCGTAAAAGCTCATAACGACATGCGAAAACAATAATTTTAAATGCAATAAAAACGTTGCATATTAAATGTCATACAACCAATAACGATGATACGAGGGTTTAAAATGAGCTTACGTTTAGGTGATACCGCACCCAACTTTGAACAACAATCCAGTGAGGGTGAAATTAATTTTTATGATTTTTTAGGAAATCACTGGGCCATCTTATTCTCACATCCCGCTGACTATACGCCTGTATGTACCACTGAACTCGGCTATACAGCCAAACTCAAAGACGAATTTGAAAAACGTGGGGTCAAAGCGATTGCTCTTTCTGTGGATGATGTTGAATCGCATCATGGCTGGATCAATGATATTAATGAAACCCAGAACACTACGGTGAACTTCCCAATCATTGCTGATAAAGATCGTAAGGTTTCAGAGCTATACGGATTTATTCATCCCAATGCCAGTGAAACAACAACTGTACGCTCATTAGTCATTATCGATCCAAACAAAAAAGTTCGTTTGATTATCACCTACCCAGCCTCAACAGGTCGTAATTTTAATGAAATTTTACGTGTATTGGATTCATTACAACTGACAGATAAACATAAAGTTGCAACCCCTGCTAACTGGCAGCAAGGTGAAGAGGTGGTCATTGTGCCTTCTCTTAAAGATGAAGAAGAAATTAAACAGCGCTTTCCTAAAGGTTATAAAGCAGTTAAACCTTATCTACGCCTCACCCCACAGCCTGAGTGAGATTAAAGCAACGCTTTAATCGAACGCAAGACAAGCGAAGTGCTTAGTCTAAAATGTAATGCTCTAACAAAAATAAAAGACAAGCGAATTATAGAACTGAAGACAAAAAGAATAAGGAAAATAAAATAATAACAAATAAAGCTCTTTCTCCACTCAATACCCACCTCATAGTGGGTATTTTTTTATACTCAACAGATTTGGTAAAATATGCAGACTGGGTTATAAAGGAGTCAATACACTGAAAACAATAAACTTATGATTTATAAAATTCATCATTTACATTGCGGCACAATGTGTCCTGCCTGTGCACCTTTGGTCAGTCAAAAAGGCTTAAAAGCACATATTATCTGTCACTGTTTACTTCTTGAAACTGATCGTGGGTTGGTTCTCATTGATACAGGTCTAGGCTTACAAGATTATTTACATCCGCAGCAGCGACTTGGCACATTGCTTCATAAATTTGGAAAAATCGAGAATAATCCAAAACTCAGTGCTATTCATCAAATTCAAGAGCTTGGCCTAAATCCCAAAGATGTACAGCATATTTTTGTGAGTCATTTAGATTTTGATCATGCTGGAGGGATTTCTGATTTTCCTCAAGCTACCGTACATGTGCTGGCATCAGAATTTAATGCGACACAATCATTATCTTTCAGCAATCGTATTCGTTATAAAACAGCTCAATTCAAAAACCACCGATTCTGGAATTTTATAGAACATATGCAAGGCGAAAGCTGGTTTAATCTGGAAAAAGTTTCAAGTTTACCCTTGTTTCAGGATGAAATCTTAATGATTCCATTACTAGGGCATTCTGCTGGTCATTCAGGTATCGCGATTAAACAGGAACAAGGCTGGATCTTATTTTGTGGAGATGCTTACTTTTCACATTTAGAGCTTGATCCTAAACAAAAACTCAAAGGTCTGCATGTATTTGAAAGTATGCTGGCTCATGATAATAAAATGCGTTTAAACAATCTCAAACAACTTCAATACTTAGCCCAACAGGAGCCAAAAATTGAACTGATTTGTGCCCATGATATTCAAGAATTTTTACGTTATCGCCCACTTTCATGAAAACTTTATTTTTATGCTCTCTCGGAGTGTGTGTCACTTTAAATCTATCTGGTTGTATAACCCATCCTTCGCTTCCGCTTGAGCAACGACCGACACATTGGGGCAATTTGATTAAAGCAGAACATAACTTTTATAAAATTAGTCCAGATGTGTATCGAAGTGAACAACCTTCGCCAGCATTAATAGCTGAATTACGACAACAACAGATTCAGACTGTGATTAATCTGCGCAGCCGCAATGACGATCTTAAAGTGCTGGATCAACATGAATTCAATTTAATCCATGTCCCCATTCATACGTGGGCCATCAATCGAACAGATTTGCTAAAAGTGATGCAGCATATTCAAAACGCCAAGCAAAATCGACAAAAAGTCTTGTTACATTGTTATCATGGTTCAGATCGAACTGGCGCTAGTATTGCCATGTATCGTATTGTTTTTGAAAATTGGTCGATTGAAAATGCTGTTCAGGAAATGAAATACGGTCATTATGGCTATCACCCGATCTGGGTAAATATTGAACACATATTTACCCCTGAAAATGTTAAATGGATTCGTGAACAACTCTCGAATCCATCTGAAAATAGCTAGAAACGCTTAACGCTGATCTAAGGGAACCCAATCTATAACCCAAGCTGATTTCATATTCAAACTACTGTCAGAGACAATTTTTTTACGTGCAGCATCTGCTGTGTCTCGGCTTTTAGATGGCCCAACCATAATTCGTATGCCTTTAGATGTTGGGCTTGTCGTCACCTTATAACCTTTGGCGCGCAGCTTAGAAACAACTGCATCTGCATTTGCCTGATTGGCTGCCAACGCCACTTGCACCATCCAGTTTTTATCACCATTTTCTAGTAAATCACGTGCTTTATCTGCATCTGCTTTTTTCTTGGCATCTTCTTCAGCTTTGCGTTTTTTCTCATCTGCCACTTTTTTCTCGGTTTCAGCTTTACGCTTATCTTCAGCGGCTTTCTTTTCAGCTTTTTCAGCTTCTAATTGGCGCTGTTTTTCTTCTGTAGCTTTCTTTTCAGCCGCTTGACGCTCCTGTTCAGCTTTACGTTTTGCTTCAGTCTCTTTTTGCTTTTTCAGTTGTTCAGCTTTCTGCTGTTCTGCGGCCTTTTGAACTTCAGCCTGCTTTTTCTGTTCAGCAAGTTTTTTCTCAGCATCTAGCTTTTGCTGATCCATTTTTTTCTGATCAGCCAACTTTTGCGTAATATTTTGAGCAGTGGTTTTTGCCTGATCACTCATTTCTGGTGGAATATTATCTGAACTTTCCTGAGCTGCATTGCGCCGCGCATTAATTGCTGCGTACTCTTCCGCAGCTTTACGTGCTGCTGCAGCTTCTGCTTGTTGCTGTTGTGCTAAAAAGTCAGCAGCACGAGCTTCTTGTTCTGCAACTGCTTTTTCACGAGCACGTCGTTGTTCTTCAAGCAAGCGTTTTTCAGTTTCTACATCTACAGCAAGTGGTTGCAACTGAACCATTTCGCCTGCCTGATCTGAACGATTATTGTTCTTGGCAGGTTGCTCTACCTTCTGTTGAGTTTGAACTTGAGTTTGATGTATTTCTTCTTTTCCTTTCAGGAGTAATGCTGCCAATAAAACACCACCACCTAATAAAACAACACCACCCATCCAGCGCTGTTTGTTATTCATTGACATTGTTCCAGATACTCCCACACCGCTTCTAATGTATGAAACGAACCACAGACTAAAATTAGCTGATTATTGTTGGTTTGCTCAAGTGCTAATTTAAACGCCTCTTGGACATTATCGAAGCTGTGTACAGTCTCTCCCTGTAATGCATCCATCAATTGAGATAATGATGCAGCTCGAGGTACATGTAACGGTGCAACTTTCCAATTTAAAACAGTCGGTTTTAATAGCTCTACCACTGATTTTATATCTTTATCTGCCAGCATCGAAAATACAGCAACAACTTCTGTGTACTGTTTATTGTATTCCAAGAAATTTCGCAATTGCTTTAACAAAAATTCTACACCATGTGCATTATGCCCAGCATCAAAAATAATGGTTTTATTTGCGATGACTCGTTGTTCAAAACGACCAGCAAGTTGTGCTTTTTCGATTCCTTTGGCCAATGCAGCCTGAGAAATGTTTAAACCACTTAAAAGTACCGCAGCAACCGCAGTAGAAATATTCTCAAGAGCCAAAGAGCCAAGAGGAAGTTTTAGTGTGGTTCCTGAGGATGCAAAATTCCAGCTGTAACCATCCCCTGCATCTTGATAAAAATAATCTCTTTGCGCTACATATAAGTCAGCATTGACTTGCGCAGCTTTAGTTTGAATGGCTAAGGGTAAATCCTGTAGTCCCGCAAAGATCACAGGAATCTCAGAGCGCATAATACCCGCTTTTTCAAATGCAATTTTTTCAATCGTATCACCGAGCCAATCGGTATGATCCAGACCAATATTAGTAATCACGGCAACATCGGGATCAATCACATTTACTACATCCAGACGCCCGCCTAAACCGACTTCAAGCACCCAGACATCACATTGTTTTTGTTTGAAAATGAGGAAAGCTGCCAAAGTGGTGGCTTCAAAAAAGGAGAGGCTTAATTCACATTGACGACGTGCTTGATCGACTTGTACAAAAGCATGAATGAGAGTTTGGTCATCGACTTCCTGACCGTTCAATTTAACACGTTCATTAAAACGATAAATGTGGGGAGATTGATAAAGCCCGACCTGATAGCCTTGTTCATTTAAAATAGAGGCTAACGTGGTTGTAGTTGAACCTTTACCATTGGTTCCAGCCACTGTAAACACCTTGGCTTGAGGTTGCATCACCCCAAGCACATCAGCAACTGGAATCACACGCTCTAGACCTAAATCAATGCCTGTAACGTGAACATGGCTCCAATAATCGAGCCATGTTTCTAAATTATCTGTTATTTTTGGAGCATCATGTTTCAAGGTAAGTTCATCAATTTCGCCACGATACGCGATACAGTATCACGTAATGCATGGCGATGAACAATTTGATCGATTACACCATGATCAAGCAAATATTCAGCGCGCTGGAACGGTTCATCCAGTTTTTCACGAACAGTTTGTTCGATTACTCGTTTACCCGCAAAACCAATCATGGCTTTCGGTTCAGCAATATGGACATCGCCGAGCATTGCCAAAGATGCCGTTACACCACCGTATACTGGATGGGTCAAAACTACGATGTATGGTAAATGTGCATCTTTCATTCTCTGAATCGCAGCAGAGGTACGTGCCATTTGCATAAGTGATAACATGCCTTCCTGCATACGCGCACCGCCAGAAGCAGCAAAACAAATTAAAGGCTGCTTGAGTTCAATCGCACGTTCAGCCGCTTGAACAAAGCGATCACCCACAACTGTTCCCATTGAGCCACCCATAAAATCGAACTCAAAAGCACAGGCAATCATTGGGATATTATTTAAACTGCCCTGCATCACAACTAAAGCTTCTGTTTCGCCAGTTTTGCTTTGTGCTTCACGCATACGTTCAGGATAAGGTTTACTATCAACAAATTTAAGCGGATCTTTGGCTGCAAATTCCTGACCCAGCTCAGCCTGAACCTGATCAAAGAACCATGTAAGACGATCACGTGCCTTCATGCGTAAATGTTCATCGCATTGTGGACAAACATAGGCATTGAATGCAATTGCAGTACGAGTCACCAATGCATGACATTCAGGGCATTCAATCGTTGGCTCAGTAAATGTTGCCTTAAGAACTTGTTGCTCATCAGGCATGTGGATGCCAGGAACATGGCGTTCAGTCCACGGTGTTGATGGGCTAAGAATTTTCCCTGATTTCACTTCTTGATTCATACTAACTCGTCGAGCGCAGCTCGAAGCTCCTTGATTTTATTGACCGTTTTTTCAACCGCTTGGTCGATTGCCAATGTAGCAAAAGGTTTAACTAAAGCACTTCCCACGATCACCGCATCGGCGACCTGTCCCATTGCTTTGGCAGAAGAGGCATCACTAATCCCAAAACCCACACCTACTGGTACGTTCGTATGCGCTTTGATTTTGGCAATACGCGCCGCTGCTTCAGCTGTATCCAATGTGGCAGCACCCGTTACGCCTTTGAGTGACACATAGTAGATAAAACCACTAGCCTGTTTCACCACATGCTGAATACGCTCATCAGTCGAGGTCGGTGCAAGTAAAAAGATTTGATCCATGTCATGCTGTTTCAGCACGGCATCCAAATCTTTGGCTTCTTCAGGTGGCATATCCACCAAAAGAATGCCATCTACGCCAGACTCTTTCGCAGTCGATACAAATTTTTCATAACCAATGACTTCAACAGGATTTAGATATCCCATTAAAACCACAGGCGTTTCTGTATCATTTTTACGAAATTCCTTGACCATATTCAATGCATCTAGTGTATTGGTTCCACCTGCCAAGGCGCGTTCGGCCGCAAGTGCAATCACTGGGCCATCTGCCATCGGATCAGAAAATGGTAAACCCAGTTCAATCACATCTACACCAGCATCCACCATTTTATGTAGTAACGGTACAGTGACATGTGGTTCTGGATCACCCGCCATCACATAAGAAACCAACGCTTTACGTTGTTGGGATTTAAGCTGTTCAAAACGAGTGGCGAGACGTGACATAGGGTTGTGCTTTCCTTGATTATTTAAAACCTGATTTTAAAAAAGGGAGTTGTTTGTAGAAATACAGAACATCGCATTGTAACGCTATTTTTTGCTCATTGAACAGTCTTCGCATTCGCATATACGCTATTGTTGTGATTCCCTACAACCCAGACTGTACATTTATCAATATTTTACTTTTTTTCTCAATGATCAAAGCTTCCTATTTTTCGACGTAATTTCGGGAAATGAAAAACCAAAACAAAAGAAAATTTATAAAAAAAATGATATAAAAACAAAAATATAATGTGCTTTATAGCTAAACTAAATACGTCTACTGATTTATGAAAAATATGGCACTTTCATATACACAACGGTAAAACTAGTTTATGGAAAACCACAATCTTGAGGATGTACTTATAAAATTTGCACCCTTTTCAGTCGATAATCTGACCTATTTAAACATGTTTTAAATACTGTTTTGGCGTTTGCCCCGTCCAGCGTTTAAAAGCACGTCCGAAAGCACTTTGATCGGCATAACCTAATAATGTCGCGATTTCGACCAGAGAACGCCCTTGCTGTAAATAATATTGACTGAGCTGCAAACGATATTCATCCAGAATATCCTGAAAATTAAGCTGATATAATTTTAATTGTCGTTGTAAGGTTCGCTCAGAATAATGCATTTGTCTGGCCACATATTCCTGAACAATCTCATTTTGTTGTTTTAAGCCTTGTTCAATAAATCCCCGTACTTTTTGTTTTAATATCTGCTGGCGATGTTCAAAAGTATCAGTCTGTTGTAAGGATTGTTTGGCTTGGTTTGATAACACTTGATTCAATTGCTGATCAGCAGCAAAGCTTCTGGCCAATAATACATGGTGATCAAAACAGATTTTGTATTGCCCCACATACACCTGAATTTTACAGCCAAAAAATTGTTCATAATGGCTTAATGACAAATGTGGCGTCAGTCCCAGTTGAATAAAACTAGGAGGGATTAACTGTTCCTGCACAATCAGTTTGGCGATTTTAAAAATCATCGCTAAGTTTAGCTCATAAATTTCACGATAATCCTCATAATTTGCACTCCATAGAATCTGAATCAGTTGATCTTGCTCCACGATTTTTAATCGTTCCAGATTGGTTTGTTTAAATAACAAAGGATAATATTGCTCAAGCAGATACAAAGCTTGTTGTAGATTTAAACTGGTGGATGCCAGATAACCCATCATGCCTACATCTTGTAAGCTGGCATGTTCAGCCATCACTAGGCTAACAGGCCGTTTAAAATACAGCTGGAGCTGTTTGAGTAGCTGCACATAAACATTTAAGTCGAAACCTTGTTCAGAATCACGATGTAAAGCCTCAGTAAATTGCTTCCACTGAGTCAGTTGTTCTGAGCCACTTAGCAGGGATTCCAGTTGATAGTGTTGCAAGACGCGATGTAGAAGGCGCACATATCCCACAATGATTTTCACCGACATAGATACACCTTTTTAGACTGATGTCGCTATTTGTATAAAATATGGCAACAACTGTCAAAACAAAACGGATGGCTGTCGCCATACTAAAATCATTCTTTCAACCGAGAATTAAAACAAATGAATGCACATGTCCAATATCAGGTTGATCCTGTGGTGCGTACCCAACTGGATTTTAAACTGGAAGAAATTCCTCGCTTTTGGTTTGCAGGTGATCCTTTTCGTACTCGCGTTTTTGATGCCCTCAGTCTAACGTTTCCTGATGGCGAACGTTATTTTATCGAGTGTGTTCGTCTATTTCGGGATAAGATTCAGGAGCCTGAGTTACAAGCACGTGTAGCCGACTTTATTAAACAGGAAGCCCAGCATGGGATTGCGCATGACAAGATGAACCAACTCATGAAAGAGCAAGGCATGCCTGTCGAACAATTCACCACCATGCTTAAAAAGATTTTTCGCTTTGAACTCACCAAACGTTCTCCTCAATACAATATCGCCATGACTGCGGCAGCGGAACATTTAACTGCGCTAATGGCAGAAACTTTTTATAGCAAAAAAGAAACGTTGAAAGACGTTCATCCTTATGTTCGTGCTTTACTGGCATGGCATTCTATTGAAGAAATGGAACATCGCGACGTGGCTTTTGATGTAATGCAACAAGTCGGTGAAGTTCCCGAAGCCACACGTAAATTTGCGTTAGCAATCACAACTGCTTTAATGCTTGGTTTTACCTTGTATCGTGCCAATGTGATGTTACGCTGTGACGGTTTTGATGGCCGTCAACGTTTGCAACTATTTCGTAAAGGCTTGCCGTGGTTTCTGGGACCTAAGGGAATTTTAACCGCTATGAAAAAGGAATATCTAGACTGGTATAAATCTGACTTCCATCCAAGTCAGCATCCGGTTATTCACCAATACGATGTATGGGTCAAAACCTATCAGGAAACTAAAGATCCTATTTTAGCTGGTCAGGCATTCTGGGAAGCAGGCCACTAAATCACCTTCAAGTCATTGATATAAAATAATATAATAAATTTTATATCATTGACTTATCTATAAATCAGCATCAAAAAACACCAAAATATTAAACATCTATAGATTCACTCTAGTTTCTAAGGACATAACATTTTCCTTAAATGATATTAATTAAACCACTTAATCTATGCTTTATTCATCTTTCATAAATTAGAACTTAGGGCTAATCGCCATGGCTTTTCCTTTTTCTGGTCAAATCCAACTTCCCCATAAGTTGATGAATTTGATTGACCACTCGCGACTCAACCACAGCCAACCTTTCGACCCTGACACTGAAGTTCACACACCACGAGGCAAATATACCTGTGTTCATTATGGAATGATGTTTCCAAATTTATCAGCACCATTTAATTTTTTAAATTTTCTGATTGTGGTAGGACAACCAAAAATTAAATTATTTAAAAATACCCATTTGATTAAGACTTCAGCCATCAACACAGCAAATGTTTTAGTCGGTACAGCTGTAGGCACACCGGATCATTTTAATGGCTATAGTGTGCAACATGATTGTGAGCTCATAAGTAATGGCTCCTCATTACGCTTTGCAAATGACCTCCTAATTGAAGGCAAATATCCCTTGTTTCATGCAAAACGTGAAGGTCATGATTTTAATTTTGATCTAAAAATTGAAGCTACAGATAAAGTTGCCAATTTTGTTGAGTTGGTTGGGGGCATGTATCAGCACTGGTCTTTATTATGTCAATACGAAGGTTTTCTTGATTATAAAGGCAAAAAAACTAAAGTTCAGGGACTCTGCACGTATGAATATGCTAGAGGCATAAATGTTAATTTGCCCATGCAGTTTTTTACCTATCAAATTATTAACATTGATGAAAATACACAAGTCCTTTTGGTCGAAGTGCTCGGTTCATTGAATAGCGTAATTCAAAAGCGAGTTTATCTACGTTCGCTCGATGACTACGGCGATATCTATGAGGAGGGTTTTAACCTTACTGTACAAGAATTTGAGCCGAATCGTTTAACCACACCCAATGGTTTAAGTATGAGATTGCCCCAGCAGTTTTCATGGACAGTCAATGATAATCATGGCGTCCCGCTCATCACTATTGAAGGTCGATCCAATCAGGATTTTCAATATGGCATGGCGGGTGGTTATGCAGGCAGTTATCAATACCAAGGTACATTCAAAGGGAAAGCCATAGAAGGCACAGGTTATATTGAATGGTTAGATATTCGTGAATCCTAAATATTTTAGACCTTACTCCTGTGAGCAAGGTCTTTTCAACTTTACCATTTGGCGTAATGCTGCTCCAGTAAAGCATACTCATGATTTAGGTAAATGACTTCATCTTGTTCTAACTGAATCTGTCCAGTTAGCTTGGCTTGCCATTGACTAAACTGGCTACCGACCATTCTGAGATTAATATTCTCATAACGTCGCCAGCCAGTTTCTACTTTTAGCTGCAATTTTTCATCCAGAGAGCGAATCTGCCAGTGATTTTCCTGTACACGTTCAAACAAGACATCTGCTAGTGGATAAAGGCGGCCATTGACCCATAGACAGTTTTCATTACCAAAACTTTCATTAACACCAGATGCCAAATTAATGCCGATACGACGTCCCTGCACATCCCAGAAATTACAGGATAACCAGAACCACGCTGTCTCTGGTCGTAAAAAACCACAAGTATCATCCAAAGCAGCAAAGGTTTTATCATTAAACTCCATAAGTTGATTTTGTTTATTGATAAAATACCCTTCAACCGCCAAGGTGGTTTTCTTTTGGGTGTAAGTCCAACCATTAATACCATTGGGTGAGCATAAACTTAAAGGCTCTGTTCCTGCACAAAAAATTCGCGCACTCAGTTTAATTTCACCGTATTTCGTGACACGTACATAGCGCACGCCATTGGCATGTTGCATTTCAATTTCAAATGGTGATTTATAAAAATAGCTTTGATTAAACTGTGGCTGTTCATCCACATGGGTTTTACGTGCCAAAGGTTGAATAGCATTCCATTCTAGTACTTGCTGGTTAACATGGTCATAGATATAGACAAAACCATGCCCTGCCCAACCAATATCCGCAATCGCTAAACCAATAGAATAATGTTCATGCTGAATACTACAAAATTTAAATTTTTTATATTTCAGTTTACGCCGCCAGCCTTTTTCTATCTTGCCAAAAGGCGACTGATAGACATAACGATTCAGACTAATCGCACTGGGTATTTCCTTAAAACGACCATAACGTGGTTGACCACTTTCTTGTATTAAATCCATTTAACCAATCCATTTTAAATCAGGATGCACGTGCAAATTTTACACAATTTTTACTTATAGATGAAAAACATATCGTGAATTTGATTTCATTTTTTTAAATTAGAGGATTCAAGCCAGCGTAATATAGGTATTTTCCCACTCATTTGCAGCAAAGTTACCTTCTACTAAATGAATATAACGCCCATGAATACAATCAATTGCGAGACAATCATCGACATCAATAATCCGATCGGTATGTGCTTTTTGCCATTTCTTGTCTATATAGGCTTTACCACGTTGTTTGGCAATGGTCGAATCTGGCGCAACGACCAAAACATATCGATGTAATTCACCAAATTCACGTGCATCGTAGCCACCAAGATTAATTAAATATAGCTTTTGCTCATGCGTAGATGGTGCGGCATGAGATAAATGAACTTGATAACATACATCGCCTGATTCTATTCCTCGTACTTTCATCCACGCATCGATATGCAGCCCTTTTAATTCACCAAACCATGCTTGTTTTAGTTGAGGAGTGATTTCATCCAGTGATGATCCGATGGCAAATACCACATCATGGACTTCTGTATTTGCTCGGACATGACGACCACCCAACATGACAACAAATAAATTTGACATTTTTATCCTCTTTTATTTAAGAAAAAGGCCACCTGATGGGCAGCCTAAATCTTTAAAATGAATAGGGTGAATATTACATTTCAACCATTTCAACACCATCTACGCGTGCAACCGTCATCAAGTCTTTATCGCCACGACCCGACACTGTCGCAATAATAATTTGATCTTTAGACAGAGTAGGTGCAAGTTTTGTGACATAGGCCATTGCATGTGAACTTTCTAACGCAGGAATAATTCCTTCAATCTGAGTCAAATCGCGAAAACCTTGCAATGCTTCATCATCGTTGATTGGCACATATTGCACACGATTCATATCTTTTAAGAAACTATGTTCAGGTCCAACACCGGGATAGTCCAGACCGGCAGAAATACTATGAGTTTCTATAATCTGACCCTGTGCATCACTCATCAGATAAGTACGGTTACCATGTAATACACCCACATGACCCGCATTCAATGGCGCTGAATGTTTACCCGTTTCAACCCCATAACCCGCTGCTTCAACGCCATACATTTTGACATTTTGGTCATTCAGGAATGGATAAAATAAGCCCATTGCGTTGGAACCACCACCGACACAAGCAACTAAAGCATCGGGTAAACGACCAGCCTGTTCCTGAATCTGCTGACGTGCTTCTCGACCAATAATGGACTGAAAGTCACGTACCAATTGTGGATATGGATGCGGCCCAGCCACGGTTCCAATAACATAATAGGTACTGTCAACATTGGTCACCCAGTCACGCATCGCTTCGTTCATGGCATCTTTCAGAGTTTTTGAACCGCTTTGCACTGGTACTACGGTTGCCCCTAACAAACGCATGCGGTATACATTCATGGCCTGACGTTTTACATCTTCAGCGCCCATGTAAACTACACATTCCATACCCAAACGTGCTGCAATTGTTGCTGTCGCTACACCATGCTGACCTGCGCCAGTTTCCGCGATAATACGTTTTTTACCAGACAGTTTAGCCAGTAAAGCCTGCCCAATAGTATTGTTCACTTTATGAGAACCTGTATGATTTAAGTCCTCACGTTTTAAATAGATTTGTGCACCGCCCAAGTGATTAGACCATCGCTCAGCATGATATAGCGGACTAGGACGTCCGACATAAAAAGCCAGATCACGGTCGAATTCTGCCAGAAATTGCTCGTCATTTTTCATGCGGTTATACAGGCTTTCTAAATCTTCCAAAGCCGCCATGAGCGTTTCTGACACAAAACGTCCGCCATGAATACCAAAATGCCCACGAGCATCTGGATATTGCGTATAGTCAACTATGTGACCGTTTTGACTAGCGTTTTGCTGATCCACGTTGGACTCCTTGCATAAATCGTTCTATAAGTTGTTGGTCTTTTACACCTTTGGCAGATTCTACACCACCACTAACATCTACAGCATAAGCATGCGTTGTTTCAATTGCCTCAACGACATTTTCAGAGGTTAATCCCCCTGCTAAAATCAGAGGAATATCCATTTGGGGAAACTTCGACCAATCAAATTGATGACCCGTTCCACCCTTAAGTTCAGGATGCCATGCATCCAACAAAATTGCACTTGCACCTGCAGCCTGATAACGCTGAATTTCGACCACGACATCCAGATCAGGCTTGACCTGAATAGCTTTATACCAGCGACGCTTGCATACTCGTGCAATGTGCTGACATTGCTCAGGTGTTTCATCACCATGTAGTTGTATGACATCTAATGCCACACGATCAAGTATAGCCTGAATATCCTCCGCACTGGCATTGACAAATAAACCCACCACTTGAATATAGGGTGGAATATTTTCAATAAGTTGCTGGGCTTGCTCTGGACTTACATAACGTGGACTAGGTGGAAAAAATACAAAGCCTATGGCATCAGCACCAGCTTGAACCACCGATAAAACATCTTGGGAACGGGTAATACCGCAAATTTTTGCGCGCGTCCGCATAGGGATAAGGCTCTTTGTTTGCCTGATCTATAGCCATCTATAAATCATAAATAAACTATTGTAATGCAATTTAGACTCGTTGCGTGAAAACTTAGCATGAATAGATCGTATTCAGATTGTTTAATTCACAGCCAGACTTTATACTTCGCCCAAATGGCAACAAGTCAAAGCAATCGCTATAGGGAAGTTGGTGAAACTCCAGCACTGCCCCCGCAACGGTAACGATGTAAAGCATATTTTTTAAGCTGATTTGAGCTTAACACCACTGCATGATGTTATGTGGGAAGGTGAATATGTGAATACTTATGTATAACATTGAAGTCCGGAGACCTGCTTGTTGCATCCGCTAACTCAATCATTCACGAGGGGTGAATGTATGGAGCAAATCATGTCTATTTCTTTACAGCCTACGCGTTTAGTAGGTGCAATCGCTATTGCGATGGGGTTTTCATCTATTGCATTTGCCGATGAAACAACAAACGCCACAAAACTTGATCCAATTGTCGTAACTGCTTCTAAAAGTGAAGAGAAGGTCAGTGAAGTACCTGCACGTATTTCTATCATTGAACCTCAAATACTCGAACAATCTCCGATTGCATCTTTACCAGATCTATTGATGAGCGAAGCTGCCATTAATATGGTGCAAAGTGGCGGTTATGGACAAACTGCATCAATTTTTTTACGTGGCGGGAATTCAAACCAAACTCTTATTTTACGAGATGGAGTTCGCTTAAACTCTGCTACTTCGGGAACGGCATCTTTGCCTTTTATCGATACGACAGATATTAAGCAAATTGAAGTCTTAAAAGGACCTGCTTCTGTACTCTATGGTTCTGATGCAATCTCAGGTGTTGTTCAGCTTATTTCAAAAACTCCAGAAAAAAATGCAGGATTTGTAACCGCAGAAATAGGTGAAAATAAAACTTATAAATCTGTCATCGGGGCAGATTTAGCAGAAAATGGTTTTTATACGCAAGTACGCGGTCAACGTCTTGAAACTGACGGAACGCCTGTTAAAGACAGCGCCAATGCAGCGGATGCTTCTTATGACCAAAAAGGTTTTAGTACCAAAATTGGTGTAGACAAAGAGAACTATGCTGCTTCTGTTGATTATAGCCAAAATGAAGGTAACAGTGCTTATGACAACTATGGCAGCTTGGTCAATCAAGATTTTAAAAATGAAGTCATTAATTTAAAAGGTAAAGTAAAATTGCTCGAGAATATCGAGTTAAATGCACGTTTATCTCAGTTTAAGGATGATATTAACCAAAAAGATCCTAACTATCTCAACAGTTATGACTTTGTTCATAGTAAAACTCAAGAAGCAGAACTTTATGGGAAATGGGACTTTACCGCCCATCAAAATATCCTATTAGGAGTAACCCATCGCAATATTGATGGTGATGTGCTCTCTTATGGGACACCATATAGCGAAGATATTGATTCAACAGGGTATTATATCCAACACCAATATAATCAAGCTGGTTTAAATACCCAAGTGGGTTTACGGGTTGAAGATAATGAAAAATTTGGAACCCACACAGTTGCTCAAGGTGCGATTCGCTATCAACTATTTCCGCTTACTAGCGTGTATGCAAATATTGGTTCAGCCTTTAAAGCACCGACTTTAAATGACATGTATGCCTACGGCGGTAATCCTGAGTTAAAACCAGAGGAAAGTATTTCTTATGAAATTGGGGTTGACCAAAAACTAGCCTACAATATTTCTACAGGCCTATCACTCTATACCACTCAAGTCGATGATTTAATTAACTATAGTGGAAGTCAAATGGAGAACGTAGACAAAGCTAAAATGGAAGGTGGTGAAGCCTATATCAAATGGCAAGGCGAACATCTTTATGCAAATCTAGGTTATAACTATGTTCGCGCCAAAGATGATAACACTCATGAAGACTTGAGCCGTCGTCCACGTCAGAATGTTAGTCTAACTACTGGCTGGCAAGATGAACATTATGGTTTCTCGACGACTTTGATGGCAAATGGTTCTTATGACAATAGCGCCTATGATGATGTAAAAGTTCCAGGTCACTTACGCATTGATATGCACGGTCATTACAACATTAACCAGAATGTTCAAGTATTCGCCAATATTCAAAATATTGGAGATACAAACTATCGCACAGCCTATGGTAGCGGTAGTTACTACATCAATGGTGGTCGTCTTGCATCAGCAGGTGTAACCTTATCTTACTAAACAAAAGTTTATAAAGATATTTCAAATTATGTAGTTTTAAGGATAATGTTCTTGACCGACATTATCCTTTTTTAAAGGCCAAGATAAGGAAATATTATGGGACACCGTTTAAGTAAAATTTATACCCGCACTGGCGATGCAGGCACTACAGGCTTAGGTGACGGTTCTCGCGTTTCTAAAGATGATTTACGCATTGCAGCATTAGGCGATGTTGATGAACTCAATGCTATTTTAGGTGTACTGCGGGCGCAAATTGCAGACTCTAAATGCACTGAAAAAGCAAAGTGGGAAAAACATTTAAGTCTTATTCAACATTGGCTATTTGATTTAGGCGGTGAAGTTTGCATTCCCAACTATACGCTATTAGAAGATGCCAGCATCGAATATCTGGAAAAAAGTATTGACCAGATGAATGAACAACTTCCAATGCTTAAAGAGTTTATCTTACCATCCGGTAGTCTGGCGTGTAGTTATGCACATCAAGCCCGGGCTGTTTGTCGTCGCGCAGAACGCAGTTTGATTACTGTCCAACAGCGCGACCAAAATATCCAAGCGACGTCATTACAATTACTGAATCGCTTATCGGATTGGCTATTTGTAGCCTCTCGCACCTTACAATACGAAAGTGGTGGTTCGGAAGTACTTTGGCAACGTAATATTAATGATACGATTTAAGGCTTAAGATCAAAACTCAATCTTGCAGGTAGGTTCAACTATGCAAATCATTGGTCATCGTGGCGCACGTGGCGAAGCACCTGAAAATACACTTGGAGGTTTTCAATACTTAAGGGATTTAGGCGTTCGTGCTGTCGAGTTTGATATCCGTCAACGACATAACGGTCAGCTTGTGGTGATCCATGATGATAATTTTTTACGTACTACTGGTACTTCTGGCTCTGTGTATGAAGAAAACCTTGACCTACAACACTATGATCATCGTGAAAACTGGCAAAACTGGACCCAAGCTGAATATACTCCCACGCTTGCACAGGTTTTAAACCTTTTAAATGACTTTAATCATATCGAACTAGAAGTAAAAGCAGTAAATGATCAGGCAGATGCAGACAAACTGACTCATGCCTTAGCTGAGCACCTAAACGGTCTTGAGACACAAGTCACCATCACCAGTTTTGATACAAAAATTTTACATTCCCTACAACAGCAAAAAAGTGTCTTCAAACGTGGATTATTGATTGAAGAAGATATAAAAGCGAAGACGATTGAAATAGCGCAACAACTAGGATGCTGTCATATTGGCTGGATGGATCAATTAGCAACCCCAGACATGCTTCAACTTTCGCATCAGGCAAAATTAAATATTAGTGTATGGACGGTAAATCATGTAGAACGTGCCAAACAACTAAGAGATGAAGGCGTACAAGGCTTAATTACCGATTATCCGACATTAATGTTGGAGCAGCTTTAACCTAGTCAAAGCAACTCAAACATAACCCTCGATACAGACTGATTATTTTACTTTTTTTGTGCTTGCAATAAAATCTGCCCACTTTGATCCAGAAATACCATCGCATTGCCTTGTAGTCTAAACCGTTTGACTCGTTGCAAAGCATCAATCAATTCAGCTTCCTGTGCCAGCGCACCATCACAACTTTGATGCCCCGCTCGTACATCCAAATCTAACTGCTGTAAGCTGAGGTTGTAAGTATAATGACCAAAAATAGCGTTACATCCTGTATTTCCTTGCACAGTTTGTATGGCCGAATTGAGAGTTAAAAAAGGCATTTGATTAAAAAATTTAGCACGTTTCTGCTGAACTGTCGTAATCTGCCAAACCACATCCTGTATGCCATCATTGCTTTTACGCATAGGCTGTGGCAAAGCTTGTTTAGGAGATTGCATATTGACCGCCTGTTTAGCGTTCGTTTTTTGTACGGGTGCTGTTGCACTTTGACATGCTGCTAAACTCAAAAGCAGACTTAAAAACAGTAAATGCTGTAAAGATTTTCTCACAAAATGCCTACCCTATTTATTGCATCGTTTATCTTTCATAAACATGATGGATCTTGCGATAAAATCAATAAATACATTGTTGAATTCTGTTACTGTTTTGATCAATACACTTGTACAATATTGCTAGTGAACATGTGTTCGCTCATGTTAATATGTTGAATTCGTAGCCCGTCATGTTCGTTATAGTTTCAGGGCCAGATTGTATTATTCTTAACCTTTTATACAAAGGTTTCCAGGAGCGCTGATGGAGATGAATACTCCCGCAACTCAAGCCCCAATCAACTGGATTGCAATTTTTGCTTTAGTTTTTTTACCTATTGTCGCGATCATTGCGATCCCACTTTATGCTTATCACCATGATTTTAGTTTAGCATCATGGATTAGCATGTTTGTGCTATTAGGTATGAGCAGTCTAGGTATTACCGCTGGTTATCATCGCCTATGGGCACATCGTGCTTATGAGGCAACATTACCTTTAAAAATTATCCTGATGATTATGGGAACCTTTGCGGTTCAAAATAGTATCCTTTTCTGGGCGTCAGGACACCGTACCCATCATCGTCATGTCGATGATATCGAAAAAGATCCCTACTCCATCAAAAAAGGCTTTTGGTACGCACATCTGGGCTGGATGTTACGCGACTATCCGGCAGCGGAACCTGATTTTAAAAATGCACCCGATTTGCTCAATGACAAATTGGTCATGTTCCAGCATAAATATTACATTGCGCTGGTCATTGCTGTTCATGTTGTAATTCTAGGCGCTGTAGGCTGGGCTGTGGGTGATATTTGGGGCGTAATGTTACTGGGTGGATTAGTTCGCTTAATTTTAAGCCATCACGTGACATTCTTCATTAACTCACTCTGTCATATGTGGGGCAAACGTCCTTATACTGACGAAAACACGGCACGGGATAATTTCTGGCTGGCAATTGCTACTTGGGGTGAGGGCTATCATAACTATCATCACATCTTCCAGTACGATTATCGTAATGGCGTGAAATGGTGGCAATATGATCCAACCAAATGGCTAATCTGGTCATGTTCAAAACTGGGCTTAGCAAAAAATCTACGCCGTATTCCAAGCTTTAATATTCAAAAGGCTGAATTGGCAATGCGTTTCAAATATGCGGAGCAGGACTTAGCCATTTATGGTCATGATGTTAATACCGATCTTGCCCAAATGAAACAGCGTATTGCTCAAGAATATGAAGCATTTACTCATACCTTGAATGACTGGGCCAAACTCAAGGAACAGGAATTACACGCCAAAAAAGCAGCGATGGCAGAAAAGATTCATCAGATTGATCATAAGCTCAAAGTCGATTTTCAGTTGCTTGAACATCGTTTAAGCCACCACCGTGAATGTCTGGAAACATTAATGCGTAATGTAAAAAAACGCAATCCTGTTTCTGAATAATCACTAGGCTTAGATGCTGAACCAAATTACAGCATCTTTTCTACAGTCATAAAGAAGCCCATCTATTTGAGATGGGCTTCTTTGTTTTTAATAGTTTCAATCCGCCCTAAATTTAATTCCCTTGTACCAAGCGGCGCGCACTGATAATTCCTGGTTGTTGTTCCAAACGCGCCAATAACCGTGACAATTGAGCCAACCCTTTGACTTCAATCAACAATTTCATATTGGCGATGCCATCAGCTTCTGAAATGGTATTAACCTGACGAATGTTAATCTGATCTGAAAAAATCACTTGTGTCAGATCTTTAAGCAGACCACGACGATCATAAGCATCAATCACGATCTGAACACTCTGACCACGTGTAGGTTGCATTTCCCAATCGGCTTCAACAGCTCGCTCTGGTTCATTTTTGATCATACGTTGATAATCTGGGCAACCAATCTTATGAATACTTACCCCGCGATTCAGCGTAATATAGCCTCCAATCGACTCACCATGTACAGGCTGACAGCACTGAGCGATATGCAATTCAACATTATCCAAACCATCAATCAAAATACCATGTGCAGACAGAGTATGACTGGCGCGAGGATTCAAGGTCGGTTTAAGTACCAGTTCAGGTTCGTCATTATCCAGATGCATTTGACGATTAACCTGATTAATTAGCGCATGCAGACTGATATCACCGCTGACCAATGCAACCAATATGTCATCACCTGTTTTCAGATTAAAATGTGATGAATAATCATTGAGATCAATACTTTTTGGGTGAATCGCCAGACGTGACAATTCTTTATTTAGAATTTCACGGCCAACTTCCAGATTTTTACTACGATCCTGTTGTCTAAACCAATGGCGTAACTTATCGCGAGCACGAGCAGTTTTGATATAACCCAGAGAGTTCACCAACCAGTCACGATTCGGCTCACGATCTTTTTTGGTTAAAATTTCAACTTGCTCACCCGTTTTTAATGCATAAGTAAGGGGCACATAACGTTGATTGACACGTGCTGCATAGCATTTGTTCCCGACTTCGGTATGCACATGATAAGCAAAGTCCAGCACGGTAGAACCACGTGGTAATTCTTTAATATCACCATCACGGCTAAAAACATAAATTTTTTCAAAATCTTCAAAGTTCTGAAGATCTTCTAAATTCTCTGATTCATCTTCATTTTTATGGACATTACTTTCATTACGCTCTTGATAATGTTCAAGAACTGCTCTTAGAGAATGTAGACGATGATTGAAAGAGTGGTCTGTTGTTTTAGAACCCTCTTTGTAGTTAAAGTGCGAACAAACGCCAAGCTCTGCCTCTTGATGCATCTCATAAGTACGAATTTGTACTTCCAGTGATTTATTTTCAGCAATCACGGCGGTATGCAAAGACCGATAACCATTGGCTTTAGGATTGGTAATATAATCATCAAACTGATGAGGAATATGTCGCCAGATTTGATGAACAATGCCTAAGGAATGATAACATTCAGGAATAGTTTTAACTAAAACACGTAAAGCACGAATATCATACAATTGATCGAAACTCAGATTTTTACTCTTCATTTTTCGATAAATTGAATAAATATGTTTTACCCGACCTGTAATTTCCGACTCAATGCCATGTTCACTTAACTCAGTCTTGAGTTGATCAATCACAAATTGAATATATTGCTCACGCTCAAGTCGTTTCTCATTCAGCAAAGAAGCAATTTCTTTATAACGATCTGGAGCCAAATAACGGAAAGCTAAATCTTCAAGTTCCCATTTAAGCTGGGCAATTCCAAGACGATGCGCCAAAGGAGAATAAATAGTCAGAATCTCGCGCGCGACACGTTCCTGACGCTCCCGCGATGACGTCGCAAGCTCTCGTAATGCCAAAGTACGTTCGGCAAGTTTAATCAGCACAACTCGAACATCTTCTGTTACTGAAATCAGCATTTTATAAATGCCACTTAAATGTTCGCGCTGATTATTATTAAAGTGATCTTCGAGTCGTTTGTTCTTCTCAATTAGTTCAGACAGTTTACCCATCGCCAAAGTGCCTTTGACGAGATTATAAACTTGATCTCCAAATTTCTTCTGGATTTCTTCCAGTGTAATGACATTTTCACGGACACAACGATATAGCATAGCTGCACATAAGGTATCTTCATCGACATGTAAATGTGCCAGAATATCCGCCATTCCAATCCCCGTTGAGAAGGTATTGGAAGAATGATTAACATTTAAAGCCAGCTCTTTTTGTAAAATAAGATAGGCAATATTTTCAAGCTTTTTCAGCTCTGCACCGTCTAAAATTTCACGAACGCGATCTAGCCATGTAGCTAATTCACGTTGTGCTTCTTCGGCATGTTCTCCAGTCGTTTCCTCTGACAGCTCTGTAAGCCGTTCAGGTAACTGTTCACGTACTGTGACCATACCATTCTCCTATGGTGATACTCATTTTTAATCGTTTATCTCTTTAATTTTTTCAAATAAAGCAATCGATTCGACATGTCCCGTATGTGTAAACATGTCCATCACCCCTGCTTTTTTTAATTGATAACCATGCTCTGCCAATACACTTGCATCCCTTGCCAGTGTTGCTGGATTACATGATACATAAACGATTCTTTTTGCTCCAAAGTTCGGGATATATTGCATAACTTCATATGCACCCGCACGTGGAGGGTCTATCAATAATGCATCAAATCCGAGGTTTGCCCAAGAATGATGCGAAAAATCTTTTGTTAAATCTTGTGAATAGAACTCGACATGCGAAATATGATTACGTCTCGCATTCTCTGTTCCGCGCTGAACCATTTCCTCACTACCCTCTACGCCCACGACACGACCCGTTGCTCCTACACAACGCGCCAGCGGCAAGGTAAAGTTGCCCAAGCCACAGAATAAATCGAGCACCTGCTCACCCTGTTTTAGTTGTAGCAATTCACATGCCAATTGTACCATCTGCTGGTTTACACTTGGGTTAACTTGCGTAAAATCAAGTGGCGAAAACGCAAAATTTAAATCAAATTTAGGCAAACTATAATGCAGACGCATCTCAGCTTGTGGAGGATCAATTCGTTCTAAACTTCCCGCAAAACTTTTTGGCTGCAAATAAAGCTGCCAGCCTTTCTGTTTAACAAAATCAAGTAGTAAACCCTTATCCTTACCTACCAAAGGCTCAATATGACGAACCAACAATGCAATATCAGTGTCGCCCTTGGCCAATTCTATATGACCGATATTGGCTTTGCCTTTTAGACTTTGGAGTAATTGCTTTAATTCAGGTAAGGCATCTGCTAGCTGCATTTCAAGGATTGGACAAGTCGTAATAGGGGTTAAACGATTACTCTGATGTTCACGAAAACCCATTATCAACTGTTTTTTTGCAGGCAGATAACGCACCCCTATACGGGCACGATGCCGATAATCCTGTCGTGTTGAACGTAAAGGTAGCAGCCACTCAGTCGCATCTAAACCAGCAAAATGTTGCAAATGCGACTTCAATACAGTCTGTTTTAACTGAATTTGTTCGTCAGGATGCATATGTTGCATGCTACATCCCCCACAACGGCCATAATGCGGGCAAATCGGTGGGACACGTAATGAAGAAGGTTCACTCAGTAACTCAACCAGCTCCCCTTCTTCCAGTCGCTTGGTCTCATGGGTAATTTTAGCTCGGACTGTTTCACCCGGTAAGGCATAACGAATGAAGACTTTCTTGCCAGTTTTGACCTGAGGATGTTCAGCAGCAGTTCCAAAATGTGCAATACCACGCCCCTCATGCGATAGGGATTCCACCTGAAAAGTATAAACAGGGGGCTGAACAAAAGGTTTGGCGGCGTGTTTCAAGAGAGAACCTAATCGTGTGATGTATCGTGAAATTTTGGTGAAAAATAATGTTGAGTGAATGGAGTGTGTTGACTGGTCTGTTGCCAAACCTGTAAAAACTCAGTATGTGAAGGGTTTTGCTGTAAGTAATGAATTGTCGACTGAATCCACTGCTCGTGCTCCTGAGGCTGTAATTGGCCTTTAAGCAATAACCAGCGTAAATAAATCAGCCACGTATTCAGCACATCCCCTTCACAATAACTGGTGAGTTTTAACCATTTTTCATTTTGTACATAGGTCGGAATCTGATAACCAGATTCTCCTCGCTTTCCTGGGAACCCGAACAAGCAAGCGATATCATCCAGCTTTTGAAAATTTCGCCCGTTGAACATTGCCATGACATCCATGACATCAATGTGCCGATGATGGTAACGGTTCTGGTAGTTATTATAACGCTTTTGCGTATCTAACTCACCCTGATCAAATAAACTTGGTGCGGATAAACCGTGATACATAGCGCGAAATAAAATTACAGGCAAATCGAACTGTGAACCATTCCAACTGACTAGGGTTGGATGACGCTTATCAAAAATTGATAAAAACCTGACTAAGATTTCAGCTTCAGAATACTGTTCCTGACTAAAAGAGAATAATCTTAAACCGTGCTCATCAATCCATAAACCTGAGATACAAACAATTTCATGCAAAGGCAACCGCTGAAAATCCATGCCCGATTCCTGACGGCGGATTTTGGTAAGTGCTTGTTCCAAATCTTCATCCGGCAAGTCCAGATGATACAAATGCGCCCCCGCCTTTAAATCAGTCAAGGTTTCGATATCAAAAACCAGCGTTGGAAAGCGCATAATATTCTCTAAAATGTTTAGTCAGGATCTTGCACAGAAAATAGACCTGTTGATAAATAACGGTCACCGCGGTCACAGATAATGCAGACAATCACTGCATCAGGTTGTTCTTCGGCAATTTTTAAAGATGCCCAAACTGCACCACCTGAAGATGTTCCTGCGCTGATACCTTCCTCACGTGCCAGACGGCGCATGGTTTTTTCTGCTTCAATCTGAGGAATATCAATAATCCGGTCAACACGTGAAGCATCAAAAATAGTAGGTAAATATTCCTTCGGCCAGCGACGAATCCCTGCAATACTGGAACCTTCAGACGGCTGTAAGCCTACGATTTGAATCTCTGGGTTTTGCTCTTTTAAGTATTTGGATACGCCCATAATAGTACCCGTCGTGCCCATTGAACTGACAAAATGGGTAATTTTTCCACCTGTTTGTTGCCAAATTTCTGGCCCAGTCGTTAAATAATGTGCTTCGACATTATCAGGATTCCCAAACTGATTCAGGACTAAACCTTGACCGTCTTTTTCCATTTGCAAAGCAAGATCGCGCGCCTCTTCCATGTTTTCGGACTCAATCAGTTCAGCGCCGTAAGCATACATGGCATCTTTACGCTCCTGACTTGAGTTTGCAGGCATAATCAATTTCATTTTATAGCCGCGCATGGCTGCCACCATTGCTAATGCAATGCCTGTATTGCCACTAGTGGCTTCAATTAAGGTATCACCCGGTTTAATCTGCCCCCGTTTTTCTGCCTGCATAATCATGTTATAAGCGGGACGGTCTTTGACAGAACCTGCGGGATTATTGCCTTCTAGTTTTGCCAATACTGTCGTTCGACTATTTTTGGTTAGACGCTGTAAACGAACCATAGGCGTTTTACCTACATAGTGATCCAGTAAAAATTCATCGGCAAAAAAATTAGGTTCAGTACTACTCATGATCTACACCCAAATCGAGGTGCGGCTATTGTATGAAAAAATGACCTTCCCTGCACCCATTTCACAGGCTTTTTCTTGAAAATGCTTAAAGCCTCATCAGTTTGTTACAAAGCGTGTTAATATGCCGTTCAACGAGATAGATCTGATCGGGCTATGTCAAATTTTAATAAAAAACTCACCAAACGCTTACACCTCAATCACGCCTATGGTCAGTTGATTGCATTGATCTTTGTTCCGATCATGGTCTTAACAAGCGTCGGCACGGTGTTGGTACTCAATGAAACCAATATGGCCGCCAAGTCACAACAACGACATGCAGCCACAGCATTGCTGACACGCTATCAGCATACTTCTGAAAATTTATTAAAAGTGGTCGAACTGCGCCCCGATCAATACGATCATGCACAGTCGATTATGCAAAGCATGTTTACCGAACGCAATTTACAACGTGCCGCCATTCTAGATAATCAGGGTCAGGTCTATTTAAGTATTGGTTATCGTGATACCCGCTTTTGGCCAAGCATTCCAGATTCAGTATTTTTTGGCCCCATCTCACACAATCACAATAGTATTTATGGCCTCCATTTGCAAAGTAGTCACAATACACCTACATGGCTCGTGGTTGAAATGGATAATCAACCCCTACAATTGGCACGTTATCGGGTGTTTACAGTTCTGGTGATTACTGGCCTGATCACCTTGCTATTGTTATTGTTGTGTCTAAATTTTTACTCACGACGCTGGATTGCTCCGATGTATGAAATTCGGATGCAACTGCAACGTTTAAACGCGGATACCCTTGATCAACACATGATTATCAACAGTACAGGCGAATTGCGTCTGTTACAGCGTGATATTGCCAATATGGTTAAGCGTTTGCATTTTAGCTTTCTTGAGCTCAAAGAACATACCGAGCAAACAGAAGACGATTTAAGACGCACACTAGATACACTTGAAGTCCAAAATATTACCTATCGTCAAGCACGTGACCAAGCGATTTCAGCCAATCAGGCCAAATCTGTTTTCCTTGCCAATATTAGTCATGAATTGCGAACTCCACTAAACAGTATCGATGGCTTTATTCATTTGATGCTAAGACAGCAAAACCTGAGTAATGAACAAAGTCTTTACTTACAGACCATCCGTAAATCATCTGCACATTTATTGGCTTTGATTAATGATGTGCTGGACTTTTCTAAAATTGATGCCGGCAAACTAGAATTAGAAACGGCTTCATTTGATCTGGAAGAAGCGATTTTTGATGTGATGGATATGTTGTCGCCATTGGCCTCGCAGAAGCATATCGATATGGCATTTTATTTCGATGATCAAATTCCACCGCATGTCATTGGCGACGTATTACGTTTTAAACAAATTCTCACTAATCTGATTTCCAATGCCATTAAGTTTACACCTGACGGCGAAATTATTGTCCGCGTACGGTTGGAGCACGATGATATTGGGCAATGCCTCATTCATTTTAGCGTTCAGGACAGTGGTATCGGTTTAAGCGGAACGGATCGTAAGAAACTATTTGAATCTTTCTCTCAAGGCGATGCGTCAGTGACTCGTCAATTTGGTGGCACGGGGTTGGGACTAGCAATTTCTAAACAGCTTGTCCATCTGATGCATGGACAGATTGGGTTTGAAGACAATCAAGAACGTGCACCAACTGAAAAAGGGTCAACCTTTTGGTTTACCGCCTCATTTCAGGTGGATGAAGATCATCAAATTACGCATCCTCAATTTAAACATCTACATGTCGTGTCTTTTCTCGCCCACCCCGCGACCGCGAATATTTTACGTCACTATCTTGAAAACTATCAGGTCCAACATACTGAAGCACAATCGATTCTGGACTTATTCAGTCGTCTAAATAGTCTTAAATTTGCAGAGAATACCTGGCTAATCGTCGACCACAGCGGAGATACTGAGGCCTTACTCAAAGAAATTCGTAGCCGTTATACAGGAAATCTGGCGGTATATGGCTATCAAATGGCACTTGAACCCAACATGCTGCATGAATATCGTGCTAGACCGCTGTACCAACCTCTAAGCCGTGCTGCTCTGATTCAGCTTCTAAGTAATCAGCCTATATTTGAGCCTCAGCATGAGCAGTTTAATGGTCAGGGCTTGCATGTTTTAGCCGTGGATGACCATTTACCCAACTTAATTGTACTTGAAGCCTTGCTAGGTGAACTTAATGTTAAAACCACCAAGGCACTCAGTGGTCAGGAAGCACTCAATATTATTGAAAACCGTTTGGAACGCGATGAAAAACCCTTTGATATTGTATTTATGGATATTCAAATGCCTGTTATGTCAGGAATTGATACCACGCGCGCCATTCGGTCACTAGAATCCACATTAGACGGGAAAATGCGTCTCCCCATCATTGCTTTAACTGCGCATGCTTTGTCCGATGAAAAACAGAAATTATTAAAAGTAGGGATGGATGATTACGTCACCAAACCAATTCAAATAGAACAGATTATTCAAATTCTGAATGAATGGACCAAGAATAATTTTACCAGTAATACCAAACCTGAAAACATTATTTTAATGGATGCACTTGATCCCACAATTCTGGATTGGCAACAAAGTTTACAGCTAGCAGCCAATAAGGAGGATCTGGCACAGGATTTACTTAGAATGTTGGTGGATAGCTTCGATAATGAACTCAATGAAATGCAACAACTTATTGAACTTGAAGACTTCCCACAACTCGAACATGTGCTACATCGGTTATATGGTGCTACTCGATATGTGGGCACTCCTAAATTGCAACATGTGACGGGTGATTTTGAACAATTCGTCTCTATGCTCAGGAAAGAACGCCGTCGCGCCGATGAGGCTTTTATTCAGGAAGTTATAAATCGTTTTGAAGAACTTCAACTTAGTATTCGTGAAGTCGAAAGTGCAGCCCAGCAAATACTGAATACACCTTCTTAACACAAGGATATTCTCACGTGACTGGGCTGTCATTTTTCCATGATTGGCTCATGTTATGCTGCGCTCATCAATAAAAATCAAAGGAATACAAATGTCACTTCTCAATGTCAGCAACCAAAATGGTATCGTTACAGTCCGTCTAAACCGCCCAGAAAAACGTAATGCCATGAGCTTTGCCTTACTACGCGAATTGGTGCAAACTGCAAAAAAAATTGAAAAAGACCGTCGTGTACGTTGCGTTATTTTAACAGGGGAAGCACAAGTATTTAGTGCTGGTATTGATCTCGCTGACTTAAATGCACCTAAAAACAGTCTGTACGCAGCATGGGAATTAATAAAACCTGGACAAAGTCTATTTCAAAAAGCATTTCTGGTCTGGCAAAGCTTGCCTGTTCCTGTCATTGCTGCAATTGAAGGCTACTGTTTCGGTGCAGGGATGCAATTAGCTCTAGCCGCAGATATTCGTATCGCACAGCCAGAAACGAAGATGTCCATTATGGAAAGCCGCTGGGGACTTGTACCTGATATGGGTTTAACCCGTACGATTAAAGGCGTAGTTGGGGTCGATCTTGCTAAAGAACTGACACTGACAGCACGTATTTTTGATGCAAACTACGCCAAAGAAATCGGTTTGGTCACCCATCTTTCCGAGAACCCAATCGAACGAGCAAATCAGTTAGCCTTAGAACTAATACAACGTTCTCCTGATGCACTGACAGCGGCAAAACGAGTTCTAGATGCCATGGAGCATAAACCAACACAGGCATTACGCTTAGAAAAACTATGGCAGTTAAAACTCATTCTTGGTAAAAATAGTCGTCTGGCACGTAAAAAAGACAAATATCCTGAAACTGAATTTTTACCACGCCAGTACAAATAGATTGACACGAACATAGCAAAGGAAGCCAATATGAGTTTTGATGTCACGACTCCGATTGCATTTTTGGGTATGGGTTTAATGGGAAGCCGTATGGTAAGCCGTTTAGTTCAAGCAGGGTTTAACGTTGCTGTCTGGAACCGTACTCAAACGGCGTGTGAACCGTTACTTGCAATGGGTGCTAAGTCATTACAGCTTAAAGATATTGGCGACTATCCTGTCATCTTGATTTGTCTAGCCGATGATCATGCAGTGAGTCAGGTGTTCGAGCAAATTAAACCTTATTTAAAACCCCAGCAGATTATGGTTGATTTTTCTAGTTTATCTGTCGAAACCACACAAGACCTATCTAATCAAATCAAACTACTGCAAGGCAACTGGATCGATTCACCTGTTTCTGGGGGAACGGTGGGCGCCGAACAAGGAACACTGGTGATTTTTGCAGGCGGTGATACACAAGTTATTGAAAAAATCGCACCAATTTATCAAGTCCTCTCGCAGCGTGTTACCCGTATGGGCGAAAATGGGACAGGACAAGCCACCAAAATTTGCAATCAATTGATTGTGGCTGCAAATAGCACCTTAATCGCAGAAGCTATGGCGTTAGCTGATCGTGCTGGTGTAGATACCACTTTACTCGCTCCTGCATTGGCCGGAGGTTTTGCAGACTCAAAACCTTTTCAGATATTAGCTCCCCGAATGGCGACTCATACTTTTGAACCCGTGCAATGGAAAGTGCAAACCCTATCTAAAGATTTAAACAATGCTGTTAAGTTAGCAAAGTGTTTTGATTTGGATATTCCAGTTGCAGCAAAAGCCCTTCATCAGTTACAAGCACACCAACAAAAAGGCTTTGCCGAGCAAGATTTAGCGACTATGATCAAACAGATAGAAAATAAATCTTAAAGGACGAAGATCATGAGTCAGTTAGCAGTGAATCTTTCCCTTATTTTTACTGAAGTTCCTTTAATTGAACGTTTTGCACTGGCACGTCAGTATGGCTTTGCACATGTGGAAATTCAGTTTCCTTATGAGTTGGGTATTCACCAGATTCGTGAACAACTCGAACAGCATCATCTGACTCTTTGTCTCATTAATGTCCCGACTGGCGACCTTATGCAGGGTGGTAATGGTCTGGCAGGTGTTCCTGGAAAAGAAATTGAGTTCCATCAGGCCCTTGAACAAGCCATCCAATATGCGAGTGCACTTGATGTACCTCGAATTAACATTTTAGCAGGCAAACAACCTTTAGATGCAGACTTATTGCCGTGTTTAAACACATTGGCCAGCAATTTAAAATTGGCGTGTCACCTCATGACTGAACACGGAATTGAACCTGTATTTGAAATGATTAATGGCACCGATATGCCTCGTTTTTTAGTTCAAAATATTGCTCAGGCTCAAGAAATGCTTGAAGCAGTTCATCATCCTGCTTTGAAAATGCAATATGACTTTTACCATATGGCAATGATGGGCGAAGACGTACTTGAAGGTTTAAAAGAAAATATTGATCAAATTGGACATATCCAGTTTGCAGACTGCCCGGGTCGCCATGAACCAGATACCGCCCAAATAAACTTTGCACAAATTTTTCATTGGCTCCAGCAAAGTCACTATACGGGGTATATTGCAGCGGAATATAAACCTCAGCAAAGCTCTACCCAATCATTTGAGTGGAAAAAAAAATACTTTTCCGATGATGTGAATACATAATGTGTTACAGCGAAGGTTTGAAATTTAGTCAGAACTTCGCTATATTAGATCATGAGTAATTGTCAGGAAAATATACCCTTTATGAATTTAGAACCATCGCCCAGCGCTTCTAATTCTCACGATCTCGCAATGAATTCAACGCCGCATAATGTAGAGACTTGTCTAAAAGTTGTACATGACGCACTTACCGATGTAAAAGCAAAAGATATTTTAGAACTTGATGTTAGCAGCATTAGTAATGTTGCTGATGCGATTATTATTGCCAGCGGCACTTCAACGCGCCATGTCAAAGCCCTTGCTGATAACGTTGCCGACGAAGCACGTAAAGCTGGGTTTCGTCCGATTGGTATTGAAGGTGAACGTGATGCCGAATGGATCCTGATCGATCTAGGCTTCGTAGTTGTTCATGTGATGTTACCTACTGCACGTAAGTTTTACGACCTAGAAAGCTTATGGCGTAATGCTCCAGAGGCGATTGCCTAAAACTATAAGAGCAAAAAAGCGACCTGAATGGTCGCTTTTTCATTTTAGGGAGCAATCTTTTAATCAAATATTTTAGATTTTTTGATCAGGATTTAAAAAGAACTACAAAATAATAATAAAAAAACCAACATATAGATTAAACTAAATCCACTTCTATTGTTTATTTTCAAATTAATTTATAATTTACACCAAAGGCATTCTTATGGCTGTTCAACAACTTATTAAACGCCTTTCGATCAGTTTATGTCTCACCTGTATCAGTACAGGCCTATTTGCTTCTCCTGCAAAACTAAGTACGGTCAAGGAACTCATGCAGGTCAGCCAGATTGAATATTTATTACGTCAATCGCTAACTGAGTTAGGACCTTATTATGACAAACAGGCAGAGCAAATTATTCTCAATACGACGGGTTCGCAAAGCCTCAATAGTAAAGAAAAACAAGCCGCAACCCAATTGAGTCAGCTTTTAAAAGAATCAAGTAATCAAATTATTGCAAATCCTAAAACCCAACAGGTGATTCAAGATATTTACTTGAAAACTTATAGCGAAGAAGAACTGCAAGCAAGTATTAAATTCCTTAAGACTCCAGAAGGCCAATCCATTACCCGAAAAAATGCCAAAATGATGGGTGAACTTTCTACTTATATGATGCAACTAGGCCAAGAGATGTTTAATGATGCTAAAACACGAGAAAATTTTCAGGAAAACATGATGGCAATAATTGCTCCACTTATTGCAGAAAAGAATAAAAATCTAGATCAACCATAATTTACCACTCGGTTTTGAGTAGCTTCTCAGATAAAGTTCGGCTGCAGATAAATAATTTCTTCAGCCGAACAGGTTTACCACGTCATTGGATTCCAGATCTTAAAGGGTTTCACCAACAATACATCTGATTTTTCATCATATTTAGCTGGTTTTAGCTCTTGGGGCTTATGGCGGATTTTGCCTGAAGTGTCCTGTGCTACAAAGTTATAGCTAGAAGATTTCAACCGGGTAAATGCAATTTCATTTCGTCCTATTTTCTCCTGCATCATCAGAAAAGGACCTGAACGCTCTTTACGGGCAGGATTTTCTTCATCATATTTCAAGTAATAGGTCTGCCCCGCATCCACCGTCATATCGATATATTTAGGCTCTTGAAAATGAAATACAGTCAAAGGACGACTGGTTGAAACACGATAAGTACCCGCAGGCAGCTCGAGCCAATAGTAATGATTATTTAATAGACTCGGAATCCGCTTACCATTAATAAAGATATTAGCAGCAGCAATTTCCTGTTGATTCCAGCGTGAGTCTGGACGATACAAATACACGACGGCAGCTTGCGGATTTTGTGGTTGAATCGGCTGAAAGTATTGTCCCAATTTTTGGTTAACCCACCCACCAACTGAAAATCCACCCACATGATATTGATCTAATATGCCCGGTTCTTTGTTGGTATCTACTTTTGGCAAGGTCGATGTTAAAGCTTCAGGCTCAGTTTTTAAATGAGATGCACTATGGCAACCTGTTAACACCCCGACACAACACAGTGATAATAATAAATAACGCATGATATCCCTCAAGGCGTTTTATTTCATTTATTTTCTATGGCGCAAAACTATGCGTATTTCGCCTCAAGATTAACACCTCGCTTCATATTTGCAAATAAAAAAGCATGAAATGCCTGAGCAGATCATGCTTTTTCAGATAAATGTCAGAATACTGAATTTATGCCGACTTAGAATCCACCACTTTTAAATCAACATGATCAACCACATCATGATTTTGTGGCGGTAAGCGCTCCTTTTGATAAATTGGCTGCGCCCCTTGTGTAATCACCGCTTCATTGATAATCACTGTACCCACATCATCACGACTTGGCAGGTCATACATAGTTTCAAGCAAAACATTTTCCAAAATTGAACGCAAGCCACGAGCACCCGTATTGCGTTCTAGTGCTTTTTTCGCAACTGCACGCAATGCTGCATCTTCAAACACCAGATCAACATCTTCCATGTTAAAGAGATATTGATACTGACGAGTCAATGCATTTTTAGGTTCAGTCAAAATCTGCATGAGGGCCGCTTCATCCAACTCCTCAAGTGTTGCAATCACAGGCAAACGACCAATAAACTCTGGAATTAAACCAAATTTCACCAGATCAGTTGGCTCAACCTGACGGAACAATTCTGCTAGTTTTTTGCTTTGGTCTTTATTTTTGACTTCTGCATTAAAACCGATTCCGCCTTTTTCCTGGCGTTGCTGTACAATTTTTTCTAAACCAGCAAATGCACCACCACAAATAAACAGAATATTAGAGGTATCAATCTGAATAAATTCTTGTTGTGGATGCTTGCGCCCACCTTGCGGTGGAATCGAAGCCACTGTACCTTCGATCATTTTCAGTAATGCCTGTTGTACCCCTTCCCCTGATACATCGCGGGTAATAGAGGGGTTTTCAGACTTACGGGTAATCTTGTCGATTTCATCGATATAGATAATGCCTTTCTGCGCTTTTTCTACATCGTAATCCGCTTTTTGCAGCAATTTTTGCACAATGTTTTCAACATCTTCACCCACATAACCCGCTTCAGTTAGGGTGGTTGCATCTGCCATAGCAAACGGAACATCCAGTAATCGGGCCAATGTCTGTGCAAGTAAGGTTTTACCTGAACCAGTTGGCCCAATTAGCAAGATATTACTTTTAGCAATTTCAATATCTTGATTAGTCTTATGTCCAGACTGCCCCACTTTCAGGCGTTTGTAATGGTTATAAACCGCCACAGATAACGTTTTTTTCGCAATATCCTGACCAATCACATATTGATCCAGAGCTTTACGAATTTCTTGCGGTTTTGGTAGTTCTCGACTTGCCCAATCACCTGCCTCCACTTGCTGGCTGGTCTGAACAAGATCTAAACACACGTCCACACATTCATTACAGATATATGCGTCCTCACCTGCAATCAGTTTCCCGACTTCAGACTGCGTTTTACCGCAAAATGAACAATGCTTTTGTCCTTGAGGATGTTCGGACATAATTACTCCAACTTAAAATCTTAACTTTTAGGGACGTTTAGATAAAACTTGATCCACTAAACCATATTCTTTCGCCGCTTGTGCCGTCATGAAGTTATCACGATCGGTATCACGTGCCACAGTTTCATAGTCTTGACCACTATGCTCTGCCATTAAACGATTCAGACGCTCTTTGATAAATAAAATTTCTCGTGCATGAATCTCAATATCAGATGCCTGACCACGGAAACCACCCAGAGGCTGATGAATCATAACACGTGCATTTTCAAGGCAATAGCGCTTACCCTTCGCCCCTGCATTCAGCAAAAAGGCACCCATAGACGCGGCCTGTCCCATACAGTAAGTCACAACATCTGGCTTGATAAACTGCATGGTATCGTAAATTGCCATACCTGCTGTTACTGAACCGCCAGGTGAATTAATATAAAGGTGTATATCTTTATCTGGGTTCTCTGCTTCCAAAAACAACATCTGGGCTACAATTAAGTTCGCCATGTTGTCTTCAACTTCACCTGTCAGGAAAATTACACGTTCGCGCAACAGTCGTGAAAAAATATCAAAAGAACGCTCACCACGTGAAGACTGTTCAACGACAACAGGAACTAAAGCATTTTCAATTGTTGGAACATACATACGATTATTTATTCCTAAATTTTTGTAACTTAACTCATTCCCACAATATGAGGGATAATGACTGAAATTGCAAAAGCATTCCTTTCAAAATATCGTTTTATTTCTGTATAAAACACGCATTTTTGTCGGAATATCTGAAAAAGAATAGATTCATAAAAAAAGGCGCTTTCGCGCCTTTTCTCAATCTATTTAAAGATTAACGAGCTTGACGCGCTTGTTGTTCTTTCAACAGCTCTTCGTAAGTTACGCCTGTATCAGTCACTTTTGCATTAGCAAGAATGTGATCAACCACTTGATCTTCTAATACAACTGCTTCGATTTGAGCACGTTGTTGCTGGTCATTTTTGAAGTATTCAATAACTTCAGTTGGATCTTCATAAGAAGAGGCCATATCTTCGATATATGCGTCTACACGAGTTTGATCTACTTCAAGTTTAGCATCAGCAAGAACTTTACTTACAAGTACGCCTAGTTTTACAGAGCGTTCAGCTTGTTCTTTAAATAGTTCATCTGGAAGCATACTCTTGTCAAATGATTGTGCACCAGCACCACCAAATTGTTGAGTGAATTGTTGAACCATTTGTTCGCGCTGACGATCAATTTCCTGAGCTACCATTGCAGCAGGGACTTCGATTTCATTTGCAGCAACAAGGGCATCAAATGCTGCTTGTTTAACTTGGTTACGTAAACCATTACGAACTTCACGCTCCATATTCTTACGAACATCGGCTTTTAACTTCTCAACGCCTTCTTCTTCAGTCAAACCAAAGATTTTAAGGAATTCAGCATCAATTTCAGGAAGTTTCGCTTTTTCAACTTGCTTCACAGTAATTTTGAATTGAGCTTGTTTACCTGCAAGATTTTCAGCTTGGTAGTCTTCAGGGAAAGTTACATCTATTACTTTCTCTTCACCTGCTTTCATGCCAATGATGCCATCTTCAAAACCTGGAATCATACGACCTGAACCAAGTACCAGTTTAAAGTCTTCAGAAGAACCACCTTCAAACTTTTCACCGTCAATTGAACCTTCAAAGTCGAACGTCACTTGCATGTCTTTTTTCGCCATACCTTTGGTTACTGCCCAAGTTTGACGTTGTTTTTGCAAGTTTTCGATCATTTGATCGACGTCTTTGTCGTTGATTTCAGTAGATTTACGTTCAACTTCAAGATCGTTAAACGCTTTTACCTCAACTTCTGGATATATTTCGACAGTCGCTTCATAGACCAAAGCGTCATCTTTGTGTTCCACTTTGTCAATATTTGGCATGCCTACAGCATTGATTTTTTCTTGTTGAATCGCTTCAAAAACAGTATCACGAATAACGTCATTCACCACTTCCTGATAAATACCAGGACCGAAGTCAGAACGTACACGTGACATAGGCACTTTACCCGGACGGAAGCCGTTGATCTTCACAGTTTTGGCAGTGCGTTTTAAACGAGCTTCAAATTGCTCATTAATACGGCTCGTCGGTACAGAAACATTTAAACGACGGGCAACGCCCGAAACCGCTTCAGTCGTTACTTGCATGGCTTCCTCGATAATTAGTTAGAGTAACAATTTTTAAAAGTGCCATATTATATGACAACTTTGCCGATATACAAAACGGATGATGAAAAAGCTAGATTTTAATAGAAAAAAATTCCACATTAGAGAAAATATAAAACTTAAAAAAAACTTAATAAAAATTTTTTTATCTCAGCCCATTTTCTTACACTTCAAAAATTTTACATATTTTTCAAAAACTTAATTCTAAAATTGTAAAATAATGTTTCTTAAAATCCATAATATCTCCTTTTTTTAACAAGAAATTCAATCAACAAAAACTATTTATAAAAATAATAATCATTATTATTCACATACTTTTTATTATTGATATCTGTAACTATGGCTTTTATCAAAACGCGCAAGAAGATTGTCTCATCCGCAATCGCTTCTTCTTTATCCGTTATTGCTGTTTCAGCAATCGCACAAGATGACGTTTCCCATTTACCTACTATTCATGCTGAAGCAAGTACAGACAGCCTGAAAGTAGATAACTCGGCTAATAAAAAATATGTTGCTCCTCTTTTAGATACACCAAAATCTGTTGCCGTTGTTTCGCAAAAACTGTTACAAGACACTGGTTCCAACTCTTTGACACAAGCCTTACAAAACGTACCAGGAATTACGTTTGCAGCCGGTGAAGGTGGAACACCATTTGGTGACACTCCTTATATTCGTGGTTATAGCTCTCAGTCTTCAATTTATGTAGATGGCGTACGCAATGCGACTTTACAAAATCGAGATATGTTTGCGATTGAGCAAGTAGAAGTCACTAAAGGCTCAAGCTCGACCTTATCTGGCGGCGGCGGCGTTGGCGGTAGCATCAACCTGATTACTAAACAAGCTCATCAGGGTGATGTTTATCAAGGAACTGTTGCAGCAGGAACTGATGATTATCGCCATATACAACTTGATGCCAACAAAGACTTTGGTAATGGGGTTGCTGGCCGTGTTGTCGTGATGGGACATCAAAATGATAAGCCAGGTCAAAGTAATGGTGCCGAATACAATCGCGTTGGTATTGCGCCAAGTATTGCATGGGGCTTAGGTACCGCAACTCGCGGGTCACTGAGCTATTATTATTTACAAAGTTATGATGAACCTGATGCTGGTATTCCATTTTTATCTACAGGTGGAAAACCGTACCAAGCGAAACAGGGAATTTACTATGGCTGGAAAAATCGCGACTTTGATAAACGCGAAAACCAGATTGGTACTTTTAAACTAGAACATGATTTTAATGATAATCTGACATTATCTAATGTTATGAATTACACAAAATCAAAAACAGATTATGTCTATACCAACTCGAATGACTCCAAAACAGGCACAAATGGCCTAAATAATGTTTTAAATGGTTATATCTATCGCGGTCATGCCTTAAGCCGTATTTCTGATACTGACGCCTACTCAGATCAACTTGCTTTAACTGGAAAATTCAATACTGGATCAATTAAACACTCGTTTAATACGGGCGTTGAATGGAGTTTGCAGGACACCGATATGGGGTCATACACTTATAGCAAAACTGCAACCAATGCAGATGCGCAATGTAGTGCTGTGACTTATTGGTGTACCAGTGTGACCAATCCAGATAATCCAGCGATTATTGGCACACGAAATGCTGATACTGCGGTCACCACGACTCGAAGCCGCACTGTTGGCCTATATGCACTTGATAGTATTGAATTTAGTCCGCAATGGTTAATGAATCTTGGTTTACGTTGGGATAAATTTGATACTGAAGCTAAATATAATAAAGTATCAGGCACAACTCCTGCTGGAACAAGTATTGAAAGTGATAGCGATTTCTTTAGTTATCAGGCGGGTCTAATCTTTAAACCAACTGAAAATGGCAGCATCTACGCAAGTTATGCGACTTCTGCGAACCCCGTTGGTGTTGGACAAGGGGACAGCAGTGAATCAGCAGTTGCCATCACCATTAATGATTTGAAACCTGAAAAAGCACGTACTTATGAAGTGGGTACTAAATGGGATATCCTAAATAAACGTGCCAATTTAACGGCTGCTGTTTTCCGTACAGAGAAAGAAAATACTCGTATTCAGGATGCCGCAGGTTTTTACTCAAATGTAGGTGAAAGCAAAGTTGATGGTTTTGAACTGGGTATTAATGGTCATATCACCAATAAATGGGAAATTTCGGCAGGTTATAGTTATTTAGACAGCGAGTTAACTGATGGCGGCTATTCACGTGGAACAGCAATTCCAGCGGGTGGCCCAATTCCTTATGTGGCAAAAAACAGTGCAACATTATGGTCAACTTATAAAGTCTTACCACAGTTGACTCTAGGAGCAGGTGCTCAATACAAAGACAATGTCTATGTAAACTCGAGTACTACTGCCGAAAAATATATGCCTGCTTACACCATTTATAATGCCATGGCTAAATATGAAATTAATCCTAATGTGAATTTACAGTTAAATGTTAATAACATTTCGGATAAACGCTATTTCACTAGCGCGCATGCAGCACACTATGCATACGAAGGTGATGGTCGTAATGCAGTATTAGCAATTAATTTTAAATATTAAAACCATCGTTTATTTATGGCTTTATTTAAAACTCATATAAAATAGCCTCATCTTTGAGGCTATTTTTACAACTGACGTTTTCTTGGCAAAGGTATTCGACATGATTCATCATATTCCCAATGTACTTAGCAAAGAACAGGTTGCAGAATTTAGAACATTGATGGAGTCAGCCCATTGGGTTGGAGGAAAAGTCACAGCTGGAACTTTGTCTGCATCTGTCAAACATAATCAGCAATTATCTGAACAAGATCCCTTGACCCACCATTTAAGTGATCTCGTGATTAAGGCCATTTGGAATAATCCCATATTTCAGACAGCTGCCCTTCCCCACCAGGTCATTCCACCCTTATTTAATCGTTATGATGAGCATGAAAGTTTTGGTTTCCATGTCGACAATTCTATTCGACTGATTCGTGGCACCACCGAACAAATTCGTACCGACCTATCCTGCACGTTATTTTTAAGTGAACCCGAAGAATATGAAGGTGGTGAACTGGTTATTGAAGATACTTACGGCTACCACGAGGTTAAACTTCCTGCAGGCGATGTCGTACTTTATCCTGCCACAAGTTTGCATGAAGTTAGTAGTATTACGCGTGGTACACGTTTTGCTTCTTTTTTTTGGGTACAAAGTTTAATTCGCGATGATAATAAACGACATTTGCTATTTACTTTAGATGAATCCGTTCGCAACTTACGCATGCAACATGGAGATCGCTATCCAGAAGTAATGAAGTTAACCAATATTTATCATAACCTGATGCGAATGTGGTCGGAGCTTTAAAACAAATCATCACTTTTAACTCCATAAACAAAAAATACCACCAAAATAAAAACATTTAATGAAAAATATTTCCTTATAAATTGCATATTACGCAAAAAACAGGGAAATATTTTCCATTAATTCAAATTAAAATCTACACTATGATTTTGCATATGCGATGTTTTTCACCTACACTCAAACGAGTCGTAAAATCCTTTACTCAGGTGAAACCACTCCGCTTATTGAATGGTATATGGAAATGAAATACATTTTTGCTTTTTCCAAGTCTACAACTGATTTGACCATGCTCCTGATGCTGCGCCAAGCGCGCATACTCTCTTTTTGCCTCTAAACTGGCCTCGAAATTTTTAAGCTCTTTTCTTTAAATCATCTTATTTAGACACCATATATAAAGTAGTAAGCTGCCTAAAAATATTGAGCAAGCGCGCTACGACAAGGAGTTATCTCATGATGTTGGCAGACCCAAGCAAAAAATACCGTCGTATGTACCAGCGTGTCGATTTACCTGACCGCCAATGGCCAAATAACGAAATTACCAAAGCACCGATTTGGATGAGTACCGACTTACGTGACGGTAATCAAGCGATTTTTGAACCAATGGACATCGATCAAAAGTTTAAAATGTTCCAGATGTTGGTCAAAATTGGTTTTAAACACATTGAAATTGGTTTTCCATCTGCATCACAAGTGGACTTTGACTTTACCCGTAAATTGATTGAAGAAAATCACATTCCAGACGATGTATATATTGAAGTCTTGGTACAAGCACGTGATCATTTGATTGAACGCACTTTTGAATCTTTAGTCGGTGCAAAACGTGCAATTGTGCATATTTACAACGCGAACTCACCCACTTTCCGTAAAAAAGTTTTAAATGTCGGTGTGGACGGTGCAAAATCATTAGCAGTCAATGCCGCTAAAAAAATCAAGGAAATTGCAGCACAATATCCTGAAACAGACTGGATTTTCCAATACAGCCCAGAATGTTTTTCTGCAACAGAATTAGAAGTTGCCAGAGATGTCTGTGATGCGGTCACTGAAATTTGGGAAGCATCTCCTGAAAATAAAGTGATCTTAAATTTACCGGCAACAGTCGAAGTTTCAACGCCGAACGTCTATGCTGACCAGATCGAATGGATGCACCGCAATATTGCTCGCCGTGATGGCGTGATTATTTCGGTTCATTGTCATAATGATCGTGGTTGTGGTATTGCAGCTTCTGAACTCGCGATTATGGCGGGTGCGGATCGTGTTGAAGGTTGCGTCTTTGGCAATGGCGAACGTACGGGTAATGTTGATGTCGCGGCAATTGCCTTGAATATGTACACTCAGGGCGTTGCGCCTGAATTGGATTTCTCCAATATTAATGAAGTAATTGCTACGATTGAAGAATGTACGGGTTTACCTGTACATCCGCGCCATCCATATGCCGGCGACTTGGTGTTCACCGCATTCTCTGGTTCACATCAAGATGCAATCAAAAAAGGTTTTGAATTCCAGAAAAATGAAGAAATCTGGGACATGCCTTATTTACCGATCGATCCCAAAGACTTGGGGCGTGACTATGATGCGGTGATTCGTGTCAATAGTCAGTCGGGTAAAGGCGGAATTGCCTACTTGTTAGAAGCCAACTATAACGTCGTATTGCCGCGTCGTTTACAGATTGAATTTTCGCAAATTGTGCAACAGCATACAGATAGTAATGGCACAGAAATTAGTGCAACGGACATCTGGAACTTGTTCCAAGATACCTATGTCAATGCCAAAGAACGGCATTATACCGCGAAAAACTATCGTCTTTCTGATATTAATGGCACACAAATTATTGAATTAGACGTGGAAATTGATGGTGAAATTCAACAATTACGCGGTGAAGGTAATGGTCCTATTTCAGCCTTTCTAAATGCGCTTCAATTGCCAATTGACGTTTTAAATTACGAAGAGCGTAGCATTAGCTCGGGTGCCAATGCCAAAGCCTTAACCCTGATCGAAATTCAGGTTAAAGGTACAGGTAAAAGTGCCTTTGGTGCTGGCGTACATGACAATACCGTTACTTCATCGATTGAAGCGATTTTGGCCTCGACCAACCGCTTAATTGAACAAGGCGTATTAAGCACTGAACAAGTGGCTGCTGCTGCTGTATAAACTAAGTAAAACACTCTTTTTGAAAGGATACCTATGGTATCCTTTCTTTATTATTGATTTAAAGATAGAAGGCGAATTGCTCCCGTGTCTTTTCCATCTGACTCCGTGGGTTTGGTCACTCCACAAAAGTTTCAATTTGAACAACCTCTGCATTTAGAATGTGGCCGCAGTCTACCGCGTTTCGAGCTGATGGTTGAAACTTATGGTACGTTGAACGCAGATAAATCCAACGCAATTCTAATTTGTCATGCCCTTTCTGGACATCATCATGCGGCAGGTTATCATCATGAAGATGATAAAAAAGCCGGTTGGTGGGATGCTTGTATTGGACCAGGTAAAGCCATTGATACTAATGATTTTTTTGTGGTGGCCTTGAATAATATTGGCGGATGTAATGGTTCTACTGGCCCCACTTCTCCAAATCCTGAAAATGAAAATCGTCCTTATGGCCCTGATTTCCCATTGGTCACGGTGCGTGACTGGGTTAAAACTCAAACCATGTTATCAGACCGGTTAGGAGTTGATATTTGGTATGCCATTATTGGAGGGTCTTTGGGTGGAATGCAGGCATTGCAATGGTCTGTGGATTATCCTGATCGTTTAAAAAATTGTGTGATTATTGCGAGTGCACCAAAACTGTCTGCACAGAATATTGCCTTTAACGAAGTCGCGCGACAGTCGATTCTATCTGATCCTGATTTTTATCATGGACGTTATCTTGAAAATGATAGCTATCCAAAACGTGGGCTGATTTTGGCACGTATGGTCGGTCATATTACCTATCTATCTGAAGAGGCAATGAAACAGAAATTTGGCCGTGACTTAAAATCAGGCAAATTTATGTATGGCTTTGATGTTGAATTTCAGGTGGAAAGCTATTTGCGCTATCAAGGTGAGCAATTTAGTCGAAACTTTGATGCCAATACGTATTTGATTATGACCAAAGCTCTGGATTATTTCGATCCATCACGTGAGTACGAGCAATCCTTGACTAAAGCCATGGCACAAACGCAGTGTCGCTTTTTAGTGGTTTCATTTACTACGGACTGGCGCTTTGCCCCAGAACGCTCTCAGGAAATCGTCGATGCACTCATTACCAATCATAAACCTGTAACTTATCTGGATATTGATGCTGAACAGGGTCATGATTCGTTTTTATTTCCCATTCCACTTTATGTCAAAACGCTACGGGCTTTTTTAGGGGGTGAAGTGCTTTTAAAATCTACCCCACAAGTGGAGGCGATCTAATGCGTATAGACCAACAACTTGCGGAAAAATGGATTAAACCAGGCTCGAGTGTGCTGGATTTAGGGTGTGGAGATGGCGAATTATTGGCTCATATGAGTAAAAAACACCAAATTCGTGCTTATGGACTAGAAATTGATCAAGAAAAGATTGCAATTGCTGTCAGTCGCGGGTTAAATATTATTCAGCAAGACTTGAATCTTGGCTTGAGCCGTTTCGCAAATCAATCTTTTGATAATGTTGTTATGGCACAAGCTTTGCAAGCTGTAGATGCACCAGATGTTTTATTACGTGATATGGTGCGAGTGGGCAAACAAGCCATCATTACTTTTCCAAACTTTGCGCATTGGAAGACGCGCTCGTTTTTGGCTTTGAAAGGAATGATGCCTGTTTCAGATGCATTACCTTATATGTGGTATAACACGCCCAATATTCATTTATGTACTTTCCGAGATTTTGAAGCACTATGTGCAGAAAATCAGATTCGGATAATTAATCGACTTGCCGTCAATGGGAATCAGCAAGGGAGCTTTTTAAGTAAGCATGTCCCTAATTTGTTTGGTGAAGTCGCAATATATCGAGTGAGCGCTCTATGAAAAAAACATTATTCAGCACACTAGTAGTTGGACTTTTGAGTATTCACGCACATGCTGATTACGTTGCCCAGCCACAGTCTATTGCAGCACAGGCTGCACACTTTTCAACCATGGGTGTGAATGATCTGATGAAAGCTGCTAAAGCTGGACAGGCTGGTGCACAATTTTATTTAGGTTCGCATTACCAATATGGTAAAGATGTTGCCAAAGACGAAAAACAAGCTTTTGCATGGTTTAAAGCAGCCGCAGATCAGGGGCTTTCTCCTGCTCAGTTAAATGTTGGCCGTATGTATGCAGATGGTGTAGGCGTTTCTAAAAATGAAGCCATGGCACGTAAATATTTCGAGAAAGCAGCAAGTAATGGTGATAACCGTGCTAGCTACAACCTTGCGATGATGGAAGAACAAAAGAAAAATTATCAGGGCGCGTACCAATGGTATGAGTTATCCACTCGTGACGGTATGCTGGACAACAAGGTGATCAATATGTCACAAAGCAAGAAAACGGCTTTGGCTGCCAACTTAACCCAAGACCAGATTCGTCAGGCAGTTGACCGTGCGGATAAATGGATTCAAGCGCAGTAACTTTTTTAAATTTTAAAGCACCTTCGGGTGCTTTTTCTTTTTTAATTTTCTTTTTTAATTCAGGTTTTGATTATGTCTGCTCCACATTGGCTCTCTCAAGGTACATTAGTTTTAGCCAGTAACAACAAAGGTAAAATTACCGAATTTGAAAGACTCTTTGCAGAGTTAAAACTTCCAGTTGATGTCATTCCCCAAGGCCAACTCAATATTTCAGATGCAATTGAAGATGGGCTGAGCTTCGTTGAAAATGCCATCATTAAAGCGCGACATGCTTCTAAAATTTCAGGAAAACCTGCGATTGCGGATGATTCCGGAATTTGTATTCCGATATTAGATGGTGCACCCGGAATTTATTCAGCACGTTATGCAGGTGATCACGGCAATGACGCCGCCAATAATGAAAAATTACTTGATGATTTGAAACCTTTCCGTCGCTCAGGACAAGCCATTGAAGGCATGTTTGTCTGCGTACTAGCGCTGGTCGAACATTCAGAAGATCCGCTTCCGCAAATCTTTCAGGGCTTTTGGCACGGCGAAATTTTAGAAGTAGCGCGCGGCGAACATGGTTTTGGTTATGATCCTTTATTCTGGCTACCTGAACTTGGCATCAGTAGTGCTGAAATGAGCAAAGAAGAAAAGAATAAGATTAGCCATCGAGGACAGGCGATGCAACGCTTTCGTGAGAGTTTGCTACAAAGATAACTCTCTCTGATAAAGTTATATTTGTATATATAAAAGACTATCCAAATATGACTTTATTACATTTGTTCAAAGAGAGTAAAGCCTCTCTCTTTCTTACTCAAAACAAGTTCCACTTATAAAAAATATCAACTTAATCTTTATTTTAAAATTAAAACTTTACCTCAGATACTCCCACATGACCCAAAACCATCACTATACCCGCCATATTGCTTCCCTATTTTATCAAGCTCATTTTCTGATTTGATAAGCTCTTCATAAGTAGGAATCATCTTTTTTTCACAATAGCAAGTCCACTCCCCTGTGACTCTATCTTTTTCAACACTAACTTCATAACCTAGCTGTTGCGCCTTATTAGCTACTTTCTCGCCGGCTTCTTCAGATGGTACCGCAACAAAAAAATCTATTCTTATTATATGTGACAAATCAAAACCATTTTCCTGAAATTGTCTTAATGCATCACCTGTTTCATCATCAGGGAATTGAGCCATTTTCATATCTTTTAACAATTATAAACTCTAATCACAATATACTAATTATGATCAAGTCCATAGTTTTTATCGCCCCTTAAGAACCCTTATTTAAATGCTCCGTTGAAACCAAACTACTTAAACAAATGCAATAACACGCCGTAAATCGCAATCACGACACAACTCACAATTGTACCCGACGCAATATATCTTGCTGAAACTCCAGTTCCCTGATAGTGGGTTTCCAGTGCCACAATATTTGCCGCAGGTGGTAAACAGAACAACAAAAACATCACCCCAATATATTGCTGAATATGTGGAATAGGCAAATAAAGATAGGCAATACTACACAGCACAAGACCACAAATAATTTTCAAACCTAAAATGCCACTACTGCATTTTAAATCATTCACATTCACTTTGGTGTGACGTAACCACATGCCCAAAACACACATTCCTGCAAAGGTCATTCCGATCTTACTGGCACTATAAATGTGATCAAACCAGACTGTATTTTGAATATTTTGTGCACCCATCAGACGAGCAAATCCTGCTAAAACCAGAGCCACAAAAGGTGGAGATTGCATCACTTTTTTCAGGATGACTAACTTAGACTGAGGCGCTGAGGAGACGGCGGTCACGGCCCAAATATTGCCAAAAATAGAACCACCAATATATAAGGCAACCATAGCAGAGCTAATCTGAGGTCCAAATAAAGCAATCGCGAATGGAAAGCCTAGCCATGCCATATTGACGTAGCTAAAACATAATGCCCCTAAACGATCCTTAAAGAGTTGCATAAATAGCGTATAGAGCAAAACTGCGGAGACGAAACTAAAGAGCATCAAGCTTAAACTACCAGCCTGATAAAACACCATATTGTAAATAATTACAATCGGAATAAAAACACGAGCAAGTAAGGTTGCAAGTAGTGGTTTCAGGCGTTCGGAATATTTCGATTGAGCCAGTAATAATCCAGCAATGAACGCAATGAATGGGAGAATAAGATTCACAGAAAACTCTGAAATACAGTTTCAACAATCGAATTGAATAGTAGCATTTTTCTATCCAAAAAATTGAATTGTCTTAAAAATGAAATATTTTTGTCACTTCCCTGTCATTGCGGGCTGTTGAAATATCCACAAACTTTTGGAGGATATGGGAAATGGCAGGCTTATCAATTTGGCACGTAGTGATTTTCTTGATTGTAGTGGTGCTTTTGTTCGGTACATCAAAACTAAAAAATCTGGGTAAAGACGTGGGCGGTGCTGTTAAGGATTTTAAAAAATCCATTCGTGAAGAAGAGGAAACCGCTGCACTTAATCAACCAAAAACCATTGATGCCGATGTTAAAACCGCTGAACCTGCATCATCTGTAAAAGGTTAAGGAACCCAAGTCATGCTGAATGTTGGAATGACAGAAATTCTGTGTTTTGCCGTCATCGCAATATTGGTTTTAGGGCCTGATAAACTGCCTGAAGCTGCACGTTTTGCGGGACGTTGGTATGCCAGAATTAAGCGTCATATCAGCAATATTCAAAATGAAATTGACCGCGAACTCAAAATTTCTGAATTTCGCAAAGAAATGCAGGATGAACTTGATCGAATTGAAGCACTCGAACGCAAAGTACAATCTCAACTGGAAGAAATAGAAAAGAGAAAACTTTCCGAATTAGAACATATTTCTCAAAATCATAAGGAAAAACAAAATATTGTTCGAGTGTATTCATTTATTTCCACTGCAGTTTATATTCCTTTTCAAACATGGCGGCTGCAAGAACATACGGGCGATAGCCCTCAGATGACTTTGCAACAGACAACTCCTATTAAACTGAAGATTGCCGTATGAACCAGCTTCCCTCAAACCTATTAAGTACAGATGAAACACTGGAGCAGATGCCCCTGATGAACCATCTGGTGGTGTTACGTAAACATTTGTTTAAAATCGTTGGGGTGACTCTTTTTTTATTTTTTTGTTTATTGCCTTTTCGCAACTATACATATCAATGGTTATCTGAACCATTACGCATGCAATTGCCCGCCTCATCCTCCATGATTGCAACCGATGTAACTGCAACATTTATGGCACCATTTAAACTCAATTTGTTCGTGGCAATTGTACTGGCTATGCCTTTTATTTTGTTTCAATTATGGTCATTTGTTAAGCCAGCGTTATATGCTAGAGAACGTTATTTGGCGTTGCCTTTGTTGGTTGGCAGTATTATTTTATTTTTTGCTGGCATCGCTTTTGCCTACTTTATTACCCTGCCCGCGATTTTGCATTTTTTCATTAGTGTATCTCCAGAAACTGTAGCACCAATGACTGATATTAATAGCTATCTTGAGTTTTGTCTTAAACTGTTCTTAGTCTTTGGTTTTACCTTTGAAATTCCAATTGTAACTTTGCTTCTGATTTTAATTGGTGTGGTCAGTACCCAGAGTCTAGCCGAAAAACGACGTTTTATTATTGTCGGTTGTTTCTTTATCTCGATGTTTATTACACCACCAGATGCTATTTCAATGGTCATGCTCGCGGTGCCAATGTGGTTGTTATTTGAGATGGGTTTATTTTTTGGAAAATTCCTCGAACGACGCTCTGCATCCTAAAACAACGCTTCATCAAGCCCCCCTTTAAAGCTTGAATATTCATATATTCAGGTTTGTATTTTCTCACATTAGTTATTTGATTTTTAAAAATAATATTGTCTTTAAACTGACTTTAAACCGTAAAAAAAATGTCATCAAAATTGCCTAAAATCAGTGCCACAAATATACCCACAAACGTTATGGATTTATTATGACATCGGCAAGCACTCAACCTACCCGTCGTGATTTACTAAAGTGGTTTGGCGGCATTCCTTTTTTACCATTAGGGGCAATGGCAACAGCAGCAACGTTGGCAGGATGTAATGATAGCGACAATGACAGTGTTGTCGTGACGCCACCAGTTGAAGCTAGCAATCTTAAAAATGCAAAATTTACCGCGATGTCTGCACCTTCGTTGGCGAATCCAGCAGAAATGGCAACGACGTCAGTTCAATCAAAACTTAAAATTGACTGGGACAATTCAACCAGTACCGAATACCAACTGGCGTATAAAAACTTCTTTAAAACAGGTGAACAAGTTCCTAACCTCAAAGGCGGAACAATTGTGGCAGGCGGTTATTTCAATGTAAATGGCGATCCTATTATGGATAACTCCGTTGCCGGTAAAGAGCGCCAGTTCTTTTCTGACTGTCCAGATGGTTCTTCACTTATTCATTTAGAAAATGCCAAAGTTGATGGGGTTAGCAATCCTGTATTCCATGTGGTGCAATTTGAATACACCTCAAAAAATCAGGCTGGAGCAAGTGAATATGGTGAACTTCCATCACCTATTGCCATTTTGACACTGGATCAAGACCAAAAAACCGGTCATCTTGAACTCAAAAAATATTTTAATGTAGATACAGCCCCAGTTCATGGTTTATGGATTACTTGTGGCGCGAGTTTATCACCATGGAACACTCACCTCTCCAGTGAAGAATATGAACCTGATGCATTTGAACAAGGTATTGGCGGTTCAGCAGTAACTGGCATAGGCAAAAACTTCTTTGGGGATGCAAGCAAAGCCAAAGCCTATAACTATGGGCATTTACCAGAAGTGACCGTTAATCTGGATGGGACAGGCACAATTAAAAAACATTTTTGTATGGGTCGTATCTCACACGAGCTCGTACATGTTATGCCAGACAATCGTACTGTAATTATGGGCGATGACTATACCAATGGCGGTTTCTTTATGTTTGTCGCAGATAAAGAAAAAGACTTATCTGCTGGAACTCTCTATGTTGCAAAATATCTAGATGTCTTAACTGAATCTAGCACGGCTCGTATTCAATGGATCAACCTTGGTCATGCCACAAGTCAAGAAATTGAAAATCTGGTAAATGTGCAGAATATTCAACCAACCGAGATTATGGAAAGCTTAACGGTTAATCCAAACGATGCCAGTTACACGGAAATTACCTTAGCCAAGAAAAAACTTTGGGTAAAAGTTAAACCAGGTATGGAAAAAGCGGCTGCCTTTTTGGAAACACATCGCTATGCAGCCCTAAAAGGCGGCAGTATGGCCTTTACCAAAATGGAAGGAACCACTATTAATATCAAGGACAAAGTGGCATATTCAGCATTAGCCAATATTCAGGATTCCATGATTACCAATGGTTCTGGCTGGGTAGCTTCCAACAATGTCAGCTTTTCCAAAAAAATCACGGCGGGTGGTATTCTTGAGCATAAATTAGGTACAGCCTATCCTGCAACGGATGGTTCACTGATTAATAGTGAGTGGGTTCCTTTATACTCGCACCTCATGTTATCTGGTGTTGATATTAGCGCAGACAGTCTGGGTAATACTGCAGATCCAGAAAAAATCGCCAGCCCTGATAATCTTAAATATTCTGAAACCTTACGTACTCTGTTTATTGGTGAGGACAGTGGTAACCACGTTAATAACTTCTTGTGGGCATATAATGTCGACAGCAAAGAGTTGGTCCGTCTTTTATCCACACCAGCAGGTGCGGAATCCACTGGCTTACATGCTGTAGATTCGGTCAATGGCTGGACCTATATCATGAGTAATTTCCAGCATCCGGGTGACTGGGGCAGCATTCATGCAGGGGTGAAAGGCCAATTACAAAGTTATATCGACAGTAACTATAGCGATGGTTTTAGCGCTAGTGTAGGCTATATCACTGCTGATCCAATTGCACCGTCTGTTGTTAAAAAATAAGATAAGCAAAATAAAACAAAGCTGACTTCGGTCAGCTTTGTTGTTTTAAATCAATATTCAAATGCATAATTTGATCTTTTAAATCGCCCCACTGTGTCTTTTCCAACCACGTCCATTGTTGATTTTTCATGGTTAAAAAATTAGAACAACGTGTGCCGTATATAGGGCTTTGAATAAAAGTAGAAGAGAGAAGTTCTTCCATTTCTGGGCTTATACCAGTTCTAGGCAATAAATCAGGGATAACTTTGCGCTCATCCTCCAGAATATCCCATGCGGCATACTCAAGCTCATCTTCTTTAATCCCCATTTGCAGCATCGGTAAAAATTCCTGAGTGAAACGGATACGCAAATGTTTAGTTTTCTCCCAATGTTCTGACATTAAACCATTGGAAACCACGTATACACCTTTAGCCAATACTTGAGGTGCTTCACCACGATTACTCATATAAACCGCCTGAGTCTGGTCACCTAGAAACAGATTAAATCCAGCATATTGTTGTTGGACACGTTCAAGCTGTTGCGCAAACCGAATAGGTGTTTGCTCAGACAACAAAAAATCTTCAATTAATGTACCTCTGGAAGTGTGGTATGTCTTTTTATCTTGACCATCACGGAAATTGGTCACAATTGCCCAACGTCCTGAAGCCGTTACGCCCATCCATGTTCCACCTGATTGTAAGTCCTGCCCTGCAATAATCGAACTATTTGACCATACATGTAATTGAGAGGTGGGACGTGCATAAAATTCATCACGATTCGACAATAAGCAGATCGGTGTCTGTTCTAGAACTTGCCAAGCCAATGCTACAATACACATGAAATTTTTCTCGTTATCTTTAAACATTGAATGTACAACATTTTTCGCTCATTCCGTTAAAATCTGTGCCAATGATAAAAATCAAGGAATAGGAATGCTGACCTACCCCAATATTGATCCTGTTGCACTGTCACTTGGGCCACTGAAAGTTCATTGGTATGGGCTGATGTACCTTTTGGCTTTTCTATGCGCTTGGGGACTTGCCTCGTATCGAGCCAAGCAACGTGATGGCTGGACAGCCGATATGGTTTCAGACCTCGTGTTCTATGGAGCAATGGGTGTAGTACTGGGTGGACGTATTGGTTATGTGCTTTTTTATGAATTAGGCAAGTTTTTAGCTGATCCACTCTGGTTATTTCAAGTCTGGACAGGTGGCATGAGTTTTCATGGTGGATTTATCGGGGTTATGCTTGCCATGATTCTCTGGTGCCGAAAATATCAAAAAACATGGTTTGAAACTCTCGATTTTATTGCCCCTTGTGTTCCTACTGGCCTGATGTTTGGTCGTATTGGTAATTTTATCGGTGGGGAGCTTTATGGTCGCGCGGTTCAAAACCCTAACTATCCATTTGGGATGATCTTTCCAACAGATCCTTTGCATTTAGTACGTCACCCCTCACAGATTTATCAGGCCGTTTGCGAAGGGCTTATTCTATTTTTAGTATTATGGTGGTTTAGTCGTAAACCTCGTCCACGTATGGCAGTTTCTGCATTATTTCTAATTGGTTACGGAATTGCACGTTTTAGCATGGAGTTTTTCCGTGAACCCGATGCAGACCAAGGCTTCATTTTATTAGGCTGGATGACCAAAGGTCAGATATTAACTGTTCCTATGATTTTGATTGGCCTATGGATGTTTTGGTACGCGTATCAACGTAAAATCTACGATTGGGGTCCATTAAAAAATCGCTAACCCTTATTCTTCCTCTTCATGTTTTCGGTTTGACACATCTCAGACCGAAAACAATCTGTAAAAATAATCTCTTTGTTTTAAACGATGTATTTGATTCAATATCTTGATTCCCAATTTGTATGTTACATTTTCAGGGTTTCCATAATGATCCAATCAACATGCTTGAATTCTGGTTTAACTCTGACACGTCACGTACACAAAAATTTCTGATTTTGATCGTTACTTTGCTCATCGCACTGGGTTTATATCGCTATCACCCACTGCCTTTAGACGTGATTTTAATGTTTGCTGGAACAGGCGTCATTTTTTTAATCTGTCGTTATTTAAAACAACATTTTGCTCAACGTAATCCAACAGGACTACTGTATCGCTTATTGACATGGATTCCGATTGCGTTGTTACTCACTTTGCTTTTTATGAAAACCCTAAACAATCTGATGGGATGGGGTATTCAAGGTATTGCTTTTATGGCATTGGCGGTTTTTATTTTTTCACCCCAATTTCTGTTTAAATCAAACGCCATCATGCCACCTAAAGACCATTAATATGTTAGATTTTTGGTACTCTGAGCGCTGCACCCGTGGTATGAAACTTGGTAGCTGTATCGCCATATGTGCCATCATTTATTTTTTATCCCAGATTCAGAAATTAACCCCAGGATTTACCATAAGTTGTTTAGGCATAGGCGTAATCACACATTTCATTCAATATTCTTTTCAACGCATTGATCCGAACAATCCTTATCGTAACGGCTTTAAGATTTTGGAAACCGTATTCCCAGTCATGGGGCTAATCTTAATCATTTTATTATTACCGAAAACGCAAAAAATAGTATTAGCTCTACAAGCCCTCAGCTTTAGTGCATTGGGTTTATTTGTCGTTAGCATTTATCAAAATCGTGCACAACGTTAGGTTTGTATTACATCTACTACGCTGTTCATTCTGAGTAAAAGCAGTTAAGATTTGATATCGATTTTTAATGTTTTATTGGTTTTTTAATTGACCAATATCCATCCAGATTAGAGAGAATCATGCGCGCGTATTTAGACCTTTTACAACATATCCTCGACAACGGCGGCGACAAAGGTGACCGTACAGGAACAGGAACACGTTCGGTATTCGGTCATCAAATGCGTTTTGATTTATCCAAAGGTTTTCCTTTACTAACCACTAAAAAAGTTCATTTTCGCTCGATTGTGATTGAACTGTTGTGGTTTTTAAAAGGTGATACCAATGTTCAATATCTCAAAGACAATAAAGTCACCATCTGGGATGAATGGGCAACTGCCGAGCAAACTGCCCGTTTTGGTCGTCCTGAAGGAGAGCTTGGCCCCGTTTATGGCCACCAATGGCGTAATTTTGGCGCCTCTAAAAAAACTGGTGGCAGTTACAACACAGATGGTTTTGATCAAATTCAGTGGCTGATCAATGAAATAAAGACGAACCCAAATTCACGTCGTTTGATCGTGTCGGGCTGGAATCCAAATGAAGCAGGACAAGTTGCATTACCGCCTTGCCACACCTTGTTCCAGTTTTTTGTTCAGGATGGCAAACTTTCCTGTCAGCTTTACCAGCGTAGTGCTGATGTATTTCTAGGTGTACCATTTAATATTGCCAGTTATGCCCTACTCACTCATATGATTGCGCAAGTTTGTGGCTTGGATGTTGGTGATTTTGTCTGGACAGGCGGAGATACTCATTTATATGCCAATCATTTTGAACAAGCACAATTACAACTTACTCGCGAACCTCTTCCGTTGTGCCAATTAAAATTAAATCCAGAGATTGACGATATTTTTGATTTTAAATTTGAAGATATTGAAATTGTAGATTATCAATCCCACCCCGCAATTAAAGCCCCTGTTGCAGTTTAAGGTTAAGGAACATCAAAATGGCATTTCAAGACCTCGAAGTAGTACATGTGGTGGCAATGGACCAAAAGCAATGCATTGGTAAAGCGAATGCGTTACCGTGGCATATTTCAGCGGATCTAAAACATTTTAAGCAACTCACCCAAGCTGGTGTGGTGATTATGGGACGTAAGACTCTGGAATCGATGGGACGCACTTTGCCCAATCGCATTAACTGGGTGATTACCCGTGATCCAGCTTGGAGTTTTGAAGATACTAAAGTTGCACCCACTATAGAAGCTGCCTTGCAGGGAGCCGCGAAGGATGTTCAACATACTGATAAAAAAACGTTGTTTATTATTGGTGGTGGAGAAATCTTTAAGCAAACGCTTGATATCGCTGACCGTTTAGAACTCACACACGTCGAATTGGATGTTCAGGGAGACACTTTTTATCCTGATATTCCCGATACATTTAACAAAGTAAGCAGTGAACAACATACCGATGACCAAACTGGCATTGTCTTTGAGTTTGCAAGCTATCAAAAATAAAACCAATCGATTAAATAAATTATGCAGAATATTGGAAAAAAAGAATTTTTAACTGCACTGGGCAAAGGAATTGCTCTGACCGCTTTTTCAATATTTGTGATTTTTTCTAGTCTTTGGGTTTGTCTGGCACTCTGGATTCAACAGCCATTTGGATGGCTGATGAGCAGAATGTTGATTGGTATATGGATCGTTTTTGCCTTAAGTATTTTAGGTATTTACATCACCCAGCATTTGATCAGTCGGCGTATTGATATGCTGATTTATATTGTGGGCTTTATTGGCGTATTGATCTGGTATTTTAATATCACACCGCTACAAAATCGCGAGTGGGATCCCGAAGTCGAAAAGATCCTTTCCTATGAGCGCGACGGTGACGTGATCACACTTCACAACATCCGAAATTTTGACTGGAAACCTGATGGCAGCTATACCCCGCGCTGGGAAACTCGTCGTCTGGATTTAAATAAAATTGAAGGTGTACATATTGTGACCTCCTATTGGATGGGGCCTCAAATTGCACATACATTAGTGAGTTTTAATTTCAGCGATCAGCAACCTCTGACTTTTTCTATTGAAATCCGCAAAGAAAAGAATGAAAGTTTTTCTGCAATTGGAGGTTTTTTCCGACAGTTTGAATTAAGTCTAGTCGCAGCAGATGAAAAAGATATTATTTATACGCGCAGTAACGTCCGTAAAGAACAAGTTTATCTTTTCCCTATTAAAATGCCCAATATTCAGGCAAAAGCCCTGTTTAATGAATATTTAAAAACCGTTGATGAACTTCAACAAGAACCGCGTTGGTATAACACTTTGACGAGTAATTGTACAACGCTGGTTTTTGATATGGTGCAAGCGATCAATCCAGATGAATTACCCAAAGATTATCGTTTAATTGCCTCAGGTTATTTACCTAACTATCTCTATGATTTGAAGGTGCTGAGCCATCATTATACTGTGCCTGAATGGTATCAAATGGCCTATATCAATGAACGCGCAGCCGAGTATGAAACATTCAAACATAAAACCAGCGCCAATTTTTCTGCTGTAATCCGCGAAGGTCTGCCACAACCAAACCAGCAACCTTAGTAGATTATGAAGATAATGTGGGACTATACTAAAAATTAACTACACAATTTCACGCTTTTTCACCACCTGCACTGCTTTTTTTTGCTCTTATATCTAACAATTTGAATCAGTTTTATTTAAGGGTTATTTTCATGTTAAAGCAGTGGATGATTTCAACAGGTCTTATTTCTTGTCTTTCTATCACAGGCTGCGCAAACATGGCATCAGCGCCTGTTCAATCTCAACCAAAGTCGAAACCCACTACGCCATCTCAACCAGAAAGTCCTAACCTTTTATATACGCAACGTTGGGTAGCCACTGAGATTAATGGTTTTCAGGTTCAATCTTCTGAAAAAATGCCTCAAATCCAATTTGATCCTTCTTCTAAACGGTTTAGCGGTTCAGATGGCTGCAATCAAATTATGGGCAGTTTTAACACGACAGATGAAAACTTAAGCCTAGGCCAAATAGCCAGCACAAAAATGATGTGTACGGATGCCAATAGCCTGACTGCAACACAATATCAACAAGCACTTGAAAAAGTTGCTCGTTATCGTGCCAGCTCACAATTACTGGTGTTATTTGACCAAAATGGCCAGACACTTATCGCATTTAAAAAAACAGACCAATAAATGCGTTATTCTGACTAGAAACTTTAACCTTATAAATAAATTGTGGTAACACTATAGCGTTAAAATTAAGCAATGAAATGGAGGGATAAACATATGCAACAGGCACTATTTGGTGGAGGTTGTTTCTGGTGCACAGAAGCCGTCTTCCTACAGATTCAGGGTGTAACCAAGGTAGTCAGCGGTTACGCTGGTGGAGATATTCCCAACCCCACCTATGAAGCTGTATGTACAGGTCAAACCAAGCATGCAGAAGTGATTTTAATTGACTTTGATGAACAACAAGTTAGTTATATACAATTGCTTAATGTTTTCTTTGCGACACATGATCCGACCACACTCAACCGCCAAGGTAATGATGTCGGGACACAATATCGTTCAGTCATTTATTCTTATGACGAAACCCAGAAACAGCAAGCCGAACAGTTGATTTCAGAATTAAAACAGGAAGGTTTAAACATCGTTACTGAGCTCAGTCCTGTACCAACCTTTTATCCAGCAGAAGATTATCATCAAAATTTTTATGCCAAGAACCCTTCACAAGGTTATTGTAACTTTGCGATTCCACCTAAATTATCCAAGCTAAGAGGGAAATTTCAGGATTTAGTGAAAATAGATTAATCCAAATTTTGATATAAAAAAAAGCAACTCATTTGAGTTGCTTTTTATTTAGCTCATCGCGGAGTATTTAGTTTTCACTCACGAAAGCAATATCACTGAGTCCGGCTTCACTCGCACGTGACATCACTTGAGCCACTGTATCATAACGTGATTCTTTATCTGCACGTAATTGTACAGTTGGCTTCTGAGCTGATTGACCCGCTTCTTGAAAACGTTTCTGAAGTTCATCCAGTGTAATATTTTCCTGACCCCAAGCAATATCACCATTAGCATTGATACTAATCGTAATTGGCTTATCGGGTGGCGGCTGAATTTCAGCAGTTGTTTTTGGCAAAGTTAATGGCACTGATGGGTTGGCGACCGTCGCTGTGACAAGGAAGATGATCATCAATACCAACATAATGTCAATTAACGGAATGAGGTTCATCTCATTCATGCCACTGTCGTGGTCTTCACCCAATTGAAAAGCCATTAAGCCTGACCTCCAACATAACTTTGTGAAGTAGCTTTCACATCTACTTTTGCTTCTACAGAGTCTTGCAACAACATCGTGTCAATCAATAAGCTATGGGCTTGATCTTGTAAATCATGCGCTAAACCACGATTAAAGCGTACACAAATGTTGTAGGCCAATACCGCTGGAATAGCAACAGCCAAACCCAAACCTGTCATGATCAGTGCTTCACCCACTGGCGTTGCAACCTGAGCCAGACCTGCCTGACCACTTTTGCCAACGGCCACCAAGGCATGGAAAATACCCCACACTGTCCCAAATAAACCCACAAAAGGTGCAATTGATGCAATGGTACCTAATACTGCAACGCCTTTTTCAGCATGGGATTTTTCGGCAGAAATCTGACGAAGCAAAGCTTGTTCAGCTACAGCTTTACGTTGATCAAATGGAAGATGTACAAACTTTGCTTTTAAGCTGGATAATGCTTTAGACAGTTGAGCATAAGCTTGTTGTTTTAATTGGCGTGTTCCCATCAAACGGAGGATGAAAATCGTCCAAGTTGCAATCGACATGACCAAAAGCACAAAATACAGTGTTTTGCTGACTGCATCGGCATGTTGCCAATAAACTGAAAAGTTCATACTCGAACTCCTGAAAATGTTAGCCGTTAGGATTCAATGTTAATTCAAATGGTTGTTCAGCCCGAATCGGGTAAGCCACACCATTTTCTTTATACGGTTTGAATTTTGCACTACGCACAGCGCGTAAAATCTTGTCATCCAATGCAGCAACGCCACTACTACGTGTGACACGTGCATTAGTAATCTTGCCACTCTCATCCGCCTCAATCATCACCACGACAGTACGAGTTTCACCCTGTAGATCGCGATTGGTATAAGATGGACGTGGAGAACGACTCCACTGCACACCTGAACCACCGATAGATACGTTTTTAGGAGATGGATCGCGTTGTGGTTCTGCTGCAGGTTGTGGAGCAGGTTTCGCTTTTTCAACCACTTTTTCAGTGGTTGTAGTGGTCGTCAAAGGCTTCATATCCACCTGAGGTTCCGCTTTGACCACCTCTTTTGGTGTTTCCGCCTTTTTCACCTGCTGCACTTTTTCCACTTTCTTTGGCGGTGGTGCAACTTTTTCTACAACCTTAACCTCTTTTACCTCTTTTTTAGGTTTAGGCTCTTCTTTCTTCGGTTCTGCCTTAGGCTTCGGTGGAAGAGGTGGTGGAGCCTGAATTTTTACGAAACGAACGTTTAATGGTTGTTTATCAATAGGTCTGAGCTCAGGGCTTTTAATGTGACTTACCGCCCATAACACTCCCACATGACCAACCACAACCGCAATAAGTGCAGTGATGATCTTCTTTTTCATCGGATGAGGAGAATTCGGAGGAGTAGAATTCAAAGTTATTGCAGGAGATTGACTCATGTGAATCTAATTACCTTGTTGAAAACCAAATGTCCGTAACTATGTATCGGAACGATTTAGTTCATCGGTTCAAACAATTAAAGTAACGCAATAATAAATGAGAAGTGTTTTCATTTGCAACCATTATTTTATCAATCTGTAACTGATATAAATAAATTTTTATATATTTCAATATGATAAAATCAAAGTTTAGATATAGAAAATTCCTTAAAATAAGTGTTCTATTATCGGAAACATTAATTATGTTATATCATAACAGTAGACGCGCAAAAAAAAAGCATGCGCTAAGGCATACTTTTTTCGATTGCGGTTCGGCTGTTACTGGAAAACGACCGTCTTGTTCCCATCGACGATAATACGATCTTCAAGATGCCATTTTACAGCCCGGGCCAATACATTACGTTCCACATCTTGACCCAATTCTCTTAACTGTTCGACCGTAAAGTCATGGTTGACACGCTCTACATCCTGCTCAATGATTGGTCCCTGATCCAGATCAGCTGTCACATAATGTGCAGTTGCCCCAATCAATTTCACGCCTTTTTCATAGGCTTGTTTATAAGGATTGGCCCCCACAAAAGCGGGTAAAAATGAATGATGGATATTAATCACTTTCATTTCCCAATGTCGTACAAATTCCTCATCCAGAATTTGCATATAACGGGCTAATACCAACAAATCATTTCCCTGCATAAGGTCGTCAATTTTGGCATAGGCTTCACGTTTGTTTTCTTTATTAACAGGTACTACTTCAAAAGGAATACCAAAGTTTTCAACGGCTTCACGTAAATCTTCGTGATTTGACACAACTTTAGTAATCTCACACGGCAAGCCGCCACGTGCATGACGCCATAATAGCTCTAAAAGTGCATGATCCACTTTAGAAACCAAAATACCCACTTTTTTCAGTTCATTTACAAAAGCCAGTCGCCACTGCATGTTATAACGTTCAGCAACATTTGCCGCAAAAGTCTGGATCAAAGTATCTTTACGGCTTTGTAAATGCTCTAACTCAAACTCAACACGCATAAAATAGCGCCCACCCTGAGCTTCTGTCGCGTATTGATCAAGTGCGGTAATATTTGCTCCCTGATGATACAAAAAGCTCGATACAGCTTGCACGATGCCCGGCTTGTCTTCACAAGTGATGAGTAAACGTGCTGTATTGGCGGTGGTCGTGTTCATTTGATTAATATCACTTATAGGTCAATTTAAAAACAAGCCAAGTATTCTAGCGCTTTTTCCGCAGAGACAGAATAGTTTCCTTAAATGGATCAATCGCAGAAACCAAACTGACTAAAAATCACTCTACTTTTGAAGACAAGCTAGCAAAAAGTTCCGAGCTTCCAAAACTTTCCAACAAACTTTCATAAGTTTGACGGCTTTCACCCATCAAATATGGCCCTTCCAGAAAAACCATCTGACGCAAAGCCTGCCAAATCCATTTCTCTTCAAGATGACTGCAATCACTGATATGCCCAGACATGTACAGGAAATTAGTCCAGTTCGTTAATACAATCCATAAGTTGATGACCAAAGCCTCAATTTCTGAATTGGTCATTTTCATAAGACCAGCGTCAACAAAAGCCTGATAAATTTTTTGCCCCTGTTGCATCACCTTCCCGGCAAAACGAGGGTAAATCTTTTTAAAGTCATCATTACTTTCAATTAAATGATAGACATCGCGATGCAAAAAACGATAAGCCCAAAGCTGATTACTGAGTACCTGAAAATAACGAATTTTATCATTGGCATTGACTAGACGGTCATCTGGTAATGCCAGCATCTCTAGTGTTTCATGTTGGTATTGCTCCGCCAGCTCTTTAATAATTTCCTGTTTATTGCGAAAGTGATAATACAAATTACCAGGACTAATGCCCAGTTCAGCCGCAATATGATTCGTTGTGACTGAACGCTCTCCACGCTCATTAAACAATTGCAAGCTGATTTGCAAAATACGATCTTTGGTTTTGACTGTTTTACTGAGAGACATTATTTAATAACCGTATGTAAATTCAAAGAGTTAAAACGCTGACACATAAACCAGCTTGACTATTTAGAGTATTTACTCTAAAAAATATCATATAGAGCAAATTTTAGTTATGGAAGCGTGTCATGAACAGTCAAACAAAAACAATGTCGATGACTCCTCATTCATTCGATACCCAACAGTTAAAGGACTTACTGGAACATCAAAAGTTAGCATATCAACGCTACCCTGTGCCAACCGCAAAAGATCGTATTGATCGTTTAGCTCGGCTTAAACGTGTTTTAGTCAAATATCAGGATCAAATTGCAGATGCAATTAATCGTGATTATGGTAACCGTTCTATCGGTGAAACCAAAATTGGCGAGTTGCTCACCTGTATTGAACAGATTGGTTATTATAGCAAGCATTTAACCGAATGGATGAAGCCATCCAAGCGTCATGTCAGTTTGATTCATCAACCCGCCAAAGCTTGGGTTCAATATCAGCCATTGGGCGTGGTGGGAATTATTACACCGTGGAACTATCCATTGTTACTATCTGTTGGGCCACTGATTTGTGCGCTGGCTGCTGGCAATCATGCCATGATCAAAATTTCAAGCGCTTCGGCATACTTTGGTCAAGTGCTAGAAAATGCCCTTTCAGAAGCCTTCCCACAAGAACTCGTGACTGTTGTAAATGGCGGTGGTGCGATTTCAGATGCATTTAGTCATTTACCTTTCGACAAAATGATTTTTACTGGCTCAACCAACGTCGGTAAAACCGTAATGGCTGCTGCGGCTGAAAATTTGGTTCCTGTCATCTTAGAGCTCGGTGGTAAATCCCCTGCGGTTGTACATCCGTCTATTGATATGAAAGATGCTGCACAGCGCTTAGCGGTAGGTAAGCTTTGGAATGCAGGTCAAACTTGTGTAGCCCCGGATTATTTATTCTTACCTAAAGGTCGTACTGCTGAGTTTATTGAAAACTTTAAAATCATTGTGAAAGGTATGTATCCAGCTTTCCGTGATAATCAAGATTACACCTCTATTATCAATGATAAACAATACAATCGTTTACAAGGTTATTTAGAAGATGCCCGCTCACAAGGCGCCCGTATTATTGAACTCAATCCAGCTCAAGAACAGTTGGATGATATCCGTAAAATTGCACCGACATTACTAACAGGTGTGACCACAGAAATGGAAATTATGAAGAATGAGATCTTCGGTCCAATTCTTCCAATCTTTGAATATGATCAAATTGAAGATGTCATTGAGTTTATTAATCGCCGTCCACGTCCACTTGCGTTATACTACTTCGACTTTGATCAAGCACGTGCCGAGTATCTTGCTGAACGCACACATTCGGGACATTTTGGTCAAAATACTGTATTAACCCATGTTGCACAGGATGACCTTCCATTTGGGGGCGTTGGTGCTTCAGGAATGGGTAAATATCACGGGCCTGAAGGTTTTTTCAATCTATCGCATGAACGTTCCATGATGTCAAATCCTAAGCTATATAGCTTAAAATACATCCTGCCACCATTTAATAAGCCGATTCATCGATTGCTTTATAAAACACTTCTACGCTAGGGTGATCAAGGCATGATCTATCACACCGAATCATGCCGTGTTTTTACCAAATTCGCTTGTCTTTTAATCGTATTTTTGGTATAAAACGCCCCTTGAATAAATTCAATCCGTTTATTTGTATGACTGGCCACAGATTTGCTGTTGGCTAAATCAATGGAGTTCCACCATGTCTAAGGTTTGCCAAGTTACCGGCAAGCGTCCAGTCGTTGGTAACAACGTCTCACACGCCAACAACAAAACCAAGCGCCGGTTCGAGCCGAACCTGCATCACCACCGTTTTTGGTTAGAAAGCGAAAAACGTTTTGTACGTCTTCGTTTAACCACTAAAGGTATGCGTATTATCGACAAATTGGGCATTGAAAAGGTTGTTGCTGATCTTCGTGCTCAAGGTCAAAAGATCTAAGGAGTCCTTGCAATGCGTGACAAGATTCGCCTAGTTTCTTCTGCTGGTACTGGTTATTTCTACACTACCACGAAGAACAAACGTACTATGCCGGAAAAAATGGAAATCAAAAAATTTGATCCAAAAATCCGTCAACACGTCATTTTCAAAGAAGCTAAAATCAAATAATTTTAGATTCTTAAAAAAACGGCTTCAGTTGAAGTCGTTTTTTTTTGCATTTTTTTTACTCAGCTTGTTAAACTTTTCATAATTTTAATATTGGCATTTTTTATGCTTAACGATTAAACCCAATCACTTAAAGGAGTGTTGAGTGCCACATGACGTAGATTTGATTATTTTACTGGCAGTTGGGTTCGGTATAGCCCTCATATTTGGCTATATTGCCGCACGTCTACGCCTACCTCCGCTAATCGGTTATCTTATTGCGGGCATTATTATTAGCCCCAATACACCGGGTGTAGTTGCAGATATGCAATTGGCCAATCAGCTTGCTGAACTTGGTGTCATGTTCCTGATGTTTGGCGTGGGAATGCATTTTTCCCTGAGTGATTTACTTCAAGTACGCCGCATTGCCCTGCCAGGTGCAATTTTACAGATCGCTGTGGCGACCTTGCTTGGAGTTGGAGTTTCAATGTGGTGGGGCTGGAGTTTCGGTTCAGCACTGGTCTTTGGTTTAAGCCTTTCCTGTGCCAGTACTGTGGTCTTACTCAAAGCTTTAGGTGATCGTGGTTTATTAGATTCAGTCAATGGTAAAATTGCAGTAGGCTGGTTGTTGGTCGAAGATCTGGTCATGGTATTGGTGCTGGTTTTGCTTCCTGCTACCGCAGTATTACTTGGTGGAAAAGCATTAGCACATACCACAACTGATCATAATATCTGGATTACCTTAGGCATTACCCTACTAAAGGTTGCGGGTTTTATTGCCTTTATGCTGATTATTGGTAAACGTCTTGTACCAATGATCATGCAATTCGTAGCACGTCTAGGATCACGTGAATTATTTACTCTTACTGTCGTTGCTGCTGCTGTTTCAATTGCCTATGGTTCATATGCCATTTTTGGTGTTTCCATGGCACTAGGTGCTTTCTTTGCAGGCATGGTCGTGAAGGAATCGGACTTTAGCCATCGTGCAGAAGAAGAAACTCTGCCGTTACGTGAAATTTTTTCGATTTTGTTTTTCGTTTCAGTCGGCATGCTATTTGACCCGCGTATTCTGGTTGAGCAGCCTTTACATATTTTGGCAGTGATCGCGATTATTATGATCGGAAAAACCTTGGCTGCCATGGCACTAGTTTTATTCTTCCGTTATCCCATTAATACGGTTCTCACTGTAGGTGCCAGTTTGGCACAAATTGGCGAGTTTTCTTTTATCTTAGCAACACTAGGTGTGTCCCTAGGACTATTGACCTTAGATGCACAAAATCTAATTTTAGCAGGTGCGTTATTTTCCATTACCCTCAATTCATTTGTCTTTTCAGCAATTGAACCTCTTCAGCGTTGGATCCGTGAACGTTCACATTTAGCACGTTTGCTGGAACGTAGTGGTGATCCATTGGCAATGTTGCCAGATGAAGTCGACCAAGACTACTTACGTGATCAAGTGGTCATGGTGGGTTATGGTGAGGTTGGACGACGAATTGCCAAGACCTTGATGGAACAAGATATCCGTGTGGTTATTGCAGAAGAAAATCGTGAGATTGTCGAAAATCTGCGTAAGAAAGGCATTCCAGCTGTTAGTGGTGAAGCCACCGAGCCAAGTGTACTGATTCAGGCACATATCATGCATGCGCGGTTATTGGTGTTGTCACCGATGGATATTATTGATATTCATCGTATTGTTGATATTGCCAAACAGCTTAATCCACGCATCGAAGTACTTTGCTGTGCTGAAAGTCATGAAGAAGCTGAAGTCATTCGTCAGGATAATGTCGGTTTAGTGTTTTATGCTAAAGAGGAAATGGCGAAGAATATGAGTCAACATATTTTGCATCAGATTGAAGTGGCGCATCATCCAATAACAAATGGCCATTAAAATCTAATCAAGAAAACAATAAAAAAAGCGTACTCAGGGTACGCTTTTTTTAGCTTAGATGTTGTGGTTGCTCATCTAACACTTCAGCCTGCCATTGATTCATCTGCTTTTCCAGCAAACCAAATAATGCAGCTTGAATCATATGTTGGGCGACCATTGGGGTTTGATCTCCAAGAAGTGCTTTGACTTCATCATTAAACTGGATTTTTACCAAAGGTTCTTGTTCTGAATCAGCATTTCGCAGTGCCAACTCACCACCTTCAAGTTGAACCAGTTCCAGAATGGCTTCCTGGCTACCAAATAATTCTTTCAACTGTTGAATAGACATAAATCCTCCATGTTCAACATGGTGGCAAAGAGCAACTGCACTTTGCACTGTATGAGATTTATATATAGGAACTCTTGTAGCAGATTTCAAGTTCTCTATAGGAATTGGAGTTAAAATTCGACCATTTCGTTACGAAAGCCATCAATCAAATGGCTTAATTCACGATGCCATTCACGTAGGATCTTGACATCGGGTAACCACGACTGGGGGCCTTGTGTAACCTTAATAATAAGATGAGAAGACGTTTCTTCTTCAGGCGTTGGCTCAGTAGGTTCTGGTGCATATTGACACATACGATAGGCACGTTTAAGTTCAGCAATAAAACCATCTTTAGCTAATTGTTGTAAAACAATCACCTCAGGTGAAACTTGCCCTTTCTCAGCCATTTTATCTTCAATCGATTTAAGTGTCGGTTGCAGATCTGTTAAGCGGTAATAACGTACCAATTCCTGTAAAAAAGCCAGAACCGCACCATGCAAATGAAATACTGCGGTTTCCCGATAAGCCTGTACCTGCTGTACATGTTCAATTTGCTCCGCCTGTTGGCACGCCAAACGCGCAAAATACAACTTTTGATTAGTACGATCGGCATGATAACGAGCAACACGGGACATGATTTTTCCTTAAATGAACTCAAAGAATACTATGACATTAGCTTAACTGGATATGGGGTGACTAAACAACTTTTTCAAATTTATCCCCCTCATTTTAAACAACAATAATCGTTGCAATATAATCAATTTTCAGCCGCTTTCACCCGAATACCGTAGCCTTTCATTTTAAATGTATTTAAACCTTTGATCGCTTTAATTGCCTCACGTGCATGTGGCATTTCTACGAAGCCAAAGCCCTTGGATTTACCTGTAGCTGTATCCATAACCAATACACAGGACTCCACCTGTCCAAAAGGCTGAAACAACTCGAGTAAGTCCTGTTCAGTAATGGAACGTTCGAGATTTCGGACTAGGATTTTCATGATTTAACCTTTTATACAGCGTGAAATACGCATTTAACATTTAAATATCAGACACAGTTTAATCGAGATCGATTCCAAAACTAAATCGTTTCTGTCGAACTTGTGTTTTTTGTGGAAATCTGGGCACCATTTGATGAATTTCTGTCTCTACTAATGCTTGCGGCAAATCATTGAGAAAATAGCTTTCGATTTTACGGCCCTGTTCATCATATTGATCCTGCGCCCAAGTATTGTAATTTTGCTTGGTGATAATCAACTCATTTTCAGCACGAGTCAATGCAACATAGAGTACACGTCGCTCCTCTTCTACTTCATCAAAATCGCCCTGCGCGCGGGCGTGTGGATAAGAATTAGGGGAAACATGTGGCACATAACAAACTTTTTGTTCAGCACCTTTGGCAGAGTGAATCGTGATTAGCGTGACTAGATCCTGATCACCTGATCGCTCAATTTCCGAAACAGAAATTGGTTCAAGCACATACTCTTCTAAAAACTCGGATAATGCACCATGTTTACGACCCAATTGCTTGACCAGATCAAAATCCTTGACCCGTCGTGACCAGTCCTGTGTTTTATAATTTTGCTCTAATTGTTCCGACAAAGCTTCTAGTGCTAAAGCAATTGAAGCTTCAACATGCTGCTGCAATACATCAAGCTGTTTTAAAATTAAAATCGCTTGGGTTGCTACTTTACCGTGGCGCTCGAGACGTTCACAACGCGCCTCGATATCTGGTAAAGCAATCAACTCGTGTGCCAGTTTACTTGCGCCTACATCGCCCACTCCATTCCAGAGAGTTAAGAATCGCATCCATGCAATATCATCCTGTGGGTTAATGACCACTCGCAACATACTCAGTACATCTTTCACATGGGCAGATTCGAGTAACTTCACCCCCCCAATAAAACGATAGGGAATATTGCTTGAGATAAAAGCACCCTCTAGATAACGTGCCGAAAATCCAGAGCGAACCAATAGCATGTGCTCACTCCAGTTCGCCCCCTGTTGCTGACGTGCCATCAAATCCTGAGCAATCCAATTGGCTTCTTCAAATTCATTATTAAAAATATGCAATTGAGGTTTTAAACCTTGTCCCCGATGAGCTTTAAGCTGCTTATTATATTGAATAGGACTATGGGCCAAAAGCCAGTTAGAAATATCCAGAATTTCCTGTGTAGAACGATAATTCTCTTCAAGAGTCAGCACTTTGGCATCTGGAATTCGTTCCTTGAAATGATGAATATTCTCAAAATCGGCGCCCCGAAATCCATAAATTGATTGGGCATCATCTCCGACACAGAACAGGCTAACATGCTCAATTAAAGGCTGCAAAATTGCCCATTGCAGTGGGTTTGTATCCTGCATTTCATCCACCAAAAGCACTTTACAAAATTTAGTCACCCAATGCACCAGCTCAGGCGAATTTTGCAAATTGACAGCAACAATGGCCAAAATATCGTCATAATCCAGAAAATGGCGTTCCTGTTTCCGAGCTTCATAGGTTTGCATAAGTTCAGCAATCTGAGCTTTATATTGCATTGCATCGGGCAATTGTTTGATCAAGGCATCGGATAATTTTGACTGCGTATTACGCGCATAAGAATACACATCACAAAGCTGGGCAGCTTTGGGCAAAACATTGTCTTTATCTTTACCGCGCAATAATCGGAACATCAACATTTGATCATCCCGATCAATAATCGTGAACTGTCCAAGACCAAAGGCTTGAGGATTGCGACGCAATAAATACATGCAGAAAGTGTGAAATGTTGAAGCGCGCAAACCTTTTGCAGGGGCTCCCAAATGTTGCTCAACCCGAGTCACGATTTCACTGGCAGCACGACGCGTAAATGTCAAAATCTGAATCTGATCAGCTAAAGTCCCTGTATGAATTAAATGAGCAGCACGTGCAACGATGGTTTTAGTTTTACCACAGCCAGCGCCTGCCAATACCAGACAATGCTGTGCATCCGTCGTAGCAGCATGATGTTGCTGTGGGTTTAATTCACCAATTAACTGCTCAAAACTCATAAGGCCAAATATATAAGGGAATAGACGTTAGTGTAGCAGAGTCTATTCCCTTACAGTTAAATCTGAATTTTACCTTGTTCTGATAAAATTTAAGATGCCGTTGAGGAACTATTTGGTAAATGCTTGATAGCAGAGGCTAGAGTCAAATAATTCACCCCCTGAAATAGGATATCCACTGCCAAAAATAAACCAAGCACCCAAAATGGCGCATCGGGAGACATCAAAATTAGTATACCCGTGATAAAAGTCAGAATTCCTGAAAATAATGTCCAGCCCCAGCCCGGAATCGGCTTTAAAATAAAGGCATTTACAGTACGAAAAATGCCTGCAATAACCAGAAAAATGGCCAAAAGATTGGTCAGCACGATCGCCGTAGTAATCGGAGTTTTAAATGCATAATAGCCTGCCAATAAATAGAGTATCCCAAACAACGCCCATAGCCAGCGACTGCCTCCCTCAAAAAATTTAAAAGCAGCAATAAGATGCAATACGCCTCCCACCATCATCAAGGCACCAAAAACTAAAATCACTGAATAGGTGGCGATAGAGAGAGAACCCAGCAAAATAATGCCAAAAATGACCAATAAAATGCCAAATAACAGATACCATTTTCGCTGTTGATGTAGCTCATTTCTTATTAAGTCATTGCCCACTGTTTTCATAATTAGTCTCGTTATAATGAACACTGGTTTATATTGAGCAGATTATGTGCATATGTCTGTATAAAAACTGCGTCCGAATAACCTTTTATTTTGTGGATATGGCTGAACTTATCCACAGACACTCCAACATGTGCTTTCGATCAGGGTTTAATGCAGATACTGAACCTGATTACGACCCTGAGATTTCGCAACATACAGTAATTCATCTGCCGATTTTAAAAATGTCATTGCATCCAAATAAGACTGCCCCGTATCCAGTGTGTTGACGCCAATACTCACCGTCACTTTGGAGAAAATATTTTCTGCTTTACTTGGAATATTGAGTTCAAAAATCAGACAGCGACATTTTTCTGCCATTTGAATAGCATCCTGTAAACCGGTTTCAGGCAAAAGCACCACAAATTCTTCTCCGCCAAAACGTGCTACAAAATCAGAGGCACGGCTGAACATATCTCTCAACTGCGCAGCAATGGTCATCAAACATACATCTCCCTGCAAATGGCCATAGCGATCATTGTAATCTTTAAAAAAATCGACATCGATAAACAATACTGATAAGGGACGTTGATAACGCAATGAGCGATTAAATTCATATTCAATGCGTTCACTCAAAGCTTTATGATTTGCAACACCTGTCAATGAATCCAGTAATAATAATTCCTGATTTTTTTGATTAAGTGATTCCAACTCTAATTCCAGTTTTTTGCGTTCTGAAATATCGAACATAAAACCTGTAATGGCGACCGTTTCTCCTTGTTCTATTTGTGCATAGACCACATCACGAATCCAGATGTAATCACCATTTGGTCGTAAGGCCCGATAATCAGCCTCATGGTCAGTACCTAAATTGGATAAATTTACACAATAAGACACCGTTTTTTCGCGGTCTTCTTCATGAATACGATCAATCCAGTCTTGTGCTGTTTTCCAACTTTCCTGTGGCCATCCCAACACTGATTCAATTTGAGGGCCAATATAACTAAACTCTTTGGTTCGCCAGTCAATTTTCCACGGAATAGCGCGTGTAGATTCCAGTAGCGTTTTATAAAATTGATAATCTTGACAATCGATCATATCTGCCCCCGATGTCTGTTTTAATACTATGAATAATTGATGAAGTCGTATGGAGGTTTATATTGTTTTTAAATGTGATTTAAATCACGTTTAACTTATATGTTTAAATTAGCAGTCTTCACTCGAAAAAGTCAATATCTATTTAAAAACATCAATTTATATACAAATAAAATGAAAAATAATGTTTTTAATCTTTTAATTCAGCGAAGACTTTAATTTATTTTGCCCAACCTATTTCCTGCGCGGTTAAGGTATTTATTATGGTTTGGTTTAAGTATTCTGGCATTTTATTTTCATGATCTGAAACAGGAATTTTCCCTGCCATCAATTCCGCCTGTTTTTGTGGATAACGGGGTTGTTGCTCAGGACTGGCATAACCAATCGGATAGAGCGGCTGACCTGTGTGTAAGTCATATTTATCTGTAGCACCAAAAGCATGCAATAATTCATGCGTCAGCACAATATTATTCTGTGAATTTTGCTTGTTTGAGGCAAATAAATTTACCGATCCAATTCGACCCTTTTCTAAAGCAGTGGAATGTTTAAGCTCATTTACATAGTGAGGATCATAATAATTTAAATATAAAGTCACAGACGCTGAATGATCTTCTGATTGACTCTGTTGCCAGGCATAAAACCGAAATTTAAGACTCCACCACATGACTTTTAAAATGGAAGGATCAGTAGGGACTTTGGGGGGTTGTTTATCTAACGACCGTCCAAGTTTGATAATGACCGCTATCGGTTGCCTATAAGCCGCAGACTGTTGTTCTAAATATGTTTTTACTTCCTCAAACTGTGAAGGTTGTAAATGTTGAATATACTGCCCTGTGGAGAGTTGGCCATCTGCATTAATCGGATGTAACAGCACCACAATAGGTCGATTCCAGTTTTGATTTTGGTCACGCCAATTGTTGACAAGTACCACCAATAGAATCAGCAATAAGATAGAGATACGAATCTTTTTCCACATTTTGCCGTTCCTCTCGATAGTTGCCATAGAATGAAAAATGCGAGCTATGCTCGCATTTTTACTCTATTAAACTTCAGCCCACTTGTCATTTTGATAAACCAAACTCCATTTTGTTTGTTTACCTTCAGCTGTTTCAGACCCAATATACTGTGACTGATTTTTACGGCTAAACTTGATCAGAGTCGGATTGCCCTCTGGATCAACATCAGGGGCCTGAAGCAAATACTGATACTTTGGATCGAGTTGATCTGCGACAGTACGAAGTTCTGCGACTTTCGGCGCACGAGTTTCGCGAATTTTCGGAAACTTACTGGCGGCCAAAAATAAACCCGCTGCACCATCACGTAATACAAAATAGTCGTCATGTTTGGTAGAACGTAAGTGTTCCATTTTAATTGGATCAACACGCGGTGGCGCAGGTTGTCCATTTTTCAGAACTTTACGGGTATTGTCACAACTGGTACAAGCAAAGTAAGGCCCAAAACGACCCGTTTTCAATTGCATTTCACCATCGCATTTGTCACATGGGATAGTAGGGCCATCGTAACCCTTGATCTTAAACTCGCCTTCTTCGACCTCATAGCCATCACAGTCAGGGTTATTACCACAGACATGTAATTTGCGACCACCATCAATCACATAGCTGTCCATTGCAGTACCACATTTTGAACAACGATGTTTCGCCATCAAATCTGCTGTTTCTGCTGAATCATCATCAGAAAAAGCCGCCAAAGATTCGACTGGAGTAAGGTTTAATGTTCCTTTGCAACGCTCTTTCGGTGGCAAGTTATACCCAGAACAACCTAAAAATACACCTGTAGTACCTGTACGAATCTGCATTGGACGGCCACACAACTGACATGCCACATCTGGCACTTCAATAGGTTGATTTCGACGCATGCCCTCAGCACTGGCGGCAGTATTCAAACGATTTTTAAAATCACCATAGAAACTATCCAGCAACTCTTTCCAGTTACGATCACCTGTGGCCACTCGGTCTAATTGACCTTCCAAATCAGCCGTAAAAGCATAATTCATCAGGTTATTAAAACTTTCATCCAGACGATCGGTAACAATTTCTCCCATCTTCTCTGCAAATAAACGCCGATTTTCCAGTTTCACGTAACCGCGATCTTGAATCGTAGAAATAATAGCGGCATAGGTAGACGGACGACCAATCCCACGTTTTTCCAGTTCTTTAACTAATGAGGCTTCAGTAAAACGTGCAGGAGGTTTGGTAAAATGTTGACTTGGGTCAAGTTTTTCTAGTTTAAGGAGCTCACCTACTTTCACAGCAGGTAATAAGACATCATCATCTGATTTGTTAGCACCACGCACTTTGGTGAAACCATCAAATACCAAGGTACGGCCTTTAGCACGTAACTCCACATTATTGGCTTCAACAGTAAGCGTAGAGGATAAATATTCCGCAGGCGTCATTTGACACGCAACAAACTGACGCCAAATTAAATCGTATAAGCGCTGTGCATCACGTTCCATGCCCGCAAGCTGATCACCAGTCAGTGCTACATTCGACGGACGAATCGCTTCATGCGCTTCTTGCGCACCTGCTTTATTTCCATAACGATTTGGTTTGGCAGGCACATATTTATGACCATAATTTTGCTGAATATGATCACGAACCATATTGACCGCATCATCACTTAAAAAAGTGGAGTCGGTACGCATATAGGTAATAAAACCGCCTTCATATAAACGCTGTGCCAACATCATGGTTTTTTTCACAGAAAAACCAAGACGTGTACTTGCCGCCTGTTGTAAAGTCGAAGTAATGTACGGCGCACTTGGATTGACCTTGGTAGGCTTATCCTCACGTTGTGCGACTTTATATTCTGCATCTTTAAGAATATTCAGGACCGCATCAGTTTCGTCTTTATTACTCAGCTTTAAGGTTTTACCCGCTTGCTTAAATGCTTCCAGACGAATGTCTTCTTTTTTAGAGCGGGTATCTGCAAAAATCTGCCAATATTCTTCTGGAATAAAAGCACGAATCTCACGTTCACGCTCAACAACTAGCTTAACAGCTACCGATTGAACTCGTCCTGCGGATAAACCACGCGCAATTTTTTCCCAAAGTAGAGGCGAAATCATAAAGCCCACAACACGATCCAGAAAACGACGTGCCTGTTGTGCATTAACCTTATTCGTATCTAAACGCGCAGGATGCTTAAAAGCCTCCTGAATTGCATTTTTGGTAATTTCATTAAATACCACACGTTGATAGCGACTCTCGTCCCCGCCAATCACTTCTTTTAAATGCCAAGCAATTGCTTCTCCTTCGCGGTCCAAGTCCGTTGCGAGATAAACTTCATCCACCTGAGAAGCCAGTTTTTTAAGCTCTGCAACGACATGTTCCTTGCCTGGCAACACTTCATAATGTGCTTTCCAGTCATGTTCAGGATCTACACCCATACGGTTAATGAGCGCCGTTTGCGCTTTTTGCTCTTTTTCTTCGGCAGTCAATTTGGCACGGGTTGCTGGTTTCTTTTCACTAGATTTAGCTGAACCACCTGTTGGTAAATCACGCACGTGACCTACTGAAGACTTTACAATATATTGTGAGCCTAAATATTTGTTGATGGTTTTCGCTTTTGCAGGCGACTCCACAATCACTAAGGCACGTTTGTTTGCAGCAGACTCTGAAGTTGCTGAAGTGCTTTTTTTGTTTGTGGATCGAGGGGCATTCGCCATAATAAACCGTTATTCCTGTTGATAAATAAAGAGTTAGACAGTAGCAAGCTTTAGTAAATATGCTTTCATGTCTTCAAGTTGTGTTGCTTTGAGATCCATTTCTTCATCCCAATACAAACCCACACAGTTTGCCTGCATATCAATAGCATAAATCCCTTTTAATGCAATGGGAGAATCATTAAATTTCTGATTACCCTCAATAACATTCAATTGACCATCTGCCACACGAGCTCGCATTAAAGGAAGTCGTGCCTCTGGAATCAATACACTATAATAGGCGACCATACTGGCACGATTTTCGGTTGCTTTTGGGATTTTTGTCCATTCAGGTGCAACGACCAAGCGAGGATGCAAACCCATTTTACGTGCTTTGTCTCGCATCAATCCCAAAGCTTTTTCGCGTGGACTGATACGCAAGCCAAAAATTGAGCCTAAAACAAAAACGACGATAATGATCGCCACCCATAAACCTAAATGTTCCATACCTAACCCTGTCGTGTTCTATTATTAGATTTGCATAAGCACAACATAAAACGCAAGTTTTTCATTATTAATGGTGCTTTTATTCTCTAAAATCAATGAATCACCATTTGCGCCGTATAATGTAACTGGTCGTCATCGAGTTGAATATAGCCTTTATCCAGTAATGATTTCATGAGCATTTGAATATCAGCTTTAGGAAACCAATCGTGTAAGCAATCCCTTAAACTAAAAATATCTTTGGGCCGATTGTGTTGAAGTTCATCAAGTTTTTGTAACACCTGCCATTGCAATTCATCCAGTTCAGGGGGAAATGGGCCATCTGTAACAGGTTGCTGTTGTTGTAAAAATTGCATGATGGTATCGACATCGCCCACTACAACTTGTGGCATTGCTACAGCAGATTTTTTCCCTATTGTGGCTGTTTGAGAGATTTCATTAGAAGACCTCGGCTCATGCTTTTCATGCTGATTTAAATCAAGCTTGATCCATTGTTTTAAAATTTTCTTACGGAAACTCAATTGTGAAGTATCACGTCTAATAATTTTTAAATTGATCAACATGGCAACCATCTGTGAAACTTGTTCGCCTGAAATTTTCAAAATATTGCCAATAGAGTTTTGTAAGCCGTCAAGGGTTGCTGGCAAACCTTTCATGGTTGCTAGAGCATCACAATATTTTTTGATCTGTTGCAATATGGGCTGAGTCTGAAAACTTGCGAATGTCGGTAAACAATATTCGGATTCAATTTTGTTGTGCTTGTTCACGCGATGCAGATGAACTTGACGACCTGAATTTTGCAATATTTCAATAAACAACTGAATCTCTTTATTTTTTGAAATTAATTCAATTTCAATATTTTCTTCTGTAAGTGCCAACAATTGTCCAGCAATCATGGCATATTCAAATTCTTTTCTGGAAATCACGGGTACATCCAGAATCATGACCACGCCTGAAGTGATCCAGCCCGCAAGCTCAGTCATATCTTCTAGAGCATAATCAAATTGACCAGTTAAATTAAATAGGTAAACCAACTGATCATTTTCAACATAAGTGCGTAGCGTTTTAGCGTGCAGTGGATTTCTTTCAAGATCAATTAAAACAACATTTTTCATGGTGCAAATCACTTTGGTTCAACATTTAATGAGAACGAAATACAAATTAGTAATGGGGTGGTTTGTTACTTAAAGGGTCAAACGGTGCAATACCCTCTGACAAATCAGTTGCCTCAACCCGTTGATACAATAATTGCATTTGTTTTTTTAAATCAACAATTTCCTTAGATTGAAGCGCCAACTGAGTATTTAATTGTTCAACTAAATCATCTAAAAATGCAATTCGGACTTGCAAATCTTCAATGGGTGCGGAAAATGACGCATGATCATCATAATCTGTTGGTTTAGTCATTTAACTCTCCTCATTTGGGATTTTGGAAAACATTATGGCCTATATTACTTTAAGGGATGTCCAACTGGCATTTGGTGGACCCGCCCTCCTCGACGGCGCGAACTTTGTATTGGAGCGTGGCGAACGAGTGTGTTTGATCGGCCGTAATGGTGAAGGCAAGTCTACTTTACTTAAGTTGATTGAGGGAAGTTTATTGCCCGATCGTGGCGAAGTTTCTATTCAAAATGGCTTAACCGTATCCATGCTCGCGCAGGATGTTCCAATGGATTCGGGTAAAGTTGCCGATATCGTCGCCGATGGCGCAGGTGAAGCTGCAACAGTGCTTAAAGAATACCATGAAGCCAGTGATGCATGTGTACTCGGCAATATGGAAGCCTGTGACCGTATGGGCCATTTACAGCATAAACTTGATCAACTTGATGGCTGGGCATTGGAAAACAAGGTCAATACCATCTTAGGAAAAATGGGACTGGATCCCAATGCAGACCTTGCAGATTTGTCTGGCGGACGTAAACGCCGTGTATTGCTAGCACGTGCCCTGTTAACCCAACCAGATATTTTACTTCTTGATGAACCAACTAACCATTTGGATGTTGAAAGTATCGAATGGTTAGAGAAATTCTTACTTGAACAAAATAATTTAACGTTATTATTTATCTCGCATGACCGTTCATTTGTTGATCGTCTTGCAACTCGTATCGTAGAACTGGATCGAGGCATCTTGCGTAGTTATGAAGGTAATTATTCACGTTATCTTGATTTAAAAGCGCAACAGCTTGAAGCAGAAGAAAAGCAAAATGCTTTGTTTGAGAAAAAACTGGCTGAAGAAGAAGCCTGGATTCGTCAGGGCATCAAAGCACGCCGTACTCGTAATGAAGGACGAGTTCGTGCTTTAAAAACCTTACGTGAAGAATCTAAAGCACGTCGCTTTCAGCAAGGCAAAGTTAATATGGGTGTGCAAGATGCGCAACGCTCTGGCAAACTGGTCTTTGATATTGAACATTTAAGTGTGAGCTATGATGCTCAGCCTTTAATCCATGACTTTTCTGCGGTGGTATTACGCGGTGACCGTATTGGTTTGGTCGGCGATAATGGTGTCGGTAAAACCACGCTCATTAAAGCCATTTTAGGTGACATTGCCCATGAAGGAACGGTCAAAACAGGAACTCAGCTAGAAGTGGCGTATTTCGACCAATTGCGCAATCAATTGGATCTGGAAAAATCAGTGATGGCCAATGTTTCCGAAGGTTCAGACTTTGTCGATGTAAATGGTCAGCGCCGTCATATTTATAGTTATTTGCAAGATTTCCTGTTTTCACCTGAGCGCTCACGTACTCCAGTTAAAGCACTTTCTGGCGGTGAACGCAATCGTGTATTACTTGCTAAACTCTTGCTCAAACCATCGAACCTGATCGTAATGGATGAACCCACCAACGATCTGGATATGGTCACTTTAGAATTACTCGAAGAAATGCTGGCTGACTATAAAGGCACCTTACTCTTAATTAGCCATGACCGTGCTTTCATGGACAATGTCGTGACCTCAACGTGGGTATTCGATGGCAAAGGTGGCATTGAAGAATATGTCGGTGGTTATCAGGACTACCTACTCCAGCGCCCAAATCAGACTGTGGTTGATCAAAAATCTGAGGTGAAAAAGGCTCAAGCAAAAGCCGAAGCTGCAAACTCAGTTGCTCCTGCAAAAAAAGTAAAACTCAGCTACAAAGACCAGCGTGAACTTGAACAACTGCCTGCTGAAATGGAAAAACTGGAAACAGAACAAGCAGATCTTTCAAACAAACTGGCCGATGGTTCATGGTTCATCAAAGATGCTGCGGCGGCGACTCAAGCCAGTCAGCGTCTGGCTGAAATTGAAGAACTTTTACTTGAAAAACTGGAACGTTGGGACGAGCTAGAAAATTTAAGTAAAGGAATTTAATCTTTCCCTTGGAAACCTCCCATGCCTTAACATCGGGAGGTTTTGCTCATTTATTTTAAAAATAATATTTGCAGGCTTGTTCTCTTCAATCTATAACTACCAAATTATTTACAAGTATAAAGCGTGAGTAAAATAAACATGCTAACCCTTTCTCAAGCGATCGCTTTTGCCTTGATCAGTCTGGCTATGGTACTAACGCCTGGCCCTAATATGATTTATTTAATCTCACGTTCAATTTGTCAGGGAAAAACTGCGGGCTTTATTTCGCTTGCTGGTGTTGCACTTGGTTTTGTATTTTATATGTTATGCGCTTCACTCGGCATCACGGCGCTGATTGTTGCTGTGCCTTATGCTTATGACACGATTCGCATCGCTGGCGCACTTTATTTGTTCTGGTTAGCATGGAAAGCGTTGAAACCCAAAGCTGCACCGATTTTTGACATCAAAGATTTATCAATTGATTCTCCAGTCAAATTATTTGTAATGGGTTTCGTCACCAACTTACTGAATCCTAAAATTGCCATCATGTATTTATCATTATTGCCGCAGTTTATTCATCCACACCAAGGCAGTATTCTGTTTCAGTCTATTCAGCTCGGGATGATCCAGATTTTTGTCAGTGTTACTGTGAATGCTCTCATCGTTTTTTCAGCAGGGACCATTGCGCTTTTCTTACAAAGGAAACCGCTTTGGGCACAGTTACAAAGGTGGTTAATGGGAACAGTTCTAGCCTCGCTTGCTGTGCGTATCCTTCTAGAGCACCGGCGTTAATAGGAAACTCACTCTACGATATTTTCTCCAATACCTTATAAGTTAAAAAATAAGTTCATGTTACACTGCTGTCATATTAAATTACTTTTTTCACTCCTAAAGAAGCATGAGTCAGCAACACACTTATACGCCCGGTGAATTTCAGTGGTCTTTTCTATTGCCCAAGTATTGGGGCATCTGGGTTACAATTGTTTTTTTAATGATATTGGCGATTTTGCCTTGGGCGATTCAATGGCGTCTGGCACATGCTATGGGAAATCTGGCATGGAAATACTTAAAATCCAGACGCAAGACTACGCTTCGAAATCTGGAAGTCTGTTTTCCAGAATGGTCTCAACAAGAAGTTGAACAGCACGCCAGACAAGTGTTTGTCGACATGATGGTCGGCGTGTTTGAAACACTCAATGCTTGGTACTCACCGCAGTGGTTTAAAGGCCGTTCTAGTATTGAAGGTCTTGAACATATCACCCATGCAAAAGCCAACGGTCAGGGGATTTTATTGCTCGGCACTCATAGCACCTTGCTAGATGCTGGGGGGTATATCTGCTCCCAATATTTTGAACCCGATGTGGTTTATCGACCACAAAATAACCCCCTACTTGATATGTTGATTTACCGTTGTCGTGCCACGATTTATAAGCATCAGATTGATCATGATGATATGCGTGGACTGATTCGTAAACTAAAAGATACCGATGCCATTTGGTACAGCCCCGATCAGGATTTTGGGCTCAAACAGGGAGTGATGGCACCTTTTTTTGGCATCCCCGCTGCAACAGTAACCGCACATCGGCGTTTGCTAAAAATTTCGAAAGCAGCAGCAGTCCCTTTGTATTTTTATCGTCACGGCGATATTCGTAATCCCCAATATCATGTTTTAATTGAACCAGCAGTTGAAAATATGCCGAGTGATGATGAAATTGATGATGCAACGCGAGTAAATAAAATTATTGAAAATCAACTGCGTATTGCGCCAACTCAATATATGTGGTTTCATCGCCGCTTTAAAACTCGTCCAGATGGTTACGAGAACATTTATTAATATTCCAGAATGAAAACAGTTGAGATCTGAGCATGAAAGTGATGCAGCTTCTTCCCGAACTGAACAGTGGTGGCGTTGAACGTGGCACACTTGAAATTGCACGTGCTCTGGTTGCAGGAGGTCATCAATCTCTGGTGATATCCAATGGTGGACGCCTAGTTGCACAGTTAGAAGCTGAAGGCTCTACTCACCGACAATTGGCAATTCATAAAAAATCAATATCCAGTCTTTGGCAAATTCGGCCATTACGTAAAATAATTGAGCAATATCAGCCAGATATTGTACATGTACGTTCACGCGTACCCGCGTGGTTGACACACTTTGCATTACGCGGCATTCCAGTACAGAAGCGCCCACATCTCATTAGCACCGTACATGGTTTTTATTCGGTCAACCGCTATAGTGCGATTATGACCCAAGCCGAAAAAGTGATTGCAGTCTCAGACAGTGTCGTGAAATATATTACCGACCACTATAAAAACTGTCCCCCAAAAGATATTGTTCGCATCTATCGTGGCATTGATCCCAAAGCCTTTCCGCATGGTTATCAGCCTTCTGGTCAATGGATCAATCATCAATATACGTTATTTCCACAACTGGAAAATAAGTTCTTGATTTGCTTACCAGGACGAATTACACGGCTCAAAGGACATGAAACCCTGATTGAGTTGATTGAACGATTACAAGCAGATTATCCAGATGTACACGCCATTGTGGTGGGTGGCGCAGATCCCAAAAAGAAAGCCTATCTAGATGAACTTGAAGCAACGATTCAAAATCGTGGGCTACGCAATAAAATTACCTTTGTGGGGCATACATCAGAAATTCGTGAATGGCTAGCATTAAGTCATATTGTGCTGTCTCTATCCAATCAGGCTGAAACATTTGGGCGGACTGCACTTGAAGCATTATCAGTTGGAACGCCTGTCATTGGCTGGAATAGAGGCGGTGTTGCTGAAATTTTATCAAACCTCTATCCGCAAGGTTTGATCGGGGTAGATGATCGTGAAGCCTTATTTGATGCCGTTAAACAGCATATTAATCATCCACAACATGTTGAACCTGTAACTAAGTTTAGTCTGGATGAGATGTGTCATGAGACGATTAAACTGTATCAGTTCGTATTGGATCAGAACAAACTCAAATAAAAAAAGGAAGCACTTATGCTTCCTTTTTTTATATCCGTGCACAGATGCCTAACCGGCTTCGGGCTGATTTAAACTGGCTTCATAGGCTTTGGCTTTATCTACATCGTAGACTTTTTCCCATTTACTAATCACCAATACAGCCAATGCATTACCTACCACATTGAGCGCCGTACGTGCCATATCCAGAATCCGGTCAACACCCGCAATAAAGGCCAAACCTTCAAGTGGAATGCCTACGCTGCCCAAAGTCGCCAATAACACGACAAAAGAAACGCCTGGCACACCTGCAATTCCCTTAGAGGTAATCATCAAGGTAATGACTAAAATTACCTGTTGATATAATGAAAGATCAATCCCATACAGCTGTGCGATAAAGATCGCAGCAATACTTTGGTAAAGGGTTGAACCGTCCAGATTAAATGAATAACCTGTTGGAATCACAAAGCTAGTAATGGCTTTGGGCGCACCATAGGCTTCCATTTTTTGCATAATACGCGGTAGAACCGTTTCTGAACTGGCAGTTGAATAAGCCAGAATCAATTCATCTTTGAGAATTTTCATCAACGTTAAGATATTAATACCGCATAATTTTGCAGTAATCCCTAACACAACAAAAGCAAAGAAAAAGATAGTGGCATACACCAGAACAACCAACTTACCGAGTGGGATCAACGAGGTAAAACCAAAATTCGCGACGGTCACTGCGATTAAACCAAATACCCCGATTGGTGCATATTTCATAATAATATGCGTGACACGGAACATCGTTTCAGACACCGCATGAAATACATGCAACAGTGGCTCTTTGGTCGTCGTTGGTAGTGATGACAAACCAATACCGAACAATACCGCAAAGAAAATCACAGGCAACATTTCACCATGTGCCATTGAACTAATAATATTCGTTGGAATCAACGATAAAATGGTTTGGATAATGCCATGTGAATGCGATTCAACTTCTTGAGTGGTATGCTGATATTGCGAAATATCTGTTTTCACCAAAGCGGACATATCTACGCCAGCACCTGGTTGGAAGATATTTGCTGCAACTAAACCGACAATAATCGCAATTGTGGTAATGATTTCAAAATATAGAATTGTTTTAAAACCAAGTCTTCCCAGACTTTTGGTTGTACCAACACCAGCAATACCCAAAATAAGCGTAGAAAAAACGATTGGAATTACAATCATTTTAATCAAGCTAATAAAAATCTGACCCAAAGGTTTTAAAATATTATTAACCGCAGCGTCTTTTATTTCTGGTTGGTTGTGTAAAATAGCCCCGACAACCACACCAAGGATCAAAGCAATTAAAATTTGCCATGCAAGGCTAATTTTAAAGTTCTTCATAAGACAATCCTTTGTGCTCAAAAAGCACGATATAAGAACAGGAGAGTAGATGCGCTCTATAACAAACAATGAGTTCGTAAAATTCCTTTTTGATCCGAGATGAGCTCTAACCCTTAACCCATCAGCTCAATTTTCAGGTTCTACGGACAACGAGCGATAAATGATCGGCACATTCTAGAGAGATTTTATTATTTAACAATACTAAACCAGTAGAAAGTCAAACAAAGCGCCTCCTATTAAAAATATATTTATATTTTTTATATATTTAAAAATTTTTAACTGTTCAAAAATAAAACAAGGCTGAATTGGTAATATGAAAAAAAGAGCAACTCTGTAGTTTTATTAATCAAAACTTGCTTATTTAGAAACCATTACTGTAATAAAAAAACGAATAAATGAATAAATAACAGACATTAAGCCCTAAAATTCATACCATTTTATTAGGTTAAAATTCTGAATTTCGCACTCAATTTCAGTATATAAGGCCAAAATTATGCAAAGCATTTCGTGCTAAATAGTCAAATTGACCCTATAAATCTTAAATTTTTGAATGATATATAAAGGGAGAAAATTGTTCATTGTCGATCTTAAAAAATCATAACCCGAGTTCTGCATCCTGCAAAACTCGGGCAAATGAGGTTGTGCTTTCAGTAATTTTTGTTATTTTAAAAGTTGCTTCCCTAGCGTCATCAAATCCTTGATGTTCATCCTTCGGCTTAGTCTTCCATAGTGGGGATATTCCATTCCCAATTCCTGTGCCGATGAAGATAGAATACCTTCTGGGAACTTGACTGGCTATTCGCTCAAGACCGCATTTAATGTAAGCAATTGCTTACAACAGTATTTAGGTTTTATAAGCCTGCGCAATGTCATCCGTCACGATTTTTTCCTCTTTCTCCGCCTTACTAATCCCTTCCTTAATCGCCTCCTGAGCTTCTTCATGGTCGTCTTGAGTCTCTGTCAACTCCTCTTGTATCTGTTCAAAAATCCGCCCCGTTTGTAATACCACATAAACGGGAAAATGATCAGACCCCACATTCGGTAAACGCTTCATTTTGACTAAGGCAAAATCGGTACTATGAAAGATATGATCCAGTGACCAACGTAATAAAGGATAATCAGCATGAAAAGTATTGATAAAATGACGCCCTACTCGAGGATCAAGCAAACCGCTAATTCTTTGAAATAAGCGTGTGGTGCGTGACCAGGCAACATCATTGAGATCCCCCATTACAATACAGCTCTGATCCAAATCCTTGATTTGATCGCCCACCAACAAGAGTTCAGCATCACGCAAGGTCGAATCTTTTGCTTCAGTTGGACTTGGTGGTTTTGGATGCAAGCAATAAAGCTGAACGGCTAAACCGCTTGGTAAAATCACCGTGGTATGAATCGATGGAATCTCATCACTTAAGATAAATTTAACTTCAGTATCTTGCAGTTTCAATCGACTATATAAATGCATGCCATACAAATTATCTAATGGAACCGGAACCCGATAAGGATAATCTGCCTCTATAATCGTTAACTCATTTTGCCATGTTTGATCAGTTTCCAGAGTCAATACCAGATCGGGTTTTAGCTGTTGAATCTGCTCAATCAATAAATGATATTGATCATTTGGAGTCAAAACATTGGAAACTAATAAAGAGATTTGCTGATCTGGATTGAATTGTTCAGGCTTAATCTGCTTAACTTGCTTTTTCCAGATAAAGGTATAAGGCAATACCATTTTTAACTGATAAGCAAGCGCTGCAATCAAACCTAATACAATCAGCTCTCGTATAAGATTCCACGGAGCATCCCAAAATAATAAAAACAGCAGTGCGATCACTCCCACAGCTAATATTTGCAAGCGAGGAAAATCAGCACCCCGAATCCACCATTCATCACGTGGAATGAGCGACCAGAAAGTCAGCCAAATGACGAGTACGGCGCACACTTCAATAAATAGTATCAAGGACTGACTCCAGCATGGGTTTTACCAATTTTTCAATTTTATTGTTCTTATGTAGCACATTCATAAATTTACTCACAATAAACAGAATGTTTTAATTGGATAATACTTGCAGTTGCGGTCGCTTTTGATACACTCAAGCCCCCTTTTACATTTTTTAACGCACCGAGGCAAAGTGACATGAAAGTAGGTCTGGTCGGTTGGCGCGGGATGGTTGGTTCCGTCCTTATGCAACGTATGGTTGAAGAAAATGATTTTGCTCATTTTGAGCCATTTTACTTCTCTACCAGTAATGCAGGTGGTGAAGCCCCTTCATTTGGTGGTAAAACTGCCCCAGCACTTATGGATGCGACAGACATTAAGAGTCTGAAGCAAATGGATGTCATTATTACCTGTCAAGGTGGTGATTATACGTCAGAGGTATTTCCAAAGCTCAAAGCTGAAGGCTGGAATGGCTACTGGATTGACGCTGCATCGACATTGCGTATGGCAGATGATGCCATCATTGTACTTGATCCAGTCAATGCTCAAGTCATCAAAGAAGGTTTAGTTAAAGGCACTAAAACTTTTGTAGGCGGTAACTGTACAGTTTCCCTGATGCTAATGGGCTTAGGTTCACTCTTCCAAAACAATTTGGTGGAATGGATGAGCGCCATGACCTATCAAGCTGCATCAGGTGCAGGCGCACAAAATATGCGTGAACTACTCACAGGTATGGGTTATTTATATAACAATACTAAAGAATTGTTAGATGATCCTAAGTCAGCCATTCTAGATATTGATAGTCGTGTTGCAGATTTACAGCGCGGTGAAGGCTTTCCTAAAGCAAACTTCGGTGTACCGCTTGCAGGTTCTTTAATTCCGTATATCGACAAACAGCTTGAAAATGGTCAGTCCAAAGAAGAATGGAAAGGTCAGGCGGAAACCAACAAAATTTTAGGTAATTCGCAAATTGTTCCTATTGATGGTCACTGTGTGCGTATTGGTGCAATGCGTTGTCACTCACAAGCACTCACTATCAAGCTCAGAAAAGACGCTCCACTGGATGAAATCGAAGATATGATTCGTCAGTCCAACGAATGGGCAAAAGTTGTACCAAACACACGCGAAGCCTCCATGACTGATTTAACCCCTGTGGCAGTTACGGGTACTCTTTCTGTTCCTGTAGGTCGTCTGCGCAAGCTTAATATGGGTAAAGAATATTTAGGCGCATTCACTGTCGGTGATCAGCTTCTTTGGGGCGCAGCAGAACCGCTACGTCGCATGCTACGTATTTTGATTGAATATAAAAATGCTTAAGATCACTATTTAAGTGAAAAAGCCGATCGCATGATCGGCTTTTTTATGTACTTCTTCTGTAAAAGTTTTACATTCGGATAACATCTGGGTATTGTATTACCTGACCGCTTTACTCTTGCTTCATGGAACGAGATGACTGTCTATAACAAATTAAAAATTGCGATTCTGACCATTCTTGCGACGCAGACTTTACATGCGATAACGCTTGAGCCCCTACAAATCATGTCCGCTCCTGGAGATTTGCTGTATGCTGAAATGAATTTCAGTCAGGCCGATGTGTCCTCAAATTTACAGGTCAGTCTGGCAACACCTGAGGATTTGATGGGTTTAGGAATTGCTCATCAGCCACCCGCTCAATTGAATTTTTTTGCACGGCGCAATGGGCAAGGTACAGGTGTTATTGTCATTACTTCTTCTCGACCCTTTACCCAACCTGAACTCGATATTGTACTTAAAATTCAGGAAGGCAATGGCGCGCGATTACAGCATATTAAACAATCAATTAATCGCAAAGCGGTCCCTGCACTACAAACGGCAAATGAAAAACCACTCACTCCCAAATTCATTGTGAGTGAAAAAGATATTGCTCTCAATTTACCTGAGAGTACGCGTTATTCTGGTGTAAATACGACTCCAGCCGTTGAAACACCTAAAACGACTTCCACTTCGAATACTGGGTTAGTCGCAGATCGTTCTCAAGCACTAGCCATTAATACAACTCCACCACCAACATTACAAACAGCGATAGTTAGTGCACCAGAAAAACAAGTAAAAGCACAAGCCACTGAGCTTTCTCCACCCGCACATTTAAAAATAAAAGAAACTTTGCAACCCAATGGCGCAAGCGTATCTAATGTCGCTCCACAAAGTAGTGTACAAGCTCCGCCTCTCTCTACTCAGCCTGTAAAACAGGATACTGAAATAGCCAAAGAAAAAACAAACGCTCCTTTACCCAAGAAAGTACCAGAGTCTCGTCCAGAAAAAGCGCTAGCAAAGAATAATGCTTCCAAAATAAATGACAAAACGACTGAAGACGTAAAAGCTTCTGCTGAAAAACAGCATATCGTGCAACGTAATGAGTCGTTATGGAGTATCGCGAATCGAATTGCGACGCAAACAAATCAACCTATTTCACAAGTTATGCAGCAAATTAAAGCACAAAACAGCCATGCGTTTATTCAGGGTGACGTCAATCGTTTAAGACAAGGTGTTGCCCTCAACCTTTCTGCAGCCGTGCATCAAAATTCACAAAAAACAGCTGAAATCAAAGCTCCATCCAGCTCAACACAAGCATCAGGACGTGCAAAGTATCGACTCAATCAGGCAGAAATGAGCTTAGTTGCAGACAATGAACAAGATTCTACTCAAGGAAGCGCGAAACACAGCACAAAACAGGATCAAAGCACTGCTGAGTTGTCATTAAAAGTTATGACAGCACGAGAAAAAACCGTTAAATTACAGCAAAGCGTCACTGAAATGGAACTGGCTCTCAATCAAAAGGATCAAAGAATCCAGCTTTTAAATGCTCGTCTGGCACAATTACAGCAACAGTTAAAAGAGCGAGAAAATGCTAAAAAGCCACTACATTAAAGTTATTCGCATATAGATATTTGATTGAGTCAAAAAAGACTTATGCTTGAAGGGGTAGAAGCATGTTGTATGTGATTCCGTTTATTATTTTATTAGTGATTGCGGTTGTTTTAAAAAAACGGGAAGCCAGTAAAGAAGAGCAAAAACCGGCAAATAAAGTCAGTGCAAAGAAAAAGGGCAAAAAAACTGCTGGAAAAACGGCAAGTCGCCCTCGTAGCGAGTCTCGTGAAGTTACGCCAACCATTATTGCTGAGCAGACAAAGACTACTCCTGTCGCTGAGGATTTGCATAAAAAAATTGTCTCTTTAATACAAACTGGTAATTATTCCACCGCAGAAGCACAAATTAATCAGGCTTTAAATCGGGATAATTCACAACACGGTCTCTACTTACATCTTCTCGATATTCATATTCTACAAAAAGATGAGTTTGCGATTGATCAACTGATCACCCATCTGCGCGCACTTGATTTACAAGATATTGTCATGCAGGCAGAAGCAAAAAAACGCGAGTATGAACAACAAAAACAACCAGATTCGATTGAGTTTTCTTCAAATAGTTTTGACTTTAATGCATCTCAATCAGCTCAGGAAACACTTACTGCTCGCAAAGTGGTCAGTGATGCGGATTTTGATGCATTGGTTCAGCCTTCAGAACAAAATAGTGAAACAACTACTTTAGTCGCTGATTCTACTGAAATCAAAAAAGACCATCCTGCTGAAATTGAAGCATTAGAATTTAATTTTGCTTTTGATCAAACAGCAAAAGTAGTAGAACAAACACCAGCTTCTCCAGAACCACTTTCTGAAAGTCAAAGCCCTCATACGGAGTTTTCTTTAACTCTGGAGCCTAGAGAAGTTTCAAATAGTCATATTGAAACTATACAAAATATTGAGATTACTCCTCCTCAGACATCTCCAGCTGAAACTGAATCGACTGAAGTAAGCCTAGATTTCTCCAATCTGGATTTTGTTACACAACCGTCATTAGAACCTGCAAATGAACTTACTGAAAGCCAAACAAAAGATACAGCAGACGGTTTACCTGAATTTAAATTTGACCAGTTAGGGCTAGAATCCACTCCAGCACAGTTAGAAACAACCGTAACACCTACTTTATCTTTTGATCAAGCAAGTGAACCACTCACAGAAGCAAACTCACAACTCTCTACAACATCGTCTTCATTTGATTTAAATGATCCACTGGTTCAGTCCTTTCCTGAACTTGCACAGATCAACGAAGCTCAATTAGATCTAAATCTGGCGAACCAATATATTGAATTAGGTGCTTATGATTCAGCACGAATATTATTGGCTAAAAATGAAGCAGTCTTTAACGCCGAACAACGTGAGCTTTCAAAAAACTTACTAAATCGAATAGCATCTTAAAAAAGATCGTTCTACCATAAGCAGTCTGTTTAGACTGCTTTTTTATTATGAACAAAATAGCATTAATATATATGGGCGGCACATTTGGTTGTGTAGGTGAACCTCTCGCACCCATGCCTTATGCCCAATTCAAAACTCAATTACAACGGACTATCCCTTTAGAATTCAATGTAGATTGTTTCTCTGCGCCTGTTATTAAAGACAGTAGTGCCTGTAGTGCTGCAGATTGGCTGGTTTTAATCCAACAAATACAAGCTTTACAGTTACAAGGCTATATTCATTTCGTCGTGATTCACGGAACTGACACGCTCAGTTATGCTGCCGCAACCTTGGCACGTTTTTTAGGTCAATCTGGTCATTTGGTCGTTACAGGAAGCCAGTATCCCCTTCTCAATAAAACAGGTACAGATACACGTGAATTTACTGATGCACTGGACAACTTGTATTATGCGCTTGATCAAGTCGTAAAATTACCTGCTGGTAGTTATCTTGCTTTTCATCACCAGATCTTTCATGCACAAACTGTTTTAAAAACACATACAACTGAGCTGGATGCATTTACAGGAATCTTGGCAAATCACGATTGTAGGACTGTAGTGCCATCTTATTTGATAAATGATGAAGATTTATTACGTAGTGAGGATTTATCTATTTTAAATGTGATGGCACAGCCAATCGGTTTAGATGCCTTCAAGCAACAATTACAAAATTTACTACCGCTCCCCCCTCATTTTTTAATTCTCCAAGGTTTTGGAACCGGTAACCTGGCAGTTGATGAAGATATAATTGCGCTCTTACAACAGCTTAGACAGGTAGGTTGCTTAACTATTTTAACAACACAGGTCTGTTTTGGTCAGATCGATCAACGTTATGCAGTCAGCGAATGGATACACACAGCTAAAATATTGATCAATAATACGCATAGTCATGCTGATTTATATGCCAAAGCATTACAACTTTATTTACAATTCGACTCACCAGAATTGCGTGAGCAACACTGGGCACTGTCTTAATCCTTGAGGTCTAAATATGCAGCGTTTTGCAATCGGTATTGAATTTTGCGGTATTCGTTATCGGGGCTGGCAAACGCAGCAAGCGGGCGTTCCAAGTGTACAAGAGGCACTAGAACGTGTACTGAGTACTATTGCCGATGAGCCTATTATTTTGCACGGTGCCGGACGTACTGATGCTGGTGTACATGCCACCAATATGGTTGCACATTTTGATACTCGTGCTATACGTCCCGAACGTGGCTGGATGATGGGTGCAAATAGCCAGCTTCCCAAAGACATTTCGATCCAGTGGATCAAGGAAATGGATACTGATTTTCATGCGCGTTTTAAAGCGATTGCGCGTCGCTATCGTTACGTGGTCTATAACACCGCATATCGTCCAGCATTACTTTATAAACAGGTAACGCATATTTATCAGCCGCTGGACATCGAAAAAATGAAGTTGGCAGCAGCCAAATTTGAGGGTACGCACAATTTTGAAAGTTTTAGGGCGGCCGCATGCCAATCGAATCAGCCCGTACGTCATGTCAGTCATTGCCAATTAATTGAACATGGTCGTTATTTGGTACTTGATATTCAAGCTGATGGTTTTTTACACCATATGGTGCGTAATATCATGGGTTGTCTGCTTGAGATTGGACAGGGACTTTATGGCATAGATCATATTGATACCATGTTTGCAGCACAAGATCGTAAGGCCGCAGGTATTACAGCACCTGCACACGGCTTATATTTTGTTCAGGCCTATTATCCTGACCAATTTGAACTGCCCCAGCCTCCGCTTGGACCACATTGGCTCAATCTGTCTGACGCATTTGCTTAATGTGTTAAGCCAAGAAAAGATTAACATTCACTCTAAAAGTTCTACACTTTGCTCGGTTCAATTTGATTATCCATTCAAAGCTTCTTAGCATTATTTCATCAAACCAAAATTTAAAAAGCATCCTTAAAGGATGCTTTTGTTTAGGAAGAACGTTGTTTACGCTTTCTATATTCTACTGGAGTTTCATTGGTCCAGCGCTTAAATGCTCGATAAAAAGTACTAGGCTCAGAAAATCCAGTCAGATAAACAATGCGTTCAACGCTTTCACTGGTATTGGCCAATAATTTTTTAGCCAGACGGCAGCGATAATCAGACAAAATTTGCTGAAAACTGGTATTAGCTTCACTCAACTGCGTTCTTAAACGCCGCGGAGTAATATGTAATTGTGCTGCGACAGTTTCAAGCGTGGTTTCACCACTTTCCAGTGTTGAACCAATCGCGCGGCGTACTTCACCGACTAGGTCATAACGTGCTAGTTCTTGAAGCTTTTCAATCGCCAGCTGCTCATGTAGTTGTAATAGTTCTGGTTCTGCTTGCCAAAGTGGGTAATCTAGAATATCCGCATCAAAATATAAGCGTGTTTCTTTTTGACCTAAACTCACTGGACAACCATAAACGCGTAGATATTCGTCCTCTGGTGCACCATTATTAAAATCAAAATCAATAAATATAGGTTTAAATGCACCTTCTGTAATAAATTTAAAAAAACGTAAAATCCCAGACAATGCACATTCTGAAAAATGACGATTGACTATATTGTCAGAAAAAGCTTGTTCACCATTGGTAAGATAACAACCATTTTCATCAACCACTAAACGCGCATGTAAAGCATCGCTAATGAGCCGCTGATAAGCCAAAGCACGTTTTAGCCCTTCGCCAAATGTTTCACTACTAATAAATAAATGCTCAATCACCTGACCACGATACAAGGGTAAGTGCTCGCCCAGATGTAAACCAATGTCGGGGTCTTTACTCACCTCTTCTGCTGCAATCCAGAACGCATATTGGGCATTCAAAGGGGTACGGGTATTATTATCGACCTGATTTAAGGCCACACCTGCTTTTGTTAAAATTTCTTCGGTTGGCAATCCCGCACGACGAATCGCTTGATAGCCAAATCGTAATACAACCGATGCATCTGTTAGCTGACCCACGTGGCATCCTTCCTTGTATGTTCTTCATTTATACTTAAAAACGTAATTTAGATTACCGCTGATTGACCAAAGTGACAACTCAATTCAGGTCATTTTTACACATTTTTTTTGTTGAATTTGACCCATCTGCCACTTTGACAAACTCCATAAATTGGGGCATTGGTCTTGTTTTTTGGTAAAAAATTGACTACAATTTGCGCCTTTCCAATTTGATCATCAGGTAGGCTATGGCCAATAAAGAGGAACTCATCGAGTTCGAAGGCGTTGTCACCGAAACGCTTCCTAATACGATGTTCCGTGTACGTTTAGAAAACGGTCACGAAGTAATTGCACATATTTCTGGTAAAATGCGTAAACACTATATTCGTATTTTAACGGGCGACAACGTTAAAGTTGAAATGACCCCTTACGATTTAACCAAAGGTCGTATTACTTATCGCGCACGCTAATTTCATTTAGCGCATGCCAAAAAGCCACTTTTTATATGTGGCTTTTTTTATATTCAAACATTGCAAATAACACATACTTTATTAACTTTACAGCAATCCTCTCGACATTAACTTTACAGCAATCCTCTCGACTCCGATAAAATTTTGACTTTTAATCATGCTATAAATAAAAAAAGGACTTTAATGATGAATTACAAATTTTATATCTTATCGTGTGTTCTATTGGCCATTCAGGGATGTGTTACGTCAACCTCATCCAAAGTAAATTTACAGGATTATTTACAACAGTTTATTGGCCAGTCGGCACAGCAAATTCAACAAAACCTCGATCTCAAATCATTAGGTTATCAGGTACTAGATCAGCCTAGCATCACCGAGAAGCAACTTACTTATACTATTTTGCGCCCTATGAATATTCCCACCCCTATTGTCAGTAATGTCGACATTGGTGGAAATGCTATACCTCTACAATTGGGTAATTATTCAGCCAATTCTTACGATGTTAATTTTAATTGCAAAATTATCTTTAATTTAAATCATCAAATTGCTGAATCTATTCAATATCAAGGGAAAGCCTGTTAAGGCAGATTCTTAATTCAAATTTAAACCAAAGATCATAAAAAAACGCAGTCAAGCTGCGTTTTTTAAATCTAAATCACCGAATTTAAAAATTAAGCGAGTGCCTTAACCACAGCGTCACCCATTTCTGAAGTTCCGACTTTGGTCATGCCGTCAGACAAGATATCCGCAGTACGTAATCCTTGATCTAACACATTACCAACAGCATCTTCAATCGCTTTTGCCGCAGCTTCTTCACGGAAGGTATAACGTAACATCATCGCAACAGAAAGAATGGTCGCCAATGGATTGGCAATATTTTTTCCAGCAATATCTGGTGCAGAACCGTGGCAAGGTTCATACATACCTTTGCCATTTTCATCCAGTGAGGCAGATGGCAACATCCCGATTGAACCTGTCAACATTGCAGCTTCATCTGATAAAATATCACCAAACAAGTTCCCCGTGACAATTACATCAAATTGCTTCGGCGCACGTACCAATTGCATAGCTGCGTTATCCACGTACATATGTGAAAGCTGAATGTCTGGATAATTCGCCTGTTGTAAGTCAGTCACGGTTTGCTTCCATAACTCAGTCACTTCCAGAACATTGGCTTTATCGACTGAACAAACTTTGCCACCACGTAGTCCTGCCATTTCAAAAGCGACTTTGGCGATACGTTTAATTTCAGATTCGCTATAAACGTCAGTGTTATAGCCTTGTTTTTCGCCATTCTCCAGTTCACGAATACCACGCGGCTGACCAAAATAAATACCGCCTGTTAATTCACGAACAATCAAGATATCCAAACCTGCAACAATTTCCGGTTTTAAACTTGAAGCATCCGCAAGTTGAGGGTAAAGAATAGCGGGGCGAAGATTGGCAAACAAATTCAATTCACTACGAATTTTAAGTAAGCCGCGTTCTGGACGAATGGCACGTTCGATAGTATCCCATTTTGGGCCACCCACAGCGCCTAGTAAAATAGCATCCGCTTTTTTAGCTTGTTCAGACGTGACCGCCGGGTATGGTTCGCCATGCGCATCAATCGCAGCACCACCAAGTAAGCCATGTTCCCAGCTTAAACCCAAATTAAACTTTTGATTGACTGAGGTTAATACTTTTTCAGCGGCAGCCACGATTTCTGGGCCAATGCCATCTCCCGCTAAAACTAAAATTTGTTTAGACATCTCTGTTTTCCATTTCTCACTGTATCAGCCAATGCGCTGATGGTTCATTAAACCTTTTGTTCTACAAACTCACCCAAACCTGTCGCTGCGTCAAAAGGACGACAAAAACGGCGAATGATACGCTGTCCTTCTTGCATCGCGACACATAAAGGCTCTGGTGCAGAAACATTAAGCAAGCTTCCACCCGTATGTTTGGAGCGATCACGGTACATTTTAAAGGTATAGTGCTGATTCGGTTTAAATTGGTGAATCACATGGAAAGTTTCAGCGCGATCTGGCGAAATGGGATAAAAACGAATCACCAATTCATATTGATCGGCTGGTACAGACAAATACATGGCATTATGTTGGCTAAAAACAGAACCCTGTAAACGCACAATTCCCTGTTTAAGGCTATCTGAGCTTACTCGATGGGTATTTGCATCCATAATCGGCGTTGTATTTATACGTTCAAACTCGCAATGTTTTACTCCGGCGCAATAGATAGAGGCATTGGCTCGAGTCGTTCCTGTCTCCGCCTGTTTAATACGCAAAGTATCGACAACGGTGTGAGTGCTTTGACATGCACTCAGTACGACTGAGCATATTCCAAGCATTACACTATGGCGAAATGTCCTCTTCATTGTCAGAGCCCAACCTTATTTACAGTAAAGTTTTCAACGTCTTTAAGCCTGCATGGTAACAAGAGTTGAGCATCTATGCTATTGCTATCTTTAAAATCTACCGCCTGTATTTATTGCTTTAATTCCTGAAATACCCAAGGACGTGACTGCTTGGCTTGCGCCTCAAATTCACGTATCGCATCGGCATTTTGCAAAGTTAAACCAATATCATCCAAACCATTCAATAAACAATGTTTACGGAATGAATCAATTTCAAACTTAAATGCTTGCCCTGATGGAGTACGGACTTCTTGCGCATCTAGATCAACTGTAAGTTGATAACCTTCCGTTGCCACACATTCTTTAAATAACTGATCGACGATGTCTTCTGGCAAAATTACAGGCAACATGCCATTTTTAAACGAGTTGTTAAAAAAGATATCCGCGTAGCTTGGTGCAATCACCGTACGGAAACCATATTCATTTAATGCCCACGGTGCATGTTCCCGGCTTGAACCACAACCGAAATTAGTCCGCGCCAATAAAATGGTTGAACTCTGATAACGGGGTTGATTCAAAACGAAATCAGGATTTTTAGGACGTTTACTAATATCCTGCCCCAAATAACCTTCATCCAAATAACGTAACTCATCAAATAAGTTATCGCCAAAACCTGTACGTTTAATCGATTTTAAAAACTGTTTAGGAATGATTAAGTCGGTATCGACATTGGCACGATCTAAAGGTGCAACAATACCTTGTTCTACAGTGTATTTTTTCATGATCCGGCTCCCTTAGAATGAACGAACATCAACAAAATGACCCGCTATCGCTGCAGCTGCTGCCATTGCAGGACTGACTAAGTGAGTACGCCCACCATTGCCCTGACGGCCTTCAAAGTTACGGTTTGAAGTGGAGGCACAATGTTCACCCGGCTGTAATTTATCTGCATTCATAGCCAAACACATGGAACAACCCGGCTCACGCCATTCAAAACCTGCTTCTAGGAAGACTTGGTCTAAACCTTCTTGCTCTGCTTGTTGTTTCACTAAACCTGAACCCGGTACAATCATCGCCTGCTTAATGCTTGAAGCAACTTTACGGCCCTTTACCACCTCAGCAGCAGCACGGATATCTTCAATTCGCGAGTTGGTGCATGAACCAATAAATACTCGATCTAACTGGATATCTTCCAATGCTTGACCCGCAGTTAAACCCATGTATTGATAAGCACGTGTCCAGTCATTACGCTGTACGTCATCTTTAGCTTGTTCCAAAGTGGGTACTGCCTGAGACACTGGAATCACCATTTCAGGTGAAGTTCCCCAAGACACTTGCGGTTCGATCTCTTCACCCTGCAATACCACGACAGTATCAAACTGTGCATTTTCATCAGAATGTAAAGTCTTCCAGTAAGCAACAGCTTGATCCCATTGTTCACCGTTAGGCGCATACGGACGGTTTTTCACATATTCAATGGTTTTGTCATCCACAGCAACCATGCCCACGCGCGCGCCCGCTTCAATGGCCATATTGCAGACAGTCATACGGCCTTCGATCGACATATCACGGAATACCTGACCACCGAATTCGATGGCGTGGCCTGTACCACCCGCTGTCCCAATTTTTCCAATAATCGCCAAGACGACATCTTTAGAGGTTACGCCTTTACCTAAAGTACCATCAACACGAACTAACATGTTTTTCATTTTCTTTTGAACAAGGCACTGGGTTGCCAATACATGTTCAACTTCTGATGTTCCAATCCCGTGCGCCAAGCAACCAAATGCACCATGTGTTGCAGTATGCGAGTCACCGCAAACTACCGTCATTCCCGGTAAAGTTAAACCCTGCTCAGGCCCCACGACATGTGCAATACCCTGACGAATATCATTAATACCAAATTCAACGATATCAAAGGTTTTACAGTTATCATCAAGCGTTTGTACCTGAATACGTGAAGTATCATCTTCAATACCCGCAATCCCTTGTTCACGTTCTTTTTTTGAGGTTGGAACATTATGGTCAGGTGTTGCAATATTTGCACTTAAACGCCAAGGCTTGCGACCTGCAAGTTGTAGACCTTCAAAAGCTTGCGGACTGGTTACTTCATGTAATAAATGACGGTCAATATAAATTAAGCTTGAACCATCATCACGCTGTGAGACCAAATGGTCATCCCACAATTTGTCATATAAAGTTTTTGCGCCTTGGGTATTGCCTGCCATGTCGTCGCTCTCCACCGTGCTTGCCATTGGACTGGGTAATTCTAAACTTATCCTGATTATAGCGAATGTTTTACATAAAACTAATTTATCATTTTTATAAATTAAAAAACTTTTTGGAATATTTTATTTTATTCTCCTCTCTGCCCGTGATCCATGAATAAACTTTGATTTATTCACCATTCTTTTGAATAATAGATTTGATATAAAAAACAGTTATGAGTAGCACTACATGAATCTTGCCGCCTTTGAAGCCTTTGTAAAAGTGATGGAAACAGGTTCAATTTCTCTGGCTGCTGAGCAATTATTTATTACGCAGCCCGCTGTTACTAAACGCATTCATAGTCTGGAAGAATATTTCGGAGTCAAACTTTTTGAATCTGCAGGCCGCGGCGTACAACCCACTCATGCAGCACATTCTCTGTTACCCAGGGTTAAGAACTGGCTCAATGAGCTCGGTGACATTCATTATACTCTCAGTCATGAACATGATCAGGTACAAGGACGTTTAAAAATTGGTACCAGTCATCATATTGGATTACATCATTTGCCCCATTATTTAAAGCAATATGTGCAGCAATTTCCTCAGGTAAAACTGGATGTCCATTTTGTTGACTCTGAGCAAGCTCATGAACAAGTGTTGGCTGGTGATCTGGAACTGGCTTTTCTAACGCTTCCACCACAGGGCGATGAAAGACTTAGATATATGAATGTCTGGACAGATCCATTGGTATTTGTTGCAGCGCCTTTTCATCCTTTGGCACAACAGCAGCATTTATCGCTGGAAAGTCTGCTTAATTATCCAAGCTTATTGCCTGCTGCTCAAACGTATACTAGTCAAATCACGTTGGCAGAATTTGAAAAAAAGGGGCTTAAGCCCAAAACAACCATGAGTAATAATCCACTTGAATCAATTCGAATGCTGGTTTCAATCGGGCTGGGTTGGTCAGTTTTACCTAAAACGCTGTTAAATCAGGATTTACAGCAACTTGATCTTAATATGGAATTGCATCGTCAATTGGGCATGGTCTGGCATCCGTCGCGTAGTCAGTCCAAAGCAGCGCAAGCTTTGATCGAGCTAATGCAGCATCAAACTGACATCCTGTGAGCTATCATTTTGTAAATAAGTTGCTACTCCTTTTTACCTAAATATAAAAAACCAAAGCACAAATAGGAGTAAGTTGGTAAACACCCCATGATTTATTCCAAATGAAGAATAATAAATCAGCATTCATGCAAAGGCTGACTCATGGCTTTTTTATAAATTTCGTCCCACATGGAGTGTAAGCATGCTCACTGAAACTTCAAAAATAAGCCACGAACAAAAGAATAATGAGGACATTATGCCCTCTCATGCCGATCAAACCCATCCTACTTTAAATACTGCAAAACTGCTTCGGACACCTAATTTGCGTGATCATGATAGCACCAGTATGCGACGTATTTTGCGTGACTATTTCTTAAATACGTTTGACACATATGAAAGCTTATTTGAATGTTTGGCCAGTGAGGAGGCCTTTTATAAAAAACCGATTTCCTTACGTCATCCATTGATTTTTTATTACGGTCATACTGCAACTTTTTTTATTAATAAATTATTGTTGACCCGAATGATTGAACAACGTGTAGACCAAAAAATGGAATCCATGTTTGCGGTCGGTGTCGATGAAATGAGTTGGGATGATCTGGATGACACTCATTACGAATGGCCAACATCGCAGCAAGTTAAAGCTTATCGAGATAAAGTTCGTATCCTTATTTTAGATTTAATTGAACATGCACCTCTTAACATGCCGATAGACTGGGACAATCCGTGGTGGGCCATTATCATGGGGATTGAACATGAACGTATTCATTTAGAAACATCGTCTGTACTCATTCGCCAGCATGATCTGAATTTGGTAAAACCACATCCACTTTGGCAACCCCATACTCAAAGCCACAATGCCCCCGAAAATGCGTTAATTAAAGTACCAACTGGTCAGGTGTTGCTGAATAAACAAAAAAATCATCCCTATTATGGCTGGGACAATGAATATGGCACTCATGAAACTACAATTCATACGTTTGAGGCATCGCAGTATCTGGTCAGTAATCAGGAGTTTTTGACTTTTGTAGAAGCTGGTGGCTATAAAACATCTGAATATTGGCTGGAAGAAGGCCAAGCATGGTTAGAATTTACCAAAGCTTCCCATCCAACTTTCTGGATCAAGAAAAAAGAAGGCTGGTTTTTACGATTGATGACCGAAGAAGTTCCTATGCGCTGGGACTGGCCCGTTGAGGTCAATTACCATGAAGCTAAAGCATTTTGTATGTGGAAAGCGACACAGACGGGTTTAAGTGTTCGTTTACCGACTGAAGATGAATGGTATCGTTTATATGAGGTCGCAGGGTTAAAAGAACTCAACGATTTTCCTGCGGATGCCAATCTGCATCTGGATTATGGCGCATCCTCCTGCCCAGTTCACCAATTTCAACAAGGTGATTTTTATGACGTGCGTGGTAATGTCTGGCAATGGACAGAAACCCCTATTTATCCTTTTGAGGGTTTTGATGTCCACCCAATTTACGATGATTTTACTACACCAACCTTTGATGGACGACACAATCTAATTAAGGGAGGTTCATGGATATCTGCTGGCAATGAAAGCCTGTACTCTTCCCGATATGCGTTTCGTCGCCATTTTTTTCAACATGCAGGATTTCGCTACGTGGTCTCTGAGCAACCAGCCAACATTCCAAGCTCTCATTACGAGACAGATCAACTTCTCTCACAATACGCCGAATTTCATTACGGCGATGAATATTTTGGAGTCAAAAATTTTTCCAAAGCACTGGTTGAGCTAGCTTTACAAACTTTGGGTAATCAACCGAAAACCAAAGCACTCGATATTGGCTGTGCCTTAGGTCGGGCGACATTTGAACTCGCTCAACATTTTGAACACGTAACAGGTATCGATTTTTCAGCACGTTTCATTCAACACGGCGTACAGTTAGCTCAAGGTGAAACGTTACGTTACACCCTAACCACAGAAGGTGAATTAGTTGATTATAAATCCTGTGCCTTACGGGATCTAGGTTTAGAAGTCATCGACAATAAAGTTGAGTTTTATCAAGGTGATGCCTGTAATCTCAAAAGTCATTTTACAGACTATGATTTTATTTTCGCATCCAACCTCATTGACCGTTTATATAGCCCCAGCCAGTTTTTAAACCAGATTCATGAACGGTTAAATATGGGAGGGGTTCTGATGCTGGCTTCACCTTATACATGGCTAGAAGAACATACACCACGTGAAGAATGGATTGGAGGCTTTAAAAAAGATGGTGAAAACTTCACTACACTGGATGGTTTACATGCCTTGCTAGAAAAGCATTTTCGATTAATTACACCTCCGCAGAAAGTACCTTTCGTGATTCGGGAAACTGGACATAAATTCCAGCATACGTTATCGGAAGTTACATTTTGGAAACGTATAAATTAATCAGAAACAAAATGCCCAATCAATAGATGCCAACCTAACAGGCGACATAGATGTCGTCTCGTTGGATTGGGGTTACAGGGATGCACCTCCAATCCAACAACAGACTTTTGTGACTTTTCATCTTTAAAAAGTAAACAGACCATAAGCACATAAAGCGATTCTTTCAAATCTAATTATTTTGGAGATATTTTGGTTTTTCAAACTCTAAATTAAACCCATCTCAAGCTTTAAAAACTTAAATCGACCAGTCCTGAATTTCCCAACCTTTCTCTTGTGCCAGTTTTTCTAAACGGTCATCTGGATTCACTGCAATCGCATGGCTTGCATATTCCAGTAAGAAACGATCATTGATTGAATCTGAATAAGCCCAAGATTCATTAACTTGACGGCCATCCAACCATTGCTCCAAACGGACTAATTTTCCCTGCTGATAACAAGCCAGTCCTGCGACTTTTCCGGTATAAGCCCCCTCTACCACTTCAGCATTGGTCGCAATGATTTCAGTAATACCAAATTCACGAAAAATCGGGGCGGTAATAAAATCACTGGTAGCAGTAATCCCCACAATTTCATGACCCAGTTTTTTATGATATTCAATGGCGGCAAAACCTTGGGGACGCATTTGCGGACGAATCACGTTTTTCATAAATAGCTGATGTAGTTCGATTAAATAAGCATGATCATGCTGAGTCAAAAACTCAAAAACAAATTCGTTGTAAGCATAGGGATCAAGTTGCCCAGCTTTATAATCTTCATAAAATTTATCATTCATCTGGCGATGATGTACGGGATCGACCAAACCTTCGTTGACCAAAAACTCTCCCCAAGAATGGTCAGAATCTGTATTTAGTAAGGTGTGATCAAGATCAAACAAAGCCAATTTCATGAAAATTCTCGTTAAAACTGAAATTTAAGAAAAAAAATGTAAATCTATCTCCGCTAGTCGATAGAAATTCGTTAAGATCATAGCAATTTTAATGCATTTTACTTTGATCTTTTCGAGCTGGGCCTCAAGAGTGACCGCCCCCGATTTCAAAGTCAACGATATTGATAAAATTTAGGTAGCCAAATGATCGACTCTGAAGGTTTCCGACCCAACGTCGGGATCATTTTGGCAAATGATGACGGACAAGTTTTATGGGCAAAACGCATTGGTCACAATGCATGGCAATTTCCACAAGGAGGAATCCAGTTTGGAGAAACCCCTGAACAGGCACTTTACCGTGAGCTGAGAGAAGAGGTCGGCTTATTGCCCGAACATGTCCAGATTATTGCGCAAACCAAAGGCTGGTTGCGTTATCGTTTGCCGCATCGATACATTCGCCCGGACTCAGATCCCGTATGTATCGGACAAAAACAAAAATGGTTTTTACTGAAGTTGACCGCACCGGCGGGTAACATTCAGTTAAACCTGTCTGACCCTGCCGAATTTGATGAATGGCAATGGGTCAGCTATTGGTATCCACTGGGTCAGGTAGTGAACTTCAAACGTGATGTTTATCGCCGAGCCATGATGGAATTATGCATGCTATTGCCACAACAACCATTGGTTGAAAAATCACTTCTTTAGCAAGTGATTTTTTGACTGAGTGCTGTTATAACATCACTAAGCGCGATTCACTTTTTGGAGCATACATTCATGTCAAACATGCAACTCGACACCTTAAGACGGATTGTTCAGGAGATCAATGCGTCGGTGAGTTTGCATGATTCATTGGATATTATGGTTAATCAGGTCGCCGATGCGATGAAAGTTGATGTCTGTTCTATCTACTTACTGGATGAACGGAATCAGCGTTATCTACTTATGGCCTCTAAAGGGTTAAATCCCGATTCGGTGGGCAATGTATCTCTTCATGTTGGTGAAGGTCTAGTCGGTCTGGTGGGACAGCGCGAAGAAATCGTTAACCTTGAAAATGCCTCTAAGCATGAACGTTTTGCCTATTTACCAGAAACAGGGGAAGAAATTTACCATTCCTTTTTGGGCGTACCTGTCATGTATCGCCGTAAAGTAATGGGCGTATTGGTCGTTCAGAATAAAGAACCACAGGATTTTAGTGAAGCTGCTGAATCCTTTTTGGTCACGTTGTGCGCCCAGCTTTCAGGCGTGATTGCCCATGCCCATGCTGTAGGCAATATTGATGTATTTCGCAAGCCAAGCTCAGGGGCTGTGTATAAAACCTTTCAGGGCGTTTCTGGCGCTGGAGGGATTGCATTAGGTCGTGCCATTGTGCTGTATCCTCCTGCAGATTTAGCAGCAGTTCCTGACCGTGAAGCAGACGACATCAGTGATGAATTGCAACTACTTGATCAAGCCATTGTTTCCGTACGCACTGAAATTCAGTCACTCGATGAAAAAATGCAAGACTCGCTAATGTCGGAAGAACGCGCATTGTTTAGCGTATTTTTACGGATGTTGGATGAAAATGCTTTACCAGCCGAGATCAAGGAACTGATTCGTGCAGGTAACTGGGCGCAAGGTGCTGTACGTCGTGTTATTGACAAACACATTAATTTATTCGCTCAAATGGAAGACGATTATTTACGTGAACGTGTTTCAGATTTAAAAGATTTGGGGCGCCGTATTCTGGCTTCTTTACAAGAAGCCGATTCCAGTCATCGTGAAATCAGTCCAGACAGTATTATTATTGGTGAAGAAATCAGCACTGCGGCTCTGGTTGAATTACCTGTTGACAATATTGCGGCTATTGTCACCACAGAAGGTGCCGCCAATTCCCATATGGTGATTGTTGCACGTGCATTGGGGATTCCTACTGTCGTTGGTGTTACCGAATTACCTATTAACACGCTTGATGATGCTGAGATGATTGTCGATGCGTATCAAGGTCGTGTTTTCATTAATCCCCCACGCCGCATGCGTCAGCGTTATAAAGAGATTCAAAAAGAAGAAGAGCAGATTGCCAAAGATTTAAAACAGTATGAAACCCGTGATGCCATTACACCAGATGGCGTAGCGGTACGTTTATATGTCAATACAGGCTTAATGATTGATGTCGTGCGTGGCGTACAACGTGGCGCAAAAGGGGTGGGCTTATACCGCAGTGAAATTCCGTTTATGTTACGTGATCGCTTCCCGGGTGAAGAAGAGCAACGTGCCATGTATCGTCAGCAGTTAAGTCACTTTGCAAATAAGCCTGTTACCATGCGAACACTGGATATTGGTGCAGATAAAGATTTACCTTACTTTAGTATTGAAGAAGAAAACTCTGCACTTGGGTGGCGTGGTTTACGCTTTACTCTGGATCACCCAGAAATTTTTTCGACTCAGGTTCGCGCGATGCTAAAAGCGAGCATTGGTCTAAATAATCTACATATTTTACTACCCATGGTCACTAGCGTAAGCGAAGTTGAAGAAGTTCTATATTTATTGGAACGTGACTGGATCGCAGTACAGGAAGAAGAACAGGTTAAAATCACCAAACCCAAAATTGGCATTATGGTTGAAGTCCCAAGCGTGCTATTACAAATTGATGAGTTTTCAGAATTGGTCGACTTTTTCTCAGTCGGTTCAAATGACCTAATTCAATATCTACTGGCAGTTGACCGTAATAATCCCCGTGTTTCTAGCGTTTATTCACATTTTCACCCATCGGTATTACGCGCCTTGCAACGTCTGGTCAAGGAATGCCATAAATATGAAAAGCCTGTCAGTATTTGCGGTGAAATGGCTGGGGATCCTTTTTCAGCAATTTTATTGATGGCAATGGGTTTCAACACATTATCCATGAGTTCAAGTAATATTTTGCGGGTACGTAAAGCAATTTGTCACGTGCCAATGAGTGATGCAGAAAAATTACTAAGCGAAGTTGTTAAAATGAATAATCCTCTTATCGTCAAAAGCTGGATGGAATATTATTTTAAAACGCATGGCTTGGGTGATATGGTCAAATCCAACCGATTATCGGTGTAGTCATTCTCCGACTATTATAGGATCAAGAAAAAGAGCCTGATCTCCTTTTTCTTGATCCTTGGCTAGCTTAAATAGGTAAACTTCGCTCCAAAATTTGCTGTACTATCCCGACTTCTGAGCCTGTCTCTGGCACGTAAATTAATCCTGTCACACGTCCATGAAACGCACTGTAACGTGACTCGATAAAAGTTTCTGCAACCGTATGGGGTGCATAAAGTTTCAATAACACGGCTTGAGCTAAAATCACTAAACGACTGACAAAACTACGTGCCATAAATTGTAATTGTTCGGGTGGCTGTTTTAAGTAACCCCATAATTCATTGACTTCGTTTTGGAGTTTTTGCTCCTGTGATGTCACTGCATAAAAAGATTCAAATAAACGCTGAACCGATTCTGGATGACGTTGAATCGCCCGCAATACATCCAGACACATAACATTACCAGAACCTTCCCAAATTGAATTAACAGGTGCTTCCTTAAATAATCTTGCCATAATCCCGGTTTCGACATAACCATTGCCGCCAAACACTTCCATTGTCTCGCCCGTCAACTCAACGGCGCGTTTACAAATCCAGAATTTTGCCGCTGGAGTCATAATTCGCGTCCAAGCCTGAGATAACTCATTCTGTTGTTGATAAGACGCAGCCAAATACATGCTCAATTGTAATGCTGCTTCGCTTTCAAGTGCCAGATCAGTCAAAACCGCCTGCATTAAAGGCTGATCAGCTAATACCTTACCAAATGCCCTACGTTGACGCGTATAAGAAATACATTGCACTAGAGCCTGCCGTAAAATAGCAGAACTTCCCACAACACAGGTTAAACGGGTATAAGCCGCCATTTCAATGATGGTAGGAATACCACGCCCCTCCTCACCGATCATAATGCCCCAAGCATCATGGAATTCAACTTCACTACTTGAATTACTTCGGTTTCCCACTTTGTCTTTAAGACGCTGAACATTTACTCTGTTCTTGGTGCCATCGTCTAACCAGCGGGGAACATAGAAACACCCTATTCCATCTTCAGGTGTTTGTGCCACCACCAAATGTGCATCCGACATGGGGGCTGAAAAAAACCATTTGTGCCCTGTAAGTAAGTATTCCTGTCCCCGACCTGATGTTGTAATCGGCCTTGCTAAGGTTTGATTGGCACGAACATCTGATCCTCCCTGTTTCTCGGTCATGCCCATTCCCATCCACATGGATAATTTTTGTGAAATTGGCACATCACGTTCATCATAGTGCGTAGATAACAGCTTTTCTCCCAACTGTTTCCATAATTTAGGTTCACGCTGTAATAAAGGAATGCTCCCTAAAGTCATCGCATTTGGACATAGATTTCCACATTCAACTTGCCCGCTCAGATAAAATCGTGCTGCCCAATCGACCCATGAGGTTTTCGACGTGGTGGCGATAAATGGATGAGCATGTACGCTATTTTGACGATTTAACTTCATCCATGTATGCCATGCAGGATGAAACTCTAGATAATCGATTCGACGGCCACGTGCATCAAAAACATGTAATTCTGGGGTATGTCGATTGGCCTGATCGGCAAGTGTATAGGCCTCTGACGTACCAAGCTGTTCGCCAAAATCTGAAAGTAGCGCCTGATCCTGACTCCCATAGCGCGTTAAGATTTCTTGTAAAATTGGATCTGTTCGATATAAATTATAATTGTGTAGTTCATCAAACTGGTTTTCAATCTGATGCGTGATCCATGCGTTCATCGCTTTATCCTTTCTCATGTTTATACCAGTATAAGAAAAAATCAGCCGCAAGGTGTTCGGGTTTAATTTATGAAAATAACCAGTATTAAAGTGCGTAGAAAACCCAAGCAATCAAGGGCTAGATTTACTCAGGATGCTCTAATGGATAGCTTTGTTCAGCTTTTATTGGAAAAAGAAGCCACAGAGATTACCATTCGGGAAATTACAGATCTTGCTGGTGTTGGTTTAGGTACTTTTTATGAATATTTCAGTCAAAAAGAAGATTTACTCGCATTAACTATCCACCATTACGTACAACGCAATGCGCACTCCTTACAACAAGCTGCGGAAACTGCCCTTAAACAAAGTACAGATCTTAAAACTTATATTTATACTCTTATCCATTTACAGATTGCTCCCATTATTGAACAAAGCCGTCTTTGGCAGAAATTGTTTTTATTAGAACGACAAATTTCAAATGTGGACATTTATCAAAAACATTATTTACAGCATGTGCAATCTTGGGCTGATGTCTTAAAACACTATCCCGATCATATGCTTATAGATATTGAATGGCTTGCACTGAATATTCACCGTATAAGTTATGGTTTTATTTCCCAAACACTGATGATTTCTTCTCATCGTCCAAATTGGGAGCAACTCGAGCGGGATATCCAAATGGGAATTTCGGGGTATATACAAAACATTAGACATTAATCGCTTATATCTATTACAAAAACAAATTTAATCGTTTTTACATTTTAATAAATTTTGCGTATGTTGAAGCCATAGATCAATTTTTCCGATCTGAAAAGTTTGCTTTGCGTCGGTTCATGAGATTGCAATACCGTCATTATATGTTGAAAAACATAGACAATAGGAGTCTCTGATTCGACTATTTTTTACAAAATATCCAATGTCATTCAGGGTCAGGGATGTTAGTTATATAGTGTTGCTATACCCATGACATTACTACAATTTTAATCACTAAACTGTGTTCGACGGAGAATTAAAATGAGTGACGATAAATTAAAGTGTCCAGTCACCCACCTTACTACTGATGCAGGGGCACCTGTTGTAGATAATCAGAATAGTATGACGGCAGGTGCTCGAGGCCCTCTTTTAACCCAAGATTTATGGCTCAATGAAAAACTAGCTAATTTTGCCCGTGAAGTTATTCCAGAACGCCGTATGCATGCCAAAGGTTCTGGCGCATTTGGTACATTTACCGTAACTCATGATATTACTCAATATACTCGCGCTAAGATCTTTAGCGAAATTGGCAAGAAAACGGAAATGTTTGCACGTTTCTCAACTGTTGCAGGTGAGCGTGGTGCAGCCGATGCAGAACGCGATATTCGTGGTTTTGCGCTGAAGTTTTATACCGAAGAAGGCAACTGGGATATGGTCGGGAACAATACGCCTGTGTTCTTCTTCCGTGATCCGCGTCAATTCCCAGATCTAAACAAAGCCGTTAAACGTGATCCAAAAACTAACTTACGTAACCCAACCTATAACTGGGATTTCTGGACATTATTGCCAGAAGCTTTACATCAGGTCACGATTGTGATGTCTGACCGCGGTATCCCCGATGGTTATCGTCATATGCATGGTTTTGGAAGCCACACTTATAGCTTTATTAACGCCAATAATGAACGTTTCTGGGTCAAATTCCACTTCCGCACCCAACAAGGCATTAAAAATCTAACGGATGCTGAAGCGGAGGCGTTAATTGGTAAAGATCGTGAAAGCAGTCAATCAGATTTGTTTAATGCTATTGAACGTGGTGATTTCCCAAAATGGAAATTATGCATTCAAATCATGCCTGAAACTGATGCAGAAAAAGTTCCATACCATCCGTTTGACCTCACCAAAGTCTGGCCGCATGGCGACTATCCACTCATTGATGTGGGTGAATTTGAGCTCAATCGTAATCCTGAAAATTATTTCCAGGATGTAGAACAAGCAACTTTTGCTCCTAGCAATCTAGTACCAGGTATTAGCTATTCACCTGACCGTATGTTGCAGGCACGTTTAGTGAACTATGCAGATGCTCATCGTTATCGTGTTGGGGTCAACCATATTCAGGTTCCAGTCAACGCACCACGTTGCCCAGTTCACAGTAACCGTCGTGATGGTCAGGGCCGTATGGATGGAAACTATGGCGGTCTTCCACACTATGAACCAAACAGTTTCCATCAATGGCAAGAACAACCTCAATACCGCGAACCTCCATTAAAGATTAATGGCGATGCGGATTTCTGGGATTATCGTAAAGATGATAGCGATTATTTCAGCCAACCACGAGCCTTGTTCAATTTAATGAACGTTGAACAAAAACAGGCTTTATTTGATAATACTGCACGAAATGTGGGTGGCGCATTAGACTTTATTCAATATCGTCATATTCGTAACTGTTATGCCTGTGATCCTGCTTATGGCGAAGGTGTAGCAAAAGCATTGGGCAAAACCGTTGCGGATGCACAGGCTGCACGTGCAACTGATCCTGCACAAGGCAATCCAGGATTATTATAGAATTTGAGTTGCAAACCCAAATTTTAAAAGTTTGTTATTCATGAACTTCACTGATCATGAGTTTAAGGGCGACAGGAATGTCGCCCTGTTTAATTTTGTCTTTTGCTATTTTCAAAAAAACTCAGTATCAATAAGAATCATTCAGTATGGGCGCACGCTTTCTACAGATCTTTGTGCTTACGTTATTTGAGTATAAAAGTGGAAATTGCTCATGCGAAAATATTCAAATTTCTACTATATAAATATTTAGAATGTTCGCATAACAATCCAGAGTGTGGCTTTTTTAATTCAACTGCGTTTATCTCTCCATTTTCGGAGGAACAGACTGCGATAATAGTTTTTATCTCTTAATAGCAGCAGATTAAACAGTTAACTTATGCCCTTCTTTAATGCAATAAAACGGATTGACAAACTTGGATGACGTTTTAAGCAAGTGGCTCAACTCGTGTTCTGGCTCATCACGACTTTCATCTGTCAATTGAAAGGTTCGATAATGAATCGCCATAGAACGATGTGCCTGCAAATCTAAATGCGCATGTAAAGCATCTTGCGGATTCATGTGCGCATACTGCATCAAATTACGCGGCTCATAAGCACCGATAGGTAATAATGCGATTCTTGCATCGCCAAATCGTTCATGAATTTCTTTGAAATGTGGCGAATAGCCTGTATCACCGGCAAAAAAACAATGACCATTACGGGTAACCAGTGAAAAACCACCCCAAAGCGCTTTATTTTGATCACGCAAGCCACGTCCAGAACGATGTTGTGCAGGTGTATAAGCAATTGTGACTTCATCATGGAATGGAATCATCTGCCACCAATCCATTTCAATCACATGAAAGTCTTTATGAAGATAGTAGCTATTGCCTAAACCCGTATAAATAGGCATCTCAAATTTTTGGTGTAACCAGTGTAATGTTGCCAGATCCATATGGTCATAATGATTATGACTGAGTAATACGCCATGAATCGTGGGTAACTGTTCCAGCGCAATACCCGCTGGACAAACACGCCGTGGGCCACGTCCCTGCTGTGGACTCGCATATTCACACCAGACTGGATCGGTCAAAAAATTAAATGGCCCGATTTGAATGAGTACTGTTGCATGTCCAACAAACCAGACTTGCCAATCATCCATATCTGCATCTGGGCGATTTTTAGGCAATGCGATCGGAGTATTGATTCGGTTTTCATATTCCTGCTGAATATCGACTTGCCATGTAAACGACTCACGAGTGGCTAACCATCGTAATAGTTCTTTTGATCCATTTGTACCAGAACGTTTGATCTGATTTTGAAAGCGACTCGCACTGGCATGTTCGGAATCTGCATAACGAAATGGCGGTTTACTCCATGTGTGTGTCCAGCAGGATTGAGTCGGCAATTGATATGTTAATGTCGGCTTCTCTTTCATAGGGCAATTCGGTTATGCAGCAATAGTTTAGGGGCAGGGTGTTTATCCATCTTAACGATTAAATCAAATTATGCTACTCCTCAATTTATTTCTCTTGTAACCGACCTTTCATTCGTTGCAACCAGACCTGTCTGGATTGAGGCTTAATAAATAAAGCGACGATTTCAGGATGAATTTGTCTGGCTTGAGTTTCAATACGATTGACACAGATTTCAATATCGTCTGAAGTTAAATTATCTTTAAATTCAAGACTTAAAGATGCAATTACCTGATGCGCGCCCATTTGTTCAGTCAATACACCATTTGCCGAAAATACAGCGACATCTTGTTGTGCAATCGATAATAAATTTTCACGCAGTTCAGGATTAGCAGTTTCACCTGTTAATAATCCTTTAGTCTCACGCGCCAATAAAAATGCAGAAATCGCCAACACAACACCGATCAAAATTGAAGCAACTCCATCCAATATTGGCATATCCAGATAATGTGCTGCTGTAATTCCGACCAATGCAATGAACAATCCAATCAATGCAGCGGAGTCTTCAAACAAGACCGTGAATGTCGTGGGATCTTTACTACGTCGAAATGCCTCAAAATATCCCAGCGAACCTTTTTCTTTACGAAAACTCTTAAGCGCTACACGCCATGAAATGCCTTCACAAACGATCGCAATTGCCAGCACAATATAATTAATCATGGGCGAAACCATTTCTTCAGGCTGGCGTATATGTTGTATTCCCTGATAAATTGAAACAATTGAACCCAATGCAAAAACCAGCAAAGATACAATAAAAGCCCAAAAATAAAGCTCACGTCCATATCCAAAAGGATGTCGAAAATTGGCAGGTTTTTGCGATTGCTTTAAACCATGTAGCAGCAAAATTTCATTGAGTGTGTCCACCACAGAATGCACCGCTTCACTGAGCATGGCAGAACTATTGGTGATATAGGCAGCGATAAACTTAACCAAAGCAATCATCAGATTGCCAAATAATGCAGCATAAACCACAATTTTATTTGATTCTGCCATATCAAAACCCTATTTTTATTTTTCATTAACTAGTTGTTATAGCGATAATCGATTTATTTACAAAGAATTTTCATGTTGTCATTTGTTGTTTTATGAGCTTTCTTTGCCGCAACTTTCCGCGTAGTTATACGTTGGGTTTTATGAATGAATCTAAATAAAAAAATTAAACTAGATAAAATTAATACAAAATATTGATATATATAAATAATTATATATTAACCCCTTCATTTTAAAATAATCCAGCTTGTAGATCCCGCCATTTATAATTTAACGACTCAACCGAACTTCCTGCCTGACTTATTTATGTTTTATACTGGGTTTCAAAGCTATTTTTAATATTTTGTGGACTCATTTATGGAGTTAAGGCATCTTCGTTATTTTGTCACTGTTGCAGAAGAATTAAATTTTAGTAAAGCTGCGCTCAAACTTTACACGGCCCAACCCTCTTTAAGCCAACAAATTAAAGATTTAGAAGTAGATGTAGGGGTCAAATTATTAAATCGAACGAAACGTAAAGTTGAACTGACTGAAGAAGGTGCTGCGTTTTTAGAACAGGCGCGTTTAATATTGGTTCAAGCGGATAAAGCTGTAGCAATCGCAAGGCAAATTGCGAAAGCAAAACAACAACGCCTACGAATTGGGTTCGTGCCGACAGCAGAGATTAATATTTTTCCACACGTACTTCCACAATTACGCATTCAAAACCCTGAATTGATCGTTGAATTAACTCATCTGAATGAATGCCAACAAATTACAGCATTAAAAAATAACGAGCTCGATGTTGCCTTTACCTATCAAAACCTAAATGCAGACCACATTCAAAGTCAAAAAATAGTTGATGAAGCTTTAATTTTTGTGATTCCTGAAACTCATCCACTCGCACAGCAGCCTGTTATTCCCTTGCACATGTTGGGCTACGTTGATTTTCTATTGCCAAACGAAGAGGATTTTCCCGCGTTACATGCGCTCATTTTAAAATTGATACAACAACATCATTTAACCTTACAGCTCCATAAAATGGATCATCTGCTGCTTAATATCAATGAAATGGAACATGATAATTGGTGTACGATTTTACCTTTCTATGCAAAAACCATGTTAGCGCCTGATCTGGTCGTGCGAGCATTAGCCATTGATTTGCCAGATTTATCACTTTTTGTAAATTTTAATACACAGCAAGATTCAATGAATACAAAAAAATTTATACAACGACTATCAAAAGTATTTTGTTATGAATAAATCCTGATTAAAGTAAATCATAACGACTATCTTAAATGCTGATTCCATAGCTCATTGATCGGTGATTTTAATTCTAACCACTAACATTATGATACTTCAGGAGAAACCTGATCATGCTGTTCTTTTTACATCGGCTCAAAAGTGGTATCTATAATCGTCCCCAGTTTTTTATTGCTCTATTGATTGGCATCGTCATCTGCATCGTCTTGACCTTTACCACTTTTTGGCACTGGTCAACAATTATTCTGTTGAGCTGGAATATTTCTGTAGGAATATATCTCATCCATGTGAAAAAGATGATGTGGCAAGCCGATCATTCAGCCATGCAAACTCAAGCAAAAAAACAGGATGAAAGTAAATGGGTCATTATGTTGCTGGTCATTTTGGCGCTCCTGATGTGTCTCATCGCCATTGTGATGCAACTTTCTTCCATCACGAAAAACACTCATTTTCAATACTGGCATTTAGGTTTAGCGTTATTAACTATTATTTCAGCATGGCTATTTATGCATACCGCCTTTGCATTGCACTATGCCCATGATTTTTATATGGCTCGTTCTTATGGAAAAGATGATGGTCTGGATTTCCCAAAGACACAGGATCCCATGTATCCAGATTTTATTTATTTCAGTTATATCATAGGTACTTCAGCACAAACCGCAGATGTTTCAATTACTTCACAACATATGCGGCTCTTAAGTATTTTTCATGCGATGTTGGCATTTGGGTTTAACACCACGATCTTGGCAATTTGTATTAATATCGCAGCAAGTTTTATATCTGGTTAAAAGAGAAGGCTGTACGCTCTCTAAAATCAATGCGATATAAACTTGGCTTTTAGGTGTCATGCTTCTGTTTGTATTTGAATCATTTGATGCAAATAACGATGCAAACTAGTAATGTCATGGACGATGGTAAGAGGCTGATATTTTTTGAGTATTTCAATATCATGTACTCCATAGCTCACACCAATTCTTGGCATCTTAATATTCATTGCCATTTCAAGATCATAGCTACTATCCCCTACCATAACGGCATTTTGAACATTCACACCCGTAAACTCTAAAATTTCCTCAAGCATTAAAGGATGGGGTTTTGACATGGTTTCACTTGCAGCACGGGTAATATCAAATATTGCGTGACTTTGCGTCTGGGTAAGCACCCGATCCAGCCCGCGACGACTTTTACCTGTCGCTACTGCCAATTTCATGCCTTGAGCTTTTAAATCTTGCAAAAGTTCAGCCACGCCATCAAACCATGCATCATGTCTGGAATTTTCCACATAATGCTTGCCATAGCTCACCAAAATATCCTGTTGCAAATGTGGAACTTGCGGAAACAAAGTTTGCATTACCTCAGGCAAGCCCAAGCCAATGATACTTTGTGCAGCTTCATCAGTTAAAGGCTGTTCGTATTTTGAGGCGGCAAATTTAAGACTTTCAACAATCTGTCCCACTGAATTAAATAGCGTGCCATCCCAGTCAAATATAATCAGTTCAGGTCGATTCATTTTTGCGCTCTCAATTGTGCTACAACGCTTTGAATATCCTCAGGAAGTGGTGCTTCTATTACAGGATAACCCGGTATTTCCAAACGCATAGCATGTAAACATAAGCGCCGGGCTTCTGGTCCTGTATAAACAGTTTGATGACCATATTTGTCATCTCCCACCAAAGGATGGCCAATACTTAAACCATGTACCCGAATCTGATGCGTCCGTCCAGACAACGGTGAAGCATAAACCAAAGTTGCTTCCTTAAAGCGTTCTGCAATCACCCATTCAGTTTTACTCGGCTTGCCATCTTTGGAAACACGGACACGACGCTCGCCATTCGCCAGTTCATAACGTAATAATGGCGCATCAATTAACTGCTTATCCAGACTCACCTGCCCCTTAACCAAAGCAGCGTAAGTCTTACAAATTTTATGTTCGCGTAATAAATCCTGAAGATGCTTTAAGGTGCTGCGTTTTTTGCTGATCATAACCAAACCGGAAGTATCTCGGTCAATGCGATGAATCAGTTCCAAATATTTTTTACCTGTCGCAGCGCGCAACGCCTCAATCAAACCATACGTCATTCCACTGCCGCCATGTACCGCAATACCTGCTGGTTTATTTACTACCAACAAACCTTCATCTTCGTAGATCACACGCTTTAGTAGACTTTTTGCAACTTGATCACTTACAGGTGCAGCAGTTTCGTCTTTTTGTTCATAACGAATAGGAGCGACACGAATCTGATCACCAATATTGAGTTTACTTTCTGCTTTAATCCGTTTTTTATTGACTCGTACCTGACCCTCACGAATCAGCCGATAAATCCGACTTTTAGGTACACCTTTTAAACGACTAAATAAAAAATTATCAATGCGCTGCCCTGCTTGATGCTCGTCCACGTCAAACCAAGTGACACTTTGCCATTGCTGTGTAGAATTCATACAGTATTTGAAACCCGATTATTTATTAAATTTGAGTGAAAAATAACCACTTAGACAGTTGATTTCACAAGAAACATCTATTTAGCCCATAGGCAGATGCTGCAAGGTTTGATATAGTCAGCGCACGGATACCGCCGTAAGTGAACAAAAACGAAAAATATTTCAATGTTTGTGAAATTCATTTTCGTTCAAGATTTCACCAAAAGCTCGGAAAGGTCCCCAAAGAATATGCCGACGCCGAAGGCTTATTATATCGGCAAAATGACAAACTGTTGCGTTTAATTATGCTTTTGCATATGCAGTTTGTTGAAAAATATATGTCGCCAACCGTTAATGTTGGTTATTAAACGTAAACTGATGCACATCAGACACGTTGCGTCATCATGACCTTTCAGGCTCAAGCGTTGATGCATTGGAACTGCCGAGCACCGATACGATGATCATTCCGTATCAAGACTTTACAAGATAAGTCTTCAAGCTCCGTGACAGTGAAAGTCATCATCCAATGCACCGCTCACCCGCCAGTGAAAAGTCAGGATTTATCGTTAATCGAAACGGGATGAATACGCTACTGCTGACATCATCACAAGCATCATTCACCGAAGCTACATGTGAGATCAGGGAATTTTAGCAGCCAGAGCAAAAATATTTTGTGATCTGGGTTAAATAAGATGCATGATGATTGCCGACAGTTGTCCGCTTTATCGATGTTCGCATTTTGTCTGAGTGAGTCACTATTAGGTGTCACACCCATGAAACGTATGTTGATTAATGCAACTCATGCTGAAGAAGTACGCGTTGCACTTATCACTGGTAATCGTCTTTACGATTTTGACCTCGAAAATCGTACCCGCGAACAAAAAAAATCCAACATCTACAAAGGTCATGTTACTCGCGTAGAACCTTCTCTCGAAGCCGTATTTGTTGAATATGGTGCACAGCGTCAGGGCTTCTTGTCCATGCGCGAAATCGCCAATACTTACTTTAAGGCTGACCCACGTCAAACTTCAAATATCCGTGAACTGATTACTGAAGGCACTGAGCTTTTGGTACAAGTGGAAAAAGAAGAACGTGGGAATAAAGGAGCTGCACTTTCGACCTTTATTTCCCTTGCGGGTCGTTATCTGGTTTTGATGCCAAATAACCCCAAAGGTGGTGGCATCAGCCGTCAGATTTCAGGTTCAGTTCGTGAAGAGCTTAAGGAAATGCTGGCTTCTCTGAATGTGCCTCGTGGTATGAGCGTGATCGTACGTACTGCTGGAATTGGTCGTTCTCAGGAAGAATTGCAGCTTGATTTGCAACATCTACTGGATTTATGGAGTCAAATCCAAAGTACTGCAAGTTCAGGCCCATCACCAATGCTGGTGCATCAGGAGGCAGGTGTAGTAACTCGTGCCATTCGTGACTATCTCCGTGATGATGTCTCTGAAATCCTGATTGATAGCGAACAGGCTTATAACGAAGCTTATAACTTCGTCAAAGCAGTCATGCCACGTCAATTAGATAAACTAAAAACATATACGTTGAACGAGCCTTTATTTGCTCATTTTGGTATTGAAAGCCAAATTCAAACGGCTTATGAACGTGAAGTTAAACTTCCATCAGGTGGTTCAATTGTCATTGACCAGACTGAAGCTTTGGTATCGATTGATATTAACTCTGCCAAATCAACCCGTGGTCACGATGTTGAAGAGACTGCGCTAAATACCAACCTTGAAGCGGCCGAAGAAATTGCACGTCAATTACGCTTACGTGATATTGGTGGTTTAGTAGTTATCGATTTTATCGACATGACTAAAGACCGTAACCAACGCATGGTAGAAGCTAAATTGCGTGAAGCGACTCAAAGTGACCGCGCACGAATTCAGTTTGGTCAATTATCACGTTTTGGCTTGATGGAAATGAGCCGTCAGCGCTTACGCCCATCGCTAGAAGAAGCAACGGGTTATGTCTGCCCACGCTGTCATGGCACAGGCATGGTACGTGACTTGCGCTCTTTATCACTTTCGATTATGCGTAAAGTGGAAGAAATTGCACTACGTGAACGTCATGGCGAAGTACAAGTTGAAGTGCCTGTCGAAATTGCTGCATTCCTGCTGAATGAAAAGCGTCATAGTTTAGTGTATTTAGAACAAACTTCAGGTGTACGTGTAACAGTATTACCACACCCTCACTTGGAAACACCACATTACGAAATTCAATATAATCCCGAAGGTTTTGCGCCTTCTAGCTATGAACGTACTGAAGCAACACGTTCCAGTGAAAAAGAACTCGGTTACGAGTCATCTGAATGGCATCTTGAAGAAGCGGATCATGTACATACTGCTGCTCCTGTTCAGCCTGAGCAAAATAAACGTAAAGCTGTAGCTCAAGCCTCTACTCCTGCGACACAAGCAACTGTTGCCAATAAAGCAGCAAGTCCATGCGCATGGTTAGAAAATCTGTTTGTACAAAAACAGGCACAAACTATTGATCAATCTCGTTCTGCACAAACTGCTGCATCAGCAATTGAGCAAATGGTTAATGGCGGTGCAGTAAGCCGTGGTCAATTTGGTCAAGTGAGTATTGCCAGCGTTACAGAAAATGTAGCTACTGCGACCCCAGCTAACAATGCTTATATGTCTCAAGCGCCTGCTGCTAAACAGGAAGCGCGTGATACAGCCGAACGTGACGATAAAAATAATCGTCCAAACAACAATAAAAAGCGCAAACATAAAGAGCAACGCGAACGTACTGATCGTGAACCACAACAACGTGAGTCAAACCAAGAGCAACAACCTGCTCAAGTTCATGAAGAAGTGGTTCAACTTTCACGTCATGAACAACGTGAATTAAAACGCCAACAAAAGCGTCAGCAACCACATGAACAAACGCATGTGCAAACTGAAGCACAAGCAGAGGAAGCTGTTCCACGCCGCGACCGTAATAACCAGCAACGTCCAAATCGCCCAAATCGTAATCGCGACCAAAGCGTTTTAGACAATGCCAATCACAGTGCAAATAAACCTGTAGTGAATGATGCAAAACAGGTCAAAGTCGACGTCATTGATACACCACGTAACGATATGATGACGACAGCACTGGTGATTAATGTCGATCAAGGGCAAAGTGAAATTGTGGCATTGAATCCACAAGTTGCACCGCAGGAACCACCTAAGCAGGCTGAAAATCCAATTGCTAACCCAGTTGAAGAAGCAGTCGTGACTGAGGCCCAGCCTTCTGAAGTGTCGTCTAAACCAACTGAGGCTGTGACTGAGCAAACTCGCTCACAAGTTACACGTGCCAGTAATGATCCACGTACGCGTCGTCGTCAACAACGTGGGGCACAACAAGCTAAGGCGATCGCTCAACCTAAAGTACAGCCATCACAGATCCCAGAACTGGCAAACTATACGCTAGGCAGTCTCATTCGCCATATTTATGGTGAAGATTGCACGGTGCTGATTGAACAATTTGGTCTTGTTCCAACCTTCAATCGTGCTCTAGTCAAGTTTACTGAGCAATATGCCAGTACTCAGGTTCAAGAGGTAAAAAGTGTTCAGGAAAATAAAAAACCTGTAACACGTGATGCGCAACTTCCTAGCGTTAAAACGGCAGAAGAAAGCGAACCCGCCGAAGTACTGCCTTTAACACCGCCAGAAGCACCTGCAAACCGTGTGGCAAACGATCCACGTGAGCGCCGTCGTTTAGCCAAACTTGCAGCAGAACAAGCGCATGAGCAGGCAAAACAAACTGTCGAGCAAGCGCAAGCTGAGCCTAAAGCTGAAACGGTCAGTGAAAAAATCCCTGAAACGAAAGCAAGTGATTCAGTACAAGCCGAACCTACAGTTCCTGACGTTGCACAAACTGTAGAATCAACGGATGAATCCGCTAAAAAGGAGGAAGCTAGCGCTGAAAAAGAAACCGCTGCTCCTGCGGCGACAGCGCAAGTTCCGGTGAATGCTAAAGCAGAGAAAGTAACAACAGCAGCTCAACCTGTACAAGCTGAGCTCAATGAAGTTTCTGCTTCACAGCAGGCATCTGAAGCTAAAGCAAATGATGAAACAGCAGAGAAAACAGCAACTCAAGAAGCTGTTGCCGATGCGGATAAACCAAGTCGTCCGCGTCGCCCACGTGGTCGTCCACCTAAAAAGGCCAGCACGCCCACAGAATAATTTGCACAATTGCTTGTAAGTTATGAGAGCCTAGTCATTTCGGTGACTAGGCTTTTTTTGATACTTTATGTCAGATTAGGTTGATTGCACTAGTGCAAAACCTTTAAAACAACATCTGCGTCACTTTAATGTCTACGTCTTCGTAAACATGAAACTGTATTGGATAGATCGAAAAATAATAGGATGTATATGAGCCAGACTGCACAACCCGATATTATTACGCTTGGAAATGTTGCTTCACGCCTACCTGCTTTTCTGCCCAAAGTACCGCATATTTTAGCGGGTTTAAAACAAGCCTATTTACGAACTTCATCGACCCCAGCAGGCTTGGGCATTGCATTTGAAAAGGCGGTCAAACGCAATCCGCTAGGTGATGCATTATTATTTGAAGATCAGCGCTACAGCTATCAGGCCTTGAATGAATGGGCAAATCAGATTGCGCACTATTATCTCTCTATAGGCGCACGTAAAGGTGATGTCATTGCCGTTATGCTAGAGAATCGTTCCGAGCTAGTGGCGACAGTTGTGGGGCTGGCTAAAATTGGTGTCACTATTGCGTTGGTCAATACGTCACAAACAGGGAAAGTACTGACTCATAGCATCAATCTCGTGAAACCCATTGCTCTTATTTTGGGCGAAGAGGTGCAATCTTGTATTGACGAGATTCGTAATGACATCAAACTTCCTCAAGATCGTTTTCATTGGTTTGCAGATCGGGCGACTCGTCAAAATGTCGGTTCTGCCCCATCAGGTTATATCAATCTGGCAGAAAAAATTGATCATTTTGCCAAGTTCAACCCGCCAACGACGCACACAGTTCAAGGTAAAGATGGATTATTTTATATCTATACTTCGGGCACAACTGGGCTCCCTAAAGCTGTAATTTTCACGCATAGTCGTTGGACTCTAGCGTATGGAACTTATGGACATATACTTGATCTGAAACCTGATGATGTCATGTATGTCACTTTACCTCTTTATCACGCAACGGGTATTGTGGTGTGCTGGTGTGGAGTGATTGCAGGAAGCGCCACACTTGCTATTCGTCGTAAATACTCAACCAGTGCTTTCTGGAAAGACGTACAAAAATTTAATGCCTCGGCGATTGGCTATGTTGGCGAGCTTTGTCGTTATCTTATGGATGCTCCTCCTTCCGAAATTGATCGTGCTCATCGGGTTACCAAAATGATTGGCAACGGTATGCGCCCAAATATCTGGGATAAGTTCAAACAGCGTTTTGGCGTCAAGGAAGTCCTTGAACTTTATGCATCAAGCGAAGGTAATGTTGGTTTTAGTAATATTTTTAACTTTGACAACACTGTCGGCTTCTCGCCAACACCCTATGCAATTGTGCAATATGACAAAGAAAAAAATGAAGTTGTACGCGATAAAAAAGGCGATTGTATAAAAGTAGAGACAGGCGATGTAGGGCTGCTGATTGGGAAAATTACCCGCCGCTCACCATTTGATGGCTATACTGATCCAGAAAAAAATAAATCCGTCATCCTAAAGAATGTCTTTAAGAAAGGCGATTCTTACTTTAATACGGGTGATTTAGTGCGTGATATTGGTTTCCGTCATGCGCAATTTGTTGACCGTCTAGGCGATACATTCCGTTGGAAAGGTGAAAATGTATCGACGACTGAAGTTGAAAATATGATTTGTGAATACGACAAAATTATAGAAGCTGTTGTGTATGGGGTTGAAATTCCAAATACCAATGGTCGTGCAGGTATGGCTGCGATCACGTTAGCGGATGGAGCCAATCTAAATGAACAAGACTTGAACGAGATGGTAAGCAGTTTTAAAAAGAATCTGCCTGCTTATGCTATTCCTGTATTTTTACGCATTCAGCAAGTCGTTGAAACGACGGGAACATTTAAATATCAGAAAAACAAACTTAAGGAGCAAGCATTTGACCCAAGTAAAACAGATGAACGTTTGATGGTGCTTTTACCGAATACCAATGCCTACTGCGATGTAACGTCTGAGATTTTTAAAGACATTCAGGCATATAAATATCGTTTTTAGCATATTTTTTAACTAAACAGGAAGAAATCGTGCTTTTTATAAACAGTTATGCGATTGTTTTTAAATTTTCTCTTGTGTTAGTTGAAGATCTTGCTAAAATACGCTCCATCAAAACAACGGCGGTGTTAGAAAATAATTTCTTTTCTTGCACTTCATATTCAAGAAATAATTGAATATTTCGTTCAGGGTCGTTAGCTCAGTTGGTAGAGCAGCGGACTTTTAATCCGTTGGTCCCGCGTTCGAGTCGCGGACGACCCACCATTGATTGTTTTGATCTGATTAAAGAATTCAAATTTTTGATTTCTTTTTTGTTAGACTAGTCACTACGCCTATCTTGCAAATTTTCAGGGTCGTTAGCTCAGTTGGTAGAGCAGCGGACTTTTAATCCGTTGGTCCCGCGTTCGAGTCGCGGACGACCCACCAGATTCTAAAAAAGCCTTAACATGTAATGTTAAGGCTTTTTTTTATGGAAATCATAAACACCGTCTATGACACAGATATGACGGTAAAATTATTTTAAAATCTAAATATTCGATTAAATTTATAAATATTTACTATTTTTACGATGATTAAAAATACGTTATCTTTGTTCTCAAGTTAAGAAACTTTCTCATTCAACCCAGAGGATCAAAGCATGAGTTTAATCAATACTGAAATCAAACCGTTTAAAGCAACTGCGTATCAAAATGGTCAATTCTTTGATATCACTGAAGCTAATTTAAAGGGTAAATGGTCGGTTGTATTTTTCTATCCTGCTGACTTTACCTTTGTTTGTCCAACTGAACTTGAAGACCTTGCGGACCAATATGCTGAGTTTCAAAAACTCGGGGTTGATATCTACTCTGTTTCAACAGATACCCATTTCACCCACAAAGCATGGCACGATACTTCTGATGCAATTGGTAAAATCCAGTATGCCATGATTGGTGATCCAACCTGGACGATTTCTAAGAATTTTGAAGTCCTCATTGAAGGTGAAGGCTTGGCAGATCGTGGTACATTCGTTATCGATCCTGATGGAAAAATTCAGATCGTAGAAATTAATGCGGGTGGCATAGGCCGTGATGCACAGGAATTACTACGTAAAGTCAAAGCAGCAGTTTATGTCTATAATCATCCTGGTGAAGTTTGCCCTGCAAAATGGAAAGAAGGCGATGCAACACTTGCGCCATCGATTGATCTTGTTGGAAAAATCTAAGCTAGAAATATCGAATTCTTAAATTCAATCTCTCTAAACCACTTTCTACAAAGGAAGTGGTTTTTTATTTTAACGCGCTAAACAACAGTGTTGTTGCAGTAAAGGAATTAACCAACTCATAAACACGTCTAGGCGACGCGGGATATATTGTCGATTGGGATACAGCATATTTAATGGTAATGCTGAACATTTATACGAGTCCAGAATTTCAATCAAACTTCCCTTTGCCAGATCTTCACGAACATCATAATAAGGGATCTGAATCATTCCCAATCCCGAACGCGCTGCCTGAATATAAGCTTCAGTGTTATTTACACTCAATCTGGCATTTAATTTGATCCGTTCTTGCCCATAAAAGAATATCCCCTGCTGCTCTCCGACCCCATTTGGATAATTCACCATATAATGCTGTGGTAAATCCTCAAGCCCATGGGGGATTCCAAAATGCTGTAAATAGTCTGGGCTGGCACAATTGACCATTTCTAAACGCCCTATGGATTTGGCAATTAAACTACTATTTTCGAGCGTGCCAACACGCACCACACAATCAACTTCCTGCTCAACCAGATTAGTTAAATGATCCGAGCTATGCAGTTGAATCTGAATATTGGGGTATTGTCGAAAAAAATCATGCAATGCAGGCACCACAATTTGATGCGAAATACGACTAGGCATATCGACCTTCAAAATTCCCTGATAATCCTGATTATGTGTTTGAATCATCTGCTCAAGCAATTGATAGTCCATCAGTAAATTCTGACAATCTGGTAGAACTCGCTTCCCATCCTGTGTCAGACTGACACGCCTTGTCGTACGTTGAAATAACCTGACTTTGTAATAGGTCTCCAGACTTTGAATTGCAGAGGTAACCGTGGAGCGAGGTAAATCCAGACGCAGTGCAGCCTCACTAAAACTCTCGCGTTTGGCGACCTCAACAAATATCGCAAACTGCTGTAAACGATCCATAGCATTGTTCGTAATTTCTGAATAGTGAAACTAAATTAGCATAATTGATGGTTACATAATTCAAATCTAGACTAATCAATATGCAAAAATAGATCCTTGGAAAGGAAAGAACATCATGGCGGCATATACCTTAAAAGATAAAGTTGTATTAATTACAGGCGGCGCAAAAAATCTAGGGGGATTAATTTCAAGAAAATTTGCTCAACAAGGCGCGAAATTGGCGATTCATTATAATAGCGAATCGACCAGAGCAGAGGCTGAAAAAACACTGGCTGATGTGCAAGCACTGGGTGCAGATGCCATTTTGCTACAGGCTGATCTGAGTTCAATTGATCGCATTGAAGAACTTTTTGTCAAAGCCAAAGAACACTTCGGTAGTCTAGATATTGCTATCAATACTGTAGGTCGCGTGCTTAAAAAGCCCATTGTTGAAACTACAGAAGCTGAATTTGATTCAATGAGCGATATCAACTCCAAAATTGCTTATTTCTTCATTCAGTCGGCAGGGCGCCATTTGAATAATGGCGGTAAAATTTGTACCATCGTCACTTCATTATTGGCTGCATATACAGGGCTTTATTCGACTTATGAAGGTTTAAAAGCACCCGTCGAGCATTATACTCGTGCAGCGTCTAAAGAGTTTGGTGAGCGAGGGATTTCGGTGACCGCTGTAGCACCTGGCCCAATGGACACACCTTTTTTCTACGGTCAGGAAGCCCCTCAGGCCGTAGCCTATCATAAATCTGCCTCTGCACTTGGTGGACTAACCAAAATTGAAGATATTGAACCCTTGGTTCGTTTTCTGGTGACAGAAGGCTGGTGGATTACAGGCCAAACTATTTTTGCCAATGGTGGTTATACCACTCGTTAATTCGAGTTAAGCTGGGGATGTTCTCATCCCCGCTTTTTTATTTAAGGCTGCAGATCAATACCATTCTGTTCGGTATGCACAACCTTAAAATGGTAGGTTACTTGCAACATACGCAATGTTCTCGATAAATCCTGAGTAGAATACGCGCCAGACACCAGAACGTTGTACAAGCTTGGATCAATATTAATACTCTGTTGATGATAGCGTGATAACTCTGTGATGAATTTCTGCAATGGCATACTATGCACTACCAAAAGCTGTTGGCGCCATAATAAAGGCATATCACTATATGCACCATGATAAATCTGTTGTGCATCAAATCTAACAGTATGTTGTGCAGTAATATCCTGATACGTTTTTGAGTGCTGAGGCTGAGTACGAACAGTGCCCTGCTTTACAATTAGTTCTGTTTGTGTTGGAAAATGGCGGACATTAAATACCGTGCCTAATGCCAACAAGTCTCCATCTGCGGTCTGTACTGTAAATGGCCGCTGTTTGATATCTTTATGCGTTTCAATATAAATTTCACCACGTGCCAATTCAATACGCCGCTGATTGGCATTGTATTTCACCCGAATCTTACTCTCACTATTCAGCCAAATTTGACTGCCATCAGCTAAACTCACTTGCTGCTGCTCTCCGATCTGAGTTTTATAAACATCAATAGGCTCAAAACTCAATAGATCAGGCGCATAATCTTGCTGACGAATTCCCTGAACCGTATAAAATGCGGTACATAGAGCAAATAGGATAAGACTAAATTTTGTTGCAAATTGCGGTTTAGGTTTGAGTTGATGCATCGTTTGAGCCATGACTGTCTTTGGTACTCGACACAACTTTTCATCAAACATAATGACATTTGCCCAAACCTCTTGATGCAATGCATCCTCAGCCAACCATTGTTCAAAGCATGCTTTTTGCTTTACGTCCAAAGTCTGTTCCTGCATCTGCATATACCATTCAGCGGCTTCATAATAGGCCTGCTGGCGAACATGCTTTGCATTATCTTTTCGAGGTTGTTTGTTCATTTAATACATCATGATCTATTTTTTATTATTCCATTGCCATAAAACAGGCAGCCATGGCACAGGTCAAATCACGCTTAATAGTTGAAATCGAAATATTCAGTTGTTCTGAAATTTGGACATAATTTAAACCCTGTAACTGTGACAACATAAACACCTGCTTTTGACGTTCTGGCAAAGCTTCGATAATGTCACATAGCTCACATAAGGTCTCTATCCATAATATTTGCTCTTCCAGAGAAATCGAATGTTCAGGATAAGTCTCAGCCAAGATGCTCAAATAAGCCTGCTCAACTTTTTTACGCCGATACAAATTAAACATCAGGCTTTTAGCAATGGTGGTTAGTAATGCCCGAGGTTCATAATAATAATAATCAGCATAACGGGTCATTATTTTGACAAAGGTATCCTGAGTCAGATCCGCCGCATCACAGTGGCTACCCATTTTTTTACATAGCCAAGCATATAGCCATGGTTTATGTTCACGATATAAACCATCAATGTGTTGATTGACTTGTTGTTTTGTCAATGTCTGATTTGAAAGCATTGCACCAAACCAAAGGAAAAATAATAATAATTATCATTACAATGTCAAAGTTTGTAAACAACTTAATCTCTTTAATTTTTAAACCTATATTTTTCAAAAATTTATTAAAACATTAAAATTTTTATGAGCTGTTCTAAATTCTCAGGTGATAACGCTATGACCAAATCATTATTTTTATCATCTCTAATTTCCTGTGGGGAATGCATCATGCAAGCGGCAGCCAAAATACCCTTTCAAATAAAGAGTAATTTAAGTATTGCGATAAAATCAGTCTTATTGGGTACGGTACTGAGCGGAATGGGCCATACAGTGCTTGCCGCAGAAATAAAATCAACTATCGAAAAAACACAACAAATCCAGATTCATGGGGGGAGTCTAGATCAAGCTCTGGCACTATTTGCAGGTCAAACAGGTTCAGAACTTTCTTATGATCCAGCTCTTGTTAAAGGTAAAAAAACTCAAGGTTTAAATGGCAAATATACGTTTGAACAGGGTATTACCCAATTGTTAAAAGGAACAGGCTTAACTTTAATTAAACGTCAGGATGGTACATGGGGCATTATTGACTCTAATAATCAACTTCGTGAAGTGGGTCAATTGCCTTCGATTAATTCGACGGCCAGTAATTCTATAAAAAATAATCATCAAGTTGCACAATTGCCTGTGATTCAATTAAGTTCCGAAGATAAAAGCAGTTATGCTGCAAAAAAAGTCAGCATTGGTAAAACGGAACAATCCATAAAAGAAATTCCACAATCTGTTTCTGTTATTACCCAACAGCAAATTAAAGATCAAGGCTTTACCACCATTGCTGAAACATTAAATCAGGCCACGGGGGTAACTGCTTATGGATATAGCGGTTCTGAAAATTACCAAATACGTTTTGCAGCCGCCAACATACAAATTAATGGTGTTCCTCAAGCAGATAATATTTCAAATGAAGACCCTGCTCTGTATGAAACCATTGAAGTATTAAGAGGGCCTTCTGGCTTATTAACAGGAAGTGGTGATCCCAGTGGCTCAATCAACTTTATTCGTAAACGACCCACGTTGGAACCGTATGGTTCATTTGCAATTTCGGGAGGATCATGGGGCAGTCATCGTGAAGAATTTGATGTCAGCAATAAACTCAATGAAAGTGGAAGTTTAAGAGGACGATTGATTGCCGTCCAAAATACCACTGGAAAATTTCGGGATGCTGAAAAAGATGATGATAAAGCAACCATCTATGCAGCATTTGACTATGATCTGACTGATAGAGCAACTTTCGGAGTTTCTGGCACATATATTAATGAGAACTATATTAATTTCTGGGGGTTACCACTAGATCACAATGGCCATGTTCCAAGCCGAAAATCTTTTGTAGGCTATAATGTCCCCTCCAAAAGAGACCAAAAACAATTTTCAGCTGACTTTAAATACCAATTTGATGATGGCTGGGTTGCCAAAGCAGCTTATAATCATAATGAAGTCGACCATAAAAATTTTGGTATGTACTCTTATGCTCCTCTGGATGAAAATGGATTAACCACCGCAGGCGTTGGCCATATTCAACAGACCTTTACCAATACATCTTTCGATATCAATCTTTCTGGCCCCTTTCATTTTCTTAATCGAGAACACCAGTTATTGCTCGGCTATAATCAATGGGAAAATGATTCACTCTCTGGTTTCAAATATGTTGCTGTTCCTAATTGGGATGTGTTACATAACCATGATTTCGGGGCGTATGTGAATACGAATATAAGTGATAAAAATCGTACCGTTACCAAACAATCAGGTTTTTATACTGCCGCAAAAATCAAATTACTTGATCCCTTGACTTTAACTTTAGGTGGCCGCTGGACGGACTATACCAATCAGAGTCAAGCCCTTAAAGCCAATAATGAATTTACACCTTATGCTGGACTGATATGGGATATTAATCCTGAATGGAGTTGGTACGCCAGTTATGCTGATTCATTTGTCCCACAGTCTGAACTGGATTATACAGGTAAGATACTTGACCCACGGGTAGGCTGGCAAATCGAGACAGGTCTCAAAGCAGAGCTCTTTGATGGGGCAGTTAATGCGACAACAGCCATCTTTCAAATTCGGGATAAAAATCGTGCCACACTGGATCAGGACCATATCGGATGCAATACGGATACGGGAGAATGTTATCGCGCTGCTGGAGAGGTTCAGGCGCGTGGTTTTGAATTTGAAATTACGGGTAAAGTAACACCACATCTGAATATCACAACAGGCTATACCTATAATGATATTAAATACCTAAGTGATACTGACCCTGAAAATGTTGGACAACGTTATTCGCCCGACACGATTCCTAAACAACTCTTTAAACTCTGGTCTTTATATAAATTTGACCAACAGCAATTTTCAGGGGTATTCGATGGCCTAGATATGGGACTTGGAATGCAGGCTCAATCTGGTTTATATAATAGCTCACTTAAGCAAAGCGGTTTTAGCATCGTTTCTGCACGAGTCGGTTATCAAATTGACAGCCACTGGCAAGCATCTTTACAAATCAACAATCTATTTGATAAAACTTATTTTAATTATCCAGGCAATTCTATCTTTTATAATATTTACGGTGCTCCCCGTAATTTTATGTTGACCCTAAGCGCAAAATACTAAGATCCCCCTCGCCGAGTACAAACATGCATTCGGTGAGGGTAAATATCAAATTAATTACAAAAACGCTTCCAACACTGAATTTAAAAACACATGCCCTTGCTCAGTACAGGCTATTCGCTCAGCATCATTGATCAACAACTTTTTCTGCCGTAACTCGTTGAGTATCAGCTCAAGATCAGCCAAAGATAAGCCTGTACGTTGTTCATATAACTGAGTCGCCACGCCATCATTTAAGCGCAGCACATTCATCATAAATTCAAATGGTAACTCCTCTGCTTCAATTTTTTTCATCTGGAGATGATCAGCAGGGATTTTGGCTAGATAATCTTTCGGTAAGCGTGTTTTCTGAAAACGATAAATGCCGTCAGATTGAGTAACTTTGCCATGTGCACCCGCGCCAATCGCAAGATAATCGCCAAATTGCCAATAATTTAAATTATGTGCAGATGGACGTTCTTTACGCCATGCTGAAACTTCATAATTGATGAAACCCTGTGCTTTTAAATATTGCTCACCTTGCAGTTGAATCTGTTCAAGGGTTTCATCATGTGGCAATACGGGCTGAGTTCTAAAAAAAACGGTGTTCGGTTCAATGGTCAGTTGATACCAACTAATATGCGTCGCGCCATTTTCAACTGCAAGTTTTAAATCGAATAAGGCTTGCTCCAGAGTTTGTTCAGGTAGTCCATGCATTAAATCGACATTGACACGTTCAAAACCCGCCTGTTTTGCCAAGTGAATCGCCTCGATTGCATTATCTGAACTATGAATGCGTCCTAATCGCTGTAAATGCTCCTGATTAAAACTTTGTACTCCTATGGATAAACGATTAATCCCTACACCTAAATAATCCGCAAAAGGATCATGTTCCACTGTGCCCGGATTGGCTTCCAAGGTAATTTCACAACCCTGTTCAAATTCAAGCAAAGATCGTAATTGGGTAAATAACCATTGATAGCCTTGTGCCGAAATTAGAGAGGGTGTTCCTCCCCCAATAAAAACACTGTGAATTTTACGTCCCTGTGCAAACTCAACCTGCGTTTGAAAGTCAGCGACCAATGCATGTAAGTATTGCTGTTCCAATTCCAGCGACAAGGCACCGTTGGGGACGGCATGAGAATTGAAGTCACAATAAGGACATTTACGCACGCACCACGGCATATGAATATATAAAGAAAGTGGGATTTCAGAAGGATCAAGTAAAACAGTCAAGAATAGCGCTCAGGCAACACAACCCTATTAGTTTAACATGACTACAGCAATACATTGTGCTCAAGCCCATTGAATTGATTTAGACTGGAGTGCAATAAATAATAACGATTTAGGAAAACAATGCTAAAAATAAGTTCACAACTTTTATTATTTTTACCCTTGGCGTTAGGGATTGGCGTTGCTATGTCCATACAAACGGCCCTAAATACACAGTTACGAAATTATCTCTACTCTCCGTTACAAGCGGCTTTTCTATCTTTTCTAGTCGGTACAATTTTACTGGCACTGTTGGTTTTACTGCAAAGTCATCCGAAACCATCATTACAACAACTCGGTCAAATCCCATGGTTTTTATGGTTAGGTGGTTTTTTAGGGGTTTATGCGATTAGCCTGAGCATTTATACTGCACCCAAATTGGGTTTTCTCACCTTATCAGGATTGATTATTTTTGGCCAACTGGCAATGTCATTATTGCTGGATCATTTTGGCTGGCTTGGGACAGAGAAAATGCCTGTCAACTGGCAACGCCTACTTGGGGCGATCATCATTTTCGTTGGGGTTATTTTGACCTTACAGCGATAATTTTCTTTTATAGATGAGTATTTTTTGTGTCAAATGTCGCGGGCTTCCGCTTTGAACTAAAACAACTGTTTCACTTAATGTGGCCAATTCTGATCACGCAATTTGCCCAAGCAGGATTGGGGCTTATTGATACTATTATGGCAGGACATTTATCTGCTAATGATTTGGCAGCCATTGCCGTAGGTGTGGGATTATGGATGCCCGTCATGCTACTGTTTAGCGCGATCATGATTGCCACAACACCGCTGGTTGCAGAAGCCAAAGGGGCGAGAACGCCTGAAAATATTCCAGTGATTGTAAGGCAGTCTTTGTGGGTGGCATTTATTCTTGGCCTGATTGCCATGCTGATTTTACAGGCCATGCCATTTTTGTTGCCACTGCTCGGGGTTCCTGCAAGCTTGCAACCCAAAGCAGGATTATTTTTACACGCTATCGGTTTTGGCATGCCAGCAGTCACCATGTATGCAGCATTGCGTGGTTATTCTGAGGCATTGGGCTACCCACGCCCCGTGACTGCCATTAGCTTGATCGCACTGGTGGTATTGGTTCCGCTCAATTATATTTTTATGTATGGCATCGGCCCTGTTCCGCACTTAGGGAGTGCAGGCTGTGGTTTTGCGACAGCAATTCTACAATGGCTAATGTTAATTACCTTGGCCAATTATATTTATCGTGCCAAAGCCTATCAATCGACTCAAGTGTTTTCACATTGGGAAAAAATCAATCCTGCCCTTGCAAAACGTATTTTAAAATTAGGCTTGCCTATTGGTTTAGCAGTGTTTTTTGAAGTCAGTATTTTTAGTACGGGTGCAATTGTCTTAAGTCCATTAGGCGATACACTTGTCGCCGCGCATCAAATTGCGATGTCGGTCACGTCACAACTATTTATGATCCCGATGTCTCTTGCCATTGCCTTAACCATTCGGGTGGGGATGTATTATGGGGAAAAAAACTGGGTGGCAATGCGTCATGTACAAAAACTGGGATTAGCGACCGCGACTTTTTTTGCTCTTTGTACGATGAGTTTAATCTGGTTTGCTCGCCCACAAATTGTGGCAATTTATACTCAAGATCCTGCTGTATTTAATGTCGCTTTATATTTATTGCTATTTGCGATGGCGTATCAATTGATGGATGCATGGCAAGTTGGTGCTGCAGGTTGTCTAAGAGGAATGCAAGATACTAAAGGCCCCATGTGGATTACCCTGATTGCCTATTGGGTGATCGCATTTCCTGTGGGGATTTATCTTGCACGTATCGCAAAAATGGGGCCAGCAGGTGTGTGGCTTGGTTTGATTATTGGTTTAACTATCGCTTGTGTACTGCTTTTGGCACGTTTATATAGTAATAATCGTAAACTGGCTGCCCAGCAATAATTAAAACAATTATTTAATTTAAAAAATGCCAATCCATTTAGATTGGCATTTTTTATTTCTATATTTTTATATATTTTAATGTTTTAGGCAGATTTTGCTTTTGGACTTGCACCAATTTGCCAGACAAAAGGTAACTCTGTCTGATTCACCACCCAATCTCCTATTGCTTTTTCCTTATAAATAAGTGGATTGTGCGATGAAACCGTTCGGGCATTTCGCCAGAAACGGTCTAATTGCTTGGTGGTACTGCTAGCTGATGCACTCAGAGCATTGAATAGTTTACTGGTAAGATCCAGTACCAGATCCGCAATCACGACTTGACCCTGTGCTGATTCCAGTTCTGCATCTATATTAGCCTGATGCTCTTTAATATCCGACTCGGAAAAATGACTGAGATAAGCTTTTTGTAAAGCTTCAGCTGTACGTTGTGTAATCGCTTCACTGGCATAAGCCTTGGCAGATGCCTGACCAATCACCTGTAATACTTGTGGATCATGTCGTGCCAAATCAGCATTGGCATGGCTAAAAATACGTTTACGCTCACGAACTTCGTGACTAAAAGTCTCGACTGCTGCTTGAGCAATACCCGATAAGGTCGCTAAATGGATGACCTGATAAAAAGCAGTTTGATATTTAAAGCGTTGGTCAAAAGGGATGATATGCACCGACGGCAATTCAACTTGCTGTAAACGTAGAGTTCCACTACCTGTAGTTTTTTGCCCAAAACCATCCCAGTCATCATCGATCTGCACTCCCGAAGCATGACGATCAATCGCTGCAATCACATGCTGCTGACTAACGTCATCATAAGCAAATAAATCGATCCAATCTGCAAAAATACTTCCGGTAGAATAATACTTTTCCCCATTCACCAATAATTTACCAGTCGCTTCCTCCTGCGTAATTCGGGTAATCACATCGCCTATCTGAACTGCACCCACTTCTGTCCATGCATTGCCAATGATATCACCCGAAACAAAACGTTCAAACCAATCATTTTGTTGCTGTGTATTATGCGCAACCAAACGGTCTTCTACAAAAGCAAAGTGCCCCCGTAATGCTTGTACGATATTAGAGTCCGCTTTTGCCAATTCCGTCAGTAATTGAAATAACTGGGGCAATGATACACCTGCACCGCCGTAGGCTACAGGAACACGTAACGCCCCAAAACTCGCTTGTTTTAGCCATTGGATTTGTTCGTAGGGCAACTGACGACGTTGTTCACGTTCTAATGCTCCCGCTTCAATTTTCTTAAAAATAGGACGATATTTTGCAGCAATCAGCTCATAATCTGCGCCCAATGAAAGTTGATCTTTAATCTGTTCAAACTGACTCATCTCTTTCTCCTCAATTTTTTGTTGTGATTTACTTAACTCCACGCATGACGTGGAGGTTGCACACCATTTAGGTAATAATTTCCAACAATGTGATATTTCCAGCGCACTGGATCATGTAGCGTGTGGGTACGTGCATTGCGCCAATGCCGATCCAGATTTAACTCGGATAAGGTTGAACGAGTTCCAGACAACTCAAATAATTTATTGGCTGCAAGAATAGCGACTTCGGTCGTCAGCACTTTTGCTTCCGCAACCAGTAAAGTCGCTTGAGAAACATGCTCTTCCGTCGGTTCATCAATTGCTAGATCAATTTGATCGGCAGCCAGATCCAATACAGCTTCGGCCGCACGAAGTTTAATTTTCAGATCCCCAATACTGGCAATGGTATATGGATCATCTGTGGCACGCTCCAAACCAGAATCGATCCACGGACGACTATATTTTTTGACATATTGAATGGTTTCTTCTATTGCACCACGGGCAATTCCCGCATCTACTGCCGCTTGTATAAACTGTGAAATCGCACCTGCCGCAGTTGGCCGCTCAAAGGCTTGGTAAATAGGAACCACATATTCTTCACGTACAGGTACTTTTTTTAATTCAACCGTCCCACTCGCTGTCGTACGCTGCCCAAACCCAGACCAGTCATTAATAATATTGACTCCTTCAGTTTCACGTGGCACCAAAGCGGCATACGGTTGACCTGATTCATTAATAGCCACAATCGGGATCCAGTGCGCTAGTAAAGCTCCTGTAGCAAAGAATTTTTTTCCATTAATTTCATAACCTGTTGCAGTTTTATGAATGGTGGTGGTGAGATCTGCCACCGTTTTACTGCCCTTTTCTGAAAAAGCATTGCCAAATCGAATCCCCTTTAACACCAACTCAAAGAAGAAATGCTGCTGTTCTACACTTGCATCCAGACGTAAATGTTCTAAAAACGCCCAATGATTCTGCGGTAATTGTCCCAATGAAGAATCCACACTGGAAATGATCTTCACTACCTCTGCCAAAGTACGGTATTTGACTTGCGCACCTCCAAATGCTTTGGGAATGGTAATGCCCCATAATCCACTCTGTGAATATTGCTGGATTTCATTGAAAGGTAAACGGCGTTCCTGATCACGCAAGGACGCTTCTTTAGCAAATTCACTGGCCAATTGTTTAGCGATTTGAATCGCTTCTGCATCAGTTTGAATGATATGCGCACTTTGTAGCTGTTCAAACACCTGCAATGGCACAGAATTTGCTCGATGAGCAGGGGCAGAATTGGCGTAAGCAGCAGTATTGAGTTGACTCATAATAGGAAATCTCATCATTGTTCTTCGAGTATGCAGATCAACATAGCACCAAAAAAAAAGGCTTGTTATAGAGATTAACGCATTGTTTATGAATTGATTTTTGAAATACTTTGCATAAAAAATGCAATATATTTAAGCAATTGTTTTTAGATTAGATTGTCTTTTATTAACAATTTGAAGTAGGCAATGCGAGCTTTGTCACCTATGATCAAGACTGAATCCAGCGCGCGAAGAAAGGTAAAATAGATATGGCTAAAAATACGAGTTCTCCGGGTCGACGCTTTATGAAACTTGCGGGAATGACTGCCAGTATTGCCACCAAAACAGTCTCGAGCTCGATTCGGAATTTAACCGCAGATGATGAACAAAAAATCGCGGCGAAAACCAAACTGTTTCAGGATATCGGGATTCAAATTGCCGATACGCTGGGTGAGATGAAAGGCGCGGTGATGAAGGTTGGACAAATCGCCTCGCAATATAAGGATATTTTTCCACCTGAAGTCGCCAAAGCCATTGCCAAATTACAACGTCAAGCGCCTGCCGTTCCCTTTAGTGCCATTCAACAACAAGTTGAAAAAGAGTTAGGTCAACCTTTACTGACGGCTTTTCAGTCGTTTGAACCTGAACCTTTTGCCGCTGCATCTATTGGTCAGGTGCATCGTGCGGTCCTGCCAAGCGGTCAAGAAGTTGTGGTTAAGGTACAATATCCGGGTGTGGATGAAGCTTGTGAGAGTGATCTAAAACAAGTCCGTTTAGCGTTGCGCCTGATGGGAGTACTAAAAATTGATAAAAAACTACAAGATCAATTATTTGCAGAGATTCACGACAGCCTTTCTGCCGAATTAAATTATGAGATTGAAGCACAAAATCTAGAAGTTTTTAAAATATTTCATCAACAACTAGACAATAAAATTATTATTCCAAGCGTTTATAAAGACTATTCTTCACGCCGTATTTTAACCTTAAGTCTAGAACGTGGTGAATCGATTGAAACAGCCAGTACATGGCCTGTGGAGATTCGTAATGAAATTGGTCGTCGCCTGATTCAAGCTTTGGGTCAGGAAATTTTTTACTTAAAGCGTTTTCATTGTGATCCTCATCCGGGCAATTTTGCTTTTCGTGAAGATGGTAGTGTGATTATTTATGACTTTGGTGGCGTAAAAACTCTGAATATTGAGATTGTTGAACATTTTAAACAGCTTGTACAAGCCGCGCGCCAACAGGATATTGCTGCGATCGAGAACCATTTGGATGCTTTGCATGCCTTATCTGGTAAAGGGCTATTTCCGCAGGATTTATATCTGCAATGGCTAGAAGTGTTACTACGTCCACTCACTACTCAATATGACTTCGCTCAAAATTCTGCACATCATGATTGCGTCATTTTAGTAAAAAAATCTTTAAAATACTGGGATGTATTTAAACCATCGCCAGACACTTTAATGGTCAATCGAACTATTTCAGGACATTATTGGAATCTGATTCATTTAAAAGTTGATGATAACCTAAATGATCTATTCGAAGATTTAGTTCCCAACTAATTTAAGACATGATGATTTTAATTTGAATATTTACTACATTTGACTTATTTTATGAAATATTATAACATATCACAATAACTCAATTGGAGGGTTTCTCTATGCGTAACGGTATACATCCTGAATATAAAGAAGTGCTGTTTCATGACACCAATGCAGATGCTTATTTTGTCATTGGTAGTACTATACAAACGAAGCAAACACGTGAATATGAAGGTAAGACTTATCCTTATGTGACTTTGGATATTTCTAGTGCGTCGCATCCGTTTTATACAGGTGAAGTACGTCAAGCCAGTAATGAAGGGCGTGTAGCAAGCTTTAATAAACGTTTTTCTCGCTTTAAACGTTAATCTTGCTTTAAGTTTTTCATTTTATACTGACTTTATTCGAAGCCTAAGCAACTATCTCCTCCACTTAGGCTTCTTTTTTTGGCCAGAATTTCGGCCTTGTGTATAAACACAAAGTTATCCACAATTTTGCACTACCATTTATTCAAACTGATTCTTTTTTCCAGTCTTATTTTCTCGATGCCCTACTGACATCTGTGGATTCAATGCTATGCTTGAGCCTACTTTTGACATGTTATTGAATCACGGAAAATCATGATACAGGAACTATTGAAACAGCTTCAAAACGGCGAAGCCAAGTTTGCGGATGTTTTGGCGCATATTGAGTCACGTTTTGAACATACCCCAACAGCGTTTAAAAATGGTCAGCAACAAAATGCCGCAACTGAAAATCAAGGCAGTGCCAAAGTATTTTCTTTTGCTAAAGTTGAAGGTTTGGATCAAGCACAAACCTTAAGTTTATTTGCAGAACACTATGCAGCAGTTCTTGCGACACCAGAAGGTACCGACCATCAAAATATTCGTCAGTTCATGCAACATGGTTGGGAAGGTATAACCTTTGAAGGTCAGGCACTCACTGCCAAATAAGATAAGACCAAAATAAAAAAACCCAGACATCCTGTCCGGGTTTTTCGTATTTACGTCTTAGGGTCAACTCCTGTCATCCCTCACGATCCTGATGATTAACTTATTATGGTTGTTTTATGTCTTCGAACATCCTGTTCTGTATGGGTTCATCATAGGAAATTAGTACTGAGCTGGCTATTGGCAATTTTCCTGAATCGATGTAAGCCATGACTTACACAGCGATAACTGAAGAAATTTTAGAAGTTTATTCATATCGATGCGAGATAAAATAGCATACAAGTTCGCAGAATAATTTGGAAAATCCAAGCTTATGCGCTTTCAACCTGATCCACATGACGTCCCACATGATGGTAGCCACGATTAAAATACACCAAACTTTGGTCATGCTGGCTTTGCTGAATCGCCACAATTCGGCATATAAAAATCGTATGCGTTCCAACTTCCTGAATTTGATCCACTTCACAATCGAAATTCACTAAAGCATCTTCTAAAACAGGCGCGCCTGTTTCAAGTTCTGTCCAAAATCCATACTCAAATCTTTGCTCTGGAGTTAATTTTGACGAAAATGCTTTAGAAATTTCCTGATGATGGGCACCTAACACATTTACAGTTAAGATTTTATTTTCTAAAAAATGTAAGTGAGAACTAGAGGCTTTATTCATACAGACTAATAATGTCGGAGGGGTATCCGTTACACTACATACAGCAGATGCAGTGAAACCATAGCGACCCGACAAGCCTGCTGTGGTCACGACACTGACAGCACTTGTTAACAAAGACATCGCATTTCTAAAGTCTGCTGCGTCAATCATCATTTTATTCCTCACCAAGGTTCGTAGTTTGATCTTGAGATCAAACCACCCACCCGTTACATCTGACTATACCCTTGATTACCCGTTTGAGAGTTCTTTTCGGATGATTTCTGCACCTGCACTAAGCGCTTGCAATTTTCCTCTCGCCACTTCTCGAGATAAAGGTGTCATACCACAATTGGTTGATGGATAAAGCTTATCTGCATCAACAAACTGTAGCGCTTTACGTAATGTATCTGCCACTTCTTCAGGACTTTCAATCGTATTGGTTGCGACGTCAATGGCACCTACCATCACTTTTTTACCACGAATTAGTTCAATCAAATCCATTGGCACACGGGAGTTGTGGCATTCCAGTGAAATAATGTCGATTTTAGATTGTTGTAATTTTGGAAAAGCTTCTTCGTATTGGCGCCATTCTGACCCTAAAGTCTTTTTCCAGTCTGTATTGGCTTTGATTCCATAACCATAGCAAATATGTACGGCTGTTTCACATTTAAGACCTTCAAGCGCTCGCTCTAAGGTTGCAACGCCCCAATCATTTACTTCGTCAAAAAATACGTTAAATGCAGGTTCATCAAATTGGATAATATCAACCCCCGCAGCCTCTAATTCTCTGGCTTCCTGATTTAGAATTTTAGCAAATTCCCAAGCTAATTTTTCACGACTTTTATAATGAGCATCATACAATGTATCGATCATGGTCATTGGACCAGGCAGCGCCCATTTAATCGGTTGTTGGGTTTGCTGGCGTAAAAACTTGGCATCTTCCACAAAAACTGGTTTATGGCGAGATACTGCCCCCACTACTGTAGGAACACTTGCATCATAACGGTTACGAATCCGAACCGTTTCACGTTTTTCAAAGTCAACGCCATCCAGATGCTCAATGAATGTGGTGACAAAATGTTGGCGCGTTTGTTCACCATCACTAACAATATCAATCCCCGCATGAAGTTGTTCTTGCAGTGATACAAGTAAAGCATCCCGTTTGCCTTGTACTAATTCATCACCTTGCAATTTCCACGGTGACCAGAGTTTTTCAGGTTCAGCAATCCAAGAGGGTTTTGGTAAACTGCCAGCAGTTGACGTCGGTAATAATCGTTTCATAATCAATAATCTTCTATCTTGAGGTTACACAGCAGCGTAGTGTTTGTCAGCGTAATTGGCAGCCCATTGATCCAAAATCGCTTGGTAAGGCTTGATAAAGTTCTCTTCTGTCCATTTACCTTGTTTAACTGCTAACTGACCGCGTTCTTCACGATCATAAACAATTCGGGTTAATGAATAATCTTGGTGCTTAAGACTTGGCTGATACACTTCTCCAGCCGCAGAGTTGGCATTGTAAATCTCAGGACGATAAATCTTTTGGAACGTCTCCATGGTACTAATCGTGCCGATTAACTCAAGGTCAGTGTAGTCGGTCAGTAAATCACCACGAAAATAAAATGCCAAAGGTGCGACGCTATTTGCAGGCATGAAATAACGTACCTGTAACCCCATTTTTGCGAAATACTCATCAGTTAAAGAATATGCATCTTGCTGATATTCAACACCCAGGACTGGATGTTCATTCGTTGTCCGATGATAAGTTTTAGTCGTTGAAACACTAAGACAAATAACAGGTTGCTTACTAAAGTTTTCTTTAAAGGTATTTGAATCTACAAAAGATTTAAAAATTTTCCCATGTAACTCACCATAGTTTTCTGGTGTACTAAATTTGGCTTGATCTTTATTATGTTCAAGCAGTAACACACTAAAATCATAATCGCGTACATAGGAGGAAAAATTATTTCCAACAATACCTTCAATACGTTGCTGAGTTTTGTGATCAATAATATTGGTTTTTAAGATTTCAATCGTCGGGAAAGTTTCACCATTACCTTCAACGTCAATATCAACCGAAATAATGTCGAGTTCAACAGAATAACGATCCGCCTTTGGATTATCCCAATGTGCCAATGCATTGAAACGATTGTCAATCATTCTTAAGGTATTACGCAAATTCTCTTGGCGACTTGCCCCTCTGGCCAAATTCGCAAAGTTGGTGGTGATACGTGTATTGTCTGAAGGATGATAATTTTCATCGAAACGAATGCGCTTAAGCGCAAATGTAAAGTCTTGGCTCATTTTGATCTGCTACCCTATCTCTATGCTGCAATTTATACCTAAATTGCTACATGAATAAAAACGATTTTGTTTCAACAAAAGATGAGCAAAATTCATCTTATGAATTTCGTTTATATTGAGAACGGATTAAGCAAGCATGTCCCAGATAGATGATCTTGAAATAACCCCTGAAGAATCATGGACTATGAATAATTTATAGGATTCAGCATTTACATTTTTATGAGGGAGTTAATCAATAAATTTTAGCGCCCTCTGCTAAGGTCGCTCCGCATATTGCGGCAAATCGTCACAAATCGTATCCCACTCTGCTTTATGTGCAGCAAAAATATGCATGCTCGGTTTCTGCTCGATTTTGCTGTCTAAAGTACCAATACGCAAACGATAAAATTCTGGCGTATCCAGTTTAATGCTCATGATCGGTGAGCCACATTCACTACAAAAACAGCGTTCTGTGGTCGGGGTAGACTGATATTTCTTGAGGAGATGTTCACCTTGCACAATCTTAAAATCATTCACATGCACAGGCGTGTTCGTAGCATAAGCTGTACCGTTGGCTTTGCGACAACGCTGGCAATGACACTGAATAATATCACCCAGTCCTTGCCCCGAGATTTCATAACGAATACCTTGGCATAAACAGCTTCCAGACAAAATTGTAGCTTGTGACATCCTTAATATCCTTGCAGTTCTATATGTATACTCAATTCATTGAAAATGATGGATCATACTGGCCATCAAAACTTCGATTTTCAGCTATCATATAATCAGTCATCACCTAAGAAAAAATCTTTCAATAAAATCTGATCCCATCCCACCTTATCCTATAGATGAATCAACTACAAATTACAATATGAATAATGATCTGAAATTTAAACTCATCGAAGCCGACCCCGCTTTATCACATTATGTAGAAAGTTTTTGGATGTTGCATAATTGCTCTGATGAAGCTAAAGAAATCATTGTCTTACCGGATGGTCGCATGGATTTAACTTTATCTCAATCGTCTACGCAGTCCTTTCAAATTGTCTGTTCAGGATTAGAAACCAAACCTCAAGCCGTTATCTTACAAGGTAATGCTTTAATCTTTTCTATCAGTTTTAAGCTATTGGCTGTGGAATATCTCTTAGGAAAATCCATTTCTAATTTGCTCAATTATGCAGAATATCTGCCTGCCCAATTCTGGGATTTTGAACCCCTAGATTTGTTGGACTTCGATCTATTTTGTAAAAAAGCATCGAAAAAAATAGGCTCTCTTTTACCTCAACATATTGATTCGAGAAAACAGAAATTATTTCAGTTACTTTATCAATCTCGTGGCGGTTTGAGCGTGGCCGAACTTTCAGAGCAGGTTCACTGGAGTCGTCGCCAGATTCATCGCTATTTTACTGAAAAGTTTGGAATTTCTTTAAAAACTTATTGTGATATTCTGCGCTTTAAGGCGTCTTTTGAATCCATCCGAAATGGACGATTATTTCCTGAACAGCATTTTGCTGATCAATCGCATTTCATAAAACATATTAAGAAATTTTCAGGCGTATCCCCCAAACAACTTAAACTCAATCACAATGACCGATTTGTACAATTCTTAGTGTTACCCTCCGAGTAAAGTTTCTCTATATTTTAAATATTTATCAGAGAAAAATATGCTTTTAAAAAACAAAAAAATAGCCATTATTGGGGGTGGACCGGCGGGATTGACGCTTGCACGTTTATTACAACTTCAAAATATGCACGTGACAGTATTTGAACGGGATTTAAATCAGCATGCCCGTGTACAGGGTTCTCCTCTGGATTTACATCAAGACTCGGGATTAAAAGCACTGCAAAAATCAGGGTTACTCGACCAATTTAAACAACATTTTATGCCTCAGGCAGATCGTAAAAAGATCATGAATGAACAGGCCAACGTTTTTCTAAGCGACCATGATGATCAACATCAGCCAAAGTTTGGCGATCCTGATTTTCGACCTGAAATCGACCGTGGGGCTTTAAGAAAAATCTTACTCGAGTCTTTATTACCCAACACAGTGCAATGGGATCATCAATTCATTTCCATGCAAACACAAGCAGAAGGCTGGCTATTAAACTTTAACAATAAACGTCCTGTTTATGCAGATCTAGTCATTGCTGCTGATGGTGCAAACTCTAAAGTTCGCCCTTACCTTACAGATATTCAGGCTTTTTATACGGGTATCACGATGCTAGAAGGCTATATTGCCAATGCTGAGCAAACTGCACCACAGATAAATCAATTGCTAAATGGCGGCAAAATCATGGCTTTTGGCAATCAGAAAAATCTATTAATGGGACAAAAAGCCCATCATGAGATTGGCTTTTATGCCAGCTTTAAAGCGGATCAAACATGGACAAACGTTCATCAAGCGATGTATTCAGATCAAATCCAAATCAAACAATGGTTCAATCATTTTTATCTAGAATGGGATCCGATCTGGTCTGAGCTGTTTGAACATACTTCCCTTCCCTTGATTCCTCGTCCTATTTATTGTATGCCTCTGGACCAGACTTGGCAGACGAAATCAAATTTAACACTCATTGGCGATGCCGCACATGTGATGCCACCTTTTGCGGGCGAAGGCGTAAATGTTGCGATGCTAGATGCTTTAAACCTGAGTGAGTATTTATGTTCGGGGCAATTCTCTTCGCTGCAAGTGGCGATTGCTGCCTATGAAGACGAAATGCGTATACGAGCAGCAGAAATGGCAAAGTATTCTTTGGAAAATGGTGAACGCATGCATGCACCAGATGCCCTAAAAAACATGCTCAACTTTTTTCAGGTGCATTAAGTCTTTGATGTACACCCGCGCCTGCCCATCGGCCTGTCGCTAAACAGGCCGTCAACAAATACCCCCCTGTCGGCGCATCCCAATCCAGCATTTCACCACAAGCAAAAATATGAGGGCTGTTTTTTAGCATCAGATCTTTATCAAGTGCCTCTAACCGAACTCCTCCTGCACAGCTAATTGCTTCTTCAACAGGACGCAAGCCGTGTATCTGAATAACAAGTTGTTTGATATGTTGAGCCATTTTTAGCGCATCATTCCAGTCTGCTTTGCTTACTACATCACGGATTAAGGCAATTTTAGTTTTATCCAGCCCAATCTTTTGCCATAACGTATTTAAAGACTGTTTTTTGCCTTGTTGTAATTTGTGTAGAATCTGGGTTTGATCCCAATCAGGAAGTAAATCCAGATATAAAATCGTTGAGTTCTGAATTTTCATGGTTTCACGCAAATCACGATTACACCGATAAACCAAACCGCCTTCAAGTCCATAATGGCTGATAACCATTTCACCAAACTGCGGGGTTCGCCCTTCAGCCCATGCCTTGATACGCTTCAAGGGCTGTCCAAAAATTGGCTGCAAATACCTTGACCACTTAACCAGAACACCGACATTACTTGCGCTAAATGGTTGAATAACACAAGGATCAAGCCAGTGTTGCCATTGACCATCACTGCCCAATTGCGGCCATGAAACAGCACCACAAGCCAGTATGATCGCATCGGCTTTTAATGTATGTTGCTGCTGATGTGATAGGTCCAATACGGTTAATTCAAGTGAGTTCATCGTCATTACTTGATGGCGATAGAAAAACTTAACGCCGCGTTCCTGTAAACGTTTGAGCCATGCGCGTAACAATGGCGCAGCTTTCATTTCATTGGGAAAAATCCGCCCTGAACTACCTATATAGGATTCAATCCCCAAACCTTTCATCCATGCCTGAATCGTCTCAGCATTGCAAAGTTTAATCATCGGGCGTAACCATTCAGCATGGTCGTAACGCGAAATAAAAATGTCTAAATCTTCAACATGACTAATATTTAGACCGGTTTTGCCTGCCATTAAAAATTTACGCGCCGCTGATGGTTTTTGTTCGTAAACAGTAATGTGGTAATCACCCAGTTCGGATAAAATCTCAGCACATGCCAGACCTGCGGGACCTGCCCCAACAATCACGATCTGCTTATTCGGCATGATTGTGTCCTAGTAATGGCATAAATCCATCAAAACGGGTGCAATAGTCGACAGGTTTGGTTATCAATAATTGTTGGCATAACTCACCACGTTCAAGATATTTGATCTCAAAATGTGTCCGTGCCGAATCAGATTCAATTTGTTGTTTTACATAAGGCAAGTGCCAAAGTTGCTGTACTTGTTGTTCTGCTTCATCAATATAACCCGGAATATTACTGGCTAAAGTAATCGTACCTCGTGGTGTTAAACGTGAAAGTAAAAACTCAAAAAAAGGCATATTTAACCAGCGCTGGGCAGGGTTATGCGGCTCAGGATTAGGGTAAAGAATAAAAAACTGTTGTACTTGCTGCGGATAAAGCGCATGTACCATCCACGGTAAAGCATCTGCATGAATCGGACATAAATTATCTCGTCGTTCCAATTCTTGTTGTTTCTGCATCGCCAAAAATTTTTCTTTGGTTCGCTCAATTGCAAATAATGTTTGTTCTGGATGTTGTTCACTAAATAGCAATGCATGTTTACCCTTACCCGCCCCAATTTCTACACAAATCGGTGTATTTTCAATTGGATTAAAGTCACGAGGTGCCTGCATACGCTGGGCTTGAAATTGACGAATCGAAATAATCACAGCAAACTATTCAAACTAGGTATTGAAATCAGGCTAAGTCTAACAAGTGATTTAAGCTTTGCCTAATATCTTGATAACGAATTTGAGGATTTTACTATGCCACGCACATTTCCCTGTCCACGTTGCGGCGAACCATCTGTATGGGAAGACAATGAGTTTCGTCCCTTTTGTTCAGAGCGTTGCAAACTGATTGATCTAGGTGCTTGGGCAAACGAAGACTATAAATTACAAACTCAAGATGCGCCTAGCTCAGGAAATGGCCGTCCTGATGATTACGATGACTGAGTTAAATTTTAATCAATATCCATTATATTTAGTTGCAAAATTCTTCTAAAATCGTGTGATTTGTAAACAAAATTAAACATACAGCGCCTAAAATACTTGTCAATAATACAAATCTTCTCTTTATAGGAGAATTTGGATGATTTTATTGAGAATACTTTTTGGCGCTTTTGCTATTTGCTGTTTGATCTTCCTTGTTTTAGGCCTTATCGCTTCGGACGGCGTTTTATTTGTGATTGCTTTACTGTTTGCTGCTGCAAGTGGTTTAGTCGCATGGGAAGCCAAACAACGATTTCATAGTTTATTTCATTCCTGACCCATAGGACAATGATTGCAAGTTCAGTCATTGTCCTATTTATTTAGTATCCTCTAACCCGCCTTACCCGCAACAAAAGGATTAAACTGTTTTTCATAACCGATGCTGCTCATAGGCCCATGCCCTGAAATGAACTGGGTATCATCAGGTAAGCTAAAACATTCACGCTGGATCGAATCTAATAATTGCTGGTGATTTCCTTTCGGAAAATCAGTACGACCAATCGAACCTTTAAACAACACGTCCCCTGTCCATAACAAAGCATGTTGGGGATTATAAAACATCACGTGACCTGGTGTATGTCCAGGTGCAAAACGTACTTCAAACTGGTGCGTACCTAATGCCAAAACTTCGCCACCTTCCAGCCATTGATTAACATGTACAGGTTCTGGAATAGGAAAACCGTAACGTGCGGAAACCTCCTGAATCATGTCTAACCAGAATTTATCCTCCTGATGTGGCCCAATCACTGGAATATCCCAGATTCTGGATAACTCACCCACCGCACCGGCATGATCCAGATGTCCGTGTGTCAACCAAAGAGCTTTAACTTGCAGCCCTAAAGCATCCACTTCTTGTTTGAGCTTATCTGCATCGCCGCCTGCATCAATCAAAACTGCTTCTTTAGTTTCAATGTCCCAAAGAATAGAACAGTTTTGAGCAAAAGCAGTCACAGGAACGATTTTAACTTGCAGCATAAACAACCTCTGGCAGAAAAATGGCTTAATGGGCTAAGGTAATTTCAAGCGCACTCAAATGTGCTTGGAGTAATTGGCGAAGCAACTGTAAATGTGCATTTGAATCATTCAACGCAGGAATATATTGGTAAGACTCTCCACCAGCTTTTAAGAACAATTCGGCATTTTGAATGGCAAGCTCTTCTAAAGTTTCCAGACAATCTGCGGAAAAGGCTGGACTCAGAATCTGTACAGATTTTACGCCCTGCTCTGCCCATTGTGAAAGCAATTCATCAGTATAAGGCTTAACCCACTCCTGCTTGCCAAAACGTGACTGAAAACTAATTGCCCACTGATCGGGCGCTAGTCCCATCGCTTGAGCAACCAAGCGAGCGGTTTCCCGACATTGATCAGCATAAGGATCCCCTTTATCTGCATAAGGCTGGGGAATGCCATGAAAGGACATCAGCAGTTTTTCAGGTACTCCATGTTGAGCTTGAAAATCCTGAATACTCTGCACCAAAGCCTGAATAAATAAAGGATGACGGTAGTATTCTTTAACAATCGTTAAGCCAGGTAGGTTACGTTGCTCAGGAATCCATCTGGCAAAAGCATCATAAAGAGGGGCTGTGGAGGTAGCAGAATATTGCGGGAATAAGGGCAGTAAAATAATATGATCCTGAGGGTTTTGTGCAAGTTTTTGCAATAAAGACGTAATGCCAGGTTGGCCATAAGTCATCGCTGGAACCACACTCACATCAAATTGAGGATATCTTTCTATCAATTCATGCTTTAAAACTGCTGTTTGTGCGAATAGGATTTCCCGCATCGGAGAGTCGGCACGCCATACACTCGCATACGCATGTGCCACACGCCTAGGACGAAAAGGTAAAACAAAACAGCGCAAAATAATCTGCCACAACAGTTTAGGAATTTCGATCACACGCTGATCGGACAAGAATTGCTTTAAAAACTGTCGTACGGCGGGAATAGTGGCTGCATCAGGTGTTCCCAAATTGGCTAAAATAACGGTCACTTTTGGCTTGGATGCAGCAACAGACATTTATGTTTCCATCATGAAGAAAATATCTCGAATGTCTTACTTTAACAGTTTTACGCGTGTGGATAAATGAATGTTCAGTTTGTTTTTACCTGAGAAGCACGATTGTTTTCAGTCGCATAACTCTCTAGTAATTTTAAAGCTTTTGGAGTCATTTGCCATAATAACCGCTGTCTTTCATCTCGACCTGTGGGAACAATCCAATCATTTTGACGCATCTGCATTTTAATATGATGCAAAGCGCGAATATTGATTTGTGATCGTGCTACCGCATGGGCACGAGGCAACACCAATCGCGCATCTTCTAGCCCTGTTTCGTTGAGATAATCATTAATTCGTTTGGAAAAATATTCCTCTGGCGTTGGGATTTTAAAAACCACACTTAATATGGATAATATTTGCAACCAGCTCAACTTACGTTCAGGTTTAAGTTCCTGAAAATTACCATCCTGATAAGCATGAACTCGATATTCAAAAGAATAGATTTCGTTGGTATAAACTTTTGGCATGACAACAAGTGGGTCATTTTCTCGCTTACCCAGCTCAGTTTCCAAACGGGTGACTTTGGCTCGCAGGCTATCAATTTCATCTTGCAAAACCTGTGTGTTTTGTGGTCTCACCCAACCCGATACAGGATAACGCTCAAGCATTTGCGACATATTAAAGCGTACAGCCAACTCCAAATCCCGTAAGCTGCGATAACAAAAAACCTGATCAACTTCCTGTTGAAGTTGTTTACGAAACTCACTAAATTTTTCTTTTAATTCAGATTTAGTATCTTGTAATGCAGCATCCCGGCTTTCAGGAGCCTCATGCATAAATACAATAATCGGTTTTTGCTTAGTTACTGCATAAATATATTCGAGGTGCATATAACTTACACCTGAAACAGATTGTTCCCCATACTGACTGCCCAATAGCAAGACCACATAATCACAATCGTCAATCTGACGACGTGCAATAGCCGTGCTCAGTGGCGTGCGCTGCTCTAGCCCCCATGAAAAAAATCCCATTCCAATCAGTGTTTGTGCTAACACCATACGTTCTGGTTGCATATCTGCACCAGAAGTTGAAATAAAGACCTGATAACGCTTATCCAGCATGGTTATCCCCTAAAACATTATATTCCTCATCACGTTCCCTGTGATGCAATGAATATACACATCCCCAAATTAAATTTAAAACACAAGCATTTACATCAGATTCACATACATTTAGCGGTCGATATTTTGAATACGCCAAATAATATGCTCACTAATCATATGTTTTAACACAAACTTTAGCTCATCTGCATTATTTCCGCTGACAAAACATTCAATTTGCAAATGATTCTGACGAATTTCGTCAAATAATAACTCATTTTTAATCAAAATACGGGCAGTTTGGCGCGCCACAGCCAATCCAGAGTCAATTAATGTCAGTTTTTCCCCAAAAAGGCGGGTGATCGCTTCTTTTAAAAATGGATAATGGGTACAACCTAATACTAAAGAATCAGCATGTTGATCAATCACAGGTTGCAGACATTGATGTAAAACATTTAAGCAAGCTGGACTCAACTGTTGTCCTGCCTCAATGAATGGAACGAGTTGCAAAGAGGTCACAGGTAATACTTTTACACCTGCTGGATGGGCAAAGTTCTGGATTACATCTTTAATCAGTTGTCCGCGAAATGTTGCAGGGGTGGCGAGTACCGCAACCACTTTAGACTGACTCTGCAATACGGCAGGTTTCAATGCAGGCACTAAGCCCACTATCGGAAAAGACTCTCCATAATGTTCACGCAAATAATCCAGACTAAACGCAGAGGCTGTATTACACGCTACGACTGCCATTTTACACCCACGACGATATAACCATTCAATCGCTTGTGCAGTTAACTGTCGGATCTCCTGATCTGAACGCGAACCATAAGGCACATGCGCAGTATCAGCAAAATAAATAATTTGTTCATTGGGTAAATGCTGGACGATTTCCTGCGCAATAGTTAAGCCGCCGACTCCTGAATCAAAAATACCAATCGGTGCATCTTTAGATGCTTTAGGTCTTGGATCAAGTTCAGAATAAATAGGTTGTATGGCGGTCATTTCTGCGAGTAAATCCATCGTCTCAGATTCAAGATTAAGCTTAAACCTCAACTGCTTAAATGCAAGAGCAAATCACCACTTTTTAACGTTAAAATAGTGTCGCCATCTGAGTTTTCAGTCAAATTACCCAACTCAATTAAGTGATAAAAAGCCGCACGCTGGATCAAGGCATTAATACCAAAACGCACATGAACATAAGGGCGTAATTCGCTATCTCCTGCTTCATTTGGATAACCACGCATAAAAATTGGATGGGATTCATCGACAATCACTACATCCTGATTGGTTGTGGTTAATTGGATAAAAGATTTAGACTCAATCTCAATTTGTTCAACCTGATTGACCAGTAAAGGTTCGTCTTCGACTTCAATTTCAATCTGCTCAACAGGTGTTTTTAAATAAAATTTTCCCTCTTCTTTCCAAAGCACTTTAGAAAATAGGTCTAAAAGTGCCTGTCGTCTGATCAATTGACCTTCGTGCCACCATTCTCCATTGGCTTTTACCAGCAGATCCATTTTGCCGCAATGCTTTGGGTGCCATTGGTCAAGAGGGGGAATTGACCTTTTGTGACTTTGCTGTGCATGTTTTAGATATTGTGCGATACTCATTAAGTTTTTATCATCTAACGATGTTGTCTGCTTCGTCTCTTGAGATGAATGATTTTGATTTACCATGGTTTATGCCCTTGCTGACGAGAAAATATAACGACTCAGCCAATTGGCTAGATCAGGGTTTGAAACTATACTAGCCACAAACTATTTAAGACACGATTGTCTGTTTGTGTCTAGACATTAAAGAACACTCATGGCAGCACCGAAGCAGTAATGTTACGGTTGCCACCCTTAGCAATATGAGGAGTCCTACATGGAGCACATCGAACGCGAAGCGATGGAGTTTGACGTAGTGATCGTTGGTGCTGGGCCTGCGGGTCTATCGGCTGCGATTAAAATTCGCCAACTTGCGATTGAAAATAATTTACCCGATCTGTCCGTCTGCGTCGTCGAAAAAGGTTCTGAAGTAGGCGCTCATATTCTGTCTGGTGCAGTGCTTGAGCCTCGTGCCATCAATGAGCTATTCCCGAACTGGAAAGAAGAAGGTGCACCTTTAAATGTCCCTGTAACTGAGGATAAAACCTACTTCTTGCTTTCTGATGAAAAATCTCAGGAAGCACCCCACTGGATGGTACCTAAAACCATGCATAACGATGGCAATTATGTCATCTCATTAGGTAATGTCGTGCGCTGGTTAGGTCAAAAGGCCGAAGAACTGGAAGTGTCGATTTTCCCTGGCTTTGCTGCCGCTGAAATTCTGTATCATGAAGATGGTACAGTTAAAGGCGTACAAACGGGTGATATGGGCATAGGTAAAGATGGCGAACCAACGCATAACTTTGCCCCGGGTTATGAACTACATGCCAAATATACCCTATTTGCTGAAGGCTGCCGCGGTCATTTAGGTAAACGCTTGATCAGCAAGTTTAATCTGGATCAAAATGCTGACCCGCAGCATTATGGTATCGGGATTAAAGAACTGTGGGAAATTGATCCAGCCAAACACAAAGAAGGTCTGGTGATGCATGGTTCAGGCTGGCCGCTGAGTGAAACTGGTTCTTCTGGTGGCTGGTGGTTATATCACGCTGAAAACAATCAGGTGACTTTGGGCATGATCGTGGATTTATCTTATGAAAATCCACATATGTTCCCATTTATGGAAATGCAGCGCTGGAAAACTCATCCGCTTATCAAACAATATCTGGAAGGTGGTAAGCGTATTTCCTACGGTGCACGTGCAGTTGTAAAAGGCGGTTTAAACTCCTTACCGAAACTGACTTTCCCGGGTGGCTGTCTGATTGGTGACGATGCAGGTTTCCTAAACTTTGCCAAAATCAAGGGATCTCACACCGCAATGAAATCAGGCATGCTGTGTGGTGAAGCAGTATTTGAAGCGATTGCGCGTGGAGTAGAAAAAGGGGGTGATTTAGCCATTGCCCGTGTGCTCGAAGGTGAAGACTTCTTTGATAAAGAACTGAATGCTTATACGCAAAAGTTTGATAATAGCTGGCTGAAAGAAGAGTTACATCGTAGCCGTAACTTTGGCCCTGCGATGCACAAATTTGGTTTGTGGATCGGTGGTGCGTTTAACTTTGTTGATCAAAACATTTTTAAAGTGCCATTTACTTTACATGATTTGCAACCAGACTACAGCGCACTTAAAACCCAAGACAAAGTGACCTTCAAGCCAACTTATCCAAAACCAGATGGTAAATTGACTTTTGATCGTTTGTCTTCGGTATTTGTATCTAATACTGTGCATGAAGAAAATCAGCCTTCACATTTGAAACTGACCGATCCAACCATTCCAGTCAATGTAAATTTACCGAAATGGGATGAGCCTGCACAGCGTTATTGTCCTGCTGGGGTTTATGAAATTGTAGACGAAGGTGAAGGCAACAAGCGCTTCCAAATCAATGCAGCCAACTGTGTACACTGTAAAACCTGTGATATTAAAGATCCATCACAGAATATTACTTGGATAACACCAGAAGGCGGCGGTGGGCCGAACTATCCAAATATGTAATGTCTGAATAGTTTTGGCAGAGCTTTAGTCGCTCTTCATAACAGAAGATGTTTTCATTACGTTGTTGTGTCTCATATCCAATGCACTGTAATTAAAATTACGGTGCATTTTTATTTCAGTTTTTAGCTTATTTTGCCTCACCTCATCACGCTTACATTTCTATCGATCTTTGTTACTTAACTTCCGTTCAGAAGCGCTTAGACTAAATTTTAAACATTTTTAATTCTATCTCGATCTGTTGTTAATTGCTGGTCAAACCTTTTAAGCAATTCACTCAAGTCATCGCATATGAAGAACAATTCATGGCAAATCTTGAGCAATAGATAGTTTCATCATAATACTTTGAAAAGGATGAGAATAATGCTCGATTTAAAACAAACACTTCAATCACTTCAGCCTATACGTGCTACACCTGCAGTTTCTATTTTTGTCCCTACTCATCGCACTTTTCCAGACAATCAACAAGATCATATTGCCCTCAAAAACCAGTTAAAACAACTTGAAGAACAATTATCGAAATCCTATGACAAAGTTTTTGTGGCACAATTTTTAAAGCAAATTCATCAAAAAACAGACGACTTAAATCCAAACTATCATCTGGATACATTAGCAATTTTTGCCACACCCGATCAGGTTGAAGTGATTCGTTTACCTTTTAAAACTCAGACCAGAATCATCATTGATAGCCAATTTGTACTGCGTGATTTTATCCGCGAACTGTCTTATGCATTGGATTATTATATTGTGGTGGTGACACGCGAAAAAGGTCGTTTGATTCAGGCTTCAAATAGCACCGTTATTCATGAATTTTCAGAATTGGATCAAGATCTCAATCCCCTTTTGCCACACGGCGCTTTTCCCGTCAAAAATGAAACGTTATATAGTCTGACCGCAACAGAACGTTCCGCTGCGGCACAAGAAGATCGTTATCTCAAAGAGTTTTTAAATCGAGTCGATAAAAATGTACAAGTGGTACATGCGCAAAAGCCGCTCCCAATTGTTCTTGTAGGTGATCGTCGTAATATCAGTTTTTATGAATCGATCTGTGATCAACCCAATCAAATTATTTTTTGCGTTGATAATGTCACTCAACTTGAAGACAGTGAACCAAGACATATTGTTGAAAGTATTCAAAATGCATTAAGTGACTATCAAATTAAAATTCATCAAAACAATGCTCATCAATTAGATCAGATTTATGGCAGTGATCGTGTAATTACAGATTTGCAGAATATTTATCAGGCAGCTTTACAGGGCAATGTGGATACTCTTTATGTACAGCAAGGGTATCGTGTGAATGGGTTTGTAAATATTGAACAACAACGTATTGAGTTTAGTGCTGCACCAGAAGAAGATACATCTCCAGTTGATGTGATTAATCATGTGATCGATGCTGCACAAACACATGGCGGTCATATTGTATTTTTGCCAGAAGCCTATTTAAATGGAAAAACACCTATCACCTTACTGAGCCGTTATGCCTTGTAAAATTAAAATGATGTATTCAGATCATGAAAACTGAATACATCATTGTTTATACAAAATGGCAATGTTATTTAATAGGTTGAGCTTCTGGAAAATGCCATGTTCCATTTAAAATAGATGCTTGTGGCCGATATAGGCGAACCATATAGTTCCAGCCTTTTACAATAGGAATGCAATTGACGGTGGTTTTATTACATGCGCCAAACTGAATCGTAATCGAACCATCTTTGGCTTTTTGAGCAGTGACACTGTTAAGGTTATAGCTGTTCAATTCATTAGGTTGATAATATCCCTGTTCGTTATAAACACTCACCGACCAGAACTCATCTACGGGTACATCTTTCACCGAAAGTTTATAAACCGTTTTACCATCATTTTGTTTTGGGGTGATATTCAAATAAGTCGCTTCTGTTTCTGGATTGCCTCCCCATGCCGAGGCTGAACCGATTAAATGTAAAACAGGATCGACCTCATTTTTCTTACCAAACATCCCATTGGTATCCGATAATGTTTCGCTTAAGACAAGCAACGCATCTCGGACTTTCTTTTGGCTGACTAGGTCCCACTTTGGAATCTCAAATTTTCCAGGGCCATTGGCTTGTTCAATTTTGATTTGATCTTGCACGGCATGTGCAGCGTTCACATCTTTAGGATCATTTGGATTAACCAGAGTTCTAAATCCAAATAAAACATATCGTGTTCCAATATTTTCCTTATTAAACACATAAGTGCCTTTGTCATAAATCACAAAAGGCGTGTAATGATCTTCAGAAATGACTTGCAAGGATTGAAATCGCCCTTTGGTATCAGGCATTGTGATTTTTACAGGCCCCGCATCCAGATCATAAACACCTGAAGAATATAGGGTATCGCGGTTTAAACGAATAATGGTCTGATTTTGTACCGAAGCCACATCTCTACGGTTATATAATTTACCTAAACCACCATCTTTCACCTGCGCACTAAGATATAAATCGCTCTCAGCTCGTACAAAGTTTTTAGGCGTAACCGTGACACTCTCATCTGCATAAACGCTGGTTGCTCCCAATGAAAGAGATGACAAAATGACAGCATTGATTAACTTTTTAGACATGATGAATTTCCCTCTTTTTAAGCTTTTTGATTATTGTCGTTAAAAATAATATATGCTTTTGGTCTAGCTGTTTATAGAAAACTCATTTATTTATATTCATTTAAATATCAAACTAGCAAAGAATAAGCAATCAACCACATCACTACACCGATAAGAATATCTAAAATTTTCCATGCTTTGGGTTTTTCAAAAATTGGCTCAAGCAATCTTGCTCCATAGCCTAAACTAAAAAAGAATACCACGGATGCAGTAACTGCCCCTGCAGCGAAAGCAGCTTTGTTGCTATATTGAGAAGAAATAGAGCCTAATAAAATTACCGTATCCAGATAAACATGCGGATTTAGCCAAGAAAAACTTAAACATAAAATTAGGGTTTGTGCCAATGAATTTACTTTCTGTTCAGATGCATGTAAACCATCTTTCGCGGTATAGGCACTATAAAAACTGCGTAACCCGTAAGCAAACAGGAAAATTGCACCGAACCATTTCATGGCATGAATCAACCATTGCTGTTGACTCAATAAACCAGCAAATCCAAAAATACCGAGTGAGATCAACAAGGCATCCGATGTTGCACAAATCAGACATACCCAAAAGATATGTTGCTTCAGTAACCCTTGCTTTAATACAAAAGCATTTTGTGCACCAATGGCTAAAATTAAAGAAAATCCGAGCAGCAATCCGGCCAGATAAGTTGATATCATTATCTTTATCAGCCTTTTTTCACCAGATAACGATATTCTTTTAAACCGTTCTCATCCTGAGTTTCTTCCTTAGCTAATAATTCATGCCCCAAATGCATACAAAACTTTGGAATATCCCAAGAAGTAGAAGGATCAGTTGCAACTATTTCTACGATATCACCTGATTTTGATTTTCGAATAGCTTGATGCAACATCATGACAGGTTCGGGACAGCGCAAACCGCGAGTATTTAGTTGAATCGAAGGAGTTAAATCTAATGAGGACATGCCTATACTTGAGCTCAAAAAATAGGGCCATAGTCTAACATAAACTTAACCTCACAAGAGAAATGAGAAAATCACGACTCATCAATTTGAATCATTTACGCTTTCCAATCGTTTTAGTAATGCATAAGCCATTTTTCTTCGGTATGATTAAAAATCATTTATTGGCAAATCAAGAGTCTTTAGGAAAGATCATGCAAGAGGAATCAGGCCCATCGTGGGGTATGCGTGGCTTAAGAAAATGGTTAGGCACTGCACCAGAAACACGTGACGAACTGTTAAAACTCGTTCAGGATTCACAACGTTTTTTAGAGCCCGACACCGTGGCTATGCTAGAAGGTGTACTGGATCTTCCTGCAACTAAAATTCGTGAAGTTATGACGCCTCGTACTGCCATGATCAGTCTACAAGAAGACGACGAGTTACTGGATATTTTGCATGTACTGGTTGAGTCTGCACATTCGCGCTTCCCTGTCTTTTCATCTGATCAACCAGATAATGTGGTAGGAATTCTACTCGCTAAAGATTTGTTGCCTTTTCTCACCGAACAAGGGACTAAAGTCGATGTGCGTGCATTGATGAGACAGCCACTTTTTGTTCCAGAAAGCGCTCGCTCTGATCAAGTATTTCGTATGCTAAAACATACACAAACGCATATTGCTATTGTGATTGACGAATACGGTACGACTTCAGGTCTGGTTACTCTTGAGGATATTCTCGAAGAAATTGTTGGTGAAATTGAAGATGAACACGACAATGCCGATGAAGAAGCACAATATATTGTGCCCGATCACACACATAACAAAGCAAATAGCTGGTTGGTACAAGCACTTACACCAATTGAACACTTTAATACGATTTTAGATGCTGATTTTTCTGACGATGAAGTAGAAACTATGGGCGGTTTATTGCTTCAGGAAATTGGTTTAGTGAGTGATTTGCAAGGTCAGGTCGTAGAACTTGAAAATTGGGAATTTACCATTGTTGAAGCAGATGCACGTACTATTCATCTGATTCGAGCTGTTCGTAAATGAGAACATACTTTGATAAATTGTTAGGATCCTCCCAGCAACAAAAACAATTGCCTTTTATTATTCCCCTGCTCATTTCATTATGCGCAGGCGCTATTTTTAGTTTAGCACTCGCACCTTATTATTACTGGTGGTTGGCTATTTTATCACCAGCGTTATTATATGCTTCACTCAAAAAGCGTTCTGCTAAACAGGCCTTTGGGATTGGTTGGGCATATGGCTTTGGTTTGTGGTTTGTCGGTGCATTTTGGCTTTACACCTCCATACATGTTTATGGTGATACCAATGCCGTTTTGAGCGTGCTTATGATCGCTTTTATGGCATTGGTCATGGGACTCTTTACCGCAGTTCAGACTTGGCTATATCGGCGTTTTTTTCCAGAAACTCCCCTCACTTTTGCCCCACTTTGGGTATTCTTTGAATGGGCAAAAACATGGGTTTTTACAGGCTTTCCGTGGCTTTTCGCAGGTTATGCATTCACTGAACGGTTGCTGGATGGCTATGCCCCGCTGTTTGGGATCTTTGGAGTTTCTTTTGTCGTTATTGTCTTGGCCTGTGCATTGGTTGAAATTCTCCAACGCCGTATTTACTGGGTTTTTCCATCGGCCTTATTAGTGTTGGGTGCATGGGGAGCGTCAAAACTTGAATTTGTACATGCAAAAGACAGCAAACCATTATCCATATCCCTCATTCAAGGCAACATTCCACAAGATTTAAAATGGCTGACCGAATATCAGGTAAAGACCTTGATGATCTATGCCAATTTAACGCGTACAGAATGGGGACGGGATTTAATCGTGTGGCCCGAATCCTCCATTCCTATGTTCCAAACTGATATTGAACCTTTTTTAAATGCTATGCAGCAGCAAGCTCAAAAAACAGGTTCAGCCTGGGTTACAGGCATTCCGTATTGGGACATGCAAGCCTCTCAACAGGTTGGGACACCTCAGTATTACAATAGTATTATGGCATCGGGAAGTGATTCTTCAGGACTGTATAAAAAACAGCGTTTGGTGCCGTTTGGTGAATATATTCCACTTTCGGGTTTATTAAGTTGGGTATTACCTGCCTTACAAAATGACCCTTCGATGAGCGGTTTCAGTCAAGGGTCGAACAATCAAAAACCTTTAATGATTAAAGGCCACCCACTCGCAGCTGCCATTTGCTATGAAATTGCTTATCCAAACCTAACCCGACGTAATGCCGAGAATAGTGACTTTTTAGTGACTGTTTCAAATGATGCATGGTTTACTGGAACCGCAGGTCCCATGCAGCATTTACAAATGGTGCAGATGCGTGCCAAAGAAAATGGGCGATGGTTTATTCGTGCGACCAATACAGGGGTGACTGCTTTTATTGATCAACATGGGCACATCGTTAAACAAGCCCCCATTGATAAAGAAGCAGTTCTGCGTGGGGATTTGCCTGCTATGCAAGGCGAAACATTGTATACCCGTTTAAGTGACTGGCCAATTCTCATCTTTTCTCTGTTACTTTTGATGGTGGGTTGGTTTTATCGCCCCAAGCAAGTCAATGTGAGCTTTAAGTCAAGACGTTAAGTGGTATTGTTCACTTTAGTTAAACCGAGATTTCTCACCAATCTCGGTTTTTTTATAAATATTTTAAAGCCATCCAATTCCTAACAATGCATCCAAACCCGATACTCAAGACACGATTTTGAACATGACAACATTATGAAAACCTGTAGGCACCCATTCAAATTAACTCCCTCATGTATATTTTCCATCTCATTTGCTTCTAAAACTATGATGTAGTTACAAGCAGATGTTAGAAATGGGATAATAAAAAAACGAGGCTAAAGCCCCGTTTTAATCACATTATCTATTTATAATGTGGCAGTAAGATATGAAACCATGGCAGCCAGACTCAACATCGGAACATAACGATAAACTGACACCATCATTTGTTCGACATTTGAAATCTTTTCGTCGATTACGACTTTCAATACAGTCGCTTTCAAGGCCGAATAAAAACTTAAAATGAGGAGAGCACTAAATAAACTGAGTGCAACAAATCCAACCATAATTTGACTACTGGCATCTGACATCTGCCAAACCGCCAAAATACCCTGACTAATAGGCAATAAACTCAAAATCAAGAGAACAGATTTGAGCATTGCCCCATGAAATTGATTAATTTCATCCGAAAAAAATAATGCTTTCATGCTATCCTCCGACAGTAAAATGACTGACTTAAGAGCTATTATGCAAGGTTTTAATTAAATAAAAAGTCTATTTTTATCCATAATTTATATATCTTGTAATCAGTAAATATGGAAATCGTTCTTATTATAAATCTCATATCTTTATATTTTTAATATATACATTAAAATCAATGCAATAAATTAAATTTTCAAATTGAGATGTATTATCATTCTACGGTTTTTATTTTTTAATCCGATAATATAAACAGATAATTTCCATATCATCACTTCATTATTTTACATAGATAACGCTCTTATTTAAAAACGTTATCTATTTCTGAAATTAATTTTAAGAGCAGATTTTAAGGTTTGTAATAAATATCTGCATCGTTCCCTTCGCCACCAGATTTTCCATCTGCACCAAAGGAATATAAGTCATAAGCATGACCTTCTGTACCAGGAATAACATACTGAATGTCATTTTCCCAGCTATCTTTAGGATAACCACCTTTGACATAACCACCCGGCAACCAATTCTTCGCCGTCGCAGGCTGATTCACCAAGGCATCTAAACCACCTTCCTGCATAGAAGGATAATGACCATTGTCCAGTTTATATTGATCCAAAGCTCCTGCTACGCCTTTGAGAGTAATTTGCGTGGTATCCACTTTGGCTTTTTCACCACGTCCCATTACATTCGGCACGATTAAGGCCGCTAAAACACCTAAAATTACAATCACAACCATTACTTCAATGAGTGTAAAGCCAGATTGTTTGTTCATCATTTTGCTCTGAATTTTTTGCTTATTCATGTCCATCTCTAACATACAACTCATTAAATCATATTATTCATATTTACAATTGGCAGCATTACCGCAATCACAATCACCAATACAATAGCCGCCATAAACACCAACATTAACGGCTCAAGCAAAGCCAGCAAGGTGGAAATAAATGTTGTGACTTCACGATCCTGCATATCGGATGCTCGCTTCAACATTCGATCCAGCTCGCCAGAGGCTTCACCACTGCGTATCATTTGTACCATCATTGGCGGGAAATAACCACAACGCTCAAGCTGGGTTGCCAAATTTCCCCCTTCCGTCACTTTCTCAGCAGCTACATTAATTGCATCACGAATCACCCAGTTACTGCTCACCGCAGCGCCAATTTTAAGTGCATCGACTAAAGGCACACCAGACTGAGTCAAAATCGATAAGGTGCTAGCGAAACGTGCTGAGTTTATACCACGCGATAATTTACCAAATAATGGCAACCTGAGCGTTAAACGATCAAATGCATAATGCCCTGCTGTGGTTTTTAAAAACCGGATGAAAGCAATAATGCTGATAATACTGATCACCAATAAAAATGGCCATGCATGACGAATCAGATCACTGGCTTTCATCAATGCCACTGTAATCCAAGGTAATGCCTGTTTACTTTGATCAAAGGTTTTAACAATATCTGGTACGACATACGTCATCAGCCCCATCACAATCGCAAAAGACATAAGCAATAAAATAATCGGATAGATCATCGCGCCCTGAATTTTCTTTTGCATAGCAAAGCGGTTTTCGGTGTAGTCGGAAAGTTGGTCCAGAATTAGATCCAAATGACCTGAACGCTCCCCCGCCGCAATGGTTGCAATATATAAGTCCGGGAAACGACCTGATTGCTGCATGCCCTGAGCTAGCGAATGCCCTTCAAGTACTTTAGAACGCACCGAAAGTAATAGATTTTGTACATGTGGTTTTTCATTTTGTTTGGCAACTGCTCGTAATGCTTCTTCAAGCGGAATCGCCGCCGCAACCAATACAGAAAGTTGTCGCGTCATAAGCGCCAGATCATAAGCACTAAACTTTTTTTGAAACCATGAACGTTGCTGATGTTTATCTTTTTGTTCCACAGGCTCGACTGCAATCGGAGTCCAGGTTTTATCCCTTAATTGCTGGCGAATTTGTCGTGCAGAGTCCCCTTCTAGCACCCCTTTTTGCTGTTTTCCTGAAGCGTCAATAGCAGTAAATTGATAGGCAGGCATGATCTTTTCTAATTTTTTCCAAAAAATAATCGACTAGCTGTTGCATCTTTCCTACAGAATCCTTCATATTTCGGAGCATTACAGCTTTGCACACTTTAGCACAGCCCCTATCATCCGAAAACGAATCATCTTAAAAAATAGTGACGAAACAGATTTATGCCAAATATGCCGCCACCTCAAGCAGAGATTTACCGTGTTCGGGTCGCTGTACCCGTTCATCTGTATGAGAGCTTTGACTACAGTCTAAGTCCAGCTCAATATCAACACGCTCAAATTGGTGCACGTGTGGCTATTTCTTTTGGTCGGCAAAAATTGATCGGCATCATTATTGAGAAAATCAGCCCAGATACTCCGCTTGACCCTCGTTTTCAGCTCAAAGCCATTTCTGAACTTCTTGATGATGACGCAATTCTAGACAAGAAAGTTTTAACTTTATTGACATGGTCAGCTCAGTATTATCAATTTCCAATCGGTGAAGTCATACCAGCCGCATTGCCAGCATTGTTACGACAAGGCAAAGCTTTGGATATATTGGCGCATATCTGGAAAATCAAACCCTGTGATGATGCAGAAGCCAAGCTTAAACGTTCACAAAAACAGTTTGAAGCGTACCAAATTTTAAAACTTCATCCCGCTGGAACAACTGAAAATATTTTAAATTTAAGTGGTGTGGAAACAGCAACATTAAAATCTTTGGCAAAGAAAGATTTAGTGGAATGCCATTTAGAACCACAAGATTTTAAGCCCACTCCCGTGCAATTGGCACAAATGCCTCTTAAGCCCAATGATGATCAGAAAAAAGCCATCGAGCAAGTTGTTCATTCGCTTAATCATTATCAAGCTTACTTACTGGACGGCTTAACAGGGAGCGGTAAAACCGAAGTTTATTTACAAATTATGCATGAGGTATTGAAACGAGGACAACAAGTACTGGTTTTAGTACCCGAAATTGGACTGACTCCACAAACCATTGCGCGTTTTAAATCGCGTTTTCATGGGGATGTAGTGATGATGCATTCTGGCTTAAACGAATCAAAACGCCTACAAGCATGGCAACAAGCAAAAATGGGCAAAGCTTCGATTATTTTAGGGACTCGTTCTGCAATTTATACTCCCTTACACAATCTTGGTCTGATTATTCTCGATGAAGAACACGATATTTCCTATAAGCAACAAGAAGGCTTTCGTTATCATGCACGGGACGTTGCATTGTATCGGGGACATCTGGAAAACTGCCCTGTTATTCTAGGATCAGCCACACCAAGTATTGACAGTTATCATCTGGTTCAACAAGAAAAATTAAAACTGCTACAACTCAATCAACGTGCAGGCGTGGCACTTATGCCCAAAATGCATGTCATTGATTTAAAAGTTGCAAAGAAAAAACATGGTTTAAGTCAGCCGCTACTTGAACAAATACAAAGAACGCTCGATAAAAAAGAACAGGTGTTAATTTTTTTGAATCGACGTGGATATGCGCCGGTGTTAGTGTGTGAGAGTTGTGGCTGGCAAGCCAATTGCCCACATTGTGATGCACACTTCACGTTGCACACCCAACCTTATTCTTATCTGCATTGTCACCACTGCGGGACGATTCAGCGCTTGCCTGATCAATGCCCCGAATGCCAGCATCAGACTCTAAAAACCCTCGGCATGGGAACAGGCAAGGTTGAAGAACATCTGAATGAACTCTTTCCAGATTATGATGTTATTCGAGTGGATCGTGACAGTACCAGTCGAGTGGGAAGCTGGCAGAAAATTTATGACCGGATTCAGCAGAATAAACCAGTCATCTTACTAGGAACTCAAATGTTGGCTAAAGGCCATCATTTTCCCTATGTCACGCTCGTTGCAATATTAGATATTGATGCAGGCTTACTGTCTGTTGATATTCGTGCGCCAGAGCGTACCGCACAATTGATCGTCCAAGTCTCGGGTCGTGCGGGCCGTGGTGAACATAAAGGTGAAGTTTACTTACAAACATTAAGACCTGACCACCCAATGCTAACGACATTAATCGAGAAAGACTATCGTGCTGTGGCCAAACATATGCTGCAAGAGCGTAAAACAGCGCTTTTTCCACCCTATCGTTACGCTGTGCTAATTCGTTCAGAGTCCAGAAATCGTGACTATAGTCAGCAGTTTTTAGCTGAGATTGCGGTACAATTACAAATGCTTGCACAACAAAGCATTGATATCTGGGGGCCTATTCCCGCACCAATGGAACGCAAAGCTGGACGTTATCGCGCACATATGGTGATATTGTCGCAAGATCGCGCACGGATGCATTTCTTTTTACGACAATGGTGGGCGCATGTGGTACATCTGCCGAAGCAACATCAATTACGTTTATCGATCGATGTTGATCCGCAAGAGTTTAACTAAAACGCTCAACACCATACATCTATAATCTTTAAAATGATGTTTATACTGGTTGAAGAAAAGAAACCAGACTCTAAACGATCAGGGTAATTCATGTCGTTATTACTACAAATCACGATTTTTTTAGGCGCAGCTTTACTCTTGGTACCATTAGGTAAACGCTTTGGGATCGCCACAGTTCTAGGTTATCTCTTTACCGGTATTTTACTTGGGCCAAGTGTTTTAAATATCGCCAGCGATGCCAATGCGATTATGCATCTGGCTGATTTTGGTGTGATTTTGCTGATGTTTATTATTGGCCTAGAACTGCGCCCACAACGCTTATGGGAAATGCGGCATTCCATTTTCGTTATGGGGAGCATGCAAGTTGTGATTACAGGCGTGGTCTTGATGGCAATTCTTCTGTTGCTGTTCAAACAAAGTCCTATTAGCAGTTTTGTCATTGGTTTTGCTCTGGCTCTTTCATCCACCGCCTTTATCTTACAATTGCTTAGTGAAAAGCAACAACTCAATACGACTTATGGGCAATCTTCTTTTTCCATTCTATTGTTTCAGGACATTGCGGCAATTCCACTTTTGGCCCTAATTCCACTCCTCGCTGGCACACAGACCACACATCATGGAATAGCTTATTTTGCGGCTATTATTGCAACGTTTACGGGTTTATTCCTCTTTAGTCGTTATATTTTGCGTTATTTTTTCCGCTTCGTTGCCCGTAGCGGTGCAAATGAACTGATTACCGCAGTGGGCTTATTTATTGTAATGGCTGTGGTTCTACTGATGGATTTATTAGGAATCAGCACCACACTGGGCGCATTTTTAACAGGTGTACTACTGGCAGATTCTGAGTTTCGTCATGAGCTTGAAGCCAGCATAGCGCCCTTCAAGGGATTACTGCTTGGTCTATTTTTTATGACTGTTGGGATGACCACCCAGATTTCACTTTTTGTCGATATGCCGTGGCTGATTATTGGTGGCGCGATCAGTTTAATGCTCATAAAACTGATCGTTTTAACGGTAATTGCACGATTTAATCAGTATAGTTGGAAAAATAGCCTGCTGATGGGAACCTGTTTAGCACAAGGTGGTGAATTTGCCTTTGTTGTACTTAGTGCAGCCAAAAGTGAAAAAGTGTTGACTCAAGCGCTGGTGGAACCCGTCACCCTGATCGTCACATTATCCATGATGCTAACTCCAGTTTTATATTGGTTAATTACTTCTAAAATTATTCCTGTTATTTTTAAGGATAAAATACCCGAGTACGATGATATCCCTGCTCATGATCACCCTATTATTATTGCGGGGTTTGGTCGTTTTGGACAAATTATTGCACGTATCGCACGGTTGCATCATTTTAGTTTTACCGCCATTGATAACAATATGCAGCGCATTGATTTCGTACGTCGCTACGGTGGGACTCTGTATTATGGTGATGTGACTCAACCCGATATTCTACGCGCGGCAGGGATTGAAAAAGCCAGAATCTTTGTTTTATCGATTGACGATGTTGAAGACAATATGAATGTGGCACGACACATTCGCCTCAATTATCCTGAACTTAGACTATTTGTACGAGCAAGAGATCGACATCATGTTCATTTGCTGCGCGATTTAGGCATCGAATATATCTGGCGTGAAACCTATTTATCCTCACTCGGCATGGCTTATCGAGTCTTGTGTGATTTAGGTATTCCAGCTCAACAAGCCTATGAAAATATCGAAACTTTTCGGGATTATGATGAAAAATTGCTGGCAAGGCAGCAAAGCATCTATACCGATGAACAAAAAATCGTTGAAACTCACCGTGATATGCTTGCCGAACTGGAACATTTATTTGAAAGTGATGCTCGTGATCAACCCGTCAGTACAGGTGTAAATCTAAAACGCAGTTTAGAAAACGCTACACAAAATCATCGTATTGATGTGACACGGGATGATCCACAATGACTTGTGTTTTACAATACAGACACCATTAAGACAGGGTTATGGAGAAAAATATGTCTGATCTACGCCAACGTTTTTATATTGAGGACTGCCCTGTTCGTGGAGAAGTCGTTCATCTTGAGGAAGCCTTGCAAACTATTCTGGCGCAACGCAACTATATGCCCGCCGTCAAAGCGTTACTCGGAGAAATGCTAAGTGCCACTGCATTACTTGCCAGTACCTTAAAAATTAAAGGGCGAATTAGCTTACAGATACAGGCTTCAGGTACCTTTAAATGGGCAATGGCAGAATGTAATCACTTGGGTGAAGTACGTGCACTAGCAGATTATGAAGAAGATCCTCATTTTCAGGAAGGTAGTGATAGCAGTGTAGTACTGCGTCATCTTCACAACCCTGTGTTATTTATTAATATTGAACCCGAATTCGGTGAACGTTATCAAGGCATTGTCCCACTAGATCAGCCGACACTGGCAGGTTGCTTAATGCAGTATTATGATTTATCTGCACAAATTCCGACTCACATTGTACTGGCGACCACGGCAAAACGCTCTGGTGGTTTACTCATTCAATTATTGCCACGAAATAATGAAGAAGAACAAAAACTAGTGGATGAAGATATCTGGCCTCGTTTGACTATGCTGACTGAAACATTGAAGGCAGAGGAATTGACTGAACTTTCTGCCAATGAAATTTTGTATCGTCTTTATAATGAAGAACAAGTGCGATTGCCTGAAGTTGAGCACCTCAAATTTGGATGCACCTGCTCGAAAGAACGCTGTGCCGAAGCTTTAATCCAGATTGGTGTCGAATCGGTACGTGAAACGCTTGCAGAGCAAAACCCTATTCGTATGGATTGTCAGTTCTGTAATACTCAATATAGCTTTACTGCGGAAGAAGCATTAGGTTTATTTGGTGAACATTTAAGCTAAACCTTCAACAGCATTTATTTTAAATATGCCCTGTAGTTATACGGGGCTTTTTATTCTCTAAATTTTATAAACTTTGATGATTGCACAAAGTCTTTATTTTATGTGAAAAATTGATTTTTATTCTGACATTTTTAAAAAAATATGTGATGTATTTAAACTATAAATATTTGTTTCTATTTGTATTTATATAAAACACCCCTTTAAAATAGAGCTTTTATTCTAAAACAAATTTAATTCATACATCGGGGGATGTACAAAAAATGAAACTTAAGGGAATTTTACTACTCATAATGACAATACTGACAGGCTATACGCATGCTGAGCAGCCTGATCCAATTGTAGGAAAATGGAAAACGATTGATGATCGGAGTGGTTACTCACGTGCCGATGTAGAAGTGAAGAAAAATCCAAATGGTACCTATACTGGAATTATTATCGAAACGCGTGCAATTCCAGGACGGCCTAAAATGGAAATATGTGAACAATGCCCTGGCGCGTTAAAAGGAAAACCGTTTATTGGTTTACCTTTTGTTTATGACTTCAAACAAAATCCCAATAACCCTTATGAATATATTCAAGGCCATGTACTTGATCCAATTAGCGGCAAAGTCTACCAAGCCAAAGCCAAAATTAACGCATCCGGCAAACATCTGACCTTACGAGGCTATGTTGGAATTTCAGTGGTAGGACGTAGCGTGACATGGATTAAATATCAATAATAAAATTGAGAAAATGATACTAAAAAATAATTTCAGTAGCTCATCCATAGTGGATAAAGTTTTAAATGAATCACCTAAAAACTTTATCCATTTAAAAATTTGTTTTCCAAATATCAACATTTTAGTATATTTACCGTCTTGTAATTGCTCAGTTCATCACCATAATTAAAAGAAATAAAACCCAATTTTAAAAGAGCTTTTATGGCAAAAAATTACTATGAAGAACTTGGGGTTTCACGTAATGCAACTCCAGATGAAATTAAGAAAAGCTATCGAAAACTTGCACGAAAATATCATCCTGATGTCAGTAAAGAATCTGATTCAGAAGCAAAAATGCAAGCGATCAATGTCGCCTATGACACCTTAAGCAATCCAGAAAAAAAAGCGGAATATGATCAAATACTAGATCATCCTCAAGGCTTTGCAGGGTTTGGACAAAATGGTCAGGGTGCAGCGAGTGGTTTTGATGGTGCGCAATTTTACCGTCAGGGTAATGCTTCTGACTTTCAGGGCTTTGAAGATCTATTCGGTCGTTTTGGCTCAGGTTTTGGTGGGGGCGATTACCAATATCAACGCCAAAAACGGAGTCATCGTGGTGAAGATCAACATGCTAGCATCGAAGTAGATGTGGAGATTGCATATCATGGAACAACTCAAAATATCACGCTTCAAATTCCAACTGTCAATGCTTATGGCGAGCCTGAGGTTCAACGTAAAACTTTACAGGTAAAAATCCCAAAAGGCATGAAAGAAGGCCAGCAAATTCGTCTAAGTGGACAAGGCCAAAGTGGAATCAATGGGGGTGAAAATGGTGATCTCTATATTGAAATTCAATATAAAGATACCGATCGCGTGCGTGTAGAAGGCGCTGACGTTTATGCAACGGTGGATGTTACACCTTGGGAAGCTGCACTGGGACAAAAAATTGAAGTCAACACCCTGGCAGGTAAACTCGGTGTTAATTTACCTAAAAATGCAAAAACAGGTCAACAACTTCGCCTGAAAGATAAAGGAATTCCGAATAAAGTACCCGGCAATCTTTATTTGGTGCTGAATATAGTACTGCCTCAGGCCACGACCGAAGAACAACAGCAAGCCTATGAAAACTTTGCTGCAGCCTTTTCATCCTTTACACCCCGTTCATAAGGAGCTGAATGATGCCCACAATTCATTATCGTGAAATCGTATATAGCGGATTGAATGAAGCAGAAATCATTGATGAACAATGTACATTTGATTTGACTCATTTTGCTCAAATCAGTGGTCAAAGTCCCGAATGGATTTTACAACTGATCGACTATGACATTCTATCAGCCTCGGGTCAGCCACAGCAGTATCGTTTTTCTAGCACCGATGTTATCCGCGCTCGACGAGCCTATCGGTTACAACGAGATTTCGATGCCAGTCTTTCAGCAGTTGCAGTCATGTTGGATTTGATTGATGAAGTTCATCATCTACGCCGAAAAATTCGCCCCAATCAATCCTAATCACTCCATTCCTCGCGATCATCTCACTGATCGCGAACTGACTTTTCTTCGATTTAGTGTTGGGTCATCCATTGATAAGACAATAAGCCTAAAATGGTACAGATCAAGGAACCCAGTAAATGAATACAAATCATGAAAATCGCAACTGAAATTTTTTGCTGCTGTAATAAACCTACGACTTCTGCCGAAAAGGTCGAAAAGGTCGTGAGCGCACCACAAAAGCCAGTAATAATAAATAATTTATAATTGGGGCTCAAACTACTGTTGGCAAAAAACGCGATGGCGAAACCAATGATAAAACCACCAATTAAATTGGCCAATAAAGTCCCTAGTGGTATATTTTCAAACGTTGCATTAAATTTTAAGCCGAGAAACCAGCGGGACCAAGCCCCTAATATAGAACCTAGGGCAATAGAAAGAAGTGAATAATACATAATAACCACATGCTCCAAAATCATTTTTATCAAACAGAGCACGTACGCCTACGCTCCCTGTCGAATGAAAGGGTCGTAGGCATCATTAGCCCGTATAAGGGCGGTTTGTAGCAGGAGGAATGCCATCTCCTGTAGCTCAAGTCTAACTCAGCAAAATTTAAATGTGAAGTTCACTTACCTTAGGTTCTATTTGAACTTGGTCATTTTTTCAACCTCTTTTAGCGTCTGCTTCAAGGGTTCATACTCTAAAAACCAGAATAAATTAACATTATGCTGGCGTTTTTGCTGTGCCAAGAGTTCAATCACGCTCTTTTCACCACGACCCACTAAATGTTGTCGATAAAAATAATAAAGCAACAATACCGTACACAAAAGCATAACCCCGAGCATCATCCAGAAACCAAGGGGAGATTTTAGACCGGGAATAAATTCAAAGTTCATCCCATACACACCCGTTAACAACGTTAATGGTGCAAAAACCGCAGTAATAATGGCTAAAATACGCATATTTTCATTGGTCTGATTAGCAATCGCGTTAAAATGCAAATCGATCGCCGACTGAATCGCCATGCGTAATCGTGACGTATGTTTCTGGGTACGTTCCAAGTGGCTAACCAAATCATTCATGCGCACTAATAACAGATCAGGTGACTCTGTGGCATGCTCCCCCATTAAATGATGATAATTCTCAACCAATTCATCTCGTAATTCTTGCAAAGTTTCAATCTGTTCTTCACATAGATTTTCAACTTGCTGAAATGCCATATTTTCCTGAAATAGCTGGGGCCATTGATTAAAACGTTTTCTTCCCTGTAATAATTCTCGTTGCCAGTGTTCAACACGGCGGGTTAATGGAGTTCGTAACTCCAGATAGCCATCAATGATGGTGTTGAGTAATCTCAAGCTTAAATCAATGGGGCTTTGGGGAAGTTTTCTGGGTTTATTTTGTTCTTGTATATTACGCTGTAAAATACTCTGAAAGCGTTGTACATAATTATCTACAGCTTTGTTGCCCTGCTCTCTGACACTGACGAGAATATGTTGACTTACGATAAAGCTAATAGGAGTCGTCGCCAATCCAAAAATACTCTCATGTTGCTCGCCTAAACCATTATTGTTTTCAATATGATCATCTGGTGTAATAATTTTTCTAAAGATGAGAACATCATAATCTTCCATCGTGTCAAAATCACAGGGATGGTCAATATTTAAAATATCACGAATATGAAACTCATTAATCGTGAGTTCTGTCATTGCTCTAATTTTTTGTTGCCATTCTTCAGCATGGTTGACGACATCTTCACGCAAGCAATCCACCCATTGAAAAATCAATGGATGATCAGCTTGATGTTCATGACTTAAAAATACATATTGTTCTGTAGAGTGCCGATAAAAATAATAAATCTGCATAACAATGTCTCTTAATCTCTATTGTTATTTTTAGCATATTTGATTGGATAAAATCTTAACTAAACCACAATTTCCTATAGAGTATTTAAGTATTTTTATCCTACTTATCTCTATACGTAATTGCCCTTAAAAGGCACTCATTTTAATGGATGGTATGGAAATATTACATAACTTACAAAATATTTACGAAAGAAAACTGCCATATTTTAGCATAAAGTCCTACTATTTTTAAGGATTAAATCTGTATCACTCGCCTATCTTTTTTGAAATCATTTTTAGTCAATTTTAAGCATACTCAAATTAGAGAAATGCATTTAAACATGAAATAAAAAGGTGAATTTATGTTCCCAGAATACCGCGCTCTAATCAGTCAGCTCAAACAAGATGATGCTCATTTTTCCAAAGTTTTTGAAGAACACAATGTGCTGGATCATGAGATTATTCGTTTAGAACAGAATCCTGTTACCAGTGGTCTAGAGGAAATTGAGGACTTAAAACGCCAGAAACTAAAACTCAAAGATGAACTGTATAAAATGCTGAAACAGGCCGAACAATAATTTTCTGATTGAAATAAAAAATCCGCCGAGGCGGATTTTTTATGAAATATTAATAAGGCTTTATTATGCCTGTTCAATATCTTTCATTGTTAGTTTAATACGGCCACGGTTGTCCACATCAGCAACTTGAACCTTGACTTCTTGACCTTCTTTAAGCACGTCAGTTACGTTGGCAACACGTTCATTTGAAATTTGAGAGATGTGAAGTAAACCATCTGTACCCGGCATAATGTTCACAAATGCACCAAATTCAACGATACGGATTACTTTACCGTCATAGATTTTACCCGGTTCAACTTCAGCAGTAAGAGCTTGAATCTTAGCAATTGCAGCACGTGCCGCCGCTTTCGATTCACCAAATACGCGCACAGTACCGTTGTCTTCAATATCAATTGCAGCTTTGGTTTCTTCAGTGATTTGACGAATAGTCGCGCCACCTTTCCCAATGACATCACGGATCTTATCAGGATTAATGGTAATGACTTCAAATGTTGGTGCAAACATTGAAATTTCTGGACGCGCACGAGAAATCACTTTGTTCATTTCATTCAGGATGTGCATACGACCTGCATAAGCCTGATTCAATGCAACTTCCATAATCTCTTCGGTAATCCCTTCGATTTTAATGTCCATTTGCAATGCAGTAATACCATTGGCAGAACCTGCAACTTTAAAGTCCATATCACCCAAATGATCTTCATCACCCAAGATGTCTGACAGAACTGCAAAACGCTCACCTTCTTTAACCAGACCCATTGCAATACCAGCAACTGGTGCTTTTAAAGGCACACCGGCATCCATAAGCGACAATGAAGCACCACATACTGACGCCATTGAAGATGAACCATTTGATTCAGTAATGTCAGATACGATACGAATCACATATGGGAAGCGATCTGCTGCTGGCAATACAGCCTGTACACCACGGCGAGCTAAACGACCATGACCAATTTCACGACGTTTAGGACCAGATTCACGGCCTGTTTCACCTACAGAATACGCTGGGAAGTTATAATGCAACATAAAGTTGTCAGTTTTCGTTCCTGCAAGCGTATCAACCATAAGCGCATCACGAGTGTTACCTAACGTGGTGGTTACCAATGCCTGAGTTTCACCACGTGTGAACAGTGCTGAACCATGCGCACGTTCCAATACGCCAACTTGCACATCGATACCACGAACTGTTTTAGTATCACGTCCATCAATACGCGGCTTACCTGACAGGATATTGTCACGTACAGTACGGTATTTCAGGTCTTCAAATAATTCGTTTACTTCGTCTGCAATACCTGTTTCGTCATTTTCAGGAACAAATTGGGCAACCGCTTCCGCATACAATGCATCAAGTGCAGCATAACGATCTTGTTTCACCGCAATGGTATATGCTTCTGAAATTTTAGCCTCGAAAGCTGCTTTTAATTGCTCAAGCAATGTTTCGTTTTTGCTTGGAGCAACCCAAGTCGATTCAACAGCACCGGCTGCTGCTGCAAACTCTTTGATCGCCTGAATTGCAATTTGCATTTCATCATGACCGAAAAGTACAGCACCTAACATTTGATCTTCTGAAAGCTCTTTAGCTTCAGATTCAACCATCAGTACTGCTGATTCTGTACCCGCAACAACAAGATCAAGATCTGATTGTGCAAGTTGTTCAAAATTCGGGTTAAGAACGTATTCACCATTGATTAAGCCTACACGTGCACCACCAATTGGCCCTCTAAATGGCGTACCTGCGATTGACAATGCAGCTGAAGTACCCAGCATTGCAGCAATGTCTGCATCCATGGTCTTATCAGAAGAAACAACCGTGGCTGTTACCTGAATTTCATTGAAATAGCCTTCTGGGAACAATGGGCGAATTGGACGGTCAATCAAGCGTGAAATCAACGTTTCAGCTTCAGATGCACGTCCTTCACGCTTACCATATCCTCCTGGGATACGACCAGCAGCATATTGTTTTTCTTGATAATTAACAGTAAGTGGGAAGAAGTCCTGACCTGCTTTTGCTTTTGGCTGTGCAACCACGGCAACAAGGACAGTCACACCGCCCATTGTCACTAATACTGTATTTGCCTGACGCGCCACACGGCCAGTTTCTAAAACAACTTGATGTTGACCAAACTGAAATTCTTTACGAACGATATTAAACATTGACATGTATTATATTTTCCTGGTTCTTTTTGAACTGTTATTCTAGTGGAGACCCCTAAGGTTTGGCATTCAAACCATTGCTATCAAATGAGTACAAGCAATGATCAATGACAAAGCTTAGAAGCCGACCTCACTAGAGAATAAACACAAAGAAGGAGCGAATAATCGCCCCTTCTAAAATCATTTAGTGACACACACCAAACGATACTTTCCTTTCAGCACTGAGACGACACAATGTCATACGAATACCGAAAATCAAGCCTGAATCGAATTAACGACGTAAACCTAATTCGCTAATTAGACTTACATAACGACCATGGTCTTTACCATTTAAGTAGTCAAGTAATTTACGACGTTGGTTAACCATACGGATAAGACCGCGACGGCTATGATGGTCGTGTTTATGCTCTTTAAAATGACCTTGCAAATCATTGATTTGTGCAGTCAATAAAGCAACTTGTACTTCTGGTGAACCAGTGTCGTTTTCAACACGAGCAAATTTAGCGATGATTTCTGCGCGATCTGTAGTAGTTAAAGCCATTCGATTTCTCCGAGATGCTTACATAAAATAAATTGATACTGATCAATAAATTCAAGATCAAATCTTAAATCTATTGACTGCCGTGCATCACTACAGCAGTGCGTATTTTAAAGGATTCAAGCTGAATTGACAATTCTTAAATGATGCAGCTTATCCATCCGTACTATTTCATGACATTATTACATCGACATGACCGTCATTTAAGACACTGACATTTACTTCACAGCGCTGCACACTAGTCTGATATAAAAAGAAAAGAAATGGACGCACTGTGAAATTATTATCCACCAATACTTGTTTTGTCCCAACTGATCTGGCTTCGGTCACACGCAGTCAGGATGAAGTCAGCCCCGAACTAGGGGGCATGACTGAGCTACAATTGCAAAAAATCTGGAAAAGCGTAGAAGGTGCTTACAAAACTGGGAATTATCCATTCATCAGTTTTTGTTTACGTCGTCAAGGAAAAGTTTTACTTAATCGTAGTCTAGGCTATGCATCGGGTAATTCAACACAAGGTCTAAGCCCTGCGGCAAAAATAGGTGCGCCAGATACTCCTGTTTGTTTGTTTTCTGCTTCAAAAATGGTAACTGCCATGTTAATTCATATGTTGGATGAACAGGGCGAAATCAATTTACTTGATCCCATTAGTTACTATATTCCTGAATATGCAGCCCATGGTAAGCGCCGTACTACTATATTTCACCTGCTTTCACACCGTGGAGGTATTCCAAAAATCGATGGTGAAGTCACGCCTGAATTATTGTTTGATAAAAATGAAATTTTAAATCGGCTTTATGCAGCGAAACCCATCTCAGTATCTGGTTCACGACTGGCCTATCATGCCGTGACTGCTGGTTATATTTTAGGTGAATTGATTGAACGGGTTACTGGTCAGGATCTGCGCACATTCCTGCATGAAACCATTGAAAAACCAATGAATATGCCATATTTCAATTATGGTTTGAAACCAGAATATCGAGAGCAGGTCGCCCTAAATTACCCAACGGGTTTACATCCTCGTTTGGGCACTGATCATTATCTGAATCACGTTCTCGGTGGCGGGTTACAATTAGCAGTCGATGTCACCAATGACACCCGTTTTATGGATACAATTTGTCCTGCTGGTAATATTTACACCTCTGCGGAACAAGCAAGTCGCTTTTCTGAAATGTTGCTGAGTGGTGGGCAATATAATGGTCAACGGATTATGAGTTCGCGTACGGTATTTCGTGCCACCTTGCCTACCTCGGTGACCAGTTTAGATCGAACCTTACTTGCCCCGATGCGTTACGCACTGGGTCCAATGCTGGGAAGTAATCCGGTGGGTTTATTTGGACCTCAAACTGGGCAAGCCTTTGGACATATCGGATTCTCTAATATTTTGTGTTGGGCAGATCCACAACGTGACATTAGCGTGGCATTTTTAACGACAGGAAAATCCGTGATTGGTACACATCTACCTGCGCTTGGAAATGTGCTCTATCAAATCTCCAAGCAATGTCCTCGAATTCCAAAACAGTCACGTCGTTCACTTTTTGGCTCAGATCAGGCTGAAAATGAATGGGTACAAACAATATAAACAAAAAGAAGCCCAAGCATAACTTGGGCTCTTTTGCGCTGTATTTTTATTTTGGGTCATTATTGTTTTATTTTATTGTTGTATAAAGGTTTATCCACCCTTTTCTACATTATAGAGGCAAGATATACATCTATAATGAGTTCTTACCCTTGCCATTCTGCCACAAGTAATTATGTAGAAAAGTAGTATTTTTCGTATCGATATGTAAGTTAAAACTTACATATTTATTAGTTCATTGATATTTAATCGATTATTTTAAATTTAGTTTATATTTTTTACTTTTTGGTTAAATTCTAAACGTATTAAAATAACTTAATAACAATAAAAAAGCCCTGTAGTCTCTCCCAAAACTACAAGGCTTAGCGGCTGTAAATTTCCTCGCTTATCACTTACTTCACTGTAAGTTCGCTGTTTTTCAACTTTATCGTTATTGTTTTGCGATTTCCTCAGCATTCCTTACTGAGCTTTTTGTGCATGACTATGATCTCAAAAAAAAGTTATTTACTCTATGAGCAAATTTCTCGAATCTTTGTAAGCATTTTCGTACAGATCTGTCTACTGCACAAGTCAACTTAACAAACCAATTTTTTTATTAATTTTTCTAACCAATCCACTTTTTCGTGTCGTTTGAACCGTTAAAGCTTGAGCCAATGCACCGCGATCAACTAACAAGCTGATCACCTTTTTCGCTCGGGTAATCGCTGTATAAATCAGTTCTTGGCTGAGCAATTTTTCCGCAGAATGGTCAAATACTACAGCAGTATGCGCAAATTCTGAACCTTGTGATTTATGGATGGTTAAGGCAAATGCCGTCTGAATATTTTTGGGTAAACGATGTGCAGCAACCCATTTATTCAGACTCGGAAAATAAACCTCATACAGTTCAGGTTGTATACGATGTCGGAAACATAAGCCGATATCTCCATTGGAGATACCGAGTTGATAGTCGTTATATGTCATCATGACTGGGCGCCCAACATACCACCCGCCCACAGGTAGGACGGATAAATGTTCGGTTAGCCATTGTTCGGCATAACGATTCATCTGTTCAAGACCAAAATTGCCAAACCGAATAGCCACCAAAATACGATATTGATCAAATGCCTGAATCACAGCTTCTATATTTTCCTGAGCATAGTCCATCTGTTGATAGGCTTTGAGCTGTTCTAGGAACGGGCGAAATCCCAACATCAATCTTTCATAATAAGAGATAACGTCAGTTACGGCTTCAGGTATATATTCAAGCTGTACCACATCGCTCATAGAAGGTGTCAGTTCAATGTTCTGTAAGGGAGCAGATACAACGATCTCTTGTTCAAACTGTTGTAAAACCTGTGCTGCTGGTAATTCATTATCTACAGATTGAATAAAACGTGCCAATTGTCCAATTTTGGCATCCGCACTAAAACGACGGCTATTCTGCAAGTTGATCCGATGCTTGGCAAGTTTAGGGATCAGCTGTAAATCAGCCAGAACTGAACCTACATCAACTGAGGCTAACTGCTTTGCATCTCCTAATAAGATCACTCTGCAATGCAGTGGAATCGCTTCTAGTAATAAAGTGGCCAGATTTAAATCCAACATAGAAGCTTCATCGATCACAATCACATCATACGGTAAAGGCTGTCGACTATGAAATCGCGGAACCTGACGATTTCCCAAGCCTAATAATCGATGTAGGGTTTGTGTACTTTGCTGCTTCAAGCTTGCCGTCACTAATCCTGAAGCTACAAGCTTTTCATCATTAAAAGAGGCTTGTAAAGCCTCCTGCATCCGCTGGGCAGCCTTACCTGTCGGTGCGGCCATCGCAATCCGAATGTCTGGAATCGCTTGATTAAGAACTGCAATAATTCGTGCCAGCGTATAAGTTTTTCCCGTACCTGGCCCACCCGTAATAATATTCAACGTTTGGCTAGCCACCATTGACAAAGCTGCCTGCTGATAGGGATCGGTTAATAAATCCTGATAAGCTTCAATCGCAACCGCCTCAATAAACTGTTTACTTAAGCGTGCGATCTGGTTAGACAGACGGTGTTCAAGCGACCAATAACGATATAGAGCCAATAATTCGCCATCATAAATCATGGGGGCAATCTGTGTTTCAGCCTGCTGTTCATGGAGGATAAAATCCCCCATTTCTGAAAGCATTGCTGAAGAAATCGCCAAACCGCTATCGCCTTGTAAACTCGCTTCAATTAATGCTTGCAACAGCGCCGCAATTTGGGCAGAATTGCGCTCCCTGAGATTGAATGGTGCTTGAGTCAGATATTCACTCCAGTCTTTAAGCCATGTTAATTCTGCATTTTCAGCGAGCTTTTGCTTTTCCACACGGTTATCCTCAAGTTTTTCCACAAGCTTATTAACACATTTATCCACAAATTAAGTATTTGATTATTATTGATTTATATAAATTATCCGCATTCATTGACCTCATTTATCCTCAGCAAAGTAGCCCAAAATAGCATCTAACCGCAAAATAAACTCTATTTCAGGTTTCCAGTAATAATAACCTTGCTGGGTCTGCCCATTCATTCCTCGTAAATACAGATAAGTTGCCCCGCCCAAATGCTGTTCAATCTGATAATTTTGCAATTTCACTTTTAAATACCGATGTAAAGCAACCAGATATAATGCGGCCTGTAACCAATAGCTAGATTGACACATATTTTGCTGGATTGACTCGGGCTGATAATCATTAAAATCATGTCCGAGATAGTTACTTTTATAATCAGCGATATGAAAGCGTGAACCATCAAAATACATCAAATCAATTGAACCATTTAAATAACGGGCAGAATAAGCATCTAAAAAGTCAGGCATTTCGATCTGATATTCTGAAAATAGTTGCTGGATCCGGCGCATTGCGAGCACTCGGTCAGATAAAGCCAGATAAAACGGACATTCAGACAAAAATTGACCTGCCTGCAATTGTTGCAACTGAAAACCTTGATGTAAGGGGGTCACTAAAACTTGCTTAAACCAGTCGGCTAAGCATTGATAAAGTAAGCTTTCATCCTGTTTTTGTTCTGGAAAATCCTGCTGATAAATTGTATAAAGCTGCTCCCATAAACTGCCATAATCATTTTTGAAACGACGCCGAATTTCAGTGATCCACTCGCTTTGATCCTGAAAATTTAAATGTTCAAAAATTTCATGTAAAAAATTACCCGCCAATGTGCCCTTAGGGAAGTTTTGCTGAATCCAAAAAAGCGGCTGTGTCGAACTAGAAATCTCAAATCTCAATTGATCCTGTTCATCTTCTGCCTGCTCAAATGTTTGCTCCTGTGCAGCCAATGCATCACTGGCAACCTGACGAGGCTTTAAATGATGTGCTAGATAACTAAAACTAGTTTTGCCACGCGGATAAAACCGTTGCGTTGGCAAAGGTTGTGCAGATAAGCTCCAACTTTGACTGTTTTGCGTTGATTGAAAAGGGGGCGGGCATTGCGTTAGCTCACCTTCTTCAGCACTATAATGATGTTGAAACACACCATTTTGATACCTCCAAAACGCCAATGCATCCCGTGATTTTTGTTGTTGATCCTGCATCATGGCATAAACTCGATGGCTGGCACGGGTGAGTGCTACATACCACAATCGGTTTTGTTCAGCCTTGCTACGTTGATCATTCTGCTCAAGTGCTTCTGGACTTAAACGTGTTTTATCCTTAATTGCGATGACCCGTTCAATTTTGCTTTGACCATTTTCAGGATAAATCACTTCTTTTGTTGAAAAATTTAATGCTGTATTTTGATCTTTAAAAGGCTTATCAGCACCCAATAAAAATACGACTTTAAACTCCAGTCCCTTGGACTGGTGAATAGTCATCAGTTGAATGCCTGCGTCACTGGAAAGTTTACGTTCCATCTCCCAATCACGCTGGCTTGGCGATTGAAGTTGTTTTAAATACCAGTGATATAGGTTTTGTGCACCCTGATAATGCTCACTGTGTTGACTTAAAATTTCGCTTAGATGACGCAGATTGACGACATTGCGTTCATTGTCTTTACTGTGTTGTGCGACTAAATTTTGCCAGACATTAAACTGACTCATACATGCTTGCCATGCGGCTAAAAAGCCCTGTTGCAACCAAAGTTCACGTACATGATCAAACTCAGTGATATAACGACTCAAACCTTCGACAGTTTGCTCAAGTTCGATCAATTGTTTAAGATTTAGTCCGATCAGACGACTTAATAGAGCACGTTTTATTTTTGCTTCATCAAAAGGATGTAGAACTGCGGTGAGTAAAGCCGCTACATCTTGCGCGAGCGGATGGTCAAATACACTCGAACGTGATGGGCGATTGACTCGAATTCCCAAATATTCCAGTGCAGACTGTACCGCATCCAGCCCCGCATGGTTTTTGGAAAGCACCGCAATATCATCTTCAATGAATCGCTGCGGCTGTTCTGCATGTAAATATAGCTCACCTAACTGAGATTGATTCAGTAAGGCTCTAATTTTCCAAGCCACTTGCTCGGCTTCTTTGGTTTTATCTTGCAGCAGGATCCAACGTAAAGGTGCAGCATTGGACTGTCCTTGATCAATTAAGGCAGGATGCATCCTTAAACCTGCCTGAATCGGATCATAAATCACATGTTCCCCAAAGTCAGACTGCTGATGAAACAGATGGTCAACCACCTCCACTAGTTCCTTGACCGAGCGATGATTGAAACCCAGCTTATATTCGCGTCCCTGTTTAGCTTTAATATCTTGATAAGCATTTAAAAACGTCAGCATATCGCCACCGCGAAAACCATAAATTGCCTGTTTACGGTCACCGACCATAATCATGCATCCCTTTTGATAACGCTGAGGATGTCGCCAAATGCTGGCTAACATATCATCCTGATCCTGATTGGTATCCTGAAATTCATCAACCAAAATTAGGGGATAGCGCGCTTGTACAAAAATGGCAAATCGCTGTCCGTGTTCACCGTGTAAGGCTTCCGCAAGCGTGCGAATCTGTTGCGAAAAAGTAGTTTCGCCTTTTTGCTGAAGTAATTGTGGCAGCCGCTGTTTAACCTCAAGACAAAGATACGCTTTTAAATGTTGTTGTAATTGCTCAAGTTGCTCCTGAACTGTACTCAAATCACGGATGATACTGACTAATTGTTGTATTAAAGCATGCTGATAAAAGCCATCACTGACCTCAGCAGGGCATTTTTTAAAGATTTTAGCTTGTTCAAATTTTTCCAAAAATTTAAACGCTGCTTCGCGCGCATTGGCTAGTGGACGATCATAAATCAATAATCCATTTTCACTGCCCAAAACCTGAAAAAGCTGAGGCAAATGAATCTTGAATAATTCATGAAAAGCACCATTGCGAAATGAAGTGCCATTGATGAAGTCAGAATATTCACCATTTAAATCATAATACGCTTCGAGATCATGAAAATTAAACTGTTGTGCAATAGCTTGGTATTGGGTCACAGCAGAAAAATCAACTGAGGTTATGGCAGCTGTCTGAAAATGAGCAGAGCTAAAATTCAGAGAGCTTTCAACTACATCAACAAAAGCGTCAACACTTTTTAACGCGCCCACGTTATATAGGCCATCGATAAGTTGTTGTGGCTGCGCTTGAATCCATTCTCGAAGAACATCGTGAATCAATTGGCGGGTATAGCGTTTGGCATCATCGGTAATTTGTGCTCGTTCAATCTTGCCACTTTCAAAAGCAAATTCGCGTAATAGTTTTTGACTAAAGCTATCCAGCGTCCCCACAAAAAGTTCATCTAGTTGATCCAGTACCAGTTTTAAACGTTCACAGGCATAGCCAATTCGTGTTGCAAAATGACGCAGCACATGCTGAAGTAAAGGATCATTTTCCTGAGCAGCCTTTTGCAAAATCTCCTGCTCCGTCAAAGAGCGATAACCTTGCAAGATGGTATAAGTATCCTGCACACGCAAACGAATGCGAGTTTTCAACTCTGCTGCTGCAGCACGGGTAAAGGTGGTTGCAATGACCTGATTGGGCAAATATTTTTCCAGAAAAATACGCACCATCAGACTGGACAGAGTATAAGTTTTACCTGTACCAGCCGATGCTTCAATCAAATGCAGCCCTGAAAATTCAATATCAGTAATCGGCTGATAAGACACCGCAGAAAGAGATGACATCAGGGCTTACTCCGTACGCACATATTGAAAAATTGGGGCATATAAATCATGGGAAAATTTGGTCAGCGCCACATTTAGCAAAGCCTGAGCATCTTGTTGTTGTAAAATAAATGACCAATCCTGATGAAACTTGCTGCTTTCATCTTGGGTCACATCAATGGCGCTAAAAGCACCTGTTTGATTCCATGCTTTTAAAATACTTTCCCGATCTTTTTCAACCAGCGATGTTGCCGTCTCACTTTCTTCCCAATGATACTGTTTCCCTTTTTCCAAAGGTTGTAACAGCAATGCAGCAGGCAACACTAAAGGTTGCTGTGAAGCATACTGCCATGCAACCAACCACGCATTCAGATATTCTTGCGCCTGCGATGGCTTAAGCCCCTCACAAATCACTGTTTGATCACTAAATACCACAATACGACGTTTGTCCTGCTCATGCCTGCCCTGATTTAAATAAGCCAACCAGATTAGATATTCCAGCCAGACTTTGGCAATACGTTTTGCGCGGGCACTCGATGCTTGTAGACTCACCCAATCCTGTACATTCTCAGCAGGAATTTGAATATTCATATGCAACTGTGAGGACAGCCGCCATGTCCGATAGGTAGTCGGCGTTTCCGACATGGCGTATTGCTGCAAGCGCTCTTGTAAACACTCCTGCTCAAACACACTTTGTTGCCATGCACTGTATTTAATTTTACTGACAGGCAATTGATCCAGTAATAGATCAGCAGGTGCATCCACTGGATGTTGATGTAAAAATTCACGAATGCTATATCGACCTAAGCCATCTAAAAACAAAGGTTCATCCTGATCCAGCAATCTATGTTCAGTCAGGTTTTCGACACCCAATGTTTTTAAATATAAACGTGCAGGAAAGGTCACATCTGCAATCCATTGCTGGCTATCAAGTAGTAGTAACTCTTGTGACTGGGGTTGATAGTCAATATTCACCCAAGGCTGACGCTGACCCTGAGGTTGCTGAATATGTTGGGCGACCTGATACCAATGATCCTGATAACGTTGCAATGCAGGTTGTTGAGTAAACCCAGAAACATCAAATGGTTGCAAACTATGAATTCGATAAAGAGAAGCCAAATGCGGTGGTATAGAAAGTTGCTCGAGTTGCGTACGTTTGCTCCCCTCACGTTCTTCTAACTCAACCTCAGATTTGACAATATAAGCCAAATGCGCTTTTAATTCCTGAACGATACTAGAGGGTTCGCGTATCTCGCCATCATTGACATCAAAACCATTATAAAATAGCCATAAATTGTCTTGCGCCAATAATACTGCATCCAAAAATGCGCCCTGATCATCTTCCAGACGCGAACGATCACCAAGTTGTGGTCGTAGCACGTCCATCAAATCAAACGGAGTATGGCTATCACGGTTTGGAAATTGTCCCTGATCCAGATTCATTAACACAATCAAACGATACGGTAATGGCCGTATCTGCCCAATCTGACTAAACGTAATTTGTCCCGTCGGTTCTGCCTGTGCTGTCTGATTTTCTAATGTGAGCTGAATTTCTTCGATAAGATAAGGTAATGGTAAGGCAATTTGACGTAAATGCTGAGTTTCTGCCTCACCATAAAAGCTAGCCAACGTCACCATCCGTTCCTGTTTTTTAATCGCTTCACGCGCAGGTTTCAGTGCTGTCACGCCTGCTTGTTCAAATTCGGTGATATCCGTCATTAAACGTTTTAACCATGCTTCAACTGCCAATTGTTCGCCTTGCTCGTGGGCCACAAGCCAGTAACGACGCTGGTCAAAATGAGCATATATCTGAATCAGTTTACCAATCAGCTCAAAATCATCGGGCTGAACTTGTGCATAACTTAAAACTCCTTCAAATAATACATGATCTGGAATGGCAATACCTAAGGCCAACCGATCTAGTGCAAATTTGAAGCTATAACGATAATCCTGATCGTCTGGTGCCAAACTCTGTTGCAAATGAGCTGTATCAAAGCCTCGTTTAAAACCCGCTGCGGCTAACAATTCCAATAGGCGTGATACTTGGCTGTCATCTAACCCATAACATAACTGCGTTGCATTGAGACTCAACCAATCCGCAAACTCATCATAATTAAAACGACCTTGCAAGAGCTGAATACGCCCTAAAACTGCGCGCCAGGCATTCAATACATCTAGTTGTGCAATGCCCGCAATTTTGACCGGCAAAAACACATGATCATCACTCGCCGTTGTAGGAAAAACACTACGAATCAACGGTTCAAGCGCTTTTAAATTAGGGGTCAACACCAAAATATCACTTGGTCGACGTGGCTGTTCTGCTGTTCCCTGAGCTAACCAATAAATAAGCTGGTCGCGTAATACTTCCAATTGACGCAAACCCGAATGACAAACATGAATTTGTATTGACTCATCATTTGCATCTATCAAATATTGACCCGCTTTAGGTTCAACCAAATTTAAAATATCGGACTGTACATGTCCTAACAAAGTAGCAGGGAAAGCATCGACAAAAGCATCAACCCAATGCCCTTCTTCACCCGTTGATAAGTTCGAGAGTAACGAAAAATGATCGCGTGCCTGTTTACCCAAACGGGTTAATAAGGGGTGACGTGACTCACGTGCTTCAGCATTAAAATGCAAAGTAAACTGTTGAAAAAAATCGGCAATTTCAACATCACTTGCCTTCGGATTCTTGGCGATAAAACGCTCTTTTACACCGACATCATAACGCTGTTTCCACAGAGGATCGACGCTATCCGCCCAATATTCCTGGGAAGGATTATAATGAAAAATATAAACATCCAGATACTGCCCCAGACGGCGTAAGAACTGTAATTGGCTGGGTGGCAAATCAAGCAAGGTAAATAATACGACCTGTTGCGGTAATCTTTTTAGAGCGTGGATTTGTGTATGTTCAGTAGCAAATTGCTGCCAGAACAACTCATCAATCTTCTCAATCTCTAAAAAATCCTGATGAAAATGTTCTATCCATAACCAACGTTGCCAAGCTTCCAGTTCTTCAGCTTGTTTCAATTGAAACAATGAAACCGCTTGATCCTGATTCAAGATCAGTTTTTCAATGTCCAGAGCGCGATTTTCTCCCCACGCACTTAACCAATTATTTGAACAACGACATTCTCCAACACAGTTTTTTTGGCAATGACCACGATATAACATGTAATTGCTAAACAATTGCGAGACTTGTTCTGCAATCCAGTACAACATACTTTGTTTTTTGAGTTGTTTTTCTATATTTTTGCTTAGACGATCGGCACTGTTATAAATTCTGGCAATAATAGAATGCAAGGGATGTTCAACCGCCACTTGTATCTGTTCAGATTGAATGTATGGATGCAGAGCCTGATAGATTCGCCATTTTAAAATCAGACGTGGAATATTGGCTTTACGTACCTGATCTTTATGTTCACTTAATACCTGTTGGTAGGCATACCATTGAAAACCGCGAATGCGCTGATGAAACTGATAATTGGCATGAATACCCTGAAGCTCTGAAAGCTTCTCAATTAACCATTGCTGCGTAGCCGCATTCGGAACAATAAAATGCTGGGTAGCAAGCACTTGAAAAGGTTGTTCATGGCTGTATTGTGAAGTTTGGGCAAGACCTTGCAATAATACTTCGATACGTTGACTTTGAATGACATGTATTGCCATGTACCCCTTACCTTACTAAGCTATGCTTTTATGCACAAAATCATAAACATTCGTCACTATACATCTAAATATAACTATGTCACGTTTGTGATATGAAATAAAAATGTGAACGTCATTTAAAATACATGCTTGAATGATACGAAAGGAACCGACTTGAGTATAACCCGATGAAAATAGAAAATATCCCTGACTCGATTGATCCAAATTTAAATCTGGAACAAATCCGCACAGAATGTCTGGAAATGGTAAAAAAACGTGCCTATTTTTCCGCTGGCGCCGCTGTAGTTCCTATTCCTTTTTTTGATGTTGTCATTGATATCGGGATTTTGTCTCAACTAATTCCAGAAATTAGTGCTCGTTTTGGCTTATCGCCAGATCATATTAGTGTGTATGATCCTGAAACCAAGAGAATTCACTGGAATGAACTACGCAAACGTGGTTTTGAATTTTCAGGTTTGGTCGTAGCGCGAACTGCTGTTAAAAAATCATTAAATGGCATCATTGGCAAAGTTATTACCAAACAAGTCACCAAATTTATTCCACTAGGTGGCCAACTTGTTGCTGCTAGTCTTGGTTACATCGTTATGAAAAAAGTCGCTGAGGCTCATGTACAAGATTGCTATCAACTGGCAAAGCGTATTCAACAAAAGAATGTAAATGCAAGCATTGTCGCCTAAATTAAGATGGATCAAGAGATAAACTGTTCCTGAGCTGCATTCTCTTGGGTGCGTTTATCTCTGTTAGAGTGACTGATAGTTGATGAGATACAATTCATTTAAATTTTAGTACAAATATTTTTTTACTTTTAAGTTTTATTAAATATTCAATTTTTACCCTGCGACAACGATGACAAAAACTATGGAGAGTCGTTGTGCAACATGGATCTTCTTCACGCCTACGCGCAATTTTCAATGTAACCAGTGGTAATTTTCTCGAGCAATACGATTTCTTTTTATTTGGTTTGTATGCTAAAGCCATTGGTGAAACCTTTTTCCATTCGGACAGTAGCTATGCCGCATTGATGAAGACCTTTCTGATCTTCGCAGTAAGTTTTTTAATGCGTCCGATTGGTGCACTTGTTTTAGGCCCTTATGTTGACCGGATTGGTCGCCGTAAAGGTCTAATGGTCACGTTAAGCATTATGGCCGTTGGTTCACTTCTTATCGCCCTGACACCGGGTTACGCTACTCTTGGTTTTGCAGCAACAGCTCTAATTTTTATTGGTCGTTTGGCTCAAGGGTTCTCAGCAGGTGTGGAATTAGGTGGCGTTTCAGTCTATCTATCTGAAATTGCAGAACCCCATAATCGTGGCTTTATGACCAGTTGGCAATCTGCCAGCCAGCAAGTCGCTGTTATTTTTGCAGCCGTATTAGGTTATATCGTGAGCCTAGCCTTTACCAAAGCACAAGTTGATGCATGGGCGTGGCGAATTCCATTTTTTGTGGGCTGTGCCATTATTCCCTTTATTTTCTGGTTACGAAAATCATTACAGGAAACAGAAGCATTTACATCACGCAAAGAACATCCAACTACTCGTCAAATCTTGTCAACATTGGCAGCGAACTGGAAAATTGTGTTAATTGGAATGTCGATGGTAGCCACGACCACGACTATGTTCTATTTCATTACGGTTTATACGCCAACCTACGGTAAGGAAGTGTTACATCTGACCACTGCGGAAAGCTTAATTGCAACAGTAATGGTGGGTGCGAGCAATTTTATTTTATTGCCCATTGGCGGTTATCTATCCGATAAATTTGGACGTAAACCCCTACTGATTACCACCACAACACTTATTTTTATCACCGCTTATCCTCTTCTTAACTGGTTGACCCAAAATATTAGTCTAAGTCATATGCTCATGGCATTGTTGTGGCTATCACTGCTCTACAGTTTCTATAATGGTGCTTTAGTCGTTTCACTAACAGAAATGATGCCAAGCTCTGTACGTATTGCTGGTTTTTCGGTCGCGTATAGTTTGGCAACCTCTCTATTTGGTGGTTTAACTCCAATGATTGCAACTTATCTAGTCGAACAAAGTGGCAGTAAAAGCATGCCTGCTTTCTGGTTGATGTTTGCTGCAATTGTGAGTTTAATTGCCACATTGATTGTATTTCGTCAGCGCCAATCTCAACCTACTCAACCTACTCAACCACCAAACATCAAAACTCAACTGGTTTCAAGTTCTTCTCATTAATATGCTGATAGCATCTGACTTGGGCATTAGTTTCAAGTCAGACCTTCTGCTTTATTCTTTGGTTATTTAATCAGTTTTCAGTCGTTTCAAAATAGTTTTGAGTATCTGAATACGTGCCGTATATTTATCATCAGTTGCAATAACTGCCCAAGGTGCACAATCCGTACTTGTTCTTTCAAAAACATCTGCGGCAGCATTCAAATATTCATTCCACTTGCTGCGATTACGCCAGTCATCCTCGGTAATTTTAAAGCGCTTATGTGGTGTTTTTTCTCTAGCCTGAAAACGTCGTTCCTGTTCATCTTTGCTAATAGATAACCAGAATTTAATAATTACGGTCTGGCTATCCATTAAATCTTTTTCAAAACGATTAATTTCATCGTAAGCGCGTTGCCATTCCAGCTCATTGGCAAAACCTTCTACCCGTTCGACTAAAACTCGCCCATACCAACTTCGATCAAAAATACGGATATCACTACAATTTTCCAGCTTGGTCCAGAATCGCCATAAATAAGGATGACGCAACTCATATTTTTCTGGCGCACTGATGGTGAAAATATCGTATTCACGCGGATCAAGCCGTTTAATAATACGCTTGATCGACCCTCCTTTCCCCGCAGCGTCCATGCCCTCAAATACGATCATGACCTTACGTTCATCATAACGCATTGCCTCGGCAACACGGCGGGTCAGTTTTTTTAGTTTTTTCTTATATTTGTCCTTTTGCATAGGTTCAATCGCAGGATGAAGCAATTCCTGCGGAATTAAGGCCTGAGGCCAATTTCCTTCACCCTGCGTTGGATATTCAGGTAAATGTTTAAGAGCCTGCAAAATCGAATGTGCAAAGCTTTGATCACGTCGTTTGGGATCCTCCCCATCAATGATGATCCAATCCTGAGTAAATCGCTGACGTAATTTTTGCAGATTGTCATATTGCTTTTTATTACGCCAGTCCAGACCATGCAATTTATGCCAGTGGCGTTCAGAAGCATCGATATGATCCAGTCGTTTCTGTAAAGATTTCCACGACAGATCAAACCAGACTTTCACTACATCGACATGATTATTTTTCAGGTCTTGCTCAAACGCACGCATATTTTCAACATAAGCATCAAATAATGTTTCATCCAACGGCTTCGACACGTGCATGGCGGTGGTTAATAAATCGCTATACCAGTTGCCAAACATCACTGCAATTTGGCCTTCACGGGGAATAAAATTGACATAAGGCTGCCAAAATGCCTGATCATTTGACAACATATACGGTGGATCTGCTTTTACATTTAAATATCGCGGATCGACCCATTCTCTTAATTGTTTAACCGACTCCCCCTTGCCTGCTAACTCAATTCCGCTCACTAATATCAAGACACTCTTGGCATTTTTTTTACCCCAGCTATTTTTTAAGGTGTACTGGGCTTCAATCAAATCTGAAGAAAGGTGATTTTCATTACGTAATGTCGCCACAGTGTTTGATTGACTCATTATTTTTACCTTAGCTTTCTTTTAGATTCTTTATCCAAATTATCAAGTTAAAAAAATGAAGTCCAGACCATGGCAGTAATCTTAATTTTTTACCTCTCCATTTGCGTTAGATCCATCTATTTAAGCAATAAAATACAATTTTCTTGTTTTTAATTTAACGATACTTGACCAAAAGATTACCGATGTTTTGATGAGTTGAATCACTATTGTTCAATAATTCAACCGACACCATCGAACTTGTTTTTTGTGTTTGTTGGTTTAAAAACTGCTCTATTTGATCTTTTGATGTGAAAGATTGGGCGTTAAGGGCGACCTCATGCATGCCTGTATCCTTAAGCATTTTTTGGCAATGGGTTCCTTTTTGTATCAAAACATCACATGCTGGTTCTACGATCTTACCCAGAAAATTTACCTCGGCAGCATCCGCAAAAGTGCACGAGCAAGTCACAAAACCTATCATACTAATTAATATAATTTTTATGTTTTTAATCATCTCATTTCATCCCTATTTTATTTATCTAGTTATAAGAATGTTTTACCAAATTTATTGTTATTTAATAAGCCCTTACAGTTATCACAACCGCAATAAACTCCAACATACATCAATCTATTTTTAAAAATAACAAAAAAAATCACACTTTTTTTGTACACAATGATTTCTTTTTGCATAAATGTTGTATATTTGAAAACGTGAATATCGTCACAAAATAATTGTATTTATTTTCATAGTTGGCGAATTCTTTAAAAAATGCAAAGCGGTTATTTATTAAGCTATTTAAAAAAGGGTTGCCCCAATGAAATCGATTCTTACTCTTATTGCAGCTACAGCAACAACGTTGACGTTATCAACTCAAGTTTTTGCAGATGCTGGTACAATCAACTTTAAAGGCAGTGTAGTGAATGCTGCTTGTGATGTTGCTGTAAATGGCAATTCAACCTCCGATGTTGTATTAGGTGATTGGCCGACGTCTACCTTTAAAACGACAGGTGACAAATCTCGTCCTCAACCTTTTACACTTGCTGTTTCTAATTGTAACCCTGGTAGCTACCAATTTGCTTTTACTGGAACTGCCGATACAACCAACACAAATCTGCTTAAAGTGAGTGCAGCAACAGGCGTAGGTATTGCGATTACAAGTGCAGATGGTGCAACACCCGTTGCCATTAATACAACGTCAACAGGTACCTCAAATGCAGTTGTGACAACAACAGGTAGTGCAGGCGCTGCAACTGGTACATTGAATTTGCAAGCATTCTATCAAGCGACTGGCGCAACTGTTGCTGCGGGTGCAGCAAACGCCGTTGCTCGTGTAACAATCCAACAAAAGTAATATTTGTTTATAAGGGCTGAGATGATTATGCGTTTGAATCAATTTTTAGTTTCTGTATGTTTAACGACTGCGGTCTTTTGTACAACACACAGTCATGCAGCGATTCAAGCCTTAGCAAGTCGTGTAATTTATGATGCAAATGCGAAAGCTGCAACATTGAGCATCCGAAATAACTCATCTCAGCCCTATATGGTACAAAGTTGGATTGAGGCTGGCGAAACGCCCCTTGCGGATAATAAAGTCCCTTTTGTGGTCACTCCCCCTTTATTAAAACTTGATCCTAAAAAAGAGTCTGTTCTTCGCTTCATTTATGCGGGAACTGGCTTGGCTTCAGATCGGGAAAGCCAGTTCTGGATTAATATTCAGGAAATTCCCCCTAAACCTGAAATAGAAAACACATTACAACTCGCGGTCAGATCAAAAATTAAACTTTTCTATCGTCCAGCACAGGTCGATATTGAGCTTGTAGATGCAGTTAAGAAATTACACTGGTTTGTCGATGGCAATGTTCTAAAACTTGAGAATAAAAGCCCTCTTTTCGTGACCATTGGTGACTTAAAGTTAAATAATGAAAGTCAGCCTGTTGCAAATATCAATCGAGATATGGTTCCACCTTTTGAGACCATTGAGGTTTTAAAAGGTTTACCCTCCAATACTCACCAGATTCAATATACCTATATCAATGAATACGGTGGCAACACCCCGATGCCCCCTGTATCTCTTAAGTAACGAGTTTTGGGGATGCATATTTTATACCCAAGGTTAAATGCTATGTACTTTAGACTGACAGCACTATGCGTTTGCATGTCTTGTACACTGGCTCATGCTGCTAATGAAGAATTTAATACCGAATTTTTGCAGGACGTTACCGATCAGGTTTCTGTTGATGCAGTAAAATATGGGTATAGTATTGCTCCAGGTACTTACGATTTTTCGATCTTTATCAACAACCAAAAAGTTGATACTCGTCCTGTACAATTTTATAAAAATGGACAAAACACCGTTGTTCCCTGCTTTGATCAGGCATTTATTGATAATTACAATATTTTATTTTTGTCTCCAGAGCAAAGAAAACAGGATGCTCAGGGGTGTTATGACTTAACTGCGATTCCAAATGTATCCATTGATCAGGATATTGGCTTACAAAAATTAAGTCTGTCTATTCCTCAGGTCAACTTACAACAATACGCTCGAGGCTATGTACCTACCCGTTTATTTAATCAGGGAATCAATGCCTTAATTTTAAATTATTCTGCCAATTCTAACTATTTTAATAATAAAGATTCACAAGATAGGCACAACAATTCTTTGTTTCTCAATGGCGGTTTGAATTGGGGTGCGTGGCGCTATCGCAATCAAAGTAACTTTACCCAGTACTCAGGTCAATCTGGAAGCTGGCAAAACATATCGAATAAGCTGGAACGTGACCTACAAACCAGCGTTCCAACTCGTTTAGAAATTGGTGACAGTTTTAGTAATAACGATGTTTTTGATAGTACCAATTTTAGAGGCGTGCAATTCAGCAGTGATGCTATTCAACTTCCTATTGGTTTACAGAACTATGCACCAGTCGTGCGTGGAGTCGCCCAAACCAACGCTACAGTGGAAATCAGACAAAATGGCTACATTATTTATAGTACCAATGTAGCCCCTGGAAACTTTACTATCGATGATTTGTATGCAGCCAACGAAAGTGGAAATCTAGAAGTTTCAGTGATCGAAAGTGATGGTCGTGTGCGAAAATTTGTTCAGCCCTACTCCTCAGTTCCCAATATGGTTCGTGCGGGTCAAAGTAAATTTCAGTTAACTGCGGGTCAGTATAGAAGTGGCAATACCGATACGTATCACCCTTATTTTGGTCAGTTTACTTATGCATATGGCATCAATAATTATTTTACGCCTTATGCAGGCCTTATTGCCTCAGAAGATTACTATTCAGCAGCAGCAGGTCTGGCATGGTCACTAGGAAATTTCGGTGCCCTTTCCAGTGATTTAACTTATGCCCATAATAAAACAGCCCAAGGACTGACAAAAGAGGGGATCAGCTTAAGATTTTTGTATGCAAAATCATTGAATACTTTAGGCACCAATGTTCGTCTTGTCGGGTATCGCTATTCAACCCAAGATTATTATAGCTTCAGCGATGCTGTTCAGGAAAAGGCGCAATGGAAAAATGGGAGTTATGAATACACCTATGATGACAATAACACGCTGAATAATGAACAGTTAAGTGAACAAGAACGCCGCCGTTATTTTTACTCGTCGACCTATTACAATAAACGTAATCAGTTTCAGATTTCTGTTAATCAAAATCTAGGTGAATGGGGGCAAGTCTATGCTACTCTAGCCAAAACTGACTTTTGGCAAAAAGAATACAATCAGGAAAGTTGGCAAATAGGTTATAACAAAAACTATAAAGACATCGCGTATGGGTTGTATTATCAAAAAAATAAATCCATGTTTCAAGGCGCAGACTATAATGTCGGTTTTAACATCAGTATTCCATTGGAACGTCCTCGTGCCGCTAAAAAATATGATCTAATCTCGAATAATGACTATCAATACTCTAATCTTACAGGCAGCACAGCCACAACAGCGCTCTCAGGTTCTTTCCTAGAAGATAAAAACCTGAATGCTCAAATTCAGTTCAGCCATACTGAGCAAAACAATAATGATAGCGTGGCTTTAAACACCAGTTATAGAGGAACTAAGCTAAATTCTAGCTTTGGTTATACGTATTCAGATCAGTATCAACAAGTCTCAGCAAGTGTAAATGGCGGTATTTTAGTGCACTCTGGCGGTATTCTTTTCGGACAACAAATGTATAGCAATCCGATTATTATCGAGGCCAAAGGTGCCGAAGGTGTTCGTATAGACAATCAACCAGGTTTGAAAATTGATCAATCGGGTTATGCTGTAGTGAGCGGCTCTAGCGCCTATATGCGAAATCGCGTAGCACTCAAGGCTGAAGATCTTGGGCAAAACATGAATATCGATGACCCTGTTATCACAGATATCGTACCGACCAAATTTGCTATCGTAAAAGTTAAATTTGATGTTCAATCAGGACATAGTGTTCTTGCCAACTTACGCTTTAATGAGAAATATGTAACGACTGGTTCGTCTATTTTAGATGCCAAAACTCAAAAAAATGTGGGTCTGGTCGGATTAAACGGACAAGCGTATCTGACGGGTGTGCAATCTCAGCAACAACTGGTTGCAAAATGGGGCAATGCGGACTTTGAACAATGTCAGTTTAGCCTGCCAACATTGAATAATCGGGAAATGGGTTACGATGAAATTGATCTTTCCTGTCATGCGGTAGGAGCACATTAATATGAATAACCTCATATCTAAGTTAAGCCTGTTACAGCTTTGTTTTTTTTTAGTGCTGAGTGTAGTTGGTATACAATCTAGCTGGGCAACACGTTGTCTAGAAGGGCAAAAAGCCACATCAACATTTAATATTAGTACTGCAACCAACACTACCCATACGACTTCCGTCACTCCCATTCGGGTGACTAGTTCCAACCAAAGTGCCGGTTCTTTATTGTGGCAGTCGCCCGTTTACAGTACGACTCTAACCTGTTATGACGACTATGCAACCAACAGTACTGAAAAAGCCTATCTTTATTTAGATGATGCCACTAAAAGTTTGGCAACTGCCTTTCGAAGTACCAATTTAATTATAGGTATCAATTTTAATGGCACTGAATATCCCATAGATTCGCTGACTGAAAATAAAATTAATACAGGTTTTACAGCAATAAATAAGCAAACCAACTCAAGTACGGCAAAATCTAATTGCACCTTGATTGGTCGCAGTTCAGGAAGCTGTTCTGATCCTCAAACCATTACGATTAGTTATTCTTTGTATATTAAATCCCGAGGTTCAGGGAGTAATTTTACATCCAGCGCACAAACCTATCAGGTCTTTCAACTTGATGGTGAAGGTGGACGTAATGCCAATGGTAACTTTCAGGAAAAAGTATCCAATGTAAATGTCACTTATATTGAATGTATTACCAGCCTCAACACACAAAATGTGGACTTGGGTAGCTATTATTCATATCAGGACACCAATACCATTTTACGTCGTACACCTTTCACCATTAATGTCACAACGACAGGTAAAGACTGTGCGAAATATCCATTTCTAGGCAAATTTACGTCTACTCAACGCTATGATTCAACGACCTTAACGGCAACTGAAACAGGTATGAAAAATGTCGTTGGGATTAAAATTTATCCTCAAGGTGAAACGCAGGAAATTCCGCTGGATACCAATTTCGACTTTGGTAGCAGTAATGGCTCAACACTGTCTAAGAACTTTGAAGCAGGAGTTCTATTTTTCTCAAAACCTGCCGTTGCTGGTACATTTAGTTCAACATTAAATTACGAAGTCTATTTTAAATAGATTTCGTTCTGGACTTATTTTTAAAGTTTGGCCTTATAATAGTCATAGTGTTATGCATTTAAGCAGCTTATGCTTTTATCAATTTTTTGAAAAAACTAGATTATGTCCAAACTTGCTCACTTTGATGATTTACTTCAGCAATATAACGCCTTTGCATATCATCAGGATCCTGCGATATTACAACGTCTGAATGACGCTCAAATTTGGCTTAAAAAGCGTATTAAAGATACGCATCAAGCTTATTTTAACGAGCCTGAAAATCAGTTAATGGCTCAGTATTTTCTCAATCGTTTATATGGTGGTCCAGATTTTGATCCACTGGCTTTGCAAATTGAACGTCTACTTAAATATGCCCATAAAGCAGAAAAGCTGTTACCAGACAATGCCATAAAAACTGGAACTAAATCCGTCAGTCTAGCAGTATTAGCGATGCAACTAGATGAACAAATTGCGATTCAGTTATTAAAGGATTATCCAGCAAACGCACCCATTACAGATGAAATGATGCGTCAAACCTTGCTCAAGCTAGATCAAAAAGAGCAGCGTTTAGTCCAGTTACAACTACTCGATGACTTGGGTGAAGCATTAGATAAATATATGCGTTCATTTATGATGTATGCAGCCTTTAAAATGTGTAAAAGTGCTGCACATAAATACAATTTTGACCTGATGTATGAATTTATTCAGGAAGGATTTGTTGCCATGAAACCGATGAAATCCGCAGAAAAATTTATTAAAACCTTTAGTACAGTTGAACGTGATATTATCGAAAAAGTGCATTCGGGTCATCCAGATCCCTTTCGCTGATTCTTGATTCGTACCCGATTGAAGAATCCGCATTAAGTGCCTTATTTTTATAATTTTCTGTATAGTATTGATAACGATTGCATAATGATGACTGTAAAACCATACTAAACTCTGTCATCATGCATGCGGCCATAATCACTTTATAATGTGTTTAAATTTAGGAGCGACAAGATGTCTAACGAAAATCAAAAGCCCACTTCTTCGACTGAGCAGGCAGAGCGTTCAGACAGCAACAGTCCATTCCTAAATGAGCCGCTTCCACAAGGAACTCCGCAAGGACAGCAACAATCCTTACAACAAGGGTTTAACCATCAGTCCACTGGTTCTGTTCCTAAATATAACTTACCTCGTGGCGCAGGCCGAACGGGTAATGTCGGTGAAACCACACATTTTGGCTATCAAACTGTGAATGCTGAAGATAAAGCCCAGAAAGTGGCCGAAGTCTTTCATTCTGTCGCCAGCAAATATGACATCATGAATGACTTGATGTCTTTTGGTATTCATCGTCTCTGGAAACGTTTTGCAATCAATATGTCAGGTGTTCGTCGTGGTCAACACGTGCTTGATATTGCAGGTGGCACTGGTGATTTAGCCAAAGTATTTAGTCGTGAAGTAGGCCCGCAAGGCCATGTCGTATTATCCGATATTAATGAATCAATGTTAAATGTAGGCCGTGATCGTTTGCTAGATGCAGGGTGTACCAATGTTGATTTCGTTCTGGCTAATGCTGAAACATTAGAACCTTTTGCAAATGAAAGTTTCGACCTCGTCACCATCAGTTTTGGTTTGCGTAATGTGACCGATAAAGATGCCGCCCTTGAATCCATGTACCGTGTGCTTAAACCAGGTGGCCGCTTACTTATTCTTGAATTTTCAAAACCTGTATTTGAACCATTTTCAAAACTCTACGATTTTTACTCCTTTACCGCATTACCACTCATGGGTAAAATTGTGGCAAATGATGCGGAAAGCTATAAATATCTGGCTGAATCAATCCGTATGCATCCAGACCAGCGTACTTTAAAAGGCATGATGGAAAAAGCAGGTTTTCAAAGTTGCGACTATCATAATTTAACCGGTGGTATCGTCGCTGTACACCGCGGTTTTAAACTCTAAAGGTTCATGATTATGTGGTCGATTCTTGCGCTAGGTGCAGTCGAACGCGGTATTCATCATATTATCAATCTGGATGCGATTACCCGTATCCAGCTCAATCAATTACAAAGTCAGTTACTGCGGGTCATTATTGATAGTCCGCAGCTTTCGATTGATGTTTTTTTTGATGAAAATAAAGTTCGCCTCGAACCCACCATCACGGGTCATAGCCAGACACCTTCTATATTTGAACAGCGACCTTTTGATGAACATGTCAAAATTAGCCAAGCCACCGCAACCCTTCATGTCAAAAATATGGTGGAGTTACTTAAGCTTTTATTGGGCAATTCAGATCATATAGGTAATATTCCGCTCACTGGTGATTATCATCTGCTACAAGATATTCAGCGGATTATGCAGCAGGCTGAACCTGATTTGGCAGCGCATTTAAGTCCATGGATTAGCCCTGCCCTTGCACATGAACTGGCTAAAATTAGTCTTGCTCCCAAACAGTTAAAACGCAGTTTGCAAAGTCATCTTTTTTTTGCAGAAGATGCGCTCAAAGAAGACAGTGGTCTATTTGCACCACGCTGGCAAATGGATGATCTGAACCAGTCCACTCGGCAACTTAATCAGGAAATTGATCGTCTTGAAGCCAGACTGCAATCTCTTAATTCTCAATTCAATAAGACAAACACTTAGGTAATATCGCATTATGATTCCGCACGTTACACGGTTATTCGAACTTTGGCGCATTGCCGCGCATTATCGACTTGATACCCTGTTCCCTGCGGAAGAGTTACCTTCCAAAGCGCGCCATGCTTTAGCACTAATCCGATTACATCCAGCGGCATGGTCTAGCCGAGAGCGTAAAAATCCCCTCAAGCTTAAACAAGCTTTAGAGGATATGGGACCTTTAGCCATTAAACTGGGGCAATTGCTGTCCACACGCCGTGACTTGATTCCACCTGAAGTCTTATCACAACTGGTTTTATTACAAGATCAGGTTAAACCTTTTGATGGGCAAGTGGCCAAACAGCGTATTCAGGATGCACTAAAAGCCGACGTAAATACCTTATTTGCACGTTTTGATGAGCAGCCTTTAGCAGCAGCTTCAATTGCTCAAGTGCACACTGCCGCCTTGCATGATGGACGTGAAGTAGTAGTAAAAGTTACCCGTCCTGATATTCGTCTGCAAATTTTGCAAGATTTTGAAATTATTACATGGCTAGGTCAATGGCTGGAAAGCCGTCTGGAAGCGGCACGTGCCTTACATTTGACTGAGATTATTCAGGATTATCGCCAGATCATTTTAAATGAATTGGACTTAAGTATAGAAGCTGACAATACTCGTCGTATGCGCCACTACTTTACTGGTTCCAGCATGATGTACGTGCCTGAAGTTTATATGGACAGTACAGATGTTATGGTGGCAGAGCGTATTATTGGCGTGCCCATTTCTGATGCAGCCACGTTTGATCGTCTAGGGATGGATCGGGCCGAATTGGCAGAAAAAGGGCTTATCATCTTCTTTACCCAAGTTTTTCGAGATAACTTTTTCCACGCAGATATGCATCCAGGTAATGTCTTCGTGGAAACGATCAATCCCAGCCATCCACGTTATATCGCGCTGGATTGCGCCATTATGGGTGAGCTCTCCAAACAAGATCAGATGACTGTTGCGCGCATGCTTCTGGCCGTTATGAACAACAATTTCATGCAACTGATTCAGATTGTTCATCAAGCTGGCTGGATTCCACCGGGTACGGAACAGGATGCCTTAGCCCGTGAAATGCGACGTACCGTTGGGCCAATGGTTTCAAAACCAATGGATCAACTAGATTTTGCAGGTATTTTATTGCAGGTGATGGACATTGCACGACGCTTTCGTCTGGAAATTCCACCACAACTCATGTTATTGCTCAAAACACTCGTGCATGTGGAAGGTTTGGGAACAGATCTTTATCCACAACTGGATATTTGGAAACTGGCAAAACCAATTTTGACCGAATGGGTCAAATCCAATATGAATCCAGTCAAAAATGTGAAAGAAATTGGTCAGCAAATTCCAGACCTATTATTAGGTGCACACGACCTACCAACTTTATTGATTGATAGTTTAAATGGGTTAAAAAACCAGTCTGCATGGCATGATCGTCAAGTTCGTGAAATTCAGCAATTACGCATGCAAATCCAGCAACAACAACAACGTAGTTGGCTATTTGGCAGTATTATGCTGATCCTGTTAACTATCGCCCTTATTGCGCCGTGGTACATTTCAATTGTCCTGATTGCCATTACTGCCTTGTTAGCCGTTTGGCGTATTATTAAATAATCATTCTAGGGAGAGAGGAATTTTCTATCTCCCCTGACCTATATAAAAGTACGCGATCTACCACAATGAAAAAAATTAAAGATATCGCCATTATTGGAGCGGGAACAGCAGGTCTGGCCACTGCGATTTTATTGGCTCGCCAAGACTTTCACGTGACCTTATTTGAAAAAGTCGAGAGCCTACAACCCGTCGGTGCTGGACTATTATTACAACCTGCTGGCCTAGCAGTATTTGAACATTTAGGTCTGTTGGACAAAGCTTTGGAACTCGGTGCAATGGTAACCGGTTTACAAGGGCAACTTGCGAATCAGCGCTTACTGGTCAACAGCCATTATCATGAAGTAGATCCACAACATTATGGTGTTGGGATCCATCGTGCAACGCTTTGCCATTTACTTAGCTCAAAACTTGAACAATATGCAGGCTCTGTAACATGGAAAATGTCTCATGAAATTGATGAGTTACATGAACATAGCGATGGCGTAATTGTACGTGGTCAATATCAGGGACAATCTTTTGAATCCAGCTTTGATGCCGTCATCATTGCCAATGGCGCACGTAGCCATTTACGTCCTCCAGCTTGGGTAAAGGTCGATAAGGCTTATCCATGGGGAGCTGTGTGGAGCATCGTTTCAGAATGCAAAACTTTAGATCCTCAAATTTTGCATCAGTTTTACGATCGCTCACACATTATGATGGGAATCTTACCAACAGGCGCAGTTCCACAGACACCAGCTCAACGTTTGTCCAGTGTATTTTGGAGTTTACCGACCCAACAATTACAACAATTTTTAGAAAACCCTCAAAAGCATGATTTTTTACTTCATCAGATTTCATCTCGTTGGCGCCCTATTGCTGATTGGCTTGAACAGACCATGCAAACAGATGAAAATCTACACTGGTTATCTGCCCAATATCGTGATGTAGTGATGACCAAGTTTGGACAAGGTCGCATAGGTGTTATTGGAGATGCCGCACATGCCATGAGCCCCCAATTAGGACAAGGTGCAAATATGGCGTTGCTAGATGCTTGGGCTCTAGGACAAGCCATGCAACAATTTCCAGATCGACAGGTAGACTGGGCTAAGTTCTGGCAGCATTATCATGAATTACGCTATTCATCCACTCAGTTTTATCAATTATTAAGTCGACTGTTGACGCCGCTCTATCAATCTGACTCCACTTGGGCAGGCCCATTCCGAGATTTTAGTTTTTATTGGATGTACCAAATTCCTTATTTGCGTAAACAAATGGCACTGACTATTTCTGGCTTAAAAACAGCACCACTACGACACATGAACTATGCCGAGATTGCCAAAACTCGACATCAGGCTGCTATTTTGAGTCAAAATTTAAGCTAAATACGGTTAAGATTCATCAGTTGAAAACACAAAAAAGATGAGTTTTTTTCCGAAACGATGAACAGATGCCGTACACTATAGGGTGCGATGAATAACCGCAAATGAACTTATTTAATCCATAATTTTGGTGAGATGTTATGAACAATGTGCAATGGCTCGATGAAGTAAAATTTAACGAACAAGGTTTGATCCCTGCCATCGCACAACATCATCAAACTGGTCGAGTGCTGATGGTCGCATGGATGAATCGTGAATCGCTCGCCTTGACCGCAGAAAAACAACAGGCCGTATATTTCTCACGTTCACGTCAAAAGCTCTGGCACAAAGGCGAAGAATCAGGTCATTTCCAAACCGTGTATGAAATTCGTCTTGACTGTGATGGTGATGTGATCGTGTTGCAAGTAGAACAGCACGGTGGAATTGCTTGTCATACAGGCAGAGAATCTTGTTTTTATCGCAAGCTTAGCCCACAAGGTTGGGAAATAGTAGATGTACAACTAAAAGATCCAACTGCGATCTATGGTGCTTCTGCAAAAACCGAAGCGCATGAACATATGACATCACAAGAACATGTCGATGTTCTGGCTTATCTAGGACAATTGATGCAACAACGCAAACAAGCGGCTGCGGATAGTTCTTATGTAGCTAGCCTATATAAAAAGGGTTTGAATAAAATTCTGGAAAAAGTCGGCGAAGAAAGTGTTGAAACGATAATTGCGGCCAAAGATTACGCTATTCAACCGACTCAGGAACACTTAAATGATCTGATCTATGAAACTGCCGATTTGTGGTTCCATAGTATCGTCATGCTCGGTCATTTTGATCTTGATCCAAAACTAGTACTGGATGAACTGGCACGACGTCAGGGACTTTCTGGTCTGGTTGAAAAAGCCAATCGTAATCAAGGATAAATATTGCCTGTGTCTAGCTCTGAAAAACCTAAAGCGACGTATGAACAAGCCACAGCTATCGATAATGCACGGTTAGGTGAATCATTTAAAGTTATCGCGTATGCAGGCACAGGTAAAACCACGACGTTACAACTGATTAGCGATGCCATGCCACAACGGCGCGGTATGTATCTAGCGTTTAACAAAGCCATCGCCAGCGAAGCACAACAAAAGTTTCATCGTAACGTTGACTGTCGAACCTTTCATTCTCTTGCATTTCGTAGTGTACCGCGTGGCGTTACTGATAAATTACGTTTACCCCGCTTAAGTCCAAGCTTTATGGCGAAAGATTATCGACTAGAACCGATTACCTTGCGCCGTATGATGGGAGGGCGCTATGAAAAATATGTGCTGATGCCAAGTCGTCTGGCTAGCTTGGTCGCAAATGCTGTGAGTTATTTTTGCTCGACCAGTTCGCAATATCCTGCACCACGACATATACAAGCCCCAAGCTGGCTACATCCTGACGATATGGATCAACTGCAAAAGCATCTTTACCCCGCAGTTGAACGACGTTGGCTGGAATCGATTGATCAGAATCATCAGGCCGGAATTGGACATGATATTTACCTGAAATTATGGGCACTGTCTGAACCGAATATTCCCGCCGATTATGTTCTGTTTGATGAAGCACAGGATGCCGATCCACTTATGTTGGGAATTTTACTCAAACAACGTAGTACACAAGTAATTTATGTTGGTGATGCACATCAACAAATTTATGCATGGCGTGGTGCTGTCAATGCTATGCAGCAATTGCCCTTACCCGAATCACGCTTAACCACCTCATTTCGGTTTGGGGAGCAAATTGCTGATGTCGCCAACTATTTATTAAGCGGACTGGATGAAACAGTACCATTGTTGGGCAATCCAAATCTCAGCTCAAAAGTGGTCAACAAACCCCATACCAAACAGCGTGATGCAATTCTTTGTCGTACCAACGCCCGTGCCATGGAATTATTATTGGCTGGTTTAGTTCATGGCGATAAAGTTAGTTTGCAAGCCGATCACAATAAATTAAATCGTTTTGTTGATGCAGCCAGTTTATTAAAACAAGGCAAGCGTGTCACCGATGTTCCTGAACTGGCATGGTTTAATTCATGGCATGATGTGCATGAATATTGTGAAACCAATGATGGAAGTGATATTAAGCCCTTAGTCAAACTAGTGGATGATCATGGAACTGATCCGTTAAAACGCGCATTAGCGAAGATCACTCCAATAGAACAGGCGGATTATGTCATTTCAACCGCCCATAAAGCTAAAGGTCTGGAATGGGATCGGGTACATCTGGAAGATGATTATCAGTTTAAAATCAATGGGCTTGAGCATAAAATCAGTGACGAGGAACTTAGATTACTTTACGTTGCCTGTACACGTGCTAAAGTAAGCTTAAATATTCATCACATTTATGATCTTGTACAACAGCTTAAACTGCAAGCCCCGCAAAGTTTACGCAAATCCGCGGCGGTTTAAAAACATTGCGTTCCAATTCTGGTGGGCCTATGAAACTTGAATCCATTCATCTAAAACATACAAGCTTGTTTAGTCATTTGCAGGTTCAGTTTCATTACTCTAACAAACCCATCACGCTTATTTTAGGTGAACAGGCAACCGGTAAAACGACACTGCTTAAACATATCTACCAAGCGTTAAGCTGGTTTCCAGCGCGTTTGAAAGACAATCGTACTGCGGGCGTGGTTATGCTCGATCAAGATATTTTAAACTCACGAATCCAATCCCGAATTGACATTCAAATCAGGATTCCAAGTGAAATCGGTCAGCTTGCAGAAGGCAGCCAGTCACAGCAAAATGATAATTCAGTGTGTACATGGAAGCTATATAAAACCTTAAATAGCCAAGGGGTCGGTATAAGTCAGACTGAAACTCAGCAACTTGAAGAGTTAACGGCCTTATATCAAAAAGCCATTAAGCAAGATCCATTGCAAGGCTTACCATGTATTGCTTATTATCCTGCCGACCGCTTTATTAATGAAGTAAATTTACTCAGTAAAAATATTCCTGCAGTCTTTCAACCGTCTTCAGCTTACGATGTCGCTGCTATTCCATTTACCACCTTTGCTCGTTTTTTTGAATGGTTTCGTGAAATCAGTGATATTGAAAATGCCCAAAGTGCACAACTACTGCAACATATTCTCGGTAAGTTTAATGCCGAAAGTTTACAAAATCTGGAACAAGAAATTTTTCAAACCCATGCCCAACTGAACTCACCCAATTTGCAGGCATTAAAAACCAGCTTAAATGTGGTATTTCCTGATATTACTGATATTTATCTACAATATCAGCCCAAACTACAACTCATGGTCACTTATCAGGGGCAAAGTCTGGCTTATCAGCAATTATCAAATTCAATCAAAACGTGGATTGCCTTGGTGGGAGATATTGTACGTCGTTTATGTTTGCTCAACCCTCTAAGTCTCTATCCTTGTCTTGAAGGTGACGGAATTGTATTAATTGATCATATCGATGCCCAACTTGACCATATCTTGTGTCGTGAAATTTTGGAACGTTTACATCAGGCTTTTCCGCGTCTTCAACTGATCGTGACAGGAAATCGTGAAGAATTGCTTGAACATGGGGTCGATTATCAATGCTTAAGTTTATCCAATAAACAGATTTCCACTTTAGAGCTTGAAAGCTCTCATCATATTTATGAAACTGTTTATCAAAATCTATTTAACCCATCCACAGCACCAGACTTAAATGATTTGAGTCCATCCGCTCTTGTGGAAACTGATTTTGATCAAGTGCTTCAACTACTCGAGCATTTAAGCAATACACAAAAAGAGCAAATCCTGCAACATTTACAGTCCAATACCAAACCGTTGGATGAGTCAAGACTGTCTGAAAAATAAGTCATTCCACAATTTAGACATCAAATCATTTTTCATGTTATGATTGGAAATAACTATCACATTTAACCTAGCTTTGTCGCTTTTCTTTAGAGCTTAAGTGATTGATATTTTGTTTTTTTAGTGTAAAAAAAGTAAGTAGATTGCTCTTTCCTGCTGTATACTTTTTTTGCACTTATTTTTTGTTTCTTACCAGTTGCGCAACACAACTTGTTTTTTCTTTTGACCCACATTTATGGTTTCAGGCTGTCAAATACTTTGGAATTCTCTTTGATTTCCTGTACATCCTGAAAATAAGATTCACGCTTAGGTTTCGACCTAAATCACGACATGGATACGAGTGTGCTACCGATTATTATCTTGCTACCGTTAATATTAGGCACCCCCCTTGTCGCATTGCTACAGCGTTTTTCGCGGGAAGCAACGGCTTTAGGGGCTATAGCAGTCAGCTTAACCAGTTTTGGGTTATTGCTGACTGAGGCAAAACAGATTTTTGCTGGTGCAGCTATTCAACAAAGCTGGGACTGGCTACCACAGCTTGGACTTAATCTCAGCTTTCGTCTGGATGCGCTTGGACTTGTGTTTAGCCTCCTAATTACAGGCATTGGCACACTCATTTATATTTATGCTTATTATTACTTAAGTCCTCGCAACTCACTAGCCAAGCTTTACATGCTGCTCATGGTTTTCATGACTGCCATGCTCGGAATTTCTCTCTCAAATAATTTAATCTTATTACTTGTATTTTGGGAACTGACCAGTATTTCATCTTTTCTATTGGTTGGTTACTGGAGTCATTACGAAGCTGCACAACGTGGTTCACGTATGGCGCTGACGATTACAGGCATGGGTGGCTTAGCCATGCTGGGTGGTTTTATTCTCATTGGACAAATGACGGGTACCTATCAGATTGATCAGCTAGTCAACATGAAAGATACTATTCAGTCCCATGCTTTATTTGTTCCTGCTCTACTACTTATATTATTAGGTGCATTTACCAAAAGTGCCCAATTCCCTTTTCATTTTTGGTTGCCAAATGCTATGGCAGCGCCGACGCCTGTATCTGCTTATTTACATTCAGCAACTATGGTCAAAGCTGGGATTTTTTTACTGGCACGTCTAGCCCCTATTTTCGTTGGAGCAGCGCTTTATCACAATATCGTCACTTTCGTCGGTTTATTTACTTTATGTATGGCGGCTTTTTTTGCCATTTTTAAAGAAGATTTAAAAGGCTTGTTGGCTTACTCCACGATTAGTCATCTGGGGTTAATTGTTTGTTTATTGGGAATTGGTTCACCGTTGGCTGTTGCCGCAGCAATTTTTCACATTATTAATCATGCCACCTTTAAAGCCGCCTTGTTTATGATTGCAGGAATTGTCGATCATGAAACGGGTACTCGCGATCTACGCAAGCTGAGCGGCATCTGGCAACTGCTGCCTTTTACTGCCACCCTGACCATGATTACGGCTGCATCTATGGCAGGTGTGCCATTAACGAATGGTTTTATTTCCAAAGAAATGTTTTTTACTGAGCTAGTGAGCAGTTTAAATGGCGGAGTTTTAATCTTCTCTGTAATTGTGGCAACACTCGCTGGAATTTTTGCAGTCAGTTATTCGATTCGTATGGTGCATGGCGTATTTTTTGATGGTGTTGTGGGTGACAAAGTCCCAAACAAAAATGCACATGAACCCACTTTGGGCATGCGCTTACCTGCGACCCTGTTGGCGATACTCTGTATTTTAGTAGGAATTATTCCTGCTTTACTGGTCGAAAATATTGTTAATAGTGCAACACGTGCCAGTTTGGCCATGCCTGAGTTTGTGGGCGTACATCTTGCGATCTGGCATGGTGTCAATTTGCCACTGATCATGAGTATTATTGCATTAATAGGTGGTGCACTCTTTTACTTTGCATTAGCAAAAAATGGACGTATTCGCCGTATTGATCTTGATCCTTATCTGGGAAATCTTCAGGGCAAAATTTTATTTGATAAATTTTTAAAATATTTACTGCTGGGTAGTCGGAGCATTAAACGTCGTACAGAAACAGGTTCATTACAACTTTATCTTTTTCTCATCGTCATCTTTAGTGCAGCAATTGTAGTAGTGCCTTTATTTAATCAGGGCTTGAATACTGGATCTCGCGAACTAACCCATGCACCCATGATTGCCATCGTATTATGGCTAATTTTGTTTTGTGCTTGCTGGATGATGCTCTGGTTTCACCATGAACGGATTAAGGCAGTATTGATTAGTGGCGCGATTGGCTTAGTCGTCACCATGATTTTTATTGGATTCTCTGCCCCTGATCTAGCGCTGACTCAAATTACAGTCGATGTTGTGACCACTGTTTTACTCTTGATGAGTTTGTCGTTACTACCCCAATTAACCCCTTATGAATCCAAACGCTCAAGACGTTGGCGTGATGCCATGATTGCTATCATTGGCGGTTTGGGTATTGGCTGGATTGCATGGTTAATATTGACCCGCGATCATAACTCATTGTCTTGGTTCTTTATGCAGCAATCTTTGCCTTTGGGCGGGGGTTCAAATGTCGTCAATGTGATTCTGGTTGATTTTCGTGGTTTTGATACCTTTGGCGAAATCACAGTATTGGGCATTGCTGCAATTGGTGCGTTGTGTCTAATGGATGGAATGCGGATTCATGGCACGAGTGTGACCCAAGGTTTAACCTTTCGTTTCAATCCATCACCGCTGATGTTACGTACCACGGCATCATGGGTCTTACCCATTGCTTTAGTAGTAAGTCTATATATTTTCCTGAGAGGACATAATTATCCGGGTGGTGGCTTTATTGCAGGTCTCGTGACTTCAATGGCTTTGATCATTCAGTACATTGCGCAAGGTCAAGACCGTGCGGAGCAAATGTTAAAAGCAAAATCTGGTCGATTATATGAACTCTGGATCGGTATCGGCTTATTGATTGCTGGTATTTCAGGAATGGCTGCTTGGTATTGGTCACGGCCTTTCTTAACCAGTGCGCATATTTATGTTGACCTTCCCGTCATTGGAAAATCACATCTTGCCTCTGCTGCCCTGTTTGATGTGGGAGTCTATGTGACTGTTGTCGGTGCGACCATGCTGTTAATTTCGGTACTGGGTGATTCGCGTCATTCGACTATGTCTGGTCCTGTTCCACGTGAAGGAGATTCGTCATGATTAGCCTGGAATTTTTACTTGCTTCAGCGATTGGCTTACTGGTCGCTTCAGGTATTTATTTGATTCTACGTGCCAGAACTTTTCCTGTCGTGCTTGGACTAGCAATGATTGGCTATGCAGTAAATCTATTTTTATTTGCCATGGGACGTATTCAAATAAATGCTCCTGCTATTTTAGCAGAAACAGTTAAAGCCACAGACCCTTTACCACAAGCCTTAGTTTTAACAGCCATCGTAATTGGTTTTGCTACGACTGCGTTTATCGTACAACTTGCCATTCGTAGCCGTTACGAATCAGGTACAGATCATGTCGACTCTAAAGAAGACCCCGCCTTAAACTATGACCCGCGTGAGGATGAGCCTTGATGTTCGATTTTATCAATTTCTGGCACATGCACGCACCTATTTTCAGCATTCTCATTCCTGCATTTACTGCCTTTATTTTAGTTATTTTAGGAAATCCGGGTTCTGGTGCTTTAGAAACTGACCGTCGCCAACCGTGGCGTAGAGCACTTAGCCTCATTTCCGTTTTGCTCGGACTTGCTACAGCTGTCAGTTATTTCACTATTGCACATACCGGTCAGATTACAGTTTATCAACTCGGTGAATGGTCCGCACCTTTTGGCATTGTATTAGTCTTGGATCAACTTTCCGCTTTTATGCTGTTATTGACTTATGTACTTGCAGTGCCTGTACTCTGGTTTGCGAGTAAAGAATGGGATACTCGAGGGCGTTATTTCCATGCCATGTTTCACTTTCTACTCATGGGAATTAGCGGGGCTTTTTTAACAGGCGATTTATTTAACCTATTCGTATTTTTTGAAGTCATGCTGATGGCATCGTACGTGTTGCTGTTGCATACCCAAGGCAAAGCACGTTTTCAGCTAGGCATTCATTATGTCACCATCAATCTGTTAGCTTCCGCGATCTTTTTGATCGGCCTAGGGATGATTTATGGCAGCGTTGGCAGTTTGAATATGGCTGATGTATCGCGTCTTGTTCCTACTCTTGAACCCGATCAACACAAATTAGCCATTGCAGGTGGATTGTTGCTATTTGTGGTTTTTGGAATTAAAGCGGCTATCTTGCCTGTTGGTCTATGGTTACCAAAGACCTATGCTGTTGCCACTACTCCTGTTGCTGCAATTTTCACCATTATGACTAAAGTGGGTATTTATGCGATTTTAAGGGTCAATGGAACAGTATTTGATGATGTATTTGCACAGAATATTTTGAAATATTGGTTATTGCCAATTGGTTTAGTGACTTCGTTATATGGAGTCATTGGTGCAATTGGTGCGGATCGTTTACGCCGTTTTGTCGGCTTCATGATGCTATCTTCCATCGGTACAATTTTAATTGCGATTTCCCTATTCAATACTCAAGCATGGGCAGCAGCTTTATATTATTTAGTACATAGTACTCTGATCGCCGCTGCATTTTACTTACTCTGTGGCTGGATTACTTCACAACGTGGCAGTTTCAAGGATCATCTCAAAGTAGCCCCAAGAATGAAGCAAGGCAAAATTGTAGCTTTGATTTATTTCCTCATTGCTATGATGATGGCAGGTCTACCTCCATTTAGTGGCTTTTTGGGCAAGGTTTTTATTTTACAGGCAACACACAATCAACCTTATCAGGCATTAATTATTGCAATTGTGCTGATCGTTAGTTTGTTAAGTATTATTGCTTTAACACGGGTGGGTTTTGTTTTGTTCTGGCGCTCAACTGCACCTGAAGAAAATATGGAGGAACCTGCTTTTGCTGCATATCAAGATTTACCTGATGCTGCCCCTGCACGAAATGATTTGACGATTTATACTCTTTTAACGGGTTTAATCATGTATGTTGTTTGTGCGCCTGCAATTTATTCATATGCTTTAAGTACAGTCACCCAGATTCAGGATCATGCACTTTATACAAATTCCATTTTAAGCAAGGATCGTTTCGGTGAAGTAATCAGCGTACAACCTTACAATCCAAGCTATATTCCTGAAACCAAATATGGCGGTGAAACTGTCGATCCATATGCTCATTTTATTCCAGATGTCATTTCTGATGATACGCTTGAAGGTGAACATATTTCAGAATATAAAAAACGTCAAATTGAGCAGGAACAACTCGATCAGGACATCGTGCCAAATGAAAGCCAACTCAAACCGATGGAGCCTTAAAATGGAAAAAAAGAGTCCTTTTCTGGAACGCTGGTTCCCTCATCCATTTGTTTCGGTCATCGTTGGTTTGAGCTGGGTGATGCTAGCACATAGTGTTTCAGCTGATAACATTCTAATCGCCATTATTCTGGCTATTTTGATTCCACGTCTAGTGCAACCCTTTATTACCCGCACTCCCCATATTCATTGGAAACACGCAGTTCATCTGTTCTTTGTGGTGCTCTGGGACATTGTTATTTCAAATATCCGTGTCGCAAAATTGGTACTAGGGCCTACAGATCGGTTGCATCCCAAATGGTATCGTGTGCCTTTGGAAACTCAGCATGAACAGGTCAACAGTATTTTGGCGATGATTATTACAACTACACCCGGCACGGTATCTGCGGGCATAGATCAGGAACGTGGTGATATTCTGGTGCATTCACTTAGTACAGATAATGAAGAACTGGATATTCAAGAAATTAAATCGCGTTATGAAGCGCCACTAATGGCTATTTTTGATGTCAAAGCAGGTGAAGGAGGACAGGCATGATTATATTACCCTATGCGTTGGGCATTTGTATGATCGCAATTACTATTTCCATGTTTCTGTGCCTGATTCGCCTAGTGATTGGCCCTTCAATAGTGGATCGACTACTCGCTTTAGACACGTTATTTCTCAATGCCACCTGCTTAGTCGTGGTTTTAGGCATTTACTGGACCAGTACCAATCTATTTGAAGGAGCACTTTTAATTGCTATGTTGGGTTTCGTATCTACAGCAGCGCTGGCACGTTATTTTACTACGGGTCATGTGATCGATTAGGAGAGGCATCATGCAACTATTTATGGAAATTCTGGTGTCATTCTTTCTGTTAGTCGGTGCTTTTTTTATGCTGGTCGGTGGAATTGGCATGATTCGCCTACCCGACTTGTTCATGCGCCTCCATGCACCCACCAAATCCAGTACACTCGGTTTAGGTAGTTTTTTGTTAGCATCCATTGTCTACTCAGCTTTTCATGGTCGTTTTGGTTTCTCAGAACTTTTAATCACATTACTGGCTTTTATTACGGCACCTGTTTCAGCAAATTTAATGGCACAAGCAGCCTTGCATCTGCGCTTACGCTCTTTAAGTGGCGAGGTTCCTGAAACCCTGAATCGTCCATTACCGTGGGATCGTTATTCTTTTTTAAATCGTCGAAGGAATTCCACTTCTGACTCTCATTCAAAAACTCCCAAAGAGTGAAATATAAAAGAAAAGAAGCTTAAATTGTTTTCAGCAATCCAAGCTTCTTTTCTATAAAATGCAGATGTAATATCCATTCATCATAGATGAAACAAACAACTTTTATAACAGGATATTTCTCATATTATTTTTTATATTTGGCAACTCAAAACTGCACTTAATATTCCAAGGCTGGCAGTCTTTCAATCTAACCTCAAATTTATCCTAATCTTCAAAATCAAACGCGCTGCAATTTTTTAGACAGAATAAACATACAGATTGCTGCACTGACAATACATGGAATTGCTGCCAAAAAGATCATGGAGGTGCCACTGCCTAGAAATAGTAATTGCCCCACTATCATTGGACCAACAATAGCACCTAACCGTCCTATTGAAGATGCAGCACCTACCCCCTGTCCACGCGATTCAGTCGGATAAACAAAACTTCCAAAAGCATACATCACCCCGATACCACCAATCATAAAAATTCCTGTAAATGCGGCCGCCATATACATCATTTTTAGTTGAATCGAAATACTGAGTAGGAATAAACCGGTCAAAATACCCGCATACATCATTAATATAACAAAAGATTTATTCCAGCGATCGATTAAATAAGAGAGCAAAATTGTCCCTATAGTGGCTCCAATGAGAAAAAAAAGCTGGGCTTTGCTTCCTTCTTGTTTGCTAAAACCTAATTCAACAAAAAGTGAAGGGAGCCAACTCAACATAATATATTGCACCATGGTTGTAAAAAAATTACCGACCCAAAACAATATGGTTTTATATCTCATATTCTTTCTAAACAGTGCATTTAACATAGTGGTATGTTCTAGTTTTTCTGTTTTTACGCCCATAAAGTCTTTAGATTCAGGTAAAAATTTAACCAAAACTGGAATCAGCAATAAAGGAACAATACCCCCAATATAAAAAATCGTTTTCCAGTTTTCACTAAAGTCATAAGCGACCCAGAGTGCGACCAATGCAGCGCCTATCGGCATTCCGCAGTACATTAGCCCGACAGCTTTCCCTCTATTTTTTGGAATTACTGACTCAGATGCTAAAGTAATTAAATTAGGTAAAGCTGCCCCGAAACCCAAGCCTGCTAAAAAGCGCACTAACAATAAGCTGTAATAACTTTGAACCAATACCATACAAATAGTAAATAGCGAAAAAAGCAATACTGATAAAATCAGTACCTTTTTACGACCAATTTTATCTGCATAATAGCCACCTAGTACGGCACCTGGTAATAGCCCCAAAATACCTGCACTAAATACTAAGCCTAGTTGAGACTTGTCCAGTCCAAATACTTCTTTAAGAGAGGTTGCTACCACACCAACTGCCTGAATATCCATCCCCTCAATGACTGCAATAAAAAAACACAAAAGAATTGTGATATTGAGTTTTTTCTTTGTTTCGATCTCTGATATTGCCATATTCATGATATTTCTTCCCTGATTAAAAATTCCATGTGTAATCAATTCCCAAACGTAACTCTTTATCTGGTTTAAATGCTGCTGCTGATGAAAAATCGTTGTCATAAAAGGCATAACGTGCTCTGATGGCTAAACCTTTTAATCGCCCTTCGGGTACGTTATATTGAATGTCGAAAGCAGTTTCTTTTTCTTTTAAATTAGTTCCTCCTAATGTTGGCAAATAAATATGATCTCCCTGGCTATACCGCACCATGCCTTTGAGACCTGGAATATAATTCTTAAAATCATAATCATAGCGAATGCTATAGACATCTTCTCTTGGGTTTAGAAAATCCGTACTTAAACCATCCAGAAAAAACAAAACCTCTCCACCTGCAATGTAGGGAAATGCGGTATCCCCATAACTTTTTAAGAAACCCACAGAAAAAGTATGAACATCGTGTTTAAAACTAAAATTGGCAGCAATCAATTCGTTATCAACTTCTCCAGCGAGTTTTTTTCCATCTGCACGATTAATATAAAATTTAAGATCAGGAATTAAAGATAAGCTCTCATTCAAAGCGATAACACTGTTAGAAAGGAATACATGTTGTTGATAAATATCATCTAGTTTTATGGAATAAAATCCGGCGGAATTATGTTTATCAAATAGATATTGAAAACCGCCATAATAAACGCTGTCGGTTTCGGCGGCTTTAAACTTGCCATTGACCGTTGAAATACGAATATTTTCAAAGTTAGTGGAATCACGCTGATTTACTTTATCAACGTATCCTAGTGTCAAATTTGTTTTTTCCAAATCTTTGGATTTAAATTCCACCCCTCTAAATGTCTGTGGCAGAAGTCGGGCTCTCGAGGAAAAAATTACGGGAGTAAAAGGCATTAATGTTCCTGCTTTCATCTCCGTTTGTTGATATTTTGCTTTAATTGTCCAACCAATTTCCCCATAACTATCTGCAGCTTCACGTGTAGTCTTATCAATAGGCAACAGACCTGCTCCAGTCTGCTCCCGATCCGCATGTAATTTAAACCCTGCTGCTGCCTGAATATCTAGTCCTAGCGCTACAGGTGTATCGGTATAACCAGACTCAAAACTATAAATAAACCCCTGGGCCCATTCCTTGAGCGCAGGCGTATTTGAGATTTCCGTATAATTGCGATCGTAATAATAATTACGTGTCCATAAACTATTTTTTGAATCATTAAAAAAATGATCAGCATTAGCATAACTACAGGCTAATATTGAGCAAATTACGACCTTTCGTCTCACTGTATTCTTCCCCTTTTCTATCCAGATATGTGCAGATCAAAAATCGTTTTATTTTTTGGTTAAACTGTTAATCCGATCTTTAGTCTTGTAAAAACAGGTCCTATATCTTCTTTTGATAAAATGACTGTTTTTATTTTGATCATTGATGGCTAAACCAGAAATGTAATCCGATTATTTGGCTGTCTTTTTCAAAATTTTTTTGTTCTGGAAAATTAATGAGCCATGCGAAAGCTCATCAATAATCGTCTATTGCTTATCCCGTACCCTAAATTCAAACAGATACACGACATGCTTCTACATAATTTTAAATAATCATTAAAAGTTTTATATATAAAACATAAATTTTCATTCAAAACACAATTTGATCTTATAACGCTTTTTTTTTAAACTTGTCAACGATTAAAAAACACTCTTATTGCAATGCTCTCAAATTAAACAATTAAAGTATTTTTACTCAATTTGAATGCACCATTTTTTATCATAAAATTTATTGCTTTAATTATCATGTATTTAAAATAACTAAAATTATTAAACGTAATTACATTAAGCAAATGATGAAATTTTTAAAACAGACCCAAAATCAATAATGCACTATAAAAGTTCATCATTTTTTGAGGAATAAAAAAATTATTTTTCATCTAAAAATTTTTAGACTATTTTAAAAAAATATGTTATCTATATTTAATATACAAATATATGTTTCACTAGCAAAACAAACGATTTATTAAAATTTTTAAAAGGATGTGGAGCAACAACATGCTGACTCAGGAAAAAAATGATCGGTTAACAAGGGTAGGACCAGATAGTGAAATGGGACAATATTTGCGAAGATATTGGCACCCTATCGCAGGAGAATCAGAATTTGAAACTCAAGCAATTAAACCCATACGCATACTGGGTGAAGACTTAGTTCTTTATAAAGATTTAAGTGGAAATTATGGCCTTATTGAACGCCATTGTCCTCACCGTAGTGCTGATATGTCTTATGGTTATGTTGAACAAACAGGTATCCGTTGTAGTTATCATGGATGGCAGTTCAATCCCGCAGGCGAATGCATTCATCAACCTTATGAGCAGGTGTGTGATCCGAGCGCTCGCATGTGTAAAATGACCAAAATTGTTGCTTATAAGGTGCAAGCTAAGGCGGGCTTATTATGGGCATATATGGGCCAAGATCCAGCACCAGAACTTCCCGATTGGGATTTATTCAATTATAAAAATGGTTTTGCACAGGCTATTTTTGCCGAATTACCATGCAATTGGTTTCAATGTCAGGAAAATTCCATCGATCCGATTCATTTTGAATGGACGCATAATAACTGGACAATACGACAATCAAATTTAGATGAGCCGTATGTTCCCACTCATCTTAAAACCAAATTTGAAGAATTTGAGTATGGTTTCACTTATAAACGTCTAAGGGAGGGTGAAAGTGAAGATAATCCAATGTGGACCGAAGGTCGGGTGACCCTATGGCCAAATGGTTTTTATCTGGGTCATCATTTTGAATGGCGTGTGCCGATTGATGACTATAATACTTTAAGTGTGCTCTGGGTATTTAGTAGAGTTCCCACCGAACAAGAGCCTTATATTCAAGAAAAAATTCCCTCTTGGTATGGGCCACTATATGACGAAAATGGTAAATGGATTACCACACATGTCGCTAATCAAGATTTTGCGGTATGGGTGGGTCAAGGTCGAATCACCAATCGTGAACGTGAGTTTTTAGGTCAAAGCGATCGTGGGATAATTATGCTACGTAAACGCTTTTTTAAGGAGCTAGATGAGCTTAAAAATAATCCTGATTTCGTGCCTAAGGCTTTGATCTTTGATATAGAAAAGAATAAAAATGTGTATTTACCTTCTGCTTGTAGTAAAGAGCTGAAAGAAGGTCTACCTCGTGAAAAACTGGCTACTCACCCCCTACTTGGCCCTTATCTAAATGATTTTATTGGACAAGCAGGACAGCCAAACGAAGTAAGGGAAGCATATGAAAGAGCTGTAGGGCAAAAAATGTCTGGAGCTAAATTCTTTAGCGTGCATGGCGGCAACAGAAAATCTGCATAAAACATAAAATAAAAATGCCACCCGAAGGTGGCATTTTTATTTATTCAGAATCATCTTCTTTTTTATGTTCAGGTAAGTCCTGTACTGCTTTTTCAATCAGACCAAACATGTAATTGCCATAAGCATTTGTTTTGTCATAATGAAAACGCAAGCGTGGGGTTACACGTGTTTTGATACGACGACTCAATTCCTGACGCAAAAATCCAGAAGCTTTATTTAAAATATCTAAAGTTTCCTGATGAGCGATTTCATTTTGGTCATCTGCCAGTTCACGTCCCATCACTGTGACATAAACGTCTGCATATCCCAAATCTGGACTCACCTTAACACCTGAGATGGTCACTAGACCACCCAGACGTGGATCTTTTAACTCCTGACGGATTAGCTCAGACAACTCACGTTGTACTGAATCCGCCATGCGTTTCAAGCGTTGTCCACCCGCCATTAAAGACTCCGTTTCACCATTTGTACATCATACACTTCGATCTTATCGAGTGGTTTGATGTCATTATAACCTTTCACCGCTAGACCACATTCCATACCTGCGCGAACTTCATCGACCACATCTTTATAACGACGTAATGATTCAAGCTCACCTTGGAATACCACGACATCATCACGAAGGACACGAATTGGTTTATTACGGTGAATTACACCTTCCATCACCATACAGCCCGCAGCAGCGCCGAACTTGCTTGAACGGAATACTTCACGAACCTGAGCCACACCCAGAATCGTTTCACGATGTTCAGGCGCAAGCTTACCGCTCATAGCATTCTTCACATCATCAATCAATTCATAGATGATGCTATAGTAACGAATGTCGATACCATCTTGATCGCTCTTTTGACGAGCAGTAGTATCAGCACGGACGTTAAATCCGAGCAATACAGCTTCTGAAGATTCTGCAAGGGTAACGTCAGATTCAGTGATTGCACCTACACCTGAACTAATCACACGTACTTTAACTTCATCAGTTGAAAGCTCATCTAAAGCCACAGTTAAGGCTTCCAAAGTACCACGAACGTCTGCTTTTAAGATGACATTCACTGCTGGTACATCTTTTTTGCCCATAGAGGCCATGATATTTTCAAGACGCATTGCACTTTGACGATCAATACGTTTTTGACGCTCACGATCCGCACGCGCATCAGCCACTTCACGTGCTTTTTTCTCGTCATTTACAACAAGAACTTCGTCACCTGCCATTGGCGCATCGGGTAAACCTAAAATTTCGACAGGAATTGATGGACCTGCCGATTTAATAGGTTGGCCATTTTCATCAGACATGGCACGTACACGACCATAAGAAGAACCTGCCAGCACAAGATCACCAATATTCAGCGTACCATTTTGTACCAGAATCGAAGTGACTGCACCACGACCTTTATCAACACGCGCTTCAATCACGACGCCCTGAGCAGCACCTTCACTTGATGCTTTGAGTTCCATCAATTCAGCTTGGATCAAGATTAGGTCAAGTAATTCATCAATCCCCTGTCCAGAATGTGCTGAAACCATTGCAACTGGCACATCACCGCCCCATTGTTCAGGAACAATCTGTTTCGTGGTTAGTTCATTCAAGACACGATCTGGATCAGCTGATTCTTTATCCATCTTGTTAATAGCAACAATAATCGGTGTACCCGCTGCACGCGCATGATCAATGGCCTCTGCCGTTTGTGGCATCACACCATCATCAGCAGCAACAACCAAGACAACGATATCCGTTGCTTTAGCACCACGTGAACGCATTGCAGTAAATGCCGCATGTCCCGGAGTATCAAGGAAAGTAATAATTCCCTTATCAGTTTCAACGTGATACGCACCAATATGCTGGGTAATACCACCAGCTTCACCAGCCGCCACTTTAGAACGACGGATACGATCTAGCAATGAAGTTTTACCATGATCGACGTGACCCATGATCGTAACAACTGGAGGACGAGTCGTTTGCTCACCACGTGCTTCTTCAGCAGCAACAAGTAAATTATCTTCAGCTTGCGTATCAGAAACTAAAACTGGATTGTGGCCTAACTCTTCTACGACAAGTACCGCTGTATCTTGATCAATTGCCTGATTCTGAGTAACCAATTCACCCATTTTCATGAGTGTTTTAATAACTTCACGAACTTTAATCGCCATTTTTTGTGCTAAATCGGCAACAATGATTTTCTCACCGATCTCAACATCATAAATTTGCTTCTTAACAGGTTTTTCAAAACCGTGTTTATTCGCCTGACTGGTTTTTAAACCACGTTTATGATGGCTTTTGCTAAAGCTCTGTTCAGCTTGTGCATCACCACCACGACCGCCTTTTTTACCCGCACGTGGGTTGGTGGTTGCACCACCACGTTTGATTTCACGGTCTTCCTGATTAAAGGAATCTTCATAAGCCTGTCCTACAAGACCAGCAGCCAATGGAGAATCATCAATCACACGAATGGTCGCACCCGTATCGTCATTTGAATATTTCGATGCCATTTGACGCATTTGCTCAAGTGTACGCTGTTGCGCTTCTTCAGCTGCTTTACGACGAACGGCTTCTTCAGTTGCTTTCAACTTCGCAGATTCAGCTTCACGTGCCTTTTTCTGTTCAGCCGTTTCAGTCGGTTTTACAACAATCGGCTTAATCGGCTTATTAGTTGAACGACGCTTAACCACAACTTCTGTAGTCGAAGTCTCAGCTTTCACTGTTTCTTTCTTCTGAGCAGCGCGCATTGCATCTAATGTTGCTTGTGCTTTATTTTCAGCTTTTTCACGAAGTTGCGGAGCCGCTTGCTGGTTTACTTTTTCATCAGCACGAACCTTTGCTTCAGCTTCAACACGTGCTTTGGCTTCAGCCGCAATCTGTTCAGGATTTGGCTTGGTAAACGTATGTTTCTTACGAACTTCTACGTTAATGGTTTTCGCCTTACCTGAAGTACTGGCAACTTTTGCTGTACTGGTTGTTTTACGTTTCAACGTGATTTTTCCTGCGCCACTGGCATCTTGGCCGTGTACCTTTTTCAAATGGTTCACAAGCGTATCTTGTTGCTCAGTGGTAATAGTGTCATTTGCGTTACGCTGTGGTAGACCTGCTTCACGAACCTGTTCTAGAAGCTTGTCGACAGGACGACCAACTGTTTGAGCCAAGTCTTGAATCGTTTTGTCTGTCATACGCTACTCCTTAGTTAAACCATGATTCGCGTGCTTTCATAATGAGCTGACCCGCTTTTTCGTCACCAAGGCCTTCAATATCAGAGATATCGTCGGTCGCCTGATCGGCCAAATCATCGACTGTAATCACACCACGCGCTGCAAGGGCATAAGCAAGCTCCTGAGTCATTCCTTCCATTTCCAGAAGTTCTGCACTTGGTTCCTGAATATTTTCTTGCTGTTTTAATGCATCTGTTAATGCGGCTTCTTTTGCACGACTTTGTAATAACTCGACCAAATCAGCATCAAGTTCAATTTCGTCAAAAGTTTCAGCTGGTACATAGGCAATTTCTTCAAGTGAAGTAAAGCCCATTTCAACCAATGCCATTGCTAAATCTTCTTCAATATCCAGACGTTCTACAAACATATCCAGATACTGTTGTGCTTCGTTTTGTTGACGCGCACGATATTCATCTTCCAGCATCATGTCGAGTTTATAACCCGTCAATTCAGACGCCAGACGTACATTTTGTCCCTGAGAACCAATCGCACGAGCCAATTGATCATTGGTTGCAAAGATAATATCTGCACTGCGTGCATCTTCATCTAATACAATGCCTGATACATCAGCAGGCTCCAAAGCACTGGCGATATATTGCGCAGGATCATCTGACCACACCACAACATCGATACGCTCACCGTTCAACTCAGACTGGACTGCCTGAATACGGGTACCACGCATCCCAATACATGCACCGACTGGGTCAATACGATGATCATTGGTTTTTACTGCAATTTTGGCACGCACACCTGGCTGACGTGCTGCTGCTTTAATTTCGATGATTTCTTCAGAAATTTCAGGAATTTCTTTTTTCATCAAGGCAATCAGCATTTCAGGTTTAGCGCGTGATAACAATAATTGCGCACCACGACCTTCACGGTTGACGCTATAAAGAATCGCATTCATCCGTTGTTTTGGACGAAGCATTTCTTTTGGAATCATTTCTTCACGAGCCAAATAAGCTTCTGCGTTATCACCCAAATCGATGATAAAACCGTCTTTGGTTTGTTTTTTTACTTCACCGTAAATCAATTCGCCTACTTTGGCTTCATAAGCATCCGCCACTAAAGCACGTTCTGCTTCACGAATTTTTTGGACGATTACTTGTTTGGCGATTTGAGCTGCAATACGACCAAACTCAATCGATTCAACTTCGAGTTCGCGTATATCACCAATTGACCATTGTGAAGGATCTAAATCAGAAATCGCATCCTGACAAGCTGGCATTTCATGGTCTTCATCAGCAACAACTGTCCACTGACGAAAAGTACGATAGTCACCAGTCTTACGGTCAATTTCAACGCGTAACTGTGCTTCTTCAGAGTTTGTGCCTTCGTAAAATTTCTTCTTCGTTGCAGCAACCAGTGCCTGTTCTAATGCCTCGAAGATTGCTTCACGACTAACACCTTTTTCATTACTAACCGTTTCCACAACGGTAAGAATTTCACGGCTCATAAGTCACCTACAGATTCTTATAAATTTAAATGAATTTAGTCCTGATAGATCAAGTTTGCTTTATCAATATTATGACTATCAATTTCAAGCACATGGTTGCCTTCAACTTCGACTTGAATAACTTCATTTTCAAGATCAACACTGAGCAATTTTGCCTGGAATTTACGACGATTTTCAACCGCAGTAATTAATCGTAATGCGACTTGCTGACCAATATAAGCAGGCATTTGTTCAAGTTGAAAAAAAGGACGATCCCAACCTGGAGATGATACTTCCAGTGCATATTCACCAGAAATTGGATCATGCACATCTAACATTGCGCCGACCTGTTGCGTTACAAGCACACAGTCTTGCACACCTATACCACGCCCCTGTTCAAGCTCACCATCTTCATTGATAACAGGTTCAGCACTTTCATCGATGTTTTTATCGATATAAATACGCAATAAAGAACGTTTACCTTGAGGAATAAATTCAATCCCCCACAGATCAACATTACAAGCCTGCACTGCGGGTGCAATTAAATCATGCAGTGCTTGAGTTTTATTTGATAGCTTCATTTACTCTCGTCATTCTCGCGCGGTTCAATCGGCTCACAGCCAATTCAGACTAATCTATAGTGAAGCATGACTATTTCACCTTTACGACAGCTTATGTCTTGTGTCACCGCTACACGATAGCCAATAAAAAAGGGCGTTAAATCGCCCCTATATTTTACACAGAAAACTATAGCTCACTGTGCAAAAAGGCCCACCTATTTGTGAGCCCTCTTAGAAACTTGGTAGCGGGAGCTGGATTTGAACCAACGACCTTCGGGTTATGAGCCCGACGAGCTACCAGACTGCTCCATCCCGCATCAACGTGCAAACATTATATACAATTATCAAAAAAAGTCAATTTTAATAATTGCTGACTAAGTTGTTGCCCTTAGTCATTTAAAGATGTAACTCAGCTAAATTTAATGAGTATTACTACACTTTAAAACTTAGTATTGGTAGAGAATATTAGGTTTAAACTAACATCCTTTGATGCTTTTATGAAAATTTGAACCTAACGGATCAAAATACCACTTTCACACCAGTTACACTTTTAAAACTTGGTAGCGGGAGCTGGATTTGAACCAACGACCTTCGGGTTATGAGCCCGACGAGCTACCAGACTGCTCCATCCCGCATCAACATCACTGCAACACCAACTTTCTTTCTGGATCAAGTTGGTGCGGAAGGGGGGACTTGAACCCCCACGCCCGAAGGCACTACCACCTCAAGGTAGCGTGTCTACCAATTCCACCACCACCGCAGCTTGTGGGAGGCATTCTAGTCGCTTCAACTATAAAAAGAAAGCGTTAATTCTAATTATTCACTCGTTTTTGGTGCGGTTGGCGAAGTTTCAGGCGATGTCGGTTGCTGAACAGGTGCAGTTTGTACAGATTGTAAGCTATAAGCCTCTGTCGTTTGCTTTTTGGCAAAAACAGCCAACGTTAAACTGGTAATAAAAAACAGGGCAGTAAAGATAGCCGTCAAACGGGTCAGGAAGTTACCTGAACCAGAAGCACCGAATACGGTTGCAGCACCGCCACCACCAAATGAAGCACCCGCATCTGCACCCTTGCCGTGCTGAACCAGCACCAGTGCAATAATCAAAATTGCGAGAATAATGTGTACGACCAGCACAAAAGTATGCATGCTGAACTCCTATTGTTTTGATTGGGCAAATGCTTGAGCAATTTGATAAAATGATTGTGCGTTTAACGAAGCACCACCGACCAATGCCCCATTAATGTCTGGACAAGCCGCTAACTCTACCGCATTCTCGGGTTTAACACTACCGCCATACAACAGGGCAATTTTTGCACCATGTTCCGTAATCTGGCATAAACCTTCACGAATTTTAGCATGCATTGTCTGCGCATCTTGCGGTGAAGCTGTTTTTCCAGTACCAATGGCCCAGATCGGCTCGTATGCAATTACGATTTGTGTTGACCATTGTTCAGGACTTACTACGCTGGCAATATCACAGATTTGCTGTAAAACCACCTGTTCTGCCAAACCTTGCTCACGCTGTTCAAGGCTTTCACCCACACAGTAAACAACGGTCATGCCAGCCTGAAGTGAATTGTGGAGTTTCGCTTTTAAAATTTCAACTGAATCACCCAACAAGTCACGACGTTCAGAATGACCAATTAATACATATTGAATCTGGCTGTCTACCAATAGTTCAGCACTAATTTCACCTGTATAAGCACCTGTTCCTGCAAAACGAGAAACATCCTGAGCAACAGTATAAATAGGACGCGATGCTAAATTTAAGGCTTGATGCGTACGATCCAGTGCAATAGAGGTAGGTGCAACCCCAATATGGCAAGCCTCAGAATCAATTTCGGACTGCGCCAATAAAGTTATAAATTGTTGAATGAGTTGTGTGGCATCAGATTGTATTGGGTTCATTTTCCAATTGCCAACTACCCAAGGAATAATAGTCGAACCCGACATACTGCTAACCTTTTATCGAAAATGCTGCATATTCTACACGCATTTTAGCCAAACTTAGAATGTTTTCTTTTTGCAATAAATACAAAAATAGATAAAACAAACTATTTATAAAACACCAATTCCTGTGATGTTGTAAAAAAAATGATCCAAAAAATCGACCAGTTCAAATTTTAGACCATGAATACGGCAGAAAATGCATTTTATGAGGTAGTAATTTCCCTCAACAAAAGTATAATTTTTACCATATCAATTATAAACATATTGCGATAAGGCAGACGGATGTCAGTATTACAAACATCTCCAAAATTTTCGGGGTTTATTCGGCGGCTGGTTGAAGACGGACGTGTAAGTGCGTCAACTATGCAAACCGCCATCGATACTGCAAAAAAATCGAAGCAGGATATCGTTGCATATATTATCGAGCATATGGGAATTTCAGCTTTAACTGTAGCTGAAACCATTTCTATTGAATTTGGGGAACCTCTTTTTGATCTGGCAGTTTATGACACTGCTTTACTGCCACGTGAATTAGTTGATGAAAAACTGATTCAGAAACATCATGTCGTACCGCTCATCCATCGCGGGCACGTCCTTTATGTGGCAACCAGTAACCCTACCAATATTGAAGCTCTGGATGCTGTTCGCTTTAACAGTAAACTTAATATTGAGCCAATTATTGTTGAACATGACAAGCTTGCCCGATTACTGGAAAAAGAGTTTGCAGAAAGCGACAATTTTGCCTTTGATGGAGAAGACTTTGATATTGATGTTCATGTAGAAGAAGTCAATCCAGATGAAGATTCAGATGACGAACCACCACAAGGCGATGAAGCTCCAATTGTAAAATATATCAATAAATTATTGGTTGATGCGATTCGTATGGGAGCATCGGATTTGCATTTTGAACCTTATGAAAAAATGTATCGGGTACGTTATCGAGTCGATGGGGTCTTGCGCCAGATTGCCAATCCCCCGCTTCAGTTGGCCACACGAATTGCGTCACGTTTAAAAGTCATGTCGCAAATGGACATTTCTGAAAAACGGGTTCCACAAGATGGTCGTATTAAGCTTAAACTCTCTAAAACCAAAGCCATCGATTTCCGTGTAAACTCTTTACCTACCTTATTTGGTGAGAAGCTGGTACTGCGTATTTTAGATCCATCGAGTGCCATGTTGGGTATTGATGCGCTGGGTTATGAAGAAGAACAAAAAGCATTGTTCATGGATGCGCTAGATAAACCTCAAGGTATGCTGCTGATTACAGGGCCTACAGGTTCTGGTAAAACAGTTTCGCTTTATACAGGTTTAAATATTCTAAATACGGAAAATTCGAATATTTCAACTGCCGAAGATCCTGTCGAAATTAACCTTGAAGGCATCAATCAGGTCAATGTTAATCCGAAAGTCGGATTAACCTTTGCCGCCGCATTAAAATCTTTTTTACGTCAAGACCCTGATATTATTATGGTGGGGGAGATTCGTGATCTGGAAACAGCAGAAATTGCAATTAAAGCTGCTCAAACGGGTCATATGGTAATGTCAACGCTGCATACTAACAGCGCGCCAGAAACTTTAACCCGTTTACGCAATATGGGAGTTCCCTCTTTTAACATTGCAACTTCAGTGAATCTGGTGATTGCACAGCGTCTGGCACGGCGCCTATGTAGTCAATGCAAGCAACCTGTCGAAATTCCAAAAAATAGTTTGCTTGAGATGGGCTTTACTGAACAGGATCTGACGCATCCAGATTTTCAGATTTACCAACCCATTGGATGCCCTGAATGTCGCGAGGGTTATAAAGGTCGTGTGGGGATTTATGAAGTCATGAAAGTTACACCTGAAATTTCGAAAATTATTATGGAAGATGGTAATGCACTAGAAATAGCAGCAGCATCAGAAAAACTGGGGTTTAATAATCTTCGTCGTTCAGGTCTTAGAAAGGTGATGCAAGGGGTAACTTCTTTACAGGAAGTCAACCGAGTCACCAGTGAATAAAAGCGGATTCTAAAAATAAGGACAGCACAATGGCAGTCAAAAAAGCGCAAATGATGCCGACTTTTGCTTATGAAGGGGTTGACCGCAAAGGGGTCAAAATCAAGGGTGAATTACCAGCGCGGAATATGGCTCTGGCAAAAGTTACTCTACGTAAACAAGGCGTTAATATTAAGACCATCCGGGAAAAGCGTAAAAATATTCTGGAAGGGTTATTTAAGAAAAAAGTGTCCACTTTGGATATTACGATTTTTACCCGACAACTTGCCACTATGATGAAAGCAGGCGTACCGCTGGTACAAGGCTTTGAAATTGTAGCAGAAGGTCTTGAAAACCCATCCATGCGTGATGTGGTTTTAGGAATAAAGAACGAAGTAGAAGGCGGTAATACTTTTGCAGGTGCATTACGCAAATATCCCCAATATTTTGACAACTTGTTTTGTTCACTGGTTGAATCAGGTGAACAATCAGGTGCACTGGAAACCATGCTAGATCGTGTCGCGATCTATAAGGAAAAAAGTGAACTGTTAAAACAGAAAATTAAGAAAGCCATGAAATATCCGATTACCGTCATAGTTGTCGCGGTCATCGTGACAATTATCCTGATGGTAAAAGTAGTTCCTGTGTTTCAGGATTTGTTTAGTTCATTTGGTGCAGATTTGCCTGCTTTCACTCAGATGGTCGTCAATATGTCAAAATGGATGCAGTCTTACTGGTTCATTATGATTATAGTGATTGGGGTAATTATTGCTGGTTTTCTTGAAGCCAAGAAACGTAGCAAGAAATTCCGCGATGGCTTAGATAAACTCGCATTAAAATTACCGATTTTCGGTGATCTGGTATATAAAGCCATTATTGCCCGTTATAGCCGTACTTTGGCCACTACTTTTGCAGCAGGTGTGCCATTGATTGATGCGTTGGAATCGACTGCTGGCGCAACCAATAATGTGGTGTATGAAGAAGCTGTGATGAAAATTCGTGAAGATGTCTCTACAGGACAGCAGCTCCAATTTGCTATGCGCGTTTCTAACCGTTTCCCTTCTATGGCCATTCAAATGGTTGCAATTGGTGAAGAATCTGGTGCTCTGGATGCCATGCTAGACAAAGTCGCAACGCACTATGAAAACGAAGTCGATAATGCTGTAGATGGATTAACTTCAATGATGGAGCCATTGATTATGGCCATTCTTGGTGTGTTAGTTGGTGGTTTGGTCATCGCCATGTATCTTCCAATTTTCCAGATGGGTTCAGTGGTTTAATGCTCGAAATTCTCAATTATTTCATTCAGAATCCAACTGCACTGTATCTTGCAGTTGGAGTTTTTAGCTTGTGTGTCGGTAGTTTCATGAATGTCGTCATCTATCGAACCCCGAAAATGATGGAACAGGAGTGGCATGCAGAATGTCAGATGTTGTTACACCCCGATCAAGCGATCATTGATCAAAGTAAACTCAGTTTAAGCTCACCACCCTCAACTTGCCCTAAATGTCATCACCCTATTCGCTGGTATCAAAATATCCCTTTGTTTAGTTGGCTTTTTTTAAGAGGGAAATGTGGCAATTGTCAAAATCCAATCAGTATTCGCTACCCGCTCATCGAATTGCTAACCATGCTGTGTTCGTTGATGGTTGTAGCTGTCTTTGGCCCAAGCCTTCAAATGCTGTTTGGTCTTGTTTTAACTTGGGTATTGATTGCCCTGACTTTTATTGATTTTGATACTCAACTCTTACCTGATCGTTTTACTCTTACCCTTGCAGCGTTAGGACTTGGCATAAATGCTTATAGTATTTATGTTTCACCTATTGCCGCTATCTGGGGGTATTTGATTGGCTTTTTATGTCTATGGATTGTCTATTATTTATTTAAGATCATCACAGGCAAAGAAGGCATGGGTTATGGCGATTTTAAGCTTCTTGCTGCACTCGGGGCATGGATGGGGCCATTGATGCTGCCTTTAATCGTATTATTATCCTCACTGGTGGGTGCGATTATTGGCATTATTTTGTTAAAAATTCGCAAGGAAAATCAACCTTTTGCTTTTGGCCCCTATATTGCTATTGCAGGTTGGATCGCTTTTTTATGGGGTGAGAAAATTATGAAAGTCTATCTGGGAGGCTAATATGAGCTTCATTCTAGGCTTAACAGGTGGCATTGGTAGCGGCAAATCCGCTGCCAGTCAATGGTTTGAAAATCAAGGGATTGATGTAATAGATGCCGATGTAGTGGCCAGAGAAGTCGTTGAAATTGGTCAACCTGCACTTCAGAAAATCCATGAAAGCTTTGGCAACTGGGTTATCAATCCTGATGGTAGCTTGAATCGCCGAGCCTTAAGAGAACATATTTTTCAGAATCCCTCTGCCCGACACCAGTTAGAACAGATTACCCATCCCGCCATTCGCCAATCCATTATTCAACAGCTACACGCTGCCAAGAGTCCATATGTGATTCTCGTTTCACCGTTGTTATTTGAAACAGATCAACATAAACTCACGAATCGTACCCTGCTGATTGACGCCAGTGAAGCAACTCAAATCGAACGTGCCAGCCAACGTGATGGTCAGAATTCAGAACAAATTAAAAAAATTATAGCCGCACAAATGCCCCGCGAAAGAAAACGTGAGATGGCCGATGATAGGGTGATTAATGATGGACATCTAGATCATCTATATCAGCAACTTGCAGTTTTACACCAAAATTATCTGGAACGTTCCTGATCTTTCTGACGTTCCAATTGTAGCGTTAAAGTATCTTTAAACCGCCAACGCCAAGGTTGTAGAGCACCGATGCCCATACCAATCAGGCCACAAGCAATTGCAGGGCTTAAGGGTTCACCCAATAATGGCACAGCAACCACCGCTGCAATAAAAGGAGCAAGTGTTACAATGCTGCTCGTCTTAAACGCCCCTAGACGCTCAATTGCTGCGACATAGGTAATTGTGGCAATGATCACCACAAAAACTCCATGAAATAAGCCTTGAATTGCCAGATGCAGTGGCTCAACCTCTTGATAATGTTTTGGGAGAATAGCACATAGATCGGCAAATAAATAAGTGCTGACCAAATCGCAACACTCGCCATTGAATGCCATGCAGAAAGTTTCCACTGTTTTAATAAAACCGTAAAAACACCCCACCAGATCGCACTGATCACAAATAAAATATCACCGACACCAAAATGAGACTGTTGATTTCGAGACATCAAATAACTCATAGCCGCAATGGCTGCCAGCATAATGCCAACACTCCACCACGTATGCCGATCAAAAGGTTGCTTGAATAATAGATAAGCTGCAAGTGCGGTGCACAGCGGAATACAGCCATTTAAGAAAATTGCTGCATGTGCTGCAGGCGCAAAAAGAAAGGCGCTATAGGCAGTAAGACAATAGCCCACTCCCCCGATCAACGCCAAAATCACAGAATGCTTTTTCCATAAGAAATTCAGATCTTTTTTATAGATTAAAATGGGCATCAAAATTACAAAAGCAATGGCGAAGCGAAGTGCAGTAATATCCCAAGCACTAATATGCCACTGTGCATTTAAACGGGAAAAAATAGTAAAACCACCCCAAATGCACATGGTGATGGCAATACAAATATAGCCTTGAGATCGCGGTGACATGGCTCTCTTTTACCAATGGTGCTGATCGAAATATGTTTAAACAGGGTGGCGCTGACGATTTGCCTCATAAAGTGCCATACCAGTTGCCACACTCACATTCAAGCTTTGTAAGTTACCCGTCATTGGAATATAAACGGTTTGATCACATTGTGACTGGGTGATCGGACGTAATCCAGTATCCTCTGCACCCATTACGATCACCACCCCACCACTCAAATCACATTTTTGAATAGGTAACGCCTTTTCATCCAGCATCGTACCAATTACTCGCAGATAAAATTGTTCTTTGACGTGAGCTAATGTCCGCGCAAGATTAGTCACCTGGATAAACTTAACCTTTTCTGCACCACCTGCTGCAACTTTACGGGCAGTTGGAGTCAAGCCCGCGGAACGATCTCGTGGCACAACTACAGCTTGCACACCCATTGCTGCGGCAGTACGAATACATGCACCCAGATTATGCGGGTCTGTGACTTGATCCAATGCTAAAAGTAATGCGTCAGGGATTTCTTCTAAGAGTTGGTCCAGATCTTTTTCATTTAACGTTGGATGTGGACGAACAGCTGCCACCACCCCCTGATGAAATGGTAATCCTGCCAGTTTTTCCAGACTGTCGCGACTGGTTTTTTGCACACTAATGCCAAAAGGCTCAGCCAATTCCAGAATCTTCTGTAAGCGCTGGTCATCTCGCCCTTTTAGGGTAAATAAAGTCAAGACACGCTCAGGCTCAATCTCAAGCAATGACTCGACCGAATGTACGCCATAATAATATTCTGGTTTCGCCATGCCCGACCTCTATATCGACTTTATTTGACTCAAAATAAAAATCCCGTAAAGCCAACTTCACAGGATTTCTTGATTTACTGATCTAAGCAGCTAGTTTAACCGATTTTAAGGCAAACAGGTTAGCCTTCTAAATGGCAAACGTAATCGAGCACATCATCTGTCTCAATTTTAAATAAGCTATTGCCAGGTACATAAAATGACTGACCTGCACGGAATAATTCACTTTCTGTACTGTCGGCAATTTTCACACGACATTCACCCGAAATAATTTCCATACGTTCAGGCACATGAGTTTCAAAGGTTAATGCCTGTTCACTTGGCAAAATCACGCCAAGTGTCTTTTTTGTCCCGTCTTCAAATTGAACTGTATGGCTAATGCACAAACCGCCAAAATAAACATTTGATTTTTTTACTACCGTTACATGATCAAACTGAGCTGAACTCATGCGTAACTCTCCAATTTCGCCGCATTTATATTAGGGGGTAATGACTGACGTAGTTTAATTCTGGGCAAATAACTAATCAATCTCTTTTATTCAGAGTCTGCTATCCAAGCAAATTTTATGCCTTTATCATTTTAGTTTTTATCCACACTCAAACTCTAGCTGAGAGGTTTATCTCTTTTCATTCTCAATATTTTTAAAAAGTGACAGATGAACTCCTTTTCATTATTTTACAGTGAAACCAAGACAGTCTTATGACAAATTTGTAATACATGATCTGATTTGCGCAACATTTCTATTCGGTTTAAATCTTGCTAAACTGGATACGCAATCATATTGATGGTGTCATTTACTTATGGCATTTTATTAAGCTTATACCTTGTGGCTACGATAAAATTTATCTATCTTAAACAAAAAATACTGACGCTCTGGATGCGTGTATGCTGACTCATTTAACTCTGATTAATTTTGCGCTTGCTGATCATCTTGTACTCGATATTGAACAGGGATTTAATGTTTTAACAGGTGAAACAGGTGCGGGGAAATCCCTGCTGCTAGATGCGCTTTCTGCCTGTTTAGGCGAACGTACAGACACCAACTATGTCCGTTATGGCGCAGAAAAAGCCGACATTACGGCAAGTTTTAGTTATCAATCACAAAGTCCAGAGTCGTACTGGCTCAAAGAACATGAAATGGATGATGATAGTGGTGAAATTCATCTGCGCCGTGTAATTTTTGCCACAGGTCGTAGCAAAGCATGGATCAATGGCCGCCCAAGTAGTTTATCCGAACTAAAGGAAATTGGTCGGTTGCTGGTACAATTGTACAGCCAACATAGTCAGCAACAATTGCTTGAACCGCCGTATCCCAAGCATTGGTTAGATCGTTATCGTAATTTTTATCAGCCCGCACAGGACGTAAAGGATGCGCACCACACATGGCAAGCGACGATTCGTCAGCATCAGGCAGCATTAGATGCTCAGGCAACTCGCCAGCAGCGAATTCAAACACTAGAACTGCAACTGGAAGAAATTGAAGAGATTGTACAGACAGATTATAAAGAGATTGAACAGGAGTTTGATCGTCTAAGCCATCATGAACATATCATGCAGGACTGTGCTTATAGTTTGAATGCGTTAGATGAAGCAGAACCCAGTATTAATCAGGAATTGGCGTCTATTTTAAGACGGATTGAAACACATGCAGGTCGTAGTGAACATCTTTCTGAAATTTATAATTCAATCGTAAATGCGCAGAGTGAGCTGTCTGATGCGACAGCAAATCTACGCCAGTTTATGGACCGCCAAAGTTTTGATCCTGAACGGATGGAAGAATTAAATACACATTTGGAAGTCTTTCATCGACTGGCTCGCAAGTATCGTATTCAGCCAGAAGAACTCAAACAGGAATATGAACACTGGCAGCTTGAACTGACCAAGCTTCATCAACTTGAAGACCCAGAAACTCTGGCTGAACAAGTCGAAATTGCTCATCAGAGCTTTTTGGAAAAAGCCCAACATCTGGATCAAATCCGTCGAGATGCCGCTATTCCCTTAGCCAAACAATTAACAGAGCAAGTCAAGCCATTAGCTCTGCCTGAAGCACATTTTGAATTTAAGTTTGAACCATTGGAACAACCTAATGCCGAAGGTCTGAGCTTTATCCAGCTTTTATTCACGGCAAATAAAGGCATGCCTCCGCAACCTTTGGCACGTGTTGCTTCTGGCGGTGAATTATCACGTATTGCACTGGTCATGCAGGTGATGAATGCTGAAAAAACTGAGGCGGAAACACTCGTATTTGATGAAATTGATGTTGGGATTAGTGGAGGTACAGCTGAAGTGGTCGGCCGATTACTGGCAGATTTGGCACAACATGTGCAACTTCTGTGTATTACTCACCAACCACAAGTTGCAGCCCAGTCTGATCAGCATTTATTGGTGAAAAAGCAACAAACCGATCCTGCCAGCAGTACCATTATTGAGTTGGATGAACAACAACGGGTGCTTGAACTTGCCCGAATGTCAGGCGGTGTCGAAATTAATGACACCACATTACAACACGCCAAACAATTACGCCAACTTAAATTTCAACACAGTTAAATCTTTTTTAGCTCTTATTTCCCACCTTTTATCGCCCTCATTTTTCTGTAATAAATCACTGAAAAATGATTGGCGAAATCCATTTACTCTTGTATGTTGATAAGAACATCCTATATCGATACAAAAGCGACCACGTTTTAAGGAGAACCGCTTAGGTGACAAAACAATATTTGACACATCGTTGTCTAATTGCTCCTCCAGAAATGGCCGATGATTTTTTTGCAAATACCGTTATTTATTTGGCACGTCACGATGAAGAAGGTGCACAGGGTTTAATTATCAATCGTCCGTCTGGGATTCAGGTCAAAGAATTATTGAATGATCTGGATATTGATGCTGACCATGTACAACCTCATGAAGTGCTACAAGGCGGCCCTTTACGTCCTGAAGCGGGTTTTGTGCTACATACAGGACAGCCTACTTGGCATTCCTCAATTGCAGTCGGCGAAAATCTATGTATCACCACAAGTAAAGATATTCTGGATGCGATTGCTCATAACGAAGGTGTCGGTCGTTATCAAATTGCATTGGGTTATGCCAGTTGGAGTAAAAACCAGCTTGAAGGTGAAATTTCACGGGGCGACTGGCTGGTTTGTGATGCCGATATGGATCTGATCTTCAACTTACCTTATGACGTACGTTGGGATGCTGCTTACAAAAAACTTGGCGTTGATCGTACATGGCTATCTTCTGAGATTGGTCATGCCTGAATCTGTAAGTACACAAATGATCATGGCCTTTGACTTTGGCACACAAAAGATGGGGATTGCCATAGGCCAATCAACCATAGAAAGTGCCAATCCCCTAGCCTTATTTCCCATGAAAGATGGAATTCCCAATTGGGATCAATTGCTCAAAATTGTAAAAGAATGGCAGCCAACTTTATTTCTGGTCGGGCTCCCTTTAAATATGGATGATTCTGAATCCGAGTTATCAACCCGAGCGCGTAAATTCGCACGGCGGTTACGTCACCAAACCCATATTGAAACCTGGATGGTCGATGAACGTCTGACTACGCGTGAAGCGCGCGATGAATTAGAAACTTATCACAATCAAGGACGTGGTAAACGCCTCTCTGCAGATAGTTTAGCTGCCGCGCTATTGATTCAAGGGTGGTATCGTTTACCGCAAGGAATTCAGCCCTAAAAAAATGGCTGATATCAATCAGCCATTTTTCTTTCAGGATATTTTAATTTTCAATACGAACGGTTGCAGTACGCCCTGCAACAAATGCCAAAGCATTTTTCGGCGTTTCATCCAACACGATTTTAACGGGTACACGTTGCGCTAAACGTACCCATGTGAAAGTCGGATTAACGTTGGCGAGTAAGGTCGAACTACTAGAACGTTCGCGATCTTCAATCCCGCTGGCGATTCCCTGTACGTGTCCACGGATTTTTTGAGAATCTCCCATCAGCTGGATGGTTGCTTTATCACCTACATGAATGTGATTGAGCTTGGTTTCCTCAAAATAGCCCACAACATAAAGTTGCTCACGATCTACCAGGGCTGCAACTGCATCACCAATTTTGACGTAATTACCCACTCGTAAACTAAAGTTCGATAATGTACCATCTGCGGGTGCAACTACTTCAGAACGCTTTAAGTTGAGCAAAGCTAAATTCAAAGCACTCTGCGAAACTTCAATCAACGCATGTTGCTGTTTAATAGTTGCCTGTGCTTGCTCAATAGTAGCTGCCATTTGCGCATCTTCAGCTTTGGATTGATCGCGTGTTGCATACATTTGATCCTGTTCCTGCTTAGAAATCGCCCCATCCATCAAGTTTGAATAACGCGCTGCATTTTTTTCAGCCAACTGCGTATTTGCACGAGATTTTTCCAGATTCGCCTTCGCCGCAACCTCATTGGCCTCAGCTTGAGCAAGACCAGCTTTGGCTTTGGCTAAATCAGAACGTGCTTGTTCTACATCCAGTTGTTGGCGTGCCACATCAATCCGAAATAAAGGCTGTCCTTTTTTGACAGACTGGTTATCCTGCACCAGTACTTCAGTTACTAAACCCGATACATCAGAAGAAACTTGAATCACATCACCACGGACTCGCCCATCACGTGTCCACGGTGCGGAATTATAGTAATTCCACAAATGAACAATCACAAAAATCGCTAATATTGCGATCACCAGTGTTACCAGCGGACGGACAATTTTCCGTGCATCAAAAGAACTCATGTTGCTTACCTTAAATTTCGCCTTAAACTTTCGTTAAAACTCATGTGGCTCAAGTTGCATATCGGACATTCATGTATCAATGATCAACACATTAAGCCTGAACCATTAAGAATATCCAGTGTACGAGCATCAACATCAATACATATAGACTTAAATTAAAAATACCAGGAAATCCAATCCACCCTGCGGCAATAAGTCGATTGGTCGCCAATGTCACGATTTTGAACAATATATAGGCCAAGATGGCCTGAATCAGCAATGTTGGAACATAAACACCGTACAAATTCAACTCACCCATGTACTGCTCCATTTAGCAACTGACTCTCTGCAACGCTTTTTTGTACATGGAAAATACTACTGCGAATATTATTCATACTCATCTGAATCCGATGTCTCACTTCAATATCTGATTCATTCACAACCAACGCTTCAATGTAATCTATTTGCGCCAAAACTTTCTGTTTTAACAGATCATCAAGCGCAATATGTTTTTCTTGATCACGAAAGCTTGCTTCTAGCAATTGTTGTAAATGTTTCAAAGCCTGCTTAAGTTCTGGCAAGGTTTTATTATTCTGGCTTAATTCAGCAATACGACTTAAATTGACCACTGCACTGGTTTCAATCAAAGCCAGATTCATAGCGTATTTTAACTCATCTGACTGCACCAGTTTGGTATTTAATACCCCAATCCGATCAAGCATACTCCGAAGATGAATCCGAAATTCTGAACCATAAGGAATATACAATGCTTCTTTTAAAGCACGATAATGCAAACTCAGAATCCGACGCGCACTGGTTTCTGGCGACATGGCACGGATAAAATAAATTGCCAAAATAGAAATGATTGGCCCTACCACCCCTGCCATTGCAGTATCCATTAAAATCACAGCATCCATCGCATAACGATTTTGTAGATTCAAACTCATGATAAAGTTAATCAACATCGGCAAAGCCAACATCATGAGCATGGGTGTGGGGAACATACTGGCCAAATAAATAACCAAAGGTGCCAGCACTACGCCCAACTGCCAGAACTCACGTACTTGTGGCATAATCACAAAGGCATAGAAAATGGTCAAAATCGCAGCATATACTGAACCACGTATAAATGTTTTTAATGCCGGAATGGGATTATCCAGCGTGGCCAGAATACAGGCACTGACTGCTGTCAACTGAGCCATCATATATCCTGCATGCCACCCCGTATAAATCCACAGTAAAAATGAGGTTGCTGTTGCAACACCCGCAGCAATCGAACTACGTACTGCAATACCATGATCACGATGTAGACTCGGATATTGCGTGGTAATGGTCGCGATGGCATCGGGAATACGTTTTTCGCCTTTTTGAATCAATTCCCATAACAGCTTCACCGCCATGACATTCTGGATAAAATGGCGAATATCCATTTTCAAAGCATCCAGCATAATTTCTTGTTGTGGCTGACTCAGTGCAAATAAATGCTCAAAATCCGACTCGAAATCTGCTGGCAGGTGGTTTAACTGAGATTCTTCAATATTTGTCTGAGCACGTAAAAAACTGACCACATCATGATGGAGTTGACTTAATCCCTGTCGATAATGCTGATCAATCTGATCCAATTGAAAAATTCGCTCGGACATCGAGACCAGATTAGCAACCACCATGCTTTCCTGATGCAGTAATTCCTGTATCGGTTTAGTCATGCCATGCAATTCACCACTTTCATAAGCCAGATGTACCGCAAGACCATGAATGTCTGTTGTATCACGGGCAATATTTCCCAATAGCTGGGTATAACTCTGGCTATGTTGCTGATCAGTCAAAATACTGGTGAATACATCACGGGTATCGTCCAGTGTTTTTTGTACACGTTGCTGAAGCTGTGACCCTAAATGTGCAGGAAAAATCGTAGCCGAGACCACTGCACTACAAATCACTGCAATTGAAATTTCTAGTACACGACTTAAAGCCATATCAAAAACACTATGGCTATCAATATTATAAATCGAGCTACAGGCAATCATGACAGTAGTATAACCCGCCAACATAAACACATAACTTCGTGGAGTACGATCCAGTAAAGAAATATATAAACAAAAGCCAACCCAAACCGACAGGATACAAGTAAATAAAATCGGCATGTCAATTAAACGCGGCGTAAAGAAAATGGCTAATATTCCGCCCATTATCGTACCCGTAAGACGATACAAGGCTTTGGAGGACACCATCCCCGCATAAGGCTGTGCAATAATCACCACCGTACCAGCTGCCCACATTGGATAAGTTAAATCCAGAACAAATGCGGTATACAACGCCAGCATCATAGCGATAAAGGTTTTGACTGCAAAAATCAAATCCATTCGCGATGGTCTAAAAGCCAGTATCTGTTTAAATAACATGAAACGATCTCAAAACAACAATTCCATAGTGTTTAGTGTATACTCATGATCAATATGCGTTTTACACTTTCAGACAGCAATAGTCTCCGTGAATTGTATGCCAAAGCCTACAATGTCTACCCAAAGATCAATTTAATAATCAGATGATCACTAAATAAAGTGTCAATAGCTCGACTTTTAACAGTTTATTGTAAAAGCTGAACATGACATTTAGGAATCAATCACAGATGAGATGAAAAAAAAGCCAATAAGTATATGAGCAAATTTCTTCATTAGATATTTTATCCAAATAATTTTGACAAAAAAACGAAAAATAGTCAACAAAATATCTTATTATGATAATTAATCAAATTTTAAGCTTTGTTCTTTAATGCTTATTATCAAATCGACAGAATAAAGGCTAATTAAATTTGACTGCAAGGCGTGGCACAATTTGTTATAAAAGATAATTATGCACGTGTTTCTGATGGTTCTTTAGCAAAGTAGGTAATCATGGCGCTTTCAAGCTTTGGCAAAATTTTAACGGTTCTGGATTTATTTTCGGTATCACGGCCTGTGATTAACGTTGATCATATCTGTGATGAACTGGGGTTATCCAAACCCACGAGTTACCGTTATTTAAAAGAGCTGGTTTCTGCTGATATTTTACAGCGCATCAGTGGCACTTCGGGTGATTACACACTGGGTTCAAAAATTGCGGTGCTGGATTATATCTCCCGCACGACAGACCCGCTGGTGCAAATTAGCAGCCCTTTCATGCAGGAAATCGCTGAACGCATTGAACTTTGTTGTTTATTGACTCATTTAAATCGTGATTACTGTATTGATATTCATCATGAAGTATTCCGAAATACTGATTTACTTTCTTACGGTAGAGGCTGTCCACGTCCTGTATATATGGGTTCATCACCTAAAGTGATCATTGCGCAACTGCCTAAACGCCAGATTCAGGATTATTATCAACGTTTTGCAACGCAGCTAGCAGAAGTAGGATTCGCACAGGATGAAGAAAGTTTTCTTGCGCGTATGAAGAAGATTAAAAAGCAGGGGTTTTATTTATCTCACGGCGAACTTGATCCCAATGTCTCGGGTTTATCTGTGCCGATTAAACTCTCTACCAATAAAGAATCACCACTGGCACTCACCATTGTGGCTTCAAAAAATCGGTTTGAATTTATTAATATCGAGAAGCTAATTGAGATTTTAAAAAGTAATGCAGCGCAAATCGAACACAAGTTTTTAACTCTCTCTCAAAATGAAAGAGCGCAAGCTTAAAAGAGGATTTCTGCTGAGAGTAAAAAGCTCATGTCAATTTCATGAGTTTTTTCTTGTTACACAACATACTCTTGAACATCTTCTTTTTGCTTTTTAGACTGAAGCTAATGTAGATTAATTCTAAGCGACACAACAACAATGATCACATGAATTTCTGGCATCTTTTTCAGCAATTACGCCCTTTTGTACGACCTTACCGATTACTGGTAATTGCCACCTTAATCCTGACCTTAATTGGCGCACTTACTGCCCAAGTCAATGCCCTCACCTTGCAATATGCTGTTGATCGCATCAATGCATTGGTCAAAGCTGGTCAAGGACTCAACGAAGGTTGGTCCATTCTGGCATTTATTTCAGCTATTTTACTAGGGAAGGAAATCCTGAATGCATTGGTGCAATTTGGGCAAAAATTTTACGGCGAAAAACTGCGCATTTATGTCTCACAAGATTTAGCTCAGGGAATTATTGAAAAATTCCTGACTTACCGTTTGACTTTTTTTAATCAGGAAAACAATCAAGCAGGCAAATTACAAACACGTATTGACCGAGGTATTGGTTCACTAACGCGTTTGGTACAAATCTTCTTTATCGATATTTTGCCACTTTTCACTAGCGCTATTCTTGCGCTGGGTCTCATGTTCTATGCTAATTTCTGGATCGGCTTAGTGGCTTTGCTGATTGTTCCAATTTATTTCTGGTTAACCTTTAAACAAGCCGAAAAACTCGGTGGTTGGCGACGTCGTTTACGTGATGGACGTGAAAAAAAGAGTCAGGGGATTTTAGGCATTATCCAATCAATTACGGTGATCAAATCGTTTAATCGCGAAGAGATCGAAGCCGAAAAACAACTGAAATTACAGCGCGATCTGACGGACAATCAAATGCATACTCGTCAGACCAGCTTTGTTTTTGATGGGGTCAAAACTTTTATCGAACAAATTGGTATTGTTCTAATTATTATTCTGACCTCCTATTTTGTACTCGCAGGGCAAATGAGTATCGGGATGATCATGTATCACATCTTATTATTTAATAATGTTTCTGCGCCGATTCGTTCACTGCATCGAATTTATGATGAAGTGAATGACGCTATAATTTATTCAGAAAGTTTCTTTCAGATTTTAAATGCCGATAATGAAATTGAAGATAGTGGTCATCTTAAACCTGCGATTAGAGGCCAATTTGAACTCAAAAATGTCAATTTCTGCTATGAAAATGGACATCAGGCATTAAAAAACATCAATATGGTGATACAGCCAAATAAAATTACGGCGTTGGTAGGGCTGTCGGGTGCAGGAAAATCGACGTTAATTAGTCTGCTAGATAAATTTTATTTACCCGAATCAGGAGAAATTTTTCTTGATGGGGTCAATCTTAATCAGATTGATACACACTATTTACGTGATCATATTGGATTAGTGCTACAAAAAAATCATATTTTTCAGGGTTCTGTTCTGGAAAATATTCGTTATGGTAAAATGGATGCGACACTGGATGAAGTCATCATAGCCGCTCAAAAAGCCTCTATTCATGAACAAATTAGCCATTTGGCTCAGGGTTATGATACGGATGCACTCATGCTCTCAGGAGGACAACAACAACGTATCGCTCTGGCGCGTATGTTTTTAAAAGATCCACCTATTATTTTTCTGGATGAGCCGACTGCAAGTTTGGATGCGATTGCAACTGAACAAATCAAACATAGTCTGGATGAAATCAAACAAGGACGTACCGTCATTATGATTTCCCATAGCTTGTCGCAAATTATCGATGCCGATTATATGTATGTGATGCAGGATGGGGAAATTGTGGAGCACGGGGAGCATGAACAATTGTATTTACAAACAGGCGCATATAAAGACATTTTTGATGCAATGGCAAAAAGTTTGAATATCGATAAAATTGCTAAAACACTGGAAGATGAAGAAACGCATAGTTGAGTGTTAAAGTAAAAACTGTCTAAAGGTTAAATTGATACGGGGCTGCAAAATTTTCTGTGACTTCATGATCGCATGTTGCCAATGCTGTTGAGTTATTCCACGCATGACGATGAGCTGACCGGATTGCAACAACATTTCAATTTTTTCTTTGGTGCGCATATGGCGGAAACAAAACTTTCGAGTCACTCCCAAACTCAAAGATGCAATCGTGGTTTGCTCTGCCAAAGACATATCACCATCGCTATGCCACGCCATCCCTTGTGTCCCTTCTTCATATAAATTGGCTAGGCACGAATTAAATTTTTCGCCGAGTAACTGCTCAATTCTCTGCTTTAGAGTAAATAACCGATCATCCCAAGGTAAAGAGTCACGCATAACCCCAGAATAACCATAACGATAATGTGCATCGCCATACCATGCTACTTTGCGTGGAGTAATAAAATGTTTTCCATAGAGTTTGGCTTCATCATGTCGCCACTGCAAATGTTCAAACAGATAATTAAAATAAAACTCAGCCTGTTCGGGATTGAGAAATAAACCGTAATCCTGCACCTCGCCATCATAAGGCAACAGATTCGCCTGAGGTTCTGGTGCAAACAAATCCAGTGTCATACCACTTGCTCCTGTTTAGCCATTTCCCATGATAAAAGTGCTAGTTTACGTGCTTTACTCCAATGATATTCCCCGATCATACCAGTAGATCGAATCACACGATGACATGGGATCAAATAAGCAATTGGATTGTTTGCAACAGCACTAGCAACGGCCCGTATGGCCTTATGATGACCGATTTGCTCAGCAATCTGCTGATAACTACGCAATTGGCCCTCTGGAATAGTTAAGAGTGCTTCCCATACTTTGAGCTGAAAAGGCGTGCCTTGTAAACGTAGTGGAATCTTCTGCTGTACGCTGTGTTTTAAATCACGCTGAAACCATCCTGCAACTTGTTGATGAAGTTCAGTTGACTTTGGCTGAAAGTCTGCTAACGCAAAGCGTTGTTGCAATTGATCCAGCGCTGTCAGATCAGTCAATGCATCTGATAAAAATTGAATGGAACATATGCCTTTAACTGTACTTGCAATAAATACATCGCCAAACGGAGTTGCCTGAAAAGAGTAAGTGATCAGCAGCGAAGCGCCATGCTTTTTATATTCTCCTGGCGTCATCCCTTCAATCTGTATAAATAAATCATGCAAACGCCCAGTTCCTGACAATCCCGTTTCCAGTGCAGCATCCAAAGTACTATAGTGCTGTTGTAGTAGAGCTTTGGCTCGTTGCAAACTCAAATATTGCACAAACTTTTTAGGGCTAATGCCAACCCATTCTTGAAACTGGCGCTGTGCATAACTAGGGCTTAAATCCACAGTCGCAGCCATTTGTTCCAAAGTGGGTTGATCATCAAAATGCTGATAGGCATATTCAATCATGCTTGCCATCACCGTAAACTGGCTGGAGGATAAGTTTTTCATCATCAAAACTCCTGTATTCAGTTTTACTGTAAAGCAAAGCATAAATCTTGACGACCCGATTCTTGCGCTCAATAAAAAGCCTTTCATCAGAAAGGCTTCATATACTCAAGGTTGTTTGAGATAGGGCCAAGCCGCTTTTAAATAAATAAACATTGACCACAGCGTCAAAATAACAGCCGTATATAATAAGGCATAAGCCAGTAGCTCAAGCGGCTGCCAGTTGAGTAGAAACACACTAATCGCAATCATTTGAAAGGCTGTTTTATATTTGCCTACGGTTGAAACTGCAACATTGGTTCTTGCTCCCAGTTCGGCCATCCACTCACGCAAAGCAGACACGGTAATCTCACGGGAAATAATGACAATAGCAGCAAAAGCCATCGCAATCGTGGGTTGCCATTGCACTAATACAATCAGAGCAGCCGCTACCATCAACTTATCTGCGACGGGATCTAAAAAGCGTCCGAAAGCTGAGCTTTGATTCAGTGCACGTGCCAGATAACCATCAAACCAGTCGGTAATCGCAGCTAAAACGAAAATTGCAGTTAAAATAAGATGCCTTAGAAAGCTTCCTTCATGCTCATTTACCCCTATCGCAGGTGGCCAATAAGCAATTAATAAAAAAACCGGAATCAACGCGATACGCGCAAGGGTTAAAATGTTCGGGATATTCAGGATGCGCCCTGTTGTCATAGACATCGCCAGTTTAGTCCCCTCATTGCCGCCACAAGGCGAATGCAACATTTAAAAGAAGGCAAGATATTTTCTACGCCCAACTTTATACGAAATACCCAACAGTGTCGACTAGGCAAATACGGTAACCGTCTGACGGCAAATCGCCAACAATTGATCCTGTTCATTCCAGACATAGGCATATTCAGTGGAATATCCATGCTCAGCATATTCAGTCACCACTTTATATTTAAACCAGTCGTGTAATTGCTCTTTTAAGGAATGAATAAAAGTGATATGCCAAGTCAGTGAACTCGCTGGTGCTGGCGTCTTAAACATGCTCAACACACCGGGTGGCCAGATATCGGTCAATGTCACAAAATCTGCCAGTGTAATTTTACGATTCGCTTCCTGCTCAGGCGAAAATCTTGCCCATCCACCAAAGTCTGGACTTGGACTCCCCATCATCGGATATTTTCCTTCCGCCCAACGCAGATCAAAGTGTTGATAACACTCTGGCATCATTTTGGCAAAAGGTAACGGGGCCAATTGTTCAGCTCGTGGATAGGCAGGTATCATAGGTTCCTGCCGAACATGAATAATCGACTCACGATCCGTACCAAAACTGGCGATCAAAATACTTTGTACTGCATTTTCCTGCCATAACCGCACTTCAAGCGTAGTCACAGACTTGCCCTGACGTAAAATCTCAGCTGTTAAATGCGCTTTTCCCGCCTGTACTGGCCCGACAAAAGTAATACTACAGCTCAATAAACGTTTGGTTTCATCCTGAATGGTGCATAGTGCTTTATGCATTAAAACGCCAGCGGCCAGACCGCCAAAAATCGTGCGGCCTTGTAACCAACCGTCAGGTAAATCAATCCAGTCCTGTTGTTCAATTTCACGAAATAACTGCGTGAGTGACATGTTATTTTTCCAGTTTATTGATCTTTCACATATTGTGATGCTTTTTTATAGATGTAAATGATCTTTGACGCATGAGTCATTGGATATTTTGGTCACCCATTAAGGGTATGACCATTACTTAAAAAACTGTTAATTATTATTCATGCAGAATTTTATAAATGGTTCGTGCCATGTTAGGGCCCAGTCCGGGAACCAGCGTTAACTCTTTTTCCGAGGCTTTCAGTACTCCCTGAATCCCACCAAAATGGGTCAGTAAGTCTCGACGACGTTTTGGCCCAAGCCCAGGAATTGCTTCTAACACTGAACCTGCACGGCGTTTATCACGCTTGGCTCGATGTTTGGTAATCGCAAAACGATGCGCTTCATCACGTACCTGTTGAATAAGATGTAATGCTTTATGATCCTCAGGCAACTGAATTTTGGTGCCATCAGTAAAATGCAAGGTTTCTAGCCCTGGTTTACGTCCTTCACCTTTAGATACACCCACCATAAATGCATCCAGTTGCAACTCCTGCATCACATCCATTGCCATGTGAAGTTGTCCTTTACCACCATCAATCAACAGCAAATCTGGTAATAAATGCTTTTTATAACGACGTGTCAATGCTTGACGCATCGCTGCGTAATCATCACCCCCCGTAATATCCTGAATCGCAAACTGGCGATAATCACGTTTGCGCGCGCCACCCTGATCAAACACAACACAGGATGCAATTGGTGCTTCCCCCATGGTATGACTGATATCAAAACATTCGATTCGATCAATCGGTCGTCCTACTACTTGTTCTAATTGGTGAAAACGTTCATTTAGTTCCAGATGATTACTCAGTTGCCCTTTAATTGCATGCTGTACATTCATTTGCGCCAGTTCTAGCCACTCTGCACGGGTTTCGCGTACATTGTGTTTAATCTGTACTTTCTTCTCAAATTCAGTGTGTAGTGCCTGTTCCAGTTCTTTGCTATCAGGTAATGCAACATTAATGATTAACTCGCCTGGAACTTCATCAGCCACCTGAAAATAAAAATTAGCCATAAAGTCACTGAGCATTTGTCCTAGATCATCACTCAACATATCTGGAAAATAACTTTTACCCCCCAGCATTCGACCATTACGGACATGCATGATCTGAACACAAGTCACGCCAGCTTGATGGGCAATGGCCAAAATATCTGCCTCACCTTTCACTTTAAAGACTGCTTGTTGGGCTTGAACTTCACGCAACAACGCCAGACGATCACGATAAAATACCGCTTTTTCAAATTCGAGCTGCTCTGCTGCCTGCTCCATTTTGGCAATCAATTCCTGATTGAGCTCTCTAGTATCGCCTTGTAGAAAACGGATGGAGTTATCCACATCTTCTTTATAGTCCTGTGGAGAAATTAAACCCACACACGGTGCCGTACAACGTTTAATCTGATATTGCAGGCAGGGACGCTTACGTTGTGAAAAAAAGCTATTTTCGCACTGACGGACATTAAACAATTTTTGTAGAACCAATAAGGTATCTCGAGCATTGTAAGCGCTGGGATAAGGCCCAAAAAACTTACCAACCTGATGCTTACCTTTACCTCGTCCACTGGCAATACGTGGATAAGGCTTATCTGCCGAGACAAAGATATACACATAGGATTTATCATCCCGCAGCATAATATTATAGGGTGGACGATGTAACTTGATCAGATTTTGTTCGAGTAATAAAGCTTCAGTTTCTGACCGTGTGACCAATGTTTCAATATTATGGATACGCGCAACCAAAGCCTGAGTTTTAGGATGCTCAATAGTTTTAACAAAATAACTCGACACCCGATTTTTTAAATTTTTGGCCTTGCCAACATATAATAACTCGCCATCTTTACCCAGCATTTTATAAACACCGGGTAATTGGGTCATATGAGCAAGAATTTTTTCAATATGTGGGCGCGCGTTTGAATTCACTGTATCTTGGCTTTCCTTTGGCTACATCAGTGTATGTTGTGTTAGAGCATTCTCTTTTCAAGCATTTATATTTTTGTTTGCTGTAAAGAGACATACTTACAATGAAAAAGACGATCATTGTTTAATAATGACGATGGTCCAGATGTAAAGCTTCTGTAAATTTCTGCTTATCTTTCGGCGAAACCAGCACGTATTTAGACTTTCCGTCCTTCAAATAATCAATACGCAATCGATCCAGAGACAATGCAGGAGATGAAAGCGGATTATTAGTTGGAGTAATATTTTGGATATTACTTCGTAAAATCGTCCATGTTAAAAACATGCTATGAATGATCAGTTGGTCGTCAGTCACAACATAACGTGTATTCACAACAGGCCACCACATGATTGCAATGACTAAAGCATAAACAATGCCGTGTTCTGGATAGTCTTCTAAAGTCCCTCTAAGCTGCATACTCCATAACATTTGCAATAAAATCCCTGTCGCTGCGATGATAAAACCCAATATCCACCAGTCTTTTTTAGAGCGAAAGGTATGCATGCAAAACTCCCCAATACATTTATTAATTTTTTAAATTTTACACAATCTTTAAAACTGGCTTTATCTTCTCATGAACTTGTTATAAGGGCAAAGCATATGCAAATCACGTATCCTTTTCTGCTCAAAAGTATTTCTTTTACCCCCAAAAAAACGCCCTTTCGGGCGTTTACATTATGTCATTTTTGAAAAAAATTGATAATTTGGGGCATATAAGGACGTATAAAAATCAGGAAAAATATGCCGAGCATCAGGAACCATTTCAGGAAATAGTATAATTTGCGGTTTTTGGCTTTTAAGGCCTTAGCTTTGATTCGGATTTGATAAACATAACCAAAAGCTTTATTTAAACCGCCAGTCTGGTCTCCAGTTTCATTAGGTGAACTGGCCGCAGTCATCACATTTTTACCAAACCAATGATTGAACTTTTCCATCAACCGAGTTTTTAACGGACGTTCAACATCAGCAAAGAAAATAATGCGATTTTCATCAGTACCATTTTCGGCATAGTGAATATAGGTTTCATCAAATACCACGCTTTCGCCATCACGCCATGAATAAAGCTGTCCATCGACATCAATAAAACAACGGTCATCATTGGGAGTGATTAGACCCAAGTGATAGCGTAGAGAACCCGCGTAAGGATCGCGGTGACGCACCAGACGACTATGGGGTGCAAGTTCAGTAAACATGGCGGCTTTAATAGTAGGCAATGTTTTTAGCAAAGCGGTGGTCTTTGGGCACAACTCGGCCGCCGATGGATGTGCAGAGTCATACCATTTTAAATAAAAACGTTTCCAACCCGTTTTAAAAAACGAGTTAAACCCTAAGTCATTGTAGGTACTAGATGCCTTAATCCCGCCCTGTGCATATAAAGCCTGTGCTTCATCGCGAATCATTTCCCAATTTTCATCCAACACTTTTAAATCTTTAAAATGCTGTGTATCGATATAGGGCTGATTCGGTACTCTTGAAAAGAGGTACATCAAAAAATTGATCGGCGCCAAGATCGTAGAATGATCAAAAAATTGACGATAAAACGAATGTCGTACTTTCCCGCGATTTTGGATATACAAAGCTGAAATCACAAAAATCGCTAATATGATCCATTTAATCATATTGCTACTCTTTTCAAATAAGGATGGCAAACACCGAGCAAAAAATACCCACTATATAAGCCACTGATCATGGTTAATGGCGTGAGATTTTAGCAAAAGCCAAAGCGAAAAAGCGAATTTTCGTCGATTTGGACAAATTTTTATGTGGATATTTGAATAAATAATTTGATGCAATTGACCTTTTTGACAGAATGGTTACAAAAATAGGGCTACTTTTTTTGGGCTGAATCCATTATAAAAATATAAGTTTTTATAAAAAACTTGAATTGAAACAGGAAGTTCATTATCTACCGTTATGATTAGGGAACGATATTTACAAAAACTCGCAATAACAGGTAACAAAAATAGATGACCCTTGCGTCACGGCTTGATACAACTTGTTATGCCGTTTTTGGATATAGTTATCGTAAGATTAGCGGAGCATAAACGTGTGCAACTATAATGCATACGCGCTTCATCACATCAACGTAGAAGTCCTCCAAAATAAAGGAGATCAGGCATGATCCACGCTGGCAATGCCATTACCGTCCAAATGCTTGCGGACGGAATTGCAGAATTCCGCTTTGACTTACAAGGTGAGTCAGTCAACAAATTTAACCGCGCAACGATTGAAGACTTTCAGGCAGCCATTGCCGCGGTTAAAGTTAATCCTGAAATTAAAGGCTTAATCGTCACTTCAGGCAAATCCACATTTATCGTGGGTGCAGACATTACCGAGTTTGGACAAAATTTTGCCCAAGGTGAAAAAGCCATCGTTGATTGGGCTCTGCCTGTTCATGAAATTTTTAATAGCTTTGAAGATTTAAACATCCCAAAAGTTGCTGCCATAAATGGTATGGCATTGGGCGGCGGTTTTGAAATGTGTCTGGTCTGTGACTATCGTGTGATGTCAGAACAAGCACAAGTCGGCCTACCTGAAATTAAATTGGGGATCTTCCCTGGCTTTGGTGGTACGGTTCGTTTAAGCCGTGTAATTGGTATTGACAATGCAGTTGAATGGATTGCCATGGCTGCACCCAAAAAACCTGCTGCTGCATTGAAAGATGGCGCGGTAGATGCTGTCGTTACTGCCGATAAATTACAAGAAGCAGCAATTGATCTGGTTAAACAAGCCTTGGCTGGTCGTTTGGACTGGAAAGCTAAGCGTCAGGAAAAACTTGAGCCAGTCAAGCTCGACCCACTTGAGCAAATGATGGCCTTCAATACAGTTAAAGGTGCGGTACTAGCTAAAGCGAATCCTGCTCAATACCCTGCTCCGAAACTCATGATTGATTCGATTCAGGCAGGTGCCAACTCAGGTCGTGATGATGCGTTGAAAGCAGAGGCTGAAGGTTTTGCTAAAGCAGCTGTTACCCTTCAGGCAGAAGCATTGATTGGGTTATTCATCAACGATCAGGTGGTGAAAAAAGCGTCGAAGAAACACGAAAAAGGCGCGCATCCAGTTAACCAAGCCGCTGTACTTGGTGCAGGTATCATGGGTGGTGGTATTGCTTATCAAGCTGCCAGCAAAGGCACACCAATTATCATGAAAGATATTGGGAATGCCCAACTTGCGCTAGGCATGAAAGAAGCCAACGGTTTATTGACCAAACAAGTTGAACGCAAAAAGCTAAAACCAGCTCAAATGGGTGAAACTTTAGCGCGTATCCGCCCAACTTTAAGCTACGATGAGTTTAAAGAAGTGGATATCGTGATTGAAGCTGTCACTGAAAATCCAAAAGTAAAAGAAGCAGTTTTAGCCGATACTGAAGCAAAAGTACGTGATAACACGATTATTGCCTCTAACACCTCAACAATTTCAATTACACGTTTAGCAAAAGCATTGAAACGTCCTGAAAATTTTGTAGGTATGCACTTCTTTAACCCAGTTCATATGATGCCACTGGTTGAAGTTATTCGTGGTGAACAAACTTCGGAAGAAGCTGTTGCAACCACCGTTGTACTCGCTCAAAAAATGGGTAAAACCCCGATCGTAGTTAATGACTGCCCGGGCTTCCTAGTGAACCGTGTCTTGTTCCCTTACTTTGGTGCGTTTGATCTATTACTTAAAGATGGCGCTGACTTCCAGCAAATCGATAAAGTCATGGAAAAATTTGGCTGGCCAATGGGTCCTGCTTACCTCATGGATGTCGTTGGTATCGATACTGGCGTTCATGGTGCAGAAGTCATGGCAGAAGGTTTCCCAGACCGTATGAAGCCAGATTACAAAGGTTCTATCCAAACCATGTATGAAGCAAAACGTTTAGGTCAAAAGAACGACGTTGGTTTCTACCAATATGTACTGGACAAAAAAGGCAAAAAAGCCAAAACCGTTGATCCAACTGCATATGAAGTGATTGCAACTGTGGTAACTGGCGAAAAACGTGAGTTTGACGCTCAGGAAATTATCGATCGTATGATGCTAGCACTGTGCAACGAAACGGTACGTTGTCTTGAAGATAACATCGTTGCAACACCAAGCGAAGCCGATATGGCGATGATTATGGGTATTGGTTTCCCTCCATTCCGTGGTGGACCATGTCGCTATATCGACCAGACTGGCGTGGCTGAATACGTTGCACTTTGCGACAAATATGCACACTTAGGTAAAGCTTATGAAGCGCCACAGATGTTGCGTGACATGGCTACCAATAACAAAAAATTCTACGGTTAAGGAGCGACGTGAATGGCTACTTTAAATCCACGTGACGTTGTGATTGTTGATGGCGTTCGTTCTGCCATGGGCAAATCACGTAACGGTATGTTCCGCAATGTACGTGCCGACAGTCTATCTGCTGAATTAATACGTGCACTTGTTGCTCGTAATCAGTTCGATGTTAACGAAGTTGAAGATGTAATCTGGGGCTGCGTCAATCAGACTCTTGAACAAGGGATGAACATTGGTCGTAACATCGTGTTATTGGCTGATTTACCTAAAACTGTAGCAGGTCAAACGGTCAACCGTCTTTGCGGTTCATCTATGCAGGCGATCCATACTGCTGCTGCACAAATTGCAACCAATCAAGGTGAAGTCTTCATTATTGGTGGTGTTGAGCATATGGGCCACGTAGGAATGATGCATGGCATTGACCTTAACCCAGAAGCCTCTAAACACTATGCTAAAGCTTCCAATATGATGGGCTTAACGGCTGAAATGTTAGGTCGTATGAATGGTATTAGCCGTGAAGAGCAGGACAAATTTGGTGTTGAATCTCATGTTCGCGCATGGACAGCAACTCAAGAAGGCCGCTTTAAAAATGAAATCGTGGGTATCGAAGGTCATGATGCCAACGGCTTTAAAATTCTATGCGATGTCGATGAAGTGATCCGTCCAGATGCAAACCTTGCTTCATTTGAAGCATTGCGTCCTGTATTTGATCCTAAAGGCGGTACAGTTACAGCAGCGACATCTTCTGCGTTATCTGATGGCGCATCTGCAATGTTGCTCATGTCTGCACAACGTGCGCAAGATTTGGGCTTAAAACCACGCGCGGTCATTCGCTCAATGGCGGTTGCGGGTTGTGATGCTGCAATTATGGGTTATGGTCCAGTTCCAGCGACTCAAAAAGCGTTGAAACGTGCAGGTTTAAGCATAGCCGATATTCAAACAATTGAATTGAATGAAGCTTTTGCGGCTCAAGGTCTATCCGTAATGAAAGGCTTGGGGATCTACGACAAGCAAGACATCATTAACCATAATGGTGGTGCGATTGCCTTAGGCCACCCTCTCGGCTGTTCTGGTGCTCGTATTACCACAACTTTATTGAACGTGATGGAACAACAAGACACACAAATTGGTCTTGCCACCATGTGTATTGGTCTTGGTCAAGGTATTGCGACCATTATTGAACGTGTTTAAGATTTAAATATCTCCATAAAAAATCCTCGCAAAAGCGGGGATTTTTTTAAAGAATTAAAAATTACGAGAAGAACAAAAATAAATTTAGGAAATAATAAATAGCTCGTATTGCATGTTTTTAAATCAAAGAACCCAAAGCCAGCCGAACCTTTTATTTCATACCCAACCCTTCTCTAATTTGTTGTTGAAATTTTATAGCTTGTTCCATATTAATTTTAATTGTTCCCTCACGGAGAGCTGCAATATTGTTTCGATTGATATCCAAAGGCTCAAGCATATTAAATATGCCACTGGTCGGATCAGAAGACTGTAAACCTGAGGTAATGGATAAAATATATTGTTGTAAAAATGGAGAAAGTTGGCTCATATCTGGCGTGGTAACTGGCTGATAATCTATCGCGATATAAGGAGTTTCATTGACATTCGGATTTTGTATATCATTTTGAATTTTATCAACATGATGTCTGAGTGCCTGACGTACGGGTTTATCTTCCTGAAATGGCACAAACCCTACTTCCTCGCGTAGTTCAGATTCCGCCATCGCATGAATACTCGGTAAAGATGCGACCTCATTTGCCTGAACAGCTGGCAAGCACATCGAAATCAATAGCAAAACAACAGTCAAGTATTTGATAAAATTCATGCCCTGCTCCCGAAATCATGCATCAAAAAACATGCTGGGTTAAATAAAAGCCTATAAATAGGCTACAACAAAGTCAGGTAGGATTCAGTAAGGCTCGGATAAACGGTCAAGATGATTTTATTGCGATGCATACGAATTAAACTAACTTTGAAGCTATGTCTCTAGATAGATTCAACATTGAAAAAATAATGGGGAGTTCAGGTTTCTTTTATTCATTATTCAATACAAAAAATATAATTTTCTATCTCTTTACTAAAATCACATGATGCCGAATAGAACTGAACTTATTTAAGAATGAAAATGTTCAGCACGCCATGAGATCCCATAGAATGCTGAAAAATAATTTAACGTTTCTTCTCATCGTCCCCATAAATAGCAGATGCCGCATTTTCCGCGCTTAAATCCTGAAGTGTGTATTGCTCATGATGCAACATATTTAAGTAATACAAATATTGCCCTGCTTCATGCGCTTTACCATTCGCCAATAATAGCTGTGCATATTTATGTAGGTTATAAGGTGAAGCCCTATTTTTCACCATTTGACCAAGCTCAGTCAGCTCATCATCACTCAGTTGCGTCGTCGGATTCATTTGCAGCCAAAGTAAACGATCTTTAAACTGGGTAAGCAGATAGATATCTGTACTACCCAACACGGTTTGTGTGGGCTGCTTTCCACGAAAAGCTAAACCATTATTGAGTTTATAAACTGTGTAGTCTCGCCAAATCAGCAGCATAAAAATACCACTGATCACAACAATACCCCTTATCACATATTTAGATAAAACTGATGCGTTGAGATCTGAGGATTGCGATTGTACAAAACCCAATAAGAAGCCAAAAGGGAATAAAAAATAGGCATAGCGCAACGGAAATTCGAGTAAAGCATGAATTAAAATTGCTCCCACCATGAGCAAAGCAATAATCGACTCTGGACTTCTTGCCTTATGATTTAACCATAAAATCCAGCATGTCATATACCCAATGATCAGTAAACCAAGGGGTAAACCATTCCAGACGATAATATCTAACAGAATATTATGACCGCTGGTGACCCATTCATGAGAGGGATGCAGATTAAAAATAGTGAGCTGTGCCAGACTGGTTTGCCCCCATCCATAACCACTTAAAGGATGTTGCTGAATCGCCAATAACATTTGCGTCCAGATATCAAAGCGCAAATAGCCTGAGGTTGCTCGTTCAGCAACCGAACTGGCTTCCACCACTTTTTCTGCACCGAATGAAGCAATAAGAGTAGACAAACTTGGCAGTAAAGCAATCATGCCAATAAAGCTTATCACCCACACCAGCATATAAGGCATACGCAAACGAACTGGATGCTTATACGTTTTATAGGTCCAATAGCTCATAAAAAATAAACACACCACCCACGCAGTACGTGACTGGCTGAGTGCAATCGCAAATAAAACCAATGCTGATGTTGAAATTAATAATAGTGTTTTTAGTTTCCGTTGCTCAAATAAATACAAACAGGCCATGAGTCCCATGAGCAAAAAGGTCGACATATTATTTGGCTGGGCAAAATTGGCAAATGGTCGATTGCCTGCTCGGAGCTCCATCACCCCATAAACATGTTGATCCAGATTAAACCATTGCAACACTGCAATAACACTGGAAATAGCACTGGTTATAGTTAAAACATAGCAGATACGAGTAAACAGTTTTACTCGTTCTGTCTGGAGTGCAAGATTATAACCAGCAACAATGGCGAACCAAAAACCCAATAAATAGAAGCTAAATAACAAAGCGCTACTTAGATCCAGAACTAGCCCGCACATCCATTGAAGCAGTGGAATGATGACGATAGGCAAAGCCATCCATTGAATTTTAGGAATTCGTAGATCTTGAGCGCAAAGTCCTGCCAACAAGCTAAGCACTGCTGCAAAGCTGAGTATCTCACTGGAAAATGTCAGCCACGGAAAAGCATGATAGGGAGATAGCCATGCAAGACTGATCAGGATCGACGCTAAAAATAGGAAAAAAGCGCGCATAGTCATGGAGTAGAAAATAGAATGGTGGGATTATACAATCTTCCAATCCTATCCGTATAAACAATTAGACATGATAAATCTAAAATTTAGATGCCTCTACGATTAAATACCTCTACAAATTGTTGGCAAATATAATTGGCGAATTTGTGATGATGCACATTCCCAACGAGCGGAACCATTACCCGCATAATTCATCATCGCAAAAGTAAGGGTTTTTCCTGCAACGCCTGCATTCATACCCACTGTATTAAACTTAAAATCAAATGCACATAATGCACCAGAATGTGTTGTATTTATACTAACACTTTGAACATATTTTGAATTAATTGTACCAGATGAGTCTAGCCCAAAATCTATGGGGGATGTTGGACAAGCACCACTTGTTCCATAGACTGCAAGTAATTCTGCTTTAAATGCACTTGCCATGCCTAGTGCTTCAGAGATTTGTGCTCTAGTCGTATAGTTTTGGTAGGCTGGGATTGCGATTGCAGCCAAAACCCCAATAATAGCGATAACAATCATTAATTCAATAAGTGTAAAACCTTTTGTACTAATTATCATCTTGCTCCCCAAATGCAATATAGGAATTTATAATCAAAAATCATGCCAACAAATAAAATGAAGTAATTTCAACACTATAAGTAAAATAAAATATTGAATAAATGACATATTTTGTCATATGATGACTTTAAAGATGTTTTTTTTAATAAAAGAATTAACGTAAAACCACCAAATCAGATACACTTTAAAAGAGATTATAACTCCTTAAAATTATGCCTAAGAAAAAAATACTCATCGTCACTCGCAATCTCCCTCCACTCATCGGAGGCATGGAGCGTTTAAACTGGCATATTGCAGATGAATTGTCCAAAGAGCATCGGGTCACAATTATTAGTCATGGACAGGCAAAACTTTCTGCACCATCGAATACTCATTTTTATAGTGTTCCTTTAAACCCTTTACCCATTTTTTTAATCTGTGCTTTTTTTCAAACATTTTGGGTTTGTTTAACTCAACATCCTGATATCCTTTTTGCTGGTAGCGGTTTGACTGCACCCATCGCTGTTTTTTGGGCAAAGATTTTTAGAAAAAAAAGTTTAGTCTATATTCATGGTTTGGATATAGGAACAAATAATAAACTATATAATTTTTTATGGATTCCTTTTATTCGATCTGCCGATCAAATCATTGCAAATAGTTCCCCGACTTATGATATTTGTCTTAAAAAGGGAGTAAATGAAAAAAAATTAAGCGTTATTCATCCTGGGGTTAATTTTCCTCCAAAATCTAGAGATGAACAACTTATTCAAAATTTAAAAAATAAACATAATTTACAGAATAAAAAAATCTTGATTTCCATAGGACGTTTAACCCAGCGTAAAGGCTTAAATGAATTTATAGATTTCAGTTTTTCTGAAATTGTAAAAACTCTACCTGATACTGTGCTTGTGATTATTGGTGATACACCAAATCAATCTTTAAATAAAAATCTACAATCCAAAGAACTACTCTTAGCAACTGCCAAAAAGCACTATATTGAAAATAATATTATTTTCACAGGAAATATTAGTGATGATGATGTTTTATCAAGTTTTTATTATTTAGCTGCTTTACATATCTTTCCAGTGAAACATATTCCAGATGATCCCGAAGGTTTTGGTATGGTCGCAATAGAAGCCGCAGCACATGGTACACCTACTATTGCCTTTGCAACGGGTGGGATTATAGATGCGGTAAAGCAAAATGAATCTGGATGGCTAGTTGAAAAAAACAACTACCAAGCACTATCGAAGCAAGTGATAGAAGCTTTAGGTGAATCTAAAAATATTGAGAAATGTAAAAACTTTTCGAAAGAGTTTGAATGGGGTAAGTTTGGTCAACAAATTAAGGCTCAATTATGAAAAAATTAGGGATATGGTTCCCAACGGTAAAATGCGGCACAGGCACGGATGTTTTTACAATAACGTTGGTGAAAGAGCTTAACAAGCTAGGCATCCATGCTGAAATCACATGGTTGCCTCATCATGCTGAGTATTTACCTTGGTTCGTACACAAGCCTGAAGTGCCTGAATGGGCAACAGTAGCTCATATTAATACATGGCTACATCCTCGATTTATTCCTAGCAACTTCCCTGTAGTTGCTACATTACACCACTCAATTCATGACCCAGAACTGCAACCTTATAAAGGTTTTTTGAGAACCCAATACCATAATTATTGGATTAAGAATATAGAACGAAAAACTATACGACGTGCAGATAAAATGGCTGCAGTTAGCCGGTTTGCTGCTAGCATTACGCAACAGCATGTTATCGATATTCCAATCAGTGTTATTTATAACGGTATTGACTCAAAGAAGTTTGTGCCAATGAAAAGCAATAAAGTTAATAATCCTTTTCAGTTGTTATATGTTGGTGGTTGGAAACAACTTAAGGGGGTTGATCTTCTTGAACCAATTATGAAAGATCTCGGTGAAAATTATGTACTATATTTCACTGGTAAACAATCAGCAGAATTAGAACAAAAAAATATGCCTGATAACATGGTAAATATCGGGTATTTAAGCCAAGACGAAGTAATTAATGCCATGCAACAAGTCGATGCATTACTGTTTCCTACACGCAGTGAAGGGTTTGGCCTAGTTGCCATAGAAGCACAAGCATGTGGATTACCTGTTATCACAACAAATGGTTCCGCTTTGCCTGAAATTGTCCAGCATGGAAAAACGGGGTTCTTATGCGAAAAAAATAATGTTCAAAGTTTTGTTGAAGCAATTAGAACACTAAAGGAAACTACAGGATTACAGAAAGAAATGTCATTGAGTGCCCGTTCATATACAGAAAGGAATTTTAAAATTGATAAAATGGTTCATCAGTACGTAGAAGTTTATGGCGCTTTGTTTAAGCCTATTAGTTCAGACCGAATCTAAACTAATGGGCTTTAAACACAAAATATTTCATTTTGGTTTCTGAACGATGATTGAGTTCTGCTTCTTTGAAGACAAAGTCACTTTCTATTAACTGCAACTTATTATTAAATGCTTCACTCATTAGTTCAAGCAATTCATTTTCAGTACGGTAAATAGCACTATAACTTTGCTCCATATCTTCAGAGTAATGTAAATCTAAGGTTAGCCTTTTTTCTAAAGCAATTGGTTCTCTTACAATAAGGAAACCATTTTCTGCCAATAAAGATGGAATAGCAGATAGGTATTTTTGAAGTTCAGGTTCATTCAAATACATCATCACACCAACATTTAAAATTCGATCAAAGGGCTGAGTTTCAGATAAGGTATTTAGGCTTATGTTTTCAGCATTTAAACAAGTTAAACGAATATGTGGTTGGTTAAATTGTTGTTTTGCAATTTCAATCAAACCATTTGAAGCATCTATACCGTGGTAATAGGCTACCTGTTGGTATAGCTCGTGAAGCCAGCGTCCAGTTCCACAACCAACATCTAAAAAGCGCTCTTTACTAGTTAAAGCAAATTTAGGCAGTAATAGTAATTTTTCTGCTTGATCACGTGCTTCAGCTAAATCGGGTTTTTTATCTTGATAGATAACTGCCTGCTTGTAATTCACATCGTGCATTCTCACTTTTTCAGCTCTTGCTTCAAAAAAACCAAGAACTTCTAATTGATCAATAGTGGGTTTTTCACCCTTATTAGAATAAATTCGTGCCATTTTCACCCCTCCATAATCAAATCAACAGCTTTTTGAGCTAACACAGAATTTGAATCAATAAAATGAATTCCATGTTGTTTAATAAATTCTGTTATACATGACAACTCTGTACAGCCTAGAATAATCGTGCCAACTCCATCCCTTTTCAATGTAACCAACAGGCTGCTCAACTCGTCTCGATTATGAACCAATTGACCTTCTTGTTTAACTTCCTCTATAACAGCACTAATAATACTTTGCTCTTGTTGATTAATATCCCTTACTTTTAACCCAGCCTTTTCTAAAGGTATAGAGTAAACCCGTTTACTCGTTGTTGTTTTTGTACCTAAGGGAGTAATTGCATTAATGTGTTTTAACGCCTCTTCTTTAACTGCATCAATAATACTGATAATCGGAATAGGGCTATCGCATCCCCAATCTTTTTGGAGTATATGAACTGTATTGCATGGAATTAAAACGTAATCCGCACCTTGTTGGTAAAGTTCTGCGATAGTTTGTGCAATATATGGGCTTGGATCTTCTTCTCCCAGCTCAAAGAAGCGCCCTCTACTTGGTATTTTTGTGTTCATATCAAGTAGAATACGCGGGTATTGCCACTCTTTCTCTGCATGAATCAAACTATAAAAAACATTCAAAAAATTGAGTGTTGCGAATGGCGACATTCCGATTACACCAAGTGTTTTTTCGTTCTTTGGCCACACTTGTGGAATATTTTTTGGTTCTATGTGTGGCATTAATTATTTCTCTCTTGCATCATTTTTAATTGCTTGGTGAGATATTTCTTAACACCACGCTGTTCATCTTCATAAGCTTGGAGAATTTCAACCTCTTCATCTAATTCTTTTATATATGCTTTATCAATAGCAATTTCTTTTTCAATCGAAATATCTTGAATAAGAAAATCAATATTCCTTTCTTTGCCTTGCTCTAAACGTCCCAATGACACAATAAAATCTTCTTTTCTGAATGGAAAGAAATGCCTTGTGGTTCTTGCGTCAAGAAGTTGCTCGTGCAGGGCTTTTTCAATTACTACGTTTTTGTTAATAGTGAAAGAACTATCTCTTAAATAACGATGCTTTAGATGATTTCCTACAAAGATCGACTCGTCGCTATAGTCGATAAAGATAACAGGTGCAAATTTAAAGCCATACTTTAACAAAAATGCATAGCGATGTGACCCATCAAGTATGACTTTAAATTTTTGATCAACAATGAGAGGTTTTTTAATAAATCCATCATCAAAAATCATTTTTTCTATGTTTTTAAAATGGACAGGTAATACTTTTTCAAGAGGTTTTAAATCTGCCACTGAGATGAGTTGAACAGTGCCTTTGAGAGCCTTTTCTTTAGAAAGAGCATCGCTAGTAACCACATGCGATAACGAACGGATTTCGCTGCCGCTATAACCTATGCCTTCCGTTCTTTCACAAAACTCTGTTTGAAAACCCTGTTTTTTTAAGATATTTAATACCTTGTGATTGCCACTGACAACCACATCGAATGAAAGGGTGTCAATAGCTGCCGTGCCACCTTCAATACTTCCAGCAATTAAAACCACTTCGATATTTTTATAAGCACTTATAACCTCTTGGATAGTTGTCTTCACTTCTTCAAATGGCATCATCGAAGGTTCGCTTTGTGTAATACCTACGATAACACTGTTGTATTGTGCAGATAATCGAATAATTGTTCTTATATGTCCTAAATGGGGAGGCTGAAACTTACCTAGAAATATAGCTTTCATAATTAGTGAACCTGTTTAATCCCATTTTTAATTATACTAATGACACTCAAAAAACCATTCCCATTGTTTAAATCCTGAAAATATTTATCTATAAGCGCTTTCTGTTGGTGTTTTACAGAAATAGTTTCATCAATAACATTGTATACAAAATTTTCAATGTCATTTATATTCCAAGCTTCATTTGCAGCCTCTAAACACATAGATCCAAATTCGTTTAAGTGAGCTTTTGTATGGTCTGTCATTAAATACAGCATTGGCTTCTGAGTGAAGTGGTATTCTGCAATAAATGAGGCTGAATCATGAACTAAAGCATCTGATTGTCGAAAAAGATCAATATACTCTCCCTCATTAATTTGGCTATGGTCTGAGTTTTCCCAGTACGTATAGTATTCATCTGTTCTTTCTTTTCCCCAGCTAGGATGACAATACAGTTTATTTTTTAAAACAGGATGAGGCTTAAAGCACCAGATAACATGCTCTTTTGTTCGCTCCGCCAACTGCTGAAAGAAGTCAGCATATTGTAAGAATGTGGCAAGCTGTAAAGGATCGTTTTTGTTTATTGTATGATGCGGTGCCCAAATAATTCTTTTTTTTGTATCGCTATTTTCCCATGCAGCCATTTCTTTTCTTTCAGGATTCGTAAGATCTTCAACAATGTTATCTAAGACTAAATGTATATGGTCTTTTTTTATATTGGAGTAACGCTGGTAATCTTCCACCATGTTTTGATTTTGTACAAATACTTTCCATAATGAATTATGAAACCATTTATTATATTGCCCTTGGTTTAAGCCATATCTTGCAGTGTGCATACCATAGCCAGCATAACAAGAAGGATATTTTTTATAAGCAGTCTCATAATATTCTTTTACGGTTTGTTTGTGTGGACTCGAAAAAAATAAAATGTCGGGAACTAGATTTTCTAACCTTATCCAACAGTTATTCTTTTCATCAAATGAACTAATTGTTGGATACATTTTTTCTAAAAAGTACTGGTAAGTGTTGCTAAGCAGCTCACTTTGTAACTCTTTTTTTATACCAGTGGTGGGTATAACTAACACCAAAGGGTCAAAAAAATTATCTTTTAACATGTCGTTAAATATGTGATCCGCTTTCCATATACTCTTATTGGCAACTAGAAAAACAACTCGAATACATTCTTTATTTTTTAATTTGAAGATTCGATTTTTATTTTTTTCATACATAATTTTAGCAAAAAATATTTTGAAAGGATTAATCAAAATTGTTTTAATCCAAAATAAAAACTTTATAAATTTACGTTGAACGTTCTGCATGCTAAAAAACCCTTATCACAATTCCAAAATTGAATCACACATGTTTAGTGAAGTTTCTCTGTGTGCAATCACGATAATAGTTTTCTGTCCTGATAATTGTTGCACAGCTTCATTGAATGCAGCTTCAGTTTCGGTATCAAGTGCACTAGTCGCTTCATCCATAAATAATACGCTGGGGTCATGATAAAGTGCGCGAGCAATGCCAATACGTTGTCTCTGACCACCAGATAGACGAATGCCTCGTTCACCAAGCATGGTTTGATAGCCTTGCTCCAAGTTATTTTTCACAAAATGATGAATTTGTGCAGCTTTGGCAGCTTTTTCTAGGGCGACTTGGTTGATATGTTCTTTAGGAATACCCAAGGCAATATTTTCGGCTACAGTAGCATCTGCTAAAAATATGTGCTGAGTAACATAACCAACAGATTTTTGCCATGCTTGTACATTGTTTTGATTTATTTCAACATCATCTATATAGAGTTTTCCTTGTTGGCCTTGAAGCAGCCCAAGCAAAATATCCATTAGGGTGCTTTTTCCCGTACCGCTGGTACCTTTAATGCCAAGGCTGGTATTTACCTTAATCGTTAAATTCAGACCGTTGAACACTTTTTTATCGGGCGTACTTGGATAAGCATAATGAATATTCTCTAAACGGATTTCATGTTTTAGCAATAGCTGTTTTATCTCCTCTTTTGGAGTTTGACTAAGTAGAGATAACCCTTGGTAAAGAACATCTAAACTAGCAGAGGAAAATTTTAGTTGAGCCAAGCCACGATACATAATTTGAGCAGAGGGTAAGAGTCTAAATGCCGCAAACCCATATAAACCTAAGGCTGGTAAAACATGAGCAATATCATTACTGGTAGCCATTAAAATTAAGGCAAGAATGATTAACCCTGTATAGCCTACAGCTTCAACAATATATAGTGGTGACTGGGACAAAGTTTCGGCGGTAGCTTGATGGCGAGCAAAATTTCGAGAAGAAAATGAAAATTGCTCTAAATACATACCACCCGTTTGAGTGATTTTTACATCCTTAATACCACCGAGCACCTCATTACAAGCCTGAAACCGTTTCCCGTTGCTAAGCTGGCGCTCGTGCCCTATACGGTTTAATCGTTTTCGCACTAACAGATAAATTGCACCATATAAGGTACTTACTGAAAGAACAATAAAGACTGCAGTAACAGGGTTATAAACGAATAAAAGCACCAGTATTGCGACAACTACAGCACCTTGAGCAATAAGCTGGGAAATAGGCTTTATTAAACCATTTAATAACTCATCAATTTCAGACAGCACATTGCGGCTAAGCAACGATGAATTATGCATTAAGAAAAATTCATAAGGTTGTTGTAAATACCGCTCTAAAAGCCGCACGCTCAAACGGTGGCGCAGAAAAAATACAAATCTGTTTACAATATGCAATGTTACTGTTTTAAACAGTGAAGAACCAACAACCATAGCAATAGAAATCACGCCTAATGCTTGCATGAAATCTTTACTGCTGGTGAAATTAAATGTGGTGTAAGCCCAATTTAGCCATGAGTTTTCAAAGATAACGTCTGTACGCGCCAACACAGCTAGAAAAGGCATGATAGAAATAACACCGCCTGTTTCCGCCATTGCCATTAATGTGATCAAGACCAGCATTATTATGGCTTTACGTTGTTCTAGCGAAGTAAGAATTCCCCAAAGCTTTTTTAGGTCTATTAGCATTTATTTTAATCACTATCCTTATACATCAATGCTGTAACTTGCTCTGAAATTAAGCCCATCAAAAAAATCATAATGCTGCCTGTATAAAATAGTGCACTCATATTGGTAAAACGATGATACTCATAAAGTGTATAAACATACCAACTTGTTGCCATCAAAAACAATAATACGGCAATTGGTAAGAACATTTTTAATGGTGAAAAAAGTGTAGCGATTTTAAAAATGATTAGAAAAAAACGGATTCCATCTTTTATAGGATTGATATGACTTTTTCCAATACGTTTAGCGGCATGTATCGGTACATACGTGACCGAATAACCTGCACGGAAAAATGCCATCGTGCTAGTAGTTGGATATGAGAAACCATTCGGTAATAAATATAAAAATTCTCTAAATTTATCCGCTCGCACAGCCCGAAAACCAGAGGTGAGGTCTTCCACTTTTTGCTCAGTCATATAGGTTGCCAAGTTGTTATAGAGTGCATTTGCAACACCACGACCTACGCTGGCTTGTGAGCCTTTCTGCCGTGCGCCGACCACCAAATCATAACCTTGTTCTATTTGTTCTAGGAGTCGGGGAATATCCTGTGGGTCGTGCTGTCCATCAGCATCCATAAAGACAATCACATCACCTGTTGCAGTTCGTGCACCTGTTTTAATAGCCGCACCATTACCTTTAGAATAAGGATGCGAAACCACTTTGGCACCTGCCTGTTCTGCTACATCTTGAGTATGATCAGTTGAGCCATCATTCACCACGATGATCTCATGTGCTAGCTGCAATTGCTGAATGTGCTCAATGGTTTGTCCAATTGCCCCTGATTCATTTTTGGCAGGAAGAACTATACTAATCTTCAATTTTTTTTCCTATATTTTCTCTAGCCTGTTCAATATTTCCATGCTCTACAGCAATTTCTTTAAACCACACTTGCTTACTATCCAACTGCTTCGCTAGATTCACCTGTTGTTGAGCTAAAATGAGCTTGTTTTGCAAGCGATAAATCTGTGAAAATAAAAGATGTCCATTCACATCATTTTTTAAACGCAAAGCATCCTGCATAAATTCCTCTCCTTTTTTATAATCAGAGATGACTGAAACAAAATAATTTGCGAGAAGTTTATAAAGTTCTGCACGCACATCATCATTCACATGAGGATTATCAATACCAGCAGCAATAATCAATATCGCCTGATCATGAGGCACATGACAAAACCCTTTAATCTGACAATCAGAAAATGCACTTAAGAACCCAATATTATTATTGAGAAAAGAACGAAATGCTAAACGCTGTTGTAGTTCCTGAATGGTTTGCTCTGAAATAGTCCACTTCATTTCTGAAGCAAGGTGCAGCTCACCAAACCATGCACCATTGGAGGGTAAATAGCTTTTTTTAGATTGTTGTAAATAATAGTAAGCCTGTTGAGCATATTCCTCACGTTTGGCAGGGTTCTCAACCATTAGTTTCATATAAATACGTGCCATTTGATAGTTTGCACGATCTGACTGTGGATGCATCGTAGCTTCATAAGCCGCCTGATCAACCAGATTTGACCAAATTTCGGAACGCTGCCATGTTGTGAATGCAAAATTTGCAATATAAACACTTCCAGCCAAAATAAGAATAGATCTGATTTTATTATTTTTGATTTGTGTAATACAATATACGATTAAAATAATAAAACCGAATATACCAAAATAATTTCGATGTTCATGAACAAGTTCAAGACTGATAAATGTCGATTCAATTAATTGGCTAATTAAATACCATCCCCATGCAAAAAGTAGAAGAGGATATTTTTTAACATAGATCAAGCTTATGATTGAAATCACCAATAAGCCACCTATTGAATATATTGTCGTTATGGGTTGGAACAGTGATTTTGAAATAGTAAAATCATCGTGATATAAACTTAAATCAGATAATAAAGGGAAAAATATCATCTTTAAATAGTAAAATATAACTCTCGACTCTGTGAGTAATCGCTCGATTGTATTAAAATCACGATTGCCTGCTATAGGACTGGAAAGATAAGGGAATGCTATATAAACGATACCCAATAAGGCAATAACAACCACATACCAAAGCCAAGTAACTAACTTAGATTTTCCAATTGTAATATCATTTTGTTGTAGATCTTTGGCTTGAAAAATAAACAATTCAATCCAATAAAGTAAACCTAAAAATAATAAACCAGATTCCTTACTAAAAATGGATGCCAAGAAACAAGCTAACATGACTAAAAAGGTCAATATTGTATTTAAAATATTTTTTTCATGGCTGCGCCAATAACAATAAAGAACTAACATTAAGAAACCAAATAGTGCAGACAAACCAGTCATTCTTTGAACAATATATAATACACTGGTTAGATTTAATGGATGAATTAACCATATGGCACTCACTATAAGAGCAAGATAAGGAATAAGACCCATCTTTAGCTTATTTTCAATATTCAGTCTTTTAAAAATTAATAAACTTAAAAAATAGATTAAAATTCCATTAATCAGATGAACAATCAAATTTGTTAATTTAAAATAGTAAGGGTCAAAACCAGTAAAATAATAATTAAGTGCAAAAGAAAGCATGCTGATTGGTCGACCTAAAGGCCCTGCGCCTCCTGACCAAAATGCAGCACTTAAACTATTCCAGTTTAATGAAGTGATTGCTAACTTTTTATTTTCTAGAATATTCCCAGCATCATCAAAAACGTAGTTACCTAATAATCCAGGAGAATAAATGAAACAGGTTACCCCTAAAATCAGGATAAGAAAAATATATAAATTATATTTCTTTAGAATGTTGAGCATAAATTTTCTTTTTGAATAAAAAAGGAAGCATCGTAAAGATGCTTCCTTTATCCATATACTAAAATCAGTTACGGCAGTTAGATGGTAAATATTTAGGATCAACAGCAGTAGTAACACCTGTAGTTGTACACTTCCAAGTTACACCACCAGGAGTATTTGTACCTTGTAGAGCGATTTCAGCATTGTTTGTAACTTTGTCATTATATAGTACGGTAATTTTGCTTGCATCAACTGTAACAGATTGAACAGCATTACCAGTAATACTTGCAGCTGTTGCTAAACCAGCAGATGCATTATTTGTAGGCCAGTGACCATTAGAAGAATAGAACTCTGTTACTGCAGCTTTTGCTCCAGCAGCAAGGCTCAAGCCTTCAGAAACATGTGAACGTTTCGTATAGTTCTGATAAGCAGGAATCGCAATTGCTGCCAAGATACCAATGATCGCAACAACGATCATCAATTCAATTAAGGTAAAACCTTTTTGTGCGTTCATAACATTCTCCACGAATTGTGTATTTTTTATAAAGCTTTGTAAGCTAATTTATATGAGCATAAAATATGCCAACTCTGATTATAATCATTTCAAAAGAAAAAACAGTAGTTTATAAAAAGTTTTTTTTACTTCTGTTTTTTTAGGTATCCAAATAAGAAAAAAGTGACAAATAGTGTCACTTTAAAGCATTTCAGATATTTCTCGTTAATTTAAAATAATTGGCGAATTATCCAGCTCATCAGCACTATCCGTGATCTGTTTATCATAAAATCGATCTAAAATTCCCCCAATTTCCAATACGCCATTGATAACCGCTTGTCGGTAATTTTTTGCTTTAAGTTCAGCCACGATATGCAGACAAATCGCCTGCCACTCAGTTTCATGGGTCAATGCACAAATACCCCGATCAATCACAATTTCGACCTGACGTTCGCACAAGTTTAGGTACAACAATATCCCACTATTATATTCAGTATCCCATACGCCTAGCTCGCCAAAAAGCTGTTCTGCACGGCGACGGGTATTTTGATAATAAGCCTGCGAACACGGAATATGCCCTTCGATCACTACCTGTATTTCGCCAACATGACCATGTTCTGCCTGTTTGACTGCATTTGTAATTGCCAGTTGATCCTGTTTTGAAAATAAGCGTTGACTGGCTGAAAAATAAAAAGCATGTTTCATCCATCGTTTAAAACTTGGCTGTGCGTTTTCATCCAGTTTTGGCTGGGTAATAATTTGTGTCGTATCTGTTTTCGTTACCATGATCCTGATGCTCCCCCACCACCAAAGCTACCACCGCCGCCACTATAGCCGCCACCGCCTCCAAAGCCACCACCGCTGAAACCTCCACCACCACGTCCACCGCCGCCAGAAGCAAAGATTTGCAAGATCAGTTGTGCCAGTGAAGTAATCAATAAGAAGAAAATCCCCACGCCTGCTAAAATGCTTGTGATCAACCCCACGCCACTGACCAGTCCTGCTGCTATTCCTGCCACGCCAGCCGTTGCCGCACTGACACGATTTCCCACAATAAACGAAGCAAATACACCAACCACAATGATAATCAGTGAATAGACTAGCATTTGTGATCGTGCCTGCTGCTCATGCAAGGCTTGCGCCTGACGTTCTTTTAAGTCATCTGCAGCTTGTTGAGCAATTTCAGGATCAAGGTTAAGGACACGTTCAATTTCATTTAAACCCGATTGTATGCCTTGTGCGTATTGTCCTTGTTTAAAATAGGGTGTGATTTGATTTCGAATAATTCGGCTGGCCACAATATCAGGGATTACACCTTCTAGACCATAACCTGTCAAAATTTGAATGCGCCGATCATTAACTGCAATCGTCATCAATAAGCCATTATCACGTTTGGCTGACCCTAATTGCCATTTTTCTCCGACGCGCATGGCATAGTCAAAGATATCTTCCTGTCCTGTGGTTGGAACAATAACAATACCAATTTGTGCCTTGTCCTGCTGATAAAGCTTCAGAATTTGCTGTGAAATGGTCTGTTTCTGTTCTGCTGTGAGTAGATTCGCCTGATCAATCACTGGCTCATTCATACTTGGCAGCCCTCGAATCGATTCGCCTTCAGCCATATCATTGGCAATTTCGGGCTGTTGAACCGTGGTCGAGCTTTGCGAGGCAGATGCAGGAGACTTTTGTTCCTGCTGTTGCTTTTGAATGATCTTGCCTGCGATGATGGTGTCACCGTCATCCGAATCCTGCGCAGTAGCAACTTCGCTCCAGACCGTGGTCGAGAGCAGTAAACTGCAACAACATAGCATCATGAGAATCGCTTTTTTCCAGCTACTCTGCATTTCCAGCATGACAGTTTTGATCATCACAGCACCTATTTTTTAGAGGGTTTAGTTAAACGAAACCGTCGGTGCTTTTTCTGCGCCCGCATCGGCACTAAAGTTTGGTTTTTCATGCATACCAATCACTTTTGCTGTCATCACTTGTGGGAACTGACGCACATAGGTATTGTAGTCCTGAACGGTAGTGATATAACGGTTACGTGCCACCGCAATACGGTTTTCTGTGCCTTCAAGCTGAGCTTGCAGATCACGGAATTGTTCATTAGCTTTCAGGTCAGGATAATTTTCAGATACAGCGATTAAACGTGACAATGAACCCGTTAACTGACTTTGTGCTTCCTGATATTTTTTAAATAATTCAGGATTTTCTAATACGCTTTGATCCACCTTAAGACCCGCGACATTGGAACGTGCCTGAGTAACTTCGGTTAATACTTGTTCTTCATGTTTAGCATAGCCTTTAACCACATTCACTAGGTTAGGCACTAAATCAGCACGGCGTTGGTATTGGTTTTGCACTTCTGACCATGATGCAGTCACCGCCTCATCTTTGGCCTGCAAAGTGTTATAACCACAGCCAGAAAATACTAAAGTACTGGCGAGCAAGATGGCAACTGCGGTTTTTTTTAAAAGATTCATGATGATATCCTCTTAGTATTTCTTGGAATTTTTTACATGATTGCATTTTAGCGAGGAATGAAAGCAGTGTTTGTTTCTTTTCTTTACACCATAAAAAAACGGACATTAAGTCCGTTTAAATGAATCATGAATCCGTAGTTAATCAGCTTAACTATATAGTCTCGGTACAAGTTCTTCCTGAAAGCTTTCCATTTGATATTCATCTGCCATCTTCTCTTTCCAGTATTGCACAATCTTGCTGTAGTCATGTTCTGCTGGATGGAAGTCAGATTTGTAATAGGATAAATATTCAGGCACTAATTGAATAAACATTTTCCCTAACAAATAAAATCCAAATAAATTGCCGCCAATTTTAGGCAAGCTACTCCGTTTGTCCTGCCAGAATAAACGTGTCGTTGAATAAAGCGTTAAACTAGCAAAACCCGTGGTGACACTGCGCATCAGCAACCGGCGAATACGATCATCACCATACACGGCCTGATAAACGTCAAAAGCTACAGAACGATGCTCAATTTCTTCAATTGCATGCCAGACCCAAAGTTTCATCGCATCTTCATCCAGCGTGCTCAATACTTCAGGATGACGCAAAATATAACCACCTAATAGTGCAGTAAAGTGTTCAAAGGCACAGGTTAAAGCCAGTTGTAGTTTAGGATGAATTCCTCGTAGGAGGTCATCACGCTTTTTCAACCATGCCTGAAAACGATCCAGATTATAGTCGTCACGTCGCCATGCATCATTAAACTCACTATGTGCTTTGGAATGCATGGCTTCCTGCCCAATAAATGCAGCAATTTGGGCTTGTAACTGCGGATCTGTAACTTTATCCCGAACGTTACGCACACTGTTTACAAAGAATTGCTCACCGACAGGAAAAGTCGAAGACAAAGCGGTTAGTAAATGAGACATTACAGGTGAGTTAGCAAAATAATGCCGTTTAATTTTTTCAGGGTGAAATTGCAATCGACGTACCGTGATACCAAGCGCTTTAGGACGATTTAAATATGATTTTTCTTTCGTCACTTGAGATAAGCTCATGGGGATTCCTCAAGAATACAACTAAAAAATCAGTATTAGAGATTTCTATACATTTGTATATTGCATAAAAACTCAGCAATTTGCCAAAATGCTCATTTTAGCAAATTGTCCATTGTCAAAGCACTTCAACATTAATCATTTTCATCCTAAAGCTTTCAGAATTTGACTGAATTAAATGGCATTAACTCCCACCGTCATCCCCCCACAGACGTATAAAATTTGCCCCGTAATAAATCCTGACTTTTCATTGAGAAAAAAATCACAGGCATAAGCAATATCTTCAGGCTGACCAAACCGCTTAACGGGTACACTATTTAAAATTTGTTGAGTTTGCGGTGCATGTTTTGGGTTTGCTTGTTTAAAAAGTTCTGTTTCGATTGGACCCGGACCAATCGCATTCACAGTAATGCCATAAACGCCTAACTCTAGAGCTGCCACTCTAGTAAGTCCAATCAAGGCTGCTTTACTAGAAGCGTAGGCTGTACGGAAAGTTTTACCTAACGCTGCCCGTGATGAGATATTCACAATACGTCCAAACTGCTGCTGTTTCATCTGTGGAATAACGGCTTGCATGCATTGCAAAGCACAGCGAGTATTTAAAGCCAGAACTTGATCAAACTCATCCAGAGTTTGTTGTTCAATACTTGCAGGTTTAACCATCCCCACATTATTGACCAAGCCTGTAATCCCACCTTCGGCTAAAATATTAGCCAATGCCTTTTGGGTTTGTTCTACATTGGACAAATCTACTTCATAATCGGCATTTTTCTGATCCAGTACAATAACTTGATGACCATTGGCACGGCATTGAGCAGCAATGGCGGCTCCAATACCAGAGCCACCGCCTGTAATTAGAATACGTTGTTTATTATCCATGCTTATCCCTTATCGTGTGCCAATGAGTTTGTCTCAAGCGCAAAAGTGCGTTGCACTGCTTCATAGCGTGAAATCAGATAAACCGCACATACCATGCTGACCACGACATGAACCAATGCCAATACAATCACTGCAATAATAGAACCTGTTTGGTTTAACAAGAACTGAGCCACAATCGGTGTTGAACCCGCAAAGATCATTCCACACAACTGATAACTCATGGAAATACCTGTATAACGCACATTGGCTGGAAAGGCTTTTACTAAAATACCACCCAAAAACGAGTAATACATGGAATGTGGAATCGTCGCAATGGCCATACCAAAAGCGGCCCATGCATAGGATTTAGTCGCAATTAATAGAAAAGCCAGAGGTAATAAAATCACTTCAGGCAATAAAATAAAAATAATGGCTTTCTTTAGATTAATTTTGGAAGCAATAATGGCTCCAAAAGGCTGAAAAATCACTTGTGTAATGAGAGCAATGGTAATAATGCCGAGAAAATCCGAACGGGTAAAACCGATTTCATTTACGGCCCACGATAAAGCAAAAGTTGTTTTAAAATAGGTCGCCGATAAGCCAATGATACATGCCCCCATACCCAGCGCGACCATAACTTTATATTTGGCAAAAACCTCTTTGAGTGGCACTTTGACCAAAGTTTTACTGCTTTGCAATTGTTTCATAATTGGAGATTCTTCTACCCCCAAACGGATCCATAAACCTGTTACGACCAATAAAGCAGAAAATAAAAATGGAACACGCCAGCCCCAACTTAAAAACTGTTCATCTGGTAAAAATGAAAACATAAAAAAGACAAACGTGGCGAGTAAATTTCCAACCGGTGAGCCTTGCTGTGCAAAAGCTGAATATAGCAATTCCTTACCTTTGGGTGCATGTTCCGCAGACAGCACCACAGCACCACCCCATTCTCCGCCCATGGCAACACCCTGAATTAAGCGTAACAAGATCAATAAAATGGGCGCAGCAATTCCAATGCTGTTATAGGTAGGCAACAAACCAATCGCAGTGGTACAAACACCCATCAACATCAATGTGGTGATCAGAGTTTTCTTACGTCCAATCCGATCACCCAAATGTCCAAAGATCATCCCGCCTAAGGGGCGTGCTAAAAAACCAATCCAAAAGGTTGCAAATGCTGCCAAAGTTCCTGTTGCAGTGCTGGTTGAAGGAAAAAAGATTTTCCCAAAAACCAACGCCGCAGCAGTGCTATAAGCGTAAAAGTCATACCATTCAATAGTAGTCCCAACAAAAGAAGCCATTCCTGCTTTCTTTGCCGCCCGAGTTTTTTCTAATTCGCTGACATGTTCCATCATCTTTTTCTGTCTCCCGACAGCAAGTATTTACCCCAACGATCTAAAATCATTTTTCATTTGAATCGTTGTTACAGTTGTCCTTACTGCCTACATATATAGTTGTCCATTTTAATCATCTGAATTTCAGTACTGATTCATTCTAAACTTCGGCTACTCTTCACCTTTATGCAGGCGCACTTATAACTTGCTGAGAAATAATGCCCTGTTCTATTAACAACTCGATTTGCTCATCACTAAACCCTTTTTGCTGCAAAACTTGAATCGTATGCTCAGCAAAAGCCGGGGGTGCCTGACGATAACTGGCGGGGGTTTGACTGAGTTTTATAGGCGAACCAATACCCTGATATTCATCACCAATCGCCACGACCATATTGCGATGTAAGGTATGAGGATGTTTCACAATTTCAGCAACGTTTAAAATAGGACCACATGGCACACCCGACTGAATCAAGTCATATGCCAAACGATCACCATCACACTCGGCCAGACGTTGTTCCAAAATCTGCTTAAATACTTTGCGATTTTGACAGCGTGAGGCATTATCGATAAACCTTGGATCGTGCATTAATTCAGTGAGATCAAGTTGCTGACAAAGTTTGGCAAATTGCTGATTATTACCCACCGCAATATAAATCGGGCTAGTTTTGGTTTGGTAAGCATCGTAAGGCGTAATGTTAGGATGAGCATTGCCTGTTCGCTGTGGGACTGTGCCTGACCATACATAATTTGGAATATGCGGATGTAACAACGACACGCCTGTATCAAATAACGCGGCCTCAACAAACTGCCCTCGTCCCGACACTTGTCGTGCCTGTAAAGCCAATAAAATACCAATGACCGCATTCAGACCAGTGACCATATCGACCACGGGCAACCCCACGCGCAATGGTTCACCTTCAGCTTCACCATTGACACTCATGATGCCTGAAATAGCTTGTATAACTGAATCGTAGCCTGGTAAACCACCTAAAGGCCCATCTGCACCAAAGCCTGTAATCCGGCAATGAATCAATCGCGGAAATTGTTTAGAAAGTACCTCATCAAAGCCTAATCCCCATTTTTCCAATGTTCCAATTTTAAAGTTCTCAATCATTACATCTGCATCATCGAGCAATTTGAGTAAAATTTTTCGCCCTTCTGGCTGAGTTAAATCAATTGAAATTCCTTGTTTATTACGGTTAATTCCAGAAAAATAAGCAGCGCTGTCTTGACGAAATGGAGGTCCCCAAAAACGAGTTTCATCTTTTTGTGGCGGTTCAACTTTAATTACTTCCGCACCATGATCAGCCAGTACTTGTGCAGAAAATGGTCCGCCCAATACACGACTTAAATCGAGTATTTTTATGCCTCTTAAGGCGCCCGTATTGATATTCATCCTTGAATGCTCCTTAATTTAAAATCGACATCGCTTGTTCGAGCTTTAACTCACTGTGTTGAATGAGTAGACTTTCAACATTTTCATGCTGGTGGGTATGATCAGCCTGTAAAGGATCGATGGCACTGAGTTTGAATTTCACCACCAGATGCGCCCAAGCCAAACGCTGCCAATGTTTTTCAATCTGTACCGACTCCCATGCCATCATGATGGCGGTTGTGATGTGATACAGTGCAGAAGCCGCTTTACGGGTATCTGCCTCATTTTTCTCATTAATAATCGAGTTAATGAGGACTTCAACTTGCTCAAGTTTCTGAGTCAAAAGCTGACGGCTCATTTCAGGAATGTTTTGATCTTTGAGTAACTGTAAAAGATAGGGTTTTAGTGCAGCCAATGCTTTAGCTCGCTGTGCAGCGCGAATTACATCAAGTGCCACAATATTACTGGTGCCTTCCCATATTGAACCTAGATGTGCATCACGCAAAATACGAGGGTCTGACCATTCTTCGATATAACCACAACCACCACGCACTTCCATGGCATCACCCGTGACTTTGCGCGCATCACGGCAAGCTCTAAATTTAATTAAAGGTGTCAAAATACGTACACAGCTTGCCGCTTGTTCATCTCCCGCTTTAGAGGCATGCAATAAACGTGCGGTATGCAGCATCATTGTGCGTGCCTGTTCGCTTGGTAACATCATTTTTAACAGTTGCTTACGCTGCAAAGGTAAATCCTGTAAATATTGACCAAAAGCCTGACGGTTTTGACAAATATACAGAGCCTCACCGACTGCACGTCGCATTAGGCCTGCGGCACGAACACCATTAGACAACCGTGATAAATTAATCATATCGGCCATTTGCTGAAAACCACGCCCTATCTCTCCCAACAAATAGGCTTTGGCACCTTGTAGCGAAATTTCACCACTGGCCATCGAGCGCGTTCCCAACTTATCTTTTAGTCGCAAAATCTGATAATGATTATGGCAACCATTGTCCAGAAATTTTGGCATAAGAAATAGCCCCAGTCCTTTCATGCCTTGTGGAGCCCCTTCAACATGTGCCAATACCATTGCAAGCCCAGCATCAGGATTAGAACAAAACCATTTGTCTCCCGTTAAAAACCATTCACCTTCTTTTTGCGTCGCGAGCGTGGTAATTCCTGATACATCAGAACCTGCGCCCTGTTCTGTCATAAACATGGCACCCTGAGTTAAATGATCAAAATCTGAGGTCAGCAAATTAGGTAGATATTTTTCTATAATTTCTGGGGCTGCATATTTACACATGGTATGGGTTAAGGAGTCAGTCATGCTGACTGGACAACATAGACCGAATTCTGCCTGTACAAAAAGATAAGTTAACGCATATTTCGCCATTGGCGGCATTACTTCTGGCCAACCCAATATGCCTTTCTTATGCGACATACTGGCGAGACCTAAATCGATATAGGCTTTTTTCTCTAGCGCGATGTAATCAGGATGTTTTCTGACTTTTTGTTCATTAAAGCCACGACGATTACGGTATTGCAAGGTGGGCGGATTTTTATCTGCACTTAAAGCCAAACTATCTAGATCACCACCAACATCAGCGCCAAGCTGTTCCAAATGAGGCAATAAATGCTGATAAAGCTCATTCGGCAAATAAATTTGTAGCAGTTTTCTAAAGACTGGATCTTGATTAAAAAAATTCTGTCCATGACGATCTGGAATATTATTATCGGCTTCCAATTGATAAATGACATTCAAGCTGACCATGCTCACTCCGTGTTTTAGGACTATTTTCCTTGATTTAAATCAGCTTAGAGAGTGAGCAATACGGTGTAAAATATATTATTTGCATGGTTTGATTTAAAAAAAATATCGAAGATATGTTTTAATTGTGAGGATTAAGCGTTCTATTAAATTCCGCATCAGGATAGATGATCGATAAAAAATCAGGATAATCCAATGAATCTTAAACAATTACGCTATTTTGTCACTGTCGCAGAAGAGCTACATTTTGGTCGTGCAGCGCAACGTTTACATATTTCACAACCGCCGCTCAGTATCAGCATTCAACAATTGGAATCTAATTTAGGCTTTGCGCTATTTGTGCGAAATAATAAGAATGTGGCTCTTACAGATGCAGGTGCTTTGTTTTATCGCGAAGCATTAATGTTACTCAAACATGCCGACGAAATGCAGCACATTGGCGAGCGTGTCGCGCAAGGAACGATTGGACATTTACGAATTGGGTTTACCAGCTCCACTTTATTTCGTGGTCTTCACCACTATATTTCCCAATTTCAACAACAATACCCCCAAGTCGATGTTAGCCTCAAAGAACTTAACTCTTATGAACAATTTCAGGCCATAAAACAGGAACAAATTAATTTGGGTTTTGTGCATACACTTAATCCTGCTGAACAAATTGCACATCGTTTATTTCTGGCTGAAGAGTTTGTCTGTTGTATGCCCAAATCACATCCTTTAGCAATCCAAGACAGTATTGATCTCAAGCTTTTACAACATGAGCCATTCATTTTATTTCCACGCGCGGTTTCTCCTTATTATCATGATCAAATTACCGCAATTTGTGTCAATGCAGGTTTTAGTCCGAATCTCATGCATGAAGTACGTAATTGGTTAACCATAGTAGAGTTTGTAGAACTAGGCTTAGGAATTGCTCTGGTACCTAAATCCATGCAATCCTTAAAAAAAGATCATGCGCGATTTATTGAGATTGAGAACAATCAAATTTTGTCAGAAACTCATTGTATCTGGAACCGACACAACACCTCTATTTTGCTCGATAATTTTCTAAAACTTCTGTCCTTTGCCCCTCAATAAAAAGCCCGCATCACTGCGGGCTTAAACTAGCTTTTTGAATATCTAGATTTTAAATATCAAGATAATCCAGAATACCTTCCGCGGCCTCACGACCTTCCCAGATTGCAGTCACTACAAGGTCAGAACCACGTACCATATCACCACCCGCAAAAATTTTCGGGTTAGATGTCTGGAATTTATATTGTTGCTGTTCTGGAGCAACGACACGACCAGAACCGTCTAAGCCAATATTCACTCCTGCAAACCAGTCTGCTGGACTTGGACGGAAACCAAATGCCAGTAGAACAGCATCAGCTGCCAATACTTCTTCAGAACCTGGAATCGGTTCAGGACTACGACGACCACGACTATCAGGTTCACCCAATTGGGTAGTAACGACTTTAACCCCTGTCACTTTACCATTTTCACCAACAACTTCGATCGGCTGGCGATTAAACAGGAAGTTAACTCCTTCTTCACGCGCATTTTTCACTTCACGACGTGAACCCGGCATGTTAGCTTCATCACGACGATAAGCACATGTTACTTGTTCAGCGCCCTGACGAATCGAGGTGCGGTTACAGTCCATCGCGGTATCACCGCCCCCGAGTACGATAACTTTTTTGCCTTCAACACTGATGTATTCGCTGGCATCTTTTTCCCAGCCCTGACACCGGTTTACATTGGCAATCAGGAAATCGAGTGCATCGTAAACACCATCCAGATCTTCGCCCGGGAAACCGCCCTTCATATAGGTATACGTTCCCATTCCCATGAAAACTGCATCATATTCTTGAAGCAATTGCTCAATGGTAATATCTGTACCAATTTCAGTATTTAAACGGAATTCCATGCCCATGCCAGTGAATATTTCACGGCGACGTTTCATGACATCTTTTTCCATTTTAAATTCTGGAATACCAAAAGTTAACAAACCACCAATTTCAGGACGTTTGTCAAAAATAACAGGTTTAACCCCATTACGTGCCAGAATATCTGCACAACCTAAACCAGCCGGCCCAGCTCCAATAATCGCCACTTTTTTGTCTGTCCATTTTACATGCGACATATCTGGACGCCAGCCCAGTGCAAAAGCGGTATCATTGATATATTTTTCAGCATTACCAATGGTGACTGCACCAAAACCGTCATTAAGGGTACACGCCCCTTCACACAAACGGTCTTGTGGACAAACACGACCACAGACCTCTGGCAAAGTATTGGTTTGGTGGCAAAGCTCTGCTGCTTGAAAAATCTGACCCTCAGCAATCAGTTTCAACCAGTTTGGAATGTAGTTATGCACGGGGCATTTCCATTCACAATACGGGTTACCACATGCCAGACAACGATGTGTCTGATTGGCGGCGACATCTGCGGTAAAAGGCTTATAAATTTCCACAAATTCTGCTTTGCGGACAGTAATATCTTTTTTCTCTGGGTCTTGGCGTGCTACATCCAGAAACTGAAAGTCATTATTGAGGCGTTCTGCCATGTCTCTCTCCGTGGGTAGGTGCAGAGTTCGCTGTTACCTGCACCTGCCTATGTATATGCAGTAGTGGAATTATTGAGGATCAGCTTGAGTGGCTTTCAAAAGCGTGAGCAAATTAGCAGCTTTTGGTTTTACAAGCCAGAACTTCCGACTGTAAAAATCAAACTCATTGCGGATCTTATAGGCCCAAGCACTACCTGTTTCTTTAATGTGTTCGTCTAGAATACGAAGCAAGAATTGTTGATGTTCTTCCATCGACTCTGTAGAAATACGAGTCAGGTCAATCAATTCATGATTGTAATAATCGACAAAGTCATTATCCAGATCGAGTACATAAGCAAAACCACCTGTCATACCAGCACCGAAGTTATGACCTACCTTACCAAGCACAGTCACAATACCGCCCGTCATGTATTCACAACAGTGATCGCCTGCACCTTCAATCACAGCAAAGGCACCTGAGTTACGTACTGCAAATCGTTCGCCCGCCGTACCCGCAGCAAATAATTTACCGCCAGTTGCACCATACATACAGGTGTTACCAATAATCGCAGTATGTTGAGTCTGGAATGGCGAACCTTTTGGTGGGAAGATTGAGACTCGTCCACCTGCCATACCTTTACCCACATAGTCGTTAGCATCACCTTCAAGTTTAATATGCAAACCGCCTGCATTCCACACACCCAATGACTGGCCTGCGGTTCCTTTCAGGTTCATGATGACTGGATGAGATTCCATGTCCAGATTGCCATAACGGCGTGCAATTTCACCTGAAATACGTGCACCAATTGAACGATCACAGTTACCGACTGCAAAATTGAATTCACCACCCGTACCGGCTTCAATGGCTGGAAGCATTTCTTCTACCATACGCTCAGCCAACAAGCCTTTATCGAATGGCTCATTACCTTGAACTTCGCAGTACTGCGCTTTACCTTCTGCTGCAGGATGTGACTGTAACAATGGTGTCAAATCAAGATGAGCATGCTTATCGGTTTCACCCGGTAACACTTCAAGTAAATCCACCCGGCCAATCAAATCTTTAAGGGAGGCAACACCTAATGCAGCGAGCCACTCACGAGTTTCTTCCGCAATAAAATGGAAGAAATTGATGAGCATTTCAGGTTCACCAATGTAATGATCCTGACGCAGTTTGTCTTGTTGAGTTGCAACACCCGTAGCACAGTTATTCAAATGGCAGATCCGCAAGTATTTACAGCCCAGTGCAATCATTGGCGTTGAACCAAAACCAAAACTTTCTGCACCCAAAATCGCTGCCTTTACGACATCCAGACCAGTTTTCAAACCACCATCGGTTTGTACACGGACTTTACCACGTAGGTCGTTCACGCGAAGAGCTTGATGTGCTTCAGACAGACCCAATTCCCATGGTGAACCCGCATGGTGGATAGATGAAAGTGGAGAAGCCGCTGTACCACCGTCATAACCAGAAATGGTAATGAAGTCAGCGTAAGCTTTAGCAACACCTGCTGCAATTGTTCCTACACCTGGTTCAGATACTAATTTCACTGAAACCATGGCTTGAGGATTGACTTGTTTCAAGTCAAAAATCAACTGTGATAGATCCTCAATCGAGTAAATATCATGATGCGGTGGTGGAGAAATAAGCGTCACACCTGGAACTGAATAACGTAAACGTGCAATTAGTCCATTCACTTTACCGCCCGGTAATTGACCACCTTCACCCGGTTTAGCACCCTGCGCGACTTTAATCTGCAATACTTCCGCAGAAGTCAAATATGCTGGCGTTACACCAAAACGGCCCGATGCGATCTGCTTAATTTTCGAGTTACGAATTGTACCGTAACGCGCTGGATCTTCACCGCCCTCACCTGAGTTCGAACGACCACCAATGGTGTTCATAGCAATCGCAATCGCTTCATGAGCTTCTGGTGATAATGCGCCTAATGACATACCCGCAGAGTCAAAACGAGGTAAAATCGCCTCAACTGATTCAACTTGTTCAACAGGAATTGAATCAGTCGTTTTTAACTTGAATAAATCACGGATCGTGGCGATTGGACGACTATTTACCAGTTCAGCATATTCTTTAAAGTCAGCATAGTTGCCTGAACGTACTGCTTTATGTAAAGCATTGATTACATCTGGGTTAAAAGCATGATATTCCTTGCCAAATACGAACTTCAGCATACCCCCCTGATCAATCGGCTTACGTGCTTTCCATGCCAAATCAGCCAGTTTTTTCTGATCATTTTCAAGGTCAACAAAAGTTGCACCCTGAATACGGCTTGGTACACCCGTAAAGCATTTTGAAACCACTTCAGAAGATAAGCCCACCGCCTCAAACAACTGCCCACCACGATAAGAAGCAACTGTTGAAATCCCCATTTTAGAGAGAACTTTCAACAAGCCTTTATCAATACCTTTACGGAAGTTCGCTTGGGCGTGTACTGGATCTCCCAATAACTCACCTTTTGCAATCAAATCATTGATCACATCATAGGCAAGGTAAGGATAAACCGCCGTTGCACCAAAACCGAGCAATACTGCAAATTGATGGGCATCACGTGCCACACCAGTTTCAACAATAATGTTGGCATCTGTACGCAAACCCGTCTGAATCAAATGATGATGTACTGCACCAGTTGCCAACGCAGCATTGGCTGGTAAATGTCCCTGACTTAAATTTTTATCAGAAAGAATCAATAAAGTTTGACCATCACGGATTGCTTGTGCAGATTCTTCACAAATACGATTGATCGCAGCTTGTAAGCCTTCTTCTTCACGATAATTCAGATCAATTTCTGCAATTTCATAACCAGTACGGTTTAAATTGCGCAATTGATGCATTTTAGAATTGGAAAGCACTGGACTTGAAATAATCAGACGATCTGCATGCTCAGGTCCTTGCTCAAAAACATTTTGTTCACGGCCCAAACAAGTTTCAAGTGACATGACAATCGACTCACGTAATGGGTCGATCGGTGGATTGGTCACCTGTGCAAATTGCTGACGGAAATAATCAGAAACATGGCGGACCTGACGTGATAACACCGCCATAGGTGTATCATCACCCATTGAGCCAACTGCTTCCTGACCACTTTCAGCGATTGGACGTAACATCTGATCACGTTCTTCAAACGTTACCATGAACATTTTTTGGGCGGTTTTTAAGGCGTCCCCAACCAGACCTTGCTCCGATAATTTTTCTTCAAGTTCAGGATCTGCCTGTAAGCGTAAGGCATGCTCACGCAACCATTCACGGTATGGACGCATTTTTTTCAGATGAGTGCTGACATCATTGGTATCTAGTAATTTACCAGTAAATGTATCGACCACCAGAATTTGACCAGGACCTACACGACCTTTAGAAATTACATCTTCAGGTTCGTAGTCCCATACCCCAATTTCAGAAGCAAGTGTGATGTAATCATTTTTAGTAATGACCCAACGCGCAGGACGCAAACCGTTACGATCCAGCATACAGATTGCATGACGGCCATCCTGAATAACTAAACCAGCAGGCCCATCCCAAGCTTCCATGTGTTTTGAGTTAAACTCATAAAATGCACGTAAGTCAGCATCTAAAGTTTCAACGTTTTGCCAAGCGGGTGGAACCAACATACGTAGCGCACGGAATAAATCCATGCCACCACCGACCAAAATTTCCAACATGTTATCCAAACTTGAAGAATCCGACCCAGTACGGTTCACGATTGGATTCAATTCAGTTAAACCTGGTAGTAATGGATTTTCAAATTTAGGCGTACGCGCTAACGCCCAGTTACGATTAGCAGTAATCGTATTAATTTCACCATTATGCGCCAAATAACGGAATGGTTGCGCTAAAGGCCAGCGCGGTAATGTGTTGGTTGAGAAACGTTGATGGAAAACCACAATATGTGAAGTTAAACGTTCGTCAGCAAGGTCAGTATAGAAATCGGCAATTGCCGCAGGCATCATTAAGCCTTTATAACTGATCACATTTGACGATAAAGTCGTTACATAGAATGAGCTATCATTATGTAATTTTTGCTCTGCACGACGACGAGCCAAGAAGAGCTTACGGTTAAATTCAACTTCAGTAACGCCCATTGGGCAATTGACAATAATCTGTTCAAACACAGGCAATGATTGAAGCGCAATTTCCCCCAATACATCGTTATTGGTTGGAACAACACGCCAAGCCAGAACTTTTAAGCCTTCTGCTTCAATTTCTTTATTTAAAGTATTTTTGGCATTAAGTGCCAATGCTGGATCTACATTTAAAAAAACGGTACCCACAGCAAAAATTTCACTTAAGGTAATATCACTCAGCTTTTTCGCTTCATCACGAAAAAAAGCTTTAGGCATAGCCAGTAATAAACCACAACCATCTCCCGTTTTGCCATCTGCGGCAATACCACCACGATGGGTCATACAGCTTAAACTGTGAATTGCGGTCTGAACAAGATGATGACTGGATTGACCCTTCATATGGGCAATCAGACCAAAACCGCAGTTATCTTTAAACTCATCTGGTTGATATAAACCTTGAGCGGGAGCTACAGTATGAGGCGATGGCAAGTGCATAGCGTACCCTTCTTTCAACATGGCTCTTTCGAGCATAAAACGATCAATTTACTTTGCGACGTTGTCTATTACTCACGTAAAGCTAAATGTTCCACAATCCATTTCTGCGTTACTCCCTGACTATACGCCGTTTGGCATTTCAAGGCAGTAATTTTCTGGGCAAAAACGTGTTGAGTTATTTCGCACTGTTTTAACGCAGTGAAAAATGACGATTTCGCACGCTAATTGAATTTTTTAGCGCCAAAATAGGGACAAAGTAATCAATTAGCGCATGTATAATGCAAAAAAAGTGCCAACAATAATTTTATTTAACTAAGTGATTTAATTTTAAAAAATAAATATTATTATATTTTTGTAATGCTTTAAAAACGATCTTTTTATTGAACCATATTTGTGCATAATAATCTTTTATTAATAAAAAAGCACCATTAAGGTGCATCAATTAATTAAAGGGATCACTGATCTCTCGTTCGACATTTCGCACAGGTTTATTTTCAGCAGTAGGCGCATTTGTTGTAGCTGATGAAGGAGGTACGACCATATTCGACTGTCGTTGCACATCCACCACGTTGCCTTGATCATCTCGTCGGGTGACTGTAGTTGAGGTCGTCGCCATAGAGGTATCTAAATTTGGCACAGGAACTGGCGCTGGTGCCACGGGAATAGGGGCATTTCTTAAATTGACACTATATAGCTGTCCCGCACTTCCTTTGATTTCCTCAGAGCCTAAATCATTCACTAAGGGCATATAATTTGCCAAAGAAACCACTTGAGGGTGAACCGATGCTGGTAATTTTAAGTTTAATTGTGAAAGTTGAGTCTGCGCTTCGGCTTGACGATTAAATATTCCATAAGCTAAAACATATTGCTCTTCCTGATTTTCACCACTTAGACGGAAATAAATAAAATTCTTACGATCAGTCTGACTTTTTAGATAATTTTTAATGATATTTTCATCAGAAGAACGAAACAACTCAATCGTCATATTTCTCTGATTTTCTTGCATGAATTTAGTGCCACGAAACTCAGCTTCATGATTTCCAGCGGTAATCACACGCATGGTTAGATCCAAAGGTCGCACCTCATCAGACAAAGTACCCAAATTAGTGGTTGCAGTCACTTTCTGAGGCTGAATTTGTGTCTGTGTCTCTGCAATATCTTGCTTTTCGACCTGCACCACTTTATCTGAACTGGTAATTGCCCAAAAGATCAATGCCAGCAATAAACAGATAGCACCAAGTACCAGCCAACTATAATGCTGAATATTCTGCCAAAGCGTACGTGATACCGTCATTTTACACCTAATCTCACTCTGCTTGATTTTCCAAAATAGCCTGCTTCATTTTTTCGACATCGAAATCTTTGGTAATCACAGCTTGACCCAACTGTTTCAAAAGTACCAATCTTAGCTGCCCATTCAAAACCTTTTTATCATGCGACATATAAGATAAAAACTCATCTAATGGAATTTTCGGACATGATATCGGCAATTTTGCTCGTTGAATGATGTTTTTTGTACGTTGTAAATCCTCTAATGAGATCCATCCCATTCGTTGAGATAAATCTGCAGCCATCACCATCCCAGTTGCTACAGCCTCACCATGTAACCACTCACCATAGCCTAGATACGATTCGATCGCATGACCAAACGTATGTCCGAGATTTAAAAGCGCTCGCTCACCCTGCTCTTTTTCATCATTGGCCACGATTCTTGCTTTATGTGCACAAGAACGATAAACCGCTTGAGCTAGTAGCATTTCATCTCCTGCGAGCAAACCTTCCATATGTTGTTCAAGCCATGCCAAGAATTCAACGTCACCAAGTAGCGCATATTTAATGACCTCAGCCAATCCAGCAGATAGCTCACGCGCAGGCAAGGTACTCAGTTGGGCCATATCCGCCATTACAACCTCAGGCTGTTTAAAAGCCCCGATCATATTTTTGCCTAGTGGATGATTAATCCCTGTTTTTCCACCTACACTAGAATCTACTTGGGAAAGTAATGTTGTTGGCACCTGAATAAAATAAACACCGCGCTGAAAACAAGCCGATGCAAAACCAGACATATCCCCGATCACCCCACCACCTAAAGCCAATACGGTACAATCACGATTGAAACCCGCTTCAAGTAAGGCATTAAAAATCAGATTTAAATTTTCAAGATTTTTATATTTTTCACCATCAGGCAGTACACAGGTCGCCACTTTTTTACCTAAAGATTCTAAATCACGAACATAATGAGATAAATAAAGTTGTTGCAATGTTGTATTGGTGACAATCATAACTTGCTGCCCTTTTATATAAGGTGCTAGCAATGCTTTTGGATCTAATTGACTGCCAATAAAAATAGGATAACGACGATCACCGAGTTCTACATGAAGTGTTTGCATGAAACTTTAATGCCAATAATAAAATAAATAACTTAGTGTAATTCTTCTGCCAAAATCACACGCAAAATATGCTGTGCCAATTCCCGTGCAGCGCCTTGATGTGTTTCTATCACATAATGCGCAACTTCACGATATAAAGGATCACGAATTTGAAGTAAATCTTTGAGTTTTTGCTCTGGATTTTCAACCTGTAATAAAGGGCGATTTTTGTCTCGATAGGTACGCTGTAATTGTAATTCAACAGGCGTATAGAGATAAATAACAATTCCACGTTTGTTTAGATATTCACGATTTTCAGCTTGAGTAACTGCCCCACCACCCGTTGCAACCACCAGTTGCCTGCGTTGAGTTAACTCATTAATGACAGTTTTTTCCCGCGAACGAAAACCAACTTCGCCTTCTTTTTCAAATATCCACGGAATACTGGCCCCGGTTTTACGTTCAATTTCATGATCACTATCCAGAAACTCACGTCCCAGAAGCTCAGCCAGATGCCGTCCTACTGTTGTTTTTCCTGCTCCCATCGGCCCTACCAAATAGATATTTGGTAGAGCTTTAAACTCTTTGCCTAGCAAGGAGTCACCTATTGTATAACTTGAATTAAACTTATATTACTGATTTCTCACCTGAGTGTCATTAACAATTCTTGGTGTCACAAAGATCAATAATTCTTGTTTATCATCAGACTTTGAGTCTTTTCTAAATAAACGCCCAACCCAAGGTAGATCACCCAAGAAAGGTACCTTAGTTTGACTATTCAAGGTCGTTTGCTCAAAAACACCCCCTAGAATCACAGTCTCGCCATTATCCACTAAGACATTGGTGTTAATGGTGTTTTTATTCAAAATAAGCTCTCCATTTGGCGCTTCACCAGCAATTGAATCTTTTGCAATATTCAATTGCATCTGAATCTTGCCATCAGGCGTAATACTTGGCGTAACTTCCAAACTTAACAAAGCTTCTTTGAATGAGGTGGTTGCTGTTGAACCTGCTGCAGAGTTTGTGGTGGACTGATAAGGAACTTCCTGACCTGTTGCAACTTTAGCGGTCTGTTTATCTGCGGTCATCACTTTCGGCGTTGAAATTACCTCGCCATAGCCATCAGCCTGTAAAGCAGATAGCTCTAAATCCAGCATAAAATCAGACAAACTAATTAAGCTAAACGCAATTTTACTTGCTCCGGCGGATGTTACGCCCAAATCTACATTCAGGTTATCTGGACGCTCAATAGTATACTTACCATCATCATCTGGTTCACGTAGGTTCCAAAGCGTTGTGTCACTTCCTCCGACCAACAAATCATTGTTCGTATTGATCCCTTGTGAAAGAATGCCCCATTTCACCCCCATTTCCTTAGTAAAAGAAGTGGTGGCTCTCACAATGCGAGCTTCGATCATCACTTGTTTAACGCGTACATCAAGCAAATCAATCATTTTACGAATTTGATCAATTTTTTGTGCGGTATCATTAACAATTAAAGTATTGGTTCGCGGATCAATGGAAACCGTGCCTCTCGGACTTAATAGACTTCCAACACTATCCCCAAGCGGTTCTGAACCACCTGAACTCGAGGAGCCTGACGTTGAACTATTTTTACCCTGAGTCATCAATTTTTCAATATCTGCTGCCTTGGCATAACTGAGCTGAATATATTCAGTTTGTAAAGGTGCGAGTTTCACACTTTGTGCAATAGCCTTGGCTTCTTCTTCTTCAGCTTTGGTTAACTCAGTTACAGGCGCAATCCAGATTACATTACCATTACGACGTTTATCCAGATTTTTAGTTTTTAAGATAATATCCAGCGCCTGATCCCAAGGCACATCCTTCAAGCGCAAGGTGATATTCCCTTGCACTGAATCAGCCGTAACCATATTAATATCTGTAAAATCAGCTAATAACTGAAGCACACGGCGCACTTCGATATCCTGAAAATCTAGAGAGATTTTTTTACCGCTATAATTAGGTGCAGAACGTGTGTGTAGTTGATTACGATCTTCAGGACGCTTTAGGCTCAAAGTTAATTTATTTTCTGCCTGATATGCCATATATTCATAGCTACCAGATGATTGCACCACTATCACACCACTTCCGCCTTCATTATAGGCATCAACACTCGCAACGGGCGTAGCAAAATCATTTACATTCAGACGTCTTGCCAGATTTGTCGGGATTTTATTTCCCAGCATACGCACAACAATTTTACTGCCTTGTTGCTGCACATCTACTGGTGTATTACTCCCAAGCAGATCAATCACAACTTGACCTTCACCCTGTGAACCACGCTGAAAACCGATATTTGAAACCCCCTGTTGGGTACTAGCAGCAACGGGTGGCATACCAATAGCAGCAGGCGTCATAGTTTGTTGAGCACTATTAATTTTTAAAACAAAAGTGTTGCCTTCAACACGTGTCGTAAACGCGCCCGCATCTTTTAAATTTACGGTTAAACGTGAACGTTGTGCATCAGACATGACATCCACACTACTGGCCTCATTCGTCGCTACAGCGATGCTGTTTTGCTTTAGATTTTGCTGCGCCTGATCAAAATCTAGAATCAGTCTGGATGGCTGTTCCATTTGATAAGCTTGTGGTTGCGGTGGCAAGCCATTGAACATTACACGGATTTCCGTTCCCTGTCCTGCGATATTCATGGGCACAATATTGGTAATACTGACCTGTGCATTGGCAACTTGCATGATTGCAAATGCAACGGTCCCCATTGAAAATTGTCGAACTGCATGATTCATTGATTCACCATCCCCAATCAGAAATTTTTTTAAACCCTTTTTCATTGTTATTCCTTTAATACTTAAGGCTCAGGCCCAATCAGAACCAATGTACGTGGCCGCTCTACATAGCCTTCACGACCATCTGGTACAATTTCAACCAAATCAATTTGTGTTGGACTGATATTTACAATGCGCCCTTGATTCATCCCCATATAACTGCCCACCTGAACTCTCTCCACTTGCCCATCAGGCGTCTGGATCAATGCAAGAATCTGTCCATTATTACTGCGCAGACTACCTTTCATATTTAAAGATTCGAGCGCATAACTTTCAAGCGGCTGTGGCTGACGGTTAAAGTTCGGATAAACGCGCTTCCCCGCCATAATCCTAAGTTCAGCTGCCAATGAGCTTGGTAAAAATGGGCTCTTGAGCTGCATGGCTGCATAAGCGAATGTGGGCACAGGTGTAAACACTGGTGCTGGTTCAATTGGTATAGGCGGCTGATTACGAATTGCAGCCATCTGCTCATTGACTGCATCAATACGTGAATCACATCCTACTAAGCCACAGCACAGCATTGTCATGACGATATAATGTTTTTTCATTATTTAGCCCCCGCTGCAACTGGAGCAGAAGCGCCCCCAGCTTGTTCATCCGCACCAATGTATCGATAGGTTTTTGCTTTGACCGAATAACTAATTTCAGGAATATCAGCTTTTTCTTTAACTTGCTTACCTTCAATCACAAAATCATGCAAAGTTACAATACGAGGTAATGCTGCAATAGCACTCGCAAAAGCACCAAATGCATGGTAATCCCCTGTCGCATCAATCGAAATGGGCTGCTCAATAAAAAACTCTTGTTTAACTTCATTTTCCAGACGAATATTTTTAAATTTCAGCCCAGAATTTACACCCGTCATATTGATATCTTCAACTAGACTTGGAATTTCTGTTTCTTTGGGAAGTTGAGCCAATTGTTGATTAAAGTTAGATTCCATTTCCTGCAACTGAACTTGATATTGTTGCAAATTACGTAATTTAGAATCTTTCTCGCGAAACTCATTCAGTAGATTTTGTTCCTGTGCCTGTGCAGTTGAAATGGCATCAAGCTTCGGCTTAATAGCTAGAAAATAACCTAAAGCACACACCGCAAAGAAAATAAAAATCCAGCAGGTAATTTTGACAGAAAGCGGCCAGCTTCCATAATTACTCATATCCAGCGTATTAAACTGCTGAAAGAATTTTTCTAGCGTTAACTTCTTTTTCTTTGGCGCAGCGACTTCAGGATCCAGTTCATTGAATTCATCACGACTCATTGTGCTGCCCCCGTATTTGAACCTTGTTGATTGTTATTATCTTCCGTAACTGGCGCCCCAATTTCCCCCAGATCCGTTGTCACGACAAAAGTACCATAACTTTCTTCTACACGTGGTACTACAGAGCTTTGAGTTTGATCTTTTTTGTCATCTGCTGCCAAAAATGAGTTCATAAAAGCATTACGATACCAAGGAGATGCCTCTAAATTACGCAATAATTCTGCGACAGTATTTGGACTTTCAGCCTTACCTTCAATGGTAAATTTATCACCCGCACGTGTGAATTTGGTCAGGTACATATTACTTGGTGTGACCCTTACCAACTCATCAATAAGGCGTACAGTTACTGGACGTTGGCCTTCCAATCCCTGAATCAGTTTCATTCTTTCCACAATTGCGTTTCGGCGTTCTTGTAAGCCATCCAATGATTTGAGTTGAGTATCCAGATTTTGATTGGTACTCACAATCAATTGATTGGCCTGTTCCTGATCATTAAGCTTATGATCGTAAAACAACCAAGCCAATACCACAGCAACCACCCCAAGCACTGCAATAGCAGCACTGAATGCAATAAATTGTTTCTTGCGCTGCTCTCTTAGCTCATCACGCCAAGGGAGTAAATTAATCTTTGCCATTAATCAAAACTCCTCAATGCCAGACCGCATGCCACCATTAAAGAAGAGGCATCATTTTCAATTTTTTTAATATCAACCTGAGGAGAGAAACCCATTTGTAGGAATGGGTTGGCTGTCGTAACGCGATAACCTAGTTTTTGCTGTAGAAGTTTTGCCAAACCTGGAATATTGGCATTCCCACCCGCCAATAAAATATGATCAATTTCATTGAACTGAGAGGAAGAAAAGAAAAATTGTAAAGATCGTGCTGCTTGTTGGACTAAGGCTTCTAGGAAAGGTTCCAAAACTTCGGTATCGAAATCATCTGGTAAGGAACGTTCTTTTTTAGCACGCCCTGCTTCCTCAAAAGATAACCCGTAACGTGTCTGGACATCCTGAGTGAGTTGTTTCCCACCAAAAACCTGCTCACGAGTATAAATAATCTTGCCATGTTGCATCACTGAAAGTGTGGTCATGGTATGTCCGATGTCTAAAATACCGACGGTATTGACGCCCATCGGTAATGTATCGGCAAAAACACCAAATGCTCTTTCCATCGCATAACTTTCAACATCAGCAACTTTAGGAGTTAAATCTGCAAGCTCTAGTACTTCCACTCGCGTCTCCACGTTTTCAGTACGTGTAGCGACCAGTAGGACATTGACTCGAGCAGGATTTGCCAAACGATCAGGCAGAACTTCAAAATCCAGACTGACTTCATCCAGTGGGAAAGGAATATATTGCTCTGCATCCATACGAATTTGAACTTCGCGCTCATCATCCGTCATGTCCGCATCCATCTCGATGATCTTATGGATCACCATTGACGTTGGAATCGCGATGGCAGCATTGGTCGACTGTGGATTGGCCAAGTTAATGACTCGCTCCAACGCATCCCCTACTGCCTCTGGATTGAGAATATTCTTCTCGACCACGCTATTTTCTTGTAAGGGTATCAAGGCATAGCTTTCCACCCAATAGCGACCGTTTTTTACAGAGAGTTCTAATAACTTAACAGAAGTCGAACTAATATCGACCCCTACTAACCCCTTATTTGGTTTACGATATAACCTGCGCACGATAGCATTATCCTATTATTTTTTTATCCCCAAACAAAACAACAAGCTGATCTCGGTCTTTAATTTTATACGGATACAATAAGGCATCTAACAATCCGCATGTCTAAAGGATATACTGACCATCAATTCGTTTGCTATTAGCTCTTATTAAAACTTACTTGTTATGAAAAAGCTATCCAGTTCAGGTCATGTTCATCCATTTTTTTTGGTACTTATCATTATATTAGTCTCAATTCCAATGGGTTTTTATGGCATGTATCTCTATATTGCGCCATCCCTGCCTGAAATGAGCTCTTTAAAAAAAGCGCCTTTACTTAAACCACTGCAAGTTTATACGTCAGATAATGAGCTAATTTCAGAATATGGCGGCAAACTTTCTGTACCTGTGGAATATGATCAGATTCCACCCACGTTTATTCATGCATTTCTTGCAGCAGAAGATTCTTCATTTTTTGAACACAGTGGTATCAGCTTTAAAGGTCTAGGACGTGCGGTAAGTGAAACAATTACTGGCTCAGACGTACAAACTGGTGGTTCCACCATTACCATGCAAGTGGCAAAAAATTACTATTTAAGCCCGGAACGCACTTTAAAACGTAAGTTGACCGAAATTTTTCTGGCACGAAAAATCGAACAGAATCTTAGTAAAGAAGAAATTTTGACGCTATATGTCAATAAAATTTTTCTGGGTAAAAATGCGTATGGCATCGCGGCTGCAGCAAAAATTTATTATAACAAAACTCTAGATCAACTCAGTATTGCAGAAATGGCAATGCTCGCAGGTTTACCCAAAGCACCTTCACGTTTTAACCCTGTAGCCAATCCTGAACGGGCCTTGGAGCGTCGCAACTGGATTTTAGGGCGAATGCTGCAATTGGGTTATATCACGCAGGCCCAGTATCAAACTGCTGTAGCTGAACCGATTAAACTCGATATGCCAGACCGTGGACTTACCAATCGTTTTCCCTATGTCGGTGAAATGGTACGTTCTGAACTGGTAGAAAAATTTGGTGAACAAGCCATCGATTCTGGATATAAAGTTTATACAACCATTGATAGTAAACGTCAGGCTTATGCTGAACAGGCAGTGCAGGATGGATTAGAGGCTTATGATCGACGTCATGGCTGGCGCGGTGCAGAAGCACATGACAAGCCCTTAAGTTCATTCATGGCTTATGCTAACACTTACCCAGCTCAGGTCACTAAAGTCAACAATTCCACTTTTGAAGCCCTGATGCAGGATGGTTCGACTGTCACCGTACCATGGTCTGGAATGTCATGGGCAAGACCTTATCGCAATGCCAATAGCGTAGGAGGTGCTCCAAGTAACGCCTCACAGATTGTTAAGGTTAAAGATATTGTTCGGTTACGTCCAAATGCCGAAAAAACCTCGTGGGCATTAGTACAAATTCCCCATGTCCAAGGGCAACTAATTGCACTAAATCCAAATGATGGAGCAATTCAGGCCATCGTTGGAGGATATAATTTTTATCAATCCAAATTTAACCGTACTTTACAGGGCTGGCGTCAACCCGGCTCAACCATCAAGCCATTTATTTATGCGTTAGCTTTAGAACGTGGAATGACGCCTTATACCATGGTAAACGATAGTCCAATTACCATTGGACGTTGGTCGCCCAGAAACTCAGATGGTCGTTATTTAGGGATGATTCCGTTACGTCGTGCCTTATATTTATCTCGAAATACGGTTTCTGTACGCTTGTTGCAAAGTGTTGGAATTGAACGCGCTCGACAACTACTGATGGACTTCGGTTTACAGGAAAATCAGATTCCTCGAAACTTCACCATCGCATTGGGTACACCACAGGTATTGCCTGTTCAGATGGCGACAGGTTATGCCACTTTTGCGAATGGTGGCTATCGTGTTCAGCCTTACTTTATCAGCCGTATTGAAGATGCTTACGGTAAAGTTATTTTTGAGGCAAAACCTGAATACGCGTGTATTTCATGCATTAATGAAACTGAAAATACCGTTACAGATGAACAAAAAGTTCAGACCCCAGATGATGAAGTGATTGAAGTGACCAATCAGAGCATTCAGGCAGATGCAACGAATGCTGCGTCACAGCCCGTTACTGCAAACAATTCAGGTGACTACCGACAAGCACAACGTATTTTAAAATCCAGTTCCGCCTATGATATGGCTAATATTTTGCGTGATGTAATTCAGCACGGTACAGGACGTGCCGCACTAAAAATCGGACGTGATGATTTAGGGGGCAAAACGGGTACAACCAACGATGCCAAAGATGCTTGGTTTGCTGGTTTTAATGGAAAACTGGTTTCTGTAGCTTGGGTTGGCTTTGACCGTCCGACCACATTAGGTCGACGCGAATACGGCGGTATTGCAGCACTCCCAATCTGGATCAATTTTATGGATAAATCCTTACAAGGGACTGCATCTTCATGGGTTCAGTTTGATAAGAATGCCAAAGCTCCTATTTCTCGTGAACAGCCAAGTCTCCAAGAAAATAACAGTAAGAGTAGCACAGACCGCACGTCACCCCCGTTAGCACGTCCATTATATGTTCCAGCTCCTGTAGCGCCTGCACCGAAACCTGATAACGATTTTGCCGATTTGCCTGGCGAAGAAATTCTAATTCCCTCTGAACAGGCTCCCCCAACTCTTAATCAAAATCAGCAAAATCAACCGAAACGCCCTGAACCAGCTAAACGAGATGCGCTTGAAGGCTTAATCCACCAGGTCACTTAACTGGTCTTAAAAACCTCAGCACACTCCACTTAAGCCATCCTTCGAGATGGCTTTATTTCTTTTGGAAAAGATACATCTGAAAATGCGCTGTAAGCTGAAACTCTGCTCGTTGCTCCAACTGTTGTCTTTTTTCAGGCCTGGCTTTATACGCATAAGGCGTCATAGCAACCAGATTTTTCAATTGATCCTGATTCAAAATAAACTGACTCTCAATATGTTGTTGCAGCACCAGCTCAAAATCGGACTGTAACTGCTCAACAAACTTGTTCGGTTGATGAGGTTTGACTTCATCAAATAAAGCCTCGCGCATCGCATACAAATGTTCAGGTGCAGGTGTTACGACCAACAAATAGCCCTGTGGCTTTAAGACTCTTTTAATTTCATCTTTAGGAATAGGACTAAATAAACTGCTACAAATATCAATACTTTGATCGACTACAGGCAAGGTCGCACCTGTCCCAACAACCCATGTCACGTGAGGATTAAGTTTAGCTGCGCGTTGCACAGCCGCTTTTGCAATATCCAGCCCAATACATTGCTTTACTTGTTGTTGCATCGCAGAGGTGTAATATCCTTCACCACAGCCAATGTCTAGCAACGTATCAAGTTGAAGCTGCTGTAATTGAGCCACGACTGCATCACGTAAAGGCTTATAAAAACCTTCTGATAAAAACAGACGGCGTGCCAATACAGATTCAGGTGTATCCCCAGGTGTTTTACTATGTTTGTGCTGAACTACATGCAAGTTGACATAACCCTGTTTGGCCAGATCATAACTATGTCCCTGTTCACATCGCCATGTACGCTGTACCAATTTCAAAACCTGACGGCACACAGGACACATCAACACATTCATGATTCTCTCTCATATAAAAAAAAGCCAGCAAAGCTGGCTTTTCGGAATATTTTTAGCTTAACGTAATTTTAGAGTCATTAGACCCAAAACTACTAGCATAATAGTGATAATCCAGAAACGAATTACTACCTGAGTTTCTTTCCAGCCCTGTTTTTCATAGTGATGATGCAATGGCGCCATCAAAAAAACGCGCTTATTTCTCATGCGCAAGGAACCAATTTGCAGAAATACAGAGATGGCTTCCATAACAAAAACACCCCCCATAATTGCAAAAACGATTTCCTGACGTACCATTACCGCAATAGTACCTAGCATTGCCCCAAGCGCTAATGCACCCACATCACCCATAAACACTTGTGCAGGATGAGCGTTGTACCACAAAAATGCAAGACCAGCCCCCACCATTGCAGAACAGATCACCACCAATTCAGACGTATATTTGACGTAAGGAATATGCAAGTAGTTAGCAAAACGAATGTCACCAGCCAAGTAAGCAAAAACTCCCAAGCCTGCTGCAACCATCACAATCGGCATAATCGCCAAGCCATCCAGACCGTCAGTCAGGTTGACCGCATTAGATGCACCATTGATGACTAAATAAGTGAAAATAATAAATGCAATACCTAAGGGCACAGCAGACAATGGAATAGAAAGATTCTTGAAAAATGGAATCAACAAATCCAGCATATTGGCCGTATGAATCGGATTCGGTTGATGAATCGCAATCACATATAACGCGATACCCGCTCCAATTGAAGCCAGTGATGTCCAGAAAAACTTTTTACGCGCAGGCAAACCCGCATTGTCTTTATAACGGATTTTAATCCAGTCATCTGCCCAGCCCACTGCCCCAAAAACCACCATTACGCCAAGTACAATCCAGACATAAGGATTAGATAAATCTGCCCAAAGTAACGTGCTGATCCCAATCGACAATAGAATAAGTACGCCACCCATGGTCGGCGTGCCCATTTTCTTGGCATGGTTTTCAGGAGCATATGAACTGACTGCCTGACCATATTTGAGTGCCTGTAATTTACGAATCATCACAGGGCCAAGTAACCAGCCAATCGCCAGTGCAGTCAATATGCTGAGTAAAGAACGTAGGGTTAAATATCGAACCACCTGAAACGAACTGTTATAGCCCGCAAGATGTTCAAATAGCCATAACAGCATTTAAAATTTCTCCATCAAATCTGCCATCAACGTTTCCATATGGGTATAACGAGAGCCCTTAAACAGGAAACTCATTGACTCGGGTTGATGTTGTTGAATTAAATTAATTAAAAAAGCAAGTGCATCTGCCTGAGTTGAAAATGCTTTCAATTTTGAGGCATTGCGACTTTTTGCAGCACCCTCTAGGGCAGCTTGAGCAAACTCACCGACTGCGACAATTATATCCAGATTGTAATTGACCAGATCGCGCCCCAGATCATGATGTTCCTGTGTACTGGCATCACCCAGTTCACCAATATCTCCCATGACCATGACTTTAAAGCCTGTTTGCTGAGCTAAAACCTCAGCCGCAGCACGCATGGAAGTAGGATTGGCGTTATAGGTATCATCAATCCATAAATACTGTTGTTGCTGGATGAAGTTCAAACGACCTTTCGCCCCTTTCGCATGTTCAAGGCCCGAGACAATATCATCAAGCTTGATACCAATGGCAAGTGAAAAGGCTGCCGCCGCAGTTGCATTATGCACATTATGCACTCCTGCAAACGGCAGATAAATCTGTACCACACCCTGTGGGGTATGTAACTCAAATTCACTCGATTGTGCATTGAGTTGAATATGGGAGGCAAACACCTCGCCCCCAGCACCAAAAGAAAGCTGTTGCGTCGTTTTGACAGCTTGACGAATTTGCGGGGTAAAATCATCTTCCGCTGGGATAATGGAAGTACCATTTTTGGCAATATGCGTATAAATTTCTGATTTGGCGCGGCAAATCCCTTCACGTCCACCAAATTCACCCAAATGCGCAGTCCCGATATTTAGAATACCTGCCACCTGTGGCTGCACCAGATTGGAAGTGTAATCAATTTCACCCTGATGGCTTGCACCCAATTCCATGACTGCATATTGATGTTCAGGTTTGAGCTCAAGCAACATCATCGGTACACCCAAATCATTATTTAGATTGCCACGTGTTACTAGCGTGGGTGCAAGTTGTCCCAAAATACTGCCTAACATTTCTTTGGTCGTGGTTTTTCCACTACTACCTGTCAAGGCAATGACTTTCAATTCTGGATATTGGGCACGACGATATGCTCCTAAATGACCAAGCGCCAGACGAGTATCAGGCACAATAAGCTGGGCAATATCAACATCCAGAGGATGTTCTACAATCGCAACCTGGCAACCATTTTTAGCTACTTGTGCAACAAAATCATGCGCATCAAAACGCTCACCTTTCAATGCCAAAAATGCATCACCAAATTCAGCATGACGCGAATCTGTCAATATTCTTTTAATAGGTTGCGCAGGAAGTTTACCCTGATGCCAATCACCCTGAGTTGCCTGTTGCAACTGTTCTATCGTCCATGGGGTCAGCTCTACAGTACTAGTCGTCGATGTATGCATAAAAGTAAACCTATTGTGCTGGATACGCGCTGTGGACTGAATGGGATTGTGCATCGATTGCAGCCCGAACCTCTACGACGTCATCAAACCAATGCCGCAGCCCATCAATTTCCTGATAATTTTCGTGCCCTTTACCCGCAATCACCACAATATCACCATTTTTGGCTTCATGAACCGCAAATTTGATCGCTTCACGACGGTCATGAATCTCAAAAGTATCATGCAAGCTAAAATCAATGCCCTGACGCATATCTGCAAAAATTTGTGCTGGATCTTCAGTCCGAGGATTATCTGAAGTTAAAATGACCAGATTGGCATCTTGTAGCGCTGCCTGCGTCATCAAGGGACGCTTACCACGATCACGATCACCACCACAACCAAATACAGCCCAAAGCTGATGGCGGGTATGGCGTTTCAACGTAGTCAATACTTGAGTTAGGGCATCAGGAGTATGTGCATAATCCACTACGAATAACCGTTCACCATCACGAATTACTTGCATACGCCCTGGTGCACCTTGAAGCCTAGGAACTGTTTCAATCAGTCTGGCCAGATCAAAACCTGCTGCTTCAACCGCAATCAAACTGGCAATCAGATTTTCTACGTTGAATTGTCCTAAAAATGGGCTTTGAATTTCAAAAATACCGTGCGGACTATGCAATTGGATTTGTGCACCTTGCAGTTGATAATCAACCGTTTGCACCCAATAGTCTGCGTCTTGATTATGTAAGGAATAGGTATAAATCTTCGGCTGCGCTGGATTATTTTTTGCTACTTCTAGCATTAAATCGGCATAATCATCATCCAGATTGATCACTGCGACCTTGAGTTGTTCAAATGCAAATAGTTTTGATTTTGCTTCAGCATAAGCATGTAAAGTGCCATGATAATCCAGATGGTCACGACTTAAGTTTGAATACACTGCAATTTCAATCTCACAACCCTTTAAACGCCCCTGCTCCAGACCATGTGAACTGGCTTCCAGTGAAGCAAAAACTGCACCTTGCTTAGCATAATCATGTAATAAGGTTTGCAGTTGCAAAGCATCCAGCGTGGTATGTGTTGAAGGATTAAGATGTGGCAAAATACCATTGCCCGTGGTGCCAAACACTGCACAACGTTGTTGTTGCAGATTAATCAATTCTGCCATCAAACGTGAAATCGTGGTTTTACCGTTGGTGCCAGTCACCGCAAGAATATGGGCGGCATTTACTGGATCAGTTTTTTGCAAATAGTCACGTTGCCATTGTCCCATTTGCAGACGCACATCTGGACAGACCCATTCATTGCCCAGCCCCAAAGCCTGCTCACTAATCACCCCTAATGCGCCAGATTCAAGTGCTTTTTGTGCAAAATCCCGTGTTTTTTCTGGCTGAGAATAACTTTTCAGCCCAATAAAAATTTCCCCTGCTTGCACCTTGCGACTATCCAGATTAAATCCAGAAAATGGCTGTCTTAACCATTCAGCGTCCAGTGCTTTTGTATAAATATCTTGAAAAGAAATTGACATGATTCACCTTAATTACTGAATGGCTGGAGTATCAAGTGGCTTATCCAACGGCACATTCATGAGACGTAATGATTCCTGCATAATTTTGGCAAACACAGGTGCCGCCACCAGACCACCATAATAACGACCCTGCGGGTTTTCCACGACCACAATGATCGCCAGACGAGGATCACTGACGGGTGCAACTCCAGCAAATAAAGCTCGATATTCACTATTGGAATAGCCCTTCCCATCTGCACGTAATTTATGCGCTGTCCCTGTTTTACCCCCTACACGATAGCCTGGAATATTGGCTTGTCGCGCCGTGCCACCCGGCATGGTCACTTGCTCTAACATCAATAAGACTTCATCAGCAATTTTGGGTGAAAGCACTTGTTCACCTTTAGGAGCTTCATCCAATTTACGCAAGCTAAGAGGCATTTTCATCCCATGATTAGCAAGCATCGCATACCCCTGTGCTACCTGCAAAATCGTCGCATTCAAGCCGTAGCCATAAGCCATAGTCCCCAATTGTGAAGGATTTAAACGATTGGCAGGTAGTAATAAGCCTCCACTTTCACCTGGAAACTTAACTGCTGAACGCTGTCCGAATCCGACACGGCGGAAAAAAGTAGGTAAGGTATCTTTTGGTAAAGACAGTGCAATTTTGGCAGAACCTACGTTAGAGGATTTAATAATCACGCCGCTAACAGTTAATGTACCGTAATTATGCGTATCACGAATGGTATGCCAACCCAGTTTCATTGAACCCGGTGATGTATTCACAATACTATTTGGAGTGTATTGTCCTGTTTCTAATGCAGCAGAAATGGTAAACGGCTTCATGGTTGAGCCCGGCTCAAACATGTCAATCGCACCACGGTTACGCATGGCATCTTTGTTAGACAGGCCATTTTTATCATTTGGGTTATAGGATGGCCAACTGCTCATGGCCAGAATTTCACCCGTTTTAACATCAACTGCAATCGCTGATGCAGAGCGTGCATTGTTAGCCACGCCAGCAGCAGTTAATTCGCGATACATAATGTATTGTAAACGTGAGTCGATACTTAAAGTGACGTTTTCACCTGGCTGAACTTCTTTAATCACTTCGGAGATTTTAAGGCGATTACCGTGCTTATCCCGAATAATTTTTTGCTCACCGTCAATACCTGATAGTTGTTTATTGAGCTGCATTTCCAGCCCTTCAATCCCTTTGCCATCATTATTGGTCAATCCAATAATCTGGGCATTTGGTTGAGGTTGTGGATAATAGCGTTTGTAATTCTTTTCAGTATAAACGCCCTGAAAATTACGCTTCAAAATGATATCGGTCTGCTGTGGCGGTACTTCTTTTTTTAGTACCAGATAACGTGAACGAGGACGGTCATTCATCATTTTCTTTAAGCTTGCTCGATCAATACCCACAACATCTGCTAATTCATCCAGATTTAAGTTTTTATCGGGTAATTCTCTTCTTAAACGACGTGCATTTTCAGGTTCTTGCTTGATTTTTGCAGTAATTTCGTCAAATTGCTTTTTGGCTTCAAAGTAGTCCCGCGGATCAATCACCACATTCATAATGGGGGTACTAATCGCGAGTGGCACACCATGCCGATCACTAATGACACCGCGCATCGATTTTAACTGTTCGGTACGCAAGATATTGGCATTGGCTTTGTTTTGCAAAAAGTCTTTATTAACCACCTGCACATAAAATGCCCGCGCTACCAACACCACAAAGCATAAAAGTACCGTGCCCCAAAGCAAATAAAAACGCCACATATCAAAAGCAAGTGTTGGCTTTTCAGTAATGGACTGCTGTTTTTTTCGTGTTTGCTTAATTCGCTTATCTACCATACAGCATGCCTTACTTTTTTTGCTCTGGAGTCATGGGTAATGAAATTACTACGGTTTGTGCAGCAGGAGGAGAAAACATCCGTAATTGTGTTACGGCACGTGTTCCAATTTGAGCAGTCGCACCAAAGGTTTGCTGCTCAATCAGTAGACGTCCCCATTCCGCATTGAGATCATCTTTCTCACGCATATACGTACTTAAATCACGATAATCATGACGATATTCAAATACCTGAAATACCACCATCATGGCACTAATAAACACCAAAATGATTAAGATTGCATAAGTAACCACTCTTCTAAAAGTCGTTTTATTTGCGGATGGTGTTTGATCTTCTGCTTCCATTATTTGCCTTTTCATACTAATCGTTCGGCAACCCTAAGCCATGCACTGCGTGAGCGTGGATTGGATTTTACTTCTTCTTCACTGGCACGTAGTCGCGCAATTTTCTTTAAACGTCGTGTATCTACTTGCTGTTGAGGCAATCCCCAGCCTGTATCCTCTGCCAAAGTTGATTCTTTTTGAATAAACTGCTTAATTAAACGATCTTCCAGCGAATGAAAACTAATCACTGCTAAACGGCCTTTCGGTTTTAACAACTCTACCGCTTGAGGTAAAAAGATTTCAATATCTTCCAGCTCTTTATTTATCGCAATTCGAATGGCTTGAAAAGTTCGCGTTGCAGGATGTTTATGTTTTTCCCATTTTGGGTGCGCAGTTTTCACCAATTCAGCCAATTGACCCGTAGTTTCAATATACCCTGCCTGTTTAATCACTTTGGCCAAACGACGACTATATCGCTCTTCACCATATTGATAAATAATATTGGCCAAGTCTTCTTCTTTAATATCAAGTAACCATTCTGCTGCGGTTTGTCCCTGCGAATTGTCCATGCGCATATCTAACGGGCCATCCTGCATAAAACTGAAACCTCGTTCTGCCTGATCCAACTGTGGCGAAGATACGCCCAGATCTGCCATGATCCCATCCACCTGCATAATTCCAATTTTATTCAGTTCATTTTGCAGATCAGCAAAACTGGCATGAATAATCTGAAAGCGGGAATCCGTTTGCGCTAATTCATGAGCAACGGCTAAAGCTTGAGGGTCTTTATCAAAAGCATAAACTCGTGCATCAGCATCCAGTCGATCTAGCAAATTTCGCGTATGACCACCGCGACCAAAAGTGCCATCTACATAAATTCCCGTGTTACGTTCAGCCAGTAAAGCATCCACAGTTTCATGAAGTAAAACGGAAATATGTGACATAAGGACAAGATCATTAAAAGCTAAAAATTTAACTGCACATTATTACCTTGTTTTGATAAAGCTCCAAACGACTTTTTGTTGGGAATTATTATTTTGCATCGACAAAACCATTTTATTTGCCAATGTTCGAACCAAATAAACAATAACCACTGCTTTTTATTATGATCAAGAGTTTTAATTTTTTTGGAAATTATTTTTATCACATAAAAAAACCAATCTGATCATCTATAACCAGATTGGTTCTGTACATCAAATCGCATCTTGAAGTTAAGGTTTCTCAGCCGAAATTTGATCATAAATTGCACCATTTACAAAATGAGTCTTTTGCGCCTTGGCCCATCCGCCAAACACATCACCAATGGTGAATAGTTTAATTTTTGGAAACTTGCCCGCATATTTGGCTGCTGCTTTGGCATCACGTGGTCTAAAATTGTATTTTGCAGCCAGATCCTGACCTAGGGGTGAATATAAATAATTCAAATACCCTTTTGCTAAAGTACGGTTACCGTCTTTATCTACGGTTTTATCGACAATCGCGACAGAAGGTTCGGCTAAAATAGAAATGGAAGGATAAACAATTTCATATTGATCTTTACCCAAACCTTGCTGCGTCGCCAGTAAAGCTTCGTTCTCCCATGACAACAACACATCACCAATGCCGCGTTCTGCAAAGGTAGTCAGGGAACCACGTGCCCCCGAATCTAGCACTTTGACATTGTGATAGAGCTTTTTCACCAACTCACGCGCTTTGGCATCATTGCCACCAGGTTGTTTTAGCGCATATCCCCACGCAGCTAAATAAATCCAACGTGGCGCGCCACCTGTTTTTGGGTTCGGCGTAATAATCTCAACACCGGGCTTGGTCAAATCATTCCAATCTTTAATTTGCTTAGGATTACCCTTGCGTACCAAAAAAACGATGGTGGAAGTGTAAGGTGCTGAATTATTTGGAAACTCTTTTTGCCAGTTTTTTTTAATTAAGCCCGCATTGGCAATTTCATCAATGTCATTGGCCAATGCCAACGTCACAACATCGGCCTGCAACCCGTCAATTACAGCACGTGCCTGTTTACCTGATCCCCCATGTGATTGTTTAAAATCAACATCTTGTCCCGTGCGTTTTTTCCAATATTCACCAAAGCTTTTATTATATTCCTGATAAAATTCACGAGTTGGATCATAAGACACATTTAAAAAAGAAGTCGCCGCATAAGCCACGCTTGCACTTGTCCCCAACCATGCCAGTAATACTGTGGATAAAATCTTATTCATAACCTTCTCTTAACATTATTTTTATTCACTATATTTTAATATAAAATTTTTACAATCAAATACTTATACAATATATTCAGAAACATATCGCATTTTATGCTAAACTTCATAACACTATATTTTATACAAATTGATATTTAAGAAGTTTACGTTTTTAAAATGTCTTCATGCTTTATCCATATTGATTTGTTAAAAGAAGGATGTTGTAGCATTAAGTATCTATGAAGGAACATCTTGACTGATATTTTTTATATTTTTGTAAAAAGTGTGACATAAGACGCATTTTTATTGTATATTTATAGCTGAATAGTAATTATTTTAGTTTACATTTTATTGTAGACTTGTGGTTCAGCGATAAAAAAAGACACATGCTGGGGGATATTTGCATGAAGATGCAGTTAGTTAAAGTCATTGGTTTAAGTTTAAGTTTGGGACTTTTTTCTCAGATAAGCACTGCCGCAGTTATTAAAGACACTCAAATCAAACCCAGTGAAAAAAATGTATTGATTGAAAAAGCATTGGATCAACAAAAACGTAATCTATCCTCGTTACCGACGACAGATGATGAACTTAAAATGCTAAACACCATTCGCGTTGCACCAAGCCAAAATTTCTTTGCAACTCAACATCAACGTTTCTCACGTTTTGTACAGTCCTTTTTTCAACCGCATACGTCTTAATTCTTCGTATTGCTGATTAAAATTCACAAAAAGTCTGGCAAGTTTTGACTTAAATAATGGTCAAGACGTCAGACTTTTTCCGTTATACTAAGCCCAATTCCTTTTTTGATTTTATTTTTAAATGATGAAAGTTCGTACGCGTATTGCCCCATCTCCTACAGGTTTTCCACATGTGGGAACCGCATATATTGCCTTGTTTAATCTTTGTTTTGCTAAACAACATGGTGGCGAATTTATTCTACGTATTGAAGATACCGATCAGCTTCGTTCTACTCCCGAATCAGAAAAAATGATTTTGGACTCTCTACGCTGGTTAGGCTTGAATTGGGCTGAAGGTCCAGATATTGGTGGTCCACATGCACCCTATCGCCAATCAGAACGGATGGGAATTTATAAGCAATATGCATTGGATCTGATTGAAAAAGGTCATGCTTTTTATTGTTTTGCTACAGCAGAAGAACTCGATCAAATGCGCGCAGAACAAATGGCGCGTGGCGAAACACCAAAATATGATGGTCGTGGTTTAAAACTTTCGCAAGAAGAAGTTGCAAGCCGTCTGGCAGCAGGAGAACCGCACGTTATTCGCATGAAAGTGCCTGAAGACGGTATTTGTCGTTTCAATGACTTATTACGTGGCGAAGTGGAAATTCCATGGGCACAGGTAGATATGCAAGTCCTACTAAAAACTGATGGTTTACCGACCTATCATCTGGCCAATGTCGTCGATGACCATTTGATGGAAATTACCCATGTATTAAGGGGTGAAGAATGGTTGCCATCGGCACCAAAACATCAATTGTTATATCAATATTTCGGTTGGGAAATGCCAGTACTTTGTCACATGCCATTACTGCGCAATCCTGACAAATCCAAATTATCCAAACGTAAAAATCCGACCTCGATTAATTATTATCGTGATATCGGCGTATTGCCAGAAGCCTTGCTTAACTATTTGGGACGTATGGGCTGGTCAATGCCAGATGAACGTGAAGTTTTTACTTTAGATGAAATGATCAAACATTTTGATATTCAACGTGTGTCTTTGGGCGGACCTATTTTTGATGTAGAAAAACTTAACTGGCTCAATGGTCAATGGATTAAATCCCTCACTCCGGGACAACTGCTTGATCGCTTATTAGCGTGGAAAAATGATCGCAAAATGCTAGAAGACATTGCTGCTGCAATTCAACCACGGATTCATTTACTTTCAGAGGCGGTAAATTGGGCTGGTTTTTATTTCAATCATATGCCAAATATTACGGCAGAGATGTTTGAGAGCAAAAAACTGACGCAAGAACAAGTCCGCCAAAGTCTTCAGTTTGCCATCTGGCGTCTAGAGAGCCAATTCGCGTGGAATAATGACACGGTTAGCCAGATTTTGATGGATTTGGCCAATCAAATGGACGTTAAATTACGTGACTTTATGCCCGCATTCTTTATTGCGATTGCAGGTTCAACCAGTTCAACTCCTGTCATGCAATCTATGGTTACGATTGGACCAGATTTAACCTTTGCTCGTTTACGTCGCGCTCTTGAAATTGTGGGGGCACCAAGTAAAAAAGAGCTCAAAGTTTGGGAAAAGCTCAATGAATCATTAAAATTGCCGAAAAATGATGCAGTTGATGAAGCATAATTAATTTTTTTATTGACGCATTCACACAATACCCCTAATATGGCGCTCACACAGACTGGGGTCATAGCTCAGTTGGTAGAGCGCTACAATGGCATTGTAGAGGTCAGCGGTTCGATCCCGCTTGGCTCCACCAGATCTCAGAGTGTGTTGCCTCATAAGTCCCTATCGTCTAGAGGCCTAGGACATCGCCCTTTCACGGCGGTAACCGGGGTTCGAATCCCCGTAGGGACGCCAAATTTCTAAAAAGCCGCTGCACAGACAGCGGCTTTTTTATTATTTTTATTTTAGCAACTCTTGGTTAAAATAGAGAAAAATAGGATTCTGGAGCATTTATGCAGTACCGTTGCCCAAAATGTCAAAGTGTTAAAATTATGCCTGTCGGGCAAGGTGGAACTTCGGCTCGTCCAGTGATTCCCAAAAGTTTAGTGATTTTACTGCCTGCTATTTTCATTTTATTATTTCTAGTGCTGATGAGTATTGGCATGTGGATTTTTGGTAGCGGTGCAGGCCCAAAACTACAGATTGCAACTGTGGTCGTTTTCGTGGTTGCGGCAGGTGCAGGCCTCATGTTCTGGCGTGATCTGCCTAACTTTAAACTCAGTATGCAGGCATTCATGCAATCGCAAAAAAACTGGAAATGCCGCGAATGCCATCACGAGTGGCAAATTTAATTCAATTTTGGCTAAGATAGCTTAAGAGCCATTTTAATGTGAATGGCTCTGGGTTTCATGTTTATGATGATGGCCCGTACTATCTTCATGCTCATGCACAATACACTCATCTTCTTCAATCTGTAAGGTAATTTCAGAAATTCCGTGTTGATGCGATAGCATTTCATAGGCATTACGATATAGTTGATTACGATCTGCTTGCGGTGCAAATAAGTGTACGGTGAGATGAACATTCTTTGAAGTAATCGCCCAAACCTTTAGTTGGTGAATACTTTCTACACCCTCCAGCGCTAATAAATCATTGCGTAATTGTTCAATATCAATTTCCTCTGGTACACCTTCCAGCAAAATATTGATACTTTGTTTCAATAATATCCATGTTCTTGGTAGTACCCAAAACCCAATCAAAACCGCAATAATCGTATCGACCCAATACCATTGGGTAAAGTAGATAATAATAGCCCCAATGATCACCCCCACCGAACCCAGAGCATCACTTAAAACTTCCAGATAAGCACCTTTAACATTTAGACTATCTTGCGCACTGGACACTAAAATTTTCATAGAAATCAAGTTAATGATTAGCCCAATGATTGCCACTATCATCATCCCCACACTCTGGATTTCGGGCGGATGAGTAAAACGCTGATAAGCTTCAAATAAAATATAAATTGCTACCATAAACAGCATAGAAGCATTAAATAATGCAGCTAAGATTTCAAAACGCTGATAGCCAAAGGTACGTTTATCGTCGGCAGGTCGTTTAGCCACTTTGATGGCAGCCAATGCAATAGCAAGTGCAGCAGCATCAGTAAACATATGCGCAGCATCAGACAATAACGCCAGACTTTGAGTGATAAACCCTGCTATTACTTCAACGATCAAAAATGTGATCGTCAGTGCCAGAGCAATGGTGAGTTTTTTTGCATTTTCTTCCGTCACGACGGCATGACTATGGTCATGCCCATGATGTTCACTCATGCGTCACTCCTTATTTTTCAAAATGCTCCACTCTGAGTGCAGCCTGTTATTTTTTAATGTGCTATCTTCAGGCATCACTTGTGCATGAAGATAGCACAATTTAGTTAAAACTTTTTTCAGTGTGGCAGATCAGGTTTTGGCTGCAAAGAGTTTGCAGATTCATTAATCCAGCGATAAACCACAGGCAATAAGATCAATGTCAATAAAGTTGAAGAAATAATGCCACCAATGACGACCGTTGCCAAAGGTCGTTGTACTTCAGCTCCTGTTCCTGTGGCTAAAGCCATTGGAATAAAACCTAATGAAGCCACACATGCAGTCATCAGTACAGGACGCAATCGCAATACTGCACCCCGCCAAGTTGCTGATGCAGCATCATATTGTTGACGCAATTCTTTGATAAAGGTCAACATGACTAGACCATTTAAAACCGCAACACCTGAGAGGGCAATAAAACCAACCCCAGCTGACATAGATAAGGGAATATCACGTAACCACAAGGCTATTAATCCACCTGACAAAGCAAAAGGTACTCCGCTAAAAACCAGTAAACTGTCTTTAAAATTATGGAACACCGCCATCAGCAATACAAAGATCATGATCAAGGCCAAAGGTATTACAATCTGCATTCGTGCCTTGGCAGATGCCAGATTTTCAAACTGTCCATCAAAACCTAACCAATAACCACTTGGTAGTTTTTGCTGTGCCAATTCTATTTGCATCTCTTTAACAAAAGAACCTAAATCACGATCACGCACATTAGCCGTGACCACCACGCGACGCTTACCATTTTCACGACTTACCTGAGCTAATCCCAGAATATTTTCAACTTTAGCAATATCCTGTAATTGAATTAACCCACCATTCGGAAGTTGAATAGCTAATTGTGCCAATTGCTGGGGTGTACGCATCTCATCGCTTAAACGAATCACAAAATCAAAACGGCGATCCCCTTGCAAAATCTGCCCAACAGACTGTCCACCCATACTTGTCGCCACTAGATCCTGAATGGATTTAACAGATAAGCCATACTGTGCCGCCAATGCGTGATCAATATTGATATTTAGCAAAGGCAAACCCTCGGTTTGTTCAACCTTCACTTCGCTGGCACCCTCAATCGTTCTCAGCTTTTGTGCAATTTTCTCAGCTTCCTGGCTCAAAACTTGTAAATCATCGCCAAAGACCTTCACACCAATGTCACTGCGTATGCCTGAAATCAGCTCATTAAAGCGCAGTTCAATCGGTTGTGAAAACTCACTATTATTACCAGGAATATGTTCAACATAAGCCACCATCCGGCTACGTAGTTCATCGATATTTTCTGTGGATTTTGGCCATTGTTCACGCGGTTTAAGCAAGATGATCGCATCAGAAATATTAGGTGGCATGACATCAGTTGCAACTTCAGCCGTTCCTGTTCTGGCAAATATTGCTTTTACCTCAGGAAAATTTTGAAGCAGTTGTTTCTCGACCTGTTCCTGTATTTTCAACGATTCTTCAATACCTGTACTAGGTGCGCGCATCAGTTGTAGCGCAAAATCTCCTTCGCTTAATTGGGGTGCAAACTCACTACCTACTCGTGTAAAAATAGCAGCGCTTATAACCAAAATGCCCATTGCTAAGGCAACAACCACATATTTGAACTGATAAGCCAGATTAAGTACATCGGCATATTTGTACTTTAAAATCTCCATCCAACGACTTTCTTTTTCTTTAACTTCACCTGTTACCCATAGCGCCACTGCTGCCGGAACAAACGTTACGGATAAAATCATTGCACCGATCAATGCCAGAACCACTGCCATTGCCATTGGATGGAACATTTTGGCTTCTACACCAGAAAGTGCAAAAATAGGCAGATATACCACCATAATAATTAATTGACCGAAAATCAGCGGTCGACGTGCTTGCTTAGCTGCCTTAAAAACTTCAATAAACCGTTCTTGACGTGTTAGTAGCCTGCCTTTGACATGTTGGGCTTCCGCCAAACGACGTATACAGTTTTCTACAATCACCACCGCACCATCGACAATAATGCCGAAATCCAGTGCACCTAAACTCATCAAATTGGCACTGATATTCTGCTCCGCCATTCCTGTAATGGTGAACAACATCGATAATGGAATAATACAAGCGGTAATCAACGCTGCCCTAAAATTACCTAAAAAGACAAACAGGATCACAATGACCAGAATTGCGCCTTCGATCAGGTTCTTGGCCACCGTTTGAATGGCTTTATCGACCAGCGAACTACGGTTATACACTGTTTCAATGACGACTCCTGTGGGTAAGGAACGCTTTATTTCTTGCATCTTATCATCGAGGGCCTGAGCAACAGTCTTACTGTTTTCCCCCATCATCATCATGGCAATACCAAGTACCGTTTCTTCACCGTTATAGGTGGCTCCACCTGTTCTAAGATCATGCCCAATAGAGACGGTGGCTATATCTGCCACACGAATTGGTAGACCATTTTTTTGACTCAGCATGACATTTTCAATGTCCTGAATCGTATTTAAGGTTCCTGGCACACGAACGGTCAATTGCTGACCATTTTGTTCTAGAAAGCCTGCACCACGATTTTCATTATTTTCAGTTAAAGCCCTTTGTAAATCTGTGACAGGAATCTGTAATTGCTGAAAACGCTTTAAATCTGGAGAAACAATATAGGTTTTATTATAGCCACCAATACTATTTACCTCAGCTACTCCTGCCACCCGTTGTAATTGTGGACGTACAATCCAGTCCTGAATCTCACGTAAATCCATTGCCGTATAAGTATGACCATCGGCTTTTCTCGCATTTGGCTGGGCTTTAATCACCCATTGATAAATTTCCCCCAATCCTGTAGAAATCGGCGACATTTGCGGATCAATGTCATTCGGCAAGGCACGTTGTACTTCCTGCAAACGTTGATTAATCAGTTGTCTCGCCCAGTAAATGTCTGTGCCATCTTTAAAAATAATAGTGACCTGAGATAAACCATAACGCGAAATAGAACGGGTTTGCTCCAGATTGGGGATTCCTCCCATCGCATTTTCAATCGGGTAAGTAATCCGTTGCTCAACTTCTGCTGCGGTAAAACCAGTGGCCTGAGAGTTAATCTGTACTTGCACATTCGTAATATCTGGCACAGCATCAATGGATAATTTTTGATAGCTATAAAATCCCACCGCAATCCATGTCAGGGTAAATAACATGATCCAAATTGCATGACGAATAGAAAATTGAATGATGCGATCAAATAGACTTTGCGCAGAAGGAAAGTCTATTTTTGATTTAGTGTCCATGTTCAGCGTCCCCTTTTTCCATCTCTGATTTCAAAAGAAAACTGCCCTGACTGACATATTGCTGGTTAGTGGTTAAACCAGATTTAATCTCCACCCATTGACCATCACTAGAATAATTTCCCACCTCAACCACGATAGGTTCAAAATGAACCAGATTTTTTTCACTTTTGGCAACAAAAACCACCGATTTTCCATCAACTTGCTGAATCGCATTCTTACTGACCCGAAGTACAGGTTGGCCATCATGCGCCTGCAACGTTACATTTACCATTAAATTTGGACGTAACTCTTGAGCAGGTGTTAGCACTTTAGCCCGCACCCGTAAGCGACCAGTTTGACTATCGGCTTCTGTAGTTAAAGTTTGCACCTGCGCTTTAAAGCTATTTTGAGTTTGTAATGACCGAAAATCAATTTGCTGATTTGGCTGTATCGTGACACTGCCTGCACTGGGCATAATAAATTCCAGCCAGAGTTGATTGAGCTGATCAATCACAAACAATTGCTTATCTGAAGTGATATATTCACCGACCACAATATCCTTTTGACTCACCACTCCGCTTAAAGGGGCTTTTAAAGCATAACGCCCCTGACTTCCCGCACTTGTCCCCAAAGCAGATAAACGAGTACGTGCTGCTTGCACCTGAATCTGAGCCTGACGATAGGCATTATAGGCCTTTTGATAATCTTGTCGTGCCGAAATACCCTGATCAAACAATTGCTTTTCACGCTGGTAGTCCTGCTGCGCCAATGTCAATACTTCCTGAGCAATGCTCAGAGTGGCCTGCTGATCAACCAGTTCTGGAATAAAAATAGTTGCTAAAACTTGGCCTTTCTTAACCTGTTGTCCAAGCAGGACATTGACACTTTCTACACGTCCCGTAAAAGTTGAAGCCACATGCGCCTGCTGATCGGTATTGGCAATCAATTTGGCAGGATACTCCAAAGATTGAGAAACTGCGCCGTACTGAACTTGTGCTAATTTTACGCCAAATTCCAACATTTGTTGTGGTGTTAAATTCAGCGCTTTGCTTTCTTCAGAATGCTTTGTTTCTTCTCTTTCATCATGTGCGTGAGTCGATTCCGCTTCACCATGTCCATCTTCAGTTTGTTGATTTATTTTGGATGAATCCTTAAGCACCATCCACAGGCTGAACAATATGCATGTGCTCATCACCAACCCAACCCAGAGCCATTGTTTTTTAATATTTTTAAGTGACATCATTCGGCTCCTGAAATGACATTAAAATTACGGGTGTTTTGCCATAATGTTCGATTCATTTGGTTAATTGCATCACTGGACATGACTTGTTCGGGCACGATGCCAAGTGCCAGACTTTCAGTTTCTATGGCTTTTTGCCATGCGCTTTTAAGAAGTTGTACCTTTTTTAAACGCTGTTCCTGCAATTGAGCTGTGGCTTGTTGTACATCGGTAATCGCATATTTCCCAACCTTAAAACCCACCAACATTTTCCTTTGCACTTCCTCAGACAAAGGAATTTGCTGATCACTCATTAGGTCATATTGTTGTTTTAATCCCGTAAGTTCGCTCTGTAATGTTTCAATGTGATTGAGATTTTGCTCACTGTAAAAACGTTGTTGCTGCAATAAAAAATCTTGCTGTATCTGTGCGATCTGAAGTGAATACTGCTGACGATCAAAAATATTCAATGGAATTTCCAATCCCACCCGAAACTGTTGTTCACGGTTATTACTGTCTGCGCTTTTACTATTGACCATCCCCACATTTAGCGTTGGGTTAGGACGACGTTTTGCCTTCAAATAGTCCACATTGGAACGTTGTTGTTGCAGTTGGAGCTGAATCGTACGCTGGAATAAATTCTGCTTTAAATCATCTGCTACATCAGCCTTATTTTGTTTAGGCCATACATTTTGATTCTTCGCATCTAAACTAAATGTGTTCCCTGTTTCACCCCATAAATTAGCTAAACGTTTTCTGGCAATATTCAGGTTTAATTCGACCTCTTGGGCCGCACGCTGATTTTCAATATGCGTCATCAATGTACGATCCTGATCGACTTGCGCAATGCTACCTGCTTGATAACGCAAGCGGGTCGCTTCTAAAATGTCCCGACTATTGGCCAATTGTCGTTGTGCAATTTGATTTTCCATTTCAAAAATGACAACTTGTGACCATAAATTTTTAACCGCAAGTTCAAGTTGTGCTTCATAGAGGGTCTGATTTAAATCAACCTGCTGACGTTGAAGCTGCGCTAGTTTTGTTGCAGCTTTACGCTCACCAAACACATCCAGTTTTTGTGAAATGCCAAATTCCAGCTCACGATCCTGATCAGCGTTAAATCCCGTTTGCTGAACTGAGAATGTAGGATTTTCCCAGACGCGGCTTTGTTGCATATGCGCATCCGCCATGCTCTGTTGTACTTGCCAAGTGCCAAGCTTCGACTGATGTCGGCGCACTTTTTCCAATACCTGAATAAAACTCATAGCCGACGGTTCGGCAGAAGAACTCTGTTTTTGCTGTGAAAAATCAACCTCAGCCCATGTCAACGCTGAGGAAGATAACAATGCAAGAAGCAATGCCATCGGCATCGTTTTTTTCGACGATACCGTAAGCATTGCCTGTTGAAAGATATATGTGTACATAAAATAACCCTTTCGCTTTAAATATAGAAAGGTGGGTTATTTTTCGGCTACCCCACCTATAGCGGGGTTAAAACAGGAGGTGGGTTAAATCTAGAGAGATGTGGGGATTTATAAGTATTCGCCCAATCATAAATTGATCGGGTTAAGTAACCACTTCTTGAGGGTTCTGGTGCATTTTGTTTGATCTCAACCACCACGATATGCATGCAGGTTGGTAAATGATCATGATGATCCATCCAGACAGCAGGCACGTTTCCCGTGATATTTTTAACACCTTGACTCTTCGACTCAGAATGCTGATTGACAGAAAGACTCACATCTAAATGATGCCCAAAATGGTAAGGCTGGTTTGTATGATTTGAAACCGAAGCATTTTCATGCGCGCAAAAAGCTGCTGCCACATTCCATAAACTCTGGAACATGAATAAACTTAGCAAAATTGCAATAAACACTGAACGCTTCATATATGCTTTCAACTCAAAATGCGCCTTACTATAGCAATTGCTCTCTGTGTAATAGAATTACATTTCATCAAAATACTCGATGTTTTATAACAAAACTACATCTCTTTGAAAGATTTTTATGTGAAGCATAACACTTTTTTAAAGTTGACCAACAAACTCACTGCTTGTTACAAGAAATGGATGCATTCTTTAAAAAACTAGCCTATATTGAAAGTGTTAGCTTAGTTTATGAGCAACAAGGAGCGTAATATGAAGTTTGATTATCTAAAAACAGTATGGACACTGTTGTTTCAAGCTCAAGACTCTAAAAATGATGTCTTTTTACTTTTAGATACTGATGCAGAGCATGAATATCAACAGGGTCTCTATTTTGAACAATTAGCACTCAATGACCAGTACCAACACTTTATGCGTCATCACATTTATCGCCATGTAAATGATGAAGTTCAACCTTATACAACCAGTTTTGCTTATCTCAATGAACGCAATGCCATCTGGTGTTTTTTACGATCCGCACTGCGTGGTCATCCAGAAGCTGAGTATAAAATGGGAATAGGTTATTTGAATGGTCAATTAGGTCTGGATCGTGACTATAGTAAAGCGGAAACTTGGCTTAAACGAGCTGCCAAAGATGGTCATCCTGATGCTAAACGCTGTTTATATGATGCTTATAGTCAACTCGCCTTCTCTTAATTCAATCAATAGTTTAAGAAATTAAGTGCATAAAAAAACCAGCTCGAAAGCTGGTTTTTTTATGCATAGAAAATTATCCTGTAATTTTTCTATATTTGCCGCGTTTTTGTACAGCATCTTCGCCTAAACGTGACTGACGATACGCTTCGTATTCTGCATAGTTCCCTGTATAGAACTCAGGTTGTTCATTCTCAAATGACAAAATATGCGTTGCGATACGATCCAGGAACCAGCGGTCATGCGATACCACCATTACAGTGCCAGGGAATACAAGAATTGCGTCCTCAAGTGCACGTAAAGTTTCGATGTCCAAATCGTTCGATGGTTCATCCAGCAAGATTACGTTCGCGCCCATCTGAAGGATCTTGGCGAGTTGTAAACGATTACGCTCACCCCCAGACAATTCCCCAACACGTTTTTGCTGATCCTGTCCTTTAAAATTAAAGCGACCGATATAAGCTCGTGACGCGATTTCATAATCGCCGATTTTTAAGATATCCAAACCGCCAGAAACTTCTTCCCAAACTGTTTTATCATTATCTAGAGTATCGCGAATCTGACCGACATACGCGACTTTAACCGAATCACCTAAAGTCACAGTACCAGTATCAGGTTGCTGTTCACCTGTCATCATACGGAATAACGTGGTTTTTCCCGCACCGTTAGGACCAACAATTCCGACAATCGCTGTAGGTGGAACCGTAAACGTTAAATTTTCGTACAAAAGACGACCATCAAATGATTTACTGATACCTTCCACTTCCACAACTTTATTACCCAAGCGTGGGCCTGGTGGAATATAGATCTCAGATGTTTCATTACGCTGTTGGAATTCTTTCGAGTTCAGCTCTTCAAAACGCTCCATACGCGCCTTGTTTTTCTTTTGTTGACCCTTAGCATTTGAACGAACCCATTCAAGTTCTTTTTTCAATGCTTTAGCAAAAGATTCTTCCTGTTTTTGTTCCTGCTCTAAACGAGCATTCTTTTGTTCCAACCAAGAAGAATAGTTACCTTGATAAGGAATACCATGTCCACGGTCAAGCTCAAGGATCCACTCAGCTACATTGTCCAAGAAATAGCGGTCATGCGTAATCGCCACGATCGTGCCCGGAAAATCTTTTAGGAAACGTTCTAACCAAGAAACTGATTCTGCATCCAAATGGTTCGTCGGTTCATCCAGCAACAACATATCTGGCTTGGAAAGCAATAAACGGCACAATGCAACACGACGACGTTCACCACCTGACAGCAAAGATACATCTGCATCCCATGCTGGAAGGTTCAAGGCATTCGCTGCAATTTCCAACTGATTATTTAAATTATGCGCATCCCATGTCTGGATAATTGCTTCTAATTTTTCTTGTTCTTTGGCAAGTTTATCAAAATCAGCATCAGGATCAGCATATTCAGCAAAAACCTGATCTAAACGCTCAAGAGCATCGAGTGCTTCGCGTACACCATCTTCTACGTTGCCACGCACATCCTTATTTGGATCAAGGGGTGGTTCTTGCTCAAGATAACCAATTTTAATACCCGGCTGCGCACGCGCTTCACCTGAGAAATCTTTGTCCACGCCCGCCATAATACGGAGCAAAGTCGATTTACCTGCACCGTTTAAGCCGAGCACACCAATTTTGGCACCCGGAAAAAATGATAAAGAGATATCCTTAAGGATTTCGCGCTTTGGCGGAACCATTTTGGAGACTCGGTTCATCGTATAAATATATTGGGCCACTTAGGACTCCTCAATAGAAAAACCAATACATCGCACTGAGCGAAAAAATAGCAGCTATTATATGCTGAATACTGCAAAAAAATAAGGCATGATTGAGTTTAATCAGAATTTATAACTGATAAATGTCAGCTAAATTGCTTCGTGATATAAAAAATGCAGGGAGCTATTCCATGCATTTTTTTAAATAAAACCCTGTTATACCGTTATTTTAGTCACGATTTATTTTACAAAGTTATTCAACAATAAATCCTTTACATCCTCAACACGACCTGACATTAGGGCTTTAATCGCATACAGTGAGGTTGAAGAAACTTGATTAAGATTCGGATCAGGTGGCATTACTAATTCCATCGGATTGGTATGCACATCCAGTAAAGCAGGCCCATCATGTTTTAAAAAGTTCTCCACTGCCTGCTCTAGTCCATCGCCATGCGTCACTGTTTTCCCATGCAAACCAATCACCGTTGCAAGCTGACCAAAATCAGGGTTCAGTAGATCAGTATAATGATCAAGCAGTCCCTCTACTTTTTGTTCGAGTTCAACAAAATTCAGCGAACTATTATTAAACACCACGATTTTAATCGGGAGCTTTTCCTGAATAGTCGTAAGCAGATCACCAAGTAACATGGCTAAACCACCATCGCCACATAAAGCAATGATCTGTCGCTTTGGAAAGGCTTTTTGGGCACCTAAAGCCTGTGGCATAGCATTGGCCATCGTGCCATGCAATAAGCTGGTAAAGGTTCGACGTTGACCATTTACATCAATATGACGTAACACCCAAACCATTGGCGAACCGCCATCTCCAAAGAAAATTGCATCATCATTGGCATAACGGTTTAGCAACGATACCAAATATTGCGGATGGATCAAACCATCTTTACCTATCCGTTCCTCTTTATGTCTGACTTCATCACTGTGACGTTTCAGCTCTAGACAATGATCCAGAAAATCTCGATCTTGTCGAGTTTCTAGCAAGGGTAATAACGCATTTAAAGTAGATGAAATTTTGCCGACTGCACCTAATGTAATCGGGTGTCTGCGTCCTAAATGAGTTGGATCAATATCAATTTGCACAATTTTAGCGTGGTTTGGATAGTATTGTGCCCAAGCAAAATCCGCCCCCAGCAGAATTAACAAATCACAATCCATTAAGGTGTGATAACCTGCTTTATTGCCAAAAATTCCCGTCATCCCCATATTGTAGGGATTATCGTATTCCACAAAGTCTTTGGCTCGCGAGGTATGAGCGATTGGTGCTTTTAATTTTTCGGCAAAAGCGACCAACTGATCGTGTGCACCTTCGCAGCCAGCCCCTGCATAGATCCCAATTTTATGATGTTGACCAATCAGATCAACTATTTGCATGAGTTCTGACTTACTCGGTAGAATGTCAGGCTCAGTACGATGTGAAATAAATGGCAAACCTGCCTCTGCCGAGGCTTCGCTAATATTGGCAGGCACAATCACCACAGCAACACCACGTTTGGTTAAAGCCGCTTGGCAGGCCATACTCATGATATGTCGTGCCTGAGAGGGTTGAGTGATTTCCTCGCAGAAAACAGATGTTTTTGCATAAACCGATTTAAAATCGACGTATTGTGGGAAATCAATAAAACCAGCCATTTCAGTCGAAATCTGGCTAGCGATTAAAATTACTGGCGCACGATTACGATGAGACTCATATAAACCATTAATAAAATGCAGACTACCTGGCCCACACGATCCTGCACATGCGGTTAAATGGCCACTCAATAATGCATCTGTACCAGCAGCAAAACCACCAACTTCCTCATGCCGGACATGAATCCATTCTATATTGCTTTTTGACATCGAGTCGGTGACGTGATTTAGAGTATCACCGACAATACCATAACAACGCTGTACGCCTGCCTGCTCAAGCACTTCGATAATAATATCAGATACTTTTTGAGTACTCATTATGTGACTTCTCCAGTTTTTTTATCATGCATTGAATCGCTTTTGTTTTTATGGTGGCCTTGCTGTGGAGTAATCGCCAGTAGGTTTTTGTGAGCTTATCTAAACATCATGTAAGCCGAATCTTAAAACTCTATTACGTTGTTTTAATACCCTATAAAATGTCTCCTCACATGTAATAATTTAAGCGTTATTAATTCTTTAAATGGTTTATTTTATTGATTTAAAACAATCATATGTTTGCAACAAATTGATATTAAAAAAAATGCTGACTGTTCCACAAAAATATATAAATTAAATATATAGAATATGATAAAAAAGAAGCTTGCTTAAATTTCACGCTTCAATGGACATGATAATGACACAAACTTATAAAGACGAAACTCTTGCCATCCATGCAGGCTATTCACCAGAACTAACCACCAAAGCTGTTGCGGTTCCGATTTATCAAACCACTTCTTATGCTTTTGATAATACTCAACATGGGGCCGATTTATTTGATCTAAAAGTTCAGGGGAACATTTACACCCGTATTATGAATCCCACCACGGCAGTATTGGAACAACGAATTGCTGCACTTGAGGGGGGAATCGGTGCATTGGCATTAGCTTCTGGTATGGCAGCGATTACGTATGCCATCCAAACTATTACTGAAGCGGGCGACAATATTGCCTCAGTTTCAACGCTTTATGGTGGTACTTATAATTTATTTGCACATACTTTACCTAAACAAGGCATTGAGGTACGTTTTTTTGATTACCAACAACCAGAGAGTTTACGCACATTAATTGATGATAAAACTAAACTGGTTTTTGTCGAGTCAATTGGAAATCCATTAGGTAATATTATTGATCTGGAAGCTATTTCCAAAATCGCTCATGAATATGGCGTACCTGTCATTGTAGATAATACCGTGGCAACACCTGTATTACAGAAATCTTTTGATTTTGGCGCAGATATTATTGTGCATTCACTGACCAAATATATTGGGGGACATGGTAATAGCATTGGGGGTGTTATTGTAGATAGTGGCAAATTTGCATGGGGACAATATCCTGATCATTTTAAAGTCCTAAATACACCTGACCCAAGCTATCATGGTGTAAATTACGTCGAAGCTTTAGGCCCTGCTGCTTATATTGGTCGTGCGCGAGTCGTCCCTTTACGCAATACTGGCGCAGCGATTAGTCCATTAAGTGTATTCCTTATTTTGCAAGGATTAGAAACCTTATCTTTACGCATGGAGCGCCATACTGAAAATGCGCTTAAAGTTGCCGAATATTTAAAACAACATCCTAAAGTTAAATGGGTCAATTATGCTGGCCTAAAAGATCATCCACAGTATGCACTGGCACAAAAATACGTGAAAGGGAAACCCTCTGCCATTCTTTCATTTGGCGTACAAGATGGCCGTGAAGGTGGAACGCGTTTTATTAATGCACTTCAACTATTTACACGTCTGGTCAACATTGGGGATGCAAAAAGTCTGGCTTGTCATCCTGCAACCACAACTCATCGCCAACTTAATGCAGAAGAACTAAAAGCTGCAGGTGTAAGCGAAGATATGGTGCGTTTATCTGTGGGTATTGAACATATTGATGATCTAATCGCCGATCTGGAACAAGCTCTAGCCACCGTTTAAATAAAATTTAACCCGTCATATTTAAGTCCGTCCAAGAACGGACTTTTTTTATTTTGCATCCCTACTTTTTTATGTTAAAAGTCTATTAACCATAGAATAAAATTAGAGCAATTACTCTAAAAACATTTGTAAATTCATACACTTAAATATAGACTTTTTAAAAATTAAATCCAATAATAATGAACTAGACTTTGGTTGAATAAAGTTCTTCACCAAAAATCCAGATGGTAAAAAAACAAGTAAAGCTTTCGGATCAACTTCCGAGCTCAGGGAAAAACGCGTGAATAAAAAACTTGAAACTCTTTTTCAAGAGAAAGTCAAAAATAAAGTCGTTCTGATTACTGGTGCATCCAGTGGCATCGGTTTAACGGTCGCAAAGAAAATGGCAGCGGCAGGTGCTCATGTGCTACTACTGGCACGTACTCAGGAAACATTGGAACAAGTACAAACCGAGATTATTGAAGCAGGTGGAAAAGCTTCAATCTTTCCATGCGATTTAAGCGATATGGATGGCATTGACAAAGTTGCCAAGCAAATTATGGAACAGGTCGAACATATTGATATTCTTATCAATAATGCAGGACGTTCTATCCGTCGTGCAGTTCATGAATCGATTGATCGTTTTCACGATTTTGAACGTACCATGCAACTCAATTACTTTGGTGCAGTGCGCTTGGTTTTAAATATTTTGCCTCATATGATTAACCGCAAAGGTGGTCAAATTATCAACATCAGCTCGATTGGTGTTCTGGCAAATGCGACTCGCTTTTCCGCTTATGTTGCCTCGAAAGCTGCATTGGATGCCTTTAGTCGTTGTCTATCTGCGGAAGTTCATTCACATAAGATTTCCATTACCTCTATCTACATGCCATTGGTACGCACTCCAATGATTGCGCCGACCAAAATTTATAATTATGTTCCAACGCTTTCACCTGAACAGGCCGCCGATCTAGTCGCTTATGCGGTGGTTAAACGTCCTAAACGTATTGCGACTAATTTAGGTCGTCTAGCTTCTATTACCTATTCTTTGGTGCCTGAAGTGAACAATTTATTTATGTCGATTGGCTTTAATTTGTTCCCAAGTTCAGATGCGGCAGTGGGGAAAAAGCAGGAAAAACTCAACTGGATGCAAAAAGCTTATGCTCGAATTTTTCCAGGAGAGCATTGGTAAATTTTTAATATATTGAGACAATAAAAAAAACCGCCAGCTGGAATAAACTGGCGGTTTTTTATGATGAGCTAATTAAAAAATTACTTCGACCCTTTAATCCCAGCCTGTAACAATAATGCACCAAAACCACCGATTTTATTTTCCTGCGGCCTATCTTGCTTAGGACGTTGTGGTTTTTTTGACTGATCATTTTGACGAGCAGCCTGAGGAGGACGTTTCCCCTGAGGTTTACGTTCTTCACGTGGCTCTTGTTGATCACGGCGCGGTGGACGCTGCGCTTTTGCAGGCGCCTGTGAACCTTCAGGGCGCATACTTAAATTCACACGATTACGCTCAGCGTCGACGGTGAGCACACGCACTTGGACAATCTGTCCCGGTTTCACTACTTTATGAGGATCCGAAACAAACTCATTCGCCAATTCAGAAATATGTACCAAACCATCCTGATGTACACCAACGTCTACAAATGCACCAAAGTTGGTCACATTCGTCACCACCCCTTCAAGCTGCATGCCTTCAGTTAATTGAGCTACTTCAGTAATGTCTTCGCGGAATTTAGCTGTGCGAAATTCTGGACGTGGATCACGGCCCGGTTTTTCAAGTTCAGTCAATACATCCTGAATGGTCGGTAAACCAAACGTTTCATCAACAAATTCATCAGCTTTAACCTGACGAATAATTTCAGTATTGCCAATAATGTCTTTCACTGTAGTTGCTTTGGCTTCTACAATTTTTTCCACCAAACCATAACTTTCTGGGTGTACCGCAGATGCATCCAACGGTTCTGAACCATTTTGAATACGCAAGAAACCTGCTGCCTGTTCAAAAGTACGCTCCCCCAAACGTGGCACTTTTTTCAAAGCTTGACGATTTTCAAAACGACCATTTTCTTTACGGTATTCTACAATCTGTTGAGCAATCGCTTTATTTAAACCTGCGATATACCCCAAAATAGCTGAAGATGCAGTATTCACGTCCACACCTACCGCATTTACACAATCCTCAACAACGGCATCCAGAGTTTTAGCCAAACCAGTCTGGTTCACATCATGCTGGTATTGACCCACACCAATCGATTTTGGATCGATTTTAACTAGCTCAGCCAACGGATCCTGCAAACGACGCGCAATCGATACTGCACCACGAATTGAGACATCTAACTCAGGCAATTCGGATGCGGCCAATTCACTGGCTGAATATACAGATGCACCCGCTTCACTGACCGAAACTCGCGTCAATTTTAAGTCAGAGTTTGCTGCCATCATTTCTGCTACAACGGCTTCGGTCTCACGACTTGCTGTGCCATTGCCAATCGCAATCAGATCAACATTATATTCACGACATAAACGGGCCAACTCAGTGATTGAACCTTCTTTGTCTTCTTTTGGCGCAAATGGATAAATAGTGCTGTACGCCAAAACATCACCCGCATCGCTCACTACTGCAAGCTTCACACCCGTACGAATCCCAGGGTCTACACCTAATGTAGTACGCCCACCCGCTGGAGCAGATAATAATAAATGACGTAAGTTTTCAGCAAATACATCCATTGCTTCTGCTTCTGCTGCCAAACGTTTTTCAGTCAAAAGTGAATGTTCAATTTGAGGACGGATTTTACCAAGCCAGAATAATTTAGCAGTTTGCTTTAAAAATTCCTGACGAGCTTGAGGTTGAATTTGGTCAAGATTATATTCGGTCTCAATACGTGCCAAAGGTGCTTCATCTTCACCATCAACTTTTAAACCCAATACATTTTCCTGACGACCACGTAGCATCGCTAATAGGCGATGAGATGGGACTTTATTCAGATTTTCTGAAAATTCAAAATAATCGCGAAATTTTTTGCCAACTTCTTTTTTCTCTTCTGACGCAACTGCGCTTTTTAACAGCGCACTTTTGGCAAACACTGCCTTCAGCTCTGTCGTTAGGGCAATATTTTGTGCCCATTCATCAATAATAATATGCTGTACGGCATCCAATTGGCTTTCAGCATCTGGATAATCTTCATGGCTAAAGCCTGCTAAAGCATCTACAGGTTCAACATTTTCATGCAGAATTTTTTCTGCGGCAGGCCCAAGACCAGCTTCTTTGGCTTTAAACGATTTACTGGTACGTTTTGGACGATAGGGCGCATAGATTTCTTCGAGCGCATTTTTAGTTTCAGCCGCATTGACCCGTGCTAATAAATCATCCGATAACTTGTTTTGTTCTTTTAATGACTCGATGACTTTCTCACGACGTTCATACAAATCACGTAAATAAGCCAAGCGGGTATCTAACTGGCGCAGTTGTGTATCATCCAAACCCTGCGTTACTTCTTTACGGTAACGTGCAATAAATGGAACGCTAGCACCTTCATCAATTAAACGAATGGCAGCTTCTACTTGGTTTGGACGTACGGCAAGTTCGCTTGCCAACTGCTGAACTAAGTCAGTCATCGTATTTGATTCCACAAGGCTAAAGTTTAAAAGCAATGATTATAAAGACCGAGTCTATAAAATCCACAATTGTTTTGCGTATTAAAAACGAAATTTTGAATTAAACCTGCATTTTTTTCAATTTTTAGGCATTTTTATTTATTCTAGCTCAACTTTTCATCACAAAAAAAGTCTCTTTTAGCCATTACTCCATTCATTACCTAAAAATCCGATGCTTTTGCCAATGCCTTTTAGATAGAAAAGAAAGCATCCTGTTTCTATAAATTTTCATATGAATATAAGCAAAATATGACAATCTATTCTTTTAACGATGAAGAATAATGCATATTTATTTAATTTTAATTAAAAAAACAAGGATTTAGTCAAAGAATATAAACATATGACATGATAAAATTGAGGCGCTACACAGCTACAACTAGCATCCTCACAAAAACGCTTTAACATGTTGTTTTTTGGTTTCAAATCACACGGAAAATTGTAATTTTGAGCAAATTGATACATAGTCTTAACAAGACTATCCGCATTATACTGCAATGATCCAATAAGCTATAAATATTGACTTAAATTAAGGGAGTACATCATGAGTTTAGTTGTACCTGCTGAAAATAATGAAGCTGTACAAAACGAAACCGATCGTGTCGAACGCATCTTGGTGGTCGATGATGATGTGCGTTTACGCACCCTTTTACAACGGTTCCTAGAAGATAAAGGTTTTGTGGTTAAAACTGCACACGATGCGACCCAGATGGATCGTTTGTTGCAGCGTGAATTATTTTCATTGATTGTTCTGGATTTTATGTTGCCTGTCGAAGATGGCTTAAGTATTTGTCGTCGACTACGTCAGTCTAACATTGACACTCCAATTATTATGCTAACCGCGCGTGGTAGCGACTCAGACCGTATCGCAGGTCTGGAAGCTGGCGCAGATGATTATTTACCAAAACCATTTAATCCAAACGAGTTACTCGCTCGTATTCGTGCAGTACTACGTCGTCAGGTACGTGAAGTTCCAGGTGCACCAAGTCAGCAAATGGAAGTGGTGAGTTTTGGTCCTTGGTCACTGGATCTATCTACTCGAACTCTGACTCGCGAAGGACAAGTGGTAACTTTAACCACTGGTGAATTTGCGGTTCTTAAAGCATTGGTGCAACATCCACGTGAACCCCTAACACGCGATAAGCTCATGAATCTAGCACGTGGTCGTGAATGGGGCGCAATGGAGCGTTCAATTGACGTTCAAGTCTCCCGTTTACGTCGTCTGATTGAAGAAAATCCAGCACGCGCGCGTTATATTCAGACAGTTTGGGGTGTGGGCTATGTCTTTGTACCAGATGGCGCTGAATAAACCCTTGCTTTAGGATAATGCATTGAAGCTCGATCCAGTCACTCCACAGGACTACACTGATTTTGTTGCCTACTCAGAACGTAAACGTACGCCTTGGGAACGGTTTCTTGACAAAATAAAACCACGCTCTGCTGCCATGCGTACAGCAGTTTTGGTGGTTTTCGTCGTTTTGTTTAGTCTGGTAATGTCTCTGTGGTTTTTCTGGCGAACTCTGTATTTACCTGAAATACAGCAACATGCCCGTTATTTGGCAATTGAACTCGAACTCGTTAACAATCCTGATATTCGTATTTTTCATCGCGATAACGAAGTCGATATAGATACCTGGCTGAAAAACCGGATTGGGATCGAGTACATTACCAATCCAAAAGAATATCCGAATGTCCGCAACAAAGTCATTGCAGATTTTTTCACCAATAATGTCGAAGATAAGCTAGCCAAAGAGCTGAATGTTAAAGACGTAACCGTCTATTTTCAGTTCAAACCCAGTCCCCGCATTTGGATTCAAACGCCAGAAATGAATGGCAATTGGGTACGTGAGCCGCTTAAAACCTATGCCAACTATAGTCCTGAGCTTATTTTTGGCTGGTTATTGGGCGTTCCCATTATTGCCAGTATTATTATTTTAACACTGGTACGCCAGCTAAATCGCCCCTTGCGACGCCTACAAAATGCGGCCAATGAATATAGTAAAACAGGCAAAGCACCTTATCTCGAAACCAATCATGGGCCACAGGAAATTCGTGAGGTCAATCAAGCGTTTAATCATATGATTTATACACTTGAACAAACGGAACGTGATCGCCGCATTATGCTGGCAGGCATTTCTCATGATCTAAGAACACCCTTGACCCGCATTCGTTTAACCGCCGAAATGCTGCCTGATGAATTTTTCCGTGAAGGCTTGATCTATGATGTCGATGATATGGATGCGATTTTAAATCAGTTCATTTCTTATATGCGTGATGGTTCAGATGAAGAACTGCGTGAAACCAATATTAATATCTTATTGCAAGAATTAGTCGTGCAATTCAAACCGTTGGATATTCGTTTTCAGGCGCAGGATGTGCCGATTATTCCTGCACGGAGTTTGTCTTTAAAGCGTCTGATTGCCAATCTCATTAATAATGCCAAACGCTATGGCGCCGAACCAATTGAATTAAGCGCCCATGTAGAAAGCGAACATATTTTAATTAGCGTTGCAGATCATGGTGAAGGCATTCCTGAAGATCAGATTGAAGAGTTGATGCAACCTTTTGTCCGTGGTAATGCCGCACGTACCGTACAAGGTAGTGGCTTAGGCCTGGCAATTGTCAAACGAATTGTAGACATTCATCAGGGTGAATTATTGATTCATAATCGTCCACAAGGTGGGCTTGAAGCGATTATCTCATTGCCTTTACCCAAGCATTTACAAGAGGAAAGCCATACCGTAAATCCGCTGAATAAAATCAAGCAAACATTATCAGATCGCTTCTAATACTTTTGTCTAAAAAAACAACAAACAACTTAGCAAGCTCATTAAATAATCATTTTTTATTTATTAATAATCAAATAGTTAAAATCATCAATAATATTTATACCCACATTTTTTATAAAAATTAGACCTTAGCCTAACATGCCTCCATATCTATTGCAGAGTAGGTACAATCCCCTCCTATGCAATAAACAAGATTGAGAGTAAGCCATGTCTTTAGATCGTATTCGATTAGCCTCCCTCCATGACAAAGTGATCAGTGCCGCTCAGGCAGCTGAATTTATCCAAGACGGCATGACAGTCGGTATGAGTGGTTTTACTCGTGCAGGTGAAGCTAAAGCTGTTCCACAAGCTCTAGTGGAACATGCAAAAGTTAATCCTTTAAAAATCACCCTCATCACTGGGGCAAGTTTAGGAAACGATCTAGACAAACAATTGACCGAAGCGGGTGTTTTAGCTCGTCGTTTGCCTTTCCAAGTCGATAATACTTTACGTCGCGCAATCAACAATGGCGAAGTCATGTTTATCGATCAGCATTTGTCTGAAACTGTTGAACAAATGCGTAACTTACAATTAAAACGTCCTGATGTAGCGGTGATTGAAGCAATTGCGATTACTGAAGATGGTGGCATTATTCCAACGACTTCTGTAGGTAACTCTGCGAGTTTTGCGATTTTTGCAGAAAAAGTAATTGTAGAAATCAATACCTCTTTAAGCGAAGCTTTTGAAGGTTTGCACGATATTTATATTCCAACCTATCGTCCTACCCGTCAGCCTATTCCATTAACCAAGGTTGATGAACGCATTGGTACAACTGCAATTCAAATTGATCCAGCGAAAATCGTGGGTATCGTATTCAATGATACCTCCGATTCACCATCAACTGTGACCTTACCAGATGATGAAACTCAAGGCATTGCTAACCATCTAATTGCTTTCTTTGAAAAAGAAGTCGCGGAAGGTCGTTTACCGAAAAATCTTGGCCCATTACAAGCAGGTATTGGTTCGATTGCCAATGCCGTACTTACTGGTCTAAAAGACTCTAATTTCGAAGATTTGGTCATGTATTCAGAAGTATTACAAGACTGTACCTTTGAACTCATTGATGCTGGCAAAATGAAATTTGCATCTGGTAGCTCGATTACTCTTTCAGCTAAATGTGGTGAAAAAGTCTTTGGCAATATCGAAGCTTATAAAGATAAATTGGTGTTACGTCCTCAGGAGATTTCAAATCATCCAGAATTAGTACGCCGTTTAGGTATTATTGGAATTAACACTGCCCTTGAGTTTGACATCTACGGCAATGTGAACTCAACACACGTTTGTGGTACAAAAATGATGAATGGTATTGGGGGTTCAGGCGACTTTGCCCGTAATGCTCATCTTGCAATTTTTGTAACCAAATCAATTGCTAAAGGTGGGGATATTTCTTCAATCGTACCAATGGTTTCTCACGTTGATCATAGCGAACACGATGTTGACATTCTAGTGACTGAACAAGGTCTTGCTGATTTACGTGGATTAGCACCGCGTGAACGCGCTCGTGCCATCATTGATAATTGTGTACATCCACTTTACCAAGGGGCTTTAAACGATTACTTCGATCGCTCATGCGCCAAAGGTGGTCATACTCCGCATATTCTACGTGAAGCGTTGTCATGGCATAGTAACTTTGAAGAAACTGGTCATATGCTAGTTGCAGAAGCTCAGGCAAAATCTGCTTAATCTTCAGTTTTAGTCAGTTAAAAAAGCACCCTACTGCCCTTGGGTGCTTTTTTTTGTAGATATTCTTTAGCGACTTATCAAATGGATTGTTTTCGATTATCTTAAAGCAACACAATAACAAGTAGAAAATTCCATGTTTATGATTCGCCAATTTATCCAGTCCGATCTTGATGACGTCATTAATCTTTGGGAAATGTGTGGGCTAACTCGCCCATGGAACAATCCAGAAATCGATATTTTCCGTAAACTTGTTCAACAAGATGATCTGTTTCTAGTAGCCATTAAGGATGAACAATTAATTGCCGTATTAATGGGCGGTTATGATGGACATCGTGGCTGGATGAACTATCTTGCCGTGCATCCCCAACATCAACGTTTAGGTATTGCTACAGCCTTGGTTCAACAGCTTGAAAAACGCTTGATTGCGCGAGGCTGTCCTAAATTACAACTTTTGGTACGACAGGATAATCTTGATATTCAAAGCTTCTATGCAGAGCTGGATTATGAAGAAGAAGATGTCATTTGTTTGGGGAAACGCTTAATTCAGGATTGAGTTTTAAATGCCAATTAAATACAGATAAGATGACAATTATTAAAACAATTATCTGATTAAAATTAAACCTGAACTATTTATTATCAGGGGATAATTGGATATGAAAATTAAACTTTTATGCTGCGCAATGTTATCTCTAGCTGCATCAAATATTGTGCAAGCCGAAGTAAATACTAAAACATTTACAACTTCAGAACTCAAAGCTCTAAGCTGTACCGATTTGAATGTCGAAAAAACTAACGCAAAACGTGAACTTATAAACGCTGAAAAAAATCTAACCAACATCCAAACTGAGACCCCCAATAAAACCATCAGTAAATGGGCAGGTGTAGCAAGTGGTGCCTTAAGTGCATTTGGCGGAAAATCTGAAAATGCAGCCAAAGCTAAAGAGATGGCCAATAATCTGGTAGGTTCAGAAGACACTTCAGATGAAAATAACCTGAAACTTCAGCAAGCTCTTAAAAATAAAGCTCAAACAAATATCGAAAATATTGAGACTTACCAAAAAAGTAAAAAGTGCAAACTATAATGACATTTCACTCTGTGTCTCATTATTAATTTGAATAATTATAATCGTTTGACTCTGGCCAAGTTCCTCTATTTTTCGGTTCTTGGCTTTTTTTTAACTTAAATCTAAAATTTTATTAATTTTAATAGTCAAATCTTATAAAAACATACCCAATTCACGAGTTTAAAACTATAAATATCAGATTTAAACAACATTTTTAAATATAAAACTAAAATATTTTCTTGAATTATAGTCTCCCTACCCGTAAAAGAATAGGAAAACTGACATTAATTTGTGGCTCAAGTTGTTTTGATTCCAAAATTAGGTGCAATGGGTTTTGCTGATTTTTATTTAGATAGTGTTTCACCGCAGACCATGTATTTAAATAATCTATTAACTGCTGAAACGTCCATTTCAATTCAATTTTAAAATCAGGCATAGCTATTTCTTTAAATGGAAAAGGAATAGTTTGATAACGTTCATCAATATAATGACGTTCCACATCCCAATAATCCTTGAGGATTACCCGATATAAATACTGAATAGCTTCATTTAGTTCTGCATGATCGACTTGAATCAAACCATACCCTAATACAGCAAATAAACCATCAGGTTTTAAAGTTCGTTTGACTTGTGTATAAAAGGCATCGAACTCAAACCAGTGAATAGCCTGTGCGACTGCGATCAAATCAAAGCACTGTGCTGGAAAATCACTTTTTTCGGCAGCCTGCACCTGATAACTCACATTCTCAAAATACGGCGCATGCTGTAATTGATTAGCACTCAGATCAGTTGCCACAATCTGGTCAAAATACGGCGCTAAAAGCTGGGTTAACTGACCAGATCCCGCACCGCAATCCCAAGCAAATTCGTGCGAAGGCACATGCTTAAGTAATTCCTGAATCACCGCCTGTGGATAAGATGGTCTAGCTTGTTGATAAAGCTGGCTTTGTGCTGAGAATAAATCCTTCATTACTCAGTTCCTTAATGTAACGTCCTTGTCTTTGACTATATGATAAAAACTTAACGATAGGGTTTAAATTGTTGGACAATAAAAAAAGCCCTAAACAAAGTTTAGGGCTTTTTGAATATGGTGGCGTGAGGCAGGATCGAACTGCCGACACACGGATTTTCAATCCGTTGCTCTACCGACTGAGCTATCGCGCCGATGGCGTGTATTAAGCCGTATCTACGTCAATTAGTCAATCAAAATCAGCATCTTTTTCATCGAATGTCTTTTTTTTGCTCAAAAAAAAATCCCTGATGGGATCAGGGATTGAAAACACAAATACGGTTTTTGAATATGGTGGCGTGAGGCAGGATCGAACTGCCGACACACGGATTTTCAATCCGTTGCTCTACCGACTGAGCTATCGCGCCGATGTGGGCGTATTAAACAATGTTCAAAGGTCTCAGTCAAGCGACACTGAGACCTTTTTTAGCTGAACGTCTAAATTTACAGCGGCATTTAAAGGAAAATTTATCCTTGAACGGATAATTTACCGATATGTGCCAGACAACGATGAATCGCACCACACCCTGGTTCAAAGTATTTAACACCTTTTTCCTCTTCCAGACGGCAAGCTTCACTGACCAGACGTTCAGCTACTCCTCGCCCCCGATTGGCAGGATGTACAACAATATACTCGAGAATCTTGCTTTCACCTTGTCCTGTACACCAGATTGCACCTATAATCTTGGTGTTAAATTCAGCTGTATAGACCGTGGTATACTGCGCCAGATTTTGTTCTAGCTGCTCAACCGCATCTTGCCCATCGCCAAATTCAGGACTTGTGTCATACAGTCGCTCAAGCTGGCTGCGCATTTCTTCGTTTTCGAGTGAAGTATAAGCATGTACGGTTATAGGCATGGGTTAACCCTCCTGAGCAAGCGATAAGGCTGTCACTTTTTTGTCACAGCAAATTGACCTTTATATTCATCATTTTTAACGTTTTTTGAGGAACGTGTCCATGACAGAGCGTATCAGTGAAGTGGTAAGAAATACCAATGAGACCAAAATTCGAGTTCGTTTGAATCTCGATGGTTCTGGTCAAGGTAAACTGAACACTGGAGTTCCATTTTTAGACCATATGATTGATCAAATCAAGCGCCATGGTTTATTTGATATTGATATTCACTGTGATGGTGATTTGGAAATCGATGATCACCATACTGTAGAAGATTGTGGTATTACGCTGGGACAAGCTTTTGCACAGGCTTTGGGCGATAAAAAGGGTCTACGTCGTTATGGACATTTTTATGCTCCTTTAGATGAAGCGCTCTCTCGTGTAGTGGTAGATTTATCAGGTCGTCCGGGATTGTTTATGGATATTCCATTCACTCGCGCACGTATTGGGACTTTTGACGTCGATTTATTTTCAGAGTTTTTTCAAGGCTTCGTCAATCATGCCCTCATGACCTTACATATTGAGAATCTCAAAGGTAAAAACAGTCACCATCAGATTGAAAGTGTGTTTAAAGCTTTTGCCCGCGCATTACGCATGGCTTGCGAAGTTGATCCTCGGGCCGCAGGAACCATTGCTTCAACCAAAGGTAGTTTGTAATGACTCGCGTTGCTTTACTTGATTATGGCATGGGAAATCTACACTCAGCAGCCAAAGCATTGGAGCATGTCGGTGCGACTGTAGATGTCACCAATGATCCTAAACTGATTGCCAAAGCAGATAAAATCGTTTTTCCAGGTGTGGGTGCCATGCGCGATTGTATGCACGGTATGCATGAAGCAGGAATAGATGAGGTCGTGAAGCAGGCAGTATTTAACAAACCTGTATTGGCTATTTGTGTGGGTATGCAAGCATTAATGCAGCATTCTGAAGAAAATGATGGTACAGATGCACTCGGTATTTTTGCGGGTCAGGTTAAGCATTTTCCTGACATCGAAGGTTTGAAAGTACCACATATGGGCTGGAATCAGGTGCATCAGGCCGATCCATCCCATCCAATGTGGAATAATATTGAACAGGATGCACGTTTTTATTTTGTTCATAGTTATTATGTTGAACCGCAGCAAGCTAGCCTGATTGCAGCAACTTGTGATTATGGACTGCCTTTTTGTACCGCAATTCATCAGGACAATCTGTTTGCCACGCAATTTCACCCTGAAAAGAGTCATACAGCAGGTTTACAACTGCTGAAGAATTTTGTGGAATGGGATATTTAATTTGAATATGGATCAAGTCAACAGATTGGCTTGATCTTCCAAATTGATCACAAAAAATGTGAATACTATTATTTACTTTATATTTCTCTTTTATACTTTATACTTAGTCTCAATATTTGTTTGATTAAAATAAAAGATTATTTTAGGGAAATCACAATGCGTTCTTCGGTTCAGGGGACTCAGCTTGCCAATGATTCTCCACTTAGTGCTCAGGGCCGTTTTGGCCGATTGTCTTATGCTGCATGGACATTGATTAGCAGTATATTTTTTATAGTGGCTTGCGTCGCGATTGGCTTTGGCATTCATCAAATGAGTCAGCGCGAAATCGCGCTTTCTCTCCAGTTTTCACTTTTCATCTTTTTTGTTATTGGCAGCCTTTATGCTGGCTTTCTTTACTTTAATTTTATTTTTATGATTCGGCGTTTACATGATCGTAATCAAAGTGGCTGGCTTTCTCTGTTCTATATCGTGCCACCACTGAACTTATTTTTTATTGTCTATTTACTCTGTGCCAAAGGAAATGAACGACTAAATGACTTCGGTCCCGCACGCTATACCTGCACGTGGGAACGTGTTTTTGGATGGATTTATATTGCACTAATCCCTGTGAGCATCATCATTGGGATTCTGATTGCCGTCATGATTCCTACCTATCAGGATTATTTACAGTAATTACGGGATCTTAAACGCCACAAAATCAGCTGGAATTAAACGAAATCTTCACACTGCTGACTTAGCAATTGAGATAGAGTTTGCTAAGATGAGGCAATTTTTTAATTCCCAGATGAAGCAAGGAGCGAAAGCATGCTGATCATCCCTGCAATTGACCTGAAAGATGGTAAGTGTGTCCGTTTAAAACAAGGCCGTATGGAAGATGATACGGTTTTTTCAGATGATCCTGTAGCAACTGCACAACATTGGGTAAATGAAGGCGCGCGCCGTTTACATTTGGTTGATCTAAATGGTGCTTTCGCGGGTACTCCGATTCATAAACCGGTAGTCGAGGCAATTGCCAAGGCACAACCTGAACTCCCAATTCAGATTGGCGGTGGAATCCGTTCTCTTGAAACCATTGAACATTATCTGAATGCAGGCGTGTCTTTTGTCATTATTGGCACCAAAGCAGTAAAAGAACCTGAGTTTGTAGAACAAGCGTGTAAACAATTTGCTGGCCACATCATCGTGGGTATCGATGCTAAAGATGGTATGGTCGCTACAGATGGCTGGGCAAACATAACAGATGTGAAGGCAACCGATTTAGCCAAACGTTTTGCGGATGCTGGCGTCTCCAGTATTATTTATACCGATATTGCGCGGGATGGGATGATGCAAGGGGTGAATGTTGAGCAAACTGTGAATTTAGCTCAATATTCAGGTGTGCCTGTCATCGCTTCTGGTGGTGTAACCAATCTTGAAGATGTACGTTTACTCAAAGGCCAACCTGGTATTTTGGGGGCTATCACAGGTCGTGCTATTTATGAAGGTAGTTTAAGTTTGCGAGAAGCACAGCTTTTACTGGATGAACAATCCCTATAAAAAACTATATACAAAAATGGGCGATAAATTCGCCCATTTTTTTATGGTCTTCAGCTCAGATTTAACTGCTCAGCCACGGTTGTGCTGGTGAACCAATCCACGCAGATTTTGATGGAATTTTTTCACCTTTCATGACTAATGTTAAGGGACCAAGCAAAGTTTGATCGGCCACTTCAGCATTATAAAGCACGATACTACGACAATGTATCGTGACATGACTGCCAATTTTAACTTCACCAATTTTCATGATACGGTCTTCAAATAAATGCGTTTGTGGACCACTAAAACTATTCAGCTCGCTATAGTCTCCTATTGTCACACAATCAAACTCGGTAATATCTGCCGTATCTAAATAAACGTTCTTACCTACTTTGACACCCAGTAAGCGTAATAGCAGTGGTAAAAATGGTGTCCCCCGCACATAGTTAAGACAGTTTTGAATGGCAATTGATTCATATAAGCTGGTAATACCTTCACTTAACCAGACAAACATCGTCCACATAGGTGCTGAACGGGTTTTATAACGGCCAATAAACACCCATTTCAATATAACGATCAATAAAAAACTGGCAATACCGTAGAGAATACCTGATAAAGTCAATGTTAATAGACCATAAAACCAGCCTTTAGCGACTACGATATCAATCACTGATAAAACAATCATATACCCGACCCCAATTGCAAAAGCAGAAGGGAGCACGATGCGTAAACCTTCAATTAATCCGCGCATCATACGTCGTGCAATACTCGGTCTAAAAGTCAAATGTTCTGGAAAATCTGTTACCGTTTCACGTGCTGGTAAGCGTAATGCAGGAGAACCAAACCATGTTTCACCGCTATGTAGTTGATCATTCTCAGGGATTTTAGACTGAACCCCAATTAATACACCATCTGGCAAATCAGTTCCATCTGCAATGTAAGCACTGTTCCCGACAAAACTACGACGACCGACTGTTGTAGGCTGTAAAATCATCCAGCCACGAGTAATTTCCTCATCACCCAGCATCACCGCATCAGCGATAAAGCTTTCATCGCCTAGAGTTAATAACTCAGGCACTACACCTGTTGCAGTGGAAATTTCGCTGTCTTTGCCGACTTTGGCCCCCAATAATCGAAACCAAGCAGGTGCATATACAGTTGCAAAAAGACCGTGTAGCGTTTGCAGACTGGTTTCCAAAATTTGCGTGGCAAACCATTTACGATAATAAGTCATGCTATGCAGTGAATAGGTTCCTGCTTTTAAACTAGGCAGTAGCATTTTACGAACAAGTGCTGCAAACAAGGCAGTGGCAATAATCATTAAGGCACTAGCTGGAATTGCCAGTAAAAAATAATGCATTGCAGTGGTCGCAATATTAAGACTTTCCCATTGACTGAAGTATTTAACATCAAACCAATCCACCAAAATAAAGCTTGGAAAAATAGGAATAAAAAACAAGCAGGCAATAATCAGCCCACTAAAGCCATAATAAAATGGTTCCAGAATTCGACGGACACGACTCACATTTTCACGTGGCAATAATTGTTCAATATCCACATGACTATGATATTTCGCAGGTGCACCATCCCAAATTTCACGGGCAGGAATCGTCTGCCCATTTGGCAATGCAGAAAGTGCTTTTAAATGGGCATATTCTTCCAGACAGGTATTTTCTTCTAACACACTGTATGAGCCCACATAGCTTTCCTGTTTTAAATGAATGCGACCTAAAACAAGATGTCCTCGCTCTACTTTGGCATTTTCTAGATTGACATGCGAACCAACACTAACGCCATCATCGATATACAATAAAGCAGGCATGCGTACAAAGACCGAACCCACATGGACCTCTTTACCAATTTTTGCTCCGAGTGCGCGTAGATATAGTCGATTCAGACTTGAGCCAGCCAGTAAGTAAACGGGTGCTATACTGGTCAAACGATCTGCCAGCCACCAGCGAAAATAAGTTCTGCTCCAGAGCGGATATTGGCCTGCTTGAATGCCGCTCAATAATAAACGATTCCCTAGAATTGAAATCGCAAAACTCGCAAAAATGCTCACCACATATACACCCAATGAAATCACAATAGCATTTGCGATATTGTCACTTGGGCTACCTGTAAAATAATGATAGCTAAAAAATGGTGCAAGCCATTGCAGCATGGTCAACGCAATCAACACAGGAATCACAACTAATTGTGCCAAACCACATAAAATACGATTGAGCGTATTCACTTCATAATGGCTTACTTCACGCATTTGCTGCTGCTTAGTCTGTGCCAGCATAAATTGGCTAATTGCACCAACTTTACGATTTTGGTAGATGTTCTGAATAGTAATTTGTGCATATTCAGGATATTCACGTAGCTCGGATGTCAATACTGCCGCTAAAAGTGAATGTCCTCCCAGATCATCAAAGAAATCTGCACTCAGACGAATCGCCTGATTGGGAAATAATTTTTGTAAAACACCAAATAAGATTCGCTCTGCATCATTTTGAGGTTCGTCTGAAACCTCCTTTTCAATTGAAGTGGTTAGTTCAATCTTACGCAATGCATTTCGGTCAATCTTTCCAGACAACAAACGTGGAACTTGCTCTACAATTTCAAAGCGATTTGGAACCATGTAAGCAGGTAATCTTGATTTTAGATAGGCACGAATATCCTTGACATGAATCTGGTCTTTGGCATCTTGATCCAACACAATAAAAGCCACCAACTGATCCATTTCATCATCACGACGCAAGACTACAGCGGCTGTCCCAATTCCATTTAGATCACACAGTGCGGCTTCAATCTCACCTAGTTCAACACGAAAACCTCGAATTTTAATTTGATCATCTGCCCGTCCCAGACACTGAATTTGACCATTTTCATCCAAACGTGCCAAATCTCCTGTCCGATATAATTTTAATTCATGGTCATTATTGGCCCACTTGTTATCAATAAATTTTTCAGCAGTTAACTCTGGACGTCCCAAATATTCACGTCCCACACTGGGACCAAAAACGCAAAGCTCCCCTACCTCACCCTGAGGTAAGAGTTCAAACTGATCATTTAGTACCAACATACCGTAGTTTGGTAAAGGAACTCCTATAGTCACAGGCTCATCGGCGTAAACACGTGCCAAACTCGAAGTAACTGTGGTTTCAGTGGGGCCATAGGTATTAAAAATCTGATGATGAGGCAAATCCCAACGCGCTACCAATGCTTCTGGACACATTTCACCGCCCAGATTAATAATTCTTAAATTAGGAACATCTTCTGGAAACAAAGCCAATAATGTGGGAACCGCATGTAGAATGCTAATATTTTCCTGTTGTAAGGTTTTACACAGACGTTCTGGGTCAGTCACTAAATCTTTGGGTGCAATCCAGATAGTGGCTCCGACTAAGTAAGAAATCCAGATTTCTTCAAAGGACATATCAAACGCTACAGAAAAGCCCTGATAGACTTTATCTTCGTGACATACTCCGAGTACTGAATTTTCTGAACGCAGAAAATGACAGATATTGCGCTGTTCAATGACAATCCCTTTAGGTTTTCCTGTTGAACCCGATGTATAGATAATATAGGCCGCGTCATCTTGTGCAGCGCGTTGTTGGATAACCGGTTGATGGGTCGGCTGATTAAGTTCTACATCAGTCCAGATGGCTTGAGCCAAGTGCTGAAGAGAAGTTGCCCAATCACGACTTGTAACAATCCCTACTGCTTGAGCATCATCCAGACAGACTTGAATACGATCAACAGGAACATCCATATCAAAGGGCAACCAAGCTGCTCCTGCTTTACAGATACCCGCCTGTGCAATCAATAAATCTGCACCACGTGGCAACCACAAACCCACACGATCCCCAGCTTTAACACCACGCTGAATAAGTTGTTGGGCCATTTGATCGACTTGTTGCTTTAATTCGGCATAAGTAATCTGTCGACCCTGATCAATCAAAGCAATATGTGTGGGATATTGCTGAGCTGTATGGTCTAAAATATCTGAAAGAACTTCAGTTCGGATAAACTCTGGTCGTTGATCACCACGTATCACAGAGGGAGCATGAATAATTGCATTCATAGGATGTCCAGATGTTCGCCATCGCATTATTTATCTTGATTTTTTGCTAAGCAAAAATTTAGGATAAAGCTCTTGTTTTATATGTATAAAGAATAAAACATATAAAATTCAAACAACTACCTAAAATCATATTTTTTATTCAGGCTTATCGTTTAGAAATAATGCTATGGAGATTGGCTTAATAAATAATTAAAAAAAATCAGTTAATACATCTTATTTTTCGAAATGCAAAAATATATAAAAATGCATAAGTAATTGTTATTTATAATTTTAGCAAAAACATAGGAGAGATTATGGAATGCACATTACAAAATAATGTTAAAAATTTACCTTTTATTTATATTTTTGAGAACTAAACCACCTTTTCAAAGGCAAGGATTTATCATGAATCCTGACACCGGCGAGAATTTAGCTTTTCGATGTCAGGCCAAAGAATACTGTAGTTTTATAAACCACAACATTTTTGAATTAATTATTGATACATGGTTTTATTGTCGTTTAAAGCAATTAAACCACGAATGGCGCGATAAACGATCCAAATCCATGCTAAGCCAATAACGACCACACAAAAAGTACTCGCCGACAATGCTACACCCGCAAATAAATTGTCATTGTCACCTGTGAAAAATAAAAATAAGAATGGCACAAAAGCAATGATATTCCAGAATAAATACCACCAGAATGTACGAATCTGCCAAGTAAAGTGGCTAGCAAGCCATGTGCCTTCAACATCGCTGCGTTTCACATAGTTAATAATAAGCGCCACGATCGCCAAAAGACCCGCACTAAAAATGGCGGCAATATATAAAATATAAAGAACCAGTGTTAAGGTTTTACTGGACTGAAGTTGTTCTGAAGGATAATTCATTAATGCACCTTTTAATTTATTCTTTTATCCCCTAATGAAATACTACATTCAAAGGAGAAATGAGCCATAGTAATAAAAGTATATTGAAGACTATGGTACAAAAATAAATTTTTCTAAATGGTTGTTTTTGTGTTTTATGTCGCAATTTTTGTTGCGCTAACCAGGCTGCGGGCCAACCGCCTAAAAAAGAAATCACATGCAAAGTTTGTTCAGGCACCCGTCGATTTCCCAGTTGGGCAGCCTCTTTATCCTGTGCATATAGCCAATAACTCAGAATATTCATCAGCGCAATAAAAATAAAACTATAGGCAGGTAACACATGCATCACGCTCAAAATAGCCACAACTACAATATAAATCACCGCCGCGATTTGCATGGGTTTAAGCGAAGCTGCATGAGTAGCGGGTGTCGGGCGTTTTTTATTTGATGCTAAATTACGAGTTTGCGCGGCTTTTAAATACGTGACTTGTTGGGCACGATAACGCCCTCGTTCATCCAGAATGATCAAATATTCGAGTGCGCACCCTACTATTGGACGCGGTCCGTGCCGAGCAAAATCCTTGATATGTAAAAAGACCCGATCTTTATCAGCATCATCAGGTTGGATAAAGCCGTAGCCTTTTTCATCAAACCATTCCACCAGCCGTCCCTGATCCCGCATGATACTATCCTTCAACCTGTTAAATGGGCTAACCGACTTTCTAATAATCGTCGCATTTCTATAGGATTTTTTTGCAAAATATCGTCACCTTGACGGACTTCTTGCGCATTACGCTCTGCGACCTGCAATCGCAATAACCAGAATCGACAGGCTGCCATGGCTAAATAAACTGCTAAGCACGACTGCTCATCTGACGTGAACTGACGCACAGTGTGATAACCTTCAACAAATGCATTTAATTTGTCTGAATTAAGTTGCGCACTAGGATGTTCGGTACAAAAATCATTTATTGCAATCGCCACGTCAAACAATAAATCATCCTGATTCATTTCAGAAAAATCTAAAATACCTTCTAAAACATCTTCGTCAAATAGGGTGTTGTCACGGAATAAATCAGAATGAATCCAACCCTGTGGCAAATCAGGATGTTGTTCACGCTGTTGATTAAATAATTGATATACACGATCTAATAGTTCCAGATCATCTTGATTCATATGGGATCTGAGTTGATCGGCAACATTTGTCCAATAAGCGTGATTTCGATAGCTTTGTCTTTTAAATTGGAAGTTCTGTAAGGCCATATGTAGTTGTGCCTGAGCCTTACCAATTCCGATAATTTGCTTAAGCGTCGGTGGAATCGGATGCCTTCCTGCAATTTTTGGTGCAATTTGAGCAGGTTTATCCGCAATAACGTGAATAAATTGACCCGCATAGCTTAAAGGCACAGCCACAGGAACGCCTTGTTGACCCAGATATTGTAATACAGGTGGCAATTCATTTGCCCCTTGTTGATCCAGTTCTTCAAACACTGTCAAAACGTATTGTTGATGATCCTGCGTCACTAAAAAATAATTAGTGTTTTCAATTCCTCCCTGAATTGGAATCAAGTTCACCACCTCTAATCCATAAGGCAAAGCGAATGCTTGAACTTGCTCTAAACTCAACGGCGTATAAACCGACATAGAAAACCTGCGTGCAACAATTATAAGTTTGATAGAATAGCGCTACAGTTTACCAAGATTCTGCTATGTCTCGTGAACTTTATTGATTTTGACCAATATCGCTGGATGTCACCATGCTTGCAAAACGTATTATTCCCTGCCTCGATGTCGATAATGGCCGTGTCGTCAAAGGTGTTCAATTTTTAGATATTCGTGATGCAGGCGATCCTGTCGAAGTAGCGCGTCGCTATAATGAACAGGGTGCCGATGAAATCACGTTTCTGGATATCACGGCGACGCATCATGGACGCGACACGACTTATCGTACAGTGGAACGAATGGCAGAAAGCGTCTTTGTGCCATTAACAGTGGGGGGTGGTGTCCGTAAAGTTGAAGATATTCGCTCATTGCTAAATGCGGGAGCAGATAAAGTCAGTATCAACTCCGCGGCTGTGTTCAATCCCGAATTTGTACAGGAAGCCTCCCAACGTTTCGGGGCACAATGTATCGTAGTCGCGATTGATGCTAAAAAAACTGGAGAAAACAAATGGGAAATTTTTACCCACGGTGGTCGTAAACCTACGGGTATAGATGCTCTTGAATGGTCAGTAAAAATGGCAGAATATGGCGCTGGAGAATTGTTAGTGACCAGCATGGATGCGGATGGTACCAAAGCAGGTTATGACATTGCCCTCATGCGTGCGATTAATGATCGAGTTTCAATCCCGACTATTGCTTCTGGTGGTGTTGGAAATTTACAACATATGGCAGATGGAATTTTACAAGGGGGTGCAGATGCAGTTCTGGCAGCCAGTATTTTCCACTTTGGACAATATACCATTCCAGAAGCCAAAGAGTTTTTAGCGGAACAAGGAATAGAAATGCGTCTATAACATATAGCGCAGATCTTTAGATAATATAAGATATAGGGCAATTAAGTTTGACTGAATTGCCCTTTTTTTTAAGCCACTGAGGCTGTCGTGTCAGTTTTTTCTAAAGTCTGTTTATCTACCAGTTTTGGTTTATGCTCGACCCATTTTGCAGGAAATACACGTTCAATCGCCATTGTCAGTTTCTTGGAAATACTTCCTGGTAGTGGTAAACCCAAAGGATTCGCTTCCTTTAAGTCTGCAGATGAAACCACACGTGTTCCTAAAATATAATCAAACCAAGGCTTGGTAACACACCAGTTAGCATCCTGATTTGAATTCATATGATGATCATAATGCCAAGGAATACGTTGTTTTGCCCATTCAGGTTCAAGATGGGCACGACGATGAATATAAAAATAATTGACAGCACTGTAGCCAGCAGCAAGCGCCATACCTTTTGAAAAAGGATAAAATATCGCACTCGCCACACCTGCAGCAACAGCAAGTGATATTAGCTCATTGCGAGTACGCCAACTCTCTAAACCCTCTACATAACAATCATCATGAAATTGTGTCTTTCGTACTTCACGATGATGTGCCCAGTGCGACTCCATACTTTTAGGAACTGGACTATAACGTGGCTGACCTTTGCGGTGAACACCATGTAAGATATATTTATGAGCGACCCATTCAAAGCCATTGGCGAGTATCAAACCAGCCACAAAACCTTTTATCATTTTAAAAATCCTCCCTTTTGACTTGAATATAAGAATTTTTCTATGCTATGTATTGACTGATTTTTATCGTTCATTGACAAAACACGACAAAAGAGCATTCAGGGATGGCTTTACTCAAAAATTATGCAGGATCAGTCTATGGAGGACTGGGACATTTATTAAAATTATATTGTGAATCGCAACAATTGCCTGAACCCCAAAGCTTGCTTGAGGTTCAAAATCTGGAACGTTTTGACTATGTCATTTGGCGTGATTTACTTGAACAAATTGAACATGTCCAACCGCACATAGGTCTCGGACTGAAAATTGCTGAATATGTACAACCCAAGCATTTGGGAATTTTGGCCTATATTGCGCTGTCATGTGAAAGTCTTGGCGAAGCACTAAACCGTTATCAAGACTTTCATCGGTTGGTCTATGACGGCAGTCCTTTAAAAGTTGAATTCTTATCGTCTTATTTTTCAATTCGCTGGGAAGAAACTGAACTGCACCCCACTCAATTGACTGATGAAATTGCGATTGCATTAATGGTGCAATTTCTACAGCAATTTATGTGTAAAGATCAAATTCATTTACATGAAGTACATTTTATTAACCCGCCTCCTAAAGAAGTACAGGTCTATGAACGTTATTTCCATTGCCGGGTAAAGTTTTCGCAGGAAAAAACACAAATTTTAATTCCGATGAGTGAAGCCAGCAAAGTTATTGGTCGTGCTGATCACACCCTACAACAGTTGCTTATGCAGCAAGCACAAGCCTTGTTACAACAGCTGCCACATACAACCCAACTGGATCAGCGTTTACAGCAAGCGATTTTAAAAGGTCTACAAAAGAATGAATATCAAATTGAGCAGATTGCAGCACAATTGGGATTATCAGTACGACAGTTACAGCGCCATTTACAACAACAAAATATGACCTTTCAGCAACGAACTCAGCAAATTCGCTATATGCTGGCGATCGAATATTTGAAAGATCCACATTTAAGCCTACAGGAAATCGCTTTATTATTGTGTTATTCCGAACAAAGTGCATTTCAACGTGCCTTTAAACAATGGAGCCAGATGACTCCACAGCAATGGCGACAGCAGTACGTTCATCATTAAATTAGAATAAGACATGAAATAAAAAAAGCTTTTATCTTCTTGCTTAAAGTCTCAGATAGAGATAAAAATAAGACCATAATCGCACAAATATTAATCACAGCACGCGATTTATAAGTTCAACAACAAAAGTAAGAGAAAATCAAAATGCATAAATATTTTGCTGAGTTCTTAGGTACATTCTGGCTGGTTTTTGGTGGTTGTGGCAGTGCAGTATTAGCAGCTGCATTTCCTGAACTGGGTATTGGTTTTCTAGGTGTCGCATTTGCCTTCGGATTAACTGTATTAACTGGTGCTTATGCCTTTGGTCATATCTCTGGTGCGCATTTTAATCCAGCTGTCAGTGTAGGTATGTGGGTTGGCGGACGTTTAGATAGCAAGGAGGTCATTCCTTATATTATTTCACAGGTCATTGGTGCTGCTGCTTCTGCATTTGTGCTTTATATGATTGTAAAAGGTCAGGCAGGTTTTACGGGTACAGGGGGGTTCGCCACCAATGGTTATGCGGAACTATCTCCCAATCACTTCTCTTTAGGGTCTGCGTTTTTGATTGAAGTGGTTCTGACCGCTTTCTTCCTGATTATTATTTTATTATCGACTCATCGAAATGCACCCGCAGGCTTTGCGCCCATCGCCATTGGTTTAACTTTAACGGTCATTCACTTGATCAGTATTCCGGTTACCAATACTTCTGTAAACCCTGCACGGAGTACAGGCGTTGCCCTTTTTGCTGAAACAGCCGCTTTAAGTCAATTATGGTTATTTTGGGTTGCACCTATTATAGGCGCTATTCTGGGTGCAATTATTTATAAAGTGGTGATCAATGAAAAAGACTAAGATATAAATACCGCTAGAAAACAGCCTTTCTCCAGGCTGTTTTTTTTATAAAAATGGATTATCAATTTCTTCTTCAGTTTTAATCTGAATTTTCTCAGGGAGTGGCTGTTTTTCCAATTCAGTCACGATTGTATTTAAAAATGTCTGTAATTTTTTTGCCAATGTCAGACCATGCTGATCTTTCGTAATCTGTAAATTGCCATACAAACTGACACGATCCACCTGATTTTCCAGTGTCAAATCTTCAATGTTCGACGACTCGTTTCCATTTTCAAAAGGTTTAAACATATATTCACCACTCGTTATTTTTTTCTAGCTTTAAAAATTAACCTAATTTCTCCTTTAAACACGGTTTATTTATCGCAAAATTTGTAAAAAATAATGCAATAAGGCATCCACTAATTGTTTGATAATTGCCTGTTTAGTCTCATCATCAATCCCTTGTGCTTCCATCGGTGTAGCTTGAGATTTTTGCTGGGTAAATTGTTTTTGAACGGTGGTGAGCGTTTGTTGTTCAACATCTTCTGCGCACTGGCTTTCTCCATCCCAGTGTAAATAACTCAATTTTTTCTGCGCTTTTACCGCCGTTGCATTAAGTGGAAGTTGGTAGACATTGCGTTTTTGTTCTTCCGTTAATTGGGGAAAAAGATTCATTCCGAGTTTTTCTTCAAGATAACAAACGCTGACTACTTTAACCTGTAATGAATTATCATTCGGCGCATAATATGCCCCAATCGCACCTGTTTTTGGTAAATAAATAACTTTATATACGGCACTAGGAACAATCACACCACGCCCGATGGTTTTTAGCTTTTTTCCTTCAAATACTGGCCCAGTTACCACATAGACATCTTGTTTCTGTTTAGTAACCAGTGCCCGGGTAGCTTCCTCTAATTCACGCCAGATTTGTTGATTATTTTTAGGTGCTTGCGGCACCATATTAGCCAGTGAAAAACTATCGTATTGGGCTGTACTATTTCCCATATCACCATTGGGTGCCATATGCCCTCGGTCATAGCCCGAACCACGATAATCACTGAGCAATGCCCGATGTATTTCAGGTATCCTCAGTTCTTCATGAAAATTATCTTCACGTTTAATGCGGCTACTTAAACGTTGTGGTGTCAATTTTTCCGAAACCCAAAGTGGTGTTTTTGAAACCCCTGAATACATCACATTAAAGTCATGAAAACATAATGCATAACTATTTTTTTGTAGGCTGTCTTTTGCCAAAATTGGAGGAATATCCCGATAAAACTGATTGAGACACGCGCTATTGCTTGAAATTGGGCTGATCCATTGCGAGACTTTACCCTCACCAAAAGCGATCACAAAACTACTGGCAGCAATTGCGCCCAAGAAGAATTTACCAATATGCTGTTTGACCCAAGAGAAATCTGAAGTTGCTCTTGTCTTTTTACGTGCCACAATCTTCCACATACATTAAAGTCTTGTGAAAAGCTTAACAATTCAAGTTTTCGCTGTATATTCAGCAGGTTTTCATTTGATTAAACTATCAGCGCAAATTGATTAAAAAATACACTATGCGCGTAACAGTTTGTCGTTTTATTTTTATCATTCACAACGCGATTCGTCACGTTTCGTATCTTTCATTGAAAACCTATCCTTTCCTGTGCCAAGGTAGCTCCACGATAAACGCGAAGAATGATTAAATTTAGGAGTCTATTTATGCGCTCTCAATTGATTGGTGCTGCTTTAATTACTGCTTCATTAAGTATGACTGCTTTTGCAGAACAACCTGTGCAAGCAGGCGAAACTCTAGAAAGCTTATCCAAAGCTAAAGTTACCACAACTGTAAATGGACAACCTGGTTCCCTCGAAGATTTGGTCAATAGCGGTAAGGTTCAACTGATTTCTGCTCAGTCTAATCCAGTACAAACTCAGCCTGTACCCCCCCAAGATATTCAGGCGGTGACTCCACATCAAGGAGAAATGTCTGAGCCAGCGGCTGTGTCAGTACCATCTATTGACCCTAATGCACCTGCACAAGCAATGCCTGAATCAGCTCATCCAGAAGCACCAGCCATGCAAGCTGTGCCTACTGAAGCACAGGATCAGAATTTGAATGCCGCGCCAGAGCAACCTATGGCCGAGCCTAACGCTCAGTAATCTGAGTGATAAAAAAACCAAGGCAATGCCTTGGTTTTTAATGCTCATTTGTTGTTAATAAATTTTAGATTTCAATTTGGCTACCCAGTTCAACCACCCGGTTCGGCGGAATCTGATAAAAATCGCTTACTGGACTAGTATTTCGCTGCATGGAAATAAATAATTTTTCACGCCAAGGAGACATTCCTTCGCCTACTGTATGAATGAGGCGATCGCGTGAGATAAAGAAGCTAATCTGCATCATATCGAAATCAAAGCCCCATTCATCATAAGCCTGTTTCAAAGCTTGCGGAATATTTGGCTGATCCTTAAAACCGTAATACATAAAAATACGATAGAAGTGATCATTCAATTTTTCGAGTTTAATTCGATCCTGCTGTGCCACATAAGGAATATCCTGCGTATAGACCGTGACCATGACATTGCGCTCATGCAGTACCTTATTATGTTTGATATTGTGTAGCATGGCATGTGGAACGATATTCGGATTACCGGTCAGGAAAATAGCTTCACCTGGTACAAAATGCGTTTCATTACTTGAACTAATACTTTGAATAAAAAGACTCATTGGTAATGCATCAGTTTCCAGACGATTATAGACAATTTCACGCCCACGTTTCCACGTCATCAGGATCGTAAATACCACAATACCAATCACGATTGGCACCCAACCACCCGCCAAAATCTTGAGCGAGGTCGATGCCACGAATATTCCATCTAATGCCAGAAACGGAATCGCAAATATCGCCACTTTCCACCAAGGCCATTTCCATGCACCATATGCCAATACTGAAATTAAAATAGTGACACATAACATCGTCATGGTGACTGCAACACCATAAGCACTGGCTAAACTACTACTGGTTTCAAACAGAATAATCAGAATAAAAACCGAGATATACAACACCCAATTAATAAAAGGAACATAAATTTGTCCCTGCTCTACATCCGAGGTATGAATTACACTCAAACGAGGTAAATAACGTAGCTGGATCGCCTGATTGACCATGGAAAATACACCTGTAATCACCGCTTGCGAAGCAATCACGGCGGCAGCTGTTGCCAAACCAATCATTGGATACAAAGCCCATTCGGGTACCAGTAAATAAAATGGATTTGATACCGCTTCTGGGTTACGTAGTAACAATGCTCCTTGACCCGCATAATTGAGCAATAAACAAGGACAAACAATAATAAACCATGCTAACCGGATCGGTAGGCGACCAAAATGCCCCATATCTGCATATAGTGCTTCACCACCAGTCATGGTCAAAACAACTGAACCCATTGCAATAAAGGCAATAAAAGGTTGATGAATGGCAAACTCAATTGCCCATAGTGGATTTACAAATAATAAAATATGCGGTGTTTGAATGATGCTCCAAAGCCCCAGCAAGCCAATAGAAATAAACCAGACCAAGGTGACTGGGCCAAAAAATTTACCCATAGTTGCCGTACCATGACGCTGTACGACAAACAGTGCTGTGAGAATACCCAAACCTATCGGCATCAACCATTTATCAAAAGCTGGAGTCGCAATACTCAAACCTTCAATAGCCGATAGTACTGAAATAGCGGGAGTAATAATCCCGTCTCCAAAAAACAAAGAAGCTCCCACAAAGCCCAATGCAATCAGATAAATTTTCTTTTTGGGGTCAAGCTTTTTTATTCGGAGCAACAATGCCAGTAATGACATGATGCCACCTTCACCATTGTTGTCTGCCCGCATGACAATGGTGACATATTTAAAGCTGATAGAAAGTGTAATACACCAGAAAATCAGGGAGAGAATACCAAATACTGTCGCCTCGGAAATATTTACATGGGCACTGGTAAAGGTTTGTGCAAATGCATAGAGCGGACTGGTTCCAATGTCACCAAACACGACCCCTAACGCAGCCAACGTAATGGCTGGTAATGCGGCTTTTTTTGCAGGACTTTGCATACTCGATCTTCAATATTTGAACAGTATTTTTGCGCCATCTTAGCATTAAGTTAATTTTTTTTCTTCAAATCAATTGTTTTAAGCTTGGCAGCACGTCATTTTTTAGCTATTATCGCTCGCCTTGGTGAGGTGTCCGAGTGGCTTAAGGAGCACGCCTGGAAAGTGTGTATACGTTTACGCGTATCGAGGGTTCGAATCCCTCTCTCACCGCCAAATATATTTTCTATGATATCTCATAGAGTCCTAAAAGCTTAAATCTAAAGGGTTTAAGCTTTTTTTATTTCCTTATGCTTTCCAATAAATACTATTGAATCCTGAGATAGTTGGGGGTATAACTGGGGGTAAAATAATTTACCCCTATTTTTTTACCCCCAAATTTCTACGGAATGAACGACAATGCTTACAGATGCGCAAGTCAGAAAAATCAAACCATTAGAAAAAAAGACCAAATATGCTGATGGAAAAGGCATGTATTTAGAAGTTACACCTTCTGGCGGTATGCATTGGCGTATGAAATTTCGTCTGAATGGGAAAGAAAATATTTTTAGTATTGGTACATATCCTGAGACTACACTTGCTCAAGCAAGAAGAATTCGTGACGAAGCTCGCTTACAAATAAAAGATGGCATTAATCCAAATGAAGTAAAAAAACAAAAAAAATTACAGGCTGAAGAAAGTACACTTTTTAAAATACTAGCAATGCAATGGATGCAAGACCGTAAAGATGCAATTACTGAAGGCACTTACTTACGTGATTTATCTGTTTTTGAGAAAGACCTCTTCCCTGCTCTAGGGGACATGCCAATTGATCAAATTAAAGGGAAAGACATATTAGCTTGTGCCAAAAAAATTGAAGAGCGTGGTGCATTGGAAATGGCCAAGCGCTCTATTCCTTTGACTGGTCGAATTTTTCGCTATGCAATACGTAAAGGAATTATTGAGAATGATCCGACCCCACACCTACAAGAAGCATTAAAGCCGCGTAAAGTAAAACATATGGCTCGTTTGGATATTTCTGAGTTTCCACCGTTTCTAGAGCGTATGGATCGTTATCACGGCAGTATCTTGGTTAAAACAGCATTACAACTAATGACATTAACATTTGTAAGAACTGCTGAACTTATCAATATGGAATGGAATGAGATTGATTTTGATAATCATTTATGGCGTATTCCTGCATACAAAATGAAAATGGCTCTACCTCATATTGTTCCTTTATCGAGACAAGCTGTTGAATTCATTGAGGGACTAAGACCAATAACAGGTAACAAGCAATTTGTTTTCTATAATCACAGTAAAGCTAAACCTTTAAGCAATAATGCTCTTTTAAGTGCAATTCGAACAATGGGTTATATGGGGAAAATGACTGGTCATGGCTTCCGCGGGCTTGCCTCAACAACACTACACGAACAAGGATATATGCACGATGCGATTGAAATCCAATTAGCTCATACGGTTGGTAATGCCGTATCTCAGGCTTATAACCATGCTCTACATCTAGACTACCGTATCAAGATGATGCAGGACTGGTCTGATTTTATTGATGGATTGAGGAATAAGAATTAAAAATATCTCTTTATGTATTCTCTTTATGACTCATTATCAAATGGTAATGGGAGCGTATATGTATCTAAAAAAGGAATGTCAAGACTACTTTTCTCATTATAGTTTTGTGGTCTTAGACTTTCTAGAATTCCCATTAAACCCAATATTGCCCGAGTTTGAGGAAAGATAGAAACTATTGGCTGCATCAATGTATGCATTTTTTCATACTCATTTTTTAATGAATCATCTATTTCTTCATCTTCTTTCATACCTTCAAGAATACCAGGGCACATGTGACCATAGTACAATTCATTAAGTTGTGCATGAGCATTTTCTAAACCTAGGTTATATTCATTTATCATTTCACTTTTATTAATCAATATACCACTTTGAATTTTAAGAAAAATGATTTTAAGCAAGGCAAACGGTGAAACATAACCTAAGCAAGTAGCAGCACTTTCTCTAATTACACTGGATTCACTTGAATTCAAATCCATTAGAACCCTTGTAACAATAGACTCAACAGGGTCTCCTTCATGTGTATCCCAATGTAATGATTGTAATGCACCAAGTATAACTGAACCTGTAGCTCTGGATTCTAGAGGGTATTCCTCACCTACAGAAAGAATAGCTTTAATAAAACTTTTTAAAGAACTATCATCTGGCAAAACTGACATTAATTCCTCACTATCCTCAGTTAGTAAAGAAATTAACTTAACAGCCTCTATTTTTACCAAGTTATCCTGATTATTGAATACTTGATCTATTGCATAACTCAACCACTCTTCTTTCTTTATTGAATGATTAACTGAGATATCAAAAAGAGCAGATAATAAAATTCGCTGAATTTGGGGACTTTCATACTTAGGCAGCTTTCCAGTTAGCAACTGTATAGCCTCTATATGTTTAATTTGTTTTAGAAACCATCTTAAGGCTTCTAATCCCGCATTCGACTGAACAGCCGTATCAAAAATATATGAAATTTCTTGCTTATTTTGAAGCTTATAAAACCAACCTTGAGCCCAGTAAGAAATAACAAAATCCCTCTCTTTTCCATAGTAAAAATCTATAGCTGGAGAATTTAGTTCATTTGTTACCTGCGACAATAAAGCTGCATCAAAAAAGCCTGAAGGAATTTTCTCTATTAATGGAATGCTCCAAAGATTAGAAACTCTTTCTGTTTTAACTGGCGCATCATTTTCAAACATTTCTTTGGCCAATATAGTTAAACACAGTTGAATATTATGCTCTGCCAATCCAATAGTTCGATTAATCTTTTCTTTAATAATCTGTTCTAATAGAGTTGGCTCTTCTAAAATATTAGGCAAAATTCCATTTTGAAATAAATTCATCGCGACACCGAGAGTATAGGGATCATCAACTCTTTGATGGCTATTTGGCACTTTTACATTATATGCGAAACTATATTTCGTATATGCTTCCTCATATTCTTTTGGGGAATATTTTTTTATATTAATTACATTCCATTCAGGATAGCTCTCAGCGTATTCTGGGCTAATTTCGATAAGATTAATAGCTCTTACTGGAATTGAGGCCGCTTCTGAAATAAAAGATGGATTCCCTCCTTCCCCTCTCAAAAGTCTGCTAGCCGCCACGTGAGTGAGAGTAATAATTATTTGAATATGATCAGAGGCTAACCTTTCACTTTCTTGATCTATTGTTCTCGCTAATTTTATGTTTGCCTCATTCCAACCATCAATAAAAATAAGGAGTCGCTTGTTACCTCTACGCAGCACATTTGTTAATTTTTGAAAAATATAGCTAGAAGTGTTATTTCCATCTTTTAGAATCCACCCAAAGTCTTCAGCGATTTCACTTAACAAACCTTGCTTTAATCCTATCGTAGGATAAAACAAGCAAGGCATACCTTGTTGCAGTCTATCCTCAACCATATGACAAATAAAATTCGTCTTGCCTATCTGAGGCGCTCCGACGACTAAAATCACTCTTCTACTTCTATCATCAATCAAGGTCAGTAATTTTTCTCGCGCTTTTTCTCGCTCAACATATAAGGCAGGAATATATTTTTTATTTGAATTTAAATCTTCACTTCTTAAGGCTCTCATGCGAAAAGCTGTTTGTACTTCACAGAAATACATGAGGTTTTCGGATGAAAGAGAAATAAGACTCTCTAAAGCTTCTGTCTGTAAAGATAAATACTCTTCACCAACTCTGAAACTTTGTACATAAGAGCCTATATTTAAAATTATTTTAGAATCCTTTATCTCTATTTTTGTGAATGTATCAAAAATTTTTGTTTGCTTTCCATTAGTTAAAACTACACATGGAGCAATGTTCCCATTCAACAAACGGGCATATGAAATACCTTGGTCTCGAGCGTCATTATCTAGAGGTTCATTTGGTCCTTTAACCTCTATTATGAACAGATTTTTCCCTTCTAAATTACGAACAAGTACATCTGCTCTTGGTCGAAAATAAGAATATTTAACATCTCCATGTTTATTAATAGGCCTTAATTGCCTAACTAACTCTCCGTCCTCTACTTTAACCACAGACCTCCCAAAACGAATAGAAAATGAGAATTCAATTGACAAATCATTTAAATTAAAGCCACGCTCTATTAACCAAGGTACAACTATTTTTGACCTTACATCATCTTCTGAAAAAATTTTGCCCGGACAGTTCAAATTTTCTTTAATGACCTTTCTCATAAATTTGAAATCCTCATGCATATTTAGATATTAAAAATACAATCCCTAATTTAATGAATCCTACTCCACAATGGCTAGATAGCATACAGTTTAGCCATTCTTCAGATTTGTAGTGACCCCAATATTAAATACAAAGAGTCAAGACTACAGCCACGAGGTTAGCTACCTTAGAAGAAAATTAGATAAATGAATGCTCTGTAAATAATATAATATTAAAAACAATTAATTAGAAGAACTCCATTTCTACCAACAACCAGAAATACTATTTATCCTCTCGTAACAAACAAAAAATTTAATCACATCAACTGGTAGTTAAATGAGAACTTCCTCTAGTTCGCTAGTACGTATTCTATCATTCATATAAATTAATCATTCTAGCCAGATCCAGCTATAAAACTTAAAATAATAAACGTCCAAATAGAAAAGATAAACGTCCCGTGATATGATCATTTGAGTTTAGGTTTCAATTAAAGTTGTAATATTATGGATGGCAATTGGTTTGAATTCGCTGCAATGCAAGGGTTACAAGCACGTTCAGCATTTTATGTCATTATGGTGCCACTCAAATTTGTACCTAAATTCTTTAAATTTGATGATGAGTCACTACCTGCTCCTCTACGAGCTCAACGAACCCTAAATAAAGCTCGTATCCCTCAAATAAGCAGATATATCACTGAAAATCCAGAGGAATACATAATGTCTTCATTATGTGCTTGTGTTGATGGTGAGGTTAAGTTTGAACCAACCAACATACCAAGCAATATGGGTAAGCTTAAAATCTCTATGGACGCTACCGTACTTATAAATGATGGGCAACATAGACGTGCTGCAATTGAGGAGGCTATAAAGGTCACCCCCTATCTTGGTGATGAAACTATTTCCGTAGTAATTTATGCAGACAAGGGGCTAAAACGTTCTCAGCAAATGTTTGCCGACCTCAATATGCATGCTGTAAGACCAGCACAATCAATAAAGTTACTTTTTAATCACAGAGATGAACAAACCTATATCACTAAATCAATGATTGATAGAATTCCCCTTTTTTCTGACTATACCGACTTTGAAAAATCTAGCATTTCACACCGCTCTTCAAAACTTTTTACATTCAGTTCATTACATCATGCCACTAAAGAATTATTAAATTTTAAGCAATCAGATATTTCAACTGATGAAAAAATTAAGATTTCGACCATATTCTGGCAAGAAGTTATACAATGCATGCCAGATTGGTTAAATCTACTCGAGGGTAACGGCAGCACATTCCAGTTAAGACAAGATTACATACATGCTCACGGCATAGCACTACAAGCTATTGCACGAGTAGGTAATATTCTCCTAGAAAATCATAGTGATAATTGGAAATCATGTCTAAGTCAGTTAATGCTAATTGATTGGTCTAGAAAAAATCTAGCCTTGTGGGGTGGTCGTGCTTTGGTAGCGGGTAAGATTAATAAATCACGCAATAATCTTGTATTAGTTACAAATCATATCCAGAGAACTTTAGGGATACCATTGAACACTGAATCACAAAGAATCGAAGATATCCATATTGATGCGATACAAGCAAGTCGCCACGCACATATTGAAGAGAGAGTCTAATGAGTATTTTTGAGACCAACTCTCTTAAAGATATGTATAAGTCTATTCAAGAAGTTTATTTATCTGACCAAAGACCTTGGGTAGTAGGATATTCAGGTGGTAAAGATTCAACTTGCGCATTACAACTTGTTTGGAATGCTTTAGCTATACTTCCAAAAGAACAAAGACAAAAACCTGTTTATGTAATTAGTTCAGATACGCTAGTCGAAACACCTGTTATAGTCCGTTATATCGATAAAAATCTGGAAAATATTCAAAAAAAATCAGATGAGTTAGGCTTACCTTTTCAAGTCCAAAAAGTAAGTCCTCGCGTAGAACGTTCTTTTTGGGTGAACCTTCTTGGTCGTGGCTATCCAGCACCAAGTAATAAATTCCGTTGGTGTACAGAGCGTCTTAAAATTGAACCCGCAAATGAGTTCATTACTCAACGTGTTGCCGAGTTTGGAGAAGTTGTAGTTGTATTAGGTGTTCGTTCCTCAGAAAGCGCTACACGTGCTCAAGTCATTGCAATGCACAAAATAAAAGGTACGAAATTAGCTCGTCATTCGTCTTTACTTAATGCATTTGTATTTGCACCAATAGAAACTTTTTCAACAGATGATGTTTGGAACTATCTATTACAGAACAAGTCACCTTGGAATAATGATAATCGTGAACTTGTCACCATGTATAGAAATGCTCAAGCAGGAGAATGTCCTCTCGTTGTTGATAAGACTACACCTAGTTGTGGTAATTCACGCTTTGGATGCTGGGTATGTACTGTTGTTCAACATGATAAATCAATGGAAGCCATGGTTGAGTCTGGTGAAGAATGGCTAGAACCTTTACTTGAATATCGCGATTTACTGTCATCAACTCAAAATCCAGAGAAAAAGTTCATCTATCGAGAATTTAAACGCCGTAATGGTCAAGTTGCCTTTAACCATGCAAATGGCAAACTCGTACCAGGGCCGTATAAACTTGAATTCCGCAAAGTACTTCTAAGAAAACTTTTAGAAGTTCAAAAACTAGTTCAAGCAGAAGCTCCAATCGGCGAAGCTCCCATACTCATCCATCCTGAAGAACTACATGAAATTCGTAGAATATGGCGTTCAGAAAGTGGAGACTGGGCTGACTCTGTTCCACAAATCGTTAAAGAAACTTTAGGTATTGAACTAGATTGGCAGATTGAAGATAGTGTCTTATACAATACCCAAGACTTTGCACTACTTGATGCGATTTGTAAGGAACATAAAATCCCTACAGAGCTCATGGTGAAATTAATTGGCGTAGAAAAAGCCTCCCATGGTCTTAAAAGACGCCATAACATCCATAACCAACTCAATAAAGTACTCAATGAAGAATGGCGTGATTTAGCAAGTATTCTAGCTGCCCGTAATTCCCAGCAGGACATTAATGAAATTATTGAAGTAGATGATGATGAATCCTCATTTACTGAAGAAGTTTCTTCTGGGCAGTTAGATTTATTAAATAATGTTGGAGCTAAGCCATGATTATTAAATCATTGATACTTGATAATATTGGTTTATATGGTCAGCGCACAGAGTTTTTACTTGAGCCAAAGAAATCATCAACCTCAACTAATCAACCTATTATCTTAATTGGGGGGCGAAATGGTGCAGGTAAGACAACTTTCTTAGACTCGATCCGTTTAGCTCTTTATGGTAGACGTGCACTTGGTTTAGGTATAAGTCAAAAAGAGTATCATCAATATCTTTTAAGTAAGATAAACCATAACCATCCAGAACGTACATCTAGAGTTGAACTTAATTTTATTTATACGGAAGGAAGTATTCCTGCTGAATTTACTGTATGTCGTTCATGGGCAATTGGTTCAGATAACCAATTGCGAGAAAGCCTAGATTTAAAAAAGAATGGGGAAACTGTTACTTCTGTACCAGAGCAAGAATGGGAAAACTTTCTATTAGAGTTGATCCCATTTGGTATTTCACAGCTTTTCTTTTTTGATGGTGAGAAAATTCAAGATATTGCTGAAGATACTAATGCTATGTTATCAGATGCAATTAAAAACCTGCTTGGAATTGATCTAATTGAAAAACTACGTCTAGATCTGCATTCTTATCTAAATCGCAATAAATTGAATGATGCTAATCAAAATGATATTGAGGTTATTACTCAACGTTTAGATCATCTTACATCTCAAGAAGTAAATTTAAAAAATGAATGTGCTCAACTTAAATTTGAACACCAAACTTTACTAAAAAATATTGAGCAAAAAAGACTACGATTTGTATCAGAAGGCGGTGCAATTGCATTGAAATATGATCAATTAAAAACAAAACTGTCCCATCTGAATAAAGAAATTAATTTATGTAAGCAAGAGCTTACAAATTTGGCTAATAACTTATTTCCGTTCCTGTTTGCACCTAAACTTATTTCCAAATTCATGACACATTTAGAAGCCTCTTCTGCTGATCAATCTGCAAGTAGACATCTTATTGAGCAAACTTTGGCATCATTCCAAAACAGCTCAGTGCAAAAAGAAGAATTATGGACAGAAGATCACTGGGAAAACCTGAATCAGTTCCTCAAAAATTATTTTAATACACAGTCAGAAATAAGCTCACATATTGCATTTAATGAGCTAACAAAGCCTAAACAATCTTTGGCAAAACTAATTGACTTAGAAATAGAAACCAAAACACAAGTTCAGGTGCTTTATAGTCGTTTTGTACAGCTAAATCAGGAGAAAGAGGCAACAGAGTTCTCTATTGCTCGTGCAGAAAATGCTGAAGATTCAAATGCCTATTTAGACGAATTAATGCAAAAAGAACGTAAATTAGGCGAACTTGATGTAATTCTGGATCAAAAAGATGAAGAATATCGTAAACTCAGTTGGGACATTGTCACGGTAAAACGTAGCCTAAAATCAGCCAACGAAGCTGTGGTTGACTTTGAACTTCAAAACCATAAAAACTCATTAGCAGCTAAAGGTATTAAAGCACTTATTGATTTTGAGACTGCATTACTTGAACAAAAAATTATTCAAGTTCGTCAAAACTTTGTAGAAATTTTTAACTCTCTTCTACGCAAAAAGAACTTTATTACTGATCTTCATATTGATGCGAAAAATTTCAGTACATGCTTGATCAAAAAAAATGGGCATTCTATTGAAAAATCAGCGCTATCAGCTGGGGAAAAACAGATTTATGCAATTGCAATGCTATGGGCATTAGCTAAAACTAGCGGTCGTCATTTACCCATGATTGTAGATACTCCATTAGGACGTTTAGATCGAGAACATCGTGATAACTTAATGAAGCTATATTTTCCCCATGTTAGCCATCAAGTAATTATCCTATCAACTGATACGGAAATTGATGATCAATATGTCAATCAGTTAGATCAGTTCATTTCTGAAAGTTACTTATTAGAATACAATCATGAATTGGCTTCGACACAAGCACTATCAGGTTATTTCACTGACTTAAAACGTACCAATAGGGAGAAGAGAATTGCATTACAGCAAGCTTAAAATTTCCTCTGAGGCTACTACCCGCCTACGTATGCTTAAGCAACGTACAAGTTTAACTCCCAACCTACTCTGCCGTATTGCACTTATGATGTCTTTAGAAGAAGGACCTTTAGGTAATATTCCTTTACCGAATGAAGATGGATCTGAATTTAATGCCTATACACTTACAGGTGAGAATACAGATTTATTCTTATCACTTCTTAGATATGTAGAGGACAATCAAAAAGAACCTTTAGAGAATAAAGTTCTTCTTGATCGAATGCGTGGGCATATTCATAGAGGGGTTGGCTCTATGTCTGTTCGTTATAAAACATCTGAAAGTCTATTGGCTAATTTATAAAAAACTAAAGGCAAGTCCAGATGACTTGCCTAATACTTTAAAAAATCTTTCACTATAGGAAAATTTAAAGTGAAAATTAATTTTTTCAATTATATAATTTTACCAACATGGATCTACTTAAATGACATTTTTATGCCTAATAAAAAAAATTGGCTATATACATTTCTTGATATAGTCTGGGACAAAATTTTTGTGATTCTTTGGGTTTACCTTATTGAAACCCCTTATCTTTTTATTAAAGAAAAGATTACAATTATAATTAATAATATATTCTATTTTCTATTGCCTAAAAACTACATTGACAATAAAGAAAAATCTGCTATCTCTTTTTTTAAAGACTCTTGGCATCATTCTCTCTCAAAAACAATTAGTATTAAATTTTGGGCTTACTTTATTACTGGTATTGTCATCTTTGGAGGTATAGGAGTTTGGATAGAAGTTATTGATCTTATAATTGAAAAGTTAAAACACCCTATTAAAACACTTGATTTTTCAAAGTTAAATGGAGCTTTATTATTTTATATCACAACATTACTGGGTGGTATTAGTTCACAAGTCTTTTTAGATGATGATATACCTAAAAATATTAAATCTGGTTCATGGATACTAATCATTTTAGTATATTTTTTTACAGCTGGTATTGCATATACACAATCTGAATATCCAAATAAATCATATAACTACTTTATTCTATGCTTAGTTCTTACAATGGTTAGTTTAAGTATCGCATGGCTAATTAATGCATTTAATAAAACTCTCGATGAACCCATGATGAATACCGCACCTCTTGGTGGAGAGAATTTTGGAATTGGGGAACAATTTTCAACTAGTGATGAGGATAGAACTCCCACACAAAAAGATCCTTTAAAAACAGATTTGACTGGCTTAAAAGACTACTAGGAAAAAATTATGACATCCTTTCCAAAAAAACTTCCTGTTTTAGAAGTCAAGCAACCAATGGGCACTTTCTATTGCACCTCGATACCAGCTAAGTATTTACTAGAAGTATCTTTTAGTGATTCAATGCGAGCAGAGATTGATTCAAATGGATTAATTAAGTTACAGGGTACTCAACGTGTCATCAAAGAAGATCGTTTAAAACAAATTAGTGAATATATTAATCGCACAGATTCTGCTTTCCCAAACTCTATCATATTAGCTGCAAACTATACAGAAAATGGAAATACACTCGATGATCTAGACAATGCAGATAGATGGGAAATCATACGAGAAGATCAAGGTTTATTTTTAGTTATACCGAGTCAGAAAAAATTAGCTGCTATTATAGATGGTCAACATCGTTTATTTGCTTTTGCAAAAGCTGATCGATCTCGCCTTGAGATGGAATTGCTTTGTTCAATTTACTTAGATCTTCCAAAGCCATATCAAGCTCAAATTTTTGCAATTATTAACTCTACACAACGTGCTGTTGATAAAAGTCTCACGTATGAGTTGTACGGCTACAATATTAATGATGAGGACTCATCTATTTGGTCACCAGATAAACTATCTGTATTTTTAACGAGAAAGTTAAATTTAGACCCTGAATCTCCTCTAAGATCTCATATTAAAATTGCACCAATTATGGGGGAAGAGCTTGAAAATAGTATTAGGAATACTGATTGGAAAGTATCAACGGCAGTTATTGTTGAAGGGATTCTAAAATTAATCTCTACAAATCCAAGAAAAGATTCAAATAAGCTTTTTGAATCAAGAAAGCCAAATAGAACAGATTTAACTGATGATAAATCTCCTTTAAGAAGCTTATATATCGAACAAAATGATGGTGTCTTATACAAAATATTAGTTAATTTTCTGACTGCCTGCAAAAATATATTTTGGGACAATGCTGATAGTGAATCGTATATTCTTAAGACAATCGGTATTCAGGCTCAATTCGATATTCTTAAGAAAATTTCACAAGATGCATTTTCTAGAGATAAAAGAATAAGTGTAGCCTATTTTGAAGAACGCTTAGAAAAAGCTAGAAATATCAATTTTTCAGATGAAAATTTTAAAAATGCATCAGGATCTGGTCGAAGAGAAATTCGAGACGCAATAGAAATTGCTATTGGGCTCAAAGAAAAGCCTGAATAACTCAGGCTTTTCTCAACTTTTCAAATATGCATGCTAAAGCACATAGTGATCCTACTAAATCTAAATCACTACGAATAAAAGTCGCTTCTACAAATATACCATTATCAGCTTCATGAAGTTCCGTAACTCTTTTTACTCCACGCTTATGAAGCTCTTTCCCTAATCGTCCCAAATTAGAAAAATACTTGAAATATTCTTCTAACTCATATCCATGTACAGTTGAATCATACCACTCACGTAATGTAACAATTTCTGCTGCTTTTTTAGCAGCAGAAATTTGTTGTTTACGTAACTGAACTTCACTTAATACAGATACATCGTGGCCCATTTTTCGTACCTATTAAGAAACTTCAATTTCTTGACATAACTCCCAGAAAGCTTTGTCTTTCATTTTCACAAGCTTCTTATGCCCATCAATATATAGACTGTAATGCTTATTTAGCTTACGAATAGTTTCCATTAGATGTTCTTGCTCAGATTTATCATCAATATTAAATATCGCTTTAATATCGCCGTTACTGATCTGTGCTACACGATGAATCACCCAAGTCAAGATATAGGCTGAATAGTTATTTTCCCCTGTCTTAAAATGTGTAATATCTTGAGTAGATAAGACCATACCCACCCCATATTCGCGACCTTCTTTAAGAACCTTACGTAAACTCGGAAAATCTTGTGACATAAAATTATCAGCTTCATCTACAAGAATCATCTTAGTGATCTGCCTATAGTCTTCTTGAACTTGAGGTTTTCCCTTTTTCTGCATTTGCGAGTAGAACAAATCTAAAGTCAAGGCAACAACAAGGTTCTGGACTTGAGCTGGATATCCAGCTAGCTCAACCACTAATACACCATCTAGTAAGTCGTATAAGCTAGAACACTGACGATTATTCGACTCAAATATTTCTAATTCATTCAAACTTTCAAGAGCAGCATATAATGAATCAACAGATGGCTCAGTTGTCTCAAATAGATTCCAAATATCTTTGATCGTTGGGGCTGGTAAATGCCATGTAGCGGAATCGGCTTTATCAATCCCTACTTGTTCATATGCATCTAAAACTAATTTTCTTAATGTTGCCTGCTGCTTAACACCCAGACCAAATGCTTTTGCCATCGTATCCGAAAAACTACGAGCAGTATGCACTGGTAACATTGGGGTATCCCCAAAGAGACTTAACGGATTATAAGGTAATTTATAAAGCTTATAAGTTTTTACTGAATTAATTTCTATGAATGGATCATCTACATAATCAGACTTATAATCGAAGATCAAGATACCTATAGGGGCAGAATTTACATTCTTATCTTGATTCTGTATCAGCTGAGTAATGAGTGATTTCGTAAATTGTGTTTTACCCGTCCCCATAGTACCGATGATACCTGTATTAGTATTCATGAATTTAGCTGTATTAGTTGGTTCCCAATATAGCTGTTCACTTGTAAAAGTATTTTCCCCTAAAAGCACACGCAATGGCTCATTACTTTTAACAAGTATTGGTACAATCTCCTCAGTTGCCTCAGTTGCCTCAGTTGCCTCAGTTGCCTCAGTTGCCTCAGGCTCTTCTAAACTAGAGAACAAGTCAAACTGATTGTGACTACTTTCATTTTGGAATGAAGCCTGATCTTCTACTCCTTCAATATAATTTAATTCTTCAAAGATCTTTGCATCCGACTCTTCTATGATTTCTATATCAGTAAAAGTAGTTTCACCTTTTAAGATAAAACTCTCAGGAATATGAACTAAACTCTTACTCTCGCAATACGCCACTAGCTCGTTCAAAGGCTTAGAGATAAATTGATTCTGGCAAGCACCTGGTAGCTTAATAACAAGAATATCCTCGTCCAAAGTAAATTTTTCTTGGAAGAAAGTATTACTTTCAATAAATGCAAGCACAAACCCTTTTGGATAATTCTGAATATTTGCTAATTGATAATCCCCCTGCAACCACCACTCACGTTCTTTCAATAATTGATCAAAATAATTTTCAGGATAGGTCTGATATAGTTGATATTTTTCTACCTGCATCATGATTTGTCTAATAAATAAACCTCTATATAAATGCCCTGCTAAATCTCTTTTTCCAAATAAACAAGCCTCTAAGTATTGCTTTAATTTTTTAGCTTGTAGAATACCTTTATCATGTTTCTGTTTTTGTCCAACTTTAACTTCTAATGGAAGTAGATACATCCGTCCATTTTTAAAACCAACAAATAGAACATCATCTGAAATCACACCATACTTTTTACCCTGACAATATGTACTAAAATCAGACTCCCCCATTTTCAACCCAATGTTGCCTGATACTCGAATCATCTCAGCTACACTTAAAGGCACCCAAATAATATCACCATCAAAAAGGAGGCAATTTATATACTTATATGCAGCAATAATGCTTTTCTTTTCGCGTCTATCTTTTTCCTGCATAGTTAACATTTTTAATAACCATTCACCATTAAAAGCATTGAATTCATCAATTCTCCCAGGTTCGCCTTGACTAAGAATTTGATCATAAAGATCTCTACGCTTAGTTACCGTAATCGCATCATAATTTGCTGAATTGGTATAATTATCAGAGTAATGAATTAATACAACATCTTGCTGAGCTTTAAAAAAATCTAACGTTACCTTTGGATCAATAATAACCGTCCATAAGCTGTCTTCATACGCACTATCAAGAAGAAGCTGTAGCTTATTAGATACTTTTAAAGATAAGCCATTTGATTCATAGAAATTTTGATTCTTCCAAGCCGCATGACTCAGCGCACTATAACGTTGCACAATCTGAATTGCAGGATTATTGTGATGAGGTAAACCCTTCAATCCTGCTGTTGTAAAGTAAGTGTTTTCTTGATGATAAGATGTCTCTCCAGCAAGTAACCCTCTACAAGCAATTCCTGTCTTTTCAGCCTTTAAATCAACATTTGCAACTTCAACAGGAGTATTATTTCGAATAAAAGTTAGATGAGCATATTTAAACTTCATCTCACTCGTAATTTCAAATTTACTATATGTAATTCTTCTACGAATGAGATCCGCGACTTGATCTGAATTTTGATCTTTTATCGATAACTTACATAGTTTTTTCAGATCAGTTTGGCTTGTGGCATCAGCCACTACGTCAAAGTAGGTATTAACCAACTCATCATCATATAAATTGACGTGAATTTTTGGAACATCTTGGGCTTTGACTCTCTGAACAAATTCAACTAAACCAAGGAATAGCTCTTGATTAAATTCATTATGGATTGAGTTTATTAATAAAGTATCTCTTTCACCTTGATTAAACAAAATTTTAAAAGCTTCAATAAATTCATTAGTTTTTTGTCGAACCAAAGGTTTAATATAGTCTAGCTTTGTCAACTTTTTGGGTATTACCTTAATCCACATAGGATGCTCGATTAAGACCTGACTATAACTAAATTCATGATCAATATGCCAATTAAAAGGCAACAAGCCTTCAGCATTAAGCCTTCGAAGAGTAGTTGCATGTAATGTTTCAAAAGAGTTTGTTTTATCTTCACGGCATGTTTTTATTAAATTTAAAAAATATGAGAGATTTAGTGGATGGATAGGACTTATATATTCACACCCATCCAATCTAAAAAAACCAATATTAACCAACATCTTAGCATCAGAAGAGAGCATCCTTTTTGTAGGAATTTCATGTATAAGTTTCACATATTCATTGACTATAGATTCAACTATACTCGTAAATTCAACTCCCCATGAAACCAAACTTATTACTGTATTTCGTTGTTCTAGATAGCTATACAATTTCGCATAAGCATCTCCTAAGATAGGATAACTTAAAACAATATCATCAACAGTAATTTCATATCCAAAAGCAGTTTTATTAGAAATTATTTTCTTTTCTATTAGATTAACTTCCAAATCAAGTAACTTTTTATACTCATTTTTAATCTTGTATTCTCGCCCCAAGATTGAAATCCGTAAATTTCTTGTATTATAAACACCAAAGACTTGGTCATTAAAAAAATGTTGATAAGCTTCAATATTAAAGATTAGTGGTAAGCTCAAACTCGAAACAGATAAAATACCCTGAACTTCAAAATTTAAAGTTTTATTCCCATTTCTAAGACTAAAATTAACTTGTTCTTCTGTATTGAGTAGCCTATCAAAATCTACAGCTCCAAAATCATTAATATCAACAATTTCATCACATTTATCTAAGGTATAAATAGAGTCTATATCACTATTAAAAATAAAATCAGATTGATCTGTTTCAAGTACCAACTGTTCTTTAGATGGCGCTAGTAAAAACTTATTTGCAAAAGAATCAATTGGGAAAATATTTTCAGGAATTAAGAGAATTTTAAATTTAAAACATTCTTTTGGTTTAGATCTTTTTATCTCAAAATCTAAATACTTAATTTCTCCATCAAACTCCATCTCTACTTCTAATATAGTTTTTTTACTAGATCTATTATTAATTTTAAAACCAGCAGACTTTTTAAATTTTCTTGTTGATTTAAAATCACCCTCAGCCAACTGACCTTTTACAAACGAAATATCTATGTTAATTAGGGAAGTAAATGGTGAGACCTCTAAGATTAAATGATGATCACGAACAGCAGCACTTCCTTTCTGAGAACCATCACCTCTAGTTCTATGATAAAACTTTTCAACAGAAGTAGTTAATTCTGAGAGTTCAATGAAATCAATGGAATTTCTTTCTCGTTCTTGCTGACACTCACCGAAGTCTAAATTTTTTCTCCATGATTCTAGGTCATTTTTATCAAAATACTTCTCAATAAATTTTTCACTAAAATCTAAATCAACTAATTTTTCAACATATTCAGTTGGAAATTGCTCAACTATATATTCAATATCATCTTTTAATCTTTTATTTTCCCCTAACCGCTTCTCAATTTGGCTTATATTAGACCCGCTCCAGCTTTCTAATGCAGAATCATTTAAATAACCAAGCTCATTAAATTCAATTTTTCCATCTTGAACAGCATTAAAGAGCTCCCTAAAGCCGAACATCGTTGCGCCATCAGCAAGAATAAGTTCAAACTGATGTTTCAAAAGTTGTTTAGAAATTTGATGGTCTTTAAAAGGACTTTCATCAATAAAATTCATCAAAGATTGATAAATTTTCTTTGGATTCCAAATATTATCCGTTAATGTCAAGTCTCTGGAGGAATTATTCAATGTATCTAGAGAAGAGTTATGAATAATAAGTAAGATAGAATCTTTGAAATCCCCTATTTGGCTTGAAACTAAATCTCTTAGACGAGAGATATAATTTTCAGAATAACCAATATCAAGGTCTGAATGAAGTACAGGAATGACTTTGTAACCATTTAATGTAAAATAATAAAGACTATAACTTCCAAGTAAAAAAGAAGAAATAGCTTTTCGCTGGAATGCCTTAAACAGCTTTGAGCTGTTATTATCATCTGGAGATTTAAAGTGTAATTTTTCACCTATTTTCAAATGACTTTCAGCCCAGTCAAAAAAGAGTTCAACTAAAAAATCTTCATATTGTTTTTTTGACATAGATTGCATCCCCACTATCACTCATTTTTTCTACATTACCTAAGCGTTCATAAAACTCAACTAAGGCTTTCCTACTTTCCTTATCAAAAAATATTCCTCGTAGCTCTAGCTCTTTAATGACTTCATATAATCGAAGCTTTTCTCTTTTACCAATTACTAAATTAGTCAACAACAATAAATATTCTTGAGTAAGAACAAATACTGTTCCCGCACTTCCTCTAGATTGCGTAAAAGGTTTAAGAATTATATTTTTTATTGCTCGTACAACATTAACATTGCGGCTTGCTCGTGTTTCCCCTTTCGCGAATTGCGCTTTATATAACCGCTGTAATTCATCTAAAATTGATGATAAATCAAATAAATCGCTATCAGAAATTGGTAGACCACGATCTTTAGAAAAGTCTTGGCAATATTTTTTTAAGGGTTCAATGTCTTGATCTGTTAAAGTTGTTCTTAGTTGCCATAAAGGGACTTTTTGTTCCACATTACTCTGTAAGCTTTCAGTTAATGCAAGTATAGGAAATATTGATTCGAGCCCTTTCTCCACCAATTTGTAACCACTTCGTTGTAATGATACACGTTCCCGACTAGCCCTTTCGGTATCCAAAATGAAATAACAATCTTTAATTTCGGGCTCTTTGGCTTCTCTCCAACTATTTATAACTATAGATAGTTGAGCTGTATAGATACAGATATAAATCTCTATAAACAATTGAATATTTTCTAAAAAATATTTTGAGTTAGTAGTTAAAAAAATTAAATCTTCTGAAAAAATAGTTGATAGCTTAGGCAAATAGGAGTTAATCCCCGAAATATCTAATGCATTGCTGGGAAACATTTTCTCAAATGATTCAAAAATTAGTTGTTCTATAAAATTTAAGTTATTTACGTCATCTTGATAGACATAACCTCTTTTTAGTAAGGTTTTAAGAAGGCTAACTATTCTTCTCTCAGCTGATAAGTTATGGGTATCATCCGATAATGAAAAAATACGCAATTTAGGAGATATCTTAGCAACACTTTTGTTTAAAAAATAAATATTTTCAATAACTTGCCAAGCCTGCCTATCAGATACTTGATGTTTAAACTTTTCTTCAAACTCCTGATGAAATATTTTCAATTCAGTTTCTATTTTATTTTCTGAGACTAACCCATAAAGTTCTTTTAAAAATAGATTAGTTACAGTATCCCAATTGAAGTCATTACTATTCTCGTTAGTACTGATAGGATAAAATGTTGCCATACTATTACTAGCTGGCTTTAAGTTATTAATTAAGCTCATCCTCAGCCCCCAACCTCAATACAATTATCTTCTAAAATAAATTTAATTTCATTCGAACTACTTTTAAAATTAATTCGACTAGATTTATGTGCAAAGTTTATTAATCTATTTACAATTTCATTCAGAACAACTACTACACTTCTATCATTCTTGTTTGGCCTATATCCTGATCTTAATTTATTTAATAGCTCATACAAATTGATATCTATAGAAAAACTATCTCTTAGGTCTCTCTTTTCTTCTGAAAAATCTTTAATTTTAATATAGACATTGAAGCTCCCACTTCCCTTTTTTTGTTGGGTGTTTTCTATTGCCGAAAAATCAGGAGTGAGTTTGAGGTGTGAAATTACTTGATAATTATCATATTCAGTCATTAAAAATTGATCATCTTCCAAATATGGGGCTTTCTTATTTATATAACTTCTTAAAGCACTAAATAGTTCTTTATTATAGAAATTTCTTAAAACTTGTTTAGACTTAGCTGGATCATAGTATTTATGATTCCTATAAATATCTAAATAACTCAACAATAAATTTTCTGTAAAATCTTCCTCAAATTTCTTGTGAAAATTATTACCTAAGTCTATAAATTTCAATAAGTAAAATAGTCTTATATATGAACTAGAGCTATTTAAATTTTTAATCATTAACTCTGATAAAATTTGTTCACAGAATACTTGAAAGTCGTCAGAGAGGCCGCTTAATTCATATGCAATTACGAAACGATCAATTGTCTTGGTTCTCAATCTAGATGGATCAAATTCAATAGCTTTTTCTAAAATTTCATTATCACTGCAACTGAATATATTATTAAAAAGATAGTCTTTCCCTGCTACAAGCTCATAAATTAAATCTAAAAATGTTCTGGCAGTAATAAACTGATTTCGGAATAATCTAATTTTCAGTAATAGCTCAACTAATACTCGTTGTATTTGTATATTACAAAGCAACTTGTAATTTACAAAATTTAAAAAGTCAGGACCACTTAATCCTTCAAATTCCTCTCTCTCGAATAATCTATAAAGTTCAGATGTAGGTGAAGTTATTCGATGAAGAATCTGTAGCAGGAACTCACTATCATAACCATCCTTAGTAATTTCAAATTTTGGATAGTTCTCAAAATTAATAAAATTAAAGTCCTCTGAGCTTTCTTGACACTCTAAGTATTTTTTCAGCTTTTGCCTAATTGAAGGATTTTGTGCTTCTTCAGCATAGTTTCCTAGCATCCCAATATTTATTCCGATGACTAAAGAATGATTCCCCTCTTCAAACTCACTAAAAATTTTGTCTAAAGTAACAATAGCTGTATCGTGTGGCTCAAAACTATGTGTAGCATCTAAATGGAACTTAATATAGGGGCTGTCATACTGCTGCTTAGCTCGCACTAATAATTCGGATTTACCATCCCCACTACTTCCACAAAGAAAAATAACTTTTTTTGACTTTTCTGTTATTCCTGCCAACAACTCCATGACATCGTGTTCAATGGGCATAGCAACATATAAACTTTCTTTTACTGTGGTTAAGTTCTCATCAAGTTCATTTTCTGTTGTAACCGCATATGATGAAGATTTTGATAATACACCTAATGCATTAATAAACTGCATAACACCCTCACCATACTGTTGATTAATATTAATTTAATATTCTAAATTTATTTAATCTACCACAAAACCACACAGATGATGAGTTAATAATCTTTGCTTTATGGTCAGTTTACCTCTGTTCCCTTAGCTCACAGATACTAATTTTTTATAAGTTAGGCTCGAAAACAAAAAATAAAAGAGTAAAAGCTCTCGTCAGATTAGTGACAAACTTCGGTTAAGTTTGTCACTAATCTGGAAAGCTACTAATGGCTTTTCTTGATTTCACAAATAGTTTGATGAAATACCATATAAGCCTGCTTAGCAAATGCAATACACTCACTAGCGTCCATATCAACTATCTGCACCTTTTCTAATACTTTATTTTCCTCAATTGAGACTAGTTCTAAATGCCGTTCATTTAATCTAAAAACTACATCATACCTATTAAATGATCTGCCTATAGAGCCTTGCACTAGATTAAAATTCTCATATTTCACCAACCTACTTTCAATGAAAATTTTTATCACTTCATCATTCAGATTATTTTCAACCATAAATCACTCTTCCCTTTGTTCCATCTTAGACTCAATCCACTGATGGATTTCCCAAGCAGACCAACCAATACGCATCTCTGTTAACCGTATAGGCTGAGGAAATGTCGGATCGTAATACTTTGATTTCTTATTTATCATCTCATAGATTTTTGATTTGCTCAGAGCAGTAAATTCAACAACATGTTTGATGTTAATGATTTGATTCATCTGAAAAGTTTGACCTGTGAACGCATTCATGATGTTTTTCTCCCAATCAATGATGCGAGCGCAATTTCGCTCAAATAATAGAGCTCGCCGTAAGAAAAAACGTCCTGCTTCCACCTAATCAATTCAAAGCCTGAACCGATTGCTGCAACCCTTTCTGAATATCATGTACATGAGTCAATTCATTAGTCTGCTGATGCTGCTCTGATTTCGATTCCTCCGGGTAAAACTCCTCAACAATATCCAGCCCCTCTTCCCCACCTACCTCAAAACTAGCATTTCCATAACCTTGTCGTGCCACATGGTCCAACGCCTCCTGATAAAATCCTGCTGCCTTGCTCTGTTCATCCATCTGTTTGGCTGAGCTAATCGCATCTTTTAGGTTTGTGCCATCACGTAAAGTTAAATCCACGTAGTAGATCGGGGTACGATAACTTTGAGTGGTACTTTTACCTCTAAGAGTGAGTTGCAAAGGTAGACATGACAGTAGATCACCCGATGCTGCATGGTAGTAACGAAGCCGTGCTGCCAAAGTGCGGATGCTATTAAAGCCTGTGGTTCTAAAGATGAATGTGCCAAACTCATCCGATTCATCCAGATTGACATACAATCTGCCGTAAGGCTTGCACAGTCCACCTTGTGCCAAAGGGCATAAATCAGGTGATGGGCATGGATGTTGTTCAATCCCATTTTGTCCCAATCGCTGAGAAGTTTCGCCATTGCCTGAGCAGATTAGGCGTCCTGTTTGTCGGTCAAACAGGCTGTACTCTGCCCGTAGATTCAGTTCAGGATCATTAAAGATCATGCGTACTGGAATGGTTCTGAGTTTCTGGTTTTGTGCTTTGGCACGTAACTGTTCATCCAAGGGGTGTTTCACCCAGCCATCCTTATTCTGGATTTGGCTGGTAATGGTAAATTGGTCATCTTTTTCAGGCAGACGTTTACCGTTCTTTTCTACAATTTTGCCGATACTGATACGACCGAGTACAGGTGGTGTAATGGCTAAACCTTTAATCATGGTGATGTCCTCTATGATGTTTAAATTTGAATCAATAAATTTTGGGCATAAAAAATCCCATACCTGTTGGGGTACGGGATCGGTTGGTTTGGGTATTGGTTGATTTGATACGTTTGTTGAAGAAATAAATGCTGGATCTGCGTAGCTGCCTTATCCACCATTCGGGTAAATCTGAAATCTTCGTGTTCCTGCTTTGGTCTGTGGAAACTGCTGTAGATATTCAGGATACTGTTTAAGTAAGGATTTACTGTCTAGGCTGATGGAATCCTGTGATTTCTTCCATGTCACCGACCCACCTGTAAACACTGCTCGCTCTGCATCTTTCATCATCATTTGTAATTGATGTTTGAGTTCATCAAAATACTGCTGGTGCTGTTCAACTTTATGTCGCTCCTCTAACAGTTGATTAAATAAGTAGTTGGCTTGTTCATTTTGAGTCAGATCTTCCACTGTTAATGGCAGTTGCTCTGGGTAAAGTTGTTGCAGGGCTTTGGCTGCTGAATCAGAAGCATCGACACTGGGTGGAATATCCGATTCCACACATTGCCAGAAGTGTCGTTCAGCATTAATGATGTGCTGGATCACGGTTTCGTTGCGTGTCACTTTATAGATTTTGCTTTCATGCCCACAGATCAAGGCACAGATATGTGCGGCTTGTTTGCCTGTCACCGCCAATTGATGCTGGACTTGGCAGAGGACATACAGTGGTACGCCATCTCGCCAGAGTTTTGCGCCATATTCCCCAACGGTTTTACATTCCAAGATTTGTACTTCATCATTACCCACTACGGTATAGTCCAAATTGGCAAGCATAAAATGCTTGTCTTCATCAGGATGCTGAAGTACAGCATTAACCCGACGGACTTTGTGATTGGTGTGCATGCTGTAGTATTCAGCGACTAAGGGTTCAAGCTGTTTGCCCCAATACAAGGGTGCATAGCCTGCACTTTCGTCCTCAATATTTTGTTGCATCCGCCCTGTCTTGATCATCCACAGTTCCAGCATCGACATATAGGGATTCAGTCCACATGCGGTAGCGGCATCACTACTGCCAATGCCCTGTTTGCGGACTTCTAGCCATTGTTGGTAATTCATCTGTTTGGTATTGGCAAGGCGTTTGGCTGTGGGTGCTTTGGTTTTTCGTGGTTGTGTATTCGGTCGATCTCGTTTGGTTCGAGTTCCGACTTCAACCTGTTGAGTCAGTGAATTTTGAGTGGTTGGATTCAGGTTGGGGGAATACGGCTGTAACGGTGGATGATTTAAGGTATTTTGAATTTGAGTATGGCTATTCATTAGAAATATTCCTATCTGGGTAAAATCGTAAAAGCTGAATTTTGGGCATAAAAAAAGCCGCATCTGAGGGTGCGGCTAAAGGTGTTGCTGTGCTTGTACGGTGTTACAGTTTGCTTAGGCTAATGGAGCAGGCTTAACTGAAACTGAATTTAGGCAATCATTCGAAGTGCTTGTTCCAGTCCCCGTTGCTTGATCACTGCGCCTGCACCAAACCACGCTGAATCAAGTCGATGATCAGTGCTCATGGCTCGGCGTTCATGATCTGTGAACTCGGTAATGGCACACAGTAAACCATACGCCGTATCTTTGGCTGAACTGAGCTCTGCCCCACGTCCATGTCCGTTAAACATGGTCATGACTTTCGACATGGCTCGTCCATTCGGTTCGGTTTTATTGTCCGCTTTGGTTATTGTATTGATACCTTGATTCGGCATGGCTGCATTTCGATAGAACTGAATGATGCTTTCATCCTGCTCAGCCATACTCAGGCTAGTGTTGTTAAACACTGCATCAAAGTAAGCTGCCGCTTCCTGTTGAGTCACTTTACGCTGACTGAGTTGTTTCATTTCATACATATGTTCATCCCATGCACGAACTGAAATACCAAGTTGCTGCTTGACTTTTTCAGCATTGAATTTGGTACTGTGCGGCACTTTAACCACACCTGCACTGCTGTTTTGTCCTTTGAGCGCAATCGCCAAAGTGTTGTTACACACCACTCGAATAGAAGTGAATTGAGCTGTCGTTGCCAGTGTGCCATCACAAGCGGTTGCCAATAAAATATAGCCGTTGCTGACATCCTTGCCTTTGAGTGCTGAGCTTTGTCCTGTTCGTGCCAGTGCCCAGAATTTCTTGCCGCCTTTGAGTACGCCTGCGGTTTCCAGTTCAAAGCCCGATTGTTCAGTTAAATCTTTGTAGAAGTGTAGGATTTCCATAGGTTGCACTTCCTGAAAGCGTTGGCTGACCACCGATAACGGTGCATGAGTATCAGAACGGTAAAGCACTCTTTGTTCCTCAAATGGCATGATGATGCTCTGCCCCTTTTCATTCTGTGCCATGTAACTAACATCCGAGGATTCAATCCGCCAATCCATGCCTGCCTGCTCTGCCCAGACTTCGATCGGTTGGTTGGGTGTGAGTTCATTACCCAGACCATGCCAAGGGGTCTGTCCTGTGAATACCATTGTTTCAACTAAATGTGCCATAAGAATAATTCCTGTATTAATTTTAAAATGGGTAAAAGCGTTGGATTTGAATTTTGCTGAATGCTTAATTGCGTAAATTTGGGCTAAAGCTGCGGTCACAGTGATTGCAGTAATACTGCCTACGTGAAATGGGTTGTAATGGCTGTTGCTGTTCATCTTCAGTGATCAACATCCAGATACCGCCGATCAGTACCCCAACGATTGCGCCTGCAATCGGAGGAATATTCAGGCTTTTAGAAACACTCACGCCTAATGTGGCAAGTGCCATCGGTGACATCACACTATTGGAAATAGGGTTATTGGGTGGACTGGGTAAATGTTGGGGGGATTGCAGTTGTACCGTCTCTCTAGACTGGCAATAAGGACATGGCAAACTCATTGTGGTATTTCCTGTAAATGAATAAAAAAAGCCTGCTGGGGAAGCAGGCAAAATGATTGCGATGTAGCTGAAGCATGTCTTGGTGCGATCTCAAATGGAGAAACACCGTTCTCAATTAGATGCTATGTATTTGTATTTTTTTAGAATGCGTTTTTTAACATCAGTTTTAGGCAATTTTGAATGATGCTTAAACAGATCAATTGACCTGTTTTTTAGCAGCGATTATGATGCAAGGGCTGACCTACATTGTCAGTCGGTTTTAGCAGACCGTTTCATACAGCGCATCAGAGTTTATTCTTCTGAGTATTCTCCGTATGCGTAAAAACCTTCTCGTCCCCCTTTGCGGTAGAACGGGAGGGGGACGCGTTCGCGCGTGCTGGTTCTGTATGTCCAGTCTGCTAACCCCTTTTCGTTCTGCCACCATTATTTAGCAGTGATGCGGTAGAACTTCTTATACATACAGGAGTCAACCATGACACATTTTACTCTGCTTTATTCCCCTGCACGTTCTAAGCCTTCAAGGCATTTCATTCCGATTCATTTATCACACGCTTGCGCTGTGTCCTGATTAATTCAAGGCATTCATCAACTACTGCATCCATTTTGGTCAGTGGTGTTTTGTGCTGGATAAAAATCATGAAATTCATCGCACAGCTTATTTTGCTTGTCATCGTCGTGGTGGCTCTTGGGCCAGGCTTTATTTTATTGCTGGGTTTTTTATGGCTGCTGGTCTATTTGGCAGGTTGGCATAAATAGGCAATCCATCACGATTTTAAAAACAACAAATCCCAATGAATTGGAATATCTATGAAATATCAAACGTGGTTCGGGGTTATCACTCTTGTTCTGAGTAGCAGCCTACTGATTGCCTGTGACAGCAAGGTCAAACGTGACTTTAAGGCAGGTTGTCAGGCTGGTGGGCTGGATCGTTCAACCTGTTCCTGTATTTACGACAAGGTTGAGGCGCACTACTCGCCTGAATTTATGGAAAGCATGGCAGATGTCACTGCTCGGGAGACGATGCAGCCACCGCCAGAATTTAACCAAGTAATGGCAAATGCCGTACAGCAATGTAAAGAATAAGCAGGGATCAAAAATGAAAAATTATTTAATTATCGGATACGTCGTCATTGCCGTGATTTGCTCAGTTTATTTCAAAAATTGTAGCAGCACTGCTCACATGCCCTATTCCTATAACTTAGGTAAGGCAGCAGTCTGGCCCGTCACCATTTTTAGGAAATAAGAAAAGGAAATTCAAGATGAAAAAACTGTTTTTAATTTTAGGATTAAGTGTGCTGTGTAGTACCACGTTTGCTAAATCGAATGCTGTAACAGTTACAGTAAAGAAAATCGAAGGCTTTAGTGAATCAGGCGATGCGTTCACTTTTAAAGCCACTAACGGCAAACGCTATAGCGTTTATAACGCAGGTGGCGCAAATCCGATTCAGGGTGAAGACTTTATTTCCACTTCTGCCAAATCTAAAAAAGCCATTTGCCTACGCCTGAATACTGAACAGACCCAACCACGCATGGTGGAATCAGTCCGTTCAGGTCAATGTAAATAACGATCTCAATCATCAAAACAATAATGCAAAAACCAAATGATTGGTTGAGCCACATGGCTCAACCAATGCAATCAATAAAGAATTTAAGAATAGGAATTGAACAATGAATCTGATCAAGTCATTGCTGTACTCAGGCTTGCTGATCACCAGCCTCAGCGCATGCAGTCCACCCACTGAAACTAAAGCAAAAAGTGAAAATACCGCGTCACAAAGCACTGAAGATCCAGCAGATGATAAGTTTAAAACGACGATGGTGGATAGCTCAGAATATGACTTAAATGGTCCACCTGTTGAACCCGTACAAACAGCACCGCAGGAACAGTTTGAAGTCCGTGTTCGCCGTGAAGAATCTCAATACTCCATGACAGGCTATACCGATTTATTAAACATCATGTCATTGAACGATGCGCCAACCACCATCACAGGGGTTTTAATCAATCGTGGGAATTGTAGAAGTAAAGGCACATACGATTACCAAAATATGCGCTATGGCTCTGTGGCAAAGGTCTATCTTGGTTGTTCGGCTGAATATGTGCGTGAAGTGACGGTCACCACCAACAGCGGTTTGACCTATACCTATAATTTTTAGGTATTCACCCCCTAGATCAAGTGGCATATTTTTTCGAATGAAATTAATAATGGTCTAAGCGGATTATTCTTAGACCATTGTTCGATGACAACTCTATCGATTTTACTGAATAAAACTACTTCAGCTTTAAAGGAATACGTTCACAATTAAACGTTTTGCCACGAGTTAGCATCACCCTTAAATAATGATTTTTACTATTCGCATTGAAATCACTCTTGAGCAATTGCAGGATCCGTTGAATCTGCCTGTCATCTTGGCAATTCACTGACCATCCTTTTTTAGCTTGCTCTTCAATGTAGACTTCACCAAAACCATTACTGAGTTCTTCACACTTTGCTATCAGTTTATTGGCATGGTCAGATAAAGTCGTATCCTGTGCCTGCCCAGCATAAATAAAGTAGATCTGAAGGTAGTAGCCCTGTTCAGGATGATGTTTTATCTTCCAAATCACTGAATGGATGCAACGGAATACGTTGCTCTCCCTTGCCCTGACCTCTCTAAATATGGCATTGACATAACACTCAAAACCGTTAAATCCTACTAATGACGATACGCTTTCCCTGATACCAAATCGCATTGGAAAGATCATTAAGCAATCTGTGTATTGCATGGTATTCAATAAGAAACGTTCGACCTTTTTCGTTTCAGCTTTATTCTGTTTTTGGTCGTATTGATGACCGTCTTGTATTCGTTCAAATTGCGACTGGATATCAGCAATCATCAACTCAATCACATGATCGGGCAGATCATAAATATTTTCATACAATCTATATTTATTGGCTTGAAACAAGGCTCGTTCAATTTTCTTAAAAATAATGATGGAATCAACATAGTCATAACCAGTAATAAAGAAACGTCTAGACTTGATGATTAAAGGAACAATTTGTTGCTTGAATTGTTCACAACTGATTTGGTCATCCACCACATCCTTGATAAATTTTTCAATTTCACAAAAGGTTTGAGCTTCGTTGTAGGTCGTCATGAGAAAACACATCCTAGGTTATTGGTTCATATCACTAGGAGTGCCGTAAATCTTTAATGGAGATGATTTCTAACCTTGAAGCTGTTGCGTCGTATTTGCTACACCTCGACGCCAAGTAACATCAAATTGTCCAATACCAAAAGTCCGCATATACGGCACTTTAGCTAAAAGCCACTGTTCAGATTTTTCAGGATTAACCAGATACATTGCTGCATTCAATGCATTGGATACTTCATCTACATTGTTTCGATGAATCCGTCCAACACCCAAACGACCCAATTTTTCATAATGTGCTTTGATTTCTGATGTATTACAGCTATAGAAAATACCCTGTTGCTGAGTGATCTCTTTCCATAATTGTCCAACTTGATCAGCAAGATACCAGTCATTCTGACGTTTAGATGGATCATAGATCAGTAATAAATGGCAGTGATAGCCTTTATCAGCACCCTGCTCTAATGCCCATGCATATCCCTGTAAGCCATAGAAGCACGTATCTTTATTCGCAATTCGATTGAGTAAAACACTAAGATCAGATTTGACCTGTTCAATGTTAATCAAATGCCTGTATTCCATTGCATAGGACAAATCCACTCGAACAAATAGCAGTTGAGAGTAATGATTTAATAGTTGTTGTAAATACTGCGATAAAGATGCTCTATTAGCAACTTCTAATTGAGCTTGATACTGCTGTTCATGAAAGTGGCATGGTTGATACTGAAGTAAACACATTTGAAGAATTGAGATTTGCTGTTCATCCAACTGCTCCAAGCTAAGTGGCTTGGATACACCAACGAAGTACTCAATCCATTGCATGCACTGAATAAAACATTCAATTGTTTTGGCATATACCAAATGCGGTTGATAGATTGGCTTAAAGGCATGATAAAGCACATTCAAGCTCAATAAGAATTCTTGTTGAGAGATTGGATAAAAACAAACCTGTTTAACAAACTGATCAATTGCATGTGTCAGGCTTGCTTCATTCCAAGTTACTGTAATCATGTAGGATACTCATCTGATTGGATTCATATCACTGCCTGATCTGTAATTTTTAAATTCTGCCTCATATATATGAGTAAAAAATCATGAATTACTAAACAACATAAGACATTGATATTTAATATTAATAGTTACTTACAATAACTTTAAAAACCAACTAAGACCTAACTACTGCTCAATCGTAACTCAATGAAGCAAACTTAGCCTGAATCACGAACATCTTCTTTGCTTGGATGAGCTAAAGTTAGTTTTTCAGCATGAGACTTTCTTATGTGTCCTCTGAATGACCTTGATGCTCCATACTTATCTAATAATAATTTTTCGTTTAGGGGCATTTCTTGTTCATAGATCTTACTTGTAGCGTGTAACAGGGAAGACCTTAGAATTGCAGGGTAAAAGTATTTTTCTGAGACTACAATATAATTCAGCACAATATCATAAAACTCATCTATGAATCGTTTACTCCCTTTCTCATGAGAAGTTATTACTGATGTCGTTAATTTTTTTGAACTATACGCTAGAAAACTTGAATCAGCATATCTCAATAGATGTTTAGGGAAAATCTTTTCACTGTTATAGAATAAACCCTGTTCCCAGTAATTCTTTAACTCCTCTTGCACAACTCCTACATCATAAAAACCATTATTAGAAATAAAAAAAATACATCTAAAATATAATCCACGTTCAACATTAAAATCCCAATTACCTACATATCCCTTCACACAATAAAAAACACTTAAAGACCTTATATTATTTAAAAAACTTGTTTTTAGATCGCCAATATTTAAATCTTTATCATCTTCACACCAGAAGTCCAATGAGATGGCAGAAATCTTTCCATATTCACTAATAATTTGATCGACATAAATCTCATACTCACTTTTTCTTTTTCGATATTTAGTATTATTTTCATTTATTTTCCTACTGTTGAATTTCAAATTAAACTTAAAATCATATACAATTGAGTTAAGCAAACGTGCGTAGCTCTCCTCATAGTTATCAATTTTCATTCTATAAAAATTTATTTTTAAAAAATCAAACTTTACATAATTTGATAAACTATTACTCTGAAATATAGTATCTACAATACTCATTTTCCCTTTAGGTTTTTCATATTTTTTTAGAGTTTCTATAAATAAATATAGCGTCATAGAAAAATCTCTTAAAGACTTTTCATTATACTTCTCAAGATCAAAAAATAATGGAGAAAAAGGATACAACTTTCTTGCATATATTGATGGGATAATTTTAAAGGATGGTTCAAAATCATTTGTAGCATATGAAATATGAGTGCCTATATGTTTTTTTGTACACCTAAATAAATCTCCTTTTATAAATTGTAAATCATTTAAAAAGTCTTCAACCGTATGCAGTTCATAAATAAGATCAATTATTCTTCTATCTTGTGGGTCAGCTATGATCTCATTCATAGCTTGGCTGTACTTAGCAACAAGCTCATTGAATATGATATAAATCTCTTTTTTTCTAACTATGTATTTCATAAATCAATAACTTATGTAATTTAAATGATTAATTTTGTGTATATTTTACAATATTTTTAAGCTATTTTACATATAATTTTAGATATAAAAACTAATATTTTTTTGTAAAAAACAATAATTATTGTGTCATAAATTTAAGCTTTATTTCTCAAAAATATGACGTAAATCCTCAACTAGCATGTCAACTTGATATATTAAATATTTATATACAGAAAATTCTTATGTAAATTATTACAACTCCCAAAAAAATATAATCAAACCCCATAAGAAACCAATTAAAATATTCTTTTTATTTTTTATAAATAGACTAAATCTAGATGTTATTATCCAAACAATTTTTAATAATTTCTTTTCTCAATCCTTAAATTTGACTGAATTTTTCCTAATAATTCTTATGTTTTTTAATTTATAAGCTTTATAAATAATATTTTTTCCAATCTCCTTAAATACTTCAGGTTCAGGAAAGTTAACTGCATTATCAACAAGATGATTTATCCTGATCATTAATTCATTTTAGATAACTTCTCCTCCATACAAGATCTGTAAATTAGATCAGACATTTTTCCCATGCCTATACATTTTTATCTAATTTTTCTTCATATACTATTTCAACACTAGCTAAAAAACAAATACACATGAGAGCCATAATTAAAATATCTTCCTCACTTCAAATCACCTTTATTTTATTAAGGGTTTATATAAAATTCATCACACAATCTTATTAAATGTAAAAAAACAGCATATAACATTCAAAAAAATCATAAAAATATAAATAAACTTGTTAGCCAAAAATTTATCTAAATATAAGACTCTAATCATATCTGTATTACCAATAATGCACCCTATACATCATGTCGATTTTTTAAATTCTTATCGACATGACACTCTAATCATGTTTATGCTATCGACATATCTTTTAAATCATGTCGATTTTTTCTATTCGCATCGACATAACAATAAATACTGGAATAAATACGATGACCCAATGGCAAGCAACTGAACCATATAACGATCTGCCCCCATTACCACCAGAACAGGATATAGAGACCAAGACAGTACTCAAGTTATGTATTGAAGCTAGAGCAGCCTTGGCTGAATTAAAGCAGGCAGGTGAACTCATTCCAAACCAAACGATCCTGATTAATATCATCCCATTGTTAGAGGCAAAAGATAGTTCTGAAATTGAGAATATTGTCACCACAACAGATAAGCTATTCCAACATGCACAAGGTCATGATGATCATGCAGATCATGCCACTAAAGAAGCTCTAAGATACAGAACAGCACTATATCAAGGTGTACAGTCCATTCAGGAACGCCCTTTAAATACACGTACCGCTATCGAGATATGCCAGACGATTAAAGGTGTGGATTTGGATATCCGTGCAACTACAGGCACAGCTTTAAAAAATAGCTATACAGGAGCGGTCATCTACACACCACCTGATGGGCAGGAAACGATCCGAAACTTATTATCCAACTTAGATAAGTTCCTACATTACAACGAAGACATCGATCCTTTAATCAAGATGGCGGTGGCTCATTACCAATTTGAAGCGATTCACCCTTTTGTTGACGGTAATGGACGTACAGGGCGGATTTTTAATATTTTGTATTTGATGGATCAACAATTACTGACTTTGCCTATTCTTTATCTGAGTCGTTTTATCATTCAAAATAAAGCTAAATACTACGAACTGCTATTAAGTGTGACTACACAAAAAAATTGGCAAGAATGGATTTTATTCATGCTACAAGCAGTGAAGAATAGTAGTGAATGGACAATCGCCAAAATCAAAACAATCCGACACTTGCATGAACATAGCATCGAATACATTAAAAACCATGCTGAAAAGATTTACTCAAGAGAATTGGTCGATGTGATTTTTGAACAACCCTATTGCCGTATTTCTAATCTGGTGGACAAAGGCATTGCCAAAAGGCAGGCTGCATCTACCTATCTAAAGAAATTAGTTGAGTTAGGAGTACTGGAAGAAATTGCTGTCGGCAAGGAAAAGTTATTTCTACATCCAAAGCTGTTGCACTTGCTAACGAGCGATGAGAACCAGTTTAGTCTTTACGGTAATCAATAAGCTAAACTGCTGCTGTTTTATTTCAATAGCAGTAAAATCAATCAAGACTTCCATGTTATAGTAAGGCTAATAGATGTGTGGCTAAGGAAGTACCCTTATGCTTTTGGGGGTATAACTGGGGGTAAATTTAAAAATTCGAGTTTTGAATTTTTTTAATTTTCATACTCTTAAATTATAAAGTTTATTCCCTCTCTCGCTTGAATTTAAAGGATTCAGGCTTTTTTTGTTCTAATACAATCTGACCCAAACTATTGCAATCTTGATATAGTTGGGGGTATTACACACTACACTGATAAAAGTGAATAAATATCAGATCGATACAACTCTCATTATTCTTTAAAATGCAGAATAAGGCCTACTTGAGTGGCAGGCCAAACTTATAAATGCAGATCAAAATTTGACGTTAAATCTACAATGGATTTATCTAAAGTATGTTTATCTGCGATTTTTAATAAGATGCATTTTTCAACACCTTTTTAACATTAAAAACTATCTACAGGTCTGTTCAGACCATCTGCTAGAAAGTTCAGTAAATCCTGAGCAACCCGTTCCTGTTGAGTAGCTAAAACACCATGAGGTTCTCCGTCATATTCGATAAGTGTTGCACTTGGAATGGCTTTTTTGACTGCATGTGCACTAACGTCTATGGGAACTGTTTTATCTGCGGTTCCATGAATGACCAATAAAGGCACAGTGAACGCTGCTAAATCAGTTCGAAAATCTGTATAGGCAAATGCCCTGACACAATCAACGGTCGCTTTTAGACTTGCTTGCATAGCAACTTGAGTGTTCCACTTTAGAAACTCATCGCTTACTGCACGACTCAGTAATCCAACCCCATAAAAGTCTTTAAAGAAATTACTATAAAATTTTGGGCGCTCATCTAATAACCCTTCGATCATACCCTGAAAGATCGCACCATCGACACCTTCGGGATGATCATCTGTTTTTAATAGAAAAGGTACAACTGACGAAATGAGAGCAACTTTTTTGATGTCTTGTGCCTGATGACGACTTAAATAACGTGCGATTTCGCCACCACCCATTGAAAATCCAACAAGCGTAACATTGCTCAATTGCTTGTCTTCAATAACACCGCGTAAATCGTCAGCAAAAGTATCATAATGATAACCAGACCAAGTCTGCTCAGATCGTCCGAAGCCACGTCGGTCATAGCTAATTACACGGTAGCCAGCCTCCACAATTTTCATGGCAATCCAGTCCCAGCTATCTGAAGACAATGGCCAACCATGGATTAAAATTACGGGCTCGCCTTGTCCCCAGTCCTTGATATAGAGCTGTGGTTTTGTATCTAATGCTTCGTATTCATTTTCATTGACTGACATGCGTATTATTCCTTAAAGATGACATACGCTTTTGAATGTACGGCTGAAAAAGCAGAATTGATAAAGCTAAAATGTTGATATTTTATACAGTACGTGACGCTTTGTGGACTTTCCGTGATTTCTTTTATTGACTCTAGTTATGATCAAAAGCATGCATAATGAATAAAATCAGGCGCTGCATTGAATATAAAAGTGAACAATTAAATAATGAGGTCATCATTGAGTCACATTATTAATGCAAAATCTACATTTCGTTGCGAATCGTATTACATGAACAACAGCACTTCAATATTTTATGATTTAGATCAATGCTATCTTTGCTTTCATTCATCATTACAACAATCAAATCATCATGAAAACTGAAATGACTACGCAATTATCTTCGATTATGGCAATGTGGGAATTCTTCAATGAGAACTTACATTTTAAACTTTCTAAATATGAGTTTTCAGAAGGTGGTATTAAAGTGATTTATGTTGCAACTCAAGTGCAACAATCTGAATCAAAGCCAAGCCGATTATCATGAGCGAAGCTTGATTCACCTCAAATATTTCGTATAGCCTTTGATCCTTTTTTGACTTGATGGCTTCTTATTAAGGAACTTTTGTTATTGCAAGCTTGTAGAATTCAGGGATAAAATTATTTATCCCCTTTTTTTACTTAAGCACCAATTAACGGCGTCGGTTGTAAAATCTCAATCCAATAATTATCTGGATCTTTAATGAAGGCCACATAATTCATACGCCCCTCACTTAAACGTTTTTGAAAATTTACCCCTAACTGTTCAAAACGCTCACACTCTTTCACTACATCTGGTACAGAAACGCATAAGTGGCCAAAACCGTGTGGTTCGCTATTACCATTGTGATAATGAAAATCTGGATCATTTTCAGTGCCATGATTTAAGGTCAATTCCAATACACCAGACTGGCTCAATACCCATTGTTTGCGTTCGGTATCATTTTCAGGAATTTCATGCAAATGACGACGAACCAAATAAACAATGGTAAAGGCAGCCTCATCAAATACCTGCTCATACACGGGGACAAAACCTAAAACTTTGGCATACCATTGAATCGATTCTTGCAGGTTTTTCACCCGAATCATGGTGTGGTTAAACACATAGTCTTTGGTTTGCGGATTTTCAGATGTAGGAAGATTAAATTTGGTCAGTAAATCTTGTAATGCCATAATGTGCTGCTCCATCCAATTTCGGGAGAGAAGTAATTTAAGATAGCGAAACTTTAACGCATCGCCAAATTCAAATCCAATCATGATCAGAGCATAGTTTCATAAATACACATTTTTGAAAAAGGCTTAAAGATTTTTTATTTACTATATGTTCAATCTTCAAACAATTACACTTTTTAGACTTGTTTTTTTTGATAGCTTAGGTAAAATTCACGCCACGTTGCCGGCATAGCTCAGTTGGTAGAGCAACTGACTTGTAATCAGTAGGTCCACAGTTCGAATCCGTGTGCCGGCACCATTTATTTTCATAATTATAAAATCCATTCTAATTTTTTACTGCACTAATTTGCATATAGCGAACAACGCCTTCCTTGTTTAAGTAATCACATAATTTTGCTGTAGTCTGTATTTTTAATTGTGCCAAATCTCTATTCTTTTTACTTTTGTTTGAAGCAATAAACCCTGCAAACCCACCCAATACAAATTCAGTTAGATCCACAATTTCAATCTGCCTGAACCCATGCTGTTCAAGCTGCTGTCGAGTCATTTGTAATGAGTCAAGCTGATGGAGATCTACATCAGCAGCTTTTAGTAGATAATTATATTTTTGTTTTTGTAATACAGAAAGTTGCTGCCATTTCTCAGAAAGCACCAAATAGTGGAAACCCAAACGCCCCTGCCCATTTAAAATTGGCTGGACTGCATTTAAAAATAAATTTAAATCACTATGATAAGCGGCATCAATACATAAAATGACATCAAAAAGCTGCCTGAAATAAAATTGATTTAAATCTAAAAATGAGCCCCGCTGTATATGTTGAAGCTGCGGTAATTTCTGCTGAATCAGTTGGATATGATTTGCTTGTATCTCTACCGCACTTATATTCTGCACATGATAATTTTCAATCCAGTGTTGCAGACTTGCTCCCTGCCCACAGCCCAAATCCAGTAGTCGATCCGTTGCCGTCAACTGAACTGCTTTTGCCAATTGATCTGCCAATTGGCAACATGCATTTTTATAATCTGTTGTATTTTTCCAGTATCCCAGATTACTCCATGCCAGAGTCCGCTCATCTCCCAATCGTGCTGCATCAATCGCATATTTATGAGGAAGTTTACCGATCAAAGCATGAAGTAATTTCATCCTTTTAGTAGCCAAGTTGAGGCGCAATCTCTACTTCGGGTTTTAGCCCAACAAACGGCAATGGTGCATTAAAGATTTCGGCAATATGCATAGCAGAAGTCACCGCAGACTCTAAAATAGGTAAACCATCACACGACCAAGAACCACAATAAAACACCTTACGATCTGGCATTTTATGACGTTGCTGCAATTCTTTATTTAACGCGACTGTTTTAGAGTCTACCACCGCACGCGTCAATTTGACTGTAGAAATAATTTTCTTGGGATCAATTTCTGTGACTGGTCGCCATGTTTGAAAGACAGGATTTTTTCCAACCAATGTCGGTTCAACTGCATTCATCCAGACTGTAAATTGTTGGCGGGTAAATTTACGATCCATCATATAACTCAGTACGGACCAGTCTTTACGACGTGGTGGCATTACCGAAGTATCCGTATGAATCACAAGTTCGCCATCTTCAAAACGGAACTGCTTTAATAAAGCGATATCATCTGCAAACTGTTCTGGATTTAAAAATTCATCAACTTTGGAAGTCGGCGTAGCAACAATCACTCGATCATATGCCCCCTGTTCACCCTGACTATTGATCACTAGAACTTTTTGGCCTTGTTCCTCTACTTGAGTAATAGCTGACCCACTACGAATATCAATGCCGTCAATCAAACGGTCAACAAAAGCAGGCGTTCCACCCTGCATCCGTAATAAGGCATCCCCATCCGTCAATTGACGTAAAAATGTCAATAACGGTTTAGCCGGCCATTCGCCAATGGTTTTAGGATTACATGTACAAATAGTGTATAACACAGGCATGACAGCACCATGCCAGAACACTTCTTCAATATCATTCTGATTAATAAATTCAGCTAACGTGATATCCTGATTTTTAGATTTAAAAAATTGATTGATCGCAGTTTTAAGCTGTAACATGCCTTTGACCAAACGCCAGCCGTACTGCTTAATCCCTTTTCTATTATTAATAATTGGAAAGTTTCCGATACGGCTTCGGGTAGTCGTCAACCATGTTTCGGTACGGTCTTCAAATAACCAGCTACACGCCATATAAGTACGTACTGGAAACATTTTCATACCCAGATGCGTAGCCAGACTTAGAGTATTCTTCCATAAATAAGGATTCATAACACGCAAAGGAGCATCAATGACACCACCTTCAAACTGAATGCTATGGCTATCCATTCCTCGACCTGAAAGGGCTTCAAATATCGTAACCGTATGTCCTGCATCTTTTAAAATTCTTGCGGTAGCAAGACCAGCCATTCCGCTACCGATAATTGCGATATCCAAAATTATGATCCATCAGTTGAGAATTTTTTTGATTATGACTGATCGTCAGGAAAAACACCGTATTAAAATCTACCAGTTTTTCTTACTCACTCAAATAATAGAATAAAAAACAATCAAATAAAAATGTGACTTTAGTCACATTTTAAACTCCACCAAATTACTGAAATTATTGCGCTTTTAAAATAATTTTAGATAAAAAATTGTGTAAAAAAAATGAGATAAATTAACCAAGTGTTTGATAAAAATTTTACAATGATTTTCATTTACGATAAGATGAATACATAAAAATGCGAACTAAATCACAAAACAACCTTTCTAATAAAATCTAAAAACGATAATGAAGAAATTACAGCGAAAAAGCCCTTTCTCGAATTTGATAAAGGGCTTTCTTCTTTCATGGCGTCCTGCTAGTTCATTCAAAGTATGGCTTATTGAATAGCCCAAATTGATCTCTTCATAACAATAGAATGGATCATTCACTTTCTTTACATTTGCAAAAGGTCATAAAAAAGCCTCTCTAGCCACAACTAGAAAGGCTTGATGTATCAGAATTAATCAATTAAAACGGTAAATCATCATCTAGGTCGGCAGGTGCTGGTGCAGCAGGTGCTTTAGGCGCAAAACCACCTGGATTATTATTCCCTGCATTGCCATAGCCACCACCCTGATTAAAGCCATTATTATTTTGGCCATAACCTGACTGCTGTGGAGCATTATTATTAAAACGTGGCTGATTAAAATCATTACCACCGCCTATTGCCTGATCCCCTTGCTGACGAGAATCCAACATCTGCATTTGTTCTCCACGAATTTCGGTGGTGTAACGCTCTTGGCCGTTTTGATCTGTCCACTGGCGAGTACGCAAAGAACCTTCGATATATACTTTTGAACCTTTACGCAAATATTGCTGTGCAATTTCCCCTAAACGATTATGCAATACAATACGATGCCACTCGGTTTGCTCTTTACGCTCACCTGTATTTTTATCTGTCCACGATTCACTGGTCGCAATCGAGAACTGGGTCAAAGACCCTCCATTTGGAAAAGTTTTGGTTTCTGGATCGCGTCCTAAAGTACCAACTAAAATAACTTTATTCACACCACGCATTAGCTAATTTCTTCCTATGTATTTCTGTGTTTTACTTTATAAGAGTTATGCTTAAATGGCTACCTCTGAGCCTATCAAGTGCGTTAAATGTTGTCGCGCAGCATCATCAATAATCTGCTTATCAACTTTTATATACGCTACTTTTTGCTCAGTCATTACCACAACTTCTTCAATACCACGAATTGCCAATAGTTTTGAAGTCCATTCATCTGTTTGTTTTAATTCAGGTAAGGGCAAGACGATTGAAGACAAATACCGAGGTTGCGCCAGACCAAAACTAATCAGCAGCCAGATGATAGCAATGCCCGCCAAAATACTCCAACCTAGCGAAGTATTATGTAACATTAAAAGTTGTCCACCCAACACGCCACCAAAGAATGCTCCTAAAAACTGGCTACTGGCATTAATACCCATTGCTGTTGCTTTGGACTGAATCGGTGCAGACTTGGACAGCCATGACGGCAATAATGCTTCCATCACATTGAAAGCGATAAAAAACAAACCCAATCCTAAAAGCAGAATATATTTGGATTCATAGCCAAAAATTAAAATGAGTAAGCCTGCAATAATGCCAAAAATTGCTGTTAGAAAAATGCCACGCATTTTGCGATATTTTTCAGCAACAATAATGCTTGGAAAAGCAAAAAACAGACTAATCACTAAAAGCGGCAAATACACCATACCATGCTTAGCCAGTGGAATATCAGCAAAATCAATAAGTTGTGATGGAACATAGATAAACATGGCCGTCAGCAACAAATGCAGCGAAAAAACTGAAACATGCAGCCGATTTAGTTCGCCCATTTGAATAACTTGTTTAAGTTGTGCAAGATAACCTTGACGAAAATTACGATGATGACGAGTAACTTTTGGCACCAGCAACAACATAAAAATGGCAGCAATCCCCATAATCGTCGTAACCCAGAATAGACCTGAGATGCCCACTCGACTGGTCAACCATGGACCTAAACTAAATGCCACTACAAAGGACAGCCCAATACTCATACCCATCACGGCCATCGCTTTAGTACGCTGCTCTTCACGAGTGACATCCGCAAGAAGAGCCATGACCACTGCCGATACTGCACCAGCACCCGCAATAGCACGCCCAATAATCACACCATAAATAGTATGGGACATCGCTGCAATCGCCCCGCCCAATGCGAAAAGCGCCAGCCCTAAGATGATGAGTGGTTTACGACTAAAACGGTCTGCCCACAAACTAAACGGAATTTGTAGAATTGCCTGACTTAAACCATAAACACCCACAGCTAGCCCAATCAGCGCTGGGGTTGCATATTGGTAAGACTGACCTGCAATAGAAAACACGGGGATAATCATGAACAATCCCAACATCCGCAAGGCAAAAATACTGCTTAATGCAAAAGTTGAGCGACGTTCTATAGCATTCATCATCTTATTACGCTGAATTTAACCTGTACAAATTATAGGGTATTCACACCAAAACTTCGCTACATTCCTTCAATTTCTTGTGAACATAAAACAAAGCAGAGTGTAGAAACACTCTGCTAATTTAGTTCATTAGACTGAATATTTGCTTAACTCAGTGGTTGATGTTTACGATATTGAATCGATGCAATCACTGCCCAAACTATAAATGCCACTCCAATTAAACCAGTCACTACTTCCGGGACATGCACACCTGTACCACTGGCCAACATAATAAATGCTAAAGCACCAATCGCGTAATGCGCACCATGCTCAAGAAAAATATAAGCATCCAATGTCCCTTTTTCCACGAGATAAATCGTCATGGAACGCACAAAGATCGCGCCAATCGCCAGACCTAGCATGATAATCACCACATCACTGGTAATCGCAAATGCGCCAATCACCCCATCGAAACTAAATGAAGCATCCAAAACCTCAAGATACAGGAAACCACCAAAACCCGCTTTGACTATTCCTGTAACCGCTCCATTTTCATCATGTTTCACCGCATTGCCATCTTCATCCACCTCGGGTTCACCTCCCAGTAAATGACTGAGTACTTGTACACCAATATAGATCACCAACCCCCAGATGCCAGCCATTGTCACGACCAAACGCTTGTCATCTGCAACCTGCGCTGACATGATCAACAACGCGATTAAAGCAATAAATACCGACATGGCTGGAACACTGGCCAGATGCGACAGTTTTGCCTCAAGCCATCTGAACCAATGTGTGTCCTTACCATCATCAAAGAAGAAGTTCAGAAATACCATTAACAGGAACGTGCCGCCAAAGGCTGCAATTTCAGGATGATGCTCCATTAAGCGCTGGGAATAAGTCGCAGGATCATTCAGTGCCATTTGCACCACTTCCAGCATCCCCATATCCGCTGTTACAGCGACAATTACAATGGGAAAAATTAAACGCATGCCAAATACGGCAACAAGAATACCTACAGTTAAAAAGATCATTTTCCAAAAATGATCCCAGTTGCGTAAAACTGAGGCATTAACCACGGCATTATCAAAAGACAAAGATACCTCCATCACCGCTAGGATTGCAGTAATGGTCAAGGCTTTAAACATAGTAGAGATACCCGCCTCTGGCCCATGGGTATAGCCCCAATAGGCAGACAAAGCCAGACAAATCACAGTAAAAAAAATGGAAAAACGAAAATGCTTCATGAGCGCCCTGAATCAAAAAATATTAAAATTAGGATTTCGCTGCATATTATGCGCGTTTTGATATCGCTTGCAGATGACTTTTATCATTTTTTAGTAAAATCTTAAGGAAAAATTAATAAAGGATCTCTACAGCCTATTCAATACAAAACTTTGTTATAGTCCAGCCAGAATATCTTTTATTTTAGAGCAAAAATAGATGCGCTTTACCCAAGAACTTTGGCAAAACAATAGTGAACTTTATCAAAAAATATTAAACCTTCCTTTTAATCAGGAACTCGCCGCAGGAACGTTATCTGCTGAAGCATTTTGTCATTATGTTATTCAAGATGCCCACTATTTACTGTCCTATGGCCGTGCTTTAGCAGTTGCTGCGGCGAAGGCGTTTGATGCCGATGATGTCATTCAGTTTTCAGAGGCGGCCAAAATTGCCATTATCGTAGAACGTAGTCTGCACAATGACTTTATGCAGCATTTTGACATTAGCAAACACCAATTTGAAACAACTCCTCTGACGCTTGCCTGTCATCATTACACCTCATTTTTAACGGCGACCGCATGGTCCGAAAGTTATGCAGTGGTATTAGCAGCGTTACTGCCCTGTTTCTGGATTTATGCAGAGGCTGGTAAAGATATTGTTGAAAAATCTGTTGCCAATAATCCCTATCAAGCATGGATTGACACTTACTCTGGAGAAGAGTTTCATACCGCAGTACACAATGTCATTGCGACCGTCGATAAAGTCGCGGCCCGTTGTGATGATGATACCAAAGCCAAAATGCACGCAGCTTATACCATGGGCGCAAAACTGGAATGGCTATTTTGGGACAGTGCTTATCAGCAACGGCAATGGATGGGATTAACTGACTGATTTAGCCATTCTGAATAGTTTGAAAATAGTGTACTTCATGCTGATCGAATTAATTGATCCAGATGAGCATGACGTCATTCTTCGTCGCCCCGCCCCGTAGAAATTCACTTTTAGCAGTAGCTTTATGCCTTTAAACTGAGAACTAGGGAGAATAAAAGGACGTCCAGCCATACAGTAAAACTGCCGCAGCCAAAACCCATGCCAGTGTCGCAAAACTTAAACAGGCACCAATCGATACACGATCGGCAAGGTAATACACCATGCCTAAATAAATTGCGTACGGAATCAGTGACCACAACCCAAATAAAGCTGTTTTACGTAATGCCTCCGCGCCTTGTTGTCCAAATACAATGACATGTGCAATCAGTGCAAAAGTGGGAAATAAGGGCACTAAACCTGCAATATAAAAAGATCGGCTTTTAGATAATAAAGAAATGAGCAATACAACTGCTGCGCCAAGTGTGCATTTAAAGAATAAACCGAGCATAAGAACAATAACGCTTGAACAATGTCAGCGAACTTACTCCTTTTCCTCATAAAATAGAAGACCAGCACTGCTCACATTAAAATGATGTCATTGTTTTTACAAAATCGGCTTGCAATTTTGAGCAAGTTCAAGCATCCTTATTTGATAATGATTATTATTTACTTAGCTTGAATATTTATAGCGCCTCGGTAATGGGAGAACATGATGCTTATAGAAACTCAAGGTAGTGAGGCAATGAATGCAATGATCACATTGCGTCAATGCTGGTTTGCAAATGAAGAAATTTATATCAATAAAGGCTGCTTACATTGTGGTTCTGCAGCAACTTATCTGATCTATTTTACCAACCGAAAGATTCAAAAATTAATGCTCGATTTTATTGCCAAATATAATTGTAATCATCCTAAGCGAATCGACTTAATGGATCTCGAACACTTTGAACAAGACTATGAGCAGTTACTGTCACAACTTGAAGCTCAAGTGATCCATTATTCTTTTTCGCAGCACAATCAACCAAAAAGAATTGCTTTTGAACAGATTGAATCTATTTTTGAACGTGATTTTGCCGTGGCTTGCTAAAGCATAATTATTATAAAAAGACGCTCCCGTTTAACTCCAAAGCACAGCAAAGACTGTGCTTTTTTTTGAGCAACTTAATTGCATGCAATTAAAATAAATGGACGACCAATAATGTCAACAAAGCTGGTATCGCCTGTATATAGATAATTTTTCGACTTGCTGTTAATCCCCCATAAATCCCTGCAACTAAAACACAGCCCAAAAAGAAAGTTGCAAGCGGCACAGCATAACTTACGGGAGCAAACAGTGACCAAAATAAACCTACTGCAAGAAAACCATTATATAAACCCTGATTTTGTGCCAGAACTTTGGTCAGTTTTGCTTTTTCCAAGCTATTGCCAAATGCCTTAAGTCCATAAGGCTTATCCCACAAAAACATTTCCAGTACCAAGATATAAACATGTAACAATGCAATCAGCGTTATAAGAATTTTAGCAAGCATGTTGATGATCCTATTTTTTGATCAAGTTCATTTTTAGAACTATAAATATAACCAATTTATCAGCGACTGTATAAAAGTTTTATGGTGTTTGTTTTCAACCGACACAAATTGACGCATAAAATGGTAAATTTCATGCTTGAACATTTTTCATGCGCTATCATATATACCTTTTTAAAATTCGTTTAGGATCATTTTATGAGCCAAAGTCATATCCGTATTCGAGGTGCGCGTACCCATAACTTAAAAAACGTGTCTCTCGATATTCCACGCGATAAGTTTGTGGTGATTACGGGACTCTCAGGCTCAGGTAAATCCTCTCTAGCCTTTGATACCTTATATGCTGAAGGTCAGCGCCGCTATGTGGAGTCGTTGTCCGCCTATGCGCGTCAGTTCTTATCGCAAATGGAAAAACCTGATGTCGATGCTATTGAAGGGTTGAGTCCAGCAATTGCAATTGAACAAAAATCAACCAGCCACAATCCACGTTCTACTGTAGGAACAATTACCGAAATTTATGACTATTTGCGCCTACTTTACGCACGTGTAGGTACGCCTTATTGTCCTGAGCATGATTTGCCGATGGTGGCACAAACCGTATCTGAAATGGTCGATGCAGTAAAAGCACTGGAAGAAGGTACTGCGTTAATGTTACTCGCGCCTGTAGTCCGCGAGCGTAAAGGTGAATATTCACAACTCTTTGAACAATTGCAAGGTCAGGGTTTTGTCCGTGCACGTGTCGATGGCGAAATTATTGATATTGATAGCCCGCCTGAACTGGATAAAAAGAAAAAACATACCATTGAAGTGGTGGTGGATCGCTTTAAAGTACGTGATGATTTAGGTAACCGGATTGCTGAATCCTTTGAAACAGCATTGCGTTTAGGCAGTGACCTTGCGATTTTATCGTGGATGAACGCTGAGCAACCTGATCGAGTCTTTTCTGCCAAGCATTCCTGCCCTGAATGTGATCGTGCTGTAGCTGAACTTGAACCACGCATGTTTTCATTTAATAATCCATTTGGTGCTTGCCCTGTATGTGATGGATTGGGAACGCGCAGTCATTTTAGTGCAGAGAAACTTATTCCAAGTCCTGATTTATCTTTAAGTCAGGGAGCGATTCGTGGTTGGGATCGTCAACGTCCCTATTATTATTCAATGTTACAAAAAGTGGCTGAGCATTTTGATTACTCATTGGATGAACCGTGGAATAAATTGGATAAAGATGTTCAAAAGAAATTTTTATATGGCACGGGTAAAGAAAAAATTGACCTGAGTTATATTGATGAACGAGGGCGTCGTCATAATCGCGTCATTCCCTTTGAAGGAGTCATTACTCATCTGGAACGTCGTTATCGTGAAACCGAAAGTAATTATGTACGTGATGATTTAGCTCAGTATTTATCTAATGCTGCATGTGATGCTTGTGGTGGTTCACGCCTAAATGAAATTTCTCGTCATGTCAAAGTTAAGGACAAAACCATTGCCGACATTACCAGTATGTCTATTGGCGATGCAGAAAGTTATTATCAGGATTTGAATCTGGCAGGTGCAAAAGGTGAAATTGCCGACAAAATCTTTAAAGAAATTCGAGAGCGTCTCCACTTTCTGGTCAGTGTCGGACTTAATTATTTGAGTTTGGCACGCTCAGCCGAAACTTTATCGGGCGGTGAAGCGCAGCGGATTCGACTGGCCTCACAAATTGGTGCAGGTTTGATGGGCGTTATGTATGTTTTAGATGAACCATCCATTGGCTTGCATCAACGTGATAATGATCGGTTATTACAAACTCTGATTCGTTTACGCGATCTGGGCAATACCGTTTTGGTCGTTGAGCACGATGAAGATGCGATTCGCGCTGCTGATCATATTATTGATATTGGCCCTGGTGCTGGTGTGCATGGTGGAGAGATTATCGCCGAAGGAACTGCGGATGAGCTGAAGAAGCATAAGGACTCTTTAACCGGGCAATATTTATCAGGTGCTTTAAAAATTAAAATACCTGAGCAACGTCTACATTCACCTACGCCTGATCAAAAAATTAAACTTTCAGGTGCAGCAGGCCACAACCTGAAAAACGTTGATCTTACCATTCCCCTTGGAATTATGACGTGTGTAACAGGAGTTTCTGGTTCAGGCAAATCGACATTAATCAACCGTACCTTGTTGCCATTAGCCGCAACTCAGCTCAATGGTGCAACCACGCTCACCGCAGAAAAGTTTGATTCTATCGAAGGCTTACAACATTTAGATAAAGTGGTCGATATCGACCAGAGTCCGATTGGGCGTACACCTCGATCAAACCCTGCAACGTATACAGGCTTATTTACTCCAATTCGTGAGTTATTTGCACAAACCCCTGAAGCCAAAGCACGGGGTTATGCAGCAGGTCGTTTTTCCTTTAATGTCAAAGGCGGACGCTGTGAAGTTTGTGAAGGTGATGGCATGATTAAAGTTGCCATGCACTTTTTACCAGATATGTATGTACCCTGCGATGTCTGTCATGGGAAACGCTATAATCGCGAGACGCTAGAAGTCACATATAAAGGCAAAAATATTTCTGATGTACTCGAAATGACGGTGGAAGATGGTGCAGAATTTTTTAATGCAATTCCTGTGATTCATCGTCGTTTGGAAACATTGACCCAAGTTGGATTAGGTTATATTCGTTTAGGTCAAGCTGCTACCACGCTTTCAGGCGGTGAAGCACAGCGTGTCAAGCTGGCACGCGAACTGGCTAAACGCGATACAGGTAAAACCTTATATGTGTTGGATGAACCCACCACAGGGTTACATTTCCATGATATTGCCAAGCTTCTGGACATCTTGCATGAGCTACGCAACAAGGGTAATACCATTGTAGTGATTGAGCATAATCTGGATGTGATTAAAACTGCCGACTGGATTATCGATCTGGGTCCTGAAGGAGGTTCTGGTGGTGGTCAGATTATTGCTGAGGGTACACCAGAACAAGTCGCTGAAGTTGAAATTTCACATACAGGGCGTTTTTTAAAGCCAATGTTGAAATAAACTTAATCGATCAAAATATTTAGTATTCAAGGATTGAGCTATAGAATTGGCTCAATTCGTGTTACGAATATAAAGTTGTCTTCATTTTAAAATTAGCTTTCTCTAAATATCTTGTTTAATTAAATTTGAAAGCATATGATTTCTATTATCAATAATTTTAATTAAGAATTACTTTTCATATTATTTTTTAAAGGGATTCTTTCATGTTATTGGATTATTTAAGATCGTGTTTAAAATATAGCTTTATCTGGTTTCTTCTTCTATTTATTATTTTTTTAATATTAAAACTGACTCAACTCTTTGAACAAGATCAGCTTAATACTGCTATCGAACTATTATCATATTTAGGTTTAACAATTTTAGGATACATTTTTACGCTTAAAGCGCCTGAAGTAAAATATATTCATGCAAGCGTTGTATCACTTCTTTTTTGTCTATTAATCGCTACGAGTGCAACTTTATTCAAGATGCCCTTAAAGACCATTATACTGTATAGCCTTTTGCCTTATTTTTTATGTCTTTCGATGGGCATACTCGGTTACTGGATATTTAACAAATTTCTTTCACAACAGCCTCAACATTAAATCATGGACTTACTCTAAAACATTTCTAGTAAAAATGTTTTAGCATTTCCCATATTCTTATGTACCCTCTACCACATTTTTTCCTTTGGCCTTTGCTCTGAGCAAAGCCTGATCGGCTTTTTGGAATAAAGCCAACCAATTATCAGCTCCCACAGTAACCCCAATGCTGAGCGATATCTGTATCGGCACTTCAAAGTCAGAAACAGAAATTTTCTTTTGATTTAATTTAAATCTAATATTTTCGGCCAATGTCAAAGCCTGTTCTAATTCAACATCTTCCATTAAAACCAAAAACTCATCCCCCCCATAACGAACAATCAGATCTGAACTCCGTACAGAAATTTTTAATTCTTCTGCCACCAGTTGAATCACCTGATCCCCAACCATATGGCCATGTTCGTCATTAACCCGCTTAAAATTATCAATATCAATAATCATCAGGCAAAGTTGCGATAAAGTCTGCGGATGCTGGGCTAAAATCGTTAAATAATCATCCAGCGCCAAACGATTAGACACGCCAGTTAGAGCATCCGTATTGGCAATATTGCGCAGCTGAAACTCCAATGCATCACGCTGCTGTAACATACGCTTTAATTTTTTAATTGCACTAAATAACAAAGCAAATTCGTCTTTTTTTCCCTGATGATCACTCGAACTCTCGACAACTCCATCTGAAAGTTCAAGAATTTGTTCTTGGGCTTGAATCAATGGATGAATAATACGTCTTTGCGCAAAACTCATGGTAAATAATGCGACGACAACAGATACAAGTGACAATAATAAAGTCAGAATAAACTGGCGCTCAGCTTTTTCCTTACGGTTTTCGGCAACATCTACACTGACGTCCAAAAGATATTTTTGTAAATTGACCACGGGCGTAAATTTATTGACGATACGCTCTGTTAATTGGGTACCAGTCATTGAATAAGCTTCATGACGACGACTTTCATCTAAAAGCTCGGAGACTAAAGCCACGCCTTGCTCTAAAAACTCATGCTTCAGTTGATCATGGAGTTTTTCATATTCTGGAGTTTTGGCATATTGCGGTTGTAAAGTATCGATCAAATTCCAAAGATACAATGCCTGATACTGCGTCTGAAGTGAACGCGCTCGATTCATATCCGGAATTTGCTCACTAAAACTGACAGGCGCAATAATATTAGAAGCCACTCTGCCCGCTTGATCGCGCAAATCTGACAGCAATAAAATCATGGTGATATAGTCAGAAAGCTGATTATCTACACTGTTTCTTTGAATCACAAATGCCCGTAAAATTTCACGGTAACTGTCCCAAGCAGCAAACATGGCCAGAACAGCATGATCATATTGCACTGATGTACGTGAAATATCTGGAAGTGCTGCATAATCATCGACCAAATCACGTGCTATTTTTAAATCATGTATCATGTCTTGCTGCAACTGAACCGCAACCTGATTTTGACCAATGACTTCCAGCAAAGCCACATTTTCACGAATATTTTGGTCTACACCTTGTCGATATTGCTCTAATGCTTTTCGATAAAAGTCTTGCTTGGCATAGGAACTCGACATCAATTTATTCGCAAAAGCCCTCTCTCTTGAGATTTCATTGGCGGTATGGGCCAATAATTTTAAAGATTGAATCCCAATTAAATCTTGTTGAGCAGACTGAAATGCTTGATAGCTATTAATAATCAAAGGAAAACAAATACACAGTAATGACAAGATAATCATCGTCATAAAAAGAAATAAGCGCTGACGAATAGACCTCAAACCTAACTTTTGCATATTTAGGTACGACTCCCCACGCCTGTGTCCGGATCCATATATCAACTGTATTATTTTCGATCTAATTGATTATATTAGCTTAAAAACTGCCTAATACCTAATACAAGGTTAATGATGAACACATCGCTTTAATTTATTGATTTTTCAAATAATAATTCCAGTAAGTAAACCGTATATTTTAAATTACTTGTGTTTAAATGTCTTCTAAGCGTGCAGCAATCCAATTCAAACACGAAAAACCCAGACACTATCTAACAAATCAATTAAAAAAATTAAAATAATCAATTTTACAGATTAAAAGTCTAAATTCATAATTAACACATATTCAGGAGTTATTCTTCTTTTATAGATTAAGCAATATCCTTCGGATGTGCTTCCCTACTAATATCCTTTTCGGCCCAACCACTCTCTTATCGGTTGGGTTTTTTTTATCTTAAATTTTAATGGCGAGCTATTTATAACTCCTAAAAATTGATTTATCTCATAAAAAAAGCCCAGCCTTGGGGAAAGCTGGGCATATAAAAGTTAAAACTTTAAAAACAATTTCAGTGGAGAATCTATAGACCAAATCCAAGCAAAATAGTCAAGATTCAATAATGATATTATCTAAATAAATTTGCTAGATGTAAAGCGCATTTACGCAAAATAGTATGTTTTTTCCATGATTTTTACCATTCTTTACAGAGGCCATCACACTTATTTAATTTGAATGTTAATTTTTTAACTGTTTTATACGTTTAACCCCCTTATGCTGCATTTTATTATTTCCAATATGTGACACAATTAACTTTTTATTGTTTAAATTTATTTAAAGTCACAAAAATTTGGTTTAGAAATACAAATTAATGAAAGTTTTTAACAATAATTTCAAATAAATTGATCAGTTTTTACAATTAAAAAACTGTCTATTTTTTATTCTTAATCCAAATTCTAGTTCAGTTTTTTATAGGATAGCTAATTGTAAAGAATGTACTTTTTGTAGGTTGACAACTTTTATTCTAAATGACCACTTTTTAATCAAGCACTTAAATGCTCTTGAGCGGCAATCAGTGACCGTCCTTTCTATCATTGACTTCATAATTTGTTACAATACAATGACGGCAGCTTAATTTTCTTGTTAATGCTGGAATCTATTATGAAAAAACTCGGTTTAGCCACTGCTTTACTTTTAGCCATGACCGGTGCACAAGCGTATCAAGTTGAAGTTCAGGGACAATCTGAATTCGTAGATACAACGGCAAATGATAAAAACTTTACAGGTGACCTTAACGGTACATTCTATTTTAAGGATGTTGATGCATCTAAAGGCCCTTTAGCAGAAGCAGCATTTTTAAATCAAGCGTCTAGCGTTTCTCTTGGTTATAGCTATCAGCAATACGATGAGAAAGACGGTATTAATTACAATATTGGTACCTATGGTGCAAAAGGTGAAGCTTATCTTCCAACACCTTATGTTCCTGTCTATGCAAGCGCATCATATAACCACACAGATGCTGATGGTAAAAATGCTATTTCTCGTGATGACCACGGTGACCGTTATGCATTAGAAGTGGGTGCAATGTTGCTACCTAACTTTTTAATGGCAGTGGGTTACACCAGTGTTGCTGACCAGTTCTCTTTAGACACTTTTGGTATCATGAATAATGGGATCTATTCTGCAGTAAATCAAACTGCGGCTATTCAGGATGACCAAGACGCAATTACTGCACGTGCTAAATATGTTGGCCCTATTGATGGCACCAATATGGCTGTTGGTTTTGAAGTTGCAGGTGCATTTGGTCAAGAAAACCAATACGGTTTAAAATCTGATCTTTACTTGACACCAAAACTCAGTGTGGGTGCTACATTTATCGGTAACGATGGCGAAGCAAACATCAAAGGTGATGACCTTGGTCGCTTTAAACAAGCTTGGGGTGGTCATGTAAATTACTTCATTACTCCAGCAGTTGCTGTAGGTGCATCTTATCTGAAAGCTGATGTGAAAGGTTCTGACCTTGACACTCAAACTATCGGTTTAAATGCAAAAGTTCGTTTCTAAGTAAACTGAATTTTAATAAAAAAAGAGGACTCTATATGAGTCCTCTTTTCATTTTAGTTGGTTCTCATCACATTTAAGAAATAAAGGTGACGTTCATACTGGTCAATAATATCCTGGATTAGATCTTCCTGTGTCCAGTCCATAACATCATAGTTTTGCCCACCTTCACGTAAGAAAACTTCAGCCTGAAAATACTCATCAATCTCTTGTGCATCAAGATTATCCACCATAAAACTTGGAGGAACTGTTTCACGTGAAACCACATTATAAATAAAATTAATTTCATCATGATGATCGACTTTAAGTACCAGACCATTTTCAGTATCTTCAATTTTTGCAGTTAAATGTCGACGTTTAAATTCTTTTTGAATACTTTCAAATGCTTTCTTAACAGTGTTCTGAATATAGTCATCTACTTCCTGCTTATTATGCGGATAATGCATAATTAAACCGAGGCGTTGCTGCCAACTTCTTGGATTCTGAATGGCACGTGGCGTAGTTCTTGCCTCTTGAATGGCCTGCATTTTGGTACTATCAATCCTCAATGCCTTAACCAAGCCCCAACAAATTAAAAGCATAATCACGGTAAATGGCAATGCACTCATAATCGTTGCAGACTGTAATGCGGTTAGGCCACCTGCCAGCAATAAAATAATTGCAAGTGCAGCCATAACCACAATCCAGAACAAACGTTGCCATACCGATGAGTTTTCAGATTTAGCCGTTAGATAATCCACAACTAACGCCCCTGAATCCGCAGAAGTGACAAAAAATAGCATGACCAAAATGGTTGCCAGTAAACTCATTACCCCAGACAAAGGTAAGGTTCCCAGAAACGCGAATAATGCAACGGATGAATCACCCTGAATAGCTCCAAGTAATCCTGTATTTCCTTGATGAATTACACTATACAATCCGGCATTGCCCATGAACCCCATCCAGATTAGAGTAAACCCAGTCGGAATAAATAAAACACCGATGATAAATTCACGAATGGTTCGCCCTTTAGAAACCCGAGCAATAAACATACCGACAAATGGAGACCAAGAAATCCACCATGCCCAATACATAATCGTCCAGCCACCAATCCAGCCTGTAGGTTGATAGGCATAAAGATTAAAGGTCATATCAAACAGGTTAGAAACATATTGCCCTGCATTTTGAATGGTGGTTTGAAGGAGGTAAATCGTTGAGCTGGCAAAAAACACAAACATTAATAAAATCAAAGCCAGAACCAGATTAAGTTCGGCGAGACGTTTAATCCCTTTATCCAGTCCCAATCCAACAGACAGTCCAGCCATCGCACTGACCACAATAATCAGGATCACCTGTGAGATTGCGGTTGTCTCTAAACCAAATAAATAGTTTAACCCTGAACCGATTTGAGTGACGCCGAAACCAAGCGTTGTGGCAACTCCAAAAATGGTTCCAATTGTTGCAAAAGTATCTACTGCATCCCCTGCTGGCCCATAAATTTTCTTGCCAATCAACGGATAAAGTGAGGAGCGAATTTTTAAAGGTAGATTATGCCGATAGGCAAAGTAAGCCAGTGATAAAGCCACGATAGCGTAGATTCCCCACGCATGTAGGCCCCAATGGAAAAAGGTAACACGCATTGCTTGCTGCGCGGCAAGAATCGTTTCCGGCTCTCCTGTCGGGGGCGTGACATAATGCATGATCGGTTCTGCAACCCCAAAAAACATTAAACCTATCCCCATTCCTGCTGTAAATAGCATGGCGAACCAAGAGCTATTACTATATTCAGGCTGACTATGATCAGGGCCTAATTTAATTTTACCGCTAGATGAACAGGCAATCACAATCAATAAAATCAAAAAAAGAGCAACGGATAATACATAAAACCAGCTAAACGATTCGGTAATCCAGTCTTTAAGCTGTTGAGTCAATAACTCAAATGAATTAGGCGTAACAATAACAATTGCGAGAAAAATCGCAATGATTGCAAGTGTACTAAAAAACACATTTGGATTGATATTACTCATCCAAGATGACGTTTTGGAAGGCATACATCCCCCAGATTATTTTTAATAAAGACGTGATCATCACAATCACACAAGACAACACAAAAAGTGAAACATGTATAAGAGCATGCTTATCTTTAAAGAACAGCAACTTGACTCTTAACTTTTATATTTTATGGAGAGTTTCCATAAAGAACGTTGTAGAGCTGTAACAGAATTTTATTGATCTTTATGCTCGGATTGTTTTGGCATATGTCGAATATACTGAAGCGCAATCAGACGCGAAACAATAACGGCCAAATACATGACGCCACCAAACATCTGAATAATGGCAATCACTCGCGCTGCTGCACCAGAAGGAACAATATCTGAAAGGCCCGTTGCAGATTGCAGACTAAAACTTAAAAACAATAAATCTAGCCAGCTTTTTAAACCCGTATAATCAGCCTTAATAAAACTGGTTGGCATAATCAACTGACAAATATTATAGAGAAATGCGAACCCCCAGGCGAGCAAAGTAAATACAGCTCCTGCAGCAAACAGCTCATCTTTGGTCAGATAACGATCAGCAAACATATAACGCAAAAGACCATACGCTGCATAGAAGTAAGCCAGACTTTCAAAACCATGCGCCATAATTTGTATAAATGGCTCACGATAGCCTAATAAAAGCAGAAAAGAGAATACGAAAGCGCCACTCACAAATAACAACCCCAATGCGGTAAAAGCAGGTGACTGTCGAATGACTTTTGCGATAATCAGTAACGCTAATGCTCCAAGCACCCAGCTAATGGCACGATAAGATAAATGACTATTATTGGTTAAGGATGAAAGAATTAAAATAAACAACTGCACGAGTAACAACCATGCTGAAGGCAATAAGCGAAAGCCTTGCCAGAATTCTTTCAATGTCTGCATTTTATGTCCAGTATTGTTGTTTTTTAACAAAAAAATTGCTTCAAGTTCTTCATTTTCAGCTCATCTTCGCTTGGCTTATGGCATAAAGTAAAGAGTGTCTATGTAAAAAGTATTTCACAGAAAATGCTCAAAATACTGCAACTTGTTACAGCCTAATATCGCATAATATTTTGAAATAATTCAATAAGGTGATAACAAATGAAACGCGCTTCACTATTTTTCACTCTAAGTTTGGCGTTTGTTTTGACAGCTTGTGGTAAAACCAACCCTATGCTGGAACAACATCCTGACTATATTGGCGATTGGCAAAGTAGCACCGATACCTTAAAAATAGAAAAGAACGGTCAAGTGACTTATAAACATAATGAACATCAAGATCAGAAAACCCCAGAGAGTGAAGTCAGCTTGACAGCACATTCTGATATTAAAGCGACCATTACCGAATTTAATGATAATAGCTTTGAAATTGGACAAGGCGAACTCAGCAAAGGCTTTAAAGTTGACCATGCGCCCTACAAGGAAAATGGTCAATGGAAAATGCAAATCAATGGCCAAGTTTATACCAAGAAATAAGATGCCCTAAAATATATCGGCATAATGTCAGCTTTCATTGATTAGAAAATAAAAAGACTGCCTTAAAAGGCAGTCTTTTTAGGTTTGACTTATTGATCAGATATTAGTGATCTGAAGCACCAGAGATCCCGACCCCTGTCATTGAGCGAACATATTGTGCATCAAATGCTTTACGTTCTGCTTGAGCACGTGCTGAGTTATCCGTAATAGAGAAGAACCAGCAGCACAGGAATGACAATGGCATTGCGAAGATTGCAGGGCCGTTGAATGGATTAATTGGTGTATCAGAGATCTTTAACGTATCGACCCACACTGCCTTAGACAGAATAATAAGTACCACAGCAGTTGTTAGACCTACTACACCACCGATGACTGCACCACGTGTAGTTAAGCCTTTCCAGAACATCGACAATACGAGGACTGGGAAGTTGGCACAACACGCAACCGAGAAAGCCAAACCGACCATGAATGCCACGTTTTGCTTTTCAAACAAGATGCCTAAAATCATCGCAAATATAGCAAGTCCCATTGTTGCAATTTTAGACATGCGTAATTCAGACTCAGGTGTAGTTTGACCTTTTCTAAATACGTTGGCATACAAGTCATGTGAAATCGCAGATGCGCCAGACAAGGTTAAACCAGCCACCACCGCAAGAATCGTTGCAAAAGCCACCGCTGAAATAAAGCCCATGAACAAGTCACCGCCCAATGCATCACTTAAATGCACCGCAGCCATGTTGTTACCACCTAAAAGCTCTAATTTACCTGTAACTGCTGCTTTAGCAACATCAAGAAATTGTGGATTGTTTGATACGAATAGAATTGCACCAAAACCAATAATGAAAGTAAGCAAGTAGAAGTAACCAATAAAACCTGTCGCAACCACAACTGATTTACGAGCTTCTTTAGCATCTTTTACAGTAAAGAAACGCATCAAAATATGTGGCAAACCTGCTGTACCAAACATTAAGGCCAAGCCTAGAGAAAGCGCATCAATCGGATTGGATGCCAAACTACCTGGCCCCATGATTTTAGCCGCATCTTCAAAGCTAATATGACGTACAGTCGAATAGACATCAATTGCTTGGTTAAACATATTGCTGAAGCTAAAGCCCACTGCTTTCATAACCATAAAGGCCATGAAAGTTGCACCAGAAAGTAAAAGTACTGCTTTAATGATCTGTACCCATGTGGTTGCCAACATGCCGCCAAAGATCACGTAAGCCATCATGAGCAAGCCTACAATTACCACTGCGATATTATAGTTCAAACCAAACAACAGTTTGATCAACTGCCCTGCACCCACCATTTGTGCAATCAGATAGAATGCAACAACCACTAGTGAGCTAAACGCAGCCAAAGTACGCACTGGTTTTTCTTCCAGACGGAATGACACTACATCGGACAGGTTATATTTACCCAGATTACGCAAACGTTCTGCGATCAGGAATAAAACGATTGGCCAACCCACCATAAAACCGAGTGAATAAAGTAAACCGTCAAAACCCGAGCTAAATACCATCGCGGAAATACCGAGGAAAGATGCGGCAGACATGTAGTCCCCCGCAATCGCCAGGCCATTCTGAAAACCAGAAATGCCCCCACCTGCAGTATAGAAATCTTTGGTATTTGTGGTTTGTTTAGCTGCCCATTTGGTAATGAACAAGGTTCCGCCCACAAAGATCACAAACATAATGATGGCATGCCAGTTAGTGGCTTGCTGCTGCGCCTGACCCAGATCAGGACTTGCCATTGCGACTGTGGATAACATCGCAGTGACTGCCATAATGGCTTGGGCCTTAAATGAATTCCATTTCATCATTAGTGTAATCCTTTCTCGTGAGCAATGGCCTCAACTTCTTTTAACGCATCTTCATTTAGTTGATCGAGCGTATTATTGGCAATATAGGAATACACGGCGCATAACACAAAAGATAATACGATAATGCCTAAACCTAAAGGAATTCCCCAAGTTGTCACACCACCGCTAAATGAACTCATTAAAAATTCTTTGTTGTATCCAACGAGTAGCATGAATCCGACATAAACAAACAACATAATTCCTGTGAGTGTCCAACTTAATGTCGCTTTCTTGCTAACCATTTTTTTAAATTTTGGATTTTGTAGAATTCGCTCTACCTGAACGTCATCCATAAACTACTCCTTTTACAGCGGCCATCGATGGGCGCTTTTTAATCCTTTTTCTTTACGCTACTAAATTAACAAGCTTGTATAAGGTTCGTAACTTAGACTTTGGTCGCTAAATTTTATACAAAATGAGAAGCTTTAGTTTAGCTTAAGGTATGATAGGCCAAGCGTTAAACAGTTTAGGTGCTATGAACAGCTGGCTTATTATTGGGGTATTGGCCCTTTATATTTTAGTCTTATTCCTCTGTGCTTTTTTTGGTGAAAAGCATGCCAGTCGTCTGAGTACACGCGGGCGAATGCTGTTGTTCAGCCTAACTTTAGGGGTTTATTGTTCATCCTGGACTTTTTATGGAGCGACAGGTGCTGCTGTTCGGGAAGGTATTATTTTCCTGCCGATTTACTTAGGCCCATTATTATTTATCTGGTTTGGGTATGACATTTGGCGACGTTTGGGTCGAGTACGCCGCCATCATGCGATTTCCTCTATTGCCGACTTTATTGCAGCACGCTATGGCAAAAGTGGCACTTTAGCATCACTGGTTACTATTCTTGCAGTGATCGCTATCATCCCCTATCTCGCCCTACAATTACGTGCTATTGCACTGAGTGCTTCAGTGGTGCTAGATCAAGGACCGCACTTAAATACGACCACCAATAGCGTCCTGTTGATGACAGGGGTGTTGGCGATACTGGCCATGATGTTCGGTACACGCCAAATCGCCAATACGGAACAACATGGCGGTTTAATGCTGGCAGTTGCGTTTGAATCTTTTGTTAAACTCTCTGCACTGATTTGTGTTGCGCTGTTTTTTATTTTTGAAACCCCAACCAACGTCCTCCAAATCAGCCATGATATTGCCAAAACTTTCCACGAAGTTCAGTTATTTGGTGTCCCTGAAACTTTCTGGATACAAACTTTGCTCGCAGGTTTGGCAATCATTTGCCTGCCTCGTCAGTTTCATGTGGCTGTAGTGGAGTTGCGGGATGAAAAACATATTCGTGGCGCACGACGCTGGTTTGCCGCGTATTTGATTTTAACCACTTTGGCAATTATTCCAATCGCCAGTTGGGCCCTACATGCGGCTCCACAATTTTTGACTATTCCTGATGTAGCCGTGCTGTCTTTACCGCTTAGTTATAATCAGGAATGGCTCACATTATTGGCTTTTCTGGGTGGTTTTTCCGCTTCTACTGGTATGTTGCTGGTGTCTTCTGTCGCACTGTCGATTATGCTGAGTAATGACTTAATCATGCCAGCCTTATGGCGCTTTAACCTGATTTCGCGCCACGATACTCGCTTACCACAAATGTTAAAATTTACCCGTCGCATTTGCATTCTAGCAGTCATGCTTCTGGGTTTTTTATTCTTTCATTTTTTCAATGACATTGACCAACTTTCAGTTTTCGGTTTACTGGCCTTTAGTGCCGTGGCCCAGTTTGCACCTGCCCTGATTGGAGGATTGTACTGGCGTGGGGGCAGTCGTCAAGGCGTTTATGCGGGACTGGTTGTTGGCTTTTTAATGTGGATGTACACACTATTACTGCCTACAATTTTAAGAAGCCTGCCTGATCAATATCAGGATTTTTCCTATCATTTTTTGACTTCAGGCCCTTTGGGGATCAGCTGGTTACGTCCAGAAGCACTCTTGGGTTTTGAATCTTTTGCTCCATTGACGCATGGTGTAATTTGGGCGCTTGGTCTAAATATTATTTTATATGTCTGGATTTCACGTATTTATCGTCCGAGCGTTGCAGAACAAATTCAGGCCGAAAGTTTCTTTTATTATGAAACCAAACCCCTGCCTGCTCACCAGACTTCGACAGATATGAATTATCTGCATCACGATGCAGCACGACTCCGAGTGGGTGATTTGATTACACTGGCCAAGCGCATTACTGGGGATCGACCAACACAACAAGCCTTTGAACAATTTAGCAATCAAAACAACGTTTTATTAAACGAACATAGTTTTGCCAATGGTATGTGGTGGCGTTTTACAGAACAATACTTGGCTGGAACCATCGGTGCAGCTTCTGCACGAACCTTGCTGACCACTGCCATGGTCAACAATGGTCTGGCTTTGGGACAAGTTGCTAATATTCTGGATCAAGCTTCTCAATGGCAACGTTTTAATCAAAACCTGCTCATGACCATGATTGATCATATGACACAAGGCGTGAGTGTCGTCGATGAAAATATGTGCCTGGTAGCATGGAATAATCAGTATCTGAAACTATTTGATTATCCCAAAGATCTGGTCTATGTCGGCTGTCCGATTGCCGATCTAATTCGTTACAATGCTGAACGCGGCGAATGCGGCCCCGGTTCAGTTGAAGAACACGTCCGCAAGCGTATTCATTGGATGCAGGTCGGTAGCGCTCATGAATTTGAACGTATTCGTAAAGACGGTCGTGTGATTCAGATGCGTGGTAATCCCATCGAGGGTGGAGGTTTTGTTACGACTTTTGCTGATATTACGGCGTTCCGTGAAAATGAAGCCATGCTGGAAGCACGAGTGATGGATCGAACTCAGCAGTTGGCAGATGCATTAACCGAACAGCAATTGGCACGGGAACAAGCAGACAAAGCCAATATGTCTAAAAGTCGATTCATTGCTGCAGCCAGTCATGATTTATTACAACCCATGCATGCGGCTCGACTGTTTAGTACCGTACTTGAACAAAGTGTGCATAGCGAACAGGAACGCCAAACCCTACAACAACTTGATCGCGCACTCTATGGGGCTGAAAGTATGTTGTCTGCCCTGCTCGACATTGCCCGTTTGGAAGGTGGTTCATTACAACCGAAACGACAAGCTTATCCATTGCATGATTTGCTGAGTGACCTTTCATTGCAGTTTAAATCGATTGCTGCGCAACGTAATATTCAGCTTAAAGTGCATGATGCACAATTCTGGATTGATACTGATCCTCAATGGATACGTCGTATTATTCAAAACTTTGTCAGTAATGCATTGCGCTATACTGCATCTGGTCGTGTAGTGGTGGGGGTGTTACGCTGTGCAAAAAAACCGCAGCACATACGCATAGGCGTATGGGATACAGGCCCAGGAATTTCAGAAGAACAGCGCATTAAGCTTTTTCAGGAGTTTGAACGTTGTGGACACACTTCACCTTGGGGTGAGCAAGGGCTGGGTTTAGGCTTAGCTATCGTGCAACGAATGACCAGTCTGCTGGACTATCCTGTGGAAGTGTATTCTGAGCTAGGCAAAGGCTCATGTTTTATGATTGAAGTTCCGACTGTTCCTGCTCCACAAAAGACAGTAATTACCACACAACAGAATATCGCAATGGTGGCGACAGGCTATCGGGTATTGTGTCTGGATAATGATGAAACCATTTTGGAAGGTATGGCGGCTTTATTATCCAAATGGGGCTATGATGTATTCAAAGCAACCGAACCTGAACAGGCCCTGAAAATGATCCAAACTGAGGATATTCAAGTTTGGCTGATTGATCAGCATTTAAATCAGGATCAACTTGGGCTCGATTTCATATTGGCCCATCGCCCTGCTGCAATTCCTGTGGCATTAATCACCGCAGATTCAGATCCTGAATTACCTCAGCGTTTAAAAGAAATGAATATCGTATTGTTGAAAAAACCACTGAAACCCGCTGGATTACGTGCTTGGTTATCAGGTCTAAAAATCCATTCATCTTCTTAAGTGAAGGTGAAATAGATACATTTTTCAGTTTAAGTTTACATTTAAATATGAAACTTGGCGTTTTATTTTGACTAGTAGGCGAAAGTGCTCAGAAAGAGCACTTTTTGCTATGACTTGATTGACGAAAGTTTTCAATTTTTAATTCACTATGGCAAAGACTCACCAAATTGTAAGAAATTTTTTGCACAGTTAGTTACAATTAAATAATTAATTGTTTTTTATAATAAATTAAAGATATAAGTACAATATAGAACTTTAGTCTAATACACCTTGCTTTCTGAATACTTCATAAAAAGAACAGTAAAAGTCGATTTCTTGATGGAGCAAGACCGTCACTATTTTGGCTGACCCAAACACAATGGAAATTGACAGAATTATTTTTAAAGGATAACGATCATGAACATTTCAGAGGCTGTTCCTCACGGTCAACATAAATCACTTCAGTTTTATCGTGAATATAGTGCCAATGCCATCCTCCCTGACATTGACTGGCAAAATTTATTTAACCATAGCAAATTGAATCCAACTCATGTACAAGCCTTAGACACCATTTATCGTAGTGCTGTACCCTTGGCATTAAATGTCTTCAATGAGCTTCATTTTGATGTATTTGCACCCGCTGCTTATCATCCACATGGTTTAGGTTTATTTGACAAGTTGGCCCAACAGGAAAATAAGCTGCTTGAGATACTTGAGACTGAAACGGCCACTCTTGATCATGCCACACGTCATCAAATTTGGAGCATGCTTCTGCGGGGTGGAGCCGTTTTGGTATTTAAGGCATGGTTAGGTCGTGTAAAAAATAATGCGGATGTACTCGATACCACCCAATTCGATGAACTCTCTGACTTACTGTTCATTAAAACTCCACCACAGCAGTTAGCACAACGTTTAGATGTAGAAGCGAGTGCTGACCTAGATCACATCTTTTTAATGTACGGTGATGATATTTTTCTTGACCGTTTTAATAGTTTGGAAACAGCCGCGCTATTTGTTGATTTGAGCGTTTATGATGCGGCATTTTTGAGTTTGCGTGATGACCGTGTCGCCGATTATTTAAAACAAAAAGGCTATGTGACTCAGGAGCAAATTGATGATTTACAATGCGCACTTAATCCTTTGTACTGTGACAGTGTTACTCTGAAACAAGATTGTCTTGCATAAGTGTAAAGATCTAAACCAGTTCTCAACGGCTGGTTTAGATCGTGTTATATATCTGCACGTGTGTTTTCATCGTTATACTCGTACAGACCTATCTTAACGTAATGCACCAATATAATGATGTGGTACTTCCTCTTGTTGCAGTTCGGCCTGTAATTCCGCACTGCTGCTTCTTAACCCAGAAGTCTTAGTTTCGTTATTCAGACTCTTTGTTAAAGCTTGGGTAGCAGCACCATTTAAAATCTTGTTTAATTTTTCTGCCAGATTTTTTAGTTCACGATCATCAACCGATGCAGCCAGATGCATAATTTCATGTGCATAGGCATCATTTTGTGCCATATAAACGGCATCAACCACTCTCCCAGTTTCACGGCGTAAACGCACATAAAGCTGTGTTGCTAAGGTAAATAATTCATTATTGACTAATGGATCATCTGTATAAATGGTTTTCATGTCCAAACTCCTGATTGATTTAAACAACAATGCCTGTGGTTTTTTTCACAGGACATTTGTATGGCCCGCATTCTCTTTTAAGGAATGTGTTCTCCATGTTGAGCCAGATCCAATCCAAGTTGTTCTTGTTCTTCATTCACTCTGAGACCGACGATTTTGTCGAGAATGAATAAAATTACAAATGAAATAAATGCACTATAAATAAAGGTGACTACGGCACCAATCGTTTGAGTCATGACACTCGCTTCAGCACCTGATAAGGTTTTTTGAGCAAATACACCGGTTAGAATTGCCCCAACGATCCCACCCACACCATGAATTCCAAATACATCTAGTGAGTCATCTGCTTTGAGCAATCGCTTCAAGCCCGTTGCACCCCAATAACAGCAAACTCCAGCCAATAAACCAATCATCAATGCACCGCTCACTCCGACAAAACCAGAAGCGGGCGTAATAGCAACCAAACCTGCGACTGCTCCTGAACAAGCACCTAATAAAGTTACTTTTTGGCGGGCTAAATATTCAACCAGACACCATGTTAATGCCCCTGCGGCTGTTGCAATCTGAGTAACCAGCATCGCCATACCTGCACGACCATCGGCGGCACCTGCTGAACCGGCATTAAAACCAAACCAGCCAATCCACAGCAAGGATGCTCCAATAAAGGTATACATCAGATTATTTGGAATAAACGGTTCACGACCATAACCACGACGCTTACCTAACATATAGGCACAAACCAATCCCGCGGCCCCCGCATTAATATGCACGACGGTACCACCTGCAAAGTCCAGCGCACCTAATTGAGCCAACCAACCACCTGGCTCCCACACCCAATGTGCGACAGGAACGTATACCAATAAAATCCAAAACACCATAAACAGCAACATGGCTGAAAAACGCATCCGCTCAGCAAATGCCCCTGTAATTAAAGCAGGGGTAATAATGGCAAAGGTCAGCTGAAACATGACCCAGACACTCTCTGGAATACTAGGAGCAATATGACTTACAGAAAGCTTTTGTTGTAATACATTAAAATCAACGCCATTTAACATGACGCGATCGAGTCCACCAATAAACGGTGAGTTAGGTGTAAAAGCCAGACTATAACCAATTACCACCCATAAAATAGTAGAAATGCACACGATGATTAAACTTTGCAAGGAAGTCGCCAATACGTTCTTTTTACGTACCATTCCTGCATAAAATAAGGCAATTCCTGGAATGGTCATCAACAATACTAGCGCAGTTGAGGTGAGCATCCATGCTGTATTTCCTGCGCTAATTGTACTCATGTCGGTCATATATGGTGCAGTTTCTGCCCAAACTCGCTGGGTGGATATAATCATCCCCAGTATTGCAATCATTGCATATTTCAATTGATTATTCTTCACACGCATCCCCCCAGGCCTCTCGTGCCCGCCCCTTTTGTAATTACTATTTAAATGATGACTAAGATGGATTTAGCAAAAAACGCGCCAACGACTTCTTTTTATTTTCTTTTTTAATTGAATTACTTAATTTAATATTAATAAGTGTGATGCATTTATCATTATTGCAAGTACATGACTAAACGATCATCTCTGTATTTTCCAAGCACAAAAAAGGATCTCGCTGGAGATCCTAATCATGAAAATAAATATCTTTTGTCTATTTTATTTTCGCTTTTCTTCAATATTTAATGCATTAATCGCAAGAACTGCTTGTGTACGGTTTTGTACACCTAACTTTCTGAAAATTGCGGTAACATGGGCTTTAATAGTCGCTTCTGAAACATCCAACTCATACGCGATTTGTTTATTTAACAAGCCTTCAGCCACCATCATTAAGACACGAAACTGTTGCGGTGTCAGCGATTGAATACGTTCAGCCAGTTCAGTTTCGTCGGCAGCCCGTGGATCAAAACTTACATTATTCGGCAAATTTGGCGGTAACCAAATTTCACCTTCTAGTACCTGACGAATCGCTTCACCAATATGACTTGGATGCGCAGATTTTGGAATGTAACCCATCGCGCCGTGTGCAATGGCTCGTTGAATGATAGAGGCTTCTTCATGCGCAGAAACAACAATAATCGGAATGGAAGGATACTGCGCCCGCACATGTACCAAAGCTGAAAAGCCAGATGCTCCTGGCAGGTTTAAATCCAGTAACACTAAATCAGGTTCAGCGCCACTTTCCAAACGCTCATAAAATTCATTGACGGCAGCAGTCTCATGAATCTGTGCTTGCGGAAAACTATATCGTACAGCTTGAATGAGAGCATGACGAAATAGCGGATGATCATCAACGATTAATATATTCATAAGCGAAATGAGAAATCTTTGGCACGGTCAGTTTATTCTAACCACACTCTGGCTATTAAGGATATGCCATATTACCCAATTTTTCGCCTAAATGTCGTATTGGCACGTAATTTTGGTCAATTTTTTCCAATTTTAAGTTCAGGAAAAAGTTCAGCAGTTTTTTATATAATCCAGTTTTAAAATTAGATAAATATATGATTTTATATTATATTCATAATATTCAAATAGTTAAATTTAAAAAAATAAAATCTATAAACACATTGTCGATATATCTTTAAAAAAGATAAGTTTTGGTAATTTCCTTATTTTACCTAGACCGCTCAATAGGAATTAATAAAGACAGTTTTATTGAGGTTATCGAGTTTATTCATGTCTAGTTCAAATGGTTCATTAAATCCTTTAAATATTGTTGCAGTTTCTGGTGGTTTAAATACTCCCTCTAAAACAGAAGCACTGGTTCAAAAAATTTTAAATGAACTGGGTGAAGCAACCCCAATCAATATACATTTTATTAAATTTAGTGAAATTGGACATTTGTTAGGGGGAGCAATTTATCGCAATCAATTACCACAACGTGTTCAGGATGATTTGGCCAAAGTTGAAGCGGCAGATGCGCTCATAGTCGGAACACCCGTTTATCGTGCTTCATTTACAGGGTTATTTAAACATTTTTTTGATTTTGTTGAACAAACTGCTTTGGTAGATGTACCTGTGCTTTTAGCAGCATCAGGTGGTAGTGATCGTCATGCGCTCGTATTAGAGCATCAGTTGCGTCCATTGTTCAGCTTTTTTCAGGCACAAACGTTACCAATCGGTGTATATGCCACAGATCGCGACTTCACACCTGAATATACCATTAAGAGTGAATTATTACGCGATCGCATCACCCTAGCAGTCGCCCGTGCCTTACCTATTCTGGAATGGGCACCTGCCAAAGGTCAGCGCGCGGAAGTGATTAAATCCAAAACAGAACAGGCCAATCAGAATTTAGGTATTAACAAACAAATTGAACAAGATGAAGTTCTGCCTTCTGCGGCGGTTCCAAATCTGGATGCAGCCGAATCACGCTTGCATCATAAAATTAATAAAAGTTTAAAAACCAACGTCGCTTAAGACGAATAAAACACATTTAGAGGGTTTGACGATGACACAATTTTCCTCTCAGCCGATTCAGTTTGCCTACTGGGTTCCCAATGTTAGTGGTGGACTTGTGGTGAGTAATATTGAACAGCGTACGGACTGGAGCTACGACTATAACGTACGTTTGGCGCAGGCCGCCGAAGCCAATGGCTTCGATTATGCGCTAACTCAGATCCGCTTTACAGCAGGTTATGGCGCAGAAAATCAACATGAGTCGGTGAGTTTTAGTCATGCCCTTTTAGCCAAAACTGAAAAGCTCAAAGTAATTGCCGCGATTTTACCTGGACCGTGGAAACCTGTACTCGCGGCTAAGCAGTTGGCGACTATTGATTATCTTACCCAGGGACGTATTGCCATTAATGTTGTTAGTGGTTGGTTTAGAGGCGAGTTTGATGCGATTGGAGAGGAATGGCCTGAACATGACGAACGTTATGCCCGTTCTGAAGAGTTTATTCGTAGCATTAAGGGCATCTGGACTACAGATCAATTTAATTTTGAGGGGAAATACTATCAATTTAAAGATTATACTTTAAAGCCTAAACCTCTACAAAAGCCGCATATTGAAATATTTCAGGGGGGTAGTTCACGTGCAGCACGGGATATGGCTTCACGGGTTTCTGATTGGTATTTCACCAATGGTAATACCGTAGAGGAAATTCAAAAGCAAATTGATGATATTCGAACCAAAGCCAAAGCGAATCATCATCAGGTTAAAATTGGAGTCAATGCGTTTATCATCGCCCGTGATACTGAAGAAGAAGCCAAAGCTGTGTTACAGGAAATTATTGATCAGGCCAACATCGAAGCAGTTAATGCTTTTGATGATGCAACCCGTCAGGCAGGCGCAGCCAGTCCTGAAGGTGAAGGCAATTGGGCAAAATCAACTTTTGAAGATTTGGTGCAATATAACGATGGCTTTAAAACTAATTTAATCGGAACTCCCCAACAAATTGCTGAGCGCATCGTGGCTCTAAAAAATGTAGGTGTTGATTTGATTCTTTCAGGTTTTCTGCATTTCATTGAAGAAGTAGAATATTTTGGGGAAAAAGTTCTGCCTTTAGTTCGCGAGCTAGAACAGCAACAATCCTTACAACCCTCTGCTAAATCTGCTTAATCAACACTAAATTAATAATATAAAAACAAGCAAGACGCCGTAATATAAAAAAGATTGGCCCCAAGACTCGGCTTGGGGCTTTTTATTTTGACTCGCTTAATTCATTGAATTGAAAGTAGGTTAAATCCAATTAATTTTATTTTAACTTAGAATTTTGCTCTTAGCGTTAAAGTGACGTTGCGTGGCTCTCCCCAATAAACACCGTTATAAAATCCAATTTCCTGATAATACTTTTCATCAAATAAATTATTAAATTGTAAGTTGGCACTTAAGTTTTTACTAAAATCATAACCGATATTGGCACTGGCTAGAAAATAGGCGTCTTGACGAATAAAGCCATCGGTATTACTAGGTGCGCCCCCCCATTTACGTTTCACTTCGCTTTGCCAATTTACACCGAATCCCACATTGAGTTTTTCTGCACCATCCCACCATGTTTCAGGTAATCTCAGATTAGTATACACTTTAACCAGATTTTGCGGCACGTTGGTTAAAGCACTCACTTGTGGAGAGCTCAGACTATTCACATATGTATAACCCGCACTAATATTCCAGCCTTTGGTAATTTGGCCAATAGCTTCTAGTTCAAAGCCTTCAACCTTATATCCATCACCTGATGCCATCATTGGATCGGCACCATCATCTGTTTTAATTCCTTGATTAATCGCCTCCAGATCACGAACTGCTACGTTCTCTTTTTCGGAGCGGAATATGGCAGCAGTCGCCAATAATTGTTCATTCAGCAAATTAGTCTTAACCCCAATTTCATAGGCTTTTCCTGTTTCTGGATCAAGAAATCTATTGTTCCGATCTTTGTTGGTACTTGGACTAAAAATATCGGTATAACTCGCGTAGGCTGTCACTAAAGGCGTAATGTCATAAGTAAGTCCGACATAGGGGGTAAAAGCATCTGCTTTTACATCACTTTTGCTTCCATTCGTTGCTTTGTATTCACTATATCGTCCACCCACAATCAGTTTAAGGGGATCGGTAATGCTTAAACGCACCGTACTGTAAACACCATAATTCTGTTGTTTCGCATCTTTACTTGCAGGTGTTACGGTATAATTTGGCTTAGCTGTGGCATTACCATTCCAGCTTTGCCAGTTATTAATCAAACATGATCCAGCAATATTATTAGGGATTGTTTCATTCTTTCCTGTACAGGTCACTTGGTCACCGATATTGCCATAAAGAGCACCTGTTGGAATATCATCGGAACGCTGATAACCATTTGCTCCCAGAATTAATTCATGTTCTCGATTAAATAATTTAAACGGTCCTGTAGCATATAATTCTAAATTTGTTTTTTTGGATTCTTGTGTCGGATAAACTGCTGACCACAGCCCTATGCCTGTACCATCAGGTTTTGGGAAACCATTTCCACCATAAGACATCAACCAGAAATTTTTTGAATAAGAATAAGAAGCTGCGGCTTTAACCAGCCAGTCATTTGCAAATTTATAACTTAAGTCGGCAAACGCAGTACGATCATTCTGACTAATCGTATTCCAGCGATTCGCCAAACTAAAATTGCGTGGTAAGTTGGCTAAACTGCCATCTGCATTCCAATAAGGCACAGTACCCCAAGTGGAACCTTTAGGTTGATTATCCTGATACTGAAACCCAATGCTTCCTGTTAGTTGATCTGAAAAATCAGCCTCTACCATCGCCATTGCTGCTGTGGACTCTAATGAATAATAATCCATATAGGAGTCACCCTGCTCATGCATCGCCATAACACGACTGCGTACACGTCCATCTTGTGTCAGTGGTACAGAAACATCCTCTTCATTACGAATCGTATCCCAACGGCTAAATGAGGTAGAAGCATATCCTGATAATTCTTTGCTAGGACGCTTACGGATCATATTGATGGTAGCTGAAGGATTCCCAGTAGAACCCGTTAATCCTGTTGCACCTTTTACAACCTCAATTCGATCAAAAAAGAAGCTATCTGTGCGTGGGCTATTATCACCAATGGGCATCCCATCAATTTGACGATTGGTAATTGAATAACCACGGCTATAGTATGCAGACCGTTCACTATCAAGCTTTGTTACCGTGACCCCTGGCGTCGCCATTAAAACATCATCAATAATATTTAAATTTCTTTGTTCAATCTGCTCACGTGTAATCACACTGACAGACTGAGGCGTTTCCTGAATACTCAAAGTTAATTTAGCAGATCCTTTCGAAGTTTTGGCTTTATAACTTCCAGTGCCCTCAGTTTTATCCCCTTGTTCATCTGCATGTAAAACGATGGAAGGAAGTACAGCAGTTTCTTGATCTGAAGATTCTTCTTTTGCAACCGCTATAGGGGAAATACTTGAAAGAAGAAGTGAAAATATAGCAAGTGATAAAGGGGTTTGAACGAAGGAAGGCATTTTAAGTCAATTGAATATTAATATTAACAATAATAATTATCATTCAATACAAACATAAAAACAACAATCCCTCCATATTTCCACTAATTTACTATGTAACTCCTCAGAAAATTAAGAATAAAAACTTGGTTCAGGTACTTTCTCAGTTAACACCCACTCCCCGACTTCCTGATATTTATAATCGATCGGGTCGTGTAAAGTCTGAGTACGTACATTTCGCCAAAACCGATCCAAATTTAGTTGAGCAGTCGTGGCACGTGCACCCATTACCTGAAAAATGTTTTGGCTAATGAAAAGACTTGTTTGGGTTGCTGCTATTTTTGCTGTGGCTATTGCAATGGATACTTCGCCACGTTGTTGGGCAGTCAATTGTTCACCCTGCTGCCATGCTTGTTGTAAGTGCTTAATTGCTTTTTCCGACAACAACCGAACACTTTCAAGCTGAACATAAAATTCGGCAAAATGTTTTTGAATGTACGGATCCTGTATAGCGGTCTCAACTGGTGCTTTAAACCATGCTTTTTGATGCTGAACTGCTTGTCTCGCCGTTTCAAAAGCGCCCTCTGCCACTCCCAAAAATAAATGCACAAATATCAACTGGGCGATCAATGGTCTTAAACTGGCAAAAGGCGTACTTAATGGCCCTGGATGAAGTAATAATTCATCTTTTAAAATTTTAACCTGTTCAAAATGGGTCGTACCACTATCGGTTTGGCGTTGTCCCATATTATTCCAGTCACCTCGAAAATGGAGACCTTCGCGTTGACTTGGAATTACACCAATTAATAATTTATCGTTCAAATAACCTGAACAAAGTAAAATATCTGAATCCATAGACCCCGAACAAAAGCTTTTATCTCCATGAAAGAGGTATTCGTCTTCACTTAATTGTTCAACTTGAACGCGCTGATCCAATGGATTTAGCGCATTCCCCCAAAATAATTGTTGTTGCGTTGTTTGCTCAAACCATTGGGCATATTGGTCAGGTTTGGAAAATAATTGCACCGTAGCAATAAGTAAATGATGAAATCCGTAAACATGTGCCAGTGAACTATCAGCCTGTGCAATAATTTGAATAGTCTTAAAAATCGTCGCCCAGTCTGCCTCGACTCCTCCATATTGTTTAGGAATAGACAAACTCAATAGCCCGCTGGCACGAAGTTGATCGCGCTCTGTTTTAGGGTTGCCCCCCTGTTTATCACGAACTGCTGCCGTTTTTGAAAATTCTGACGCCAATAGCTGAGCAATTTCAACTGGATCAGTATTAAGTGAGAAATCAGCGGCATTCATGTTTTTCATCCTTGCTTTATTTTTTAAATCAAATAGGTAGCCTAACAAAATTAAGCTCGATGCTTTATCACAATCTTTAAAATACTCAGCATTAAAATAAAAATACCGCCTTGTCGACGGTATTTTCATCAGTTAATTTTAACGATCTGGATAGACCGTTGCAATCAAATGTTCAACCACTGCGGGTTCGGCCAAGGTCGACGTATCACCCAAACTATCGAGTTCATTTGCTGCGATCTTACGTAAAATACGACGCATAATTTTCCCTGAACGGGTTTTAGGCAAAGCTGGTGCCCAGTGTAAAGCATCAGGGGTTGCTATCGGCCCCAACTGTTTGCGGACCCATTGTACTAATTCTGCTCGCAATTCTTCAGATTCAGATATGCCTGCCTGTAAGGTCACAAAGGTACAAATACCTTGCCCCTTAATTTCATGTGGCATTCCCACAACGGCGGCTTCAGCAACATGTTCATGGGCCACTAACGCACTTTCAATTTCAGCAGTTCCCAAACGATGTCCAGATACGTTTAGCACATCATCGACACGCCCAGTAATCCAGTAATAACCATCTTTATCACGGCGCGCACCGTCACCAGTAAAGTAGCGACCCGGAAATGTAGAGAAATAAGCGTCAATGAAGCGCTGAGGATCTCCCCAAATAGTTCGCATCTGACCCGGCCATGAATCCTTGATCACCAAATTACCCTCAGCTTCACCTTCAAGTTCATTGCCCTCACCATCTACCAGTGCAGGCTGTACCCCAAAATAAGGCCACGTCGCTGAACCTGGTTTTAATGCCGTCGCTCCGGGTAATGGAGCAATCAAAATACCACCTGTTTCGGTTTGCCACCATGTGTCTACTACAGGGCAACGAGCTTCTCCCACTACATTGTAGTACCATGACCAAGCTTCAGGATTAATCGGTTCTCCAACAGTACCTAAAAGACGTAAACTGCTGCGATCGCTTTCACGTACATAGGCATCACCTTCACGCATCATGGAACGAATAGCTGTTGGAGCCGTATATAAAATAGTGACATTATGTTTATCGACAATATGTCCAATCCGAGCCCATGTTGGGTATTGTGGAACGCCCTCAAACATTAACGTAGTGGTGCCATTGGATAATGGTCCGTAAATCAAATAACTATGTCCAGTAATCCAGCCAACATCCGCAGTACACCAATAAATATCGTCCTGTTTTAAATCAAAGACCTCTCTAAACGTCGAATTCACATAGACCAGATAGCCACCTGTGGTATGCAACACTCCTTTCGGCTTTCCGGTTGAACCAGATGTGTAAAGTATAAAAAGAGGATCCTCAGCTTTCATTGGTTCAGGTGGACAGATCTCATTGACCTCAGTAATCACCTCGTGATACCAAAGATCTCGTCCTTTTTCGAAATGAATTGGATTACCTGTACGATGTACCACGATGACATGCTCTACACTGCTGGTTCCATCAAGTTTCAGCGCTTCATCGACACTTTCCTTGAGTGGTAGCTGTTTGCCACCACGCATTCCTGCATCAGCGGTAATGACCAGTTTTGCCTGACTATCTTCAATACGACTGGCCAGTGAATCGGGAGAAAATCCCCCAAAAACCACACAATGTACCGCGCCAATTCTGGCACAGGCTAACATCGCAATTGCAGCCTCGGAGACCATTGGCATGTACAACACCACACGATCGCCCTTAGTTACACCGTATTTTTTTAAGACATTGGCAAATCGGCAAACCTCGTCGTATAACTCTTTAAATGAAATAATTTTATGGCGTGATGGGTGGTCACCTTCCCAAATAATCGCAGGTTTGTGTGGGTGTTCTTTCAGGTGTCGATCCAAACAGTTAGCACAAACATTTAATTCACCATCGGCGAACCATTCGATCTTAAAGTTTTCTGCCTCATAATTGGTATTTTTAACCTGAGTAAAGGGTTTCATCCAGTCCAGTCGTTTCGCTTCCGCTGCCCAGAACTCCTCAGGTTGTTCAATCGATTTCTGATAACGCTCAAAATAATCCGCTTCAAGCGTCCGCGCTGTTTTTTTGAATTCTTCGGGTACTGGATAGATTTCATTCATGCTGTTCCCTTCCTTGATATTTGATATCTCATCTCGAGACTTTGTCACTGGTCATTTACTTATTGATTTTTCTTTACCTTTAAGCAGTATGAACACAGCTTAAAAGTGCACACAATAATGCTTTGGTCTTAGTCCAACATAGCCTAAATTTTTATTTCAGACATTATCTTTTCTAACAAAATTATTGATTTTTTGTGTACTTAGCTATACTTTTTTTAATGAAGATTTCAAAATACCGCCTCATCAATTTTTAAAAACTGTAACATTTCATCCTGATATAAACATTCAAAATAAATGAGGAAAATATGACACAGCCAACTCCTAATTCTCCTTTCTTCTCAAGAAATAGTATTGAAGTAAAAGATAATCCACTTTCCCCCAATGGCCGTTTTAATCGCCTCAGTTATTTAGGCTGGTACGGTTTTTTAAATATCGTGACTGTCATTGTTTATCTAGCTTTGGGCGTATTTGTTGGAGTGTTTAGCCTTAATACCTTTTCCATTAATGATCGGGTCATAGATCTATTTAGTGGTGCAATGGGGGTCGGTGTGGTGATCTTATGGGTAGTCGTAGCGTATTTTCATATTGTTTTTTTAGTGCGCCGTTTACATGACGCTAATCGCAGTGGCTGGTTATGTTTATTATTACTAATACCAATCGTACAATTCCTGTTTATGCTTTATGTGATTTTTGCTCCGGGTAGCAAAGGCTTTAATGATTATGGCGCACCTCGTAGCTCGGCAGTCTGGGAAAAAATACTTGCTTGGCTTATGATTATTGTGATGATTTTAAGTCTATTTTCTATTGCTAGCCTGATTTCATTTATGTCCAGTACTGGCGAATTGCAAAGCCCTACACAGATCGTACAAAAAGGCACAAGCTATTTCTAAACTTAGCTGGAACGCAGTTGAGGCTTATAAGTGATCGTAATACACTAGCGCCTTGTTTTTGAATGCTGATATTTTGGAACTCAATGTGGCAGAAGATAATAAACTGAGTGATGTTGCAACTGATACAGCTCAACTGATTCAGCAGGCGGGTGAAAAAACCACAAAATCAGTAATTCAACATACTGAAAAATACCATGACGCCTATACCGCAATAGATAAAATCGTTGATGGTTTTTGGGAGCGTGTACCTTATTTATGTATTGCACTTGCGGTATTTTTATTTTTTTGGCTACTCACTAAACTATTTAAATTTTTCATTGCTAAAACCCTGACCAATCGTAGTTATACTCGACAAAATCTAGTATTGGTACTCAATCGAGTCGGCAGTGTTCTGATCTTGTTTTTTGGCTTTCTGATTGCATTGGTCATTGCCATTCCTGGTTTTACCCCAAGTCAGTTAGTCAGTGCATTGGGAATTGGCTCGGTGGCAATTGGTTTTGCTTTTAAGGATATTTTCCAAAATTTACTATCGGGTGTCCTGATTTTATTAGGCGAACCTTTTCGTATTGGCGATGACATTATTGTCAATAATATGGAAGGAACCGTTGAAGATATTCAAATTCGTGCAACCTTTCTACGTTCGCCCGATGGCCGTCGTTTAGTGATTCCCAATGCTACCGTTTATACCAGTGCGATTACCGTCAATACTGCTTATCAGCGCCGTCGTTGCGAATTTGTGGTGGGCATTGGTTATGAAGATGATGAACAAAAAGCCAAAGATATTATTATGAATATTCTAAATAATAATCGTAATGTTTTGAGTCAACCTGCTTTTAGTGTCAATGTTACAGCACTGGCCGACTTTTCAGTGAATTTAACTGTGCGCTGGTGGATTGATACCACTGAAACCAATATTGCTGCGTCGGTCAGTGAAGTTCAGGCTGAAGTAAAACAGGCCTTTAATGCTCAAGGTATTAATATTCCTTATCCAATTCAAGAGCTGAAAGTTCACCAAAACACTCCCCCCGATCTCGTAAGTACCCCTTCTACTCCAGATTCAAGCAAACAAGCGCCCCAATAAATAGGACACTGCTGTTTCAGTCCTTAAAATACGGTTGCCCAGATGATAAACCTGACAACCGTTATTTTTCATTAAATCCACCTCATAGGGAATAAATCCCCCTTCTGGCCCAATAATGATAGTGCAAGCATGATCAATTGTCTGGGGCATGGCAATTTCCGCATAAGGATGTGCCAGATAGGCAGGCCTATCTATCTGTATCATTTGCGGCAAAATATCTTCTACAAACGGCTTAAAGCGTTGGTATAATTGAATTTCTGGTGCATGGACATCACCCGCTTGTTCCAGTCCTAACGTCACATAATGATCCAGTTGTTGTAAAAAAGGCGTCTGCCAATAACTTTTATCCACACGATAACTGTGGATAAGTATCAACTTGTCCACACCCAATGTCACACTATCCATGACTAAACGGCGTAAAACTTTGGGTCTGGGCAAAGCAACCACCAAAGTCACTGGTAATTTAGCGGGAATCGTTTCTTCCTGAACAGGCTGAACCCAGATTTTTTCTGCATCAATTTTTTTAATTTCTGCCAAATAGCGCGCCTGATTACGAATTCCAATTTTGAGTTGATCACCAATATTGAGTTTTAAATGTTGAATAATATGTTGATATTGTCTGGGCTGCTGAATAATCCAGGATGCATCCTGACCATCTTCAGGTTGCAATAACACAATATTCATTCATTTGCCGTCCGCTGATCTAAATACTGGTCAATCACAGCAATATGACGTTGCAATGAACCCTGATTATGCGCTAACACTTGTTGTGCATGAGTTGTCATATTCTTTGCAGCATCTTGGTCATATAAATAATGTCGAAGTGCAAGTACTACACTTGATGCATCTGGCGCAATGTTAATCGCTTGTTCCGCTACACACTCATCAACAATGTTTTGAAAATTAAAATACTGCGGACCAATTACTGTTGGAACATGAAGCGCCATCGGCTCTAGAATATTGTGTCCGCCGCCCGGTTCATTGAGCGAACCGCCAACAAAACAAACCTGACTTAATGCATACCAAAGCCATAATTCTCCCATACTATCTGCCAGATAAACTTGAGTATCGGGCTGAACTTGTTGGCCTAAACTACGCCGCTGGGTATTTAAATTTAATTTCTGACATAACTGAAACACTTCATCAAAACGCTCAGGATGACGCGGAACAAGAATGCACAATAAAGCAGGATTATTTTGTAAATCTTCTAACAGTGTCTCAAGTAATAATTGTTCTTCTGGAGCATGGGTACTCGCCAACGTAATAATTTGACGTTCGGCTAATTGCCATTGTTGTTTAAGCTGTGCGGCTTGTTCCAAAAAATGCGGCGGCGCTGAAATATCAAACTTGATATTTCCAACTACTTCTGTTTTTTGTGCAGCCACGCCCAGCTCAATATAACGCTGTTGAGTGGACACATCCTGAGCCAGTAAACGATCCATTTTACTCAGCATAGCACGGGTTAAACCTGCAACCTTAGCATAGCCTTTAGCTGACTTTTCCGAAAGTCTGGCATTAAGTAACATGACAGCGATCTGTTGCTGCCGAGCTTGATCAATCAAATTTGGCCATAATTCTGTTTCGACCAACGCTAAAAAACGTGGCTGATAGTTTGAAAAAAACTGCTGGAGTAAATTAATTTGATCGACAGGTAAATACACTGCCTGAAATAAGTCGAGATAAGACGGTTTGAGAAATAATGATTTGGCGCGCGCTTGCCCTGTTTTGGTGGTATTTGTCACCAGAACTGGATAACCCATCTTAAGATAATGTTCAATAAGAGGTTGCGCTGCATTGGTTTCCCCCACTGAAACCGCGTGGAACCATAAGGCATAACGATTTTTAACAGGCTGAAATGGCCCAAAACGCTCCAGACATTCCTGTTGATAGAGTGCGTCTGTTTCAGCGCGCTGTTTAATCTTCCAGCGATAAAACGGCTTGATACACGCCAATAAAAAGTTATACCAAAATGGAGTCGCCAAATATTTTGATCTCAATTAATTTTACAGGGCTGAATATAACAGAGCGGCGTACTTTAGTTAAAGTACACCGCTCTAAAGAAAATTAGCTATTTATGCTTTAAGTGTATGCTCAGCTAGAACAGGATAATCTGTATAACCGACTGCACCCTTGGCATAAATGGTTTCAGGATTGAGTTCATTTAATGGCGCACCTGTTTCCAGACGAGTCAACAAATCTGGATTGGCGATATAGGCTTTACCAAAAGAAACCGCATCCGCTTCATTGTTCGCTAAAAGCGCTTTGGCTGATTCAGGACTAAGATTTTCATTGGCAATCCAAGCTCCTGTAAATTGCTGACGCAATTGTGGACTAATACTGTCTTCAGCTTGATATTCACGTGAAAAAACAAAGGCAATATGGCGCTGACTGAGTTGTTGCATCACATAACCAAACGTTTCAAGTGGATTGGCATCGCCCATGTCATGCGAATCTGCTCTTGGTGCAATATGAACTCCAACACGTCCCGCACCCCAAACATCAATAAATGCATCCACCACTTGCAACAATAACCGTGCCCGATTTTCTAGCGTTCCGCCATATTCATCATCACGCTGATTGGTGGTACTTTGCAAAAATTGATCAATCAAATAACCATTGGCAGCATGTAATTCCACCCCATCAAAACCAGCGACCTTCGCCAACTCTGCCGCGTGTTTATATTGCGCAACAATCTCCTGAATTTCTTCAATTGATAAAGCGCGTGGCGTAACAAAAGGACGTTTTGGTCGTAATAAGCTTACATGTCCAGCAGGTTGAATCGCACTTGGCGCCACAGGAGTATCGCCATCCAGAAGTTCTGGATCAGAAATACGCCCAACATGCCAAAGTTGAACCACAATTTTGGAGCCTTGCGCATGTACAGCTTCAACAATTGGATGCCATGCCTGCGCCTGTTCCTCAGACCAAAGCCCAGGTGTCTCTGCATAACCCACTGCTTTTGGAGCAATGACCGTCGCTTCAGTCAGGATCAAACCCGCTTTTGCACGCTGCGCATAATATTCCTGCATAAGTGGATTAGGAATACGGCTTTCACCACTACGCGCACGCGTTAAGGGAGCCAGCACCAGACGATTTTTAATTTCAAAATCGCCAATTTTCAGTGGAGAATTCAATTCAGCCATAATTGCCTCGGCTCACGCTACTGATTATAGCGCTTGTTTTAAATGATCGAGATATTGCTGAATCAATGCTTCATTACGCGAAAAATAGGACCATTGACCATATTTTTCAACCTTGATCAGACCTGCCTGCTGTAATACAGACAAATGATTAGACATGGTGGATTGGGAAACATTACCTAAACGTTCAATGTGACCCGCACAGATACCACGCTCAAAATTGCCACACTCTTCCATCGACAAATATTGGGCAGGTTGCTTCAACCATTGCAAAATTTGCCGACGAGTCGGATTGGCTAAGGCTTTAAAAATCGCATCTACATCCATAAACGTTGCTCATGGGCTAAATGACAAAGCATTGTTCAGCATCTATACCTATTATATCGAATAATTACGATATTAATATTCATTTTTTTAAATATTAATATCTATTTTTATAGATATATCGTAATGAGATGTAACGTTAGCTTTGCCAACTGACTTTTAACTTAGAGACCTTGTTTTAAACTGGCCTCAATAAACTTGTCCAGATCACCATCTAGCACAGCGCCAGTATTGGAGTTTTCAACCCCAGTTCTTAGATCTTTAATACGTGAATCATCAAGAACATAAGAGCGAATCTGACTGCCCCACCCAATATCGGATTTGGAGTCTTCAAGTGCTTGTGCTGCTTCATTACGTTTGCTCATTTCCAGCTCATAGAGCTTGGCACGTAACTGCTTCCATGCATGATCACGGTTGGCATGTTGCGAGCGCTGGTTTTGACACGCGACTACAATACCCGTTGGAGTATGGGTTAAACGTACTGCCGAATCGGTTTTGTTAATATGCTGACCGCCCGCACCCGAAGCACGATAAGTATCAGTACGTACATCAGATGGATTGATTTCAATCTCGATATTGTCATCAATTTCTGGTGAAACAAACACTGCACTAAACGAAGTATGACGGCGGTTACCACTGTCAAATGGGGACTTACGCACTAAACGGTGTACACCAGATTCGGTACGCAACCAGCCATAGGCATATTCACCTTCAACCCGAATAGTTGCAGATTTTATCCCCGCGACGTCACCATCAGATTCTTCCATCAATTCAGCTTTGAAACCATGACGTTCAATCCAACGCATGTACATGCGTAATAACATGGATGCCCAATCTTGTGCTTCAGTACCACCAGAACCAGCCTGAATCTCGACATAGCACGGATTTGGATCCATCGGATTACTAAACATACGACGGAATTCCAACTTGGCCAGTTCTTCTTCTGCCGTACCAAGTTCACTTTCAACATCGACCAATAAGCTTTCATCATCGGCTTCAACAGCTAGGTCTAGCATGGCTTTGGCATCTTCTAACTGATCAGCCAAACCCTCTAGAACACCAATTACATTTTCAAGCTCGCCTTTTTCTTTAGCCATCGCTTGGGCACGACTCTGGTCATTCCAGATCGCAGGATCTTCTAATTCACGCAGGACTTCTTCTAACCGTTCTTTTTTCAGATCGTAGTCAAAGATACCCCCGTAGCGTTTGACTACGTTCAGTTAAATCTTTTAGTTGGTTTAGATAAGGATTAATTTCCACGCGATTGTGCTCACATCAAAAATAAATAGCGCATTATTTTAGCATAAAGTGTTTTTTAAGGGATGATTTGAAAATATTCCGTTTATAGTCGGCATAAAAGCGCGTCATATAACGGAGAAATAAACTTAAAAATGTCTGAATAATCTTTTCATATTAACTAAAATTAAACGGTAATTTTTTGCTATAAAATCATCTCTATCATGATGTGTAATAGAGATATTTACTCACAAAAATGCGCTTTTTTTGCGCAACCCCATACAATACTCACAAAACAATGTATCTTTTAATAAAACAAAACATTTGTAAAATAATTTTAAAATCAAATAGTTGATACAATTTTTTTACATAGGACTTACAATATTACAGTACAGTTACTATCTCAAGATTGACGCACTCTTTTTTTCCACTAGACTGAAGTTGTAACAAAAGATTTAATTTTAAAAACTTTGGAGGGGAGATTTTTCCATGAAAAAATTAGCAATTGCATCTGCTTTATTGTCGACATTGGCATTTGTAGGCACAGCACATGCTTATCAAGCAGAAGTGGGTGGTTCACTCGATTATCTAGATCCAGATGATAGTAGTAGTGTGACAAAATTTGGCGTAGATGGAACTTATTATTTCAATCCAGTCCAAACTCGTAACTCACCACTTGCTGAAGCTGCCTTCCTTGATCGTGCCAGCAATGTAAATGCACATGTTAAATATGGTGATAACAGCGGTACTAAAGATACCAACTATGGTATAGGTGCTGAATACTATGTTCCAAATTCAGATTTCTATTTAAGTGGTAATGTTGCACGTGATGAGCTTGAATACGACAACATTAATGCTGAACGTAAATTAACAACGTATGGTGCTGAAGTCGGTTATTTACCTGTACCTGGCTTACTCGTTGCTTTGGGTCTTAAAGGCTACGACGTAAAAGGGGGTGATGATGGTGTTGATCCAACACTACGCGCCAAATATGTGACTCAAATGGGTCAACATGACGTAAACCTTGAAGCTTATGGCGGTTTTGGTGATCTTGATGAATTCAGCGTACGTGGTGACTACTACCTAGATAAAACCTTAAGTCTTGGTGTGGATTACTACAACAATGACTCTTTAGATAAAGATGAATGGGGCATTAATGCCAAGAAATTCCTGAATCAACAAGTCAGCGTTGAAGGCCGTGTCGGTTTCGGTGATAACTACAATACTTATGGTGTACGTGCCGCTTACCGTTTCTAATCGAAACATGAGTTATAAAAAATCGCTCAAATCGAGCGATTTTTTTATTTTAAAACTTAATGAATATAACTTATTTATTTCAGTCATTATTGTCCCCCATCTTTTATTTAATTTTTATTTTAGTAAACGTTTACACCTCCAAAATGTAAAGAAAACTTTACACTTTTATAAATTACGAATATCCTTAATGTAAAGTAAACTTTACATAGGTATCCAATGAATAAATCTCGTGCTGTTCTGGAATTAGTTTTAGCCATTACATTTTATGTGGTGATCTTGATTATTTCATTAAAAGCACTTACTCATATTGAAAATCAATCGTTAAAAGTCTTGGTTTCTTTACTTCCCGTGCTTCCCGTTATACTGGTGTTCTGGGTTATTATTCGTCAATTTATTCGTTTTGATGAATTACAGCGTAAAATTCAATTACAAGCACTCGCCATTAGTTTCCTCGGCACCGCATTCCTTACTTTTAGCTACGGCTTTTTGGAAAATATTGGATTTCCCAAACTGACCATGTTTATTGTCTGGCCTATCATGGGAACCTTTTGGTCAATGAGTACAATTATAGGTACTTGGTATTACAATCGATGAGAAATAAGCTTCCTACACTACGCAAAAATCAAGGATTATCGCAAAATGATTTGGCTGTTTTGCTGGGTGTGTCTCGCCAAACGATTAATGCCATTGAAAAAGGCCGTTATGACCCGAGTCTGTCTCTGGCATTCAAATTATCAAGACAGTTTAAATTAACAATTGAGGAAATATTTCCGCAAGATGAAAACAGCTCAGATCACACTATTGAATAAATAAGAACGCTTTCATTTCACATAAAAAGGGCAAAATAAAAGCAAGTTCGTTATTTAGCCTACTTTTATGTTGTTTTCTAAATTCAATTATTGTTCTAAATAAATAATCCGTAGCTGTAAGCTGACCGAACCATTAAATTGATTGCGCTCCAGTTCATACACCAGCCGCACACTTTCTTTCATTGGATTGAATTCAAATTTATCTTTTGCATTAAAGGCAATAGCATCCACTGTTGCACCATGATCCAAAGCCAGTTTAAGCTTCAAATGACTCTCTTTGAGCCAGCGATAGTCTAGTACCTGAAACTCACCTTCAAACTGAGGTAAGGGAAATTTATGTCCCCACGGCCCAAGCTGCTCAATTTGGTTCAACATTTCCAAATGAAAAGCATCATGAGGTAAACGGCCATCTGTCCATAGGGTCGCCTGAAATAACTCCTGATCCATATCCGCCAGCAAATCTGTAAAATGCTGTTTAAACGCCTGAAAATGATCTTTATGCAAGGTTAAACCTGCCGCTGCCGCGTGTCCACCAAAATGACTAATCAAATCAGGATGACGCTCCGCCACACGTTCAATTGCATCACGAATATGAATGCCATCAATAGAACGTGCTGAACCCTTAATATGCTGCCCATCTTCATCGGGTGCAAACACAATACTAGGACGATGAAATTGTTCTTTTAAACGTCCTGCAACAATCCCGATTACCCCCTGATGCCAACTCTGTTCAAATAAGACCAACGCGGGAGGAATACACTCCATTTCCAGTTGAAGCTGTGTCAGATAATCGAGTGCCTGTTGCTTCATACTGGTTTCGACTTGGCGGCGTTCTACGTTGAGCTGATTCAGTTGTACTGCAATCTCATAAGCTTTGGCATAGTCATCTGCCAATAGGCACTCAATCCCAATATTCATGCTGTCCATGCGTCCAGCAGCATTAATACGTGGTCCGAGCACAAACCCTAAATCTTGCGCTTTTAAACTGGCAGCATCGCGTTTAGAGATTTCCAACAACGCTAAAATGCCCAAGCGACATTGCTGCTGCTGAATACGTTTTAAACCCGCATCCACCAAAATTCGATTGTTATAGTCCAGACTGGCCACATCTGCATACGTTCCCAACGCCACAAGATCCAGATACTGGCTGATTTTAGAACTACTCTTTTTGAATTTACTACGATACGTGGCTAGATTTGCCAGTAAGTAAAAAGCAACCCCGACCCCCGCCAGTGCTTTACTTGGAAACTCACAGCCCAATTGGTTAGGATTAACCACCGCCTCAGCCAGCGGAGTAGCTTTGGTGGTAAGGTGATGGTCAGTAATAATGACGTTCATCCCTAAAGCATGACAATGCTCAACACCTGCATGACTAGAAATACCATTGTCCACGGTAATAAGTAGATCTGGCTGAAAACGCTGATGCGCCAGTTCTGCAATAGCAGGTGTTAATCCATAGCCATATTTAAAGCGATCAGGCACCAAATACTCTACATCTGCGCCCATATCACGCAGTACCAATATCATTAATGCCGTACTGGTCGCACCATCAGCATCATAATCCCCCACAATCACGATCTTTTGTTGCTGATCAATGGCCTGATCAATCAGTTCAATGGCTTTATCCAGATCTTTAAGTTGTGGAGCAAGCAAATGTTTGAGTTTTAAATCAAGTTCATCGCTTGAGCTGACCCCGCGACGTGCCAGAATTTCAGCAATAAAAGGAGGCACATCTTGAAATTGTTCAGGATGTGTCAATAAAGGGCGCTGTTTAATTTGAAATTGGGTCATTTAAGGCATTAAACGCTGTAACTTCCATGTACCGTTCACTTTCTCATAACTTAATCGGTCATGTAAACGGTTAGGTCTGCCTTGCCAGAATTCATAATAATCAGGCTGTACACGATATCCGCCCCAAAATTCAGGTTTTGGAAGTTCAGCTTTGTCTCCAACCTGATCATGTAACTGATGAAAGCGCTGTTCCAATACATCCCGATTTTCAACTACACCGCTTTGTGGCGTACTGATATGTGCCGCAATCTGGCTATCTCGCGGACGCTTATGATAATAATCAATCGCTTCCAACTCAGAGATTTTATTGACCCGACCACTGATACGAATCTGTCGTTCTAGATCATGCCAATAAAAAAGCAGTTCAACATAAGGATTTTCAGCTAAGTCCTGCCCTTTTTGGCTGTCATAGTTGGTATAAAAATCGTAGCCTGCTTCAGTTGCACCACGCAGTAAGAGCGTCCGCACATGAGGTCGACCTTGTAAATTACAAGTAGCAACCGACATAGCATAAGGTTCATGCACCTTGGCTTCCAGTGCGTAATTAAACCACTGCAAAAATTGCTCATGAGGATTTAGGCTCACTTGATTCTCATACAGCTCACCTTTTTCATAGCTGAGACGCAGTTCACTCAAGTCTTTAATCAGGTCAATCATATTTGTACCTCTTAGGCAGCGGTAGCGTGATTGCGTACTGCTTCAGCTAACTGATTGGCCAATGCAACAACTTCTTCGTGTTGATCACCTTCAACCATCACTCGAATGACTGGCTCTGTGCCTGACTTACGAATCAGTAAACGACCACGTCCTTTAAGTTGAGCTTCGGCTTTTTCAAATTCGCTGACCAAAGCAGGCACTGCATAAGGATCGATCATTTGATCAAGACGAACATTCACTAAGACCTGAGGAAATAGTTTAAAGTCAGCCACCAATTCATGCAGTGCCTTTTCCTGTTCGACCATGACCGTCAAAACTTGCAGTGCTGCAATAATCGCATCACCTGTGGTGCTTTTATCCAAAGTTAAAATATGACCTGATGGTTCACCACCAGTCACCCAATTATTTTCCTCAAGGGCTTGCAGTACATAGCGATCACCCACTTTAGCGCGAACAAAAGGTACTTCAGCTTTTTCAAGTGCCAATTCTAGTGCCATGTTACTCATGACGGTACCCACAATACCGGCAGGCTTGTTATTGGCCTGAGTTGCCAAAATATAGAGGATATGATCACCATCCACTTGATGGCCAAACTGATCGACCATAATGACACGGTCAGCATCGCCATCAAAAGCGATTCCTAAATCTGCTTGATGTTCTACTACTGCTTTTTGTAGATTTTCAGGATGGGTTGATCCGCAATGTTCATTAATATTCAAACCATTCGGTTCGTTATATAGCGCAATAACTTTGGCACCTAATTCACGGAAAACCGCAGGCCCAACGCTATAAGCCGCACCATTGGCACAATCCACCACAATCTTTAAATTGCGTAGATCAAAATGATACGGAAAAGTCGATTTACAGAATTCGATATAACGTCCATTGGCATCTTTAACCCGTACGCTTTTACCCAGATTAGCGGTATTTTCGATCTGGATATCTTGTTCTAATTCTTTATTAATTTGTTCCTGTAAATCATCTGGTAATTTTTTCCCTTCACTAGAAAAAAACTTAATCCCATTATCATAATAAGGATTATGTGAGGCAGAAATGACAATCCCTGCATGTGCATGTAACGCACGAGTTAAATGGGCAATGGCGGGAGTCGGGAGCGGACCTAATAAATGTACGTAAACACCAGCAGCGTTAAGACCTGCTTGCAAAGCTGCTTCCAGAATGTAACCAGAAAGTCGTGTATCTTTCCCTAAAACGACCAGTGGCTTTGCTTTTGGATTGGTACGTTTGAGAACCTTACCCGCAGCAAATCCTAATTTTAATGCAAACTCAGGGGTAATTGGCATTTCTCCAAATTTTCCACGAATGCCATCTGTTCCAAAATAACTCATGTTCTACTCACTTATTATGGACTGCTCGATCACAGCCTTTCTCTCATCCTGATTACTTTACACCAAAACAAAAATGCCGTCAGTGAACTGACGGCATTTTCCTGTGTGGGTATGGTGAAAATTAACCCACCCGATAGTTTGGTGCTTCTTTGGTAATGGTCACATCATGTACGTGTGATTCCTGCATACCCGCAGAAGTAATTTTGACAAACTTGGTATTCTGACGCATATCTTCAATATTGGCAGAACCTGTATAGCCCATCGATGAACGTAAACCACCCATCATTTGATGCACAATCGCACTCATAGGACCTTTATAAGGAACACGACCTTCGATGCCTTCTGGTACTAGTTTTTCAACACCCGCCTTTGCATCCTGAAAATAACGGTCAGATGAACCCGTTGCACCAGACATTGCGCCAAGTGAACCCATACCACGATACGCTTTATAATAGCGCCCCTGGAAGAACTCAACTTCACCTGGAGCCTCTTCAGTACCCGCCATGAGGGAACCTACCATAATCGTACTCGCACCCGCAGCAATGGCCTTAGCCAAGTCGCCTGAGTAACGAATACCACCGTCGGCAATTAATGGAATTTGTTCTTTTAGGGCAGAAGCAACATTATCAATTGCTGAAATCTGAGGAACACCAATACCTGCGACAATACGTGTAGTACAAATCGACCCAGGACCAATCCCAACTTTCACCGCATCTGCACCAGCATCTAGTAAAGCTAATGCAGCATCACCCGTTGCAATATTACCACCGATCACCTGAACTTGCGGGTAGTTTTGCTTAACCCAGCGTACCCGTTCAATTACACCTGCAGAGTGACCATGTGCAGTATCCACTACGATTACATCGGCACCTGCTTCAACCAAAGCTTCAACACGTGCAGGTGTTTCAGCACCTGTACCGACCGCAGCACCAACACGCAAACGACCTAAGTCATCTTTACAGCTATTTGGATAAAGCTCGGCTTTACGAAAGTCAGTTACCGTGATCAGACCTTTCAAGGCATGACTGTCATCGACCACCAATACTTTTTCGATCCGATGCTTTTGCAGTAGAGCCTGAATGTTTTCTTTGGACTCACCTTCTTTCACTGTCACTAAGCGATCTTGTGGCGTCATGATATTGCTGACAGGCTGATCCAGATTCGTTTCAAAACGTGTATCACGCCCTGTAACAATCCCAACAACTTTGCCATCTTTTACGACAGGTACACCGCTAATATTATTGGCCTGTGTAATAGCAATTAGTTCACCTACAGTCGTTTCAGGCGTAACCGTAATTGGGTCTTTCACCATACCTGCTTCAAATTTTTTGACACGGCGCACTTCAGCTGCTTGTGCGGCAATATCCATATTTTTATGCAAAATACCAATACCGCCATTTTGAGCCATGGCAATCGCCATACGTGACTCAGTCACTGTATCCATAGCAGCCGAAACGAGAGGAATATTAAGTTGAATACCGCGGGTCAAACGTGTCTTTAGGGAGACATCTTTTGGAAGAACTGTAGAGTAGGCAGGGAGTAATAAGACATCATCGAAGGTCAACGCTTCTTGAACGATGGTCAGCATAACAATCTCACTGGTAGTTTCCGTGCGCTATTATAAACAAATTTGCCATTAATTTTCATTTTTATTGTGGGAATTTTTCAGCCCATGCCTAATTTTTGCTAAAAAAAAGCTTAAATAAGCCCAGCTTGCTTCATCTCATTTTTGAAATATGCATAATAAATGGGTGCAGCAACTAAACCACCTAAACCAAAAATTGCCTGTAGTACCAACATCGCAATTAATAATTCCCAAGCTTTCGCATTGATTCTTTGTCCCACGATATCGGCATTTAAAAAATATTCCAGTTTATGAATTAGCACGAGATAAACCAGCGCAATACCCGCTGTTGTAAAGGAAACACTGACTGCAGATAGTACGACTAGCGTATTAGACATTAAATTACCCACTACGGGTAGCAACCCCAGTACAAAGGTTAAAATAACCAATGTTTTTCCAAAGGGTAAATGCATACCTAATAACGGTAAAGCAATGAAAATAAACAGACCTGATAAAACCGTATTAATTAGGGAAATTTTCACCTGTGCAAAGACGACATTTTTAAATGCCTGATAAAGCACATGCAACCGTTGTAGGCAAGCTCGACGAAAACTTGGAGTGTGTTCATCTTCCTGCGGGGGATTGAGCGAAATAAGCGCACCTAAAATCATGCCAATAATCATGGTGACAAAAGCATGTAATACGTCAGTTCCAGCATGTTGTAAGGTTCCGGCATGATCTTTTGACCATCTCAACAAATAGTCTTTCATTTCATCAATACTTTCAGGAAATATTCCCAAAAAATATCCACCAAACTCCTGCTGAAATTTATGTAGTAATGCATCAATATTGGTACTGACAGCCGATAAACCGCCATCTTTTAAATCGTGCACGACATAAGCACTTAAGCTAACCACCAAAAAAACCAGCACGCTAATAATAATGACACTAAACAAAGCAACCACTGCCAGACGGCTGTATCTGCGATTGAAGAAACCTTCGATATAAGGACTTAAGCTGGTGACCAAAGCATATATCAATAAACCAGATAGCAAACCTACCAATAAATGCAGGGGAATAATGATCAACAACATTAAAGGAATGACGATATAACTGGCAATCAGACTTTGTCGTTCATTCAACAGCTGCATTTTTTGGTCCTTTATTCTAATCAGAATAAAAATATCAATAGGAGTTTTAACCTTACTGCTATTTTAAAATAGAGTCACTATCAAAATCTGTTATGAATTGCTCATTTGTTTAGATCATAAAATTATTTTCTGCATGATCACTTTACTATTGAATCAATTTTCTATTTAAAAGCATATCTCTTTACTTACTTTTCTATTCACATGATACAAAAATTTCAAAATAAAATATAAAAAAGCATCTGTGAACAGATGCTTAAATTATGTCTAAACTAGAATTAAAAAAAGTAATGTTGTACCAAAGTTGAAATTCCAACAATTAGAAAAATGGCCGCGCCAATTTTATGAATCAAGGAAATTGGCAAACGATCCGCCATTTTATTACCAATAAATACTGCTGGAGCATTTGCGATCATCATGCCTATCGTCGTTCCAAGCATAACCCAAAATACGCTATCGAAACGAGCCGCGAGAGCAACTGTTGCAATTTGAGTTTTATCTCCAATTTCAGCAAGGAAAAACAGGATAAAGGTTGCGCCAAACACACCGAAGCGTTGCCATTTATTAATACTATCAGTTTCATCGTCCAGTTTATCTGGAATCAACATCCAAAGCGCCATTCCAATAAATCCAACAGCTAATACCCATACCATGACAGTTGGATTGAGTACCGTGGTGAGCCATTGACCTAACACAGCGGATAAACCGTGGTTAATGGTGGTGGCCAATAAAATAGCGATGAGGATAGGAACAGGTTTGCGGAACCGGGCAGCGAGTAAAAGCGCAAGGAGCTGGGTTTTGTCGCCCATTTCAGCAAGGGCAACAACAGAAGTCGAAATCAGGAATTCTTGCATATCTGTTCTCTGGCTAGCATATATACCTATGACCTACCGCCCCTGCTAGCCAAAAAGTGCAGAACGATAAATCAAAGGTCTTGCCAACTCAGGAACGCGAAAAACGTTCAAGCTATGATGACCATGTTCAGTTGAACAATTATGTTGATCATCACCCAATTACTTTGCGTAATTGGAGGCTACTCCCCAATGAAGTAAAGCCAGTTTAACGGGCTTTTACTATTTTTTCAAATCGATTTTCTATCTTATTGGGCCTTTTTTATGTAGATACAAGCAAATAGTTGGCCCCAATTTCAATTATAAAAAAACCCCGCCAAAGCGAGGTCTTTTTATAAGAGACATTAGATCAGTAACGTACGAATATCTTTAAGCAATTTGGTTAGCTTGTTGGTAAACCGCGCTGCATCAGCACCATTAATGACACGGTGATCATAAGAAAGCGATAATGGCAACATTAAACGCGGATCAAAGTCCTTACCATTCCACACAGGCTGCATTGTCGCAGGTGAAATACCTAAAATCGCAACTTGAGGCCAGTTGACTAATGGTGTAAATGCCGTCCCGCCAATTGAACCCAAACTGGTAATGGTAAAGTTAGCGCCTTGTAAGTCTTTTGGTGATAATTTCTTGTCACGTGCTTTTTGACTCAATTCACCCAACTCAACCGCAATTTGTTTAATTGACTTCTGATCTGGGTTACGCAACACCGGTACAGTTAAACCATCAGGTGTCGCCACTGCAATACCCATATGGATTTCGTTCCGCAACAATACTGATTTTTGATCATCAGCCAAATGTCCTGCAAAATATGGCTCTTCTTTAAGCAAGTGTGCAACAGCTTTAGCGATAAAGGCCAAGATCGTCAGACTAACACCTTGCTTTTTAAAGCCATCTTTCAGCTCACCGCGCCATGCCTCTAGCTCAGTAATATCCGCCAAGTCAAACTGGGTGACTTGAGGAATAAAGTTATTAAGAGATAACTGGGGCACAGACACTTGCTGTAAGCGGGTCATGGTTTTAACTTCACCACCACCAAAAGCACTGAAATCTGGCAATGCTGGCAATCCAGAAGCCACTGCCGCCGCAGCATTCGCTGGGGTTGGCGCAGGTGCAGTCATGCGCTGCTTCACATGGGCATAGATGTCTTCTTTCATCAAACGACCATGTTCACCCGAAGCTTTAACTTGTGCCAGAATCACACCTAGCTCACGTGCTAGTTTACGCACCGCAGGGCCTGCATAAACTTTTGCATTTTCTGCTTCCTGCGCTTGACTCAATTTATTGACCGAGTCGACCACAGCAGCCTTTGGTTGTTCAGCAGGTTTTGCAGCACTTTCTGTTTTTACCGATGCAGTTTGAGCAGCAGGTTTACTGGCTTGCAGTTTGGCTTTAGGCGCTGCTTTTGCTTCACCTTCAATCGTTGCCAGCGCAATGCCCTGTTTAACCTCTTGTCCAACACTGACATGAATCGCTTTTACGACACCTGCAATACTGCTTGGTACTTCGACTGAAGCTTTATCCGATTCAACCACACACAAACTTTGTTGAGCTTCTACGCGATCGCCCACTTGTACCAAAATTTCAGATACCGTGGCTTTATCCACCCCGAGATCAGGTACGTTAATTTCCTGTTCCCCTGAGCTAACAGTTTCCTGTGTATCCGTTTCATCTTCAACAGTTGTTGAAGCGGTCTCGACAGATTGCGCTACGGTATTTTCATTTGCCGTAGTGACCTGTTCACGTCCACCTTGAGTTTTAACTTTTAGCAGAAGTACACCTTCTTTAACTGAGTCTCCCTCTTTTACGGCAACACTCTCAACTGTTCCAGACACAGGGCTCGGCACTTCAACGGATGCTTTATCTGATTCAAGCAAAATCAAACTATCATTTTCAGTAATTTCATCGCCCACTTTAACTAATAGTTCAGCAACCGTTGCTTTTTCTACACCAATATCTGGAACTTGTACTTCCACGATAGTAGTTGCACCAGATGAAGCTGAAATAGTAGGTCGAGTTGCTGGTTTCTTGGTAGCTTCAGATGAAGTAGCTTCCGATACTTCTTCAGATTTTACAGCTGCCTTTTCTTCAGTCGCAGCTTCACTTCCACTTTCTAATTCAACTAGAACCGTTCCTTCTGTCACTTCATCGCCTTGGTTGACCAAAATACTTTTGACCACACCGGATGCTGTACTTGGAACCTCGACAGAAGCTTTATCCGATTCAAGTAGAATCAGACTATCATTTTCAGAAATCTGGTCACCAACCTTAACTAAAATCTCGGCAACGGTTGCTTTTTCTACGCCAATATCAGGTGTTTTCACTTGCATCGCTTAGTTCCCCTCACCTGATTGAGTTTCATGGTATTCCGCTACAGGTTGTACTTCAGGATGTGCCTGTGGAGCCCAAGCTACTGGACGATCAGTATCTAACTCAAAGCTAGAAATCGCATCTTTCACCAAACGATTTTCCACTTCGCCTTCATCTGCCAGTTTTTTCAATGTAGCCACCACAATATGTGCTGCATCAACACCGAAATAACTACGCAAATTACCACGGGTATCCGAACGGCCATAACCATCTGTACCTAGCGTTACATAGGGACGATTGTCTGGTAAATAAGCGCGAATCTGTTCACTATAAGCACGCATATGATCGGTTGCAGACACCACGATACCATCTGTACCACGTAACTGCTGTGATACCCAAGACTCTTTCGTGTCTTCAGCCAGTGGATGTAAGCGGTTATATTCATCACATACCATACCATCACGCGCCAGCTCATTAAAGCTGGTCACACTCCAGATGTTTGAATGAATTTGATATTCTTCACGCAGGATTTTCGCAGCTTTAATTACTTCACGTAAAATAACCCCTGAGCCCAATAACTGAACTGTGGCCTGCTCATCTTTTTCAAAGAGATACATACCACGCTTAATACCTTCTTCTGCACCGTTTGGCATTTCGGGATGTTCGTAGTTTTCATTCATTACCGTTAAGTAATAGAACACACGCTCTTGATTCACATACATGCGTTTTAAACCATCATGTACAACAACCGCCAGCTCGTAGCCAAAGCAAGGATCATAAGCGATACAGTTTGGAATAGTTCCCGCCAGAATATGCGAATGGCCATCCTGATGTTGCAAGCCTTCACCATTCAACGTGGTTCGGCCTGCAGTTGCACCAAGCAAGAAACCTTGCGCCTGTGCATCACCTGCGGCCCACGCAATATCACCAATACGCTGGAAGCCAAACATCGAGTAATACATATACATCGGAATCATTGGCAAGTTATTGGTTGAATAACTCGTACCAAGCGCAGCCCATGCACTCATGGCACCCGCCTCGTTAATCCCTTCCTGTAACATATGACCATCTTTGGCTTCACGATAGTTCATGAGCTGTTCATTGTCTTCTGGTGTATATTTCTGGCCATGCGCAGCATAAATGCCCAATTGACGGAACATACCTTCCAAACCAAAAGTACGCGCTTCATCTGGAACAATCGGCACAACACGGTCTTTAATTGCTTTTTCTTTAAGCAGGGCCGCGATCAAACGCACCATCACCATAGTGGTAGATTGTTCTTTACCGTTACTGCCGCTTAATACGCTATCAAAAATTGAAATTTCAGGGATCGCCAACGCTTCACTTTCTTTACGACGTGCAGGTAAGTAACCACCCAATGCTTCACGACGCGCTTTCATATATTTCAATTCTGGCGAGTTTTCTGCTGGACGATATAACGGCAACTCTTCAAGTTGCTCATTGGTAAATGGCAAATTGAAGCGATCACGTACATACTTAAGTGAATCAACATGCATTTTTTTGATCTGATGAGTTTTATTGACTGCTTCAATCTCATCAGATAAGCCATAACCTTTAACAGTTTTTGCCAAAATTACTGTAGGTTGACCTGTACTCTTCATCGCTTCAGTATAAGCTGCAAATACTTTATACGGATCATGACCACCCCGATTTAGATTATCAATATCTTCATCGCTCAGGTTTTTCACTAATTCTTCAGCTTCAGGATACTTCCCAAAGAAGTGCGCACGTGTATAAGCACCGCCCTTCACTTGATAACGTTGATAATCACCATCAACAGCCTCTTCCATCACTGCTTTTAACGCGCCTGATTTATCATTGGCCAGTAAAGGATCCCAGTGACGTCCCCAGACCACTTTAATCACACGCCAGCCTGCGCCACGGAATAAAGATTCAAGTTCCTGAATAATTTTACCATTACCACGTACAGGGCCATCTAAGCGCTGTAAATTACAGTTCACTACCCAAATTAAGTTATCTAACTTTTCACGACCTGCAAGTGAAATGGCACCTGTACTTTCAGGCTCATCCATTTCACCATCACCAAGATAGGCCCAAACTTTACGGTTTTCTTCTTTAATTAGACCTCGGTTCATCAAGTACTTTTGAATGTGTGCCTGATAAATCGACATAATTGGACCAAGACCCATCGATACCGTTGGGAATTGCCAATAATCTGGCATCAAATACGGATGTGGATAGCTAGATAAACCATTACCGTTAACTTCACGTCGGAAATTATTCAATTGATCTTCAGTCAAACGGCCTTCAAGAAATGAACGGGCATAAATACCAGGTGCGCAATGACCTTGGTAATAAATCATATCGCCGCCAAAACTATCGCTATTAGCACGGAAAAAATGGTTAAAGCCAACATCATATAAGGTAGCTGAAGATGCAAAACTGGCCAAGTGACCACCCAGATCATCACCTGTTTTGTTAGCGCGTAGCACCATTGCCAGTGCATTCCAGCGAATAAGGGCACGGATACGACGCTCCATATCCTGATCACCTGGCATTGCAGGTTGTTCTTCTACTGAAATTGTATTTAAGTAAGGGGTATTTAGGCGCTGAATAGGCACATGCTTCGCAATCGCGCGTTGATAAAGCTTTTCGAGTAAAAAAGCAGCACGTTCTGTACCCATATGCTGCAAAACTGAATCAAATGCATCTTGCCATTCTTGGGTTTCTTGTGCGTCGGAATCACCATAAAACGCCATAATTCACCTTTCCCTTAGTCTACGGTTAGTCCATATTTTTATCATATTTGGTGCAGGTAAAGTTATCCCCACAGGTGAATACAGATTGACAGCATTATTTAGATAATAAATAGTTGATGACTTTTCATTACCTAAAATAACAAAAAATCGCCAATTTAGGCGATTTTTTATACACAATATTTTGAATTTGATGATAGCTTGAATAGAAATGTGATTAATTAAATCCGCATTTATGGAAGTAAAGCGAGATAACTTGATGGATTTTTACGCTCACCATCACGCACTACTTCAAAATGCAGATGAGGACCTGTACAACGGCCTGTACAGCCAACATTGGCAATGTGTTCACCTGCCTGTACCTGATCGCCTGCACGCACCATAATACGTGATGCATGTGCATAGCGAGTAAGGTATCCATTGCCATGATTTACTTCAACGTACTGGCCATAACCTGTACCCCAACCTGCCTTGGTCACGATTCCAGGACCTGTCGCATAAATTGGTGTACCACTTGGAGCAGCCAAGTCAATACCAGAATGTCCACGTGTTGTGCCCATCAGGGTTCGCATACCATATTCAGATGAAACGCGCGTCATATCGGGTAAAGGGTGTTTAATCAACCATGAAGAATAAGGATTATTACTTGAAGCAGAAGCCGAGAATTTAGCTGTGTTACTTGTTTTACCATATTTCTTTTCAAGAGATTCATTGTTTAACTCAACCGTTTTCTCACGTAGTGTCACCGATACTTTAGCCGATGCAGGGAGATCAAGATCATCAGGATGAGTATAAGAGCCTTGCGAAAGCGTACGAGACAATGCTTCTAGGCGATCTGGTGCATCTGGGCTATTCAGTGTTTGATAATCTGCGAAAGCAACTGATGCAGCAGAAGCTGCCAGTGAAAAAGCAAGTAGTATACGTCGCGAATGCATAAAAAAACCTCTTGAACTGTTCTTAAAAAGTTCCTTGCGTGATCTCGTCCTTGATATCTATTGAAATGAGCGTTTAAGATGACAATAATCTGGCGAGGAAAATCCAGCACCATGACTGATCCTAAAAACGTGTTTCAACAAACAAGAAAACACATAAAAACAGGAAACTTAACGTTTCTTACAACGCAAGTCGCACAATGGCAAAGACTTACGAAAGTTATTCAGCCCCTACTGCCACAACCTGAAAATTGGCAGGTGGTCTGTTATCAATATGGTGTTTTGACGATTACCGGTGAAAATCAAGCCATGATTAGTCAACTCGGATATCTTCAAACACAATACATTTCTAAACTTGTTCAACTCGAAGGATTGCATGATTTACAGAAACTTCAGGTTAGATTAAGAAATTCATCCCAAAATCATCATCAAAGTCATGTAACTGAGGTCACTTCTTTACCACCAGAAACACAAGAAATGTTACGAAGTGCTGCTGGATTAGTGAACGACCCTAAGCTTAGCCAAGCTTTGCTGCGTTTGGCAAGCAATAAAAAGTAACAAGCATTTCAAAATATAAATATTCGCTTCAATTATTTTGTGACCTATTTAACACATTTAAAAGTTACAATATAACATAGCCCATCAAGACAATGACTTAGCTCACACTTACATAAGGAATTGGACATTCTTCTTCGTTATCAAATGTTACAATTTCGTAATTATCTGGATCACTTTGAACATTGCGTAATAGCTGATTATTGAGTGCGTGTCCTGATTTATAACCATCAAATTTTGCAATAATTTGATGTCCCATTAAATAAAGATCACCGACTGCATCCAAAATCTTATGTCGCACGAATTCGTCTGCAAAACGTAATCCTTCTTCATTTACCACGCCCGTATCGTCTACCCCAATTGCATTATCCAGACTGGCCCCAAGTGCCAGATTGTTGGCTTTGAGATAATCCAGATCTTTCATAAAACCAAAAGTACGAGCTTCACTCACTTCATAAACAAAAGTTTCAGTTGAAAAATCGATGGTGGCTGATTGGTATTCTTTAGCAAAAGCAGGATGATCAAAATCGATGGTGAAGTTAAGCTGAAAGCCTTCATGTGGACTAAATTTAGCCCGTTTATCATCAATTAAGGCTTCAACAGGTTTCAAAATTTTAATGAATTTTTTAGAAGCATTCTGCTCAATTAGCTCACCTTGCATCAGCAAGTAAATAAATGGACCAGCACTACCATCCATAATCGGGACTTCGGAAGCAGATACTTCAATAATCAAATTATCAATACCCAAACCCGCAATCGCACTCATCACATGTTCAATGGTGCCCACCTTAATATCATCCTGAACCAAGTTGGAACACATAAAGGCTTCCTGAATAAGCAAAGCATTGGCCTGAATGTCCACAGGTGGGTTGAGATCAATCCGACGAAACACGATTCCCCCATCAATAACATGCGGCAGAAAATTGATCATCACTTTTTGACCACTATGGAGACCAATTCCACTGGCTTTCACCACACGTTTGAGGGTACGTTGTTTCAACATGCTACTCTAACTTCAATTCAAAAACCGCTATACGTTAGCACATTTAGTTATTGATAAAAAACAAAAAAGGCAGTGTAAATACACTACCTTTTCATAAATGATTGATTTTATTACTTGCGTTGCTGATTTTTCAAATAATCCTGAATGCTCATAGGCGATGAACGCGGTGCGGCACCTGCATTGGTTGCAACTGGAGCCTCAGTATTCTGGCGCTTATTAATCGCGGGAACATCATCTTCATCGGTAGGATGTGAACTTGGAACATGGACATGCCCTGCGCTCGCACGTTTTCTTGGCTGTTCTGCCTCTGAAGCGTTACGAGTTAAACCTGTCGCAATCACTGTTACACGTAGTTCATCACGCGCATCCGGATCAAATACGGTTCCATAAAAAATTTCACCTTCATCCAAATCGACAATTTGATTGACCACATCGGTAATAATTTCGGTTTCACGTAAGGTAATGTCATCACCACCTGTAATATTAATCAATACACCTTTAGCATTGATAATATTCACATTATCGAGCAACGGACTACGAATAGCCTGTTCTGCTGCTTGACGCGCACGATCTTCGCCACGTCCTAAACCTGCGCCCATCATGGCATAACCACGAGTACTCATTGCAGTTTTCAAGTCAGCAAAGTCAAGGTTGATGTGACCACGATTTACGACTAAATCAAAAATACTTCGTACCGCATTTAGCAATACATCGTCTGCTTTCTTGTATGCATCTTTCATCGAAATATCGCCATACACACTCAGCAAACGCTGGTTAGGAATGATAATCAATGAGTCTACATGTGCTTCAAGTGCATCAATGCCTTTTTCCGCAGCACGTTGACGGCGTCGCCCTTCAAAGTTAAATGGCGTGGTAACAACACCAACAGTCAAAATTCCCATTTCTTTGGCAACTTCAGCAACGACCGGCGCGGCACCTGTACCAGTCCCGCCCCCCATGCCCGCAGTCACGAACACCATATCCGTGCCTTCGAGATGTTGACGAATCACTTCACGGCTTTCTTCAGCAGCAATTTGACCGACTTCAGGATTAGCTCCAGCACCCAAACCACGAGTACTTTGTTCACCAAGCTGAATTTTAAAAGGTGCATTCATGCTATCAAGTGCTTGTTTGTCCGTATTTGCACAAACAAATTTCACACCTTTAATATCAGACTGCACCATATGTTGTACGGCATTACCACCACCACCACCGACACCAAACACAGTGAAACGGGCTTGACCGTTACTATCGGTTAGTTCATCTTCTATAAATTCAAATGAGGCCATGACCTTTAGGGTTCCTAATTTCAATAAGTGGCAGTCACTTCAGCCCGTACACTGCCTTAATACTTCAAAAAACAATAGATTTTAGAATGCTGTGCAATACTTACCTTGTCAAGTATGACAATTTTCTCTTACAACTTCCAAACAATATTCCCAACAAATGCATACATCTTAAAAAATAGCTTTTAACTTGCTATTCAAAGTATTCCAGCCATTGACTACACGGTCAACAAATGTGCGGTCATTAACTTCATCGGCCTCTTCCACTGCATCTTGCAATTCACTCTGGCTAAAAAGCAAAAGCCCTGCTGCGGTTGCATACATGGAACGTCGCAAAGCAGCCTGATGCTGATCATCAGCATACACCTGCAAAGGTGGATTACCTAAATGTGCAGAAACACCAAGCATACGACGTGCCAGACTGACCATACCTTCAATCTGACAGGCATCTCCAGTTAATACTACACCATGATAGAGACCATTAATCGCACCTGTACGTTCTAGCTCTTCACGAATCTGTGTAAAAATCTCTTCATACCGCGCAATAATGATTTCAGCAAGTTCTATGCGACTAATGGTTTGTGGTCCATCAATCGCCTGTACCTGAATCATGTGGTCTGGCTTCACCACACTTAAGTCAACACAACCATGTAAAATCTTAATGCGTTCTGCTTCTTCAGTTGTAGTTTGTAACACGGCTGCAATATCACGGGTAACATTTTCACCACCACGCTGTAGTGTCCGCGCTAAGGCCAAACGACCATCTAAATAGACCGCTATATTGGTGGTTCCTGCTCCAATATCCAGCAAGCAAACACCATATTCTTTCTCATCTTTCAGCAGACTGGCTTCTGCAGTTGCCAGACTTGACACGACCATTTTTTCAACACCGATATTGGCGCCTTTCATGGCACGATCCAGATTTTGCATGGTACTAATCGGCATCATCATCAACTGATAATGACCCGTCATGCTATGTGCGGACATATTAATCGGATTTTGTACCCATTCTGGTTCATCATCCAGCTCAAAACCCAAAGGTACAGCACTCGCTAGATAATAGTCTGGCGTGACGTGACTGGCTTTAGCCAATTCCAGAGCTCGCACAACTTCATTTGTACTAATCGTATGATCAGCCTTGGCAATCGGGGTACGCCCAGAAGCATAAAAACTTTGTAATTCTGTACTTGGAATCGATACCCATGCGGTATGTACACGACATTCCGCCATATTTTCTGCTTCAGCAACGGCGTTTTTAATTGCGGCAATGACTTTGTCGAGGCTAACAATTTTTCCTTTATTCATGCCACGGTTAGGCGCGTTTGCCATCCCGATGACCTGAATGTTATCCGGTGCGTGAACTCTACCAATTAAAACTGAAACTTTATGTGTCCCAATATCAATCGCAACAATCGAGGGAACAGCTTCACTCATTACTCACTACCACTTGTTCGTTATTTAGTATGGGCAAAAATGCCTGTTATTTTAAAACCATGTATTATGGCTTTGCGGTTATTCCACCTGCAACATTTGTGTCATCATTGGTTACAACAAACTGACCATTTACAATTTTTGGTGGTATTGCATTCTTCCACTGTAGTGATAATCCATTTCGGTATCGTAAATCAATGGCAGAGATTTTGGGCCACACGGGTTTTAAGTCAGTTTGCGCAAGATGACTCAGACGCTGCAACTTGCTCATGGTTTGATCCTGATCCACAATTACCCTTAAACCTGAATCAAACTGCATAAACCAAGTCATTCGTTCAGTTAAGTACAACTCTTTTAACCTGAGATTGACTGGATGAAATAGCTGATTAATTTCGTTATAACGGCGCATCATGGCTTTAGATTGGCTAAGAGGGCCATGTAACATTGGCAGATTAGGGTGATTTTGTGGATCTGCTTCACTAAACACATCACCGCCATCACTTAATAATCGTCCAGTACCCCAACGCGCAATTGCATGACGCGGCAATACACGAACTCGAATACTATTGGGCCAGGCACGTGATACAACCACACGATCAACCCATGAGATCTCAAGCGCTTTATCACGAATCTGCTCCAGATCCGAAGTAAAGTAATTATCTTTAACAATAGGCTGAATGTGTTGAATGAGTTGTTGTTGTTCTGTTGTCGAGTGAGTACCGACGACACTCAATTCAGCAATTTTGGCATCAGTAATAACTTTATATAAGCCAAAAATGCCTAAACCTAGTACCACAAATGCAACCAGCAGTAGTAACCATCCACCCGCATTGACCAGCTTTTGCTTAGGCGAAGGTGGTTTTTCATGGATGGAGGTAATGGCCGCACGACGACGGCGCATAGATGCTGGGAGTTGAGCCATAAGTTAGTGAGCCGTACCTTGAAGCGTTTGTTCTAAAATTGCGACACACAACTCATCAAACCCGATTCCAATCGCCTGAGCTGCTTTAGGAACCAATGAATGACTGGTCATCCCTGGAACTGTATTAATTTCTAATAACCAGAAATTACCTTGTTCATCCTGCATGGCATCGACACGTCCCCAACCACTTGCTCCTACAGCCTGGAACGCGCGCAAAGTTAATTGTTGAAGCTGTTTTTCGTCTGAATCACTGAGACCTGAAGGAATCCCATATTGCACATCATTACGCTGATATTTGGCATCATAATCGTAAAAAGCCACATCTTTAGGAGGTTCCAGACGAATCACGGGTAATGCTTCCCCATTTAGTACCACGATCGTATATTCACGCCCCGTAATCCACTTTTCTGCCATAACAATCGCATCATGTTCGGTGGCTTTCGCAATCGCTTCTGCAAAGTCTTCTTTTTTCTCAACTTTACTCATGCCAATACTTGAACCCTCATGTACAGGTTTAATAATGACAGGCAAACCAAGGCTATTTACAATCTCATCAACGTTCGAGTCTTTATTGATAATACGATAAGGTGCTGTCGGCAAATCAGTCCCTTGCCAAATTTGCTTGGTTTTAATTTTATCCATCCCGATAGCGGAACCCTGCACCCCTGTCCCCGTATACGGGACATCTAGCCATTCCAGTGTTCCCTGAATCTGACCATCTTCACCGCCACGACCATGCAATACAATAAAAGCGCGGTCATAATTGACCAGTTCTGTCACACTGCGATTTTTAGGGTCAAATGCTTCTGCTTGTACACCCGAACGTAACAAGGCTTCAAGTACCGCGTTCCCACTATCTAAAGAAACCTCACGTTCAGCTGATTTCCCACCGAACAACACGGCAACTTTGCCGAATTTTGAAGCATTTGACACGTTTTTATCCTTAAACTTTTCAAGCACAATAATTAAAAATGGATGAACCGCATTATTTTAAATACAAATGATGCTGAGCAAGTTCAACTGAAATTGCTCCCACGTTACCTGCACCCTGTGTTAATAACAAGTCATTCGGTTGTAACACTTTTTGTATCACGTTTTGCAGGTTACCTTCCACTGGGTCAACCAAAATCGGCTCGACGTCACCACGCAAACGAATACTACGTGCTAGTGAACGACTATCCGCCCCTACGATCGGCTTTTCACCCGCAGGATAAACTTCGAGTAATAACAACTGATCGACCTGAGACAGTACATCAACAAAATCATCAAAACAGTCACGAGTACGGCTAAAACGGTGCGGCTGGAACATCATCACCAGACGACGATCTGGGTGACTTTGACGCGCCGCTTTAATGGTGGCTTCAACCTCTTTAGGATGATGTCCATAGTCATCCACCAACTTGACATTTCCTTCACCTAATTCAAATTCACCTTGAACCTGAAAACGACGACCAACTCCGCTAAACCCTTTCAATGCACGGCTAATGGCTGCATCAGATACACCCTCATCAGTCGCAACACCAATCGCTGCTAAAGCATTCAAAATATTATGCAAGCCCGGTTGATTAATCGTTAAACCTAGCGGCTCACGGTCTTTGCGCAGCACTGTGAAATGTGAACGCATACCATCCTGTTCAACATCAACAGCACGAATATCATTGTCCTCATCAAAACCATACGTCAAGACTGGACGTCCTACACGCGGTAAAATTTCTCGAACATTCGCATCATCACCACAAACGACCGCCAAACCATAGAATGGCAATTTATGCAAAAACTGCACAAACGTATCTTTTAAAGTATCAAAACTACCACCATAAGTGTCCATGTGGTCGGCATCGATATTGGTGACGATTGCCGCCATAGGCTCTAAATACAAGAAAGAAGCATCCGATTCATCTGCTTCAGCAACAATAAAACGGCTTGCACCCAAAGCGGCATTTACACCCGTACGATTCAATAGCCCACCGATCACATAGGTCGGATCAAGATTTTCTTCGGCCAGCATGGTCGTTAATAAACTGGTCGTTGTCGTTTTACCATGCGTACCTGCCACTGCAATACCATGACGATAGCGCATTAATTCACCCAGCATTTCGGCACGGCGCACCACTGGAGTACGGCTTTCGATAGCAGCTTTCACTTCTGGATTTTCAGGATCAATCGCTGTAGAGACGACTAAAACATTGGCATTTTGAATGTTATCAGCAGTGTGTCCGATATAAACCTTAATGCCTTTTTCTTCGAGCTGTGCTGTAGTATTCGATGCCTTAATATCCGAACCAGATACTTTATAACCTTGATTTTTGAGTACTTCGGCAATACCACACATCCCTGCTCCACCAATCCCCACAAAATGAATGTGTTTAATACGGCGCATTTCAGGGACTTTAATCAGTTTTTTGGCTTGATCAGCTGGCGTTGATGGTGACATAGCGAACTCGAAGTTATAAAGCTTGAATAAGATCAGCGACGGTTTGAGTCGCTTGGGGTTGAGCATGTTGACGTGCCTTCACTGCCATTTCAGACAATAACTGACGATTCATCAAACCACTCAGAAGAGTATGTAAAAATTCGGGTGTCATGCTGGATTGCTGACAAATTTTTGCTGCACCAATGTCTGCCAAAAATTTGGCATTAGCTGTTTGGTGATCATCCACGGCAATCGGTAAAGGTACAAAAACGGCTGCCACGCCTGCGGTAGCGACTTCAGTTACCGTGAGCGCACCTGCACGACAGATAATTAAATCAGCCTCACTATAGGCTTTTGCCATATCCTCAATAAACGGCATCACCTGAACATTTACATGTGCTGGTGCATCCGCATAACGTGCTGTTGTTTCGTCGATTTGTTTTTGACCACATTGGTGAAAAACGTTGAGGGGCAGATCCAACTTTTTAAGTGCTTCAGGTAACCGCTCATTTAATGCCTGTGCCCCTAGCGATCCACCCACAATCAGAATATTGAATGGTTGATTTTCCTGCTCGCGAATCTGATAGCGCCATTTTGGACTTAGGATTTCTGCAATTTCCTTACGAACTGGGTTACCTGTTGTCACGACTTTTTCACTGGCAGCAAAAGTATCTGGAAATGCTTCACACACTTTATTGGCAATACGCGAAAGTTGAGAGTTGGTAAAACCAGCAACTGCATTTTGTTCGTGAATTAAAATAGGAATCCCCAAAACACGTGCTGCCAAACCACCCGGGCCAGCCACATACCCCCCAAAACCAGCGACCGCATCGATTTTAAGTTGTTTCATGTACCGCATCGCATTGAGTGTAGCTTTTAAAATTTTAAATGGGGCTAATAATTTACGTACTGCGCCATTACCACGCACACCTTGAATATCAATTTGATAAAGCGGGATATTTTGATCCTTTAATAAACGATTTTCCATACCTGCTGGCGTTGCTAGCCAAGACACCTGACAGCCTTGTTGTTGTAGCTCTTTGGCAACTGCCAAGGCAGGAAATACATGACCGCCCGTACCGGCCGCCATCATCATGACATGTTTAGGTTTGTGCTGTGGTGAATCGGTCACGGTGTAATTCTTCAACTCAAAAGAAAATGGGGAAATCACATCTATTATTTTAGCCGTTCATTTTAATCCTAAAGCAAGCAGAACGGAAAGCAAATTTCACGTGTTTGCAACATAAAGCCGAGCTTTTTTGCCTTGTATTCAATTTAGGCTTGTGGCAAGTGAGAATAGATGTAAATTGATTAATTTTTTTAAAATAAAGATGATATTCACAAGTGATACGAGTGAATATCATCTTTATTTATTTTGGCAATTAACGACCTGCTTCTAGCACGTCAAACAAATCATCGGCGATAGATGTACCATATTGCGCATCAATCTCGCGGATGCAAGTTGGACTGGTCACATTGATTTCAGTGACATAATTGCCAATCACATCTAGTCCGACAAATACTAACCCTTTTTCACGTAGAAATGGCCCGACTTTGGCTGCAATTTTTTTGTCATTTTCAGTCAATGGACGTGCTTCACCCAAACCACCTGCCGCCAAGTTACCACGCACTTCACCATTTTGCGGAATACGTGCCAGACAATACGGCACAGGTTCGCCATTGACCATCAAAATGCGCTTATCCCCTTCTACGATTTCAGGAATATAACGTTGTGCCATAATTGGGCGATTTCCCATTTCCGTTAACATTTCAAGAGTTGAGCCAATATTTACGCCATCTTGGTATAAACGAAAAATACCCATGCCCCCCATACCATCTAAAGGCTTTACGATAACATCGCCCTGTTCTTTGATAAATTCACGAATTAGGCTTTGCTGTGAAGTCACCAGAGTAGGTACTTGGAGCTCAGGGAACTGAGTGGCAAACAACTTTTCGTTACAGTCACGTAAAGATTGCGGTTTGTTGATAATCCACACACCTTCACGTTCTGCTTGTTCTAAAATATAAGTGGTGTAGACAAAATTCATGTCAAATGGTGGGTCTTTACGCATCAACACTACATCATAGGCAGCGAGCGATTCTTTTTGTTTTTCACCCAACTCGTAATAATGGTTGTAATCTTCAAAGACTTTAAGCGGCGAAATCAGACCAAAAGCACTTCCTTGATCGATATATAAGTCCTGTTGTAATGCGTAACCCAATTCATGTCCACGACGGCTGGCCGCCCAAAGCATCGCCATGGTTGAATCTTTTTTCAGATTAACAGTTTCAATTGGGTCCATCACGACAAGTACACGCATTACCAGTTCACTCTTTATTTTCAATTGGCTTGATTATAAACGAGCTTTATCCATGAAGCTTAGTATTTGAGTGAATAAGTGAAGCGTGGAATGTTCATAACAGAAATAAGTATCGCTCTATGCAGCAAACCACCATTGGATTTTGGCTAATCAAAGGCATAAAGATAAATTAAAGGCCAGCATGCTAGCATCTAAGAAATGTAAGTAAGCACAATTCGTATAAGCGCCATTCTGTTAAATAGTTTTTAAATTAGATGATTTTTCAAATTTAGAAATTAATGATAAAACATTTTCTATAACAATAGATCTTAATTGTAGGAACACAAAATGAATATTAATGAGGTAAAAAGTCCTATTGATTTAAGAAATTTAAATGACGCATCTGAGTGGGCTGCCGAAGTAAATATAAAGCGCCCATGGAGATATGAATTTTTTGATACTTATGTTGATGAAATTAATAGTTTAAATATTGAAATTCCTAAAATTCTTGAAATAGGTTCTGGTCCAGGATATTTAGCAAAGGTTTTATTAGAAAACTTATCAAGTATTAGTTATACAGCCATAGATTTTTCGCAAGCTATGCACCAATTATCAAAAGAAAATTTAGGTAAATTGAGTGCAAAAGCAAAGTATCTAGTTGCTAATTTTAAAGATTCTGATTGGTTTCATATAGTAGAACAAGAAAAATATGATGTAGTGATAATTCATCAAGCATTACATGAATTAAGACACAAAGCCTATTCTAAGAATTTTCATACCCAAGTTAGAGATCATCTATTAAATAAGAATGGAATATATATAGTTACAGATCATATTGTTGCGGATAATGGTATGAAAAATACTGACTTGTACATGACAGTTGATGAACATTTAAAAGAGTTATCTTTAGCAGGATTTACTCAAATTAATATTTTAAAAGAAAGAAATGCTTTATGTTCTTTTAAAGTTTCCTAAAATTAACATAGTAGACCTTATGCGAAATACTTGAATTTTTCTTTCCGCATCAATATTTTAATCAAAGACTTTCTAGGATTCAGCGCATTGAAAGGGCTTTTTCCTTGATTTTTGATGTTCCACGTTCTCTTTTTAAAATTATTTTAAATTATCAATTAACGAAACAAAAAAGGAAGTTTCCACCTCCTTTTAGTTCTTTAAAACTTAGATGCCATATTTTTCACGATAAGCCTGCATATTTGCCAAGGCCTCTTTTTCACCTTTAGCATCCAAAAAGTCCATCAAGTCTTTCATGGTAATTAAAGCATGTACCGGGATTTCTAGCTCTTTTTGTACTTCCTGAATCGCAGAAAGTTCACCTTGACCACGTTCCTGACGATCCAATGCAACCAATACCCCTGCAATGGTCGCACCTGCATTTTTCAAAATGTTCACCACTTCGCGAATCGCAGTACCTGCGGTAATTACATCATCAATAATCCAGACTTTTTGACCTGCAACAGCAGCGCCCACTAGCACGCCACCTTCACCGTGATCTTTGGCTTCTTTACGGTTAAAACCCCAAGGTACACTTTTAGTGTGAACCTGAGACAATGCCACCGCAGTTGCCGCAACAAAAGGAATACCTTTATATGCAGGACCAAAAATCACATCAACATTTTTACATTGTACAAGTTTATCGGCATAGCCTTGAGCTAATAGCGACAATGCTTCACCATCATTTAATAAACCTGCGTTAAAAAAATACGGACTGACACGTCCTGATTTTAGGGTAAACTCACCAAATTTAAGCACACCGCGTGATAACGCGAGTTCAATAAAAGCTTGCGGGTTAAAAGACGATGGCGTTGTCATAGGTGCTCCAGATTCATCAATTGAGGTCAAACTTGCGCATGATACCAAAGGATAGCTATCCAAGTGATGTAAAAATTCTACGTGTGGTTTCAATTAACGTAAATGGTTTGCGTTCATCTGTGACCAAAGGGCTGCTCGAATGGCTGGAAAAGTCAGAAGCTGATGTGGTGTGTATGCAGGAGAGTCGCATTACCCATACCCAATGGACAGATAAATTTAAACCAGAAGGCTGGTACACTCATCTGTTTCCTGCTGAACGTGCTGGCTATGCGGGTACAGCCATCTATAGTCGCATTCCCTTTAGCTCGGTACAAGATGGGCTGGGTTTTGAACTCGCCGATTCACAAGGGCGTTTTATTGCGGCCGAATTTGATTTAGGTCTAGCACAGCCTGTTTATGTATGTTCCTTGTATTTACCGTCTGGTTCTTCAGGCGATGAAGCACAAGCACGTAAAGATGTCTTTTTAGAGCAATATGCACGAATTTTAAAGCAATGGCGTGGTGAGAATAAATCGATCATTGTCTGTGGTGACTACAATATCGTACATAAACGTATTGATATTAAAAACTGGTCAGGCAATCAGAAATCATCTGGCTGTTTGCCTCATGAACGTGCATGGCTGGATCATATCTATGACGATTTAGGTTATGTGGACACTTTCCGTGAAGTCCGTCAGGAAGCCGAACTGTATTCATGGTGGTCCAACCGTGGACAAGCCCGTGCCAAAAACGTGGGGTGGCGTATTGATTATCACGCTTGTTCTCCCGATTGGAAAGACCGCACAGTCAACGCTTGGGTCTATAAAGAAGAATGGTTTAGCGACCATGCACCTGTGATTATTGACTATAAAATCGGCTAAAAAGGTACACTTGTTCACTGAATTAATGGTTTTTACCTACAATTGTTGTGGAAATTGTATATTTTTCTTACAGACGTTTAAGAGCATTATAGCTGCACGGCACAGGGACATGTCAGGATGACAAAAGGATAGGACGCCGTAGGAAGGAAATATATAACCTAGTTTGGTTATTCAAGGATGTGACAATGGACGTTGGACTGAGACCCGCATGATCAGGATGATTAAATGCGGGTTTTCTCTTTTTTAACATCCATTAAAATACTCTTGATCAATCTACTTATAATTTCAAGTCATTTTTACCTGAAGCATATGTCAATATTATGACATTTATCTAATTACACAAGTACGATAGATTTAATTAATTCTGATATTGTTATCTCAAATCCATTTTTCAATTCACTTCAGACTAGAGCTTTGTTTTATTTTTGGGTAGGCTAATACGCATTGTCATGGATAAAGCCCAAGAATATGTTAAAGATTTATGGAATTAAAAACTGTAATTCAATGAAAAAAGCCTTTGATGCACTGAATGCTCAAGGATTAAATTACGAGTTTCATGATTATAAAAAACAAGGAATAGATGCAGAAACTATTCAAGTCTGGTTAGATCAAGTCGGTGCGGACATTATTTTAAATAAAAAGGGAACTACATGGCGTAAGTTATCGCCTGATGAACAACAATTTGCGCTCAGCAGTGAAGCCCATTTAATTGAAACCCTAATCGCCCATCCCAGTTTGATTAAACGCCCTGTTCTCCAAACAGCTCAGGGTTATCTGGTAGGTTTTGATGAAGCAGCTTATCAACAATTAGCCAAAGCCTAAAAATTTGATAAAAAAATAGCCGAATCAATCATTCGGCTATTTGATGCTATTTAGAAGAAATTCGATTAGTTAGCACGAATCCATGTTTGATTACGCCCTAATGCCGATATTCCAATATAGCCACGAATATTCAGTTTCTTACCGCCATCCGCAAGCTCACCTTTGAGTTTATAGGTTTTACCTGTTTTAGGATCCAGAATTGATCCACCATCATAACTTGCGCCACCTGTATTTTTTAGGCCATTCACAATGGTGACGCCTTTCAGTGATTTATTCTTGTAGGGTCCTTCACATTTAGTACAAGAATTTTCTTCACCAGGCGTTAAAATACTTTGGATCGTCGCAGATAATGTCCCGTTTTTTTGCTCAGTGAATTTCACAATCGCTTTCGGTTGTTTTGTTTGATCGTCAATCGTTTTCCAAACCGTACCATTTAATGGATCAGTTGCATTTGCCAAAACTGTCGCACCAAGTAATCCAATTGCCAATGCAAATTTTTTCATTTTTGTTTAATATCCCTAAGTCTTTGTTGACATGATTAGTATTCAAAACTCACAACAATATTGCAATTTTTGTCTGTGACTAATTAGTGTAGCCTTGTAACTTGTATAGCCCAATTCGCACAATTTTAAAAATTATACTCCAACTATGAAAAAATGATGAAGATGAATACCATGTGGAAACAATATATTACTGAAACAATTTTAAAAGCTGCTATCCGAACTCCAAGTCAGTTTAGTTTACCTCCAGCAGCTCTCAGAACGGCGTTGGATCAACTATGCCGTGTTTTCCCAATCAATAAAGAAGTTGAAATTCGTCCAATTCGCCTAGCGGGTATAAAAGCAGAGGAAATCAAACCTCAATCATCTTCAACCCAACTCATTTTTCATATTCATGGCGGTGCATTCTTCTTAGGCAGTCTAAATACGCATCGTGCTTTTATGACTGATATTTCAGCACGTACGCAGATGCAGGTCATTCATGTCGATTACCCTTTGGCACCTGAAAGTGGTTTTCCCGATGCCTTAGATGCACTTTATGATATCTATCAACTTTTATTGGATCAGGGCATACAGGCCAAGGATATTATTATTTCGGGCGATTCCTGTGGAGCAAATCTAGCTTTGGCACTGTGTTTACGTCTTAAAGAAAATCAGGACGAACAACCTAGCGGCTTGATCCTACTGTCGCCTTTTCTGGACTTAACTTTAACCAGCGAGTCTTTACGCTTTAATCGCAAGCATGACGCTTTATTGTCTATTGAAGCGCTGGAAGCAGGAATCGATTATTATTTGGGTGATCGGATCGCCACTGACAATCCTCAAGTTTCTCCTTTATTTGATGATCTTTCTGGTTTACCGCCAACATTAGTACAAGTCGGCTCTAAAGAGATTCTATTGGACGATGCTAAACGCTTTCAGGAACAGGCCAAGAAAGCAGGAGTACATGTAGAATTTAAACTTTACACGGGTATGTGGCACAATTTTCAGATGTTTAATGCATGGTTTGATGAAGCTAAACAGGCATTGGCAGATATTGCTGAATTTGCTCACCAATTGGATAAAGACTAGTAGGTGTAGACGTTCGAGCTTTTAAATTTAAAATGAGATTAATTTACCACTATCTCCCTCATCTCTTACCTATTTCATTACATGAAAAATATTCTGGGTGAAATAGGTTAATCCCCCCAAAAACTTAGCGTGACTTTAAATAATTCAGTAAAAAAATGAATGAATAAAAGAATATTAACGCCAATAACATCACAATTTTTTCAGACCAAGCTCAATTTTCATACACGCCTAAAACTGTTATCTTAAGCAAATAAAAACCAATCTATAGTCCTCCATATCACAACAATTAAAATTTTAATGAAAAAAGTATACGGTTTTGCATTGTTACGTGATGGCATTACCGGGGATGTTGCAAATGAAAAAACGGTTAATCAAAGCGATATTTGAAGATAATGTCGTCATGAACTGGACCACCATGCAAAAATGTACCCTGATTCTATTTTTAGCATGTGGTATCCATATCACATGGATCGTCTGGAAAGTTTATATTTTTTTGAAACCTGAATTATGGCCGCTCATTAATCGCTCCTTACTAAAAGTTAGCTTGGGAATTGATATTCTCGGGTTTTGTTTATTGGCGTTATTGATTTATCCGACCCTTTATTATCGTGAACATAAATGGTTTGAAGCGGTTATTCCTTGGCTCAGTGTTGGATTATTTACTGTGACTTTATGTGCAGGGAGCTATTCGATTGGTACGCTTAGCCCAGCCACTATGGTAGGTTATGTCAGTATAGTAGGCGTGGGGCTCATTCTATTTCAACGTCATTTCATCTATGTGGTGATGATCCCCGCGAGTATAATGCTTTTAGGCAGTACGTATTTGAGCATGAAGCATATCATTCCCTACGCTCCTCTTTTTAATTTTGGACATTTAGGAATCGATGCTTTTACTCATCCATTTTGGGTCGCAAGTATGATTTTCTTTAGCGCACCAATTTTTTTAACCTGTTTACTTTTATTTGAAATTTTACTGACTCAATGGCGCAATCGTGAGGAGTATATTCAACGTCTCAGCCAGATTGATCCCTTAACCAATATACTCAATCGCCGCAGTATAAATCGGTGTTTACAAGAATTGCATCTGCAACATCTTGACCCAAAATCAGGTTATGCCATTATTTTGTTGGATCTAGATCATTTTAAACAGATTAATGACCACTATGGTCATCATATTGGTGATGAAGTTTTAATTGAAGTTGCAAACTGTTTGTCCAATCATCTACGACGTCAAGACTATATTGGGCGCTTTGGGGGTGAAGAATTTATTCTATTACTTCCCCACACGCCGCTAGAACAAGCAAAAATTATTGCTGAACGATGCCGACTTGCTATTCAAAAACTAAATATATTGGTCGACCATCAAAACGAAATTCGTATTAGCGCCAGTTTTGGTATTGCAACGTCTCAGTATAATTGTGATCCTAAAGAAATACTTAATCAGGCTGATCAGGCCTTATACGCGGTCAAGGCGATGGGACGTAATCAAGTCCAATGTTTTTTTGATCTGCCGCCTCGTCTCAGCTAAACCTCACACTCTCAAAAACTGCTCAGGATGCTGTCGATAAGGTTCCTGATTTTGAACAAACTGCTTTTCTACCTGTGCCTGATTCATCCACTGTTGTACCGCAGCATTGGCCAAGATGGTTTGCATATATTGCTGACTTTGCTCAGAAACAGGCAAACCATAACTCACAAAACGCATCACCACTGGTGCATAGAAAGCATCTGCAATACTAAAGTCACCACATAAAAAACCATTCATATCTGGCCGTTCAGCCCAGATCTGTTCAATACGAGCCACATCTGTTCGCAATGCTGGCAAGTCATTCCATAGTTTACTGCCAATAAACCTTAGATCTGCTTCAATGTTCATGCCACAGTATTGTCTCAGCGTCATAAAACTACTATGCATTTCTGCGCTAATACTGCGCGCACGGGCACGTTGGGTTTTATCCACCGGCCATAAATGTTTTTCAGGAAAACTTTCCGCCAGATATTCACAAATTGCGAGAGAATCCCACACCACCACATCCTGATCAACCAATGTGGGAACTTTAGCTGCAGGACTAATGGCTGACATGGTTTGCTTAAACTGCCCTTCAACAGCAAAATCATCAAAAGCAACCGCATGCTCATCCAATGTCAAATTAAAATGTGTCATAACCAACCAAGGACGCATCGACCATGATGAATAGTTTTTATTGCCAATATAAAGTTCCATCAGACCTTACTCCTTGAGATTTTTTAACGCCTGTAAATGATCCAGCAGCTCAGTCTTACTAAATGCTCCAGTCAATCGTAAACGGCGCAATTCCTGTTGCTGTGAATTTAAAAATAAATAGGTCGGTGGCCCTAAAATCTGCCATTGATTCAGCAAAGCCTGATGAGAAGTATCATACTGGCTGAGATCCAGTTTAATAAGATAATAGGGCTGTAATGCCGTTTGTACTTGGGCATCTTTTAAAATACGGTGTTCAATTGGTTGGCAAGCGACACACCAATCCGCATAGACATCAATAATAACAATAGGATCCTTCGGGGCTTGGTTTAATAATTGCTGAAACTCAGCCGCAGTATGTGCGATATGCCAAGCACTAGCACCTTGCTGTTGATCGAGCTGATTACGCTGAAAATGCTGGTATTGATCAAACATGATCGCAGGAATTACGAATATTAATAATAAAATATACAACCAGCGTAAACGATCATGATGTTTGACAAGACGATAACAGGTATATGCAATAAAACTTAACCCTAAAGCCAGACTTAAAATTTGTAGTACAAGCGCAGGCAATAAAGGTCGTATGAAATACAGACTCAAACCCAGCATGATAAACGCAAAAATCACTTTGATCTGATGCATCCATTGCCCAGCTTTGGGTAGAACTTTTGCGCCTAAAATGGTGGCCAGTAGTAAAGGAATGCCCATGCCAAAGCCTAGGCAAAATAAGAGTAAAGCCCCTTGCCACTGATCCTGAGTCTGGGAAATAAATAATAAAGTTCCTGCCAAAGGAGCCGTCATACAAGGCCCAACCAATAAGGCAGAAATCATGCCCATAATCGCAGCACCAAGCAGTGTTCCCCCCCGTTGTACCGATTGAATCCGATCCAAATGATTCATTAATTGCTGAGGAAGCTTGATCTCGAATAAGCCAAATAAATTTAAGGCAAAAACCACAAATAATAAACTAAAGGCAATCAAAGTCGCAGGCTGCTGTAACCAACGCTGAAAATTAAGTCCTGCTGATGAAGCAATTAAACCCAGTACCGCATACACCAATGCCATACTACATACAAAAGTCAGCGCAACGATCCATGCGCGTAAACCTTTGCTTTCCCTCACGATGAGTGAGGTGAGTATGGGTAACATGGGCAATGAACATGGCGTAAAAGCCAACAGCATTCCCAAACCCAAAAACAGCAGAACGCCATACCCCAATGAATGTTGCTCAAGTTTACTGCTCCAGAATTGATCCTGAGCCACTTGAGTATCGCTATTTAACTGGGCCGCCTCTGTTGTTCCAGATTTTCTTGTTGCATCTGAACCTGAACCAGATTCAGCATAAATACTATTTGATACATTATTTTGAGATGCTTTAGCTGCATCCAGAAAGGTTTTCTTCGACTGCCCTGTATTTTGGATACTGACCAGACCATCCAGATCAGTCTGAAACTCAATGGTTTGAGGAGGATAACAAATTCTGTCTTTGGCACAACCCTGCCATGTCACCTGATAGGTTTGAGAAGGTTGAGTCTGAATTTGAAACTGTACGTTTTGATAATAAACCTGACTATTTCCAAAGTTATCATCATATTGCTGCCGTGCTTTCGGCAGATTCAGCGGCAGAGAATGATCACCCTGTTTGACCTCAAACTTATGCTGATATAAATAATAATGCGGCTGAATCGACCAATTTAGAACAGCGGTCTTTTGATCAAGCGACTCAACAGAAAATGAAAACGCATCTTCAGGACTCAACAATGCCTCATTTTTAGCATAGAGCTGCGTCGCAAAAAAACAAAGTGACAGAATTAAAAAGTTAAAAATGCCACTGCGACTTTGAAAATGCGCCATTATTTCCTCAATTACTTAGAACAGGTAAGAAAAACCAAAACCACCGTTATAGTTTTTGTCGTTTCCATTTAAACCAACGCCGACACTAGCATCCAATTGCGCACGGTCATTAATGGCATAAATAACTCCTGTTCCCAGTCCATATTCGTAGTCTTGGCTTTCAGCTTTACGATATACAAATTCAGAATAACCAGACCATTTTCCACTTAATTTATAGCCAATCGTTGGAATCGCAGTTACCGCCCAGTCGCTATTTTGAACTTCATATTTCATGGTAATTGAGGTTTCAATTAAATCACTGTACTGATACGCCACAGCTGAACTTAAACTGTAAATATCATCGTGTTCAGTAAATTCATCATTGCCAGTTGCGATCAGCGCTTGCGCCAAAATCGCCATTGAAAGTCGATCATCATCTAAATCAATGGCTTTTTTCAAGCCTATTGTGATATCGCCCAGCCCATTGTCGTGAATTTTTTTACCTGCGCGTTTGGTTTGATACCACGCAGGTCCTTGCCAGCCTAATTGTAATTCTAAATCTTTGGTCAGACCGGTACGTAACAGCATATCTTCATTCAGAGTGACGGTTTTTTCTTTGACACCCTCTACAGAAGTTTCATTGTACGTTGCGCTTGGTAAACCTTGTTCCCAAGCCAACTGGCCTACAGGTGTAATACCTGTTCCAAAACCTGAACCAGGACGGTCAAAAGAAAAATCAGCGGCAAAAGTATCAACCGTTGCGCCCGCAGCCAGAATAAAAGTTAGTGTTTTAAACATGTTCATGGATACACTCAAAATTCAGTTCATTTTTTACTTAACCTGATTATTGCAAAAAAACAGGTTTATTCTTTCGACATTTTTGCACCGCGACTACGCAATAACTCTAGTGTCTGTTTCTCTTCTGGCAATGCCTCTGCCCAATTAATTTGATCAAACTCACAATCAAAGAATAAATCACTGACTGAAGATAAAATGGTGAGTCCTTCGTCGTCACGCGTATTCGGATCAACTTTTTCATCGAGCAAACGCTGAACTACAGGCACACATGCGGAACTTGCCGCATCCCAAAGTGGACCATATAGTTCTTCTGAATCCCATAAATGCAAGTTGGCTTTGGCCTTTATCAGCGCCTCCAAAATATCCAAATGTACTTTTAATACTTGTTGTTTTTCATCTTCACTCAAGGGCTGATTAGCTTCATAAGCCTCACACACCATTTCCCACCACTTAAATAAACCATCACTAAAAACAGAAATCGGTGGGCCCTTTTCAGGATCAATAAAATTTGGATCAAGACCTGCCGCTAACAGGCGCTGCACCTGTTCAAGGTCTAATTCTTCAATGGCCTGAACAAAGGCTTGTTGTTGGGCTGTTAGCATGGATTATCTCACCACTTTAAAGGGATTTGGCTACTATTATGCCGAAAATTTAACGGTGATTTGTGATATTTTGATTTAAATTTATCTCATTTTTCAAATAAATATAAAAAAAGCCCCGTAGGGCTTCTTTCATTGCATTATTCTTCGTCTGCAAATTCGACTCGACCACCACGCGATGGTTCCTGTTTTTCGAAGGTATGTTCTAGGCTACGTTTTAGTTTTTCAATCGAACCATGAATGGCTAAATCAATATTTCCTGCTTTATGGCTGACTGCAATTGGCTTTAAGCCTGCTGGACGCGCTTCGATCATGCACCGGATATCATCTTCGCCGTTTTTTTTGTCCCCGTTCTCATCACTCAAGTGTACCGAAAAGTGAGTAATGCGTTCAGCATGGCGCTGAAATTCATCAGAAAGTTCTGCACGAACATATTCAATTAAACGTTCACTATTTTGGATGTTTTTATCTGTGCGGATTTCAATATTCATGATTTCATCCTCTTTGTATCAGTATTTCTATATAACCATCTATGCAAAACTTAATTGGCACACTTTGAGCATGCTGTAATTCGGTGCTGTTGTACATCTCTGTTGTGTAATTGGTTGTTATCTCCTTTTATGCTTTATGTTGGTGTTGTTTTTTAAGTGCTTGAAGCGCTTCTCTATCTTCAATATCTGTCTATACTCAAAAATATGCAAGCTGATTTTTTAAATTTTTATGACATTTTGATCAAAAAGGATGCAACATGGTGAATTCTTCATATTTACGTGGACAAGATCTGATTGACCAGATCAAAAATGCACCCTATTCACGCGATTTAATTGGTTATCATGGTCAGCCCCCACATGCGCAATGGCCAAATCAGGCGCGTGTTGCTGTGCAATTTGTGCTTAATTATGAAGAAGGTAGCGAAAATCATATTGAACATGGTGATTTAGGTTCAGAACAGTTTTTATCCGATATTATCGGTGCAGCCAGTTTCCCCGCCAAACATATGTCGATGGATTCAATGTATGAATATGGTTCCCGAGCAGGTTTCTGGCGTATTCACGAAGAGTTTCAGCGCCGTGGCTTACCCATGACTATTTTTGGTGTAGGCATGGCATTGGTACGCAACCCTTACGTCGTCGATGCGATCAAAACTGCTCAATATGATGTGGTCTCTCATGGCCAACGCTGGATTCATTATCAGGATATGGATGTCGAAACTGAACGGATGTATATGGATCAGGCCATTTCCGTTCTTGAAACGCTATTTGGCGAAGCTCCGATCGGCTGGTATACAGGGCGTGATAGCCCAAATACCCGTCAAATTTTGGCCGAGTTCCCACAGATTAAATATGACTGTGATTATTATGGTGATGATTTACCATTTTGGACAACACTGACCAATAAAGAGGGGGAGACAAGACCTCACCTGATTATTCCCTATACCCTTGAATCAAATGATATGAAATTCTGTTCGCCGGGTGGCTTTAATAGTGGTGAACAATTTTATCAATATTTAAAAGATGCTTTTGATGTTCTTTATGCAGAAGGTGAAACTGCACCAAAAATGCTCTCTATTGGTATGCATTGCCGTCTTTTAGGGCGTCCTGGTCGTTTTAAAGCCTTGCAACGTTTTCTGGATTACATACAATCGCATGATAAGGTCTGGATTTGCCGTCGTAATGATATCGCAGCGCACTGGTATCAAAACCATCCTTATACTGGCTAATTTTTAAATACTCAGGCAATAGAGTGAACATAAATAAATAGATATCTACATTATTTGATTTTGTAGATATCCATTTCTCTGGCATTTTAATTGCTCGATGAATGATGTTATTTTCTGCTTAAATACTGGATGAATATGGTGCGTTTTTCTGAGTTTAATCACACAGCAACCCAACACATAACGCCCTTTTTGAGCGCATGTGTGCATATTCCTTCATGGGTAGATCACTTAAGTCAGCAACGACCTTATGCCTCCGCGCAAGCTTTGTTGGATGCTGCCTCGCAACAAAGCCAAAACTGGACATGGACTGAAATTGAAACCGCGCTATCCACGCATCCGCGCATTGGTGAAAAAAAAGCCAAAGTGGAACTCACTGAACGTGAAGCTCAATTTTCAGATCAGGAACAATCTGGCGTCAAACAAGATGCCCAAACCCAACAAGCGCTTTTTGAAGGCAATGTCGCCTATGAGCAAAAGTTTGGCTTTATCTTTTTAATTAAAGCTGCAGGGCTTAGTAGCGAGCAGATTCTCAGTTCCCTACAACAGCGTTTACAGCATGATCTGGAAACAGAAAAAAAGATTGTTCACGAACAGTTGGCCGCCATCGCATTATTACGCTTGAGTCAAGGAATTGAAGCATGATTAGTACCCATATTTTAGATACACATTTAGGTAAACCTGCACCACAGGTTGAAGTTCGTCTCTACGATGCCAAAACCCGTACCTTATTGGGCAATGGTTATACCAATGATGATGGTCGCTTAAAAGATTTTGGACTTGAAGAATTACAACGTGGTGCATATTTACTTGAATATGATATTGCACCGTATTTTGCTCAACATGATTTAAAAACCTTTTTCCCACAGGTGAATATTCAATTTTTTATTGAAAATCCAGACGAACACTATCATGTTCCGTTATTGATTAGCCCATTTGCTTATTCTACTTATCGTGGCAGTTAAGATAAAAAATCATGTATTTAGGGAATCTGACAGGGCTCCCTAAACACAATATAAACCTATAAATTTCCATAATAAAATGTCTTCTCCTCTATTTTTTATATTTTATTGCCCACATTTCATCCCAGATATTTTTAACCTTTAATCAAATTTGGCTTTATTTTTGCTTAAGAGCCTGTATGCTTTACTCGCTTTTTATCTGGGGAGATATTTGCGATGAAATTTAAATTTGGGGTGGTTGCCGCTACACTTTTATCTGCTACCACGATGGCTCAGGCTAAACCGATCTGGCAGGACTTCAGTATTACAGGGTTATACGGCGAAAATTATGAAGTCGTAGATAAAGAAGAAACCACGGTAACTTTAGAGTATGCCGCAAAAGTCAAATATGCGGATGTCTTCTTTTTTATGGACCGCATGCGTGGCGGTGATGACCACAAAGTCACTTATTTTGAGCTTTCACCGCGCTTTAGTTTAAGTGAGATTTCAGGACAAAAATTGTCTTATGGTCCAATTAAGGACGTTTTGATTTCAACGACATGGGAAAGTAACAACGATGACTTTAGCAGTTTCGATAACTTTCTATATGGTTTTGCAGTTGATTTAAATGTCCCGTATTTTCAGTATTTCAATCTGAACTTCTATCGCGCTAATAACGAAAGTACGGATGATGACTACCAAATGACGGCGACGTATGCGTTGCCATTTAAAGTTTCATCGGAAGAGTTTTTAGTGGACGGGTTTCTGGATTGGTCAACTGCAGAAGGTGATCACGCTAGCGAACTTAACTGGACCACACAATATAAATGGAATCTAGGTCAACATATTTCACCAGATACCCGTTTGTATTTAGGTATTGAACATTCAATTTGGAATAACAAATTTGGTATGAAAGGCCGTGACGAACACAATGTCAGCGCCTTAATCAAATATCATTTTTAAAATTAATTTTGCTGTGGTTTGGCAAAGAGAAAGCAAGTCTTCGGGCTTGCTTTTTTCATACGTCATTTAAGCAATCTCGATGCTTTTAGGCGTATAATTTTTTATGATTTTGCAGCAGGTTATACACTTATGGATTTTCAGTTGCGTCCCGCGACCCTACACGATTTAGAAGAGATTCTTGCAATTTATAACCACGAGATTCTTACGGGTACAGCCAACTGGAACGATCAAGTCAAATCGCTTGAAACCTATCGGCATTGGTTTGAACAACTACAACAAGACCATTATCCGATGTGGATTGCTTATGATCCTATCCAGCAGCGCGTAGCAGGCTATGCATATTATGCAGCGTTTCGAAGTATTAGCGGCTATAAACACACCATTGAACATTCGGTATTTATTTCTCCTGAGTACAAACGCCGCGGACTGGGTAAAATCTTAATGGAGCAGATGATTGAACTTGCCAAAGCACAAGCTTTTCATATCATGATCGGTGCAATTGACAGCGAAAATAAAGCCTCTATTGTGTTGCATGAACGTTTAGGCTTTGTACAAACAGGTTATTTGCCACAAGTTGGACAAAAATTTGGACATTGGCGCGATCTGGTGTTTATGCAACTTCAGTTAGATGAAGCTTGAGTCATATAATACACATCGGACATAATCTGCTTACTTTGCAGCGTAATCACCGCGTGGTTATGCTGTTGAGCCAGTTCATAAAAGTTTTTGAGTTGGGCAAATAGCATCAGTAATTCACGTTGTTCTTTATCAACATCATTACCCCAGTGAAATGGAAATACTTTTTTCTGGTTTAATAGTGCTGGATCATAACGATGTTTAAAGTCATCAATTGAAATCCGCTCCAGAGCGTTGGCAATCTCATCCACTTCTATCACAGGGTTGTAGCGCAAGTTTGCAACGCTTAAAGCTGGATGAGAAAATGCATATTCTGCTTGGATCGCAAAATGAAGAGCTTGGTCTTGAGCCGTACGTTCATCTCTGAATAGTAATATTTGTAAAGCCTGCCATGTCTCACCCACATTTAATTTAGCGCGAATCGATGGCGCATGGTAAACCTCATCAAGTGTTTGAGCCTCGATCATTAAAATTTCCAGATCATTCGGTTCAAGCGCCAGTAATACAGCATTCATTATTATTGCTCATATCATGGTTATTTGCCTTTAGCTTAACGTGGCTGAAACAACAAATGCTTAAAGATTTGTCATGCGATAATTACTGAATGTAAAAAAGACAGCAACAAGCTGTCTTTTAGAGGTGGGTATTGCCAAGAAAATAAAAGATTAATCCAGCGGATTTCCTACGATATTATTAATAATACCGCGCATGATATGGGGTCCTTGTTCCTGACGCAGTTCCTCATACCATGACATAGTGACTTGTTCATCTTTCATATGGGTCACATCACAGCGCTTACGTGCACGTAAAACCAGTTCATTAGCACGTTCATTACGCTTATCCTGATAACGGCGTAATGCATCGGCTACACCTAATGTATTAATCTGTAGCGAACGTGCTAAATAAATCGCATCTTCCATGGCCTGACATCCTCCCTGACCAATATCAGGTGTCGTACTGTGCGCTGCATCACCGACAATCACAACACGACCTTTATGATACTGAGTAAAAGGTTCAATATCACAAATTTCAACACGATTAGTTTTTTGTGGATCCAGACGATCAATCAACTGTTGAACAGGAGTACACCAACCCGTGAAATACCCTTTTAATGTCTCTTGATAATTGGCTTTATTATTTTCTAAACCCGCATCCAGAGGTACATCTAAAAAGAAATAAAAACGGTTATCTGCCACAGGCATTAAGGATGCACGTTTGCCTTCGCCCACAAACGTGGTCCACTGATCCGCAGGTGCCAATTCTTCACTGATTTCAACTAGGCCATTCCAGTTGACATAACCTGCATAACGGCGCTCTACTTGATCACCTAATACATAAGCACGGGTAATCGAATGTGTACCATCGGCACCTACCAATAAATCTGTGGCGATACTTGAACCATCAGCAAATTGGATTGAAACCTGCTCCCCCTGATCTTCCAAAGTAACCATACGCTTACCGAGATGAATATCTTCACGTCCAAACTCATCCATAAGCATATTTTGTAATTCTGCACGGGAAACAGGATAAGGCCGCTGTCCGACTTCATCAATCAACGGTTGCAAGCTAAACTGGGTCATCACCTCACCTGTTAGACCATCTACATAAGCCAGTTGATCCATGACTCCACCGAGCTTTGCCACTTGCTCACCCAGCCCTAGATAGTTGAGGCATTTTACCCCATTTGACCACAATGAAATTGCAGCGCCCACAGGAAGAATTTGTTCAGCTTGCTCATAAATTGTCACCTGATGCCCAAATTTCTTTAATGCGATTCCAGTGGTCAAACCGCCCATACCTGCACCGATAATAACAATATTCATTGTGTAATTCCCCTTGTATATCTTGCAACATTATCCCTGTCATAGCGAAAACCATGCCATGTGTAGGGAAATATAACCTATTATTAGAATTGGCATATACCCTGCATAGCAAAGTGCAATGATGATGCACTTTTCTTTCATTCTGAGTTAAAAATGCACCCTGACTCAAGTAAACTTTTTTCATCTCACTGCAAATTACGGTATATCACTTATGGCTACGCTTCTCGCTCCAACATTTGAACTTCCCCCTCAACTGCACTCTTTAACCAACTTGGCAGATAGCCGTATTGGTGCACAAATTGTTGAATGTTCAGATGATTTTTTTGCAGAAGCAAAACGCATGTTACAATTTGAAGCCCCCATTTTCGTTGAAGATAAATTTGATGATCATGGGAAATGGATGGATGGATGGGAAACGCGTCGTAAACGACATTCTGGTTATGATTGGTGCATTGTAAAACTTGGCGTCGCAGGCAAAATCAAGGCAGTTGATGTCGATACTACTTTTTTTACAGGCAACTATCCTGCTTCTGCTTCATTGGAAGGCTGCTATGCACCAAATAATGACACACAAAATGCACTATGGCAGCCCATTTTAGCCAATAGTATTCTGGGGCCAAGCCAGCACCATATTTTTGACATTGAAAATGAAAATGTCTTCACTCATATCCGTATTAATATTTTTCCTGATGGTGGCGTCGCGCGTTTACGGGTCTACGGTGAAGTACAAATTCAGGTAACCAACTCCACCGCAACCCTTGATTTATTAGCCTTGCAAAACGGTGGACGTGTCATTGCTTATAGCGATGCGCATTTTGGCCATCCACGCAATTTGATCAATCCAGGCCGTGGTATCAACATGGGCGATGGTTGGGAAACTAAACGTCGTCGTGCGCCAGGTTTTGACTGGTGTATTTTAGCGCTGGGTCAGGCGGGTAAAATTGATAAAATTGAAATTGATACCGCCCATTTTAAGGGCAATTACCCTGCACAGGTTTCCATTCAGGCAGTGTATATTGAAGATGCAACCGATCCGCAGCTCATTCCGCAAAGTATGTTCTGGCCATTTCTACTCAATGCTCAGGACATGCAAATGGATCATATTCATGACTATATCAATGAAATTTTAGCGCATGAAAAAATTTCTCATATTCGTGTCAATATGATTCCAGATGGTGGTATTAGCCGAATTCGTTTTTGGGGAAAGCTGGCTTAAGCCGAGAACAATATGTCAAAAACTGTGATTAAAATCCTGCCACTCACCCATGAAAACTTTGCCCCTTTCGGCGAAGTTATTGGCTGTAGCGGGCATGCGTTTTTCCATATCAATGATGCACATACAGAACGTTATCATGGTCTGGTCGAAACTGAAATCAAAGGTGAAGCAAAAGCTGGGATTAGTATTTTTCGCAATATTAAAACCACGACACTCCCTTTAGCCATTCATATGTTAGAACGACATCCGCAGGGTTCTCAGGCATTTATTCCAATGCAAGGTCAAAAATTTCTGATCGTAGTGGCTCCTAGCTTAAACCCTGAACAACCCAATATTGACCAGATTCATGCTTTTATGAGTGATGGTACGCAAGGTGTTAACTATCGAGCTGGAACATGGCATCACCCGTTGCTGACGCTTGAATCTCCCAGTGATTTTGCTGTGGTCGATCGTATCGGTTCAGGGCCGAATTGTGATGTATATACTTTTCCTCATTCAGTGACGATCGAAGCTTAATCTCCTGTCATCACAGACCAATTTACTGCTTTGTACTTGTTTACAGAGCAGTTATTTTATTTATACAAGATGACTCTTAGAATAAAAATTTAAACTACGCTCGATAAACAATGAAAATAAAATATTCTATTTTGGCACTCTTAGGGAGTGGCTTTTTGATGTCACCGCTTACGTTTGCGGAACTCAGTTTTGAACAGGAATTACAACAAGGCTGCGCCAAGGTAAAAAGTGATGCTGCGCTTGGCAAAAAATATTACGACCAAAAACAATACAATAAAGCTGTTCCATATTTTGAACGTCAAGCTGCTTGGACGCAATTTTGCCAATTTAATGAAGACCAAAATTCTACTCATTTTAGTGATCGTGATGTGGAACTTGCTCACAATAATGTCGGTTTAACTTATGCCAAACTAGGTAAGCCCTTATGGGCCAGAGCATGGTTTTTACGTAGCCCCAGTGCCAAAATCAGTCAATACAATTTAAAACAGCTTAAACTCCCTAAAGTCAGCAATACAGTCGAGGGATTATATGTTCGATCCGCAGGTTATGGCCAGTGGAGTACAATTAAGATTTCTAAAACAGCAAAAACTTATAAACTGGCATTTGATGGTTATTATTTTGGTTTACGTGGCCTAATCTACGGCCCCAATATGGGTTCTTTTGAAACCCGTATGCCTTTTTCAGCAAATCAGGCCAGCTATCGTTATGAAGATTGCAAAATTGATCTTAAGCTTGGTCAGGATCAATATGGTCGAAAAATTGAAGTACAGCAAAATGAAAATAATTCAGGCTGTGGTTTTGGACATAATGTCTATGCAGGTGGAACCTATTATCAAGTAGAAAATTAGATCATGCTCAGATCGTTATTTTAAATCATCAAAATTGATTTGATCGGTACATTCAAAATGAGAGCTTGTTATAGATATTCGTCTGAAACTGAAAGACAGTTAGCAACATTTAATGCATACTTTTTAAGCAGCTAACATAATCAGAATATATAGCTGTGTATTTATAACAACGACTCAAGATGAGAATAACGATATGGATATACGCTTTATTCCCGTGCTGGATTTAGATAACCGTCAGCCAAGCTACCACAGTTACGGCTTTGCAGATCCGTTTATTTCGTTGATACCCGATTATTACTTATACGCAATTCACGACATTTCAGATGTCAATCTCAGTAAAATTCTTAAAGATACAATCTTTAAAAATACATCCTTAAACGGAGGATATGTGTTACTCAATGCCGAGCAACAGCCTATCTTACTACCCCGCTGCTGTTCAGATTTAAATGATATACATGCATGGGATCATTTAGCTCAGGGCAACCTAAAACAGTTCTGGATTGGCCACCCCCAAGTGTTATGTGAATATGAAGGAGATATGGTCAAATTTAAACCAGATGCCAGTCATGATCACACAGGGTTTGAAGTGCCTGTTTCTTCTTTAAAACAGGCGGTACAGAGCTTAAAAGATGAATTAAAGCATATTCATGGCCGTTTCCAACACCTTGCAAGCATGGAAAAGCTCAAAATGGAAAAGGTACTTAAGCTTATCCCTCAACTGCATTAATCTAGTTTACACATGATCTTAATAGGTTTAGATACAGAGTATGCTTTAAATAGGGATATCTGCCAAATTACCTTTTTGTTCTAGCCAGTGTTTACGATCGCCAGAACGTTTTTTTGCAAGTAACTTATCCAACAGGCCCGCGGTGAGATGTGCATCATCCAAATCAAGTTGTACTAATCGCCGCGTATTTGGATCCATGGTAGTTTCACGCAATTGACCCGCATTCATTTCGCCCAAACCTTTAAATCGGGTAATTTGTGGATTTTTGGTTTTGACTTTGCCTAGAATGGCTTCAAGCTCATCCTCATCCAGTGCATAAAAAACATCTTTTGCAGCATCAATACGAAATAGGGGGGGCATTGCCACAAACAGATGGCCTTCTTCCACCAATGCAGGAAAATGTTTGACAAATAAAGCGCAAAGCAAGGTCGCAATATGTAAACCATCTGAATCGGCATCGGCCAGAATACAGACTTTGCCATAACGTAATTCTGATAAATCATCACTTCCTGGATCGACCCCAATCGCAATGGCAATGTCATGTACTTCTTGCGAAGCCAACACTTCATCAGAGGAGATTTCCCAAGTATTCAGGATTTTTCCGCGGATTGGCATAATAGCCTGAAAATTTTTATCCCGTGCTTGTTTGGCACTTCCTCCCGCAGAATCACCCTCGACAATAAATAACTCAGATTCTTCACGGGTCAAACCCACACAATCTGCAAGTTTTCCAGGCAAGGCGGGACCTGACACAATCTTTTTCCGTTCAACTTTTTTGGCCGCTTTTAAACGCCGACCTGCTTTTGAAATGGCCATTTCAGCCAGTTGCATGGCAACCTCTGAATTTTGGTTGAGCCATAAGGCAAAAGCGTCTTTAGAAATATTCAGAACAATGCCAGATGCTTCACGGCTGGACAGTCTTTCTTTAGTTTGACCTGAAAATTGAGGTTCCTGAAACTTAAGTGAAAGAATATAATTCACGCCATCCCAGACATCTTCTGCGGAGAGTTTTAAATTACGGGGTAATAAATTGCGTAGTTCACAGAATTCACGTAAAGCTTCGGTCACGCCAGAACGCAAACCGTTGACATGCGTTCCTCCTTGTGCGGTGGGAATCAGGTTGACATAACTTTCCTGAATTTGTTCACCGCCCTCAACATTCCAACAGATTGCAAACTCACAACTGGCACGTTCGGCTTGACCATTACTGACAAAAGCAGGCATCGGGACAATCTCACGATCTTCCAGCTCATCCATCAAATAGTCGACTAAACCATTTTCAAATTGCCATTCAATTTTTTCATCGTTGATTTCATCGATATAGCTAATTTTGAGTCCAGCTGCTAAAACTGCTTTAGCTTTTAAATTATGCTTTAGTGCTTTTAGGGCAAATTTTGGACTGTCAAAATATTTGGCTTCTGGCCAGAAATGTACTGTCGTTCCAGTCGCTCGTTTTGCCACTTTACCTTCAAATACCTCAAGCGGTGCAACGGGTTCGCCCTGCTCAAAAGCCATTTTATAGAGATTACCCTGACGCTGAACGTCAACTTCAACCCGACTAGATAGGGCATTTACTACAGAAATCCCTACGCCATGCAAGCCACCTGAAAACTGATAGTTATCAGTACTAAATTTACCACCCGCATGCAGTTTGGTCAGAATAATTTCTATACCGCTTTGCCCATATTCAGGATGAATATCAACAGGCATACCACGACCGTTGTCTTCAACCGACAATGAACCATCTTTATATACCGTGACACAGATTTTATTGGCATGACCAGCCAACGCCTCATCGACGGCGTTATCAATCACTTCCTGCGCAAGATGGTTTGGACGTGTCGTATCGGTATACATACCCGGACGACGACGCACAGGGTCTAAACCTGATAAAACTTCAAGCGATTGAGCCGTATATTGTGACACCTTGTACGATTTCCTTATTTAAGCGAATAGGTTAAAAATTCAAGAATCAACGGTATTTTTTGTTCAAAATCATCCATTGCATGGTTACCATGCGCATCCGATAAAATCAAGGCGCTATGCGATGGCTGACTATAATACCGCTGTGCCTCACGATAATCCAAAGTTTCATCACCCTGCTGGAGTAGCACGAGTATTTTCTCGGCAGCATCTGCATATGGTACAGCCAGTTGTTCAAGTTGATCCAGATGTTGCGCGGTTAATGTCCAGTGCTCACCCACCCAATAGGGGATCTGATCTACACCGAATAAATCCCGAAACAATTGCCATGGTCGCACAGCAGGGTTAACCAATGCAGCAGGTAATGCATACTTAGCGACAAACTGGGTCGCATAAAAACCACCAAAGCTACTTCCCACCAGCACAACCTGATCCAATTCTTCAATGAACTGCTGAATCACATTCATCACCATCAAAGGCGGTAAATTTAAGTCAGGTAAATGTACTCGTATCTCAGGATGATTTATTTGACAATATTGCTTGAGTTGTTGCCCTTTAATCGACAAAGGACTACTTTGAAAGCCATGTAAATAAATCAGATTCATTGGAAAGCATCACCGTCAATAATGTGATATTTATCACAAATATGTTTTAATTTGTATGTGTCACTAAATTGTTAGACAAAAAAATAAAAATAACTGGTCATTCATCAGTATTTTTAACGTGTTGTGAATGCAACACCTAAGATGAATATAATCGTTTTATAACCTGAAGCAAATGAAAAATAAAGTATCAGGTGAGTGCATGAATCAAGGATTTGGAAATGCCAAGTTTAACGCCATTACACGAAACCTATTGTAAATGGGATCGTACGCCACCGAGTCAGGCCGATGTGCTTGAAGGTTTGGCACAGCTGGTCAGCACCAGTTTATTAGGGGTTCACGATATTGTTCAGATCATTCATCGTGAAGTATTACAAAGTACCTTTGGTATGAGTGACCAGCAATCACGTCGATTTTTAAAAATCCCGAGGATTGAACGCTTACAACACTGGTCATATAGTAGCTTACAAAAATATGGACGTTATTTTCTTGCTCCAAGTTTACGTCGTATTATTGAACAATTTCCTACATTACACGATAAACCTTTGACACCCACTCTGCACTTTATGGTAGGTGCCTTAAATGGTGTATTAGGAGATTATCTACTCAAACATCAAAACCCTATGGCATTGCCAATGGTGTTGTATGATCACTACGGCGCATTGCAGCAGGGCGATATTGCAGGTCGTGTTGTGATATTTACCCATGGTCTGTGTATGAATCACACGGACTGGACCAATCGTAATTTTGGTGGAATTGGGGAGCGTCTACTGGCACAACGTGATCATAATATTATGCTGTACCTGAATTACAACACGGGGCGGCGTATTTCGGCCAATGGTCGTAGTTTAGCCAATACGCTGGAAGACCTGATTAACCGTAACCCACGCATTACCAGTATTGATCTAATCGGACATAGTATGGGTGGTTTAGTGTCGCGTAGTGCTTTATTTTATGGCAAACAAAATATGCACCAGTGGACACATATGGTGGGCAATCTGGTCTGTATTGGTTCACCGCATCATGGCGCAGTTTTAGAACGCTTTGGCTTTGCGCTGCAAGAAAGACTGGGAAGTTTTCCATTCGTCAAGCTGATTGGTCATCTCGTTAATATTCGCAGTAATGGTATTTTAGACTTACGTCATGGCAGTGTTCGTGATGATGACTGGGAGCATCTGGAAGCTCGCATTGGCCTGATGGATGATAATCGCAAACCTGCTCCGTTACCTTCACATATTAATGCGTTCTTTGTAGCCGGAACAGTTGAACACGAAAATCAGAAAAAAAACCGAAAAGCTCTTTCGATTATTGGCGACTATCTGGTCAGTGTTAAAAGTGCATTAGGAGAGCATCCAAATCCACGCTTCCAACTCAAGCTACCCGAATCTCATAAAGCTGTATTTTATGGATTGAATCATTTTGAAATTCAGTACCATTCCAGTGTTTCTGAACAAATTACTCGCTGGTTTTATCCTGAACATGATGATTATGCGTGTCTAGGCGTCCAAACTCATATGATCAATATGCAAAATTATGACTTAACTGATCTCACGGGAATTGTTGAAACCTAAGCGCATAGAAAAGCAACGCTTTGTACAAGCGTAAGATGAGCCGCCATGCTGAAAATGTAGCTTGCAAATCTTACGCTGTTTTAAACACAACTCAGGGTTTGTTTTGGGGGAGCATTGCTCCTCATTTTGAAACTGGGTAAGTTCTAAATAGCTGCCATAAACAGATCACGAATAACACACTAAAAAATGCCAGTGACCAGACAGGTAAAGAGAATCCTAAAAATGTCCAATCAATCGCTGCACACTCTCCAGAGCCAGAAAGTACCTCGCTCAAAACTGTTTTTAATGGTAACGCATCCAGTAAATAGTTGAGTCCTGGACCACAACTAGGGACTTGGTCGGGTGGTAATGTCTGCAACCAGACATGACGTACCGCCACCCCAGCTGACCATAAAATTCCTAAGGTCGCAAGCAGCGTATAGAAACGTTTAACTGTATTTGAAACAGGATTATGTAAAAATGCAATCAGGGCAAAAATTCCCATGACCATCAATCCAACGCGCTGAAATATACATAAAGGACAAGGATCCAGTCCTTTGACATGTTCCAAATACAGCGCAAATGACATGCCAATAATGCTGGCAAGTACCAATAATCCATTGATAAAGCGATAATTACGCCATTGCATGGATATACCTCTTTTTTTTATCTAAATTGGGCAAGATAGCTGTTAAAACTCATTGTACTTTCTTGCTCTAGTTGATGTTGTTGTTGCAAAGACTGTTGAGCTAACTGCTCAAAATAAGTAGCTTTTTCAACACTTAATTCATATTCATTGTACATTTCGGCATAGTTATGTGCCAGCACACTACCAAAATTCCAGGTTCCTCCATGGGTTAACGTATCTTCAACTACTTGAGCAGAAAGCGTCTGCTCAATCTTTTGGGCACGTTGCTCCATGATATGAAGGGCATCACTGTACAAGGTGGTTTGATAAAGTTCATCTAGCAAATTTGCACATTTTTGTATCTGCTCAAGATGCTGCAGTACCCAATGTTGTACAGACTGCTCCCCTGTTTGAGCAATAATTTTGGCCTCTGGTGAGCGCCCATCATTTACTATAGTATTTTGATTTTTTTCAATTAAATCCTGTTCATCGTCATTAATTGTAGGACTTTCTAATAATAAACAATACAACGCCAGCGCTTCCAAAAAGCCCGCTGTGTTTTCATCAATCCCAATTGGACTATAAGGATTGACATCGACCGCACGCAGTTCAACGTATCCTACACCACGGTTCTGTAAAGCCTGTGACGGTGTTTCACCGTTTTCTGGTACTTGTTTTGGTCGTACCAGACTGTAATATTCATTTTCAATTTGCAATACATGGTCATTAATTTGAATCGGTTCACCCTGTTCATCATTTAAACCTAACTCGGTAAACGGCGGATAAGGGGTTTTGACTGCTTTTTGCAAGCCCTCCAGATAGGCGTTGATATCATTATAATGAATGCCCAGTTGTTTCTGTGCCGAGTTTTGATACCCTAAACGTCCCATACGCAATGCTGTTGCATCTGGCAAATACATGGTTCCTTTGACTAAAGGCTGTAAATGATGATCTCGTCCTGTCAAAAAACAGCGACATACCGAGGGACTGGCACCCACCAAAAAAATAACCAAAGGCGTTAAACGAATAAAATTACGAATCAGACCGAAATAACGATGGCTTCGATAATCCTGTGCATTGAGCTGTTTTAATGCAGGATCCATTTCATGTTGCTGTAATGTAGCAAACAGTGATTCAGGGAAAGATAAATTATAATGAACCCCAGAAATCGTTTGCATACGACGACCATAGCGTACCCCAAGCCCACGACGATATAGCGTTTTAAAACGTCCAATATTCGATGTTCCGTAATCGGCTAAAGGAATATTTTCTTCTTTGTCATCCAGCATACAAGGCATGGACAAGGGCCATAGTTTTTCGCCAGGATTTAAATGGCGATGAACCACTGCATGAATGTCTTTGAGGTCTTCTAAAACCGCAGGAATAGTCTCTTTAGGCGGCGTAATGAATTCCATCAGTGCTTCAGAGTAGTCCGTGGTAATCCGTGGATGTGTTAAGGCTGAACCCAGTGCTTTGGGATGAGGGTTCTGCGATAGAAAGCCATTGCTCTGCATACGCAAACTTTCGCGCTCAATCCCACGCAACATACCTTTTAAGAGTGAAGAATCTACCCACGTCGGCACGACAGTTGGAGAAGCTGATTTGGGTTGACTCATGTACACCTGCTCGCTGATTTAAAGAACGATGAAAAAAATCATGACTTTAGTATAACGTGAAATCTGCTAGACAGCGCAGCACCCTGATATGATTTATGAAAATTAGCAATTTCACTTTGGCAATTTTTTATCACAAACTTGGTCTATAAGACATGCTTGTTTTGTGATTTTATTGAAGAATAAATAGGAAAAGAGTCGTTTACAATGAATCCACAAGATATTCTAAATTTTTGGTTTAATCCTGAACAAGAACCCTTATGGTTTAAAAAAAGTGATGAATTTGATGCAAAGATTCACAGCCAATTTGCTGAAGTTCATCGTCAAGCTACACAGGCAGAACTCTGGTCTTGGCGTCAGGATGCCGAAGGTCGTCTTGCAGAAATCATTGTACTGGATCAATTTTCCAGAAATTTATATCGGGATCAGGCGCAAGCCTTTGCCCATGATGCAATGGCACTCACATTGGCTCAGGAAGCTATTAGCCTGCAACTAGATGCAGAACTGAGCCCACCGCAGCGTTCTTTCCTATACATGCCATTCATGCATAGCGAATCCAAATTGATTCATGAGTTTGCACTGAAACTATTTCAGCGTCTGGGTAACCCTGTTAATCTGGACTTTGAGAAAAAACATAAGGCTATTATTGATCGGTTTGGACGCTATCCGCATCGTAATGAAGTTTTAGGTCGTGAATCAACTGCTGAAGAACGTGAATTTTTAACCCAACCCAACAGTAGTTTTTAAACCGTATTTATTTACTCCGTGCATGTCATATAAAAGGAGTTCGTGATGAAATATCTATCTCTCAGTGCCGCATTGGCAAGTCTTTTGGTGCTTTCTGGATGCGCGACCACGCCTCAAAAACCGAGGACTTTTGATCAACTCGGGCAATTTGCCACATATCCGCTGAATAACCAGATTTATCGAATCAGTTTTAAAGCCGATCCCAATATGAGTTATGGTACGGCTGAGGAAATTACGCTGGTCAAAGCCGCACAAACCACGGTTCAAAATGGTTTTCGCTATTTCAAAGTAATGGATGATCCAAGTAACCAAACGCAAAAGCCTCCACGACAGGCTGTGGTTTATTCATCACCCAATTATTATCCATACGGTTATTATCGCCGTTATCCTGGTTTTTGGCCGGATCCCTTCTATGATTCACCACGTGTGGTCAATATCGATCCCGTCGAAGTGTCGTATAGTATAGAGTGTTATAAAGATCAAAAAACTGCATCCAGTGATGCGTTTGATGCGACCTTGATCTTACAGTCATTAGGAAAAAAATATGGCTTAAGTCCGTCTGGTGAAGTGTTATTGCCTCAACCAGTAAACTCTCAACCTACGACGGGCAGCAGCAATAACAAAAATTAAGACAGGATGCTTGCATGCAGGTTGAAGAAACATCTCATTCTCCGAGTTTAAGTCGGAGTAGACGCTATGCCACAATTGCGCTACTGAGCGCGGTTGCGGCGTGGATCGTACTCATGGTTATGGCAAAATTTTGGCCTGAATATGCATGGATCATTCATATTTTGATGCTCTCCGCAGAAGCGGGGGTCGTCGGGGGGCTAGCCGACTGGTATGCCATTACAGTGCTGTTTCGCAATCCGTTTGGCAAAATTCCAATTCCCAAGTTTTTGCTGGACCATACTGAAATTATTCCGCGTAATAAAACCCGTATTGCAGAATCGATGGGCCGTTTTGTACAGGAAAACTTTCTATCGCCTCAAGTTGTCGAGCGCAGCTTAAACACGATTGATTTAAGTCTGGCAATTGGGCAATGGCTGGCCAATCCTAAAAATAATACGCAAATCGTGCAATTGATTCAGCAAACGCTTCCTAAACTGTTTGAGTTTATCAGTCAGGAACAAATTGCACGTTTTATTCAAACCAATAGTGTGCAATGGGTTAAAAACACCCAAATCAACTCACTTGCCAGTGAAATGTTACGTGCCGTCTTGGAAAATGACTTCCATCAGGATGTACTACAACGCGGGCTTGATCTCGCCCATGAATGGATTGTGACCCATCCTGATCAGGCACGTGAGCTGACACGTACCCTGTTTAAAGAACTTGGCGTGTGGAAACTGGCTAAAGGTGCCAGTTGGATCGGGATAGATGTACAACAACGCACTATTGATTCCCTCATCGAAAAAGTCGAGTCAATGCTAGCCGACCCTGAACATCCGTGGCGACAAGGCATCGAACAGGGTGCACAAAGTATGATGTTGCAACTGGCCGATGCAGACAGTGAAGCAAGTCGTCGTTTAAATGAAGGTAAAAATGCTCTGCTAGATAGCCCACAAGTACTCAATTTTATTAGTGGTGCTGTCGTCATTTTATGTCATGCCATCAAACAGGATTTACTTAAAGAAGATTCTGGCATTGCTCAAAATTTACGGGTAGCGATTGAGCAGGTAGGACATAATCTGATCCAGAACACGGCCGTACGTGAAGTGCTCAATGAAAAAATGAAAGGGCTGGCCATTACTTTTAGCGATCAATATAGCGATAAAATCATTCGTTATATCAGTGAACGGATTCATGAATGGGATTCACGGGAAATGATTGCCAAGATTGAAAATGAAGTCGGTGGTGATCTGCATATGATCCGCGTCAATGGCGTCGTGGTGGGTGCATTTATTGGTCTGGTATTAGGCATCATCCGCGCGCTAGTCGATTATATGCTATAAGATTATTTTTCCAGATGAGAACCGTTTGAGCCATGCAACTGTCATCCAAATTGCCTGATCAAGGCGTGACTATATTCAGTACCATGTCTGCGTTGGCTCAACGCTTAAATGCGCTTAATCTTTCTCAAGGGTTCCCTGATTTTGCTGCACCACCCGATTTGATTGAAGCTTTATGTGAAGCGACTCGAAACGGACACAATCAATACGTTGCAGGGGATGGCTATTTGCCTTTGCGCCAACAGGTTGCGTTACAATTTCAGCAACGCGATCAGGTCACCCTTGACCCTTTAACGCAGATCACCATTACTCCTGGTGCAACTATCGGTTTATTTGCTGCCATTCAAGCCACGATCCATACGGGTGACGAAGTTATCATTTTTGATCCGAGCTATGATAGTTATGACCCTGCGGTACGCGTTGCAGGGGGTATTCCTGTACATATTGCGCTGGATGCCCCTGAGTTTAAAGTAAATTGGGGTCAGGTTGCAGCCCATATCAGCCCACGTACCCGTATGATTATCGTCAATACGCCGCATAATCCAACAGGTACCATTTGGTCGTATCAGGATTGGCAGCAGTTGATTGAACTGGTCGAAAAGCACGACTTATTGGTATTGTCGGATGAAGTCTATGAGCATCTCATCTTTGATGGGGCTAAACATTGGAGTGCCTTGCACTTCCCTGAATTAAGAGAACGTAGCTTTGTCGTTGGTTCTTTTGGTAAAACCTTTCATGTAACAGGTTGGAAAACTGGTTATTGCGTTGCTGCTGCGCCCCTCATGCACCTATTTCGACAGATTTATCAATACGCAAACTTTTGTGGCAATACGCCTGCGCAAATTGCCTTAACGCACTATATGCAACAACACCCTGAGCATATAACTGAACTGGCCAATTTTTATCAAATCAAAAGAGATACATTTAATCAGGGTCTTCAACAGTCGCGTTTTCGATTTGTACCGTGCCAAGGCACCTATTTTCAAACAGTTGATTACAGTGAAATTCGTCCTGATTTAAATGATATTGAAATGTGCTATTTTCTAGCGGAAGAAAAAGGTATCGTCGCTATTCCTCTATCTGTATTTTATAAACACCCACCTTCAGATTTACGCTTAATTCGCTTTTGTTTTGCCAAAACTGAACAAACCTTGCAACGTGCTGTACATCTATTGAGTGCGTGTTAATTCATCGTCAGTCTCATACGCGTAAAATAACCATCTTTTTAAAGCAACGTGTTATTTTGTCAGTAAAGGAATAATCAATCACAATACCACTTGCGCATTCATATTAATGGAGAATAAATGCCCCCTCACCGTCCCCTGATTCAGCAACAAAAGATATGGAAAACTTTTTTGATTTTCTTGTTGCCGTTAATTGCCACCAATATCCTGCAAAATCTGTCAGGCACCATTAATACGGTTTTTGTTGGTCAAATGATGGGCGTCGATGCTATTGCGGCTGTCGCTGTGTTTTTTCCCATTTTGTTTTGTTTAATGGCTTTTGTGATTGGATTGTCGGCAGGTTCGACAGTCTTGGTCGGGCAAGCATGGGGCGCACAAAATATTGAAAAAGTCCGCTGTGTAGTGGGTTCTACTTTATTTATGACCATGATTGGAGGTTGTATTATCGCAGCCTTAGGCGTGTTTTTTGCGCCCCATGTTTTGCTGGCTTTAGGTACAGATTCCAGTGTGTTGCATCTGTCTTTACCTTATGTACGCTGGATGCTAGCAGGTAGTCCTTTATTATTTGTGTATATTATTTATACCTCTATTTTACGTGGCGTGGGTGACAGTATCACGCCGCTAGTTGCCTTGTCCTTAACCAGTTTAATTGGTCTAGTGATTACTCCAGTGCTCATTGCAGGTTATTTTGGTTTTCCCAAACTGGGCATTATTGCGCCAGCCATTGCCACCATTACAGGTAATGCATTAGTTATTCTCTTTTTAATTATTTATTTAAATAAGAAGAATCATCCCCTTAAACCTGATTTAGCGCTGCTCAAACATATCCGTTACGATGCCGAATTAAGTCGACTGATTTTACGTTTAGGAATTCCAACTGGGGTTCAAATGGTCACTACCTCAGTAGCTGGACTAGTCGTTGTAGGTCTGGTTAATCGGTTTGGTGCGCACGCAACTGCTGCTTATGGCGCGGTCAATCAGGTTTTGAACTATATCCAGTTTCCTGCTTTATCTATTGCCATTGCCGCTTCTATTTTTGGCGCACAAGCGATTGGAATGGGAAAATCGGATTTGTTAGCCCGCGTTACCCGCACGGCGCTGTGGATGAATATCATCATTACTGGAACACTGGTCATTCTGGCGTATCTATTTTCAAAATATTTGATGGCTTTATTTATTACCGATGATAGTGTCGTTCAACTTGGACAGCAGCTTTTATTTATTGTGCTATGGTCAATTTTATTTTTTGGTGCCAGCGCCATTTTTGCTTCGATTATGCGGTCAAGCGGCACCGTGACAATGCCTATGCTGATTAATATTGCAGCGATTTTATGTATTGAAGTGCCTTGTGCATACTGGTTTAGTAGCCTCTGGGGACTAAAAGGCATTTGGTATGCGTATGCTCTCGCCTTTGTCAGCCTATGTATTTTACAAGCCAGTTATTATCAATTTATCTGGAAGAAAAAAGCCATTAAAGTGTTAATTTAACGCAAAAAAAGCCCACTTAATTTTAGTGGGCTTTGATGATATTAAAGTTTATTGGTTAGCTTAGTTCCAAATTCACTGACACGCTGATAACCTGTTGGTAAAAAGCGTTGCATAAGATCCAGTACTTTTGCATCATTACCAATTAATAAACGACGCTTATCTTTGCGAACAGCTTCAAGTATCTGACGCGCCGCTTCTTCGGGTGGGCAGCGCAATAATTTATTAAATGCTTTAATCGATTTTTCAGGGTGCATACCCAAGGTTTTTAAACTGTCATTCATTTTTGCAGCATTGGCAATATTGGTACGAATCCCACCTGGATGTACACACAGGGCGCTGACTCCACAATTTTGCATGTCTAGTTCTTGACGCAAAGACTCGGTAAAACCGCGAACTGCAAATTTTGTTGCATTATAAGCCGACTGGGTCGGTTGTGAAATCAAACCAAATAGACTCGAAATGTTGACGATATGGCCATCTTTGGTTTGCTTAATAAATGGTAAAAACTCTTTGGTGCCATAAACCACACCCCAGAAATTAATATTTACAATCCATTCCAGTTCTTCATAACTAGCACCTTCAACCGTAGAGCCTAATGCAACACCCGCATTGTTAAAAATCATGTTCACGAAACCATGATTTTGAACGGTTTGTTCTGCCCAAGTCTTCACCGCATGGCGATCTGACACATCCAGTTTTTGTGTGGTGACACGAATATTATAAGGTTTAAGCAGTTCGACCGTCGCTGCAAGTCCTTGTTCATTGATATCACTCAGTGACAAATGGCATCCTTCTTTTGCCAATAAAAGAGCAAGTTGCTGGCCTATACCTGAGCCTGCTCCCGTAACTGCAGCGACTTTATTTTTAAAATTTTTCATTGCCTGACCTTTTCCCTTAAATAGGTGTACACAAACCCATGCTGATGTACATGATTCAATCACTATATTTTTGACAATACATATTGTCAATACAATCTATCCGATCTAGAGTAAATACTCAAACAAATGACTGACTCGGTTATTTTGGCCAAAACTTGCTAAACTCTCCATAGCCAATGAGGACACCACATATCAATGACTACACACAAATCCGATTTAAATGCAAAACAGAACAAAAAAACAGTCAATAAAGAACGTCAATTTAAAGGCTTGTCTTTGACTGAACGTAAGCATGTACGTCGTGAAAAACTCATTGAGGCAGGAATAGAAACCTACGGAACACAGGGATTTTTTTCAGTCACGGTAAAGGATGTCTGCAATGAAGCCAAACTGACAGAACGGTATTTTTATGAATCTTTTAAAAAAAGCGAAGAATTATTTCAGACCATTTTCTTAAAACTGATCGAAACTTTACAACAAAATGTCATGCAGGGTGTCATGCAGGCCGCACCTGACCCCGTCAATATGATTGATGCGGGTCTCAATTCATTATTACGAACACTCAAAGAAGATCCCCGTTTAGCCCGTATTATTTATATTGATGCCATGCTAGTACAAGAGCTGCATAATCAGGCCACTATTCAGGAAACCATGCTACGTTTTGACCGTATGATTCAGGCTTTTGTCATGCTGATGATGCCGCATTTACAACGTTCAGAGCAGGAAGTTTCTTTGATCGCAACGGGATTAAACGGTTATGTCACCCAAATCGCTATTCGTTGGGTCATGGGGGGATTTAAACAATCCCAAGAAGATGTGCTATTTGCTTGCCGTACGGTATTTTTATCTCTACTACAAACTTTTTCCGAGAAAGAAAAATAAATTAAGTTGACATTAACCTTATTAAAAATTGAGCTTTTGTCATGAATTGATCATCACGGATGCAATTTTTTGTCACAATTCATGCTAAAAAAACACGTTCTGATGAATTCTGCAATGATACTGTCATAATTAATCTTTGTAATAAGCCTGTCATAAATAAAACGGTACGCCGTTCAATAAACTAAATAGGGTAATTGCGTTGTGAAAGATGACTATATTTTAATCGTCGATGACGAACTTCCCATCCGTGAAATGATTCATACCTCACTGGATATGGCAGGCTTTCAATGTTTACAGGCCGAAGATGCCAAACAAGCGCATCAAATGATTGTTGATCAGCGTCCTGCTTTAATTTTACTGGATTGGATGTTACCCGGTGGTGTCAGCGGGGTTGATCTATGTCGTCGCTTAAAACGCGATGAGACATTATCTGAGATTCCTGTCATTATGCTCACCGCGCGTGGCGAAGAAGACCATAAAGTACAAGGTCTGGATGCAGGCGCAGATGACTATATGACCAAACCTTTTTCAACACGTGAATTGGTTTCCCGAATCAAGGCAGTATTACGGCGTGCCAATGCTTTAAATGGTGAAAAAGCCATTGACGCGAATGGACTTATTCTAGATCCTGTTAGCCAACGCGTAAGTTTTGGAAGTAACATTCTAGATATGGGGCCGACTGAATACCGTTTATTGGCTTTCTTCATGACGCATCCTGAACGCGCCTACACTCGTGCCCAACTGCTGGATCAGGTCTGGGGGGGCAATGTTTATATTGAAGATCGTACCATTGATGTACATATTCGTCGTTTACGCAAAGTCTTAGAGCCATTCGGTGTAGATCGATTTGTACAGACTGTACGTGGTACAGGCTATCGTTTTTCAACACGTGCGGATTTAGCAGCAGGTTAAAGCACCTTTTATGTACGAACCCTATCCCGTTCCAGATCTTGCCCGTGAACATAAACGTTTTCGCTACAGCAGTTTATGGACCTTTGCCAAGCAAGATTTAAGATTACTGGCTTTTTTGCTTATTATTGCAGCTTTTGTGGGATTTGGTCTCGACCATTTAGGCATTTGTATCCTCATCGCATTTTTGATTTTCTTTGGCTTACAACTACGCTCGTTGTACATTGTCAATGAGTGGATTTCTAATCGCCCTTACGATACCCCACCTAACCTCAATGGTATCTGGGGAGCTTTACTGTTTAATGTTTATCGTGCCCAGCGACAGGAACGTGTGGTTCAAGCTGAAATGGTCGGGCTGATTGATCGTGCCCAATCATCATTAGTCGCTCTAAATGAAGCAGTTGTGCTGGTGGATGATTTACATCAAATTGAATGGTGTAACCCTGCCGCAGAAAAACTCTTGGGAATTAAAATACTGGATCGTGGTACCAATATATTAAGCATACTACGACAACCGAGTTTTATTGAGTATTTTAACTATATTGATCAAGCACCTGATGGCATCAAATTGAAATCATCTGTACTGGATGATCATTATGTTCAAATCAAACTCACTCCTTTTGGAGGTGATAGTGTGCTGCTGGTCGCCTACGATGTCACTCGCATGCACAATCTTGAACAAATGCGTAAAGACTTTGTCGACAATATTTCGCATGAGTTGCGCACTCCCTTAACCGTGTTGAGTGGTTATATTGAAACCTTTACAGATCAAGAGGATTTAAGCCCACGTTGGAAACGCGCATTTGATCAGATGCAATCCCAAACTAAGCGTATGAATGCGCTGGTGAATGACTTACTGTTGCTTTCAAATCTGGAAAATAACAAAAAAATTGCTAAGAATCAGATTATTGAAATGCCAAGCTTGATGAATCAACTGTTTGATGATGCGCAAGCCTATAATGCAGATTACGGACATACGCTAAATCTAGATATTGATAGTCACTGTGATCTGATTGGTTCAGATATGGAAATTGCGAGTGCTTTTAGTAACCTGATTACCAATGCGATTAAATACACCCCTAAAGGTGGCATTATTACTATTGGCTGGCATGATGATGGTGAACACGGCTACTTTACCGTTCAGGATAATGGGATCGGTATTGATCCTAGACACTTACCTCGATTAACTGAACGTTTTTATCGAGTAGATAGCGCACGAAGTCGTGCAACTGGTGGAACTGGACTCGGACTTGCAATTGTTAAACATGTACTTATGCAACATGGCGCGTATCTGGATGTTGTCTCCAGAGAAAATGAAGGTTCTTTATTTAAAGCCGTTTTTCCAAAAGAACGCTTATACCAGATGGTTTAAAATCTCGAAACATAACCGTTTATCTACACCTTAAAAAAAGTCATATGTACTTTTTTATCCTTAGTTTAAATCTCCATAAATCTATAAATGACCAATTCATTTTTGCACTACCAAGTGCAAAAAGGGTTGCTTATTTATTTTTTAGCGCTAATATAACCACAAATGCACTCATAAGTGCATTTTAAATTCTTATTTTAGAGGCGCTTCACATGTCCAGTAAACGAGATCTAATTATTCAAGCTGCAAAACAAACCTTTTTAAAACAGGGTTTTGAAGCAACAAGTATGGATGAATTGGCTCTCGTTGCAAATGTTGCCAGACGTACAATTTATAATCAGTTTGACAGTAAAGAGGAACTTTTTAATGCTGTCATTATTGATATCTGGAAAAATGTAAAGCCTTATCGGCCAGAACAAAATGATGACGCTCAACATAACCCTTCTAAAGGACTATTCAATTTGGGAATGGCTATTGCAAATTACTGGTCACCTCCAATTGTACGTTCTTTTCTCAAATTGGTAATTGTTGAAGGAGATCGTTTTCCTGATTTACCTCGTAATTTTTACCGCTTGGGAAAAGAGCCCATGATTCAATCTATTTTTGATTATTTAACTCAAATGAAACACTCCCATTTGTTGAAAATAGATGATATTGGGCTTGCTACACAGCAATTCATCGGCATGATTAATGAACCGCTAATTGGGTTAGGCTTAATTATTTTATCCGATGAACCCGATATGCAACGAAAAGAACATGTTGTTCAAGCAGCCGTTCAATGCTTTATAAATGGTTATCAGCCATAGGCTGATTATTTTTCTTAAAAATTGCACTACACAGTGTAGTGCAATAAATAAAAGGTAAAACCTATGAAAGTTCTATCAAACAATTTATTGAAAAAAACAGCGTGGTCATCAGAAAATCCTGACGACCAGTTTACTGTCGAAAATCCGGCTACTGGTGAAGTCATTGCTATTATTCAAGGGGGCGGTCAGGCCGAAATGGATGCAGCAATCGAAGCCGCAAATGAAGCCTTTGAAACTGACTGGAAACATCGTTCAGCAGAGGAACGTAGCAAGTTACTTTTAAAATGTGCAGACGTACTGGAAGCGCATGCCGATGAAATTGCCCGTATTGAAACATTGGAAAATGGAAAACCTTTTTCTCAAGCCCGTAATTTTGATGTCAATGCGCTGATTGAATTATTCCGCTACTTTGCCAGTTTAGTTGATAAAATTCCAGGCGGGTTTATTGATCATGGTCATTTGTATACGTCTATTATTGTAGAACCTCTTGGTGTTGTAGGAGCGATCATTCCGTTTAACTGGCCACCTATCCATACCGCTGGTAAATTAGCTCCTGCTCTAGCAGTTGGTAATACCGTTGTACTCAAACCTGGTGAACAAACGCCTTTAACACCCATGTACATTGTTGAACTCCTGCAAACAGTTCTTCCCCCGAATGTGGTTAATGTCGTTCCTGGCACGGGTATAGTTGCAGGTGAAGCACTTTCAAGTCATCCACTTGTAAAAAAAATTAGCTTTACGGGATCAACTCGAGCGGGTAGCGCTATTTTAAAAAGCGCCTCAACCAACATTACACCTACCCTCCTTGAATTAGGCGGTAAAAATGCATTTGTCGTCTTTGATGACGCGGATTTTGAACGGGTTATCCGCGATGCTCTAGAAGGAGGCTATTTTAATCAGGGTGAATCATGTACGGCTTCGTCTCGTATGATCGTGCAACGTGGCATTTATCATCGTTTTGTTGAAAAATTAGCGGAAGGCGTGAAGCAACTCAATGTCGGTGATGGAATGCTAAATGAGACCCATGTTGGACCGCTGGTTAGTAAGGCTCATCAACAGCGTGTTCAATCTTATATTGATAAAGGCATTGAAGAAGGGCTTACTATTGCTGCACAAGCCGCATTACCAATAGATGCACATTTAAAAGAAGGTTTTTATATTAAACCCACGTTATTCGTGGATGTTCCGGCATCGAGTGCCTTGTTTAATGAGGAAATTTTTGGACCCGTCGTAACAATTACACCATTTGACACATTTGAAGAGGCTGCAGCTTTAGCCAATCAATCTGAATATGGTCTCGTATGCGGTATTTATACACAAGACATTGAAAAGGGATTACGCCTTTCTCGTCTGGTAGATGTTGGTATGGTACTGATGAATACTTACAATCGACGTGCACATGGTATGCCATTTGGTGGAAATAAACACAGTGGTTTTGGACGGGAACATTGCATCGATACCCTTAAAGAATTTGGACATATGAAAGCGATTCGGTTCCCCTCTGGTTTAAAACCATTAACTAACTGGCAAGCAGTCAATGATATTTTTGGCCCATCTGCATAATCAAATAAAACCAGAGAGTTCTCTCTGGTTTTTCTGCTTTAAAAAATATATAAATTCAGGTTCACATATGACAGCCACAAAGCTAAAACAAAGTTTGGGTATTTTTATATCAATTTACCCACTAACTTTAATGATTCCAAAACTCTGGCACCATAGCATTGCAATTTTATTGCCTCAAATGCCTCCGTTTATTCATCAATTTTTTATTTGTGCAATAATCGTTTTTTGTATGATTTATATTATTATGCCCATAAGAATAACGATCACCCAAAAATATCTAAATCACAAGAAATAAAAATTAATTTTAAGGAATATAAATGCTTTACATATATTTCTAAACGTATGACTAGGTTTATCTCTGAATTTTATTGATTCTCTAAATTTTATAAAAACACTTTATTATTTTTGCTTATTAAATAACTTTTAATGCACTGAAAATTATGACATCCAATGAATAAATCAACGCAGAAAACCATAACATTCATCATCAACCCTAAAAAATTGGACTGCCGATTAAATATACTAACTTATGGAGTCAAATTATATCTGCGCATTTTTGAAATCTAAACCGAATGTCCCAGTTTTTCGCCCATTACCACCACTGAATTCGCTTTAAACTGTTCTTCCCAAGCTATTTTGTCTTTTTCAAATAACACCACAGCTGTTGAACCTAAATAAAAACGTCCTAGTTCAGCGCCTTTTTCCAGTTTTAACTCATGTTGCTGTAATTCTAAACGGCCTGTCGGTTTAACTTTACCCGTTGCTACTGTTTCGATACCCGCTACGATCATTGCGCCAACCAAAACCACCGCCATGCGCCCTAGTTCTGTATCAAACAAACACACCATACGTTCATTGCGAGCAAATAATCCAGGAATATTTTCAGCCGTGATTTGATTCACTGAAAATAACTCACCTGGCACATATAACGTTTCAGTCAATGTGCCAGAAAATGGCATGTGTACCCGATGATAATCTCTTGGCGATAAATATACTGTCGCGAACTGACCCTCTTTAAATGGTTCTGCTAATTGCGGATCACCAATTAATTTTTCGACAGAAAAGCTTTGGCCCTTTGCTTGGAAAATATCACCATCCTTAATCGTCCCAATCTGCGAAATTGCCCCATCCGCAGGTGAAACAATACTCTGAGGTGAAGCATCGATTACACGCACCCCATCTTTAAGCGCACGAGTAAAAAATTCGTTAAAAGATTTATATTTTAAAGCATCTCCCTGTTCTGCAATGGAAAGATCAATGCCATATTTCGCCTTGAACGCTTGAATTACTGCGGTTCTGACCACCACATTTTCACTGGCAGCCACTTTACCCACCACGCGGCTGAGCTGATGCTGAGGAACAAGTGATTGAGCTTTAATAAATAAGTCTTTTTTTAATCGTGATGTAAAACTCAAAGTGGATTCTCTCCAGTAATAATCGGACTATCGAGGCGATTGCCCCATTCACTCCATGCACCATCATAAGCACGAATCGGCCACTGTAGTAAACGACCGACGATATAAGCTAAACCCGAACGATGATGCGATTGGCAATATACCACTACAGGTTGGTTCAATTGGAAGCCTAATTGTTCCAATCGATTTCGGGTACGTTCAAGCGGATGCAATTTTAGATGATTTTGACGATCAAGGGCAGTACTCCATTCAAAATGAAGTGCAGCAGGAATGTGACCACCGCGTCGCGCCGCCAGACGTAACCCTGTGTATTCTTCTGTGGTACGACAGTCCCATAGTTGGATATGTTGCGTTTCGACCTGTTTTCTCAATTCATCATAATCAATTTTATATTGATTAACTTGCGATAAATCAACCTGTACCAGTTTTTCAACAGGCTGTGTTTTTTCAATCTCTGAAGTGGTTGGAAAACCTGCACCGAGCCATGCATGAATCCCACCATTGAGCAAACTGGTTCTGGTAAAACCGATACAGTGTAAATTCCAGATCAAACGCCCGGCCCATGCCCCCCCTTCATCATCATAGACCACCACATGATGTTCAGGCGAAATATTTAAATATTGGACTAATTGCTGAAGCTGTTCCATTGAAGGTAAAACACCTGTCGCCTCATCATGCTGTGCTACCAATTGCTTGGGTTTAAGCTGAATCGCATGAGGAATATGAAGTTGTTCATAGACTGAACTACGACTCAAATCAACTATGCGCAAACATTCATGTCCCAGATAAGGAACTAAATCTTCTGCTTCTATTAGTAAACCAAAGTTAAATTCAGGTGCCGTCATTGCAAATCATCACGTTGCATTAATAAGTAGGTCGATCTTAACATAAGCATTTTCATGGTTTTGCTGATTTTTTACCAATATTTAGCAGAAAATCAGCTAAATAAAATCATTCAACCTCTTCAGGAATTTCAAAAACCTGACGTAAATACGCCAAAAATGTATCGTTATCTGTCATGGTCTTACCTGGACTATCGGAAATTTTTGCAACCGACTGGCCATTACATTCCACCAGTTTCAACACAATATTGAGTGGCGTTTGTCCCATATCATTCGTGAGGTTGGTTCCAATGCCAAAACTGACTTTAAAACGATCCTTAAAGTATTGATGCAATTCCCATGCCTTTTCCAAGTTGAGTCCATCACTGAAGGTAAGCATTTTAGTCTTGGTATCAATTTTAAGATGACGATAATGCTCATACGCTTTATCGCCCCACTCATAAGGATCGCCACTATCATGACGCAGGCCATCAAACAGTTTGGCAAAATACAAATCAAAATCACGTAGGAAAGCATCCATTCCCACCACATCAGTCAATGCAATCCCCAAGTCACCACGATATTCCTGTACCCACATTTCCAGTGCGGCTTTTTGAAAATCGCGTAAACGCACATCTAATGCCTGAAAAGCCTGTAAGAACTCATGCGCCATGGTTCCTATCGGCGTAATCCCCAACTCTTTAGCAAGCAGAACATTACTGGTCCCACGGAAAATATTAGGAGTAGCTTGATGAAACTCCTCAATCACATGCTTTTGCCATTCAAAACTATAACGACGACGAGTACCAAAATCTGACACCAGAAATGGCGGATCATTGGGATTTTGCTGCGACGAATACTGTTTTAATAATTCAAGCTTGGTTTGTAAACGACGTTCACCCTCAGCTAATACGGCATCACTACGAATACGGCGGAAATACAGCTCATTGACAATCGCCAATACAAAAATTTCGAACATCATTGCCTGAACCATGGGACCTTCGACCCAAATATCCAGACGACCTTCTTCATCTACCCCAGTTTGAATAAATCGCCGTTTAAGCTGAAACAATTCCAGATAATCAACAAAATCACTTTTGATAAACCGAAAACTCCGCAAATATTGCAGTTCGTCATCCTTAAATTTTAAAGTGCATAAATGATCTAACTGTTCATTTAATTCAGGCAAAATATCGGCTAGAGGATAAATCGTATCTTGTAGATTTCGACAGCGGAAATGGTAAACACTATGGGTTTGCGGAAACTTGTGTAATACCACTTGCAACATGGTGAATTTATATAAATCTGTATCCAGCAATGAATGAATAATTGATGACATAGACGTGTCAGTTTAAGAATAAGCTTATTGCATTAAAGCATATTTTAATTGCTAAAATCGCAAGGTTTTGTATAAAGCATTGCCACTTTAGTGGAACATGAATTTTTTTGAGAGAAAAAATTTCTGCTAAAATCATCGTGTTTTAAGTCAATGATCATCCTTATGCGGGCATTAATACAGCGAGTTTTACAGGCCAAAGTTGTGGTCGATGGACAAATCACAGGTGAAATTCAACAAGGTCTACTGGTTTTTTTAGGACTGGGGCGTGATGATACTTTGGAAAAAGGTCAAAAACTTGTTGATAAAATTATTAAATATCGCATTTTCGATGATGAAAATGGAAAAATGGGGTGGAATTTATCGCAAGCACAGGGTGGATTACTTCTCGTCTCTCAATTTACCCTAATGGCACAAACCCAAAAGGGTTTACGACCAGATTTTGGCCCTGCTATGCCGCCAAACACGGCTAAAGAGCTGTATGAACAACTCGTTATCTACGCGCAAAGCCAATTCCCCACAGTACAAACTGGTATTTTTGCGGCAGATATGAAAGTGCATTTAATCAATGACGGGCCTGTGACTTTTCAACTAGAAGTAGACTAGTTAAACTCCATAGCTTGCATCTCAAGCTATGGAAAATCCTAAATAAATTTTATCTCTACAATTGCGCAATTTTCTCAGCACGTGCTGCAATAGACTCAGGCAATGCCTGTTTCAAAATCACAGTAAATGCTTGGGTAGAGTTAGCTTCCGAACTTTGCTCTTGGTCTAAAACAACATTCACATCATTTGGATTAAGTCGATACATTGCACCCTTGGCAGGATCGATGACAAGTAGACCTAAAATGCCGCCTAATAAGATATTTCCAAAATACCAGCCGTTTACGGTCGCTTGAATTTGTACTGTTTTGGCCTGATAGCCCGCTTTATTAAAGGTTACCGTATAACTTTGCGGCTTAAAATATCCAGCTCCTCTTTTTAAAGTCACTGTTAAAGGTGTTTCACCTTGATGAACGGCTTCGCCACTTTTATTTATAATTTTAATTTGAGCCGAGTCAGGTACACTTTTGATAGTCATGGTTTGGGTTGAACCAGAAATAATACTTGCACAACCTGTAAAACAAGACATTATCAATACGATTGGTAAAATTTGCTCATAAAAAACACCCCTAAAAAAGGGGTATTCTTCATATAAATTAGCTAATTTCAATAGCTTATATAACTTTATTTACCTGTTTTTTGCTTAATAAACAAACGTGCTTGCTTAATCTTTTCTTTGACTGGTTTTGGTAGTTTTGGCGGAATCAATTTAGCTGCCTGATTAAACCAAACCAGTAAGCCAAAATCACCTTCCATTTTAATGCTACCGTTTTGCATACCCGTCATAAAAGCTGTCGGATCGCCTTTCATCAAGGTTTTTACCGCTTGCTCACTATCAGCAAATTGTAAAATAAAGTCGGCCTGCTCTGGACTACCTGCCACTGTTTCAATTTGGCCATGATTGACAATAATCTGACGTGCAAAGCCTAAATCTGTACCAATCTGGATACGAAACGCACGATCATGTGTCATTTCAATAAATTTGGGACTGGTACGTGCCAGTTGTTTCATACGCAGAGCCAAACCGACTACCAGCAAATCCAGAGGATCTGTGCTGACATCAACCAATGGTAACTTTACAACAGGTAGAGCAGAAAGTTTCATGACATTCAAGCCTATTCGTATTCTTATGGAACTAAACGCGATCATCCTAGCATAAATGTAAGCACTTAAATAAAAGCTTTGTATTACAAAAAATAATAAAACGTAAAAAGCGCAGGATAACCTACGCTTTCTAATTTCAACTATTAGCCTATTTTAGCGACTTGAGCATTGTTGCTGATCATCCTCGTATACAGGTGTATGCTCAATGTATTGACGATTTGCCAATGCCTTTTGCGCCAAACGGTCTTCTCTTAACAACACCAGGGTAACAGCAACCATCGCCAGACTTAAAGCGGTTAAATAACTATAGGTGACAGGCATCTCAAAAAGTGTTTGTACGCCATAACGGACGACTTCCAAAAGTCCCCAAAAAAACATGCCTGCCAACATAAAACCAAGCCAGCGACGGTAAGGTGAGAAGAAAACAACAGCAAGTGCAAGTGCAATTAAACCAAACCCTGACAGTGTGGCGAAATTCGCTGTTACCATACTAAACCTCCGTCTAAGATCATTCTCTGGGTCATAATGACCTTGAGTTCATCCCCGAAACCGTAATCAAATCAACACTGCTGAATGTTGACAAAAAATATCTGTTGAACGTGTTAGATGCATTATGGAGAGTTTTTTAAAGAAAAAAAGACCTGTTTTTTTCTTATACGACACATATTGTCGCAACATTATTTTGTCATTACATTTTGAATGATTTAAAAAAGTACGAAGTGCCTGAGCGTGTCATCGGTCGCGTGTCATTACAAAAAACTATCCTTAAAATTTGACTCATTCAAAAAATTTTTATGCGGAGTTATTTCAAAATTTAACAGCCGATAAACGGTACAAAAGCGCTTGATTCCAGATAGATTATTGATATAAAAACGCCACATTCATATGCAGCGTTTTTTGGGAAAATCTTACTACATTATGCGCGATTTAAATCTTTATCGTGCATGCCGAGTAAATACAGAACTCCGTCCAGACCAACGCTAGAAATGGCCTGATTGGCATTTTGACGTACTAGCGGTTTAGCGCGAAATGCAACACCCAATCCCGCAATAGAAAGCATAGGAAGATCATTGGCACCATCGCCTACTGCCATGGCCTGCTCTAGTGAAATACCCATTTTATCAGCCAGTTGGGTCAGCAATTCTGCTTTACGTGCCCCATCAACAATTGCGCCTTTTACTTCCCCTGTCACGATCCCCTCTTGCACATCCAGAATGTTGGCATGAACTTCATCAATTCCGAGTTTTTGTTGGAGATATTCGGCAAAATATTGAAACCCGCCAGATAGAATGGCTGTTTTATATCCAAGCGCTTTAAGCGTTGAAATTAATCGCTCGGCTCCCTCAGTAATGGTGAGACGCTCTGCAATTGTAGGCAAAACCGAAGCATCCAGACCTTTCAGCAAAGCCACACGCGCACGAAAACTTTGCTGAAAATCAAGCTCTCCTTGCATAGCACGTTCGGTGATTTCTGCGACCTGTTCACCTACACCAGCCTCTAAAGCAAGCTCATCAATGACTTCCTGCTCAATCAGGGTCGAATCCATATCAAAACAAACCAGACGACGGTTACGGCGATATGCATTGTCTTCTTGAACCGCGACATCAATATTGAGTTCACCAGATAAACTCAAACAGGCTGCGCGCATCGCCTGTGCATCTAGCATTTGGCCGCTTAAACCAAACTGCACGCAGGCGCGGCGCGGCGCGTTGTTTTCTGCATCACGTGCCAAACGTCCTGACAAACGCGTTACCGTTTCGATATTAAACCCTTGAGCAGACACAATTTTTGTAACCGCCTGCAAGTGGGAAGCCGTAAGCTCTGGTGCCAGCGCCGTCACAATATAACGTGTACGTCCACCTTCGCTTACCCATTGATCGTATTCTGCACTTGAAATCGGTTTAAAGCGCACAGTCAAACCAATATCATGTGCTAAAATCAGGATTTCCTTCATAGCAAGTGCCGTTGCGGTTTCATCATTTGAAGCCACGACAATGCCGAGGGTCAATTGGTTATGAATCACCGCTTGCCCTACGTCCAGTATTTGCAATGAGTGTACAGATAAAACCTGCATTAATCGGGTAAACTGATTCGGTTGATCAGGTCCTAAAAAAGAGATAAGAATGATTTCTCGCATGAATTGACTCGGGTCTGAGCTGCAACTATTGTTAGAATGATAATCGAATTTGAATCTATTTGCCTTGGAAGTTTACGTTGAACGCACCTAGACAGGGGCTATTTGCTAGCCTATTAATCGTAAGTTTTGCTTTGCATACCTTTTTATTGGTGATTGCAACGACGCATCAGCTCAATGAAAACCGTGCTAGTCAGGGTCAACTCATGACCAGTCAACTCGTAACTGACAGTTTAACGGAACTCGAACCTGCCAATACAGTTTCTCTGGCACTTCTGGCAAATCGCTATGCGACCAACCCCAGCGTTGCCTCGATTCGAATTTTAGATGCCAATAAACAGGTATTGGCCACCAGTGGCATGTCACAAACTCGTCAAGGTGAAGTTTTTGTTCGTGATGCCCTGCAAAACGAAAAGAAAGTCGGCAGCATTGAAATTACCCTGATTCAACCCAGTATTGGTGAAATTTTAAGAACCCAATGGTTGGCGATTTTGGTGTCATTTATCATTCATGGGCTGTTATGGTTAGCTTATCGTGCTATTGCGCGTCCAAGTCGTAGTGAATATCTGGCACGAATCAATAACGAATCGCGCCTCAAACACGAAATTCAACAATTGACTCAAGCACTTGAAGTTGAAAAACAAAATGCCGTGACCCTCATTGCACAGGCTAAACAACAACCTAAGCCCAAAGTCACCGTGGTGACAAAAACACTGGATCAAGATCAAACAGATCATACTTTGGCACTTAACATCCAGTTTTACGACCCTAAGCAATTGCTAAACAGTGTCAACCAATCCGTTTCTGTCCCTTATTTTAAACTGTGTCAAATTTTCCTGAATAAAAGCATTGAATTATGTACCAAACATTATCAACTCAGCTCGTCTAGTATTCATGTAATCAATGAATTTAATGCTGAGGGCTCAGATTTAAGTATTTCTGATCAAGAGCCTCATGCGGTTGAGTGTTTACTCATGATTGGTGCGGTGTTTCAATTATTGTCAGATGTTCTGTATAAACGCTATCGTGAAGATAAACGCTTTGCTTTACAGACTCGCTCGGCGGTTTCGACTGCGGTGGCTGCCATGCAACTAGATGCTGTACAAGCAGCACAGCGCCTCACTGGTCATTTACATGCCAAAGAGTCGGCTTTACATTTAAATAACGAACAGCTTAAGGCGATTAGTGAATGCTATCAGTTAGTTGCGATGCCAAATCCAGCCAATGTCTTGACTCGCCATGCATTTATGCAAAATGGTATGAATACAGAATGTGCAGAGCTTGCCCAACAAATCCGTACTGAAATCTTGATGGGCAAAAAGGCCAAAGCTTCCATTGAAAATCAGACAGATCCCCAATCAGAAGTATAAAGCCAAGCCCGTAGAGCTCCCCATTGGGGGAGTTTCTTTATTCTTAAAAAAATTGAATTGCACTTAAGTCATTGAATTTATATTTTTATCTTAATATACGCAAAGCCTTCGTCCAAAAATCAAACAAAATTTCAGCATTTAAGAATTACAATACTTTTCAAATGAATTCACTTATGTGTATAAAGAGAACCCCATAACTAAATGATAGAAGCATAGGCAAATCTGCCCAAAACACGGTAGACTATGCAACACATTGTGAACGTAACTGTCTTTTGGACATCATCAAAAGGTGAAGGCTCATGCCGTTGAGTAATGTTGAAGAACTGGTCGCGGATATCCGTGCTGGCAAAATGGTCATCTTAATGGATGATGAAGATCGCGAAAATGAAGGTGATTTAGTCATTGCCGCTACCCACGTGCGCCCAGAAGATATCAATTTTATGATTACGCATGCCCGTGGTCTGGTATGTTTAACCTTAAGTCGTGAACGTTGCCAACAGCTTAATTTACCGCTGATGGTCGATCACAACGGTGCGCAACACGCAACCAATTTCACCTTGTCGATTGAAGCCGCCGAAGGCATTACTACAGGTATTTCTGCGGCTGAACGCGCACATACGATTCATGCCGCGGTTGCTGCACATGCCAAACCTGCTGATATTGTTCAACCTGGTCATATTTTTCCGCTCATGGCGCAACCAGGTGGAGTTCTACACCGTGCAGGTCATACTGAAGCTGGCTGCGATCTGACTCGCCTTGCTGGTTTGGAACCCGCTTCTGTCATTTGTGAGATTATTAATGAAGATGGCACGATGGCACGTCGTCCAGATTTAGAGGTTTTTGCCGAAAAACATGGTTTAAAGATTGGAACCATTGCTGACCTCATTCACTATCGTATGACGAACGAACAAACAGTTGAACGTTTGGGGCAACAAACTATTGAAACTGAGTATGGCTTATTTGAGCTATATCGTTACCGTGAAATTGGCAACCCTGATGTTCATCTGGCCTTAGTCAAAGGTGAACCTAAAGAAGGTGTGACCACTGTTCGTGTACATGGTTTTAATCCCGTCCGTGATTTGCTTAAACTGAATAAACAGGATGGCGAACCTGCATGGAATCTAGATCGTGCACTTAGCACCATTGCTGCTGCTGAACGTGGAGTATTGGTCTGGATCGGACAGAATCATTTGCAGGACTTAGGCCCAGCGCTTGAAAGCCTGAATAAACCTAAACCTGTTAAATCCAATGCAGCATTATCACACCAATATCAAACAATTGGGGTAGGTGCACAGATTTTACGTGATTTAGGTGTAGAGAAAATGAAGCTCCTTAGCTCCCCTTTACGCTTTAATGCACTGTCAGGCTTTAATTTAGAAGTGGTAGAATATATTTCTGCTGATCAAACGATAGAAAATTAATCGAGGTTATTATGGCAATTCGCCGAATTGAAGGTTTATTACATCTCGCGAGCGAAGGCCGTTACGCGATTTTAGTGGGTCGTTTTAACAGCTTTGTAGTTGAGCACTTGCTTGAAGGTGCAATTGACACTTTAAAACGTCATGGCGTGAGTGAAGACAATATCACTGTGGCTTATGCACCGGGTGCATGGGAACTCCCAATTGTTGCAAAAAAACTGGCAGCGTCAGATAAATTTGATGCCATCATTGCATTAGGTGCAGTGATTCGTGGTAGTACGCCACATTTTGACTTTGTGGCAGGTGAATGTGCCAAAGGGTTAGGCGTAGTTGCACTTGAAAGCACACTTCCTGTGATCAATGGTGTACTTACCACAGATAGTATTGAACAAGCAATTGAGCGCTCTGGTACAAAAGCGGGCAATAAAGGTTCAGAAGCAGCACTGACTGCAATTGAAATGGTTAATTTGTTAAAGGCAATCTAAGGCATGTCTCAAACACTTCAAGCCGTGTATGCGGCAAAACGTAAAGCACGTCGTTTTGCGGTGCAGGGTATCTATGAATGGCAAATGAGCCATAATCCTGTGCATGAAATTGAAGCGCGTACCCGTGCCGAAAATGCCATGCATAAGGTTGATCTTGGTTATTATCATGAGCTATTGACTCAAGTCATTGCAGATCATGACAATCTGGATACTTTGCTGATTCCTGTACTTGACCGCGAGCTTAAAGCCCTAGATGGTGTAGAGTTAGCGACTTTACGTTTAGGTGCTTACGAGCTACGTGATCACCTAGAAATTCCTTATCGTGTAGTCCTCGATGAGGCCATTGAGCTTGCCAAACATTTTGGTGGTGCAGACAGCCATAAATATATCAATGGCGTCTTGGATCGTTTAGCGTCCACACTGCGTGAAGCAGAAAAGCAACAAGCTCAATAAGTAACTTTTAAGTCATGGCTGAGTTTTCTATTATCGAGCAATATTTCACTCGTCCTTTAACACAGCAGGGCGATGTCGGCGTCGGTGATGACTCAGCTATTTTGACTCCCCCTGCCCAGCAGCAATTGGTCATCTGTACCGATACGCTGGTTGCAGGTCGGCATTTTCCACTGCAAACATCTGCCCATGCGATTGGCTGGAAAAGTGTTGCAGTAAATTTATCTGATATTGCGGCAATGGCTGCAAAACCCCACAGTATTTTATTAGCCCTCAGTTTACCCAATATTGACCATGATTGGTTGCACGGTTTTAGTCAGGGACTTTTCGATTGTTGCGATCAGTTTGGAGTAACCTTGATTGGGGGGGATACCACACAAAGTCCACATTTGACCATTACAGTCACGGCACTCGGTTATATCGACTCTGGTCGGGCGATCTGTCGGTCGGGTGCTCAAGTAGGTGACTATATTGTGGTCAGCGGTCAGGTGGGCGATGCAGCCTACGGATTACAGCATTTGGGTTCGGCACTCCGGTCACGTCTGGACTACCCCACACCGCGTTGCGAACTCGGTCAAAGCCTAAAAGGATTAGCCTCAAGCATGATCGATGTTTCGGATGGTCTGGTCCAAGATCTGGGACATATTTTACAGGCATCCCATGTCGGAGCCAGAATCTTTCTGGATCAACTCCCGCTTGACCCCGCACTTCAAGTCTTGCCAGATCAACAAAAATGGCAATATGCTCTCGCGGGTGGCGATGATTACGAACTTTGCTTTACAATAACACCGCAAAACTACGAAAAACTTTTGCAACAACAATTAGATGTCAACATTACAATGATTGGCCTGATTACACAGGACACAAAACTAGTATTTGAACATAATGGTCAAGACCATCCCGTTCAGTTTCATGGATATCAACATTTTGCCTAAATCCTCCATTCCTTTTAAGAGTATGCGCTGGTCAGACCGCTTTATCACCTTTTGTGGCGTTGGTTTTGGCTCAGGATTGCTCCCTAAAGCGCCGGGAACATTTGGTTCAGCGTTTGCATTGTTGCTTATCCCAATTTGGATCTGGTTGGGTTTTTATCCCTCTGTTTTTGTTATTTTTATCATGAGTCTTGTCGGAATTTACATTTGCGGTAAAACCGCGGATTTGATGGGTGTACATGATGATGGACGCATCGTTTGGGACGAATTTGCAGGTCAATCCATTACTGTTTTGCCTTTAATCTTTTTTAATCTAATGAATATACAATGGGCACTCATCAGCTTTCTGCTATTTCGCCTGTTTGATGTTTGGAAACCATGGCCGATTCGCGTGATTGATCGACGTGTAGAGGGCGGTTTTGGTATCATGCTGGACGATATTATCGCAGGAGTTTGGGCTGCGCTCTGTATCTTAATTTATTTATTGTTTGGTCTAAGCCGTTAAGTAGGTTATTCATGTCAACGACCGTTATTATTCTTGCAGCAGGTAAAGGAACGCGGATGCGCTCCCAACTTCCAAAAGTATTACAACCCCTTGCTGGACAACCATTATTGGGTCACGTCATTAGCACTGCAAAAAAACTCAATGCAGGCAATATCATTACCATTTATGGACACGGCGGTGATCGGGTACAACAACAATTTGCACAAGAACAAATCCAATGGGTCGAACAAGCAGAACAATTGGGTACAGGTCACGCAGTACAAATGACCCTGCCTGTTTTGCCAAAAGACGGCATATCCCTGATTTTATATGGTGATGTGCCGTTAGTCCGCCAGCAAACACTTGAACAACTGATTGCAGTGTCTACACCTTCTGGCATTGGCATGATTACTCTAAATGTCGACAACCCAACAGGTTATGGTCGTATTGTTCGCCAAAACAACCTGATTCAGGCGATTGTTGAGCATAAGGATGCCAACGAAGAACAACACAAGATTCAAGAAATCAATACGGGTATTTACTGCGTTAGCAATCAAAAACTACATGAATGGTTGCCAAAGCTTTCAAATAATAATGCCCAAGGTGAATATTATCTCACTGATATCGTAGCAATGGCGGTTGCAGATGGACTTGAAATTGCATCGATTCAACCCCAACTTGCCTATGAAGTTGAAGGTGTGAATGATCGTCTACAACTCTCGGCACTGGAACGCGAATTTCAAAAGCAACAAGCCATTGAACTGATGCAACAAGGTGTTACTTTAAGTGATCCTGCTCGTTTTGATTTGCGTGGTTCACTCAAAGTCGGTCAGGACGTGCGCATTGATATCAATGTGATCATTGAAGGTGAATGCGAATTGGGCGATGGCGTTGAAATTGGTGCTGGATGTATTCTCAAAAATACCTCTATCGCCGCAGGCACCAAAGTTCAGCCGTATAGTGTATTTGAAAATGCTGTTGTCGGTGAGTATGCTCAGATTGGCCCATTTGCACGACTACGTCCCGGCGCAGTATTGGCCAATGAAGTGCATATCGGCAATTTTGTGGAAGTTAAAAATACTCGTATCGGGTTAGGTTCCAAAGCCAATCATTTTACCTATCTGGGTGATGCCGAAGTTGGTGAAGGTTCCAATATTGGTGCAGGAACCATTACCTGTAATTATGACGGTGCCAACAAACACAAAACCGTGATTGGTAATGCCGCATTTATCGGTTCAAATAGTTCACTGGTTGCCCCGGTTACGGTTGGCAATGGTGCCACCATTGGTGCAGGATCGGTCATTACCCGTAATGTGGCGGACAATACTCTGGCGTTTGAACGCGCTGAACAATTTGAAAAATCAAACTATCAACGTCCCCAAAAGTTGAAGAAATAAGAGGATTAACCTATGTGTGGTATTGTCGGCGGCGTTGCTGAACGTAGTATTACCGATATTTTAATTGAAGGTTTAAAGCGCCTTGAATACCGTGGTTATGACTCTGCGGGCGTTGCGCTGGTAAATAATCAGCATATTTTACGTGAACGTCGGGTGGGCAAAGTCGCCAATCTGGCAGAAGCCGTCAGTGAACATCATTTGACAGGTTCTCTCGGAATTGCTCATACCCGTTGGGCAACTCATGGCAAACCTACTGAAAATAATGCACATCCGCATGTATCGGGTGACGTTGCTGTCGTTCATAATGGTATTATTGAAAACTATCAAGAGCTTAAAGATCAGCTTCAGGCAGAAGGCTATGTATTCACTTCGCAAACCGATACCGAAGTGGTTGCGCATCTCGTGAATGACGCCTTAAAACATACAGATAGTTTGCTCGATGCAGTACGTCAAGTCGTTCCAAAGCTGAAAGGTGCTTATGCTCTTGGTATTGTGCATACCCAACATCCTAATGAATTGATTACGGTACGTGAAGGTTCCCCGCTGGTGATTGGCGTTGGGATTGGTGAAAATTTCATTAGCTCGGATCAGCTTGCACTTTTACCCATCACGAACCGCTTTGTTTATCTCGAAGAAGGCGATATTGCGCGTTTAACTCGTGACAGTATTGATATTTATGCGCATGGTGAGCGTGTTGAACGTCCAATTAAAGAATTGGATGCAGCAGTTAGTAATGCCTCTAAAGGTGAATATAAGCATTATATGCTCAAAGAGATTTATGAGCAGCCCGATGCAATTCAGCAAACCATCTCTCAGGCTTTAAATAACAATACACTGCGTGAAGACTTTTTGAAAAAAGCCGAGCTAGATTTTTCTAAAATTCAAAGCGTTCAGATTATTGCCTGTGGTACGAGTTATCACTCTGGCATGATTGCCAAATACTGGTTTGAACAACTGATTGGCGTTCCTTGTCAGATCGAGATTGCCAGTGAATTCCGCTATCGCTCGCCCGTGATTGTTGCCAATACGCTTTACGTTTGTATTTCTCAGTCGGGTGAAACTGCGGATACTTTGGCAGCCCTGCGTGAAACTCAAAAACGTGCCAAGGCCAATGCACTGGATATTGTAACGTTAAGCATTTGTAATGTTGCAACCTCTTCAATGGTACGCGAAACCGATCATCATTTATTGACTCTGGCTGGCCCTGAAATTGGTGTGGCTTCAACCAAGGCATTCACGACACAACTTGCAGCTTTAATGTTATTAATTTTAAAAGTTGGTCAGGTGAAACAACAAATTTCTGATGTTCAAATTGCAGATATTGCAACACAACTTTGGCATTGTCCAAAAGTTATGCTGGATACCTTGCAGCAAAATGATCAGATTTTACGCCTTTCAGAACTGTTTGTTGAAAAACAGCACTGTTTGTTTTTGGGTCGTGGTACACATTTCCCAATTGCTTTGGAAGGTGCGCTCAAACTCAAGGAAATTTCGTATATCCATGCGGAAGGGTATGCAGCAGGCGAACTCAAACATGGCCCATTGGCTCTGGTTGACAACGAAATGCCTGTGGTCATTTTGGCGCCAAACGATGATATGCTGGATAAATTAAAATCCAATATGGAAGAAGTTCAGGCACGTGGTGGTGAACTGTTTGTCTTCGCGGATGAAAACAGTGGCATTGTGGAAAAAGACCGCCAACACGTGGTTTATATTCCCAAAGTCAACGCATGGCTAGCCCCGATTATTTATAGTATTCCTGTGCAGTTACTGTCTTATCATGTGGCCGTTTTACGTGGTACAGATGTCGATCAACCACGTAATTTGGCAAAATCTGTGACCGTAGAATAATAAAATCGCCTGCTTTCTAAAAAGCAGGCGATTTTTCCTCATTTGCAAGGCAAACACGAAATCGAACGTTTAATCAAACGTCGCAATTAACCACGCAGAACCACTATAGTCCCCCGCCTCAGCATTTTCTCCACGCAAATGACTTTTTACAGTGATGGTCTTAAATTTCTCAATGGAAACTTTTAGATCAGTTCCCGCTTGAACTTCCTGACCACTTGACTCATCCTGCATGGAAAGTGTGGTATAGATTTTCTTGCTATTATCTAATGTATTGATTAAAGGCAACCGACCTTGCGGATCCCCATCTTTGGTATAGTTGAGCCGTAATATTACATCGGTCGATTTTGTAAAATCACAGCTATAGTTGACCTGACCACTGACCAAACTATCATAATGAGTGGTCGCTAAAGCCCCATGATTTAAGTTTAACGTCCCAATAGAGCCTGAACTACTGGTAGACGTTGTACAGGTCGCATTAAAATTAATACGTGAATAATTTAACCAGATAGGAGCCGATGACTTTTCAAATGTCGTGACTGCACTTGGAGTTCGGTTACCAAAAGCGCGAAAATATCCAGCCAATGGGGTTGCAGGAATAACCACCTGCCCATCAATCGTTTTATTTTTCAAATAAAACCTTAAAACAATAGGAAATTGTGAAGTTAAACTGTAAACGTAATATCTTCCTCCACCCCTAGCACAAACGGATGCCAATGGTGTCTTTGACCAAGTGTACATCATGTATGAATTACCCGCTTCTACGGTGACATACACATTTGAGTTAAGCTGATAGGCGGTTCGACCTGAAATAGATACCGAGGGCGCTACTTTAGGTATAAACATCTTTAAAAAATGATAGACATTCGAAGCATCAAATTCAGTATCAGGTATATCCCCCGGTCTTAGATATCCCCACGTCTGACCTACACATTGCCCGCTCCCTGTTCCATTAATTTCACTTAGTGAAAAAGGGCTACCAATAAGATAATAATCGCCATCTGTTCCTTTCTCTGCTTGAGAACTGACCGTAGTGTTAGACGATAAATCATAATGATAGCCATGAGATGAATCGTCTATAACCGCTGCATAATCCGCATGCAAAGGCGTCATTGACCAGAGCAAGCCACTTAGCATGCCCAACACACGAGCCAAAGGCGCAAGGCACAGAGAAGTTAGAACTTTAAATTTTATATTTAACATCATAAAGTCTTCTATTTTAAATTATGCTTGTTAGACGAACAGTAAGTCTGTTGTCTTGACCATCCTTGTCTGCAACACACTCTATATCTTGGCAATACTCCACATATTTAAACGCTTTTTAGTGCTAACCGCCATGCTGAATCACTACAATCACTGGATTCATAAAAACATGAAAAATCTATGGCTATCGATTGACTTGCCTAGTCATCACCATGATCTTCATCATGATCCGCTAGGCAAGTGTTTATGAGTTTATCAAACAGTAGTCCGCTCAAAGGTTAATCAAATGTTGCGATTAACCATGCAGAACCCTGATAGTTGCCTGCCACTGCATCTGTACCTTGTAAATGGCTGGTGATGCTAATGGTTTTAGATTGCTCAATATCGGTATGAATATCCCGATCCACTCCACCAGTCTGGCCAGTGGTTTCATCACGCATGGTCAGTTCAGTGTAGATCTTGTCTGTCGTCCCGATTGCAGTATTTGTAAGAGGTAAGCGTCCTTGCGGGTCACCGTCTTTAGCATAGTTAAGTCTTAAACGTATAGGCGTTGAGGTCGAAAAAGTACAGTTATAGTTCACCTGCCCACTGACCAGACTGTCATACTCATTACTTTTTAACGTACCATGGTTTAAATTGAGTGTGCCCGTGCCTGTTCCACCTGCCCCTGAGTGGGTCTGGGTACTACAGGAAGAGACCAAATTCAATTGTGAGGTATTCAGTCTCATCGGTGCAGTAGTATCTTGAATCGTCCAAGACGTTTGAGTTGGTTTCGTAGTGTCGCGATTAAAAGCGCGGACATAGCCAGCTAAATCCATCCCCGGGATTACGATCTGACCATCAATAACCTTCTCATTTAAATAAAACGTGAATGTGATGGGGAACTGCGAGGAGAAAGTTGAAACAGAAGCTGTTGTAGAATAATCTTTTAAATCTTGACACATACTTCCCCCTCTTTGTTGCCAATCTGCTAAGTCCTCCGTAATTGTCATAACTACATTGGAATTAATCCGATAGGCGTTCTGAGTACCAATCTTTATCCCGGTTGGCGGAAGATATATAAATAAACGATGCCATGCACCAGTCAACCCTAAAACCCCCCCTGACCATGTTGTGCCTGAACAATTGACCCTTCCCGTTGCCGTAACAGATGGAGAAGTTTGAGTCATTACAATTGGTTCACCGATCTGATAATAATTATGCCCATCACTGCCCGTTACAGCTTTGGGTTCAACTGGAGTATTACTATCAAGTGTGATCCTATATCCATCACTTGAATTTTGAATCTTGGGTGCATAGCCTGCATTTGCCTCAAAACCCAATAAACTAAGCCCTATAACAGAGGAAATCGCGGCGATTTGGCGAACGTTTAAATGACGATAACAGTCTAGAAACGCGTTAAATTTAGAGTTCAACATACTCAACCTCTATTACAGATACTGCGCGAGCAGCGTGATGACGGCTTGAAAAGGACCTAACTCCAGCTCATCCACTGGTTTAGTGTTGATTAACTGTACTTTTAGCGTTGCGAAACGTGTTTTAGATAAACTAATATCTGAATACTTCGTGAGATTAATGCTTTGCACAGAACCGTCTGGTTTTAGTGACTTACCATTAGCCTTATCTTTAAACGAGATCGCCAAGCCATCGGTAGTGGTGGTCAATAAGCTTTGGCTGTTATACTCAACCACTGAACCCATCTTAGGCAGCATTGCTAGACCCACTACTTTATTTCCAAAATCACATCCCGTTATATCTATTCTGAATTCTTGCGTGGGTTCTAGGTTTTTCTTTAGATCTTCCACCTGAACCCGACCAAATTCAACATTTGATCCCTTGCCCATCCCCATCGCAATATTACAGGCAGGCGTTAGCATCTGCGCAGTCACGTTCACTAAAACATCGGCATGTCCCCACGTCGAAATCAGCAGTAACACAGGGCATAAAGATTTTATCAACGGATTGATTTTATTCATTATTGATACTCCACCGCAAAGGTTACCGTGCTAGTGAAATCACCTATGTTGGCCTCACCCGTAGCAGGCTTACGAACAAATGCACTAAAGTTAATATGTTGCACATCGTTGGCAACTGAAACTGTCGCAACAGATGTCGGGCTGTTCCAGACAATAGGTTGATTGTTCTGATCGACGATTCCAAGCAACACGCCACTCGTCCCTTGCGTTTTTACAAAATTGACTCCGCTCAGCTCAACCAGTTGATTACTCTGCCATGTCAGCTTGATACTTTTATTCAAGTCTGTATCACTACAATTATCGATGCCAATAGAAAAAGGGGTTAAATAACTTGAACCTTGTTGGTTAATCGAGCGCCAGTTCAAGTTTTCATGCGTAATTTCCTGAGTTAACGACTCACTATCAATCTTACACGCCGTGCTTATTAACTCTCCGCTAAACTGAACATCAAGCGAACCCGCACTGTATGCATGGGGCGCGGCTAAAAAAAGTGACAGTGGCAATGCCAAACAACGTGTTCTTATGCTATTCATAACTGACCTCTAAACGAAGGCTATTTTGATTTTCCATCAATGAAGGCATAAGAATAGTGTTCGTGCCGTTTGATAAAGAAATCGGGGTCGTTGCCATACTTTGATGATGCTGCGCATCATAAAAACGTAACTTTGCAGGAGTGTCCGCGGCTGCATCGGAAATCAACATCTGACTGTAATCATTTCCCGCACCGCATCCCGTTAACATCAACTTTTCTTTAAAGTCCAAATTACAGGGCGCATTAAAAACAACCGCATTGACCCGCACCACACCTTGATGGATCGGTTCATAATCTGACTGTTTTATAGATGTACTCCCGACAGGGCTTTGAGCCAACACACTGTGACCAAATGCACTGCCAACAATGAGTAATATCCAGCACACATTTTTCGGATTTTTCATTACTTTTTGTTTGCTCAACGTGGTTCCCCTGTCGCCAATAACGGTTTATTAAAAATATTATTCGCCTTTAACCGTGCAGGTTTCGCCCTGACAGTTAAAAAACATGGTTGGTTTGCCGCCGTAGTCATTAATGTAAGTTAAATGTGGCGTTGCCAAAGCAGCAGAGGTTATTTCATGCGTCGACTTTGGTGCCACCATGACCGCATTAAAGGCATTTTTTTCTGCTTGCTCTTTACTGTTACCAAATCCAATCACCGTTAAATTAAAAGGAGTTGGATTATTTAAAAGATAACCTTTTGCTGTCTTGGTCAAAGTGACTTTATGCTGCCATTGAGTCTCGGCTTCTGCCAAAATACTGCTTGGTCGATAAAATAGTTTTACTCTTGACTGCAAGGCAATTTGCAACGTATTACCAGTGGCAGGTTTAGGTGGAACTTCTCGTAAGTTAAAATAAAAAGTAGACTCTCTATCCTGCGGTAACTTCGCAACTTCTGGCGTGGTGCTTAAACGCACCAGACTTTTTTTACTGGCTTCAACACGTTGCAAAGGCGGGGTTGCCAAAATTGCACCTTTGGTTAGTTTATTGCCCTGCAAATCTTCAATCCAGCTCTGTGCAAGGTAGGCTTCTTCTGGATTGTCATTTGAAATAGTGACATTAATTGATTTTTCCGTACCCGGAAAAATAATACGTGTTCTGTCTAATGTGACAGCACTTTGCGCACTCATGGAGATTAGGGCAGTCGTACATAAAAGCTTGGCAAGCAATCCACCACGTAGAGTTGAATTCAACATAATTTACCTCGTAAAACTCATTAATTTATTGTCTTGACGATATCGAACTAGCTACCGGTGATGTCTCTGTACCAGATGTACATGGCAAGTCCAACATGCTCGATGATGACTCTATCTTCTCAGGTAACCACAATTCACACTGTACTTTACCACCCCAATAAACGGATAACTTCTCTTTTGGCGCAACACCAATTAGCCATGTAACACCATCCTCACCCACAATACCCAACTCACGGTTATCTGCATTGCGCACACTGGCTCCAAATGGTGGATTTTTCCCATTGTTTAATGATAAAACCGCAAATAATTTATCCCCTTTCATTACAGATAAACTACGGTAACCAATTGCCCCTTTGGTAAGGGTAATGTCAGTCGTTGATACCAGTGCTTCAATATCATCTGGTAATTTGCTGGTATTAATTGATGCCGTAGACTGACGGTAGCTGCTAATGTTTGGAAGCACAGCCAGCCCCGCAGCATTTGTTTTGGTGATTCCATTTTGAAGTGGAACACCACTTGTACCCGGTGTTTCAATCATTAATCGAGTATCACCATTGGCTGAACGATGCAAAGCAATACCATTTGAAGTTGCTGTAATACCACTTCTAATAGACGCCCCAACGCTCGTATATTGCTCAGGTACATAACTTGCGTTTACCGACACATCTGCCTGTGAGAAATCACGTGAGTAATAACCACTGATACTCGACTGGCTATCCATGTTTTCACCATGATTGTAGCCAACGTTCACGCTATAGTTATCATGTTCGTTATAAGCACTGTAGCCTACGCTGTGGTTAAATTGATTATAACCACTTGTTTTAGAATACAATTCTGAAAGCGAAATACTACGTCCACTTGAAAGTGGCAACGTCAGGTAAAAGTTAATCGAGTCATCCTGAAGGCCCGTATCACGTTCAGTTCTGGTTGCAGATAGCGAAACGCTGGCTTTTTCCTTAGATGCTCCCGGCATCTTGAAATAAGTGCTGGCATATAAACCATATTGTGTTTGTGGTTTATTCTGCCAATAAGTACTGTATTGATAATTGAAAGACAGGTTAAATTTATCAAAGTACTTATTTAGATAAATCTGATAGTTTTCTTTTTGCCCGCTACTTTCTCCACCTGTACGATCCTGCCTCATAAACTGGTTTAAAGTTCGGTAGTCTTGGTCAGCAAAGCGATACCCAGCAAAGGTAATATCTGTACGTAAGTCATTAAAAGACTTTGCATAACTCAAACGATATGAGCGTCCACGTAAGGTTTGGTCTTCAAAGTTTGAAACCGATTGAGCAATATCCAGTGAAAGTGCGCCCAAAGAAAAGAGGTCGCGACCGACACCCGCAGCAAATGTTTGATAATCGCCATTAAGTTGCGAACCGCCATAAATCGACCATGCATTGGTCAATCCATAGGAAAATTCACCACTTAATACAGCTCTACCCGTAACAGAGTGCGCGTCATAGCGTGTTTTACCCGCAGCAAGCTTATAAACCATTCGTCCTGGACGTGTTAAATAAGGGAGTGAAGCGGTATTGATACTAAATTTCTTTTCTTCACCATTTTCTTCACGCACTGTAACGTCCAATACCCCACGTACCCCACTATCAAGTGTTTGAATACGGAAAGGCCCCGGTGGGACAGTGGTTTCTAAAACAACGCGATCCTGACTACGAACAGTAACCGTTGCATTGGTACTCGCAACACCAATAATTTCTGGTGCATAGCCCACAAGTTTTGGTGGTAGCATCCGGTCATCACTTTCTAGTGAAACACCACTGTACTGCCACGATTCAAATACGTCTGAATAAAAAGAGTTTTCGCCAACCGTTAGGACTGATGAAATATCTTTAAGCGAGGTAAAAGCATAAAATCGGTTAAAATCGAAATTATGTAATTCCTGACTGCTTCCAGTTCCTTCACGCTTTTGATAAATCGCATTAAAGTCACCGCGGATACGCCATGCACCGAGGTTGACACCTGCCGTACCATTGGTAGATAAATAGGTGCGTTTACCGGAGTTATTTTCGTCTGTAAACGAGAGGTTGGCACTATAATCAATAAATCCACCATTTACTCCCTCTTCCCAAAGTGCAGGCGGAATCCAGTAAGGATCGCGATATTCCATCCAGATCTGGGGGATCGTGATATTCAGAGATAATGTCGGCAACTCGACTTTGGTTTGCGTACCAGACAACGCTGACAGATCCAGACATTGGCCCTGTTGAGTGCTGGTAACTTTTTCTTTGCCTGATGCATTGAACCCAATAAGCTCAAGCATTTCTAAAGGAATACATATAAGTTGAGAGGCGGTATTATCTTTATTTTCCAATTTTATTATTGAAATATCGCGTGGCGCACCTAAACGCTGCCCATTCACAAATGTAGTTAAAACATAGTTGCCAGGCGGAACATAGCCCGCAACGGAAAACTGGCTCATATCAACATTTTCAATGTCTTCTGCATCTAATACATTTAAGTTAAATTCTGTAGCATGAGCCGCGCATGTGCTAAAGCTGAACGCCAACAAAATGGCTTGCGTTACTTTGTTAAGTTTAAGCTTCATACTGCGGCACCTTTAAAGACAGCAAAATCTTTCTCTCAATTTTCTATATATTGAGAAAACGCATTTTTGCCTCATTGATAATCAATAAAAAAACGAACTAAACCCTGATAGTTTCCTGCTTGTAACGGTTTTCCTGTCGGTTCTAGTCTCAAGAAATAACGCAAAAAAAGTGCTGGACCGGCTTCGTCATGTCGCAACAAGCTTTCAAATAAGGAGTAATTTTCTCCCAGTCGTAGCGTCTTCATATCGTTATCGAGTAGAGAAACACCCAAGCCCTGAGAAGGCCCTTCAAGTACGAAGGCATTAATATTATTTGCGTTATAGCCATCAAAACGGATCGTCCATGTTTTAGTATCGATAGCGGTGTAAGCACTACCACAATCTCGGAGTTCGATCTCGAATGGCTGAGTGTGTTGTTCGCGCTCTAAAGCACTAGACAACATCGTTAGTGTTGTTGGTAAAAAAACTACAGTTTGGTCACGGTTTGGCATTACAATCGAACATGGCGTTGAAATTACACTGCCGATTAGCTGTGCAGTGCCCAAATTACGCATTCCGATTTCTTTTGCGGTAAGAGTAGGAGAAACGGTTAGAAAGAGTGAAAACAAGATTCCTACAACACAACCTCTTTTACGCTGATCAATCACCACAAACACCTCTTCTTTCAAACTTAAGACAACCACCAGTCAGATGACTGGTGATTGATCTGCACACCTATTACTGATAAGTAATACGGAAGTTAGAAACAGCACTGAATTTGCCTTCAGCTACTGGTTTAGCTACGTCAACTGCTGAAGCTAAAGCTTTGAATGTTAAAGTGTTGTCGCCTTTTTGGTTTACAATGCTACTCAATACATCTTTAGCAGTACCGAAAGTGAAACCGTTAATTGATACACCAACGTTGTTTACGTTGTTAGAAGAAGTCGAAAGCAAAGTTTTACCTGCATCAGCGTATTCAGTACCAGTGAATGTTACTTCCATAGTGTTTACAGGACCTGCGTTAGCAAAGGCATCAAAGTCACAACCAGTAAATTTGATATCAAAATTTGCTTCAGCAGCTTGACCAGCTTCAAGTGCTTTACGAGACAACTGACCAAAATCAACAGTTTGATCTAAAGATTCTTGTTCAATATTACATGGAGAATCAACAACTTGACCTTGAAATTTAACAACACCAGTGTTATCAGCCATTGCGCAGAATGGAGCCAAAGAAGCTACAAGTACAGATGCAGTTGCTAATTTCGCTAATTTCATTTATTTCACCTTTAAAGTTCAAAATTAAAAATTCGTCATCATCAAAACAATGATCACAATTTATTTAGTGTTACCAACAAAATGTTAGGCAACCAAAACACCACCTGCGGCAATGCTTTATCCCTAAAATACTCAAGCGTCGTGCTAAAATAAAAACACTGAGATAAGGCATAAATTCAACTCAATCTTCAAAAATCATGTAAAATCGACTTAAAATGAATCCTTATATTTTTTAAAATAAATTTTATATTTTAAAAAATAATTTATTACTCAATGTAATCTTCACAAATCGTTACTTTTAACAAGAAGCTTCGATAGGGTTATAATAATAATTATCCAGAAATATAACCTGTCAAAAAAAACATAATTTTTTATCTTTTTTCACAAATCTTGATATTTAAGTTGACTGTTTTAATCATAATTTAAAAAAATATTCTTTTAATTTAAATGTATTTACAACAAAAAAATATTGTCAACAAAAGATAAGGCACTGAAAAATATATTAAATTTAAATTCAAAATTTATTGAAATATTTTCCATATCTAAATTACCTAAAAATTCTCATTTAAATGAGTTAAAATTTTAATTGAGCTTTGAGAGATAATATGACAACTTTTTATTCTAAATTTAGATCTTAACCACAAAATACATCGTTATTTCACAATTATTGTTTAAAAAAACTTTTAAATTAATAAGTTTTCCTCATATATACTTCAATTAACCTATATAGCACCTTAAAAATTTCTAGATTATTTGATTTATTTTAAGCATGTTTTATTTTAAAAATTAAAAAAATTTTTAGATTGTTCTTCATCTCTTAAAATTGCTATTTTCAATTTAGCTTACTGTTTTAATTTACACACTGGTCAAGATCATCTTTGCTGGTTCATTCATTCTGTTCGCTTTCCCAACTTTATTGACTTAGTATAGAATGTCTTCATATCGACAAAAAATTATTAAAAAATTTGAATTACGGATAAGATGGGATAAAGGAGAATAGACCACATGCGAACAGTAATCGATACAAGAGGTGTCAGTAGTGGTCTGGCAAATTTAGTCAATAAATTCTGTGATCTTCATGCTATTCCCTCACCATTACCAAAAAATATGATGTTAATGAGCGGCTGCCACTAGCGGAATGGTATCGCATACTGAATTACTTAGATCAGCACTACCCCAAAGATGACCTGGGCATAGAGCTTGGTAAATTATGTGAACCCGCGGATATTGGAATTGTGGCCTACTTATGTATGGCATGTGAAACCACTGGAGAAGTGATTCATCTTTTTCAACGTTATCAACGCATTTGGTACCATATGGCACCCGTTTGCATGGAAACCTCTCATCACACCATTAACTTTACATGGCAAAGTCCAGCTTATGTTAAAGCGGGACAATTTGTTAAAGAAACTCGTTTAGCAAATGATGTTGCTTTTACCATGATGTTAGTTTTTATGAATAGCCTAATTTATCCTAATACGTTTAAGATTAAACAGATGGAATTTAGTACTCTACGACCAAATAAATTAATCTTTCATGAACGTTTTTTTGGCTGCCCTGTACTTTTTGATCGGCCTATTAATAAACTTTCATATGATGAAGAAGTGTTTAATATTAAAATAAATCAAAGTTATCCAGATCATGTATTGAAACGTATATTAGAAAAAAATGCTGACTACTTACTTTCAAAATATCCGCAAGACATTTCATTTAATGAACTTCTTTATAGAAGTATCGTAAATGCACTTCAAAACAATCGATGCGATATTCAATATGTAGCTGAACAAATAGGAATGTCTCCTCGACTGCTACAGCATCGCCTCAAATCAAATGGAACTTCTTTTTCTGATAAGCTCAATATCATAAGAAAGAGTTTAGCTTTTCAATATCTTGAAGATAAATCTTTAACTATTAATGAAATTTCCAGTTTGTTAGCCTATCATCAACAAACATCATTTAATCGTGCGTTTAAATTATGGACAGGAATGAATCCATTACAATGGCGAAACGAGCATTCCAGTAAACCTTAAGTTTTTGAAAAATTTACATTAGGATATTCCATTCCGACTCTTGTTCTACTTCAAAAAGTTTTGCAATATTTTCCTTCTATATTGTAGAGGGCTTATGCCCATCCAACTTTTAAATGACCGATTAAAAGAGGTTTGTTCTCTATAAGATAATAAATGTGAGATATCCAAAATGCTTAAACTGGCATCTCCCAAATAAATAATTGCAAGCTCTTTATGCACTTCATTTAAACATTGCTTAAATGAGTATCCCTTTTTTTTCAATTTATATTGAAAAATACGAGAGCTACAGCCTAGTTGTTGAGCCACATAATCAATCGAGATTTTACCTTGATTAATTGCATTTATAATGGCGCGCCGGACTTCTTCATCAAAAGAATTTCCCTTAGGGAGTTCCGCTAAAAGACTTTCTGCCTGCTGATGAAGAATATTATTAAGGACTTCATCATGGCTTGAAATCTTAAAATTAAGATTCGTCAAAGGGAAATATATACTGGTTTTCTTCTGATTAAATTGGACTGGACACTCAAAATAATCTTCGTAAAACTTTACTCTTTTAGGAATTACCGAAGAAAACTCAATGCGGTTAATTTTAATCTTTTCAGGAAAAATAAGAATATTCGCAATATTCTGGATCACACCAACCATCAGTTCATCTGCTAGATCGCTTGCCTTAAAAGAGGAGTCCCCACCCCAGCTAATAATGAGTTCATTATTGACACAGCCAACTTGCACCTCAATAAAGTCATAGCTTAAACGATTGTATTTTGAAAAAACGGATAGAACATGACCCAGATTTTCACAGGTTGAACTTAGATAACCCAGAATCCCAAGATGTTCTGGTCTAGCAAAATTTGCTATCTTTAAACCTAAAGCAAAAATTGGACACTGTTGTGCAATATAGTCCAAGACCAACAACCATTCAGAAAATGGCGTTCTCTCTTTACTCGCATAATTCTTTATAAAATCGGGAAACTTAACTTGATGCTCAATACAAAATAACTCCAACATCCGTATAAGATTGCTATCTACCGATTTTATATGATAGAAAGTAGTTTGCATTTCTAGGTTTCACCATATGAATTATAAAAAAATTACGACTAGTCAAAGCCTATGACTAAAAGTTTCAAAATAAAGATAAATCTAGAAGAAGATTTAAAAACGAAGTGACTTCTTCTAAATGAAAAGAAATTAAGAATGTAGTGTTGCAATTTAATTTCTTTGAATAAGCCAGTTTTACAAACGATATGCCATCGTTTTTCGATCAAAAACAGTCGAATTGGCTTAAAGAATTTTTGAAACGTGAAATATCTCACCTTTCAACCATTATATTGTTGATGAATTTACTTTGCGTTTCTTATCTATTTATACAAAAAAATTTTTCATTAGAAACAAACTTATAAAAATAATTTTAAAAAACAAAATACTTTAATATTCAACTATTTAAATAAAAACATATATTTCAACAACTTAAAATAAAAATTTATACCAATTAAAAAATCTATCTATTATTTTTTATTGAAAAATTGCTATAACTAAAAGATAAAAATAATCGTTTTTAATGATAATTGATTTTAAGTACGATTTAAATTTAAGCATTAATTTTTTAGTGTTTTTATGACTTAAATTCAAAAATAGTATACATGATAATTCTTTTAGTGCAGTAAAGGCACATCAAATAAGAGGAATAATAATCATTATTTATAGATTTTTATTTAATTAATTTTTAGGGAATTGTGTTGTCATACCGTTTAATCTTAATCTTGTTATTAACTGCTAAGAGATTGCATCAAGGGGTTTAAGTTTTGCTATTCGTGATTATTTTTTATAGATAACGTTCAAAATATACCTTTATTTTTTATTTTACGTGAAATGACAAAAAATTATGTGTTTAATGGCAAGCTTTAATGTTTCCTGTTTCCTATAATGATTTCCGAAATGTGAGATCTTTATCGAGCGTTTCATAACCGCCAGTAGCATTTGCCCCAAACCCTTAGCAAATGCTACCTTTTATACCTATATACCACTTCTACTATGGTATATAGGTCTTTTTATTGTCTTTTTAAAAACTACAAAGCATTTCTTGTTGACCGCATATAGAGATAAATGAATAACAAATTCTTTATCTACTTTCCTTAAATTTACTGACACAATCAAGCCTGTAGTTAAAAACTCTATTACTAAAATATTAATTCCCAAGAGGAGTTCTCTTTTGAACATTCAACAAAAAGATGATGGCAAACACGGCGTATTTGAACTACACGATGGCGACAAGCTTGCAGGCGAAATGGTCTATACATGGGCGGGTGAAAAATTATTTATTATTGATCATACCGATGTCGCAGATGAGTATCGTGGACAAGGTGTTGGTCGTAAGCTTTTAGATGCTGTCGTTGATTTTGCCCGAAAAAATCAAGTTAAAATTATTCCGCTTTGCCCTTATGCAAAATCTGTGTTTGATAAAGATGCATCTATTCGTGATGTATTAAGAGACGCTTGATACTAATATTTTAAGGCATCATTCCACTGATGCCTTAATTGTTAAAAAATACGCTTCAATAAATTCTGTACTTATTTTTCATCTAAACTTTGATTAGATAATTCTACTGTTTTATCGGCTTGACGTGCCCAGTATGTGGCCAGAGCAGCCCCTGAAATATTATGCCATAAGCTAAAAATAGCGCTGGGCACGGCCGTAATTGGAGATGCAGCAAAATGCACAGCGGCCAGTGCTACGCCTAAGCCTGAATTTTGCATACCGACCTCAATAGAAATCGCCTTGCTGTCATAATGCGAAAGCTTTAAGCAGCGACTTGCCCAATACCCGATTAAAAAACCCAAGCCGTTATGGAGTATTACGACACCCAGTATCAATAATCCTGATTGTAAGATCGAGGTCTTACTGGCACCAATAATTGCAGCCACAATCAACACAATCGCAATCACGGATACTAAAGGCATCACACGAATATAGGTATTTACCTGCCGAGTAAAATAATGACGAACGATGATTCCTAAAATAATCGGAACAATGACCACCTGTAAAATTGAAATGAACATGGAACTAACATTAATCTGAATCCACTGACTGGCTAAAAGATAAAAAATCGACGGCGTTAAAATCGGTGCCAATAAAGTCGATACCGAAGTACAAGCAACCGAAAGCGCAGTATTACCTTTGGCCATATAAGTAATGACATTGGAAGCAGTTCCACCAGGACAACAACCTACCAGTATCACACCAATGGCGATCGCCGGGGGCAACTGAAAAAGTTGACATAAGATAAAGGCAAGACTTGGCATCACTACAAAGTGAGCCACCACGCCTATTAACACGGCTCTTGGGTATTGAAGCACAGCACGAAAATCAGCGATGCTAATCGTCATGCCCATACCCAACATAATAATGCCTAATATCCACGGAATATAAGCCGTAAGCCAGACGAAATATGTAGGTTGCCATAAGGCAATCGCTGAAAATACGATCACCCATAACGCAAAAGTTTTTTGCATAAATTGTGTCAATCGTAATAAAAATGCCATGGCAACATCCTGATCTTTAATTAAATATGGACTTTGAGATTATTTAATTGCCCAATAGCTGAGATGACGTCATTCTTTTGACGCCTTTACTTATCATTTGCTGCCATGCCTGTTGTAAGGAACCATTTAAATCAATAGCTTTACAGGCATCAACCACTACATAACTTTCAAATCCTGCTTGTTTAGCATCGATTGCGGTCCATGCCACACAGAAATCCGTCGCAATCCCAGTTATATAAACAGTATCAATACCACGCTCTTTTAAATACCCAGTAAGTCCTGTAGAGGTTGTGCGATCCGCTTCCATAAAAGCAGAGTAACTATCAATATCCGAATGAAAACCTTTGCGAATAATCAACTGCGCTGAAGGAATATCCAGATCAGGATGCAAATCGGCATCATACGTTCCCTGCACACAATGCGATGGCCATAGCACCTGTGTACCATAAGGTAGCTCTATATCATCAAAAGGTCGTTTGCCTACATGATTTTCAGCAAAGGAAATATGATCGGCAGGATGCCAGTCTTGTGTCAGTATAATATTATCAAAAACACGTGCTAACTGATTAATACAAGGAATAATCTGATCTGCATGCGCAACGGCAAGATGTCCTCCTGGGGTAAAGCCATTTTGAACATCTACCACAATTAAAGCGCTATTTTTCCCCTGTTTCACTGCTCTACTCCTTGATATAAATCATCATCATTTCTGCTGTGGTTTTGAGCATCTTATAAGAAGTCACTGGCTAAAATAAAGCCTTACCACACGTTGCACTTGACTTTCGGCATGATGCAGATCCAAATGGAGAACCCACATATTCCGCTTAAAATGCAAGGCGAGTACATAAAGTTTTGACTGCTTTGACTAAAGCATATTGTTCTTACGCTTCCGATCAGTCATAATTTGCATAATAGTCATTCAACAGAAATCATTTTTGTTGAGGCGCTAAATCAAAAGACTGCAAAACCATCCATATCTCGTTCTTTATCTCACTGGATGGCACAATAGGATATTTTTTTAAAATGACTCAGCAAGCACAGACCATTCAAGGCTCAATTGTCGCACTCGTCACCCCAATGTTTGAAGATGGTAGCGTAGATTGGAAGAGCCTGGAAAAGCTGGTTGAGTGGCATGTAAATCAGGGAACCAATGGTATTGTTGCCGTAGGTACAACCGGCGAACCATCTACATTAAGCATGGAAGAACACACGCAAGTGATCAAAGAAATCATTCGTGTGGCCAATAAACGCATTCCCATTATTGCGGGAACAGGTGCAAACTCAACCCGTGAAGCGATTGAACTGACTCAAGCTGCCAAAGAGCTTGGTGCAGATGCCGCTTTACTTGTGACTCCTTACTATAACAAACCGACTCAGGAAGGTTTATTCCAGCATTTTAAAGCGATTGCAGAAGCAGTTGAGCTACCTCAAATTTTGTATAATGTCCCAGGTCGTACTGGTGTCGATATGCTCAACGAAACTGTCGTTCGTCTAGCGGACATTACCAACATCGTTGGCGTTAAAGATGCGACAGGTGATATTCCTCGTGGTAGCGAATTAATTAAAGCTCTAAATGGTAAAATCGCAGTCTATTCAGGTGATGATGAAACTGCATGGCAACTCATGTTGGCAGGTGCAAAAGGCAATATTTCTGTCACCGCAAATGTTGCGCCAAACATTATGAGTGAACTTTGTGCCACCGCAGTGAGTGGTGATGCTGCCAAGGCTGAAGCAATTAACAATAAAGTTGCAAATGTACACAATAATCTATTTTGCGAATCGAACCCAATTCCTGTGAAATGGGCGGTACATGAAATGGGACTCATTGGCACTGGTATTCGTTTGCCATTGACACCTCTTGCACAGCAATATCGCGAACCACTCCGTAATGCCCTGAAAGCAGCGGGAATTATTCAATAAGAGCAGATTATGATGCAGTTACGACTTGGACTAACTTTTGCTATTGCCGCTATGGGTTTAGTAGGCTGTAGTAGTTTTAATAATCATTCTTTAGATTATAAGAATACCACTACGCTTGCTCCACTCCAGTTCCCGACAGATGCAACCGTGCGACCATTTACGCCACTGTATCCTGCGCCTACTGTCGATGAGCTTGCGATCGAACATGCACCCAAGCTTGAAAATAAGCAGGGAACACGTTTTGCACTACCTCGTCCTGATTCTGCCAAGTTAGATACCGATACTGCAACTCGTGCGAATAGCACTGTAGCGATGGGCCGTCCTCAGCTGGTTGTCGACGGTAATAAAAACCCATTGTTACAAATTAATGGGCCAACCTCAGACATCTGGCAATACACCGTTGCGACCCTTAGTAGTCTGAACTACAAAGTGTTAAATGAAAATAAAGCGGGTTATGAAGCGACCATCAAAGTCGGTGAACAAAGCTATGTATTGAAACTGACAGGTGTCGGCAATACCCACAATCTGGCTTTATTTAATCCAGATAACAGTTTTGCTGATCCAGCAAAAGCAACTGAATTGCTCAATCAGATTTATCAAAATTGGCCAGCCTAGGCTTTCTCTAGGCAAATTTTTCTTGGAAAAGGTTCCCCCATGTTAAAACAAACCTTGCTCTACACTGGTAAAGCCAAATCTGTTTATGAAACAGATGATGCAGACCATTTGGTTTTAGTCTTTCGTGATGATGCTTCTGCATTCAATGGCGAAAAAATCGAACAACTGGATCGTAAAGGCAAGGTCAACAACCGTTTTAACGCCTTTATTATGGAAAAACTGGCTGAAGCTGGGATCGAAACTCACTTTGAGAAACTTCTGACACCCAATGAAGTGTTAGTTAAAAAACTTAAAATGATTCCTGTGGAATGTGTGATTCGTAACTATGCCGCAGGTTCACTTTGTCGCCGTCTAGGTGTTGAAGAAGGTAAGGAACTTACTCCGCCAACATTCGAGTTGTTCTATAAAGATGATGGTTTAGGCGATCCAATGGTTAACGAATCTCAGGCAATTGCACTGGGTTGGGCAACCGCTGAACAGCTTGAAAAAATGAAAGAGTTGACTTACAAAGTCAATGACGTGCTAAAAGCCCTGTTTGATGCAGGTAACATGATTCTGGTCGATTTCAAACTTGAATTTGGCGTGTTCCATGACCGTATTGTATTGGGTGATGAATTCTCTCCAGATGGCTGTCGCCTTTGGGACAAAGACACCAAGAAAAAACTAGATAAAGACCGTTTCCGTCAAGGTTTAGGCGGTGTGGTTGAAGCGTATGAAGAAGTTGCTGCACGTTTAGGCATTGATCTAGACAACATATAAGCCCATTTGCTTTTCTTAAAAAACGAGTCAGATCACTGACTCGTTTTTTTATTTCAGAAGTATTTAAATTTTGTCTTATAAGAAAAATATGGTTTTTACTCAAAATTGAGTCGCTATGCCTCATAAAGTGGCTCTTAAGTCGTTATAAAAAAATACATAAATGCTCAAGGAATCATCTGGATTCATATGCATTTATTTTTTAAAAAGACAATACAACGAATGATTAAAACAACGACTGACGGCTTTAAAAAATAAGGAATTTAGTAATGAGTGAAGAACAACAAGATACTGATAGTACGCTCACTTGGCGTGAAAAAATGGCGATTGAAGAACATGAAAAGCTCTCGCCACGACTGGTTTATGAAATTATTCGTAAAGATGGTATAGAAGAACTGGAACGTCCTACCAAAGCCCTCATTTTCTCGGGGATTACTGCGGGTATTGTGATTAGTTTTTCCTTCGTCTTTAAAGCGCTTTTAAATGCATATCTCCCTGAAACAAAGGGCTCTTTCCTCATTGAAAATATGGGTTATACCGTCGGTTTTGTTCTCGTCATTTTAGGACATATGCAACTTTTTACTGAAAACACCATTGCCACAGTAGTTCCTTTATTTAAACCCTTTAGTGTTGATAAATTAAAAGGCGTCTTACGTTTATGGGGAATTGTGTTTATTTCCAACCTCATTGGAACCGCCTTAGCCGCACTCTTTTTGCTTAATCCTCATTTGTTTGATGAAAATCTTATGCAATCATTTGACAAGTTGGCCCATCATGTAGCTACTTTTACGGTATCTGAAAATATTATTAAAGGCATTCCAGCGGGTATTTTGATTGCCTCGCTGGTCTGGATTCTGCCTTCAGCAAATAATAAGTTTCTACTGATTTTCTTCATTACTTATTTGATGGCGTTAGGTGGTTTTACTCATGTCATTGTCGGTTCTGCGGAAATGGCATATTGGGTGTTTAAAGGCCAAGTAACTTTTACAGAATATTTATTCCAGTTTTTACTACCCACAGCACTGGGCAATATTATTGGAGGTACGGGCGTATTTACTTTATTAATTTATGGGCAGGTCAATGAAGAGCTGGAATAAACCACAATTTATTGCTGTTGTCGTTCCTGCTGCCAGCGACGTTGTTGCAATCGCTCACCTTCAACCTCACGTTTATTACGTGCCGATTCGTAGAGTTTTACCCCTTTCAACTCTGGCGGTAAATACTCCTGTAATACAAAATGCTCTGGATAATGATGCGGATAAAGATAATCTACACCATAACCTTGCTGTTTCATAAGTTTGGTTGGAGCATTTCTAAGATGTAATGGCACTGGTAAATTTGCAGTTTTTTCTGCTAAAGCTAACGCTCGATCCATTGCCAAATAAGTACTGTTACTTTTTGGACTAGTGGCTAAATACACCGCTGTTTGCCCTAAAATAATTCGCGCTTCAGGCATACCCACGGCCTGTACCGAACGAAAACATTCGCCAGCCAATAACAGGGCGTTCGGATTCGAGTTTCCAATATCTTCTGATGCTGCAATGAGCATACGTCGTGCAATAAAGACAGGATCCTCGCCTCCTTTAAGCATTCGTGCCATCCAGTATAAAGTCGCATCAGGGTCACTACCACGAATCGATTTTATAAACGCCGAGATAATATCGTAGTGCTGCTCGCCCGATTTGTCATAACGCGCAATATTCTGTTGTGCAACTTTGACTGTTACGGCATTCGTTATACTATTTTCTTGATCAGCTTCAAAGGTACTGGCAATCAGATCAATTAAATTCAATGCTTTGCGAGCATCTCCCGCAGCGAACTGAATCAGTGCATCATATTCTTCAATCTGAATATGTCGTTCTTTTAAAAAAGGATCGGTTTGAATAGCCTTTTGTAGCAAAGTTTGAATTGCATCTTGATCCAATGAATTGAGGGTATAGACCTGACAGCGTGACAATAAAGCACTATTTACTTCAAACGAAGGATTTTCTGTGGTTGCCCCAATTAAGGTAATTTTGCCTTTTTCAACGGCATTCAATAATGCGTCCTGCTGCGACTTATTAAAACGGTGAATTTCGTCGATAAAGACAACAGGCGTCAGTAAATCACCGCTTTCCGCGATAATTTCTCGCAGTTCTTTTACCCCAGTATTTAGTGCAGATAAACTCACAAAAGGACGATCTACTGCCTGTGCCAGTAACAACGCGACGGTGGTTTTACCCACTCCAGGCGGCCCCCAGAAAATAATCGAAGGTAAATGTCCCTGATCAATCATTTGACGCAGCGGTGCATGTTGGCCTAGCAAATGATCCTGCCCAATAATTTCGGATAAATCACGTGGACGTAAACGTTCAGGAAGTGGAATATGCGTATCTGACATCATCAATGGCTGTGTAATCTTTTACTGTAGTCTATTGTGTCTGGATCAAATCTACAATTTGAATCTGCACTGAGTGACCATTAGATACAACTTAACGCCGTTTCAAAAGCTCCTCAACCACCTGATAACTTGCACGAATGCGGGCCTCATTTGGAAAATTTGTATTGGCCAACATTACAATGCCTATTTTGTGCTGTGGAATAAACGCCGCATACGCCCCAAAACCATTGGTAGAACCTGTTTTATTAAATAAAGTTGAGGCTAACGCAATTTTGGGGGATCTAATGGCCGTAACTGGATGACTTTCGAGTGCCATTTGAGTGGAGTTTCCATCTAGCAAAGTTTCCAATTTTACCGGATAAGGGTATTGCTCCCACCCTAATCCTTGCGTCATTGTCCCCACTTTGAAATAGCCGACATGGGTATTTTCGATCGCTCTGCGTAATGGTTGTTTCAATTGTTGTGGATTAATTTGTGCATCCAGAAATTTCAACATATCTTCACTACTGCTTTTTACTCCATAGGCTTGTGCATCAAACATACCTGCGGAAACACGCAAAGCCTGATTCTCTTTATATCCCCATGCATATTGGGACATCTGCCGTTCAGGTACATGAATAAAACTCTCGGATAAACCCAATGCTGGAAAAAGTGTTTTCTCAAGCAGTTCACTATAAGATCTTTTCATCGCCAAAGCCGTCAGATACCCCATCAGCCCAATACTAGGATTGGAATATTGACGCTGAGTACCTATTTGATTTTTCGGCTGCCATGTTTGGAAGTAGTTCAACATATCCTGGTGTTGTACGATTTGATCTGGAAACTGAAGCGGGAAACCACCAGCAGTATACGTCCCCAGATTAAGTATCGTTGCACGATTAACCGCTGTATTTTTTAACTCTGGAAAATATTGGGCTGGATGATCTGCAAAAGAAAGTACTCCTTCTGCCTGTGCGTAGCCCACTAAAGTTGCATTAAATGTCTTACTAACTGAACCCAATTCAAATAGTGTATGGGAACTCACTGCTTGCCGAGTTTGTTTAGATGACACACCATAGTTAACAAAATAATGTTGTCCATTCAGCGTTACACCAACAGCCAGCCCAGGGATATTATACTGGGTCAATAGTGGCTTAAACTGCTGATCAACAATCGTTTTGACCTCCTGTGGGGTTAGGTCTTTTGCATAAAGCGATGAACTACAAACAGAAAACCCAACCATCCATAATATTTTTCTTAAACCGAAAGATTTCTCTAGTAATGACAACATCATTATTTCTCTATATCACTTAAAATTTTATTCGGCACTGAGCTTAAGTAAATGCGCGTTCGTACCATCTTCAATCACCCAGATTGAGCCATCTTTTGCTTGTATCAGCCCACGAATACGCTGTTTCATGTTCAAACGCTGAACTTCCTGTACAGGTTGAGATTTCAAATCCACCACCGTTATAGACTCTGAGGATAAACCACCAATCAGGGCTTTGTCTTTCCATGCAGGAAATTGATCTCCCTGATAGATGATCATACTTGATGGCGAAATAACGGGAGTCCAACTGATTTCTGGCGCTTTAAATTCAGGTCGGGTCGCATGGTCAGGTATTGGCAAGCCTGAATAATGATCGCCATTGGAAACAACGGGATAGCCATAGTTCGCACCTTTCACGATACGATTAAGTTCATCGCCTCCTTTTGGCCCCATTTCCACGACCCAAAGCTGCCCATTTCCATCAAAGGCCATTCCTAAAGGGTTCCGATGACCTAAAGTCCAAATTTGCGCGGCAACGCCCCCTTGATCTGCAAATGGATTTCCTTCAGTAGGATGCCCATCCTCATTTAATCGCACGATTTTACCTAGATTAGATTGCATATTCTGCGCAGGATCAAATTTTTGCCGTTCGCCTGAGCTAATCCAGAGTTTACCCTCTCGATCAAAGGCCAAACGATGGCCATAATGTCCCTGACCTGAAACTTTAGGTATCTGCTGCCAAATTTTTTGTAGATCAATCAGTTTAGGTTGGTCAGGAGTGCTTAAATCTAGTCGAGCACGAGCGACCACAGCTCCTTGTCCACCTTGACCAGATTCTGCATAGCTCAAATAGATCCATTGATTTTGCGCAAATTGAGGATGCAGAATGACATCACCCAATCCACCTTGGCCTCCATAACGAACTTTTGGAATGCCAGATACATTGAGACTTTGTTTCGTTACTGGATTAAAAATTTTGAGTACGCCCTGACGTTCACTCACCAGTAAACGCCCATTAGGCAGTTCGGCTAATGCCCAAGGTTCCTTAAACTGCGCGACTTCCTGAGTTTTAAAGGTCTGATTAATCTGAATCGGCTGAGTTGCGGTTTGGGTATGATTCGATGTCTGTTGTAATTCCTGTGAATGACTATTATTGGAACCGCAAGCGGTCAATAAAATTAAACTGCTACAAAGTAGCGACGTGGCAAATGGCATCGTCATCTTGATGAACCTCACTTTATTGTATTTTCTATTTTTATCTTAAAGACCGATCAAGAAATAAATATTTGAAAAATGTATTTTTGTTTTAGTCTATATTTCAAATAATTACTTTATATTTCAAAAACACGTTATGCATCATGTTGTTTGAGCGTTTGAATAATTTTGCAATTATCGATATTGCTGGTGGATTGGCAACGAGCGCGCAGTTGTTCGAGTTGTACTTTAAATTTTTCAAATTGCTGAATTTTATGATTAATATGCCCCAAATGTTGCTCAATAGCCTGATCCACCACTTTACATTGCTGCTGGGGTTGTTTGCGCAATTCATTTAACTCTTCAATTTCGTGTAAAGACATACCCAGTTCGCGACAATGCCGAATAAAAATCAATTGGTCTAACGCTTCATCATCATAGTAACGATAGTTGTTCTCCGCCCGTTTTGCTGCAAGGAGTAAACCTCGCTTTTCATAAAAACGAATAGTATCTACAGAAACCTGAGATTTTTTTGCAAGTTCACCAATCAAATATTTCATCATAAGACTTGACCCTAGAGTGACTCCAGACTTTCTAATGAGCTTATCCAAAGTGAAGGAAATTGCAAATGGCGTGCTGTAACTGTGATCATGAAGATATCCCTAAAGTCAAAAGCAATACGTTTAAAATTGCACTGTGGATTGCACTGATTTTAAATCTAGGTATGTTCCTCATTGAAATATTTGGAGGAATGCAGGCGGGCTCTGCTTCACTCTGGGCAGATGCACTGGATTTTTTTGGGGACTCGATTAATTATCTTATTTCATTGCTGGCATTGGGTTTGAGCCTCTATTGGCGTGCAACTGTAGCTCTATTTAAAGGGTTCACTATGAGTTTATTCGCGCTGATTATTTTAGGGAAAGTAATCTGGTCATATCTGCACAGTGTTCCACCTGAAGCAATCACTATGGGCGTTATTGGCGTTATGGCTTTACTCGCCAATATCATCAGTGCGGTGGTGCTATTTGCTTTTCGTGACGGCGATGCCAATATGCAATCAGTCTGGTTATGCAGCCGAAATGATGCGATCGGTAATATTGCGGTGATGATAGCTGCGCTCGGGGTCTTTGGAACCCAAAGTGTATTACCTGACTTGATTGTGGCTTTATTGATGGCAGGTTTAGGCTTGAGTGCAGGCTGGAGCATTATTAAACAGTCACAGCGGGAACGACGTGCTCAACAACAAAATCAATTGTCTCATTCGCATTAAATTTGCTTTTTTTTATCGAATCCAACGGACGATATAATCTTCAATATCGTCCTCTGAAACGTCCACTTCTGAAATACAGCGCCCTGCTGCCGATTTACGTGCTTTGATAGCACTTTGACGTGACCCAGTATTTAAATAATGCCATGACGGTAAATTTTTTCCTTCATTTAAACGTCGATAGGCACAACTTGAAGGTAACCAGCGAATCGTTTGTAATTTTTCGGGCGTAAGTTGAATACAGTCTGGAACGAACTGATGCCGATTGGAGTAATCTGAACAACGTGCCGTTTGACAGTCTAATAATTTACACGCCACTTTAGTATAGGCAATTTCTGCACTGTCTTCGTCTTCAAGTTTAATCAGACAACATAATCCACAACCATCACACAACGCTTCCCACTCTGCCTGATTGAGTTGTTCAAGCGAATAATGTTTCCAGAAAAATGGACGGGTTTCAGTGTTCATAAAGCAGGTGCCCCAACAGCGAATACACATTATAACACTGTTTCTAATGTGCATTCTTTACATAGTTTTTGTAACACAATTAATTGAATATTAAAGACAATATACAGATTGCACACATAAACAACACATAGCTTTTTAGTCTTAGGTTCTATATTTAAAGAACGATAAATATAAGGAGATTAGAACTATGTTTCGCTGGGCGATTATCTTTGCTGTGATTGCATTGATTGCAAGCTTGTTAGGTTTTGGTGGAGTTGCAGGCTTATCCAAAGACTTTGCAGTGATTTTATTGGTGGTTGCCGTGATTTTAGCCATTATTGGCTTTATTTCACGAGGTCGAGCTTAGGCTCCATCGACATCAATCATTTAGTTTAAGCTCTATTTAAAAAAGGATCAAAAATCCTTGTAAAATGATTAACAAACCCCGTTTAAATTCAGATTTAAACGGGGTTTTGTTTCGGGTATTTTAGGGTTACTGCATAGAGATTATGCATCCCTACATAAATTCTCACATTTATGACTAAATTGATTACATTGAATATGCATATCACCACGGTTTTTATGATTTAATCATTTTCAATTTCAGTTTGATATCAGGATTTAAGGTATGACATCTACCATCAAAACACGTGAAATTCACTATACCGCAAAAGATGGTTCAAGCCTGATTGGCTATTTTGCTGCACCTGCAAGTGAAACACCTGTGGCGGGGGTAATTGTTGCACCTGAATGGTGGGGAAGAACCGAATACACTGAACAGCGCGCACGTGAATTGGCTGAACATGGTTACGCAGCGTTAGCCATCGATATGTATGGTGACAAAAAAGTGACCAACACTGCTTCACAGGCCAATGAATGGATGACTCAAACTTTTCAAGATCCAGATACTATCATTACCCGTGCCTCTGCAGGTCTACAAACTTTAGCTGCGCAGCCAGAAGTCAATGCCGAACAACTGGCTGCTATTGGTTTCTGCTATGGCGGCAAAGTGGTGTTAGATTTGGCGCGTTCTGGCGAAAATTTAAAAGCCGTTGCTTCATTTCATGGAACATTAACACCTAAAGCCCCCGCCGAAGAAGGCAAAATTCAAGCTGAAATTTTAGTCTTGCATGGTGAACAGGACAGCCTGGTTACCCTGAATGATGTTGCTAAATTTAAAGCTGAGATGGATCATGCGAATGTTAATTATGAAGTGATTATTTTAGAAAATGCCAAACATGGCTTTAGTAATCCTTTAGCTGATGAACGTGCTCAAACTAATGGCATCGATTTAGGTTACAATCCACAAGCAGAACAGCAAAGTCTAAATGCCATGTATGGCCTGCTTGAAAGAACCTTATAAAATCTGCTGCACATAAGTGCCATATTCGTGTACATATATCAAGATGAGAAAAAGAGGATGAATCATGACTGAAAAACATTGCCCTTATTGCGAATTTGATGAATATGATGTCATCCATCAAAATGAATTTGGCGCCATCCTGCCCGAATCTCATCCTCTTTCTAAAGGACATTCGGTGATTATTCCTTTGCGTCATGTTAGCTCTTTTTTTGATGTGACAGATAAAGAAAGAAAAAGCCTGATTTCTTTAATCGAATTGGCGCGTAATGAACTTGATCTACGTCATCAACCCGATGGTTTTCATATCGCTTTTAATGATGGTGAAGTGTTTGGTAAAAGTGCTGAACATCTGCATATTCATATTATTCCCCGCTATAAGGGACAGGAACTTAAATTGGACAATCGCTGGGGCATTGTTCAGGGTTAGCGCCTGATTTAATCGAAAAGATGATCTATGAATCATCTTTTTTTTATCCTAAAAATAAGCCGATATGACTTACTCAGGTCAATTTGGTTATACTGCTGTTCCGGTCTTTGCTCTTTGTTTTCATGTCTGATTTTTCTTTTGCCGATGCCCTACTAAACTGGTTCGATCATCACGGTCGTCATGACTTACCTTGGCAAATTGCCGATGATCCCTACAAAGTTTGGGTTTCTGAAATTATGCTACAGCAGACGCAAGTGAAAACCGTACTGCAATATTTTGATCGTTTTATTGCACGCTTTCCCACAGTGGATGAATTAGGTACGGCGACATGGGAAGACGTTGCTCCTTATTGGGCTGGGCTTGGCTATTACGCACGCGCACGTAATTTGCATAAAGCTGCGATACAAGTCCATCAAAATGGCGAATTTCCCCAGAACCTTGAACAATGGATGGCTTTACCTGGTATTGGCCGCTCAACTGGTGGAGCACTGATGTCACTGGGGTTGCGTCAATACGGCGTGATTCTGGATGGAAATGTTAAACGTGTATTAGCACGTTTTTTTGCAATAGAAGATGATTTGTCCAAACCCGTACATGAACGCGCATTATGGCAAATAGCCGAGCAACTTTGTCCCGTTGAACGCAATCATGATTACACGCAGGCAATTATGGATCTGGGTGCGACTATCTGCACACCAAAAAAACCGTTGTGTCTTTATTGCCCTATGCAGCAACGCTGTAAAGCACATCAACAAGGTCTGGAAAATGAATTGCCTTTTAAAAAGCCTAAAAAAACGGTTCCTGTTAAAACTGCGGATGTTATTTTGATCCAGTCAAATAAACAATGGTTTTGGCAACAGCGTGATTCACATGGCTTATGGGGTGGATTATGGTGTTTACCGATTATTGAAGATAAAAACCAATTATCACAATGGCGCTCACAATTTGACCTTACTCCTCTTTCTTGCCAGACGCAGATTTCGCATAGTTTTTCCCATTTTACATGGTTACTGAACATACAAATGTTTCACGTGGAACCAGAACAGCAAGAACATCTCCTTACCGAGTTAAAAGGCTGTTGGTTAAGCCCTGAGCAAGCAACTGCCCGAGGAATTCCCACGGCTATGAAAAAATTGATCTCAGCTATCAATTCATGACATAGTGCAGATCGTGATCATAAAAATAACGGAGAGCCTGTGCCTCGCCATCTCCCCTATTTCATTCTCGGTTTTGTTTTAAGCTTACTGGCAGCCTGTACCACAGCGCCCAAAAAATCTCAGCCGTTATCCGCCAATCGCGTGAGTCAATTACAGATACAAAGACTGGATACACGCTTACCTATTCCAGTCAAAGGAATAAAACGTACTGAACTGACGGATACATGGGGCGCAGCGCGTAGTCAGGGTCGACGTCATGAAGGGATCGACATTATGGCTCCACGTGGAACAAAAGTGTACAGTGCAACAGATGGATTAATTGCCGATTTACGCAATAATAATTTGGGTGGCAAAGTTATCTGGATTTTGGGACCATCGGGTTCATGGCATTATTATGCTCATCTGGATGGACATAAACGCGGTCTTGCCATTGGAGACTATGTCAAAAAAGGTGATCTCATTGGCTATGTCGGCAATACGGGAAATGCACGATCTACTGCACCACATTTACATTATGGTATTTATCTGTCTGGAAAAGGGCGCGGTGCAATCAACCCTTATCCATATTTACGTTAGGAAATAAATTATGTCTGAAGCTCTGATCAATCGAATAGTTGAATTTGCCGAATCTGGTAATCAACAAAAAATCTATTTGAATCAGAAAAGCTATCAAGGCTGGATCATGGAAGTCTCTGAGGATGCCCTGCTCATTAGCACCGGTTACGCAGATAAATCTGGTCAAGATTTTTGGCTTAAATTTGAAGATTTAGCTCAGGCAGAGTTGTATTATTGGGATACATCTTCAGATCAATGGATGCCTTTTACTTTATAACAATAACTTAAATTATCGCTAAAAATAAGGAACCGCGCATGACTGTGCAACGTTGTGGTTGGTGTTCAAGTGATCCACTTTACATGTCTTATCATGATGAAGAATGGGGAAAACCAGAATTTGAAGAAAGCAGATTATTTGAAATGCTGTGCCTTGAAGGACAACAAGCTGGACTTTCATGGATTACAGTACTCAAAAAACGCGAAGCTTACCGACAGCATTTTTTTCAATATTCTATTGAAGACATAGCCCAACTCACAGATGAGCAACTTGAGCATAAACTAAGTGATACAGGTTTAATTCGTCATCTTGGTAAACTTAAGGCCATTCGTGACAATGCCACTGCATGGCAGGCACTCAAAAGTCAAGGATACAATATGACCGAATGGCTTTGGGAAACGGTAAAACAACATCCCATAATCAATGATGTTACAGATTATCGTCAGGCACCCGCCCAAACTGAACAAAGTCTACAACTGTCTAAACGTTTAAAGAAACAAGGTTTTAAATTTGTGGGGCCAACCACCTGTTACGCATTTATGCAGGCAGTAGGCATGGTCAATGACCACGAAAATCACTGTTCCTTTCGCTCATAAAATTTAATATACAAGGACATAATGATGAACAGCAATACGATTCATGCCTACGCGGCAATGCAGGCAGGCGAAGCCTTAGTCCCCTTTTCTTTTGATGCTGGTGAATTACAACCTCATCAGGTAGAAGTCAAAGTTGAGTATTGTGGCCTGTGCCACTCTGATATTTCAGTCATCAATAACGATTGGCATTCTTCCGTTTATCCAGTAGTAGCTGGACATGAAGTTATTGGTACGATCACTCAACTCGGTGGTGAGGCCAAAGGCTTAAAAGTCGGACAACGTGTTGGTATTGGCTGGACGGCAGAAAGTTGTCAGTCGTGTGACCAATGTATAAGCGGACATCAAGTCTTATGTACGGGGGAACATACCGCAACGATCGTCGGTCACGCAGGTGGATTCGCTGATAAAGTTCGTGCTGGCTGGCAATGGGTCATTCCTTTGCCCGAGGATCTGGACCCCACCAGTGCAGGCCCATTGCTTTGCGGTGGGATTACGGTATTTGATCCCATTCTAAAACATCAGATTCAAGCGATTCACCATGTGGCAGTGATTGGGATTGGTGGCTTAGGTCATATGGCGATTAAACTGCTTAAAGCATGGGGCTGTGAAATTACCGCATTTACTTCAAATCCAGATAAGACCGAAGAGCTCAAAGCGATGGGTGCAGATCATGTGGTGAATAGCCGTGATGATGCCGCCCTTAAAGCTCAACGCGGGAAGTTTGATTTATTACTAAGTACCGTGAATGTGACACTCAACTGGAATGCTTATTTAAATACATTAGCTCCAAATGGCACATTCCATTTTCTGGGTTTGGTGTTAGAGCCAGTTCCTGTGCCTGTCGGTGCGTTAATTGGCGGTGCAAAATCAATTACAGGCTCACCAACGGGTTCACCAGCAGCTTTGCGTCAGTTACTACAATTCGCTGCACGTAAAAATATTGCACCACAAATTGAGCTTTATCCAATGTCAAAACTCAATGATGCGATAGAGCGTTTACATTCAGGTCAGGCTCGTTATCGGATTGTATTACAGGCCGATTTTTAAGCCTTTGTTATGAAATAAAGAAGGCTGCATCATGCAGCCTTCTTTATAAACCAACTAAAATCTATACCGCACTATTAAGCCAATAATATGGTGCGTCGGCATTATCATAAAACTGATCCCGCTGCCTAATTTATGTTATGGCATCTGACTGGAAACTGGTATTAGCACCGTTGTTAAAGTCAGAAATTATATTTTGCTGACAGCGTTACATTGCGTGGTTCGCCATAGACATTACTAGGGAAACCCACAGTGCCAGACAAAGCATTATAATATTTTTTGTCGAAAACATTATTGATATTGAGGCGTAGATCTAGCTTCGGTGTGGCTTGCCACCCTAAAATCAGATCGGCCACAGTGTAAGCACTTTGGCTGATATAGAATGGTACGCCGCTCGCAGTGCCCTTATTGTAGATTGATCCCTGACGATAAACCGAGCCACCCACGCGCCAGTGCTGAAGTTCGCCGGGTAACCGATACATCGTCGACAGCTTGAACAGGTGCCGTGGAGTATCGGTGTCAAAAACTGCTCCCACGTTAGCGGCCGTCGCATCCTTTCGGTAACGAGCAATCGCAACCGTGTAGCCTGCACCCACCTGCCAGTTAGGGGTAACGGCGCCCTGCACCTCGAATTCTGCACCCTCGCTCCGCACCTCACCAGCAGCTGAATAACAGGTAACCGTTGGATATCCAGCACATTGAGTCTGGTCAGTGCTACGGAAGGCACGATTTTCCTGATCCATTCGGAACACGGCTGCCGATGCATTCAGTGCACCATCAAAATATTCACCCTTGATACCCATTTCGTAGTTGTTGCCCGTCACTGGATCTAATAGCTTGCTGCTCGCATCCAGATAGTTTTGAGGCTTAAAGATATCGGTATAGCTCACATAGATCGAATGCTGATCGTTCAGATCATAGACTAGTCCCGCATACTTCGTTAACTGGTGGCTGACGCTATAGTTGTTATGAGCACTGACAGATGGCGTGTTTGAGGCAAAGTTCGGATAGGTATTAACCGTATCGTTATAGTCGAACCAATCCAGACGTCCCCCTAATATGAGCTTTAGTCGATCAGCCAAATTGAGGCGTGTTGTAGCATATACACTTTGCTGGCTGATCTTTGCATCCATCCAGTCTCGTAAAGGAATATTAGGATTTGCAACGGCGCTCGAGTCAAAGTTGTATAGATTGAGGTTGCTGTTGAGAACTACACCTTGGCGGCTATTGCCGTCAAAATCAATGTTACGGTAACTGGCACCTAGCACTAACTCGTGAGTACGGCCTAGCAGCTCAAAGGGGCCATTGGCATACAGATCTACGCTGCTTTGCTTTTCCTGATGAGAATTGCGTGCACCTAGCTGAGTATAATTACCCGTGGTAAAGCTATAACTGAGATAGTGACCCAGCATGTCAACATCGGCCTGCGCGTAATACGCTGAGAGGTGCATCCGCCAGTTGTTGTCAAATAGGTGGTTTAGACCCACAAAAGCTGAGCTGGTAGTCTTGTTCCAATGTTCCCAGTCATTGGCATAGGACGTAGACCGAGGCAGTCCCAGATCGCTACCGTCTCGCGCTACTGGAAGGCCCGTAAAGCCATTGCCATGCAAACGGCTTTCCTGATGTAGCGCGCTGAGCGTGAGTGTGGTGGATGCATTTAAATCTTTCTCTAAAATTCCGTAGAATGTCTGGCCATTGCTGCTTTCACCACGCTTATAACTCTCATAATCCTGAGCAGCGATCACTGTACGACCTCGCAGACTGCCATCCTTCGATAAAGGACCAGAGGCATCTAATTCTGCTCGATAGCGATCCCAACTACCAGCGCTCAGGTCGACCGATATCTGTGGCACATCAGTCGGTCGCTTGCGTACCAGATTGATGGCAGCCGATGGGTTACCTGCGCCCTGCACTAGTCCAGTGGCACCGCGCACGATCTCCACGCGGTCGTAAATCGCCATGTCAGTGGCCAGCAAGTCTTGTGATAAATTAGAGCTATCTAGACTGACTGGCAGACCGTCGAACATCAGGTTGTCTACATACATCCCCCGCGCATAAAAGGAAGCTCGCTCTGGTCCGAAACGCCTGAAAGTCAGTCCGGGAGTAGCTTGCACTACATCGTTAACTGTCGCCAAGTTCTGATCCTGAATGCGTTGGTTAGTAATGACAGTGACTGCCTGTGGTGTTTCCCGCATGGACAGGTTCATTTTAGTGGCCGTACTCATACTTCGCGTAGTATAGGATTGTGTACCATCGGTCGTACCCGCTTGCTGTGCCTGTAAACTAATCAGAGGCAAACTGGTCGCAGATTCGCCTTTTGCACCCGAAACCAGCTTTGGCATGATGGTGACTGGTCGTGAATCATCCGATGATATTTTAACAATTGAATATCGCCCTTCTCCCAAAGGCTTTAACTGCAAATGTGTCTGTTGCAAAAGCCGTTCTGATGCTTGTTCAAGCGTTAACTGACCCTGTAATTTCGAGCTTTGCAGACCTTTGACCAAATCGCTAACAAATAAAATCTGTACGCCATTTTGCTGTGCCAGTTGTTGCAAAGCAGTATCCAGTGATTGGGCGGGTATATTAATTGAGGTAGCTGCTGTATCTGCCCATAATGAACCTGCGTAGAATGCCAGCGATACCAGCAGGGCGAGCTGGCGCTGTTTAAAATGATATATTGGCACTAGAGTCGCCATATTGTCCCCGGAAAATTTCTCTTTGTCCTTGCTATGTCGTTTGGGACGACGATTTTGTACACCTTGCGAGAAAATTTTTATTGACGTGACGCGATCACAAACCCACCCTGATCCCGTACTGTCACATTTACAGGGGCAAATTTTTCTAAATCCTGCATAAATTGTTCGCGGTGTTTTAATTTAACTTCACCTGTAATTCGCAGTTGTTCAACATGGCGATCACGAAACTCTACCGATAAATTGCCATAGCGATTTAATTCATCAATCACCTCTACTAGAGGCTGATCCATAAACTGGTAGGAACCCGTTTGCCAGCTGGTTAATTGCTCAATATTTGTATGTGTTGGCTTGAACCATTGATCATGCTGACGATACAGGCTTTGACCCTGATACAGGTCTATGTTTTGTTGCGCGCTCGATATCCGGACCTGTCCCTCACTGACACTAATCTGTAAATCAGTTCCATTCGGTTCACAGCGCACATTAAATACTGTCCCAATATCTTCAATCTTAACGTCCTTTGCCCAAACCACAAATGATCGTTTCAGCCACGGGGCCACACTGTGCCATGCCGTATGTTTGACCGTAAAACTTGCTTCTCCCTGTAGCAATTTAAGCTCACGCGAACGCAGATGAGTGGTGAGGATTAGTTGTGTCTGAGTATTCAATTGAATACGGCTACCATCCGTCAACTCAAACTGTTTTTGCTCACCAATACCAGTCGAGAAAACTTTCTGATCATAGGAAGGATTCAGCCATAGCACTCCCAGCACACTGCCCAAACCTGCCAGCAACAACAAATGCTTATGCTGTCGTTTTTGTTTTTGTCGTGCCAATGCGCGATGAATAATTTGTTCTGCCGTGGGCAACTGTTCAATCAGGCTATCTTCAAACGGCGCCAGAGCGCGTTGCACACGTTGCTGATTCTGCTCGGTTGAATTCGTTTTTTTGGACTTATAGGAATCAACCATGTGATTCAGCCAATAAAACCGGTAGTAAATCTCGGTAAGCACGCGCTAAATGACGAGCCACCATCCCTCTTGAGATATTCAATTGATTGGAAATCTGTTGTTGTGAGAAATGATAAAGCTGCGCCAGAATAAAAATATCCTGACAACACGGTGGCAATTGATAAATTGCCTTGAGAATGATCTGCTCCCGCTGAGTTTTAGCCACTGCCAGTTCAGGCGAAGTCAACTCAGATGTTAAAGGCTGCTCTATTTCTGTCAGAGTGACATCCGTATCTATAATTTTTTTTCTGGTTTGCTCTTTGCGGTAAAAATCAATCGCAACATGCATACTCATCTTTTTTAAAAAAGCCAGCGGTAGATGAACTTCTTCTAGCGTATGCGCCTGTTGCAACACACGCAGGCTGGTTTCCTGTACCACCTCCTGAGCAAACTGACGGTCACCAAATCGATAGCTAATGTAATCGACTAATCGATCATTTTCAGCAACCAATACTTCAATAAGATGATGAACACGCATTGCACATTTTTCAGCAATAAATTAAATGAGAATTATATTCAATTGCATCTCAATACTCAATCTGCACATGGGGTTTGGTCGTTATTTAAGCAAATTCAGTGGTAGCCAAATATTGTTTCACCCAATTTGCCAGAAATTGAATGGCTTCTTGTAATTGCGGCGTTAAGCCATGTCCTGCATTGAGACGTACAAAATGTTGATAACGCCCATCTTCCCCAAATACCACACCCGGAACAATATTGATCTGATTTTTTTGAGCGGCCAGATACAAAGCTAAACTATCGACCACTTGAGGAAGTTCCAGCCATAAGGCATACCCACCCTGAGGTTGACTCAAACCGATATTCAACGGTGCAAATGCCTTTAAAATAAATCGACGATATTGCTCAACTTGTTGCATTAATTGAGGGTGTAAGCGGTTTAAATGATTACGATATTCACGACTATAAATAAAGTCTGCCAAACCCAATTGTAGTGGCGTATTCACACTGACATTGGCAGAAAACAATTCAGGATAAATCGACTTTAACTGCGCCCCGATACAAAACCAGCCTACACGATAAGCAGTAGATAATGATTTCGACACAGACCCGACCCAAACCACATAACCCTGTTCATCCCAATATTTGATGGGTAATGGTCGTTGGCCACGATAACTACATTCGGCGTAAATATCGTCTTCTAAAATAATACAGTGATACTGTGCTGCCAATTGAGCAATTTTTTGTTTATCTGCATCACTCAGACAATATCCCAAAGGATTTTGAAAGTTAGCCGTGAGTAAGCATAATTTTGGACGATGCTCTATCATAGCTTGTTCTAATCGAATTAGATCAATTCCCCTAGCATCCGCAGGTGTTTCAATAATACGTCGTTTTAAACCTGCAATTAGTTGTAATTGTCCATTAAACGTTGGAGTGGGAATTAAAATACTTTCACCTTGTTGGCTTAATTGCTGAATTAAAAGCGCCAATGCAGGCATACAACCATTCGTAACAAAAATATCTTCAGGGGCGATATACATCCCATCTTCACGCCAATGTGCAGCCAGTGCCTCACGTAAATGCAAATGTCCTTGCCGATTACAATATAAAAAATCTTCGGGCTTACAGTGCTTTAACGCTCGTTGAATGGAACGACGTAAGGGTTCGACGGGAATGAGTTCAGGACTAAGTTGAATCGCTCCAAACGGAATCAAATGAGGCTGGATAGAAGCTTCCTGAATCTGATTTTGTAGCAATAGATTTGTGACTACCCGTGGTCTAGATTCAAAATCTGGACTGGTGGGTAAACGACTACTTAGAGGGACTGCTTTTACAAAGTAACCTGATTTAGCTTTAACTTCGATTAAACCTTGCGCTTCCAGCAATTCATAACATCGTTGGGCTGTGCTAATACTGATCTGATGCTGAAAAGCAAAATCACGTAATGAATTTAACTTTTGCTGGGGCAATAACTGTTGCTGATAAATTTTATGAGCAATCTGCTGGGCTAACCGCTGGTAGTGAAATTGCATATCTGTACTGCTTTTTTATAAAAATCTGTATCTGTAATGGTCTATACAATCGAATTATTCTCTAAAAAGCAATCACAATGAGATAAGCCCATGAAAAATTTATGCTTTATCGCAAGTATAGGTTTGCTGATCAGCGCCTGTCAGCCCTTACATCCAGAAAAACAGCAACAGGATTTTATCTGTCGTAGCATGATTCAGGGCTATCTGAAAATACAGCAGCATACTGAATATAAATTATGGTCAGTTGATATGCAGCGTCCGCAACAGATTCGATATACCTATCGTCCTATTAGCGAAAATGGAATGATGATCAGTACATTGAAAAATCAGGCATTCAATTTTGAGTGTCTGCAAAATAAGACGACTTTTCAGCTGCGTTTAAAATCACAGCAGCCTTTAATGGAATTTCAGTTACCTGAACAAAACTTATGGGGCCATTGCCGTTGAAAATTGCTGGCTCAGTTCATCTGCTAAAAATTCGATGAACAAACGTACCCGCTTAGGTAAGTGTTTTTGTTGATAATACACTGCATGAACATGCTGCAACTGGATTTCAATCTGATCTTCAAATAAAGCCACCAAACGCCCTGCCAATAAATCCTGCCAGATTTCATATTCGGATAACCGTGCAATACCATGACCACGGATGGTCAATTGCCTCACCGTTTCACCACTAGATGCCTTGATTTGGGGATGAACTGTAATATATTTATCCCCAATTTTTAACGGCCAGGTATTTAAATAGACGGGCTTACTGAACCCAACCAATTGATGTTGAAAAAGTTCTTCTGGATGAATAGGTGTGCCAGCCCGTTTCAGATAGTCTGGACTTGCCACGATATATAAACGGCTTTTACAGACAAGTTTGGCATGCAAACTCGAATCATGTAATGCGCCAAAACGAATGGCAACATCAGTTTTATGCTGTAATAAATCAATCACCTGATCATGACTATTGAGTTCGATCTCAATTTTGGGATAAAGCTGCATAAATTTCTGCATCAAAGGGGCAAGCACATGCAGGACAAAAGGTGTTGCCGAATCGATCCGAATCAGTCCAGAAATGTCACTGTCAGATTTCAATAACGCATCTTCTGCCTCTGCAAGTTCCGCCAAAATAGAACGCGCTTTATCTAAAAATAAACGGCCTTCCTGAGTTAATTTTAACTTACGAGTGGTACGTTCTAGCAAAGTGACTTCAAGTTTTTTTTCTAGTCGATTTAAAGATCGACTTAAACCCGAGGGGGTTTGCTGGAGTTGCTCTGCCGCAGCCACAATCGAGCCTGTGTCGACAATGCTAATAAACGCAATCAGTTCTTCAATGGTAGATTTCATTAGTCGTGCCATTCATGACAAATAATCAAAGATATTTTGCTGATTCATCTATTTTTCCACAACAATAATCGGATCACAATGATCAGCAATTGATAAATAAATATGTCCTTCTATAGGGTCAAATCAATATTAAGGTGATGCTATGATGATTCCAAAATTCGGCTTAGGTACATTCCGTTTAAAAGACCAAGTGGTCATCGATGCTGTTAAAACCGCACTGGATGTCGGTTATCGGGCGATTGATACTGCACAAATTTATGAAAATGAAGCTGAAGTTGGTCAGGCAATTCATGAAAGTGGTATAGCACGTGATCAACTTTTTCTTACCACCAAAATCTGGGTCGATCATCTTAATCCAAAACAACTGATTCCAAGCTTGAAGCAAAGTCTACAAAAATTGCGCACCGATGCAGTCAATTTAACGCTGGTACATTGGCCTGCACCGCAAAAAGGCATCGATATTGCTGAGGTCATGGGCTTACTTTTACACGCCCAACAGCAAGGTCTAACCCAACATATCGGGATCTCAAACTTTAATATCGCTCTCACACAAACTGCTATCGACAGCATTGGGCAATCTCATATTGCGACCAACCAGATTGAACTCAGTCCGTATTTACAGAATAGAAAGCTGGTTGATTTTTTAAAAGCACAGCACATTAATATCACATCCTATATGACACTTGCGTATGGCAAAGTGCTACAAGATCCAGTCCTTCAGGACATTGCTTCGCGGCATCAGGCTTCGACAGCTCAAATTGCACTGGCATGGGCATTACAAAATGGTTATGCCGTGATTCCCTCCTCAACCAAACGTGAACACCTAATCAGTAATTTAAAAGCCCAAGAGATTCAACTGAAAGAGGATGAAATGCAACTAATTGCAACATTGGATCGTAATGGGCGGGAAATTAATCCTATCGAACTCGCGCCTGAATGGGATTAAAAGTAAGTCTATGAAAATTAATTTCCCATTACTGGCTTTAGCAATTGGTGCCTTTGCGATAGGTACTACAGAATTTTCGCCGATGGGATTACTGCCCAATATTGCACATGATCTCAATATCAGTATCCCTACCGCAGGTATGCTGATTACAGGTTATGCTTTAGGCGTGATGCTAGGCGCCCCTATCATGACGCTATGGTTCGGCCATTTTTCACGACGCAAGGCCCTGATCCTGCTTATGACTCTCTTTACAATAGGCAATATTTTGGCTGCCATCGCACCAAATTATTGGAGTCTAATGGCTGCACGACTGATCACCAGTCTGAATCATGGTGCATTTTTTGGAATTGGCTCTGTCGTAGCCGCCAGTCTAGTGCCTGTACATAAGCAAGCCAGTGCCGTTGCCAGCATGTTTATGGGACTCACGATTGCGAATATTGGCGGTGTACCTTTGGCTACTTGGCTGGGTCAAACAATTGGCTGGCGCATGTCTTTCTTTGCGATTTCAGCCTTGGGCTTGCTAACCATGTGGTCACTCTATCAAGCGTTACCCCCTAGTTCGCCTGGACAAAGCACAGACATTAAAGCGGAAGTCAAAGTATTATCTCGTATACCTGTAATCATGGCACTCATGACCACAGTATTGGGTGCCAGTGCTATGTTTACATTGTATACCTACATTGCACCGAGCTTAAATGCTTTTACTCAAGCCTCACCGATGTTTATCACGCTTATGCTGGTGCTGATCGGCATCGGATTTTCAATTGGAAATCATTTTGGTGGAAAATTTGCTGATCTTTCCCTCAATAAAACTCTTATCGGATTTCTATCTTTATTAATTTTTATTATGTTGGCGTTTCCTTGGCTAGCACAAAGTCATCTAGGTGCTGCTATTGCGCTGGTAATCTGGGGTATTGCCACCTTTGGACTGATTCCTCCTGTTCAAATGCGCGTCATGAAAATTGCACACCAAGCACCAGGTCTTGCTTCTTCCATTAATGTCGGTGCTTTTAATCTGGGTAATGCGGTTGGCGCTGCGGTGGGGGGACTGGTACTTAGTCTTCATCTCGGCTATGCGGCGGTATCTTTTGCTGGCGCAGGCTTGGCGGGATTAGGTCTTTTACTGGTATTGCTGCAAATACGTTTCAGCCGTTCAGTACCTAGCAAGCAGCAATATTGTAGTTAATCAACAAGCGCCTTCGGGCGCTTATTAAGCAATACTTTTCAAGAACATTTCAGAGTTATTTTAAAATTTCCGGTAATTTCATTGATGAATTTACCGGTTTTTGTAGTTCCATTTTCATTTTCATCAACATCTGATAAGGCTGCTGTTGTACAAACATATTAACGAAACTCAAGGGAATTGAACCCGCTGGATCAGCATAACCGGAGGTTGTAACTTTAACCTTATTGGTTCCAAGTTTTTGGAACGTCCAGTCCCCTTCATATTTATTTAAACGAAGCCGCTCTTTTTGTGCAGGGTAATAACCCGTAATAGCATTATTTTTAATACTAATGATTCCGTTATTGGCTTTGGACATTTTCCCTTTAATGACTACATCACGATCTTTAAGGGGAAAAGGAAAATCCAATACCATGTACAGAATAAACTCTCCCTTTTTATCATCGCGTGACAATACTTTAGTTTCGCTCACATAGGGCACCCACTTTGGTGCATGCTCTACATTCAAAATCAACCCGACAGCTTGATCAAGAGGAGCATCAAAAGTCGTTTCCGCCTTGTATTGGATGATCGGGTTATTTTCAGTCTGATACGTCCAGACCTTAATGTTATTTTTCTCTAAACTCAGTTTAGCATCTGTTGCTGGTGCAGCATGCACCATCAGGCTATTAAAGCCCAAGGTACATACTAATATCCATGATTTATTATTCATTTTATTCTCAAATCAATTTTATTTTTTGGTGTGATTACTATTGCAATTACACCTGAATGTCATTAAATCCCAATACATCTTTCATATCGTATTTACGCGCTTCACGCCCGACCACCCATGCTGCAGCACGTACCGCACCTGTAGCAAAGTTCATACGGCTAGTGGCTTTATGGGTAATTTCAACCCGCTCACCTTCGCCAATAAACATGGCTGTATGTTCACCCACGATATCTCCACCGCGGATGGTTTGAAAACCAATGCTTTGACGCTCACGCGGCCCTGTATGACCCTCACGACAATACACGGCATCTTGCTTCAAATCACGTCCCAATGTATCTGCAATGGCTTCACCCATCATTAATGCAGTTCCTGATGGTGCATCTACTTTGTGACGATGATGCGCTTCAATAATTTCAATGTCGACACTATCACCAAATACTTTGGCTGCAAGCTCTAATAATTTAATTGAAACGTTTACACCCACTGAATAGTTGGCTGCATACACGACAGGCGTATGGGTTGCACTATCATTTAAAAGCTGTTTTTGCTCGTCAGAAAAACCTGTAGTGCCAATGACCATAGCGACCCCAGCTTCAGCACACAGTTTTAAATGCTGTTCGGTGGCAACGGGTGCAGTAAAATCAATGACTACATCACAATCTTTTAAAATATCTGACAAATGACCCGCTACCTTGACGCCAATGCTACCAATCCCCGCCAATTCGCCCGCATCACTACCCACCAAACTACTTTCTGGGCGTTCGACTGCCGCAGCTAATTGGTAGCCTGCTTGTTGTACAGCTTGAATCAGGGTGCGTCCCATACGACCGCCTGCGCCCAATACACCAATGCGTGGAGATGCTGACATAATCTGTTCCTAAATCATTTAAAGCGTTGACAATGCGATCTACTATATCAAACTCTGACAGTTCACTAAAATTTAAGCATAAAAAAATCTGCCAAAGTGACAGATTTTTTTGCAATCGAATTGAATTAATCAAACAAACGATCAAAGAATGATTTTTTCTTGGATGACGCACTATGTTCATCACCTTCCAAGGTCGCCTGTAATTCCTTAAGCAATTCACGCTGACGGCTGGTAAGATTGACTGGTGTTTCTACCACGAGACGGCAGAGCAAATCACCCACCATACTACTACGCACTGGACGCACACCCTTGCCACGTAAACGGAACAGTTTACCTGTTTGCGTACCTTCTGGAATTTTTAGGCTAACACGACCTTCAAGCGTTGGAATTTCAATCTCTTTACCTAAAGCAGCATCCGCAATGCTAACAGGTACATCCATATAGAGATCTGCACCATCACGCTGGAAGATTTCATGCTCGCGCACGACCACTTCCACGTATAGATCACCCGCCTGTCCATCACGTACCGCTTCACCCTTACCACTCAAGCGAACGCGATCACCATTGTCCACACCTGCTGGAATGGTCACTTCCAGAGTTTGCTGACGATCTTTTACACCCGATCCATGACAGCTGTTACAAGGATTTTTGATAATTTTACCTTGGCCACGGCAGGTACTACAGGTCTGCTGAACTGAGAAAAAGCCCTGCTGCATACGTACTTGACCTGTACCATGACACGTCTTACAGGTTTCTACATCGTTCGGATTTTTAGAACCTTTACCATCACAGACATCACACGGTGCTGGTGCGGTAAAGGTAATCGTTTTTTTAACACCACGAACCGCTTCTTCCAGCGTTAATTCCATGACATAGCGTAGGTCGGAACCACGGCGCTGACGTTGTTGCTGACGACCGCCACCACCAAATGCACCCCCGAAAATATCGCCAAACTGGCTAAAAATATCTTCGGCACTAAAACCGCCAAAGCCACCACTACCGCCGCCATAGCCACCTTCAAAGGCATTATGACCCATACGGTCATACATACTGCGCTTTTCACTGTCAGACAGCACTTCATAAGCTTCAGAGGCTTCTTTAAACTTTTCTTCAGCTTCAGCGTTATCAGGGTTACGATCTGGATGATACTTCATCGCCAACTTACGATAGGCTTTTTTGATCTCATCATCACTCGCGGTTTTCGAAACGCCTAAAACCTCATAATAATCTCGTTTAGCCATATTTGGCGATGCTCCTCACGGAATTTAAAATATACTTAACCTGCGACTAAGTTGGGGGTTTTAGTCGGATTTACAAGGGGGAAAACTGAAAAAATTTAGAAATTTCTAGAAAACAGCTTTATTCTTGCTGTATTTTGAAAGACCTTTAATCCAGGCATTCAATAAATATAACCAAGCGATTGCTGAAAAAATTACACCTGCTACAGTACAAGCTGTAACCCAAATTGCGCTATTCCAAACGAAGAAAAACAAAGGGATAAACCATAAAGCAGCAAAAATAGCTAACATCAAAAACATTACTATACTTCGCATCACCCAGAGAGCCTGCGCATGAATCCAGACCTCAGCACCTTCAACCATAGCAACCTTACGGGCAAGGAAATAAGCAATGACGGCAAAAAGAATCGTAAACAACCCCAGAAACATGCACACATAAGATGCTGCAATGTAACGACGATGTTGTACTAGATTGTCCTGCCCCATGTACTTTCAACCTCAACTTACAGTCTTCACGTTATATTATGCGGTGAAATGCTGCTGTTATTTTTGTCTTAACAATAAGATGCTACTATATTGAACTTTTCAATATTTCGCATCTTTTATTCGCAAAAAATTATGAAAAATTTGTTGCTCTTTTCACTTTAAACCAAGCTGCATAGAGTGCTGGTAAGAAAAACAGGGTGAGAAAAGTCGCTACAATCAAGCCACCCATAATCGCTACAGCCATTGGCCCAAAGAAAATACTGCGTGATAAAGGAATCATGGCTAGAACTGCTGCCAGTGCTGTCAACAAAATCGGACGAAAACGGCGCACTGTAGCGTCAATAATTGATGTCCATGGATCATGCCCTGCTGCAATATCCTGCTCAATCTGATCAATCAGAATCAGGGAGTTACGCATGATCATCCCCGACAGCGCAATCGTACCTAGCATTGCAACAAAACCAAAAGGTTTATTGAGTAACAATAAAAACAAGGTAACCCCGATCAGTCCAAGTGGCGCGGTTAAAAATACAATCATTGAACGAGAGATACTTTTCAATTGAATCATCAACAAAGTCATCACCACTGCTAAAAATAATGGCATTCCCGCATTGACTGAACTTTGTCCTTTGGCAGACTCTTCGACCGTCCCCCCCACTTCCACCAAATAACCATTCGGTAGTTGCGCGCGAAGTTGTTCCATCTTTCCTGAAAGTTGATCAACCACTGTAGCGGGCTGTAAATTGCTGCGAATATCGGCTCTAACGGTAATCGTAGGCAAACGATTACGATGCCAGATCAAACCATCTTCAAATTTGTATTCAATTTTGGCAATTTGAGCCAAAGGTACACTGTTGCCCTGACTCGTTGGAACAGCAAGACTGGATAAGGAAGCGACATCGACCCGCTCCTTTTGATCGCCACGCAAACGAATTTCAATCAATTCACGTTTTTCACGATATTGGTTAATCACTGCTCCTGTAATCGAGCTATTTAAGAAATTCGCCAAATCCTGACTGCTTATCCCCATTTGACGGGCACGATCCTGATCAATATTGAGCTGAATAATCTTACTTGGTTCTCCCCAGTCCAGATGTACATTGGTTGTATTTGGATTTTCCCCAATGATCTTTGCTACCTTTTGTGCCCACTCACGGACTAAAGTAATGTCTTCTCCAGAAACTCGATATTGTAGTGGATAACCCACTGGAGGGCCATTTTCTAACAATGACACCCGCGTTCTAACGTCTGGTAATAGTTTTTTAATTTGCGTATCGAGAGATTTACGAATTTCATCACGATCATCCAATGATGAGGCCAACACCACGAACTGGGCAAAACTGGCTTGCGGTAGTTGCTGGTCTAGCGGCAAATAAAAACGTGGTGAACCTGTACCAACATAAGCCACATAGTTATCAATACCTTTTTGCTTGACAAGAAACTGTTCCACTTTCTTAACAGCTTGTTCAGTGGCGGTGAGAGAAGCACCCTCTTCCAATTTTAAGTCCACTAAAATTTCAGCACGGTTCGATGGCGGAAAAAACTGCTGTGGCACCAGTTTAAATAACAAGACTGAACCGACAAAAATTAAAACCGTCGTAATAATCACAGTTTTGCGATAATTAACACAAGTTTCTACCATTTTGCGAAAGCGCAGATAAAAAGCGCTTTGATAAGGATCATGGCTTCCACCCGTATGCTGCAACACAGGCCGAGGTGCAGGTTGGTGGCGTAATCTAGCCCAAAGACGCTGATACCACGGTGCATTTTGTTGTATCTTGCTAAAATCAGGGAGTAATTTTTCACCGAGATAAGGTACAAATAATACCGCTGCAAACCACGAGACAATCAGAGCAATAGTAACCACCTGAAAAATCGAACGGGTATATTCACCTGTACTTGAGTTAGCAGTAGCAATCGGTAAAAAGCCTGCTGCAGTAATCAATGTTCCAGTCAGCATGGGAAAAGCGGTTGTTTTCCATGTAAAGCCTGCGGCCTTGATACGGCTATAACCCTGTTCCATTTTAATCGCCATCATTTCAACTGCAATAATAGCGTCATCGACCAAAAGTCCTAAGGCAAGAATCAATGCACCCAGCGAGATTTTATGCAGCCCGACATCAAAAAGATTCATTCCAGCAAAGGTCATCGCCAACACCAATGGAATGGAAAAAGCCACCACCAACCCAGTACGAAAACCCAGCGAGAAAAAACTGACCAGTAGTACAATAATCACAGCTTCGGTTAAAACTTTGATAAATTCGTGAATACTGCGCTGCACGGCAACAGGTTGATCGGATACTTTTTTAAGCTGCATTCCTAGCGGTAAAGTTTTTTGTAAATGATTAAATTCACTTTCCAAATTTTTGCCGAGTGCAATGATATCGCCACCCTTGCGCATTGATACTGCAATGCCGATACCATTTTCCCCCATAAACCGCATTCGTGGCTGGGCAGGTTCGCTAAAGCCACGATAAATCTCAGCAACATCCCCCAGTTGAATGGTTCTATTGCCCACCAACAAAGGCATATGTTTAAGTTCATCCACACTTTGGAGTTGACCCGTGACCCGAATCTGAATACGGTCTGTCCCTGTTTCAAAAAAACCTGCGCTGTTGATACTGTTTTGTTTTTGCAATGCATCCTGAATAGCTGTGACAGGTATCCCAAGCTGAGCTGCCTTAGTGTTGGATAGTTCGATCCAGATTTTTTGATCTTGTAATCCCACCAATTCTACTTTGCCGACATCTTTGACCCGTTGCAGTTGTAATTGCAAACGATCTGCATATTCTTTTAGTACTGCATAATCGTAGTCTTTACCCGTCAGTACATAGATATTGCCAAAGGTATCGCCAAATTCATCATTAAAAAATGGCCCTTGTACACCTGCGGGCAATTGCTGTTTGATATCCCCCACTTTTTTGCGCACGTTATACCAGACATCCGGAATCTGATCAGATTTAAGCGAATCCTTAGCAACAAATGTCACCATTGACTCACCAGGTCGCGAATAGGCCATGATTTTTTCATACTGACCCGTGGTCATCAGCTCTTTTTCAATCCGATCTGTCACCTGCAACGATACTTCCTGTGCAGTGGCACCCGGCCAATAGGTCTGAACTACCATGACTTTAAACGTAAATGGAGGATCTTCGCTCTGAGAAAGTTTTGAGTAAGAAAAACCTCCTACGATCGCCAAAAGCAACATCAGATAGAGAATGATACCTTTATTGTTCAGTGCCCATTCTGATAAGTTAAACTTCATGGCTTAACTCCTGATGCAATTTGCACGGGACGATTATCCCGATCGATCGGATGAATTTTTTGTTGCTCATGCAATAGATGGACACCACCAACAACGATGTAATCATTTGCTTTTAGACCTGATAGGATGGGAACACTTTCACGTCCGTAGGCCCCTAAGGTCACAGCAACTTTACGAAGGGTTTGATTCGGGTTAACCACCCAGACATAAGCTTGTTGATCATGGGCAGAAACACTGGATAAAGGCACACTCAGAACATCATGTTGAGTGGTATTAAAAAACACACGGGCACTTTGCCCTAGCTGAATCGAAGGTTGTGCTTCACGCAATGCAACCTTGACGCTAAAAGTGCGGGACTGATCTGCCGCAGGCGAGATTTCGCGCACATAAGCTGCATATTTTTGTTCAGGTTGAGACCAGAGTGTGATCCATGCGGGCTGCCCCACCTTTATTTCAGAAATAGCCTGTTCAGGTGCACCAATGACCACTTCACGATCTCCATCAATCGCTAGTTGATAGGCGGCTTGTCCCGCAGCCACGACCTGTCCGATTTCAATATCACGCTGGGTAATTACCCCGTTTTTGTTGGCAATCAATTGATTATAGCCTGTCTGATTAGCGGCAACTTCATAGTTAGAACGCGCCTGCTGTAAACTGGCCTGCGCCGCATCATTTTGATTTTTAATGCTATCGAATTGGGAACGACTGACCGCATTTAAAGGTAAAAGCTGTTGAAAACGTTTTAATTCTTCATGAGCAATTTTTGCCGAAGATTGTGCACTTTCCAGTTGTGCTTTAGCGGCATTCATTTGTAACTGGGCGTCTTTTACATCCAGTCGGGCCAATACCTGTCCGACCTTAACCCGATCACCTACATCTGCATAGCGCTGAGTAATCTGTCCTCCGACCCGAAAAGCCAGTGCAGTTTGTTGACGTGCCTGCACCTCGCCTGCATAGCTTTTTTGTTCATTCATGCGAGTCGAAGACTGTATCACCATGACATAAGGAATTTGTTCTACTTCAGGAGCCTGTTTACTACATCCACCCAATGTGACCAGACACATCACCCATAAACCCAAGCTTGTCAGTTTTATCGCTGTCATAACCCTTCGCTCTTATTCAAATTTGTTTTTTAAGGCACAATATCAGCAGTATCTTAGTTTGTTTATTTTTTAATTAATATACCCTGCGGTATATTAATTAAGTGAATTGATATAAGTTTTTGTTTTTTAAATTTATTTAAGAGAGTCTCTGTGCAAAATAACATTGGTCGACCAAAAGATCTTGAAAAAAGAGCGCGCATACTAAAGGCAGCCAAAGCAATTTTTTTAAAATGGGGCTATCATGGTTCCAGTATGAATCAGATTGCCACAGATGCTGGGGTGACCAAGCTCACGGTCTATAATCATTTTCAAGACAAGCAAAGCCTGTTTACCTGCGCCATTCAGGAAACCTGTGCCGAATGCATTTCTCAGCAACAGTTTTGCTTAAGCCCACAGAGCCAATTTTTAGACGTTTTTTTTGATGCCTGTGAATGTGCTTTAAACATGATTTATTTGCCCGAAGCACTAAAACTTGAACATGTGTTACTCGAACTGGCAACTGAAAAAAGTCCATTGGCACAACATTTTTTTGAGGCGTCTCATCAACCACTTTGTGATGCGCTGTGCGAATTTTTTACTCAGGCAGCAAGTTTGGGTTTTATTCGTAATGGATTACCTTTACAGCAAACAGAACTCATCTTATCGCTCTTATTAGGGATCAGACATCATCAAGTCTTACTTGGTATTAGCGACATTCCTTCGGCACAAGAAATCCGAGAGACCGTTCACTTTGCTCTGGACATCTTTATGCTGAAATATGGTGTATAGACCTTTGGCGTATTGTGAAAGATAGACTTTTTTGCATATGCATACTCCTACGCATAAGTGTTAATTTTTTAAACAATAATTCATATATTTTTACGCTCTAGACTTGGAATGTCATTGAATCGGGGTATAGTCAAAAGAACAAAAACAGGAGAGCCACACCATGATTCAACAAATTGATGCTCCTTTACGCGAGGACGTGCGTCTACTGGGTAATTTACTGGGAGAAACCCTTAAACAGCACGCTGGACAAGATTTGTTTAATCAGGTAGAGCAAATTCGCGCCTTAGCCAAAGGTGCACGTGACGGACATGCTGAAGCAGAAAAAAAGCTGGAACAACTTTTTTTGGGTTTAAAGGATGAAGAAATCCTCCCCCTAACTCGGGCATTTTCTCAATTTCTCAATTTTGCCAATATTGCTGAACAATATAATGTAGTGCGTAGTCGTCGCCGCAGTGAATTTGATGAACAGGCGCCCTCTCCAAATCCATTGGTGCATTTATTTGCAAAATTTAAAGAACGCCAGATTTCATCTCAGCAACTCTTTGAACAGATTTGTCAGCTTAAAATTGAACTCGTATTAACCGCGCATCCGACCGAAGTCAGCCGTCGTACCCTGATTCAAAAATATGATGATATTAATGAAGATCTGGTACGGTTAGATCAGCAAAAATTGACACCACGTGAACATCAGTCCGTCCTAAACAATCTTAAAGAATTAATCTGTTCCGTTTGGCAAACTGATGAAATTCGTCACAATCGACCAACACCGGTGGATGAAGCGAAATGGGGCTTTACCACAATCGAACAAACCTTATGGAATGCTGTCCCCAAATTTGTACGTGAATTGAATGATTTAGTTGAAGAACATTGTGATACGTCACTACCGCTAGAAATTTCACCGATCCGTTTTGCCTCGTGGATGGGTGGTGATCGTGATGGTAACCCGAATGTAACCCATAACATCACTCAGGAAGTTTTATGGTTATCACGTTGGCAAGCCGCAGATTTATATCTACGTGATATCGAAGATTTACGTTGGGAGTTGTCGATTCAAGCTTGTTCGGATGAACTCAAACAAGCGTTGGGCTATGAGCATCCCGAACCCTACCGTGAATATTTGCGTGAGACTCGCCAACGTCTAAAAGCCACTCGTCACTGGTTGGCACAGCGATTACAAGGTTTTGAAGCAGATGATAGCCAGATTATCCATACCAAGAGTGAGTTGCTTGAGCCATTATTACTCTGCTATCGCTCCCTCATGGATTCCAACTTAGCTGAAATTGCCAATGGTAAATTGCTGGACTTTATCTATCGAGTCAATTGCTTTGGGATTGAATTACTAAAACTAGATATTCGTCAGGAATCGGGTCGGCACCGTCAGGCCATTTCAGCCATTACCGAATATTTAGGATTAGGTAATTTTGAGTCATGGACAGAGCAGGCGCGTCAGAACTTTTTGATTCAGGAGTTACAAAGTAAACGGCCACTTTTGCCTCGTCATCTGGATGAACCATTGGATAGCTTGATTCAACATCCAGATGTCAAGGAAGTGTTTGCTACCATGCGAACTCTGGCATCACAACCACCCGAGAGTTTGGGTGCCTATATTATTTCGATGGCGGAATATGCCAGCGATGTGTTAGCGGTATTATTACTACAAAAAGAAGCAGGTATTTTACATCCGCTACGCGTTGTGCCGTTATTTGAAACTTTAAAAGATTTGGATGGTGCGGCCACGACGATGAATACCCTGTTCAGTATGCCGTGGTATAAACAGCATATTCGGGGCAAACATGAAGTAATGATCGGTTATTCAGACTCGGCAAAAGATGCCGGTTTTATGTCTGCAAACTGGGCACAATATCGCGCACAAGAGGAACTCACTGCCGTTGCGCAACAGTATGGCATCCAACTCACGCTATTTCATGGCCGCGGTGGGTCTATTAGTCGTGGTGGCGCGCCCACTCAGCAAGCTTTATTTTCACAGCCACCAGGCTCGATCTCAGGCGCAATTCGGGTTACTGAACAAGGTGAAATGATTCGTTTTAAATTTGGTTTAGAAGAAGTCGCCTTACAAAATCTGGAAATTTATACTGCAGCCACACTTGAGGCAACTTTATTGCCACCTCCTGTCCCAAAACAGGAATGGCGTGAGTTGATGCATCAAATGACCGATATCTCGGTACAGGTGTATCGTGAAACTGTGCGTGAAAATCCATATTTTGTACAATATCTGCGTACCGTCACGCCAGAGCTTGAGTTACAAATGTTGCCTCTAGGTTCACGTCCAGCTAAACGCAAAGTTAGTGGTGGTATTGAATCTCTACGTGCAATTCCGTGGGTATTTGCATGGACACAAATTCGTCTGATGCTCCCTGCATGGTTAGGTACAGGAGCCGCGATTAACCAAATTATTGATGCAGGTCAAAAAGAAACACTGGATGAAATGCTACAACAATGGCCTTATTTCCAGACTTTGATTGATATGCTGGAAATGGTTCTCTCTAAATCGGATGGCAGTATAGCTCTGTATTATGAATCGCATCTGACTCAGGATGAAAATTTGAAGGCACTCGGTACAGAGTTACGTCAGCGCTTAAAAGATGCTGTTCAAACTTTACTCGCCATGAAAGGTGAATCCAAATTGCTGAGTAATAACGAAGTACTGGATCAGGCCATGCGGGTTCGTAAAACTTATTTATTGCCTCTGCATTTGTTACAAGCGGAATTAATGAAACGACGTAGACGCTATTTAAAAGTTGAACAAGCTGAACATACCCCTGTTGATCATGCACTGATGGTCAGTATCGCAGGCATTGCAGCGGGTCTACGCAATACGGGCTAAATCTTATTTTAAACTTATTCAGACCCTCATTTTCAAAATAAAATGGGGGTCTGAAAATGGCTATTATCCAGACTGGCTTTACAATTTTTTTGACCTACCATTGGGACGTTTTATTTAGCTCTTTTCATTCTCTATCCTATAATCTTATCCGCTCAACTTGCTGATATCTCTTTTATTTAATTTTTCCTAAAATTTACCATTTGGTAAAAATAAATCAAAAATCAATTCTTTTGTTTTACCGCTTGCCGACAAAGCAATTAAATCCTCATTCAAGAAAGAGTATGATGTGCGCCAGCTAAAAAGATTAGAGTTTATTTTATGTCCAGCTGGTTTCCAAAATGGCGCCCCTATCAGGGTCAGGCTGATCATCGTCCTGTCGCAACTGATGAATATCTCCCACCTGCACAAAGCGCCGTCTTAGGCATTCAACACGCATTTGCCATGTTCGGTTCGACCGTATTGGCTCCATTACTTATGGGCTTTGATCCCAATCTTGCCATTCTAATGTCAGGAATTTGTACCATTCTGTTTTTTCTTATGACAGGAGGGCGTGTTCCAAGTTATCTAGGTTCAAGCTTTGCGTTTATTGGCGTTGTGGCGGCTGCAACTGGACATATCACAGGGTCAGGCGCAAATCCTAACATTAGCGTTGCACTTGGCGGTATTGTTGCGTGTGGTCTAATTTATGCCTTTATTGGTTTTATGGTCATGCTAACAGGGACTCGCTGGATTGAAAAATTAATGCCCCCTGTGGTCACAGGTGCCGTGGTGATGATTATCGGTTTAAATCTCGCGCCAGTGACTGTCAAATCAGTTGCTGGGCATCCGTTTGATATGTGGATGGCACTGCTTACTGTATTGTGTATGGGGGTGATTGCTGTATTTACCCGCGGTTTGTTACAACGCTTATTGCTTTTAATCGGGCTGCTCATCGCTTATCTGATTTATGCAATAGCCACCAATGGACTTGGACTGGGTACACCCATTGACTTTTCACAGATTTCAGCCGCACCGTGGTTTGGCTTGCCGAGTTTAACTGCACCAACGTTCCAGACGAATGCGATGCTAATTATTGCGCCTGTTGCCTTGATTTTAGTTGCTGAAAATTTGGGACATATTAAAGCTGTAGGTGCCATGACAGGAGAAGACTTGACTCCTTATCTAGGTAAGGCTTTCGTTGCGGATGGTGTTGCCACTACATTGTCAGGTAGTGTTGGTGCGCCAGGTATGACCACGTATGGTGAAAATATCGGGGTTATGGCAGTCACCCGTGTGTACTCCACGATTGTATTTGTGATTGCAGGTGTGTTTGCTATTTTTCTAGGGCTGTCTCCAAAATTTGGTGCAGTAATTAGTACCATTCCTACAGCTGTGCTCACAGGGGCTTCAATTGTAGTATTTGGTTTAATTACTATTGCAGGGGCAAAAATTTGGCTTGAAAACAAAGTCGATTTTTCTAACAACAAAAATCTGGTGGTTGCTGCCGTTACTATTATTTTGGGGGCAGGTAACTTTGAGCTGATGTTTGGCAACTTTAATTTAGGTGGAATCGGGACGGCAACCTTTGCCGCAATTTTACTGAATTGGCTATTTGGACTAAAAGATAAAGCCTAACTCAGGACACTCTACCTTGATATTGAATAGCATTTTTTTAAGCAGCCTTCAGGCTGCTTTTTTTATGCATTTAAACGTTTAGTGGATCATTTTTTGGTTATCATAACTTTGTTTGTTTAACAGTTCATTGAATGGCTTATGCGCTTTGATTTTTTTGATCTCCAGCTTTTTTTACATGTGGTGGATACAGGCAGTCTTACCAAAGGAGCTGAACGTTCCGCTGTTTCTTTACAAGCAGCCAGCGAGCGTATTAAAAAGCTGGAGCGGCATTTCCAAAGTGCTTTATTTATCCGTCATGCTACAGGAGTCGAACTCACCATCGCGGGGCAAACCCTATTACAACACGCACAACATCTGATGGACGGATTATATGCACTGGAGCAGGAAATGCAGACTTTCCAACGTCAGACCTCTCAACATCTGACTTTATGGTGTAACTCTTCGGCTCAGAGTGAGTATTTACCCATGTTGTTACCCAAATATCTAATCGAACACCCACAGCTTCAGATCGAATTGCATGAGGCGGAAAGTAATGACATTATCGTTGCATTACAAAAAGGTCAGGCTGAACTGGGTCTGATTTCCAGTTTTTTTGCTCCTAATGATACATTGGAAACACAGATCTTCGCCGAAGATCCATTAGTATTTATTTGTGCGCCAGACCATCCTTTCGCCAAACAGCAGCAACTCGATTTTGCGGATATTTTACGGCAAGATTTTATTGGTCTTTTGGCGCATCACTCTTTACAGCAATCGATTGAAACACAGGCCAAAAGCTTACATCATCAACTTCATTATCGTTTACGCTTACCTAGCTTTAGTGCCATTGCCCAAGTCGTCGCCAACGGCGTAGGTGTCGCGATCATGCCTTTACGCGCGGCATCGTATCTACAAAAAATTTATACTTTTTCTACCATTGCTTTGACGGGAGCATGGGCTAATCGCAAATTATTACTGGCTTCGCGTGAATTTGCCAACCTTTCACCAAACTATCAGGATTTTGCCCTATTTTTAATCGCCAACAAACCCCAATCGATTGAACCTTAATGTCCAATCATATAAGCACCCAATAAGATTAAACCTATAAAGAAAAAACGGCGAAAACGCTGTTCAGGTATACGATAACGTAATTTTTGCCCAAACCACATGCCTAAAAGTGCAGGAAGCACAGCGATCCATGCCAATCGATAATCAATGTGCATATTCGCAGTCGTATGCAGCTGTAAATAAATGGCGAGACAAATGGTCGATAAAGTAAAAACTAAACCTAATGATTGGACCAGATCATCTCGTTTTAAACGCAAAGATTGTAAATAAGGAACCGCAGGAATAATAATTACACCAGTAGATACAATTAATGCGCCCCCCAGATAGCCTATAATAGGCGATAACCATTTTTCATAAGGTGCAAGATTAGGAAGTTGTTTAACACATAAGCCATACAGACCATACGCGATCAGCATCCCCCCCAATAGGATTTCACTGGTTTTGCCTGTTGCCTGACTCAAGGTGGGTAAAAAACTAAATGCTGTACCGATGATAATACCGAGTAATAACAACCAGAAGCGTTGAATCAATGCCCAAACTCGACCTTCAGCAAATAACTGCCAAATATTGGTGATCATGGAGGGAATGATAAGTAATGAAGCAGCTTGAAACGGAGCAATCACAATAGTGAGCAGCCCCATTGCTACAGTGGGTAATCCCAAACCCAGTGCGCCTTTTACCATGCCTGCAAACATAAAAACCACAATAACTAAAGCCACCATTTCCATTGTCAACGATTCCATAGCTTGAACATGTTTATGCTAATGGAGACAGAGCAGAGATCCTATTCATGTTTTTGGTAGATAGCCTCAAGCAAAGATTGAGGCTCAGCATAAAGCGATTCAAGATGAAATTAGTGCATTTTGAGTTTCGGAGAGGCCGTCTTAGATAATAAATCCGTCATCATCATTAAGGCCGTTTTAAATACTCCATGTAAGGCCACTTGATGAAAACGATAGAGTGACACATACATCATCCGCGCCATAAACCCTTCCACATTAATATTATTAAAAATGCTTCCCACGCTACTGTGTTCACTTAAGGAAACCAGCGAACCTTTATCTTTGAATTGGAATTGTCCCAAGGGTTTTTGATTCAAACGATTTTCCAGCGCCTTTGCCAGAAATATAGCTTCTTGATTAGCCACTTGCGCACGTGGCGGAACAGGTCGCTCCTGCCCCTCTGGGATATAGCAGGCACAGTCACCCATCGCAAAAATATCATCATCCCGTGTGGTTTGTAAGCTTGGACGTACCACTAATTGATGAATGCGATTCGTTTCCAAACCCGCAATGTCTTTGAGAAAATCTGGCGCTTTAATCCCCGCTGACCAAACTTTGAGGGTCGCAGCAATTTGTAAGTCTCCTTCACAAAAAACGGTATCGGCATCGATATGCGTCACTCGACAATGGGTTAGAACTTTTACTCCGATCTGTTCCAACTCTTTTTGAGCACGTTCCGATACACGCTCATTCAATGCTGGAAGAATCCGCGGTGCTGCTTCTATTAAACTAATATTGACGTCTTTAGGGTCGATACTATTGAGTCCATATTTAGAAAACTCATTTGCTGCATGGTGTAATTCGGCAGCCAATTCCACGCCCGTTGCGCCTGCTCCGATAATTGCAATATTTAAATCATTCTGATGACGATGCATCAAATGATTGGCCTGAGCTTCCAAATACATACTTAAAAATTCACGTTGAAACCGGTCTGCCTGTGGCCTTGAATCCAGAAAAATACAATGTTCTTTAGCACCTGATGTACCAAAGTCATTTGAAGTGGAACCAATCGCCATCACCAACGTGTCATAGCCAATGCGTCGTTCAGGCGCAATGTCTTTACCCTCTTCATCACGCAACACGTCCAGCACAATTTCTTTTGTCTGACGCTTAATATCTTTTAAACGACCCAGAAAAAATTCAAAATGATGTTGATTGGCATGTGCAAAATAATTCAACTCATCTTCATAAGAATTTAACGTCCCCGCTGCCACCTCATGGAGCAAAGGTTTCCAGATATGAGTGAGTGCAGCATCAACCAGAATTATCTCTGCTTTTTGATGTTTACCTAGTCTATTGCCTAAACGTGTCGCGAGTTCAAGTCCTCCAGCTCCTCCACCGACGATCACGATACGATGTAATTTTAAATCACGATTTGATGTAGTCATCATAAGACAGCTCCAATTTTCTTATGAATACCAACTATTTCAATTTGTATTTATAAGAAAAATGTTACCTATTATCTACACAAATATTTAGCATAAAGAACATACCTTTTTCCAACGTTTAGTTCTTTTTTTGTTAAACAATTCATCAAGGAAAACAAAAACTGCGTTCCAGCTCAGGCGAAACGCAGTTTTTTTAAAAGTAAATGGACTGAAATAAGAGTGAGGGCAAATTAAAAGAAAGCTGAATTAGCTTTCCAGACTTTCGCTTTTATATTTTTCTTCTAGCACATTATTGAAAATACTTTCAATCATCCAGACTCGGTACAAACTATTAAATACATAGCGTTGTCCGTCTATACGCAGTTCCAGTACTGGAAAATCTGGTTGATGTTTATCCTGACATAAACGATCATTTTGCGCCAATAACGTTGTAATTTCTTCTTGATTAATGGACTCGATACCGAGTTGCTGCTGCAATGCCTGAAAATGAGGTTTATAAGATGGATCCTTGCCTTTGGTCCAGACAGCTTGCAAAATGTCATAGATAGCATCGACTCGTTGTTCCTCAGACGCACTATAATACAAACGAGCCATTTCCAGTGTGGCTTCCTGAGTGGGACGACAAAAGGGAGTAAATGCGACATCTGTACGTTTAGATAATCGTGTTGCCAAACTCCAGTCAAATAAATCACGCCGCTGATAACTCAGCGGATAGACATTGAGCTGAATATTATAATAATTGGCCAATTCTTCCCGAATATAAGCCAATAATAACCAGCTAATCGGGTCTTCCAGTGCAATAAATAAATCTAGTTCAGGATGCATGGCCTGAATATCTGCCAACTCTTCAGCATCACTGAGTAAATGTTCACGCCATTCAATGTGATTAATTAAGAAAATCGGATTACCCGTTAATAATTTTTGTTGTTTTAAACGGCGGGTCAAACGAAGCAAATCATCAACCGCATGATATTTACGTCCACCAAACTCAAAGAAACTAGCAGGAACAGGAACATTATTAAAGATACGTTCTGGAAAATTCTGGGGACTTTGCTGCTGGCTAGCCATCGTATACAAAGTGCGTAATTTGCCATATTGCTGTTGCCACAGCATATGAAAGACATCTTCAAGCAAATACAGGAAATTTTTCCCTTGTAAGGGTGTGTTTTTAAGGATGACTTCGGCTTGATGGAGTGCTTCTGTGGTCGGGGATTCAGGGGTTTCATCAAAACTAAAACGATGTTGTCTGGCTAAAATCTGGGCGTCATTTAAACAATAATTTTGCCATTCCAGTTCTGTCATACCATTGGGAGGTTCTGCGGACTGATGTGAAATAATGACTTTGAGCGGTTTTAACTCGTCACTGAGGATTTCATCCAATTGTGTCAGTTGCTGTACAGCCAAATAGCTATAAACATCATCCAGTCTCAGATAAATACTTAATCCCTGCTCCGTTGATAACACCGCCTGACGAGAGGGCTTTTGGTAAAACCAACTCGATCGAATAGGATCAAACCAACGGCGTAACAGTGACATGAAGCAAGCCTCTAATAAATTTTTATCGGACAATGGGTTAAACAGAATAAAAAAGCATAACGCATTATACTTTAACATTGAAATGACCATTTTCCATAAAAAAACACCCACAAAAGTGAGTGTTTTATAGACTCAGATCAAACGATTAGACTTCGCGTACCGCGCCTCGGGCAGCACTCGTGGTATGCATGGCATAAGCTTTTAAAGCTTTTGAAACTTTACGCTTGCGCTCTTCCACTGGATGCCAGCCTTTTTCTTCCTGTACCGTACGACGATGTGCCAATGTCGCATCATCAACATTTAAGTGGATAGTACGGTTTGGAATATCAATTTCAATGGTATCGCCATCATGAACCAGTCCAATCGCCCCCCCTTCCGCGGCTTCGGGAGATACGTGACCAATTGAAAGACCAGATGAACCGCCTGAGAAACGACCATCGGTAATCAAAGCACAGTCTTTACCCAAACCTTTAGACTTCAGATAACTGGTCGGGTAAAGCATTTCTTGCATACCCGGGCCGCCACGTGGGCCTTCATAACGAATGACCACGACATCACCCGCTTTAATATCTCCACCCAAAATCGCGTCTACGGCTGAATCCTGACTTTCAAAAACTCGTGCTGTTCCCGTAAATTTTAAAATTGATTCATCTACACCTGCGGTTTTGACAATGCAACCATCCAGCGCAATGTTACCGTAAAGAACAGCCAGACCACCGTCTTGAGAGAATGCATGTTCAGCATTACGAATCACCCCCTTTTCACGATCACCATCCAGAGTTGAATAATAGCGATTTTGTGAAAATGCCACCTGAGTCGGTACGCCACCCGGTGAAGAGCGATAAAACTCATAGACCTCTGGTGCCTCAGTGCGAATAATATCCCATTTATCTAAAGCGTCTTTTAAGGTTTTTTCATGCACTGTAGGAATAGAGGTTTCCAATAATCCCGCACGATCCAGCTCACCTAAAATTGCCATGATCCCACCAGCACGATGAACATCTTCCATATGCACATCTTGTTTAGCAGGGGCAACTTTAGACAACACAGGCACTTTACGTGACAGATTATCAATGTCATCCATTGTGAAATCTACTTCAGCTTCATGTGCCGCTGCCAATAAATGCAATACAGTATTGGTTGAACCACCCATTGCAATATCAAGCGTCATGGCATTTTCAAAAGCTTTTTTAGTGGCAATCGAACGGGGCAAAATGCTGTAGTCATCCTGCTCATAATGACGTTTCGCCAATTCAACAATCAACTGTCCTGCACGTTCAAATAATTTTTTACGATTGGCGTGTGTTGCCACAATCGAACCATTACCTGGTAGAGATAACCCCAACGCTTCAGTTAAACAGTTCATCGAGTTTGCTGTGAACATGCCTGAACATGAACCACAAGTGGGACAAGCAGAACGTTCAAAAGCCTGAACTTCTTCATCGGTGTAGCTGTCATCGGCAGCCACTACCATGGCATCGACCAGATCGATGGCCTTTTCATTACCACGAATTTTTACTTTACCTGCTTCCATCGGCCCACCAGACACGAAGACGACTGGAATATTCAGGCGCATAGATGCCATCAACATACCCGGGGTGATTTTGTCACAGTTTGAGATACAAACCATGGCATCGGCACAGTGTGCATTGACCATATATTCGACAGAATCGGCAATCAAATCACGCGAAGGCAATGAATACAGCATTCCATCATGCCCCATCGCGATACCGTCATCGACTGCAATGGTATTAAATTCTTTTGCTACACCACCTGCTGCCTGAATCTGTTCAGCCACCAGTTGACCCAGATCTTTCAGGTGCACGTGACCTGGAACAAATTGAGTGAACGAGTTGACCACCGCAATAATCGGCTTACCAAAGTCTTCATCTTTCATTCCTGTTGCGCGCCATAAGCCACGCGCACCAGCCATATTTCTTCCGTGCGTAGATGTTTTTGAACGATAATCAGGCATTTGCGTTTCCAACAAGTTGTGCTTGAGACAAATCTAAATGGGTCTCTGGCTAAATTAGGCTATTTCAGCAGATTCTTACATCATACTATAGCTTAGTGTTTAAGCGATGAGCAAAAATGACTTTCATTTTAAGCTGCATTCAAGATGCAAGCTCATCACAAAACCATAAAATTTGGAGAATAGAAGATCCAATATAAACTGATCTGTTTAAAATTGAATACAAAACTTTCATGAATAATTTTTTAATTTTGCATTACCTTTAGTTATCAATAAATATAATCTGCCTCAAATATATTTAATCTGCTCATTAAGCCATTGTAATTATAGAAATAACCATGTGATTTTAGGCTTAAACGCTGTTTTGCCTTATAATAGCGACAAGTTTTTATGGAAGTGAATGTGTGAAAGTTATTTTTGCAGGAACACCTGAATTTGCCTCTACGGCTTTGGCTGCCTTACTTCAAACAGAACATGAGATTGTTGCTGTTTATACCCAGCCAGATCGTAAAGCAGGTCGTGGCCAAAAACTCACACCTTCTCCAGTTAAACAACTGGCGCTTGAACATCATTTACCTGTCTATCAGCCCCTACATTTTAAGGCCTCTACAGAAGAAGGATTGGCTGCTCAGCAACAACTGGCTGAATTAGGTGCAGATGTCATGGCGGTTGCGGCTTATGGCTTGATTTTGCCACAAGCGGTTCTGGATACGCCTAAATATGGTTGTCTAAATATTCACGGTTCGCTATTACCACGTTGGCGTGGTGCTGCTCCTATTCAACGTGCGATTGCCGCAGGAGATCCGCAAACTGGTGTGACTATTATGCAAATGGCAGCAGGTTTAGACACTGGCGATATGCTTTATAAAACCTTTTACAATATTCAAACCACTGACACTTCTGCTAGTGTGTATGAAAAATTGGCAACTCAGGGTGCAGAAGCAATTTGTAAAGTGTTGGAGTCAGAACAAAGCCTACAAAGCTACATACATACACGTCAGGTTCAGGATGAAAGCCAGACGATTTATGCACAAAAGCTAACAAAAAACGAAGCACAAATTGACTGGTCACTAGATGCCATCCAAATTGACCGTAATATTCGTGCCTTCAATCCGTGGCCTGTAGCATTTATTGCTTTGGATGAGAGTAATAATTTACGTGTATGGAACTCTAGCCTTTCCCCGCTAAACAACGATCATGCTCAAATTGGTGAAATTCTTGCCATTGATAAATTTGGTGTTCATGTGGCGTGTCATACAGGCACAGTATGCTTGAGTTCTTTGCAATGGCCGGGTGGCAAAGCTTTAAACCCTATACAAATTTTACAAACTCAAAAACTTAATGTTGGACAAGTATTGGCATGAAACAGTTTCCACGTCCAAGTACCGAACTTAATTTACGGGCCCAAGTCGTTTCGACACTCTTACAGGTACAGCAAGGTCAATCCTTAGCAGGTTTATTGCATCATCAACTTAATGAAATTCCAGAACGTGATCGTGCTTTATTTCATGAGCTGGTGTTGGGAACACTTCGCCAGTGGTATGCCCTTAAAGCGATTACATTGCCCTTATTGGCAAAGCCACTTCATAATGAAACAGTGGAGACCTGTCTATACGTTGGGCTATACCAAGTATTGTGTACTCGTATCCCTGCACATGCCGCTATTTCAGAAACGGTTACTGCCAGTAAACAATTAGGTTTTCATGCTTTAAGTGGGATTGTAAATGCGATTTTACGTCGCGCCACACGTGAAACAGAAGAGTTTCAACATCATTTACAACAAGCGCATGGCCTTCCTAGTTGGCTCTATAAACGTCTAAAAAAAGACTGGCCTTTGCAAGTCGATGATTTATGTCAGCAACTCAAGCAAACTGCGCCGCTAACTTTACGAATTAACCAGCGCTATATCGGCCGGGATGCTTATCTCACTAAACTTCAGGCACAGGATATTCAGGCGCACGCCTGCACCTTGTCAGAAGTTGGTATCGTAATGGAACAATCCGTACAAATCACAGCTTTACCAGGTTTTGAACAAGGTTGGTTTTCGGTACAGGATGAACATGCCCAGCTTTGTGCTACGCTTGTACCCGATCTAAATGAACACCTCGTATTAGATGCTTGTGCTGCACCTGGTGGTAAAACCGCGCATTTATTGGAAAAATTTAAACCCCAGTCCTTGATTGCTTTAGATCAGGATACACAGCGTTTGCTTCGCGTCAGTGAAAATTTACAGCGGTTAAAATTACCACAGAACAATGTTGAAATTATCACTGCGGATGCAACCACGTGGCAAACAAATCAGGCATTGGATTGTATTGTTCTGGACGCTCCTTGTTCAGCCACAGGTGTGATACGCCGTCATCCTGATATTCGCTTGTTGCGTCAATCTAGCGATATTGCCCAAACTGTCGCTTTACAAAAGCAAATTTTGCAAAATTTATGGAAGCAACTTAACGTGGGTGGCACACTGCTCTATGTTACCTGTTCAATTTTAAAAGTTGAGAATGAACAGCAAATGATCGATTTTCTTGCTGAACATTCAAATGCTGAAGAAATTAAAATTGAGGAAACCTGGGGAATTGAACAAATTCATGGTCGCCAGTTACTACCAGCATCTGGACAGGGCGATGGTTTTTATTATTGCCGAATTAAAAAAGTCGCTTAATGCGACTTTTTTTATACTTCATGGATCGATATAAACCTATACAAACTTAAATAACACTAGACTCAAGGCCAGCGCTGCCATACCTGAAACTAAGCCATAAACTGTTTCATGCCCACGGGCATAACGTTTGGCCGTTGGCAATAATTCGTCCAGAGATAAATACACCATCACCCCTGCAATCAAACCAAATACAATGCCATAAACCATTGGCCCCAAAAAAGGCGCCAATAGGAAGTATCCTAGAGCTGCGCCAAAAGGCTCAGCTAAACCCGATAATAAGCTTGCCACAATCGCAATCGACTTTTTCTGAGTAGCAATATAAACGGGTACAGCAATCGCAATGCCCTCAGGAATATTATGAATCGCAATGGCAACTGCCAAAGGCGCACCCAACGTTGGGCTATCTAAAGTCGCAAAAAAGGTTGCCAAACCCTCAGGGAAATTATGTGCTGTAATCGCCAATAAAGTCAGTAAAGCGGTACGACGAATTTGCGCCTGATCCAATTGTAAATTTGCGCTTTTTTCGACCATTGCATGTGGATTGGGTACAAAGCGATCGAGTAATAAAACTAAAATCACGCCTGCTAAAAAAGCAAAAGTGGCATAGCTATATGCAACATTATCCTGAAAAATTTCAGAAAAGGAATGCCATGACTTATTTAAAATCTCAGTCAGTGAAACATAGACCATGGCCCCACCAGAAAATGCAAGACCAAAAGATAGAAGACGGAAACTAGGTTGTTTAAAAAACAAGACTATCGCACCACCGACCAATGTCGCCAGACCCGCTAAAAAAGTGACTGCAAAGGCAGTCCAGACTTCTGGGCTAAACAATGACGACATTGAGATTGCTCCTAAAAAGAAAGCCATCATCATAATTGATAATGACTTTCATTTGCAATAAATCAATATAGAGGAATACTTAAAAATCAAAGTGTATGTTGATCTTTAACCTCATCAAGTACTTCGTCCAGTTCTTCAGGATGTTTGCTTAAATGCAGAATGGACAATGCCAGTCCTCCCCATAAAAACACCATCGAGATCACCATCATGACAATAGCTGAAGTATTCATTCTGGCTCTCCTAACGATCTTGCATTTTAGATAAAATCAACGCAATCACTGCACAAAAAATAATGCAGCCCCAACCAAATATCCACTGCATACTGATACTATAATCACCATAGCCTTTTAATAACAAGTGATAAACTGTCATCGATAATGTAACAAGCAAGATCATTGACGTAATCACGGTAAGGGTGAAATTCCAGCCTTTGCCCAATTGAATCGTTGAAATTGCATTAATATGGTTACGCAGTTCGAGTAAAGCCGAACGCTTAAACCATGCAACTGCAATAATCGAAACCAGTGCGCCACCAATAATGCCGATATTATTAATAAAGTGATCGACGATATCGACCAGCTTAATGGAATTCACACTTGAAAATAAAACGATTGAAACAACAGCACTTCCTCCACCTACAATCGTGACGGCTTTTTTACGACTCCATTTTAGCTTATCCTGCATGGCTGCAATGGGCACTTCCAAGATACTGACCATTGAAGAAATTCCTGCCACGAAAAGTGAAGCAAAAAATAAAATACCAAATAAATCGCCCCCAGCACCCAGACTGGAAATAATTTTAGGAAATGCAATAAAGGCCAGCCCAATACCGCCACTCACCACATCCTGTACATTGCTATGAGCAATATGCGCCATAAAACCTAATGCAGCGAAAATCCCAATACCTGCTAAAATTTCAGTCGAAGCATTGGCAAAGCCTACGATTAAACCAGAGCCAGTCAAATTAGTTTTGGGTTTTAAATATGAAGCATAAGTCACCATGATTCCAAAGCCGACAGACAGCGAGAAAAAAGTATGCCCATATGCCGCTAGCCATACTTTATAGTCCATCATCGCTGACCAATTTGGGGTGAAAAAAGCATTCAACCCATCCACCGCACCCGGTAAACGTAATGCTTGAATTACAAGAACCGTAAACAAAACAAATAATAAAGGCATAAAAATTTTATTGGAAAGCTCTACTCCTTTTTTTACCCCTCCATAAAGGATAATCAAAGTTAATGCCCAAATCCCTAAAATAGGCCAAAATAGATGCCCTACAAATCGCAAGTCAAAATTTGCTGCTTCAGTGGTTTGCAAATACGTTTTAAAGAAAAAACCTTCAGGGTCGCTTCCCCACATTTGACCGATAGAAAAATAAATATAACTGCCCGCCCATGTGAGCACACTGGCATAATACAATCCGATGATGATACAAACACAGACCTGCCACCAACCTAATGTTTCGCCCCCACGAAATAATTTACGATAGGCTTTAGGCGGGGAACTTCGGGCTTTATGTCCTACCGCATAATCTAAAAATAACAGCGGTAAACCCGCAGTAATAAGAGCCAGTAAATAAGGAATTAAAAATGCCCCCCCGCCATTTTCATAAGCGACATAGGGAAAACGCCATATATTACCTAAACCAACTGCGGAGCCGACCGCAGCAATAATAAAACCAGATCGTGAAGACCAGTTCTCACGGGTATCAGTCATAAATTATCGCCATTTGTCTTGATCTTGCTTGGATTATTTATTGAACATTGCAAGACAAGCGTCATTTCAAAATATTTTTTTATTTGAACTATATTTTGCCTTTTGAGCCTCATGATTGTCCAAATAGACAAAAAATTGTTCCGTCTTCCTTAAAGATCGTCATTTATTTTTTGTCTTTCTAATCTTTGAACAATACCCGCTTTTTAACTGATTTTCTCGTATTTTGCTGTAAATAAAACATGATTTTGAGGTTTTATCATTCATTTGTTTATTTTTTCTAAAATTTAAGTTCTATTTTCATTTTTTAAAAATTTTAATCTAACTAAACAATGCTATTTGTAAACAAAAAGGGAAAGTTACTTTTCCCCTGTTGCTTACATTTAAATTGTTATTTGTTCCACGTGGAACTTGGATTTATCGATCCTGTTGTAATGCGCGTTGTCCACTGAGCATTTTGGCAAATTGGTTGGCGATTCGTCCTGAACGATTACCTTTTTGGGTTGCATATTGAATGGCCTGCTGTTTAACGTGCTCAATTTCATCGTGCTGCCAACCATATTTGACTAACCATAGTTTAACTGTATTTAAATACTCAACTTGTGAAAATGAGTAAAAATGGATTTGTAAACCAAAACGATCTGCCAAAGATACTTTCTGCTCGACACTGTCACCCGGATGAATTTCTCCACTTTCCGAAGCAAAAAACTCCTGATTATCCCGCTGATATTCGGTCACCATATGTTTACGGTTAGATGTAGCATAAATCAAGACATTATCCGCACTGGCAGACAATGAACCATCCAGTACAGTTTTCAAACCAGAATAAGACGTATCACCTGCTTCAAAAGCCAAATCATCACAAAAAATAATAAATCGCTCTGGCCGATCTGCAATCAAATTAACAATTTTAGGTAAATCATTGAGATCTTTCTTTTCAAGCTCAATAATACGCAATCCTTTTGCATGAAACTCATTTAAGCACGCTTTGACAATGGATGATTTCCCCGTTCCACGTGCACCTGTCAACAATACATTATTGGCAAAATAGCCTTTGACAAAAGCTTCAGTGTTATCTTTAACCTTATTCACTTGCAGATCAATATTACTCAAAGCATTAAATGAACTGAGCTGTGGATGCCGAATTGGAACAAGGCAACCCTTGTAACGTAAATCCTCAGTTTTCTCCCAACGAAATGCAATAGCTTGCTCAAATAGTTGATCATCCACAATAGCTTGCGGGCCAAACTGACGAAGTGCCTGCGCAATACTTTGCAATTGATCATTGAGTTGTTTTACCGTCTGAATCAACTCGGCAGTTAACTGTTCCAAAGCCATGCTCCTATCATGATAGAACAATAGTGTAAGACTATTTAGTTTGAAAGTATTTCGATAAAATCTCAAAAATTGTCGCTAAAATATCATCTAGATATGCCATCTGATCCTAATTATTTTGAGTTTTTTGAAGTAGCGCAAAGTTCACTTTATTGCTTATCTGCGCTCTACCCTCAGCATCATTATTTTAATTGGCATCAACATGCACGGGCACAACTTCTGTATGCGGTGCAGGGTAGTATGTTAGTTGAAACGCATAGAGGAAAGTGGATTGTTCCTGCTCAGCATGGTGTTTGGCTTTCACCTCAAATGCCCCATGCTATTAGCATGCTTAATGAGGTACATATGCGTTCAATCTTTATTTCGCCTGAGCTAAATATTCAATTTGAACAAGCAATCTGTGTCATCAAAATTTCAGCTTTATTACGTGAATTAATTTTTGCCAGTAGCGAAATTCATGAACCTTATACAGCGAATACTCGTGAAGATAGAATCAATTTGTTATTGTTAGATGAACTTCAACAAATGCCAAAACTCCCTTTCTTTCTACCTTGGCCAACACAAAGTCATCTACGGCATTTATGTCAGAAAGTTCTGGACCAACCACATCATTTGCTGCGTATTGAAGATATTAGCCAGCAATTAAATATGAGTAAAATTACCTTTCAACGGCATTTTCAAAAACAAACGGGACTCAGTTTTGGGCGTTGGCGACAACAAGCAAGATTACTACTTGCTTTGGAGCGTCTCACTCAGGGTGAAAAAATCCTGAGTATCGCTCTAGATCTTGGATTTTCTAGTCAAAGTGCCTTTAGTGCGAGCTTTAAGCAATACTTTGGTATTTCACCGAGTGCCTGCTTTGCAACAAACACTCGTATTTAGAATTATAGGTAAATTAAGATTGTTTAATGACCAGTAAACGCTCTTCCTGCATATCACGAATAGCTGAATGAATTCCCTCTCTTCCCAAGCCTGAATCCTTTACACCTCCATAAGGCATATTATCAACACGGAAAGTAGGAATATCATTTATGATGACGCCACCGACATGTAAATGTTGCCATACATACATCATATTATTGAGATTTTGAGTATAAACACCGGCCTGTAAGCCGAAACGACTATGATTAATTTTGGCAACACCTTGCTCAAAAGTTTTATATTTCTCCAAAATCGCGATGGGGCCAAAGGCTTCATCTTTATAAATTTCAAGCTTTTCATCGACATTTTCAACTAAAGTTGCTTCAAACAAGACACCTTCCAGAATTCCACCGGCAAGTATTTTTGCTCCTTTTTTTTCAGCCTTATCTAGCCATTTTTTTAATCGAATTGCTTCTTTTTCCTTGATCATTGGACCCACGAGCGTCGTAGCCAAATCGGGATCGCCCGCTTTTAGTTTTTTGACTTTAGCCACCAGTTTTTTCTTTAACTCACTATAAATATCAGTATGTACTAAAATTCGCTGCACACTGATACACACTTGTCCAGCTTGACCATAAGCACCTGCAATCAGTCGCTCGATAAAAGCGTCTGTTAGTTCTGTATCAGGTTCTATCATTACGGCTGCATTGCCCCCCAGTTCTAGTGTAACTTTTTTACGACCGGCTCTGGCTTTCATATCCCATCCGACTTGATCCGAGCCTGTAAAACTCAGCATTTTAAAGCGGTCATCTGTCACCAGAATATCTGCAGCACTACGTTCACAAGGTAAAATAGACCAAGCTCCTTTTGGTAACTCTGTTTCAGCTAAAATCTCAGCAATTTTTATGGCGCTGATAGGCGTTAAACTGGCTGGTTTTAAAACAAATGGACATCCTGCTGCAATGGCAGGTGCAATTTTATGCGCAGTTAAATTGAGTGGGAAATTAAAGGGGCTGATCAGAGAAATAGCACCAATGGGCACATGACGCACCATACCTTGATACGCAGCTGCAACAGGAGTAACAGCTAAAGGCAAAACACGACCACTGTCCATTTGGGTCGTCGCATCGGCAGCCAATTGGAAGGTATTTATCAAACGTTCAACTTCCGCTGCGGCCGCACTGCGTGGTTTCCCTCCCTCAGCAATCAAGATTTCAGTGAATAGTGATTTTTCCTCAGTAAAACGTTTGACGCAATGCAACAATATTTTTTGTTTTTCATACGGCTTAAGTGCCGCCATTTCAGTTTCTGCCTTTATCGCTGCCACAGTGGCTTTTTCGATGGTTTTAGCATCTGCAAGGGCAACTTTTGCATATAATTCATGATGAAACTTATGTTGCACTTCTAACCATTGTCCTGTTTTGACGGGTTTACCTGCAACATACAGTGGATATTCAGCAGGAGTTGGCATTTTAGACGGCATAATTAATTCTTCCTTATTTAAATTTAGTCACTGTATTTCAATACTTATTCTTATATCATGCGCTGATTATGTTGATTAATCGGCTGTTATTCGGTAACAAATACCATTCAAAAAATAGTTTTAGATACTTTTCAAGGATAGTTTTTAGCAATGAAAATGCTTCGAAGTGCAATATGTGTAATGGGATTAACCCTTAGCAGTCTGGCTCAGGCTGATTTTATTGGGGTAACGGGAGATATTAATTACTGGTATGTAGCTGGTGATGTAACGAATCACTCTTCAAGTTCTTTGTCTAATGATTTTAATAGTGGCCAACTGATCTTGGACCCCTACGTCAGCAGTACAACAAAATATAAAATAGATCAAGATGGCGCTTTTCAGGCTTCTCTCGCTTTTGAGCACCCTATACCATTAATCCCTAATATTAAACTGAAATATACAAAATTGGATCTGGATGCACAGGCAAATAGTATTTTCATTGATCAGAGTAACGTAGATTTAGATCAGACAGATCTGATTTTGTATTATGAAATTCTAGATAATATTGTGAGCGCCGATGTGGGGTTGGGTGTGCTTAAGCTGGAGGGCCAAGTGAAACAATATGATGATATCCTCTATAAAACCCATAAAATTGATGGCTATAATCCACTAGTATATGCTCAAGTAGGCGCTAAACTTCCATTCACAGGTTTTCAAGCCAAAGCTGAAGCGCTGTATAGTGATTATGATGATGCCAAAATCACTGATTTTCAGGCAGAAGTTCAGTACAACATGATTCACAATTTACTGGTCGATGTAGGTGCCAAAGTAGGTTATCGTGTCTTAAATATTGATTTTGATCGGGACGATGAGACTTTAAAAATGGAATTTAAAGGCCCTTACGTTGGCTTGGAAGCACATTTTTAAACTTCTTTTTCTTAAAAATGCTCTTAAAATGTGAGAGCATTTTCTACCAAACGCACTGTTATGAAAGTTTTCTACTGCCACAATTGTCATCATCAGGTTTTTTTTAATAATACGCATTGTGAAAACTGCAATGCTCTTTTAGGTTATGAAGTCGAAAATAAAACGATGGGTACTTTTGAGCAAGTAGATGAACTTGTCTGGAAAAGTCTTCATCCTAAAGAGCAAGGCACCTTATACAAGCCTTGCTACAACTATCATCAGCATCAAGTCTGTAACTGGATGATTCCTGCGGACAGCGAACATATTTATTGTGAATCATGTCGCCTAACTCATACTATTCCTGACCTTTCATTTCCTCAAAATACCGTATATTGGCGTCGACTTGAGCAAGCTAAACGTCGCTTTCTATATTTAACCCAGCAGCTCAACATTTTTCCACGCCCTAAAAAGAATGATGATGATCGCTTTGGACTACGTTTTAATTTCTTAATGCCCCTACCTGATCAACCGATTATGACAGGACATCAATCTGGTACAATTACTCTCAATGCCAGTGAAGCAGATGTAGTTCATCGTGAAAAAACACGTCTTGATATGCAGGAAAATTATCGGACTGTATTAGGTCACTTTCGTCATGAAAGCGGTCATTATTACTTTGATATCATGACTCACCTTTATCCTGAATGGCTAGACGAATTTCGTTTGTATTTTGGTGATGAGCGTATGGATTATGCTCAAGCACTTGAGGAATATTATCAAAAAGATTCTGATGAACAATGGCAAGATTTTTATATCAGTCGATATGCTGGTGCACATCCGTGGGAAGACTGGGCTGAAACTTGGGCACATTACTTACATATGATGGATACTTTGGATACTGCTTATCATACTGGCATGAATATTGAGGCCAATCATCAGATTGATCCCGATATGCATTTTAAAGAATCTCCGATTGGTTCCCTAGATTTTGAACACACATTGACGAACTGGTTTGCATTGAGTTATGCCTTAAATGGTTTAAATCGGAGTATGGGTTTACAAGATGCCTATCCATTTACCTTATCGAATGCCGTTTTGGACAAACTCCGATTCATTCACCGTACTCTCATGAAAGTCGCTTTAAAACCAGAAATTCGCGCATCAGATGAGACTGATTCAAATATGATGTAAGCGATTACTTACAAACAACGCCGTTTTTGCGGATTGAGGAATTACTCTAATTTAACTATAGTTAAATCGTGCAGAAACAGGATGTTTCTTTTCAAACAATAAAAATCGCAGGATGTGAGTCGGTTGACAGGAATTAACCGCATTATACAAATCTGAAAAGCCCTGACAGGATGTTGGGGCTTTTTCACATAAGTAATTTAGGAATAAAGTTCTTTTCATGTAAATAAATTCTACACAGTAATGTGATTTCAACAGATCAGGTATCAAACTACAACAGGACAGACTCTTAGAATTGACTAGGCTAATTCTTATATCAAATAAATAGGATTTCAGCTGATGACAAGCAAAGCATTATTTATTACCTCTAATACTGGCGTTGAACATGATGAGCTTATTAAGCCTTTAGAATTTCTACAATCAAAAGGAATCGAAGCCATTCATGCAGCTATCGAACATGATGATGTACAAACTGTAAAAGGAGATAAAACTCAAGGCCCCACTTATTCTCCTCAAACCACTTTAGATAAAGTAGATCCTGCGGATTATGATATTTTAGTTATTCCGGGTGGCACAGTAAATGCAGACCAATTACGCATTCATGAAGATACCAAACGAATCGTGCAATATTTTACAGACCAAGCAAAGCCAATTGCAGCAATTTGCCACGCTCCTTGGGTATTGATTAATGCAGAACGAATTAAAGATAAAAATTTAACCTCATATAAAAGTATTCGTCTTGACCTTGAAAATGCTGGAGCAAATTGGGTAGATGAAACTGTACATCGTTGTAATACAGGTGGATGGGTCTTGATTACTTCACGCAGTCCAGATGATATTCCTTATTTTAATGAAGCACTTGTTGATGAGTTATCGAGTGTTTAGGCGTTAACTTATTTTTATCTTTATTTCAGCATA
>NZ_JACVUI010000019.1 GCF_016624945.1 Acinetobacter sp. S54 | reverse complement strand
CGAACCAGGGACCTGCGGATTAACAGTCCGTCGCTCTACCGACTGAGCTATTGGAGAATCTGATGCGCATTCTAGGCATATCTTGGGATTAGGTCAAGGGTAAAAACCTAAAACGACATTCAAGTGATTTATTTATCATCAAAACAGATGCTTATGCTGTTTTATTCAACAAAATTATTGTTTTTTAAGCTCTGGAGTTTTTGATTAAATAAAAAAAACCACCCTATATAGAGTGGTTTTTAGGAAAAATAAAAATTATTTTTCTACGCCTGCTGGTTGTCCAGCAAGTTTAGCATTTGCATAATCCCAGTTTACAAGGCTTTCAAGGAAAGTAGAGATATATTTAGGACGTGCATTACGATAGTCAATATAGTAAGCATGTTCCCAAACATCAATTGTCAATACAGCAACTTGACCATGTGCAAGTGGAGTATCAGCATTTGAAGTCTTAGTAATAGAAAGTTTACCATTGACTTCATCAGCTACTAACCAAGCCCAGCCAGAACCGAATTGGGTGGTTGCTGCTGTCGTAAATTCTTCAGCAAATTTTTCGTAAGAACCAAATGCTTCATCAATTTTTGCTGCAATTGCACCCGTCGGTTTACCGCCACCATTTGGAGCAATAGAATTCCAGTAAAACGTGTGGTTCCAAACTTGCGCAGCATTATTAAAAATACCCGCTTTAGATGCATCACCAGCAGAAGCTTTGATAATTTCTTCTAAAGTTTTACCTTCAAGATCAGTGCCTTTGATCAAGTTATTTAAATTAGTCACATAAGTTTGATGATGCTTATCATGGTGAAATTCTAAAGTTTCTTTAGAAATATGTGGCTCAAGTGCATCATAAGCATAAGGTAATGCAGGTAAAGTAATGGTTGTCATGTTCCAATTCCTTGCGTTAGCTGGGTAATAGAATTAAGTGGCTTTATTGTAAATGATTATTTATGCAAAAGGTGATCGTTTTAAATAACAATACACAATAAAGCCTTAATTAATACGTATATATAAATACATGTAATAAATACGTCTTAAATCGGATTATTCAACTCGACATAGTGATGTTCGATTGAAAAATGATCAGCTATTGCCTTTGTTAAACGTTGAACGCCATAACGTTCAGTTGCATGGTGGCCACAGGCAAAATAATGTACATTTAGCTCCTGTGCTTCATAAAACGTTCTTTCGCTGACTTCACCAGATAGATAGGCATCGCAGTTTTGTAATGCGGCTTTATTAATAAAGTCCTGCGCAGCGCCTGTGCAAAAACCGACTTTCTGAATGTAGGGTTTATTGGCAGGTAAGTGAACAATATTAAAATCAAAACAATGCTGTAATTTTGCTTGAAAATCTTCAGGGGATAATGGGGCTTCTAAATAACCAATATTTCCAATGGGATGACGTTCAGTGCTGTCTAAGGCTTCAATATTATTTAGTTGTAGAATTTCTGCAATAGCAGCATTGTTGCCTAAAACGGGATGAGCATCCAATGGTAGATGATAAGCGACTAATGAAATGTCATTTTGAATCAATTTTTTTATCCGATTTCCACGCATTCCTGTAATGGGGTACGGTTCGCCTTTCCAAAAATAGCCATGATGAACCAATAATAAATCGGCCTTAAGCTCAATAGCTGCGTCTACAGCAGTTTCAGATGCAGTAACAGCGCATACGATTCGCTTAACTTCTTTTTTTCCCTCGATTTGTAAACCATTCGGGGCATAATCTTTAAACTCAGCGCTTAAAAGTGTTTGATCGCACCATTGTATAATTTCATGTAAATTTGCCATGAATCATCCGACTTTGAATCATTCCAGTGAAGTCACATCAAAACATATTTTTAATAGTAACTAAAGCTAGACAAATCTTTTTTACCTTTTTTCAGTTATCTATAAGCTTATGCTTTACAATAAGTAAACTCTTTTTTCTTCAATAAATTAAATCAAACTTAGAGGATGTAAACGTGCGTCGTGCTTTTACATGGTTACCGTGGATACTTCTCATCATTGTCATTATTAGTTTTCTTTCGTGGCAAAAATTAAATCAGCCGAAAGCTCCTGTGGCAGCCGATGGCGTAAAAATGCCCGCTGAAAATGTCAAACCTTTAATTGATACTTCACGTGCGGGTGGGGTGGTTTCATATAGTGCTGCTGTAAAAGTAGCTGCGCCTGCAGTCGTTAATATTTTTACGACCCAAAAAATAAAGCAGGCTGCCAATCCTTTAATGAATGATCCAGTTTTTCGCGAATTTTTTGGAAATCAGTTGCCTAAGCAACCCAATCAGGAAAACGAAAATAGTCTGGGTTCTGGTGTCATTGTGCGTCCAGATGGGTATATTTTGACCAATAATCATGTAATTGCACAAGCTGATCAAATTGTTGTCGGACTCAATGATGGCCGACGTGCTATTGCTAAAGTGATTGGAACCGATCCAGATACAGATTTAGCAGTGATCAAGATTGAGCTTGATCAATTGCCAGTTTTACCGTTTAAATTAAGTGGCAATGAAGTGGGTGATGTTGTTCTGGCGATTGGTAATCCATTTGGTGTGGGCCAAACAGTGACTCAAGGTATTATTTCTGCAACAGGTCGGTCAGATTTGGGTATTAACACCTATGAAGACTTTATCCAGACAGATGCTGCTATTAACCCAGGCAATTCAGGTGGTGCATTGATTGATGTTGCAGGAAACTTGATTGGGGTAAATACTGCGATTTTTTCTCAGTCTGGTGGTTCTCTTGGTATTGGTTTTGCCATTCCTGCGCAAGTTTGTCAGCAAGTCCTAAATTCGATTTTAAAAGATGGTCGTGTGATTCGTGGTTGGTTAGGCATTAGTCTGGTTGCGCCAAATCAGGATCAGGATGATGTTTTAGCACCACGTCAAACTGGTGTTGTGGTCGCGGATGTGTTGCGTGGTGGCCCTTCGGATCAAGCTGGTGTTAAAGTAGGTGACAAAATATTGAAAGTGAATAATGAAGTAATTGATTCAGCATCACATTTAATTAACTATGTTGCTCTACAAGCACCTAATACTTTGGTAAAACTAGAGGTAGAACGCAATGGGCAGACCGCGACACTGGATGTCAAAGTAGGTGAGCGTAAAAACCAGAACCAAAGTTCACAGTATATTCCATTGCCAAAACGCTAATTTAACATGATAAAAATAAGCCTCATCATGAGGCTTATTTTTATAGGGTTGGATTATTTCTTGCGACGTCTAAACACAGGATGTAAAACTGCTGTTTCCTCTATCGCAGTTTCATTTTCTACTTTTTCATTTTTTGCTTTCTTCTTCTTTTTTTTCTTTTTCTTAGGCTCATCTTCAACTTCATCACCATCTTCGATGGCTTGCCAGTATTCGAGTTGTTCCATTACCACAGCGTAAATAGAGCCTTTGCTATAGCGACCTTTTTTATCAAGGACACCTACGGGTCGTGCCATCAAAATTTCTAGAGCTTGATCAATGGTTTCAATGGCATGCACATGGAATTGACCTGCTTCTACAGCTTCAATGACATCTTGACGTAACATCAAATGTTGCATGTTTTGACGTGGAATGATGACACCCTGTTTTCCAGTCAGACCTTGTAGTTTACATGCATCATAGAAGCCTTCGATTTTAGCATTGACACCACCAATTGGCTGAACCTGACCCAATTGGTTCATAGAACCAGTAATTGCCCATGATTGATCAATTGGAATTTGGCTAATCGCAGAAATTAATGCTGAAAGTTCGGCAACAGTTGCACTATCACCATCTACTTGTCCATAGCTTTGTTCAAACGCCAACGCCGCAGAAAAATGTAAAATCTGTGAACGACCGAAATGCGCCTTTAAAAAGCTCGACATCAGCAAGACGCCTTTGGCATGTAATGATCCACCTAATTCTACGCTGCGCTCAATATCCAAAATATCACCGCCGCCTTGATAAACGGAGGCGGTTAAACGTGAAGGCAGGCCAAATTCAACATCTGCATAATGTATGACAGAAAGCGCATTAATCTGACCCAAGCGATGACCTTGTGTTTCAATCAACTGGGTGCCACGTGATAAATCTTGCCAATACAGCTCACGTAAATAACCCAAGCGATATTGGCGATGATGTAAGGCTTGATTGACATGTTTGTCCGAAACCGTTTTGTCACCTGCGGTAAAAGCATGGTGATGTGCTTCACGAATCAAATCACCCAATGTAGAAGCATGTAAAGACAATGAGCTTTGGTCTTCTGCCTGACGGCTTGAATCAGTTAAAAGAGCAGATAATGCTGAACGATCAAAAGGCAGTAATTTATCAACTTGGACATAATCGGCAATAAGCTGCATGTATGCCTGCTCATTACTTTCATTGCGTTGTAATGTGTCAGTAAAATCGGCTCGAATTTTAAACACACTGCCCAGTTCAGGTTCTACTTCTAAAATTTCATAATAAATTTCAGGCTCTGCCAATAAAACCACTTTGATATCAAGTGGAATTGCTGCGGGCTCAATTGAAATACTACCTGTCAAAGTCAACATATGTTCAAGTGAGGACAGTTTTAATTGACCAGATTTTAAAGCACGTTTAAGTCCTTGCCATGCATAAGGTTGTTCAAGCAGTTGTTCGGCTTCCAACATTAAAAAACCACCAATAGCTTTGTGCAATGAACCGGGGCGAATCAGAGTAAAATCAGTTGTAATAGTTCCATTTTGGGTTAACTGCTCGACATGTCCAAGCAGGTTATAGTGCGTTGGAAAATCTTCAAAAATAACGGGTGCGCCTGCATTTGGCTTATTCGTGACAATGGTATTAGCTTGGTAGCGCGCTGGAACGCGATTAAACAGGGCAGGTGAAAAATCATCTTCCTCTTGCGCTAAAATCGTTTCAACATTTTGAATAATATCTTCGGCGTAACGCTGTAAATAATCTTCTAAACCCGCCACGCTCTGATTTTTTTTAATCAATAAATCAATTCTAGGTAAAACGACTTGTTTTGCAATGTCACGATTAAGTTCAGACACTTGATCACGTGCATCGTCCTCCAGATCACCTAGATGCAATCCTAAGCGTTCCAGCTTTTTATCCATATAACGCATATTGGATGCAATTTCAGCACGCTGTTTGGTGCTTAATGCATTGATTTCATTTTGAGTCATTTCCTGAACCTGATCATCTTTGACATGTACAGGCACGAAGCAATGTTCTTCATTACGTGAAATCAATTTTAGATCAAGCGTTTCACCTTCTTTGGTGAGCTCAACTAAAGCTTCCTGCTGTTCATCACCTGTTTCTTGGCGAATTTGTTCAATACGATTGTGATAGGTTTCAGCAGTAAAACGTCGTTCAAGTTGTTTTAATATGGTTTGCCAAGCCTGATGCAAGGCATTTTGAAATTTTGGACCCTGACCTGCTGGAAAACGTAAGGCAAGGGGCTGTCGTGCATTTTTAAAATTATTAACGTAAACCCAGTCATCTGGAGTTGGCATATTTTTAGCGTGTTGCTGGAGCAAACGCTTGATCATGGTGCGTTTACCTAGGCCTGCTGTACCAACTGCAAAAATGTTATAACCTGAATATGGAAGGGATATACCAGCTTCTACAGAAGCGCGTGCACGATCCTGACCCAGAAAATTATTCAGTGGTTTGAGACGCCGCGTCGACGACGGAATTTTTTCCAGATTGGTAATATGGGTGAGTTGTTCAGATTTTAAAGTTGTCTTTTCTAGTGTCGTTTTAATCTCAGTTCGCTCAAATGCTGATGGTAGATTATTGCTTTTTAGAGTTGTCGCTGTGGTCGTGGTTGAAGATAAAGTTGAAGCCATTTGATCGTGTCTTTGGGTCACAGGTGAAATCCAAAAAATAAACTAGAAGTAAGATTTAAAGGTATACAGGTTTAGGGCAAAATATCAAGCTTCGCAGCATTTTTTCTCAATTTAAATGACAAGCTTTTCACAAACAATATTGAAAGCTTGGGCATAACACGATTGAATAGGCTGTTTTATAAAATCTTTGGAAAATAATAACCGAATGACCACACAAACTACTGGATGGAAAGCTGCTTTTAACGCCTTTCTTGATCGCCGTGCCTTGATTATGTTGTTTCTGGGATTTTCTGCGGGTATTCCAATTCTGCTGATTTTTTCAAGTTTATCCCTATGGTTAGGGGAAGCAGGAATTGATAAAAGTGCCGTGACTTTTTTCAGTTGGGCTGCATTAGGTTATTCTTTTAAGTTTGTGTGGGCGCCATTAATTGATGAACTTCCAGTTCCATTTCTCACCAAAACATTAGGTCGTCGTCGTGCTTGGTTGCTTATTGCACAGTTACTCATCGTTGCTTCTATTTGTATCATGGCATTTTCAGATCCCTCTCTGGGACGAAGTTATTTGATTCAAATGGCTGTTGGCGCAGTATTGCTCGGTTTTTCGGCAGCGACACAAGATATTGTGATTGATGCTTATCGTATCGAATTAGCCGAAACTCAGATGCAAACGGTTTTAGCATCAACCTATAACGCAGGTTATCGTATCGGGATGATCGTGGCAGGCGCAGGAGCTTTGTTTTTAGCAGCTTATTTAGGAACTTCCAAAGGGAACTATATCTATGAAGCCTGGAAATATACCTATTTAACTATGGCTGCTGTGATGTTAGTGGGGATTATCACAACGCTGATTGTGCGTGAACCGCAGGTCAATCGAGTTTATAAAGACTATAAACGCAGTGATTATTATCGTTTAGTGTTTGTTTTTTTTGTTGCCGTAGCAACGTTTGTAGTGACTTATATCTATTCCGGAAATATTACTGATTTAATCGCTAGCGCCGCCAATATTACAGATACTGCTGCTTTATTTGGTCTTGAAGCATTGCGCTTTTTAACGGCCACTGCCTGTGCATTATTGATGGGCTATGTGTTAGTGCATGCTGGTGTAGTCAACAAGCAAATGGCCAAAGAAACGTGGGTCGCCCCCATACTAGATTTCTTTAAACGTTATGGTGTCAAATTGGCATTGGTGTTGCTACTTTTAATAGGATTTTATCGAATTTCAGACATCATTGCAGGTGTCATTTCTAATGTTTTTTATCAGGACTTAAACTTTAGTAAAGAACAAATTGCTGAAGCTGTGAAAGTTTATGGTGTTATTTTCAGCCTTATTGGTGGTTTTCTGGGTGGTTTACTTGCACAGCGCATGAACATTATGAAATTGATGTTTGTCGGTGCAGTTCTTGCCAGTTCTACCAATTTGATTTTTATCGGTCTAGTTAAATCAGGTCAACCTTTGGCAGATGTGCAGATCCATGTTGGATCACATCACTATACTGCTCAAAGTGATGAAGTGGGTTACTTTAAAGTGTCGATTCCAAATCAGGCTTTATTGGAAAATCATCACATAAATGTTCAAAGCCAGTTTGCACAAAATCAGCCCGATTCTATTTCTGTGGATTTACCTTACTTAAGCACTAACGTGGTTGGGCCTCAAATTCAACTGTTGCCCATTACCAGTGATAATCAACTATCTATACAAGAACTGAAGCAAAGTGTGGTGGTAAGAGGGCAGCTTTCGGGACTGAGTTCTGATCAGTTAAGTGCAGAACAACCTATTGCATTAAAGCTAGATGGAAAAAGCTTTAATGCAAAACTTGATGCGACAGGCGCATTTAGTGGAATTATTGATCATCAATCTCTAAAAAATTCACAGAGCAAAGTTATTACTGTGGAAGCGCTGTCACCAGTTGGTCAGGTTATGGTTCGCACTCAACGAAATTATGCCCTTGCTCATTCAGGTCAGGTACAGACATTGGATATTGAACTTGAGCCAATTGCTCCAGTTCAGACCGATTCAAGTGGAAGTACTGAACTCAAAGGCAAAGTAATCAAACCTTATAGTTCTACGTGGCTTTACTTTGCTATTATTGTCGATAATTTGGCCTCAGGGTTGGCAGGTGCAGCATTTATTGCATTTTTGTCTAGTTTGACCAGTGTTTCTTTTACCGCGGTTCAGTATGCTATTTTCAGTTCGTTGATGACATTGACTCCTAAATTATTAGGGGGGTATTCAGGCACCATCGTGACACATATCGGCTATCCTAAATTTTTCCTCATGACGACACTCATTGGAATCCCAATTTTAATTTTAGTGGTTTGGGTTGCAAAATTGTTGAGAGAACATCAAGCACTTGAACCAGAAAATACAAATGAATAAGGCTTGGTTTTATATGAGTCACAAGTTAAATCTAAAGAAATTGCTCTACGCAAAGTTGAGGCTGTTTTAATTGGGCTAAAAAACATATAATAACTCAGTGTATATTATTGATTTAAAAGCTAAGTTTTTAAATAAATACTGAACATTTTATTTGAAAACTGGCTTTATCAAGTAAGCTCGGTAACATGAAAATTTATTTCTTGGTAAATTTCATTTATCGGACTTTGTTGTGAGTGACCTACAGGATGTAATGCAATGTTGAAATTACTGGCTCTGGATCGTTTTACCATTTTATTGATTACCATGGTTATTCTGGCAAGTATTATTCCTGTGTCAGGACATACTGCCAGTATTTTTGAAGTGGTAACCAATGTTGCAATTGCGATTTTATTTTTCTTGCATGGGGCTAAGCTCTCAAGAGAAGCGATTGTGGAAGGTATCTTGCATTGGAAACTCCATGTGCTGGTTTTTGCCTTTACTTTTGTCGTATTTCCATTTCTGGGTCTAATGGCAAAACCAGTCTTACTTCCTGTATTAGGGCAGGAATTATACTGGGGCTTTTTGTTTATGTGCTTCTTGCCCTCGACAGTTCAGTCGTCTATTGCCTTTACTTCCGTGGCGAAAGGTAATGTTGCTGCAGCAGTGTGTAGCGCATCGTTTTCAAATTTAATCGGTATGTTTATTACGCCTGTATTGGTAAGTTTTTTTATTTTTGGGCAGTCTAAACATAACTACGATCCAACCGCATCTATCATACAAATTACGTTGTTATTGCTGGTTCCGTTTATATTGGGGCAAATTTTGCGGACATGGATTTATCCGTATATGCAAAAAGTACCCAGTATTGTAAAAACCTTTGACCAGGGCACTATTTTAATGGTGGTGTATGGTGCTTTTAGTAGTGCCGTAGTGGCGGGTTTATGGCATCAGATTAACTTACTAACATTGTTTTATCTTGTACTGGCATGTTCAGTTTTACTTACGATCATCATGCTTCTTGGATTATTTATACCTGTTTGGCTTGGATTTAATCGTGCAGATCAGATCACTATTTTTTTCTGCGGTTCCAAAAAGACACTGGCGAGTGGCGTACCTATGGCACAAATTCTGTTTAGTGGACAGCCTTTAGGTATGATTGTATTACCAATTATGATCTTCCATCAGATTCAATTGATGGTGTGTGGCGTCATTGCAAACTATTGGTCGAAAAAGCATGAACCTGTAACCTCAAAAGATAAAACGGTATTGGAATAATTCGCTATCTTGGTTTTTTTAGCGTATAATCTGCCCACTTGTTGTGCTTAGCTCTGACGGATTCGTCTCGGTGGGCCAAGAGAAATGGTCTGTTGTGGTGTTGATCTGCTGCGTTGTCTATTTTTAGTTGACCAGCCTTTCCTCAATTTAACATTCTTTTTGAATTGTAAGTTGAGAGTGATCAATTGCGATAACAGCTTAAGCCTTTCTTCAATTAGGAGTAATCGACCATGCGCGCCGATATTCACCCAAAATACGAAACATTAGTTGCAACTTGCTCGTGCGGTAACGTGATTGAAACCCGTTCTGCTTTAGGTAAAGAAACTCTTTATCTTGACGTATGTTCAGCTTGCCACCCATTCTATACTGGTAAACAAAAGAATGTGGACACTGGTGGTCGTATCGACAAATTCAAACAACGTTTTGCTGGTATGTCACGTTCTATCAAACGTTAATACTAGAAAATCTGAAACGAAGAATTTATCTTTTTTCAGTTTTCCAAAAAAAGAACCGCAAAAGCGGTTCTTTTTTTATCTGAGTTTTGTCGAAATTATTCGTCAGGATAAGCTACTTTTTTGAGTGCTTTAATATCTGCCTCTGGTGAACATAGCGAGATAAACTCATACCCATATCCACGTAGTAAATGACCTTTACGTACTGCAATCCATGTAGTGTTTAATCCAAAAATATCAGTTTTAATTTGTTTTAGTCGATAATCACGCTCTGCATCATAAGCGACGTCATTGACAATCCCAACCCCCATGCCTAGTTCCACATATGTCTTAATTACATCGGCATCGAGTGCGGACATGACAAGGTCAACATCAATACCCGCATCTTCAAAGGCTCTATCAATTTTAGAACGGCCAGTGAATCCGCCGTGATATGTAATAATTGGAAAGTTGGCTAAAGCTTCCAGTGAAATTTCTTTTTCCTGACTCAGGGGATGACTTTGCGGAACAATAATACTGTGTTGCCATTGATAGTATGGAACGCTGGCTAAATTTTCTTCAGTAGTGAGAGATTCCGTTGCAATACCAATATCAGCTTCGCCCTGAAGCAGCATTTCTGCAATTTCAGTTGGGCTGGCTTGTTGCAAAATCAAATGTACTTTTGGAAAAAGCTTTTTAAACTGATTCACGATCGGTGGAAGTACATACCGCGCCTGAGTATGTGTAGTTGCAACGGTCAGTGTGCCTTCATCGACTTTATTAAAGTCATCGGCAAGACGCTTGATATTTTCAGCATCGACCAACATTCTTTCCACGATACCCAATAATGCCTGTCCTGGTTCTGTAAGACCCAGTAAGCGCTTACCTTTACGGATAAAAAGCTGAACACCAAGTTCATCTTCTAAATCTTTAATATGCTTACTCACACCTGATTGAGAGGTATAAAGCGCTGCCGATGCTTCGGTTAAATTAAAGTTTTGACGAACAGTTTCTCGTATGATTCTTAATTGTTGAAAATTCATAATTTTTTATCTCTCTTTTGAGGATGCAACACATCCCCAAATTGAATCTAAGCGACTTGATCGGCAAATAAATGAAGTTGGGAAGCACTGACCCAAACACTCTGATTGGGTCTGAATTGATGCTGTCTTGCTTCTTCAGGGCTTAATGCGATTTCAATCAGATGCCCTTGACGATCCTGTAATTCGGCAATCACTTTTCCAGCAATCCATACTTCACGTACAAAAACAGCTTCAATACTGTTTTCATGAGGTTGGGCATGAATATGTAACTCATCTGGACGGGCAAATGCAATCACTTTACCGTGTGGTGTTTGAGCAATTGAAGGCAGAATGATTTTATTTTCGCCAATATGCACTACACCATCATGATATTCACCATCAAAACGATTGGCTTGACCTAAAAAGTCAAACACAAAAGGAGTTAAAGGCTTTTCATAGACTTCACGAGGTGAACCGATTTGTTCAACATTACCTTTATTCATGACAATAATTTGATCAGCGACTTCAAGTGCTTCTTCCTGATCATGGGTCACAAAAATAGAGGTGATATGTAGTTCATCGTGTAATGTTCTTAGCCAGCGACGAAGCTCTTTTCGCACTTTGGCATCTAATGCACCAAAAGGTTCGTCCAGAAGCAATACACGAGGCTCAACAGCTAACGCCCGGGCAAGAGCAATACGTTGGCGTTGACCACCTGACAATTGAGCTGGGTAACGATCTGCCAGAAAACCAAGCTGAACCAGATCAAGCAATCGGGTTACTCGTTTTTTGATTTCAGCTTCATTAGGCCGGGTATTACGAGGGCGAACACGTAAACCGAAAGCAATATTGTCAAATACGGTCATGTGGCGAAATAAAGCATAATGCTGGAATACAAAACCCACTTGACGTTCACGTACATGCACATTAGTTGCGTCATTACCTTCAAGTAAAACCTGACCTGAGTCGGCCGATTCCAATCCCGCAATAATACGCAGCAGGGTAGTTTTGCCACAACCCGATGGGCCAAGTAATGCCACCAGCTGTCCTTCTGGAAAATCCAGAGAAATATCTTTTAGTGCGTGGAATGCACCAAAGTGTTTTTCAATATTTTTAACTTGAATACTCATTGATCATTCCTCAAGAAGCTGCTGAATCATTTCGGTTGTTCTATTTTTCCTGACGAATTTCTACCCATGTTTTTAAAATCAGGGTAATAATTGCCAGAAAGGCCAGTAAAGATGCCACGGCAAAAGCTGCACTATAGGTATATTCGTTGTAGAGAATCTCTACATGTAAAGGTAAGGTATTGGTTTCACCACGGATGTGTCCTGAAACAACTGAAACCGCACCAAACTCACCCATTGCACGTGCATTACACAGAATCACACCATACAGGAGCCCCCATTTAATGTTGGGTAAAGTGACTTTCCAGAAAGTTTGCCAACCTGAGGCTCCTAGTACAATTGCAGCTTCTTCTTCTTCAGTGCCTTGTGCTTCCATTAAAGGAATCAATTCACGTGCCACAAAAGGTACAGTAATAAATACAGTGGCAATTACAATTGCAGGTACGGCATACAAAATTTTAATATCATGATCCATCAGCCACGGGCCGAACCAACCCTGCATACCGAATATAAGCACCAACATCAAACCTGCAATTACCGGGGAAACTGAAAATGGTAAATCGATCAGTGTGGTTAAAATAGATTTGCCACGAAACTGAAATTTTGCCACTGCCCAAGCCGCAGCAACACCAAACACCACATTCAGGGGAACGGCAATCGCAGCAGTGAGTAACGTAAGTTTTACCGCAGACAGTGTATCTGGGTTAATCAAGGCATTCACATAAACATCGACGCCTTGACGAAAAGCTTCTACAAACACCAAAACCAAAGGCAAAATGAGGCAGCTTAAGAAAAAGATTAAAGCCACAGTCAATAGGGTATAACGTACCCAAGTGGGTTCACGGGTTGAATCACGTGATTGTAATTTTTCAGCAAGAGCATTGCTACTGGTGACTAAACTCATTTCACAGTTCTCCCTGTACGACGACTCGCCCACGCCTGAATTAGATTAATGAGAAGTAAAATCACAAAAGAAATGACCAGCATCACAACCGCAATCGTCGTTGCTGCAGGGTAATCATATTCTTCCAAGCGAGAAATAATCATTAAAGGTGCAATTTCAGTTTTAAAGGGCTGATTACCTGCAATGAAAATAACAGAGCCATATTCACCTACACCTCGAGCAAAGGCTAAGGCAAAACCAGTAAGCAATGCCGGGAGCAAGATCGGGAAGATAATTCTACTGACAATTTGCCAGCGATTTGCGCCTAATGCAGAAGCTGCTTCTTCGAGTTCTGTCTCGATATCAGAAAGTACCGGCTGAACTGTTCGCACTACGAATGGAATGCCAATAAAAATCAAGGCAATGGTAATCCCGATTGGTGTATAAGCTACTTGAATACCAAGCGGTGTCAGATATTGACCAATCCAGCCAGTAGGTGCATATAAAGAGGTTAGGGCAATACCAGCAACGGCAGTAGGCAGTGCAAATGGTAAATCAACTAATGCGTCAATCAGGCGCTTCCCAGGAAAGGTATAACGCACCAGACACCATGCCAGTAGAGAACCAAAAACTACATTGACTAAAGCTGCAATAAGGGCAGTACCAAAACTAAGCTGCAATGACTTGAGGATTCGTTCTGAACTCAATATTTCCCATAAACCATCCCAACCGACACCAAACGATTTAATAAAAACGGCAGACAGTGGAATAAGTACTATGAGTGATAAATACGCTAGGGTAAACCCTAGTGAAAGACCAAATCCTGGCAGCACTCGGGATCGCTGCGACATGAGAACTCCTAAAGAGTACGCCTGCCAAGTAGCAGGCAAATCGAAAAAGTGATAAAAAGTTAAATTGCGTATTTGATCATTGAATGTTGATCAGAGTAAGGCACTATTCTATGAGGCTGTTTTTCCTCAAGAATATAATCAAAAATTTCTGGAAAAGGTCCAAAACCTGATGCCACATTGATATGACCAACTTGCCCAAGATTGACAGGTTTAATCTGCCATGCTTGAGCGAGACGCATGGCATCATCAAAATGTAACCATGGATCATTTTCACTAATAATGAGTTGAGTCGGCACATCAATACGTAACTGATGAAAGTAATCTGCATAATCATGGAGACTATTTCGGGCAAAGCCAGCTTCACCAAAGCGTGCAGGATTTGCAGGCGCAACCAATGTCAGATGTTTGACTTTTTGTCTTAAATTCGGATATTTCGCCAGCGCAGCCACACTGGTCAAACAACCAAAGCTATGTGCAACAACTTGAATCGGCTGATCAATTGAGCTCAATGTTTGCTGAAATTGTTCTACCCATTCATTTAATACAGGATGGTTCCAGTCTTTTTGTTGCACACGAGAGCAGCTGATCAGTTCACGTTGTAACCATGATTGCCAGTGTTGATATTCACTACCACCAACACCCGGAACGATAACTGTATGTACCATGACGCTGCTCCCGATAAACGCTGATTATTTCACGTTGTTTTCTTTTACGATTTGATCAAAAATGCCGCCATTATCAAAGTGCTGCTTTTGTACTTTGGTCCAGCCACCAAATTCTTTATCAATCGTGACCAATTTAAGTGGTTTAAATGTGCTGCTATAACGTTTTAAAATGTCTGCATTACGTGGACGATAAAAGTTTTTCGCTGCAATATCCTGTCCTTTTGGCGAGTAAAGGAAGTTAAGATAAGCTTTGGCTAGATTTTCATTGCCATCTTTTTTTACATTCTTTTCAACAATTGCAACGGGTGGTTCTGCCAAAATTGAAAGAGACGGAGTAATGATTTCAAACTTGCCCGGTTGTTCGCGCTGTGCTAAATAGGCCTCGTTTTCCCAAGCCAGTAATACATCCCCAATGCCACGTTCAGCAAAAGTTGTGGTCGCACCACGTGCACCTGAATCAAGAACTTTGGTTTGTTTATAAATCTGGCGAACGAATTCCCGTGCTTTAGCGTCAGAACCATATTGATGTTTCGCCCATGCCCATGCTGCTAAATAGTTCCAGCGTGCACCGCCCGATGTTTTTGGATTTGGTGTGATAATTTCTACACCTGGTTTTACAATATCGGCCCAATCTTTAATACCTTTTGGATTGCCCTTACGAACAAGGAAAACGATGGTGGATGTATAAGGGGTAGAGTTTTGCGGAAATTTCTTTTGCCAGTCAACAGGTAAGAGTTTTGCTTTTTCAGCAATTTCATCGATATCTGCTGCCAAAGCCAAAGTCACTACATCAGCTTGTAAACCATCGATTACCGCACGGGCTTGTTTTCCTGAGCCACCATGAGATTGTTTGAAATTTACATCCTGACCGGTACGCTGTTTCCAATACGCGCCAAACTCTTTGTTAAAGTTTTCATAGAGTTCACGTGTTGGATCATATGAAACGTTTAAAAAATCTGTTGCTGCAAATGATGAAACTGAAATCAACGCAGCCAAAACCCCTACCTTTAATTGTGCCAAACGCATGTTTTTCCCCTGATTCAAATAAATGTTGAGAACATGGATGCAGCATACTGCGAGTCTTTATTCATAAAAAATAATAAAAAATGAATTTTATATGAATAAAAAAGAAATAGAAAAAGCTTATGTGTTTTTAAACTAAGCTGGAAAATCAACGGGATGTTTAGCGATGTGGTGTTTTAAAAATGCAGAACGAGTCGAGTCATTAGATTTACAAGATCGTGCATTTCATTATGGAGATGGTTGCTTTACGACAGCCCGTATTTATCGGGGGCATTTTGAATTAAAAGCACGTCATATGTTACGTTTAAAAAATAGTTGTGATTATTTGTTTCTCAAGACAGATTTGTCGTTGATTGAAAAAACTCTCGTGCAATTACAATGCCTGAACGATATTTTAACTGGTACCCTTAAGATTGTTATTAGTCGGGGTGTCGGCCAGCGTGGTTATAGTTTGCCCACGCAAAATGCGGATATTTATGTTTGGTTTTATCCACAAGAATTTACTGAATGCCATCCTCAATTTATACAGACAGGTGTATTAAATCAGGTGTTAGGAATGACGATGCCACATTTAGTGGGACTAAAAACTTTAAATCGGCTAGAGCAGGTTCTACTAAAACAGGAGGCTGATCAACGACAATGGCCTGAAGCACTTGTAACGGATGTACAGGGGTTGATTGTTGAAGGTATTAGCAGTAATTGCTTTATTTATTTAAAAGATACATGGATTACGCCCGAACTTCGTTATAATGGCGTGCACGGCGTGATGCGGGCCGAAATTTTATCTCGAATGGAAAAAATGGGTGTGCCTGTCGCACATGGTTTTATCGATATGAATGAGCTGGAAAATATTCAGGCATTATTTTTTTGTAATGCGCTGCATCCGATGAAAGCTGTGAGCCATCTTGATGGAAAACCTTTAGATTCTCAAATATGTGTAGATCTTTTTCATACACTTCAACTGAACCAGATTCACTGATATGTCAAAACCTTCAAATAAGCCTAAAGCAAAAAATAAAAAAAAGCCTCCAAACAAAATAGGCTTTTTTAAAAAAAACAGAAAATGGCTCATGGCACTTTGCATTTTAGGTATTGGGGTTGTGAGTCTCGTTTGGACCAATCTCTTTAAAGACTATCCTGTAAAAGGCAAAAAAGAATTATTGGTGGTTGCCAGTGGAGACACGTATTCTCATTTTATTGAGCGTTTGGCGAGAGATAATCAGGTTTCTATACCGTTAATTCTAAAAATTTATCAGAAATTTTTTATTCATGACACGATGAAAGCAGGGGTATATGAAGTTCCTCAGGGAATGAGCATTCGACAGGTATTAGGCATGTTGTCTAATGCGGAAAATGCACAAATGATTCGGGTTCAAGTGATTGAAGGAACGACCTTCAAGCAATTGATTGCCAATTTGAAAAAAGATCCGTATGTGACTAAATCCGTGGTTAATTTACCGCAAGAGCAAATAGCAAAAGAACTGGGGTTGCCGTATTCACATCCTGAAGGTTTGTTTGCACCAAACACATATTTCTTTTCTAAAGGTGAAACTGATAAAAAAATCCTGTCGGATCTGTATCAACATCAGATGAAAGCATTGGATACCGCATGGCAAAATCGAGCAGCAGATTTACCTTATAAAAATAAATATGAAGCTTTGATCATGGCATCTATTATCGAAAAAGAAACCAGTTTGGATCGTGAGCTTGAGCAAGTTTCAGGGGTATTTGTACGCCGTTTAAAATTAGGAATGCGTTTACAGACTGATCCAACTGTTATTTATGGAATGGGTGACAACTACCAAGGTAAAATTAGTCGACAGGATTTGCGTACACCGACGCCTTATAATACCTATACCATGTCGGGCTTGCCCCCTACACCCATTGCCATGCCAGGGAAAAAAGCGATTGAAGCCGCTATGCATCCCGATCAATCTGACAATATTTATTTTGTTGCTACAGGCAATGGTGGACACAAGTTTAGTGCAACCCTGCAAGCGCATAATCAGGCAGTTCAGGATTATTTATCCGTGTTAAGGTCAAAAAACTAGGGAGTTAAAATGTTCATTAGCTTTGAAGGCACGGAAGGTGTAGGAAAAACTACGCTCATTCGCAAGATTTATGAGTATTTTGAACGGCAGGGGGAACAGATTGTATTGACCCGTGAACCAGGTGGCACACCACTTGCTGAAAGAGTTCGTGATCTATTGCTAGCAGTCAATCATGAAGAAAAAATGGCGCATGATACAGAGCTCTTATTGATTTATGCAGCACGGGCACAACATTTAGAACAGGTTGTCATTCCCGCTCTCAATGCAGGGAAAACAGTATTGAGTGATCGTTTCACCGATGCTAGCTATGCCTATCAATGTGCTGGACGAGGTTTAAGCAAGGAAAAGCTCAATATTTTGAATCAAACATTTGTATCTCGAATGCCAGATATTACGTTCTGGCTGGATGCACCGATTGAGCTAGGCATGTCGCGCGCCCGCGAACGTGGAGCTTTGGATCGTTTTGAGCAGGAAAAAGTTGATTTTTTTGAGCGAGTACGTCAAGGTTATCACGAGTTACATCAACTCCATCCAGAAAGAGTAAAGCGTTTGGATGCGATGCAAACCCCTGAAAAGGTATTTGAGGATGCATTAAACCATCTAAAATAGAATATTTAAATATAAAAATGCGCGAAATAATTCATTTTTTCGCGCATTGGCTTTTTAGAATTTTAGACTTAAATTACATTTACTAACGGTTGTTCTACTTCAAAAGTAGGAGGCGTCAGTACAGTTTTTCGTAGCTCATTTCCCAGCTCTGGATAATCCAGTGTGTAATGTAAGCCACGAGATTCTTTGCGTTGCATTGCACACCGTACAATCATTTCTGAAACCAGTACCAGATTTCGCAGTTCAATCAGATTTTTACTGACACGATAGTCCTGATAATATTCAGTAATTTCTCGTTTTAACATTTCGATGCGATGTAAAGCACGTTCTAGCCGTTTGGTGGTGCGTACAATGCCGACATAATTCCACATGGTCGAACGTAATTCATCCCAGTTTTGTAGGATAACCACATCTTCATCAGCATCAGTGACCTGAGATTCATCCCAATTGGGTACATCGGGTAATGTAAAACCATGATTAAATTTGTGCTGGATATCCTGTGCGGCGCTCATTCCGTAAACAAAACATTCCAATAGTGAGTTACTGGCCATGCGGTTAGCCCCATGTAAACCCGTATAAGATGTTTCCCCAATTGCATATAGGCCCTCAAGATCCGTTTGGCTGTGTTCATCCACAACCACACCGCCACAAGTATAATGCGCGGCAGGAACGACAGGAATCATATCTTTGGTAATATCAATACCCAACTCAAGTAAACGCGTATAAAGAGTTGGAAAATGTTCCTGAATAAAATCAGCGGGTTTATGAGTAATATCCAGCCAGACATGACGGATTCCCAAGCGCTTGATTTCATAGTCAATCGCACGTGCGACGATATCTCGGGGTGCTAATTCGGCGCGTTCATCGAATCGCAACATAAAACGTTCACCATCAGGTAAACGCAAATAGGCGCCTTCACCACGCATAGCTTCGGTGATCAAAAATGAACGTGCCTGTGGATGATACAAGCAGGTCGGATGGAACTGATTAAATTCCATATTTGCCACACGACAACCTGCGCGATAAGCCATGGCAATGCCATCACCAGTCGCAATATCAGGATTTGAGGTATACAGATAGGCTTTCATTGCGCCACCGCAGGCAAGGGCCGTAAAGGGGGCTAGAAATGTATGGACTTTTTCAGTTTTTTCATCCAGTACATAAAGGCCAACTGCACGATTACTCTGGTCCGTATGACCTAATTTATGCAGTGTAATAACATCAATCGCGACGTAATTTTCAAATATAGTCAGATTTTTTTGTTCGCGGGCACGTTGCACTAATGTCGTGGAAATCGCTTTACCTGTTGCATCTGCAGCATGAATAATACGACGCTGTGAATGCCCCCCTTCACGGGTTAAATGAAGTTGATCTTCTTCATCTAAAGTAAACTGAACTCCATGATTGAGGAGAAAATCAACCGATGGACGACCACCTTCCACTGTTTGTTTAACCGCATCTAATTCACATAAATGCGCTCCTGCAATCATCGTGTCATCAATATGCTGTTGAATGGAATCTGTTTCATCCAGAACCGCGGCAACACCGCCCTGAGCATAAAAAGTACTGGCTTCTGTCAGGGAAGATTTTGCTAAAACCGCAACGTTGTAATGACTTGGTAATGACAAAGCAAGGCTTAAACCAGCGCCGCCACTGCCCACAATAATCACATCAAAATGATGAGTTGTGTCTAAATCAGGCATGTCCATCAGCTAATTTACAAAAAGTTTGCTAATAACACGCTTTTTTTTAAGAAAAGGCAAGACTCGATATGCTTAAATCTAAATCGAAATTTCAATAAACTTTCAAATTTTAGAACGTCTAAATGATCCTAATATGGAAAATTTAATGCAATAATCACAATTTTTTATTCTTGGAATAATAAACATATTATTACGGAAATGGAGAAAAAGTTGTGTTAAAACAATTGGGTCTAACCTAAAACTAGTGTGTGAGTTTGTGCTACATGAATAGTCGCTATTTACAAAATGGAATGTATGCCATGGTGTTTACTATGGCAGCTGTACAAGCGGATGCTGCAACGCCTGTTGATTTTTCCAGTTTGGTCGAACAAGTCAGCCCAGCTGTGGTCAGTGTCAATGTTGTAAAAAAAATGACTCAGGAAGAGTTGTTACAACAACAAGTCCCAGAGATTTTAAAACGTTTTTTTGGTAATCAGGTCGTCATTCCACAACAACAGGTTCCTCAGGAAAAAGTCGGATACGGCAGTGCTTTTTTCATTAGTAATGATGGTTATTTACTCACGAACCACCATGTAGTTGAAGATGCATCACGCATTACTATTACATTGCAGGATCGCCGTGAAATTGATGCAAAAGTTATTGGTAGTGATGAACGTACCGATGTGGCATTACTCAAAGTTGATGGTACAAGTTATCCCGCTTTAAAAATAGGCAATGTCGATCAGCTTAAAGTAGGTGAACCTGTGCTTGCAATCGGCTCACCATTTGGCTTTGATTATTCGGCATCTGCTGGGATCGTGAGCGCAAAATCACGAAATATGCAAGGTGAAACCTCTGTTCCATTTATTCAAACCGATGTAGCGCTTAATCCTGGCAACTCCGGTGGGCCTTTATTTAATCAGCGTGGTGAGGTCGTGGGGGTTAATTCACGTATCTTTAGTGGTACTGGCGGGTATATGGGCTTGTCATTTTCTATTCCAATCGATGTGGCAATGGATGTAGTTCAACAGCTTAAAACCACTGGAAAAGTTACGCGTTCTTATCTAGGGGTCATGTTACAGGATATTGACCGTAACCTAGCCGATGCCTATAACTTACCGCGTCCAGAAGGTTCATTGATCAATCAGGTTGCGCCAGATTCACCCGCGGCTAAAGCAGGTTTAAAAGCGGGTGATATCATTATGAAATATAATGGTTCTCCAATTTCACGAACCTCTGATCTTTTAAACTATCTGAATCGGACAATGCCAAAACAAACGATTCAGTTAGAAATATTACGTGACGGTAAACCTCGTAGTATTTCTGCGACTTTAACTACTGCGCCAGATGACACACCAGCTACTTCTGAACGAGCCGCACAACAAAATGGTCCTGTGTTAGGTATGTCGATTCGTAACCTGACACCAGCGGAACAATCACGTTTAGATGTACGCGGGGGCATTCTGGTTCAGGATGTCACGCGTGGAGGATTGGCTGCACAATCAAACATTATTTCTGGTGACGTTATTACTCAGATTAATAACACTGCGATTCTAAATGCCAATGATTTTGCTAAGACCGTAGCCGCTTTACCAAAGAATACGGTAGCGCGAGTGTCAATTATTCGTCAGGGACAGCGTGCTATGCTGGGCTTACGAATCAAATAATCCTAGCTATAATGTTGAATAAGCCACTTTAAACGAAGTGGCTTTTTTATGGGATATTTCTAGTAAGATACAGTATAAATGTGAAGAGTAGCCTCTGTATGAGGATGGAAATTGGAACGAATAAAGAATGAGTGCGATTTTTGATTTAAAACTAGTGGTACAGCCTGAACACATCGATCAATTGGGACATGTGAATAATGTGATGTATGTGCAATGGATGCAGGATGTAGCCACCGCACATGTCGAGGCTTTGGGGTTGGGCCTGAAAGAATATCTTGAAATGAATCATGCTATGGTCGCAGTCGAGCATCAGGTACAATATCGAAAAGCAGCTTTTGCAGGTGAAGAAATTATACTTCGTACATGGCTAGATGCGATTGATAGCATCTATTTGTCACGTCAATATGTATTTTATCGGCCTAAGGATCAAACTGTTTTGTTTGTGGCAAAAACCAAATGGGCGTGTGTTGAGATCAGTACGGGTCGACCAAAACGTATGTCACCTACCTTTACACAGACTTACCAGCCTTTAGCCAAAGATATTAATCCGATAGATTTTACCATGAGTTACGGTTGAACGTTTGTTGTAACTTGAGCATACATTGACTTCTTTTTAGGAATTAAAATTAATTGGAGCTGTATTTTGTTGCAATTCAATGAATAGTTTTAAAAGCAGAATGATCGCACTATATTTTTAATCAGCGGTTGCTTATACTGTGCAGCAATTTAGGACAGTCCTTTTACATCTTGCATACTGTGTGAAGTATTGCATTTAAAGGTGTATTTTTTTTCAGAGTAATCTATGGCGTCGGCTAAAAAATCCGTTGATATCAAAAATATTCGTAACTTCTCGATCATTGCTCACATTGACCATGGTAAGTCAACTTTGGCTGACCGTTTTATTCAGATGTGTGGTGGTTTACAAGACCGTGAAATGCAAGCTCAGGTTTTGGACTCAATGGAGCTTGAACGCGAACGCGGGATTACCATTAAAGCTGCATCCGTAACGCTTTATTACACGCATCCGAATGGTCAAGAATATCAGCTTAACTTTATTGATACCCCGGGACACGTAGACTTTTCCTATGAAGTCTCTCGCTCGCTTGCTGCTTGTGAGGGTGCATTGCTAGTGGTAGATGCAGCGCAGGGCGTAGAAGCGCAATCCGTTGCCAATTGTTATACCGCGATTGAACAAGGTCTGGAAGTTTTACCCATTCTCAATAAAATTGATTTACCGCAGGCAGAACCTGAGCGCGTTATTCATGAAATTGAAGAAATCATCGGGATTGAAGCCACAGATGCACCAACTTGTTCTGCAAAAACAGGTTTAGGAGTTGAAGGTGTCCTCGAGCGTTTAGTCGATGTGATCCCGCCTCCAGAAGGTGATCGTGAAGCACCGTTACAGGCTTTAATTATCGACTCGTGGTTTGATAACTATTTAGGTGTGGTGTCTTTGGTACGGATCAAGCAGGGTCGTATCCGTAAAGGCGACAAGATGCTAGTTAAATCTACAGGCCAGATTCATCCTGTAACATCTGTCGGGGTATTTAATCCTAAACACACCGAGACCGATATCCTTGAAGCGGGTGAGGTAGGTTTCGTAATTGCAGGAATTAAAGATATTTTTGGGGCTCCTGTAGGCGATACAATTACGTTGTCTTCAACGCCTGAAGTTAAAACTTTACCGGGTTTCAAAAAAGTTAAACCGCAGGTGTATGCAGGTTTATTCCCGATTGATGCCAGTGACTTTGAACCGTTCCGAGAAGCTTTACAAAAATTACAGATCAATGACTCAGCGTTGTTCTTTGAACCTGAGAGCTCCGATGCATTAGGCTTTGGTTTCCGTTGTGGCTTTTTGGGTATGCTACATATGGAGATTGTACAAGAACGTTTAGAACGTGAGTATGATCTGGACCTGATTAGTTCTGCACCAACCGTAGTGTATGAAGCCCTTACCAAAAAAGGCGATACGATCTATATCGATAGTCCTTCAAAAATGCCAGATGGAAGTTTGGTCGAAGACCTCCGTGAACCGATTGCCGAATGTCATATTCTGGTTCCGCAGGAATATTTAGGTAACGTCATGACTTTATGTATCGAGCGTCGTGGCGTCCAAAAAGACATGAAGTTTCTAGGAAATCAGGTTTCCTTAACTTTTGAAATTCCAATGGCCGAAGTTGTTATGGATTTCTTTGATAAGTTGAAATCATGTTCACGTGGTTTCGCTTCGCTAGATTATAACTTTGTTCGTTTTGAGAGTTCATCTCTGGTTAAGGTTGATGTATTAATTAATGGTGAAAAGGTGGATGCCTTGGCCATGATCTGTCACCGTCAAGATGCTCGTCATCGTGGTATTGCATTAGTTGAAAAGATGAAAGACTTGATTCCACGTCAAATGTTTGATGTTGCGATTCAGGCGGCGATAGGTGCGCAGGTTATTGCCCGTTCTACTGTAAAAGCCATGCGTAAAAACGTATTGGCAAAATGTTATGGTGGTGACGTATCACGTAAGAAGAAATTACTTGCGAAACAAAAAGAAGGTAAGAAACGCATGAAACAGGTGGGGAGTGTAGAAATCCCACAAGAAGCGTTTTTAGCTGTATTAAAAGTCGATAGATAAGGCGCGGGAAGGCATTGCTTTACCCAGTCGAAAAACGAGCAGCGTTGCTGCGAGTGAGGTTTTGTGGATTTTGATTTTAATTTGATTCTCGTTCCAGTTACGCTGTTGTTTTTTATCGTATGGTTACTCGATAAATTGGTATTCAAACAACGTGCAACCAAAGGTCGTGAGAACGAAAATTTCCTGATTACATGGGCATATGATTTTTGGCCTGTTTTGGCAGTTGTATTAATTTTACGGTCTTTTTTGTATGAGCCATTTAATATTCCTTCGGATTCGATGGTTCCAACGCTAGAAACAGGTGATTTTATCTTAGTCAATAAGTTTGACTATGGTGTGCGTTTACCTATCATTAATAAGAAAATTATTAATGTTGGTGAACCTGAGCGCGGTGATGTGATCGTTTTTCGTTATCCACCGCAACCTAGCATTAGCTATATTAAACGTGTGGTAGGTTTGCCAGGCGATCATATTGTTTATGATCATGGGCAATTATCAATTAATGGTCAGAAAGTCCCTAAAGTTGCTACTGAGTTTCATCGTGAAAAAGATATTTTAGATACGCCAACGTCGATTTATCATAAAGAAACCTTAGGTGATCATACTTTTACCATGCGTGAGCTTGAAGGCGTAAATATCGCTCGTCAGGCACCATTTATCAATTATATAGAAAATGGTAAATATTCGAATCAAGATGGTTTATATTGGGAAGTGACTGTTCCGAAAGGGCATTATTTTGCGATGGGCGATAACCGTGACCAAAGTGCAGATAGCCGTTTCTGGGGATTTGTTCCTGAGGAAAATTTAACAGGTCGTGCTTTTTATATCTGGATGCATAAAGAGCCGGGCTTTAAAATTCCGTCGTTCAGTCGTAACGGCAAAATTGACTAAAAACACGATTAGGAATATTACAAATGCGTAAGTCTCAGCAAGGCGCTTCGTATTTAGCTATTTTATTTGGGGTAATTTTATTTGCGATGGCAGTCAAGGCTGCCGTTGCAATCTGGCCAGCGTATTGGGATGACCGGGTGATTAATAATCAGATTGAAGAGCTGGTAAAAAGTAGCCCTTCCGATATTACACCTGCTAAGTTTGATACTCAGATGAATCAGCGTCTGGAAATGAACAATATCCGAGATTTACATTTCAAAGATATTGCTAAAGTATCAACTCAAGATGGTCTAAACGTCAGTAAGAAATACGAAATAAGAAAACCATTCTTATTGAATATTGATTTAGTTCTAACATTCGAGAAAAATTTTGATCAAAGGTCAGTCCAAGCTAAGTGATCCTCGATTACCGAGCAGGATTGGTTATCAGTTTCAGCAAGCTGAGTTACTTCAGCTTGCTTTAACACACCGATCTGTCAGTCACAAATACAATTATGAGCGCCTTGAGTTTTTAGGTGATTCATTACTTGGCATGATTGTTGCCAATTATTTATATCAGACCTATCCGCATGAAAATGAGGGTCGGCTTACCCGTATGCGTGCTACACTAGTACGCCAGGAAGCTTTAGGCAAGATTGCAAACGATTTGAAACTTAGCCGGTGTTTAATATTAAGCACAGGTGAATTAAAATCGGGTGGTCATCATCGTGAATCGATATTAGCAGATACAGTCGAAGCCATCATTGGCGCAATCTATGTGGATAGCGGTGATTTAGAGTTACTGAAAAGTATTGTTTTAAAATGGTATACGCCTTATCTGGATCATATTGAGCCAAGTGATCAGCTTAAAGATCCTAAATCGCGTTTACAAGAGTATCTACAAGCACGTAAAAAACCTCTCCCTGTTTACGAGGTTGTAGATATTCAGGGTGATGCCCCTCATCAGCACTTTAAAGTCCAATGTTCGGTAGCTGGGCTACCTAATATTGTAGGTGAGGGTTCAAGCCGACGTTTTGCTGAACAGGCGGCGGCGGCAGAAATATTAAAGTTATTGGAGCAATAGCCTGCATGTCCATGCATTCTGATCAAGTCAATCCAGATTCAAATGAAAATCCTGAAAGTCAGGCCAATGAACTGATTGACCAATTCTTTAGTGACAAAGGTGTCACCATTCCTGCTGACTTTAGAAGTGGCTTTGTTGCGATTGTTGGACGACCGAATGTAGGTAAATCCACATTGATGAACCATTTATTGGGTCAAAAGCTATCGATTACTTCACGTAAACCACAAACCACACGTCATAAGATTGTAGGAATCGATTCACGTGAAAAGTCTCAGGCGGTATTTGTTGATACTCCAGGAATGCATAAAAAAGAAGTCCGCGCCATCAATAAAATGATGAACCGTGCAGCGCATTCGGCATTGCGTGATGTCAATTTGGTTTTATTCGTTGTAGATGCACAAAAATGGACTCAAAATGATGAATTGGTTTTGGAAAAGCTTAAAAATGCAGAAATGCCAGTCATTCTTGTCATTAATAAGTTAGATACGTTTGAAAATAAGAATGAAGCTTTACCGCTTATTCGTGAGCGTGCAAAATTGATGAATTTTGCTGAAATTGTGCCTGTATCTGCATTACGTGGTGCGAATCTGGATCACTTACGTGACACCATTGAGAAATATTTGCCTTTTCAGCCACCACTTTATTCGCTAGATCAAATTACAGATCGTTCTGAGCGTTTTTTGGCAAGTGAAATTATTCGTGAAAAAATCATGCGTCAGCTTGGTGAAGAATTGCCTTATGATTTAACAGTACAAATTGAGTCGTTTAAAACGGAAGAAGAAACCATTAATGAAAAGACAGGTCGTTTAAAACCCGCCTGTACCTACATTGATGCAACCATTTTCGTGGAACGTGCTGGACAGAAAGCCATTGTAATTGGTGAAAAAGGTGCAAAACTCAAGCGTATTGGCATGGAAGCACGCACTGATATGGAAAAAATGTTTGAGCAGAAAATCATGCTGACACTTTGGGTGAAAGTCAAAGGCGGCTGGTCTGATGACGAACGTGCGCTCAAGAGTCTAGGTTACAGTGATATTTAAAATATACGTGGATAGAGAATAAGTAATGACAGTCATAATGCGATGTGTTGGTGTTTTAGCCTGTGTGTTAATGCTACAGGGATGTATCACCAAAATTGTGACTGTCCCCGTAAAGGTCGCTTATGGAACCACCAAAGCTGTAGTGAAAGGTACGGCTGCTGTAGTAGAGGCAGTTATTCCAGATGGTGATGATGATAAAGACCAACAAAAAAAGGATGATTAACTTCGTCTATGCGTAATGAAGTGATTCATGGCTATTTGGTTCATCATCGAAAATATCGGGAAAAAAGCCACATCGTGCATCTGTTTACTGAAGAATATGGTCGTATGGACGGGATTCTCAGGCAAACACCTCCCCCTCAATATCAACCTATTACTTTACAAGCGACAGGCAAAGGTGATTTGAAAAATTTCACTAAGCTTGAGATTTTAAATCATCCAGTTTTTTTTCATGGTGACGCTTTTTTTGCAGGATTTTACTTAAATGAAATCCTGTTACGTTTATGCCCATTAGAAGAAGCGATGCCACAAACGTTTAGTCAATATCAGAAAACATTGGCACAGTTGCAGCTTTTGTCTTCACATCCACAGCCTGCTTTATTTTTAAGACAAATTCTACGTCAGTTTGAACATGCTTTATTGCAAGAATTGGGCTATGCGGTCGATTTTCATGTGGATTGTAACCAGCAACCTATTAGTACATTAATGTCTTATCAATTTCAGACAACAGAAGGTTTTTTGCCTGTTGCGAGTCGTAGTTCTGCCACGCTAATGGGTGAGCTAATTTGTTGCATGCATAATTATGTAGAGGGCGAAGAATTTTCTGCTGAACAATTGCAATTATTAGGTAAACTATACCGTCAAATGATTACATCTTTGTTGGGTGATCGGCCTCTAAAAAGTCGTCAACTCTGGATACAAAGTACACAATCACATTCTTAATTTTTTGCTCTCAGGATTTATCTATGGCTGCTTTGCTTGGTGTGAATATTGATCACGTTGCGACATTGAGACAGGCGCGAGGTACAACTTATCCAGATCCAGTTCAGGCGGCGTTGGTCTGTGAACAGGCAGGTGCAGAGGGTATTACCTTGCATTTGCGCGAAGATCGTCGGCATATACAAGATGATGATGTGCGCCGTATGCGACCCTTGTTAAACACTCATATGAATTTGGAAATGGCTGTAACTGAGGAAATGGTTCAATTTGCCAAAGAGATTAAACCACAACATGTTTGCTTTGTGCCTGAGCGCCGTCAGGAAGTGACAACTGAAGGTGGTCTTGATGTGGTTGGTCAACTAGAGAAGATTAAAGCGGCTACTCAGGCTCTCGCTGAAATTGGTTGTGAAGTATCTTTATTTATTGATGCAGATTTGGCGCAAATTGATGCTGCTATTGCTTGTGGTGCACCCACGATTGAGCTGCATACGGGGGCTTATGCCGATGCAGAAAATGAGCAAGCACAACGTGCTGAACTTGAGCGCATTATTCAGGGTGCAGAATATGCGGCCAGCAAAGGCTTAATTGTTAATGCAGGACATGGCCTTAATCTGGACAATGTTGCCCCAATTGCTGCAATTCCTCAAATTCATGAACTGAATATTGGTCATTCGATAATTGCAGAGAGTATCTTTGTTGGTTTAGCTCAAGCTGTACAACTAATGAAAACCGCGATTCAGGCAGCAAGATAAGAGTTTATAAATGTCAAATCCCAACTATGATGAATTAATGCAGCCTGTCATTGTATTTTTAGGTTGTAGAACTCCTCAAGCGTGGTTAGATGAAGCCATAAATCATCTTGATTTGTTGATGCAAGACCATGCAAATTGTGAAAAAAAAGCAGCAGGAACGGCCATGAACCTGATGTTCCGTTACAGTTTTTTTACTGATTTGCAGGTGAAACTAGCGCAATTAGTTCGTGAGGAAATGCTGCATTACGAGCAAGTGCTTGAGTTTATGAAAAAACGTGGACAGGAATGGAAAGCAGTTAGTGCAGGACGTTACGCAGGTGGCTTACGTAAAGAGATCCGAACGTATGAACCTGAAGCATTGATTGATGTCATGATTGTCGGGGCATTTGTAGAAGCTCGTTCCTGCGAGCGTTTTTATGCATTGGCACCTTTAGTGGATGATGAACTTGGGCGTTACTATCGTTATTTGCTGAAATCAGAGTCCCGCCATTTTGAAGACTATCTGGCTTTGGCAATGGAAGTTGCAACTACGGCTAAGATGAAACATCCAGAAGAAGATATTCAGCAGCGAATTGCACATATTCGGGACGTTGAAAAAAACTTAATTTTGTCAACGGATGATGTATTTCGTTTTCATAGTGGTGTGCCCGCTAAACTAGCTGCATCTGTCTGATTTTTCATAATCCAACCACACAAAAGCCAGTTTAAAAACTGGCTTTTACACTTTTTTGAACAGTAATTAGCTGACTATTTTCTTTTGAATATCATGATGTACTAAACTTCCCCATACTAGTCCTGCGATAAAGCAAATACTAAAATAAACACCAAAAGCAGTAATGGGTAGGCTTGGTTGATTCAAAAAGAAATAGCGATAAAGCAACATTAAAATAGTAAAACCACAGCCCCAGAATATTCCACCATAAAGCAAAATAAATCTGAATTTGTCATTCATCATAATGGTCTTAAACTATGCCTGCGATAAATGCCCTATATAATATATTAATTTTTTCTCAAATGGTGAAATTTATTACAAATTTATGAATAAAAGAATGTTGCTGAAAATCGCCGCATTATCGAGACAAAAATTCGGTTAAACTATGCGTTCTGATCAAAGTGAGTGTGTTATGCAAACCCTACAATCCAGACTTAAGCAGGAAAAAATTTTAACTCCTGAATTAAAGAAATGGTTGTATGCATCAGGCTCGCTAACTCAACAATTGACAGATTTAGCTTCGGGTCAATTTCAAGTTGAACCGACTAAAGAACATTTTCAGCGTCTCAGTTTTATTGATAGTAAATGGATGAAAATGCCGCATGCGCATACAGCATGGGTGCGTGAAAGTTTACTGTATGGCTGCGAGACCCAGCCTTGGGTTAAAGCAAAAAGTATATTTCCGATTTTAAGCCTACAAAAAAAAGCCAGAATCTTTCAGCATATTGGTACAAAACCCATTGGCAAATTTTTATTTCAGCGCACAAACCCAGCCTGTGAACGTCGAGTAATTTATCTGGAGGATGGTTGGACTCGACAAAGTTGTTATGTGTGGCATGGTTGTAAATTTATTGTCCAAGAAACATTTCTCACAACATTTGAAAACTTTATCCAGAAGCAAATTGAGCAGGGGTAAGCCATGGCAGCAGTGCAATCCATCACTTGGCGACAACGTTTAGAAGCCTATTATTATTTATGTCGTTTTGATAAACCAATTGGGACTGAGCTGGTTTTCTGGCCAACCATGTGGGCATTATGGATTGCGGCTGAAGGGATTCCTCCATTACATATTCTCTTCGCGTTTGTGTTTGGTACGATTTTTATGCGCGCAGCAGGCTGTGCTATTAATGATTTTGCTGATCGCGAAGTAGATGGTCATGTTGAGCGAACTAAAACCAGACCACTGGCTACAGGTATTATTCGGCCCAAAGAAGCGATAGCCGTGTTTTTAATTTTGGTCGCAGCCAGTGCGTGTATGCTGTTTTTTTTGCCAATTGCAACTTTTTATTGTGCTTTTGGTGCTCTAGGCTTAGCGTTTGTTTATCCCTTTATGAAACGTTACACCCACTTACCCCAAGTGGTATTGGGTATGGCATTTTCATGGGGGATTCCGATGTCATTTACGGCATTGGGTAAGCCACTAGATTGGACATGTTGGTTACTTTATTTTGGAAATTTATGTTGGACAGTTGCCTTTGATACACAATATGCGATTACAGATCGTGAATATGATTTAAAAATTGGTGTGAAATCCACTGCGATTCTTTTTGGTAAATATGATATTGAAATCATTTCGCTCCTACAGTTTTTAAGTCTTGTGTTAATTGGTACATCTTTATACCTTGCCGATATTTTGTATCCATGGGGACTGGTCGCTTTATTATTGGTTGCTGCTGATTATATTTATCAATGGTCAAAAACCAAAACTCGTGATCCTCAGTTATGCTTCTGGGCATTTCGGCATAATCGTTGGGTAGGCGTGATTCTATTTTTGGGTATTTTTCTGGCTTATCTATTTTAAAATATAATTTTGACCATCCAGTTAAAAAGTGTTCTATGCAGAGCACTTTTTTTGTGCATAAATAATCTTGCATAGCAGAGTATGCAAACTAAAACTTAAAAAACATAAAAAGGATATTTTATGAAACGGTCAAAAATTGCCTTAGCATTGGCATTTTCAGCTACGACATTATTCTTAAGTGCATGTAATGATAGTAATGATGACTATATTGGAGTCAATCCAGAACAAACCTATATTTCAGAGACGACTTATAACAAGGATCAGGTTACAGGCGCTGCATCTGTTAAAGTAATGACGTATAACATGGTCAATGTTCTGGGCAAAACTGCCAAGGCGACGGCAATGGTGATGTTTCCAAAAATTACTCAGCCTGCTGATGGTTATCGCGTTGTCGTTTGGGAACATGGCACGGTTGGGGTGGGTGATAGCTGTGCACCGAGCAATACGACCATCAATCCACGATTTAAAATTTTGGCGGACACTCTTTTAGCAGCAGGTTATGTCGTTATTGCACCTGATTATGAAGGGTTAGGAACACCAGGAATTCATCCGTATCTTAATTTAGGAAGTGAGGCTAAATCTGCAATTGCAGCAGTTAAGGCAGCCAAGGATCATTATGGTAGTCAGCTCAATGGAACATGGATGTCTGTCGGTCAGTCGCAAGGAGGGCAAGCTTCCTTAGGTACTGCTGAATATGCAAATAACGATGCAACATATTTAGGTGCGGTTGCAGGAGCGCCAGCATCGAGTTTGGGTAAAATTATTTTAGAGGTAGCGCCGGCGGCATTGGCCGATATAGAGAAGAAAGAAATAACTGCCAATGTCCCGTTAGCCAATCGTGTGTCGGTAGATTCTTATGCAACTTTGCTTGCCTATGCTGCGCTTACAGGCGTTGGTATCAAAGCATACGACACACAATTTAATTATCGAGATATTTTTCAGGAAAGAGCAAAACCTTTGGCTGAGTTTGCCGAGGGAACGACGGGCGAAAATGGACTTTGCTTAGATAATGACGATGCAAGTTTAAGTCTGATTGAAAAGTTTAAAACCGATATTATTAAATTCATGACGGATAATCCTGACAAAAAAGTCATGGATTATCCTGGTCTGGATACCAATAATTTTAAAACAAATCAAACGGTTCAAACCTTTTTGACGGCGAATCAACCCGGCACTAAACGTATAGATAAACCCGTTTACATCGTTCAAGGTACAGCAGATACTAACGTTCCATACCCTGTAACGCAGGCATTGGTTTCCAATTTAAAAGACACGTTGGGTTCACCCGATGTTGTACTTGATCCTGTTCTGAATGCAACGCATACCCAGGCGATTGTCTGTCGTAATCTACAAGTCTACAATTTTATTCAGGCTAAAATGCCCGCAAAAACAGGCATAACGCTTGATACGGCGGCTATTGATGCAAGTACGAGTCCTCATTGTACAGGGGTAGGGTTATAAAATAGGCTGATATTAAAAAATTTTATATGCAAGCTTGATTACAAGAAGAGTAGCTGTGAAACACAGTTACTCTTTTATTTTATAAGCTTAAACTTGTTAAAGAGACTAAATGAACATCAAATTTTTGTTTAAATCTTTTAAAATCGCATAAAAAAAGCCCACCGAAGTGAGCTAAAGGGCTAAACTGATATAACGTAGAGAAATATATCATATTTACTATATGTATCTATAATACTTTGGATTAGAGAAAAAGAGTTAAGTCTTTAGTCGTAATTACCGCAAAATGTTGAACGATACAGTCATCCCGCATATAACAGGCAGAGTTTTAAAAGATCGGTATATTTTTTTATTTTTCGATTTAACCGATGAATTAATTGGTTTTATGGGTTGAGTTGAAGATGTTGTAAAGCAAAATTCACCTGTTGTAATTGCTGATTAAGCTGCTGTGGTGGAATACGAGTTTCCTGTAAATGAGTGATCCATTGCATTTGACAGATTTTAAGTTGTTTAATATTCGAGGCACTCTTAATTTGTTCTAAAAGTTGTCGTGCCAATAGTCCACAATAACTAGATAATGTTTCTGCCATTAATGTTTTTACTTCATCAAATGCCATAACGGATAAAGGTTCTAGTTGTGGTTGCACGTTTTGAATAGTATCAATATTGATTGGGTATTCTTGGCTTGAATTAATTTGAGCCATTAAGGATGTTTCATCAGGAGTTACATCAGATTGTATGGCATCAGACCTCTCTGACGATTGATCATTGAACTCGGTCGTTAGCGATGATAAAGATGTTGCCTGTGTATCGAACTGAATCAGTCCCATCTCTTCAAGTTGATATAATAATTCAGGCGATGCTATTTTTTCTCTGAATTGATCACTTAACTTATTAAAATCCTCAGTACCAATTAAAAGGAGTAATCGGCGCTGTCTGACATTTAGGTTTAACTGACGGTTTTCGAGAGCCGTATGTCCTTGCGCAGTTTTATAATAATGAGACATCCCCAATTTATCCATTTTATAAATTGGGAATACCATAAAACGAGAAAATTACATTAATATGAAATAACTTATAAATCAAAAAATTAGTTTTAGATTGCGGTCTTCTCTAACGCTTTTTTGAGGTAGGGGTCAAGTTCTTCCTGACGCAATAGCCAATTTATATAATCATGGGGTAAATCGGAAATCAAGGTGCCCTTGTGTTTACCAAAGTTAATTTTAGTGGGAATACGTGCCTGTTCCGAAGCCTGATAAAGCTCTTCAATATCATTAATATTAAGATGATGAACAATATGCATCAGGATATTGGCAGTTAAAATAATGTCTGCATCAGCACGATGCGCGCCTTTAAGTAGTTCCCTCGCTTTGTCACTACCTCGCGAGATGAGATAAATTAAAGCAGAGATATTATGCGCATCTGCTTGAGGCCAAACTTTTCGTGCAAGAGCTAAGGTGCAAATTGCCTTAATATCTTGTGTTTCTACACCACATCGGGCAATCGCATTCATATCATAATCGACATTATGTCCAATAATATAAGTGGTATCAGCAGGTAAGACAAAAGAGGTATATAAAGGTTGATCGACAAGATCGGACTCAAGAATATGGTGTACAGCCATTGCTGCATAGGAAATCGGCTGATTGACCTGATAGAGTTGGTCAAATAGCTGAGTTTTATCCAGACTTAATTTACCCGCATGAACGTCTATAGGTGCATAAGCAATTTCGATAGGTAAACCATTGAGAGTATGGGTTTCGGTGTCCAGAATAATTGCAGTCATTAAATGAATAATCTCGGTACTACATCAAAAGTTAAATGTAGCATTCCTGATAAATTGTGAAAAGATTCAATTGTATTCATGAATGTTATGTTTCACTTTGTATAACTGTCTTGTTTCTATTGTTAAAAAGGGCATAATTTATAAATTGCATTGCCATGCAAAACAACAAGAATGTTGAATACCTTCAAAAGGATAAGAAAAATGAAAAAGACGTTGCTCACAGTCTGTACTCTTAGTCTAAGTATATTTTTATCAGCCTGTAATGATGATAATGACTGGGATGATGTTTTTAATCCTCCCTCAGATATTCCAGAAAATAATATTCAAAACCCAGTTGTTCGTACGGATAGTTATAGCATAACCGACATGAGTACAATTGCGGGTGAAAGTCTGGTCATGACTTATAAAATGTTGGGCATTAACAATAGCGAAGTTCAAGCAACAGCATTAATTTTCACACCTAAAGGAGCTCCACCAGTCGGCGGGTGGCCTATTGTTGCTTGGGCTCATGGCACAACAGGCGTTGCTGATAAATGCGCACCCAGTCGAACCGCAATGGATACTGATATTAAAGGTATGATTGCCCAGTTATTGGCGAAAGGTTATGTGGTAGTAGCCCCTGATTATGAAGGTTTGGGAGAACCTAGCGGGCAGGAATTGCATCCATTTTTAAATGTAAAAAGTGAAGCTTTTTCAATCACTGATGCGGTTGTTGCTGCACGCAATTATTTGGGTAGTAAAGTAAATAATAAATGGGTCACCGTAGGACATTCACAAGGGGGGCAAGCGGCATTAGGCGCTGCCCAATATGCATCCCGTGCCAAACTGGATTATAAGGGGACCGTTGCTGTAGCGCCTGCATCTAACCTTGATCTAATTTTAACTTTAGGTGAAGCCTCAGTAGCAAATCAACCTGCGACTACACAGATTCCTGTATATGCAAGTCTCGATACCTTTACTGCATTAATTACCGCAGGATTGCGCAACCCAAATCCAGATTTTAAATATACTCAGGTGTTTAAAGACCCGACAGCGCAGATTGCTGAAAAATATGCAGAGACTGAATGTTCAGGCGATATTGCTAATGCGTTCGGACTTAATATGACCTTATATGCTCAATCAACTGGAAGCTTAAATGGTTATGGGCGTACTCAGGATAATTTCCTTAATATTCCCACTGTGAAAAATTTTACTAGTAAGGATGGTCAGCCTTTAACTGTGAAAGTAACGACGCCGGTGACGATTTATCAGGGAAGCTATGACACCACTGTACCACGAATAGCCACTAACACATTGGTTGGTTCCGCTCAAGAAAAAGGAACAGTTATTCAATACAATACAGATGACAGTAGTACAGTGAAATGGGATCATGGTACTGCTTATACATTAAATATTGGCAATATTGTGCAAGACGTAGGGACGATGCTGTCCAAATAATCATTATTTTTATGATGCGTGGCTCATATAACTAACATGAGCCATTTTTATTTAAAACTGAGTAAAGTTCATTCTGCTTAATCTTAAAGTTCATGCTACAATAGCGCCCAATCTTAGCACGGCTTAAAAGCCCTAATTCATAGGACCCTCGCTAATGTTTGCCAACATTTCTCTTTCTGAATTTGATCCAGAATTAGCCAAAGCAATTGACGCTGAAGATGCGCGCCAAGAAGCGCATATTGAGCTAATTGCATCTGAAAACTATTGCTCTCCTGCGGTGATGGAAGCGCAAGGATCAAAACTGACTAATAAATATGCAGAAGGTTATCCAGGCAAACGCTATTATGGCGGTTGCGAATATGTAGATGTGATTGAACAATTGGCGATTGACCGTGCTAAAGAACTTTTTGGTGCTGATTATGCTAATGTTCAACCCCATGCCGGTTCACAAGCAAACTCAGCGGTATATTTAGCTTTATTAAATGCTGGCGATACTGTATTAGGAATGAGTCTTGCACATGGTGGTCACTTGACACATGGTGCTAAAGTTAACTTCTCTGGTAAAACCTACAATGCCATTCAGTACGGTTTAAACCCAGAAACTGGCGAAATTGATTATGAAGAAGTTGAGCGTTTAGCTTTAGAACATAAACCACGTATGATCGTGGCTGGTTTTTCTGCCTACAGTCGTGTTGTTGATTGGCAACGTTTCCGTGATATTGCAGATAAAGTCGGTGCTTATTTGTTTGTTGATATGGCTCATGTAGCTGGTTTGGTTGCTGCGGGTGTATACCCAAGCCCAGTTCAAATTGCTGATGTTACTACCACCACTACTCATAAAACACTTCGTGGCCCACGTTCTGGTTTGATTCTTGCTAAGGCAAATGAAGAAATCGAGAAAAAACTTCAATCTGCTGTATTCCCAGGCAATCAGGGTGGCCCACTGGTTCATGCAATTGCAGCCAAAGCAGTATGTTTTAAAGAAGCGATGGCGCCTGAGTACAAAACTTACCAGCAACAAGTGGTCAAAAATGCCCAAGCGATGGCAGAAGTATTGAGTGGCCGCGGTTACGATATCGTTTCTGGTGGTACAGATAATCATTTATTCTTATTGTCTTTAATTAAACAAGACATTACGGGTAAAGATGCTGATGCATGGTTAGGTAATGCTAATATCACTGTAAATAAAAATGCAGTTCCAAACGATCCACGTTCTCCATTTGTGACTTCTGGTATTCGTATTGGTACACCAGCAGTAACAACTCGCGGTTTTGGTGAAGCTGAAGTACGTGATTTGGCTGGCTGGATTGCTGATGTATTGGATAGCAAAGGTGATGAAAACGTAATCGCTGATGTGAAAGCCAAAGTTGAAGCAGTATGTGCAAAATTCCCTGTATATGCTAACTAAGTTATTTGCTTGAGAAGAAGCTCCCTCAAGGGAGCTTTTTTTATACGTGAATATTTAAAAATCAGAACTAAATTCTGATATAACGATAAGATTATATTTACGTGATTTATTTTGGAAAATCTATAAATTTAAGGAATTTATAAATGAAACAGCCCAATATTATTATTTCGTCTCAGGACCTACACCGTCTGGAAACGATGCTTGAACATCAAAATACTGAAACCGCAACGATGCAACATTTAGAAAATGAACTAGCGCGGGCAGACGTGGTCGATCCCGATCAAATCCCAGCCAATGTGGTGAGTATGAACTCAAGAGTGAGTATTACCATTGCGCCATCTACTCAGTCAGTTGAAGTTACGCTGGTTTATCCGCATGATTTTACAGGTGATAAGAGTCAGGTTAATATTTTGGCTCCTATAGGGGCTGCGATCTTAGGGCTTACGGAAGGGCAAACGATTGAATGGCCGCAGCCTGATGGCCAATTAATGAAGATTAAAATTGAAAAAGTCATTTATCAGCCTGAACGTGAAGGAAAATATCTGTAATTTAGTATTTTCCAAGTGATTTGAGCTGATTAGAACATTAAGATTTAACATAAAATCATCATGTTGATATAAAAATAGACTTTGCACCCAAGTAATTTGTGCATATGATGAGTTGAGAAAAACTATTGGTTGATTATGACTCAGTTTAATTCATTGATTCCGCTGGATCAGATTGAGATTGATCCAAAAGTACTATTGGCAATTAAACGTAATGATCTAGTGCCTATACTGGAAGATCAGTATCAGCTCAATCATTATGCGGATCAACTTATTCAGTCTCAATCTGTCTTGTTAAATGGCGTTGATCCTAAACTGAATCACCAACTGAGTCAGATCATTTCTCAATTAATTGAGAAGTTGGCACAATCGAGTAAAGTGCTAAAAAAACGTAAGTTTAATGGACTGCAAAAATGGTTAGGCATTGATATTGAATATGATCATGGGCAGCTTCATTATTTAAATGAACTGGAACGTTTAATTAATGAGGCTAGCTTTTTGAGCCAGCGTTTACAGGTTGAGATTCAAAAGTCACAGGCGCGTGTCCAACAGGTATTGGGTCTCCGTGAACAAATGGCAAAATACATTGTGGCGGCACAAGAATTCTTAATCGAATATCCTGCCTTTATCAAGCAACAACACCCACTGGATAATTTTGCGGAAAGATTATCTAAAAAAATAAACACGTTACAAACTTTACAAGCGAGTAATGATATTGCAATTACACAGATGCAGTTGGCTCAACAACTTTCTTTTACTTTACTTGATCGGTTTAAAGAGGCACAACAAGTGTTAATTCCAGCATGGCAATATCATCTAAAGCAAAGCATGCAAACGTATTCGGTTACTGAACTGCAGAAACTGGATCTTAGCCGTGAAAAATTGATGAATACTTTAAAAAAATCATTAGAGAAAAATAGGGCGGAATGATGTCAAAACTTGAATCTGACAATAAAAATGGATTAGTCGAGCAATCAACAGAATTGCAGAAATACGAGTTTGAGCGTCTGAATTTAAAAGAATTAGGGCTGAAATCAGAGGATTTTGCTCAAGTGCTGGATGCGCATCAGGCACTAGCCGACATGACACCTAGCAGTGTCTCAGAGTATGGTAAGGACATTGCCACTAAAACTTCAAGCTATACCGATGAGTTACTCAATCTGGTTCAAAATAAAGATCTTGATACGACTGGCCAAAAATTAAATGAAGTAGTTCAAGTTGCGCAGCAGCTAAATACATCCAGTATTTTAAACAAGTCTAAAGGATCATCAATTCCAATTTTAGGGGGATTGCTCAATAAAATTAAAGGAGCGAAACAGAACTTTGACCAACATTTTAATACCACAAAAGAACAAATCGATGTTTTGGTCAAAGAGATTGAACGCTCTCAGACAGGTTTAAAAACTCGTGTCAATACGTTGGATCATATGTTTGATGCCGTGCAAGATGAATACAAACAACTGGGGATTCATGTTGCTGCCGGTAAGATCAAGCAGCAGGAAATTCAGCAACAAATTTCACAGCTGAGTCAAAAAGAGCAAGATCAACAAAGCACACAGCAAATTTATGATTTAAATCATCTGGCCAATAATCTGGAAAAACGAGTGAGTGATTTGCAAGTTCTTCAGCAATCAGCCATGCAAACTTTACCTATGATTCGTATTATTCAGTCCAATAATTTAATGTTAGTGGATAAATTTTATGCGATCAAAAATATTACTTTACCGGCATGGAAAAACCAAATTAGTTTGGCAATTTCCTTACAGGAACAAAAAAACAGCGTGCAATTGGCTAAGAGTATAGATGATGCAACTAATGATCTGCTACGTCGTAATGCGGATTTGTTGCATCAAAATTCGGTTGATACAGCGAAAGCCAATCAACGCTCTGTAATAGATATCGAAACACTTGAACATGTACAAAATACCCTCATTAAGACAGTGAATGATGTTATTCAGATTCAAAAAGAAGGCATGCAAAAACGTGATGAGGCTGCAACAAGATTACGTTTACTTCAGGAAAATCTGAATCAGCTCGTGATTGAGTCGAGTCATGATACTTCTTCAAATAAGTAAGAGCATGAAGGCTAACCTATTCAAAGCCTGAGGAGAGTAGATTGTCACCCGTTGAAAATTATCCAGCGAATGTTCAATCGATAGATTCCCGATTAAGCCAGTTAAAGACGCGCCAACATCGGGTAATCTTGTTGAGTCTGACAGCAACTGTGATTTTTATGATTGCTTTAGCTGCGTCATTTACTCAGCAAACGCTGGTTTATAGTTTTTTTGATCTCAGTCAACAAATTGAACAATTACATATTCCTGTTGCAATAGGCAATGAACTGTTGATTCATCAGCAACCTGACTATTTTACTAGTCTGTTGTCATGGTTTGGCTGGCTGATTTTAAAGCTTTTTGTGGCATTCTTTGCTGCTTTTATTTTTGTTCGAATTTTAAAAAAATTTAAATTTTTTCAGGTTCGCTTCCGTTCACTCATTTTGCGTTTTGTTGCTTGGTTAATCGGCTTTATTCTGATTTGGTCAGGTTTAACCTATTTGCAGTACGATGCCAAGAGCGATGAAAGTAAGGCTTACGAAGATTTGGTTGCTTATGATAAGACTATTCAACAAAGCCAAATTGCCGATGATTTGAAAGATTCGGATGCGCCCAATCCAGTAAAAGATTATCTTCTGGCACAGACTGCATTATTGCATCGACCTGTAGATAAAGACGCAGCATTGCCTTATATCTCCAATTTGATTCGCTCGGAACGAGTAGACCCTCATTTTATGGAATATGGTTTTAAACCAGAACAGCTTTGGATAATGCAACAGCAAATCTATGGAAAAGCTGTAACACCAATAGCACAAAGTGTTCAAAAACAAGCGAATCAAGCTCAGCAACTTTCTGAAATAGTTCAGTTATTATGTTGGGGATTGAGTCTAGTGGCTGCTTTACTCGCGATAATAACTTATGTTTTGGCTATGAATCTTAAAAATCGGGCCTCTAGAATTGAACAAAAAGATTAAATATAGGTTTGTTCGGTAAAACCGATCGAACTAATAAAAACATACTGTTTCCCCTATGCAACCTTTTACCGTATCATCCTCA
>NZ_JACVUI010000018.1 GCF_016624945.1 Acinetobacter sp. S54 | reverse complement strand
TGAGGATGATACGGTAAAAGGTTGCATAGGGGAAACAGTATGTTTTTATTAATTCGATCGGTTTATTGAATGGTTGGTTGTGGTAAAAATCACGTTCTAAAGATTCATAATTAGTTAAAGCAGCTTTGTTATATAAATGACATCATTAGATGAGATAAGATGGTTAGCCTTAAGCCTAAGGAATATCGACATGAAACTACAAACAGGAATTTATCAGCATTATAAAGGTAATCTTTATCAAGTTTTGCATGTCGCCAGACACAGTGAAACAGAAGAAGAGCTTGTTGTATATCAATGTTTATATGGCGATTATTCGATCTGGGTTCGGCCTTTAACCATGTTTATTGAAACAGTTGAAGTTGATGCTCAACTGGTTCCCCGTTTTAATTTTATGCATCAGGTTTAGAACAATAAACTAAAAGGATAAGTGTATGCCAAATCATGATTTTTTAGTGCGTATATCAGAGCTTTATGATGAGTTTCAGCAACATGATGCCAAACAGGTTGATCGCATACAACGTTTCAGAAATATCGAACCTGATTCAGCGCAATTTATTTCTATGTTGATTCGTACACAACGACCTAGCACTATTTTGGAAATTGGGACATCCACAGGTTACTCAACTTTATGGTTAGCCGAGGCGGCTCAGGCGACACAGGCTAAAGTGGTGACACTTGAGATAGAGGAAAAACGTAGTCAACAGGCCCAATCTCATATACAGGCTTTTAAGCTGGATCATATTGTTGAATTTTGGACAGGGGATGCCGCCCAATATTTACAACACGCCACAACTACATTCGACTTTATTTTATTAGATGCTGAGCGCAGTTATTATCCAGCATATTGGCATGATCTTAAACGTCTCATCCGTAAAAACGGGGGCGTAATGATGGTAGATAACGTAATTTCACATGCTGCGGAAGTGAAACAGTTTTTAAATATGGTTAAACTGGATGCAGATTTTATGACAACAACAATTGGATTTGGTGCGGGGCTATTTATGGTCGTGGCAAAATAAGACATAAAATTGATACTCAGCGTAAAGGAAAATAATCCACAATAAATATAGAGATTATTTTCATTTTGTCTGACTTAAATAGCGATATTTAGCGTGCTGAATATCTTATTATTTTTAGAAGATCGACATTCGGCTAAAGTGTAAATCGAATTCTAAATATTTCTGCACAAAAGCGGTTTTGTCTTGTGAGCGTAGCAAGTTGTCATAAATAAATTCTGGCACTGGGTGATACAGTTCCCCTTTGCCATTGTTATAAAAAATCTTTAAATAACGTGAAGCCGCATTATATTTCCAGGAAGTTACGGCAACCAGTTTTTCCATAAAATTCTCCCTTTGGACTAAGCAGCATACAGGAAAAAATCGTGCTGCTTATTTGAACATTAATGTAATTCATGCTGCGCCTAAAGATGAGAATTGTAAAAGTGTAATTCATGATAAATTAATCACTTAAAATGAAAGAACCACCCAAAAGGGTGGTTCCTGATGGTTTTAAAATCTAAGAATTAGATTTTACCAACTAGATCGATTGAAGGAGCAAGAGTGGCATCACCTTCTTTCCATTTTGCTGGGCAAACTTCACCTGGATGAGCGTGAACGTATTGAGCTGCTTTTACTTTGCGAAGAAGTTCTTGCGCGTCACGACCGATACCGCCAGCGTTGATTTCAACGATTTGGATTTTGCCTTCTGGATCGATGACAAAAGTACCACGGTCAGCAAGACCAGCAGACTCGATAAGAACATCAAAGTTCTTAGCCAATGTCCACGTTGGATCACCCACCATTACATATTGGATTTTTTTGATTTCTTCAGAAGAATCATGCCATGCTTTGTGCGTGAAATGAGTATCAGTAGAAACTGAGTAGATTTCTACACCTAATTTTTGGAATTCAGCATAGTTGTCTGCAAGGTCACCAAGTTCAGTTGGGCAAACAAAAGTGAAGTCAGCTGGATAGAAGAATACAACAGACCATTTGCCTTTAAAGTTTGCTTCAGAGACTTCAACAAATTGACCGTTATGATATGCAGTAGCTGTGAATGGTTTAACTTCTGTATTAATTAAGCTCATCATTTTCTCCATGACTGAGGTTTATATTTAAACGTAAAATTCTGATTTAGCATAAAGAATTTTATTTTATTGAGGAAATGGTATTTTTGCATGATTAGAATCGGAAAAACTAATAACGCTGCAAAAAAAGCCTTAACCACATTTTAGCGTCTATCATTTCAGCGCAATAATATGATCTGAAAATGACAAAAGCCTCTAAATTTGATTTGCATAAGAACATGCAGGTGATTGATAAAAAATTCAAGGGCAAAATGTAAAAAACAACAAATCTAGAAAAAATGAATGGCTTTCGTTATGTTGCAATCCAACGTAAAATAGAACACATATTGAAAATATTAGGAAATTTTATCTGTGCAGAGTGGTTTAGATGTAAATCAATGGGTTATGGTGCGTGATCGACATCGTTTAAATCGGCTAAGCAAGGGTAAAGAAAAAAATTTAGAGCAGTACCAACAATTATTTGAAAAATCGAATGCTCAAGTTAAAGCTCGAATTGCGCGTTTTCCAAAAATTAAACTGAATCAGGATTTACCTGTAACCCAATATGCTGATCGATTAATTGAAGCGATTCAGCAGCATCAAGTGATTATTGTGGCTGGTGAAACGGGTTCGGGTAAAACGACTCAGTTGCCACAGATTGCCATGTTAGCTGGCCGTGGTGCAACAGGAATGATTGGTCACACTCAGCCTAGACGCTTGGCTGCGCGTAGTGTGTCACAACGAATTGCTGAAGAAGTGGGAGAAAAACTAGGCGAATCGATTGGCTTTAAGGTTCGTTTTAATGAACAGGGCTCAAATGATTCAATTGTGCGGTTAATGACCGACGGTATTTTATTGGCCGAGCTTGGTCATGATCGCTATCTTAATAAATACGATACGATTATTATCGATGAAGCGCATGAACGTTCGCTGAATATCGATTTCATTATGGGCTATCTCAAGCAGATTTTAAAAAAGCGTCCAGACTTAAAGGTCATTGTCACGTCAGCTACTTTGGATGTTAACCGTTTTAGTCGATATTTTTATGATGCCCCGATTTTTGAAGTAGAAGGGCGCAGCTTTCCAGTTGAAGTGTGTTATCGACCAATTTCTGAACTCAGTATTGGCGGAAGTGATGACGATGAATTTGATGATTTTGAAGAAAATTTACCACGCGCTGTGGTTCAAGCGGTAGAAGAATGCTTTGCTGATGCTGAGGAAAAAGGTCATCCAGAACATGCCGATATTCTGATTTTTTCTAGTACTGAACAGGAAATTCGAGAGTTACAGGAAACCTTGCAAAAACATGGGCCACGTCATACTGAAATTTTACCGTTGTATGCGCGTTTGGGCTTGGGTGAACAACAGAAAATTTTTAGTCCAAGTGGCAAAGGCCGACGCATTATCATTGCGACCAACGTCGCTGAAACTGCTTTGACTGTGCCAAATATTCGCTATGTGATTGACAGTGGTTTTGCGCGTATTTCTCGCTATAGCTATCGCTCACGGGTTCAACGCTTACCGATTGAGGCCATTTCTCAAGCAGCGGCAAATCAACGTAAAGGGCGTTGTGGCCGTATTGCACCGGGTGTTTGTATTCGTCTTTATAGTGAAGAAGATTTCCTGAGTCGGCCTGAGTTTACCGAACCCGAAATTAAGCGTACCAATCTGGCTTCAGTTATTTTGCAAATGCAAAGTTTAGGCTTGGGAACGGTTGAAGAGTTTGATTTTATTGAACCGCCTGATCATCGTTTGGTTAATGATGGTCGCAAACTTCTGGTTGAATTAGGCGCCATGAGCGAGCGCAAAAATGAGTTAACCAAAGTCGGGCAAATGATGTCGCGAATGCCGATTGATCCGCGTCTAGCTCGTATGATTGTTGGCGGCTCTCATTTCGGTGTACTCAATGAAATTTTAGTGGTCGTCAGTGCCTTAGCCGTGCAGGATCCACGCGAGCGCCCAGCGGACAAACAAATGCAGGCCGATCAAAAACATGCCTTGTTTCGTGAAGCAGATTCAGACTTTTTGTTTTATTTAAAACTTTGGGATACTGTACAAAATAATCCAGACTTGGCAACGGAAAATAAGCGTCGGCAGTTTGCCCGTCAGCATTTTTTAAGTTGGTTACGTTTACGTGAATGGAAACAAACTCATTCTCAATTGGTGGATTTGGCGCAAAGTATTAAATTGTCATTTAATGATAAAAAGGCCAGTTATGAAAATCTACATCGTGCCTTATTAACAGGTCTATTGTCCTTTGTCGCCAATAAAACGGATGAACGTAATATTTATATGGCTGTACGCCAGCAAAAAGCCAAAGTATTTCCTGCTAGTACCTTACATAAGTCTAATACTCCTTGGGTTATGGCTTTTGAAATGGTCGAAACCTCTCAGGTGTATTTGCGTACATTGGCCAAAATTGATCCAGAATGGATTTTGCTGGCTGCGCGTGACTTGTTGAAATATCATTATTATGAGCCCCATTGGTCGAAAAAAGCAGGCATCGTAAATGCTTATGCTCAAATTTCTTTGTTTGGACTCATTATTGAGCCAAAACGATTAATTAATTTTGAAAAGGTTGATCATCCAGCGGCACGTGAAATCTTTCTCAGAGATGCGTTGACGACAGGTCATCTGGGGATCATGCCGCCATTTTTAAAGCATAATTTACTCAAACTTGAAGAAGTAGAACGGGTTGAAGATAAATTACGCCGCCGTGATTTGGTGGTGGATGAAGAAACCATTTATCAATTTTACGCAGAACGTGTCCCCGCGGACATTGCAAGTCGAAGTAGTTTTGAAGATTGGCGCGCAACTATTGAACCTAAACAGCCGCGTTATTTATTTGTTGAAGATGATGCACTTTGGCAAAGTGATCGTCCAACGACTCAACAATTTCCTGATTATTTACACAATGGAGATTTACGTTTAGCGACCACTTATCGTTTTGACCCGAGTCATGATCAAGATGGGGCAACAGTCAAAATTCCTGTGCAAGCCTTGGCTCAAGTGGACGAAAATTTATGGTCATGGGGAATTCCGGGATGGCGACTGGATTTAATTGAAGCTTTACTTAAAGCTTTACCTAAGGACAAACGTCGTTATCTGGTACCGATTCCTGATACCGCAAAAAAACTCATGCAAAGTGTCGATGCTACACATCTGCACCAGCATATTTTTAAGTTCTTGGCTTTTGCTTTACGTGGTGAACAGATTACTGAAAAAGATTTTTCGTTTGAGCGAATTGATCAATACTTGGTGCCATTTATTGTAGTTGTAGATGAAAAAGGTCGATTCATTGAAAAAGGGCGTGATCTGGCCGAGTTAAAAGCCCGTTGCCGGACTGAAACCCATCGACCCGTGAAACAAATGCAAGGTGAGTTTAAAAACTTCCCTGAAAGTTTTGTTTTTGAAGCCTCGCAAAAAGTGACAGGGGTAATAGTTAAGCAATATCAAGCTTTAGTTCCAGTCAAGGTATTTGCCGAATTAGAGCAAAAAGATGAATCTGGTGTGGTAATTCAGACATTTAATGATCATGCTGAAGCGATCAGACAGCATCGTGAAGGTATTATTCGTTTAGTACACATGCAACTCGGTGATTTGGTCAGACAGTTAAAAAAACAGATTTCTAAACCATTGGCTTTGGCTTATTCTCCTTTAGGGGATAAAGCCAAACTTGAACAAATGCTGGTATATGCGACGTTGCAACTTAGTGTTGAACAACTACCTGTTCATGAAGCTGAATTTCAGCAGTTGTTAGAGCATGTTAAGCAAAAGTTTTTAACCTTTGGACAACAAGCGCTTCAGGTGATTTCAGATATTTTTATTCAGTGGCAAAGTATACGTCGCCAATTAATGATGCTAGATGCCGGTATTTTTGGTCGTAGTATTGATGATATTGAAGATCAACTGGATTTAATGCAACTCAGTGATTTTGTTTATACCTGTGCGTCAGAGGTTTGGCTTGAATATCCGCGCTATTTAAAAGCATTATTAATGCGTCTGGAACGTTTACCCAATAATTTGCAGCGTGACGAAGCTGCAATTAACGAAATTGATCCGTGGATGGATAAACTGTTTAAGTTTAAACAGCAGGCTCAAATGAAAGATTTATATTTTATGGTTGAGGAATTTAGAATTTCCTTATTTTCTCAACCGATGAAAACCAAGATGCCAGTTTCTCCCGCTCGGCTACAAAAACTATGGGAAAAACTGGGAATCAGTTAGAATACTTGCATTCTTAACAAGGAGTTTTACATGGGCATCCGTATTACTGGAACAGGTCTTTTCCACCCGACTGAAACCATTAGCAACGAAGAGCTGGTTGAAAGTCTTAATGCTTATGTGGAACGCTATAACAGTGAAAATGCAGACAAAATAGCAGCAGGTGAGTTGCCAGAACGTCGCGGTTCAAGTGCTGACTTTATTGAAAAGGCCTCTGGCGTTAAGAGTCGTTATGTGGTTGAAAAATCTGGTGTGCTTGATCCAGCGCGTTTGCGTCCACATTTACGTGAGCGCAGCGATGATGAGCTTTCATTACAAGCAGAATGGGGCATTATTGCAGCAAAACAAGCAATGCAAAATGCAGGGGTAGGGCCAGAGGATATTGATGTCGTAATTTTGGCATGTTCAAATATGCAACGTGCTTATCCTGCTGTTGCCATTGAAATCCAGTCGGCATTAGGTATTCAAGGTTATGCATATGATATGAACGTCGCATGTTCAGCAGCAACCTTTGGTTTAAAACAAGCTTTTGACGCGATTAAAATGGGTGCGCGCCGTGTACTTTTGGTGAATGTTGAAATTACTTCAGGTCATACGGATTATCGTTCGCGGGACTGTCATTTTATTTTTGGAGATGTCGCTACAGCTTCAATTATTGAAGAGACTGAAACCAAACAAGGTTTTGAAATTTTAGACATTCATCTATTTACTCAGTTCTCAAACAATATTCGCAACAATTTCGGTTTTCTAAATGGCAGTGAAGACACTAGCCGTGACGATAAACAGTTCCGTCAGGATGGTCGAAAAGTCTTTAAGGATGTCTGTCCTTTAGTCGCAAAAATTATTACAGGTCAATTGGAAAAAATGCAAATTCCTGCTGACCATGTTAAACGTTTCTGGTTGCATCAGGCCAATGCCAATATGAATCAACTGGTTGCAAAACTGGTCTTAGGTAAAGAAGCAGAGCCAGAGCGTACTCCGATTATTCTCGATGAATTTGCCAACACTTCATCAGCAGGCGTGATTATTGCTTTGCACCGTACAGGTGATCAGGTTGATGCTGGTGAATACGGCGTCATTTGTTCATTTGGCGCAGGTTATTCAGTGGGTTCACTCATTGTACAAAAACAGAACGCTGCTTAATTTCAATCGCGTTATTTTTGAGACTCCACTTCGGTGGAGTTTTTTTATTTTGATGTGTTTGGATTTATGTAATAACCCGTTGAAAATCGTGTCCGAAAAGTAGATATTAATTCAAAGATCAAGACGCTTTAAAGTTAAGCATTGAGCTGACAAATTCAAATTTCAGGCGGTTTAAAATATCGATGCTGTCATTCAACAATTAACTCAATATGTAATCGTCTAGTACAAGATAAATAGATAAAAAGCAGGTGAAATGATGGAGCATGATAATCAAACGCCAGAAGAACATCAGGGTTATGCAAGAATTGAACCCTATGATCAACCTGCTGGAGGTTGGGGAGCATTACTCAGCGTCGCTCGAAATTTAAAACGTCAGGAAACCTTTAAAAAAGGATCTATTTCTCTTCTTAATATTAATCAGCCAACCGGTTTTGACTGTCCTGGATGTGCATGGCCAGAAAAGAAAAATGCACATGCTTTTAATTTTTGTGAAAATGGCGCAAAGGCCGTTGCCTTTGAAGCAACGAGTAAACGCGTAAGCCCAGAATTTTTTGCAGCCCATACAGTGAGTTGGTTATCTGAGCAAAGTGATTTCTTTCTCGAAGATGCGGGACGCATTACCGATCCCATGCGTTATGATGTCGTAACCGATAAATACGTTCCAATTAGCTGGGATGAGGCCTTTTTACTCATTGCCAAGCATTTACAGGCGTTGGATGACCCGAATGAAGCAGCTTTTTATACGTCTGGACGTGCCAGTAATGAAGCAGCTTTTTTATATCAGCTTTTTGTTCGCAGTTATGGCACCAATAATTTTCCTGATTGTTCCAATATGTGCCATGAAACGACCAGTGTAGGTTTAAAGGATTCAATTGGTTTAGGTAAAGGGACAGTCACATTGGAGGATTTCGATCAAGCCGATGCCGTTTTCAGTTTTGGACATAATCCGGGCACTAACCATCCTCGAATGCTGGCGACCTTGCGTGAAGTCTCTAAACGTGGTGGAATTATTATTGCCATAAATCCACTTAAAGAGCGTGGTTTAGAGCGTTTTCAGGATCCGCAGGCACCTCTGGAAATGATCACGAATGGCAGTACCCCAATTAGTCGTTATTATTTCCAGCCCAAAGTGGGAGGCGACTATGCCATTATGTTTGGTATGCTCAAACATTTGGCCGAGTGGGATCAAAGCGCTGCGATCAAAGGCCAAGAAAGTGTATTTGACCGCTCTTTTATTGCGATGAATACCCTTGGCTTTAATGAGATGATGGCAGAAATTCAAAATACCTCATGGTCAGAGATTCATCCACATACTGGACTAAGCCCTGAAAATTTAGAAGCATTAGCTAAGCTTTATCTTGAATCGAAACGTGCTATTTTTTGTTGGGGTATGGGAATCACTCAACATCGTCATGGTACAGCCAATGTTCATATGTTGGCCAATCTAATGTTGGCCCGAGGACATATTGGTCGTCCCGGTGCTGGATTGGCACCTATACGCGGTCATAGTAATGTTCAGGGCGACAGAACTATGGGCATTAATGAACTGCCAAGTCCTAAAATGCTGGATAATATTGATCGGGTGTTCGGGATTCAATCTCCACGTGAAAATGGAATGGGCGTGGTGGAAACCATTCAGGCAATGGCGGAAGGTCGAGTTAAAGTCTTTATTGGTTTAGGCGGTAATTTTGCAGTTGCGACCCCTGATACCGAATATACACAGCAAGCATTGCGTACATGTAAATTGACGGTACATATCACCACTAAAATGAATCGAAGTCATTTGGTTTGTGGGCAAGATGCACTGATGTTGCCATGTCTAGGACGTACCGAAGTTGATCTTCAAAAGCATGGGCCACAATCGATTTCTGTCGAAGACTCTATGAGTAATGTGCATTTATCGGCAGGACGAAATGAACCTATTTCTTCAGATTTATTGTCTGAACCAGATATTATTGCTCGAATAGCAGAAGCGACTTTGCCAGAAAGCAAAATCAAATGGCGCTGGTATATCGAAAGTTATGATCGTATTCGTGACGCTATTTCCGAAGTGTTTGATGATTTTCATGATTTTAATCAGCGTGTTTATCAACCTGGTGGTTTTCATCTAGAACATCCAGCCAATCAGCATGTCTGGAATACACCAAGCGGCAAAGCACAATTTTTAATTACTCCGATATCTGAAGTTTATGCAGATAAAGAACACCAGTATGCTAATGCTTATACTCAATCCAAAGTTTATACGTTAATGACTACACGCTCGCATGACCAATACAATACGACTTTATATGGTTTAGATGATCGTTATCGTGGGGTATATGGACAGCGCCGTGTGTTATTTATGAATGAGCAGGATATTCAGGCAGCGGGTTTTCAGCCAGATCAATGGATCGATATCGAAAGTATTTATTCGGATGGGGTAAAGCGCATCGTACATAGTTTCCGTATCGTGCCATATAACATTCCACGGGGTAGTTTGGCCGCTTATTATCCTGAAACTAATCCACTTGTGGCACTGAGTAGTCATGATAAATATGCCAAGATTCCGGCCTCTAAAAGTGTGCCAGTTATTTTGCATGCGGGGCAGGCGCCTGAACATTTTAATCTCGCGGCAGAGGTTGATCCTGAAAAAGCAGATCAAATCATTTCTACAGCGAAAGTGAGTTAGTTCTCTATTCATGTGAAAATGGCGCGTCAAATGCGCCATTTTCTTATAAGGAAAAAGATGATGGATGATATTTTACAATCATCATTAGGTTATGAGCATTTGACCGTTCAACGCTACAGTCAGGGTACCTTTCTGGGACAGCAACAAGATGATGTGGTACAGGAAATTCCAGTAGCGCTGGTTTATAATGAAATTTCACATGCAGTTATGATGGCAACTCCCACTCATCTAGAATTCTTTGCCAAAGGGTTTAGTTTATCTGAGGGCATCTTGCAACATTTGGGTGAACTTTATGCGCTAGATGTTGTAGAAAATGAACTGGGTGTACACGTCGAAATGACAATTTCATCTCGTGCCTTTTCCGCGTTGAAGATGCATCGTCGTGCCATGATAGGGCCAACCGGGTGTGGGCTGTGTGGGATAGAAAGTTTGCAGCAATTGCATCAAGATCTGAAGCCCGTCACCACAAATTTTTTATCTGAGTGGTTAAAGGATATTCCAAATGCAGTTTTACACTTAAACACGCAGCAAAAAATTACTGCATTGACTGGTGGTGCACATGCGGCAGCATGGGTTGTAAAGGGTGAAATTATAATCTTGTTTGAAGATGTAGGCCGGCATAATGCACTGGATAAATTGCTTGGGTATATGGCTCAGCATCAGCTAGATGTAACAACTGGGTTTGTACTCATGACCAGTCGAGCCAGTTATGAGTTAGTACGAAAATGTACTCAACTCAACATAGCACTATTGGCTTGTATTTCAGCACCGACCAGTTTGGCTATTCACATGGCTAAACAATCAGGTTTGGCCTTGGCTGCGTTTTGTCGAGGGCAAGGTTTCGTGTTGTATACTCCATCGTAACGATGATCTTTAGTACAAATCTTTAAATTGAATAAAGAGATTTAACCTACTTGTTCAGGATCAAGTCGTAACGCTTCATTGGGACAAATCGATTCAATAATACTTTGTACCACTAAAGGGTGCTGTAAATAACCCACAATTTCATGAGGTTTATGTGCAAAAGTAGAAATACCCTGATTAATAATCGAGGGTTGAAAATTGAAAAAACTATGATCCAGTGGGAAAGTGGTTAAATAATCTTCATGTGAATAAAAATTATGCCAATCTCCCTGCAATACGTCCAGTTGTTCAACTGGACGGTTCAGTCTGGATTGTACGACTCGAAAAGCAAGTGGAGAGGCGAGGGTAATAAATCGTCGAATTTTTATTTTCTTTGAAAGTTGTTGTAATAGATTATAAGCGATTACCGTTCCTAGCGAATGCGCCACGATGATGTATTCTTCGTCTTCATCAAAAGACTCAAGTACACGTTTGTGGACATCATTCATAAAGTCTGGATTGGCGAGATATAGATAGACTTCCAGAATATAACGATGCAACATATTTTCATGTAGTTTGGGAAATTTGTTGAGTAGCATTACAAATTCGCGCAATACATGATCTTTTGCTAGATGTGAGAACAAATATAATCGCGACGTAAAAGAGAGCTCTTCATGATGTTTTGCCAGTAGAGGAATTAATTTTTGATCCTGATCAATCTGTTGTGGTTCATGATTTTGCAAATAAGGTAAATGCCAATCCTGCCATGCTTGTGGCATAAAAGCATCTAAAGGCATTTCAAGTTGAGCCAGTGTATGTTGATGGATTAAATCACCATAATACGGAAAAGCCAAGTTTAGATTTTGAAGTGGAATTTGAACATCGAGATTTGTTAAACCAAGCTGAAAAATATTTAACCAATGGTCTTGTAAGCCTTGGGCATTAAAGCTCTGTTGTTGCGCACCGTGTATAAAAATTAGTTTCATTGTCATCGTATCAATTATTCTTATGCTTGATTTGAATGTAGCATTGAGATCTCTGGATATGCCAGCCATCCAAAGAAAAAAAGTGTAGCGATTTGCTACACTTTTGCTAGAAAAATGAAGTTAATAGAGTTTAATTCTTGGGATTACGGTAAAATATAAAATGGCTGAGATAGCATAGTGCAATAAAAATAAGACAGCCAATAAAGCCTGCGAGCATTTCAGGATCTGCTGCCATACTTAAACAAGTAATTAGACAAAACAAGAAGCCTAAAATTGGGATGATTGGGAAAAGCGGAGCTGCAAATTTTAAATCCTGAACAGTATGTCCTGTTTTATACCATTGCCTTCTAAAATTAAATTGGCTTAAACAAATACTCATCCAAACTACGACCATGGTAAATGCAGCCACACCTAATAAATTTTTGAAAATAGTTTCAGGGGCGAATTGTTCAGATAATAACCCTGGAAGTGCACCAAACATAGTGACAATCAAGGCAATTATCGGGGTACCACTTTTAGTAAGCGTGGAAAAAACACGTGGTAAATGTTGTTGTGAGGAAAGTGACCACATCATTCGTGATGCAGCATATAAACCTGAATTTGCCGCTGAGAGTAATGCGGTAATAATTACAAAACGAATAATATCATCAGCATAAGGGATACCAATATAATTGAATACCGTGACAAACGGACTATTACTTACACTATGGCTACCTAAGCCTGCCTGTTCAAATGGCAATAATGCACTAATGACAACGATGGTGCCGACAAAGAAAATTAGTAATCGCCAGATCGCGGCATTAATCGCTTTAGGTACATTATCCGCAGGATTCTTGGTTTCTCCTGCCGCAACCCCAATGAGTTCTGTACCAGAAAAAGCAAAATTCACAATGAGCATGGTTGCAAAAATTGGCATAAGTCCCTGAGGGAACCAGCCTTGTGCTGTCAAATTACTAAATAAAGGGGCTGTTTCAGAGCCATGAAAGGAAATTAGACCCACGATAGCCATTAAGCCTAATATAATGAAACTGATCACTGTGATAACTTTAACCAATGATAGCCAGAACTCAGACTCAGCAAAAATTTTAGTTGAACTTAGATTGAGTATAAAAATTGTTGCTGCAAAAATAAGAGTCCAGATCCACATTGAAATATGAGGAAACCATTCCTGCATGAGTAGAGCCGCAGCAGTAAACTCTGTTCCTAATGTAGCCGTCCATGTTAGCCAGTATAACCAAGACACCATATAGCCACTAGCAGGCCCAATATATTTGGCAGCATATGCCCCAAAAGATCCAGAAACCGGCATGTGAACAGCCAATTCACCCAAGCACAACATCACCATATAGGCGATCAGTCCACCGAGTATATAGGCAAGGATTGCTCCAATAGGACCTGTTTGTGAAATCACTTCACCTGAGCCTAAAAAAAGGCCTGTACCAATTGCACCGCCCAAAGAAAGCATGACCAAATGGCGCGTACTCATTGCCCGTTTTAAAGGTGCAGAATCATTGGATGAGGCTATATTTGAAGATTCAGATGGTTGCATACACAACGTCACGATCAAAATGGAGAAGCGCGCTATTGTAGAGAAAAATTAAAAATGTGCAATCTGGAGGCAGACAAACAATAGCCAATAAATACAAGAGAAATAGAAAAGAATTTTAAGATATGGCGTCCCTACGGGGATTCGAACCCCGGTTACCGCCGTGAAAGGGCGATGTCCTAGGCCTCTAGACGATAGGGACGTTTCAGAGGTGGGCGTATATTAGGTTTATTTAATAAATGTGTCAAATAATTTCATGCACAAGCGCAGAAGATTAAATTTAAGTGATTAAAATTAAAGCATAATATATGGATATGAGGGAACTTTAAAAGCTAAGTTGTTCATTTGGAATAGTCATTTCAAGAATCCTTTTTAATACATCGGGATGCCGTAAATATCCTGCTATTTCATGTGGATGGTCGACTGTAGTGGAAATTTCTTGGTTGATGATAGGTGGAGTGAAATTAAACGGTGTTGCATTTAATGGAAAAGCAGTAAGAAAATCATCTTTTGAATAAAAATTAAACCAGTCGCCTTGCAGGTTCTTAGGGCGAGAAATTGGGTGGGTAATTTTTTCCTGAATAATACGAAAGGCCAGAGGCGAAGCTAAAGTTATAAATCGTTTTATTTTTATAGGATATTGGATTTGCTGTAATAAATTATAGGCAATCACGGAGCCCAAGGAATGACCAATAACGATAAGTTCTTCATCTTTTTTGATTTTCTTTAGGATACGCAAATGAACATCTTGCATAAATTTAGTATTGGACAAATAACAATACATTTCTACTAGAAACTCATGAATCAAGCTTTCATGAAGTTTTGGAAAATGATCCAATAAAATCATAAATTCTCTAAGGGTCTTATCTTTAATTAGAAATGCTTCTTCGTATAAACGTGAACGTAGTGAAGCTTCCTGAGTGGAAAGCGGTGGAATGGAATACTCTTTATGTTCTTGTACGGGTTGAGGGGTTTTATATAAATGTAGCGGAAAATGTAAATGCATGAATGTTTTTGGCAAAAAAGCTTCTAAATCAAGCGTATTACTTAAGTGGCTTTGGGTAAGTAAATCTCCATAAAATGGAAAACTTAAATGTGTAGTTTCAGCATTATAAGGTAAATGCGTCAACGAAAGCCCTTGTTTAAAAATGTTTAACCAGCGCTGCCTAAGTGATTGGGCTGTATAGTGTTGTTGATTCATACCATGAATAAAAAGAATATTCATAAATGACCTATAAAAATTTTAAGATGAAGATCAATGCAACAAACATCATATGAATTCTAATTTACATGATTTGTTCTGAATAAAAAATGAAGAGATGTAATGTTTAATTTGTTTGTTGTTTACACTATTGGTTTTATTTTGAAAATATAATGTCTCTATACGGGCGAACACCACTACCGCTTTGAAAAAAAGTGCTGTTTCTAGCCTTTCGGCGATAGGGATGTGGAAGAGGGCGGTATCTTAAGAATCCGCCGGCAAAGTGTCTAGTAAATAGGGGGCGAGTTTGTTCAAAATATAACAAAACAGTTCAGCTGTCTTCTGCGTGTCATACAAAGCCGAATGGGCTTCTTTACCGTCAAACTCAATCCCAGCTTGTATACAAGCTTTTGCCAAAACAGTCTGACCAAACATAACAGCACTTAAAGTCACCGTATCAAACACGGAGAAGCTATGAAATGGATTTTGATTTTTGGTTGATGTACGTGCAATCGCTGCTTGTAAAAAACCAAGATCAAAATGAGCATTATGACCCACCAACACTGCATGAGTACAATGCTGTTGGCGACGAACATCATTGATCGATTTAAAAATACGGCGCAAAGCTGTTTTTTCATCTTCAGCCATAGCTACACGCATCGGATTAAAAGGGTCAATGCCAATAAAATCCAGAGATCTTCTGTCTAGATTCGCTCCTTCAAATGGATTGATATGAGCATGATACGCTTCGCCCGGTACAAAATCTCCAGCCTCATTATAAATGATGGGAATACATGCAATTTCGAGTAAAGCATCTGTTTGTGAATTAAAACCTGCTGTTTCAACATCGACCACAACAGGTAAGAAACCACGGAAACGCTGTCCTATAAGAGGTTGAGCGTTGATTTGTTGGTTCACACTTTCCTCCATTGAAGAGTTTTACCTGCATACAGTGGAATAATCTTTTCACCATCCAAATATTCCAGTTGTTCTGGAATGGTATGTTCTTCTTTGACCAGCGTAATAGTAGATGTATTACGCGGTAAACCATAAAAATCAGCCCCAAAGTGACTGGCAAAACCCTCAAGTCGCTCAAGTTTACCCACTTGATCAAAGGCTTGTGCATACAGCTCAATTGCTGTCGGTGCACTATAACAGCCAGCGCAACCACATGCATTTTCTTTTGCATTTTTAGAATGCGGTGCGCTATCGGTACCTAAAAAGAATTTAGGATTGCCACTTGTAGCGACTTCAATCAGCGTTTGTTGGTGAGTTTGACGTTTTAAAATGGGTAAGCAATAAAAATGCGGTTTAATTCCGCCGACCAGCATATCATTCCGATTAAATAACAAATGCTGTGGGGTAATAGTCGCTGCAACGTTGCGATCATGTTCAAGCACAAAATGAGCAGCTTCACTGGTCGTAATGTGTTCTAGTACCAGTTTAAGTTTTGGAAATTGTTTTAATAATGGCGATAACACTTCGTCAAGAAAGCGTTTTTCACGATCAAAGATATCAACGTGATTGTGAGTGACTTCACCGTGTAGTAACAATGGAACCTGATGTTCTTCCAGTTGTTCAATCACAGCATACACTTTACGTATATCGCTGACACCATTGTCTGAATTAGTGGTGGCGCCCGCTGGATACAGTTTAATCGCGTTTACATGTTCAGAAGCTTTAATTTTACGGACTTCATCAGGAGGTGTATGATCAGTAAAATACAATACCATACGCGGATCAAAGTTTATTCCTTCAGGTACATACGCCATAATGCGTTCGCGATAAGCATTAGCCTCTTCGACCGTTTTTACGGGCGGAACCAAATTAGGCATACAGATTGCGCGGGCGAATTGTCGAGCTAAATCGGGAACAGTACGTTGTAGGGCTAAACCATCACGTAAATGAGCATGCCAGTCATCGGGCTGAAGAAGAGTAATAGTATCCAAGGCGATTCAAACTGAAAAATAAAACCGATGATAATCCATATACGCTCAAAATGGTAACCAGTTTTACGGATAAAAACTTAAAACAGTTTGATAAAATTCAAAATAATTGTGCTATTTTTATTCAAATAAGGATAAATTCTTGCAGGGTGTAATGGATTACAAATACAACCTTGACGAGCTTCATAGGACAAAAGAAGAAATTGAACAACTTTCACATGTACGTGAAAAACATACCAATCGTGCTTTACCCAAGGTCTTGGAAAAGCAGTTCTGGAAGATGCATATTGAACGTACACGATTGAATACCATTCAATTTTTTTGGAGTGGCCTCGTCACCTACATTATTTTTATGCTGTTCACTGTTCCTGGCGATTATATGGTCATCGAGGAGCAGTATTTTGTTTCGGATTTCACACGTTGTATTTTGAGTGTGGTCAATGGTGCAGTATGTTTGCTAACCTATTTTGCCTTTGCCAAAACGCCATCTTTAAAACCCTACTTTTATAAAGTAGTTTGTGTCATCGTACTTTGGGCAATTGTTTTGACTTCAATTTTGATGATGACAGTTCAAAGTGAAGCGCTCAAAAATCAGGCTATGCTGTTGATTTCATTTATTTATATGCTGGGTTTTATTTTAAGTGGCTTAAAACCTTTTCATATGATGATGGTAGGAATGGTTTCAGCCCTTATCACTTTGGCTTGGCTTTCAATTTTTAATATTCATTTTCATCTTGTCATTTTAACCAGAGCGTTGATTGGAAGTTGTTTATTAGGATTCGCGATTAGTTCAATGTTGGTATCTAAGGAGCGGATGTTATTTTTAAATGCGAAACTGGCTGAAATTAATGAAAATATTCAAAGAATTCATGCTTCTGAATTCTTGCATCTGAGTCAGCACGATGGATTGACCCAACTTTCCAACCGCAGGACGTTTGATGAAATGCTGGATGTGTTCTATTTACAGGCGCGAAGGGACAATAGCTCGCTAGGAATTTTATTTATCGATATCGATTTTTTCAAAAACTATAATGATTTTTATGGTCATCAAATGGGAGACCATGTGATTGCTAGTTTGGCAAAAGCGATTAAAAACTCGATTCGACATATGGATTTTGTGGCCCGCTATGGTGGAGAAGAATTCGTAGTGCTATTACCAGAAACCGACGCGCAAGGGGCTTATGCAGTGGCATCCAATATTTATAAATCTATCGAAAAACTTGAAATTCCTCATGAAAAGTCATTAATTTCTCATCAAATCACTATTAGCTTGGGCATTACCGTTTATCGGGGAGAGGCCAACATCGATCAACAAGAGTTACTTTCTTATGCTGACCAAGCTTTATATCGTGCTAAAAAATTAGGACGTAATCAGATTTATTATCATTCTTTACGCGGCAATAAAATTTAACCAATAAAAACCAGTCTTTAAGACTGGTTTTTTATGAACATACATCAGGGCGTTAAATATTTTTCGATATATTCTTCACGTATCGCTGCACGTTCTTCCAAGGGAGCTTTTTGCATACGTTTACGTAAATCATTACGCTCCTGAGTGCTCATTTTTTGCCAAGCATCCCGCATTTTTTCCTTTTCTTGTTCAGGTAGCTGAGTAAACCAGTCCATCCGTTGTTGCAAATCAACGTTCTGGTCTTTTGGTGCATCTTTTAAAGATTCATACCGTTTGATCAAGGCCCGTTGTTCATTTTCAGACAAGGTGTTCCATGTTTCATTCACCTGAGTATCTGCACTTTTTGAAAATATCCAAAAGCGCTCAAATCCAGCAAAACTGGTTTGTAAAAAACCGAGCGCACAGAGTGCCAGAGCTATTTTTTTAGCTACCATGGGAAACTCTGTCCTCACCTAAAACGCTCAGCATTTCCAGATCTTCCACCATTTGCGGAGAAAGTTTTGGACTTGCAATCACCTGATTCTGTGGTTGATCCGAAGCATCAAAGCTATTCGGCAAGATCACAAACCCAGTAATAGCCGCAGCAAGAGCAAAACCTGACATTCTCCATATATTATAAAAAGAACGTGGTTCTCGCTTGATCGTATCCAAAACGTTGGCTATGACCAGAGGTTTATGCTTATGGTGACGTGCAAGTCCATCAAGCTTGGACGTTACCTGCTTGGTAAAATCATCTCGATTCATCTGATGAACCTCCCAAAGATGGATTTAAATGAGCTAAAGCAGTACGAAGCCCCTGAATGGCACGATGGTAATGAGTTTTTACACTCCCTTCGCTACAATTCATAATCTGTGCAGTTGTTTGTGTATCAAAACCTTCCCATGCACGTAACATAAATGCTTGCTGCTGACGTAGGGGAAGTTCTGCAATGGCTTCCTGAATTTCTTCAATGGTGACTTCTTGACTTAAAAAATCAGAAGGATTGAGTGTTGTTTCATCAACGATCTCAATAACTTCATCATTATCACTGTCTAGACTCACCTTTTTAAAAAAAGAAAAAGGGTTAGAACGGCGTGCTTCTTTGCGTCGCCAGTCCTGCAATTTATTATTTAAAATCGTATAGAACAGGGGATACCATTCATCTAGGGTTTTGTCGGCATAAGATTTATGCAGTGATATAAAGGCTTCTTGCACTAAATCCATGGCAATCCCTTGTTGCCCTTGTGTAGCACTTTCCATCATAACAAGCGCGCGTCCTGTGACTTCGTTCATAAAAAGCTTCAGGCGATGTTCAACCGTATTCTCATGAACACTATCAACTCTAGATCCAGACTGCTTTGGCGCTAAGTCCATAGAAATGGAAAATCCTGTCATTCGATCCCCATTCTTCCTTTTTACAGTTACCTACTTATATAACGCTAAAAAGAAAGAATAGGTTGACAATATAAGATGTTATTTTTGCTAGTTTAAATGATTTTTCCAAATGATCGAGTGGCTTTAATATAAATTAACGTTTTTATATTCGTTGACGCACCATTTCAAAGAAGCAAATTGAACCTGCAATCGCCACATTTAGTGATTCTTGACCCCCCGGTTGAGGAATGCTCACAGCCTTTGCATGAGCCAAGGCATAATCAGAAACCCCTTGACCTTCATTGCCCAGAATCCAGACACAAGGTGCAGTCAAATCTTGTGAATACAGGCTAGTTGAGCGGTGTGAACTTGTGACAAATACGGGAATCTGGAACTGATCAAGTAGGGTTTCGAGTTCAATATTTTCATAGGTATGTAGACTAAAATGGGCACCCATTCCTGCACGTAAAACGCGAGGTGACCATAGTGACGCTGATCCTTTGGTACAAATAATTTGTTTAATATTGGCAGCAGCAGCGGAGCGTAAAAGAGTGCCAACATTCCCTGGATCTTGAATATTTTCCAAGATAAGTGTGTCTGCCTTAAAATCTAATGCTTTGCTACTTTGTGGTAAATCAATGATTGCCAAGCAAGCCAGACTGGTTCCAAGTGTACTGATATCTTTATATAAAGATTCACTAATAACAAAAACAGCGCCTGTATATTGTTCAATAATGGCTTGTAAGTCTGGATGCTCTAAAGCTGCTTCAGTGGTAAAAAGTGAAGTAAGTTTACCTTTTTCCTGTAACCATGACAGGCACAGATGAGTCCCTTCAAGCACCGTTTGACGTTGTTTTTTTCGGTAAGCTTGCTGCTCAATCAGACTGCGCAAATGCTTAATTTTAGCGTTGTCTTTAGATTCAAGGAAAATAATGGACATAAAAGAAAATCCACGATGATGCTGTGATGCATCATCGTTATAAAGAGTGATTAATGATAACTGGTAACACGTTCGACTTCATTTTTGGAGCCGATGATCACCGGTACACGTTGATGTAATTCAGTGGGTTGAATCTCTAAAATACGCACACGACCTGTCGTAGATGAGCCGCCAGCCTGTTCAATTAGCATACTCATCGGGTTTGCCTCATACATTAAACGTAAACGACCGGCTTTTTTCGGATCTTTTAAATCGTATGGATAAAGGAAAATACCGCCACGACATAAAATTCGATGAATATCTCCAACCATACAAGCCACCCAGCGCATATTGAAGTCTTTAGCACGAACTGAGGTTTTACCTGCAAGAAGTTCATCAATGTAACGTTTTACAGGTTGTTCCCAATGACGCTGGTTAGAAGCATTGATTGCAAATTCTTGAGTATCTTGACTTACTTCGACTTGATCAGCCGTCAGAATGAATTGCTGACTTTCTGGATCAAAAGTAAAGAATGCAACTCCGTTACCCACAGTCAACGCCAGCATAGTAGATGGGCCATACAAAACATAACCTGCTGCAACTTGTTCAGTTCCAGCTTGCATGAAATCCGTTGCCTGAGTGACTGTATTTTTTGCAGGCAAAATAGAGAAGATCGTACCGACACACATGTTAATGTCAATATTGCTTGAACCATCAAGTGGATCGAATAAAACTAGATATTTGCCATTTTCCTGAGCAGGAGTAAAGTCATCTAGTTCTTCAGACGCCAAACCACCCACATGCGGATGTACTTTTAATGCATCGATTAAATAGTCATTTGAGATGACATCTAACTTTTTCTGGGTTTCACCTTGAACATTTTCATTTCCTGCGCTGCCCAAAATTCCTGCTAAAGCACCTTTTTGTAGTGCCTGATCAATGGTATTACAGGTACTAACAATGGTTTCAATCACTTGAGCAAGTTCAGGTGTCAAATGGCCTGATTGTTGTTGTAAATATTGCGTCAAATTCAGGTTTGACATACAGGAAAACTCCAAAATCAAAAGGGATTGTTTAGAAATGGCTATAGTGTAGATGAGATCGATCTAAAAGAAAAATTATATGACTTTATTTGTTGCGATTTTATGCTTGCAAGTGTTGGGCAACGTGCTATGTTGAATATCAATAAGGATGTAAAAAACAGTATGAGAGGAGACTAGGCATGACGACCAAAACTTTCGGTGCGATGCCAACCCCAAATGAACCGATTAGTCTCGACGAAATTTCAAAAGAGTCTGTAGATGAAGCGTGGAAGGGGTATGAAGCTAAACCTGAATATAAAGAGTTTAATAAACACGATTTGATTGAATCCATGCATCCGCCTCAGGCAGAGCAGGAACAGCAAACCTCTTAAATTCCCAGAAAAAAATCGCTTAAAGTTTCAAACTTTAAGCGATTTTTTTCAGCATAATTTCTGCTTATTTCAATAAAGGTGGAACGGCTTCGTAGTTAATTTCTACACGACGGTTTTCTTTCCATGCTGCTTCATCATGACCCGGATTCACTGGCATTTCTTTACCATAGCTTACCGCTTCTAATTGTTGTGGATTTACACCATTGGTGATTAAGAAGCTTTGAACAGCTTTGGCACGACGCTCACCCAACGCCATGTTGTATTCACGTGTACCACGCTCATCAGTATGTCCAGTCAGTGCAACGCGAGAGTTCGCATTTGCCATGAGAAACTGTGCGTGAGCCTGTAGCGTTTGATAATCTTCAGAAGATAAATCACTACTGTCATAATCGAAGTGAACGACGCGTTTTGCCAATGCGGCACGGTTCGCAGCAGTCACCCCTTTAGATGATGCACCTGTTAAGTTTTGCGCACTTAATGCAGCGTCATCACTCAGACCTGAAGTATTTACTGTGCCAGCACTAGTTGGATTATTCCCTGTCTGAACTTCGGCAGCAGGTTTGCGGCTAGCACAGCCAGTCATTATTACAGCAGTGGCTAATACAGGTAAAATGAATAGTTTAACGGCATTCATTGTGATCTCCATGTAATTCAGTTACAAATAAAAATGTTTAATGGTTATTTGGGTGCCCAAGCTGGTTCACGAACTTCACCTTGTTCACTAGGTAAATTCATGCGGAAACGTCCATCTGTTGACATGACAGAGAGCAGACCTCGATTACCTTCACGGGTGGCGTAAACGACCATTTGACCATTTGGCGAAAAACTTGGTGATTCATCCAGACTGGTTGGCGTTAAAATATTCACAATACCCGTTGAAATATTCATAATCGCAACTTTGTAATTGCTACCAGATGGGCGATGGACCAATGCAATATTTTTTCCATCTGCACTCAAAGTTCCTCGTGCATTAAACGCACCGCGGAATGTAATACGGTTTACTGAGGCATCATCAAAGCTATAACGATAAATCTGAGCAGAACCACCACGGTCTGAGGTAAAGATAAAGGATTTACCATCCGGGGCATAGCGAGCTTCTGTATCAATCGCACTGTCATTGGTCATGCGTTGTAATTGGCGGGTTTCCAGATTCATTTGATAGACTTCTGGATTGCCGTGCATAGATGCAGTAAATAGCATAGATTTGCCGTCGGGCGAGAAACTTGGGGCGCCGTTTAGACCTTTAAAGCTTGCTAAAACTTCACGCTGACCCGTAGCCAAATCCTGTAAATAAATTGCTGGACGTTTGGTTTCAAATGAAACATAAGCGATTTTTTTCGCGTCAGGTGTCCATGCAGGTGAAAGAATAGGATCACGAGAAGACAATACGGTTTTGGGTTGTTCGCCGTCAGTATCTGCAATTTGTAAGGTGTAGCGTTGCTCAGGCGTAGCGGGGTTACGCAACACATAGGCAATACGACCACTAAAGTCACCCTGAATGCCTGTTAATGCCTGATAAATCGCATCACTGATCATGTGGGCAGCCTGACGGACACGTGAACTAGGTACAGTCAGAAGCTCATTGAGCAAAAATTGCTTTTTTTGTACATCATAAAGCTGGTAATGCACTTCAAAACTATTGTTGGCAGCAGGTTTAATATTTCCTACCACTACATACGGAATACCTGCAGCTTGCCATGCATCCGTTTGAATCTGGTCAATTCCACCAGTGACAGGTAGATTATTTGAGGCACTGGTAAAACGCCCTGAGCGATTTAAATCATTTTCGACAATAGGATAAATGGATTGATCATTGGCAAAGGGAACAATCGCGATTTTAGGGGCTTGTTCGGGTGCCTTCGCAATTTCAAGATGTAATTGCGCAAATGCTTGGGGAACAAAAGCTGAACTCAGTGCAGTAATGATGGCGATTGATAATAGATGTTTGCGATTCATATCCATAGTCGTATTGTGAGTGCGGTTCATTTTTGTGGAATAAAAGTATTTAGCATAGTTACAGGGTTAAAATCCATTTAAACCATGTAATTATGACCAAAATATTATTTAGCAGTAAAAGTTGAAGTAAAGCTTCTTGCTTCACGACGTGCATCTGGATCAGAAGGCATAGGGTAAGGTGCGGCTGCTCGAACAGCAGCTTCAACACTGGCTTTTATATCTGGATCACTTGCATTCACAATCACGGATGCAACTGCGCCGCTATCAGTCAAGGTGACACGAGCAGTTGCTTTTTTGCCAGATGATCCCATTGGAATATCCCAAGTGCGATGGATCTTTTGTTCAAAATCACGTTTTGCTGTTGATGCAATTTTTTTAGCATCGGCTTTTTTCTGCGCAGCCTCTTCAGCAGCTTGCTTGGCAGCCGAGGCTTTTGCTTCGGCATCTGCCTCAGCCTTTCGTTTGGCATCAGCTTCTGCTTTAGCCTTTGCATCTGCCTGCTGTTTTGCTTTGGCTGCCGCATCTGCTTTGGCTTTTGCCTCAGCTTGTTGTTTTGCCTTTTCTGCTGCATCCGCTTTGGCTTTTGTATCTGCCTGCTGTTTTGCCTTGGCTGCTGCATCCGCTTTAGCTTTTGTATCGGCTTGTTGTTTTGCCTTTTCTGCATCTGCTTTGGCTTTTGCATCGGCCTGCTGTTTTGCTTTGGCTGCTGCATCCGCTTTAGCTTTTGTATCGGCTTGTTGTTTTGCCTTGGCTGCTGCATCCGCTTTGGCTTTTGCATCGGCTTGTTGCTTTGCCTTTTCTGCTGCATCCGCTTTGGCTTTTACCTTTTCTGCTGCATCCGCTTTGGCTTTTGCCTCAGCTTGCTGTTTTGCTTTGGCTGCCGCATCCGCTTTGGCTTTTTCAACCGCATCAGTAGGAGTGGTCACAGGAACAGGCGGAGGGCTGCTAGGTACAATTGGAGCAGTGGGTTCTGGTTCTTGTGTAGTTTGAATTTGTTCAGCCACTTGGGTGCTAGTGGTTTCGGCTTCCTGTACTGGGATCGTCAAATCTGCAGGATTAACTAACACTGTCGTAATCTTTTTTGGTGGTTCAGGCGGTTTACTTAAACCTAAATAAAGTAAGCCGACAATGGCGATGGCATGTACGCCAAGCGTAAAACCCAGTGCAATTGCTTTTTCCTGAAAAGGTGGCTTTTGAAAATTCTTCATAACTTACTTTAATGGCTCAGTGAGTAGACCAACTTGGGTTAAACCAGCTTCCTGTAGGCTTGACATTAAAGAAACCACATCACCGTATGGTCTGGTTTTTTCACCATTGACCAATACTGTTATTTTTTGATTACTTTCATCTGCTTGAGTTTGGGCATCACCTAAAATGTCTTTTAACTGAGATAAAGAAACCTGCTCTTTATTATGTTCTTTATATTGCAAATAAATATTGCCATCTTGTCCTAATGTGACAATAGCAGGTTCTTTAGTTTCAATCGGAGTATTTGTCGCTTGTGGTAAATCAACTTTGATACCACTAGTAATCATAGGCGCTGTTACCATGAAAATCACTAGTAATACGAGCATCACATCGATATACGGCACGACATTCATATCACTTTTTAATGGTTTTTTGATACGCTCAAAGCGTCCTGAACGCTGAATGGCCATTAAACTTCTTCCTGTGTAGAACCCACAGACTGACGTTGTAATAATGCCACCATTTCTTCAGAAAAAAGTGCACGATCCGAGTAAATCGCTTCACCTTTAGCCGTATAGTGGTTAAAAGCAAGAACCGCAGGAATGGCAGCAAATAAACCAATTGCAGTTGCAATCAAAGCTTCGGCAATACCAGGTGCAACAGTGGCAAGCGTAACCTGATCAACATCAGCCAAGCCAATAAATGCATTCATAATACCCCAGACAGTTCCGAATAAACCGACATAAGGTGCCACGGAACCAATACTTGCTAATGCACCAAGACCTTGTTCAAGCAGGCTTTGATCACGGCTTAAACCCACACGTAAAATGCGTTCAGTTCCTTCGAGCGTCTGACTGGCAGTTGCGTGACGTTTTTTGAGTTTAAAAAACTCACCTAAACCTTGATAGAAGATATCTTCAAGGCCATGGCGTTTAGAATTAAGCTGGGCATTATTGTAAAGGGTGTTCAGTTCGGCACCTGACCAGAATATTTTTTGGAAATGCTCATCCTGTTGGGCCGCTTTTTTATAACTCATATGTAACTTGGCGATCAGATACCAGCTATAAATTGATGCCAGCAGTAGCAAAAGCATGACTGCCTGAACGACGGGACTTGCCTGTAAAATAAGATCAGAAATATGTAGAGATGATTGGATCTGTGTTGCCATAGTTACATGTGCCAAAGTATGTTTTTTTACTCTTATTCAAGTTCTTGTAGAATAAGATTACGAATTTCATCAGGGAGTCGGCGTGGTCGCATTTCTGTGTTTAAACAGGCTAGTTCAACCTCGCCAGAAGCAAGCATGATTTCACCACGATAAATATTTTGTTGCAATACAAATGACGAAGCTTTACATGAAACTACACTCGCTGTAACAGTAATCATATCGTCCATCATAATCGGTCGCATGTATTTTAATGCGATTTTATGTACGACAAAATTATAATCTTTTTGATGCCAATAATGATCGATGCCAGAAGCACGCAGCCATTCTGTACGAGTCCGTTCCATAAAGCGAATATGATTGGCATGATAAACGATACCTCCAGCATCTGTATCTTCAATATATACGCGAATTTTGAACTCAAAAAGATTAGCCATGATAGATATCCGTACTAAGGTATAAACAATAACAGGTGAGCAGGGAGTGCCAGATTTTTACCAGTTACGACACTCTGACTTAATGCTCTTAAACGCGTGGAAGTTTAGCATAATGACTATTTCGTCAAATGGCACAAGCTTTCAATCTCACCCTCAACTATTGATTTGATTAAGCTCTAGAGTCATATGGGCTTAATCAGAAGGCGTATAGTCTAAAAAACTACTTTTGGTAATGCCTGATTGCAGAGATTAAATAGCTAAAATCTTCGATTTTGAGTGTCCTTAATCACCGCATAGCTGTTCCCCTTGCGCATGAGGAATATATTCCGTAAGGAGTGTTGCTTTTTTTAACACTTTTACTCACAGCATAGCTGTTCGCCTTGCGCAGCTAAAAAGCGTTGCTTTTTTTAACGCTGCTCAGGTGGGGTCATTCCAAATTGCATATAAGCTTGATTAGTGGCAATACGTCCACGTGCGGTACGCATCACGTAACCTTGCTGGATCAAATAGGGTTCAATTACATCTTCTAAAGTTCCGCTATCTTCGGCCATAGCTGCGGCAAGGGCTTCAACGCCTGCAGGCCCTCCTTCAAAACGTTCTAGAAGCATACTGAGATAGCGCCGATCAAGGGTATCTAAGCCAGATTTATCTACATTAAGCATATCTAGGGCACGTTGAGCCATGTCCTGAGTAACTTCGCCTGTACCTTTAACTTGTGCATAGTCACGCACACGGCGTAATAAACGGTTGGCGATACGTGGTGTACCCCGTGAACGTCGAGCAATTTCCTCGGAACCTGTTCGAGTAATAGGCACATCCATTAAATTTGCAGTGCGAGTGACAATATGGGTTAAATCTTCGACAGAATAAAACTCCAGACGCTGCACAATTCCGAAACGGTCACGCAACGGTGAGGTAAGTAAACCAGCTCGAGTGGTTGCAGCAACTAGTGTAAAAGGGGGTAAGTCCAATTTAATCGAACGTGCTGCCGGGCCTTCACCAATCATGATATCGAGTTGGTAGTCTTCCATGGCAGGATATAAAATTTCTTCAATGACAGGCGAAAGACGATGAATTTCATCGATAAATAACACATCGCCTTCTTCCAGATTGGTCAGCATTGCGGCTAGATCGCCTGCGCGTTCCAGAACTGGACCAGATGTAGATTTTAAATTTCCTCCCATTTCTCGGGCAATAATATTGGCAAGTGTGGTTTTACCTAGTCCCGGTGGGCCAAAAATCAGAGTGTGATCTAGCGCTTCGCCACGGCCACGTGCAGCACCAATGAAAATTTCCATTTGCTCGCGTACTACTGGCTGACCAATATAGTCTGCCAATGACGTTGGCCGAATGGCACGATCAAATTGATCTTCTGGTTTTTCTTTGCCACTAATTAAACGGTCATGCATGATTGGTTACTTCATCATTGATTTAAGTGCAGCACGAATTAAGTCTGCGGCTTCTGTGTGATCAGCCTTGACCGCAGCCACGGCTTTTTGTGCCTCGATTGGCTTATAACCCAATGATTGTAATGCAGCTTCAGCTTCAGCGATTGGGGAATTCGATACAAACTGAATTTGTGCACTACTATTGTTTGAGGCCGATGTGGTTTGGCCAGCAAGGGCTTTAAAACGATCACGTAGTTCAATCATCAAACGTTCAGCCGTTTTTTTACCCACGCCAGGAACTTTGACTAAGGTATTAATGTCATCATGTTCAATGGTCTGAATTAAAAGCTCAACGCTTAATGTCGATAAAATTCCCAGCGCCATTTTCGGACCAACTCCATTGACTTTAAGCAGAGTACGGAAAATAGTTTTTTCCTGAGCCTCTAAAAAACCATAAAGTTGCTGTACATCTTCACGAACAACCAAATGTGTCCATAAGGTCGCTTTCTGGCCTTTTTGTAATTGGCAAAATGTCGAAAGCGGAGTATCTATTTCATAGCCTACACCATTGACATTAAGGAGTACCGTAGGTGCTTCAAGTGCAAACACTTCACCAATTAAACAACCAATCATTGAATATTTCATTCCTAAAATAATATAAAATTATATGTCTGAAACTGTGCAGACATTACATAAAACTTTCGCGTCGACCCTGTAATACTTGTGCTAGGTCATAAGCTTGATGATCTGAAAATTTGCTGATTATATCCAGTATTTGCATGATGTTCTGGTAGTGATTGTCCTGAAAATTGGCACCAAACTGTTGCAAAATAGACATTAGTCGCTTTTCTTTGAAACTTAAGGTTTTTTGCGGTACGGACAGGGGAATAAACGCATCCAGAATTGATTGCAAACTACTATGCGCAATAATTTCCAGATCTGACTTTTGCCGATGTTCAAAAATTTTATTTCGCGCTAGATCTTTGGCTTTTTCTATTCCAATACCAATATCCGCAGGACAATATTGTAATAAGGTTCCTTCAAGCTGTCCCGATAATATTTCAATATGGTGTCGTGCAAAGGCGCTGGAAACCTCAGCAACTAGACGTTTCATGACTCGACCACGTAATGCTGCGATTTTTTGTTGCCATGTGGTATTGCTTTGCCCTAACTCTTCTGGAATTCCATAATCTGCAATGAGATTTAGAAAAATGGGTTCAACTTCATCATAGGTCAACATATTTAAAATAATGCCATCTTCCAGATCAATCAGGGCATAGCACATGTCATCTGCGGCTTCGAGCAGATAAGTCAAAGGGTGACGACAATAGTGATATTCACCGAGTTGGATCAATCCAAGCTGATCGGCAATTTCAGTCAAAATATCTTTTTCAGTCTGATAACAGCCAAATTTAGCCCGTTGATGAGAGGGGCGATCTCCTTGCGAATCAATGGTTTTAGAAAGCCAGGGGTATTTTAAATAAGCGCCCAAAGTCGCATGGGTGAGACGCATGCCTCCATCATTTGGATGATAGTCAATGCGCGTTAAGAGACGCAAACCTTGTGCATTGCCTTCAAACTGGCGCACATCTGCTTCTTCTTCGGGACTAAGTTCTTTTAAAAAATCGTTATGTGAAGCATCATCGAACCATTCACGAATGGCGTATTCACCTGCATGTCCATAAGGTGGATTGCCAATATCATGAGCAAGACACGCAGCCTGAATAATTGCACCGACATCAGAGGGAGAGATCCATGCAGGGAGTTCATCTTTTATTTTTTCAGCAGTCATCATGCCAAGCGACCGCCCAATACATGAAACCTCAAGAGAGTGTGTTAAACGAGTATGAACTCCATCTTGCAGAGCAAAAGGATGAACTTGTGTTTTTCGGTTAAGCTGGCGAAAACTTTGAGAAAATATGATGCGATCATAGTCTTTATGAAATGGGCTACGTCCCAATTCTGTTGTACTTTTTTTGCTACCTAAACGAACTGCTGAAAGCAACTCCATCCAACGCATTTGTTCCATTTATAACTGTTCTTAAGAGATCTACTTTGCATCATGCCAAAAAACAATGCAAAGCACTAGGGCAGTGCGACATGATTTGTCTGCTAACTGTATTTTTTTGAGCTTTTCAAAAATGCTTGGTTAAATATGTTGGTTTTAGCTTATATTTTTATTGAGAGCTTTTTTAGTTTTATTTTTAATATACGCATAAGCAATCCATTTTTTATTATTTAAAATTATAAAGGCGAGTGCCATACCATTTATCTTAAAGATGACTTTTATTGAATGTTATGAGCAAAAAAAATTCTAAGCCTTTGTGGATTACAGTAATCGTCCTTGCGGCGATTGTTGCTTTTATTGTCTACCAAAATCGTAAAGATCAAACACCTATTAATCAAAAAACTTCTGGCAAATCTGTCGTGATTGCTTATCAAACGGGTGTTGATCCCAGTAAAGTTGCACAGGCCAACGGCGATTATGAAAAGGAGAGTGGTCAGCAGATTCAATGGAAGAAATTTGATGCTGGTTCTGATGTCGTCAATGCTCTAGCGTCGGGCGATGTGGTTATTGGCAACATTGGGTCAAGTCCATTGGCAGCAGCAGCCAGTCGTCACGTTCCAATTGAAGTATTTTTAATTACAGCAAAACTTGGCGGCTCCGAAGCATTGGTTGTGAGTCAAAAATCTAAAATTCAATCACCGCAGGATCTTATGGGTAAAACCATTGCAGTGCCTTTTGTTTCGACGACACATTATAGTTTACTGTCTGCGCTCAAACATTGGGGTATCAGTGAAAATCAGGTGAAAATTATTAATTTGCGACCACCTGAAATTGCAGCAGCTTGGGAACGCGGCGATATTGATGCAACGTATGTTTGGGAGCCAGCCTTAAGTAAAGCAAAAGCAACAGGTACTGTATTGACCGATTCCAAACAAGTAGGTGAGTGGGGCGCGCCTACTTATGATTTATGGGTAGTGCGTAAAGATTTTGCCGAAAAGAATCCTGACTTTATTAAATCTTTTGTCAAAACAACACTCAAACAAATTGATATTTATCAACAGAATCCACAAGCGTTTGCACAGGATCAGTTAAATCTTGAAAAAATTGCCAAACTAACAGGTTCAGATACTAAAGATATTCCATTATTACTGGCGGGGAATGATTATTTAACCCTTGAGCAGCAACAAAAAACATTATCGGGCAAATTTGCTCAGAATATTTTTGATACCGCTACTTTTCTCAAGAGTCAGGGCAAGGTAGATCAAGTGAAAACAAGTTATGCCGAAAATGTCACGACAGCCTTTTTGCAATAGATAGGAGTTGGTCATGAGTATATTGAAAGCTGAACATTTACAATTGCAGTTTCCAAGACAGCAATATCCAGTTTTGCAGGATGTCTCTTTATCGATTGAATCGGGTTCACTGAATGTGATTTTAGGTGAGTCAGGTTGTGGTAAAACTACATTGCTGAATATTTTGGCGGGCTTTCAAAAAGTAGATGCGGGACAAGTCAAAATTGATGATGAAGTATTGACAGGTCCTGACGTCCGTCGTGCAGTGGTGTTTCAGGATCATGCCTTATTGCCTTGGCTTAATGTCGAACAAAATGTTGGATTTGCTTTAGAACTAAAAGGGTTAAGGGAAAGTGCCATTGAGCAACAAGTTCAAAGCATTTTAAAAATTGTGGGTTTATCTCATGTTGCGCAGGGCAATATCTGGGAGCTTTCGGGTGGCATGAAGCAGCGTGTTGGTATTGCACGTGCTTTAGTCAGTCATGCTGCGTTTATTTTACTGGATGAACCATTTGCTGCTTTAGACGCCTTTACTAGAGAAACCATGCAGCAACTGGTTCTAGATTTATGGATTCAGCAGAATAAAGGTTTTTTCCTTATTACACATGATATTGAAGAAGCTCTTTTATTGAGTCAGCAATTGGTATTGATGACCGCTCATCCAGGAAAAATTGTAGAAACATTACATTTGAATTTTGCGGAACGTTATCGGAAAGGTGAGTCCATACGTTCGATTAAATCTGACCCTGAATTTATTGATTTAAGGGAACAATTATTTGAAAGGTTGCGCGAACAAAAACAACCCAGTGATGAGGTGTTGCTATGAATACCCGAACAGAGTCGGTAAATTATAAAGATCAGAGATCAAAACATATAACGCTTTATTCATCAAAGGGTTTAAAGGGCAAGGTTCTGGCATTTCTAGGGCGACATCGTAATCTTGCTTTAAGTGGGCTGAGTGTTTTGAGTGTATTACTCATTTGGTTTTTGATTACCGCTTTACATATTGTCCCATCATTATTTCTACCCAGCCCTCAGGCAGTTTGGCAAAAGTTTTTAGAAGTCAGTCAGCACGGGTTTATGAAAGCTACACTCTGGCAACATTTGGCTGCCAGTATTTCCAGAGTTTTATTTGCACTGGTTGCTGCCATTGCAGTGGGTATCCCACTTGGGTTATGGATGGGACTTAATAAATATGCGCGCGCTATATTGGATCCTTTAGTTGAATTATTACGACCTATACCGCCTTTGGCATATTTACCGCTATTGGTCATTTGGTTTGGAATCGGGGAAACGACCAAAGTATTACTCATATTTTTCTCGATTTTAGCTCCTGTCATTATCAGCAGTACACATGGTGTCATCAGTCATCAGGTTAATCGAGAACGTGCTGCATTGTCATTGGGTGCAACACAGACGCAAGTTTTTTTGAAAGTGATTTTACCGACCGCACTCCCCCATATTTTAACAGGGATAAGAATTGGTTTAGGTGTGGGTTGGTCAACCTTGGTAGCATCTGAATTAGTGGCTGCTGATCGAGGTATTGGTTTTATGGTGCAATCGGCAGCGCAATTTCTGATCACCGATACTGTGATTTTGGGCATTATCGTGATTGCCATTGTTGCGTTGAGTTTTGAATTATTTTTACGCTGGTTGCAACAGCAATTATCTCCATGGTACGGCCAACAATTATAGAGCATAGGCAATAAAATGAGTTTAGTTATTGAAATAATCAAACCCGCTATTGGTGCAATTATTAATGGGGTTGATTTAAATCATTTGGATGTACAACAAACTTCTGAGATTCAACAGGCTTTATTACGTCATCAAGTGATCTTTTTTCGTCAACAACAATTAGACCCACGCGCGCAGGCGGCACTAGCGCGTAGTTTCGGTTCCTTGCATATCCATCCAATTTATCCTTCAATAGAGGGAACACCCGAAGTTTTGGTTTTGGATAGTTGGCAGCAAGATTTACGTGATAATGAACTGTGGCATACCGATGTAACGTTTAGTCAAACGCCACCATTAGGTTGTGTGTTGCAAGCGATTAAAATTCCTGCGACAGGAGGCGATACGCTATGGTCCAGTGGTGTGGCTGCATTTACAGCACTCCATGGAAATTTACAGCACAAATTAAGAGGATTAACCGCAATCCATGATATTCGTAAATCTTTTCCGAGCGAGCGATTTGCAAAAAACGAAGTAGAGCGTGAAAAACTTGAACAAACCTTTAAACGCAATCCTCCTGTAGTGCATCCTGTGGTAAGAACGCATCCTGTGACAGGTCAGCCGATTTTATTTGTGAGTGAGGGTTTTACTACACGTATTAATGAGTTGACTGAACAGGAAAGCGGGGAATTACTTGCATTTCTATTTCAGCATTCAACACGGGAACAATTTCATCTGCGCTGGAAATGGCAAGAAGGTGATGTCGCGATTTGGGACAATCGCTGTACTCAGCATAAGGCATTGTTTGATTATGGGAATGCTCATCGGATTATGCATCGCGCTACGATAAATGGAGACATTCCTTATTATCGTGAAGCAAGTTATAACAACGTATAAAAAAAGCCCTAATCTTTCGATTAGAGCTTTTTGAAATTTTGGAGCGGGAAACGAGACTCGAACTCGCGACCCCAACCTTGGCAAGGTTGTGCTCTACCAACTGAGCTATTCCCGCAATGTGAGATGCATTATAGACAGTTTCATTTAACTGTCAACATGCATCGGTTTTAATTGTTGATTTAATCAGCACGTCGCCAAACGGTTCTCTGACGCGTATCTTCAAGGGCAACCCCTTGTTCAAGCAAGGACTGGCGGATGCCATCTGCTTTGGCAAAATCTCGGGCTTTTTTGGCATCGCTACGCTGTTGAATTAAATCTTCAATTTCATCATCAGTTAGGCTCAGTGCTTGCTGACCAATATCTGATTTTAAGAAGTCGTCGACATTGTGCTGAACCAAGCCCAAAATTGAAGTTAAATGACGCAAGGTTGCATAATAACGTGTGGCTTGTTCAGCATGTTGCTCTTTAACAGCTCGATTGAGTTCACGGTTCAGATCAAACAGAACAGCCATTGCTTCAGGAGTATTAAAGTCATCGAGCATAGCAACATTAAAACGTTCTACAAATTCATGATCCAATTGTTCAGAATGGACTTGACCATAACTTTGTTCATACGCTTTAAAGGCATGATAAAAACGGGTCAGTGCAGTTTTTGCTTCTTTTAAGGCAGTATCTGAGAAATTTACAGGACTACGATAATGCGAAGAAACAATAAAATAGCGAATGACTTCAGGATGGAATTTTTCCATCACATCACGGATTGTGAAGAAATTGCCTAAAGACTTTGACATCTTCTCGCCATCGACATTAATAAAGCCGACATGCATCCAATAATTGACATATTGTTCACCTGTCGCAGCTTCACTTTGTGCAATCTCATTTTCATGATGAGGGAATAGTAAATCTGAACCGCCGCCATGAATATCAAAATGATTACCCAAGCAGCAAGTTGACATAGCGGAACATTCAATATGCCAGCCTGGACGACCATTTCCCCAAGGCGATTGCCAAGATGGTTCATTGGCTTTGGCATGTTTCCAGAGGACAAAGTCAAACGGATGTTTTTTTTCTACTTCGACATCGACTCGCTCGCTCGCACCTGCTTGCATATCATCCAGCTTACGGCCAGATAAACGACCATATTTGGCAAATTTGGTGACTTCATAATATACGTCACCATTTGCAGCAGGGTAGGCCGTGCCATTGTCAACTAAAGTACCAATCATATTTTGCATTTGACTGATGTATTCGGTGGCTTTAGGCGATTCATCGGGTTCAGCACAACCCAAGCTTGCTGCATCTTCATTCATGGCTGTAATGAAGCGCGTTGTCAGCTCTTGAATAGTTTCGCCATTTTCATTGGCGCGACTGATAATTTTGTCATCAATATCTGTGATATTGCGGATATAACGGACTTTCCAGCCTTGGCTACGCAAAAAACGAATAATATAATCAAAGGCAACCATGACTCGAGCATGTCCAATATGACAATAGTCATACACGGTCATGCCACAGACATACATATCTATCTGGCCATCAACACGTGGGACAAATTCAACTTTTTTACGTTGCTCTGAGTTATATAAAACGAATGGTTGCATAAGACTCTTAAAAACATTCACTAAAATAGCGTTACATCATAACGTAAGCCACATATTTCACAAAGGTTTATCCATAATTTTTATAAGTAAGTGAAAACTTGTACATTTAGAAACGTGATAGGAAATGAGATGTGCTAGAATATTGCAAAATTTTCAGTTAAAAACGCGATAGTCTGATTGGCTATCGCGAATTGTTTGAGCTCATATTTTATGCCCAATACCATCGATTTTAAAAAAATTGCACTAGAAACGATTGCGATTGAGCAGCACGCCTTGGATGTGTTGGCAAATCAGATTGATGACAATTTCAATCAGGCTTGTGAAATTATTTTGCAGTGTCAGGGCCGCGTGGTTGTGACGGGCATGGGGAAATCTGGTCATATTGGTCGAAAAATGGCAGCAACTTTTGCTTCCACTGGCACGCCTTCTTTCTTTATGCATCCTGGCGAGGCGGGACATGGTGATTTGGGCATGCTGGTACGCGGGGATGTGCTTATTGCCATTTCTAATTCTGGCAAAAGTGATGAAATCATGATGCTGATGCCATTGATCAAACATCTGGAAGTTCCGTTGATTACCATCAGTCGTGATGCTACAGGTCCAATGCCTAAAAATGCAGATGTTGCCTTAACACTTGGTGAATCGAATGAAGCCTGTCCATTAGGACTCGCCCCAACTTCGAGCACTACGGCGACATTGGTTTTGGGGGATGCATTAGCTGTGGCACTACTTGAGGCACGTGGTTTTACTGCAGATGATTTTGCACGTTCCCACCCAGCAGGTGCTTTAGGTAAACGTCTACTTTTACATGTTAAACATTTGATGCATACAGCCGAGGAACTTCCAAAAGTCTCACCTGATACTCCTATGAATCAGGTACTTTACGAAATTTCAAATAAACGTCTGGGTTTGACCACTATTGTAGATGAACAGGATCATTTATTGGGTATTTTTACGGATGGTGATTTGCGTCGTTTAATCGATAAACAACAAGGTTTCGATGTGAAACTTCCAGTATCTGAAGTAATGATTCAACATCCGGCGACTATTTCTCAGGAAGTTCGCGCTGTTGAAGCTTTAAAGCAATTGAATGCTAAAAAAATTAGCCAGTTTGTTGTGGTTGATGATGAAAATAAAGTGATTGGTGTTATTAGCATGCATGACCTAATTCAGGCAGGGGTAAATTAATTCATGGCATCTTATGCATTACTTGAACAGGCGCGTCATATTCAGGCGCTGGTTTTAGATGTCGATGGCATCTTAAGTGATGGTTTTGTCACCTTGACCAATAGTGGTGACGAAATCAAATCTTTTGATATTCGTGATGGTCTGGGTATGAAATTGGCTCAGCAAGCAGGTCTCAAAGTCATTATTATTACAGGTCGTAAAAGCCAGATTGTTGAAAAACGTATGTCGGATCTCGGGGTTGATCTAGTTTTTCAGGGTCGTGAAGATAAAGGCGTTGCATTGCGTGAAGCTTGTGCCCAGTTTAATTTGAAACCTAAAGATTGTTTATATATGGGTGATGATTGGCCTGATTTATCAGCATTTGCGCTTGCAGGTATGTGTGTGACGGTACCAAACGGACATGTGGAGTTACGTCGTCGAGCCCATTTGGTGACTCAGGCGATGGGTGGTCGTGGAGCAGTACGCGAGGTCTGTGATATGTTACTGAATGCAAAAGGAGTTTACGAAGAACTTCTTGCAAAATATCTTACAGTACCCCATTAATATTCTAAGCCAAATAAAAAGGTGATATTACGCCGCCTATGGATACCAGAGTTTTATATATCGTGGCGATTGCAATCGCAGCTGTAAGTGGTGGCTATTATTACTACAGTGGGAAAGCAAATAAACTTGAGGCAGATACGAGTCGAAATATGACCTATTCTGCTCAGGACATTCATTTGACCCAAACGAATGATCAAGGACATCTATATATTCGTGCTCAAGTCGATCGGCTAGAACAGAATATGCAAAAGCAAACTTCAAAACTTGAAAACTTGCATGCTTCGATGTACCAAAATGGGCAAGTAAATGCGACTTTCTTTTCTAAGGTCGCCAATGGCTATGATGATAATGAAAAAGTAATTCTTTCTGGAGATGTGGTTGCAACAAAACTTGCTGAAAATGGTGAAATTATTTTTCGTACCGATGAGCTAACGACTTATCCTAAAACAAAAATAATAGAAACAACGCATCAGGTGGATGTGCAATCATCGCAAGCTTCTTTTGTAAGCAGTGGGCTAAAAGCCAATCTGGAAAATGGACAATACGAATTTTTTAATATTCGAGGAAAGTATGCACCAAATTCTTAATTCGACTTCACGTTCGACTTTCCTGAAACAGATTGCTGGTTTTACTGTGATGGCAATGCTGTCTGTTTCAGCATTTGCGCTACCTGCAGATCGCAATCAACCTATTTCTTTAGTGGCTGACAAAGCTACTTTTAATGATAGAACGGGTGTCACTACTTATACTGGAAATGTAGTCATTGAACAGGGCACCATGAAGTTACAGGCAGACTCAATCGTTGCCCAGCTTAATTCCAAACGAGAAATTCAGACCATTACAGCCAATGGGCGACCATCTAAATTTCAGCAACAAATTAGCGCTGAAAAAGGTGTAGCTCGTGGTGAAGCACAAAAGATTGTTTACAATGCAGATAGCGGAATTATTACCTTAACAGGGAATGCATATCTATTTCAGGATGGCGCAAGTATTCGTGGTAATAGCTTAAAATATAGTATGAATAAAGGTGATATTGAAGCACAGGGTTCTAGTTCAAACCGTGTTCAATTGATTATCCCACCGTCTAGTTCAAAAAGCTTCCCAGGAGCACGTGATTAAATGGATCAATCGCCTCTAAAATCACAAAAACTTTGTATTAAGCATCTGGCTAAAAATTATAGTAAACGCTGGGTAGTGAAAGATGTATCATTTCAGATGCAAAGCGGTCAAATTGTAGGGTTGCTTGGACCAAATGGTGCGGGTAAAACTACTAGTTTCTATATGGTTGTTGGCTTGGTGCGGATGGATAAAGGGGAAATTCATTTAGATCAAGAGGATCTTTCCCATTTAGCAATGCATGAACGAGCAAGAAAAGGCATTGGTTATTTGCCGCAGGAAGCTTCTATTTTCAGAAAGCTTACAATTGCTGAAAATATTATGGCAATTTTGGAAACCCGAAAAGATTTAAATAAGCAGCAACGCCAACAGCGCTTGAATGAATTGTTGGCTGATTTTAAAATTGGCCACATTAAAGATTCTTTAGGCATGAGTGTTTCTGGTGGTGAACGTCGACGTGCTGAGATTGCCCGCGCTTTGGCTGCTGATCCAAAGTTTATGCTGCTTGATGAACCCTTTGCAGGCGTAGATCCAATTTCAGTTGGTGATATTAAAGAGATTATTCGTAATCTTAAAGAGCGTGGAATTGGCGTTCTGATTACTGATCACAATGTACGTGAGACACTGGCAATTTGTGAGCATGCTTATATCGTAAGTGAAGGTTCAGTTATTGCAGAAGGTACACCTCAGGATATCCTTGAGAATGAACAAGTTCGTAAAGTCTACTTAGGTGATGATTTTACAGTTTAAACTTATTATTTATAGTCATTAATTTATTTAAAAAATCCCTTTTCTTGAAATTTGAAAAGGGATTTTTTTTACTAAATGATAAATTTTTATATATTTTATTAAATTAAATATTTGAGTCGGGAAAATTAATTAAAAAATACATTTAAATAAAAATAACTTTATTTCTTCATAATGCATGTGAATAGTTACATAAATATTAATATATTTAAAATTATTAGATTTTGAATAAGCATTAGTTAAATATATATTTAATAAAAATTAAATAAAGCAACAGAAAATATTTTGGTTTATATCAATAAAATTGATGCAAATGATTAATGACTTTTGAGTTAAATTATGAGTGCATTGTGAGTTTTATTTATTTATTAAAATGTGAAATATTTCTCTTTTTATTGTAAATTATATGTTGTAATATCTGTACAAAATTTAACATTTTATTGGGGTTTTTATGATTCGTGGCGGCGGTCTTCTCGTTCTAAGCCTTTTTCTGACAGCTTGTGTTACACCTTTTAATATGTATAGCAAGCCTTCAAATTTATTATTTCAGAAACAGGATAATACTAGAAATCAAGTTATTCATGTTTTTCGAGATAATAAGCTTTGTCTGAATGATGATAAAAGTAGACAGAACTGTCCGGTTAGTTTCTATATTGATGATTTTAAGGCAGGCGATTTTTATATTAATAATAAGGCTAATTTTTATTTAAAGCCTGATGCGTATGTCATTAAAGTTAAAAGTTGTAGAACAATATGTGAGACGTATGAACTTAAATTAAATGTGAATAATCAGCTTGAAAATCGCGATTTTACAATTTCAATTGATAGTGATGATAAGCCTTTTATTGTTCAAGGTAATACTGAAAAGTTAAGTTGATTCAGATAAGCACCCCACATTAGTGATGAAGCACACTTATCTTTAGGTAATAAATTTAAGTGTAAAACTACTCTAACTAATTAAATATGACTTCAAAAAAAATAGATTCAATTTTTTAAATAAATGATTGTTTCTAAAGAGATAAATGGCAACCCATTTTTAGTGGCATTTGGCGGCACAAAAATGGTTAATGGCGGGATTCGATCTTTCTTGACAGGCTGATGCTCAGAGGAATGAGAGCCGAAAAGAAAGCAGATTACCAATTATATAAAGGGTTTAAATAATGGGGTTGCCCATTATTTGGGTATATACGCATGACAAAATTTGTAGTAACAGAAAAGAAATCTTTAGAAAAAAGCAGTATAGACAATTCGCAAGTTATTTTAAAAGCGGCGGCTATCGTTCAGGTTAATTTACACCGAGAGGATGTTGCTGAGTTTATTCAAGATGGCAATACTCTAATTTTAAAATTACAAAATGGCGATGTCATTACGATTGAAAACTTCTTTGTACAATACGAAGATAAAGTCGTTTCAGATTTGGTTTTTGAAGATAACGAATGTGCTTTTTTGTGGTTTGACTGGAACAATGGGGCTCCTTTATTTAGAGAAATTACAGGTTTAGAGGTCTTGTTGCCTATTGCGAGTGGTAGCAGTTCAGGTGTATTTCTTCCTTGGCTTGCAGGGGGAGTTGCTGTTGCAGGGGGAGTTGCTTTAGGAAGCAGCGAGGGGAGTAGTAATGATGAAAAAGAAACTATAGTCAATAAACCTCCACAGGTTTTAGAAAGTAGTAAGCAGCAGGCTATTAGTACCACCGAAGATACACCTAAAACTGGAAAAATTTTAAATGTTACAGATCCAGATGGTGATTCTCTAGTTTATACGGTTACTAAAAAACCAACACATGGCACAGTTACATTTGATCCAGCGACAGGCAGTTACACCTACACGCCGAATGCCAATTACCACGGTAGCGACAGCTTTGAAGTGACGGTGAGTGATGGCAATGGTGGCACGACCACCGTGACGGTTCCAGTAACGATCAGCTCCGTGAACGATGCACCGACAGCCAGTGCCGATCCACTCACCACAGCAGAAGATACCGCAGTCACTGGCCAGGTGGTGGCACAGGATGTGGATGGAGATAGCCTCACGTATGGAGTGAGCACGCCAGCTGCAAACGGCACAGTGACGCTTGATCCAGCGACAGGCAGTTACA
>NZ_JACVUI010000017.1 GCF_016624945.1 Acinetobacter sp. S54 | reverse complement strand
AATAATTATGAAATGTTATTCAATCATATGGTTTGTGTAGGATATCGTTAAGGGCTATTTAAAGCCACGTTCTCATGACAAGTAATTCAGAAATTTATAATCTATTTAATTGACGATTAGCATGCTTAAATGCACTGCGTAAACCTTCTTCTAGCGTTGGATGATAATAAGGTTGCTCTAAAATTTCATCCAACGTAATTCCTGTACCAATCATCCAGCAAAGTAAATGTGCTAAATGTTCAGCTGAGTATATAAAGAGTTCAGCGCCTAGTAATTTTCGTGTTTTTTTATCGATATAAACTTCAGCCCCCCCTGTATTTTTACCTAAAACTAAAGCACGGCCTTGTTTTTCATAAGAAGCATAGCCAGTTACAAATTCAATATTTTTGTCTTGAAGCTGTTTGTAACTTTGCCCAACAATGGCCATCTCTGGAGAGCAAAAAACAATACCCAAAGGTGTTAAATTTTTGACGATTTTAACTTGTGGATAATCTAGGCAATTATGTACTAATTTTCGGCCCTCATGTGCTGCTTCATGTTGGAGAGGTGTGTCTGTATATGCATCTCCTGCAATAAATATAGGTAAATTTGCTAATTGTTTTGTTTGAGGATGAATGGGAAGCTTTTTTACATCACAAAATTGAGGATCAATTTTATCAAGATTTAAGGAGTCTAATAAACTGGTACGGCCTGTTGCATTTAATAAATAATCAAAATTTCCTATTTCTTCTTTTTTGTCGTATCGAAAATTTAACTCGACTCCTTGATCATTTATGCTTACTTTTGAAGGTAATGTTTCAAAATAAATAGCAAGCTCTTTAGAAAGCAGTTGCTGTGCTTGTTGTTGTAAATTTGGACTTGATAGAATTCCAATACGTTTACTACGTGCAAAAATAGCAGTTTTTACCCCTAATCTTGAAAAAGCTTGAGCCAATTCAATTGCAATCACTCCACTTCCGATGACTGCTAAAGAGGACGGAAGTTTTTTGAGTTCAAATATTTCATCTGAAGTAATAAAACGATCTTTTAGAATATTTTTCCATTCTTGGTTGACTATAGGTGTCGAACCAACTGCAAGAATGAAAGACTTAGCTTGGTAATGTTTTCCATTGACATCAACTGTATTGGAATTGATGAATCTGGCTTTTCCAGATAACTTATGCTGTTTTGGCCAACTTTGTACATCTTTAATGGTTGCTGTAGTAAAACGATCTCTTAATGCTTGGACATGTGACATTATATGAGAAGCGTTAAATGATGATTCAGTTGCAATTCCCACTTGATCAATATGCTGGCTATCATAAAGCCGGTTAGCGGAAGAAATGAGTATTTTACTTGGCATACAGCCGACACGAGCGCAAGTAGTATCCCATGGGCCGTCGTTAATGACTAAAATATTTTGGGTATATTTAACTGCTTCTTTGTATGCACTGATACCTGCTGTGCCTGCACCGATAATGATGAGATCGTACATATTAAATCCGAAAAAAATTTCTATTCATAATAAAAGAAAATAAAAATTTAATTAAAAAATCATTGGTCAAAATTGTTAATGAAAAGTTTTAGTAATTTGTGTCAGGATTAGATTGATAAATTATGTTAATTTGAGTAAATTTTCGTATAAAAGGCCATCCATGTTTTTTTGGTGGCAACATATATTATATAAAATGGAAAATACTATGACTTATTTAGCTAATTTGAGAAAATTAGGGGTTAAATCGACAGTTTTAGCATCATCTTTGGCATTAGTTGCTTGTGGTGGTGGCGGTAGCGATGGTTATTATAACCAATCTAGTAATAGTTCAAATAATAATAGTAATGGAGGAGGCAACAACTCTTCAACTGATAGCTCTACCGTAGCTGAAAGTATAGATATTAAATTAAAAGATTCAAATGGCATTGATCTTCAACAGGCAAATGATAATTCTGTTGTTCAAATTGCTGTGCAAGTGCTTAATGTTGATAAGGGTGGAATTGCTAATAAACAAGTTAGATTAGCAATTTCTGATAGTGATAACATTGGTGTAACAAGTAAAGCTTCTTTAGTTTCTACAGGTGATAATGGTATTGCAATATTTGAAATTAATGTTCCCACCCTTACAGCTTCGTCTGGAAAAGTGCAATTAACTGCTGTAGTTGATGGTACAACGATCAAGCAAAGTTATACATTAAATATTAAGAAAACCAGTACTATTGTTAGCGATTATAATCTTAATATTCAGCAAGGAGTGGTATTGAATTTACCACAAGGCTCTACGGATATTACTGCAACTGTGACAGATAAAAATGGTGGTATAAAAGCTGGAGAGTCTATTATTTTAACTCTTCCACTAGAAATGCAGGGAAAATTTTCTATAGCTACAGGTTCTAATGTTAGTACGGATAGTCAAGGAAAGGCAAAATTCACAATTGTCGCGAATTCTGATTTAAGTACTGATGAGATTCAGAAACTTGTATCTACATCCCAATCTTTGAGTTTTAAATTGATTGATGAGAATAAAGCAGAAAAAACAGTCTCTGGATCAATTACTTTTAAGGATATTTCTCAAGTTGTTCAAAAGCTTGAGTTAATTAAAGCAGATGCACCAATTGTTGCACAAAATGGAACAACGACTGTTAAAGTACGTGCCAAAAACAGTAATGATGTAGCTCTTGCAAATAAAAAAGTTAAACTTGTCTTCACAGATAAAAGTGATGCATATGGAGTGACTATTAACCAATCTGAAGCAATAACAGATGCAAATGGATATGCTTTATTTACATTGCAAGCAAATTCAAGTTATCCCGTTGCTTTGACTCAACAGGGCATTAATTTAAAAGCAATATATTCAGATAATGCAGAAATTTTTGCTCAAGACACAATTAGCGTTATTACAGCAGATACGAGTGCAATTGATCAGCTTGCTTTACAGCGTTTAGAAATTGCTTCTTCATATAAAATAAATGCTAAAAATGATCAGATTACGATTACAGTTAAAGGTATTAATAATAAAGGTGAAGCTGCAACTAAAGGCAAATTAACTTTAAGTTTGAACAGTGAAGCGACTTCAAACGGAGTTAGTTTCGATGGAAGCGCTGAGAAAGATTTTAGTACTGCAACAAATGGCTATATTACCTATACTTTACATACTAACGCTAAAACGGATGTCGCTGTTGCGGCTTTAGTTCAGGCAGGGATTACTGCAACGTTTAAGTCTGACAATAATTTAACAAGTGCTGTTCAAATTGCAGTTGAAGATGAAGAAAAATCTGAAGAAGGTGTTGGATATTTAGCAATAGACCCGATTAATAGTGCTTTTGATTATTCACAAGATCAGACTATTAACGTTAAGGTAAAAGCAATTGGGGTAAAAGGAAGTGCATTAAAAGGGGAAAATATTTCAGTGTCTCTTCCTGCATTGTCTACCGCAGAGCTTCAATCTTTAGGACTCAGTCTTACAGGTCAAGCATCCAAGAATACCGATGATACGGGGTATGCAACATTTGTTTATCAATATAAAGCCAATGGCAGTGATGTACAAAAACGACTTGTAGCCAATGGAATTCGTATTACGGCCCAATCAAATTCAAGCAATGCGCAACAAACTACCACTTTAAACTTTAAAGCCCCAACCGATCAAGGCACTATCGATTTAGATTATTTGAATGTAGATATGCCTGGAAGTATGGTATTAGCTTCGGGTGTTGAACAAACGCTACAAGTTGTTGTAAAAGCGACAGGGACGGATGGAAAGAATTTTACTGGTCAGAAAGTTGGAGTTGGTCTTAATGACGCCGCAATCAGCAATGGCGTGAGTTTTGTAAGTGCCTCAGCTCTTCAAACAGATGCGAATGGTATAGCTAAATTTGACTTAAAAGTGAAGGCCAATAATAACACTGAGCTTGCAAATCTTATTGCGAATGGTATTACTGTCGCGATTCAAGGGACACGTAAAGATGGTTCAGCCTATACTATTGCCCGTAAGATTGATATTAGCCAGCCAGCCGTGGTTATTCCTGATCTGGCAAACCTTAGCTTTAGTTATGAACCTACAGTTTCTGTATTGGGTGGTGAAGTGCAGGTAAAAGTCGTTGCTAAAGATGCAAACGGTAATACAATCGCTAATACGCCACTTGCGATAGCTCTATCAAATTTGGCTGGTTCTCGTGCATCTTTGTCTGATACAGCATTAACCACCAATAGTAAAGGTGAAGCTACATTCACAGTAAAAGTGGCTGAAGGTCAATACGATGCTAGCTTAATTAAAAATGGTATTGGTTTTGCGGTTGTAGGAACCAATCAAAATAATGGTGATCGTATTCAGCAAACGGGTAATATTCAAGTTGCCATTCCGAAAGATTCAGTCAATTTACGTTTAACTTCCGATATAACTTATTTGAGTTTAGGTAATTTGAATATAGGTAAAACATATCAGGTCAATGTTGCAGTTAAGGATGAATTGGGTGCAAATACAGGTTATCCAGTAAATTTATCTTTAAATCCTGAGGCTATTGCAGCAGGGGTCAAACTTAGTAATGATTCAGTCCTCACGTCTGCAAATGGAATGGTTTCTGTTTCAGTTATTATTCCTAAGGATATTGCTAATCCAGCAAAACAAGCTCTCATAGATAACGGAATCCAAGTTAAAGGATATATCACGAATCCTAAAGGCGAAAAGTTAGAGACTACAATTAATTTTACTGTTTTTGAAATGGTGAATCAGAATAGCCTTACAATCACGCCTGCAAAAACTAATTTAAGCGTTGAGGGTGATAGAGCGATTGTGACAGTCACCTTATTGGATAAGAATCATCAACCACTTAGAGACCAATCAGTAACATTAGCTGCAAATAATTCAGCGGGAATCATCATTGGTAATCCTGGCAGCAGTGCCTCTTCGAATACAAGTGGTGCACCGCAAACTTTAAAAACTGACTCAAATGGGAATGCTTTCTTTTCTGTTGGAGTAGATGGTAAGACAGTTGATGCAGATTTACTGATTGCCAGTGGTATCGAACTAGCTGCAACTTATACTGATGAAGATGGAGAGATTGCAACTCAGATTTCTCGTTTAAATGTTTTTAAGCCATCAACTCAACCAGCACGCTATTCATTACGTATTTCCTCTGCTAAACCAACGCTTAATGTTCGTAATGATACTTCAGATGTGACAGTCACATTGGTTGACCAAAATGGCGGTGGTGTAGCCAATCAGTATATAACGCTAGGTATTGATAATTTTAATATCAATGGAGCACTTATCGTAGGCCCATCAGGATTGACAACGGATGCAAATGGACAAGCTGTCTTCAAAATTAAGGTTGATGAAACAGCACGTAACATGAATTACAGTGCAGCTACTTTTGCAAACGATGATTTACGCTTAAATGCAAGTTTTAATGAGACTGGCTATCTCACTGCAACTCAAATTTCACGTATCGATATCGTACAAGCAGTAGTTGAAAATCCAGTAGCTTCTATTGTAATTGGGGTAAATCCAACGGAAGTGGGAACTTCAAGTGACGGGGTATATTACACACGTAATATGTCGGTTAGTGTAACAGATTTTGATGGAAAGCCTTTGGCAAAACAAGAAGTTGTAATGGATATTGCGCCCGTTTTTTATCTTAAAGGTAAATATTCTTGGGATCTAATTACAGATGCACTTGGAAATCAAAAAGAAGACTGGGTGATTCATCCAACAGCATACTGTCCTGTGAATGCATCAGGGTCACCGATTACAAATAATGAAGTAATCAATATTCCTGTGAAAGTCCCAACTTTCTTGGGGCAAGGTACGACTGCAACATATACGACAGACGCAGAAGGAAAATTTGATTTTGTAATTCGTTATCCAAAAATCTATGCACAGTGGCTCAATGTACAGATTGGCGCCTCTTCTACCGTTGCATCGCTTCCAAATCGGACAGTTTATAATCTAGGGCTAGCACCATTGAAGTCAGATTATAGTACTGACGGTAGCTATGGACCGAACTTAACAAGTCCATATGGTACCAATACAACGTGTCCATAAAATAAATATAAAAAAACAGCGCTTCGGCGCTGTTTTTTTATATTCCTGTTCCCACCATCACGCTGGCTGTAGGACGTACATTCATCGTGCTACAAGCAGTGAATGCCATACAAAAGCATACTAGGCTAAAACATAAAAATTTAGTCATCCAGTAAGTCCATTTGTTTAGCAAGCTGATACAAATTATTTGAACGGTTACCTGTGCGACAGAACATTAAAATCGGTTTTGGTAATTCATTATAATGATTGGCAAAAGTGCGGACATCCAACTCTGTAATTTGACCAGCAACGACAGGTTGATACACATAGTCCAGACCAGCGCTACGCGAAGCTTCTTCAATTTGTGCGCTGGTAGGTTGCTCTGGGCCACCTTCCAGATCTGGTCGATTATTAATGATGGATTTAAAGCCTTTTTCGACCACTTGTTCGACGTGTTCTGGGCCAATTTGACCTGCAAAACCAACATTATCCGTCATTTCGTCACTCCAAAATTTTAAAAAACGTTTATGCTGTATCATACCATTAAGCACCCTGTCACATTAAAGTGTGCTTTTAAAATATATAACTACCGATAACCAAAATATAACGCATTGGAGCGCGTATGCACGCTTATACAGTTGAGCCGCTGTATGTCCCTATTGGTCAAGAGACCATTGCTGCAGATTTCTATCGTCCAAAATCAGATAGAAAGCCTGCTGTGATTATTATGGCGCATGAATTTGCTGCATTACGTCAGTTTAAACTTATTCAATATGCTCAAAAGTTTGCTCAGGCTGGATATGCAGTTGTATTATTTGATTATCGTTATTGGGGTGGAAGCACGGGAAAACCGAGAGAACTTGTTTCTCTTAAGGATCAACTCGAAGACTGGAAAACAGTTATTCAATATATGAGTGGTTGTAAGTTGGTTGATCAGCGGCGTATTGTACTTTGGGGAACGGGGTTGAGTGGGGGCTATGTGCTTAATCTTGCAAGTGAATTAAAAAATATTTCTTCAATTATGGTACAAGTTCCTTTTGTGGATGGCGCTGAAACTGCCAAGATTTATCCTATTCAGCAATTACCAAAGGCTTTAAAGCAATCAAGTCAGGATTATATGGGTTCAAAAGTAGGATTAAACCCTAGGACACTCCCTGTAGTCGCACAGCAACAACTTTCATTTTTCCCCACGAATGATAGTTATCAGGGGTATTTATCCATTGTAAACCCTGACTATTATTGGAGTGGAGAGGTTCCAGCCCGTGCATTATTTCAGCTGATTCGCTATCGGCCTATACAAAATGTTAGAGAAATTAATATCCCCGTTTTATTGATTGTAGCAAAACAAGATAGTCTGGTTCCAATTGACTCTAGCCGGGAAGCTGCAACCAATATTGCGCCTTTTGTGACTTATCATGAATGGGATATGTATCATTTTGATATTTATCATGGAAAATGGTTTGAAAAAGCAGTAGCAACCCAATTAGAATTTTTACATCAATATACTGGAGTGGCGTAATATGATTATCGTTTGTCCAAGCTGTCGTGCTAAAAATCGGGTTCCAGAAGAAAAACTAAGTGCAGATCCCAAATGTGGTCAATGCCATGCCGCTCTTATTCCATTAGCACCGATCGAATTGAACGAGCAAAATTTTAGTCATTATGTCAGCAACAGTGATTTACCTATCTTGATTGATTTATGGGCGGACTGGTGTGGTCCATGCAAAATGATGGCACCACATTTTGCTCAGGTTGCGGCAAAGAATCCCCATGTTATTTTTGCCAAAATCGATACAGAAGCTTCACCACGTTTAAGTCAGGCTTTCCATGTTCGTAGCATTCCCACTCTAGTTTTGATGAATAAGACCAAGGAAATTGGTAGAATAAGTGGCGCGCTTCGATCCAGTGAATTACAGCAGTGGCTGGATCAGCAATTACAAGCCCAAGCTCGGAGTTAATGTGTCAGAATCTCTCAAAAAGCCTGAAGGAACTTTATCCCTTCAAACCATTGCAATGCCTGCCGATACCAACTGGAGTGGTGATGTTTTTGGCGGCTGGATTGTCTCACAAATGGATTTGGCTGGAGCAATTCATGCAGAGCGTTTCAGTAAGGGACGTTGTGCGACCATTTCGATTAATCAGATGACTTTTTTAGTTCCCGTTAAAGTGGGTGATGTGATTAGTTGCTATACCAAAATTTTGAGGGTGGGAAATACTTCTATTCAAATGCAGATTGAAGTTTGGGATAGCCATGACGATTCGCGTCCTGCTAAACAGGTCACGGAAGGTGTTTTTACTTTTGTGGCGGTGGATGTAAAAGGAAATAAACGTGTTATTCCCGAAGAAGTGAAGCAAAAATTTCTGGCCGCTTAAGCTGCTTTAAAAATTGTTATTGGTAAAAAATCCAGCACCTAGGCTGGATTTTTTATGGGTTCGAGTTGAACTAAAAATATTCAATTATTTACTTTTCATATAAATTACTAAAACTCATATTATTTCATCCGCTACAATGTTTTGATTTGGATCATGATCATGGCAGAAGAATTATCATTACAACAAGGTGATAAAGCTGAACAATATCAGGGATTAATTCCACAAATTCAAGCAATTGTGGCAGATGAAAGTGATACGATTGCTAATCTTGCCAATATCTGTGCTGCGCTGAAACAACAATTTGACTGGTTTTGGATTGGGTTTTATCTGGTGAGAGAGAATGAATTGCTATTGGGACCATTTCAGGGGCCAATCGCCTGTACTCGTATTGCAAAAGGACGGGGAGTATGTGGTACAGCATGGCAGCAAAAGCAGCTCATTATCGTCCCAGATGTGGACCAGTTTCCAGGACATATTGCTTGTAGCTCAGCCTCAAAGTCTGAAATTGTTTTGCCGATAATGCTAGGGGGGGGATGTGTTGCAGTGTTGGATATTGATAGTGATGTATTAAATAGCTTTGATGAAGTAGATGCTTACTATTTAAAAGAAGTGGTTTCTATCGTTGAAGATTTTATTTAATCGTTTTAAAAAATAAAGCCCAGATCAACTCTGGGCCTAGTCATTTATTTTACGCGTTTAGGTAACCAAGCCCACAACATTTCACAATGAATTGGTTCATTACCGCCATCATCCATCACTGTGACAGGGATAAGTAATTCTCCCTTTTCATTGTCACCAATAAATTTTTGTTGTTCAGATGATAAAGTTGCGGTTGCGGTTAAACCACCTTGTACCACTTTTAAATAATCGACATGTAACGATTTGATCAGCAAAATTCGATTATCAGGTATATGTAATCCTGTTAGAAAACCCGTCGCAGTTTCAGCTAATAGCGCCATTGCAGCTGCATGTACACCTTTAATATGATTTTGCATATTGCGCTGATTTTCCAGACGTACGATAACATGATCCTGATCGACTTCCAGATAACGAATATTGGCTGTTCCAACCATGGGCACGATACGGCCAAACGCTTTACTCCAAAGCGTACTACGAATACTTTTCGGAAATTTTGACGTGGCTTTCACCAGTTTTGATAAGCGATTGGCCTGTGACATAGTGCATCCTGTGTAAAAATAACAGCGCTGAAATTAATCTTTAAAGTTATTAAACTGTAATGGAATTCCAAATTGCTGTTCACGTAAAAAAGCCATGACTTGTTGTAAAGTGTCACGCTTTTTATCGGTCACGCGAATTTTGTCTCCCTGAATAGAAGATTGCACTTTGATGCCACTTTCTTTAATGGCTTTATTAATTTTTTTTGCAGTATCTGAGTCAAGTCCATCTTTTAGTTTAATTACTTGTACTACGTGCTTCCCTGAAGCTGTTGCTTTTTGCGGGTCTAATGCTTGTACATCAATTTTACGTTTATAAAAGTGATTTTCCAGCATGTTATAGACCTGTTCACATTGGAAATCACTTTCTGTACTAATTTTAATCTCTTTAGATTTTTCATTGAGTTCAATGGAAACATCCTGTCCACGAAAATCAAAACGTGTTGCAATCTCTTTTTGGGTATTTTGAACAGCGTGATTGACTTCAAATAACTCTAATTCAGAGACAATATCGAAAGATGGCATAACATAGACCTTTGCAAAGTGAAAGAATATCTGAGATGCTAGGGATGTTTTCTTCATTTGCCAAGTGTTGTTTACATCAAAGGAGTGCGCAATGATCCGTAAACAAGAAATTACGACATTTGAGTTCCCAGAAAATGCCATTATCTGGGATGTCCGTGACGCAAAATCATATGCTGAAGGGCATGTTAAAGGTGCGATAAATCAACCGATTAATGATTTAAAGGCCGATAGTCTGACTCAGGTGGCTGCGGATCAGCCAATTTATATTCTATGTGGTGGTGGCAGTAAAGCACCTCGCGCGGCAGAATTACTTGATGGTTTTGATGCTGAACGGGAATATGTCATTTTGATGGGTGGAACCCGTGCTGCAAAAGATGCTGGTTTGCCTTTAGAACAGGGCAACTGATAAAAAAGCACCTTCGGGTGCTTTTTTATTGTAGTGTCATTATAAACATTAACCTCATTATGAGTGTGTTATAAAGAACAATCGGATGATTCACTCGGCAAAGATGAAGTTCCAAAATAGGGTTTTTTGACTTTAAGTTTTTTGAAAAAACGACGCGGATTTAGTTTTTGCAATAAAGGGGCGGGAATGGGACAAGCCTCATGTAACATCAATGCAGCCAACACTTCACTACAAAGCGGTGCAAATAAAAATCCTTTAGAACCTAAGCCAGCAAAAGTAAATATTTTAGAATTTTCCTCAACTTGACCAAGTAAAGGAAAATAATCAGCACTTTGTGCACGGATTGAAGCACGTCCTTGCCAAACAGTGGGATCAGGCAATTGTTCAGCATATTCTGGAAATACGCCGTGGATTAAATCAAAGTTATGCACATGGTCTTTTGATAATACATCGTCATCTTCCCGATTGGGAGAAAAGGATGCTCCCAAAATTAGATGTTCAGAATCGAGCTGCATACAATAGCCCCCATAACTGTAAGCTTGATCGTTGCTCAAGAGATTGTTGCTGTTATTAAGCCAACTGACTTGACCTCGTATAGGCTTGAGGTTGGGATAATGCACAAATAAATTCTGACTGGCTTTGGCGCAACAAACCACCACTTGATCTGCTTGGATTAAATGTTCTTGATCCCGTATCAACTGAATCTTTTCGTTATCGCTGAGTAATTGGCTAACTCTTGCGATTTTAAGCTGAATATTGGGATGTTGCAGAATTTGGTCACGTAATTGGTGCGGTACAACAGCACCTGCTTGAGTCAGCTTTAAGCTAGAATATGCGGTAGTAAGGGTACTTTCTTTTGCGGTCTGTGCTTGTAATACTCCTGCTGGATATTGTTCGGCTAGACGAAGTAACTCTTCTGGATTTTTCTGTGCGAGTTGGTTGACCTGAATTGCACGGAACGCCTTAAATTTTGGATAAAAATTTAGAGCATACTGCCATGTTAGAGTCATCAAATGATGATGTGCCTGTTCAATCGGACACAGTTTGGGATTCAGCAACGCCAAGGGATTACCGGATGCGCCTGAAAGTGGCTTATCTTGATCATAGATTGTGATTTGATGACCACGTTGAGCAAGAGTCCATGCAACCGTTAAACCCGCGATTCCTGCGCCAATAATCGCAATTTGCTGCGGTTCCAATGAAGAGGTAAGCTCATGACCTTCTATTGGGGGCATTATTTTTTCAGACTGATTCCATCTGGCTTTTAGCATTTCACGTTTATGACCAAAACCTTTGGGTCTGGAAATCGTAATACCATGCTTTTTCAGACCACGTTTAAGTACTCCCGCAACACTAAATGATGCAAAAGTCGTCCCGATATCTGAAAGTCGTACAAGATGATTTAAAACATTTTCTTCCCAGAGTTCGGGATTGCATGAAGGCGCAAATCCATCCAGAAACCATGCATCAACTGCTTTGGTTTTTTCAATCACTGGAAAAACATCATGTGCATCACCTAGCCAGAGATCCAGACTAAAACGTTCTGTAGGAAAGCTCAAACGATGACAGCCTGCGATGGGCAGGGGATACTGTGCGATTAATTGATCTGCAAGAGGTTTGAGTTCAGGCCATGCATTTAATGCACGAATCAAATCGGTTTTGCTTAAAGGATATTTCTCAACACTCATCACATGTAAATGGCTATGATTATCTGACCGTACTTGTTGCCAAAGTTGCCACAACGTTAAAATATTTAAACCAGTCCCAAAACCTGTTTCACCAATACAGAAATACTGAAAAGGTTGTAATTGACTTAAACGTGTATTTAGATCATTGCCATTTAAAAAGACATGTCGGGTTTCAAGTAAACCATTGGCTTTGGAGAAATAAACATCACCAAACTGTCTGGAAATTGGAATATCAATACCATCGACACATTCCCAATCCAGTTCAGCTGTTTGGATACCCGTAGATGCTGTCACCTGAAAAACCTTTAAAATTTATTCAAGTAATGATTTTACCATTGGCGACGGCGTTTGGTATGAATATAACTAGCAATCAAAAATCCAAGGAGTACGCCCACGCCCATAGTTGCCCCACCATACAGGAACATTTGGGCACTACGCTCACTTTGTAAGACTTGAACTTGAACCAGCAAATTATCATTTTTTAATTGTAATTCCTGATTTTGAGTCAAAGCATCCAGATTAGCCTGTTCCAGTTGTTTGAGTCGTCCAGCCTGATCTTTGACGAGTGCTTTAATTTTCGCATCCTGCTCTGCTTTGGCTTTTGCGATTTGTTCAGCAGTTAAAGGCTTGGTTGAAACTGGATTTGGCTCAGTCGTAACAGCAGCATTGGTAGTGACTGTCGATGTTGTCAGCGCAGGTGCCGCCGGCACAGGTTCAACAGCCCATGCGGTTGAGCAGAGTAGTGATAATACAATAAGCGTTTTCGGCATAGCGGACATATTCTTACTCTTTCGGAAACGCTTTATTAAATGACTTGACTTCAATTTTTCCATAAACACCTTCTAGCAAAAAAGGTTCATCTTTGAGCCATGTATCCAGTGCTTCACGGTTGTCAAAATCAACAATAATGGTGCTGCCATAAAAACCAGCTTGTGGGTTAGTAGGATCCTTTGGCATGGCACCTGCCACAATTAGACGGCCTTCGTCATCCAGTTTTTGTAGTCGTTCAATATGTTGAGGGCGAATGGCTAAACGTTTTTCTAAGGTTCCGTCATTGTCGGTACAGGTGACTACAAATAATGGCATGGTCGATCTCAGTCTTTAGGTGATTTTTAGGCATCGGGTGATTTAAAGTATTTACGTAATACAATAAACTGAATAATGATAAAGGAAAACATGACAATCATGTCACCGAAAGCCGTAAATTCACCCCAATATTTACCGTGCATGAAAATAAATGCAAAAAAGCAATGCAATAACGACATTACAATAAACATGGCAGCCCAAGCAAAGTTCAGGTTTTTCCAGCCTTGAACGGTTAATTCGAAAATAGGGCCAAATAAACGTTGAATCAATGGTTTGCCATCTTTACTAAAGAACGGTGAAAGCAAAAAAGCGCCTGCAAAAATTAGATTGAGAATGACGGCCTTTAAACGAATATAAAAATCATCACTTAACATAAGGGTAATACCGCCAAAAATCACTGTCATAAACAACACAATCCATTGTTGTTTTTCCAGACGAAATTTTTGTGTAACAAATAATCCCCCATAAATAATCAGCATGGAAATAATCAGACCTGTCGTAGCGACTAGAATATTATTGTTATCCACCCCCCCAGCAGAACCAATCAATTGTAAGAGCGGATGGTGTGTATCTTTGGGATCGACGGTTTTATATAAATAAAAGAAAATAATGAGGGGCACAAAGTCTAAAAGTGCTTTCATGTTAGAGTATCTAAACTGGATCAACGAAGTGGCATAGTATAAAGATGCAAGGCATAGATTTACATACACATAGCAATATTTCTGATGGAACTTTGTCACCAGATGCGTTGGTCAAATCAGCGGTTGATTGTGGTATTCACATGCTGGCCTTGACGGATCACGACACTATGGATGGTCTTGAACAGGTCAGAGAAACCGCTCAACACTATGATATTCAAATTATTTCTGGTGTAGAAATCTCCAGTCAATGGTCGCGTCCAGCCACTAAAAAAAGTTATGGTGTACATATTGTAGCGCTGGATATGCAGCAACCTGAACCTTTGCTTGATGCACTTGCGATACAAAAAAAGATTCGTGCAGAACGTGCCAAACAAATCTGTTACTTACTCAAAGGCTGTATAGGGCAAGATATTTATGAAGATGTACTTGCTCAAGTGGATAATGAGGCTGATCGAATTACCCGGACACATATTGCTAAAACATTGGTTGAAAAAGGAATAGTGTCACGTCCACAACAGGCTTTTGATCGATTTATAAAAGAAGGAAAACGTGCTTTTGTGAAGTTTGATGGTTTGAGTTTGGAAGATACCATTCAAATTATTCATCAAAGTCAGGGCTATGCGGTTTTGGCACATCCCACCCGTTATGACTTATCGGCAACGAATGTTCGTTATTTAATTGAGCTATTTGCTGAACTCAAAGGTGATGCGATCGAGTTGCCCCCAAATATTGAGTCTTTATCGACCCGGCAAATGGTAGACCGAATGATTGAACAACTCGATTTAAAAGTATCTATTGGCAGTGATTTTCATGGAGACAATATGCCTTGGATTAAATTAGGAAATACTCCTGTACCGAGGACAGAGCAACAGGGAATTTGGGAAAGTTTTCGTTAATTTTTTAAATCAACACGAAATTTGATGATTAGTTTTGACCATTATTTCCCCAACGCATAAAAGCCGCTCTCCGACTTAATAATTCATAATAGGCTTTAATATTTGGACAGTCGGGCTTATCAAATGGCGTTAAATACCAACGTTGAACCGATAGACCGATAACAATATCTGCCAAAGAAAACTCAGCGCCGATGACATACGCCTGAGTTTTAGCTAACTGTTGTTCTAATATGAGCATCATTGCATTCCATGATTCAACACTTTGAGCAATTTTTTGAGAATCTTGATGTTCAGGAGAATGTCGAATGAAATGCATAAGGGCATATACCCAACTATTATTGAGTTCGATTCCTTGCCAGTCGATCCATTGGTCAATCAAAGCACGTTTTCGAGGGTCAGTTGGGTAGAGCTTCTCACCCACATAGGCATTGGCCAAATAACGCAGGATTGAGTTGGATTGCCAGAGAACAAAGTCGTCATCTATCAAAACAGGAATTGTTGCATTAGGATTACGTGCCAGAAATTCAGCTTGCTTAGGAGATTGAAAGCCACGTCCCCAATCTTCGCGTTGATAACCTAAATTCAGTTCATCACAGACCCAAAGGATTTTGCGCACATTAATTGAATCTGCTCGCCCTAGTATTTTGATCACATCTTTTCCTTGTTTTTGATTGTAATAATAGGTGGCTAAAGTAGTTTGTTGTCATAAAATTGAGTAATTAGTTGACTCACTACTAAAGTAAATTATGATCTTGTGCCTGAATCGGAGGTGGGGTGGGCTTGCCCAAGGTTCCTAATAATTCAATTTCAATCAAACGTACCATCGAGTCCAAAGGCAAGTCATTGCTTTGGGTGCCAAATGGCTCCTCAATTTCTGTACTCAATGCATCCAAACCTAAAAAGGTATAGGTCAAAATCCCGACCAATAACGGTGTACCTAAGCCTAAAATTGGACCAACGCTAAAAGGTAACATGAAACAGAAAAAGAAAACGGTACGATTCAGTAAGACTGAATAGGCGAAAGGAATAGGAGTATTGGCAATGCGGTCACAACCCGTTTGTACCAAACTAAGTTCGGCGACATAGCGATTCAACTGCGTGTAAATAATATCACTGATTTCACCTTCTTTGAGTGATTGCATTAATTCCCATTGAATCAGGCTGAGCGTATATTGTGGCGCATTATGTTGTTGATAAAGTTGAGTCAATGCCTGTTGGCTCATTCCTGTGGTTTCTGTAAGTTCAGTAGGATGGGCGGTTTGATGCCGCAAACGATCACGAAGAGTATTGGCAAAAACAATAACATGCTGAATCACACGTTCACGGCGGCCTTGAGGAAGAATACGGCAATCACGATCAAAATGTCGTGCATTGGCGATCAAAGCTCCCCATAGTTTACGACCTTCCCACCAGCGGTCATAACAGGCACTATTTTTGAAGCCCAAAAAAATAGAAAGAACCACACCAATCAGAGTAAAACCAACCAAAGGTAGTTCTGGAAAATGATAAATCTGCGTATATTCAAGCCCACCCACAATAGCGGAGAGCAGCATGACTACTCCAAGCGCGGGTAAAATTTTGGGTAAAATTGTTCCGCGCCAAGAAAACAGTAATTTTATGATATCGGTTTGGTCACGTACAATCATGGTTCAGCAGGCATTTAATTTTTTATGATCTTTACCACTTGGTCAGGCTTTGTCAATATCATGGTGGCATGATTTTATAAATTGAACAATTGTTGCTCAGCAAATGAAAAAGTCGCATGTCTAGCCACAATAATATGATCAATAAGCTCGATTTCTACGCTTTCACAAGCATGTTTTAATTGCTGTGTCATTTCAATATCTGCGCGGGACGGTTGCACGTCTCCGAAAGGATGATTATGTGCGATCACGATGCAACTGGCATGCTGTTGAATAGCATAACGTAAAGTCTGTTTAATCGATATATTGCAAAAATTAGTTGAACCAAAAAATAATTTCTTAAAATGTAACTTGCGTAACTGACTATCTAAACACAATACCGCAAAGACTTCTTGAGTTTCACCTTGTAGTTCATAACGTAAATAGTCCAGCACCAGTTGTGATGAATCCAGATTTAAATTGTCTTGATGAAAATGATTATTGAGATAACGCCTACCGAGTTCCTTGACTGCCATCAATTGCGAATATTTAGTAGCGCCCATGCCATGGAACTGGCAGAGTTCTTCTTGTGATGCATCAAAAACTGGATTAAGAGAACCAAAATGTTGAATTAGAAGTCTAGCCAGTTCAACAGCAGAATGTTGTCTAGAACCTGAACGTAGAAAAATTGCCAATAACTCGGCATCGGAGAGACTGCTTGCACCTTGTTCCAATAGTCGTTCACGAGGTCGTTCTTGTTGTGGCCATAATTTAATCGGTTTATTCATTATAAAAGTCACTTATATCGATTGTTTTAGTTCTGATTTTCATAGCCAATTACTTGGGTATGCGCGTATTTAATGCTATTGTGAGCGCCACTGCAACAGAAAGGTAAGCTGTTCGTGAGCTTCGATTTAAGTGTTATTCCTCATAAAAACATTATTCTAGCGGTTACTGGTGGTATTGCGGCCTATAAGAGTGCCATTATTGTCCGCCGTTTAAAAGATTATGGATTTGATGTACGTGTAGTCATGACTCATGGTGCACAGGCATTTATTACTCCTTTAACTTTTCAGGCTCTTTCGGGTAATCCTGTACATACCGAATTGCTGGATCCTGAAGCCGAAGCAGGAATGGGGCATATTGAATTGGCGCGGTGGGCTGATTTAGTTTTGGTCGCGCCTGCAAGCTGCGATACTCTGGCAAAATTTGCGCATGGTTTAGCAGATGATTTACTCAGTACATTGTATCTTGCGACTAAAGCGCCAGTTTGGGTTGCGCCTGCTATGAATCAGCAAATGTGGGCAGCGAAAGCGACACAGCGTAATTTACAAACATTGGTGGAAGATGGCATTCATGTGATTATGCCAGATGCCGGTTCACAAGCGTGTGGAGATGTCGGTTTGGGGCGTATGCCTGAGCCTGAACAGTTGGCCTACCAAGTCCGTGAATATTTCCATAAAGCGCAACGTGCCATCGCAGAAAAATTTGGTTTATTGGCAGGTAAGCATGTCGTGATTACTGCTGGACCTACACGAGAAGCGATTGATCCAGTCCGTTACATCTCAAATCATAGTACAGGGAAAATGGGATTCTCTCTCGCTGCGGCATGCTATGCGGCTGGGGCTAAAGTGACCTTAATTGCTGGACCTGTGACGCTGGATACCCCAAATGGAGTGAAACGTGTCAATGTTGCTTCAGCTGTGCAAATGCTGGATGTGAGTATGCAAATGCTAGATGAAGGTTGTGATATTTTTATCGCGACTGCTGCGGTGGCCGATTACCGCGTAGCTCAGGTGGCAGAACAAAAAATTAAAAAAGCAGGTGATGAGTTAGCAGTTTCTCTGATAAAAAATCCTGATATTGTTGCTACTATTGCTCAACAACAACAGCGCCCATTTATGGTTGGTTTCGCTGCGGAAACTCAAAATGTTGAAGAATATGCAGCGGCAAAACTTGTCGCCAAAAAACTAGATATGATTGCTTGTAACGATGTATCACGTAAGGATATCGGTTTTGCATCCGATGAAAATGCCATGACTGTATTTTTTGCACAAAGTTACCATATGAAAAAACGTGAACTTGAAAAAGCATCTAAGCAGGAAATTTCACAGCAATTGGTCGACGCAATTGCAGATGCATTAAAACGCAAGATTTAAATTGCCTGTTTTAAGGTTGATGGATTTGAGACAAAGCTCCAACAAAAGGAGCTTTTTCTTTTTTTTAAATCTGGTTATGTTTAAGCAGTCAAATGATTGACTACATAGGAAATGCACCGATGAAAAAAGTATGGTTCAGTGCATTGTTTCTAGGTTGTTTTGGATTTAGCCACCTTGCGACGGCAGCGACTTTACACGACAACATGGTAACAATTGCAACAGCATATGCAGATTTTAATAAATCAACCAACGGTAATGATGCTAATTCTGCGCTCACAAAAATGCGGTTAGCAGCGCTTGATTCTAAAAAATCCAAACCAAATAAATTAAAAAATCAGCCAGATAATAGTGCTGAGGTTAAAGCATATCAGGCTGGACTTGATCAACTTGTTGCCGAAATTGATAAAACTTCTGGCTTGGTCAAGGACAATCAATTAGCTCAGGCGAAAGTAGAGGCTAAAAACTTACTAGATATTCGCAATGAAAATCACAAAAAATTTAAATGATGGGTAAGTAAATACTAGGCACAAAAAAACCACCTTTTTGGTGGTTTTTTTGAGTTGACGATTACGCCTGACCTTCAGCAACGGTTGCTTGAGCACGTTCCATATTGGCTTCAAATTCAGCATCAAAGTTGATTGGTGTTAACAACAATTGAGGGAAACTGCCTTTTGTAACCATATCATTAACTGCTTCACGTAAGAACGGGAACAGAATGTTTGGGCAATAAGCGCCCAAAATGTATGGAAGACGTTCTTCTTCAATATTTTCAATCAAGAAAATACCTGCTTGAGTGACATCTACAATAAACGCAGTCTCGCCATCATTATTGGCTTGAACCACTACTTTCAATGACACTTCAAAGTGAGTTGGATCAACTTTTTCAGCAGAAGATGAAAGATTGATATTTAACTCTGGTTGCCATTGCTTAGTAAATACCTGTGCCCCAGGAACCTCAAATGAAATGTCTTTGGTATAAAGACGTTCTAAAGCGAGTTGTGGTTGAGTTTGTTGTTCTTCACTCATTCTTTTTTCCTTAACAATTTAAGCGAGTTTAGGCCAGTAATGGGTCGAGTTTACCATCACGCTCTAAAGCGTAAAGCTGGTCAAAACCACCAATAAACTGATCATTAATAAAAATTTGAGGCACAGTACGGTGGTTGGTGCGTTGCATCAATTCAACACGTACTTCAGGTGCTTCTTTGGATAAATTAATTTCTTTATACTCAACGCCTTTACGCTCAAGAAGCTGTTTTGCACGGACACAATACGGACACATTGTGGTCGAGTAAATCGTGATATTTGCAGACATAAATTTCTCCTTAAGCTTTGGCTTTGCTTTTTACCAGTGGCAGGCCTTGTGCTTTCCAATTGCTAATTCCGCCATCGAGACGATAACTATCAGAATGACCTACTTTTTGCAGGGCACTCCCTGCAACCTGACCTAAATTACAAATGAATACCAATGGGCGATCACTTGATTTTAACTCATCAACATGGCTTGTCAGTTGGCTATAAGGGATATTACGGCTACCGCTGATATGACCTTCACGAAAATCACCTGCATCACGTAGATCAATCAATTGGGCATTTTTAGCTTTCACTAAAATTCCAAGTGATTGTGGTGAAATCTTGCGGCCGTTACGTTGCCCTTCAAAGACAAAGAACAAAACGATTAAAACAGCAAGTATTCCAAACAAAAAGGGGTGATTCCCCATAAACTCCAACCAGCGTTCCACAAGTCACCTAATTAAGCTCAAAATTGACGTAGAGTATAGCTCATATACATGGTGATCAAAATCACCAGTTCAAGGGTAATTTTGCGAGAAAATTAACTTTTTTGTTGCGCATCCTGAATTTCCTCATTTAAACGTAAATAACTTTCCAGACGACGCGGTAAAATTTCACCTGCTGCAACCGCGGCTTTAAGTGCACATTGTTTTTCATGAGTATGAGTGCAATTACGGAATTGACAATGACCCAGATGTGCCGCAATTTCTGGAAAACCTTCACGAATTTTGTCGGCATTTAAATGCCAGAGTCCAAATTCACGTATTCCTGGCGAGTCGATCAATGCACCATTTTTACCGAAGCGAATTAAACGAGTTGATGTCGTCGTATGTTGCCCCAAAGCCGAGTTTTCTGAAATGACATTGGTCTTTTGCTCTGCATCTGGCACGATGGCATTAATTAATGAGCTTTTACCGACACCAGATTGCCCTACAAAAGCGACTGTTTCACCATCAAGACGTTCGCGTAAAGCAGATAAATCGCCTTTAGCCTGACAAATCAGACTTTCATAGCCCAAGGTTTTATATTCATCTAGCAACGTTAAAATTGGATCATTGTCTTTAAGTAAATCAGATTTATTGAGCACTAAAAGTGCAGGAATATTGGCATCTGCACAGGCAACCAAATAGCGATCAATCAGACTAGGGGCAGGTTCGGGTAAAGGGGCAATTACAATTACAATCAGGCTAATATTCGCTGCCACGGGCTTGACCTTATGATAGCGATCTGGGCGAGTCAGTAAGGATTTACGTGGGTGAATTGCCGTAATAATGCCTAAACCTGTATTGGGATCGGCTTGCCATTTCACCCGATCACCTGTAACCAAAAGTTCAAGATTGGTGCGAGTATGACAACGCCAGACGCTACCGATGTCTATCGGTTTCCAAAAAGGTTCGGGTTCCCCTTCAGCAACAACTGGTTTTTCAGAATGCGGTTCCTGAACAGATAAGGCCTGTACTTCAAGCTGACGACCATAGTGCTGCACGACCAAGCCTTCCAGATCATTAGACGTATCAACCTCTTCTTGTCGTGCTTTATGTTGTTTGTCTATGCGGCGTTGCTGTTGCTCGGTTAAGCGCCGTTTACGAATTAGAGCCATTCATTCCTAAAACCCACTGTTTGAGGTGGCAAAAATAGCATGAACTGACTATGGAATTACAGCCAAGATGCAATAAATTTGCTACTATTGATGTTTTTCAAGCTTTTAAGATTTCATATTCATGAGCAGCACATTAGATACACGGTTAATCTGGATCGACCTTGAAATGACGGGTTTAGATACAGACAATGACCAAATTATTGAAGTTGCAACAATTATTACAGATGATCATTTAAATATCTTGGCAGAAGGCCCTGTTTTAGCGGTGCATCAGCCAGATCGTATTTTAAATGCTATGGATGAATGGAACACGCGCCAACATGGACAATCTGGCTTGATTGAACGTGTACGCCGTAGCAAGCTAACCGCTCAGGATGCGGAACAACAAACGCTTGAGTTTCTAAAAAAATGGGTCAGCCCCAAAAGTTCACCGATGTGTGGTAACTCTATTTGTCAGGATCGTCGTTTCTTGCATCGTCTCATGCCTGAAATGGAACAGTTTTTTCATTATCGTAATTTGGATGTATCAAGTGTTAAAGAACTCGCTAAACGCTGGCGTCCAGAAATTATGAGTGGTTTGAAAAAAAATGCCTCACATTTGGCGATGGATGACATACGTGATTCAATTGCTGAGCTGAAATACTATCGCGAATACTTTTTCATTAAAAATTAAAAAAATTACGAGAGAATTGAGCCAAGTAATCAGAGGTGTTTTATCACCTCTTTTTACAGTTTTCACTAAACGTTGTTACAAAAACAAATTTTTGCGACATTGGTTTTTTATAAAACGCCCTTACAATGTTTATATGATTAATTTTATTAAAACAATGAGATAAGTATGCAAAGTAATAACCCAATTTTAACTCGGGTTGAAACCTATAGTGACTTTAGTCAGTCCATGACGGTTGCTGGAGCGGTACAAAAATCAATTGGTTTAACGATTATTGCTGCCATTACAGGTTTAGCCTTGTTCTTTTATTGTGCTCTGACCATGAATGTTGCGCTTGCTTCTGCAGCCACATGGGTAGGGGCAATCGGTGGTTTGATTTTGGCTTTGGTTGCGACCTTTAAGTCTTCAAAAGCACCCGTATTGGCTGTTCCTTATGCTTTATTTGAAGGTGCATTTCTAGGTGGTATTTCGTTTATGTTTCAGGCGAAATTTCCAGGTGCGCCGTTACAGGCTTTATTAGCAACATTTGTGACCACATTGGTGATGTTTGGCTTATATAAGTTCCAGATTGTCCGTGCGACTGAGAAATTCAAAGCCGTTGTCATGTCTGCCACCATTGCAATTGCAATTGTATTTGTTGTCCAATTGGTCATGAGTTTAGCTTTTTCTTCTGCTATTCCTTATATTTTTGAAAGTAATTGGCTCGGTATTGGGTTTGCAGCATTTGTAGCGGTGATTGCGTCACTCAATCTGATTCTTGATTTCGACTTGATCGAATCTGCAGCAGCACAACATGCCCCTAAATCTTTTGAATGGGTCTGTGGTATTGCTTTATTGTCTACTTTGGTCTGGATGTATATTTCTTTCTTGCGTTTGATTGGTATTTTGTCGAATGACTAAAATCGGCATTTGAGTCTAAGTCTATAAAAAATCGTTCTAAATAGAGCGATTTTTTTATGAACATGCAAAAAAGGCGCATTATGCAATTTCGCAAAGGCTAGAAGCTTGGCATTATGCATATAAATTTTTTCAGGTGAGTTACCCATGGCACAAGGACTATTAGCTGGTAAACGTTTTTTGATTGCTGGTATTGCAAGTAAATTATCAATCGCTTTTGGTATTGCGCAAGCATTGCATCGTGAAGGTGCAGAACTGGCGTTTACTTATCCCAATGAAAAATTAAAAAAACGTGTTGATGAATTCGCAGCACAATTTGGTTCATCACTGGTATTTCCTTGTGATGTTGGTGTAGACGCTGAAATTGAACATACCTTTGTAGAGTTGGCAAAGCATTGGGATGGTTTGGATGGTGTTGTCCATTCAATTGGCTTTGCACCCGCACATACATTGGATGGTGATTTTACTGATGTGACAGATCGCGAAGGTTTCCGTATTGCACATGACATTAGTGCTTATAGCTTCGTGGCAATGGCACGTGCAGCCAAACCTTTATTACAAGTTCGTCAGGGCTGTTTATTGACTTTGACTTATCAAGGTTCTGAACGTGTTATGCCAAATTACAATGTTATGGGTATGGCAAAAGCATCACTGGAAGCGGGTGTGCGTTACTTAGCTTCAAGTTTGGGTGTCGATGGCATTCGTGTAAATGCGATCTCAGCAGGCCCAATTCGTACTTTAGCGGCATCAGGAATTAAATCATTCCGTAAAATGCTTGATGCTAATGAAAAGATTTCTCCATTGAAACGCAATGTCACTATTGAAGAAGTTGGTAATGCGGCATTATTCCTATGTTCACCTTGGGCTTCAGGGATTACAGGTGAGATTATGTATGTTGATGCTGGCTTTAATACAGTGGGCATGAGTGCATCAATGATGGATGATGAATAAAATATTATTCATAAAATAAAAAAAATGATGCTTCGGCATCATTTTTTATTTGATCTGGATTTTTAAATAAAATCATATTTTTCAGGTCAGTACTCTTTAGCAGAGTTTATTTTTAACCCTAAAAAAGCACCCTTCAAATTAGAATAAAAATATTCAGTTTTTCGGGTGCAGCAGATCGAGTGATTTATCAAGGTTAAGGTAATTGCTGTATAGGCGAACCACCTAATGCTTGCATCAATGTGAGATAGGCATTGTATTGACTCTGTTTAGTATTGACCAAACTTAATCGTGCAGAACGGGTGGTTTCTTGTTGATCCAGTACATTTTTTAAGGCTACTGCACCATTACGGTAACGGACATCCGTTAAACGCTCGGCTTTTTCTGCAAGTTCAAGATTACGCTGTTGTAGTTGCACTTGTTTATCTAACTCTGTACGTGCCGAAAGTGCATTTTCCACATCAGCAAATGCCTGATACAAAGTCTGACGATATTGAATAATTGCTTTTTCATAATCCAACTGGCTGATTGCAATATTTTTTTTCATATCATTATATTGCAGAAAAGGTAAGCTAAGACTGGCACCCAAAGTCAGGGCAGGGTTCTTAATCAGCTCAGTCAAGGATGTACTACTCGAACCTAGATTTCCTGTCAGGTTAATAGAAGGATAGTAGCTTGCAGTAGTGGCATCTTTGGTGGCTAAACTTTCACGTAAACGAAGTTCAGATGCTTTTAAGTCAGGACGGCGTGACAGAATATCAGCAGGCAAACCCGCTGCAATTTGCGGTAGGCTAACTTGCGGCAGACGTTGGGGTTCTTGTAAATTTAATTGCTGTAGAGGAATATGTAACAACACGGCAATGGCAGTACGCGTTTCCACCAAACTTTGCTGAATTTGACTTAAATTGGCTTTTTGACTTTGTACTGATTGCTCCGCTTGAGTCAGGTCCAAGCCTGAAACGGCACCTGCTTTATATTGGCTATTTACCAAACTGTACAATTTCTCAGAGGTTGCTAAACTTTGTTTAGCTGTCGCAAGACTCTCATTTAGATAAGCCAATTGCCAATACAATTTCGCCGTGGTTCCAATCAGAGTTTGAGCTGTTGCCTGTAAATCTTGCTCAGTCGCTAGAGCTTCCCATTTAGATGCTTCGGTTTGACGTGCCAGTTTACCAAATAAATCGAGTTCATAACTGACTCCTGCACTTAAAGAGAGTCCCTGTGAGTTGTCATCACCGGAGTTAAGGTCAATCTGATGTCCCGCAGAAACGCCTGAACTTACTCTAGGACCTTGTTGATCAGCTGCTAGTCCAGCTTTTAAACGTGCCTGTTGAATTGCGATGCCCGCAACCGCAAGATCAGTATTTTTTGCAATCACCTGATCTATCAGTTGATTAAGTTGTTGATCACCAAATAATGTCCACCAACGGTCTGCATAGCTGTCATATGCAGCATTTTTATTTGCTTGATCATATTGGAATTGCTGAGGCGTTTGGATCGCCGGAGCCTGATAGGGTGTTTTAACAACAGCAGCACAGCCCACTAATGTCGATGACGCAATCAATAAAGCACATAAAGCGGTTAATTTAAATGATGGCATAATGCTTCCTATTATTCTCTGGCCAGCGCTGCAACAGGGTCAAGTTTTGCGGCATTTTTAGCAGGTAAAAATCCAAATACCACACCAATTAAAGTAGAGCATACAAAGGCTGCAACAATAGAGGTAGTGGAGTAAGCAACGGCAAAGTTACCCGCAGCGACTTTATTAATTAACTGTCCCAAACCGAGTGACAGCAGGACGCCTAAAACGCCTCCAATTAAGCAGACCAAAATGGCTTCTATTAAAAACTGTTGTAGAATGTCGCTTTGACGCGCACCAACAGCCATGCGTACCCCAATTTCCTGAGTACGCTCAGTCACCGAAACCAGCATAATATTCATGACGCCAATGCCACCTACAACCAATGAAATCACGGCAATTGCGGATACCAGTAACGTCATGGTGCTGGTGGTTTTTTCGATCGTCTGGCGGATGCTGTCACTGTTCATGGTGAAAATATCTTGCTGACCGTGTCTTAAGGTCAATAAATTCACAATGGCATTTTCCGCAGCACTGGTGGAATATTGATCATTGATCCGGACAATAATATTACGCACATTGGTCTGACCAAGCATACGACTCATGACCGTGGTATAAGGCATATAGACATTAAGGGTGTCATCTGACCCCATTGCGCTGGTTTGAGGTTCTACAATCCCGATAATACGTGCAGGTACACTTCCCAACAACACAACTTGACCAATAGGATTGGTCCCATCGGAAAAAAATTGTTTTTGGGTATTCGTGTCAATCACGACATCCTGTGTGCGATCACGGACACTACGTCCATCAAAGCTTTGTCCATCTTTAAAGGTTAAGCCCTTAACATCAAAGTAATCATTGCCCACACCATTAATGGTCGCGTTCGCTTCATTTTCCTGATAACGAATCGTTTTTGAGGTACTGACCATCGGTGTAACGGCACTGACATAAGGTTGTGTGGCTAGAGCATCTGCATCCGCGGGAACGAGCGTTTTAAAATTCGCAGTTTTTGAGTTATCACCAAAGCCTCTTCCCTGAAACACAGTGATCGTATTGGTTCCTAGACTACTAATATTTTCCAAAATTTGCTTTTGTGATCCATTTCCTAAAGCGACCACCGTTACCACGGATGCAATCCCGATGATAATGCCCAACATGGTCAAAAAAGTACGCATACGATGGGCATTCATGGACAGTAAAGCCATTTGGAATGCTTCAGAAAGACGATCCAGTGCAGAACGCAAGGCCGAGACACTTTTGCCTTTTGATTGTTTGTTGGCTAGGGCCGGTGCTGCATCAGGGTCTGTATTCAGTTCGCTTTCATATTCTGGGGTATTGACACGATCGGCAATAATTTGACCATCGCTGATTTCAATAATCCGGGTGGCATTTTTAGCAACCTGCATATCATGGGTGACGATAATAACTGTATGACCCGCAGCATTTAATTCCCTGAGAATGCGCATTACCTCAACCCCACTATGTGAATCAAGAGCGCCTGTCGGTTCGTCGGCAAGAATTACATCACCACCATTCATCAGCGCGCGTGCGATAGAAACCCGCTGTTGCTGACCACCAGATAACTGGCTGGGACGGTTCTGAGTTTTACTACCTAACCCCAGTTCAGTAAGTAAAGCACTTGCCCGTTGTTTCCGTTCAGCTGGATTGACTCCAGCATAAACGGCAGGAACTTCGACATTGCCTTCAGCCGTTAAATCACCAAGTAGGTGGTAACGCTGGAAAATAAAGCCAAAATATTCACGGCGTAATTTCGCCAGTTCATCAGGTTCTAATTTACCAGTTTCTTGACCACTGACTTTATAGCTACCACTGGTCGGGCGATCTAGACAACCCAGAATGTTCATCAGGGTTGATTTACCTGAACCTGATTGACCGACAATCGCAACCAATTCGCCTTGATAAATCGTCAGGTTAATGTCTTTTAAAATTTGAACGGTGCTATCGCCAGCAGGGAACTCTCGTACCAGATTGCTGACTTCAAGCAAAGCTTGTTGAGTCATGCTTACATTCCCATTGGTCCACGACGACGATTACCACTATTGGCAGAAGCAGCTGACGTATCAGAGCTATCGGCAATAATGACCTGATCACCTTCTTTTAAACCTGCAATCACTTGGGCATTGACACGGTTATTGATTCCAATCAATACCTGTTTAGGCTGTGCTGAACCATCCGCCTGTAACACCCGAACTACACTTAAACTGGCCTTGCCATCTTCTACAGCTTGTTTTTGTGCTGCACTAAGATTTAGACGTTCTAGGCGTGGTGTATTTTTGTCTTTATCACGTTTGTGCTCTGCGCTAGGTGTAGAAGCACCAGCAGTTTGAGTGCGATTTTGTGCACTTGCAGGGCGACTAGATAATGCTGAAGATGGAACCAATAACGCATTATTCACTGAATCTAATACAATATAGACTTGAGCCGTCATATCAATACGCAATTTACCATCTTCATTCGGTACATCAAATAGTGCATTGTAGTAAATAGCACTGCTACTACTGGTACTTGAAGAGCTAGATGAACTACTGGATTCAGTGGCAATAGAATCTGGCGCTGGTTCAATTTGACGTAAAGTCGCATAACGTTTTTTATCATCGCCCAGTGTGGTGAAGTACACTTGCTGACCTTTTTCAACTTTCATAATATCCGCTTCACTCACCTGTGCTTTGATCGTCATATTTTGCAATTTTGCAATTTTGACAATCGTTGGCGCAGACTGATTGGCGTTTACGGTTTGACCTTCTTCTGTCACGATAGCAACGACCGTACCATCGGTAGGTGCTACAATCTGGGTATAACCAATATTGGTTTGTGCGGTAGAACGAGTAACTTTGCCAGATTCAATCTGAGCATCAAGTGCCTTAATTTGAGCCTGTGCAGTTTTGTAAGCCGCTTCTGCAGATTCTAATTCTGCTTTTGAGGTGGCGTCCTGAGCATACATTTGTTGCTGACGACGAAATTCCAATTGCTTTTCATTGAGGTTAGCTTCTTGTTGCAAACGCTGCGCTTCCAGATTTTTAATATTGGCATCGGCCGTTTTTAAGCTGTTTTCTTGCGTGGTCGAGTCGATTTGAGCAATTAATTGCCCTTGCTTCACCTCATCTCCCAATTGCACATACATTTTTTTAACCTGACCTGAAACCTGTGCACCGACACTAATCAAACGAGTTGCATCTAGTGTACCTGTCGCCAGTACGGTATTTTCCAAATCCCCGCGTGAAACAGTTTCAGTAATATATTGGGGTTGTTGTTGTTTCGGCTTAAGGAATACCCATGCGAGTGCAGCAATAATGGCAACACATACCACTGCAATAATCATTTTAGACGCTTTTATTTTTGGCATAGCAATATCTGGAGTTTGACGTAATTTGGCACTAGTATAGAAGTTAATTAAGGATAAAACGTGAATATTTTTATTGATTTAATGCAACAGTAAAGAATGATTTTAATGCGGAAACAACGTTTTACCACATAGTTCCGCAATACCTTGCTGAATCAAATGTTCTGGATTTTCTTTCGACATTCCCTTAATCGCAGCATCAATATGAAGGAGTAGTGTCGGCCAACTTAAAAATTGTTGTGGATTTAAACGGCGTAGCGCCTGTTGATAGAGGGAAACTTTGGTTTTCCAGATTCCCAATTGTAAGGCGTTTTGTGGCTGTTCAAATAACTGCATTAAAAGCCGCATTTCTTTGCTGAGTGTCCATAAAATCAAACTGTTTGGTTCACCCGATGCAACGAGATATTGAAAAATTTTGATGGATTGTGCCAGATTGCCTGCCAATAAGGCATCACTTAAATCATAAGTGGTATAACGTGATTGATCTTGTAAACAGGCATAAAGTTGATCAATCTGAATCAGGTTTTGATCTGGAAAGGTATCATTCACCCGCATTAAACTATTTTTTGCAGCTAATAGATTATGTTCGTGATGCTGCATGAGCCATGCCCATGCATCAGGATCCAGTTGAATTCCCAACTTTTCTGCTTCAATTCCTAAAATACGCTGACGATCTTGAGGATAGGTAGCAGTTAAAGGAACCACGACACCATTGGCTTCCACTGTCTGAAAAAAAGCTGATTTCAAGCTTGAGCTATCCTGTTTAGGTAAGACTATCAGCAGGAGATTGGACTCATTATGTTGTAAATAATGCTTGAGTTGTTTTAAGCCATTGGCATCGGGTTTGATATTGCCATGGACTTCGATAGCAAGTTGCTGTGAAAATAAGGACAAACTATTTAGCGCATTAAAAACAGTTTTCCAGTCATTCACACTACTGATGTCATAACGCTGGCGTTCAATTTCCTGTTGTTGCCAGCTTTTACGAAATGCATCAAGTAAGTTTTGTTCGAGTAATGGTTCCTGCCCGTGCAAAATCCATGCACCACGCGCCTCTTGGACACGTTTTAATGCTTGTAAATAATCCAGTTTCATAAAACAATCAAGAGATACATCTAGTTTGATGTACTCTGTGGCGTAATTTTGGGTAACCGATTGGCAGCAATCTGGCGCGCAATCTGCTGAGCAATATCATCGATAACAATATGGTCTAGATAGCTCTCTTCCTGATTTTCGGTATTCACTGTGGCCAGATCATATTGATAACTGCGTGCAGCAGTTAGTGTGCGAGGTGCGGTAATCGGATTACCTTGATGGTCTTCAATCTGGAAGGTAACAGTCAAACGTAATAAAACTTCGGTCAACTTCCCATTAAGTAACTGACGGCGTGGAGTGTACTCAAGTACACGCAGGGTATAGGCATCATTGGCATTACTCAATTGCACGCCACTCGCTGCCAAGTAAACACTGAGCTGTTTCTCGAGTTCATCTGTTTTTTTAGGCAACACCAAATTTAACTTTTGATAAGCTAGTGGTGCGGCAGTCGGATTGGTTCCTTTCAAATAAAAACCACAACCAGCCAGACTAGCACTTAAGCCTAAAGTGATGATAACTGCTGCTATACGTTGAGCGAAATGCATGCTGTCTTATACCTCAGCAACCTCTCCAAAGGCTAAAGCGCTCGGAAGAGGATGTCATTTAAATGGAAATTAAACCACCAAGTTAACCAGTTTGTTCGGTACAACAATTTCTTTTTTGGTTGGACCTGTCAGGAATTGCTGAACTTCTGGTAATGCTTTTGCTTGCGCCAATAAATCATCTTTTGAGATATCGACAGAAACTTCTAATTTACCACGTAATTTACCGTTGACCTGTACCACGATTGTTTGGGTGTTGCGGGTCAGGGCTGACTCATCAACCAAAGGAAATTCAGTCTGAACTAAATCGATACCGAACTGCGCCAATAAGATTTGACTCAAATGTGGTGCAAATGGTGCAAGCAAAGTTAATAAGGTAGTAATGGCCTCGCGTAATACCGCAACATCATTATCATTTTGTGTTTCAAACTTATTGCTGGCATTGAGTAATTCCATCAATGCGGCAATCGCCGTATTAAATGCATGGCGACGTTCGATGTCATCACCCACCTTCTGAATGGTTTCATGCGTTTTACGGCGTAAATCTTGCGCATCTTTAGAAAGGTTTGCTGTATCAATTGCAATTGCTTGGTTAGTTTGTTCCAAGAAACTCGCAGCTAAACGCCATACCCGTTTCAAGAAGCGGTTTGCACCCTCAACACCTGCATCCGACCATTCTAAAGATTGATCAGGTGGAGCCGCAAACATCATAAATACACGAGCCGTATCTGCACCGTATTGATCAATAATCGCTTGTGGGTCAATCCCGTTGTTTTTTGACTTGGACATTTTTTCTTGTCCGCCAATTACAACCTCTTGATCATCGCCAGAATACTTCGCAGAAAGAATACGTCCTTTTTCATCTTTTTCTAAAAGAATGTCGGCTGGATTAAACCATGTTTTTTTACCATTTTCCGCTTCACGATAGAAGGTATCTGCCAACACCATGCCTTGCGTTAATAAGTTGGTAAAGGGTTCATTGCCTTGTACTACGCCTTCATCACGCATTAATTTGTGGAAGAAACGTGCATAAAGCAAGTGCAGAATGGCATGTTCTACACCACCGATATACTGGTTTACTGGAAGCCAGCTTTGTGCTGCTTCAGGCTTAACCAGACCACCAGTAAAATCAGGAGATGCATAGCGTGCATAGTACCAAGATGATTCAACAAAAGTATCTAAAGTATCAGTTTCACGACGTGCTTCGCCACCACAACTTGGGCATGTGGTTTGGTAGAATTCTGGCATTTTATTTAGGGGGTTGCCTGAACCATCTGGAACGACATCAGTCGGTAATACCACAGGCAGTTGATCTTCTGGAACAGGGACTTGACCACATTTTTCACAGTTGATCATTGGAATTGGACAACCCCAATAACGCTGACGAGAAACACCCCAGTCACGTAAACGGAATTGAACTTTAGCACTAGCTAATGCTTCTGGTTCTAATTTTGTAAGAAACGCATCAAATGCTGCTTGAAAATCTAAACCATCAAATTCGGCAGAATTAACCAGTTTGCCTTCTTTTGAACCATACCATTCCTGCCATTGTGTTGCCGAATATTCAGCATCATCGGCACCTTTGGCATCAATTACTTGTTTAATTGGTAAGTTGAACTTATTGGCAAATTCAAAATCACGTTCATCATGCGCAGGAACCGCCATTACAGCGCCTGAACCATATGACATTAATACATAGTTGGCAATCCACACAGGCAAGTCTTGGCCAGTTACTGGATGCTTCACAAACAGACCCGTTGCCATGCCTTTTTTCTCGGCAGTAGCTAAATCTGCTTCCGCCACTGAACCCATACGACATTCTTCAATAAATGCTGCAAGTTCTGGATGGCCTGCTTCTGATTGGATGGCAGCAGCTTGGAGAGCCATAGGGTGTTCTGCTGCAACCGCAACATAAGTTACACCCATTAAAGTATCGGCACGTGTGGTATAAACCGTTAAACCATCTGCATAAACTGTCGGATCGGCAGAAGGAAACGTAATATCCATTCCTGTAGAGCGACCAATCCAGTTACGCTGCATAGTCAAGACTTGTTGTGGCCAACCGTTTTTTAATGTATCTAAATCATCTAATAATTCTTGTGCATAATCGGTGATGCGGAAGTAGTACATTGGAATGTCACGTTTTTCCACCAATGCACCTGAACGCCATCCACGACCATTTTCAACTTGTTCATTGGCTAAAACGGTTTGGTCTACAGGATCCCAGTTTACAGTTGAAAGTTTTCGATAGATCAACCCTTTCTTGTAGAGCTGTACGAATAACCATTGTTCCCAATGATAGTACTCGGGTGTACATGTTGCAAATTCACGATCCCAATCAACAGACAAGCCCAATTTTTTTAATTGGTCACGCATATAAGCGATATTTTCAAAAGTCCATTTTGCAGGAGCAACTTTATGGGCAATCGCTGCATTTTCAGCGGGTAAGCCAAAAGCATCCCAACCCATTGGTTGTAAAACAGTTTCACCTTTTAAACGATGAAAACGGCTGATCACGTCGCCAATAGTATAGTTACGCACATGCCCCATATGCAGTTTGCCACTTGGATAAGGGAACATCGACAGAATATAGCGATGTTTACCTTCAACAGTGTCTGCAACTTTAAATGCCTTGCGAGTTTCCCAGTCAGTTTGTACTTGAGGCTCAATGGCACTTGCTTGATATTCGGGGTCAATGTGAGATGTAGTCATAAACGTATTAAGGACAACAATGTAAAGTTAAAAAATATTGCTGCACAGCATAGCGCAAAATCAGAAAAAAAGCGCATATTGTGCAACGGATTTTATGCACAATATTAAAAAAACAGGTCGAGGATTTATCAGGGCCTGTCGATGTATGGATGTTTTAACTGTAATTAATAGGTCGCTTGATTTGTTCTTGGTGCAACACTAGGCGCAGATTGTTCTGGTTTAGGAGTTATCTGTGGTGTATTGACCGCTGGCGTTGCTGGCTGGTTTTTGTTGCCATTTTCTGTATTTGGCTGAGTTTGCTGATGATTTGACTCATTGTTTTGGGTAGGGCGAGGAGTATGACCGTACGTATTCACTTGCCCTTGTTTTTTTGACCCTTTAGGTGGAGGGGTAGCCGTATAGTGTGTTGAGCCTTTGCTATCCACCCATTTATAATATTGTTCTGCATGGTTTTGAGTGGCAAAAAGCATCAGGGTTGCCATAACAACGCTTTGCGCTAAAAAATATACTTTACGGCGATACGATACTTGCTGGTTCATAACCTAAATTTCCATTAACAACAACCTTGTTTCACAAAGAAAAAGGCCGTAAATAAAGTTAAATGACAATACTCTAAATCATACTATTTAAATTGCGGTAAATGAACAAAAATGAAAAGAGGAAATACGACAAATGGTGTGAATAAATCGATTAAAACCCATTCAATTTGGTTTAAAAATATACACACAAAAAATAAACGGCAAAAAGCCTACATTTTGCCTTGACTTTAATAGTTGAAACATAAAAAATGTTCGCTTTAGTTTTATATGCCTTTATTCGATCACCCTTCGAATAAATGTCATGGTTTGTAATGGACATTCTCTCTAGCCGAGAGGGTGATTTTGCTCAAGTGCTGTTTATCCCAACAGTTCTTTAATGAAGCTGAAACAACTTATACGGTTATCAGTTTAGAAATTTTTCCTATTACAGCAAAAACTTGCAAGTATGTGTGCTATAACAGTGCAGAAAGTAAATGAATGACACACTATTTATGTCTCCCATAAATGGTGCAAAAAGACTAGGGTGAATCACGTTGGAACTTTTATCTGGTGGTGAAATGCTCGTTCGCGCACTTGCGGATGAGGGCGTTGAACACGTTTTTGGATATCCAGGCGGCGCAGTTTTACATATTTATGATGCGCTTTTTCAACAAGACAAAATCAATCATTATCTTGTACGCCATGAGCAAGCAGCAGGCCATATGGCCGATGCCTATTCACGCGTAACAGGTAAAACTGGTGTAGTACTGGTCACTTCAGGCCCAGGTGCAACCAATACCGTCACTCCAATTGCAACAGCTTATATGGACTCAATCCCAATGGTGATTTTGTCTGGTCAAGTTGCTAGCCATTTAATTGGGGAAGACGCATTTCAGGAAACGGATATGGTCGGTATTTCCCGTCCTATCGTTAAACACAGTTTTCAGGTGCGTCACGCCAGTGAAATTCCGGCCATTATCAAAAAAGCATTTTATATCGCTTCTTCTGGCCGTCCAGGACCCGTTGTAATTGATATTCCAAAAGATGCAACTAACCCAGCTGAAAAATTTGCATACGAATATCCTGAAAAAGTGAAGATGCGTTCTTATCAACCGCCTTCACGTGGACATTCTGGTCAAATTCGTAAAGCGATTGATGAGTTAGTTTCAGCACAACGTCCAATGATCTATACCGGGGGTGGTGTAGTTCAGGGCAATGCTTCTGCATTATTGACTGAACTGGCGCATTTGTTGGGTTATCCAGTGACTAATACCTTAATGGGTTTAGGTGCGTTCCCAGGGGATGATCCACAGTTCGTGGGTATGCTAGGAATGCATGGCACTTATGAAGCCAATATGGCAATGCACAATGCCGATGTAATTTTGGCGATTGGTGCTCGGTTTGATGACCGTGTGACCAATAATCCTGCCAAGTTCTGTCAAAACGCCAAAGTTATTCATATTGATATTGATCCAGCAACGATTTCTAAGACAATTATGGCGCATATCCCAATTGTGGGAGCGGTAGAGCCAGTTCTTCAGGAAATGCTAGCCCAACTCAAACAAATGAATGTGTCTAAGCCAAATCCAGAAGCAATTGCTGATTGGTGGTCTCAAATCAATGAATGGCGAAAAGTTCATGGCTTGCGTTACGAGGCTGGACAAAATGGTGTCATGAAGCCTCAACAAGTAGTCGAAGCCTTGGATCGTGTTACTAATAGTGAAGCGATTATTACTTCTGACGTTGGTCAGCATCAAATGTTTGGTGCATTATATTATAAGTACAAACGTCCACGCCAATGGATCAACTCTGGTGGCTTAGGAACGATGGGAGTTGGCTTGCCATATGCAATGGCAGCGAAACTGGCATTCCCAGATCAACAGGTTGTTTGTATTACTGGCGAAGCATCTATCCAGATGTGTATTCAAGAATTATCGACATGTAAGCAGTATGGCTTAAATGTCAAAATTCTTTGCCTGAATAACCGTGCATTAGGAATGGTAAAACAATGGCAGGACATGAATTACGAAGGTCGTCATTCAAGTTCTTATGTTGAATCATTACCTGACTTTGCTAAGCTCATGGACGCTTATGGTCATGTTGGAATTACAATTGAACATGCAGATGAGCTTGAATCTAAGTTAGCCGAAGCGATGGCAATTAATGATAAATGTGTGTTTATTAATGTCATGGTTGATCGTACTGAGCATGTTTATCCAATGTTAATCGCTGGTCAATCTATGCAAGACATGTGGTTAGGAAAAGGGGAGCGCACATAATGAGACATATTATTTCTGTACTCGTTGAAAACGAAGCTGGTGCGCTTTCTCGTTTGGTCGGTTTATTTAGCCAACGTGGATATAACATTGAAACACTTAATGTCGCCCCTACTGAAGATGAAACTTTATCTCGGTTGACATTAACCACGTATGGTGATGATCACAAGATCGAGCAAATCACTAAACAGCTTAATAAACTGGTTGAGGTGGTAAAAGTTGTGGATCTTTCAGAAGGTTCACATATCGAACGTGAGCTCATGTTGATTAAGGTCAAGGCGTTGGGTGCAGCACGTGCTGAGATTAAGCGCACTGCGGATATTTTTCGTGCGCAAATCGTTGATGTAACGCCCACGACTTATACCATTCAGATTGCGGGGACAACAGATAAACTGGATGGTTTTATTGATGCACTTGCTGAGAATACCATCTTGGAAGTTGTTCGTTCGGGCGTATCTGGTATTGCCCGTGGTGAAAAAGTTTTAACTATTTAGCAATCTCTCCCTGCCTTTTATAAAAGAGGAAATTACCTTAGGGTAATGGGGGAGTTTACAAAAGATCTGTCCTTGTAAAGCAAGGGAAATGAAAAAATTTTAGTGGAGACAGCAGATGCAAATTTTTTACGATAAAGACTGTGATTTATCTATTATCCAAGGCAAAAAAGTAGCAATCATTGGCTACGGTTCACAAGGTCATGCACATGCGCTTAACCTGAAAGATTCTGGTGTTGACGTAACTGTTGGTTTACGTGCTGGTTCTGCTTCATGGAAAAAAGCTGAAAATGCTGGCTTGAAAGTTGCTGAAGTTCCAGCTGCTGTTGCTCAAGCTGACTTGGTCATGATTTTGACTCCCGATGAGTTCCAGTCACAACTTTATCGTGATGTGATCGAACCAAACATTAAAGAAGGCGCGACTTTAGCATTTGCTCATGGTTTCTCTATTCTTTATAACCAAGTTGTTCCACGTAAAGATCTAGATGTAATCATGGTTGCACCTAAAGCACCAGGTCACACAGTACGTTCTGAATACCAACGCGGTTCAGGTGTTCCTGATTTAATCGCAATTCATCAAGATGCTTCTGGCAACGCGCGTAATGTTGCGCTTTCTTATGCTTCTGGCGTAGGTGGTGGACGTACAGGTATTATCCAAACTTCATTCAAAGAAGAAACCGAAACTGATTTATTCGGTGAGCAAGCGGTTCTTTGTGGTGGTGCGGTTGAATTGGTTAAAATGGGCTTCGAGACTTTGGTTGAAGCTGGCTATGCACCAGAAATGGCTTACTTTGAATGTTTACATGAGCTTAAACTTATTGTTGACTTAATGTTTGAAGGCGGTATTGCTGATATGAACTACTCAGTGTCTAACAACGCTGAATATGGTGAATATGTGACTGGCGTTGAAGTGATCAATGATCAATCACGTGAAGCAATGCGTAATGCATTAAAGCGTATCCAGTCTGGTGAATATGCGAAAATGTTCATTCAGGAAGGCGCATTGAACTATCCATCAATGACTGCACGTCGCCGTCAAAATGCAGCGCATGGCATCGAAGTAACTGGTGCGAAGTTACGTGCGATGATGCCTTGGATTCAAGCGAATAAAATCGTAGATAAAGAAAAGAACTAATTTCTTTCTTTATTATGTGAAAACCCTGCAAAAAGCAGGGTTTTTCTTTTTCACAGGTTCAATGGAAACCCGTGATTTAATTCATAAAAACATCTGAATTTGTGTTTTTATTCTGTTGATTTTTAAGATAAAAAAAACTTGACCTTCGTGGTGATAGTGGTATTGTTTAAGAACGTCAAAAACTTGATGTGTAGAGGGTTTTGATGAGCAGGGAAATAGCTGTTTATCTAACTTTCAAAATAAAAACAAGTATCTAATAACCATGGAAATTTTGTATGGTACATGTTGATTATGACTATACCTTTGTATTCGGTTCAGTTCTAGTCGCTGTTATAGTGTGCTATGTTGCTATTTCTATGGAACAGCTGATTTTTAAAGATACTTATAAAAAATTTGAAAAATTAATTTTAATTTCTAGTAGCCTGATTTTAGGTTTTGCAATTTGGTCTATGCATTTTGTAGGAATGTTCGCCTGCCAGTTACCCGAAGGCTATTCTTTTGATTTGGGTTTAACCATTTTTTCCTATGTAATCGCTGCTGCTGCTTCCCTATTTGCACTTTGGCTGACCTCACGCCCTACTTTGCCATTGGCACGTTTAGTGATCGGTTCTGTGTTGATGGGACTTGGTATTTCAGGCATGCATTATACAGGTATGATGGGGTTGGTCATTGAAAGGCATCAACTGGCTTATGATCCCCTGATGGTTGTATTTTCGGTGCTCATAGCAGTTAGTGGTTCTGGACTGGCTTTTTTTCTCATTTTTAAATATAAGAATGCGATTGAGCGAAAAACAGGTTTAAAATTGGCAATTGCAGTCACGATGGCTTTAAGTATCGTCGGCATGCACTATACGGGAATGGCCGCAACAACCTTTATTCCAAGCCACATTAACCATATTTTGGTGGGTTATGAGGCAGGTCAGGGACTATTCTTGTTTACCATTATCTTTGTAACAAGTTTAATTTTGGTTGCGGGTTTTTGCGTGGCCGTACTTGAGCTAAGACTTGAAGAACGCAATCATGCGCTATCTCAATTAAATAAAGAACTTGCTGGATTGGCGACCAAAGATAACCTTACAAAATTACCTAACCGACTATTTTTAGTTGATTATGCGCAGGTTATTTTTGCTGAACATCGTTTACGCGATCAAAAAATTGCTTTTTTGTATTTAGATCTGGATCGGTTTAAATCGGTGAATGACGCTTTTGGACATCATGTGGGTGATCAACTTTTGATTCAAATGGCGAATCGTGTTCATCGGTATGTTAATGAAAGATCTAAGTTTTTACGTATAGGGGGAGATGAGTTTTTACTCATTATTGAAAATACGACAGTGGCTGAGGCGACAAAACTTGCTGAAGATATTTTACAGCAGGTTCAGGAAACTTATCTCATAACAGGCAAAGAAATTAATTTATCTGCCAGTGTTGGAATTGCAATGTACCCCGAACATGGTGGCAATTTACAGGATCTGTTGATTAATGCTGATGCAGCAATGTTGATCTCTAAAGAACAGGGTCGTAATACCAGTACCTTATTTAATTACTCTAGCATACAGAATGAAGCAAAAAGTCAGTCAAAATTAATTAATGATTTGTATAAAGCAGTCGATGATCAGCAGTTTGTTTTGTTTTATCAGCCAAAATTTACGATTAATCAAAAAATTTGTGGCGTTGAAGCTTTAATCCGTTGGCAACATCCGACCTTAGGATTGTTAACTCCACATATGTTTATTGATGGCGCTGAAAAAACGGGTTTAATTGTGCCTATGGGGTATTGGGCGCTTGAACAGGCTTGTAAGCAAATTCAGGAATGGGTCGCTAAGGAAGTCCCGTTTTATCCCATTGCGGTTAATCTCTCTGCGATACAGTTTGAAAATAAAAAATTATTTTCTACACTCGAAGATCTTATAGAAAAATACAATATCCAACCTGATCATTTAATTATAGAAATTACCGAATCCACAGCGATGCGACATATTGATATGAGTATTCGTACTTTTGAACGTTTACGTGAACTGGGGATTCGTATCGCGATTGATGACTTTGGTACAGGACATTCTAGTTTTCTATATTTAAAAGACTTACCTGTAGATGAACTTAAAATTGATCGTGGTTTTATTATTAATCTGGAACCCGGTTCTAAAGAAGAAATTATCTTGGAAAGTATTATTCAGCTTGCAACAAAATTGGGGTTATGTGTAACTGCAGAAGGGGTGGAAACGCCTCAGCAGGCTGCAATTTTAAGTCGGTTAGGCTGCCATCAATTACAAGGATATTTATTGGGAACGCCTGTTTCAGTAGATCGTTTGACTATTTACAAAGAAAATCACCAATTTGCCTAAATCTTAGTTTGTCAAAGCTTAGATATTGAAGAATTTTGAATAGATTCAATGGCTTAAAATTTTATCGTATATCAAGTTCTATTTTGGAACTTAATTATGTATAGTGTTTAGGCCTGCTGAAATAGAAAGGTTTATTTCAATGCGGTGAGACTTATAGTTTTATCAATTTTAAAAAGATGATTCAGGAGATAAGTGATTATGGATCTTAAAAAAATGACAGGATTAGAAATTATGCAAGCTTTTGCCAAAGGTTTGTTTCCAGCACCAGGCATTGCCAAAACTATGCCGATGCAACCACTCGAAGTTGAGCAAGGGCGAATTGTGTTTGAAGCTATTGCGGATGAACGCCATACCAATCCTTTAGGGGGAGTACATGGGGGTTTTGCAGCAACTGTACTTGACTCGGTGACAGGCTGTGCCACACATACCGTCTTGGCTACCGGCGAAGCTTATGGCACCACAGATTTAGCGATTAAAATGTGTCGTCCCATGCCATTTAATAAAAAACTGATTGCTGAAGGGAAGGTCATTAATATTGGAAAAAATTTAGTGATTTCTGAGGGTTATTTACGTGATGAAGAGGGTAAGCTATATGCACATGCTACAGCGACTAACATGATTATTCGAGCTAGAGAGGCCTGAAAAACAAACAAAGTTGCGATGAAGTTTCCAACTTAGATGAATACAGGACATGATCATCAAATCTAAATTTAAACTGACTAAATCCGATGTAAGAGAGCTTTAATGCATGAATTGGGTTGGCTGAAGTGATGGGATTGGACTGCTATTCCTCTCTTTGACAAATATAGTCTATTTTCTTCATGGGAGGGAACATTATGAGTGGACAACAATATACCCCAGAATTTAAAGATGAAGCTGTTTATCCATTTTTTTACGATGTGGGTTATAAGCATCTATAGTTATCATCGCATCACGCTGGGATAGCATTGTTGCTATTCGAGGATATAAGACGCATAAAAGCTATGGTCGTGCTTCCTCAGATTGTACCACCTAACCATTCAAGTCCAGGGTTTGTTAAACACACCGGGTACCTTAAGAAATGATATTTCTAAGATGACTAATATAAATAATATTCGCATGACCGGGCTGGTTATATCTGGCAGTGGTTATTGATTTATATTTGAGAAAAGTCATTGGTTGGTCAATGAAACCTACGCTAGCTAAGGATATCGTATTAGATGCACTTTTAATGGCGGTATGGCACGCAGGCTGAATAAACCTGTGATCATGCACTCAGACTAAGGCTCACAGTATATATAGTAGTGATTCTGTCAGAAGCATAAGTTGGTTCTAAGTATGAGTCACAGAGGCCTTGCGCAGTTGCTCATGTGATAATACTGTTGTTGAATCTTTTGTAATAGCTTGAAAAAGAATTAAAAAAGGATCTATAAAATAGGAGAAATGGTTCGTGCAAATGTATTTGATTATAACGAGATGTTTTACAATCGAATCAGACGTCATTCGTATTTCGATGGGATAAGTTCAGAAGCATTTGAAGCAGCTTCAAAATAAAGTTGTCTCATGCCTATGATACTGGAAGCAGTCCAATCGCTGATGAAGTGGTGTATCTCACTCAACTGGATGCTTTTGGACATTAC
>NZ_JACVUI010000016.1 GCF_016624945.1 Acinetobacter sp. S54 | reverse complement strand
TACGTGCGGCTTATTACGTTCAAACTTGGCTTTAGCCATGATGATCTTCCTTTATAAACTGCTCATGAGGGTGACTCATGAGCGCTTGGTTTTTTAACTAAAAATTAGTTTGGGCTTATAGTAATCGAAAGATTACTCGTCGTCACCTTTTTTACCGCCTGACTGGAACTTAGCAATAATGCCTTCTGCCACGTTACGTGGAGTTTCAGCATATTTTGAAAATTCCATAGAATATGTCGCACGACCTTGAGACATAGAACGCATTTGAGTTGCGTAACCAAACATCTCAGCCAATGGAACTTCTGCTTTAATTGCTTTTGTTCCACCAGGAAGATCGTCCATACCCTGAACCATACCACGACGACGGTTTAAGTCACCCATGATATCGCCCATGTAGTCTTCTGGAGTTTCTACTTCAACTTTCATGATCGGCTCAAGAAGAATAGGATCTGCTTTCATGAAACCATCACGGAAGGCATAAGAACCTGCCATTTTGAACGATAATTCGTCAGAGTCGACATCATGGTAAGAACCATCGAACAATGTCGCTTTAATGCCTACCACAGGGTAACCAGCCAAGACACCATTCTTCATACGCTCTTGAATACCTTTATCAACCGCGCCGAAGAATTCTTTAGGTACAACACCACCTACAACTTCTTCAACGAATTGGTATTCTTTACCAGCTTCTTCAACATCAAGCGGTTCAAGACGTACATATACGTGACCAAACTTACCTTTACCACCAGTTTGACGAACGAATTTACCTTCTTGCTCAACAGTTTTCTTAATCGTTTCACGATAAGCAACCATTGGTTTACCGATATTCGCTTCAACACCGAATTCACGTTTCATACGGTCAACGATGATGTCAAGGTGAAGCTCACCCATACCAGCAATAATCGTTTGACCAGATTCTTCATCTGTACGAACACGGAACGATGGATCTTCTTTTGCCAAACGACCTAAAGCGATTGACATTTTTTCTTGGTCAGCTTTAGTTTTTGGTTCAACAGCCAATGAAATTACTGGCTCTGGGAATTCCATACGCTCAAGAGTAATGATGTTTTTCTCATCACAAAGTGTATCACCGGTTGTTACGTCTTTAAGACCTACACACGCTGCGATATCACCTGCACGGATTTCATCAAGATCCTGACGTTCGTTCGCATGCATTTGCACGATACGACCAATACGTTCACGCTTAGACTTCACTGGGTTATATACTGGGTCACCTTGTTTAAGCACACCAGAATAAACACGTACGAAAGTTAAGTTACCTACGAACTTATCGTTCATGATTTTGAACGCAAGTGCAGAGAACGGAGCTTCGTCAGATGCTTCACGTGATGCTTTAGTTTCAGCTTTGTCGTCAAGAATACCTTCAATCGCTTTTACTTCTGTTGGAGAAGGCAAGAATTGAATTACAGCATCCAACATACGTTGAACACCTTTGTTCTTAAACGCAGAACCACAAAGCATAACCTGAATTTCAGATGCTAATGTACGCGCACGCAGACCAGCGATGATATCTTCTTTAGAAAGATCGCCTTCTTCTAGGTACTTGTCCATTAACTCTTCAGAAGCTTCAGCAGCCGCTTCCACCATATTGGTACGCCATTCATTTGAAGTATCAACAAGATCAGCTGGAATCTCACCGTATTCAAACTTCATGCCTTGTGAAGCTTCATCCCAAATGATCGCTTTCATTTCGATCAGGTCAACAACACCTTGGAATGTATCTTCAGCACCAATTGGAACAACGATAGGCACAGGATTACCGCCTAAACGTGTTTTTACTTGTTCAACAGCACGGAAAAAGTTAGCACCAGTACGGTCCATCTTGTTCACGAATGCCAAACGAGGCACTTTATATTTGTTTGCCTGACGCCATACAGTTTCAGACTGAGGTTGTACACCACCAACCGCACAGTAAACCATGCACGCACCGTCAAGAACACGCATAGAACGTTCTACTTCAATCGTGAAGTCAACGTGTCCCGGGGTGTCAATTACATTAATACGGTGTTGGTCGAACTGATTCGCCATACCAGACCAGAAACAAGTCGTAGCAGCAGAAGTAATGGTAATACCACGTTCTTGCTCTTGTTCCATCCAGTCCATTGTTGCTGCACCATCATGTACTTCACCAATTTTGTGAGATACACCTGTGTAGAACAAAATACGTTCAGTTGTTGTAGTTTTACCTGCATCGATGTGAGCAGAAATACCGATGTTACGGTAACGGGTAATCGGGGTTTGACGAGCCATGATGACTTACATTCCTAAATATTATGTTTAAAACAGGACGCACCAATACAGGATTGATGCGCGCGAATACTCACAGTGGGGGCAAATTAAATACCCGCAAATCCCCCGCTAGGGTAAAGTGCGATATTAAATCGAGATGCGGTACGCATGAGTATTCTCCTGATAAGGGACTGTTTTATCCGCTTAGAAACGGTAATGAGAGAAGGCTTTGTTCGCTTCAGCCATACGGTGCACGTCTTCACGTTTTTTGATTGCAGCACCTTTGCCTTCAGCTGCATCAAGCAACTCGCCAGCAAGACGTAAAGCCATAGTTTTTTCAGAACGCTTCGCAGCAGCATCTACTAACCAACGCATAGCTAAGGCAGTACGACGGGATGGGCGCACTTCCATAGGTACTTGATAAGTAGCACCACCAACACGGCGTGCTTTTACTTCGACCATAGGACGAACTTTTTCAAGCGTAGCTTCAAAAAATTCAACAGGGTCTACTTTGTTTTTTTCTTGAACGCGGTCTAAAGCACCGTAAACGATACTTTCTGCAATCGATTTTTTACCGTCTTGCATAACGTGGTTCATAAATTTAGCGATTGTTTGGCTGCTGAATTTTGGATCTGGAAGGATCTCACGAGCAGCGACTACGCGACGTCTTGGCATTTTAAAACTACCTATAAATATGACACTTCAGGGTGATCCAGCAGATTGTGCAAGTGTCATGCACGCTACGCTGGCCTTACTATACGCCGCTTGAATTTCAATTTGAAATCTGGACAAGCGAAACGCTAAAGGATTGCAGCATTAAACGACTTAAGAATTACTTCTTAGGACGTTTCGCACCGTATTTAGAACGAGACTGGTTACGATCTTTCACACCAGCACAGTCTAAAGAACCACGAACGGTATGGTAACGTACACCTGGTAAGTCTTTAACACGACCACCACGGATAAGAACAACACTGTGCTCTTGTAAGTTATGACCTTCACCACCGATGTAGCTAGAAACTTCAAAACCAGAAGTCAAGCGAACACGGCAAACCTTACGCATTGCTGAGTTAGGTTTTTTTGGAGTAGTGGTATAAACACGTGTACATACACCACGACGTTGTGGACAAGCCTTCAACGCAGGAACTTTGGATTTTTCAACCAAAGTTGTGCGACCCTTACGGATCAACTGATTTGTTGTTGCCATATGGCAATTCTCCCGTTAATAAAAAACCTCAAAAAGAAAACACCTCTTTTTGAGGGCATACAATTGTAAGCTAAGATATAGAAATGGTCAACATTTGCAGTGTTCGCAAATGTTGACCATTTCTTGCATTGCAGTGCTTTTTTTATTATTCAGCACCCTAACAAAATTAGTTTAAGTTTTAATGACAAATATTCAGAATCATTCAACTTTGGGCTTCACCGTACGCTTACGTTTTGGTTTGGCTGGCGTAGACTCAATTTGGGCATTAGCGTCTTTATCTTCTATTTCTGTTATCGGTGCTGTTTTTTCGGACAATGCGGGTTGCTGTTCGGTTTTTTCATGAGCTTCAACGTATTGCTCAGCCAATGAATGAATTCCCTGTTCAACTTTCTGTGTTGAATCCTGCTGGTTTTTTGTGGCACGCGGTTTACGTGGCTTAACCGTTACTTTTTTTATGTCATCTGAATTTGTAGGCACAACCACTTCTGCCTGAACTTGTTTAATTTTCGACTCATCAATTTGTTTAATTTTCGATTCATCCATATGCAAAGAGGCAGTTTGCGAATTCGGACTGATGAGTGACGGTTTTGCTTGTCCAATTTGCTGTTCCAATGCCAGATAGGCATTTAATGGTGAAACCTGAGCATTTGGATGTTCAAGTAAATAATGACGCGCACCTCCAAAAATCGCTTGGGCTTTTTGACCTGCATCCTCGATTAAACGCCAACTATAAACAGCACTCACTGTCGCACCTGCAAGTGGGCTTAATTTACCAATCAACGAAAATTTAGAAAAACCATTTAACCATTTATATTTAAACTGTCCCTGATCATCAACTAGCCATTGTTTTAGAAATTCTGCATCATTAGTTGAACCCAATAGTTGCTGAAATTGAGACAGATCATGCGTTTGCAGCATACTACTTAAACTTTTAATCGCCATGAGTAAAGTTTGTTTCTCTGCGACTAAGCCTAAATCCACTTCTTTAAAAATAAACTCAACAATATCTTGCTCTTGTTGCTGGCTTAATTCAAAACCATGCGCCCGACCTGTTTGATAAATCGTTCTTAAAGCCAAAGCCAACGAGAAAGGTACATCTACAGCTGCACCAATCACCCCTGTCGCACCACTCACCGCGCCTTGCGCAATAGCCAAAATTTTATTTTGTTCAATTAATGCCTGACTAATACGTTGCGAACGATCAGGATTGTTACTAAGTTCATCAAGACTCTTAGCTCCCGCTTCTTCAAGTACTTTCGTCATTGAGCTAGTCTGTTCAGTAAAATCATTTAAACGTGTAAATAAATAGTCAGAAATTTTTTCATTAATATCTGGAGATAAAAAACTGGCAACGTTATAAATGCGGTTGTAATGACGACCTAATAACTGCTGAGATACTTTAGGTAGATGCTGACGCATCATTTGTTGCGGATTTTGATATTTTTCAACTTCCAGCGGATTTTTCACTCGTGCATTACCTTCTATGGTACGTGCTTCATTGACTGTAGTATTGATCTTAGAAACAGTGTCCGGCGCAACATGACCTAATATGCTTAAACCACTGGAACTGAGCTTTTTAGCCACTCCAAAAGCAGTGCCGAGCAAACTTTGCGATTGATTATTATTAGAATTTGTCATCAAGTACCTCTATATTTTGATTCTGGCATTTAGCTATAAATACTAGGTGTAGTGTGGACTTATCTCAACTTTAATCTGTTTCTTTTGGTAAAGCATTGTCCCAAATAACCATGATCGCTACGCATTTCTGTCTTAATACAATGGGCATAAGATTTGCCATAAGAATTGAAAATTCTTTCTGTTATTATGATGTCAATCTCAAACATGAGTGACGCAATTCTTCGGGCTCCAATCTCCCTTCAATCAAAAATGTCGAATTTCGTTAAACTCAAAACTATCACCATATAAGGGATCTGTAGATGAAACGTGTTGTAATCACTGGCATGGGAATTAACTCATGCATCGGTAACTCTTTAGAAGAGGTCACTCATTCACTTCAAAATGGCATCTCTGGAACACGTTTTAACCCATCTTATGCTGAACTGAATTTTAAAAGCCATGTCAGTGCAGCTGCGGAACAAAACTTTGATCACATTGATCGCAAAATTAAACGGTTTATGGGCGTGTGTGCTATGTACGCTTATAATGCAGCAGTTGATGCAGTTAAACATGCGGGTCTTGAAGTTGCAGATCTGGCAGGTAACCCTCGCTACGGAATAGCAGGTGGTAGCGGTGGTAACTCGACTCATTCAGTAGTTGAAATGGTCGAATTACTTGAAGAAAAAGGTGCACGTAAAATCGGTCCTTTCTTTGTACCACGTAATATGAGTAACACCATTACTGCAAACGTCGGCGTTGCTTTTAAATTACAAGGTGTTGCCCATTCTATTACCAGCGCATGTGCAACTTCTGCAGATGCTATTGGTTACGCATTTAACCTGATTCAACTTGGTAAACAAGATTTAATGCTTGCAGGTGGCGGTGAAGAGGATCATTGGTCACAAAGCTTATTGTTTGATGCAATGGGCGCACTGTGTTCAAAATATAATGACACTCCTGAAACTGCATCTCGCCCATATTCGGCTGATCGTGATGGTTTTGTTATTGCTGGCGGTGGTGGTTTTGTGGTTCTTGAATCACTCGAACACGCTCAGGCACGTGGCGCAAACATTCTTGCCGAAGTTGTAGCCTATGCAGCAAATTCTGACGGTGCCGATATGGTTGCACCAAGCGGTGAAGGCGCAACACGTTGTATTCTCATGGCATTGGATGAAGCGAAACAACATGGCGTTGAGAAAATCGACTATGTCAATACACATGGTACATCAACGCCAGCAGGTGACGTTACTGAGCTTAAAGCCATGGAACGCGCATTTGGTGAAGGCCAGGTTCCAGCTGTAAGTTCAACTAAATCCATGACAGGTCATAGCTTGGGTGCAGCTGGTGTACAAGAAGCCATTTACTCTGTTCTTATGATGCAAAATGACTTTATCGCACCAAACATTAACGTGACCGAACTTGATGAAGGTGCGAAAGGTTTTGATATCGTACTTGAAAAACGTGATGCAAAATTGAATACTGTGATGAGTAACAGTTTTGGTTTTGGCGGCGTCAATGCCTGCCTCATTTTCAAGAAGTGGGATGCCTAATATCCCACTAGGGATAATCGATGGATGCACCTTCTGATGCTTTCCTGTGGGTAAAAGCATTACATATTATTGCTGTCGTCTGCTGGTTTGCGGCATTGTTCTACTTGCCGCGCCTGTATGTCTATCATGCTATGAGTGAAGATACAATTAGTCATCAACGCTTTGAAGTCATGGAGCGTAAACTGTATCGCGGAATTATGTGGCCATCCATGATTGCTACCTTAATTACCGCACACTTTTTGGTGGATTGGGGCGACGCAACCCGACATTATCACCAAGCATTATGGTTTTATCTGAAAGTTGGTTTAGTCGCCCTATTGGTAATTTACCATTTCATTTGTGGTTATTATCGAAAAAAGCTGATTGCGAATGCTCACTATAAATCACACAAATTCTGGCGTTTCTTTAATGAAATGCCGACGCTGATTTTGTTTGCAGTGGTGATTTTAGTGGTAGTTAAACCCCAGTTTTAACATAAATGTTTCATGTTAAGCCTCAGTCTATCTGGGGCTTTTTTATTAACCACTTTTCTCTAATCTTATGGTTTAAAGGTGCAGAATAATATTTTTCAATCACCCAACTCAGAGCAAAGGTTCCAGCCAAAAAAATCAGCAGCAACAGCATCTTCTGATCGGGTGCAGTAGTTTTGGGAAAATACACCACCTTTATTAATCCTAAAATAATCAGATGGAATAAATACATTTCATAACTACGCTGGCCCATCCAAACCAAAATTTTAGAAAATAGAGCGAGAGTTTGAAATTTCGAATATTGAGAAAAACAAAATACTAAACATGCTGTTAATACTGCAAAAACACTAATACTCCAAGTACTTACATTTTTAATCGGCGCATACATATATAAAGCAACCATCAAGATCACCAGTAAGGGTATCATCCACTTGGCTGCATTCTGCTGCATTGAAAATTTGTGTAGCAATAACGCAGTTAAACAACCTATGGCGATCCCATCAAAACTAGAAAAATAATGATAAAGATATGCCCCATTTTCTTCGCCAAAATGTAATGCTCGAAAATACGGCGCATAGGCAATAATCAACACAAGAAATAAAATAAAAGCTTTCGTTTTAGTCAACATTAAACATAACAGTGGAAATGCCAAATAAAACACCTCTTCAACCGACAATGACCACAATACGCCCAAGGCATAATTGACCCAGCCATACTCAATAATCAGGATATTCATCCAAAAGGTGAATGCAGCCAAGATCGTCACGACATACGGCACTGCAATAGCATTGGGTGCTTGATTGAGAAAAGGCTGCAATCCCATGCCACCCAATAAAGTCACCACCGCTACCAAAAGTAAAAGGCAAGGGACAATACGAGCAATACGTCGAATATAGAAATTTCGGATATGAATGTTCGATAAAACCCCATCGCGATGAAGAGTATGCTGCGTGATAAGAAAGCCTGAAATAACAAAAAACATGGTCACACCATAATTACCATTTCTAGCAATCAAATGACTTAAAGGTTCTCCGAAAATTGAAAATCCTAACCATGTATCGTTTAATTTATAAGGAATATTAAAGTGATGCAGCAACACTAAAAAAATAGAAACACCTCTTAAGATGTCAATTTTATAATTTCGCATAAATTTCAAATTCGTTCAGTCAAGCATATTAATATCGTCATGATCTGCCTAAAATATCGTGATTATTTCAGTATTTTTTCTTATTGTGCTTGATAGAGTGCAAAGCCTATAGCTTGTGCCTGAGCCAATTGTTTCTGATTAATGCTAAAGATTCCAATTTTACCATTTGGCGCACCACACACCTGAGGTCGCATCAGCCCATCATCTCCAATCGATTCAGTATAAACGTGTATATGTTTTATCTCTAATTGCTGCTTGAGCATCGAGATATCAATTCCTGAGCTTTCGCACTGCTTACCTTGAAGAGATTTAGTCACCTGCACTCGATCTGTTGAATCATTGCTCGGAAATGTGTGGCAAGCAACCAAACCCGATATCAGCAAACCTTTTAAAGCTATTTTTTTAAACATGCGTGCTCCATCACACTGAGGATTTGTTATAAAGCCATCATAAAATAAGAGCTGGAGAGTTGCTGTTCGGGTTTGGTATCTCTTATTTAAATCAAAATATCCAGCAACTGATTAAAACTTTTGATTTTATACTTCGGTGCTGCCAGATTAAGTTCTTGTTCGGAGCCATAACCATACTCAACCGCAACGGTTTCAATGCCATTACGACGGGCACCTAAAATATCATGTTCCCGATCCCCTACCATTAAACACTCAGCGGGATTCAATCGCTCTTTTTCAAGTATATATGTAATCAAGTCGCCTTTATTGGTACGCTCGCCGCTCAACTCACTCCCATAAGGATGAGTAAAATACCGCAACAACTCAAAATGTTCCAAAATACGCACGGCATACACATGTGGCTTTGCTGTTGCCAAGTACAATTGATAACCCTGATTTTTGAGGCTATTCAATGTATCAATCACATAAGGATAAAGTTCATTCTCAAACAAACCTGTGACTGAAAAGCGCTCTCTATAGCCTAGCAGTGCCTGCTCTGCCAAATCATGACTCACATCGACATTCATAATTTTAGCCAGTGAAGCCTTCAAAGGTGGGCCAATAATCCAATCAATATTCTCATGGTCAGCAATAGGAAAGCCTACTTTATTTAACCCATAACGGGCTGAAGTAGTGATCCCTACTTTAGGATCGGTTAATGTTCCATCCAGATCTATCAAAATATTTTTTACAGCACTCACAAATTACACTCAAATAAGAAACAGGTTAAAATCAATAAAATCTGATTAAAAATGGGGTCGAGAGTTTAGTCAAACTTGCCTATACTACCTCAAATTGAACACTTTAAGGATAATAACTGTGCGCCCAACCGTACTTTGTTTCTCTGGTCTCGATCCTTCTGGTGGCGCTGGATTACAAGCCGATATTGAAGCCATTGGGCAAAGTGGCGCACATGCTGCTATCGCCTGTACTGCACTGACAGTTCAAAACTCACAACAGGTCTTTGGCTTTGAAGCCACTTCAAAACAACTGCTGCTTGCTCAAGCCAATGCAGTAGTTGGAGATCTACCCATTAAATGCATTAAATCAGGCATGCTTGGAACTACCGATAATATTGCAGCACTTGCCCAATTTTTACGTGAACATCCAAATTATCAATATGTACTTGACCCAGTGCTAGTCGCCAACAGTGGTGGTTCTTTAGGTGATCAGGCAACACTGGTTAAAGCTTTTGTCGAACTCATCCCCCTAGCCACGATTTTAACCCCCAATACAGTTGAATTACGGGCTTTAACAGGGCTGGATGATTTAGAAGCAGCGACTCAAAAATTATTTGAAATGGGTGCAAAAGCTGTTTTAGTCAAAGGTGGTCATGAAGCCACCCCAGATTTTATAAAAAACCAGTTATTCATACAAGGTGAACTCATTGCTGAAAGCACTTGCCCTCGTCTGGAGGGCGAATACCATGGTTCTGGTTGCTCAATGGCCAGTTATATTGCAGGTCGTTTAGCCTTAGGTGATGATTTAAAAATTGCGGTACAGCATGCCGAAGTATGGTTGTTTGGTGTATTAAAAAATGCAGAAACACCTGTACCCAATGGGCAAAAGATTCCAAAGCGGTTCTAAAAATTAAAAAAAGGCGCATAAGCGCCTTTTTTTAAAACATAAAATTTATTGCGGAATACGCAATACCTGACCTGGATAAATATCATCCGCATTCTTTAAAAGCGGTTTATTGGCTTCAAAAATTTTATTGTACTGATTTGGATCACCATAATATTCTTTTGAAATTTTGGATAAATTATCACCAGATTTAACCGTATAAAATTTACTTTCAGGCGCAGGCGTTTCAACTGTCATTTGATCATCCACTTTTGCAACATGATCAATGTTACCAACTGCCAGTACAATTTTTTCTTTATCTGCCTGACTCTTAACTTTGCCCTGAATAGTAGCCAAATCACTGGTACTATTATAATTTACGACTAGACCTTCAACAGGTAAATCCAAGCTTTTGATATGCGCTAAAAGCTGATTTGCAATTTCTTGAGCAGTAGGCTCAGCAGGTGTTGCGGCTGGTTGTTCTGTTTTTGCTTGATTCTTTTTACCAATGCCTTTTACAAAATCAAAAAGACCCATAATTGTCTCCTATAATGATTATTTTCATCATGCAATAAATTTTAAAGCCCTTATAGTTATACTCAAAAAACAAACAACTTATGGTGTCAGTTCGCTTCAATCAGGTAACGGTATGTAATTTATTTATCCGCTTTTTATAAAGACATAAAAAAACCACCTTGCGGTGGCTTTTATCAACATTGATCAATTAACCAAGTTTTTTGGTTACGTAATCAATTGCTGATTGAACAGTTGTGATTTCGTTAGAATCTTCATCAGGAATGGTGATGTCGAAATCATTTTCGAAAGACATAACTAGTTCAACAAGATCAAGAGAGTCTGCGCCCAAATCATCCATAAAAGATGCTTCGTTTTTGATCTCTTCAACTTTCATACCGAGTTGTTCTGCAACTGCTTGCTTAACACGTTGTTCGATATCGCTCACAGGAATTCTCCTCATTGCTTGTGGCGTTTTTAATTGCCGTTAGTTTAATTGAATATTGAATATTTTAAAAGTTTATCCATCAGCCTTAAGCCATGTATAAACCACCATTTACATGTAATACCGTACCAGTAATGTAACTTGCTTTATCTGAAGCGAGGAAACTTACTGCATTTGCGATATCTTGTGGTTCGCCAAGACGACCTAGCGCAACCTGATCACTCATTTTTTTACGAAGATCATCACTGAGTGCATCTGTCATTTCAGTTGCAATAAAACCAGGTGCAACACTATTTACCGTAATCTGGCGACTCCCCATTTCCTTGGCAAGACTGCGACTAAATGCCTCAATTCCCGCTTTAGCTGCTGAGTAGTTGGCTTGACCTGGATTAGCAAAATGTGCAACCACTGAACTAACATTGATGATACGTCCAAAACGGGCTTTGGTCATGCCTTTTAGCACACGTTTCGATAAACGATAAACCGCTTTCAAATGAATATTTAAAATGTCGTCCCAGTCATCTTCAGACATACGCAGTAACAAATTATCACGCGTAATACCTGCGTTATTGACCAATACCAGCACCGAACCGTAGTTCTGTTCAATATTGGAAACAACCGCCTCAATTTGCTCCAAATGACGAACATCTAGCACCAAACCAACGCCCTGCTCACCAAACTGCTCTGTTAATTTTTGAGCACCCGATTCGCTGGTTGCTGTACCCACTACAAAATAACCGTCTTGAAGAAGTTGCTGAGCAATTGCCGCGCCGATACCACGGCTCGCACCTGTCACCAAAGCAACTTTACGTTGTTGTGTCATGCAATTTTTCCTTCCGCCACTAAAACTGCGTTTAGGGCATCTTCCATACGACCTTTGGTATCGATCGCAAATGCTTTTTCAATATTTGGCAACCGTTTCGCTAGGTTACTTAAAACTGTACCCGGACCACACTCCACTACATACTGAATCCCTTGATCCTGTAGATATTGCATAGTGCGTGTCCATTGTACTGACTGATACAATTGAGCCGTTAATGCCTGACGTAATTGCGTAACATCGGTCGCGATTGCCGCGTTGACATTTTGTATTACAGGTATATGTGGTAGCTCAATGGCAGTTTGTTCCAATGCTGCTGCGAATTGTTCAGCAGCAGGTTTCATCAATGAACAATGTGACGGTACAGATACAGGCAAGGCAATAGCTTTACCTGATTGCTCTTTAGCAAGAGTCATCACCTCATTCACCAACACTGAAGAACCTGCGATTACAACCTGACCTTGCGCATTGTAATTCGCGGCTTCCACAGAACCCTGCCCAGATGCAGATACGTTTTGGCATAACTCAACAACTTTTTCGTCTGGCAAACCTAAAATTGCAGCCATTGCACCTTGTCCTTGCGGAACAGCACTTTGCATCAATTTACCGCGTAAATTCACAAGTTTTACCGCATCACTAAGGCTCAATGCCTGTGCTGCAACTAATGCACTATATTCACCAAGTGAATGTCCTGCCAAATATTTTGGAGCAATACCGCCCAAATCCAACCAGACACGCCATAATGCAATACTTGCAGTAAGCAAGACAGGCTGAGTATTCTCAGTTTGATCTAAACCTTCACCACTTTGCGCAATATGCCATAAGTCAAAACCCAGCGCTTCTGAAGCTTCAGCAAAGGTATCCTGCACACCACTAAACTGTTCAGCAAGTTCAGCGAGCATGCCGACTTTTTGTGACCCTTGGCCTGGGAACAAAAATGCAGTTTTAGTTGCTTGAGCCACTTGCTCGAGTCGTTTAGCAGACATATAGAAATCCTTTATTTCGTCTTAGCTGGTTTACGAGGCGGAAATTTAACATTTATTGAATCGCTTGATAATTGCGAAAAGCAACAAAAAAAGGGAGCTTTCGCTCCCATTTTTTCTACACTTAAGCATCACGCTTTAATGCAAATTCACTAAATTACTCAGCATCAGCTGCTTTAGCGAATAATTGACGACCACGGTAAAAACCATCTTTAGTCACGTGGTGACGACGGTGAGTTTCACCCGTAGTTTGGTCTACAGTTAATGCATTCTCGGTTAAAGCGTCATGTGAACGGCGCATGTCACGGCGAGAGCGACTTTTACGGTTTTGCTGAACGGCCATGATGGCTCCTTACAAAGATCGAAAAAATGGATCAGAACAAATTCAGTTGTCTTAACTCAACATAATAACACAAATTGTGTTATGAATTAAGTTTGCCTTTCAAACTTGCTAATACGTCAAACGGATTATCACGTTTTTCTTCAACAACGTCCTGAACGGCTGGTTGATGTTTATGCTCACAAGACACATGCTTAGGAGACAAAGGCATCAACAATAACAATTCATCTTCTATTAGAGAAAGCAAATCAACAGTGGCAGGAGTGGCAAAATCACCCTTTGTTGAAGATTCACTTTCGCCCAAGACGATGAAATCAGCATCCTCATCCAAGCGCTCTATCAGTGACTCATCATCGATCAATGCTAAATGGAAATCTGAAACAAGAGAAATCTCCACAGGTTCCAGACAACGCTGACATTCCAATGGGACTTTTGTTTCAACATGACCATTCAGCCATACAACACGATGATACGCATCCATTGATAGCTTACAGTCTATAGAGATCAATTGATCATCAATTGATCCAACAGCTTCACGAGCAATACGAGCAAAGCGAGACAATGGCAGTGTTCCTGACCATGTAAAGCCTTGTTCAGCCCATTTAAACGGCTCAATCTGTGCCGGAAAGGTATTTGCTGACATAATTAAGGCGGCAATTCTACAAATTCATCGGTACTCTGTCAAAGATTAAGATACAATTTTGTACTAATTTAGACAGAACTCATGGTAACACAGCAATGCATCTGTTGCAGCCGCAACCTGAAGTAACAACTTCATCACTTGTTAGCACCCATTCAACCCATCGGTCTGCCCTGTCGTCTAATACAGTGCAACTCTCACCGTGGCAAAGCCTACAAACAGAACATGAACAGGTTGATTGGCTTATTTTACACTTTAATCACTGGTTTTCCCATCAAAATGTGGCTTTGATCAGAGGAGATTTTGAACCAGAATATTTCCCTGCCCAAAATCAAGCGCCAGCCAAAATCCAGTTTGCCCATGGTTTTTTTAATAGTGCATTGCACGAAATTAGCCATTGGACGATTGCTGGAGCGAAAAGGCGTTTATTACCTGATTTGGGGTATTGGTATGCGCCAGATGGGAGAACGCTTGAACAGCAGCAACTTTTTGAACAGGTTGAAGTTAAACCCCAAGCCATTGAATGGTTATTTTCAACCGCTTTTGGCCGGAAATTTCGTGTATCTTTAGATAACCTAACGGGCGATGGCGGAGATGGAATGCGATTTAAAGATCGTGTTTTTGCTCAGGTACACTCTTTTTTTTCAGGTGAAACCAAACTCCCACGTGATGCAGCTTATTTTATTGAATGTATTTGTTTATGCACGCGCCATGGAAAAACATTACAGGCCGATGAATTTAGCCGCGCTCTATTAGATTAAATCTGCATTCAATTACATAACCTCAACTTGTAGTCACCTATTAAAGCTATTCAATGTGATTAAATAGACGATGTAATTGAATAAAAGTGTCCCTTTACAACAATAACATTTTATTCAGGAGGATCCAGACATGTTGCATTTGCATATTCATCCAGAAAATCCACAAGCTAGATTGATTAATCAGGCAGTTGAACGTATTCGCGCAGGTGATGTAGTAGTTTATCCAACTGATGCAGCGTATGCAATTGGCTGTCAAATTGGCAATAAATCCGCCATGGAACGAATTGCTCAAATTCGTGGCCTTGGCCCAAAACATCAATACGCGATTATGTGTTGTGATTTATCAGATATTGCAACTTATGCCAAAGTCGATAATGCGATGTATCGTCTGCTTAAAGCGAACACCCCCTCAATTACCACTTATATTTTGCCCGCCACTAGCGAAGTTCCAAAACGTTTGATGCATCCCAAAAAGAAAACGATTGGATTGCGTATTCCCACCAATCCCATCTGTCAGGCATTATTGCAAGAGCTTGGTGAGCCGATTTTGACCAGCACCTTGATTTTACCGGGTCAGGAAGATCCACTCGATGATCCTTACGACATTGAAAATCAATTGGCTAAACGTATTGATGTGTTTATCGATGGTGGGTTCGGTACACTTACGACTACCAGTATTGTAGATTTATCAGGAGACCATCCTGAAGTTATTCGCCAAGGGGCGGGAGATGTAACTGCATTTGAATAAGTAAGGACCCATGAACAATGGATTTATTTCAGATTTTACTGAATATTAGCCTCTATCAAGATGATGAAATAATCTATGTTGCTCAACCATGGACTTTGGAATCTGAAGCCAAAGTCCTTAACGCATCGAATCAAAACTTAATCCAGATGAATGAACATCATTTAAATTTTCAGTATTTTTTAGATATATCCACCGCAAAAGAAATGCTAGAAGATTCACAACCCCAGAACGTGTGCTATAGAGATCAATGCCAGCGTGTGATTGAATACGTCCTTGATGAAATCTAACCTATAATCCCTCATAAATTATAAAAATTAAAGTAATCGCGAATGGATTAGACGCTGTTTTTGACTCCCCTGCGGATCAAAGTTATCTGGACTTAACCACGCTTCATAAACAGCTTTCAACTCTGGCCATTCTCCATCAATAATTGAAAACCAGGCCGTATTACGGTTATGCCCTTTTGTGACTCTATCTTGTCTGAATAATCCTTCAAAGTAAAAACCGAAACGTAATGCAGCGCGTTTGGAGGGTTCATTAAAATCATCACACTTCCATTCGATTCGTCGAAAATTCTGCTCAAAGCATTTTTTAAGCAATAAAAATACAGCTTCTGTTGCCGCAACCGTACGCTTTAAACGATGCGAAAAATAAACATTCCCGACTTCAATCACTGCATGTGTCAAACGCGGATTTAGCAATGCAATCCAACCGACGACTTCACCATTCATTTTAATCAAATAATGGTAAGAAGGATGAAAACCAAATACCGTTTGCAGCGCATGTTTTAGTTCATTACGATTACTAAAACCTTCATAAGGTAGATATGTCCAGCAACGTGCATCTGGTTCAGTGTTTAGCGTTTGCCAAAGCTGTTCCAATTCCAGATCATTAGGGCAGTCATCGTTAATAGGAATTAGTTCAACAAACTGCCCTATTAATCGCTCATGGCGATATGTTACCGGTAATAATTGTCTAATCGGGGTGCCAACAGGTTGCTGAAAAGCATTGAACTCGGATTTTAAATAATCTTTCATTTTTACTTTACCCTGAATAATCAATATTAATAAGCTGATATTTTTTAGTAAAATAACACTATCACATAAAACACGGTCTATTTAGACATAAAATAGTGCTTATTTTTTTACGGTTTTGATGCGTTTAACAATTTATTAAACTCTGAATTTCTATTAGAATAAAACACATTCTGATCTCCTCCCTCTTTATGGCGTTTGTGTTCAATATGCCTAAAGTAATTCATGCTTTTGAAAATTCGCGTGGCCTATAACTGTAATGAATCAAGCTTTGAATAACTCCTCGGAAGTTTTGCCGCAGATTCGTGTATTAGACGAATGGCAAGAAGTCATCCCCGAAGATTTATACATCCCCCCTGCTGCTTTTGAAATTTTACTTGAACATTTCGAGGGACCACTCGACTTTCTGATTTATCTCATTCAAAAAAACGGTTTTGATTTATTGCAACTGGATATTGCCCCTATTGCAACCCAATATCTATCCTATATGGATGCGATGAAATCTCTCAATATTGAGCTCACTGCGGACTATATGGTAATGGCCGCATTGCTGGCTGATCTCAAATCACGTTTACTTCTTCCTAAACCCACATCGATCACATTGGAAAAAGATCCTAAGCAGGCGTTAATTGACCGTCTGGAAACTTACTTACGCATCAAACAAGCTGCAGAGCGTTTAGGACAATTCCCTGTACTGGATCGGGATACTTTTATTCCCAATGTCGGTTTAGGCCATACAGCACCGGTTTATGAGGGGTATGATGTTGAAAGCTTACGCGATGCTCTTTTTTGCGTATTTAATCGACCCGAACCAGTGATGCATACAGTTAAACAAGAAGCAGTGTTGCTGGAAGAGCGTATCGCTTTTATTCAGGAAAAAATTGAATCTGGATATGTGCTGGTATTTGATGAATTATTAAATCCAATGCAGGGTCGTATGGGAATGGTGGTTACATTCATGGCTGTTCTAGAACTAACCCGCCAACAAAAGATTAGAATCATCAGTACAGGTATTGAAACTCAGCTTTCCATTCAGGGGGCGCATGTATGAGTCTCGAGCAGCAATCAATAATGTCACCCGAAGACATGCATCATGATGTATTATTACAAATTGAGGCCATTTTGTTTGCTAGTGATACTCCAGTTTCGCTTGCCAGATTAAAAGAAGCGTTTCAGGATCAATACAATAAACCCCAATTACGCCAGTTTTTACAACAACTTGCGGTATTACAACATGGGCGTTCAATTGAACTCATTGAAACTGCTCAAGGGTTTCGGTTTCAGGTTCGATCAAAATATCGTAATATAATCACCCAAGTCTGGCCCGAACGTCCGACTAAGCTCTCGCCCTCACTGCTCGAAACCATTGCCGTGATTGCTTATCATCAGCCAGTTACCCGTGCCGATATTGAACAGATTCGTGGTGTTTCGAATAATAGTCAAATTTTGCGTACATTATTTGACTGGAACTGGATTAAAGAATCGGGATTTAGAGATTTACCCGGAAGACCTGCGTTGTTAATTACAACGCCCCAATTTTTGAACGCTTTTGGCCTAGCATCTTTAGGTCAATTGCCTCCCCTACAGGATGCCAAGGAAGCTTTCATGACATTGGATGCAAATGCAGCCAAGTCTTGAATAGGTGAACTGTTGACAATTATTTCTAAGGTTGTGCTGTCATGAGTGAAAAGTTGCAAAAAGTATTAGCGCGAATCGGTCTCGGTTCACGTCGATATATGGAAGAGGTTATTGCCGCAGGTCGCGTCAGTGTCAATGGTCAGATTGCGCAAGTAGGCGAACGGATCGAACCAGGTGATGAATTGCGTATTGATGGTCGTAAAGTTCAATTTCAGGTCGAAGATGAAATTCGTCGTCGTGTATTGATTTATTATAAACCTGAAGGCGAAATCTGTTCCCGCAATGATCCAGAACAACGTCCAACGGTGTTCGAGCATCTGCCACAAATTGCTAATGATCGTTGGGTCATGGTGGGTCGTCTGGATATTAACAGTACAGGTTTATTACTTTTTACGAATGATGGTGAACTTGCCAACCGTTTAATGCATCCTTCCAACGAAGTTGAACGTGAATATGCTGTTCGTGTCATGGGTGAAGTTACCCCTCAAATCCGCCAAACTTTAGTAAATGGTGTGGTTCTAGATGATGGACCAGCCAAGTTTGAGTCATTCTCGGAGCTTGGTGGTGATGGGATTAACCGCTGGTATCAAGTTGTAGTCAAAGAGGGACGTAACCGTGAAGTACGTCGTTTATTTGAATCACAAGGCTTAAAAGTCAGCCGCTTATTGCGTACTCGTTATGGCACTGTGATTTTACCACGTGAATTGCGTACTGGTCGCTGGATGGAACTGGATAAAGCAGATATTGATAATCTGACCAAATTGGTTGAACTTAAACCACGTCAAGGCACTGGTCTGTATGGTATGGCAAAACGCCGTACTGAACGTATGGTGGAAAAACCACTGGCTGCACGTCGTGGAGGCTATTTACGTCAACAAAAACGTGATACAGATGATCAAACCGAAAATTCACCTAAACCATTTGGCCAACGTAAAAGCTTTAGTCAAAATAAAACCTTTAAAAAGTTTTAAGTCCTCAGTTGGTAGATAACGTAAAAATAAAAGAGCCCATAGATGGGCTCTTTTATTTTTACCTTTTACATTTTAGGGATGTCTATCCACTTCGCTTCAGGAAAATGCTGTTTGAGATAGTTCTTTAAATATTGTGCCGTATCTTTTGAAATGATTTCATCTTGTGATTCATCATTGAGATTATAAGCTAAAGCAAAAAGTGACACCTCGCGCTGTTTCAGGGCTTCCAGACTCAACAAAGTATGATTAATACTTCCCAAACGTCCCGAACTTACCAAAATTACAGGCAAATGTTTTTGGTTAATATAATCTATCGTCAGTAGTTGTGTGGTTAAGGGAACCATTAGCCCCCCTGCACCTTCTAATAGCACAACATCAAAGCGTTGCTTAAGGGCTTCAGTCGCCTGCTCAATCTTATCAAAATCAATTTCTCGACCATCAAGTTGTGTCGCCAAATGTGGAGAAGCTGGATAGCTAAAAATCTCAGGCATGGTCAACTTATCATGATCTTCCGATAACCAACCTGTTCCCATAATTTCACGGTGTTTTTCGATATCTTCGGAGATCTCAACATTGCCAGTCTGTATCAACTTTTGAGTAATAGTAGATTGTCCCTGCGCATTCCAAAGTTTTGCTAAATAGCCTGTGGCATAGGTTTTCCCAATCCCTGTATCAATCCCACTAACAAAATAAACTGAAGCACTCATGCTTTTCTCCGTGCGATACAATAAACAGGATGATAGGTTAAGGTATACAAACCATTTTCCAACTGGAACTGTTGATAACGATGATAAAATTCGGTTAATGATTGTTTTGTCCATCGTTGCTGTTGTACGGATGTTCCCGTCACACCAGTGGCTTTAATATGTTTTAATACGGCTTTCGGCGTCTCAAATTGCATATAAAAATATTGCTGACTTAGTTCAACAATCTCAAAGTTTAATTGTTCAAGCTGTTGCCGCCAGTCATCTATAGACCAATATTGCAAACCTTGCCCTGTAAGCTGTTTGATCTCGGTAAAATTATCAGGACCAAAAGTTGAAAAACATAACCAACCCTGCCTTTTTAATGCGGCATGACAACGTGCCAATAACACAGACAGATCAGTCATCCATTGCACTGCCGAACTCGATACAATCGCATCTAAATGCTGAGGTAAAGTCAGGGTTTCAATGTCCCCAATCATCCATTGAATTGGCAAATCACTTTGAAAATGGGGTTGTACTTGGGGATACAGGTCATTTAAATGCCATTGTTCCACCTGAAAATTGGCAGCCACTTGTTGCGTTAAATTTCCAGATCCGCAACCAATTTCTAAAATATCAGGCAAATGTTTTGGACAAGATGCCTGCATTAATTGACATAAATGCTGACAGATTTTCTTCTGTATAACCGCTTGTTCAGTATAGCTTTGGCCTGCTTTGGCAAAACGCTGAGCAATCAAGGATTTATTTAGATTCACAAACACTCTACCAATCGTTGCAGATCATCGGGCTGAATCAGTGATGTTAATGAAATTCTCAAGCGTGCGCTATGTTGTGGAACAGTTGGAGGACGAACGGGCATTGCATAAAAACCATGCTGCTGTACATTTTTTGACTTTTCCACAGCTTTTTGACTTGGCCCAATGAGAATGGGCACAATATGACTTGTCGATGGGCTACTATAGCCTTTGGCCACAATCTCAGTTTGTAAATATTCACTAATTTTGTGCAAATGTAAGCGTTCACTATTTGCTGCCATAACTTTTTTAAGAATAAAATTAGACCATGCAATATTAATCGGTGGCAAAGCTGTACTAAAAATCAATGGGCGCATTGTGTTAATTAAATAACTGCGAATAATCGGATCGCAAATCAAATAGCCACCGATTGAGGCGCAAGCTTTACCAAACGTGCCAACCAGTAAATCAATATCAGCAATTACTTTATATTGTTCAGCGCAGCCCAAACCTTGTTCGCCGCGAACACCAATCGCATGCGCTTCATCCACATAAAGCATGACTTTAGCAAAACGTTGTTTAATGCGAACTAATGCAGCCAAATCAGTTTCATCACCGTCCATACTAAAAATACTTTCAGTCACCACAATAATGCGTTCAACTTCGGTATCATCATGATATTTTTCAATCAATTGAGTTAAATGAAGTAAATCATTATGACGATAACGCACATATTTGGCAGATGATAACCGAATTCCATCAATCATACTGGCATGGACCAGTTTATCCGCCAAAATCAGGGTCTTATTGTCACTTAAAGCTGGCAAAATCCCAATATTCATATGATAGCCACTATTAAATAGCAAGGCTGAACGACCTAAAAAGGCTCGACTGAGATTCGCTTCAAACTGCTCATATTCAGTAAAATTACCTGTAAGTAAACGAGATGAAGATGAACTAAAATAACAACGCTGAATCGGTTGCTGGTCCAGAAACTCTTCACGCAGTTGAACGTGTGTGGCCAAACCCAGATAATCATTGGAAGAAAGATTTAACATTCTCCGCCCAGCAATTTCGATATAAGCTCCGTGCTGCTGATTAGCATTGAACTGACGTAAATTTCCCGTCTGTTTTAATTGGTCGAGTTGTTGTTGATAATGATCAAGCAATGCCATGCGCCACCTCAGCATACATCTGTTGTACAACCTCGATAAGTTGCTCCAAAAGAAAATTTAACTCAGCTTCGGAGATGATATAAGGTGGCATCACATATACCAACTTACCAAAAGGACGCACCCAGATACCGCGTTCAACGAATTGTTGTTGTAAAGTTTTCATATCCACATTGAGCTTGAGTTCGACTACACCAATCGCACCTAAAATACGAATATCTGCTACATATTCTAACTCTGACAATATTTGTAATTGTTGTAACTGCTCCGAAATACGCTGAATATTAGCTTTCCAATCCTGTTCCAGTAAAAGCTGTGTACTTCGGAGCGCAACAGCACAAGCCAAAGGATTTGCCATAAACGTTGGACCATGCATAAATACACCAGCTTCACCACGACTAATGGTTTCTGCAACGTGTTTGGTCGTGAGTGTGGCAGATAAGGTCATATATCCCCCAGTTAACCCCTTGCCTATACACATTATATCTGGCTCTACCTGCGCATGTTCCCAAGCAAAGAGTTTTCCGGTACGACCAAAACCTGTAGCAATTTCATCAAAAATGAGCAACAACTTATATTTGTCGCACAACTTGCGTAACTGCTTTAAATATTCAGGGTGATAAAAGCGCATTCCACCTGCACCCTGCACAATTGGTTCAATAATAAATGCAGCTAATTCATGATGATGTTGCTTAAGCATTTGCTCAACCTCATCCATTTCAGCAGGATTCCATTCTCCCTCAAAGCAACTTTGTGGTGCTGATACAAAAAAGCGCTTTGCCAAACTTTCTCCAAATATCTGATGCATGCCTGTCACTGGATCGCAGACTGACATAGCATTCCAGGTGTCGCCATGATAACCCGAACGCGTAGTGATAAAGTTGGTCTTTGCAACTTGAACCTGTTTTGCTCCAGATTTTGAAGACTCTGCTTCTAAAGATCCCGCCCTTGAAGACCAATATTGAATAGCCATTTTTAGGGCAACTTCAACGGCGACAGAACCTGAATCTGCGTAAAAAATTTTGTCCAGACACGGCGGTGTAATTTTGAGTAATAATTTAGCTAGTTCAATCGCTGGATCATGAGTCAAACCACCAAACATGATATGCGCCATTTTTTCAAGTTGATGCGTCACTGCCTGATTTAAATCAGGATGGTTATAGCCATGAATCGCGCACCACCATGAAGACATTCCATCAATTAACTGACGTCCATCCTCAAGTTCAATAGTCGCGCCATAGGCACGTTGCACTTTAAAAGTAGGTAAGGGATTAAGCATTGAGGTATAAGGATGCCAGATATGCTCCAAATCAAATTGATCACTCATCCCTTTGCTCCATTGACTTGCTTTTTTTACACGGTGCTACATGGTAAACCTGCAGACTTTGAAAATAAATTGCGATAAACACCATTTCGTTTAAAGCTTAAACTGACGATTCCATAAAATGAATCAGTTCCTGACAAGTGAGTTCAACTTGAACAAAAGGAAAACTGTGGGCAGTGTTTTTTAGTTCTACAACCTGAATAAATTTTGCTGCTATTTTTTGCATATCGTAGCTAACTTGGTATGGAACTAATGCATCATGCTCAGCAAACAAATGTAACTGATGACCTATATAGTTTTTTAAGATATTAACCAGATTTAGTTGTTCCAACATATCTAAACCTTGCTTTAATAACGACATGGGTTGCGCATGTAATAAGCTTTGCATTTTATTAAAATCGGATTTGGCTGTTGTTACGCCTTTTGTTACAAGCAGCCCAAAACGTTTTAAGGTTGCAACTGGATCTATGTTAAATGATTGTCTAAACTGAATAAAATCATCAGCCGACATTGCATGTTTCCAATTATCAGTGGCAACAAAACAGGGATTAGACGCCATCGTGATTAAAGTTTTGGCCTCTCCTGTTTGTTTAAAAACTTCATGGGCTAGAACAATCGCCAGCTCTCCGCCCAGTGACCAACCCGCAATAACATCAAACTGGGCTGCGTGTTGCACAAATTGCGCTAATTGTTCTTCATCTAGCACATTAAAAATATTGCTCAGTTCAACCTGATAGCCACGTTGTTCAAGTGACTGTTTTAATGGATTTAATAGCTGTTCACCACCACCCCAGCCTGTGATCATTAGAATTCTTTGTTTCAATGTCGTGCTCAGTATCTTTAATCTAGAAAAGTATAACCATTTTTACTCAACGATTTGATTGCATGGCTGCTCATTGTTATCCAAATCAACCAAAAAAGTTGCTGGAATCACCTTCTCCCAACAGTCACGTTTAAATTGCTGATGAATCAGATCAATTTCAAAAGGACTACTTTTAGCAATCTGTTGGGCTTTAATTAAGTCAATTGCTCGCATATAAGCGATTAAATAATCCTGCCCTTCAAGCTGTGTATAAAACCATGATTCAATCATAACGCCTTCGGCTTGCAGCGTTTGTATGGCTTGCTCTTTATGTTCTTGAAGCCTCTGTTGCCATTCTTTAACCTTTGGCCATGTATCAGGTTTTAATTTGATCAGCGCCAAACCGATATCCATATTATGCGTTGCTCACTTGATTTGTTTTCGTTCACTTCATATGAACACAACCTCTCACAAAAGCAAAAGTATTTGTTAGCACATTTCGGAGTTGATTTTGTTAAACTGCAACGTAGTCTTTTACAAACGGGCTTTTAAATAAAGATGAAAATGATGCGTACAATAACAATATTAAAGATGAGTGTGCTTAGCCTCAGTTTAGCAATTGGAGTTAGTCATCTCGCTCATGCTGAAAAAAATGTATTTTCAACATCCAGTACGGATCAAAAACAATGGGTCGGTCAGACCGCGCCTGATTTTCGATTACAGGATCAAAATGGAAAATGGCATCAATTAAAGGACTTTCAAGGAAAATGGCTAGTTCTGTATTTTTATCCGAAAGATGATTCACCGGGTTGTACGCAGGAAGCAAATCGCTTTAAAGCGCTTGCTCCTCAATTTACTCAATCTAATGCAGTGGTCATGGGAGTCAGTCTTGACGATGTCGCCTCACATAAAAAGTTCTCGGAAAAACTAGGGCTTCCCTTTCTTATTTTGGCCGACAGTGATCACCAATTGGCTGAAAAATTTGGTATTGTTCGAAATTTAGGTCTTATAAAAATCGCCAAAAGAGAAAGTTTTTTAATTGATCCAAAAGGCATGGTGGTTTATCACTATAGCAGTGTCGACACTCAGACTCATGCCGATGAGGTTCTAAAAGATGTGAAACGCTTGCAACAGAAAAAGTGATAAGAATAAAAAACTCAGCTTCTGCTGAGTTTTTTTATTCTCAATTTTACATCTGAGATTGAATATAGTTTTGTAAGCCCATCAATTCAATTAAACGCAACTGCTTTTCTAGCCAGTAGGTATGATCTTCTTCTGTATCAGACATTTGCGTGCGAAGCATATCACGGCTGACATAATCACCCTTTTCTTCACATAGTTTCACGCCGTCTGCAAGTTTCTGACGAACATGGTATTCAAGTGCCAAATCTGCTTTTAAGCAAGATACGACATCTTCACCCGTAACAATATCATCACGATCCATATTCGGCGTACCTTCAAGAAATAAGACACGGCGAATAATTGCATCAGCATGAGCAGCTTCTTCCTGCATCTCATGATCGATACGTTCGTAAATTTTACTCAAGCCCCAATCTTCATACATACGTGAATGAATCAGGTATTGATCACGGGCAGCCAGTTCGCCACCGATCAACATATTTAAATAGTCTATGACTTCTGGATTGCCGCGCATTTGTAATTCTCCTCTTGAATGGCTTTATTATGGTCAAGTTTAAAAATGATTGCAAAACAAAAATAGTGTAAGTTTATGATTTTTATAAAATTAAAATGAGAAACATACGCATTTACAGTTTTAATTGGAAAAATTTATTGTGAAAAAATAGAAACTTGCAATATTTCATCCTTTCAATAAAAGACAAATCAATCACAAATTTATACTTTTTAAAATTTGTAACTAAAGACAATGCTTCTTGTTTCATTTATTTTCGTGAAAATATATGCTGCCATGATTGTATCTTCACGAAAATTTCGTTAAATAAAAGTCAGTTAAAAATATCAATAGGCGGAAATATGAATAAGAACACACCCATTTTGGTCACAGGTGCCACAGGTTATGTAGCTGGCTGGATTATTGAACGCTTACTCATGCAAGGGCATATCGTACATGCCACAGTTCGTGACCCATCCAAAACAGAAAAACTCAAACATCTCACCGAGATTGCAGAAAAATCCTCAGGCCAGATTTATTTCTTTAAAGCAGACTTATTAACACCTCATGCTTTTGATCAGGCCATGCAGGGCTGTGAAATTGTAATTCATACAGCCTCTCCTTTTGTGATTACCAATTATAAAGATGCAGTAAAAGATATTATTGAACCCGCAGTAAACGGCACGATGAATGTCCTTGAGGCAGTTAACCGAACAACTTCTGTTACACGTGTTGTGGTCACTTCTAGTATTGCAGCGACTTATGGGGACGCGATTGAAATTGAAGATACACCAAACAATGAGTTTGACGAAAGTTGCTGGAACACCACCAGTAATGAAACACATCAACCTTATTCTTATTCAAAAGTTGCAGCTGAACGCAAAGCATGGGAAATGGCAAAGCAGCAAGATCGTTGGTCATTGGTCTGTATTAATCCTGCGTTAGTTATGGGACCATCACTCACCGCCTCCAGCCAATCAGGCAGTATTGAGCTATTGCAACAATTTGCCAATGGTGTGACTCTGTTTGGTGTACCTCCGATGTGGAATGGAATTGTGGATGTTCGCGATGTCGCCGATGCCCATGTTGCAGCTGCTTTATCGCCGAATGCCAATGGACGGTATATCATTTCTGGCGGTAGCTTAAGTCTTCTTGAAATGGGTCAGGCGCTGACCAAACGTTTTGGTTATCGTTATCCATTTCCACACTTTAGTGTTCCAAAAGCAGCTTTTTCCCTGATTTCTCCATTATTGGGATATACACGTGAATTTGTAAAACTCAATATGGGCTATCCAATTTACTTTAATGCGACACGTAGTCAGGAAGATCTTGGCATTCGCTACCGAGATATTCGTGAAAGTGTTTGTGATCATTTCCAACAATTGCTGGATGATGGTGTGATTAAAAAACGCGGTTAGACATTAGGGCTGACGTTCATCTGAACTCAGATGAACGTCATAAAAAGCAATCAACTTTGGTACTGGGCTAAAAATTCAAGAAACTCTTGTTCATTCATTACACGAATCTCAAGTTTTGCTGCCTTATCGAGTTTGCTTCCCGCTTTCTCTCCAGCAACGACGCATTTCGTCTTACTCGAAACACTACCACTGACACGAGCGCCCAACGCCTGTAAACGCTGTGTTGCTTCGTCACGCCCCATCGTACTGAGTGTACCTGTCACCACCCAACTTTCGCCATTTAAAGGCTGACGAGTCGGCGCTATAGGTGCATCCCAATGAATACCAGCAGCTAACAGACGATCAAGCACTTCAATATTATGGGGTGCTAAAAAGAAATCAAAAATCCATTCGGCAGTAATTTCACCCACATCGGGCGTCTTTTTCAACGATTCAACATCAGCATTTTTCAACGCTTCAAAAGTCTGAAAAGTATTGGCCAGCATTCGAGCTGTAGTTTCTCCTACGCCACGAATTCCAAGCGCATAGATAAAACGTGCGAGAGTGGTTTTTTTACTTGCTTCAATCGCGTCCATCAAATTTTGAACGGATTTTTCTCCCATCTTCTCAATGCCGAGCAAGGTGTCACGATGTTCATGTAAATGGTAAATATCTGCCACGTCCTTGAGTAGATCCAGATGCAATAGAGACTCTACCCAGCGATCCCCCAAACCCTCAATGTCCATCGCCTTACGTGATACAAAGTGACGAATCGCTTCGATACGTTGAGCAGCGCAATATAATCCCCCAGAACAACGTGCCAGCGCCTCACCTTCAGGCATGACCACAGGTGATGAGCAAACTGGACAATTTTCTGGTAACTGGATAATTTCAGCTTCGACTGGGCGAAACTCAGGCCAGACTTTTTCAACTTTTGGAATCACGTCACCACTACGATACACACTGACGCGATCACCAATTCGTACATCTAAGCGGTGAATTTCACCGATATTATGCAAAGTCACATTAGAAACGGTAACACCACCCACCAACACAGGCTGTAAACGCGCTACAGGAGTCAATGTTCCTGTTCGCCCCACTTGCCAGTCAATGTTTTCTACCGTAGTCAGGGCAATTTCAGCAGGAAATTTATAAGCGGTCGCCCAGCGTGGTTCACGGCTTAAAAAGCCTAGTTGTTGCTGTTGTTTTAGATCATCAACCTTGATGACCATGCCATCAATTTCAACAGTTAAATTTGGGCGTTCCTGTTGGATTTGCTCATAACGCTGTTGAACTTCTTCAATTGATGAACACAAAAATTGACGTTCCGCAATTTCAAAACCCAATTGAATCAACCAATTCAGGCTTTCATGCATACTTGTGAGGCCATGATGTGGCTCACATTGTGCGATTCCATACGCATAAAAAGCCAAAGGGCGTGATGCAGCAATATTCGGATCAAGTTGTCTTAAACTCCCCGCTGCGGCATTACGTGGATTAGCAAAAGTTTTTTCACCTTTCGCTTCATTTGCAGCATTTAAACGCTCGAACCCCTGTTTTGGCATTAACACTTCACCACGAACTTCCAGTAACTGAGGAATCTCAACTGGATTGTGGCTCAAGTATTTTGGTAAATTGCGAATGGTTTTGACATTTTGACTGATGTCCTCGCCCGTTTCTCCATCCCCACGCGTGACTCCACGAACTAAAACACCATTTTCATACCACAGTGAAATTGCTAAACCATCTAGTTTAAGCTCAACATCGTATTCAACCTGCTGATTCGGTAATCGTTCTTCAATTCTACGGGCAAAAGCAAACAGTTCTTCCTGATTAAAAACATTGCCTAAAGACAGCATCGGCACGGCATGGGTCACGTTTTCAAATTTACTCAGTGCCTGACCACCAACTTTGTTGGTTGGGGTGTCGGGTTGTAATAGCTCAGGATATTGCTGCTCCAGAGCTTTTAACTGATGAAATAGCTGATCATATTCATTGTCACTAATCGATGGTTGATCCATGACATAATACGCATGATTATGTTTTGCAATCAGTTGAATCAATTGCCGCATTTGCGCAATGACATCACTATTATTCACCATAAAAATTCACCATGTAAAAGGGCGGAAAATCCGCCCTGAGTTACGATCTTCATACATCGCAATAAATAAAAGCACTAAAAAGTAGTTAAGCTGTTTCCTGTGTTGAACGATAGTCAATCACGTGATGGCGCCAATGTTCTTTCAATTGTGGAGTAAATTCCAGATTGTTTTCATCATAGACTTTCCCATCCACTTCACGTGCAATGAGTCCTGCAATACTGGTCATCATATCGAAACCTTTTAAAGCATCCTGATGCGGTAATGCAAGGAAAAATGCCAAACCTTGTACTTGTTCGCTTGATAACGTTTCAAGATCAAATCCCGCAGGGCCATTATCAGTCATACGCAATACGGAAAACATCAATGGACTTGGCTCGTCCGTTTTTTCATAACGATGAAAACAGGCCATTTCACCAAAACGCAGACCATATTTGAGTAACACTTTTAAGGTTTTATCGCCAGATAAAGCACGACGCGGATTTGGGAAGACATTTAAAGCCACAATTTCCTGTGCAGTTGCCAAAGCACTTTCATCATCAAAACGCTGTTGTTCATGCAAATGCACATCCAGCAAACTGCTTTCCCCATCAAACTCAGCAATAGTTGCTGCTTCAATCTCTGGATTAAGTTGAAATTCATCGACTTTTTTAAGGTTTTCTGTTTCAGTTTCGCTTTCAAGTGTTGTCACACTTTCTACTTTTGCGGTATCAAAATGTTGTGTTGTCATCGTTTCAGCCACAGTGTTTACTTTAGCTGATGCCTCTTCATGAATATGTTCAACAGGCGTGTTGATCCCTACGCTTTCAATCTCGACAGCATCCAGATTTTTATCCAGCTTGTCCGTATTCAATTCAGGCGAAGTCAAAGGTTGTGTCACTTTATCATCCAGAACTTCAGGAATTTCCTGTAGCGCTGGTTCTTTACGCTCATTATCTAGCACGTTTTCTGCGGGCAATTGATCACGTACATGACGTGGAATAATCGGCTTATTGCTCTCTGGATCGATATACAATTCGCTGTCTAATGAGGGTTCGGTCGGAGCAGGTTTTCTTAGAACCATTCTTAAACCGACAATCATGATAATAATGGCGGCGACTATGCCCACGATGGTGGTAACTTCCATACTATGACTCCGTGACTAACCCATATTCTTTTGCTTGTTCCAAATTAACAGTGACCAGTTTTGAGGTACCAGGTTCTGGCATGGTTACCCCTAATAAATCGGTCGCCATCGTCATTGCAAGTTTATTATGTGTAATGTAAATGAATTGCACCTGTTCAGAAAGCTCTTTTACCAAATTACAAAACCGCTGTACATTGGCATCATCTAAAGGTGCATCAACCTCATCCAGTACACAAAATGGTGCTGGATTGAGGCGGAAGATTGCAAAGACCAGAGCCAGTGCTGTTAATGCCTTTTCACCACCCGATAATAATGCCAGTGAACTATTACGTTTCCCTGGCGGTCGTGCCATTAGTTTTACACCTGATTGCCAGTCATCTTCAAGACTTAAACTTGCTTCACCACCACTAAAAACTTTAGGAAATAAATCCTGAAGTTCAGTATTGACCTGATCAAAAGTCGTCATAAATAACTTTCTAGTTTCTTGGTCAATGCTTTTCATGGCTTCTTTTAGCTGAGAAACTGTGTTTTCTAGATCCTGAATTTGATGACTCAGTTCGTCAAAACGTTTTGAAACTTCTTCATATTCCTCAGAAGCCGCCAAATTCACTGCACCCAGTTTTTCAAATTGGCGCTGTGCTTTTTCCAGCGCCTGTTGATGCTCAACTAAATGAAATTTTAGCCCGTTTACACGCTCGCTCCCCAAATCTTTAAGTTGTTCCTGAAAATGCTCTAAATCTGATTTAGCGGCTTGCCAATTTAGACGTTTTTGTTCCAGTTGCTCGCGTAATTGTTCCTCACGCTGCTGAGTGTGATGGCGTTGCTCGGTAAGACGCTGTTGTTTTTCCTGTACGTTATTGAGTTCGATTTGCCATTCATTCCAACTTTTTTTGAGTTGCTCGGTCTGTTGAGATTGCTCAGAAAACTCGGATTCGAGGGATGGCAATTCCAGTTGAATGGGATCAACAAATTTTTTTGCATGGTCCATCTGTTCAATAATCTGTCGATATTGAGTTTTTAAAAAGGACAGATCTTTTTCTAATAGTTCGATTTGTTGTTGGCTTTGCGAAACCATACGGCGCGTGTTTTCACGTTCCTGTTGATGCTGTTGCAGTTGATGCTGTTGATCATCCAGTTGTTCTGCCAATGTCTCAAGCTGAAATTGTCGAGTTTTATAATCTGGCAGACTTGCATCTAATTTTAAATTCAACGCATGTAAATCGATATCCAGATCATCACGCTGCATGGCATCATCTTCAAGCTGGGTTTCTAGTTGCTTTAACTGCTCTTGTAACTGCTGTTTTTGCACTACAAATGCTTGAGCCGCACTTTGATGTCTGGTCATGTTTAATTCAAGATGCTGTTGTTGCTTTTGATTTTGTTTTAATTGGATTTTTAATTGTTGTAATTGATCTTGCTGCGTATTGATTTGCTGTTGCTGCTCAAAACTTAGTCGGTTTAAATGCTCAAGTTCTGGTTCCAAAGTTGAGAGTAACTGTACAATTTCATCCAGACGAATACGATGACTCAACACGCCAGTGGTCTGGCTATCTTCATCATAATCGAGTGCAATAACCCAATCTTGTCCAACATGATAGGCATCTAGTGTCACAATACTTTGACCAGTCTTGAGCTGCTTTTGCAACCCTAATGCCTGATCCAACGTATCTGCTAACCCAATGTTTTGCCACAACGATAACTGTGGTGATTTAATCCACTCCGCAAATGGTCGCAATCCGAATTGTAGTGAATCTCCTGAGAATGCAGAAGCTTTAATTTGTCTCGAAAGCTGTGGTTCAAAGTCAGCATCTTTGTCAAGATAATGCGCGCTCATCCATTTGTTCAATAACTTTTCAATCAGACCGGCATGTGCTTTGCCTATTTCACTTAACTCTAACACCGCCATCAAACGTATAGCATCCGATTGTTTCGGACTTTGTTTTGCCACCAGTCGATTGAGATTCTTTTGTTCCGCCTGTAATACCTGTATTTGATTTTTATATTGTTGAATTTCAGTCGTTAAATCATTATGTTGCTGCTGCTGGATCTGAAAATGTTGTTCAACTTGTTCGATCTGCTGTTCAAGCGCCACGATGTCTTGTTCCAATTGAACGAATTGTTGCTCTAAACTTTGTAACTCATTGTCCTGTACCTGTGCCTCAATTTGCAAGGTTTGGGTTTCAAGTGTTTGTTTTTGCTGCGTGATACGCTCTATACTTTTGGTCAGTTGCTCAAGTTGTAGCGACATCTGATTTTTCTGTTGTTGTTGCTTTTCAACGTGCTGTTTAATCTGATTAAACTGCTCTTGCGCCTGTTTGTGTTGCGCTTGCAAATCCTGATAATTATGTTCACTTTGCTGAGTATTTGCCTCAAAACCATTTAAATGTTCAGTTTGTTCATCCAACTGTGTTAATAAATTTTCAAGCTGTAGCTCGTTCAGTTGTAATCGTTCTTTCGTCTGGGCTTTTTGTTGTTCTAACTGAGTCAACGTTGTATTGTTCTGTTGATATAAACTTTGCTTTTGTTGTAGCGTCATTTTCAACTCAGCTAACTTTTTCTCAGCCTGTTGCCATTCATTTTGTAGAGGAGTCGATTGTTGAATCAAGCGCTGGAACAACGCACTACTTGCTTCAAGATCATGCTCAATAGTAGTTAGCTCAGAACGAACCAACTTGAACTCCTCTCCCAAAGCAGTCATTTGTACCGTATATTCTTGCTGAAGTTGACTAGATTGCTCCGACTGGAAAGACAGGATTTCGATTTTCAGCGTTCTAATCTGCTGCTCAAGCTGTTTGTAATGAATAGCGGCTTCAGATTGACGTTTTAACGTTTTTAGTTGTGATTTAAGTTCCTGCGCAATATCCTCTAAACGCGATAAATTTTGTTCGGTGTGTTCTAAGTGTTGCAAGGTTTCCCGGCGACGTGCCTGATAACGTGAAACGCCTGCCGCTTCCTCAATAAACACACGCATTTCTTCAGGTTTGGCATCTACCAACCGATTAATCATGCCCTGTTCAATAATCGCATAAGAACGTGGACCTAAACCTGTTCCCAAAAAGATATCGGTAATATCACGGCGGCGACAACGTGTTCCATTTAAAAAATATTCAGATTTTCCATCACGGTTGACCTGACGACGAACTGCCAGCTCATTGTAGGCATTATAAGCACCACCAAGTTTTCCATACGTGTTGTCAAATCTCAGCTCGACACTAGCGACACCAACAGGTTTACGCTTCGCAGTTCCCGTAAAAATGACATCTTGCATACTGCCACCACGTAACTGACGTGCGCTAGATTCTCCCATGACCCAACGTATGGCATCAATCACATTGGATTTGCCACAACCATTCGGGCCAACGACTGCAGTACGATTAGCCTTAAATTGGAGAGTGGATGAGTCAGCAAATGACTTAAAGCCTGCAAGTTTTAAACTGCTTAAACGCATAATGTCCTAATCAAAAGTTTTTTATTATTTGCCCATCTCATTTCAATGGTATGGACATAATAGAATACCAATAGCGGCTTATTTTAAAATGAATGCAGCTCAATAGGGGCTTTTTTTAAGATGAAGTTGAACAATTTTATTCAGAATTTATCCAGAAATAGGGCGATCAGTTAAAATATCGCCAAACTTTCAGGTCATCACTTATTTTTCTACAAAACCTGACCGCTTCAACGACGCGAACGACGTGCCCAAGCCAACTCGATTTGCTTCATGCGAGTCAGTGAATCCAGAACTAGATTACGCAAATGTCGGCAAAAATCCTCCATAAATAAAGTAGCCTGATGTGATTTTCGGATCAACACAGCATCTGCCACCAATTTAAACAATGCGAAAGATTCTTGTAATTCACGACGTGAGGTATTTAATGTCAAAAAATAACTGCGGCGCAATGAAGGCAATAATTCTTTATAAAACTTCATTAAATAAGGATTGGCAACCATATCGTGTTGCAATGCTAGATATTGGAAAATACCATCATAAAATTTTTCGGTATCACCTATTTTTACTTGTTCAGTCAAATGCTCCATGAGGTGTTGCAATTGCTCCGCTTCATGTACTCGCCACGTTTCACTGATGCGTTGCACAATATGCCCTAGCACCAAAACATTGGTATCAAACAAAGCTTTGACTTGTTGAGATGACATTTCAGAAACAATGGCTCCACGACGGGGATAGATATGAATCAAGTGAGTGCGTTCCAGCAGTAACAATGCTTCACGTACCGAACCGCGACTGACGTCGAGCTCTTTGGCGATCCGCAATTCCTGAATACGTTCACCCTCTACCAGTTCACCAGTAATAATCTGGTCGCTAATGTGTTTTGCAATTTGCTCCGACAGGCTCTCTGTCTCTTCAAGTTTCATGAATCACCTGTTTTGATTTTTACTTTGGCGTTCCACTGCCATTTATTGTGATTGTTTTAACTGATTCTCTTTATGGATGACTATGTCATTGTCTAACAATTTTATTGCATTTTGAGCCAATTCAACATTCTGATCATTGGAAATTTCCTCTTATTTTCTTATCCCTATACCGCTAAAAGTTAAATTTAATTTTTATTTTTTAGCGATTTAGGAAGTATTGTTTTATGAATTTCTATTGAGTAGAACCTTGATAAATGAAATAGGTTCCAACGACCGTTAATAAACAGGCAAAGCATTTTTTCAACATGGCAGGCGACAACATATGAGCAACTTTCGCACCAAATTTAGCGGTAATGAAACTCATGATACTAATCCCTAAAAATGCATAAACGTGAATATAACCAATTGCATTGGGCACTTTGACATGTTGTTGAACACCAAACCACATAAAACCAATGGCACCCGCAACTGCTATAGGTAAACCACAGGCCGCTGAGGTCGCTACTGCTTTTTGCATTACCACTCCATTTCGATTCAGATATGGCACTGTCAAACTACCTCCCCCAATCCCAAAGATTGCCGAAGCAATACCAATGCCGCCACCTGCCAACATTTGCATAGGCGCTGAAGGTAAATGTCGTGTTTCATCCACAACCACATTTGCACCTTTAAACATTCGATAGGCCACCCAGATCGCAAATATTCCAATAATGATTTGTAAGTTTTGTCCCGACAAAAGATCCGCAATACCCGCTCCTAAAAAAGAACCAATCACTAAACCAGGCGCAAGATTACGAAACACCTGCCATAACACTGCTCCACGTTTATGATGTGCCATTACTGAACTGATTGAAGTCACAATAATGGTGGCCAGAGAAGTTCCCAAAGCCATATGCATAATGACAGCCGGATCATAATGAAGCTGAGTAAATACGATATAAAGAATTGGGACAATAATTAATCCACCACCCACGCCAAACAAGCCCGCAGCAAATCCAGCGATTGCACCGATGGCTAAATATATGATTAACTCCATACCTGATTTTCCAACTTTATAAAACTGAACATGGATGCAGAAACACGCCGACTACGACAACGCTTAAGCGATGCTGGACATGTTCCTGACATTGTTATTTTGAAACAAACGACCACATCGACCAATGACGATGTTCGCGAACTGGCCCAAAAGAATATTGCGTCCATTTTAATCTGTAGCGAAGCTCAGACCCAAGGGCGTGGTCAACATCAACGTCAATGGATATCCCCAAAAGGCAATATATATCTCAGTACGTTGATCAACTCCCGGACACCACTGGATGGTCGCTTAGCGCTTGAAGTTGCACTGAATATCTTGCAAATGCCAAAGCTACAGGGTCTAAATCTGCAAGTCAAATGGCCGAATGATTTATATAGCAGCCAAGGCAAATGGGGCGGAATTCTGGTTGAACCGTTATCACCACATCAGGCCATCGTTGGGGTTGGGGTTAATTTATTTACGCCACAATCACACGATCCATTACAACCGATCAGCTCATTGAGTGATTTTGGTTTAAACAATCTTGATCGTATTGAGATCGTGGCACAACTTTATCTAGCCATTCAACAGGCAGCACAATGGTTTGAACATGGTTGTTATAATCTTGCAGATCGGTTTAATCATCATGCGGTTTTTATGCAGGAACAGGTTCAGTTCGAGCATCATCAGGGTATTTTGACTGGCCGTTTTGAAGGAATTAATCAGGAAGGTGCGGTGCTCATTTCAAACAATGGACAACAACAGACATTTTATCAAGGTCGGATGCGCCGTATCCTAGGTCAGGATGATCCATCATGAAGCAACTCTGGTTAGATGTGGGAAATACTCGTCTTAAATACTGGATTACAGATTCAAATCAGATCATTGAACATGCCGCTGAACTACATTTACAGTCTCCTGCTGATTTATTGCTGGGTCTGATTCAACATTTCAAAACTCAACACTTGCAACAAGTGGGGATTTCTTCGGTACAGGATAAAGCCAATAATCAGCGCATTCAGGCAATTCTTAGCCAACTGGATATTCCTGTCATCTTTGCACAGGTTCATCATGAATATGCCGGTTTACGTTGCGGTTATGATCATCCTGAACAACTAGGAATTGACCGCTGGCTACAAGTGCTGGCACTTGCAGAACCAGAACAGCATTTTTGTATTATTGGTTGTGGTACGGCTCTGACCATTGATTTAAATGACGGTTTACAGCATTTGGGAGGGTATATTTTACCCAATCTATATTTGCAGCGTGATGCCTTAATTCAAAATACCAAAGGCATTAAAATTCCAGACTCTGCTTTTGATAATCTTGAACCGGGCAAAAATACTGTAGATGCCGTGCATCATGGTATTTTATTAGGCTTATTAAGCAGTATTGAACATATTTTAAAGCAATCTTCAAGACAACTGGTGCTTACAGGCGGAGATGCAACACTTTTTGCCAAATTTTTACAGGACTACCAGCCTCGTGTTGAAGAAGACTTATTGCTTAAGGGTTTACAGCGATATGTTGCTTACGAATCTGTGAGTAAAGGACGTAGCACATCCCAAAGCTGAGGAAACGCGGTATAGCCATCTTCTTGCATAAAATGCCCAGCTTGTTTGATTTCCAAAATTTGTGCGTTCAACCGTTGGCCTAGTCGTATGGTCAACGGTGGGGATACAAAGGGATCATTGCTAGATAAAAGAACATAACGGCGCAGAATATGTTGGCGTAGCAATTTATCATCAAGTGTTTGTGATTCCATAAATTGATCTAGCTCAGGAATGGCGTTGAGTTTTTCAGTAAAGCCTGATACAAAAATTCCTGCGCCAATAGATGATTTTTGCAAGACTTTGCTCAAGAAATTTAAGCTCGACACACACCCCAGACTATGCGCTACGATAATTGTATTTTCATTCAGTACAGTGCATTGCGCACTTAAACATTCTTGCCATACATCAGCATCAGGATGAGCTGAATCTGCCAAAAAAACCCGTTCAGCTGTGGCTCCTGTTTGCAGGATATGTTGTTCTAGCCAAGGAAACCAGTGATCTTCGGGTACAGCCTGATAACCATGAATAATATAGACATGCTTCATTGTAATTATGTTCCCCGATATCGGATATTTCTTATTTAATTTACCCAGTTTAAAGTACAGATAACCTGAAAAAAGTAGTGATTTTGTTGTTATAAAAAAAGGCGCATTCAGCGCCTTTAATTGTATGGAAAAAATCTATTATTTTTTATCGTCATTGCCACCGAACAATGGCCCCATGCCACCACCGCCGCCACCAAATTGTTTCTGCATGCCACTTAATGAACGTAACATTTTGCTCATCCCTGAAGGATTAGCAAATTTCTTCATCATCTTGGCCATTTGACTATGCTGCTTCAGCAATTTATTGATCTCTGAAACATCCATGCCACAGCCTGCCGCAATACGTTTTTTACGACTTGGGTTAATGATATCTGGATTTTTACGTTCTTTAGGCGTCATCGACTGGATAATGGCTTCCATTTTTTTGACTTGCTTTTCAGGATTTGCCTGCTCTATCGCCTGCTGAATGCCAGAATTGCTCATGCCTGGCAACTTATCCAGAAAGCCCATCATGCCGCCCATTTTTTTCATTTGCTCAAATTGCATCAGCATGTCTTCCAGATTGAAAGTACCGCCCTTTTGCAATTTTTTCGCCATTTTTTCGGCTTTTTCTTTGTCGATTTTGCGTTCGACTTCTTCAACAAGCGAAAGTACATCGCCCATACCGAGAATACGCTGTGCTACACGTTCAGGATGAAATGGCTCAAGTGCATCCAGCTTTTCGCCCATACCCAAAAACTTAATGGGCTTGCCTGTAATCGCACGTACTGAAAGTGCCGCACCACCACGCGCATCACCATCAGTTTTAGTCAAAATGACACCGGTTAAAGGTAAAGCATCATTAAAAGCTTTAGCAGTATTGGCCGCATCCTGACCTGTCATGGCATCGACCACAAACAAAGTTTCGGTTGGCTTTACGGCTGCATGTAATTCTTTAATTTCGCCCATCATGTCTTCATCGACATGCAAACGACCAGCAGTATCGACAATCAGAACATCAGCAAATTTAATTTTTGCCTGTTCAATCGCACGATTCACAATATCAATTGGTTTTTCTGAAGGATCTGACGGTATAAAGTCAGCACCCACCTCATCTGACACTGTTTGTAACTGTTTAATCGCTGCTGGACGATATACGTCAGCAGATACAGTCATGACTTTTTTCTTTTGACGTTCTTTTAAGAATCTCGCCAGTTTTGCCGCAGTCGTGGTTTTACCTGCACCCTGCAAACCTGCAAGTAAGACCACCACGGGAGGTTTGGCAGATAGATCAAGGCTTTCATTAGCCTCACCCATCATCTTGGTCAATTCGTCATATACGATTTTGACAAAAGCCTGACCCGGTGAAAGCTGAGTCATCACTTCTTGACCCAATGCTTGTTCCTTAACTTTCGCGATAAATTCACGAGTTACAGGTAACGCCACATCAGCCTCAAGAAGGGCCATACGCACTTCGCGCAAGGTATCTTTAATATTGTCTTCGGTCAGTTGCCCTGAGCCAGTAACATTTCTTAAACTCTGCGTGAGTCGTTCTGTTAAGGTATCAAACATTGCAAAATCCGCTAAAAATGGCCAGTTGCAAAAAAATCTTTCTCAAAATAGAAAATTTATGCATAGATGCTATAGGATACTGTAGTTCGCCGCGAATTTATATCTTATGTAGATGAATTTTAGGGTCTGATGATATTCATTTATAATTTACACTGAATGATCAAATGAAGCTCCAACTCCCAAATAAAGGTTTGACATGATTAGTCTCCCCTTGGTTTACACCATTTTGGCACTCATCGCATATACCACTGCGTTCTGGTATTTGTTTATGAATCTGATGTCAAAACGTGAACCAAATCATTGGTTTTTAGGCTTGATACTGACTTTAGGTCTAATCTTGCATGCAGGTGTGCTGTCTCAGGATATGCTCACACCAATGGGTATTAATTATGATGTATTTAACCTGATGTCATTTACGTCAGGTTTGATGCTGGTATTAAGCCTAATTTTTAGTACATTTCGTCCGACACTGGCGCTCAATTTAATTGGGATTCCTGTGGCTGCGACAGGTTTGATTCTGGGTTTTGCTTTTAGTCAGTCCAACCAGTTTATTGAGCGGCATTCACTGGGTCTAGATCTACATATCATTTTGTCGCTCTCTGCCTATGCTGTTTTGCTTATGGCAACGATTCATGCCATTTTAATGTGGTTTCAAAATCAGGAACTTAAAAAGAAACAAAAAAGTCGATTCTGGGTCAATTTATTACCTTCATTTCAGGCAATGGAATCCTTATTATTTGACCTCATCAAAACAGGCTTTGTGCTTTTAACGGTGGCTTTGTTTTTTGGCTTCTTTACCATTGATGACTTTTTTGGTCAGCATCTGGCCCATAAAACGGCATTTAGCATCATTTCATGGTTTATTTATGGGGCATTATTACTAGGTCATGCCAAATTTGGCTGGCGTGGACAAAAAGCCATCCGTTTTACCCTGATCGGATTTATTCTCTTGGCAATTGGATTTATTGGCAGTAAATTTGTATTAGAAATGATTTTACATCGCTAATTTTTAAATGTGCAGCAAGACTAGACAGCGTTATACAGATGCCGTATAAACGCTGTTTTTATTTTCAGGTAATATTGACGTGAAGCTAGTTCTTGCACCAATGGAAGGATTAACCGATCCAATTATGCGAGATGTCCTCACACATACTGGTCATTTTGATTGGTGTGTGACGGAGTTTATTCGCGTCACTGAAAGTATTTTACCAGATCATGTTTATCATAATTATTGTCCAGAACTTCTTACAGATGGCAAAACAGCGGCGGGGACGCCAGTACATGTGCAATTTTTAGGCAATCATCCAGAAATGCTGGCTGCCAATGCCGCCAAAGTCGTGGAACTAGGAGCCCCAGCCATCGATTTAAACTTTGGTTGTCCTGCAAAAACAGTCAATCGACATCGGGGCGGTTCGATCTTGCTAGATGAACCTGATGTCGTTCATCTACTCGTTAAAGCGGTTCGAGATGCGATCCCTTCACATATTCCTGTTTCAGCTAAAATGCGTCTAGGCTATCTAGATGAACATCATACACTGGATAATGCACATGCAATTGAAGATGCAGGTGCAAGCTGGCTTACAGTACATGCACGCACTAAAGCAGATGGTTATACACCGCCTGCCTACTGGGAAAAAATTCAACCTATCCAGAATGCTTTAAAAATTAATGTGATTGCCAATGGTGAAATCTGGAATAATGCCGATGCTAAGGCTTGTCAACAACAATCTGGCTGTAAGGATCTGATGATTGGTCGGGGTGCTGTAACTACTCCAGATTTAACTTTATGCATTCGTCAGAATAAAGATAAAGCTCTACTCACATGGCAGGATTTGGTTGAACTACAACTGCGTTTTGTAAATGGCGCATTTAAAACTGAGATCGGAATGGTGGGGCGTTATAAACAATGGCTTGGAATGATGAGTAAAGCTTACCCAGAAGCTAAAGCGCTTTGGAATGAGATAAAACGCTTAAAGACGCTCGAGGAAATTGTAGATAAATTACAGCCTAACTCGTAATACATTTAATTTGAAAAAATAATAAATTTCAGTTGGTTTTAACGTTATTCCAGATGAGCTCATTCCAGATAGATTTCTGAGTGCAGAGTAGTCTGAGCATTCAAACAAAAATAGAATCAAACAGACTCATCATCAGAGTTTTTCATCAATATTCTTTATTAAATAAGATGAAAACTTAATCAGAATGTAATTTAGGGTCCCTTTCTACCAAATAACATTTTGAAAAAATCAATCGCAATGCATAAACAACTGCCATGAGAAAAACACCTAAGCCAATATTTGGTGAAATGGCAGGAATACAAAAAATAATTATTGCTGTAATAGGATATAACCAGCGTCTGATCCCAGATAAATAAGGTAATTCATTGAGTAACCAAAGACTGGTGGTGTAACTGAGTAAGGTTGCAGCAACAAGATACTGCATAAACTGAGAACCAATCTCTGCACGACCTAAAGCGACATCGACTGCGGCGGCCAAAGCTGCTCCCACTGCAGCAATACTGATGAAAATAAAATAATGTCCGTATCCCCACAAGAATGCCTGTTTACTATTTTTGAGTAAGTGATGGGCATCCCGATCAAAATAAGCCCACCACATGGTAAACATCATCATGAGTCCACCGACCATCAGCAATATGATGTCAGTATGAATAATATGTGTGGCTAAATCATCTTGAATGGCTTTAAAACAAGCCACAACAGACTCACCTAAAACGATGATGGTGAGCAATGAATAACGCTCCGCAATATGATGAGGATGCCATGATGTGGGATTGTTCCATTCCGCAAAAACAGGAACACCTAACTCCAGCACCACCATAAATACAAACAGAATCGCAGTAAAATTAATGGGCGAAAAATGAAAAAGTAACCAGCCGATTTGTACAAAAATAATGCCAAAAGCATAGCGCAAGGCTACAGTACGATGCAGAGGATCGTGCCTTGCAACTCGAAACCACTGTGTTACCAAAGCCAGACGCATAATGACATAACCAATAATAATAACGTCAAAATCCTGATGATGAAAAACATCTGGAATCCCTGCCGCCATTACCAGAGAACCTGCAATCTGGACAAAAGTCATGAACCGATAAAAAACATCATCATTGTCATAGGCGGATGCAAACCAAGTAAAATTCATCCATGCCCACCACAAAGCGAAAAACACCATAAAATAATAAGGCAACATACTCCAGAGATGATTTTCAATTATTGCATGATGTAGCTGTTGTCCCGCTTCAGCAATTGCAACCACAAAAATCAGGTCAAATAATAATTCAAGTGGAGTTGCCACACGATGATGTTCTTTGGGATCACGTGCAGCTACTGGGCGTAAGGCTAAATATTTAAATGATTCTAATAGGCTCATTTTTAAAATTTCTTTGTGTTTAGCATGTCATAAACGGAATATTCTAAGCGAAATAGGGTTAAATTTTTAGTTATTTCATCCCGACTGATTTAAAGATTTAATTACGTTTACTAGGGTTCAGCCAAAATATACAACGGTTGCTGCTTTTCACAGTCAAAAGGCATGGAGATATGTTCGTGTACCACTTTCCATTTTTGTGATTCTTTATAAAAGCCCACTGTTGTGCGGCACCACGGTACATCTTCAGCCGAAGTTTGAGCATCTCCCAGCACTTTTGAATAACAATGCAAAAATACCACTTGATCGGAAGCATAAATCGTTAATTTTCGTCGAAACACTTGAATATGATCACCAAAATATGGAAAGCATTGTTGCCACAGTTTACGATAGGCTTGTACATCTTCTATTTGCAACGCAACATCAAAAACGCTGACATTATCTACATAATCCTGAGTCATTTCAGCAAGATCATGCTGGTTTAAAGCCTGCTCCCATATTTGAGTTAAAGCCAAGATCTCATTAGCACTTTGTTGGTTACCAATAATTTCAATGTCCACACGCTAACCCTTTTTTGTTGTTATTTCTCAACAAGCTTGGCAAAAAAGTAGATCTTTCACCAGTTAAAATTTGTGCGATTCAGGTAAATTGCACACTCATCTTTAAAAAAAGAAGGACTAAAAAACCACCATAAAGGTGGTTTTAATATCAATAAAAAATTGACTAAGAATCAGCTAGACTTAAATCCTTTATGGTCGTCGTTGCGCCATTTGTTTTCACCGACTCGATGCCCTTGTCTCTCGACTGTTCAGAAGCATAGAACTGGCTGGTCCCAATAATCTGATGATTTGCGGCCTTAAGATTAAAATAGGGTTTATCATTTTTTGCAGTTAATTTTTCATAGCGAGCATCATCCCCACTATTATTCTGTACGGAAGTAATACCATTTTCAGCAGAGGCTTTCGCCTTATAAAGCTCACTGGTTAAAATAATTTCCCCATTCCCCGCTTTAAGTACAAAACGATATTGACCATCTTTTGCCTTGCTCAACTCATACCATCCAGCCATAATCACCTCTTGTTGTGTGTTGTTCTATGCTTTGTTTTTAAACTTTATTTATGAAATATAGACGATTTTTTAGCAGGAATCAGCTTATTTTTTATTCTTTTTTTTACTTTGATTATATAAATCAATAAAAAGCAATGGTTGGTCAGAACGCTCTGAAGATCACTTGCCCATTAAAATCCAGACTATCCTGAACACGTCTTTTTTGAAGGAGACTCAACTCCTCTATGGTAAAAAAAGCATACTCGGAATGTTCATGACTCAACTGAATCTGAGCTTGATCAGGTAAATGACAACGAAAAATACTAACATGGGCATTAATATCAGTATGTAAATATAGTCCTGACAAATAATCTACCCGAACGATCAGACCTAATTCTTCTTCACATTCCCTTTGTAGTCCCTGTAATATGGTCTCTCCAGGATCGATGCCACCACCTGGTAATCCCCATGCGAAATTTCCGTAATTGGCTTTTAACAATAAAACTTTGCCGTCGATATTGGTAATAACAGCATGTGCTCCAACTCGATACTGATCAGAAAATGCCATTTTGATTTCCTTAATCTTTAACTTATATCTAAAAAAGGGAGAACCTCGCTCCCTTGATCATTATTATGCTTTTTTTACAAACTCTGACTTTAGTTTCATTTGACCAAAACCATCAATTTTACAATCGATATTATGTCCATCATTTGCATCTGGAACAAGTCGAATGGTTTTTACCTTAGTTCCTACCTTAATGACCGAAGATGAACCTTTCACTTTCAAATCTTTAATCACAGTGACGCTATCACCATCCACCAAAACGTTCCCATGCGCATCTTTAATAATGCTGTCTGGCTCCGTTAAACTAACGTCCCCTTCTTTCCATTCATTGGCACATTCTGGACAAATCAGTAGGTCGCCATCTTGATAGGTATATTCTGATTGGCATTTTGGGCAATGAGGTAAAGACATAAAAAAACTCGAAAAACCTTATTATGACTGGATTTCAGCTAAAGATCAAAAACCTTGTATTTTGTATGGATTTATCCCAATTTTTCACTCAATATTTGTTGTAACACCACAGCATTATTATGCTGAGTGTCTTTAGCCGCATAAATTAAGGTGATAGTTTGTTGATGTGCTAATTGTTCAAGTTCATGCAAAGCAGCATTATGTTGTAATTCCAACGTATATTTGTGCTGGAACTCCTGCCATTTTTCAGGGTCATGATTAAACCATTGGCGTAGTTCTGTACTCGGAGCTATTTCTTTTAACCATTTGGCTAAATGCGCCTTTTCTTTGCTTAAACCTCTTGGCCAGATTCGATCGACCAAAATTCGCAAACCATCATTCGTTGTCGGATCATCATACGCACGTTTAATGCGGATCATTTTAATTATCCTTGAAAACAAGATTCGTTTTTAAAAACATTTTATTGATCAGGAATATCCGGAGTAATCAACCATCCCAATAAGGTTAATGATTCTTGCCAGCCCAAATAACAGGCATCAACAGGTATTAGTTCTGGAATTCCTGATTGAGTAATATAGATTTCAGTTCCGACACTTACCGTTTTTATTTGAATAGTTACTTCCATATTTCCAGCAAGTGCGGGGTCATCAAACTGGTCAATATACCGAATCAATTGGTTAGGAATCAGCTCAACATAGGTTCCACCAAACGAATGCGTTGAGCCCGTAGAAAAGTTGGTAAATGACATTCGGTATTGTCCGCCTTCCTTTGCATCCATCGAATGTACTTTGGCGGTAAAACCATGTGGTGGCAACCATTTTACCAGTGCTTCTGGATCTAAAAATGCTCTATAAACACGCTCTGGTGGAGCATTAAATACGCGATGAAATGTGACTGTACCACTCATGTTGTCTCTCCTGCCTTATTATTTTTTTATTCAAAGTCGAACACTTGACCAGTATTTCAAAGATATATTCCTTTATCAAAATCTATAAAGCGAATATATCCCTTTTGAGTGCATTTAACTTTCAAGATGCTCGTCATCTTCATATTCATACAAATAGCTCATGCAGCCCCAGCCATCATATTCACCATTAAATTCCTGCGCGATTCGGGTAAACCATTCTTCCAAGTCCTGTATGTCTTCATGCTCAGGAATCATCGTAACATGAATATTTAAAACCCAAAGGTCAGAGCCATCAGCATGCTGATCTTCCTGAAAAAGAGAAACTTTTTGCTCTTGATGCAGCAAATGCAGGGCGCATTTTTCAACTTGTTCTTGTGTCTTGAATACAACTGTAAATTCAAACTCATGTGGCTCAGTAAGATCATTGCCATCTTCAATCATTTGCCAAAGTACATTGCCATTATCATCATCTGGAAAAAGTTCGTAGTTGCGGCTCATTGTCGTTATCCATTGTTATGATTGTGATACCTCAATAGCTTAACCTAGTTTTATGTCAGTTTGGAGTGAATTTACACGGATTTTGTTGGTCAAATTTAAATCCCATTTGAACTGGGAAAACCTAAAAAGGGGCCTTTATTTCAAGCTGAACCTCAACTTCAGAAAATGGCTGTGTGAAGGTAAGTGAAGTAGCATGTAAAGCCATACGTTGCAAAGCACATGCAAATGGAGTGGGATGATAAAGTTTATCACCCAAAATGGGATGCCCAAGATGTTGCATATGCACCCGCAGTTGATGGGAACGACCTGTCACTGGCTCTAATAAAATCCGACTGCATTGGTTTTCGTGGTCATAGTCCAGCAGTTGATACAATGTTTTCGCGTGCTTCCCTTGTTCATAATCTACTTTTTGTTTGGGACGATTGGGCCAATCCGTTATAAGTGGAACATCTACACAACCTTTATCCACAATCTGCCCCTGCACTAAAGCAACATAATATTTTTTAATTGTTCTCGCCTGAAAAATTTTCCCCATTGCAATTTCGGCTTGACGGTGTTTAGCAAACATCAGTAAGCCTGATGTTGCCATATCTAAACGATGAGTCACTCTGGCATGAGGATATTGTTTTAAAACACGCAAATAAGCGCTGTCCTGATGTTGGGGTAAACGCCCCATAACCGATAATAAACCCGCAGGTTTATCCACCACAATGAAATCAGCATCCTCATAAACCGTCTCTAAAGGGTCAAGTGGCGGTTGATAAATAAAATGATGAGAAGACATACTAATCACAAAACAATGGAAAATTTGCGCAAGATAACAATGCTGCGAAAACCTGTCAATGTTGTGTATTCACAGGAAAAACCCGTAAAAAAACTGCCCTTAGGCAGCTTTAGAATCTAACAAGATTTATTGCAATTGGGACTTTTGCTGACGCATTGCAAAGGCAGTTTCTATATCTCCTATTTTTTTCATTGCGGCTGTTTCCCCTGAAGAAATCGTATTTTCACGCTCTTTGACATCAAAAATATGCGCTTTCTCATGGAGTTCAGGCTGGATCACAATGTCAGCATGTTTTAGCTCTTCGGTAGCTAGACGGTTCTGCATAATATTAATATTTTGGTTAAATAAACCCCAAATATTGGTGGTTGGGGTATAGGCGGGTTGCGCCAAAATATCCACGGCAATCACGATATCAGCACCTAACTGGCGTGCTACATCCACTGGGACAGGACTAACCAGACCACCATCCACATATTCTTTGTGATCGATTTCCGTTGGAACAAACATACTTGGAATCGAAATAGATGCTCTTACCGCTTGTCCTGTATTGCCATAATTGAAAACTGTTTTTTTGCCATTTTTCAACTCAGTTGCGACCACATACATAGGAATTTTAAGCTTTTCCAGAGGTGTATCACCCACTTGTTGATTAACAAAATCTTCTACTTTTTGTCCATCAAAAAAACCTTTACGATCAAAGGTAATTTCACGTACATCACCCACTTTCATATTTAAGGCGATTTGTTTTAATTGCTGTGCATTTTTACCACTAGCATAAATTGCGCCCACTATGCTGCCCGCGCTAGTGCCTACAATAAAATCGGGATGAATCCCATGTTGCTCAAGCACTTCAATCACCCCAATATGTGCATAGCCACGTGCTCCACCGCTACCCAAAACCAAAGCAACTTTTGGGTGCTGCTGATTTTGCTGTGTTGGCATAGGCGGCATGAAAAGCGCAGATTCCTGCGCATTTTTTAAAGGCTGTAAGGCATTTATTGTTTCAGATGATGCTGGCATTTGCTGACAACCTGCCAGCAAAACACCTATACCCAAAATCCATGCATTGAGATACTTCATTTCACGATAAGACCACTTTTTTACTGGATCGATTTTATTCTGATCTGTTTTGAAATGCTGTATCAAATTATTTAAAACGTCATATTTATATGTTAAATATTGAAAATTTTGAATTTTTTATTATGTTCTTTTCTCGTGATATACATCAAATCCAGCACATAAAGCCTTTTTTTCTATGCATAAAATAAAAAAACCAGTCAGGTATCAATCTAACTGGTTTTTACTAGATCAGTCTGAAAATTACCAAATATCAGAATCGACTTTTTTCTTCATCTCAGGATGCTGATCTATTTTAAACTCTGGTTGTTTAATACCATTTTTCAATTGAAGCGTATAATCGTTTAATAGAGATTTTACAAACGGCGTCAATAATAAAATTGCGGTCAAGTTAATGGTCGCCATTATGCCCATAAATAAATCGGCCATTGACCAGACTAACGGTACACTACTAATTGCCCCAAAATACACCATGATTAAAACGAACACACGAAAGATAAACATCACTTTGGGACTATTATTAATAAACTGCATATTTCCTTCAGCATACGCATAGTTGCCCAATACCGCCGAATAACAGAATAAAAATAATAAAATAGCAAGAAAGTCACCTCCCCAGCTACCCAGTTCATTTTCGAGTGCACGTTGTGTCATCTCAACACCAATCGCACCACCATCATGATATACACCTGAAATAAGAATAATCATGGCTGTAGACGTACACACAATAAAGGTATCTACGAACACACCCAGCATCTGTACCAGACCTTGATCTACGGGATGCTTTACATCAGATGCTGCAGCGGCATTGGGTGCTGAACCCATACCCGCTTCATTAGAAAATAAACCACGCTTGATGCCCTGCATCATTGCCATGGAGATCATCCCCCCAAAGAAACCGCCTGCTGCTGCTTTAAATGCAAAAGCCTCCGTGAAAATAAGCTTAAAAACTTCAGGAACAACATCATAATTAATTAAAGCAATATATAAAGCCGCGGCCAAATAGAGTCCAGCCTTAATCGGCACAAACATCTCTGCAAATTTGGCAATCCGTTTAATCCCACCGAAAATAGCAATCGCAACCAATACAACCAAAGCCAGACCAACCCATGATATTTCCAGATCTAGGCCACCCAGTCCCAAAGTCAAATTTGCTTTATCCCATCCCCATGAATGTGAAGTAGCATTGGCAATCGCATTGATTTGTACAGAATTAAAAACAAAACCATATGTAAAGATTAATGAAATGGCAAACACCATACCAAACAGCTTATTCTTTAAACCTTGGGTAATATAATAAGCAGGCCCACCACGAAACTGCTTGGTTTCACTGTCTCGTACCTTAAAAAGTTGCGCAAGGGTAGATTCGGTAAATGCGGAACTCATTCCTAAAAGTGCAGTAACCCACATCCAAAAAACAGCACCAGGGCCACCTATCGCAATTGCAATTGCGACACCTGCAATATTTCCAACGCCAACACGACTGGCCAACCCAGTTACAAATGCCTGAAATGGAGTAATGCCGTGTTCATCTTCCCCCTCTTTTCGGCTGCCTTTCATTACCTTGATACTTTGCCAAAACATACGAATCTGCACAGCCTTGGTCGCGATGGTATAAAATGTACCCGCAGCAAGTAAAAAAATAACGAGAAAATCCCACAGAGGGTCATTAAAAAAACTGATCCATGACATCAGGGTTGTGGTTAATTGTTCATTCATATTTAAAGCACTTATTGTTGTCATATTGCTATGACAGCTATCCTAAATAATACTTAGCAAATAAAAAAGCCTCTAATCATAGAGACTTTGTTGTTAATGATTTGCAAATTAAACTGATCTTAAAACAGTTTTAACTATGACATAAAAAACTTAAGAATAACTTGAATGACAGTCGCGCTCATCAAATTCACAAAAAAAACTGCATAATTCCTACGCAAAAGTTAGCAATTCAATTCCTGTATCGCTACGATCAATAGTCCTTATGTTCAAAAAACTCCAAAATAAACAGTGCCAACGTATTAAGAGTATGCTCTGAGAGCATGAAATAAATCGAATCTCGCTTAGCCTGAATTCAATTTAAGGCCTAATTTAGAAATTACAAAATCACCCCTAAAAAATGATTTTTTGAAATTTTTAGACCATAAAAAACCACAGATGCATCTGTGGTTTTTTAAAACAGAAATAAATTATAAATTTCTCTGTTAATTAGAAGCTATAGCGTGTCAAGAAATTGATACGAGATAGATCACCTTTGTCACCTGCAAATGTTTCACGCTTACCAAATGTATATTCAGCGCCTAGATCCACATTTTTTACAGGAGTATAGATGATATTCGCAATCGCATTATAAAGCGTCTTGTTGTAGCCTTGATTATTCTCAGCATACGTGTTGTCATCTTTAAACCACATACCCGCTAAAGAGAATGCAGAACGTAATTTTGGTGACCAATTACGTTGATAGCCGATTTGAGCAGTATCAAATTCATTGTTTTCGATATCATAGCCAATAGTTGTACCATTTCCGCTGGTATAATACGCAGCATTATTTTGGTTACTGTACAGGATATAACGCGAATCCCCTTTAACATGATAATAGTTCGCCATAATGGCATCTTGAGGAGTAACCTGATATTTACCGCCTACGCCTAAGCCCCAACCCCATTTTTCTTCATCATTAGAATCATTAGTGGATACACGATTTTCATGTGCTAGACCATGAACTTGTAGCAAGCCTTTAGAATCACTGGTTTTGATGTCATAACGTGCAGTCAAAGCAGGGAAACGACCACCACCTGCAGTTTTACCATTTTCTACATCACCACCTTCCAGTGCTACTAACACTTTTTGGTTTGCATCAATTGGCTGAGTAAAGCGAACTTGAACGTTACGCTGAGTACCGCCCCCCATTGGCCCAGTAAAGTCAATCAGATCAGGCGTGGTATCAGTGTTAACAAATGGAGAAGTGGTTTGACCTGCTAACCATTTTCCTAATGATACATAAGCATGACGAATACGAAGTTTTCCATCCGCATTTGAGGTACCATCCCCCCAGAAGTCTGCTTCAATTTTTCCTGTCAATTCACCTAAATCGGTTTGGCGTGCAATATCGAGTCCGATACGTGTAGCCGCCGCAGAAACATTCAAAGAATCTTCAGTTGGATTGTCTTTATTTAATGGAACAAGACCTGTTTTATTGTTAATGCCACCTGTCGTACCTTTAAAGTCGTAGGCTGCATCAACACGCACATTTCCGTACAACTTCACTTGAGTTTGACCATCTGGCAAAGTTAACCAGCCTGGTTTTGCATTGGCTGGAGCTGGTGTAGCTGGCGCTTGTGCAAGAACTGGGGCTGGAGGTGGAGTAACATAAGCGGGTCGAGCTTTTTGTTCTGCCACGATTTGTTTTTGAGTTGCTGCCTGTTGTTGGATCAATGCGCGAAGTTCTGCGACTTCTGAACGTAATTGTTGGATCTCTTGCTGCTCACTTGTCCCCGCATAAGCTGTAGATGCCATAATTGAAGCAGTTGCAATTGCAAGACCGTGCTTAATAAACTGTTTTCTGATGAGGGGTAAACTCATGTATGAACTTCCTTCATTGTTATTGGTTGGTTAATCATGAACCGTTTTTTCATCCTGTGGAGCTTGAGATCTCAATCATCTCTTTCTCCCACCACGAGTATGGAGATTTCGTCACAATTAAAAAAGGGGCACATTATGCAAAAAAATGATGTTTTTTGTTTATTTTCTACTATTAAATTGTGTTTGTGATGAAAAAAACAGCTTAATTTAAGGATTTAGTCTTTTAAATTCATAAGTTTACATTTTTTCATAAAAACTTAATCTACACAGACGTACAAATATGATATTAGACTAATTGATTAATTTTTTTTGGAAATACTCTGAAGAAAATTTAATCATTCTCTCAACATAATCCGATGAAATGAACAGATAAGCTTATATTTTGTACTTTAAAGAGGTTCAACTCATTGCAATATGGCTGTCAAAACTCGACCTCAATGTAAGTCATATTTTCCATCAAATAATCAATTGAATAGAAAATAAGTTAAAAATTGGCCTCATATCCTTTATAGTTTGCATATGTTTTATAGCTTAATGAGAAAGGAACTCCTATGAATCCCGAGCAAGTTCAACTCGTGGACAATGCAATTCGTTCAAGACATTCAGTTCGCGCTTTTTTACCTACATCGGTTGATCCACAAACCATTAAAGACATTTTAGAGGTTTCAAGCCGTGCCCCTTCTGGTACCAATACTCAGCCATGGAAAGTTTATGTCGTCACTGGAAAAAAACGTGATGAAATGATCAATCGGGTATGTGAAGCTCAATTAGCAATCTATGCTAATCCAGAAAAAGCGGGTGAATATCAGGAAACCTTTCCCTATTACCCAGAAAAATGGATTTCGCCTTTTATTGACCGTCGTCGTGAAAATGGCTGGGGGCTCTATGGATTATTGAATATCCAGAAAGGTGAAAAGGAAAAAATGGCTGCACAACAATTGCGTAACTACAAATTGTTTGATGCGCCTGTTGGTTTATATTTTACTGTCAACAAGGCAATGGGCATCGGTTCAAAAATGGACATTTCCATGATGATTCAAAATGTCATGGTTGCAGCCAAAGCCCGTGGACTGGATACGTGTCCACAAGCAGCTTGGAATCATTTCCATCCCATTGTGTTGGATGTAGTCGGAGCCTCTGAAGATGAGGAATTGGTATGTACGATTGCGCTTGGTTATGCCGATCCTGACGATATTGTGAATACCTTTATTACACCACGTGAACCCGTTGAAAGTTTTGCTGTATTTCTCAGTGAATAAATCATAGCAGATAAAAAATAGACCCATTATTGGGTCTGTTTTTTTTATTGGCAGAAGAATCAAGCTTGCTGTTGATTGCTCTGTGCAGCAATTTTGGCAATTGCCCGTAGACCTGCTCCAGTAAAGAGAACCATCATAATTCCCATATTTAACAATGAAGTCCAGATCAAGAAATTAAGTAGTAAACCACCAAGCAAACCCACAGCAAACTGCATACTTCCCATAATAGCACTGGCTGTCCCTGCGCGTGCGCCTTGCTGCGACATTGCCAACGCCATCGCATTTGGGCCAGTAAACCCCAAACCTGAAACCGCAAAAAATAAACCGAGCATTACCATGACTAATGGCGCGTGTTCTAGTAGACCACTCAAAAGTACAACCGCTGCACCAGAAAATTGAATTAAGCCCCCTAACTTTAGACGCCGAATAGTATTCAGTCTCGTCACCAGACGCTTATTGATCGATGAAAGGATAATAATCCCCAACGCATTAAAACCAAAGGCATAGGCAAATTGCTGCTGATTTAAACCATACATATCCATAAAAACAGGAGACGCTGAACTAATATAGCTAAACAATGCTCCTCCTGTTAAACAACCTGCAAACATAGGGAAACGAAAACTTTTGTCTTTTAAAATGGCTGCATATAAAGTTAATATTTGATTGAAAGTTAATTTTAGACGACGTGTAGGTTGTAATGTTTCCTTAAAAAAGAAATGCACACAAAATAGACAAAGACATCCCATTACAGAAAGAAAAACGAATACTGCATGCCAGCTAAAGAAATAAAGAATCCAAGCACCAAGTGCTGGTGCTGCGATAGGGGCAATCCCCATGACGATCATCATGCTGGAAAATGCCTGAGCTGAGCCTTGAACATCAAGTCGATCACGTATGGCTGCACGGGCTATGACCACACCGACACAACCACCTAATGCTTGCACAACACGTAAAGCAATCAGGCTCCACTCACTGGTCGCAAAGATACACAATAGACTAGCGATCGCATATAAACTGAGTCCCACATAAAGCGGCTTTTTCCGCCCAATTCGGTCACTAATCGGCCCATAAATCAGTTGCCCCATAGCGAGACCAAAGAAATATGCTGGAAGTGTATTTGCCATCATTTGGGTACTGACCCCAAAATCATTCGCCATTTGCGGCAAAGCAGGCAAATACATATCAATCGATAATGGCCCTAGTGCAGTCAGTAAAGCCAGTAGCATGATCCAAGCAGATGAATACTGCTGTCGTGATCCATTTTCAGACATATCTACATTTCAATTTTAAATAGTGGTTGTAAAGACAAGCCAACACTGTCCATAGTATGATTCAGGCTATAGAACAAGTATTTTCCAAACGTAATTCTTGGGCTGACCTAAATTTGAGCCCATTTCACATTGGTTATAAAGGATTCGCTTTGAAACCCTTATTCGCGCATGTCAGAAGAGCCACCTATAATACGACATTAATGTATAACCTGCGCATGTTAATTGCATTTGCCGGTACTGCATTTGTTCCCTATTTCCTTGATTTCCAGCTGGCAACTATTCCTTTAACCTTGGGTGTTGTCGCCGCTGGCTTAAGTGATATTGATGATCGCTTTTCTGTGCGAATTCTCAATCTAGTCTATACCTATATTGGATTTTTTATTACTGCGGCATCCGTTCAATTATTATTTCCCTATCCATTTCTGTTTGCGATTGGCTTGATTGCCTCATGTATCGGGTGGATTTTATTAGGTTCTTTAGGAAGGCGTTATGCAACCATCTCTTATGGTTGTTTGGTGGTTTCAGTTTATTCTATGCTGGGTGTGCATCTATTTGATGAATGGTATATGCAACCGCTGTTACTGGTGATTGGGGCAGCATGGTATGGTGTAATTTCAACCATTAGCTTTTTACTTTTTCCTGTACGTCCTTTACAAGACAAACTCAGTGCCTGTTATGAAGCTCTGGGTAACTTTTTATTTGCAAAGTCTAATTTGTTTGATGTTGATATGACACCTGAAAGCTATCAACAAAGCATGATTGATCTTTCATTGGAAAATGGCAAATTAATTGGCATTTTCAACGATACTAAAACAGCCCTACTTACCCGCCTAAAGGGTGACCGTGGACAAAAAGATACTCGTCGTAGTCTGCATTATTATTTTGTGGTTCAGGATATTCATGAACGCGCAGATTCAGCACATATCAACTATCAGGAACTGTCCAAAGTATTTCAGCATAGTGATATTTTATTCCGCTTCCAGCGCATTTTATCAATTCAGGGCAAGGCCTGTCAGGATTTAAGTCAGAGTATTCTTAAACGTCAGCCCTATATTCATAATAAACGTTTTAAACATGCTTTTGAAAACCTAAAGCTTTCCCTAGAAAAACTACAGAAAGAACAATTTTATGATCAGGTCTGGGTCAATGCGTTATATGCCTTATATCAAAATCTAAAATCAATTGACGCACAATTACGTAATCTGGAAACAGAACGAAGCATCAGTCTTGAAAAAAACAAGCAATTTGAACATCAATTGAAAGATGATGACTTAAAAGGCTGGAGTGATATTGTCACACGTATCAAACAAAACTTAACCCCAGAGTCGGTCTTGTTTCGGCATGCCATTCGATTATCAATCGTGCTGCTCATTGCTTATATTTTTGTACAAATTACGGGTATTAAATATGGCTATTGGATTCTTCTGACCGCTTTATTTGTAAGTCAACCTAACTTCAATGCAACTAAACGGCGTCTAAGACTGCGGGTAGTTGGAACGCTGGCAGGTATTATTTGTGGGCTTGCCATTTTATATTTTGTACCGTCACTAGAAGGACAACTACTGTTATTGGTCATTAGCGGTGTGCTTTTCTTTGAGTTACGCAGTAAGCAATATGCACAAGCCACCGCGTTTATTACGATTCTGGCCTTAATTAATTTTAACTTGGACAGTTCAGGTTTTTCTGCGGGTTTACCTCGGCTCATCGATACCTTAATTGGTTGTGCTCTGGCGTGGTTTGGTGTGAGTTTTATTTGGCCAGACTGGAAATTTCGACGCCTGCCCCGCACCATTCAACGCTCATTACAAGCACAATGTAATTATTTAAAAGATGTCGTCCGCCAATATCACGATGGGCGTGATAATGGCTTAAATTATCGTATAGCACGTCGTGCTGCGCATAATACCGATGCAGAAGTCGCATCTTTAATTTCGACCTTGGCCACAGAACCTGATTTTGATCCTTATCAAAAAACGCTGGCTTTTGAGTTTTTATGCCTGAATCACACATTTCTAAGTTATATTGCTGCGCTGGGCGCGCATCGTGAGCAAAGTCAGGATCAGGATATTTTAAACTTACTCGACCAGGCACTGGATGATATTCAAGGGGCTCTTCTACGTGATGAAGTCCCTGATTTAAGCTCACAAAATATGTTGCAGACCATTCGACAACGCTTAAAACAAAATAGTAAGGAAGATCAGACCTCTTTAATTATTTTACAGCAGTTGTCACTAATGCTCAGCATTTTGAATCAGCTGAGTCGACTTAAACAAAGTCTAAGTCACGATCGGGATAATGATGCCACCGAATTGGGATCATTATAATTCCCCGTAAAATGGCAGAATATATTCACGAGATTGGCTAAATTAATGCTAAACTCCAATCAGTTTGAAACTCACTATTTGCACTATGACCGCGAAAACTCTATACGCTTATACTTTACAGCCTGTTAACTACGAAATTTCTGAAGCTGAACAACGCAATGCACAGCTTATGATTTGGCGTAGCACCAACAAAATCAGCACAAAAGCATGGATTATAATGGCTGTAGTCGTTGCATTATCTCTTGCTGGCATAGTCTTATTAAAAAACTATTCCACTATATTTTGTTGGGTTGCCATTGTCTGTGTGGTGTTGTACTTCTTGATTCGTAAATACGGTCTTGAATGGTATGTAAAACGCAAGATGAATGAATTTCCTGTTCAGGAAATTAAAGGTATTCGTTTAGGCGTACAACCTCATGGTCTTGTGATGCGTCAACAAATGGGTGCGCAAGAAGGTGTCGGCACCATTGGTTGGAAGGATATTTATGAATGGTATAATGCTCCTGATTTTATCCTGATGAATTTCAAGGTAAAGGGTCAACAAGGTGCGTATATTTTACCTAAGCGTATGGATTCAAGAAATTTTTCATTTAATACTATTCGTAAGCATTTGACTGAAACTGTTGGCGAACCTAAAAGTATTTAAAGTTCGGTCATCTCAATAAAAAGCCTCCTTCATGGAGGTTTTTTTATAGATGCAATAATAAATGATAATGAAAATTAATATTATCTACAAAATCCATAGTATCTCCGTAATATTCCATTATAATTTTCTCACTTACGTCGCTTAAAATATTGTCTATTACCATGTTTAAAAAAACGTTTTTTCAGGTTCATTGGTTTTTAGGGATTTCAGCTGGGCTCATTCTTTCATTAATGGGAGTGACGGGAGCAATTTACTCCTACGAACAACAAATCCTAAAATGGATCAATCAAGATAGTTATGTGGTACAAGCTCAACAACAGCCGAAACTCACCCCTGTTCAGCTTTATCAGCACTTTAGCCATCAGGATCCCAGTATAAAAATCAACAGTATTACCATTGCCAAAGATCCAGAAGCTTCATCTACGGTAAATATCGCGAAAGAAGGTGAACGTCGTGGCTACAACATGATGGTCAATCCTTATACCGCTCAAGTTCTACCAGAAATCAAGGGGCGAGGTTTTTTCCAGTTTGTGCAGCAACTTCATCGTACACTTACCTTTGGCCCTGTAGGGAAACAAATTACAGGTGCATGTACGCTGATGCTGATTTTCTTCGTGCTAAGTGGACTGTATTTGCGTTGGCCGAAAAAACATTCTCTACGCCAATGGCTGTTTGTAAAACCCAAACTTAAGGGACGTAATTTTATTTGGGATTTACATGCAGTCGTTGGAACATGGGTCGTTGTGTTCTATCTAATTTTGGCCTGTACAGGATTGTATTGGTCATATGACTGGTGGCGTAGTGGCATGTTTAAAGTCATGGGGGTTGAACAACCCAAACCGCAGATGCAGGAAAGCACTAAAGAACGTAAAGGTGGCTCCAACACTCAAAATCAGGAACATGGCGGTCGTCCACAATCTGCAAATAATACAACACAAATTATGCAGCGTAATCATCAGCCGAATACACAAAGATCAAGTGCACGACAAGCAGAGCGAGATCAATCAGCTTTATCCTCTGTTCAAATCCAGCAAGCCCTGAATCAAACATGGACAGACTTTAATCAGAAAATTGGCCGTGATTATTCAACATTAACGCTCAATTTACCAAAAAAAGCAGATGGTTCAATCGAACTTAGTTTTGTTGATCCAGTTGCACAGCATGAACGCGCACGTAATAGCGCAATTTATAATTATCAAACTCACAAATTTGAAAAACTAGAGCTGTACCAAGATAAAAAGCTCAATGAAAAAATCATGAGCAGTATGTTGCCTGTGCATCGAGGTAGCTTCTTTGGCCCTGTTTATCAGTTTTTTGCTATGCTGGCTTCATTGGCAATGCCATTATTTTTTGTGACAGGTTGGATGCTTTACCTGAAACGTCGTAAGCAGAAACGGCTGACTCAAACTGCACGTAATCAGCTCGCTGATCATTATATTGATCCCAATGCAACACCCTGGCTCATTACTTATGCATCCCAGACAGGCGTATCCGAACAATTGGCATGGCGTACAGCCAACAGTCTCCAAGAAGCACATCAGCCTGTTACCGTTAAATCTGTACAACAATTAACTGAGGATGAACTTAAAAATACATCACAGATTTTATTTGTAGTGAGTACCTATGGCACGGGTGAAGCGCCTGATTTGGCCAGTGGTTTTGAGAAAAAGTTTTTAAGCTCGAATATAGATTTAAGTCATATCCATTATGCAGTATTGGCTTTAGGTTCACATGAATATCCAGATACCTACTGTAGTTTTGGGCATCGCGTAGATGAGTGGTTAAAACAATCGGGGGCTGAGCCATTATTTGATTTAATTGAAGTTAATAATGGCAACAATGATGATATTCAGCACTGGAATGATGCTTTAGCCAAAGCAAGTAAACTTGAGCTTCAATCCATGAGTATTGAAAAGACATTTGATACCTGGATACTGGATAAGCGCACATTACTTAACCCTGAAAGTCTCGGAGCACCAGCCTATAACATTGAATTAACGCCTAAACATGAAGTCCATTGGCAAGCTGGAGATATTGCAGAAATTCAACCTGGAAATAGTCCAGCCCTCATTCAACAATTTTTGCAACACTATCATGTACATCCTGAAACACAGGTTGGATCTTTATCGATTTCTATTCAACACGCACTTTGGGATAAAGATCTGACTGTAGAAATTGAACCTTTTGCCAATGTAGAACATTTGCTTGAACAGCTTCCGATCCTACCTACACGCGAGTACTCGATCGCCAGCATTCCAACACAATTATTCTTAAGGCTTACAGTTCGTCAACAATATGATCAACAAGGTCAACTTGGACTTGGTTCAGGTTGGCTAACCGAGCATACTCAAGTCAATGATCCTATTGCCTTACGAATTCGGACTAACGAATCTTTTCATTTAATTGATGATAACCGTCCGATTATCTGTATCGGTAATGGTACGGGTATCGCAGGTTTAATGAGTTTATTGCATGCACGCACCCGTCAAGATTACGCAGAAAATTGGTTAATATTTGGGGAAAGACAGCGCAGCTGTGACTTTTTTTATCAGACAACAATTGAAGCGTGGCAAAATATGGGAATGCTTAAACGACTGGATTTAGCGTTCTCCCGTGATCAAGAACAACGAACTTATGTACAAGATGTGCTGCAACAACAGGCCGAAGAACTTAAAGCATGGATTGATCGCGATGCCGTGATTTATGTCTGCGGTAGTATCGAGGGTATGGCTAGCGGTGTCGATCAGGTACTCAACAATATTTTAGGTGAATCTCGAATGGACGAGTTGCGCTTAAATGGACGTTACCGTCGAGATGTTTACTAGATTAGATCACCCACATTTGCAATTAATTAGAAGGGATATTCCAAGTTATTGGAATATCCCTTTTTTTATTCGACTCTATCTAATGAAATTGCTAAAGTTAGTTTCGATTATGACGCTACCAGCCTTACATAAGAATATTTGATATGTCCGCTATTTTTTTTATACGTCTTAGCTTATTTATTATCGGTTTGATTTTATTTGCAGATGCAGTATTGCTTTTATCCTATCGAAAAATTCATTTAGGGATAATTTTACCTCTACTGATCGGGCTTATTTTCTGTGCTTACGCTTGCTTTTATCTTCAGATCCAGCAATGGCTCAAGCAACATCTTACACTAAAAAAATTCTGGCGTTTCGGATGGGGAATCTTCAGTGTCTGGTTAATCACACTTTTTGCATTCTTTATATTCTTAACAGTGCAAATCCAAAATAGCCAATCCATTCCCCCTGTAAAATCAATTATTGTATTGGGCAGCGGAATTGAAAATGGAAAACCTTCAGCAGCGCTTGCAAAACGATTAGATACCGCAGCACCTCTTGCCAAAACTCAACCAAAGGCGTTACTCATCCTGACAGGTGGTTTAGACTTTGGAGAAACAAAGACGGAAGCTGCCATCATGGCGCAATATTTACAACAACACTATGCACTGCCTTTTGCACAAATGGCGCTGGAGAATCAAAGTACTAGCACAGAGCTTAATTTAAAAAATAGTCAGGCTATTCTCACACATCATCAAATCCAGCTTACTGACCCCATTGCGATTGTCACCAGCGACTTTCATACTATTCGTGCCAAAGCCATCGCTCAAAAACAAGGCTATAGCAATGTTTATTTGATTGCTGCACCTACCCCGCTTCTAATTCGTTATAACGCATGGCTACGTGAATATTTTGCTTACTTAAGTGGTTGGGTACTCAATGAATACTAATCAATTGAGTCGAATAGAACGAGGTAAAGGCAACTTTAAATCAGCAAAGACTTCTGGCTTTTTTACATACAATTGATAAAGGAAGCTTTTTATATCTGCCAAAAAGCTTTCAGGTTTGACCAGTAAATTTTGCCCTTCGGGAGTCAGATTTAAAGAAAGCAAGGTATTTTGTTGACGCAAATAGGGAATGAGTTGCTGCACTAGAGTTAAAAGCGAAATTTCCTGAAGCTGATAGCTTTGCCAACTTCCTTTCTGCAAGAGTTTGGCCAGACGCTTATTATGCCAGATTGCAAATGCCTGCTGTCCGCTTGGCGTCGCACATAATGCCCAGCCTTCATCATACAAACCGACTACATGACTTTGAAAAACCAACGTTTCTATAAATTGCTTATATAAATTTTTAGGATCATTCATCAAATGAGATGACGTAGATACAACAGGACGTCGATAAGGATTTCGCATATGCTAATAATAAGGCAAATAAACGAAAGCTTAGGAAAAGCGAAAAGAAAAAGCAAGATAAAGCAGATATGGTGGGCGCTGACGGGATCGAACCGCCGACATTCTGCTTGTAAGGCAGAC
>NZ_JACVUI010000015.1 GCF_016624945.1 Acinetobacter sp. S54 | reverse complement strand
AATAAAATTCAGGCTAGTGGGTGAATCACTGGCCTGATTCATTTGTAGGGATGCGTGGAGAAAGGCAAGATGGATATGCAAAATTTTGATGGTGTTGTAAACGCTATTTTAGCGGTAATCCCCAATCGGGAAACTGATTTGGCGAGATTACGCAGATTAATCATGGCAGGTACTTATCCGACTATCACTGTGATCGGGAAATATAATCATGGAAAAAGCCGACTACTGAATGAGTTGATTGGACATGATATTTTCTCTGTTGCCGATAAACGAGAAACCCTTCATCTTGCAGAGCATATTCATCAAAATATTAGTTGGCTAGATGCTCCGGGGCTAGATGCGGATGTCGCCGCAGTGGATGATGACTATGCCTTTAACGCGATCTGGACACAGGCGGATATTCGGCTTTTTGTACACTCGATACGTGAGGGAGAGCTTGATGCGATTGAGCATCAACTGTTGCAACAGTTAGTGCATGATTTTCAATCTAGCCGCCGTCAGACTTTATTGGTACTCACTCAAATTGACCAAATGCCAGACCAGCAAGTTTTGGCACATATACAACAGTCGATTGCCCATCAAATTCCAGACTTAAATGCTTTGTCCGTATCTGCCACACGTCATCGTCAGGGTATAGAGAAATCAAAGCCATTATTGGTTGAAAAAAGCGGTATTGTCGCGTTACAGCAGGCACTTGAATTTGCAATCAGCCAAGTACCGACTGCACGTGAGCATGAGAAACTCCAATTATTTAAAGACATGCAACAGCAACTCAATCAATTACAAGTTGACCAAGAGCATTTACAGCAAAAATTACAACAGACTCAACAACAGCAACGTCAGGATTTTGACGAAGGGTTGATCAAGGTTTTAGACAAAATTCGTGAAGATTTACATCCGATTCTGGATATCAGTGGTCAGGATGAAGCGCTTGTACCTGATTCATTTGCGACTATGTTTAAAAATACAGTCGGCAAGCAACAGCGTGCTAAAGTACAAATTGCTTATTCTCGCGCTTGTATTGATATGAATAGCCATCTTATTCGTCATGGCGTAGTCGGATTGCCTGAAGATCAGCAAACCCATGTCAAAAGTCTGGATACCGTCATCGTTGCGGTATTGGGCATATCAGTCAAATTTCGTGAACATTTGCATACCTTGTTTTTTACCGATGCCGAACGTCAACGATTGCAGCGAGAGTTTGCTTTTTATTTTGAAAAATCGGCAGGGCGTGAAGCGTTGGTTGAACAGTTGAACAAGATCGAGAAGCAACTTCATGATATTGCACAAGCGCAAACGGCATTGAAAATGTTGGAGGATGCGGTATGACCAGTGGTGGACAATTACAACATTTTATTGAACAGACGCAACAAATTACCACATCACAAAGTGACCTGACTTCGATTTTGGATCATTTGCAGCAATGGCGTAAACATTTTGCTAAAGAATTAATAAGTATTGCTTTTGAGGTGAAGGGATTGCAACCTGCATCTACGTTGGCAAAACAAATTTCTCTAATCAATAATCAGGTAGCGCAACAGATTCGACTTTGGGATGTAAAATGGTCTGAATTAGCTGCTGCGCAATCAGTTGCAGAGGCTTTTAGCGATAAAGTGATGCTACTGGTCTTTGGTAAATTTAATGCAGGTAAAAGTTCGCTCTGTAACCTTTTGGCCGAATGCTTCCATCGGCAGGGACAGACGGTACGCTATTTCTATGTACAGAATGATCAAATTTATTATACCGAAACGCTTTTACGTGAAGGTGCGACTGAAACTACAGCGCAACTACAGGGAGTATGTTTAGGTGAAAGACTGGTATTACTGGATACGCCGGGGTTACATTCTGCCACAGCCGAAAATGCAGCATTGACGCAGCGCTTTATTGATAGTGCGGATGGTGTGTTATGGCTTAGTAGCTCCACTTCACCGGGTCAAGTGCAGGAACTCCATGCATTAGCGCGAGAATTAAAACGACATAAGCCTTTATTTCCCATCATCACGCGAAGTGATCAAATCGAAGAAGACGAACTAGATGGCGAAATTTGTACAATATTATGCAACAAACCTCCCTCACAACGTTCGTTACAGGAAGCGGATGTAAAAGCACGGGCTGAAGATAAATTGCGAGAAATGGCGGTGGATGTTCATTTATTAAAGCAACCCGTATCAGTGTCTACTCAAATGGCGCGTCAGGCTGACATGGATCAAAAAGCCATGAGTGATGCTGGCTTTGAGCGATTGTTTGCGGCACTTTTGGATATGATTCAGCCCGCTTTGCATTATAAACAACGCAAACCCGCAGAAATATTTTTACATCATCTCCAAGAGCAAGTGCTTGAGGCATTTGTTCAGGAAATAGAACCTGATTTGGATCAGTTGCAACTATGTCTTCATCATATGCAAATCGCATTATTGCAGCAGCAACGTCATATTGCAGAAGATGTCTGGAGAAAGGTACTACCTGAATTACCCCAGTTACTTGAACAGTATGCAGCAACACGGGGCATAGATCAGGTGTATATCACTCTTACACAATGGTTAGCAGATGCATTTACTCAACAGGTACAGCAACAACTCGTTGATTATCAAATAGATGATTCGGTTCAAGTACAACTTGAACCGAATCCGAATATTGGTTATGAATTAATTTCAGATTTGGTGGTTCATGATCGTTTATATACTGAACTGTGTCGCCAGATTAATGAAACAGTAAAACAATGCACGGAACAACTCGTCCATCAGTGTGAAAAACAATTGAGCGCGATTGAAGATAACATCCAACAATTCAAAGATGTGATTGTGTGTTATAGCAATGGTTTGAATGAATTGGCATCAGATTTACGTCAATATCCGCGTACCTCTGGAGTTGATGTAAGCTAAGGGTGTTGCTGATCAGGTGATATCAATTGAGCATGAATTTCATCAATACAACCTGATTCAGCTTAACTTCTCACTGGATAAAAATGAGACCAAAATAAGCTATTCAATCAGTGGTTTAATATTTTGTGTCGCAAATACGTCCTGAACACAAGACAAAATTTTAGGAATATAGTTACTATGATCCATATTGCGTATTGCCAGTGAAATCGGACTGTAAGCATCTTCATCCAGAATAGGAATATACATCAAGTTTTTTACCCCGATATCCATGGCTGATTCTGGTACGATACAAATTCCTTCTCCTGCTGCGACTAGGCCTAATGCCAGTTGTATTTCCCGAATTTCTGTCAATTTGGTCGGAACCAAACCAAGTTCGGTAAAAAGAGATTGAATAAAGGTTGCGAAGTTTGGCTTTTGTGAAACGGGATAAAGCAACATAGGTTCATCGATAATTTGTGAAAGATGAATACCTGAGTCAGCAAATTGATTTAGATGATGGTTTTTATGGATGGCAAGTTTAAGGTGCTCTTTATGTAATAAAATTCGTCGAATGGCTGGATCTGTAATTTTGAGCCTTCCAAATCCTAAATCGATTTTTCCCTGTTTTAATGCATTGATTTGATCTTTAGTCCCACACTCAATTAGTTCAATATGAATTTCAGGATTTTGTTGTCGGAAAAGATAAATAATTTCGGGTAATAACCCATAAAGTAACGAACTGACATAGCCGATGCGTAAAGTATGGCTAACGGTTGCAATCCTTTTAGCCATCGAAGATGCTTGAGCGGTATGCGTTAAAATTTGTACGGCATGTTGATAAAAAAACAATCCTGCTTCTGTAACTTTGGCCGGACGCGAGCCACGTTCAAACAGTTGAATTCCTAATTCTTCTTCGAGTTTTTGAATTTGTCGACTCAATGGCGGTTGAGCAATGCATAATTTTTCGGCTGCTTTAGAAATACTTTGTTCTTCTACCACAGTAACAAAATATCTGAGGTGCCTGAGTTCCATTATATACCTTTTTAGTATGCAAAAATACCGAATTGTTTATGGTTTCCATTATGACATTAATTTAAGGTATGTTAATAGCATTTATTGAAAGAAGATGGAACGATGTATAAGACAGTGGAAACTATTTTAGTCGATATTCCTACTATTCGTCCGCATAAACTTTCTGTGACGACCATGCAGACTCAGACACTGGTATTGGTCAAAGTGACAACTAAAGATGGGATTGTCGGGTGGGGTGAAGCGACGACGATTGGCGGCTTGAACTATGGAGAAGAAAGTCCTGAAAGTGTTAAAGCCAACATCGAGACTTATTTCAAACCTTTACTCCTTTCAATTCAGGATTCTTTGAATGTTGCACAGACTTTAAAACTGATTCGTAAAAGTATCAATGGGAATCGTTTTGCCAAGTGTGCCATTCAAACAGCATTGTTGGATATCCAATCCAAACGTTTAGATTTGCCACTGAGTGAAGTCTTGGGTGGACGTTTACGTGATCGACTACCTGTGTTGTGGACGTTAGCATCTGGCGATACGGAAAAGGATATTGCCGAAGCAAAAAAAATGATCGAGCTAAAGCGACATAATACTTTTAAGTTAAAGATCGGTTCCAATCCATTACAACATGATGTTGATCATGTGATTGCAATTAAAAAAGCCTTAGGTCCTGAGATTAGTGTGCGTGTTGATGTGAATCGCGCGTGGTCAGAGTTGGAATGTATTAAAGGCATTCAGCAGCTACAGGATGGCGGTATTGATTTGATCGAACAACCTTGTGCTATTGAGAACACAGATGCATTGGCACGTTTAACCGCTCGTTTTGATGTCGCGATTATGGCAGACGAGGTTTTGACGGGCCCTGATAGTGCTTATCGCATTGCCAAAAAGTATGGTGCAGATGTTTTTGCGGTAAAAGTAGAACAGTCTGGTGGTCTGATTGAAGCGTGTGAAGTGGCAAAAATTGCGCGTCTGGCAGGTATTAGTTTGTATGGTGGTACGATGCTTGAAGGGCCGATTGGCAGTATCGCGTCGGCACATGCTTTTAGTACCTTTGAAACGCTAGAGTTTGGTACGGAATTATTTGGTCCATTATTATTGACTGAAGATATTCTTAAAACACCGTTACAATATGAAAACTTCGAGTTGGTTGTACCACAGGCATCAGGCTTGGGAATCGACATTGATGAAGATAAAATTGAACAGTTGCGCCGTCATTAAGGAAGAAGGAATTAGACATGTTATTTCAAGTACGTATGGATGTACATTTACCTATTGATATGCCTGTAGAGCAAGCGAATCAAATTAAATCGGTAGAAAAAGCCTATTCACAAGATCTACAGCGTCAAGGTAAATGGCGTCATATTTGGCGAATTACGGGTCAGTATTCCAATATTAGTATTTTCGATGTTGAAAGTAATGAAGAATTACACAACATTTTGCAAGGTTTACCGCTTTATCCTTACATGAATATTGAAGTGATGCCACTCAATCGTCATCCATCCTCTATTCGTGATGATGATCGTTAAGCAACGATAGATGTGGATGTCAGGTTTATAGATTCTTTTTATAGTCCTTCTTTATTTTTCGTTTTCACCTAAAGGTTGATGACATGATAGATAAAAGTGCAGCGACCCTACCGGAAGCGCTTTCCCAGATTAAAGACGGTGCCACCATTTTAATTGGTGGTTTTGGCACAGCAGGCCAACCCGCTGAACTAATTGACGGTTTAATTGAACTCGGACTTAAAGATCTCACCATTGTCAGCAACAATGCCGGCAATGCTGACTATGGTCTTGCCAAATTACTTAAAACGGGCGCAGTCAAAAAAATCATCTGTTCTTTCCCACGTCAGGCCGACTCTTATGTCTTCGATGAACTGTATCGTGCGGGCAAAATCGAACTGGAAATTGTGCCACAGGGCAATCTGGCGTGCCGTATGCAAGCCGCAGGCATGGGACTTGGACCGATCTATACCCCCACTGGTTTTGGCACCTTACTGGCAACCGGAAAACCCACTTTAAGCTACGAAGGCAAAGACTACGTTCTGGAAAATCCAATCAAAGCTGACTTTGCCCTGATTAAAGCCCACAAAGGCGATCGCTGGGGCAATCTGGTCTATCGTAAATCGGCACGTAACTTTGGCCCTATTATGGCCATGGCTGCAGATGTGACCATTGCTCAAGTCAGTGAAGTGGTCGAACTGGGTGAACTTGATCCCGAAGTGATCGTAACGCCAGGGATCTTTGTCCAACACGTGGTACAGGTACAGCCTGCACCAGCACCCACTGCCGCATAAGGAAATCGACATGAGTTATCAAAAACTAAGCCGTGACCAGATTGCACAGCGTGTGGCACAGGATATTCCAGAAGGTGCATATGTCAATTTAGGCATTGGTTTACCCACTAAAATTGCCAGCTACCTACCGGCTGACAAAGACGTCTTCCTCCATTCAGAAAATGGTTTATTGGCCTTTGGCCCACCTCCTGCAAAAGGTGAAGAAGATCCAGAGCTGATCAATGCCGGGAAAGAATACGTAACCATGCTCAAAGGCGGTTGTTTCTTTCACCATGGCGACTCCTTTGCCATGATGCGTGGTGGACATCTCGACATTTGCGTACTCGGTGCCTTTCAGATCGCTGCCAATGGCGACCTTGCCAACTGGCATACCGGCGCAGCTGATGCGATTCCATCGGTTGGTGGCGCGATGGACTTGGCCGTAGGCGCTAAAAAAGTCTTTGTTACCACCGATCACGTGACCAAAAAAGGCGAACCGAAGATCGTAGCGGAATTGACTTATCCAGCCACAGGACAAAAATGCGTTGATCGGATCTACACCGACCTGTGCGTGATCGATGTTACCCCTGAAGGCCTTAAAGTGACTGAAAAAGTTGCAGGTTTAAGCTTTGAAGAATTGCAACGCTTAACGGGCGCAACCTTGATTGATGCAACTTAAGGAGAGGACAGATACCCATGAAAAACGCATATATCATCGATGCCATCCGAACTCCCTTTGGTCGCTATGCAGGTGGCCTGGCCCCCGTACGTGCGGATGACTTGGGGGCAGTCCCAATTGCCGCACTGATCGAACGCAATCCCACTGTCAACTGGCAACAGGTCGATGACGTGATCTATGGGTGCGCCAATCAGGCTGGCGAAGACAACCGTAACGTTGGACGCATGTCAGCACTGCTTGCAGGCTTGCCGGTAGACGTTCCTGCCACCACAGTCAACCGTTTATGTGGATCATCACTGGATGCCATTGCGATGGCAGCACGTGCCATCAAAGCGGGTGAAGCCCATTTGATTATTGCGGGTGGTGTTGAAAGCATGAGCCGTGCGCCTTACGTCATGGGCAAATCCGAAGGTGCCTTTGGTCGTAGCCAAAAGATTGAAGACACCACCATGGGCTGGCGTTTTATCAATCCAAAACTCAAAGCCATGTATGGTGTAGACACCATGCCACAAACCGCTGAAAACGTGGCAGAACAGTTCAACATCAATCGTGAAGATCAAGACCAGTTCGCCTATAACAGTCAGCAGCGTACTGCGGTAGCGCAAGCCAAAGGCTACTTTGCTAAAGAAATCGTACCTGTGACGATTCCACAGCGCAAAGGTGAACCTGTAGTGATCACGACAGATGAGCATCCCCGTGCATCGACCACACTCGAAGGTTTAACCAAACTCAAAGGTGTGGTGAAAGCAGACGGTACAGTAACGGCGGGCAATGCATCTGGTATTAATGATGGTGCAGCGGCAGTATTGATAGCATCTGATGAAGCGATTGCACACTACCAATTAAAACCCCGTGCCAAAATCATTGCCGCGACGACGGTGGGAATCGAACCAAGAATTATGGGCTTTGCACCTGCACCTGCGATTAAAAAACTGCTGAAACAAGCCAATATGACGTTAGATCAGATGGATGTGATTGAGCTGAATGAAGCATTTGCAGCGCAAGCTCTGGCGTGTACCCGTGATCTCGGTCTAACCGATGAGGATGCACGAGTGAATCCAAATGGCGGGGCGATTGCACTGGGTCATCCATTGGGCGCATCAGGGGCACGTTTGGTGACCACTGCGTTAAATCAGCTTGAACAAACAGGCGGCAAATATGCTTTGTGTTCAATGTGTATTGGGGTGGGTCAGGGTATTGCCTTGATTATTGAGCGGGTTTAGGGAGCGAACAATGCCAACCGTTACTTTTAAAGATCAAATTACATCACAAGACGTCATGTTGCATTATCAAACTTTTGGTGAGGCTCATAAACCTGCCCTGATTTTCTCAAATTCTTTGGGAACAAATTTGGGCATGTGGCAAAAACAGTTTAATTATTTTAAGCAGAACTTCTTTGTGATTTGTTATGACACTCGTGGTCATGGTGCATCTTCTACCCCGCAAGGCGCTTATACTTTAGATCAGTTAGGGAATGACGTAATTCAACTGTTGGATCATCTTCATATTGCCAAAGCAACTTTTTGTGGTATCTCCATGGGCGGGCTGACAGGGCAATGGTTAGCTATCCATTATCCTGAGCGTTTTGCCCATGTGATTATTGCCAATACTGCAGCCAAAATTGGTCAGGCGCAGGCATGGCAGGATCGTGCCAAACTGGTTCGTGAACAAGGTTTAAAGCCGATTGCTGAAACGGCTGCATCACGCTGGTTTACAGCAGATTTTATTCAGCAGCATTTGGTTGTTGTAGAGACGCTTTCAAATGATTTGGCTGCGGGCAGCGCTGACGGTTACGCTAACTGTTGTGACGCTTTGGCATTGGCAGATTTACGTGATGAATTGGTGAAAATCAATATTCCTGTGTTAATTATTGCAGGTCAGCAGGATCCTGTTACAACTGTTGCTGATGGAAAATGGATGCAACAACACATTGCCAATGCTCAACTGGCCGAAATCAGTGCTTCGCATATTTCTAATGTCGAGCAACCTGAGCAATTCAATCAAATTTTACAGCAGTTTATTGCCGCTTAATTTAAAGCGGTGTGAGGGATCAGTCGCATTATAGTGTGCTTAAATACTGAATATGCTAGACAAGACAGCTTAAATATAAAGCTATCTTGTCTTTTTAGATTCACAGCATGTTTTTCCACGGCTAGGCTGCAAAGACCATGAGATTAGCAGCCATATTTTAGACGCTTAAGCTAAATAAGCCTGAGCATATTGGGATGATGTCCGTCGTTGTAAAGTCTGACTAATCCGCTGGCTGGCTTGCATCAGCTTTTCCAGATTGATTCCGGTTTCAAACCCCATATGTGAAAGCAAGTAAAACAGATCTTCCGTAGCAATATTGCCCGATGCACCTTTGGCGTATGGACAGCCGCCAAGTCCTGCGAGGGATGAATCAAATACCCGAATGCCTTGTTGTAAGGATTGATAAATATTTGCAATCGCCATGCCATAAGTATTATGAAAATGTCCAGCCAATACATCGCTATTGAGTTCAGCTAAACACGCTTGCCAAAGCGTTTGAACACGATTAGGCGTAGCTGTACCCATGGTTTCTCCTAAGGAGACTTCGTAACATCCCAAGTCGTAAAGCCGCTTAACGACTTTGACCACTTGTTCGGGTGCAATCGCTCCTTCATAGGGACAGTCAATGACACAGGAAACATAGCCGCGAACACGGATATTCTGGGCTTTGGCTGCGGCCATGACATCGGCAAATTTTTCAAAACTTTCATCAATTGAGCAATTAATATTTTTACGGGTAAAACTTTCAGATGCTGCAGTAAAGACCGCAACTTCTTTACAACCGACCGCCTGAGCGATTTCGAACCCTTTAAGATTCGGCGTAAGTAAACTAAATTGTACATCTGAAGGTTTTGGCAGTTGCTGGAAAAGTTCATCACTGTAAGCCATTTGAGGTACCCATTTGGCTGAGACACAGGAGCCGACTTCTATAAATTTTAAACCTGCATCTACCAGATCAGAAATAAAATTTAAACGCTGTTCTACAGTTAAAGCCTGTTTTTCATTTTGTAAGCCATCTCTGGGGCCCACTTCTACGATTTTGACAAACTCCGTCATGCAACTTCCTCCTCAGCGGGTTGAAATTCGACTAGTTCATCGCCTGCTTTGACCTGATCACCGACTTGGAAATAGGCATCGACAATGACACCGTCTTGAGGTGCACGAATGCTATATTCCATTTTCATGGCTTCCAGCGTCATTAAAATATCGTCTTTTTTAACGCTCTGGTTGGCAGTCACTAATACCTGAGTAATGACGCCCGGCATTGGAGCTTTCAGATGTCCTTGTTCGGTCTGCTGATCAGCTTGAGTATAGTCCATCCGGATATATTCAAAAGAATGGCTTTGCCCGCCATGAAATAGGGTAATACCGTGCTGGCTTTGATTAAATGCCAATATTTGCCGCTTAGCATTGATCTTTACAGTTGCTGTATGTGCATCTAGTAGTTGACCTGAAATCTGATAGCTTTGACCCTTATATTCAGCATAAAAACCCTGTTCCGCAGCGGCAATCTTGATTTCAATGTTCTGGTCTAAATAGATCATTTTCATCTTTTGCTGGAACGCAATATTTAAACGCCATAAAGGTTGTGCTTGCCATAATTGTTTTTGGTTCGAGCAGTGATTATTGAGTTTGCTTAAAAATTCAATAAAGGCGGTCGCAACGATCAGTTCTGGCTGAATACTTTCATGGCGAAATAAAAAGTCGTGCTCACGTTGAATCAAATTAGTATCAAGTTTAGCTTGCTTAAATGAATCACAGCTTACGATACGTTGTAAAAATGAGATGTTGTTGCCTAAACCATCTACATGGAATTGGCTTAACGCATGTTGCATTTGAATCAAAGCAGCTTCACGGTTCTCACCCCAAACGATCAATTTGGCAATCATTGGGTCATAGTAAGTGGTGATTTCATCGTCCTCAACAATCCCGCTATCGACGCGTACATACGGGTTCTGAGTTGGGTAATGTAAATAGTCAATTTTGCCGATGGCAGGCAAGAAGCCTTTTTCCGGTTGTTCGGCATAAATACGTGCCTCAAGTGCATGCCCATGAATCTTTAACTCATGTTGCAGTTTTGGCAAAGGCTCACCATCTGCGACACGTAGTTGCCATTCCACGAGGTCTTCACCTGTGATCATTTCAGTAACAGGGTGTTCAACTTGCAGACGCGTATTCATTTCCATGAAGTAGGCAGTCCCATCCTGTTCCACAATAAATTCAACTGTACCTGCGCCCACATAATCAACAGCACGTGCTGCATCAATCGCAGCTTGACGCATCGCGTCCAGTTTAGCTTCTGGCATTTGTGGAGCAGGGGCTTCTTCTAAGACTTTTTGATGACGGCGTTGCACGGAACAATCACGTTCAAACAAATGTACATAATTGCCATGCATATCCCCAAAGACTTGTACTTCAATATGCCGCGGTTGAATCACATAGCGTTCAATCAGCACATCATCGTTACCAAAGCTGGATTTTGCTTCACGTTTGCACGAAGCAAGAGCCTGTAAGAAATCCTCACTCCGTTCGACCAAGCTCATGCCTTTACCCCCACCACCTGCGCTGGCCTTAATTAGTACAGGATAGCCAATGGTATCGGCTTGCTGTTTTAAAAACTCAGCATCTTGGTTGGTTCCATGATAACCCGGTGTTAAAGGAACCCCTGCTTTTTCCATGAGAACTTTAGAGGTAGCTTTTAGACCCATTGCTAAAATTGCAGCGACTGGTGGGCCGATGAAACAAATACCGTGCTGTTGGCAGGCCAATGCAAACTGATCATTTTCGGAAAGGAAACCATACCCTGGATGAATCGCTTGACTGCCTGTATCAAGGGCTGCTTGAATAATACGATCAACTTGTAAATAACTTTGTGTTGCAGGAGATTGGCCAATATAAATCGCTTCATCTGCCAGTTTGACATGTTGTGCATCTGCATCTGCATCTGAATAAACCGCAACTGTTGCAATACCAAGTTTTTTTGCAGTGCGAATGACGCGACAGGCTATCTCACCACGGTTCGCAATTAAAATCTTTTCAAACATTGTGATCGTCCTGAATTGTTGTTATTGGGGAATAGAAGTCCATGCAGGTTGTTGTTTATTCAAAAAGGCATTCAGGCCTTCTTTGGCTTCGCTGCCTTGACGAACTTGAGCAATATGCTGTGCAGTCTGCTTGAGTAAATCCTCATTCATGCTTTGATGATTAATCATTTGAATGAGTTGTTTTGACGCTGTCTGAGCGTGTGGCCCACCGAGTAACAATGCATCAATGATGTCTTGAACTTTTCTGTCTAAATCTTCTGCATCTGCGACTTCATGTACTAAACCTATCTGTTTGGCTTCATGTGCAGAAATACGTTCAGCAGTTAAAAAATAACGAGAGGCTTGTCGTGCACCAATGGCACGAATCACATAAGGACTGATGGTCGATGGTGCAAGACCGAGTCGAACTTCTGATGTGGCGAATTTGACTTCACTGCTAGCAATACAAATATCACATGCCGATGCTAAACCCATGCCGCCACCAAAAGCTATGCCATGCACCCGAGCAATGCTGGGTTGTTTTAAAGTAGCGAGGGCATTTAGCATCTGTGCAAGCTTTAGCGCATCAGCTTCATTTTCTATAGTAGAAGCCTGACCTGCCTGTTTCATCCAGTTTAAATCGGCACCAGCTGAAAAACTTTTACCACGGCCAGCTAACACCACCACACGAATATCATCCCGTGTATTGAGACTGTTAAAACAGGCATGTAACTCCTCAATCACCGTGGTATTGAAAGCATTATGCAGTTCAGGGCGATTCAGCCAAACATAAGCAACTTGACCGTGTTGTTCCAGTTGTAAAAATTGATAGCTCATATACATCTCCTACATGCGGAACACGCCAAACTTGGTGGGTTGGATTGGAGCATTCATCGCCGCAGCAAGACTTAAACCGAGTACATGACGGGTGTGAGCAGGGTCAATAACACCATCATCCCAAAGGCGGGCAGAGGCATAGTACGGATGGCCTTGGCGTTCATATTGTTCACGAATCGGTTGTTTGAACTGATCTTCCTCTTGTGCTGACCATTGCGCACCTTTTTGTTCAATCTGATCACGCTTTAAGGTTGAAAGAACACTAGCAGCCTGTTCACCACCCATCACCGAAATACGAGAGTTTGGCCATGTCCATAAAAAGCGTGGTGAATAGGCACGGCCACACATTCCATAATTACCTGCACCAAAAGAACCACCAATAATCAGGGTGAGTTTGGGGACATTGGCCGTGGCAACCGCCATAACCAATTTAGCTCCGTGCTTGGCAATACCTTCATTCTCATATTGGCGCCCGACCATAAAGCCAGTAATATTTTGTATAAATAACAAAGGGATATTGCGTTGGGTGCAGAGTTCAATAAAATGTGCACCTTTTTGTGCGGACTCGGAAAATAGAATCCCGTTATTGGCAATGATCCCGACAGGCATGCCGTAAAGTGAGGCAAAACCAGTAATTAAAGTAGAGCCAAAGCGCGCTTTAAATTCATCAAAACATGAACCATCAACAATCCGTGCAATCACTTCGCGTACATCAAAAGGTTTACGCGCATCACTTGGAATTACGCCATAAAGTTCGCTTGCATCAAAGAGGGGTTCATCAAACTGCTTATTTAAGTCATTTGACTTTTTATTGAGATTGGAAACAATATTACGTGCAATAGCAAGCGCATGTTCATCATTTTCAGCCAAATGATCGGCAACTCCTGAAAGGCGAGTATGTACATCGCCCCCTCCCAAGTCTTCACTGCTAACCACTTCACCAGTCGCGGCTTTCACCAGTGGCGGGCCGCCCAAGAAAATAGTACCTTGGTTACGCACAATAATAGTTTCATCTGACATAGCGGGCACATAAGCACCACCAGCAGTACAACTACCCATGACTACAGCAATCTGTGCAATACCTAGACTAGACATACGGGCTTGATTATAAAAAATACGTCCAAAATGATCCCGATCTGGAAATACCTCATCTTGCATCGGTAAAAAAGCACCCCCCGAATCCACCAGATAAATACATGGCAAGTGATTTTGTTCAGCAATTTCTTGTGCACGTAAATGCTTTTTCACAGTAAGTGGATAATAGGTACCCCCTTTTACCGTTGCATCATTGGCGACAATCATGCAGGTTATACCGTTCACTTGCCCAATACCTGCAATCACGCCCGCAGCAGGAATATCATCTTCATAAACCTTATAAGCAGCTAACTGACCAATTTCTAGAAAAGCTGTACCGACATCAATCAGTTGATCAATACGATCACGTGGTAAAAGTTTGCCTCTGTCCAAATGCTTTTGTCGGGCATTTTCTCCCCCCCCTAAAGCTACTTTTTGAGCCACTTGTTTTAGATCGCTGACCAATGTTTGCATGGCGTATTGATTGGTTTTGAAGTCTTCACCTCGAATATTAATTTTACTGTGTAATGGGTTCATAAGCGGCATCCTGATTGATCATTATTATTTGGTTTCATTAAACAGTTCGCGTCCAATCAACATGCGGCGAATTTCTGAAGTCCCTGCACCAATTTCATAAAGTTTGGCATCGCGCCATAAGCGACCTGCCGCGAATTCATTGATATAACCATTACCACCGAGGGTTTGAATGGTTTCACCTGCCATCCAAGTGGCTTTTTCTGCTGCATATAAAATCGCACTTGCTGCATCTTTACGTAGGCTACGGTCATGATCAGCTTTGTCACAGGCTGTACCAATGGCATAGACCAAAGCCTTGCATGCCAACCAAGTAGAATACATATCTGCCAGTTTGCCTTGCATGAGTTGAAATTCACCTAAAGCCTGCCCAAACTGTTCACGTTCATGTAAGTAAGGAATGACTACATCCAAACAGGCATCCATAATGCCGAGTGGGCCAGCACTCAACACTGCACGTTCATAGTCCAGACCACTCATGAGCACTTTTGCACCGTTTCCTACACCACCGAGCACGTTTTCGGCAGGGACTTCAACATTGTCAAAAAACAACGGATAAGTATTGGAACCACGCATACCAAGTTTGTCCAAATGCTTGCCATGACTAAAGCCCGGCATATCTTTTTCAATCAGGAAGGCAGTCATGCCTTTAGCGCCTGCCTGTGGATCAGTTTTGGCATAAACCACCAGTACATCTGCATCACCGCCATTGGTGATCCACATTTTTGAGCCATTTAAAATAAAATGATTATCTTTTTGTTCTGCACGGAGTTTCATACTGATCACATCCGAACCTGCGTTTGGCTCAGACATTGCCAAAGCACCCACAAATTCACCTGAAATCAGTTTCGGTAAGTACTTTTGTTTTTGTTGCTCGCTACCGTTTCGGTTAATTTGGTTAATACATAAATTGGAATGTGCACCGTAAGAAAGGCCAATAGAGGCCGATGCACGAGAGATTTCCTGCATCACAATGATGTGCGCTAAATAGCCAAGATTAGTACCGCCATATGCTTCAGAAACAGTGAGTCCCAACAAACCCATATCGCCAAATTTTTTCCAGAGATGGGCTGGAAATTGATTATCTTGATCCACTTGTTGAGCAATCGGTGCAATTTCCTTGGCACAAAATGCTGCAACAGAGTCTTGTAGAGCAATTAACGTTTCATCCAGACCGAAATTTAAGCTGCGTAGGTTCATTCTGTTCTCATCCCTTTGGTTATAGTTGTTGTTCCATAAGCGTTGTTGTATGTGCTTATGAAGTACCTTACAATGAATTTTTAAAAAAGTGAATACTAATTCATAAATTGATTTACAATTCATTTTGTTTGGTAGAGAATAAAATTTATGAGCTATAAACGATCATCTTTAATGCAGGAGCGGATGGAACAAAATCGCAAAGCGATTTTGAGTTCAGCCAGACAATTAATTTCAGAAGGAGGGTTTAAGGACGCACAGATACAAACGATTGCTGAGCAGGCAGGTGTCTCAAGTGGTCTGGTTTATCGTTATTTTGACAATAAAAGTCAGGTACTGATTGAGGTGCTGTCAGAAGCCATCAATACCGAATTGTTGGTGATTGATGCAATCACAGAAAGTGAGCTGACGGCACAACAAAAATTGCATAAAGCAGTCGCGACCTTTGTCAAACGCGCATTAAATAGCCCTCGGTTGGCTTATTCACTGATGTTTGAGCCTGTTGATTCAATGGTGGAGCATGAGCGTTTCCGCGTAAAACAATTGATCAAACAGAGTATTAAAAAAATCCTTGCGGATGGAAATGCAAGCGGTGAATTTGTGTTGGATGATTTAAATACCACAGCATTGTGTGTTGTTGCTGCTATGACCTATGTGGTTGTTGAGCCTTTAGATCCAGCCCAAAATACTAAGTTTGATCAGCAACATAAAGACTATTTTTCTAAACACATTGCTGACTTTTGTGTGAATGCAGTACAGAAAAAGTAGGGCAGATATACCAGTTAAAATCACAAAAATAGGCAGTTTGAAAGGTAGTTGCAGTAACAACAATTAGATCGGGTAAGAACAGAATTACAAAGAATCAAGGAGAATGATTCAATGCAACATGTACGGTTAAGCTATGCCTCAGGAACAAGTTCACAGCCTCTATTAGGAGTGACGATTGGAGAAAAATTTGATCAGGCTTGTCTACAATATGCAGAGCAAGAGGCAATAATCAGCTCACATCAGGGCAGAAGATTGACTTATCAGCAGTTACAGAATGAGGTAAATGCTTTTGCCTGTAGTCTATTGAAATTGGGTTTTCAAAAAGGAGAGCGTCTAGCGATTTGGTCACCGAATTGTGTCGAATGGACGGTGGCACAATTTGCTGCTTTTAAAGCAGGCATTATTTTGGTGAACCTGAATACTGCTTATAAAAGTCATGAACTGGAGTATGTTTTAAATAAAGTGTCATGCAAAGGGCTGATTATTGCTGCACAATTTAAAACCACAGATTATCAAGAATTGCTGAATAAAATTGCACCAGAGTTGACACATAGTCACGATAAAATTCTGCATTTAGAGCGCTTACCGCATTTAAAATGTGTAATAAAAATAGATGATCAGCAACAGACAGGGATATATCGTTTTAATGATTTGCTTGAAACACCGAATCAATCGCAGCTGAATGATTTACGGCATTTAGCCCAGCAACTACAATTTGATGAACCCATTAATATTCAGTTTACTTCTGGCACTACAGGTAACCCGAAAGGAACCATGTTGACTCACCATAATATTTTAAATAATGGTTATTTTGTTGGTGAAGGTATTCGTTTAACCGCTCAGGATCGAGTGTGCATTTCCGTTCCATTATTTCATTGTTTCGGGATGGTGATGGGGAATTTGGCCTGTATTACGCATGGCTCAACCATGGTGTATCCATCTGCTGTATTTAATCCGCTAGAAACTTTAAAAACTATTCATCAGGAAAAATGTACCGCAGCATATGGTGTGCCGACCATGTTTATTGCCATTTTGGAACATGAGCAATTTAATGAGTTTGATTTATCCAGCTTACGTACAGGGATTATGGCGGGCAGTCCGTGTCCACGTGAGATTATGCAGCGTGTGATTGAACACATGCACATGTCTGATATCACTATTTGTTACGGTATGACAGAAACCTCGCCCGTGAGCGTGCAAAGTTATATCAATGATTCTATTGATAAACGAGTAAGCACAGTCGGACATGTCCATCCTCATATTGAAATTAAAATTATAAACCTTGAGGGGGAAATTACGCCAATAGGTACATTGGGAGAGTTATGTGTACGGGGCTATTCGGTCATGGCGGGCTATTGGGATGAACTTGAAAAAACCAAAGAAGTCATCGATGCAGCAGGCTGGATGCATACGGGTGATATTGCTGAAATGGATGACAAAGGTTTTGTCAAAATCAAGGGTCGAATTAAAGATGTAGTGATTCGCGGTGGTGAGAACCTTTTTCCCAAAGAAATCGAAGATTTTTTATATACACATCCAGATGTCAGTGATGTGCAAGTCATTGGTTTGCCAGATTTGCGTTATGGGGAAGAATTATGTGCCTGTATTATTTTGCATGAGCATCATCAAGCGGATGAAGACAGTATTCGTCGTTTTTGTAAGGAGCATATTTCACATAATAAAGTACCACGCTACATCAAATTTCTAACCGAGTTCCCGCTTACTGCTTCAGGCAAGGCACAAAAATTTAAGTTGCAGGAAATGATGCAAATTGAGCTTAATTTAACAGCGGCTATTTTTGAATAGAACATGGTTTCTCCTCTATGCTTAAACATAAAAGAGGAGATCATTTTGCCAAAAATTATGATCTTAAATTTTGTGATCCTTGACCATTTTGAACTATTCATTTTTAGATTTGAATTTTTTTTGTTTACTTTTTAGGGTTAGACATTCTTTTCTCGGTGACATGGTTACATATTCTGAAAAATTTGTAACCAATTAAACTATAAAGTAATTACTATATCTTATATCTAAGAGTGAGGTGGTTGCCCAAACAATTTCTTCTGGATGTAAGGATTGCACAGTAAAATAGCAAATAAAATAATCATTATCCCAATAATCGTAAAGAAATCTGGTAGCTCGTGCCAGAATATAAAGCCCCAGATTCCTGCAAATACAATCGCAATATAATTCATTGGGCCGATTTGTCCTGCGGGAGCCAGACTATATGCATAGGACATAAATAATTGACTGATATTGGCAAGAAGGCCCGCTGCAATCAACAGGCTGAGTTCATGCCAGTTAAAAATGCGCCAGTGCCAAAACATGGGAATAGAAGAAATCAAAGTCCCAAAAATACAAAAATAAAATACGATCCGTTCAGGAGGTTCGGTATTAGTTAACGCCCGTACTGTTACAAATGCCATTGCTGAAAGAAAACAAGCTCCGAGTCCAATAAAAGACAATGTATTTAATAAACCTTGATCTGGTTTGGCAACGAATAAAACCCCGATTAAACCTAGTACCGCAGCCAAAATCATCGATGCTGTGATCTTCTCTTTGAGAAACAACCAAGCAATGAGGGGAATAAAAATAGGTGAGGAATAACTAAACACCATAGCATTTGATAGTTTTAAATTGGCAATAGCATAAAAAAAGCCATACATGGCTGCCAAACCCACTACACTGCGCCACGTATGCATCCACAGCTTATTTGTTTTAATAAATCCCATGCCTTGCTTAAATAGCATAGGAATAAATATGAAGAGCCCAACAGCATTGCGGAAAAAAACAATGGTGGGGTTATCAACTGTATGTGAGGCAAAACGAATACAAACTCCCATAATTGAAAACAGTAAAGCGGATGTCATTAAACATAACAATGCTTTACCAACTTGGGAGGGCGGGGCTGAGTAAACATTTTGCATAAAAGTAAAATAGGCAGAAGATGTGTGTGGATAGTTTAACAATATCTACCCACTCAGGTAACATGAGTAAGATTAAAGACCGTCAGAGAATTGCGAATACATTCAGGATCTGACTTAATGATTGTTTACTGTGGATAATACAATCTGCTATAAACTTTATAGTGAAGAATTGGCTGATATTTATGCGAAAATATTGATCAAATTTTTTGCGTGTTTAGGCATTTAGGGGATGTTTATTACTTATTAAAAATAATAAATATCAATGATTTATTTTATGTTTTTGTCATGGTAATTCTTTGAAATAGACTTCTGAGTAATTGCAACCTGCGTATTTCTAAATCTGATGAGAAAAAACCATATAAATCAAAAAGAAAAAGCCCCAATCTTTCGATTGAGGCTTTTCAAAATCTGGAGCGGGAAACGAGACTCAAACTCGCGACCCCAACCTTGGCAAGAGTCACCGACATAAAGTACATTAAATTATATCATTACGTTTTATAATAATTTTATTAAATACATGTACTTATATTATTTTTCATTAATTATATAAATTTATGACTATTTAGATCACTTTTATACGCATAAATTTTTATTATAAAAACTCAACAAAAGTCGCCGACATTTTTTAAAATTAATAATAGTTTGAAAATTTATTTTTTATCAATTGGTAAATAATTAAAAACATTTTAGACTATGAAGAGTTTTATTACACAAACCTATCTCACAGGGCTTATTCAGCAATATAATTTCTAGAGGAATAAGCCTGCTCCTAAAATCTATCGTACAAACAATTTGTCTTCTTACAACCAAGCTTTGATCATTTGTGGAAATACCCTCATTTGGTTTGATTCCAATACCCTCTGGTATGTGTACTTGCCAGGTAAACAAGGACGAAATCAAACCTGCTCTTTACTGAACGAGCTTCTTGCTCTACGCCCTCTGGGTTCTATCCAGCTATTATATAGAGCAACAAGATTTTATACCGCCTGAACCCATGCCATTTGGATAGCAATACGCCAAAGAGCGAAATGAGCAAGTCTTACGTTTAGATCATAAGATGTATGAAACAGACAAATCAGAAAATTATGATCTACATGTACTTAAAAATCTTATGGACGATAAAATCAAGCATGGTATTTTCAAGTAAAAATTAAATGAAAAACATTTAAAGAATATCTAATGTGTGTTTAATCAGGTAAAAACCTAAGCGCTATAAGGTGTATATATAAAAGTACTGGGCTAAATATTAGAAACGAAATTAACAATTATAACCAAAATGTCGTTCAAAAATTTGCTTAAAGTATTGTGCGCTGCTGTAACCAATCTGATTGGCTACATTTTCTATTGGAACACCATCTTTCAATAATATTTGAGCATGTTTCATGCGAATTTCTAATAAATAATGACCAATTGTCTTTCCTGTATATTCTTTAAATAGGCGCTTTAAATCACATTCGTTTATACCAACACGCTTAGCCAAAGTTCGAATCGTGATTTTTTGTTCAAATTCTGACTCTAAAATTGCAATACTTTTATGAATAGGGGCAGGAATTTGATTTGACTTACTATGTTGATCCAATAATAGACTCATCAGCTCTAAAGCTGCACCTTCTAAATGCAATAAATCAATAGATGACTGTGCAGGAGGGAGATTTAATAAATAATGTGCCTGATGAAGTATATTTTTATTCGGAATATTGATGGTTTTAAGTGCAGGATTAGAATCCGCTAAGAAAAATTTTGCCAAATCATGATGCTGAAAATTGGCTTGCATAATTTCTAGAAAAGTTTCATTAAAATCTAATGTAATTAAAGCCATTTTTTTGTGTTCTTGAAGATAAATGGTCTGTAAACCTAGGTTTCCTTTTCTCAAAATAATCATGGGTGAACGAATTTGATATTCATGATTACTATAATGATTTTTAATGTGATGTGTACCTGAAAGAAGAATCGTGATTCCGAAAGTATTGGTGGTCGTTTCGGCACTCATTTTTAATGGGTGATCGATCCAATATTTGCCTTTACCTACGCAGAGTTTCCCAAAATCATAAATTTCACTGTAACCATCACCATCTGAAGGATTAAATTGATTCAGATGGTGATTGGGAAGAGGTGAATACATATCTAGAAATATATCACCGACTTGTTTTAGTACTGCTTTGTGCGAATCAATATAAATAGACATTGTGAAAGTCCATGCTAAATATAAGCGAGAATCATTTTCATTTTAAACCATCAGACAAGTCAATAGCATTTTGTTGTTATAAATGCTCAGTTTTTGTCAATGAGTGAATCGTTAAGCTATTCATATATAAAGAAAACAATAAATGGCCTCTTTCATCACTTGACTGAAATCCGATACTCTAAAATCAAGTTTGAATGCTATTCCTAAACCTAAGATAATTTTTTTTTAAATCATAAGGTTTCCCATAACTATAAAAAATACATCCGATTCTTTGTATTAAATAATAATGATTCTTAATATCATTTATTTCAAGCCGATTCGTGTAGAAAATTTTAATGATAGATCAACTAAAACTACACACGTGTTATAGCAAAGGAGGCTTTATGAATGATATGAGTTTATCAATTGATTATGCATTTGAACCTATACAAAACTGCAAGTCATCTTGTTTTTTAACAAAAGACTATCAACTTTATACCTCTGAACTTATCGAAACAGTTCGATTGGCTGCAGAAAATCAGGAAAAACTCTTAACGACCATCCAAAATATATTTAGTCGCTTATCTCAGGATAAAGCGACAAATCCAGTCTTAGTGGGTGCGATTCCATTTGATACAGCACAGCCGTCTACACTCAATATTTATCGTCAGCATCAAAAACAATATGCTGAATCTGTTAATGATCTTGCAAAACATCAAAAGGACCATTCATTGACTTTGAATGGCCAGCAACGACTCGTTGCAAGGGAACATTTTGCAAAGAAGATAGACGAAGCTTTACAACAGTTTGAGAAAAATAATCTAGAAAAAATTGTGTTGTCACAGGCAGTTGATTTTGAGCTTAAACATCCACAAAACCCCTATACCTTGGTTCAAACCTTGGCCCAAAAAAATGCGCATGCCTTTAGTTTTGCAATTCCAGTCGAAGGCAATGCACATCTTTTAGGGGCAAGTCCTGAACTGCTGATTTTCAAACAGGATCAGGTGGTAAGAAGCAATCCCTTAGCGGGTTCACGTCCTTTGAGTGATCATGAACATATCAATCAAACACGAATTCATGATCTTTATGCATCAGTAAAAGATCTTTATGAACATCAAATTGTTGTCGATAGCGTGTTCAAACACTTAAAACCATTTTGCCAGGATTTAAGCCTTTCAGAAAAACCTGAGATTTTAAAAACCACCACCATGATGCATCTGTCCACGGTGTTTGAAGGTCAATTGAAATCAAAGCAGACCAATGCTCTAGAACTGGCTTTGTCACTTCATCCCACCCCTGCAATTTGCGGTGCTCCAACCCAGTTAGCCAAAGATTTTATTTTAAAACATGAAGGTTATGACCGTCATTATTTTGCAGGGCTGGTTGGCTGGATGGATGCGGAAGGCAACGGTGAATGGGTTGTGACGATTCGCTGCGGGCTGCTGACAGAAAACAATCTTCGATTATACGCAGGTGCAGGCATCGTTAAAGGGTCAGAAGCCGAACTGGAGTGGAATGAAACAGAAGCAAAAATGCAAACCTTACTGAAAACCTTGAATGCGACTTGTGAAACTTGATTAAGCCCAATACAGGTTCATAGCATATACCGCCAGATTACTCCTCAAAGACATACTTTATAACTGATACACGATAATAGGCATCATCATGGTAATTCCAAAAATCCAAAGCTATCCGCTTCCGTTTAAAAAAGATTATCCCGCTGCCAAAGTGAGATGGAAAATTGATAAAAAACGTGCAGCCCTACTGATTCACGATATGCAGGATTATTTCATTAATTTTTATGGTGAAGATTCTCCACTGATTCAGGATGTGATCAATAATATCGCCCAACTGAAAACATGGTGTATGGAAAATCATATTCCTGTGTTTTATACCGCACAGCCTGCAGAACAAAAGGATGAAGATCGTGCCTTGCTGAATGACATGTGGGGACCTGGCTTAACGGCTTATCCTGAACAAGCTGAAATTGTCGAAAAATTATCACCAACGCAACAAGATCATGTGCTGACCAAATGGCGTTATAGTGCATTTTACAATTCAGATCTGCAAAAGATTTTAAAAGAAACAGAAAAAGATCAGCTGATTATTTGTGGTGTATATGCCCATATTGGTGTCCTTCAAACCGCTGCGGAAGCCTTTATGAATGGTATACAGCCTTTTGTAGTGGGAGATTCAGTTGCTGACTTTAGTCTGACAGAACATTTATTTGCTTTGCAATATGTACACCGTAATTTGGGTGTCGTTGAAGATGCTCAAAGCGTGATTGCTTCATAAATTTCAAGATGAATCATCATTTGAATAAGGAGTTATCATGACACAAGTACAAACACAAGCATCGATCCAAGCCAATACTCAGAAAATTGCATGGGTGACTGGAGTCAATCAGGGCATGGGTGCAGAAATCATGCAACAATTGATTGCTCAAAATATTTATGTGGTGGGTTTTGACATGTCCACCAATAACATTATCGAGAATGACCGTTACGAAGTACACCAATGTGATGTTCGTGATTCATCGCAAATTTCAAATTTGTGTCAAAAACTACTCAACACTTTAGCGCCAGATTATTTCATCAATGCGGCAGGAGTGTTGCATTTGGATAGTCACGACACCTTGCCGATTGAAGCTTGGCAACAAACTTTTGAAGTGAATACCTTTGCGCCATTTTATTTCTTAAAACATTTAAGTCCACATTTTCGTGCCAAACGTGCAGGCAGCATTGTGATGGTGTCGTCCAATTCAGTACATGCGCCACGCATCAATATGGCGGCTTACGGTGCATCAAAAGCCGCATTGAGCAGTTTTAGTAAAACGGTCGGTTTGGAACTGGCTGAATATGGCGTGCGCGTCAATATCGTCTCACCAGGTTCAACTGCAACGCCCATGCTCCGTCAACTCTGGAAAGATGATTCAGGTGAACAGCAAACCATTCATGGCAATTTAGCGCAGTACAAAGTAGGTATTCCCTTACAAAAAATTGCGCTGACCGAAGACATAGCCAATGCCGTGATGTTCCTGATTAGCGATCAAGCTTCACAGATCACCATGCATGATCTGGTGATTGATGGCGGCGCAACTTTAGGTCAGTAAAGGAACGATGACAATGCAATTACGGCAAGAAATTACCGCACAGATTCACCAAGTCCTTCAAGTAGATGGCATTCAGATTCAGCCCGAAGACAATCTGATTGAACACGGTTTGCATTCATTGGCGATTATGCAGTTGGTCGATCATTTTGAGAAGAAATATAATACCTCATTGTCCTATGCCGATTTTGCCATGTCACCAACGGTACAGGACTGGCATCAACTGATTCAGGATATAACGCTGAATAAAGCAGATTCAGATTTGAATGAAGCTACGAAAAAGACCTCGACATTATCAAATTGGCTGCAACACTTACCAACAAATGCAGTGCCATTATCAGACATGCAATATGCCTATTGGGCAGGGCGAGAAACCGAAGGTGTATCGGCACATCTGTATATGGAATTTGAGGGAAAAGATTTAGATATTCCTCAATTACAATGTGCCTTTGAACAGTTAATTCAGCGTCATCCCATGCTGAGTGCATCCATTCGTGAGGGTCAGCAAAGTATTAAGTCGATTGAGCATCAGCAGATTCAGATTGAAGATCTGACTCAGTTGAATTCAGCAGACATTGAGGCACATTTAAAAGCAAAACGTGAGTGTTTAAGCCATCAACAATTAAACATTGCACATGGGTATGTGTTGGATGTGAAGTTAAGTCTTTTACCAGAACAACGTCATATTTTACATCTTGATTCGGATATGTCTGCAATTGATCCACAAAGCTTTTTGATTGTTGTGGAAGACTTAAGTGCCTTATATCGCGGTGAAAAACTTACAGATTTAAACTTGGATGGCGTTGACTATTTTAACTATTTAAACCAGCGTCGTGATCACGTGGATTTGCAAGCCCAAATTCAGCAAGATCAACAATGGTGGCAGTCACAGCTAGATACCATTTCACCTCCACCGCAGTTACCTGTGGTCGCTGAGGGCTTAAGAGCAGATCAACATCATTTTGAACGTCTTATTCATATTTTTAATGCAGATGAGCGTGCCCGTTTGCAAAGTTTGGCACAGATGCAGGGTGTATCTGTACGCAGTGTATGTTTAAGCCTATTTGCGCAAAGTATTGCAAATTGGTCATCTACACCTGAGTTTCGTCTGAATTTACCAGCCTTTATCCGTGAGTCTGATTCGCAAAATATTAATCATGTGGTGGGTGATTTCACTCAGATCAGTCTGCTGAGTTTAAAGCTCAATGGTCATGAAAGTTTACTGGATACTGTTAAACGGATTGAACGCGATGTCGATCAAATTTATGAGTACTACCGCTATGGGGGGATTCATGTACTGCGTGATTTATCAAAACATCGCCAACAGCTGGAAGTTTCTCCCATTGTGTTTACATCGGCATTGGATGAAGGTGAGATATTCTCGGAGCAATTGCAAAGTACATTAGGGCAACCTGTATGGTGTATTTCCCAAGGTCCAAAAGTCGATTTGGATGTACAGATTGCCTATTTCAATCAGGGCTTAGCCATCAACTGGGATATTCGTACACATGCTTTTAAATCGAATGTCATTCAAGGCATGTTCGATCATTATATTCAGTTAATACAGCATGTATTGACAGTGGGTAGTCCTGCATTTGCGCAAACTTTAAATGCACTGTCTCAATACACATCACAGCTAATTCAGTCGCAAAATCAGCAACAAAATCAAGTCAAAGCGCCTTTAACTGAACAGATCTTGGCAAAATTCCCGAAAGCGCATGCTAATACGCCTTATCGTATTCTAAATGGTCTGGAGGTGGATTGCCCAGCTTGGGTCTTAGGTCGATTGGTCTTGAATCTTGATGATGCGAATTCCAATGCAAGGTATCCATCAGATCAATCTGAATGGATCGATATAGGTGTTCAAGCCTATATCGATGATCAAGGGCAGTTACACCTGTTTGAGCATTCACATCAGCTTATTTTAAAAAATGGTCAATGCATTGAAGTGCAAAGCATTGAAGCACAAATTACAAAAATTGCATGTGTACAACAAGTCAAAGTCTATGCGGTTGAAAAGCAAGGTAAATCCGCAATCGTGGCTGTGTTAACGTGTCATCAACAGCTGTCCTCCTCAGATTTACACGCAGCTTATACGAATGTTTTACCGCAGTATTTAATACCTGAGCAGAGCTATGTGGTTAGTGATCTTCAGCCCTTTACTGCACATCTATCAACTGAAAATCTCCATCACTTTATGGCAACGCATGTATCAATAGAATACGCACAACCGCGACCAGTACAAAGCGCAGCTCTTGAGAATGTGGTGACTTTTATCATGACGAAGATTATTGGTTTGCCACAGCAACAAGCCAACAGCGATTTGGATTTCTTTGATGAAGGGGGTGACTCTTTGTTAGCGACGCATTTGGTCGCAGCTTTAAATCAATATTTCAAGGATGCCGAAATAAGTGTGGTGGACATTTTCACACAGCGTAATGCAACAAATATCGCCAGACTGATTGAACAAAAACTGCCTGATACTGCACAGCGCATTGCTGACGTGTTTATGCAAGTCATCGAGGGGAAATAAAAAATGAATCCAACACCATTAACCCCAATGCAAAAAGCCTATTTATTGGGTAAAAGTAAAATGTTCCCGCTGAGTCAGTCTTCAATGCATGACTTTCGGGAGTTTCAAGGACAGATGGATGCTGAAATTTTGGCACAGCGTTTAGCTCAACTCATCGAGTTATATCCTGCATTACATACCGTTATTGATGAAACACAGCTGGTTCAGCGGGTTGAGTGCAATATTGATGTGATCCAGCATCTGAAAATTTATGATTTATCTCATTTCAATTTGACAGAAGCGACCATTCAACTGGAAATATTACGAAATGAATATCGCCATTTTTCTCATGATCTGAGTACACCACCTTGGCAGATTGCATTGATTCAATTGCCAGAATCAGCTGAAGTGTCCTCAGTGGTGTTGACCAGTTTTGATGGTTTGATCATTGATGGTTATTCGATTTCAGTCATTTTAGATCAACTCTTTGATCTCAAGAAAGGCTTAAGTCTTTTGTCAAACATTGCAGACCTAAATTTCAATCAGATGGATCGCAGTTTTTTTGAAGTTTTAGAAAAAGATCGTCAATTCTGGCAGCAAAAATTGGCACAAGTCGAAGAAGTAACTCAATTACCTTGGGCAAATGCTTTAGACAGTATTCTTGAGCCGACTTATTCACGTAGAACAGTTGTCATTGAAAAAGCCCAGTTTGACGCGCTCTCCAAACTGGCTGCGCAATATAAAGTCTTTCCAAATGCATTACTGACCACACTTATTTTAGAGGTGATTTCACGGTGGACTGAAGAGCAGAAACTGCTGATTTCAATGCCAGTCTCCAATTCAGCTTTACATAAAAAGGTGGGAAATAGCTCTTCCTTTATTGTGCTGGATTATCAATACCATCCAGACATCAGCCTTGTCGAACAGATTAAGACGACACAAAAGCAAATTCTGGAATCCATGACCCACACTTCGTATTCGGGTATTGAGCTTTCCAAATACCTGATTAAAAACTTGCAAGAATCCATTGTACTGCCTGTGGCTTTGACCAATGGCTTGTCTTGGGTAAAACCTTCTGAATCTTCACTACTGCGTTATGTCGGAGGGCAAACCCAAACCCCACAATTGGCTTTAGATATTCGTCTTTCATTTTCGGCAAGTTCAGATTTGGTGATTGATGTTGATTTTATTGAACAGGCATTAAGTCCAGCCATGATTCAGGATATGGTGGATGCTTTATCAAAACGACTCAATGATTCAAACCAGCTCGAAACTGAATTAGAACAACCGAAACGTTTCTCTCATGTTGCAACATTAGACGATGATACAGAGAGTTCAGATGATTATCAGCATGTCGAGGTGGTGGATTATCTAGCCAATATTCAGCGTCATTTGTTTGAACAGATTCCTAATAAAATAGCACTCATTTATGAAGGGCAATCTATCTCTTATGCTGAACTGGGTGCTAATGTCGCGAAAGTCCGTCGTGCTTTAGATTTGGCACAAATTGGTCCGAATCAAGTTGTTGCGATCTGTTTACGCAAAAGTCCAGAACATATCTATGCCATTTTGGCTTGCGCCTTGTCGGGTATTATCTGGTTGCCTGTCGATATGGATTCGCCACAACTCAGACAGCAATACATCTTATCCAATAGTCGTGCAGACTTGGCGATTTCGACTACTCCAGTTGAAGGCTTACTAACCCTAAATATCGATGAAACACTAAAAGGTTCGACGCACGGGCAATTACATTCAGGCAGTGCAGAATCGGCATTTGAATCTGAAATCATCTGGCAACATCATCATGATGCATCGCCCGCGTATTATCTATATACCTCAGGCAGTACAGGCACACCGAAATGTGTGGTACTGAATAACCGTGCCACAGCACATGTGCTGCAAGAAACTATCGAGTTTTGGTGCATCAATCAGAATGACATTCATTTGGCAGCAACACCATTCCACCATGACATGTCGATTTTTGATCTAATGGCACCACTTTCTGTCGGCGGTACATTGGTCGTCCCAACTTGGGAAGAAGCTAAAAGTGCAGTGGTTTGGGCGCAGTTGATTGAACGTTATCAGGTGTCGATCTGGTGTACCGTACCTGCAATGGCGGACATGTTATTGACCTCTGCGGATCCAAAACAATTACAAAGCATTCGTCTGATTAACCAAGGCGGTGATTATGTCAAACCGTCCGTTGTGCAAAAGTTACGTGAAATATTACCGAATACCCGTCTGATTTCGATTGGTGGCCCAACAGAGACTACCATTTGGAGTATTTGGCATGAAATTACTCCTGAAGATATCGATGTGATTCCTTATGGTAAGGAAATAGAGCATAACCGCTATTACATTTTGAATCCGTGGGGTGAATTCTGTCCGCCAGGCGTGGTAGGACAGCTCTATATGTCTGGCATTAACCTTGCCAATGGTTATCTGCTCGATGGCAAGATCACTCAAAAGGATTTTGTACTTCTAACTCTGCCCAATGGTGAAGTGCATCGTGTCTTCCGTATGAGTGATAAAGGTTATTTACGTGAAGATGGTAATATTATTTTTGCCGGTCGTGATGAAGGTTACTTAAAGGTGCGTGGGGTGCGTATTGCTGCATCCGAAGTGGAAACTGCCTTACAGAAACATCCAAGGATCACCGATTGTGTGGTCACAACCTGTACCAATCCTGTCTATGAAGGCAATGAATTGGTAGCGATTTATACGATTCAAAATATCCATCACCAAGATACCGATTTAAATGTGATGCGCCCATCTGAACTGCGTCAGTTCCTACAAGATTATGTGCCGAATTCACATATTCCATCTCGTTGGGTACCCTTAGCGCAATTCCCAATTACACGTAATGGCAAAATTGACCGCAAAACCTTAAAGCAAACCGCGCAAGATTTTCTTTACCAAACCTATGCACAAGCTTCATCGAATCAAGCTATCAAGCCATCAGATTCGCAGTTAGACCTGCAACACGTGGATGCACAAAATCGCAGTCGCCATGCTCAACAAGCAAACTCGGCTCAGGCTCATCCTTCAATTGCCCAAGACGTCATTGAACATTTGCAAAGTTCATTAAACACATCAAATGATTTATCTGATGTATTGCTAGACACTGAAATTTTGGCACTCGGTCTGACTTCAGGGCATTTAAGTCGTTTAGCCAAACATTTTTCCCAACAACTCAATACCTCGATTCAATTTTCTGATTTAGCCAAGTGCAAAACCATTGGTGAGATCGTGCATAACATCGAATCGCAGCTACATCAGAAATAAAAGGGGAACTAGAACATGAGTCATCAGCACAGCATTATGAGCGATGAGTTGTTTAACTTATTTGCAAGTAAATTGCAGGATATTGGACTTTCAGATCAGTCTGAGGCATCTATAATATCTGCATCCAACCCTAGCACTACAGTTGAACAAATATCTTTAGAAACTCAAGCACAGCAGCAGATTTCCTTCGCAGAAGAACGTGCATGGATGATGCATCAGCAAGACCCGTTGGCATCTTCAGGTCCATTTATTTTAGCGCTTCGTCTTACAGGTAAAATTGATATTGCGCGTTTAGCTCGGGCAATTGAAAAGCTTTATGTTGGACAATCGAATTTAAATTTGCGTTATGACCTGAATGAAGAAGGAGTCTTAAGCAAATATCATGCTGAACAGGCATCTGTGGATGTAAAAATTCATGTCGTTCAGTCTGAAATAGAGGCAATTCAGTATCTGTTGTCATGGTTAAAACAACCCATTGATTTGGCAAAAGCACCTGCAATTCAGTTTAGCATTTTGCCACAAAGTTATGATGCGGTGATTTTAGGCATTTTAGGTCATCACATCTTATTGGATGACGCCGCTTGGCAACCGATTTTTAGCCAACTTAACCACTATTATGAACATGCTGATCAAGTTGATGCTGGCTCGTATGTTTTTAAGAGCAATCCACAGCGTCAAGTGAAAGACAGCACTACGGCATTACAATACTGGAAAAATGCTTTTCCTACAGGCTTGACGCCAGTGCGTTGGCCAAAATTCTGCTTAGCCACTCAAATTCAAAGTTCAATTGTTGAATATGGCAAAAACAGCACCTTTAACGATGTGCAAAAAGCGATACGTTGTTATAGCTATGTGAATGTTGGGAAAATTCAACAGCTCAGCCAACAAGCACAAGCATCGATTTTCCACACAGTTGTGGCAATATTTGGCAGTTATTTAAATCGCTTATTGGGTCAAAACTCGGTGGATCTTTTTATTCCGATTGTGGAGCAATACGATGCAAGTAGCTTAAGTCAAATTCAATCGAGTTCGAATATTTTACCTATTCGTATCGCGCGTGAAGATCAATCAAAACAATCCCAAACACCGAAGGGTGAAATCAACAACATCATCGAAAATGTACGTAATCAAATTCTGCAAGGGATGTCGAATAATGTCCCGATTGAGCGGATTTTGTCGGCAACCAAAACCAAGCGCAATGCGATTCCGAATGTGCTCATTACTCAGTTTGTTGAATCTAGTCAATATCTCAAATTAGAGGGTGTGAAGGCTGAAACAATTGCCATTCCACCGATTCATTCCGACTATGATCTGACTTTGGCATTTCAAGTGAAAGATGAAGACATTCACTTTGAACTAACCATAGGGGACAAATTATCGAAAAATATAGGCCCCTTACTATTGGAACAATGGCTTGATTTTATAGATGCAGATATTGGGGCATGGGCAGATGGCAATGCTATTTTTGCATCAGCGACGCAGCAAAATCTCAATCCATCGAGCCAACAAGATCTTGATCCAACAGTTAAGTCTGAAGTACAGATCACATCTGACACCATCGACGAGATTGAATCTGGTCAGAATATTTATTCATCAGTCATACAATTGATTTTAAAAGAATTTAAAAGTGTGTTGATGAATCCGAATTTGCAAGCAGATGACAATTTCTTTGATTTTGGCGGGCATTCTATTCTAGCTACTCGCGTGATTGGTAAATTGCAAAGCCAGCATGCTGTGCTGATTAAAATTGCCGATTTCTTTAATGCGCCGACTGCACGTGAATTGGCACAACATGCCGAGCTATTGAATAAACATGTTGAAGAACAGCAATCCATTGATGAAAACCGTGAAATTGTTGCACCTCTGACTTTATTGCAAAAAGCCTTTATGGGCTTTTCGGATCAGGGACGTGATGCCATGTATAACATTCCATTTGCATTCCGTTTTTGTGAAGCAGTGGATGAACAGGCTTTTCATGCGGCGTTTCTGGATATTCTAAAACGTCACCATACCTTGCGCAGTATTTTTGTACAGGCGGATCGGGGGGATATTTTCCAAACTGTTATTCCCATGCAGCGGTTGCATCAGCATCCTTGGTTTTGGGGTTCTGAATATCAGGCTGAACACAGTGCACAGCAAATTTTACGTGCTGAAGCCAATCATTCCTTCGATTTGATGCAAGAGTTTCCAATTCGTGTTCGTTTTATGAAAGATGAACAGGGGCAGCATATTTTATCGATGTTGTTGTATCACATTGCTATGGATGAATGGTCGTCGGGCATCTTAATGCATGAATTGATTCAGGCCTATCGCAGTCGTGTAGCAGGTCAGGCTCCTATTTGGGAAAAGGCACCCCGTCAGTTCCATGAATATGCGATGGCGCAAGATGATTCTACCTTGCAAGCGCATATTCAGTATTGGGTCGATACGATTGGAAAAATCAAGAAACAACCGCCTTTATTGCCTGCTTATGCCACAGATGCAGAGCAACACAATCACCTTGATACAGCAGATGTGGCCGGTGCAGCGATTGAGTTTGGATTTACGGCTCTACAAGTTGAGCAATTGTACGCATTGGCGCGTGAGTATCGATCTTCTCTCTTCTATGTAGTCTATGCCGCAGTGGTGCTGGCAAGCCATTATTTAGGTGCTGGCAAAAAGATTTTAACTGGGACTTCCGTAGCTTGTCGTCAAGATCCGCTGTATCAGGACACCATGGGCTATTTCACCAATGTGGTGATGCATTACACCCTGTTGAATGAAACTTTGACCATTAAAGACCTGGTACAACAGGTTCAGAACAACATCTTCAAAGCACAAGAATATGCCGATATTCCATTTGCCATTGTCGAAGACAATATTCGCGCTGAAGGTGAGGAATGGACTGAAAGTCCATATGAAGTGTATGTGCAACTACATGCCCAAAATGCCTTAACAGGCGCATTTCAGCTCGATTCTGGGCATGAAATTGGTTTTAAACTGATTGAGCCTGAACGTAATACCGCCAAGTTTGGTTTGCATTTTGAAGTCTATGAAGAACCAAGCTCTGAACAAGAGCGCTTACGTGTCGTCATTAACTACCGCGTCAATCGCTACAACGACACACAAATTCAGCTGATTCGACAGATTGCTGAGCAGGTCTTAACCTGTTTCATCGACATTATTACCCAGCCAGGTGAATCGATGCATGTTGATGTCAGAGACATCCGCCGTCAATTGAGCAGCATTCAACTTCCAGAAATGGCGATATAAAGGATTTAGTCATGTTTATAGAACAAGATATTCAACAGGGATATGTGCCATTTCCAGAATCGAGAGCCAAACAATATCGAGATGAAGGATGCTGGAAATCACAGACGCATTTTCAATTGCTGGCAAGTTTAAAAGACGGTTTTGCACAGCGTGTAGCAGCGATTCAGGATCATAAACAACTGACCTATCAGCAGTTGTATGATTATGCCATTCATTATGGAAGTTACTTAAAACAGCAGGGTATTCGGGAAACAGATTTTGTCTTGTTGCAATCGCCCAATATGATTGAAGTTTTTATAGTGATTTTTGGCTTGTATGCAATAGGTGCTAGACCGGTATTTTGCCTGCATGGTCATGGCTCATATGAAATTGAAAATATTGCAAGGCAAAGTCGTGCAACAGGTTTTATCAAACTCTGTGCATCTGGCAGTGAAGTTACAGCAACAGAGGTCTGCGAAGAATTTTCTACACCCAATTTTAAATTGTGGTTTCGAGAAAATATTGTTAGTCAATCGAGCATTGAAGTGTCATTGCCACAGTTAAACGGTATTCAACCTGACTTCAATCTACAAGCGCTGAGTGAATCTGAAGATATTGCATTTTTACAACTTTCAGGCGGAACCACAGGTTTACCGAAACTGATTCCACGCACTCATGCCGACTATATTTACTCAATTGAAAAGAGTGTAGAGGTTGCAGGGCTGACTCAGGATACCAAACAACTCGTGGTGCTACCTGTGATGCACAATTTCTGTATGAGTTCACCTGGATTTCTTGGTGTGTTTTATGCGGGTGGAACGGTGGTATTGAGTCAAATGACGCAGCCACGTGTCTGTTTTGAGCTGATTCAAAAATACCAGATTCAGCAAGTCTCTTTAGTACCTGCCATTGCAACACTTTGGCTGAATGCTGAAAGTCTCAAAGATTACGATTTATCCAGCTTACAAGTGGTACAAGTCGGTGGAGCGAAACTGTTGCCATCACTTGCCGAGCAGATTATTGACACACTGCAAGTCAAATTACAGCAAGTCTATGGCATGGCTGAAGGTTTGGTGAATTTCACGCATTTGGATGATTCAGACCAAATCACCATTCAAACCCAAGGTAAAAAGCTGTCACATCTGGATGAAATCCGCATCGCTGATCAGGATGGTAACGAATTGCCGATCAATACGATAGGGCATATTCAAACTCGTGGTCCCTATACCATTAATGGTTATTACAACTTGCCTGAAATCAACCGCCGTGCCTTTACGGAAGGTGGTTTCTATAAAACTGGTGATATTGGCTATTTAGATGAAAATCTGAATATTGTGGTCACGGGGCGTGAAAAAGAACAGATCAACCGTTCTGGTGAAAAAATTACGCCGAGTGAAATTGAAGACTTTATTTTGCAGTATCCATCGGTGAAAGATGTCTGTGTGATTGGCGTCAGTGACGATTATTTAGGTGAGCGGATCAAAGCCATCATTATTCCGAAACTTGAAGACAGTGAAATCAACTTAAAAAAAATCCGTAAATTTTTGATTAGTAAAAATATTGCCCACTTCAAAATTCCAGACGAAATTGAAGTGGTGGCAGATTTCAAATATACCCACGTGGGTAAAGTAAACAGACAGAAACTGGGATAAGAAGGAGTATAAGATGAATAAACAACACATTTACGACATCGTGGGCATTGGGGTAGGACCATTTAATTTGGGTTTGGCTTGTCTGACCCAACCGCTGAATGAACTCAGCACGATTTTCTTTGATGATAAGGATGAGTTTGACTGGCATTCAGGCATTATGCCTGAAGGCTCTACCCTGCAAATCCCATTTATTGCCGATTTGGTCAGTTTTGCAGATCCGAAAAGTCCCTATTCATTTTTAAATTATTTAAAGCTTCACAATAAGCTGTATCAGTTCTTTATTCGTGAAAGCTTCTTTATTTTGCGTGCCGAATATAACTTGTATTGCAAATGGGTGGCTGAGCAACTGGACAATGTGCATTTTAAAAGTTTTGTTGATCAAGTTGATTATGATGAGACATGTAATCTCTACACATTGTGTATAAAACAGTCCCAAGGTGATATCACGGTCGTGACTAAAAACTTGGTGCTTGGTACAGGCACGACGCCAATTATACCAAAATTCTGTCAGGGATACCCGGAACAGGTTCATTCCAGTGCGGACTATTTAAGCCATAAAAAAGACTATTTGAATAAAAAATCCATCACTATTGTCGGTGGCGGACAAAGTGGTGCGGAAATTTATTATGACTTGCTGTCTGAAATTGATCAGCATGAATATCAACTCAACTGGTTGACTAAAGCATCACATTTCTTTTCCATGGATTTAGGCAAATTAACGTTGGAATTCACTTCGCCAGATTACACCACGCATTTTTATTCACTGGATGAAGATAAACGAGATCAGGTCATTGCTTCACAAAGTGCCTTGTATAAAGGTATTGAACTGAGTTTTGTTAATCGTATTTACGATCTGCTCTATCAAAAATCATTATATCGTCCGTTGCCAACTCGCATGATGCCAAATTGTGCTTTAGACGCTGTTGAACAACAGGGCAATCATTTAAATCTGACTTTTAAAAATTCAGACATTAACACGCGTTTCAAATTGGAAAGTGAAGTGCTGATTCTGGCACTTGGTTACGACTACAAGATTCCTGAGTGCTTGGCGCCAATTCGTTCTCACATTAATTGGGATAGCAAAGGGCGTATTGAGCTGAACTGGAACTATAGCATCAACAATCAGAACACGATTTTTGCACAAAACATTGGCATTTATTCACATGGTTTTACCGTTCCAGACTTAGGCATGGGCTGTTATCGCAATGCCATCATCATCAATACCATTTTAGGCCGTGAAGTTTATTCTGTAGAAAAGCGCATTGCTTATCAAGAATTTGCACCTTTAGCTGAAGAAATAGTGACTCCTGTAAAAACAATGTTTAAGTCACACAGTACCGAGCTATCTTTTTAGGATTTTAAAATGAATTTCCCGCACTATTTTAAAAGTAATATTCAAGAGCATTTAGATGATCTGGTGAAAACCAAAGCCACGCCATTTTTGGTTTTAGATCTGAGCGTGATTGAAAAGCACTATCTGGAACTCAAACACGGCTTTCCCAATGCAGATATTTATTATGCCTTAAAGGCCAATCCAGCCAATGAAGTGATTGAACGTTTAAGTCAGTTAGGTTCAAGTTTTGATCTGGCCTCAGTCAATGAACTGAAAAAAGTACAGGCCTTTGGTATGGATGCATCACGCTTGGCTTTTGGGAATACTATTAAAAAACGGGCTGATATTCAGTATTTCTATGAACAGGGTGTACGGCTTTATGTCACAGATTCAGATGCAGATTTAAATAATATTGCGCAATATGCACAGGGTTCCAAAGTGTTTTTTAGACTGTCGATTGATGGTTCGGAAACAGCTGATTGGCCGCTTTCAGGCAAGTTTGGCTGCAATGCAGAATGTGTGATTCGACTGGCAGTCAAAGCCAAAGCATTGGGCTTAATTCCCTATGGTATTTCCTTCCATGTTGGTTCACAGCAACGCAAAATCGATTTGTGGGAAAGTGCCTTAGACGAGACTAAAGCCATTTTTGATGTATTGGCCAATGAGCATCAGATTCACTTAAAAATGCTGAATTTGGGTGGTGGTTTGCCTGCGCAATATGTACAGGAAACCGAAGCTTTTGCCAGTTATTCCAAGCAAATTAACGCTGCGCTTGAGATATTTAAATCTTATCAGCTTGAACAGGTTATTTTAGAACCTGGGCGGTCTTTGGTCGGAAATGCAGGCATTTTAGTCTCTGAAATCGTATTGATTTCACAACGCCCACAGTCTGGAACTAAACGTTGGGTTTATACGGATGTCGGCGTATTTAACGGTCTGATTGAAACATTGGGTGAAGCCATTCAATACCCGATCATGTGTAAAAAGACAGGACATAGTGACGACATTATTTTGGCAGGTCCAACTTGTGACAGTATGGATATTATGTACCAGAACAAGAAATACGCGTTGCCACTGTCTTTGGAAATAGGCGATCACCTGTACTGGCTGTCGACAGGGGCATATACCACCAGTTACAGCTCAATCGAGTTTAATGGCTTTCCACCCCTGCAATATTACACCTTGAATTAATCTTTTTTCGGATGCTTTTCAACTAAAGCGTCCACTTTAATTTTAAATTTTGCTGTCGTTTTTTTAGAGGATGTTCGTCATGAAGACAATATCAAAATCATTACCCCGTTTTTTTGAATATGCCGAGCATCAGATATCTTATGCATTACGTGATGTGGTATTACCACAGGATTTGCCCTTAATGGTCAAATGGATGCATCAGCCACATATTATTCCGCAGTGGCAACTGGATAAACCTGAACTTGAACTGGCGGTTTATTTTGAACGAATGCTCTGCGATGACCATCAGCATTTATATATCATCCAAATTGATGGTAAAGATGCTGGTTATTTGGAAATCTATGAAGCAAAACGAGATCGTTTGGCATTGTATTATGACGCCAAAGACGATGACTTGGGTTGGCATGTATTACTCAGTGAAGATGCGGTGGGTAAAGGACATTTTCGTGCAGTGATGCGTATGCTGAGCTTTTTGATTTTTGAACATTCCAATGCAGAAAAAGTCGTGGGTGAACCTGACCAAACCATGTCTGTGTATGAAAAGGTAAGACAAGACATTGCCTTGGAACCTCAAGGAATGATTCAGCTTCAGGAAAAAACAGCAGTACTTTATCATTGTTTTAGAGAAAAGTTTTATCAACAATGTGGTCATTATTACGAAACGTTTAAGCACAAAAAAGCAGGCTAAGGATTTCATTTACTTTGCCTAATTTAAAGCAAGATGAATGGTTCGAGTACTGTATATTAAACTTAATTCTCAGTTTAACCTTCTTCTTTAAATAGGAGAGGGAACTGTCATGATTAATTACACGCCATAAATAAAAATGGATGACATGATAAAAGCCACCACAGCTGAAATAGTGAGCATAATCAGTATATCGAGAAAAGAATTTTTAAACATGATGAATCATCTCTCAAAGTTTATTTGTACTTGCTTCTAGACTGCAAAAGGTCATAATTTCATCTTCTAATTCTAGATATTTCACCTGAATTGTTCTATTCATAGCCATCTTGGGTGAGGTTTGAGGCAGATAAAAACTTAGGGTGCATGTTTCAGTGTTGAAGCCAATACAATGCATGGCATTAAAAGGTATGAGCTGTTGATATTTGTTATAGAGCGCCTTGATGAGACTTTCTTTGGCAGAAAATAAAATTAAATATAGTGTTGGAACTTGATCTAGAAATGGACTTAAAAGTTTGGCTTCTTGAGGGCTCATCAAGCTGTTCAACATGCTTGGATATTCTTTAAATATGTCAGCATTTTGTTTGATCTCGACGTCAATGCCTAAAATATTTTTATAATTTTGATTGTCGTGATTAATGCCATCATCATGGTTGAAATTGGGAGTATTTATTGCAGCTGTCGCAATTGCTATGCCATGGGTACAATCCAGCATACTGTGGCTAATGCTTCCAGTGATGTGTTTTGGCCATAAGGGCTCACCATACTGACCTTTTTTGATAATAAAGAGCGCATAATTCCCCAATGATGCCAAGGCAAATTTGGCAGCTAAGCGACCGATAAAAAACTCACACTTACGTTTTAAACTTGCCCTTGCAATGTGAAAGGGTATGAAAATATTAAATTTAAAATAGTAGTGGTCGAGAGTATGTTCATTCATGTTAAGCAGTCGAACTTGATGAATTGATTGACCATGGATATGTAATAAAGAGCATTGCAAATGTTCATCGCGAAAAAGCAACCGAGCATGCTGTTGTAATGATATCGATGATTTCAAGGGGGACAATATTAAGGGTTGGCTCGGTTGAATCATGGTTTAAACCGACATTCTTTTGATGACCTGATGAATGTTGTCCTGAATAATATTGACCGTATCTTGTAAAATTTCAGTGTCTAAAAAATAGAAATGATCTCCGCGAACTTGGTAAGCACCTAACCATTGTTCACTAAAGTTTTGCCAACTTTGCATAATTTCATGATCTTGAATATAGGGGTCATCCTTACCATAAATACTTATCAATGGTACTAAAGATTTTTGAATCGGCTTTTTCAGCATGTTGTCGCTTAGGATGAAGTCATTTTTGATAATGCGCAAAAAGAATTCTGAAGCACTTGGATTATTTAAAATTTCATCTGGGAAGTTATTGTAAAGTTTCAGTTCTTGAACGATCTGTCTATCTGTCATATCACTATAATGATGAATCAAACTTTGAAAGTGTGGTGAAGGTCGTGCACTGACAATTTTTAGAATCAGGTTATGATCAGCATCCACAAGTTTGAGTTTTTCTTCAATTTTCCATATTAATGACCCACCCACACTATGCCCGAAAAGTACACATGGGACATCACCATACGTCAGAATTTCTTGTGCAAATTGTTCTGCTAAACCATCAGGATCATTGCTGAGTTGTTGCTGAATTTTTCGACCGTGTCCTGGGTACTCAAGTGCGATGACTTTAATATTTCCAGCAATTGCTTTATTCCAAGCGTTGTAAATGGAAGCACTGCTTCCTGCAGAAGGGACACAAAATAAATTAATTTTTGAATTGTTGATCATAATAGTGACTGATAATTTTAAGCCTAAAATATACAGTTATAAATGCAAATGAGAATTACTTTAAGATACTATTTATCTGTTGGATGTCAAACCTAATCTAACTTATGAAATTTTAAATACATAAAATATTTAATTAATACAGTTGCTTTCCTTATTTTATTGAATTATTTCTAATCGTGTTTTTTGTTGAGAATGATTCTTGATATTATGTGTAACATAATTTAAACACGACTATTTCTAGGATAAGAAATGAATATCAATATCCATTTCAAAAAAGCAATTTTATCGATTAGCATCGCATTACTGTTAAGTCACAATGTAATTGCAGGGGAAAATACACAGTCGGCTCAACAGCTTCCTACGATCATCGTTAAAGCAGAGGCTACTGATAATACGACTTTGTCGAATGGTCAAGTGAGTAAAAAAAGTCAACTCGGTATATTAGGTAATAAAGATGCACTTGATACACCATTTAGTATTACGAGTTACACCGCTAAGTATATTGAAGATCAACAAGCAACCTCAATCGCAAAAACATTGAAAAATGAGCCTTCTGTACGTAGTGTATTTTCGGGAAATGGGCTTGGTGAATATTTTAATATCCGTGGTTTCTACACCCAAAGTCACGAAATGGCTTGGAATGGACTATTCGGTTTAGTGCCGCATAACCGTATACCAACAGAGTTCTTAGAACGTGTTGAAGTATTTCGTGGAACGAGCGCATTGCTTAATGGTATGTCCTTAGGTGGTGCAGTTGGCGGTGTCATTAATGTTGTACCAAAACGTGCTGGTCAACAAGATATTACAAGAGTAACGACAACTTATACTTCCGATAGTAATTTGGGTTTACATCTTGATGTAGGCCGTCGTTTTGGTGATGAAAAACAATTTGGTGTGCGCGTCAATGCTCTAAAGTCTGGTGGTGATACTGCTTTAGATGGTCAAGAAGAAGACCGGACTTTAGGCTCTATTGCTTTAGACTATAAGGGAGATAAACTTCGCGCCAGCCTCGATCTATACGATATTAATGAAAAAGTTGATGGAGGCATGCCATTAATGGTGAGTTTTGCCTCCGCAGATATTCCAAAAGCGCCAGATTCAAAAATTAACACCCAACCTGGTAGTTATGCTCATACCAAAGCAACTGGGGTGATTGCCAATGTACAGTATGATTTTCTAGATGATTGGACAGCATATACTACAGTGGGGACCAAAGACCAGAAAAGTCATGGGGTAATTGCCAACAATGCTTTAGGCATGGCTGCAAAACCTAATGGAGATTATACCGCTATTTCTCGTATGAATGCTAATGATACCGATGTTAATGCAGCAGAGGCAGGTGTTCGTGGAAAATTTACAACTGGACAAATCAAGCATGAATTGGTTCTAAGCGGTAACAGGATTGATCAAAATACCTATATGGGATTAAGTGTTGGCACACCTTGGCAATCCAATATTTATAATCCTAAGTCCGGTACAAATGCAGCAAGACCAGCTAATGTACCTAAAATTTCTGAAACAAAACTATCGAGTGTTGCATTTGCAGATACTTTGTCTGTTTTACAAGATAAATATCAGCTTATTTTAGGTCTACGTGAGCAACGTGTAGAATCACAAAGTTTTAGTATTAATCCTGCAACGAATGCCTTAAATCCTGCGTATAAAGAAAGTGCCTTGACACCAGCGATTGGGATTGTATTAAAACCTTGGGGGAATCATTTATCGCTTTATGCAAATTATATGGAAGGCTTATCACAAGGTGATACTGTTTCGGATACCACAGCAGCTAATGTGGGGACAGTATTTAAACCGTATAAATCAAAGCAATTTGAAATTGGTACAAAATGGGATTTGGGTAATTTTAGAAATACCTTGAGTTTCTACCAAATTACCAAGCCAAGCTTGATTAAAAATACGACAACGAATATCTATAGCGATGATGGTGAGCAACGCAATCGTGGTGTGGAGTGGACTACAGCTGGGGAGTTGGTTGATCATCTCCGTTTACTGGGTGGAATTTCTTATCTTGATGCAAAATATACAAAAACGGCAGGTGGGGTATACCAAAATAATGATGTGATGGGAATTCCACACTGGCAATCCAATCTTGGTGTGGAATGGGATGTGCCTCTGCAACCAAATTTAACATTGTCTGCAAATAGCGTATATACAGGCAGCATGTATGCAGATAATGCTAATACACAAAAATTGCCAGATTGGGTTGTTTTTGATTTAGGTGCACGTTATGCCACTGTTATTGCACGACGTAATGTTGTGTTCAGAGGAGGCATTGATAATATCTTTGATAAAAAACATTGGGCAGGTGTATGGAATGGCTATGTTGGGGTAGGCGGAGATCCTCGTGCATATAAGTTATCAATGCAGATAGATTTTTAATTCTATTTAAATATTAATGTATTGGAAGATCTATGATGTCCCATCATTCTAAACCTTGGCTGTTGCTGATCAGTACCTATACAACACAATATATCGGTATTGCCTTTATGATGTCTGCCACCTTTGCCATATTACGGCAAAGTGGTATTGCACTGGATAAATTAGCATTATTGAATCTGATTGCGCTTCCAATGCTGGGTAAAGTCTTATATGCGCCATTTGTTGACAGCTTTAGATTATTAACTCAAGGGCAGTATCGAAGTTGGCTTCTTTTTGCACAGTTGTGTATGACGGGGCTACTGCTGGCGTGTGGCTATTTAGATGTACATAAGCAATTTCCAGTCATGCTGGTACTCTTTATTGTTTATAGCTTGTTTATGAGTATTCAAGATGTTGCTATTGATGGTTTAGCGACGAAGATTTTTCAAGCCTCTGAACGACAATTTGCTAATAGTATTCAATATGCTAGTAATTTGTTGGGTAATATTATTGGTGGTGGTTTACTACTTATTTTATATCCATGGTTACAATGGAAAGGCGCATTTATTATATTGGCACTTTTAACTGCTGTAACTTGGATTCAGCTATTATTTTATCGAGAACCTGAAGATAAGTTTTTCAATCCGCATCATAACGTTTCTTCTCAGTTCAAAAGTTTAGCTCAGCAACTCAAATTATTTATAACAAAACACAAGTCTTGGTTTGTGTTGTTATTTATTTATCCAATTGGTTTCACTGCTGTATTTGGAATCCTAAATCCATTATTAGTCGATGCAAAGTGGTCATTGGTTGATATTGGTTTTGCCACCAAAGTTTTTGGTTCCATTATTGGTATCTTATCGGCATTCCTTGCCACGATTTTGATCAATCAATTACAACGTAAAAAAGCACTGATTACGCTGACGGTCATGCAAGGTTTGACCTTGCTGCTATTTGTTCCTTTGACCTTGGGATACACCTCAAAACTCATGGTGTACTTGGCAATATTTGGCTATTTCATTGCCAATCCAGGACTAATTGCGACGATTTCTACACTCATCATGGATCGTGCTGCCAATATGCCAGCAAAAGCAACGTTCTTTAGTTTGCAACTTAGCCTTGTGGTTTTTATGGGGTTTGTATATTCAGCACTGGGTTTAACGCTGGCCCAACATATTGGGTATACCGCGGTCGTGCTACTGACCTTTTTCTGTGCTTTAGCTGTTGCAGCATTGGTATGGAAAATATTGCCATCTGATGCTGAACATCCAGCACATTAATCCTCAAGATTTATCCCATTTTATATTTTTATTTAGGAATTAGACGGCATCATGACACATTTGACCACGATTAATGATCAAGACCGTAAGCTTGATATTATGGATCATGTGAATCAGGACCATCGTAAGGAGCTTCTGATCATTGCTCAAAACTATGGTAAAAACAATGATATTCATGATGCTGTGATTGCAGACATTTACGAAGAAGGTATTTTGTTACACACTCAAGTTCCATCTTCATCCATCAAACAAGATTTGTTTATTCATTTTGAATTAAAAGGTGATTTAGAAGAGCAGATTTTATATTTGGCTTATAACTCATTTGCCAAACAAAAAATTGAGTTCAGCAATAATGCCAAACAGTTTTTTGAAGTGGTGGCCAAGTCACAAGTCAGTCCAAATATCACACGTCTTACCATTAAAAGCCAAACACCATTGCCAAATTATTATGCAGGTTATGCTTACGGTTTTATTTTAAAAATATTAGAAAAAGCACCTGTGGTTCAATCAAAGACCTCAAACCAAAGCGGCACATTAAAAAATTTATTTGATCGGGGTTTTTTATGGTTGATGAAGCATTTATCGACACAAAAACGTCAAAAACTCATAGAAAGTATGAATAAAGATGTTCGTCTTTATACTTTAAGAAAAGCCTTTTCTTATGGTTCAAATCATGAGGATTTACATTTTGGCTATGTCGACATCTTTACACATGGTGCCAGTCCAGGAAGCCAATGGATACAACAACTGAATACGGGTGCTTTAATTTCCAGTCGTACCGAAACCGACGATAAGCACGAGCATTTACATGAAGGGCAAGCTGTTCTGATTGCGGATGAAACTGCATTTCCAGCGCTTGCAGGGATTTTAGATTTTTGGAAAAACCCGATTCCACCGATTGTAATTTTACTCAGTGCTGATGCTGCGGATTTTACTTATTTTGATGATTTTTGCTTTCCCGAAAATAGCAATCTTCAAAAAATTACTGGATCAGTGAATGAGCAGGGTAGTCAAACCATGGAGCTTTTAAAAAAATTTACCAAGTTAGATCAGGTATGGGGGGCTTTAGAAAATAACGCAGCAAAACAGATTCGACATTATTTCCGTAATGAACGCAAACTTGCAGGAAGAAATAACCACATTAAAGGGTATTGGCGTTTAGATCAGAAACATTAAACGCGCATGAAGTACCAACGGATTTTCTAAAATTTTAAGATTTGAATGCTATGAATATTTTAAAAGACATCTTCCTGCCTGTATTAAAACTGGCTTTGCCCTTAATTTTAATCCAGATTTGTCAGGCTTCTTTGGGCGTGATCAATACCATGGTGGCAGGTCGTTATCATTATATTGATCTGGCTGGAATTGGTTTGGGCAGTAATATGTGGACGCCTGTATTTATATTATTTACAGGGATTTTATATGTGCTTGTTCCCAAAATTTCTGCCATGCAACAAGGGGCTAAACACGAGATTGCTGCACTGATACAACAAGGTAAAAAAGTGGCATTTTTATTGTCAATTTTTGGCTTTATGTTGATTCAGGTGTTGGCGCTTTTATGTCCTTGGTTAATTGAAAACCCACAAGTGGCGAGCATTGCCAAACAGTATTTGCATTTTGTGGCTTTTGGTGTGCCTGGACTGGTATATATGACCTTATTCAGATTTATCAGCGAAGGTCATAGCTTACTTAAACCAATTATGCTGACTTATCTCATTCTATTGATCTGTGATGCTTCACTTTGTGTTGCATTGGTCAATGGCATTGATTTTATTCCTGAAATGGGTGGAGCAGGGACAGGACTCGCCACTGCCATCAGTGCTTATATTGCCTGTTTTTGTATGTATCAATTGGTGGCGAAAGCTGTTCCAGAACTGAAAACAACACAAGTGAAGGTCACTATTCAACAAAGTTTAGGATTGTTCAAGCAAGGTTTACCCATTGGTATCACCTTGGTACTACAAATTCTAGCTTTAGCAACACTGGCTTTTTTTGCGTCACAGCTTGGGGCAAAGGCGATTGCAGCACATCAGATAGTGATTAATATTGCTATGTTGATTATCATGATTCCAATTGCTATTAGTAGCGCAACTACCATTCGGGTGGCGTATTTTTCTGCAACCCATGATTATCAGTCCAAGATTGCCACCAGTGGCGCTGTAGTTGTCATTACCCTGATTTATGGCGTACTCATTGCGGGACTTTTAATTGCTTTTGCAACATCACTGACAGGTTTATTTAGTAAAGATGCTGAAGTATTAAACATTGCCACTGGCTTAATGTCTTTTGTGGCAGTTTTCCTGATTTTTGATGCGCTCCAAACAGTGGCATCTGGTGTGCTTCGTGGTTTGCAGCAGTTTATGCAACCACTTTTTGTGATTCTGTTTTGTTATTGGTTGGTGATTATTCCACTGAGTTATTCGATGGGGGTTCGTGGATGGCTTTATGAACGTGCTAATGTAGATGTAATCTGGCTGGTGCTGACCTGTGGAATCAGTTTGGCAGCAATATTATTGGTGATTCAAAGTTATCGCTATTTAAAGAAGGGTGAATTACCAGTTGATGATACCATTTCAACCTGATTCAGTTTTAAAACAAAAAATATTGATCGTTAGCGCTATAGCGGATGTGAAAGCATCTGCTTTTTTTAATCTGTTTGAATAGATTTTGAAACCATTGATAAGATTTGTATTGCCCTTAATGTAGGGGTAGGCGATTTATTGGTTTTTAAAAATATTAATGAAAATCATATTGTTGAATAGTGTTTTAGTCACAAAAAAATGCCTTAGTCACAAATTACGATTGAGAAAGAAAAATAGTGGATCATTGTCATCTAAAGAGAGAAAAATTGACCTTAAATACTTAATTTTTTAGAGTGTTTTTTGTACATAATTTCAAATCATTTAAGGTCAATTGAGCTCATTTTTCTATCGTGGGCACAATTTGGTCACAAAAGTTTTTTAATATGACTCTGTGATATTGATAATACAAATACAATCACGGCTTTATTAAGAAGAAAAAACCATATAAATCAAAAAGAAAAAGCCCCAATCTTTCGACTGAGGCTTTTCAAAATCTGGAGCGGGAAACGAGACTCGAACTCGCGACCCCAACCTTGGCAAGGTTGTGCTCTACCAACTGAGCTATTCCCGCGTGCCGCTTATAATACATTAAGCAAATCAAGGGTCAACCACTTTATGCAAATAATGCTATTGATTGCATAAAATAAAATCATATTTTTTCCGTTAGGGCTTGAGTTACTCAGTTTACGTGTCTTTATTATGAGTTTTTCAGCGTTTTAGCCATAGGCAGGTTATACTTCTATTCATCTTTCTATGCCAATAGGTGGCTATGATGGCTTTAGAACAACAACTGATTGAACGTTTAAATACATTGCAACCCACGCATCTTGAAGTGATCAATGAGTCTTCAGGTCACGGTGGCTACTTCCCAGGTAAAGAGAGCCATTTTAAAGTGGCGGTGGTAAGTCCAGTTTTTCAGGGATTGCGATTAGTGCAGCGCCACCAAAAGGTATATGCAGTAGCAACTGATCTGATGAGTCCAGGTAAAATTCATGCTTTGGCGATTCATGCCTATACACCTGATGAATGGCAAGGCCAAGTCCCAGATAGTCCTGAATGTGCACATGCACCCAAAAATTAATCGACCCGATAGATTTAGATAAAAATGGATACACATTTATTCGTTGTGATTATTCACATTGTTGGTTTAGTGTTGGTGGGTCTGGCAGTATTGTTTCGTTCTATGCCGATATGGATGAATGCACGAGATCAATCTGAATTTTCCGCGCCAAAAAAAATCTGGATTGCTCTACAACATCTGGGTTTTACTGTACTCGTTGTGTCAGGAATTGTTTTGTTGTATCTAAACAATTTTCAAATACAAACGTGGTTTTATGCCAAGATCATTTTATTTTTAGTGATGCTTTCTGCATTAAATAAAGCATTTAAAAAGGATCAATCTATTTTACTGGTACAACGTCGTGCAGGTTTAGTCATTGGTTGCGTGGCTTTTGTTGCCGTATTAGGATTGGTGATAATAAAACCAGTTTTTAGTTAATTGTTTGACATTCTTTACATTTATATTTGTGTGCTAGGTTAAACTGTAAACAAGTTTGAAAAAATAGTGATGAGGGATAGCATGTTTACACGGGTGGTATTTAACCAAAAAGGTGGTGTGGGTAAATCGAGTATCACCGTAAATCTGGCAGCAATTAGCGCTCAGCAAAATTTAAAGACACTGGTCATTGATTTGGATCCTCAGGCGAATTCAAGCCAATACCTTTTAGGTGAACAGGCAACCTATTCCGCAGATAAAAATGCTTTAGAACCGAATATTGAAAACTTTTTTGACGATGTATTGGGTAATAACCAGCAAAAAGGTCTGATTGGTAATGCCATAGGTTCAATCTTAAAATCACGATCAAAAGGTCTGGATAGCTATGTGCATCGTACTGCCTTTCCAAAGCTAGATGTAATTCCAGCCAGCCCAACGCTCGGTACATTAGAACATGCACTTGAAACCAAGCATAAAATCTATAAATTACGTGATTCTTTACAACAATTGAGTAATCAATATGATCGGATTTATATTGATACACCGCCAGCTTTTAATTTCTTTACCCTGTCGGCATTGATAGCCGCAGATCGTGTGCTGATTCCATTCGACTGTGATGTTTTTTCCAAACGTGCGTTACAAACTTTGATTGAAAATGTGATCGAAACCCAAGATGATCATAATAATAGTCTGGAAATTGAGGGTATTGTAGTCAATCAATTTCAGGCACAGGCAAAATTGCCAAGAGAAGTGGTCCAACAGTTAAAAGATGAAGGTTTGCCCGTATTAAATAGCATGTTGCCGCCTTCGATTTTAATGAAAGAATCACATCAGAAAAACTTACCATTGGTTCATTTGTCACCAGAACATAAACTGACACAAGCGTATCAGACCCTGTTCTCAGAAATTGAACCTAAATAATTTGAGAAAAGCGATGAAAGGCTTATATTTAGTTACTCTGGTAGCATTGACGGTATTGCTGGGTGCCTGTGCTACAACGGTTAAACCAACGTATGTATCTCCTGCCCAGTACCAGTCACTCAACTGTCAACAATTGCAAAGTGAATATAATCGTATTCAGCTCTATATCGAAAATGGCGTACAAACACCAAAACGTACAGGTGTTGGTTTAGGCGTTGGACTTGGTGGAGGTTGGGGACGAGGCGGTTGGGGCTTTGGTCCAACTGTTTCCGTAAATATGGGACAATCTTCTGATACGAAAAATACCGAACTTTCACGGGTTTTAGGCCAGCAGGAAGCGATTGTGCAAGCTGCACAATTTAAAAACTGTCCCATTATTGTGAAGAAAAATGCCAGCTAGAACATAGAAAAAGAGTCCTGTTTTGTGGTTTTGATGCAACGGGACTCAATAATTTTTTGTCAAAATGTTTCATAAAATATCTTTTTTAATCAATTGTATAGTTTCTTTTTATGGTTTTTTCTAGATCAATTCATGGGTTCAACAGCCAATAAAACTTGTCAGTTAAATTCAATTTCATATAAGGTGTGCCCACCTTCTTTACGATGGATACTCTATGATTGAAAGCTGGTTTTTTGTATTGGCGATGCTTGCAGTGCTTCTTATTCCTGGACCAACCAATGCGTTGTTTGCCAGTGCTGCTCATCATCAAGGAATTACAAAAACTGCTTCTTTTATTCCTGCGGAATGGTTAGGTTATTTGTATGGCATTGCGATTTGGGCATTATTAATTCATTTAGGACAGCCGATCTGGCCAGCACTTACTCCAATTCTGCATCTTGTTAGTGCTTTGTATGTGATTTGGCTGGCTTTTAATTTATGGAAAAGCTCACATTTACAGAAACATAGTCAAAGTCATAAAGCAATTCGACCTAAACAGGTGTTTTTTTCGACATTAAAAAATCCTAAGGCTCTTTTGTTTGCAGCGGGCATTTTTCCACCTGAAACGTGGGATTCACTGCAAAGTGCAATTTTAGTTTTAGCTGTATTTAGTTTAATTCTATTTCCTAGTGCATGGTTCTGGATGGTATTTGGTCGTGCCTTACTCGCAGGAAATATTAAGGGTTTAAAAGCCGATCGTTTATATAAAGGATCGGCAATGTTGTTGTTGTTATGTATGTTACCCGTCATTTTTCGGTTCTTTTGATGTTACTTTTTAGAGTTCAGAACTTGACGTTTATGACTAAATTTCTGGCGAATAAACGCAATAATTCCAGGCAATACGCTCAAAATAATAATCCCAAAAATGAGGTGAGTGAAATTATCCTTAACCATTGGCATATTTCCAAATAAATATCCCAGTGTAATAAATGAAGCCACCCAACATAAAGCACCAATTACATTATAAGTGAAGAAAAACTTATAATTCATACTGCCTGCGCCAGCCACAAATGGAGCAAAGGTCCGTGCAAAAGGAATAAATCGGGCAAAAATAATAGTTTTACCGCCGTGACGTTCAAAAAACTCATGAGTTTTGGTCAGATGTGCTTTGTTAATAAAACGTGAGTTAATTTCAAATACACGCGGTCCTATAAAACGACCAATATGATAATTCAGCGTGTCGCCCAATACCGCTGCAATAAACAGTAATATCCCTAAAACCCACGGATCCATTGCGCCTGTAGATGCCGCTAATGCACCTGCAGCAAATAGCAAGCTATCACCTGGTAAAAAGGGCATGACCACTAACCCTGTTTCCACAAAAATAATCAGAAACAAAATTGCATATATCCATACGCCATAATTGCGAATAAACTCGAGCAGATGATCATCAACGTGCAAAATAAAATCAATAAGTTCCATGACAGGCTACAGCGCAAAATTGTGATCAAATCCTAGCAGTGCCGTGTCTGAAAGTCAGTATCAATAGGTAAAAAGTTACATCTTTTATTGTCTTTTATTTGGAACGATACGTCTAGAAAATGAATATTTATTGCAAAAACAAACCAGCTTAAGATGGCCTCATCAAAACAACATAATTTGAAATCAATCTAAAGGGCAAATGTTATGTTTAATCCAAATATCGTTGTAAGAAACATGGTTAATCAATCTGGCGCAGATTCTGTTATCTCACTGATCGCACGAATTCTGATGGCTTATATTTTTCTAGTTGCAGGCTGGGGGAAAATCACGGCTTATTCAGCAACAGTAGGCTATATGGAGGCAATGGGTGTACCAGGTGGCTTACTACCTTTAACCATTTTAGTTGAATTTGGCGGTGGTTTAGCCTTGTTATTTGGTTTTCAGGCACGTTTTGCAGCCTTAGGATTGGGCATTTTTAGTATTATCACCGCATTTATTTTTCATACAGGTGATGATCAGGCACAAGCCATTAACTTTATGAAAAACTTTGCCATGTCTGGTGGCTTATTTTTCTTGATGTTGCATGGCGCAGGCAAGTTTAGTCTAGATGCCGCAATTGAAAAATAAAATGTGGAAAAGTACAAGGTAAACTTTATTTTACCTTGTATTACAAAACTCTAGCCGACATCGTTTTAACTTTCTGTTTAGATAACTCTGAAAATATTTAAACCTAGAGAGAATAATGAAAAAATTAATACTTAGTGCCTCAGTCTTGGCTACCGTGGTTTTATCTTCCCATACATTTGCAGGTAAAGATGATCATGTAATTATTCAGGAAGCTGCAAAGAATATTGCAACGGTGCAGCAAGTCGCCAAAATGAAAGATGAAACTGGCGTGACGCTGACAGGTCAAATTACCAAACATATTAAAAGCGACCATTATGAGTTTAAAGATCGTTCTGGCACGATTAGTCTAGAAATTGATGATGACATTTGGCGTGCAGCAGGTTTAAAAGTGGGCGATCATGTTCGTGTCGTGGGCGAGGTGGATACACATCGCTATAAACCAACAGATATCGAAGTGGTAAAAATCGAAAAAATTCAGCATTAAAGAGAAGGCACTGATTCAGTGCCTTTTTTATACTGTTTTTATTCAAGTTTTTGGCAATGGAAAGAACGTGCGTGGCATCGTGAAAAATGCTAGAATATTGCGCTTCTCTCGTTGCCTTGCATAGTTGCGTAATCATGACAACCAATACCCACATTACTGATGATCGTATCTTGATTCTGGATTTCGGATCTCAATACAGCCAGCTGATTGCACGTCGTGTACGTGAAGCAGGTGTATATTCTGAAATGTATGCTTTTGATATGTCTGAAGAAGACATCCGTGCTTTTAATCCAAATGGCGTGATTTTGTCAGGTGGGCCTGAAAGTGTGCATGAGGAAGGTAGTCCGCGTGCGCCTCAAGTTGTATTTGAACTTGGTGTACCTGTATTGGGAATTTGTTATGGTTTTCAAACCATGTCTGAACAGTTGGGCGGTAAAGTTGAACCGGGGACTGTGCATGAGTTTGGCTATGCAGAAGTTGATATTCAACAACGTGACCAACTGATTGGTAATTTGCAGGATCGTGAAGATCAACTGCATGTCTGGATGAGTCATGGTGACAAAGTAGGGCGTTTACCAGAAGGTTTCCATACAACAGCGAGTACACCAAGCTGTCCATATGCGGCAGCATCTGATGAAACCCGACGTTTCTATGGTGTTCAGTTCCATCCTGAAGTGACACATACTGCCAAAGGTGCAGAGTTGCTGTCTAATTTTGTCCATAAAATTTGTGGATGTGGTGGCTTATGGACACCAGAACACATTATTGATTTACGTGTAGAGCAACTTCGTCAGCAAATTGGTGATGAAAAAGTTTTACTCGGTTTATCGGGTGGTGTCGATTCATCGGTCGTTGCTGCATTGTTGCATAAAGCGATTGGTGACCAGTTAACATGTGTATTTGTAGACAATGGTTTACTTCGTCTAAACGAAGGTGATCAAGTGATGCAAATGTTCGCAGATAACATGGGAATCCGCGTCATTCGTGCCGATGCAGAAGAGCGTTTCCTCACTGCGCTAGCGGGTGAAGTGGATCCAGAGAAAAAGCGTAAAATCATTGGTCGTGAGTTTATCGAAGTATTTGCTGAAGAAGCGCGTAAACTAGATGGCGTAAAATTCCTTGCGCAAGGAACGATTTATCCTGATGTGATTGAATCTGCTGCCAGCAAACAAGGTAAAGCGCATGTGATTAAATCCCACCATAATGTCGGTGGTTTGCCAGAAGATTTAGCTTTTGACTTGGTTGAGCCGTTACGTGACTTGTTTAAAGATGAAGTTCGTAAGCTGGGCACAACACTGGGTCTTCCACACAGCATGATTTATCGTCATCCGTTCCCTGGACCAGGTCTGGGGGTACGTATTTTGGGTGAAGTGAAGAAAGAATATGCAGATATTCTTCGTCTGGCTGATGACATCTTTATGCAAGAGCTTCGTGCCAGCGGTTGGTATGATAAAACTGCACAGGCCTTTGCGGTATTCCAACCTGTAAAATCTGTAGGTGTGGTGGGTGATGGCCGTCGTTATGCATGGGTGATTGCACTTCGTGCTGTGGAAACGGTTGACTTTATGACTGCACGTTTTGCTCATCTCCCTTATGATTTGGTTGATAAAATTTCAACGCGTATCATGAACGAAATCAAAGATGTTTCCCGTGTCGTTTATGACGTGTCATCTAAGCCACCTGCTACGATTGAATGGGAGTAATTCAGGGCTTTCAAAAAGCTAAGCTTTTTGCCTGAATTACGCCAAGAGCTGTGCTCGCGGCAGAGGGCCTTCAAAAGGCAACGCATTTTGCCGATTTTACACCAAGCGCTCTGCGTGTGGCAGAGGGCTTTCAAAAAGCTTGAAGTGTTTGAAAGACTATTCACATCATTCAAAAAAGGCCGACTTTTCCAAGTCGGCTTTTTACTGTTTTATGATGAATTTTAATTTTAAAAATTGATTTATATTGAATAATTTTAATCAATGAATCTGTTAATCACGATTAGCTGAAATGAATTTAAAAATCTTATTCACTTGTAACGGCCTGCTAAAAATAAAAGACTAAATTTATAAGGGCTTGGTTACTTTGTGAGTAAGTTAGGTACTTATTGTCAATAAAAGAGCATTCCAAACATTTTTTTATATCTTAATATCTTAAAGCAAGATTGGGTAAATTAATAATTTCATTATTTAACAATGCATTAATATATGTTTAAAAGTTTTAACTTGATAAAAGATATTTTAAGATATATCTTAATATGTATAAATTAATCAGTCTGGGAAAATAAGATGAAACATGCATCTGATCATCATTGTGAACCCTCTTCCTCTCATGATGTCCCGCAACGTCCAGGCCGTCGTGGACGTTTATTTGAATCCGGTCGCATGAAACTTCTGGTTTTGCATCTGATTCAACAAAGCCCCAAACATGGTTATGAAATCATTAAAGAAATTAGTGACTTAGTCGGTGGTGATTATAGTCCTAGTGCCGGCACGATTTATCCGACATTGACCAATCTGGAAGAAATGAAGCTGATTTCATTGCTAGATACGGAGCGTAAGCAGTATCAGGTGACTGAAGAGGGCACGGTGTATTTAAACCAACAGCAGGACATGCTGACTGCGTTATTGGAAAAACTACGTTTGAGACGTGAAATTCATGGCAATGATCAACTCATTGATATTCATCGTGCGATGGAAAACCTCAAAACAGCGCTGCGTCTTAAACTGAATGTTGCAGATTTAAAAGCAGAACACATTCATCAAATTGCAGAAAAGATTGATCAGGCGGCAGTTGAAATTGGCCGTTTGTAAAATTGAAATGACATTGGAATAGATCGAGAGCAAATATGAAACAACATCAATATCATGTAACCGTACAACACCTTGCCGATGCAAAAGGTCATGCATCAACTTATGATGAAAATATCGAATTTGATGTTGGGAATCATGATGATATTTTCAAAATTGTGGAACGCTTAAAAGCTGCAGAGTTTTTTGATGAAGACACAACAAAAGCGTTTGCCGTAGGTCTAAAACTATTTTTAGAAGTGATCATGACACATCGAGATCATATTCTGTTTAAAGAGTTTGAGCCTGCGGTTAAACAATTTATGAAAAATTTAAAACAGAACGTCAAGAAAGATACCTAATCGTAATGAGCAAACGAACATCGTGAGTAATCAGCATGCAAAATGAACCTATCATGATCATTGGCAAACTTCCTAAGCTTCCTGCAAAATTTGCCGTTTTGCTGATGCCGTTATTTCTCTCAGGACTGATGAGCGGTACGATTTCCATGATTAATTTATGGAAAAATATTGGCTGGTTTGAGGGGTTTTTCACAAAGTGGGTGGATATCTGGCTATTTTCCTGGATGATTGCATTCCCTACCGTACTTGTTTTTCTCCCATTGGTGCGCCGTTTGACTGGTTTATTGGTAGATTTAAATCCACCTTATCCTCCTAAATAATATTTTAAGCTTTGAAACGAGTCATGGGTCCTGATAGGGGCTTATGAACGTTTATTGATATTTTTTACATGACTTCAATCATGATCTGTCTACTTTTATTCGCACATTGACAACAAAAACAAAACTATTATTGTCCTATATAGAGTATTCAGCGTATTAAGATAAGCATAGGTTTAAGCGAATTGGCTGGCTAAAATCAAAACAATGAAATGATGTTGAAAAGACATCCTGAACTGATCATAACTTTAGGATAACAAAATGACCAATACGAATTATACGGAAATCTCCGACTCGCAGGATTGTGAAACTTATATTAATCAATTTATTCAGGATTTTCAGATTCGCAGTGCTGAAATTGGCAAAGGTACAATCATCAAGCGTGCATTGCCAAGTCGGCAAAAACGTATGATTGGTGCGTGGTGTTTTCTGGATCATGCAGGCCCTGTGACTTTTCCTCAAGGCGATGGTCTGGACGTAGGGCCGCACCCGCATACGGGCTTGCAAACATTTACTTGGATGATCGAAGGCACCATGATGCATACCGATAGTCTAGGAAGTAAACAACTTATACGTCCGTATCAGGTCAATTTGATGACCGCAGGACATGGTATTTCACATACTGAAGTTGCTCCTAAAACTGAAACCAAAATGCATGCAGCACAGTTGTGGATCGCGTTACCCGATGAAAAACTAAATATGCCGCCACAGTTTGATCATTATCCAGAACTACCTAGAACTGAACAGGATCAGATTGAGTTTACGATACTGGTTGGTGAATTTATGGGGGAAACTTCGCCTGTTGCTGTACATACACCGTTACTCGGTGTCGATATGACTGCACAAACAGATAGTCACACTCGCATTCCACTCAATCCAAAATTTGAATATGGCTTTTTGGCATTGGATGGTCATGCACAGGTCAATGGCCATGAACTGACGCAAGATAACATGCTGGTATTAGAGCCTGGGCTAGAGCATATTGAGATTGAAATTCCAAAAGGTCATCGGGTATTGCTTATTGGTGGTGAACCTTTTGAAACTCCGATTCTGCTGTGGTGGAATCTGGTGGGACGTACCACTGAAGGTTTACGTGAAGCGCGTGAACAATGGATCAATCATGACCCTCGCTTTGGTGAAATTCCTGATTATGACGGCGCACGGCTCGAAGCCCCAACATTCCCTGATCAAATGAGAGCATCCAAATGAGTGTGATTGCACGTAGTATTGTTAAAACGGATCCTGCACCGTGGAAGGGTGAAATTACCAGCGGTAAACACCATTTTATTACCGATAAACCTGAAGCTTTTGGTGGGCATGATACTGGGCCTGCACCTTATGATTTTCTTACGGCAAGTCTGGCTTCTTGTACCATGATTACCTTGCGTATGTACGCGCAACATAAAGAAATCGACTTGGGCGAATTTAGTGTGGAAGTGGATTTTTTTATGAATAAAGAACAACAGGAATGGATAGAGCGCCGTGTAACCTTTAAGAATCCATTGTCTGCTGAATTGCAGGAAAAAGTGCTGAACGTTTGTAGCAAAACTCCAGTAACTAAGACTTTATTGCGCAGTCTGGAAATAAAAACAACATTAGGTTAGTTACGTTGTAATTAAATGACTGTATCGTTTAAGCCCATGCCATTGTCATGGGCTTAATGCTATAACGATACTTGAAAATAATGGCGAGAAATAGAGCAGAATATGTTGACTTTACATCATTTGGAACAATCACGTTCCTTTCGGATTTTATGGGCTCTGGAAGAGTTAGAACAAGACTATCAAGTTAAATATTATAAACGCTTACCGACATTTGCAGCGCCACCTGAACTTAAACAGATTCATCCTTTGGGTAAAGCACCAATCTTACAGGACAATGAACGCGCGATTGCCGAGTCAGCGGTGATTTTGGAGTATCTACAAAGTCGATATGACCATCAGCATCAATTTAAGCCTCAAAATACTGAAGATGCTTTTCAATATCTGTATTGGATGCACTATGCCGAAGGTTCATTAATGCCACTTCTAGTGTTTCAATTGGTGATGAATAATGTGGGTAAAAATGTACCTTTTATCATTCGTCCTATTGCCAATAAAATTACCGATGGCATTAAAGCAGGCTTTATCCGTCCGCGATTAAAAGACCACATTGCATTTTTGGAGGACTATTTATCCTCACACGATTATTTTGCAGGAAATTTTAGTTTCGCGGATATTCAGATGAGTTTTCCACTAGGCGCTATATTGACTCGTACCACAGGCCAATATCCCAATATTCAGGCTTTCTTAAAACGTATTCAGGCACGGGCTGCTTATCAGCGCGCTAAACAAAAAGGTATTGAATAATAACGTTAAAGTCAGGCACGCCCTTGCCGAAGTTGTGAAGGGCGGTAGCCGTAATATTGTTTAAATCGGGTACTAAAATGGCTGGCTGAGCTAAAACCGCATTGCAACGCGATGTCTGTTAAATCATTTTTGCTGGATAAAATCAGAGAATGTGCCTTGTGTAAACGTTGCTGTAATACATATTGATGGGGTGAAATGGCCGTTGATTGTTTAAACATATGGGCAAAATGATATTCACTTAATTGGGATTGTTCTGCCAGATCCGCAAGGGTAATGGTTTGGTCGAGATGTTGTTCAATCCATTGTTTAATATGTTTTAGCAGATATGGAGCAAGCCCCCCTTTTATACGTGGAAGTTGCCACTGTACATTGCTGTAGTGTTGTAACAGATGATTAAGTAATAAATTGGCAGTGCTACTGAGTTGTAAATGGTTGCTAGGTTCCTGCCAATCGCAACCTAATAAAAAATGTCGATACAAGCTACTCACTTTAGTATCTGCGACAAAGCTTTGTTCCTGAAGTTGAATCTGTGCAGGTTCTCTGTCCCAGATTTTGGTTGCGAGGCTGCGCAAATGCTGATCGGTATAGTACAAATGTACAAAACTGAGGTCACCTCTGATATCCCAAGTGGACTCTTGTCCTTGGGGCATTAGACAAAAGCGATCGGGTGCGCCCCCATTACGCCAACCATGGGGTGTTTTGCGATAACTTTCATAACCGCCTTTTACATAGAGGCTCAAAGTATGATGATTACTGCATACACTGACCAGATCATGTTGATTTTTCCACGCTGCAATTTGCATTCCCGAGCCGAGTCGAACTGTTTCAAGCAGTTGGGTTTTATGCTGTTGAAGTTGCTCAAGAGTCTGGTATTTCATTGTAAGATATTGATTATTTCAGCATTCAGAACACAGGATTAGTTTACCTAGTTTTGCTCTCATCACGCACCTAAGCTCATCAAAAAACCGCAAGATTATGTAAGTCAAACAAAGTCCTGAAAGCAGATAAAGCGCATTTATTCCACACTCTTTCTAAACAAGAGGGGTGTGGTAATGAATGCGCTGTTATACATGCTAGTGGTCTTCATTTTTGGAACAACATGGATTGCGATTAGTGCACAACATGGCCATATTACACCTGTTGTTGCAGTATTCTGGCGTTTTTTTATTGCGGCTCTAATCCTATTTACTGGGTTATGCGTATATAAACGTTTAAAAAAATTGACATTTATGGATCATCTATTTTGTTTATTGCAAGGCTTGTGTATTTTTGGGCTTAATTTTATTTGTTTTTATAACGCAGTAGCTTATGTCAATAGTGGACTTGAAGCGGTGATTTTTTCAATGGCAGTGATTTTTAATGCCTTGAATAGTTATTTATTTTTTAAGCAACGTATTTCAGTTTATTTTATCCCCGCAATAGTGTGTGGACTGCTCGGAATGTTAGCCTTATTTTGGCATAACTTAACGGCAACCGAGATCCACGGGCACACGATTTTTGCTATTTTACTATGTGTATTGGGGACTTATGGTTTTTCTTTGGGCAATATGATCAGTCTTCGTCATCAACGACATGGACGAGATGTGTTGAGTACCAATGCCTATGGCATGCTGTATGGAGCGACTCTTATGGCAATCGCTGCGGTACTGCGTGGGGAGGACTTTTTTCCTACATCATCAGGGATTGCCATCAGTGCTTTATTATATCTGGCAGTTGTGGGATCAGTGATTGGGTTTAGCGCTTATTTTCTGTTGGTTGGGCGCATAGGGGCGGGACAAGCGGCATATACAACGTTATTATTTCCCTTGGTGGCTTTGACACTGTCCACTTTTTGGGAAGGATATCAATGGACATGGAGTGCAGGATTAGGCGTTATTTTAATTCTGTTAGGAAATTTCATTTTATTTTACCGACCGCAATGGATTTTAAAATTGCCATATCGGCTTAAAAGCTTAAAACATCAATGAGAAATAGCATTTGTCATTTATTTTGAATAATTTCTCGTCAATATGCATCTTTTCGAGCAAGCTTTAGATAATTGATATTTTATGAAATTAATGACTAGAAATATGACTTTTTTGTCTTTGGGTGTCTGTGCTGTTTTAGCTTTAACGGCTTGTAATGATTCAAATGATGATCAAAGCCAGAATACACCGCCGACTCAAACCGATCAGCGTGATCAACGGTTTTTAAATGCGAAAGCAGGTGACATTCTTCAGGTACAAATTGCCGATCTAATCCCTACACAAGGTGCTGTTGGCTATGACCAGATTTATTATAAATTGGGGCGCTGGCAAGGGGACTGGAATCGTCAGACTTGGCAAGCGGATGCAAGTAACCAACTCACCTATTTAAATAAAACGATCGGTAAAAAATTTAGTGATTATTGTGAGGCGATTGGGGCGAAAAGTCGTGATGACTTTAATAGTATCGATCAACTTAAATCGGCAAATTTAAAGCAGCTGGATAGTTTTGGCTGTGCTGAAAAGCCAGGTACAGAAACCGCTGATTTGAAGACGGTGGTGATTGGCTATGATGGTCGTTTATATTTGACAGATGGTCATCATACCATGACTCAATTACGTGAATTGCCAGATGGCGGAGAATCTCTAGCGGTTTGGGTGCGTGTTGTGGACAATTACAGCGATATCAAAACGGCAGATGAGTTCTGGGCGAAAATGGTGAGTAATGGCCGTGCATGGTTGCGTAATGGGCAAAACCAAAATATTACCTATCAGCAGTTACCCAAAAATCTCGGACTTCAATCCGTTACCAATCCGACAGGAATGGAAGAAAATCAGTATCGTTCACTGATGTATTTTGTCCGAGATATTGGGTATAGCAAACCTGACAATGCAACTGACTTTCTGGAATTTTTATGGCAAGACTGGTTAGAAGCTCAGGTCAAAACAGGCATTGTGCAGCCTTTAAGCTTTTATCATCTTGATCCGAAAACTTATGGTGGGGCAGATGTACTGGCAAGTACCACCATCAAAAAGGATTTAACATTGTCAGGTAGTGCCACTGGTTATACTGCTGCCGTTGCCAATTATGCTTTATTAATCGGGACCGCGGCACCAGAGACGGTGATTTATCAGGATCAGACTGCAAAGAGCTTGGGCAGCTTAAACTTACAGAAAAATGCTGATAAAGGTTCAGTATCAGCCGATGCGATTAGCACTTTTGATGAGCTGAATCGTGATGAAGTGAAAAAAGATGGCACACCTCGATCTGGAGGCAGCGTCTGGTATGCTATTCATTATCGTGAATGTGGTCAACCTACTACGGGGACGTGTTGGGGTTGGTAATCATTTAAATAAAAAAGAACGCGAACTGCGTTCTTTTTTATGATATGGATCTTTTATCGTTTTACGAGAATAGAGTCAATACCACTATGTTGCAACGTTTGCTGTGCTGCAACCGCTGCTTCTTGAGAATCATAAGGTCCAGAAACAACGCGATACCATGTTTTTCCATTTTCTACACTTTTCACTACATCGGCAGATAAACCATTGAGAATGATTTCTGCACGTCGAGCATCGGCACTGTCTGGATCAGGATAGCTACGGACTTGCAAGATATAGCTTGCTTGGTGAGGTTGTTGTACGCTTTCTTCGGCTGCAACGGCAGCAGTAGGATCGTTACTCACAGGTGCGCTGGTTTCACGTGGAGCCTCTACAATCACCACAGGTTGTTGTGGCTTAGTTTCTGGCACGGCTTGTTCTGGAATCGGAGTGACTTGTTGCTGTGGTAGTAAATCGTAGAAACGGTAGTCATGATTGGTTTCTTCTTCCTGATAATGTGGAGAAGTCACTTCATTTTTGGTTGAAACAGGTTTCCACGGTTTCCATAGCATCAGCACTACGGCAATGCACATCAGAACCAAAATAGCCACTAATGTTCCTAACCACTTTGGAATCAGTGGTTTTTTCGGTTTATTTGGTCGCTCAGATACACCGCGCTGCGTTTTTCCAAACACGTGAAATCCTCTTCAAATTAGGTCATCAGACCAAAACAGGTAGTGGTCTGAGGTGCAAGTCAAACGATAGATGATTTACATTGATGCAGGCGCAGATACGCCAAGCAATTCTAAGCCATTGCGCAACACTTGTTGTACATTCACTGACAACAAAAGACGAGCTTGTGTTAATTCTGCATCATCATTCAAGACTTTATGTTCATTGTACCAGCCATGAAATAATGCTGCTAACTCTTTCAAATAGTTGCCAATTTGATGGGGTTCGTAAGCATTTGCTGCACGTACAATAATATCTGGATAGGCTGCCAATTTCGATAGAATTTCTGTTTCTGCATCTAGTTCCAGACGTGAAGCATGTTGACGTGCTTGAACTGCATCAAAGTTAACATTGCTCGTAGCTGCTTTTTCCAACATACGACAGATACGTGCATGTGCATATTGAATATAATACACCGCATTGTCCTTGCTTTGTGATACAGCCAGATCTAAATCAAAGTCAATATGTTGTTCAGATTTGCGCATTACGTAGTAAAAACGTGCTGCATCATTACCCACTTCTTCACGTAGTTCACGTAAAGTCACAAATTGTCCAGAACGTGATGACATTTGTACCATTTCACCACTACGCCATAGGCTTACAAACTGAACCAGAAGTACAGTGAGTTTGGCAGAATCATAACCCATCGCATCAATCGCAGCTTTTACACGTGCGATATAACCGTGGTGATCTGACCCCCAGATATCCACGATATGCGTATAACCGCGTTGTAATTTATCTAAATGATAAGCGATGTCAGAAGCAAAATAAGTGGTTTGACCGTTACGACGTTTTACTACACGATCTTTTTCATCAGCAAATTCAGTTGATTTAAACCAGATGTTACCGTCTTTTTCATATAGAAAACCACGTTGATCCAGTGTTTGCAAAGCTTCTTCGATTTTATCGGCGAGAGATGCTTCACTAAACCAACGATCAAAAGTTACGCCAAAATCAGCAAGGTCATCTTTAATATCATCCAAAATAGCTTTAAGCGCTGCCTGATGAAATACACGATAACCTTCACCCAGTAATTGTTGTGAGTTGGTGATCAGGCCATCAATATGTTTTTCTTTATCACCCGAAAGGACAACTTTATTGCCATCTGTATCCAGTTCAGCTGCATATTGCACATCTTCTGGTACATCATTATAAACATCGGCTACCGCACGAACGTAGGTTTCTGCATCCTGATCGATAATACTTTGTGCAATTTCCTTAACATAATCGCCCTGATAAGCATTTTTAGGAAAAACCAGATTCTGTCCAAGTAATTCCAAATAACGTAAATAAGTCGAAGTTGCCAAAATATCCATTTGACGACCTGCATCATTGACATAATATTCACGATCGACTTTGGCACCCGTTGCTTCTAGTAAATTCGCCACGGTCATGCCATATGCAGCACCGCGACCATGTCCGACGTGAAGGCTCGAGGTTGGATTGGCCGAGACAAACTCAACCTGAATTTTTTGTGCGCCATTTGCCTGACTGCGGCCAAATTGCTCCTTTTGGGCCTGAATTTGGTCTAGCACGGCATAGCGCTGATCCGCATTTAAGAAAAAGTTGATAAAACCTGGCCCTGCAATTTCAGCCTTAGTAATATCTGCCACTGCTGGTAAGTGAGCCAAAACCTTTTCAGCCAAATCACGTGGCTTCATACCCGCAGCTTTTGCTCCAACCATAGCTATGTTAGAAGCAAAGTCACCATGACTTCGGTCTTTGGTTCGGGTTAACACACTGTTGTTAGTCCAATCCGAAGGAAGAATCTCAGCTTGCTGAAGAGATTGCACGGCATGATCAAGAGCTGCTTGTATGGCGGTATTCATATCTATCTAAAACGAATGTTCGCGGAAAAACGCTAAATATAGCAAATTTTGTCTACTTTAGGTGAGGCTGTTTTCTCTCCAAACCGATTTAATTTAAGGAGAGGGATTAATGGGGAGGATTGAATGTTTTATTTTAGGCCATTTTTGATGTGAAACTGGTTTATAGAGTTATTCAGTATATTGATTTTAAAGGGATATAAATATTTGCATGATATATTTTGACGGTCTTCAAGTTTGCAATATCTTTTTAAAAGTCTTAAGTTTTTGAGGTGCAAAGAGCTTAAATAGATTGAAATCGGTTTTAGTGTTCAGCAGAAATTGAGTTTGTCTCATTTTGTCCTCCTCATTTAGATAGGAGATCGGTTTTATTTTTTATAAATCCCACTCTTTTTTTGCTTATTTTTATTTATATCTACAGTGCCTATGTCATCGATTTCGGGATTAAACGCTTTTTCACGAAATCATGAACCCCCTTTATGAGCTGTTGTAAAAGGGTGTGATAGCCTGTTACTAACAATACTACGCTAACACCATAGATTTTAAAAACAGATGTATTAAGCAAAGGCATAATTATTATCAATAGAATAAAATAGTTAGAGTTGCAAAGTACATCCGAGCGCCTTTTTTGTGTCTTCCTCAGAATATAAAAACGAAGCATGAAATGAATAAAAAATGATCTTATTTGAACATAAAATGTTGTCTACAGCACTATCAATTTTAGAAATACCTATTTTGCTAAAAAAGGGCGTAAGCTATAGCGAACCGATGATTTAAATGAATAACCGTTCAGCACTTGAGCTGAACAATGAGATAGGCAATGACCGCTGAAAATACGACCCAAAAACATCCACTTTATATTCCTTATGCTGGCTATACCCTTCTAGAACTCCCACTACTCAATAAAGGTTCGGCTTTTTCTCAAGAAGAACGAGGCCATTTTAATTTACATGGTTTATTGCCACATGTGATTGAAACGATCGAAGAACAGAGTCAACGATCTTATCAACAGTTCACAGCGTTTAATGACGCGATCAATAAGCACATTTATCTACGAAATATTCAGGACACGAATGAAACTCTGTTTTACCGTTTAATTGAAGATCATTTAGAAGAAATGATGCCTATTATTTATACCCCGACAGTTGGAGAGGCATGTCAGCGTTTTTCTGATATTTATCGCCGTCACCGTGGGGTATTTGTGTCTTATCCAGACCGTGAACATATTGATGATATTTTGCAAAATATTAATCGACGTAATGTTAAGGTTATTGTGATTACGGACGGTGAGCGTATTTTAGGATTGGGTGATCAGGGCATCGGGGGAATGGGGATTCCGATTGGTAAGCTCTCACTTTATACCGCGTGTGGTGGTATCAGCCCTGCTTATACTTTGCCAATTACCATTGATGTTGGAACCAATAATCAACAATTACTCAATGATCCATTGTATATGGGTTGGCGTGAACCGCGAATTAGTGGTGATGAATACTATGATTTTATTGATCAGGTCTTAACTGGAATTCGTCGTCGCTGGCCACATGCACTGATTCAGTTTGAAGATTTTGCACAAAAAAATGCCATGCCGTTATTAACGAAATATCGCGATAAATTCTGCTGTTTTAACGATGATATTCAAGGTACTGCTGCAGTATCGGTGGGAAGTTTAATTGCAGCAAGTCGTGCTGCGGGTAAACAACTCAAAGATCAAATTGTAACTTTTCTTGGTGCCGGTTCCGCGGGATGCGGGATTGCAGAACAGATTGTTGCTCAAATGATTGCTGAGGGTTTAAGTGATAGTGAAGCCCGAGCTCGTGTATTTATGGTGGATCGTTTTGGTTTGATTACAGAGAATCAGCCAAATTTATTGGATTTCCAGCGAAAACTTGCACAAAAAGCCGAAGTGATTTCAGACTGGGGCAATGTAGAAGAGGTTATTTCTTTACTGGATGTGGTGAAGCATGCTCAACCGACAGTATTGATTGGTGTCTCAGGTCAGCCGGGTCTATTTACGCAAGAAGTGATAGAGGCACTGAGTGCAAATTGCGAACGTCCAATTGTTATGCCTTTATCCAACCCAACTTCACGGGTGGAGGCGGTTCCTGCTGATATTATTCAATGGACCAATGGTCGTGCATTGATTGCCACTGGCAGCCCTTTTACTCCAGTCAATTATCAGGGGCGATTGTATAATATTGCACAATGCAATAACTCTTATATTTTTCCAGGGATTGGTTTGGGCGTGATCGCGTCTGGCGCGAAACGTGTGACTGAAAATATGTTGATGGCATCCAGTAACGCATTGGCCGATTGTTCACCATTGCTACAGAATTCTGAAGCTGATTTACTTCCACCACTTTCTGACATACAGAAAGTCTCCAGAGTAATTGCATTAAAAGTTGCACAAGCTGCGATCGCAGACGGTGTCGCTGTTCCTCTGAGTGATGAACAAATTCAGATCAATATGGAAAAAGAATTCTGGCAACCTGAATATCGAACATATAAGCGTGTACCATTTTAATTTGAATTTATTTCCAAACTAGATTGATACCTGATTAAGAAAAGAGCTTCGGCTCTTTTTTTGTTTATTCTGCTAAAAAAAATATAAAAATCCGACAAGACTATTTTTTATTCATTTTTTAAACTCAGGACTGATTTATATCAATAAAATTATAAATGAAGAAAATATGATGTTAAATAATCTTCCTACTTTATTAGAACACTTAGGTTTAGGAACCCTACACCGCACTCTTCATGTCCAAT
>NZ_JACVUI010000014.1 GCF_016624945.1 Acinetobacter sp. S54 | reverse complement strand
TCGTACTGTAGGTGCTGGTGTTGTTGCGAAAGTAACTGCATAATCACTTTACAGTTGCAATTTTCGAGCCGAGAGTCTAGACTCTCGGCTTGTGTGTCCTAGGTCAGTAGTTCAATTGGTAGAGCGTCGGTCTCCAAAACCGAATGTTGGGGGTTCGAGTCCCTCCTGGCCTGCCACGTTATGACAAGCTTGATGCTGACTTAAGTGTCATATAATAAGTCGCGAGTTCAACGACGAGTAAAAAAATGTCGAATGATAAATCGCGTGACGCATTAAGCGACGCGCCAATCCCTCAAAGAAATAATTCTGCCGAAGTAGTCACTTCTGGTTCTCCGCTGGATATTGTCCTGTGGATTATTGCACTGGCACTTTTGGTGGGTGCAGCCATGGTGAATCAATATCTACCCGCTTATTGGCCACCTGCAAATAATATTTGGGTGCGCGTTGGTGTAATTATTGCTTGTGTCGTTGTTGCTTTAGGTTTATTATACGCAACCCATCAAGGTAAAGGCTTTGTTCGTTTACTTAAGGATGCGCGTATTGAGCTGCGTCGAGTAACTTGGCCAACAAAACAAGAAACCGTGACCACATCTTGGCAGGTTTTGTTAGTGGTTGTGATTACTGCAATTGTATTGTGGTGTTTCGACTATGGACTGGGTTGGTTAATTAAGTTAATTATCGGATAAGAGAGCTATGAAACGTTGGTACATTATTCATGCCTATTCTGGTTATGAAAAACAGGTGATGCGTTCACTTAAAGAGCGAATCCAGCGTAGCGCTGTTGCCGATAGCTTTGGTGAAGTCCTTGTTCCTACCGAAGAAGTGGTGGAAATGAAGGATGGTAAGAAACGTAAATCAGAACGTAAATTCTTTCCGGGCTATGTGTTGGTCGAAATGGAAATGAATGATGAAACTTGGCACATTGTTAAAGAGTGTCCAAAAGTTCTGGGCTTTATTGGTGGGACAGCAGAAAAACCTGCTCCAATTTCCCAAAAAGAAGCTGACGCTATTCTTGCACGTGTACGTAATACAGGTGAAGCACCTCGTCCTAAGACGATGTTTGAGCCGGGTGAAGAATTATTGGTAACTGATGGTCCGTTCACAGACTTTAAAGGAGTCGTGGAGGAAGTTCAGTACGAGAAGTCACGTTTAACGTTGACAATTAACGTATTTAACCGTCCAACTCAGGTTGAACTCGAGTTTCGCCAAGTCGAAAAAACGATTTAAACTGAATTGGTTGGAAAGCGCCCGATTTGATCGGGCATTGTTATTACAGCATATTACATGTTGTGAAATAAATGTTGGGGAGCCTAGCGGCGTTTGTACCCAGAGGTAATCTATAATGGCTAAGAAGATTGACGGCTATATCAAGCTGCAAGTTCCAGCTGGTAAAGCAAATCCATCTCCACCGATTGGTCCTGCATTAGGTCAACGTGGTGTAAACATCATGGCATTCTGTAAAGAATTCAATGCTGCTACACAAAAACTTGAAGTAGGTTTGCCTATTCCTGTCGTGATCACTGTGTACAACGATAAGTCGTTCACATTTATCATGAAAACTCCACCTGCATCTATTCTTCTTAAGAAAGCTGCTGGTATTCAAAAGGGGTCTTCTGTACCAAACAAAACTAAAGTTGGTAAGTTGACTCGTGCTCAGCTAGAAGAAATTGCGACTACTAAAGAACCAGATTTAACTGGTGCTGATTTAGACGCACGTGTTCGTACCATTGCTGGTTCTGCACGTTCTATGGGCTTGGAAGTGGAGCTATAAGACATGGCAAAGTTAACTAAACGTCAAAAAGCCATTGCTGCTGCTGTTGATACCAACAAAGTTTATACTTTGGAAGAAGCTGTACAAGTCCTTAACGACCTTCCTGCTGCTAAATTCAAAGAGTCTTTGGATGTTGCAGTAAACCTTGGTGTAGATCCACGTAAATCTGATCAGGTTGTTCGTGGCGCGACTACACTTCCAGCGGGTACTGGTAAAACTGTACGTGTTGCAGTATTTGCACAAGGTGCTGCTGCTGAAGCTGCTAAGGCTGAAGGTGCTGACATCGTTGGTTTTGATGATCTTGCTGAAAGCATTCAACAAGGGAATCTTAACTTTGATGTTGTGATTGCTGCTCCAGATGCAATGCGTGTTGTAGGTAAGTTGGGTACGATTCTTGGTCCACGTGGTTTAATGCCAAACCCGAAAGTGGGTACGGTTACTCCAGATGTTGCTGGTGCAGTTAAAAATGCTAAAGCAGGTCAAGCGCGTTACCGTGTAGACAAAGCAGGTATTATCCATGCTGCGATTGGTCAAGTTGGTTTTACCGCTGAAGCAATCCGTCAAAACGTTGAAACTTTAGTTGCTGACTTGAAAAAGTTAAAACCAGCGACTTCTAAAGGTGTTTATATCAAAAAGATTACTTTGAGCTCAACAATGGGCCCTGGTTTGACTGTTGATGTAAGTAACGTTTCTAACTAATTTTAGTTAAAAAGATTTTTAAAGGTCTTGGTGAATAAAAAGTATTTGAAGAATCTATGAGAATTCAAATATTTCACCAAGCGGACTTTGAATTGGTAAATATTAATTTGCCAGCGTCAAAGACCTCAGGTGATCGAAGTTTCGGCTTTGATCTTAATCAATTGCCTGAGTAGACGCGGTGGTGTGATTTGTTCCTCCTCCGCGTGTAAATCGAAAGGTTTACGAATTGGGAGTGCATCTGGTTTAGATGCATAAATCACCTTAGGAGGTTTTACAATGGCTCTTCTTATTGAAGACAAAAAACAGATCGTAGCAGAAGTCAACGAAGTTGCTTCTAAAGCGTTCTCTGCTGTTGTTGCTGACTATCAAGGTTTAACTGTCGAAAAACTTACTCAACTTCGTGTTGAAGCGCGTAAGTTAGGTGTTACTACACGTATCGTGCGTAATACTTTGGCTAAACGTTCATTCGAAGGTACTCAATTTGATATCTTGAATGACAACCTTGTAGGCCCAACAATTCTTGGTTTTTCAACTTCTGAAGACGACATGGGTGCTGCTGCACGCTTGTTCGAAGAATTTGCGAAAACGAACAAAGCATTTGAATTAAAAGCTGCCGCATTTGATGGCAAAGTTTATGAAGGTGCTGAAGTTAGCGTTATTGCGAACCTTCCGAACCAAGAGAAAGCGCTTACTATGCTTGCCTCTGTTCTTCAAGCTCCTGTTTCAAAATTGGGTCGCTTACTTACAGCGCTCAAAGAGAAAAACGAGTCAGAAGCAGCTTAATCACATTTTTACCTTATTCAATATCCATTTGGAGTTATTCTCATGGCTTTAACTAACGAAGAAATCCTAAACGCAGTTGCTGAAAAAACTGTTCTTGAGCTTGTTGAACTTATCTCTGCTTTTGAAGAGAAATTCAATGTATCAGCTGCTGCTGTAGCTGTAGCTGCTCCTGCTGGTGGCGCTGCTGCTGCTGCTGAAGAGCAAACTGAATTCAATGTAGAGTTGACTTCTTTCGGTGCTAACAAAGTAGCTGTAATTAAAGCAGTTCGTGAAGCAACTGGCCTTGGTCTTAAAGAAGCAAAAGATCTTGTTGAAGGTGCTCCACAAGTTCTTAAAGAAGGCGTTTCTAAAGAAGAAGGCGAAGAACTTAAGAAGAAACTTGAAGAAGCTGGTGCTACAGTTACACTTAAGTAATCTGTTAGGGGGACGATTTTTTGATAATCGGCCCCACAAAATGGCTGATGGCTCTTGGGTCATCAGCCTTTTTGCGTTACAATAATCGGCTCGATTTTTGTTTGTTTGATATAAAAATGGTCGATTTAAAGAACAAATGAAATAAATTCAAACGCTTACCAATATTTTTCTGGTTTAAAAATATTGTTAAGCGTTTTAAGACCACTTAAAAATTGCAGCATTTGTAAAAGTGGTGGCCATATCGGCCTGCGTAATTCCATCCAAGCTCGTTCTGCAGGCGGGCCTGGTTTACTTTCCGAGGACTCCAGATGGCATACTCATATACCGAAAAGAAACGGATCCGTAAGAATTTTGGTAAATTGCCTAGCGTCATGGACGCTCCGTACTTGCTTTCGATTCAAGTCGACTCGTACAGAACGTTTTTACAAGATGGCAAATCACCGAAAAACCGCGAAGATATCGGTCTCCAAGCCGCATTTCGTTCAGTTTTTCCTATAGAAAGTTATTCTGGCAATGCTGCTTTAGAATTTGTTGAGTATAGTCTTGGTAAACCAGAGTTTGATGTACGTGAATGTATTCTTCGCGGCTCAACTTATGCGGCACCAATGCGCGTAAAAATTCGTTTGATCATTAAAGATCGCGAAACGAAATCGATTAAAGACGTTCGTGAACAAGAAGTCTATATGGGTGAAATGCCACTCATGACTGAGAACGGTACATTTGTGATCAATGGTACTGAGCGTGTCATCGTATCGCAGTTACATCGTTCTCCAGGCGTATTCTTTGATCATGATAAGGGTAAAACTCATTCAAGTGGTAAAGTGCTTTATTCAGCACGTATCATTCCTTACCGTGGTTCATGGTTAGACTTTGAATTTGATGCTAAAGATCTAGTTTATGTTCGTATTGACCGTCGTCGTAAATTATTGGCGAGCGTGATCCTGCGTGCACTTGGTTATAACAATGAACAAATTCTTAATTTGTTCTACGAAAAAGTACCTGTGTACCTCGATATGGGTAGCTATCAGATTGATCTTGTGCCTGAACGCCTGCGTGGTGAAATGGCGCAGTTCGATATCGCCGATAACGATGGTAAAGTGATTGTTGAGCAGGGTAAACGTATTAATGCGCGTCATGTTCGTCAAATGGAAGCTGCTGGTTTAACCAAACTGTCTGTTCCAGATGAATACTTGTATGAGCGTATCACCGCTGAAGACATTAGCTTGCGTGATGGCGATGTACTTCCAGCAAACACTTTGCTTAGCCATGAAGTGATGGTCAAGCTTGCTGAAGGTGGCGTGAAGCAATTCAATATCTTGTATACCAATGATATCGACCATGGTCCGTTCATTGCCGATACTTTACGTGCAGATACAACTTCAGGCCGTGAAGAAGCGCTGGTTGAAATTTATAAAGTAATGCGTCCAGGCGAACCGCCAACAAAAGAAGCTGCTGAGAATTTATTTAACAATTTATTCTTCTCTTCTGAGCGCTATGATTTATCGCCTGTTGGCCGTATGAAGTTCAACCGTCGTTTGGGTCGCCCTTACGAAGTGGGTACAGACCAGAAGTCACGTGAAGTTGAGGGTATTCTCTCGAATGAAGATATCACTGATGTATTGCGTACTTTAGTTGAAATTCGTAACGGTAAAGGTGAAGTCGACGATATCGATCACTTGGGTAACCGTCGTGTCCGTTCTGTTGGTGAAATGACTGAAAACCAATTCCGTGTTGGTTTGGTTCGTGTTGAACGTGCTGTAAAAGAGCGTTTAAGCCAAGCTGAAACAGATAACTTGTCTCCACAAGACCTGATCAATGCTAAACCAGTCGCTGCTGCAATCAAAGAATTCTTTGGTTCAAGCCAGTTGTCACAGTTTATGGACCAAAACAACCCATTGTCTGAGATTACGCACAAGCGTCGTGTCTCAGCACTTGGGCCTGGTGGTTTGACACGTGAACGTGCTGGCTTTGAAGTGCGTGACGTACATCAAACTCATTATGGTCGTGTATGCCCGATTGAGACGCCTGAAGGACCAAACATTGGTTTGATCAACTCGCTATCGGTTTATGCTAAAGCCAACGATTTTGGTTTCCTTGAAACTCCTTATCGTAAAGTAGTTGATGGTCGTGTTACTGATGATGTGGAATACCTTTCTGCAATTGAAGAAGTGGGAACTGTCATTGCACAGGCTGACTCAGGTGTCGATGCTGATGGTAATTTAATCGAAGAAATGGTTTCAGTTCGTCATCAAGGCGAATTCGTGCGTATGCCTCCTGAAAAAGTGACGCATATGGATGTTTCTGCTCAGCAGGTTGTTTCTGTTGCAGCATCATTGATTCCATTCCTTGAACACGATGACGCCAACCGTGCCTTGATGGGTTCAAACATGCAACGTCAAGCAGTGCCAACATTACTTGCGGATAAACCGCTTGTTGGTACTGGTATGGAAGCCAACGTAGCACGTGACTCTGGTGTATGCGTGATCGCGAAACGTGGCGGTATGATTGAATTTGTTGATGCATCACGTGTGGTGATCCGTGTTAACGAAGATGAAATGATCGCAGGTGAAGCAGGTGTAGATATCTACAACTTGATTAAATACACCCGTTCTAACCAAAATACGTGTATTAACCAAAAAGTTCTTGTGAATTTGGGTGATAAAGTCGGTCGTGGTGATGTCTTGGCAGATGGTCCTTCTACCGATGGTGGTGAGTTGGCCTTAGGTCAAAACATGCGCGTTGCTTTCATGACGTGGAATGGTTACAACTACGAAGACTCGATCTTGCTTTCTGAGCGTGTGCTTCAAGAAGACCGTTTAACTTCGATTCATATTCAAGAATTGTCATGTGTAGCCCGTGATACCAAGTTGGGTGCAGAAGAAATTACTGCGGATATTCCTAATGTGGGTGAAGCCGCACTGTCTAAACTTGATGAATCAGGGATTGTCTATATTGGTGCTGAAGTTACCGCTGGTGACATTCTGGTTGGTAAAGTAACGCCTAAAGGTGAAACGCAACTTACTCCTGAAGAGAAGCTACTTCGCGCGATCTTTGGTGAAAAAGCGGCAGACGTTAAAGATTCATCTTTACGTGTTCCTTCTGGTACTAAAGGTACAGTCATTGACGTACAAGTCTTTACGCGTGATGGTCTTGAAAAAGATGATCGTGCACTTGCAATTGAAAAAGCGCAACTGGATTCATATCGTAAAGATTTGAAAGAAGAATATAAGATCTTTGAAGAAGCAGCTCGTGAACGTATCGTACGCTTACTTAAAGGTCAAGATTCTAATGGCGGTGGTACAACCAAGCGCGGCGATAAACTTAGTGAAGATCTCCTCTCTGGTTTAGAGTTGGTTGATTTACTTGAAATTCAGCCAAGTGATGAAGGCATTGCTGAGCGTTTAAGTCAAATTCAGGTGTTCTTGAAAGAAAAGAGTGCTGAAATTGATGAAAAATTTGCTGAGAAAAAACGCAAATTATCAACAGGCGATGAATTAACCACTGGTGTCTTGAAAGTTGTTAAGGTTTACCTTGCAGTTAAACGTCGTATTCAGCCTGGTGATAAAATGGCGGGTCGTCACGGGAACAAAGGTGTTGTCTCAAACATCTTGCCTGTTGAAGATATGCCACATGATGCCAATGGTGTGCCTGTAGATGTGGTCCTTAACCCGCTAGGTGTACCGTCACGTATGAACGTGGGTCAGATTCTTGAAACACATTTAGGTTTGGCAGCAAAAGGTCTGGGTGAGCAAATCGACAAGATGTTGCAACAACAGCGTACCATTGCAGAACTTCGTATCTTCCTTGATAAAATTTATAACAAGGTGGGTGGTGAGCAAGAAGATCTAAATAGCTTGACTGATGATGAGATCTTGGTATTGGCAGGCAACTTGCGTAAAGGCGTACCTTTAGCGACTCCTGTATTTGATGGTGCTGAAGAAGGTCAAATCAAAGAGTTACTTGAGTTGGCTGAGTTACCACGTACTGGTCAACAGATTTTGTTTGATGGCCGTACAGGTGAACAGTTTGACCGTCCCGTAACAGTAGGTTACATGTACATGCTAAAACTCAACCACTTGGTGGATGACAAAATGCATGCACGTTCAACGGGTTCTTATTCGCTTGTAACGCAACAGCCGCTTGGTGGTAAAGCCCAATTCGGTGGTCAGCGTTTCGGTGAGATGGAAGTCTGGGCACTCGAAGCTTATGGTGCAGCGTACACACTTCAAGAAATGTTGACTGTGAAATCGGATGACGTTGAAGGTCGTACACGTATCTATAAGAACATCGTAGATGGTAACCATTACATGGATCCGGGTATGCCTGAATCGTTCAACGTATTGACCAAAGAGATCCGTTCTTTAGGTATCAACATTGAACTGAAAAATGGTGACTAAATTCCTTCTTGAGCTTTAACAGTTCCTCACCCCTTGTAAAAGGGGGAGGGAGCCTCCCTCGCTATTAAAGAGGGCTGTGGAATGCTTAAAGGATTACCAAATTCAGTTAAGAAACAATATTTGTGACCCAGTTGGATGAGCTTTGCTCTCTGACACACGGAGAAATAAATTGAAAGACTTGCTCGATATCATGCGTAAGAAAACGGATTCTGACGGTCATGCACCCGTTGAATTCGACCGTATCCGTATTGGTCTTGCGTCACCAGAAATGATTAAGTCGTGGTCTCATGGTGAGGTAAAAAAACCTGAGACAATTAACTATCGTACGTTTAAGCCAGAACGTGATGGTTTATTCTGTGCCAAAATCTTTGGACCAGTAAAAGATTACGAATGCTTGTGTGGTAAATACAAGCGTATGAAGTACAAAGGCGTCATTTGTGAAAAATGTGGCGTTGAAGTTACAACTGCAAAAGTTCGTCGTGAACGTATGGGACACATCGAACTTGCTTCGCCAGTTGCACATATCTGGTTCTTGAAATCATTACCAAGCCGTATTGGTTTATTGCTTGATATGACATTACGTGATATCGAACGTGTATTGTATTTCGAATCTTATGTTGTGACTGATCCTGGTATGACTCCATTCGAGAAATATCAGTTGCTTAGCGATGAAGAATATTATAATGCGCTTGAAGAGCATGGTGATGAATTCACAGCGAAAATGGGCGCAGAAGCAGTTCAGGACTTGTTGAAAGACATCGATCTTGAAGCTGAAATTGCTCGTCTTCGTGAAGAGATTCCACAGACAACGTCAGAGACGAAACTTAAAAAAGCGTCTAAACGTTTGAAACTGATGGAAGCGTTCAAAGAGTCAAATAACAAGCCAGAATGGATGGTGATGAATGTACTTCCTGTACTTCCACCAGACTTGCGTCCGCTTGTGCCACTTGAAGGTGGTCGTTTTGCGACCTCTGACCTGAACGATCTTTATCGTCGTGTGATTAACCGTAACAACCGTTTGAAGCGTCTTCTTGACCTTGCAGCACCCGACATTATCGTACGTAACGAAAAACGTATGTTACAAGAGTCTGTTGATGCATTGTTGGATAATGGTCGTCGTGGTCGTGCAATTACAGGTTCAAACAAACGCCCATTGAAATCTTTGGCAGATATGATCAAAGGTAAACAAGGTCGTTTCCGTCAGAACTTGTTGGGTAAACGTGTTGACTATTCTGGCCGTTCAGTAATTACAGTTGGTCCTACTTTACGTTTGCATCAATGTGGTCTTCCGAAGAAGATGGCACTTGAACTATTCAAGCCATTTATTTTCGCAAAATTACAGGCATCTGGTCAGGCAACAACCATTAAAGCTGCGAAGAAAATGGTTGAGCGTGAGACTCCAGAAGTGTGGGACGTTTTAGCGAATGTAATTCGTCAACATCCAGTCATGTTGAACCGTGCACCGACACTTCACCGTTTGGGTCTACAAGCTTTTGAACCGATTTTGATCGAAGGTAAAGCGATTCGTTTGCATCCGCTCGTATGTACAGCATTTAACGCCGACTTTGACGGTGACCAAATGGCTGTGCATGTACCATTGACATTAGAAGCACAGCTTGAAGCACGTGCGCTTATGATGTCGACGAACAATATCTTGTCACCAGCCAATGGTGAGCCGATTATTGTTCCTTCTCAGGACGTGGTCTTGGGTCTTTACTACATCACGCGTGATGCAGTGAATGCCAAAGGCGAAGGCATGACCTTTGCAGATACGCATGAAGTAAACCGTGCTTTGGCAACGGGTAAAGTTGCGATTCATGCACGTGTAAAAGTACGCGTACACCAAACTGTGATTGATGAAGATGGTCAACGCGAAAAGCAGACTATTATTGTTGATACCACACCAGGTCGTTGCTTGCTTTGGGAAATCGTACCTGAAGGTTTAAGCTTTGAAATGATCAACCTTGAGATGACCAAGAAAAATATCTCAAAACTGATCAACACTTGCTATCGTAAACTTGGCCTAAAAGATACTGTTATTTTTGCTGACCAATTGATGTATTTGGGTTTCCGTCAAGCAACTCGTTCTGGCGTATCTGTTGGTATGGAAGACATGGTCATTCCGCCACAGAAGCAAACTATTATTGATAAAGCAGAAACTGAAGTTCGTGAAATCGAACAACAGTTTGAACAAGGCTTTGTGACTGCGGGTGAACGTTATAACAAAGTGGTCGATATTTGGGCGCGTACCAACGACCAAGTTGCAAAAGCGATGATGGATAACTTGTCTTTCACCAATGTGAAAAACAAGCAGGGTGAAGACGAGAAGCAAAAATCGTTTAACAGCATCTATATGATGTCTGACTCTGGTGCGCGTGGTAGTGCTGCTCAGATCCGTCAGTTGGCGGGTATGCGTGGTTTGATGGCAAAACCAGATGGTTCGATCATTGAAACACCAATTAAAGCGAATTTCCGTGAAGGTTTGACGGTACTTCAGTACTTTATTTCGACGCACGGTGCACGTAAAGGTTTGGCCGATACCGCATTGAAAACAGCGAACTCCGGTTATTTGACTCGTCGTTTGGTTGACGTGGCACAAGACTTGGTGATTACTGAGCCAGATTGTGGTACTGCTGGTGGTTTAGTGATGACTCCATTCATTCAGGGTGGTGATGTCATTGAGCCATTACGTGATCGCGTATTGGGTCGTGTAACTGCTGAAGATGTGCGTCGTGCATCAGATAATGAAGTCGTATTGCCTCGCGGTACTTTGATTGACGAAAAAATTGCAGCCCAACTTGAAGAAGCGGGTGTCGATGAAGTTAAAGTACGCTCTGTGATTGCGTGTGAATCATCATTCGGTGTTTGTGCAAAATGTTATGGACGTGATTTGGCACGCGGTCATCAGGTAAATCCAGGTGAATCTGTGGGTGTTATGGCTGCTCAATCGATTGGTGAGCCAGGTACACAGTTAACCATGCGTACCTTCCACGTGGGTGGTGCTGCAAGCCGAACCTCTGCTGCTAATAGTGTGCAAGTACGTAATAAAGGTACAGTACGTTTCCATAATGTGAAAACAGTACAACATGCCAAAGGTCATTTGGTATCAGTATCCCGTTCAGGTGAAATTGGTATTGCTGATGAATTAGGCCGTGAGCGTGAGCGTTATAAACTGCCTTATGGTGCGAGCATCCTGTTGAAAGATGCAGAGTTGGTCGAGGCTGGTGGTATCGTTGCAACTTGGGATCCACACACACATCCACTTGTAACAGAAGTAGCGGGTAAAGCACGTTTCAGCCAAATTGCTGATGGTGTGACTGCAACATCGAAAACTGATGATGCGACGGGTATGACTACTGTTGAAATCTTGCCTGTAACGGCTCGTCCTGCTTCAGGTAAAGATTTACGTCCTGCGATTGTGTTGGATACAACAGATGGTGGTGAACAGTTCTACTTCTTGCCACAAAATACAATCGTGACTGTTCGTGATGGTGAAACCATTGGTGTGGGTGATGTTATTGGTCGTGTACCACAAGAAACTTCACGTACCCGTGATATTACCGGTGGTCTACCACGTGTTGCTGACTTGTTCGAAGCACGTAAACCGAAAGAGCATGCGATTTTGGCAGAAGTGTCTGGTATCGTAAGCTTTGGTAAAGAGACTAAAGGTAAAAACCGCTTAGTGATCACACCAGATGACGGCTCTGAAATCTACGAAGAATTGATTCCAAAATGGCGTCAAATCAACGTGTTTGAAGGCGAGCATGTGAACCGTGGTGAAACCATTTCTGATGGACCACAAAATCCACATGACATCTTGCGTTTGAAAGGTGAAGTTGCGTTGACTAACTACATCGTGAACGAAGTGCAGGACGTTTATCGTCTACAGGGCGTAAAAATCAACGATAAACATATTGAAGTCATCGTACGTCAAATGTTGCGTAAAGTTGATATCGTGGATGGTGGTGATACAAGCTTCATCAAAGGTGAACAAGTGGATTATATTCGCGTTGTTCAAGAGAACCAGGCTGTCTTGGCTCAGAACAAGTTCCCTGCGAAGTTTGAACGTCAATTGATGGGTATCACTAAAGCATCGCTTTCGACTGACTCGTTCATCTCTGCTGCATCGTTCCAGGAAACCACTCGTGTGTTAACTGAAGCGGCTGTAACAGGTAAAGAAGATGATCTACGTGGTTTGAAAGAAAACGTTGTTGTGGGTCGTTTGATTCCAGCCGGTACAGGTTTAGCGTATCACTTGGAACGTCGTCGTCAGGAAGCTGAAGCAGCTGAATTTGAACTTCACAATGACTTTAGTGAAGTAGATCAGGCCTTTAGTCAGGCATTAAATTCTGATCAGTTCTAAACGAATCATGAATCAAAAAGAGACATCTTCGGATGTCTTTTTTTATGAGTAAAATTTAATCTGGCTTTTGAAGAGTTGATTACAAAATCACTGCATGGAATCGTCCTTTTGTTACATGATCTTATAAAAAAATCCCCAAAAAATGCTTATTCTGATAAATATTAAACGAGGAGTTAACCATGAAAAAAACAATGAGTTTAATGGCGATTGCGGTGATGTCGACCGCGTTACTTGCTGGTTGTCAGGATATGAGTCCATCTAATCAACGAATTGGCGCAGCTGCTTTGGGCGGTGCAGTGGGTGGTGGTGTGGGTAACCATGTAGGTGGTGGCGTCGGAGCGGCAGCAGGCGGCGCATTAGGTGGTGGTGTGGGTGCCAATGCTAAAGGCGGTAATAGTAGTTCTACCACAAGTAGTGCAGTTGGAGCTGGTATTGGATCAGTCGTGGGTAAAGCCATATTTGGTGGCGATGGTGGTGCTGCCATTGGTGGTGCTATTGGTGGTGGTGCAGGTGCAGCCATTCAAGAGAAAAAATAAAAGCGTTTAAATCAGGTGATAAAAAAGACAGCCTCACGCTGTCTTTTCTATTTTGAGAAAAAATTTAAAGCAAAAATGATTATTTGCTTACCGTCATTTGAACGGATTAAACTGCATTCATCGTTTTATTTTTGAAAAGGTTTAGGTTTCTTGCGACGAATATAGAGCGTTTTATGAATCTCCGCAATTCTTACGCCAGACTCATCAAAAATATTTACCGTATAATTTCGATGCACAGGCGCATAATTTTCTGCAAGCTCTCGAATGTGTTCAACCTCCATGGCATCCAGACGAATGTCTGCGTAAACTGTACTGCGCCCTGGTGATAGAAAGTTAATATGGGCAGATTTATCCCAAACAATATATTTTGGGCCTAGATGATGCATAAGGATCAACATATAAAAAGGATCTACCATAGAATATAAACTACCGCCAAAATGGGTACCGACAATATTTTGATTCTTGCGGGTCAGTGGCATTTTGACTCGGATGTAATAGTTCTTGAGATCAATTTTATCGATACTAATCCCCGCACCGCGATAAGGCGAGTAGCGATTAATGATAAATTTTGATACAGCGGGTATGGTTTGAAGTTGCTTTAAAATATTCATAAGGGTCAATTGTTTTTCTATACGCTATCTTCATACTAAATAACTAACATCATTCTGGCATTGATGGCAATGCTTAATCTGACTAAAGAAATGGTCAATCAAAAACAAAAAGGAACGACAATGCGCCCTCAAATTCACACTGTCCAAACCTCAGATCAACAATCACTTTGTGTTAAAACATGGGGCAATGAAAATAATCCAGCCTTAGTTTTGGTTCATGGTTATCCAGACAATCAAGAAGTATGGGAACCGATGATTAGTGAATTGATCAATGATTTTTATATTGTCACTTACGATGTAAGAGGCGCAGGTCAGTCAAGCATTCCTCAACATATTCGGGACTATCGTCTTAAACAATTATCTTTGGATCTTGAAGTTGTTGTAAATCAAATACTGGGTGATCGTCCATTCCATCTGGCTGCTCATGATTGGGGTTCCATCCAGACATGGGAATCTGTAACTGAACCTAAGTTTAAAGACCGTATTTTGTCTTATACGACGATTTCAGGCCCTTGTCTAGATCATGCGGCTTGGTTATTGCGTGATGAAGTGAAAAATAATCCCGCTGACTTTCTGAAGAAATTATCAAAATCATGGTATATCGGTGCATTTCATTTACCGTTTATCGCGCCCACGGTCTGGCATTTTTTCACCCCTCAGAAATGGGGGAAAATATTGGATGGCCTAGAGAAAAAACAAAATTTACCACTTAATCCTCACATTTCAAGTGACGGTAGATATGGCATTAATTTATACCGAGCTAATTTTATATCAGCACTTACTAAACCGCGTCAGCGTTATGCGCAATGTCCAGTTCAGGCGGTTGTTTTAATGCGTGACGCATTTGTTAGCCCTGATTATATTTTAAAAGAAATGCCGAAATGGGTAGAACAGTTTGAATATGTAGAAGTTGATGCCAATCATTGGGCAATTTTGAGTGAACCGCAAAAAGTTGCGAATTATATTCGTCAGTTTGCCTTAAGTCGAAAGGCTGCTTAATCAATGCACAGATAAAAAAGACCACCTTTATACTTATATGAAAGGTGGTCTTTTTTTATAAAGAATAAAATAGATCAGATTTTAGGTTTGACCCAGCCTTTATAGGCAACAGTCAATAAAATTAACCAGAAGATGCCCACATATAGTGCAGGTCGAGTATCTGGAAAATAACCAATTACAGCGATTACGAAGATCATAAACGCAGTGGCAAGCGCAGGAGCAACAGGCCAACCAATCATCGGGAAATCAAGCTGTTTAATCTGTTGTGCAGACATTTTTTTACGCATACCAAAATGTGATAATAAAATCATCAGCCAAACATAAACTGTTGCGAAAGTCGCAATAGAAGCAATAATTTCAAATACATTTTCTGGAATTAGGTAATTTAAAACCACACCCACTAATAAGACACCCGCCATCACCACAACGGTCATCCACGGCACACCATATTTGGACGTTTTGCGGAAAACTTCAGGAGCTTGCCCTTTTAGTGCCATACCGTACATCATACGACCTGCACCAAATACATCACTATTGATGGCCGAAATTGCTGCGGTAATGACCACAATATTCAGCACAGCTGCTGCTGATTTGATGCCTAGACTTTCAAAAATCTGAACAAAAGGACTTCCTTGAGTACCAATTTGATTCCACGGGAAAATCGACATTAATACAAAAATAGTTAATACATAAAAAAGGATAATCCGAATCGGAACGGCATTAATGGCACGTGGAATGGCAGTTTTGGGGTTTTCTGTTTCACCTGCAGTAATGCCAATGATTTCAATTCCCCCAAATGCAAAGACCACGACCGAGAAACACGCAATTACGCCCATTATCCCATTGGGCATGAAACCGCCATGCTCCCATAAATTAGAAATACCTGGAGTAAAGGTTGTTTGAGGTACATGTAAACCGTAGAACATGATCCCAAAGCCACCGCAAATCATTGCAATGATCGCACTGACCTTAATAATCGATAACCAGAACTCAAGTTCACCATAAATTTTTACATGGATTAGGTTAATCCCGCCCAAAAAGAAGATTAGTGAGAGGATCCAAGTCCAGCGTGGAACATCAGGAAACCAGAACCCCATATAGATCCCGAAAGCGGTTACATCTGCAATGGCGACAATAACCATTTCAAAAACATAGGTCCAGCCTGTCGTGAAACCTGCTAATGGACTTACATAATCTGAAGCATAACGACTAAATGAATCTGAAACAGGATTGTGTACGGCCATTTCACCGAGCGCACGCATGACAATATAGATCGCAATACCTGCAATCACATAAGCCATCAGCACGGCTGGTCCTGCCAATTTGATGGCCGAGGCTGAACCATAAAATAGCCCTGTGCCAATTGCGGAGCCTAAAGCTAAAAAACGGATATGGCGTGTATTTAGTCCACGCTTTAAAGAAGAATTCTGTGACATCGATTACTCCAATTCTTGTGCGTATTGTATCGGAGCTACACTTAATCTTCACATTTTATTTATAAAAAAGCTGAAATGATGGGGCATTGCAGCTAAGTCCAGCATGGGACAGGCATACTTTAAAACGTATTTAAATAAATTAAATAATATAAAAATTGATAAATAAACAATTATAAAAATAGGTTATTTTTATAGTAATAATTATATATGAGGTTTTATGATGTTAAGTATACTATTTTAGTTGGTATTAAATCATATTAATTTAATCGGATTTATTTTTATTTAATTGATTATTTAAAAAACATACTAAAATACTTTGTTTTAAAATAAATAAACCTATATATCATGACCTTATAAATAATATGAAGATTGTGTTTATAATCTGTGTTGCATTTAATATATATATAATATTATGATGATTATAAGATATTAAGAGGTAATAAAAATGTTGAAACAAACTGTTGTTATTGCATTATTGGGGTTGTCTTCTTCTGTTTTTGCGGGTGATTGGCAGGTTAAGGTTGGTGCAAGTTATATTGCCCCATCAAGTGATACTCTAACTGCATTAGGCACAGTCAAAGCAGATGATGAATTCGCTTTTACACCGTCTGTTGAATATTTTTTTGGTGATTCCCCATTCTCAGCTGAGTTACTTCTTGCTACTCCCATCAATCATGACGTTTTATTAGATGGTAATAAGGTCGCCAAAGTAAAACATTTACCACCAACGATTACTGCGAAATATAACTTTAAAAATGCAACTCGTTTTACTCCTTATATTGGTATTGGCGCAACGGCATTTATTCCTTGGGATGAATCTGGTGTAGCTGATAAAGTCAAGAATGATTATGGCGTTGCAGGACAAATAGGTTTTACCTTTCAACCTGCTGATGCAAAAAATTGGGGTGTTTACTTTGATGTTCGATACGCTGAGTTAAGTCCAGAAGTTCGATTAGTCAATAACTTGGGTACATTTGATCTAGACATTGATCCTGTTATCTATACGCTTGGTTATAGTTATAAATTCTAAGGTATGAGTAATGAAGAAAATTTCTTCATAGATTCGTGCTTTTAAATGTATATACACTTGATAATAATCATAGAGATAAAAATAAAAATGACAGAAATAATAATAATGTGATCATCGGCATGATAAGCCTGACAGGAAACTGTGAGGCTTTTTTTTATTGTGACCCATGATGTACATAAAATGGCAAAAATTTACGTTGTGGAGCAATAAAATCTTTAAAGTTTAATGAGTAATCTAAAAAGAGAATTTCCATGAAAGATTTAAAAATCGTGCTATTAGGAAGTGTATTGCTGATTGGTGGTTTCAATTTAACGCATGCTGCAAGCTTTTCTTGTGATAAGGCAAAGACAGTAACTGAAAAAGCAGTTTGTCAGAACAGAAATTTAAATGATGCAGATGTTAGGATGGTCACAACATATAATATAGTGATTCATGCTCTACCCATGGGAGGACGCGATGCTGAAAAAGGTGCACAATACCAATGGTTAAAACAACGGGATAGTTGTCGTGCCAATGTGAGTTGTATTGCCCAGCGTTATAGTGAGCGCCAAAAGCATCTGGATGATATTGTCCAAAATCGAATTTTAACACAAGGTCCTTTTTAATCGAGATAAAAATCTTAGGTTTTGCTATTGAAAAATGTATCACTCACTCCAATACATAGAGCATCAAAGAATACGTTACGATAAATTGTATTTTAGGAGTGAGTGATGAGCGAACAAAAAATTTCACAGAACTATAGTTTTCAGGCAGAAGTTGCCCAACTTTTACATTTAGTGACCCATTCACTGTATTCAAATCCAGAAATTTTTCTACGTGAATTGATTTCAAATGCTTCAGACGCGTGTGATAAATTACGCTTTGAAGGTATTAATCATCCAGAATTTTATGAAAATGATCCAGATTTACATGTGCGTGTCCGTCTGGATAAAGAAAATAAAACCATTACGATTTCTGATAATGGTATTGGTTTAGATCAGCAAGAAGCTATCGATAATCTGGGTACCATTGCAAAATCAGGCACTAAAGATTTTATGTCCAAATTAACAGGTGATCAAAAGTCAGATGCTCAATTGATCGGTCAGTTTGGTGTTGGTTTTTACTCTGGATTTATTGTTGCAGATAAAATTACGGTTGAATCACGCCGTGCTGGACTTCCAGCAGAGGAAGGTGTTCGCTGGATAAGTGGCGGTACGGGCGAATTTGAAGTTGAACAAATTAGCAAGGCTTCACGTGGTACAGATATTATTTTGCATTTACGTGAGGATGCATTGGAATATTTGGAAAGCTATAAAGTTAAACAAATTATTAATAAATATTCAGATCACATTAGTTTGCCTATTCAAATGCAAAAAGAAGTGTGGCAAGAAGATGAAGCTTTAGAGGATGAAGAGAAAGCAGCAAGTGGCAAGATGGTGAAAACCGAAGAATGGGAAACGATTAATTCTGCCAGCGCGCTTTGGACTCGCAACAAAAATGAGATTTCAGAAGAACAGTACATCGAATTTTATAAGAATCTGACTCATGATTTTGATGCACCTTTGGCTTGGGCACATAATCGCGTTGAAGGCAGTACTGAATACACTCAACTTTTATATATTCCAGCCAAAGCACCCCATGACATTTTTACTCGCGAGGCAAAAGCAGGGATCAAATTATATGTGAAGCGTATTTTTATCATGGATGATGCGGATAACCTGATTCCAAATTATTTACGTTTTGTGCAGGGTGTGGTGGACAGTGCAGATTTACCGTTAAATGTTAGTCGTGAGCTGTTGCAGGAAAGTCGTGATGTTAAAACCATTCGTGAGGGCAATGCACGTCGTGTATTAACGCTTCTTGATGGTTTAGCAAAATCGGAAGATGAAAAAGATCAGCAAAAATTTAAAACTTTCTATAGCGAATTTGGAGCAGTGCTTAAAGAAGGGCTAGGCGAGGATGTGGGTAACCGTGAGCGTATTTTGAAGCTTTTACGCTATGCGACTTCAAATCATGATGAAATTAGCACCTCACTGGCAGATTACAAAGCTCGCATGAAAGAAGGGCAAAAGGCCATTTATTATGTGACTGCTGATAGTCTGAATGCTGCTAAAAATTCACCACAACTTGAGTTGTTCAAGAAAAAGGGAATTGAGGTTCTGCTCATGGCAGAACGTGTCGATGAATGGGCGATGAATTTTGTCCATGAATTTGATGGAACACCACTACAGAATGTCTCGAAAGGGGCAGTGGATCTAGGTGACCTGCAAGATTCTGAAGAAAAAAAAGCGCTAGAACAAGCAGCTGAGCAATTCAAACCAGTGGTTGAAAAACTAGGTGAATCACTGAAAGAGAAAACTAAAGAAGTTCGTGTGACTACACGTTTGGTTGACTCTCCTGCGTGTTTAGTGACGTCAGAAGGTGAGTTATCTCCTCAATTAATTCGTATGTTAAAGCAAGCAGGGCAGGAAGTACCTGAAATAAAACCGATTCTTGAGATTAACCCAGAGCATCCTTTGGTAAAAAAATTGGAAGATTCAGCACAATTTGATGATCTAGCCAACGTGATTTTTGATCAGGCAGTTATCGCTGAAGGTGGTTTACCAGAAGATCCGGCGGCTTATGTCAAACGAATTAATAATTTATTGTTGAAGTAAATTCATTTGTATAACCCTGACTACGGTCGGGGTTTTTTATAGTTTTTAATTATTGTGGGTAAAGTCAAACTTATCCACAAGTTTACGTGTCTTACGACGTTGTTCCCGTATTAAAAATTTGCTTCAAGTTGTAGCGTAGTACTAAACACATGCTGAAGTTCCTTATCAGTTGTAGTGAGATCATGATAATAGGAAATCTGATTATCTATAAAAATCCAGTCACGCCATAAGGGTCGACGCCATGAAAGATAAGGGCCCCAAAGCTGCAATTCCCAATCCTTTTTCTCTTGATCATAAACGCCGCTGCTGTAAATCCCATAAATTAGGCGATGATTTTTTAAAAATTGATATTGTTGGAAGGTTCGATTGGCCCAATAGTATTCTTCATCTTGGCTTTTGTTTAGACTGAATTGATTGGAAAATAGAGTATTGTCTTGTAATTTTTGATTCAGATTGAGCGTTGTTTCAGAATAATTTTTACTCGTTGAGCCGTAGCGAAACAACTGTTGAGTGTCGATACTGATATCATGTCGGAGCACCCAATTTTTTTTTGCTAAAAACTGAACATATACATCACTATTTGAATTTGAACCTAAATTTACGTCATTAGAAAATGGCAACAAACTGGTAATGGTACTAATGCTAGCGCTAATTGGATCAGGATTACTCACTTTATTTTTTTTACTTTTACCCTTATGGCTTTGTCCAAATTTTTTTACGGCTTGAGGTTGTTGCTGTAAAGTCCTTGCCCATAAAGAATCATTGCCAAAAACACTTAATAATTCTTGGCTGAGTTGTTCATTAGAAAAAATTGATTCTTCATCTGAACTCGACGATTGCTCTGATTCCGTACATGTCGATTCCGATAACTTATTTTGACCCGAATAAACGGGGTGAAGCTGAGAGGAGTAGGGCTTTGACAACGAATGGATCACTGTCCATACAGCATAAACACTGCATACACTTAAGATGATTGCGAGCTGGAAATGAACGATAGGACATCGCTTCATAGGAGAATATGCAATAAAAATAATGAATCTGGGCAGAGTATAAAATCAATCTTAATTTTTTATTTAAGTTTTGATTTGGCTAGGTACAGCGCCTATCATTATAAAACATGACACGCGCTGAATGCATCTTATGATCTAGAACAATGCTTCTAAACGTACAAAAGTACTCACATAATGGCTACGATCTTCACGATGATCATTAAAATAATTTAGATCTCCCTGTACATAAAACCATTCACGCCAGAGTTGTTGACGCCACGACATAAAAGGCCCCCAGCTATTTAAACGTAAATCACTGTTATTATAATAACCACCAGTATACAAACCGTAGTTAAAACGGTTATTTGCAAAAAATTGATGTTGTCTAAATAAACGGTTTTCCCACCAAAGATCATCGTCTTGATCATCTGCATAAGTCAGACTAAATTGATTGGACAAAAAAGCCTCATTTGGACGTGCATGGGTGAGTTCCAAATTAGTTCTTAAGTAGTTTTTACTGTCGATGCCATAGCGATAAATTTGCTCAGCATAAAAAGAAAAATCGTTGCGTAGAGGCCAGACACGTTTGGCTTTTAAACGGACATAAATATCATCACCTGAACGAATCCCCAGATCGGCATCGGTTTCAAAGGGTAAACGTTTGGAAAAATCAGACCAACGCAATGCGAGTGAACCGTTATTATCACGCGTTTGGCGTGAATCAAGTCTTTTTTTATCGCCATTCGGATCGACATTGGTATTGGCGATATTATTATCGAACTCATCATCTAACGAGTCATCCCCAAAGACCACACTAAAACGTCTTTCGAGTGTTGGAAGTTTAATTTTTCCTCGAATACGTGGCTTAATCTCATAGCCATTATATTCATCCCAATAATTATCCAACATAACCCTTAAAGTAGCATCAGCTGGTTTTTTAGCATCCACATCTCCAAACCAATGATCAATTTTTCCCGAGGTGCGGTCTGCCCACTGACTAATTTGGCTTTGTTTACGATCGACCCAGGTTCTATTTTTAGTTTCTGCCGTAGGTGGCACAATTAAAGTATTTGATTCTGGCGGTAAAATTGTAGGCGTGGCATCAACCCATTCAGGAATGAGATCCAGCAAATTTTTATCATGCGGAGGATTTAGTTGATGTAATTTTACCGCATAGGCCACAGATGTCGGAGGAATATTGGGATCAGAAGGTAGAACTAAAGAAGGAGCTTGGCCAGAAGGTTGCTCTGCACTTGTGTCGACAGTTTCTGTATTGGCTGAAAGCGAACTTATTCCCCCCATACATAGCAAGAAATATACAACGCGAGAACCTAAATTAAAATGGTTTAATTTCATCATATTGGCTATACATTCATTATTATCTCATTTATGTGATCACTTTTGTTGATTTACGAAAGAAAATCAAGTCTTCGCAACAAAATTAAGTAATTTTAAGGATGTAGAGTATTATTTTGTATATGAAGACCCGATTTATGCAACTATCTTAATGACTGACCGATTTAGAAAATAAATTAATGATCATTACCCCAGCAATAATAAGAAAAATGCCCAATAACGCGGGCAAATCCAATTTTTGTTTGAGAACGACAAAGTTAATCGCTGCGACCAGCACAATACCTAAACCGGCCCAAATAGCATAAGCGATCCCTACGGGTAAGGTTTTGACAACAATACTCAATAGATAAAATGCACATACATAACAAATAGCCATGATTGTAGTATAAAGAGCGTGAGTGAAACCTTTGGTATGCGGCAGCAATGAAGTGGCAACCACTTCAAATATAATAGCCAGAGCCAATGCTAGATAAGCTTTCATTATTTGTTGGACATACTGAGACAGATGGAAAATAGTTGCAAAGAAGCAGTTTAATCTAAATTGAATGAATTAAACTAGACTCATATAAAAACTCCCCACAAGCGGAGAGTTTTTATGACATTAGAATAATTCAGTGATTAAAGTTATTCACATCAGTTTTGATTAGGCCGAAGCATGGGTTTGTTGACAGCGACGAGAGTAAAGTTTACCTGCAATACCGCCAATTAGCGCGCCACTAAATGTACCGAACACAGGCAAAATACTGCCTGCCACAGCACCAATAACAACACCTTTGACAGTCGGAGAAAAACGGGATTTCTTTGCGGATTCCTGCTCATTTACTGTTGAAGTGTTGGCAGTATCTAATATATTAGGATTTTGATCAGTTGCCATTTTCATTTCCTCTTATTTAGGTTGCAATATCCATGACCTGAATTGAGTCGAACGAGTCATTGAAATTATCTAAACATAGATTTGGCCTGCTTTTGTGGCAGAGCTGTTAATAAAAAACTGAGTTTAGTAACAACCTTGACATTTTGGTTGCAAGTTTAATGACTTCAGTGAAGAAGGATACCTATAAAATGAATTAAGCTATTTTATGGTTTGTCGAATGTTTAAAGTTTTATAAAATAGTAGACATTGGGAAGTTAGTACTTTTGAAGAAATTTAAAGCTTTGTCGATTGTTGCACCTGGTTGTGAACGGATCGTATCAGGACTCAAAAAACTGGAAATCCGTTCATGGCAGCCTGAACAATTGCCCTTACGAGATTTAGTGATCGTACAAAATACGCAGTTTCTTTATCAAAATGGTGATGAACAGGCCGGAGAAGCCATTGCCATGATTGATATTATTGCTGTGCACCCGTGGTCTGAAAACGAAGTTGAAGTTGCTTGTGCAAATCATTGGGAAGCAGGCTATTGGGCATGGGAAATTACCAATGTGCGTCCGATTGTGCCACGACTTAAAACCGTAGCAAAACGTAAAATTTATCAGATTGAATTAGAATTATAAAAAATCCCCCTTAAGCGGGGGGATAAACTGAATAATACTCATCAATAGTATTGGGCTGATGAGCATTAAAATAAGAAATTACAGCGCATTTTCTAGGCTGAATTTTATAATTTAATCATTTTGTAGCATAGTCTATTTTTGCAACGCAGCATTGCAAAATAACTCTAGACATAAAAAATCATATTTTACTTGGATGGGAATTCACAGCTATCATCATTACATAGTGCTGTAGAGGGTGAAATAGGCCCTTCCTGATTTTGCTCTTGTGCTTGTTGTAAAGCTTGTAAAAAGACTTCACGTGGCTGTGCACCCGATAAAGCCAGTTTTTGATCAAAAACAAAAAAAGGAACACCACTAATATTGAGCTGTTCATGTGCAATTTTTTCATCATGGCGTACAAAATCAGCTAATTCATCACTGTTAAGTACAAACTCAACTTCTGCATGGTCTAGTCCAATACGAGACGCAATTTCCTCGACCACCTCACGTTCGCCAATGGCAAGGCCTTCAGTCATATACGCATGAAAGAAGGCTTCTTCGGCTTGATCACCTAAGCCTTTACTTTGCGCCAGATGAATAATTCGGTGTGCGTTAAAACTATTACCAGATTTGGCTTGCTGCCATTGGAAGTCAATCCCCTCAGTGGCTGCCATCTCTGCAATATTACGTTCCATTTCTTGCATTTGCTCAAAAGTACGACCATATTTAATCGCCAGACGTTCAGTATTTGACATATCATGTTTTGCAGGCGAATGAGGATCAAGTTCGAAACTATGCCAATGTACCTCTAATTCGATACCTGCCTGCTCTGCTACGTGTTCTAGACGTTTTTTTCCAATATAACAAAATGGACAAACTACATCTGACCAGATATCTACACGCATGTTTTATACTCAAATATGGATAATAACTTTATAATAGGGGTGAGCAAACGCAGTTTAAAGTACAAAAACTGCAATACAGCATTACAAGTTATGCAATCAAGCCAAGAGTTTGGTGAGGATGAGAATTCATCTGACCAATAGCAATAAAACAAAATAACAAATAAATAAAGGAGCTGCATATGCAAATGCGCCGTTTAATGATGGGTTTGGTTCTCATCATTTTGTTAGTGGCATGTGTCTTCTGGTTTTATAAAAACTCACAATATCAGCGCGACGATGCTTATAACCAAAAAATGTTTGATGTCGTGATGTCTGAAAAAATGCAGCAGCTTTACGATCAGGCTCAAAACTGGGAAAAGCCGATCCATCTGGATGTGCATGATAAACGACTGTATGGCGATTATAAAATTGTGTCCGAATTTTTGTTGAATTATTGGATGGAAAATGCCGAAGCCAGAAATCTATATTTACGAGAGCTAAAAGCCACTCAATGGGATAAATTTCTAGATGTTGATCGACTTGACCAAGATCGGCAAAAAAATTATGCAGAAACCTCACAAATGCTAGCTAATGTTAAAATGATTGAAACCAATTACTTACAGGACACAAGTGAATTACAACGGCATTTCTTCAATCAGGCACGTAGTTTATCCATTAATCCTCAAATGAAAGCCGCTCTTTTACAAAAATTAAGTCAAAAACAGGAACAACCTAAGGAGTACGCATTATTTAATCTGGAGCAACAAATTTATAATAAAGCAGAACAAATGTTTGAGTTACTCAAAAATCATCGTTGGCAAAAACAACAAGGTAAAATCTCATTCTATGAAAGTAGTCAAGTCAAACAATTTAATACACTCTATCAAGATGTATTACGGCTGAATGCAGACATTGAAAAAATTAAAAGTCAAAACGCGCAAACTTTAGAACAAGATGTAACCGCAGCTACACAATAAAAAAGGCAAATAATCAATAGTTGCCTTTTTCTGTTTTTTAAAGAAACAATGTAAATGAATCAAACCTGACTTTGAATATAGTTTTCGATACCTACATCTTCAATTAAGTCAATTTGTGTTTCGGTCCAATCCCAAAATTCTTCTTCTTTTTCTAGAATTTCACGAACTAAATCACGAGAGACATAATCTTGGGCCTGTTCACACACTTCAATCGTTTTCTTTTCGACTTCAATGTTTTCTTTTACCTTACGTACATCACACTTTAAAACTTCTGCAGTATGTTGGCCGATATAAAGCTTGCCAAGATGTTGCAAATTTGGAAGACCTTCTAAAAATAAAATACGCTCAATAATTTTATCGGCATGTTTCATTTGACGGATCGATTCTTTATATTCGCTTGAGCCTAATTTTTCAATGCCCCAGTCATTACACATACGTGAATGCAAAAAATATTGATTAATGGCGGTTAAATGATGATAAAGCACCTGATTGAGTTGATTGATAACTTCACGATTGCCTTTCATTGTGCTGACTCCCAAAACAAGTTTTGACCCGACAGTAAGATTCAAGGCCATCTTTTAAGCTAAGTTTAATCAAGATTTTGGGTTCAAGCGAGTAATTTATGGAACAGCAAATGAAAATCGCAATCAAAAACAACTAAATATAAAATTGAGAAAAAATAAAACCCGCTTAGAGTCACAAGCGGGGAGGAGAATATGATCTGGGGATCATGATGATATTGTTATAATTATGTTTAAAATAGAATTTAAGCAGCAACTGAAATGCGTGCAGCAATTTCAGCAAGTTCATCACTAATAATATTGCGGGCCTCTGGCGCGCAACGTCCGCAACATGTACCCAAATCTAATAAATCACGAATTTCACGATAGCTTTCAGCACCGTTTGCAACAGCATCTTTAATATCTTGATCGGTAATACCGCGACATAAACACACGTACATCAGACTTATTCGCATTATGAAATGGGATAACTGATATTATTGATAATTATTATCGTTTGTCAATGAAATTCATTTAAAAAGAGGATTTTGATCATTGCCATTTTGAATAAAAAAATACCACCTAATAGGTGGTATCGATTGCAAATTGATCTAATTATGAGTTGATAATCACGATACCATCCATCTCTACCAAAGCACCTTTTGGCAAACTTGCTACTCCTAAGGCCGCACGTGCAGGATAGGGCTGCGCAAAATACTCACCCATAATTTGGTTCACTAACTGAAAATTAGATAAATCAGTCAAGAAAATATTTAATTTCGCGATATCCGCTAATGTTCCACCAGCTGCTTCACAGACTGCTTTTAAATTATCAAATACTCGGCGGATTTGCGCTTCAATGCCTTCAACAAGCTCCATGCTATAAGGGTCTAAACCAATTTGACCCGATAAATAAAGCGTGTTGTCCACTAAAATTGCCTGAGAATAGGTTCCAATCGCAGCAGGTGCATTTTCAGTATGGATCACTTGACGGGTCATTGATTTTTCCTCAATCTAAACTATTCCCCATCATAATCCATGCGGCGGCTGGACAAAAGGTCGATCCATGAATTATCCAGAATTAATTCATTCTGTTTGAGTCATGCAATGAGGGCTTTAACTGGCTTGAGAGCTTTCCATAATCGAAGGGGGAAGAGCGAGGCGAGAAATACGGGGGAAATTGAATTGCATGCGTAAATCTCGGATGATTTGAGCAATTTGCTTTCGATTATTAACTACAATGTTGGCATAGGTAGAATCAGCATTAGGATAAACTTGCTCTACTCCGATATGCGATTTACGACATAAATAGATTAACTCAGAGACTTGTTCATCATCCATCGCCAATTCTACACATAAATACGCATTAAAGCTGACATCTTCCAGATCATCGGATTGCCAATGTAATGGCATAATATTTTCTGGATGTAAATGCTGTTCATGCAGTAAATTATGACATCGTGCACGATGTACAATGAGCCCGCGACGTGACAAATGGCCTTGAATAGGATCACCTAAAACAGGATTGCAGCAATGCGCATATTTGACATCAATCCCTTCAGTTCCCTGAATTAACCTATCGGATTCATGTGTTTCAACGGGCGCTGTATCTTGTTGCACATATAAATGATTAGCGACCAGTTGCGGTAACAGATCCCCTACCGCAATCTGTTCAAATAAAGCGTTTTGGGTCTCAACATGACGCCATTGTAATAAATCAAGCCAGTCCGATTCAGATAAATCATTGATGGATCGGTTAAATAGTTTTAAGGCACGATTCAAAGCTTGTTGTCCAACTAAGCGCTGTTCCTCAATGTCTTGATCACGCAAAATATTTTGTAAGGCGCGGCGTGCCTTTTGAGTATTAATAAAACTTAACCAGTCTGGATTAGGTGTGGCTAAAACATCGGTAATAACTTCGACTACTTGACCACTGGTTAATGGAGTAGAAAGGGGGCGAATTTCACCATCAACTTTGGCACCTACGGCATGATTGCCAAGAAATAAGCTAGCAGCATAGGCAAAATCAACAACGGTTGCGCCTTGTGGTAATTCGTGCAAGTGACCGTGTGGTGTGTACACCCAGATCTTTTCCTGATGAAGATAATCCAACAAATCATTAAATGTAGTTTTGGCGCAGGCATCATCAATCAGGGTATTTAAATTCTGCATGGAAGCCTGAATTGCTGATCGGCAAGCCTGTGGGGCATTTTCACCAAGTACCACACCAAAACGCGCTGCTTTACGCATGAGCTCAGTTTGAATAGTTAAGGACAGCGTAGTATTTTCACCTTTGAGTTTCATCAATAAAGATTGATTACCACCTGGAAGTGGACGTCGAATATGATCTTCGTAATGTAATACTTCGAAATTTTCCCTTAACGCTTCAACCAAACGATCACAATCGGCAATGCTATGTAAAATAATTTCAAAGGCATGGCTATGCGTCAGTTCATGCAAATCAATTTCATTTTTCACAAAATGACGTAATAATTCAATATTATTGTTTTTCTTTTTAATTCGACCATTTAACTGGTAGGCCAGAAGTAAATCAGCTAAATGCTTTTCCCATTGAGTCTGATACTCACAGCGTTTGGGTTTACTTTCAAGTAATGCTGTTTGTACATTATTGTACATATCCAAATCTAGATTCTGATAACACAACAATTCAAGGTTATCCGCCATTTCATTCATACCGACAATACGCGCCATAGGTACAAAAATATCGAGCGTTTCTTGTGCGATTCGTGCGCGTTTATCTGGGCGCAGGGCATCTAACGTGGTCATATTATGATAGCGATCTGCTAGCTTGATAATAATGACACGTGGATCTTGTAAGGTAGCTTGTAAAATTTTACGAAAAGAAGCTGCTTTATTAAATTGTTTATCGCTTGAATGGGTAAGTTTAGTCACCCCATCGACCAGATCTGAAACGGTACGCCCAAAACGCTCCGCAACATCATCTTTAGTATATTCCGTATCTTCAATGACATCGTGTAATAACGCAGCCATCAAGGTTTCTGCATCCAGCCGCATATGCGCTAAAATACAGCATACTGCAATAGGGTGCAGTACATAAGGCTCTCCACTTTTACGGGTAATGCCCGTATGTGCCAAATCGGCAAAATCACAGGCAGCAAGCACACGCTCGACATCCTCAACTTTTAAATAGGCATCGATAATAAGTTTGAGCTGTCGCTTGGCTTGGCTGACCTCTTCGCCTGGCATAGAGCACCTTTATTTGCAGTGAATAATTAGAATGTACCTATCTCTTAATGAAATGCATATTGCAAATTTTGTCAATTTGTTCACAAAAAATATGCGTTGGTAAATTTCAATAGAAGAGATCGGCAGAATCAATCGAATCTTACAGTTGTATCAAATCTTTTATTGAGATGCACCATTTTTGATGGGCAAGATGCATTTTTTTAGGCAGTTTAATGTAATGAGTGTTTTATTTTTGAGCAAAATGGCTGGGTTGAAATAAAGAATAGAGAAAAATTGATGACAAAAAGATGAATATGGAAAAATTAAATTGTAATGTGAAGCCGCAGATTATTATATTTTCGGGTATAAAAAAGAGTGCTATATAAGCACTCTTTTTCACTGAACAAAAGCTTATTGGAAAGAAAAGCCTTCCAGATTTAAGCTATTTGCAGATAAAGCTAAATCAAGACTAGACGTTTGATAATCTTGATCGCGCTGTTTTAAAATATCTTTAGTGACATGACCTGTAGCAATTTCACGTAATGCAACTACAGTTGGCTTGTCATTGTCCCATTCTACAGTCGGTTCAATGCCCTGACGAGCCAGTTGACGCGCGCGTTTGCTTGCCACTAGTACAAGCTCAAAGCGGTTGTCTACATGGTCTAAACAATCTTCAACGGTTACGCGTGCCATATAAATTCTCGGGTTATAAATACAACTAGACTGCGAAGTATAAAATGTATTGGGCGCAGACTCAAGTTTATTCGTTATTCGGAGTGATGAGCTGTTCAATCAAAGGCTGATGACGATAAACTTGCTGTGCCAAAGTCAGGCGGTTTGCAGTAATAATGGATTCAAGGTCGTGCAGTGCTTTATTAAAGTCATCATTAATAATCACATAATCAAAATTGACATATTGCTGCATATCTTCAACGGCACAGCTCAAGCGATGCTCAATGATTTCAACAGAATCTGTGCCACGGTTGGATAAGCGCTGACGTAAATCAAACTGGCTAGGAGGAAGAATAAAAATTTGTCGGGAATCAGGGAAAAGCCGGCGAACCTGTTGTGCACCTTGCCAGTCAATTTCGAGTAATACATCATGACCTTTTGCAAGTTGCTGTTCTACAGTAGCTTGTGAGGTTCCATAATAGTTACCAAAAACCTCAGCATATTCAATAAAACCACTCTGTTCAACGTGGCTTAGAAAAGCGTCTTTTGTGGTAAAATGATAATGTACGCCGTCGAGTTCACCTGATCGCTGTCCACGGGTGGTATGCGAAACGGAAACGTGTAAATTGGTGACACGCTCCAGTAGGGCTTTGACTAAAGATGTTTTGCCTGTTCCTGATGCAGCAGAAACGACAAACAATAGACCCGACATGATATTTTTCCTGATATGATAAAATATCTTCGCTATTGTAGTGTACCGACAGCTTAAACTAAAGAGTCGAAGACCAACTTTAGCCCGCTATCTCACTTAAAAATTTAAAATATTGTTCATTTCAGTCAGTTGTTGAGGATCATATGCAAATCGTATTGGCAAATCCACGAGGTTTTTGTGCTGGTGTAGACCGTGCGATTGCAATCGTCAATCGTGCACTTGAATGTTTTAGCCCTCCCATTTATGTGCGTCATGAAGTGGTTCACAATAAATTTGTGGTAGATGATTTGCGTCAGCGTGGTGCGATTTTTGTTGATGAGCTGGATCAAGTTCCAGATGATTCGATCGTGATTTTTAGTGCACATGGCGTTTCTAAAGCTGTTCAGCTTGAGGCGGAGCAGCGAGGCTTAAAAGTCTTTGATGCCACGTGTCCTTTGGTCACTAAAGTGCATATTGAAGTGACTAAATACGCACGTGAGGGTACAGAGGCGATTTTAATTGGTCATGAAGGTCATCCAGAAGTCGAAGGCACCATGGGACAATATGACAAAAAAAGTGGCGGAGATATTTATCTGGTTGAAGATGAAAAAGATGTTGCTGAGCTGGCGGTAAAACATCCTGAAAAGTTAGCCTTTGTGACACAAACTACTTTATCTATCGACGATACAGCTAAAGTCATTGATGCATTGCGTTCACGTTTTCCTCATATTCAGGGACCACGTAAAGATGACATTTGCTACGCTACGCAAAACCGTCAGGATGCGGTACGCGATTTAGCTGCGCAGTGCGATGTGGTGCTTGTAGTAGGTTCTCCAAATTCGTCCAATTCCAACCGACTTCGTGAACTTGCAGAGCGTATGGGGAAATCGGCGTATTTAGTGGATAATGCAGATCAGCTTGAACAGGTTTGGTTTAAACCTCAGGATAAAATCGGGGTAACAGCAGGTGCATCTGCTCCAGAAATTTTAATTAAACAGGTCATTCAGCGTTTGCAAGATTGGGGAGCAGAAGCACCAAAAGAGTTAGATGGGCGAGAGGAAAATATTACATTTAGCTTGCCAAAAGAGTTAAGAATACAAGTGGTTCAAGCTTAATTTTTACCCAGTAAAGACCTAAAAAAACGGATGAGTGCTACTCATCCGTTTTTTTACGCCCTTAATCTTGATTGTATTGGTTCTGTAAAAAAAACAGTTAATCTAGAATCATAAAAAAAGCGGTTATAAAAAGTAGGGCGGACAATGGTTAAGGGTTCAGGATTTACGCTAATTGAATTAATGGTCACTATTGCAGTGTTAGCAGTCATTGCGACAATGGCGGTGCCTTCTTTTAGGAATATGGCTTTGGCACAAAATTTTAATAGAAGTACGCAGCAGCTTGTATCTCAGTTGAATCAGGCACGTTCAAAAGCTGTGTTAGAGCGTAAAGAAATGACAGTCGATTTAAGTAAAACTGAACAAACTCCAGATACTGCAACAACCCTATATTGGATACCCACAGGCGATGCAGTTTTAAAATCTGGATCACCGACAGAAATTACTTTTTTATTGAGTGGTGGTGTGAAAGATTTTGATGCAGATATTAAGAATAAGCCTTTTGTGATTTGCAATAAAAGCGGTGGAGATAAATCTAAAAGTATTGATATATCTTTAATGGGTACAGTAAATATTACAGAGAGCTCAACATGCTAATAACTATAAAAAATCAACGTGGCGTAGGATTAATAGAGATATTAGTCGCGTTACTAATTTTGGCAATTGGCATATTAGGATTTATTGCTTTGCAATACCGTGCAGTTGAGGCCACATCCGAGAGTAATTATCGAGTTCAGGCAATGAATCTTGCAAGAGATTTAGCAGAGCGAGTACGTGTCAATCGAGGAGCATTGGCAACTTATGAAACTGAAATAAAAACAGCAGCCAACCAAACAACTTCGACAAAAAATTGTTTTACCGCAGATTGTAATGTAACAGAGTTAGCTGATTTTGATGTGGCTCAAATCACTACAAGAGCACATTCAGTAGGGATGTCGGTAAATTTAGTTGCTTGTCCTGGCAACAATGACAATCGTAATTGTGTTTATATTGCTTGGGGGGATACGGCTCCCCTTAATGGAGAAGCAAATGGGGAGGGAAATTGTACAACCAGTACAGCTTATGATCCTGTCTCAACGTGCTTGATTATGGAGATGTACTGATGCTAAAAAATCAAGCAGGACTGACTTTAATTGAATTAATGATTTCTCTAGCGTTGGGGTTAGTGATTTCTGCTGCTGCAATAATGTTATTTCTTACGGCTCAACGTAGTTATACCCTCCAGCAAGGAATGACCGATTTACAGGATAATGCTAACTTTGGTTTAAATTACATAACAAGAGATATTCGTCTAACAAATTTAAATATCTCTGTTTCTGAAATTAATGATCAGACGAGTTATGGCGGAGTTGTTTTAACTTCTTCTGTTAATGCGACGAAAGATGGATCATATACTCCTGCTAGGCCTTTAAGTAATTTATTTCGCACCATCGTTGGAAATAGTGCTGGGGTTAATTTTCTATCTAGAAGTAATGGGATGAGTGCTGGCACTGCGCCGGCATGGACAGGTGCCTCCAATGTTGTTACCGATTCCGATGGAAGTTTATCAAGTGATCAACTGACTATTCAATATCGACCGCAGTATATTCTGGATGATAAAGGCTCAACAGCTACCAGTGATGATGAGTGGGTAGGCGGTTATGATTGTGAAGGGCGTGAACTGAGATTTAAGGTTGAAGATCCTGGGGGAGGTCTTCCCTTTGGTCAGCAAATGATTGTTCAACGTTATTTTTTAAGATCAGACGCTAGTGCAGCATCTAATGAACCTAATACTCCGCTTGCTTTAGCTTGTGAAGCTGGTTTTTATGCCATTGCTGAAACACCAGCAGTTACAAAAGTAGAAGGTGGAGCACCATCTTCCGCCCTGGGGACTCGATTATTTGGTAGTACTTCCGGGCAAATTATTATGAAAAGAGTGGATTATTTTAGGGTGTTATTAGGTGTCCAGAGTGGTGCCAATTATCGCTATATTTCATTTAAGGATTATATGGATATTGCAGCAGGTTCACGTCCAAGGATTCTTTCTATACAACTAGGTGCATTAGTTCGTTCTGCTCAACCTGCAGGTAATGATGCCATTATTGATAATAGCCAAATATTTCAGGTCTTAGACCAATCTATTAAGGTTAAAACGCCAGCTGCATCCGCGCCAAAATATGTGAGGCAAGTGGTCGTGCAAAATATCGCATTGCGTAATACTTTTGGGGAGAGAGGGAAATGAGACATTATTCATCTCAACGCGGGGCGGCCTTAATTGTAGTAATGATTATGCTATTAGTTATTATGATTATTGGGACTCTTGCAGTGCGACAAAGTTTAATTTCACTAGGTATTGCTACAAATGGTCAAGCACAACAGTTATTAATACAAAATTCAGATAGTGCTTTTTTCAATGTTGAAAGAGAAGACAATTTAATTCAAAGCTTAACTGCAAGTGGCATGTTTGGTTATATCAATGGCGCAGCAAATAAAGATAAAGAAATGGTGTTCTGCTTTCGAGGGGAAGAGTCCGCTTTTTTTGATATTAATCGAGCCAGCTTAATGATGTGGGAAGCAGGAAAAACCCAGCCTACAAATGACGCCTTAGGTAAAGATGGCTATTGCAGTGTTTCTGCCTCAAGCGGGAACTTTTTTACTTCTGGACGTAGAGCAGTAATGACACAGGTTTCCGTTAAGTTTTCTAGTCAATCAGAAAATGATCCATTTTATGCAATGCAATATGGTACCGATTCAAATGGCGTAAAATTTGAAAAAAATAAGCCTGTAAAGGTATTTGCAGTATCGATTATGCCGACATTCTCTAGCGAGTCATCGGCCGATATTGATGAATGTCTCAATTCGCATATGAGTGAAGTCACTATGCCATCAGGAATAACGCCAGCTACAGGGGCAAAAGATAGTGTGACAGAATGTTTGGCACGTCGAAATATACCGTTTACTACCCAAGTTACCGAATACCTAATCGCGCAAGATTTTGTATAAGTAGGAGCAAGGAAAATGAAGCAGATTCAGAAAATACTAAAAAAATCCTACCCTCATAAATTGCTTGCGACCAGTATTGCGGCAATATCTACCAGTTTAATTATGACCAGCGTTGTTCAGGCTAGCGATATTGATATTTATCAGGAAGCTAAATCAGGACAAATTACGCTAATGTTTATGCTGGATATTTCGGGAAGTATGGGGGCGCCGCAATTAACAAATGATGCAGGGGCTTGTGACGCTCCAAGTAGTAATGGTAGTGGTAGTGAAGATTCGACTAATGGTTCACCGACCTACAAGCGTTATTATTGTAATGTAACGGATACAACAAGAACTTACTATTATAAGCGTACTGGTAATAGGAGTAACAACTATGCTTATTATCGTTGTGGTACTAGTGGTTCGATCTCACAGAGTGATTGTATAACATCTATCTCTAGCTCCAATATGTCTACAACAGATATGTCCACAACAAGTAGTGGTAGTGGAAGTAGTACAATTACTTATTATTATAAAGATGTAACCGGAGCAACGACTAAATATTATGACCGTATTACTCGCGTTAAAGACGGTTTGTTCGATTTGCTATATGGGAATACAACTAAAGGGATTATTCGTTTAGATGATGCCAAGGTCATTGGTTTATCAACTTACTCTCGACCAACCAGTTTTAATAGTTCGGGTGCACCATTAACTGCTGATAATACCACAGGTCAAGTACGTATACCTGCACGGCCATTAGGTACCATTGTTAATGGTGTTTCACAACGTCAGATTTTGTTAAATGAAATCGCTCAATTGGGAGCAAGGGGGGGGACGCCAACGGCCAATGCTTATGCTGAAACAGCAGCATATTTATTTGGAACAAGGACAGCTGGAACAACCACTGTAAATATTCCGAAGTATTTTAGATATTATCCTGATGTAATTACCACTTCAGGAACGACATACTCTGCTTGTGGTAATGCTTCTGCGAGTGGTAGTACAAATAGTTCTAATTGTACTTATACACCAACTACAGCACCAACGGCAGCAACACTTGCGAGTTACACGGCAAGTACTTCCAGTTCAACCAGTGGGAAAGTAATAACATATACAACGCTATATTATACAGGTAGTTCAAGCAAAAAATATTATTATAAAGGTGTTTATACTAGTACTACTTCGACAGGAACAACACCGTATTATCAAAGTTGTACAGCTTTTACCTCAAGTGGTTGTACTACATGGGGTTCAACTGGTACAACTAACCCTGCTACAGTACCGTATAGTACCTCGTCATGTACAGTTCCAGTAAGTGGTACAAGTACTACAGGTAATTGTGTATATGAAAACGAAGACTTTAAGACCTCAGCAACGGATAGTGGTTTTGAAAATTCTTATACTGACACCAAAAATACCGATCAAACCTTCTATAAAAAACCTGACTCCTTGCAGCAAAGTGATGAGGTTAAGCAATGTAGTGGACAAGGGATATATGTTCTTACAGATGGTGCACCAAATAATAATACAAGTGCCCAGTCTTTAATGAAAAATGCCTTAACCGCTGCAAAAAGTTCGACTTTGAGCTGTACCGATTCTGATACTGGCTGGGATTGTATGCATAAGTTTGTACAAAATTTATTAAATACAGTAAATAATCCAGCAGGTTTAAAAATTAGAACGGCCGTTGTTGGTTTTGGTTCTGATTTTAATAACTTATCTTCTTTTGATCGAACAAAAACACAGGCACAAAATATTGCAGCATTAGGTACAATTGATACAGATGTTAAAAAAGCCGCATATTGGGGAATTATTGGAGAAGGGGGGTGGTATTCAGGAAATAGTTCACAAGATATTGTTAATAGTGTTAATTCATTTTTAGGTGACTTAAATACAGATATTCCATCAGTGACCACGGGGTCGCCAACAATTCCAAAGGATATGCTGAATCCGGCTGTTTTACAGGATGATGCTTATTACCAACAATTTCAGCCTTCTCCAGACAAAGGTTATCAGCTCTGGGCGGGAAATTTAAAGAAATATTTAGTTGCGGAATCTGGAAAGTTAGAAGGCCGAAGTGGAGCAAGCGTTACAGATAGTAAAGGTAGATTGATTACCCCAACTTACGACGATAGCGGTAAATTATTAACTGCTACTTATGATTTTTGGTCAACGAGCATTGATAGTAGTAGCACTATTGCTGACGCAGATGAAAATACATTTGGAAGTAAAAAGTTTTCAGCGAAAGGTGGGGCTTGGTCCCAACTGAAATTGCGTACGGATACAGATGGAAAAGTTCAGCGTAAGTTGTTTACCAATCGCGTAGCAACTGGAACAGGAACTTCAGCAACATTTGGTGATGGAACAAGTCTAAGACAAATTAATTTGGATTATTTAACAGATACTACCTATCAGAATGATCCAGATCGTGGTTATTTAATTAGTTTATTGGGATACGTGGTTGATGCCGCTAATCCATCAACGATTACTGCCGCCTCTTTAAATACGGCAGCTGAATTACGTCAAATTGGTTCAGTAATGCATTCACTTCCAGTATTAGTAACCAATAAAGGTAAGGTTGCATATAACTCCACTACAAAGAAAATAGAATCAACTAATCGGGAAGACTATGTATTGTTTGGTACTACACAAGGTTTATTGCAAGTTGTGGATGCTAAAACGGGGCAAGAAAAATTTGCGTTCGTACCTAATGAAATGGTTGATAGTCAAAAACAAGCATTTCTTAACTACACCTCGACTAATGGTGGAATGAGTAATCTTTACTATGGTATAGATGGACCTTGGGCTTTATATACTGAATACGTTATTGATAGTTCTGGAAATTTGACTGTAGGAACAGGTAAGGGAACAAATCAGAAAGGTAAACAGTTGGCGTTTGGTGGATTACGTATGGGTGGCCGAAGTTATTATTCTTTGGATTTGGCAAATATTAGTAATCCTGCATTAAAATTCCATATTAATCCTGATGCTGTAACAAGTGGACCACTCAGTTATATGGGGCAAAGTTGGTCGAAACCGGCACTTGGCTATGTAAATTGGAATGGTAAACGTACCTTAGTGATGTTTGTTGGCGGTGGTTATGACACTGGCTATGAAAGCGATGGCTATGATCAAACTAATAAGAAAGGTGCTGGAATATATATGTTTAGTGCCGAAGACAGCGTAGATAAAAATGGCAATACAATTAAAGCTGGTACTCTATTATGGTGGTCAAGCGCAAATGCAAACACGAGTACAGGATCTACCTTACCTATTGGCACAAATAATGAAAATTTAAAATATAGTGTTGTTAGTGAAATTCGTACTGTCGATCGAAATGGTGATGATCTTATTGACCATTTATACTTTGGTGATTTGGGTGGGCAACTGTTCCGTATCGATTTAGATAATAACGCATCGAGTTTAACTAGTTTCGCCAAAACTCCTGTTCGGTTATTAAACTTGCATGAAAATAGTGGTAAAAGCCCTCGTTTTTATGATATGCCAGGATTCTCTATATATAGTAATAATGGTGAGACTTTTGCGGTCATTTCCATAGGAAGTGGTAATCGTAGTAAGCCTTTAGTGAGCTATACAACAGGCGCTGCTAATACTAATAATGATGCAGTTTATAATATTTATGATAAAGATGTAGCGAAAAAAAGTTTATTTACTACAGGCAGTTCAAATACTCAGAATATTACTCGAGCGACTTTAGGCAAGCTGACAGAAAGCAATCGTTATAGCGATACTACCCTTATCGCTCCTTATGGAGGGAAAGATGGTTGGTATTATGAATTTGATAACTGTGTTGCGGGTATAGATGGAACAAAAACAGGGTGTAGTGACTATAAGTTGCAAAGTGAAAAAGTGTTTGGTACCCCGCTTGCAATGAACTATCGTTTATATGTTTCGACATTTGATAGCAGTAAACCAGGGCTTTCTGGAGATTGCGGTGCGGGTGTTAAAGGAGAAAGCTTATTAAGTTCATTCTGTTTACCTTATGGGCAATGTAAATCTTCATCTGTGGATGATGGAGGAAGTCGAGGAGCACCTATAGGCATTGGTATCCATAATGTGACCGTAGGTAATTGTACAGGTGATAATTGTGGTGGAGGAACTAGTGGAGGAACTGGTGGAGGAACTGGTGGAGGAACTGATGACGGTCCAGTGGCAAGTGCTTCTAATTATTGTGCTAGTACAGGTGGACGTATGGCTATTACAGTGACTGGTGGAGTGGGTAAAGGCGAAGCAACCCAAATGTGTTTAATTCCACAACGCTGGTATGAACGTGCCAGTCTAAAATAAAGGGGTAATTTATGAAGCATATTTTATCCCAGAGACAAGGTTTTACTTTGATAGAACTAATGACAGTGCTAGCAATTGTTGCAATTTTTGCAGCAATTGCTATTCCAAGCTATCAAGGGTATGTTCGCCGTGCTCAAGCGTCTCAGGCTCAACAAGAAATTCAACGTATTGCAGGTGAGCTTGCTCGCTGGAAATCTAGGAACTTTAACTACCTTGGTTATAATCTATCTGCACGAACAGTACAGGGGGGATATCCCTCTACAGCTTTTGAAGTTAGAGATGCGGCAGTAGGTAATCCATTATTAACAGCCGCTACAGCAAGTGGTCAAAATTGGGCAATTCGTGTGCTAAATGATGATGAAAAAAATTACTCATTTTTAATGACGAGTACAGGTATACAATGTAAAAATAAAACTCAAGCAAATATTACATTTACGACCTGCGGTATTGGTTCGGAGGAATGGTAATGAAGAGCTATGGGTTCAGTTTGATTGAATTAATGATAGTAGTGGCTATTATTGGTATTTTGGCCGCAATAGCATATCCATCTTATCAAGAATATGTTCATAAGACTAAACGTACTGACGCGCAAGCAGATATGATAAATATTGCGAATAGACTGCAAAAATATAAAATTGTAAATTTTTCTTATCTAAAATCAAATGATTCAGCAATTAGCTTAAGTGATATCGGTCAATCTAGTCAAATTCCTCAATCTAGTACTCCTCTATATGACTTAGCCTTATCTAATGTCACAACTGGAACATGGACACTGACAGCGACTCCAATTACAAACGCTGGTCAATTCGGTGATGGGCATATTGTATTGAATCATAGGGGAGAGCGTTGCTGGACTAAAGGAACGGATAAGAATGATGGAACCCCGTGTGTACCCTCTGCCACCTCCAACTGGGATGGCCGTTAAACTCTAAATTCAAAACTGCGGATAACTCTAAAAAGCATCTTTCATTTGGCTTAAATATCACGTAGAATATCGCCCTCTATGAAAGGGGTTTGAAGTGTTGCCGATGGTCGGCTACAGGGATAATCCGTAAGAATTATAAGGCTTTTATCATGGTTGTTATTCGTTTAGCGCGCGGTGGTGCAAAAAAACGTCCATTCTATCAAATCGTTGTGACTGATAGCCGCAATGCACGTGATGGTCGTTTCATCGAACGTATTGGTTTTTTTAACCCAACAGCTCAAGGTCAAGCAGAAAAACTTCGTTTAGATGCAGACCGTTTTGCTCACTGGGTTTCTCAAGGTGCTCAACCATCTGAGCGTGTTGCTTCTTTAGCTGCTCAAGCTAAAAAAGCTGCAACTGCTGCTTAATCAGTAGTAGGTAATCCATGACCTCAGCACTGAATGTTCCCGAAGATCGTATCCAGATTGGACAGTTACGTTCAGCCTATGGTTTAAATGGATGGCTCTGGGTGTATTCCAATACAGAACCTATGAGCAATATGTTTGACTATCTGCCTTGGTACATCGAGACCAAAGCAGGTTGGCAAACTATAGATGTAAAACGCTGGAAACCGCATGGTAAAGGTCTGGTTGTGAGCTTAAAAGGTGTGAGTGATCGCACTACTGCTGATAGTCTGGTAGGTGCCAATATCTGGGTTGCTAAATCACAATTGCCAAAAGCAGATGTGGACGAGTATTACTGGTCTGATCTCAAAGGTCTTACAGTGTTGGGACTAAGTGAAGATGAGCAAGAAGTAAATCTTGGGCAGATTCATGAGCTTTTTGAAACAGGTGCCAACGATGTCATGGTGGTTCGTGCCACTGCGGATAGTGTGGATGCTGAAGAGCGCATGATTCCTTGGCATAAAGATGTAGTACAGCGTGTTGATCTTGAAGCGGGTCGTATTTACGTCAATTGGGGCGTAGATTACTAAATTACGAATAAGTAGTGGAGTACGAACGCAGTAGGAAAATAGAGGAGTCTGCGATGTTTTTTGCAGTCATTACACTGTTTCCTGAAATGTTCGATGCAATTACTGCATATGGGATTAGTGGTCGTGCAGCCAAGCGTGACATGGTACAGGTGACCTGTATCAACCCACGTGATTTTGCACAGGGTAACTATAAACGAGTGGATGAACGTCCATTTGGTGGTGGCCCTGGTATGGTGATGATGGCTGAGCCTTTGGCAAAAGCAATTCAACATGCCAAACAACTTGCGAGCCAAGCAGGATGTGTTCATGCACCTGTGGTGTATATGTCGCCACAAGGTAAAACCTTAAATGAACAGGCGGTACAACAATTCGTCCAATACGATGGCTTAATTGTACTGTGTGGTCGTTATGAGGGCGTCGATGAGCGTTTGATCCAGCGTTATATTGATCAAGAATGGTCAATTGGTGATTATGTTTTATCGGGTGGTGAATTGCCAGCGATGGTGCTTTTAGACAGTATTATTCGGCGTCTGCCAGATGTTATGTCTGATGAGCAATCGCATATACAGGATTCTTTTGTGGATGGTTTGTTAGACTGCCCGCAATATACCAAGCCTGACCATTTTGAAGGGCTAGATGTGCCTGAGGTACTGAAATCAGGACATCACGCCAATATTGAAAAATGGCGTTTTTTGCAACGTTATCAACGTACACTTGCGCGCAGACCTGAGTTGCTTGAGCAGGTTACGTTGAGTAAGCAGCAAAAAAAATGGCTCAAAGATGAACGAGGGAATGGCAGTGATTAAATGATGGCTGCCCTAAGGAGTGAAAGCTCCGCCAGAAGGTAAAAGCTTTGCTTTTGCACGACGATAAGCAAACATGATGATTGTTTTTCCCCGTACCCAACGAGAAGCGTTGCTTCGAGTTCTGCTTAAACTTGGTTTAAGTTAAAAATAGGCTCTTTAAGTTAAGGCAGTTTTGTTTTGTCTTAAAGGGAAAGTTAAACGGGTTGATATGCGCTTTAGCCTCTATCCCCAGCGGTGTAAGAGACCTCTTCTCTCCCGCAAATATTGGAGATTCCACAATGAGTGGTAAACATCCTTTAGTTCAAGCAATTGAAAATTCACAGTTAAAATCAGACATTCCTGCTTTTGCTCCTGGTGACACAGTTATTGTCCAAGTTAAAGTAAAAGAGGGTGATCGTGAGCGTCTTCAGGCATTTGAAGGTGTTGTGATTGCGAAGAAAAACCGTGGCCTAAACTCTGCGTTCACTGTTCGTAAAATTTCTAGCGGTGTTGGTGTTGAGCGTGTTTTCCAAACTCACTCTCCAGTTGTTGCTAAAATTGAAGTGAAACGTCGTGGTGATGTTCGCCGTGCGAAACTTTACTATCTTCGTGACTTGTCTGGTAAAGCTGCACGTATTCGTGAAAAATTGCCAGCACGTAAACAAGGTTAATCTTAACTTTGTTTTCAAGCAAAAAAATGCGCCGAATCTGGCGCATTTTTTATGTTTGTTATAAACCTTGTAGTTTAAGACGATTAGCATGTTGACGATAAAGCGACACAGGATCTGCCGAGAAAACACTGCGTAACCCGAGTACCTGATTCACTTCATCAAAATGATTATGATAGTAGTCATCTCGAATGGTTTTTCCGAGTCGACTGCTGCATTGACTCACCAGACCATCATTCTTTTGACCACTAAATGCGACGTAGCCCATTGAAGTAAGTAAGGTATCAGGATCTAGGAGGTTGGTAGTTTGTGCAGCACCTGTCCATGAATAAAATGCAATACCGTTGGCCGTTGCAGGCCCATCCTGACAAGCTTTGGATGGCAAGCCGAGTGGAAATTTAGTATTAAATTCTGCTGCCCCCTGAGCAGATAAACTACGAATAGATGCTTTAAAATCACTGGGCAATTTAGACCGAAGTTGTGCATAGCTAATAATAGGCGAAACTAAAGCATCTACCGCAGCAGCCAGTGCAGTATTGAGTAACGGCACGTTCTGAACCAAATCAGCGACAGGAGAGCCAAAGTTTGTACCCGCTACGCTAGTGACTGAGGAAACTAGATCTGGTCTGACCCCTGCAATATAACGTGCTGTTGGACCGCCATGACTGTGGCCAATGAGATTGACTTTGTTTTTTCCAGTCAGTGCAACGACTTCTTCGACTTGCTGTAGGAGTTGCTCACCACGTACTTCTGTGGATTCAAGTGGTGAAACCTGTGTCGCATAGGCAGTTGCCCCATTTTTGGCTAAATCGGGCAATACCTGATACCAATAATCCAACCCAAATTCGGCTGAACCTAAACGGTTGAATCCAAACATTCCATGTACAAATACTAAAGGGTATTTGGTTTTGGCATAGTCTGAAATAACATTTTTTGTTTCTGCACTTTGTAACCCTTCCGCAGCAAAACTGCTTTGGATTACAAGGCAACTGAGAAGTCCTGTTATGAATAATCTTGATCGCATTTGATCTTATCCTCTTTTTTGTTTTTGGATTTTTTGCTGGCTGTCCTCTCCAGCAAATGGTTTAAAAGGCATCCTCCTGTGATTACTATTATTTTAATTGGAAAAAGGTAATTTCCCGCCTTGATCGTGAACTGATTCAAACGTTTGTAAGCGTAGCTGCTCTTGTGGTTGGTCAAAAGACTGCTGGCGTAATTGATGAATGGCTTGTTGCTTGGCCGCCTCAGACATACTGCTACTTAAAATATTGTCACGCTGATCTAGATATTGATTAACTCGACTTTTCCAACTATCACGGTTTTGATCCAATGTTTCTAAACGTTGGGTAGCCTCTGCTCCCACCAGATTCAAACGCATCTGCCGCAATTCACTTGGAGAGCCATGACGCTCTTGAATTGCTTGAGTTAAATGTCTCAGTTCTTCAAGTTTTGTAGTCTGTTGTAGGTTTTCCTGCCAATCTTGAGGAAGTTGATCGAATAGTGCTTTTAAACGTTTGGCTTTATCGCTTTCAGAGAGATTTTTATCATCCAGTATTGCCATACGGTTCAGTGTGTATTCATGATAAATATCCTCGCTCCCAAACAGTCCCGAAATTTCATAAGCGGAGAAAAATTGTTGGCGTAGATTTTTCATATTGCTAAAAATTGCACGATAATAAGCTGGGTCATCCTGTTTTAAATTCGGTGGGGTGAGTTCTCCAAGCTGCTGGCGATATTTTAAATAACGACTCCAAAGATCCTGAATCTGGGATAAAGCAGGTTGTTGATAATTTCCCTGTAAATACTTTTTAAAATCAGCGTCAATTTGGGGAATACTTTTTTCGCCATACTGGCTAATAAAATATTCAAAGCAATCCTTGGTTTGCTCATTCACGATTAAACTATTGTGATTATCCAGCTGAAGCTGGCAGTTAATCTGGGTGTCTGCCTGACTCGGGCTATTGAATGTTGATGAGCTTAAATTTGATAAAGGGGATGATGGCGTCAAAGCACTTTGCCCGATGATCTTTTGCTTTGAGTTTTCCTGAGTAGATATTGACCCATTGGCGGGCTGAGGTTTAAGCCAGAATACCAAACCAATCACGAGCAGAAGAATAAAACCAATAGTGATCCAAACATAATGATTGCGAAATCCTTGCATCTAGAGATCCATCCCTATTTCATTTTTTGTTTTAGTAGATTTAAAGAATCCATTCATAAAAATAGCACACTAAACATAAAATACTGTAAAAATGGATAAGCGGATTTGATAACATGGCGGCAGTTTTGACTGCCTTGCACTGGACACACATGACCGCTAAATCTGGAAAAATTCCTCGTCGCCACTTAAGTGGTGTTTTTCTGTTGAATAAACCTTTAGGAATTAGCTCAAATGCGGCACTACAAAAAGTTCGCTGGTTGTTTCGGGCACAGAAGGCGGGGCATACAGGTGCACTTGATCCATTGGCCACAGGCTTATTGCCTATTTGTCTGGGAGAAGCCACCAAGTTTTCGCATTATTTATTAGATTCAACCAAGCGTTATCAAACTGTAGTCAAACTCGGACAAACCACTTCAACGGGTGACGTGGAAGGGGAGATCCTACAAACCAGAAGTGTTCCAGTATTGACCCGTGAAAGTATTGAGCGAGTACTAAATCAGTTCCGTGGTGAGATTGAGCAAGTACCGCCTATGTACTCAGCCTTAAAGCGCGACGGACGTCCTTTGTATGAGTTGGCAAGACAGGGTATTGAAATTGAACGTGCAGCCCGCCCTGTGACGATCTATGAGTTAAAATTAATTGATTTTGATGCAGAAAGTTTAACCTTGGATGTGACTTGTTCTAAGGGAACTTATATTCGTGTATTAGGTGAAGATATTGGTGAAGCACTCGGTTGTGGTGGTCATTTAACCCAGTTACATCGTACTCAGACGGGGCATTTTGAATTAATTCCAGAATATAGCATTGAATATTTAGAGCAACTTAATGAATCCGCTCGCGATATGCTATTATTGCCGGCCTACGCACCAGTCGAATATTTACCGAAAGTTCAAATCCCTGAAGGTCGCCACAAATACTTCTGCAATGGTCAGGAAAGCAATATTGAACATGGGCCTGCGCCTGAAGTTCTAGTGTTTGATCAGGATCAATGTTTGGGTCTGGCTGAAATTACCGATAAAAAAAGATTGGTGCCGAAGCGTATTTTAAACTTATAGGCATAGCTCCCCGATGGAAATTGAAGTCATACTCAGCTTAATCTTTTTTGCGTTTTGTGCAGGTGCAATTGATGCAGCAGTAGGTGGCGGTGGCCTGATTCAGATTCCTGCGATTATGAGTACTTTTCCGCAAATGTCACCTGCAACGGTGATTGGAACGAACAAACTTTCATCGGTTTTTGGAACGGCTTCTGCCGCATATACCTTTGTACGCAGGGTTAAACTACAATGGAAACTGCTTGCAGTGATCGCAGTTTGTGCACTGATTAGCTCCTTTTTAGGTGCGGCCTGTCTGTCATTAATTCCTCAATCTGTTTTGCGCCCATTTGTATTTGTAATGCTCATCGTTATTGCGATCTATACATTGATTAAAAAGAACTTTGGGCAAGTCCATGTCGCTTTAAGCATTACTCCTAAAGTTTTAGTGTTGGCTGCAATTGGCAGTCTACTCATTGGTTTTTATGACGGTATTTTTGGTCCGGGAACAGGTAGTTTTTTTATTTTTTTCTTTATCCGCTTTTTGAATGTTGATTTTTTGCATGCCTCAGCATTATCAAAAATCGGAAATTTTATGACGAATATTGCCGCTCTTAGCTTTTTGGCGCCTACAGGCCATGTTATTTTTCATATCGGTTTAATGATGGCAGTCGCCAATGTTATTGGTTCGGTTGTTGGTGTACGTGTTGCGCTGAAATATGGCAGTGGATTTGTCCGGATCATCTTTTTGATTTTAGTTTCAATCCTCATCTGTCGTATTGGTTATCAAATGTTTGTAACAGGCTAATGGCTAAAGCAACGTTCTGAAACAGATTTTGACATCAATAATCTTTTTTTATCACATCAAAAAAGTAAACTGGAGGTAGCCAAAGGGTTACCTTTTTCTTATTTAGCCATATGATAATAGCCAGAATAGGATCTATAAATAGATGAATATTTTTGAAGCATTGCGGGAAAGTCATGAAAATCAGCGTTTACTTTCAGAGCGACTGGTACAAACGCATGGACATACTGAAGAACGAGAACAATTATTTAAAAACTTAAAAAATGAACTGTGGGCACATTCGGTTGCTGAAGATCGCTATCTTTATATTCCCTTGATGTTTAATGATATTGGGCTGGATATTAGTCGCCATGCATTATCAGAACATCATGAAATGGATGAGTTGGTTGAGCAGCTTGAAGAAACGGATATGAGTAGCCCTAGTTGGTTAGCGATTGCTAAACAATTAAGTGAAGTCGTTCATCATCATTTAAAAGAAGAAGAGCATAAATTTTTCCAACAGGCAGGAAAAATTTTAGATGACAAGCAAAAAGAAAAACTGGGTCAGCAATATTTAAAAGAATATGCAAAGTATAAGAACAATGAACTCGCCTGATGCCCCAGTAAAAATATCAATAATATTTTATAAAATTGCATAAAGTCAGGAACTGGCAGTGTCAGTTACCTGACCCGATGCACGAAACGTTACCCCAATGGAAGCCAACATAATAAAACCTAATGCGATCCACTGTAATAACGTAATATTTTCACTGAGTAAAACCAGACCTGCAAGTGCAGCTAAAGCAGGCGAAAGACTAGAAAGTGTGCCATAACTCAGTTTGGTCAGTCTTTTAAGCGCAAATAAATCTAATGCATAGGGGATCGCAGTAGCTAGAATGGCGATCAGTAATGCTTTGGGCCAATGTGCAGGATTGATTAGGTGCTCAGGTTGATGTACTAAACCGATGGGAAGCAGAATTACTGCTGAAAGGCTAATTGCTATGGTTAATGCATGCATACCAATGTTTTGACGTACTACTTTATGACCAAAATAAATATAAAATGCCCAACATAAGCCAGCGCCAAGTGCAAAAGCGGCGCCACTGATGGAAAAATTAGCCTGTGCCGCCTGTTGCCACGGCACCATCAGGGCGATACCTAAAATTGCACAAAAGACCCAAATATAATCACGCCGTTGTTGAATCGAAAGCAAGGCTAGTCCTAGTGGGCCAATAAATTCAAGCCCGACCGCGATTCCTTGTGGAAGTTTGCCCAGTGACATATAAAACAGCACATTCATTAGACCTAATGCACCGCTATAACCGAGTAAATCTCGCCATTTGAGTGTGGAGAGTTTAGTTAAAATCCTCCATGAGCGAAACATGAAAAAAACTAAAACCGAGGCAAAACAGAGTCTTAAAATGGTAACACTTAAAGGATCCAGTACGGCGATGAGTTGTTTGGCAAAAGATGCGCTAATCTGATAACACATCATCGACAGCAACATGGCAATAACAGCAATCAATGGGGTGTTAGGCATGATTAAGGCTCAACATAAGTAAATGTATAAAAGGGATTAAAATAATCTGTCTAATAAAATCTCGAATAAATCCATATCCAAATAAATAAGACCTTCATCAAGAAATCGTATCGGTACTTTTGGCTCGTTGAGTTGTTACTGTACAACCCACTGAAGCAGTAATAATCGTCGCTAAAGCAAGCCATTGACTCCATATCAATTTTTCACCTAAAAAGATAAATCCTGAAAATGCAGCAACAGCAGGTTCCATACTCATTAGCGTGCCAAAACTAAGAGCAGTCAGTCGTTTTAATGCCAGCATTTCCAGCGAAAAAGGCAAGGCACTGGCTAAAATTGCAAGCGCAATAAAATAAAAAATATGGGGAAGTTCAAACACATGAGCGACCGAACCTGTCATAAACGCAATGGGGAGTAAAATGATCATCCCTACGCTCATGCCTAAAAATACTGTGTGATTCCCTGATATACCTGAAGGTTTTTGCCCCGCAATAATATATAAGGCCCAACAGACCCCTGCAGCTAATGCAAATGCAATTCCGATGAGATCAAGATGATGACTGGCTTGATGAAATGGAAACAATAAGAGTAAGCCCAAAATCGCACAACATACCCAGATCAGATCATACTTTTGTCGCGCATAATATAAAGCAATGCTAAGGGGACCCACAAATTCAAACGCTACCGCAATCCCTAAAGGCAAGCGTTGTAATGATAAATAAAACAGCGCATTCATTCCAGCCAGTGCAATCCCATAACTAATAATGGCTTTCCAACGAACCTGCTGCCATTCAATTTTCCATGCCTGAAAAATGATTGCTAAAATCAGCGCCCCAAAAAATAGACGCATGGCTGAAACTGTCAAAACGGGATAACTTTGAAATAAGATTTTTGCGAGAGAACCACTACTCTGTACACAGATCATCGCGACAAGCAAAAAGATGAGTGCCTGTAATTGTGACTTTGGACTGGATAACGACATTTTGAACAAACGGTATATTTTATATCATCATAATTCATCTTGATATAAAAAAGCCACAGGCAATGCTGTGGCCTTTTATCAAGGATTTGATTAGAACAGGATACGAACGCGGATAGTCCCTTCGACTTCACTCAACATATCTAATGCTTCCTGAGATGCCGATGCATCTACATCCATCACAAGATAGCCAATATCACCTTTGGTCATTAAACTTTGGCCAGAGATGTTAATGCCTTGCTCTGCAAACAGATTATTGATTTTAGATAAAACACCCGGAATATTCTTGTGAATATGCAATAGGCGATGTTTACCTTCGGTCAATGGTAATGCAATTTCTGGGAAATTCACCGCAGAAAGAGTCATACCTTTATCAGAATACGCTACAAATTTTTCAGCAACTTCAAGACCAATATTGGCTTGCGCTTCCATAGTCGAACCGCCCACATGTGGAGTGAGGATTACGTTTGGAATGTTACGCAATGGAGAAACAAATTCTTCACCATTGGCTTTAGGTTCTTTCGGAAATACGTCAACCGCCGCACCTGCAAGATGACCAGATTTCAAAGAATCTGCCAGATCTTCAATCACGACACATGTACCACGTGCAGCGTTTAGGAAGATTGCGCCTTCTTTCATTTTTGCAAACTGTTCTTTTTTGAAAAAGTTACGAGTAGAAGGCACATCTGGAACGTGTAAAGTGACTACATCAGCAGTCGCTAAAAGTTCATCTAGTGAGCCAACCTGACGCGCATTACCTAATGGTAGCTTTGTGACAGCATCAAAATAAATGACTTTCATACCTAGGCTTTCTGCCAATACAGAAAGTTGGGAACCAATAGAACCGTAACCGACAATACCTAAAGTCTTACCACGAGTTTCAAAAGAACCCACAGCAGATTTATTCCATCCACCTGCATGTGTATCTGTTGATTTCTCTGGCACACGACGCAACAACAAAATTGTTTCAGCAAGTACCAACTCTGCAACGGAGCGCGTATTTGAATACGGGGCGTTGAAAACTGGGATCCCACGTGACATCGCTGCTTTTAAATCAACCTGATTTGTTCCGATACAGAAACAGCCGACCGCAATCAATTTATTCGCGGCTTCAAATACTTCTTCAGTTAATTGAGTACGCGAACGAATACCAATAAAGTGTGCATCTTTGACAGCTTCTTTCAAAGCTTCGCCTTCAAGTGCAGTTTTATGGTAGTCGATATTGGTGTAACCCGCTGCATTTAAGGTATCGATGGCATTTTGGTGAACGCCTTCTAACAATAAGAAACGAATTTTATCTTTAGGTAGTGATAGATGTTGGCTCATTACGGCTCCGCTACAAAGGCCAAATTTAGTCGCGAAATTATATCACAAGTCATGCCAGTTGTTTATGCGTTATAAATAGACGATATGGACTCAATAGGTGAATAAATTTCAGTTTATTGACAATCTCATTCAAGCTGTGTTTAGCGTTGAGAGGAATATTGGCGGTTTGGCTGTGGATTCAACACATTTTGTAGCGACTGCATTTTTAAGCGATGCTTTATCCAGCCCGTGCTTACATGTAAAATAAACGCTGATTTTTGGTAGAATCTAAAAAGCTTTTAGAAATTTGCAAGACGTGCAATTGATTTTAATAGCATTCCCAAATTTCCTAAACCCACCTGTTTATTTCTTGCTAGGCCTGTAAACGATGAATGCTCCAGTCGCTTTAACACCTGAGTTACTTACCCAATTAACTGCAATCGTCGGTGAAAACCGTATAAAAACCGATGCGGATAGTCTCGAAAATTGGGGACGCGATCATACCAAGCATTTTGATCCACACCCATCAGTCATCGTTTTTCCATCGACTACTGAGCAAGTTCAAGCCATCGTAAAATTGGCCAATCAGTTTAATGTTGCTATTACACCATCAGGTGGACGCACAGGATTATCCGCAGGTGCAGTTGCGACCAATGGTGAAATTGTCGTAAGTATGGACAAGATGAACCAGATTCTGGAATTTTTCCCAGCAGATCGTATGGTACGTGTGCAAGCAGGTGTGGTGACTGAGCAATTGCAGAATTATGCTGAAGAACAGGGGATGTATTATCCAGTTGATTTTGCATCAGCAGGTTCGAGCCAGATAGGGGGGAATATTGGCACCAATGCCGGCGGTATTAAAGTCATAAAATACGGCATGACTCGCAATTGGGTGTTAGGTCTGACGGTGGTTACAGGCAAAGGTGACATTTTACGCTTAAATAAAGGCATGGTTAAAAATGCCACAGGCTATGCACTACAACATCTATTTATTGGTGGTGAGGGAACGTTAGGTTTAGTGACTGAAGCTGAAATTAAACTGGAACGACAACCACAAAACTTACAAGTTCTAGTTTTGGGGGTGCTTGATTTCGATGCTGTCATGCCAGTACTACACGCTTTCCAGAAAGAAATTGACCTGACTGCATTTGAGTTCTTTGGTGAACTTGCGATGCAAAAAGTGCTGGATCGTGGCCATGTCCAACGCCCATTTGAAACCCAATGTCCATTTTATGTATTGCTTGAATTTGAAGCGCCATATGAACCGATTATGGATAAAGCTATGCAGATCTTTGAACATTGCATGGAACAAGGCTGGGTACTTGATGGTGTGATGAGTCAAAGTCTGGATCAGGTTGAAAGCTTGTGGCGTTTACGTGAAGACATTTCTGAATCAATTGCGCCGTTTATCCCTTACAAAAATGATATTTCAGTATTGATTACACATGTTCCTGCATTTATTAAAGAAATTGATGCAATTGTACAGGATAATTATCCTGACTTTGAAATCTGCTGGTTTGGTCATATCGGTGACGGTAACTTGCATTTAAATATTTTAAAACCTGAAAATTTAAGCAAAGCCGAATTCTTTGCTAAATGCCAGATTGTTAATAAATATGTGTTCGATACTGTGAAAAAATATGATGGTTCAATCTCTGCTGAACATGGCGTAGGTATGACCAAAAAACCATATTTAAACTATTCGCGTTCACCAGAAGAAATTGAATATATGAAGGCTTTGAAATTGGTATTTGATCCAAATGCGATTATGAATCCGGGTAAATTATTTGATTTATAAGGTCAGCATTTTCTAGAAGCTACATAGTTTCTACAGTGTAATTGGCATTGGCGTAGCATCATAAAGCTACGCCTTTTGATTGATTAGATGTGTGAAAAAGATGTTACGTTTACTTGCGATTTCAGGATTATGTTTGGGATTGATGATGGGTTGTGCGACTACAACAAAACTCATGTCATTCGGTGGCGGAGAAAGCCCAATGCAACAGGTTTTAAAAGCACAACCTGAGATTACTAAAGAACATCAGAATGCGTCGATTCAACAAGTATTTAATCGTGTTGAATCGCCAACTGTTTCCAGAATTACTGTAATTCAAACAGGTTTGATGGATGATTCGGTGTCCGCGATCAAGACTGAATATCTATTTAAGTTAGATGATAAAAAGTGGCAGTTGCAAAACAAACAGCAAAGTTATCAATGTGCTAGAGGGAAGAATACGCGAGGTTTTCAGAAACAGATGTGTTCTTAATGGATTAGGCTTTATTACTTGAATAAATAGAAAAATTTAGGTAAAAAGTGTATCGAAAGATGCGCTTTTTTATTATGAGAAATTTATAACAATGAATATTGATCATGAAATCGAAAAATTATTTCAACAGCGCCAAGACATTCCATTATTTTATATTGAAAGTGGTAGTCGCTTATGGGGCATGGCAAGTCCTGATAGTGACTATGATGTTCGTGGCTTTCATTTAGCCAGTAAAAATCAATATTTTGACTATAAAAAGTATCGTGATCTGATCGAAATCATGGATGGCGATTTTGATTTTGTATCTTATGACTTGGATAAAATGTTTGGACTACTCGCAAAAAGTAACCCAACGGTTCTGGAGTGGGTGAGAGCACATATTGTTTATTTTAATGCATTTCCAGAATGGCAGACTTTTCGTGAAGGATTGCTTGAGCGAATTGAGTATAGTGCCTTGTATCACCATTATTTATCATTGGCAAAAGGCGGCATGAAAGTAATGCAAACTGCAGATAATTTTACTTATAAGAAGGTATTTTATTCAATTCGTGGATTGATGTCAGCAGAGTTAGCGACCCAACAGCAACTGCCTGAATTGCTTATTACTGATTTGTTTGCACAAGTAGATTCAAATGATCCGTTACGTCATTGGGCTGAGAACTATCTGGAAATTAAAAAGCGGCAAAAAGAAAAGGCACAACTGCCTGAAACAGAACAAGCCGCGATACTTCGGTTACTGGAAACAAAGATTGAACAGTTGACAGCAAAATCAATGCAAAAGGCGGATCATCATGCAGGTTTGGACGCATATTTAACAGAATATAGTCGTCATCTAAAACAGCATTATTATCAGTAGAAGCTTACGTCTATTGATATTTTTTAGCAGTTAGATTCCACGCTCTAAAATACGAATGTTCACATCTGCCACATGATCTTTAATTAGATTGAAATGCTGCCGCATGTGTTCTGTTTGCATATGTGCTTCTAGGTGTTTCGTACTCTTCCATTTTTCCAGCATCATAATCGAATTGTCATCTTGCACTTGCATGTTAATTGCAGGAAGATGATCAACCAAAGTTTCATAACCCTGACAGCCATCTTCTGCCAACACTGTTGGAATGATTTTTTGAAAGGCATCTAGCACCGCTTGACGATGCTCAGAACCTGCATGAGTATGGATTTCTGCAATAATTGTCAGCATATTATTCTCTTTCTCAATCTTCAGTTTTAAAAAATTGATCTAAATGGGCTTTATACGCGTCCAGATAGCTCGGCACGTTTGGCATTTTAATCACATCATTGACGATAAAAGTGGGGAGTGAGTCCATTCCCAAAAATTGGTTTGCCTTATGAAAAGGAAGATAAACTCCATCTACGCCGACGCCGTGAAAAAATTGATCAGGATCATTAAAGGCTTCAATTGGAGCATTCCATGTCAACGACAACATATATTTTTTTCCTTGAATCAATCCACCCGAACCATATTTTTTAGAATCATCCGAACGGCTACGTCCATCACTGGCATACAGTACGCCATGGCCGATGGTAAATACGTCATCAATATATTTTTTCATGGTCCAGGGTGCGCCCATCCACCAACCCGGCATTTGATAGATCACCACATCTGCCCAGACATACTTCTCAATTTCAGTTTGGATATCATAATCACTGTCCGCTCGCGTCACTTTGACATCATGACCTAACTGGGTTAAATGACTCTGTGCCAGATTTGTCAAAGTATCATTTAATTGTCCATTGGAATGTGCAAACGCTTTTGCACCGTTTACGATGAAAATATGACTCACGGGAATACCTAATTTTTAAAATGAATGAGGATGACTATAGGGTGTTTATTGTTTTTAAAAAATGCATTAATATGCAAAATATTATTGCTTAAAAGTCAATAATAAAAAGGCATAAGTCATCCTTGTGTTTGTTTTTTAACTCAAACTGTGGATAACTTCGTGTTTAACCACAGTTATATAGAGCATAATTGGGGGCGAAGTATTAAAAAAATATGAATGAAATAATAGTGTTATCTCTTATTTAACACTTTAATATCGACGCTTAAAATAAAAAATGCTATGTTGACGCCAGATTTTTTCATAAATCATGGTAATGTGCATTTACCAAATCTCACGTTGTTATTTTCTCCTCAAAATTTAGACACTTTGTGAATACAGTGTTTTATTGCTGAGTGTTCAGCACATTAAAAATCCAACTTTTTAAAACTCAGTGTTTGTCATTGGGCTGGCGTATATTGATCAAAAATAATGTTCAGCATTAAACAGACATCTTGAATAAGTAGATCAAAATGCAAGATATGCAAACGACAACATTAAATCGTAAGACCTTAATGTTTCCGCTGGCTTTAGTTCTGTTTGAACTTGCGGTTTATATTGGCAATGATTTAATTCAGCCAGCAATGCTGGCCATTACACAGGATTTTGGTGTCAGTTCTACATGGGTACCATCGTCTATGTCTTTTTATTTGTTGGGTGGTGCAAGCGTGGCTTGGTTGCTCGGCCCACTTTCGGATCGTTTAGGGCGTAAAAAAGTTTTACTGAGTGGTGCGTTATTTTTTGGTATTTGCTGTCTGCTGATTTTATTAACGCAGAATATGGCGCAATTTCTAAGCTTGCGCTTTTTACAAGGAATTGGACTGACGGTGATTGCGGCGGTCGGGTATGCCGCAATTCAGGAAAGCTTTGAAGAACGCGATGCCATTAAAGTCATGGCGTTAATGGCTAATATTTCCTTACTTGCACCGTTGCTTGGGCCTGTGCTAGGTGCATTCATGATTGATTATGTATCATGGCACTGGGGTTTTGTTGCGATTGCGGTGTTGGCATTTATTAGCTGGTTTGGGCTAAAAGCAAAAATGCCGAGTCAGCAGCAGAGTGTGACTCGTCAACCCTTTATTTATCTATTTGATGATTTTAAAAAAATCTACACTGATAAAAAGTTTCTAGGTCTCACACTGGCCTTACCTTTGGTGAGCTTACCTCTGATGCTATGGATTGCTTTGTCACCTGTGATGTTAGTCGAAGAACTCAAGTTTAGTAGTGTGCAATATGGTTTGGCGCAGTTTCCGGTATTTATCGGGCTGATTCTGGGAAATATAGTGTTGATTAAAATTATTGACCGTTATCCTTTAGGAAAAACCATTTTAATGGGTTTGCCAATTATGTTATTAGGCACGCTTATTTTAGTCATTGGTGCAATTTGGCAACAGTATTTGGTGCTCTGTCTATTAGTTGGCATGACGTTGATTAGTTTTGGTGAGGGTATCAGTTTTTCAGTAATGTATCGATTTGCCTTGATGTCATCTGAAATTAGTAAAGGAACAGTGGCTGCAGCAGTATCTATGTTATTGATGCTGAGCTTTTTTATGATGATTGAAATGGTGCGTGAGCTCTATGTACATTTTCATATCATGGCATTTAGTTTGGCATGTTTAGTTTTGATTGTTATGTGGTTTGTCAAACCCAAACAGATATTGATAGATGTGATGCAACAGCGCCATCAGGAAGGACAGTTTTAAAAAAGGCGAATCCACGGATTCGCCTTTTTTTATGCATCGGAAACAGGAGGGCTATAGCGTTTTAATTTATGATCAAAAACAAAAGGGCCAAAGGGTAAGATAGAAGCAATAAAGCCGAGAATAAACATATGAACCGACCATTTCATACGCTGGCATACCACCAATAAGACCAATAGAAATAAAATAAATAACAGGCCATGTCCCATACCGACATATTTGACCCAAAGCGGATTATCCCAAATATATTTGAGTGGCATCGCAATAAAGAGGAGCAATAAAAAAGATAGGCCTTCTAAGAATCCAACAATGCGTAAAGTGTTTACGTTCATACGTTGCTCTAAAATATAAACAAAATCCGAGTGTAGCCCAGATCGATCTAAAGCTAAACAAAAACGGAATTTATTTAATTTCTAGAGTGAGTAGTTTATTTTGCAACATCAATAATTCAGGTAAAGTTTCAAGCAATAAACTGATTTGTTTTAAAATTAGCATCAGGTAATCCGACGTCGAATTCTGTTCAGAAAGGTGCTGAATTTCTGATAACTTGCGCTCTATTTCTTGAGTAGGAAGTATTTTTTGTTCCAATAAAGTCTGTTGCAGTGTTTGAGTGCACCAAATTAGTAAATCCATAACGTCCTGATCATCGATTTTTTCACGGTGGCTCCCTAATGCTGAGATATAACTGAGTTGACTATGGCTGTAAACCAAATATCGAAACGCAGAATGAATCAATTCCTGATTCGGGTGCGGCTCAGCACTTAAGCTGGAAATCATGCTGGAGAGTTCAGTCTGTGCATTATGTGCCAACCGTCTTGCCGTGCGATATTCAACACTATTGGTACAGCCAAATTGATATTGATCCAGTACCGCTTTTAAGTAAGTCATACTGGCATGACTACTTTTTTTAATATTGTTAGAAATATTGCGAAAGTTCCAGTCGGGCCAGATAAAACTCACGGCAAACCATGCGATGGCACAGCCAATGAGAGTATCCATAATTCGGGGAGCGATAATACTGTAACCAAATCCTTTTAAATTAAAAATTAGTAAAACCATCAAGGTTGCCATAGACGTCGCAAGAGCATATTTCTTTTGACGCAGATAGAAAAAGTACACGCCACAAATGATCGTAATGATCAGTTGGCCTTCGACACTGGGCACAAAATATAAAATCGGCAGCCCTAAAATCACACCAAGTAATGTGCCTAACGTTCGTAGTTTTAAACGACTTTTGGTCGCAAAGTATGTCACCTGACAGACAAATAAACTGGTTAGAACAATCCAATAACCATTTTGGGCAAATGGTAAAAGTGAAACCAGTGAGCCTGCTGCAAAGACAAAAGCAATACGCGTTGCATGGCGAAATAGGGCAGACTTTGGCGTTAAATGTTGTTTGAATTTAAGCCATAAATCTTTAAAGCCATGAATGTCATCATCCAGTAGATTTAAATTATCGACATGTTGTTCAAAACGATAAGCATAGGTAAATTGCACATTTTGTAAGTGACTCAGTTGATCGTGCAAATCTTTCAAATTTTTTACAATCAATTGCAGATTTTTGACTTCGGTATTATGGGGATGATCCTGAATCCAGTCCTGTAGGGAAAGCTCCAGATTTTGTAACGCATGCGTCGGATCAAGACTGGGCGTAAATGCTTCATTACCTAAGATACATTCAGATAATTGCTGACAGGAAAGTGCCAATAACCGAATATTCTTTTGGAACCGAAAGATGAGATCACTACGACTAAAGTTTTGCTGGATCTGTTCATAATGTAAATAATTGGCACTCACCTTTTCGTGAATATCTTGCGCTACAAAATATAAATGTAGCCAATAAATACTATTTTTATTGACTCGTGATGCTTTGAGTCGTGTTAATAAGGATGCTTTACTAATATTTAAATAATGAACCACTTGCGCATGTTCAGTTGAGAGTTCGAATAATAATGGCTCAACATTATCTTTATTATCTGGGTCAAATAAGCGGGCTTTAGTCATGAGTACATCAGATAAATGACTAAATACTTGTGAAAGATTGTCTTGAACGGGAAGCGTCGGTTTTATGAGAAAAAAGACAATTGAGGTGAAACCATACCACACTACGCCGTAAACAAAATAAATTGGCTGTTGATACCAATGCTGATATTCACCTAAACCAAAAAGGCTATATACCGAAAGTAAAATAGTGCCAAACGAAATGGTCGCATAACGTTGACCCAGTGAACCCAGTAAAATCAGAAAACCACTAGAGAGGGATAAATATAAAATTAGTAAAAATTTATAAGGGGCTAAAAACTCTAAAATGCTACTGACAGCAAAAAATAAGGCGGCAACATAAAATAAATTTCTAAGCCGAATACTCAAACGATCATCAAAGTCCGTCAATGCTGTTGCAATCGCCCCCAATGTAACAGGTACGATCAGCTCATTATGTCCGAGCCAGCGCAATCCCAATGTGGTGCCAGTGAGAACAATCAATATTTGAAAGCAATAAACCAGCGTCGCATTAAAATTGTAATGCTTTAAAAAACGGATGAGACCATTCATGAATTGTGGGTAGTTCATTTATATTTTTGTTGAGGTTGGGCTTTTTTTAAAACACTGTCAATCCCGATCCAATAAAAAGGAAGCGAATCCTTCGCTTCCTTTAAAAAACACGTTGTATGATCTTAATAACCGACTGTAAAACGCTGTTGGATATGATTGTTTTGCTCAAGCTCATCAGCCAAGGCAACTGCAAAATCTTCGGCTGAAATTTTACTTCCTTCATCACCTACCAACAGCTCATCCTTGCCTAAGCGAAATTCACCTGTACGTTTGCCTGGACCAAACTCGGCAGAAGGTGAAATGAAAGTCCAGTCGAGATCATTTACTTCTTTGAGTTTATCCAAAAAAGTGGCGGCTGCTTCTGCTTCTGGTTTATATGCCTCAGGAAAATCAGGGGTATCTAAAACGCGAATATTTTGATGGGGTGCATTTAAACTTCCTGCTCCACCCACGACTAAATAACGTTTTACTTTGGAGTCACGCACCGCTTGAATCAGTGCATGAGCATCTAGACCCTGAAAACGAACTGCACTTATGACGGCATCTTGTCCTTTTAAAGCGTCTACTAAACCCTCATGATCATTTAAATCGACATTAACTGCCATCACCCGCTCAGTATCTGCCACTTTATGCGTGTCTCGTGCAATAGCTTTGACATAATGACCACGTGAAACCAATTCTTCCAAAATACGTGAACCTGCCATACCCGTTGCACCAATTAAAGCGATTTTCATTGTAAGCCTCTTTGTTTCTTGTAAAAATTTAACTTAGGTTTGAATTACAGTGATTCTTATCATGCCAGTCTGGCTTGTAAGTTACGTTCGTTTTATGTCCATACCATGTAACAATCATACTTAAGTAATTAAATATAAATAAGAAACTTGAATTTCATAAAGATTTTTGAAAATGAAAAAATAGAGCAAAAGCAAATATCTTTGCAAAAAATGGAAGTGCATATTCAGATAAGCTCAGTATTAATGTGACTCATTATGGAGCCTCTAAAATCCTGAGCCTGTAGGTTTAACATATTTCAAAATTAAATTTTGGGATCATCCAGATCATCATAAATCATAGTGGTTTTCGGCATAGGTTCAGGTTCAATATTTTCATGTAACCATTCACGCCAGATTGCAAGTAGAATTGCCAAAATCACAGGGCCAATAAATAAACCGATTAGACCAAAACTTGCTAAACCACCAAGTACGCCAAACATAATAAGCAGGAATGGGATCTTGGTTGCGCCAGAAATCACCAAAGGACGAATCACATTGTCAGAGGTGCTGACGATACAGACCCCCCACAGCATAACCCCAATGGCTCCCATCATGTGATCCTGAGAAAATAACCAAAGTGCGACCGATGTATATGCAACAGGTGTCCCAAAAGGAATCAGAGCTAATAAAAAGGTAACAATAGTCAATACCATCGGATTGGGAACACCCGCTATAAAGTAACTTAAACCGGCCAAAATTGCCTGTGCTACTGCGGTTAAACCGACTCCATATACAACCGCACGAGTGGTTTCAGAAATGGTGTCCATATAATGATGGACACGTGGACCAATGACCATTTCCATGGCTTTTTTAACCTGATTTAAAATGGTCGGCCCATCACGATAGAAGAAATACAGGGATAACAATGCAAAACCTAGTTTGACTAGATTTCGACTGATCTCACTTAATACAAAACGTCCATAACCCATATGCCCCTGAATCCACGCGGCTACATTCTGAGTAATACTATTGGGGTCATTATTAATATCATTTAAAATTCGTGAAATTTCCTTACCTATAATTGGAAGTTCACGAATAAAATCCGGGGCATCCAGATGTCCTGAGAAAATCTGTTTTTGCAGTTCAAAAAACAGATTGCGCCCCTCATGTTGTAACATAAAGACGCCAAAGGTTAGCGGTACACCAATGACCAGAATGATTAGTAAAATCATGATAGAGGCGTTGAGATTGGGACGCTGAGCGCCACAGAGCCGTTGTACTGATTGATAAATTGGCCAAGTCATATACGCAATAATGGCTGCCCAAACTACAGGAACAATAAAGTATTTCAGGATATTAAATCCCAAAAAAAGCAGGATAATGAGTAATCCGAACAGTAAAGCTCGTTGTAGCGTAGGCGCGTATTGTTGCACTGAACTCTCTATCTGTTAAATATTAGGCAAATCATCTTAACTGAAAAAAAACCATCCGAAAATAAATGTTGAGTTTCATTACGTTGTAAAAATGAATGCAAAAAAAATCTGGAGGTTTTAAGCGTTCAGCAGAGATCTAAAACCATTCAGCAGGATCCTCAATTAAAGTATCAAGCAATGGCTGCCACTGCGACTGTAATAACAGAAAATTCTTTTGAGAGCGGTCAAAAATACTTAAGCCCTGCATGGCTAGTTGACCATAAGCACTACGTTCAGAAATCGCAGCCACAGGCTGTTGTTCAATTTTTTCAAAAAACTGCTGAATATCTTTACTGCTCGACGTATTAGCTTTCATGCGGTTGGCAACTAAATGAATTCCCACTTTACCTTTACGAATCCGTTTAATGTCCTGTAAATGTTTTAAAAAACGCTTGGTACTGTCAATATCAAAAAAAGAAGGTTGTAATGGAGTGACAATCGCATGTGCTTCACTAATCAGTTGTTCAGCATGTTCACCCGATAATGCACCAGGTGCATCAATAATCAGATAATCAATATTTTTGGGCGCCTCGCCAATCGATTTTTCGTGTCGCCAATCCAGACTCTGAATGATTGCTGCCGTTTTTGGGCGTTGTTTCAGCCACTGTAAAGCAGATTTCTGATTATCTGCATCCGCCAATGCAACTTTATATCCTTTCTGAGCCAATGCTGAAGCCAATGTGATCGCTGTAATGGTTTTACCGCATCCGCCTTTTTGGTTTGCTATAAGTATCGTTTTCATGCTCGAGATATATTCTTGATTTACTCAATTAGATTAGCATCTTTTTAACACCGAAAGGTTACACATGACAAAAGTCTTAAGCTTATTTAAAGTGTTAAGCAAAATCGGTAGCAGGTAAGTTCATGTCCATCTGGATGGCAATGTTAATTGGGGCGTGTATTGGTGTGGTGGTTACCACACTGATTCTTTCAAATACACGAAATGGGCGAATTCGAGCGGAATATGAACAGTATATTGCTGAACTGCAACTTGAGCATCAACAAGCTTTGGCACAGGCACAAAAACGCAGTGTGAATACGAGTCGCGCTGTATTAAAAGGCAAAATGGCAGAACAACTTGCACCGATAATGCCAGAATTTCGTTATCTTCCGAGTGACGCTAAATTCCTAGGCGATCCAGTAGATTATGTGGTGTTTGATGGTTATACCGATTTCCGGGATGGCGAGGGATTAGCCGAAGATATCGAGGTTATTTTAATTGATATTAAAAGTGGTGGAGCAAGACTGACCAAAGGGCAACAAGCGATTGCACAGGCCGTGCAAGAAGGTCGAGTCCGTTTTGAAACGCTTAGGATTGATTTTGAAGATTGAACATTTATTACTGCATCTTGCAACATGACTGATCAATTGGGAAGGCAACCATCCAGACAAAAAGTGACGAAAAATCTATTTATTGTTACTTAATTTTCCTTCTTTTTATTCATATTAGATTTAACATAAAAGTCAAAAGATTAATCGTATTTAACTAGGAAGAGGAGTCAATATGCTCAAGCATCTATGTCTGGGGGTGATGGTTGCATTGTGTATTGGGCAAGTCAGCGCTTCCACTTCCAGCGACTATAATATTGCAAGAGGATTAGCGCCAGAGGTCAAAGGCCAATCTATTTCTGTACTTAAACCATTTAAAGGTGATTTTCGTATTTTGGGTTCTAAGCAATACCGTGATGATGAACAGGCAAAATTTTCGCCTATAGATTTTGCTGTGAGTTATGGCTTATTTGCTCACCCCAATATTGCATCGCAAATTAAAATTAATCAGTACGATCGTTATTTGAACTGGACTATGCAAACACTTCCAGTACCTCCCGATCAAGCTTTAAAGCTGGTCTCGAATATGCATATTATTCCTGCTAATCCGAATATTGCCAAACAGATTACCCAAGTGAAACGTGGCGATCTGGTCCGTTTAAAAGGTGAACTGGTTGAAGTCAAAGATAATAATCTGGTATGGACATCCTCTCTTTCTCCGGGTGGTGTCGGCGATGGAGCATGTGAAGTCTTTCGGGTGCAGTCCATCCAATGGATTGAACGGCAGAAAATTTAAATTTATTTTCAAAATTTTAGTTATACAGCGGCCAACTAGATTCCCTTTGAGTTTTACCGCTGTTTTTATATAATTTATGTTGGCTTCTGTTGATCTTTCCAGTGTTTTAACTGTTCCTGAGCATGTAAATAATCACTTAAATCTTGAACGCTAATGGCGGTTTTTTTCTGGTTTTGTGCATTTGCGGAGCTCGTTTGCTCATTGATTAACTTCCCCTGATTTTCCCAGTATTGATAAAGCAATCCCTGAATATAGCGCCCTTGTGCTGTTTTTAAGTCTAGCTCTTTCAGCATAGTGAGTGCTGACTGTATATGATCTAGTTTACGATTACGATCGAACTCTGATGTCAATGTTCCATCCTGTTGCATTTTTGCCAGTTCATTGTCCATATCATCAGTCATGGCAGTGAATTTTTCATCAAATTCATCTAACAGAGCAATATCATGCGTATCTTGTGCTGTTGCAGGGAACTCTTTTACAGGTGGTGTTTTTAACTGATCAACGTCTGCTTCATGTGAAGGGGGCTGCTGCTCAGTTTGAGCGGTTTGGGTGTGATCGTTTTTATTACATGCACTCAGTAATAGCGTACTACTTAAAACTAAGGCTAAAATCTGTAATGGTTTATTATTTTGGATGCTCATAGGGATTCCTTATTAAATGTGAATCAATATTAGATTTTTTTAAAATGATAAGCGTAGGTAATATACGGAAATTCAATTTCGTCCTGTGGCTGTTTACCCGTTAACTCGAATACGACCTGTTCAAATTGTTGCTTCAGTTCATATTGTTGATCTTCGGGCAGGGCAGCTACAAAACTTGTAGAAAGTAAGCGTTTGCTCACGACTTGTTCAACACTTCCTTTTTGGGTCTGTGAAAAAACGTTGACACTTTCAAGTCGGAATAAAAATTGATGTTCAAATACCTTTTTCCAATCACCACTGTGGTAACGGGGAGTATCTTGTTCTAGGGGTTCCAAAATATTTGCCAGAGCCTTGACCCAGTTAATTTCAATATCACGCTGATTCCAGACTAATCCCAAATGTCCTTCTTTTTTGAGAATTTGATGGATTTCATTGAGTGTTTCGATATTAGAAAACCAATGGAATGATTGTGCACATATGACCGCGTCAACGCTTTGGGGCGCAAGGGGAATTTCAGAGCTATAGGCGGCTAGCGTTTTAACATCAGGATGCACTTTACTAAATTGTTCTCGCATGGCCTGTACAGGTTCCACAGCGATAATATCTGAGGTTATCTGTTTTAGATAAGGAATAAATTTACCTGTACCCGCGCCTAAATCTACTACACGTGAACTTTGATCTAATCGCAACTCCTGCTTTAACCAGTTCACAATATCTTGCGGATAATCAGGACGAACTTGTTGATAGAGTTCAGCAGCCTGAGTAAATCCTTGTTGTGCAGCATGATGAATCGGTTTCATAAGATCGGGCTCAATAACAATGAATGATGTGTAAACCGTATATTTTTCTATTATGAACTGAGCTCGTATGCAAGTTGTTGAGAAAATAGCATTTCTCATACAATTCGACGAATTTTATAACATTTTTATATGGGGTTGTTGCTGAGTCCTCAGATTATGCATGTTAAAAAGAAAGATACGATCAATATAGAAAAGATTGAAAAATGACTAAACAGATGAAAATTCCTCTTATAAAACTACATGACGGACATCAGATCCCAGCGCTTGGCTTTGGTACTTATACTTTAAAAGGCAAAGCTGGCGTTGAAGTCATGCTACGTGCCTTAAATAATGGCTATCGTATGTTGGACTCCGCCTTTAACTATGAAAACGAAGGCGCTGTTGGCGAAGCCTTTCGCCAGTCGGGATTAGAGCGAAAAGAGGTATTTATTACTTCAAAACTTCCGGGTCGTCACCATGAATATAAAATGGCGGCTGAAACGCTTGAAGAATCTTTATATCGCATGCAGCTTGATTATTTGGATCTTTATCTCATTCACTGGCCTAATCCCAAACAGGGATTGTATGTCGAGGCATGGCAAGCGTTGATTGATGCACAAAAAAATGGGCTGATTAAATCGATAGGTGTAAGTAACTTTTTACCTGAGCACAATGATACTTTACAACGTGAAACAGGCATATTGCCTGTGATTAATCAAATTGAATTGCATCCCTATTTTAATCAAACGCAACAACGAGACTACGACCAATCGAAACAGATTTTGACAATGGCATGGAGTCCTTTGGGACGAGGCAGTGATGTCATGCAAAATCAGGTATTACAACACATAGCGCAAGAGTTGAATTATTCTGTACCTCAGGTGATTTTAAGATGGCAATATCAACTTGGCGTCATTCCAATACCAAAAGCCAGCAGTGATAAAAATCAGATAGCCAATCAAGAAATTTTTGAGTTTAGTTTGAGTGATGAGCAAGTCCAGCAAATCAATCAATTGACCCGTGCAGAGGGTCGACTTCGGAATCAGGATCCTGCTATTTATGAAGAATTTTAAATCACAGTAAGGTTCAAAAGAGGATGAAGTTTAAGTGGCAAGGGCGCCCCATAGAGCTGAATTATTGAAATTGATAATCATTATCAATAAATGCTATATTTAAACTATCTTCTATTATGAGAGTTTGATGATGAATCAGGCACAACCTTATTTGATTGTGAATATGCAATTGGCTCAAATTCAAAAACTATCTCCAACCATGACTCGGTTTACTTTTCAATCAGAAGAACTGGCTCAGATCGTGAGTTATGCGCCTGATCAGCGAGTTAAATTATTCTTTCCTGTCTCAGACCATTCAGCACAGACACACTGGATAGAAAATAGTCCTGACTGGTATCAATATTACCGTCAATTACCCGAACAAATTCGTCCTCCGATGCGTACTTATACAATTCGCTATTTACGTCCACAACAGAAACAGGTTGATATTGATTTTGCCATGCATGGTGCAACAGGCCCTGCATCTTCATGGGCGGAACAGGCCAAAGTAGGAGACCGAGTACAAATGGCTGCACCAAATGCGATTTGGCAAGGGGATCAAGCGGGATTTGAATGGCAACCGCCGCAGCAGGCAGATCAGATTTTACTTATGGCTGATGAAACAGCATTGCCCGCAGTTTCTGGAATCATCAATGAGTTAATTCAACAAAATACTCAGGCACACGTCAACGTGTATATCGAAATGCCTTCGGCTCTTGATCGAGTCACCTTCAATGAACATCCAAATATACAAATCCACTGGTTTAGTCGTGATGATGGCCAACAACCTGGTCGTAAATTGATCGAAACAGTTCATCAATTATTTCAACCGCAAAAACAACAACAAGTCGAATTGGATGACATTAATATTGATGAAGAAATTTTGTGGTTCACTAAAAATGAACAACAAGCACAGCAAACCTTTTATGCGTGGGTTGCAGCCGAGTCTGCGGCAGTTTTAGCGATACGCCGATTTTTAATTCAGGATTGCGGCATAGATAAAAACTGTCTGAATTTTATGGGATATTGGCGTAAGGGCAAAGTATTTGATTAATTTGGAAGGGTTCTAAAGCTCATAAAACGTTCTTATCTGAATTTTAGAAAAAATAAGAGTTCAGTTCCTTAACATCTGGGCTTGTTAATGGTTGGTTATAGGGCTTAAATCTTACTCGATTAGGGTGAATTGTGGATAACTTTTTCCATTTTGCTGATAACTTTTGAAGTCGCATTTTTATGAGAGGTGCCAACAAGATTGCAACATTGTGGTAGCTTTTGCCCTGTTTTCTTCGCACAGTCTTTATAAAATAACAGGTTCCGCCATGTTTTGTACCGAATGGAACATTGCATGCGTATACATCAGAGCCAGTCACTATTTTTCGGTAGCCTAATGGACAAGCAAATTATTTTTGAAGACGAACACATACGGGTTATTTTTCTAAAAGGGACATCTCAAGAACTGGTGATTTCATTTGGAGATTTAATTAGTCGTGCCAAAGGTCTGACCATTAATGCTGAAAAATCATTAATCAAATATGATTACAATGTATTGGGTATTATGCCTAAGCTCAAGTCATGGTTTCCACACGCTTCAATGCAACAGATGATGGAAAGTGCGCAGCCGATATTGGAACAATTTAAACATATTGTTGGCTATGGTGGTTCGATGGGCGGTTATGCGGCAATTAAATACTCAAAATTGCTGAAAATGAACCGTATTATTGCTTTTGTACCTCAATTCAGCATTGATCCTCAACAGGTCGAAGATCGCCGTTATGCTGAATTTTTCGATGTTAATCTCAATCGTGATATGCAGATTCAGGCCACTGATATTTCGGCTCAGGCAGAATATATTGTGGTTTATGATCCTTACTACAAAGAAGATCGTGAACATTATTTAAAAATCAAAAAAATTATTCCAGCTCTCTATACACTAAAACTGCCATTTACAGGACATGAAGCTCTTTCTGTGTTAGCAAGTTCTAGTTTGCTCAATGATCTTATTCGTCATCCTTATGATCAAGGCTATTTTTACCAGCAAATGCGAAGTGTAAAGAAAAATAGCAAATTTTATTATCGTACGGTGATTTCAAATTTGATGTCGCGGCATAGCGCGGCACTTGGACGCATTTTACGCAATAATGAGCTTCATCTGGATGATCAATATTTTGATGCCAATTTAAAGCAACTGATCACTCGTGTCATGTTGAGTAAGCGTCAGGTCACAGAACAAGATTTACAAAAATTGGGCATTAAAGTTAATCTTCCGATGTCGCAGCAAGAGACTAATGATCAGTTACAGGATAATTTTGGACATCATCTCGTATTTAATCTAATTAGTCATAAGCTTGAGAGCTATCTGGCTGATGCGGTGCAACTCAATAATAAATACCTGATTAGTATTCATGCTAAAAGCAGTGGTATTGTCAAAATTGTCATTAATGCCGAGCGTTATATTGTGGCGATGAATGACCGGCGTGTCATGAAGCTGTTTAAAGAAGAGGATGCCTTAACCACAGATATGAGTCCAATTTTAATTAAAAAATATGCGGATTATTTTGTACTAAGTTACAAACAGTTAAGTCTAAATAGCGATGAGCAAGGCATTTGTGTCTTTACGGAAAATTCTGTACAAGACGCAGAAAAGTTCAAAACGATTTAATCCTCATTTATTTGAAATAGATAAGACCAAAGGGACGAATTTTCGTCCCTTTGGTCTATTTAGCATGAGTCTTATCAAATCATTTTCAATGCAGCTACAGCCTATCGACCAACGCCGACCTGAGTTTGTACGCCAGCATTACGTGGTGAGATGTTGGTATCTACACCCGCGTTGGCATTCACTGAACCAACCTTGACGCCTGCTTGAGTATTTGCTTTTACGCCTGTTTGTGCTTTAGCATCGCGTTTAGCTTCGGACTGCTTTTTCTTTGCATCCCAATGTGATTCAGCTTTGGCTTTTTCCTCAGCAGTAAATTTTTCAGTGTTGTTTACTGCCTTTTTGGTTCCGCGTTTGGTGTCCTGCCAAGCTTGTTCACTTTTATTGCCCACTTTCTCTGCGGCATTTACAGTTTTATCTTTGGCGCTCACAGCAACATCATGTGTTTTATGCGTAACATGACTACCCGCATCAATTGTAGCATCTGTGGCTTTCACGGCTGTTGAATGCACAGCATGAGCGGTATTGCTGACACCATTTTTCACCCCATTTCCAATGTTGCTTAATAAACCACCAGATTCTACTTGGGCGTTTGCTCCCGCATTAACGGAGGCGTTTTCTGCAAATACTGTTGCAGAAGTTAAAATACTTGCAGCTAAAATAGCAGTTTTCATCATTTTCATTTTTCTTTCCTTTTGTGAATTCACTCAGTTTAAGATTGAGTAATCAACGTCGCTATCATATGCAACAATCCCTAATTTGTGTGACATAATTCAAAAAAATTACACGCATTTAACAACATCAATAAAATCAAGGAGAAATTGTGGAGGATCAAAAAAACCTCATTTCTAAATGAAATATTAAATCATTCATTCAACGTAAATGAGCCTTGACGCATTGTTATTTCGGATAGATAGTCATATGTATATCCCAAAATACCAGCCTTCATTCTTTATGAGGAATGCTGAGTTTTCTATTCAATAATTTACACAAGAGTACATGATGAATTTAACTGCCGCATTTTTGGATTATGGTTCATTAGACATGAATGATCTGGATTTTAGTTCATTACAAGGCTGTTTTAGTGAGCTTCAGTTATATGAAAGTACCGAATCTGATCAAGTACTTGAACGATTAAGCAATGTTGAGGTCGCTATTAGTAATAAAGTCAGAATAGATGCGGAGATGCTCAAGCAGCTTCCTCAACTGAAATTGATTTTGATCTCTGCAACAGGCACGAATAATGTCGATCTGGATGCAGCCAAAGAACAAGGTATCGTAGTGTGTAACTGTCAAGGCTATGGAACGGCTTCTGTTGCACAGCATACCTTGACCTTGATGCTGGCACTTGCTACTTCACTCATTGATTATGATCGTGCGGTCACACAAGGACGCTGGCAACAATCACCGCAATTTTGCTTTTTGGATTATCCGATTATTGAACTTTCAGGAAAGACCTTGGGCATTGTAGGTTATGGTGAGCTCGGACAAGAGGTTGCACGCTTGGCACGAGCTTTTGGTATGCAGGTTTTAATTGCCAATTTACCGAACCGACCGAAACATGCCAATGGTTTAGAACTGCATCAGCTATTATCACAAGTAGATTTTTTAAGTTTACATTGTCCGCTTACAGAGGAGACCCGAAATCTGATTAATGCAGATGCCTTTGCATTAATGAAAACCTCTGCCTTTTTGATCAATTGTGCGCGTGGTGGCATCGTGCATGAAAAAGATCTGGTCGATGCATTAAAACAAGGAAAAATTGCTGGTGCAGCCACCGATGTGTTGAGTGTTGAACCTCCAAAACATGGCAATGTGCTATTAGATGCAAATCTTCCTAACTTAATCATAACCCCGCACTCTGCTTGGGGGAGCGTTCAGTCCAGGCAACGCATGGTGGAACAATTGACTGAAAATGCAAAAGGATTTATCAACGGACAAATCTTACGGCAGGTCAATGCCTGATGCATGATAATCCCCAAAAAATTAAGGATTAGCACTTTCAGGCAGGGGAGCCGTCGAAGTTGCTGAGCTAATAGAGCTTGCAGGCGCAATGGGTGCAGCTACGGCTGGCGTTGGTACAGTGGAAGACTGAGTTAAACTCCCTTGTTCAATCGGAACTGTGCCACCATTCGTGCCTACCACTGCATCTTTAGTTTGTTGCCATTTTTGCTCAGTATAGGTTTTTGCTTCAGTTGCTTTTTCTTGGGCCACTTGGGATTGTTCTGAGCCATAGGTTTTGGTTTCTTGCCATTTCTCACTAATCTTGGCCGAAGATTTATCAGCACCGCGTTGAATTGAATTACCCAAACGACTAATACTTTCTCCAGTCTTATACGTCAATACACGAAAGATATTCGGGTTATCTCCATAAGGCATGGTTTTAGGTTGATCAGATGGAGATGTAGGACTTTCAGTTGCACTGGCAGATATCGGTAGAATAATAGCTAGGCTGAGAGTTGCACTATAAAGGGCGTGCTTAAGCATTTTAGCAATCCTTTTTTCTTGATTCTATGATGTTGGCTATATTAGCGGGATCACGTCAATTTAAGAATAAAAGAGATCAAACTGATACAGCTTGCTACAAGCGATATACAGTGAAGAAAAAATAAGGGAAATGATCAGGATTTGCCCTTAACTCACATTAAGGGCAAAACGGGATACTTTATTCACAAGCCGCAACATTTTCTTTTTTGAAATTGTCACGTAGCGAAAGGAAATTCGCTTGAACTTGTTTGTCATACAGGTCAAAAGACTTGGCTGAACTGGTTCCATCTTTGGCAACAATCACGCTTCCAGCTGAAATCAAGGTATTGCCTTTAAATACCCAGTTCTCGCGAGCGCGAGCTGCATCCATAATACCAGTAAATTCAATATTGCAATGATCGCCCATTTTGATCAGCTTTGCCTTATTATTTTTGGTGTCAGGAAATGCTTTAATGTTTGTGACTTCCTCAATTACCCCTACCGTGGTTTCTGGAAGAGGGGGAGTTGTAGAACACGCAGTGATAGTTAAACAGGCAGCAGTTGCTAAAAAAAGAGTTTTAAGTTTCATCATTCAATTGCTTACATATGTTGTTATTGACTCTAAGTATAACCATATTTGATCGTTCAGCTAGAGTAATGAATGAAAAAATTAAGCTATTTTTTGTTTGAAAATTCTGCTTTTAATAGCTCAATAAATGCTTCTCTGGCTTTATGATGTTGAATATTTTGATGCCATAAAAATTGATTCTGCATAGATGCAAGTTGTGTGAACTGATATCCACAGATGTTAGTCATGATTTTGTATTGCTCAAAAATACTTTGGGGAACTAAAGAAACCCCAGAACCTGCACTTACACAACCTATAATTGTGGCATAACTGGTAATTCCTGTGATTGGGAGGGATAGATTTTTTAGGTTAAGCCATTCTTCCAATGCTGCACGATAAGGACAACCTTCGGTCCACATAAAAATTTCTTTATCGATCAAATCTTCCTGACATTTAATTTCACCAAGAGAGGCAGGCGCAATCAGCACCATATTTTCTTTATAAATTTCGAGTTTATGCAGTAAAGGAAATTGAATTTGTCCAGCTACAATCGCGCCGTCCAGTTTATGTTGAAGAACATCCTGCAATAATTGTTTCCAGGTACCTGTAGTAATTTGGATCAAAACATCTGGATATCGTTGGTGATATTTTGCCAGTAAACGGGGAAGGCGAGTCGTAGCGGACGATTCAATCGCTCCGATTCTTAATGGGCCCGATGGAGCACTATCCGGATGAATACTGCGTTTGGCTTCGTCGCATAATGCTAAAATTTTTTCACAATATTCTAGAAAAACCTCTCCTGATGCAGTTAGTTTCAAGGTCTTTCCTTCACGCAAAAATAAAGGAGCTTTGAGTTCTTCTTCAAGCTTTTTTATACGTATAGTGACGTTAGACGGAACACAATGCAGTTTAGTGGCCGCTTGTACCATACTGCCACACTCCACAATGCTTTGAAAAATTCTGAGCTGTTGGATATCCATATTTTATGATTGAATAAAAATGAATGATAAGCTTAATATAAGTTAATTTTACTTAATCATCTATTTCTTTATGATGCAAAAAAGACTAAGTCTGGTCGTGTTTAATGCATCATTTCGCCTTTTCATTTCTGAAAAATCAACAACTCAAACTTTATTTCTCTATTGCTTTAGTCGTGATCTGCTGGGGCTATTCACCTGTAGGTGTGCATACGGCTTTATTGTTTTATTCTCCTGAACATATCGCGCTCTTACGTTTTATGGTTGCCTCAGGCATTTTAGGGATAATTGCAATTCATAAAGGAATTATGATTCCAAGAACACGTGATATTCCAGTGTTTCTAATCTTGGGGCTTTTTTCCGTGACCTTGCATCATGTGTTGATTAATACTGGACAACAATATGTCACAGCAACTGCCTCGAGTATTTTAAGTCAATCCATTCCACTTTTTACCCTAATCATTTCAGCATTAGTTTTTAAAGACACCATCTCCCTCAAACAAAGTGGTTGTATTTTAATGGGATTAGCTGGTGCAATTTTAGTGGTGAGTGGCGACCATGGACTAGATTTGCCCAATTTCCATAGTGTATTGATTCTCTTGGCGGCGATGTGTTGGGCTATTTATTTTGTACTGTATAAAAAGTTTGATCTTCCTTATGACTCAATTAGCATGATGTGTTATGTGATTTGGTTCGGAACCTTGCCGTTACTGGTTTATAGCCCTGATGTGATTTTACAAATTCAATATGCGAACTGGCAGGCAAATATTGCAGTGTTACTCTTGGGGCTTTTCCCAAGTGCTTTAGCTTACTTACTTTGGGGATATGTACTTAAACAGATGCCTTTAATGCAGGCTTCAAATTATTTGTATAGTACGCCTTTAGTGGCCATGAGCATTGCCATCCTATTTTTGGGCGAACGACCATCGATTTATGTTTTGATGGGTGGTGTGATGATTGTAGGAAGTATTGGATGGATGAATTGGAAAAATAAAGTGATTGAATCTGTTCAGAAAACTACAATAGTTTAATAAGAATTAAAAAATGCCTCAATTCAGAGGCACTTTTTGATTCTCATATAAATTATTGCAACATGCTTACATCCGCAATTGCCGTAAATAAACCACGTAATTGCGCGAGTAAACGTAAACGATTGGCTTTCAGTTGAGGGTCTTCCGCCATCACCATAACGTTATCAAAGAAAGCATCAATTGGTGCACGTAAAGACGCTAATTGCGACAATGCATCGGTATAGTTATGTGCTTCGAGTAAGGGTTGTACCACAGGACCAATACTTTGAAGGGCAGCAAATAACTCTTTTTCCGCATTTTCAATTAATAAACTAGTATCCACATCACCCGTGATTTGACCTTCTTTGGCCAGAATGTTGGCGACACGTTTATTGGCAGCCGCTAAAGCTTGTGCTTCTGCTAAAGTCTTGAAATGATTCACGGCTTTAACGCGATGATCAAAATCCAGTGGAGATTTTGGAGACAATGCCTGAACGGATTGAATTACATCAATCGCAACACCTTGATCTTCATACATGGCGCGATAACGTGCTTCAATAAAGTTCAATGCTTCATGTTGAGCTTTGACAGGTTCACGTAATTTGCCATGATAGTTTTCAGAAGCAATTTTGGTGAGTTCAACCAATGGCAAGTCTAGGCCTTTTTCAATCAATAGACGCAACACACCAATCGCGGCACGACGTAAACTAAACGGGTCTTTTGAACCTGTGGGTGCCTGACCAATTCCAAAAATACCAACCAATGTGTCTAAACGATCTGCCAATGCAAGGGCAGTCCCTGTTTTGGTTTGCGGCAACACATCACCTGAAAAACGCGGTAAATATTGTTCAGCAATCGCATCTGCTACTTCACTTGGTAAGCCTTCCAGACGTGCATAATAAGTCCCCGCAGTTCCTTGTAACTCAGGGAACTCACCGACGAGTTCAGAGGTCAAATCACATTTCGCTAAAAGACCTGCTTGTTCTGCGGCTGCGCTATCACCATGAGTTAAAGTGGCAATCTGGCTTGCTAACTTGGCAATACGCTGAGACTTATCCCACAGTGTTCCGAGTTCAGCTTGGAATACCATATTGGCTAACTTGTCTTTACGGCTGGCAAGTGGTTGTTTTTGATCCTGTAAAAAGAAGAATTCGGCATCACTTAGGCGAGGACGTACAACTTTTTCATTCCCTTCAATAATTTGGGTTGGATCTTTCGATTCAATATTGGAAATGGTAATAAAGTACGGTTGTAACTTACCTTCAGCATTAACCAGACAGAAATATTTCTGGTTGTCTTGCATGGTGGTGATCAAGGCTTCTTGAGGAACGGCTAAATAGCGTTCTTCAAAAGTTGCACGTAGTGCAACAGGCCATTCGACCAATGCCGTGACTTCGTCCAATAAATCTGAAGGTACAATTGCAGAGGCGTTGACTTCATCCGCCAATTTTTTGACTTGTTGTTGAATAGTCGCTTGACGTTTTTCAAAATCAGCCACCACATAGGCATTTTCAAGTGCTGCCAAATAATCATTAGCATGACCCAATGTAATTGCTTGAGGTGCATGGAAACGGTGACCATAGGTCACATTTGCTGCTGGATGATCCTGAATTGTAGCTTGAATGACCTGATCATCTTTGAGCAAAACCACCCATTTTACAGGGCGTACAAACTCAGTACGGCTTGCCGCAGAGCGCATCCGTTTGGCAATAGGTAAATGATCTAAAGCAGTTTGCAAAATATTGGGTAATAATTCATCTAGGCTTTGGCCTTTAATGTCTTTGTAATAGCAGACTTTCTCAACTTTACCTGCTTGAAAAGTTGACACCTGAGCCGCCTCAATGCCTTGACCACGCATGAAACCTTCAAGCGCTTTAGTAGGTTTACCTTCACTATCATAGGCTGCCTGAAGTGCAGGACCATCAAAACGTTTTTGAGTGTCTGCCTGTGCGCCATCGACATCAATAATTTTGAGGGCAAGGCGGCGTGGTGCTGCATGGGCTTCGACTGCTGTGAAGTTTAAACCAGCGTCAGTTAAACCTTTGATCGTTTCTGCTTGTAGTGCATCACGTAATGTTTTTAAATTTTTGGGTGGCAACTCTTCGCAGCCAAGTTCAAATAAGACCGTATGTTGACTCATTATTTGTTCTCCGCTTTTTGCGCTTTCGCTGCATCGCTTTCTGCTTGTGCTTTTAATTGAGCTAAAACTTCATCACGTAAATGTGGCTCTGCCATTGGGAAGCCAAGTTCAGCACGAGCTTGAACATAACTTTGTGCAATAGCGCGTGCTAAAGTACGTACGCGTAAAATGTATCGTTGACGCTCAGTCACCGAAATTGCCCCACGTGCATCAAGTAAGTTAAAGGTATGCGATGCTTTAACCACTTGTTCATAGGCAGGCAAAGAAAGTTTTGCTTCAATTAAACGAACTGCTTCTGACTCATAAAAATCAAATAGCTCAAATAATTTATCGACAGGTGCATATTCAAAGTTATAGGTCGATTGTTCGACTTCATTTTGATGGAACACGTCGCCATACGTTACGGTTCCAAATTGACCTTTCGTCCAGACCAAGTCATAAACTGAGTCGACACCTTGTAAATACATGGCCAAACGTTCAAGACCATAAGTGATTTCACCAGTGACAGGATAACATTCAACACCGCCAACCTGCTGGAAATACGTAAACTGGGTCACTTCCATGCCATTTAACCAAACTTCCCAGCCTAAGCCCCATGCACCTAGGGTTGGAGATTCCCAGTTATCTTCTACAAAGCGAATATCGTGGGTGAGGGTATCAATCCCAATCGCTTTGAGTGAGTCTAAATAAAGTTGTTGAATATTGTCCGGGTTTGGCTTTAACACGACTTGAAACTGATAATAATGTTGCAAGCGGTTTGGGTTCTCGCCATAGCGGCCATCCTTCGGACGACGCGAAGGTTGCACATAAGCAGCATTCCATGTTTCAGGACCGAGCGCACGTAAAAATGTTGCGGTGTGGAATGTCCCAGCACCCATTTCCATATCATAGGGTTGTAATACGACGCAGCCTTGCTCCGCCCAATAGTTTTGAAGGGCAAGAATTAAGCCCTGAAAGGTATCAATATGCGATATGGCGCGACTCATGGTGCATCCACTAAAAAATCAAAGAAAAATTGCGTTCAAGTATAAGGATTTTAAAGGGGAGTGGCAAAGATTTCTGCTGAATTAATGCTTGCATTTTTATAAGATCAAAAACCAATAAATAATCTGTGGGTATTTAAAACCTTTATGTTAATTTACTCTGAATACGATACCGACACCGCATGACTTGAGATGAAGTTCATGAATAAAAATCTAAAAACTTATGCTTTTATTTTATCCAGTTTGTTGATGAGTCAAAACCTTTGGGCGCAAACTGAAACAGAACCAGACTTATACAGCCAATGTTTGGACGAAACCATACAGGAGCAGCATTTACCTAGTATTAATAATGCTGTGGTAGACGTTTGTAGTGAACATGCCCGACGAATTTATGAAAAGCAAATTGTGCAATTGTTGGATCAAATTAAAAAAACGGGGAATTCTGAACGTTATAGCAACATTATGAAATCGCAAAAGCTTTGGAAACAATATGTTGATCAAGAGTGTCAGAATGCAGGTGATTATATCGGTTCTCCAATGTATGGATTCTGTCCGATGTCAGAATATCAAAATCGAGTGAAGCAATTGGGTGAATACGTGAATTAAAAGTCATTAACAAGTTTTCTCATAATCATAAGATATAATACAAATACATATTTAAAATAAATCCGCTTATAATTTTGCGACTCAGGCAAGATCAATACCTAGGTGAATTGTGAGCGGTATACAGCAAGATTGGCTTTCGGCCTTAAAACCAAACTTCAAAGTTCTTCCTTTAAAAGAACGATTATTATGCGGTGTTGGTGCATTATGCGGCCTAGCGATTTCTTCCCTAATTAGCTGGTATATATTGGGTGGAATAAATGCCTGGTATATTGCGCCGATGGGTGCATCTTCTGTCTTATTGTTTGCTGTCCCCTCAAGTCCATTGGCACAGCCTTGGAATGTAGTCATTGGCAACACGATAGCAGGGATCATTGGCGTAGCGTGTTCTACATGGATTCCTGATCTTACTGGGGCATTTAGTTTTGCCGTAGGTTTGGCAATATTTTTGATGATGACGACGGATTCATTACATCCTCCAAGTGGAGCAGTTGCAATGACTGCTGTTTTAGGTGGAGAAACAGTTCATCACTTGGGTTTTAACTTTGTGATTTATCCTGTTTTACTTAATTCTGTACTATTGTTGGCATTCGCCTTACTTTTTAATCGCTTGATTGGGCGACATTATCCTTATCCGAAACATGTCAATGAACGTTCCAGTGACCCAACGCCCACACAAAAAGTGAGTATCCAGCCTCAAGATATTCAACGTGCGCTGGATGAACACACTGAATTATTGGATATTAGCCAATACGATCTGGAAAAAATTATTCTCGAAGCACAAGAATTAGCCAATGAAAGACAGGTCAATATTTACGTGTGTCAGGATATTATGAGTAAGGATGTTATCACTCTTGATGAGAATGACGATATTCATCAGGCTTTAAATAAATTTAAACACAATAATTTAATGAGCTTACCTGTGATTCAGGGAGAGGGCCGTATTGTTGGAACTCTGGCTTTATATGAGGTCGTAGAGTGGTTTAAGCGAGCGGCAGATCCGAGAGCGTCTTGGGAACATTTAGTTAAACAGATTATGAATCGTAAAGTGGTCACCGTTACGCCATTGCAACCTATTCAGGATCTAGTGCCTTATTTTGTGGAAAAATCTTTTAATTATATTCCTGTGGTTGAAGATCAAAAATTGATTGGTATTATCAGTCGTGCCGATATGATTGCTGCATTACAACAGCAGCTCAATCAGATTAAATAAGGATTGGACTCAGTAGAATTAAAATTTTAAAAAAAAGCTACGATTGTATTTTAGGGGGATCACAATCGTAGCGACCAAAATAACGAGGTCAAATAGTGTGGAGAATTAACGTCTAATTCGTTGCTCTTCATTTACCGTACGAATCGGGTGATACGAGTCCTGCTGATATTGCAGGCGTTCAGTTTTTTTTGGCATGACTAGCCATAAAACTAAATAAACTAAAATGCCAGGGAAAGCAGCACTCATCACTGAAATCAGGACGAAAATAACCCGTAATAAATTTGCATTCCAACCAAAACGTTCAGCAATACCGCCCATAACACCGGCGATCACATGTTGTCGGTTAGAACGATATAAACCAGTATTGGCCATTCAGAAGATCTCCTTAGATAAAAGTAACTACATACGCAATCAAATAATTTTTGCTATGTAATGTATAAAGTGGGGAGAATTTATATGCTTTAAAGGCAGCAAAACTAAAAAATCGTTATTTTATGTAAGTAAAATGACTTCATAAAAGCTGAAATAGATAAACTTGCACCAATTTCAAGCAGAAATTGAATTCGTTGAATTATATCAACCTCTCATTATGAGATTTGAAACATAATCATGGTCTTAACCTTATGATATAACGGTCTTTTTTCTAAAAATAAGAAAAAAGGCGGTAAAGATGCTTATCTATGTTTTATTTTAAATTTTCCTTTGCCAGTCTCCCAGTTGTGCAGCAGCGTTTATTGTTTGTACTGTTATTAAGTCTGGGATTGTCGGCATGCGACCGACAGTCATCTGAACACGACATTATGTCTAATGATCGTGCTGGGGTATCTTCTGTGGCGCTAGATTCATCTCCTAAAGATGAACAGGGCAGTAAACTGGTGGATGTTGCAGGACAAGCAACCTTGCCTGCTGAAAGCATAGCCTCTGAAAAGAAATCAGCTTTATTGTCTGATGATGCATTGAAATATGTAGGGCGCTATCACGCGCATATTCGTTGTACTGATCCATTTGCGCGTTGCAAAGGGAACACGGGTGAAGTCGACTATATTTTAAATCTATTGGAGGATGGTTCTGCTTATCGTCAGCGAGTGAGTTTAGGACGTCTGAAAATAGATGATAGCCAGAATACCAAATCTTACCGACATGATAATTGGATGATGGATCAACATGGGACTCAGCATGAAATTGTGGTGAGTGTCGCAGCTGGAGGAAATCTCTATTTCACGGTGAATGATCAGAATCATTTAAAAATGAATCTCACCAAAACCATGAATGATGATCGTGGTGAAAATCGTCAGCAATTAGGTGAGAGTTTTATTTTGCCTCAGCAAGCGTATATTCTCACACGAATTTACGATACAAAAATATCGAATCAACCTTGAATAAAAAAGTAGTCTCTTTGAACCTTACTCATCAGTGAAGGATGTTTAGTTTAATTTTTAATCTCAATATCCTTTTTTATATTTTAAATTATTTATAAATCAATATCCTATAATTAAATTTGTGTTTTTATGCTAAAAATAAAGTTTAAAATGACAAGATTTAAACGGGTCTCTTTTCTAAGATGAAAATAAAGAATAGACACAGCGAAAAACCATGCTGCACAATATTGATAATATATTAGAACACTTAGGTTTAGGAACCCTACACCGCACTCTTCATGTCCAAT
>NZ_JACVUI010000013.1 GCF_016624945.1 Acinetobacter sp. S54 | reverse complement strand
GGCGTTAGCCATGTGAGAGTAAGTCATCGCCAGCTTTTAAATATAAGCCCCATCACTAGCCAGTGACGGGGCTTCTTTTTTTACTAAGTATTATGAAATATCTCACGAATTTAAGAATAAAAGCTTGTTTTTTTGATTATTATTAATAATAATCATTTTCATTATTGAGATGTACATTTATTTATACCTATATATAGGTTGATCAATTTAGTGAAACAATTAAATACCAGTAAACAAAAACAATCGAAATGGTATCGCATCAACTTATGGATTCATCGCTGGGTGAGTCTAGTTGTAGTTATTCCATTCGCAATATTGTGTATAACAGGTGTGATTCTAATTTTTCATGAGGAAATTGATCGTGCTTTAGGCATTCATCCTGAAGTGCAATACAGTCAGCAAAGTTCTAAATATCCCTTGTCACGTGCCCTGAGTGCTCTTCAGAAGGTTTATCCAAAAGACCATATCGTCAGCACAGCATTAGATGATGAACATTTTCCTGGTATTTTATTGGTAGGTATGGCGAAAGAAAATGAAGGGGTAAATCAGGCGCATTGGTCGTATATTGATATTCACCAAGCCAAGTTGATTGCACGTCCCGAACCAACAGATACATTTACAGGTTTCTTGTTAGAATTACATGCCAACTGGTTTTTAGGGCCTATTGGTGAGTTAGTTGGCGCATTGATTGCCTTACTGGTTTTTCTTTCTCTTATTTCTGGGCTAGTTGTTTATGCTCCTTATGTAAAACGCTTTTTATTTGGCATTATTCGTAGGGATAAAGGTAAACGTATATTCCAGCTAGATTTACATAATCTTATGGGATCAGTAGTATTAGGCTGGGCTTTGGTGGTAACGATTACGGGCTTTTTGCTGGGTTTTGGTACCGTAGCGATTGGCTTATGGCAATTAACAGAATTGCACCACCTCCAGCAATATTATTATTCCACTATACCTGTAACGTCTATGTTACCTATTGATCAGGTGTATGCTGCTGCGGCACAAGCTGCCCAAGGCTGGAAACCGACCACAGTATTTTATCCAAATACAGAGTATTCTACGGCTCATCATTATCTGGTGTTATTGCAGGGAAGTGGCGGGCTCAATGCAAAAATGCTGCAAATTGCTTTGGTTGAGGCAAATACGGGGCAAGTTGTTCGTGTCATGCAATTGCCTTTGTATTTGAAAATGATTCTGCTTTCACAACCTTTGCATTTTGGAGATTATGGTGGAATCTGGTTAAAGTTATTATGGGCGCTATCTACTTTATTAACCTTATTCATCACTGTAAATGGTGCATGGTTATGGTGGGCCAAACGTAAAAGGATCCGTTAGTATATGTATCATATAGTGAAATGGAATAGCCTGACTATAATCGTTATTTTATCCATGATTAGTCTAACCAGTATAATATTGATGTTAATATTGGATGGATTTTGGGATTATATTTTATTATTAACAGCCAGTTTGCCATTATGGGCTGCTATTTTTAGAGCCTCTACTTTGATCAAAATACGTGATAAATAATTTTGGTTTGAAGATGAATTTTGAAAATAATCTGAACCTAAGTACCGTAAAAATAAATTTTAAATCATTAAATTTTCATACATTTAATTATTGATGAGTTGCATTTTTATAGCGTAGATCTGATTCTAAATTTGAAATAGACACAGGATGTTCTGTGCTGAATTACTGCTTATTTTTTTATCTTTCGCTTGATAGTGTGCAATAACAAAAATGTCTATTTATTTTTAATCGTCAGCCAGAATGTAGCTTGTGTATAAAAAATAATCAAAATAATTGTTATCTCATTGTTTATTCAATTTTTATAATTCTAAAAAGTGAATGAAATTCATGTTAAAATGATCAGCTTTCATCTTTGATGCCATCCCTCTTTTTCAGCAAGCCGAGAATCGCAAGCTATGTCTACTGCCTACACTATGCAGACCGCGCCCAAAGCGTTGTTTGATTACGACAAATATTGGGCGTCGTGTTTTGAACCAGCGCCATTTTTGCCGATGTCACGCGAAGAAATGGATCAGCTTGGCTGGGATGCTTGCGATTTTATTTTGGTGTGTGGGGATGCCTATATTGATCATCCATCTTTTGTTTCTGGGGTTATTGGTCGTGTATTGGAAGCGCAAGGTTTCCGTGTCGGAATTATTGCACAGCCAGACTGGACCAATGTTGAGAGTTTTCGGATATTAGGCAAGCCCACTATTGCTTGGGGAGTAACAGCGGGCAATATGGATTCGATGATCAATCGTTATACCGCAGATCGTAAAATCCGTTCAGATGATGCTTATTCTCCAAACAATGAAGCCAATAAGCGTCCCGACCGTGCTGCAACAGTATATTGTCAGCGTTGCCGAGAGGCTTTTCCTGACGTGCCTGTTTTATTAGGTGGTATTGAAGGCAGTTTACGTCGAATCGCGCATTATGATTATTGGTCAGATAAAGTCCGTCGCTCGATTTTGATGGATTCTAAAGCAGATTTATTAATGTATGGTAATGGTGAGCGTGCCATTATCGATGTGATGCATCGGCTCGCCAAAGGCGAAAAAATTCACGACATTACCGACGTACGCGGTACTGCATTTATTATTAATAAACACAATAAAGCTTCAAAAGCACAATTTGTCGAAATTGCCAGTAATGATGTGGATAGTATTGGTCGAGTCGATCCTATTATCAATCCCTATGTGATGACCGAGGATATTGATGGTTGCGAAGTTGAAAAAGAAAAAGGTAATTCTTTAGCACAATATCAAAATTTCCAAAAAGAAATCGTGAGCAATCCAATTGTTCGGGAAGGTGATCACCTCGATGAAAACACCCAAATCGTACAATTAAAACTTGCGCCATCAAAGGCGATTAAACATAAATTACCTCCACGTGAATTGGCGGTGATTCGTTTGCCTTCTTTTGAGCAGGTGGTCAATGACCATGTGTTATACGCACATGCCAACCGAATTTTACATCTGGAAACGAATCCGGGTAATGCTCGGGCTTTAGTACAACGTCATGGTGAACGTGATGTCTGGATTAATCCACCTCCAATTCCTCTGACCACAGAAGAAATGGATTATGTATTTGATTTTCCTTATGCACGGTTGCCACATCCTGCATATGGTGACGCGCGTTTTCCTGCTTTTGATATGATCAAATTTTCGGTCAATATCATGCGCGGCTGCTTTGGTGGCTGTACTTTCTGTTCGATCACTGAGCATGAAGGACGAATCATTCAAAACCGTTCGGAAGAATCGATTTTGCGTGAAATTGAAAAAATTCGTGATACCGCACCACAATTTACAGGCATTATTTCTGATCTGGGTGGTCCGACTGCCAATATGTACCGTTTGGCTTGTAAAGATCCTGAGATTGAAAAGAATTGCCGTAAACCTTCCTGCGTATATCCGGGCGTATGCCAAAATCTGCATACTGACCATACTCCATTAGTTCAACTTTATCGTAAAGCACGTCAGATTAAAGGTGTAAAAAAGATTCTCATTGGTTCAGGGCTACGTTATGACTTGGCAGTATTGAATCCTGAATACGTTAAGGAACTGGTACAGCATCATGTGGGCGGCTATTTGAAAATTGCGCCTGAACATACTGAGCAAGGCCCATTATCAAAAATGATGAAACCGGGCATTGGAACATATGATCGTTTTAAACAGATGTTTGAACGTTTCAGTAAGGAAGTAGGCAAAGAGCAATATTTGATTCCTTACTTTATTGCTGCACATCCGGGTACCACTGATTACGATATGATGAATCTAGCGGTCTGGCTCAAAAAAAATGGTTTCCGTGCTGATCAGGTTCAGACTTTTTATCCATCACCGATGGCAACCGCCACGACCATGTATTATTCAGGCAAAAATCCACTTTCCAAAGTAGCGCGATATACGGAAAATGTAGATATTGTTAAAGGCGAAAAACGTCGTCGTTTACATAAGGCTTTCTTACGTTATCACGATCCCAACAACTGGCCTTTATTACGTGAAGCGTTAAAGGAAATGGGCCGCTCTGATTTGATTGGGAACTCTAAACAGCATTTGATTCCAACGTATCAACCCAAAGCGGTTGAAGGTGAATATAAATCTGCCCGTAAGAAAAATTCGAGTAGTGCGGGGGATTCAGTCAAACGTAATGCGCAGTCAAATCAGCAGCCAAAACATCCACAAAAAGGCCAAATATTGACGCAGCATACAGGTTTACCACCGCGTGAAACAGGTCAAAAACGCCCTTTTGATGCAGTAAAACCTAGGGCTAAGCCAAAAAATAAAACACGTGCCTAATTGATTGTTTAAAAAAAACACCTTGAATAACCGAGGTGTTTTTTTTTCAAAACTTGAATTCTATTATTCTAAAGGCAATATGTTAATTATGCAGCCCATCAGATAATATGATTTTTTAAGTCTGAATCGTCTCAAACCAAACCTGAAATATACAAAACATTACTTATTGGATTTAGGCTAAGTCGGTCAGATAAAAATAAAATAAATACATCAGTTTATCTGCGATGTTGCACCCTTAATATAGATAAAATCCGATATACAACACTTGCATCTTTGCTTTAATTTATTATGATGAAAAGAGCCATGGAATGGTGTTCTAGACTTTGGTCTAACTTGATTGAAAGGACATAGACTTTTAATTTAGATTAAATGGAAACCTGTAAAATGAAAAATAAGCAGGTGAAGTAGAACAAATCGGTCTTGAAACCGAAATATAAAAAATATTAAAGGATTGATTCAGATGTATTATTTTTTAGCGATTAGCATTTTGATGCTGATCTCATTCATGGCCTATAAAGGTCTGAAGCGTGAGCAACTTTATGATAGTGCGTTAAAACGTCGTGCTGTGATGAGTAGTCATGAACAATTATTTTTCACACGCTTAAAACAAATATTCCCAGAGTTCACCGTCTTGGCACGGGTTTCATTTGATGCCTTACTCACTACCAAATTTTTAAGAACACGCCATAAGTATCAGTCAATGGTGGCTGACTTTGTAGTATTGGATCAAAATTATCAGGTCTTTGCGATCGTTGCTTTTGCCGATCTGAGTCATGCTAGACGAATTCATCCTGATTATTATCAGGATCGTTTATTGGAACTAGCAGGATACCGAGTGATTCGTTACGATGTGGTGCCTGAGCTTGAGGATTTAAGAGAACAGTTTGAAAATGATCTGATTTCAGTCCATGCTCAACCTTCTCAGATCACTTTTCCAGCGCAAAGTCGGGTATTTAAGCTCGATACGGTCAGTAATCTTAAGGTTTAACTGCGACCACTGTCATTTCAACCAATACGTCTGGGCGATACATTTTCGCTTCAACACAGGTGCGTGGAAGTGCCTGTATATCTGCACACCATGCATCCCAGACGTCATTCATGCCTGCGTAGTCATTTTCAATATCTTTAAGAAAGATCATCACTGAGAGAATATGACTTTTATCTGTCCCTGCATCTGCCAGAAATCGATCTATCAAATCTAGTGTTTGTTGGGTCTGACCGCGAATATCCAACGTGAAATCTTCAGCAAGCTGGCCCGCAAGATGTACCAGATTGCCCGAAATCGCGATTTCAGAAAAACGTTTGGTAATATGTAAACGTTGAACGCTCATTTATTTTGCCTGTACATATTCAGAAGATGTTTCTGATTGTACGTGTGCTTTCATTCGCGCTGCAACTAAAGTGGTAAGTAAACATCCAATGGTTAAATAAATAGCAACATAGTGCCATTGCCCATTTGCCAATGTTACCAATGCTGCAGCGATAAAAGGAGTGAAACCTCCACCAACAATACTGGCTACCTGATAACCGACACCAGCACCGCTATAGCGATAGGCTGTACCAAATAACTCTGTAAAAATAGGCTGGTGTACACTGACGACCATATCGTGGGAAAGGTTAGCCAATAAAATCGCAAATAGAATAATCCAGATTGTTGAACCACTTTCTAAGGCAAAGAAAAATGGAAAAGCGCAGACCGCACCAATCAAGCCACCTACAACACACATCCGACGACGGCCAAAACGGTCAGAAATATGAGCAAAAAAAGGAATAGTGAAACAGCTAATCGCACCGACCATCAGACCAATATTTAAAAATAAACTAGAAGACATGCCTAAATTTTTAGTGGAATAATTTAAGGCAAAGGTTGTGACCAGATACATGGTAAGTAATTCGGCCAAACGTAAGGCGATAATATAAAAAAAGCCTTTGGGATTCTGTCGAACAGCTTCAAATAAAGGTACTTTGGCAGGTTGTTGCTTAGCTTTAACAACATTTGCTACAAATTCTTGTGATTCTTCTTGTCCACCCCTTACCCATAACGCAAATAAAACCAGAATCACGCTGGCTAGGAAGGGAATGCGCCATGCCCAATCAGCAAAAGCCTCCTGACCCCACAGATAGATGACCAATGAGACACTACCTGTTGCTAGCATCAGTCCAACCCCGTAACCGATCTGTACACCACTGCTGTAGAAAGCCTTACGTCCCGCGGGTGCACTTTCTACAGCCATGAGAGCCGCTCCACCCCACTCACCACCCACAGCAAAGCCTTGAATAGCACGAAGTAAAACCAACAAAACTGGCGCCCACCAGCCAATACTTGCAAAATTGGGAAGTAAACCAATCAGAACAGTTGCTGTCCCCATTAAAAATACGGTCAGGAACAGCATTTTTTTACGACCTAGACGGTCACCAAAATGACCAAAGACAATGCCACCCAATGGGCGAAATAAAAAACCTACACCAAAGGTAGCAAATGCAGCCAGTGTACCAATCGCAGGACTAACATTAGGGAAAAACTGATGATTAAAAACCAGTGCAGCAACAATACCGTAGAGAAGAAAGTCGTACCAATCGACAACAGCACCAATGAAACTACTAAATGCGGCTTTACGAGCGCGCTGCGCTTGCGAGACAGGAGGAGAAGGGGGCATGCAAGAGGAATCCCATGTTTTTAAGAACCAGTTGCCCTGTAATATTCGGATTTTTTCGTCACGCTAACTACAGGACAGCATGCTAAAAATAAAGGTAAGGTTTTAGCATAACCGCAGATACATGGGTAAATGCATTTGCGAGGCTAGATTACTCTAAAATAAAACAGAAGTGAAATGTAAAAAGGTTGGTTTTTTGCGCATTTGAATAAAAAATCGGCAGATCACCAAAGCGATAATTGATTTTCATCGGCTTGGGGAGCTAGTTGATATACCCCCATACCAATAAGACGATACTGAAATTCGGTAGGCAAATGCATTTCATTGAGCAGTATTTGTAAAATATCGAGTAGTTCGGTCAGTGACTGAATAGGACGTTTAAAACTTTTACTGTGTTGATAAATCTGAAAATTTTTGAGTTTCAGTTTAATCGTTACACCGCGTGCAGTCAGTTGCTTATACTGTAAATTATTCCAGACTTTTTCAGCGAGTGGTGGCCAATAGGCTACACATTCACTGAGATATAAATCACCATCAAAGGTGGTTTCCTTGGAAATTTGCTGGCGTTCTCGTTCGGCTTGAACTATTCGATGATCAATTCCTTGGGCATAAAGAAACAATTGTTTTCCATATTTACCAAAATGATGGATAAGTATATTTTCTTCAATTTGTTGTAAATCACCTAGCGTTTCAAGCTTAAGCTGTTGTAATTTTTCCTGAGTCACTCGTCCAACCCCTGGGATTTTTTTTAAGGGCAAATGTTGGATAAAAGCTTGTACTTGGTTTGGTTTAATTACACATAAACCATCAGGTTTGTTCCAGTCAGAGGCAATCTTGGCTAAAAACTTATTCGGCGCGACACCTGCTGAAGCGGTGAGTCCTGTAACGTTAAAAATATCCTGACGAATTTGAATAGCAACATCTGTAGCGCTGGGTAGGTTTTTTAAATTTTCAGTGACATCCAGATAAGCTTCATCTAGAGATAAAGGTTCAATGATCGACGTGTATTGTTGAAAAATCTGGTGGATTTGTGCGGAAACTGCACGATATTTTTCAAAATTAGGTTCAATCACCACCACCTCTGGACAAAGCTTACGGGCTTGTCCCATCGACATTGCAGAACGTAAACCAAATTCACGCGCGGGGTACGAGGCTGCTGCAATGACCGCACGAGGATGATGCGATGAGATCACCACAGGTAAATGTTTAAGTTCTGGATGTTCACGTAACTCGACTGAGGCATAGAACGCATCCATATCAATATGAATGATTTTACGCATGATCATGGTTTAGTTGTTTGTTTATTTTGCTCAATGAACTTTTGCCATTGTCGCGGTGAGCCTGAAAACACATTCAAATCGACAGGTTTGGCAATTCCTTGAATGTTACCCTGATTGGTATATTGCCAAAACATCCAGTCTCGTTGATCCTTCAATTGAGGTTTTTCCTGATAATCACGAATCCAAAGCGGCGTATCTTTAAAACTTCCCACCAATACGATGTGATAGAAACTCTTAGAGACATAAAATATCGGTTGCTTAGCGTAATGCCGTTTTAACAGATCGTGCATCACTTTGATTTCCTGAAGTAACTGCTCTTTGGTATACGTATTAATACAATTACTGTCGTATTCCAGATCAATCACAGGTGGAAGTGCATCGAGCTTTTTGGGAACAGTTTCAATAAAGTTTTGTGCCTGAATTTGACCATCGCGGCATAGGCGATAAAAATGATAAGCGCCAACATGAAACCCACGTTCTCTAGCTTTAAGCCAATTGTCCTGAAATTTTGAATCTTTAAAGTCACCGCCTTCGGTTGCTTTTAAATACACAAATTGAAATTTTTCAGGAGAAATCTTTGACCACTGAATATCACCCTGATGATGTGATAAATCAAAACCTTGTACAGGATAATCCTGTGCTGAGGCTTGACGATGATAAAACACCCCAAAATAAAGCAATAATGCCATGACGACTGCGACTATTCCTCCACCAAAATAGGGGATATAGGGGGTTGATCGAGAAGACATGGTTTTTGGCATAGCACTGATATTGATAGATGAATTTACATCTTATCCTGAACTAAAAAAACATACCATGATGAAAATGCAACGCCATTAAACTGGCATATTGCGTGGAATCCGCGAAAACACGATTGCCGTAATAATATTGATACAGCCTAGACAAATTAGCGATGCATGAAAGGCAGTTGTGAGATGCTGAGTACCAAAATGTTGGGTAAAAAAATTGATTAATGTTCCTGCTAGCGCTACTCCAATACTCATTGACAACATCATGATCATAGATAAAAAACTATTGCCACTACTGGCATCATGTTGTGATAGATCCTTAAGGGTCAGAGTATTCATGGATACAAATTGTAAGGAGTTGAGGATCCCAAAAATAAAAAAGTGAATCGCACGAATCCACCAAAGTGTATCTGCTGTCATCAGGGCAAAACTGGCAATGCCTGCACCTACTAAGATCGTATTGGTCAATAAAACTGTTCGATAGCCAAACTTTTGAATAATGGGGCGGATAATTGGTTTAGAAAATAAAGATCCGAGCACCAAGGGAATCATCATTAAACCTGTATAAAAAGGTTCAAATCCAAACGCAACTTGTAACATCAACGGTAAAATAAAGGGCACTGCATTGCCACCAAAACGTGCAAAAAAGTTGCCCAATACTCCAATCGCATAAATTCTATTTTTAAATAAATCACTGCGAAATAATGCATTTTGATGATTATGTGCGTGATAGGCATAAACGAATGCAGCAAATATTCCTGCACTGAGTAAACTGATACTAAGCCATTTGGAATACTCACGACTTGCCAAATGTTCAATACCTAAAGATAAACCCACCATTGCCACGATCAATAATACAAAGCCACTTAAGTCAAATGCTTTGACAGAAGGTTCGGTTGCATTCGGCATAGCTTTAAAGGTAACCAGAATGCCTAATAAACCCATTGGAATATTAATCAGGAACACCCAGTGCCATGTCGCAACCTCAACTAACCAACCTCCCAATGTCGGGCCAATTAATGGGCCAATGAGTCCAGCAAGACTCATTAAGCTCATGGCTGCCAGAAATTGGGTACGAGGAATAAGCTTGAGCATGGCGAGTCGTCCGACAGGCAATAATAATGCACCACCGATACCTTGAATAACCCGGAATAAAATTAATTGGTTGAGGTTTTGAGAAAGTCCACAGCCTAAAGAGGCGGCTGTAAAAATAATAATTGCAGCAAAGTATGTATTTCTTACTCCAAAACGGTCTGCCAACCAGCCACTTAAAGGGATAAAGGCAGCCACAGTGAGTACATACGCAACGACTACGCCATGCATGCGTAGAGGATCTTCATTTAAATGATGCGCCATCGTTGGAATAGCCGTATTCACGATCGTGGTATCGAGTGCCTGCATAAAAAAGCCAATAGACACTAAAAATACCAATAATCGAAATTCGGGCTGTAATTTTTGATGCGTGGGCGCGGCATTCATAGAAGTGAAAATAAATCCTGAGGGCTTTACTTAAAAGTAGCATAAAATCAGATAAAAGGTTATTTGACTGCTGTTGAAGTCCAGCAATTTCTTTATTTTTTCTTGTTAAAAATAAAATGCGGATTTAAAAAATCCGCATGGATATTTGCGATGGATTTGGGAAAGTTAAACCACAAAATGACTAGGCTGGTTCAAGTTTTTAATAGTGGTGTAAATTTCTTCGATACAATGGCAGACAATCAACTTGGCACGATGTTGCGGGGGTAAAAAACCTTCTTGAACAGCATGATCTAGTTGTGCAATTAGGGCATCATAAAAACCATTAACGTTATATAAAATCATAGGTTTCTGGTGTTGATTTAATTGTCCCCAAGTGGCAATTTCCAAAATTTCCTCAAAAGTTCCTAAACCCCCTGGCAGGGCAACAAAAGCACTAGCACGATCTGCCATCATAGATTTACGTTCATGCATAGTGCGTACAATATGCAATTCGGTAAGTTTTGCATGCGCTACTTCATAATCCAGCATAAACTCTGGAATAACACCAACTACTTCACCATGATGTTCAAGTACAGTATCGGCCACTTGTCCCATGAGACCAATGCTAGCACCGCCATAAACTATACCAAAACCCTGTTCTGCAATGCCTTGAGCCAGTTCGATGGCTTTTTCTCGATAAATGGGTTTGTTTCCGCTACGTGATCCACAATATAAAGCAATTAAAGGTTGAGTTGTTTTTACAGTTACATTCATGTCTGGTGTCATTTCTACTACGCTATTCATCTCGTTTTCGTTTTACCTTATCACGTTCATTTCTACTTCACTACATTAAGCAAGAAATATGACAACTTTATGCGTATGTCGCATAAACTTTGTATTGGCTTAGTGACGTACATCTGCGTCTGATTTAAAAAGAGATGAATTTTTAAAAAATCTTGCCTATACTGAAACCCTGTTTAACAACAAATTTATGCCCATGGGTAGTGGTTGTCGTCACTTCGTTTTTTCTTTGTCTATACAACAAAATTTTCGCCTTATTTTTAGCGAGCAAAGTATCTCGCTGCATATGAATAAGAACAATAACAAATCGCAGGAGGAGACCAGTCAATGATTTTTGAATGGATGTCTGATCCTTCTGCATGGATTGGCCTTGCGACGCTAGTTATTCTAGAAATCGTTCTTGGTATCGATAATCTGGTCTTTATTGCTATTCTTGCGGAAAAGTTACCGCCTGAGCAGCGCAATACAGCACGTGTGTTAGGCTTAATTCTGGCGCTAGGAATGCGTCTGATTTTACTGGCTTCAATCGCGTGGGTGGTAACTTTAACCAGTCCACTCTTTCATATTTTTGATCACCCTTTCTCAGGGCGTGATCTGATTTTATTGTTCGGCGGTGTGTTCTTATTATTTAAAGGCACGATGGAATTGCATGAACGTTTAGAAGGTCAGCAGTTTCAAAAAGAAGAAAATCCAGTACATGCCACGTTTTGGATGGTGATTGTACAGATTGTCGTGTTGGATGCAGTATTTTCACTCGATAGTGTGATTACTGCTGTCGGTATGGTCAAACATCTTTCAGTAATGATGATTGCAGTCATTATCGCTGTTGGGATTATGCTTTGGGCATCCAAGCCGCTTATGGAGTTTGTCAATAAACATCCGACAGTGGTCATTCTATGTCTAGCATTTTTAATGATGATTGGTTTCTCACTGGTCGTGGAAGGTTTCGGGTTCCATATCCCGAAAGGCTATTTATATGCTGCAATTGGTTTTGCTGTGCTGATCGAAATGGCGAATCAGGCGATGCGCCATAATCAGGAAAAGGCGGTAACTACCACAGATTTACGCTATCGAACAGCGTCTGCTGTATTAAAAATGCTAGGCGGTAAAAATAGTGCTGGCAGTAGTGATAATCAACAAAATGAAAATGAAGATGTATTGGCAACGCAAGCGTTTGCCGATGAAATGTTTGATGAAGAAAATGGTGCTTATCATAGTGTAATGGTGCAAGGTGTTTTAGGGCTATCTGAACGACCTGCAAAATCTGTGATGACACCACGACCTGAGCTGGAGTGGATTGATCTGGAAGAACAACCAGAAGCCTTAAAACAGCGCTTACTTTCTATGACTCATTCACGTCTCATTGTAGCCAGAGGCGAGTTGGATAATATTGAAGGGATTGCTTTAACTCACAAAGTCTTAAATGAATATATTGAGACAGGTACAATTAATTTTAGTCATCATTTACGTGAACCTGTCATTGTGCATGAAAATGCACAGGTATTGATGGTGATGGAACAATTGCGTCAGGCGCCTTTGCAAATGGCAATTGTGTTAAATGAATATGGTTCGATTGAAGGTATCGTGACTCCAATTGATGTACTTGAAGCAATTGCGGGTGAATTTCCAGATGAAGATGAGCTGGAGGCGGTAGCAGAAAGTCTGGAAGATGGCTCACTTATGCTGGAAGGATCAACTGATATTCGTCATGTGTCCTTATTGCTGAATCGCGACTTGGTCAATGAAACTGAAGAATATTCAACCTTATCGGGTTATATCCTATTTCATTTGGGACGGTTACCTGAAAATGGTCAGAAGGTACATGCTGATGGCTATATTTTTGAAGTCGTCACTATGGATGGACACAAAATTGAAAAAGTCCACGTGATTGTTGATGAAAAGCAGCCACAGAAAAATGACTAGTTTTTCAAGTCATTCATTATTTTAATAGCCCTGTTTAAGGGCTATTTTTTCAATGGCAGAAATAAAGATGAATTTAGAAAATCGTTGTCCTTGTGGTCAGGGCGATTACGTGAGCTGTTGTGAACCCTTACATTTAAAAACAGCAGTGGTACATTCAGCCGAACAGTTGATGCGTTCGCGTTATAGTGCTTTTGCATTACAAAAAATTGATTATTTGATCGAAACGACAGCATTGGGGCAGCAACCCTTTTTAGATCGCGCGGCTATTGCTGATTGGAGTCGTCAGAATCAATGGCTAAAACTGGAAGTGCTACAACATCAGCCAAAAATAGGTAAAAACCATGCATCGGTTGAGTTTAAAGCACATTATCATGACGGTAAGACAGTACAAGTACATCATGAACTTTCTTATTTTGTCCAACACCAGATGCAATGGTACTTTCTTGATCCGACTGTAGATCAGCACTTCACGATGAAACAACCTTGTATTTGTGGTTCGGGTAAAAAATTTAAGCAGTGCTGTGCGCAATTTCTATAAGTTTACCGTAGAATAACCGCCATATTTTCCCCGATATGGATGAAGGGCAATGTTACTCACCATTATTTATATTATTGCGATTACGGCTGAGGCGATGACGGGAGCGTTGTCGGCAGGTCGGCGTAGTATGGACTGGTTTGGGGTAATGTTGATTGCCTGTGTTACCGCATTAGGCGGTGGTTCGGTGCGTGATGTACTGCTGGGACATTATCCGCTTACTTGGGTGAAGCATCCTGAATATCTCATGTTGACCTGTGCGGCAGCGTTTTTTACCATTTTAATTGCTAAATGGATGCGTCATTTACGCAATATCTTTTTATTGCTGGATGCATTGGGGCTCATTGGTTTTACTATTATTGGTTGTCAGATTGCATTGCAAATGGGACACGGTTTTATTGTCTCTGCGGTGGCAGGCGTGTTGACGGGAGTATCTGGTGGTATTTTGCGGGATATTCTGTGTAATGACGTGCCATTGGTGTTTCGTCGTGAACTTTATGCCAGTATTTCTTTTGTCGCAGTGATCTGTTACTGGGTTTGTCTGGAAATTGGTATGTCACTTGAGTTGACCGTGATTTTTACCTTGTTCTTTGGTTTTGCACTACGCTGTATTGCGATTTATTTTGGTCTGGAAATGCCGAAATTTATTTATCAGGATGATGACAGCGACTCTGCTTCTTCTACAGATCGGCATTAAAAGCGGTTCTGAATTTATATGAATGGGCATCATGTATGTTGATTGAAGCAACTGAACAGCACCTCTCTAGTATTGTTGAATTGGTCAATTTTTCTTATCGTAATAAGAATCATCAGGGTTGGACATCTGAAGCATTGCTTGTGAAAGGTGATCGTATCAATGCGCAGCAGCTTCGGGAACTAAATTGTTCTGACTCAGCGATCTTATTACTACTTTTGGATGATGGTCTTGCGGGCTGCGTCCATGTACAAAAATCTGAAGACGCAGGTTATATTGGCATGTTGACCATACATCCCGATTTTCAAAATCAAGGAATCGGGAAGCAATTACTTCAAGCCGCTGAAATTTATTTAACAGAAAAATATGCAATTTATACTTTTAAGATGTCAGTACTTTCGGCTCGTAGTGAGTTGATTGCTTTTTATCAAAGACGGGGTTATCAATTCATTTCACAGGTTGATGATTATCCAATCCATGCAAATGTAGGCCAGCCCTTGTTGAAAGATTTAACTGTGCTACATTTAGTGAAGCATGAATACCGTGATTAAAACTATTTAAATAAAAGGGTACTGATTGCAGGCTTAAACGAAACCAGGGAATTTAAGTAAGTTATCCAAATTAAAAATCATATTTTGACTTCGATTAGGTTAACTGCCCTTTGGATCGTTTCAACAATCAATAAAAAATTAATCAAATGGTAAAGGGTTAGCTGGTCTATGGATTTAGTCTCTCGTGTTCAAAACCTACCCATTGGCAGATTCCACTATACCTTGCTCTGTGTGGTGGGGCTAGGATGGATGTTTGATGCCATGGATACAGGTATCATTGCTTTTATCATGACAACCTTAGTCAAAGACTGGGCGCTATCACCTGCCGAAAGCGGTTGGATTGTAAGTATTGGTTTTATTGGTATGGCGATTGGTGCGGTATTTTCTGGTGGTTTGGCAGATCGCTTTGGACGCAAGACCATTTTTGCTTGCACTTTGATGCTTTATAGTCTTGCTACTGCTGCCTGCGCATTTGCGCCAAATTTGACATCTTTATTGATTTGTCGTTTTGTCGTTGGGCTTGGATTAGGTGGACAACTACCTGTTGCTGTAACCTTAGTCAGTGAATATGTTCCAGCGCAGGTCCGTGGTCGTTTTATTGTCTTGCTTGAAAGTTTCTGGGGAGTAGGTTGGCTGGTTGCCGCGCTGATTTCTTATTTTGTTATTCCTAAATTTGGTTGGCATATGGCATTTTTACTGGGTGGTTTACCTGCGTTATATGTGTTTGTCATTATAAAAAAAGTTCCCGAATCAATTCCTTATTTGATTAATCGTGGCCGTATTGATGAAGCGCATGAATTGGTTCAGCAGCTTGAACAACAAGCTGGCGTTGCTGTAGTGGAAAAAATCGAAGTAAAACCTGTCTCAGAACAACGAAAAGTATCATTTCGTCAGCTATGGTCGTCACCCTTTGCACGACGAACCTTAATGTTATGGTTAATCTGGTTCGGTATCGTTTATTCCTACTACGGGATTTTTACATGGCTCCCCAGTTTATTGGTTAAACAAGGCTATAGTGTTGTGCAGTCATTTGAATATGTTTTATTTATGATACTGGCTCAACTTCCAGGATATATCGCAGCTGCATGGTTGGTAGAACGTCTGGGGCGTAAAATGACACTCGCAGGCTTTATTGGAGGATGCGCGATTGCAGCCTACTTTTTCGGGCAAGCGCAAAGTGTCAATACGATTATGTTTTGGGGCTGTTTGATGTCATTTTTTAATCTGGGTGCATGGGGGGTACTTTATACCTATACCCCTGAACAGTATCCTGCCAACATTCGTGCATTTGGTTCAGGTTGGGCATCGGCGATTGGTCGAATTGGAGGGATTGCAGCACCTTTAGTGGTGACACACATGATGGTGGCACAAAATGGCTTTCATCACGTATTTATGATGTTTACTGCGGTTTTATTGGCAGTGGCTGTGGTCGTTCTGATTCTGGGAGAAGAAACACAGGGTAAAACATTGGAGTCGATTGGCCTTTAATCATAAAAAGAGGTTGAACATACCTCATAAAATGGATAGTTTTAGCTCATAAGACATAATTTGACGCAGTGCATGATAGTAGGGTCTTGTATCCTTATGCACTGCCACTTAGCATAACCATGAATAGAAAAATTGATTAGGATCATTCTCGAATATGTCCAGCCTTGCGCACCATGCGACAGAAAACCGTTCCGTTGCTGAATTTACTGAACAAGCCTATCTGAATTACGCTATGTACGTGATTATGGATCGTGCTTTGCCACATATTAGTGATGGTTTAAAGCCCGTGCAGCGACGCATTGTGTATGCCATGAGTGAGCTGGGTCTAAAACACAGTGGTAAACCAAAAAAATCAGCACGTACAGTGGGTGATGTACTCGGTAAATATCATCCACATGGTGATTCGGCGTGTTATGAAGCGATGGTGCTGATGGCACAACCCTTCAGTTATCGCTATCCCTTGATTGAGGGGCAAGGCAACTGGGGTTCTCCTGATGATCCGAAATCTTTTGCAGCTATGCGTTATACCGAAGCTAAGCTCTCTGCATTTAGTGAATTATTACTCAATGAATTGGGGCAGGGGACGTGTGATTGGCAGGATAACTTTGATGGTTCGATGAAAGAACCTGTCAATTTACCTGCACGAGTACCTAATATTTTATTAAATGGCACCACAGGCATTGCTGTTGGAATGGCTACGGACATTCCTCCACATAATTTACGTGAAGTTATCAAAGGCACTATTGCGCTGATTCGCAATCCTGAAACCTCAGATCAAAAACTGGCTGAGTATATTCCCGCGCCAGATTTACCCACCAAAGCTGAAATTATTACCCCGCGTGAGGAACTCCTCAAAATTCAAACTACAGGACGTGGTAGCTATAGAGTACGTGCAATTTATCATATTGAAAAAGGTGAAATTGTCATTACTGACTTACCTTATCAAGTATCTGGTTCCAAAGTAATTACGCAGATCGCAGACCAGATGCAGGCCAAAAAACTGCCCTTGGTCAGTGATATTCGTGATGAGTCTGATCATACCAATCCTACACGTCTGGTCATTGTATTGCGTTCCAATCGTGTAGATGCAGAAACGGTGATGAGCCACCTATTTGCGACTACGGATCTTGAATCTAGCTATCGTGTAAACCTGAATATGATTGGCGCGGATGGTCGGCCTCAAGTTAAATCGATTCGTCGCATTTTGCTGGAGTGGATTGAAATCCGAAAGCAAACAGTTACGCGTCGTTTGCAATATCATTTAAATAAAATCGAAAAACGCTTACATATTTTGGCTGGTTTACTCATTGCCTATCTGGATATTGATACGGTGATTCGTATCATTCGCGAAGAAGATCAACCTAAACAAGAGTTAATGGCACACTTTGGGATTGATGAAATACAGGCCGAAGCGATTTTAGAGTTGAAGTTACGGCATTTGGCTAAACTTGAAGAAATGGAAATTCGGCGTGAACAAGAAGAGCTTGAAGCAAAAGCCGAAGTTATTCGTGAACAATTGGGTAATCCAGAATCCCTAAAAAATCTGATTATTAATGAACTTAAAGAAGACGCGAAAAAATTTGGAGATGATCGCCGTTCTCCGATTATAGAACGTGAAGACGCAGTACAGATCCGCGAACAGGATCTCATGCCTGCCGAAACAGTGACAGTGGTTTTATCTGAAGCTGGCTGGATTCGCTGTGCCAAAGGTGCAGAAGTTGATGCAGAGAATTTAAACTATCGTGCGGGTGATCAATACTTAAGTCATGCAATAGGGAAATCTAACCAACGTGCTTATATACTCGATGAAACGGGAAGAAGTTATGCGCTACCGATTAGTAATTTACCGTCTGCCAGAGGTTCTGGCGAACCTTTAAGCTCTAAATTATCTCCAGCCAATGGGGTCTCGTTTATTCAGGTGTATATTGCGGATGATGAACAGGAGTTAATCGCTGCCAGTAACACAGGTTATGGCTTTAGAAGTCAGGCAAAACAACTCGATACCAATGCCAAAGCAGGAAAAGCATTCTTGAGCGTACCTGAAAAAGCTGAGGCATTACCGCTATTGCCAGTACAAGACGCTACCCATGTTGCGATACTCAGTTCCGCAGGTCGTTTATTGATTATCGAAATGTCAGAATTACCAATACTCAATAAAGGCAAGGGTAACAAGTTGATACAACTTGATACCAAAGAACAAATTTTATCCATGACAGCTCTGAATTTAAATGAAATAATTCAGGTGGTTGCGGGACAGCAACAATTAAAATTAAAAGGTGATGATCTCCTCAAATACGTGGGCAAACGAGCGACAAAAGGGCAACTCTTACCACGAGGATATCAAAAAGCAAATAGACTGTTGATTCAGAGATAATTCTGGCATCTGCTGCATTATATAGGCTATATATAGTCTATATTCGCGGAAATGAATGCAGTGTGTAGGGCAAACAAGTCAAACAAGACTCTCACATTGATAAGCAGTTTAATTTAAGGATTACTGATTGGAGATAATGGCTTTATGGAAAAATTATGGTTTGCTGAATACCACAGAACAGGGATTCCAGAAACAGTAGAATTACCTGCAGAAAATACGTCATTAAATGATGTATTTGAGCGTAATTTTCAGAAGTTTGGTTCACGCGATGCCTTTATTTTTATGGATAAAGTCATGACTTTCAGTGAGCTGGAAGAAGCAAGCCGTAAATTTGCTGCCTATTTACAAAGCTTGGGTTTGGCCAAGGGCTCGCGTGTAGCGGTCATGATGCCAAACGTATTGCAATACCCAGTGGTTGCTTTGGGTGTATTCCGCGCTGGTCTGGTACTGGTCAATGTCAATCCACTTTATACAGCACGTGAGCTTGAACATCAGTTGAATGACTCTGGTACAGAAGTACTGGTAATTATTGAAAATTTCGCGAGTGTTTATCAAAGCATTATTGGTAAAACGCCTGTTAAGCACGTGGTTGTTGCTTCAGTGGGCGATATGTTAGGTACTTTAAAAGGAACTTTGGTCAATTTTGTATTGCGCAAAGTTCGTAAACAAATTCCTGACTGGAATATTCCTGGCCATATTAAGTTTAATACGGCATTAAATAAAATCAGTCCAAACAGTTATAAACGTCCATCTTTAACCTTAAGTGATACCGCCGTGTTGCAATATACGGGTGGTACAACAGGTGTTTCTAAAGGCGCTGAACTTACGCATCGTAATTTGGTTGCGAATTTATTGCAGTGCGACGGCATTTTCCAGAGTAAATTTGGCGCCAAAGATGGCGATAAGAATGATCGCATTTTCTGTGCGCTACCGCTTTATCATATCTTCGCATTCATGGTGTGTGCCATGTATGGTATGTATAAAGGACAAGCTAACGTTCTTATTCCTAACCCACGTGATTTACCGGGCGTGATTAAAGAACTACGTAAATATCAGCCATCGTTCTTCCCGGCTGTAAATACTTTATTCAATGCGCTAGTACATAATGAAGAGTTTAAACAGCTTGATCACAGTAAGCTGAAAATGGCAATGGGTGGGGGTATGGCCGTACTTCCGTCAACTGCTGAAGCGTGGAAAAAGATCACAGGCACTAATATTATCGAAGGTTATGGCTTGTCTGAGACTTCTCCAGTCGCGACAGCAAATCCACCTGCATCACAAGAATTTAGTGGCACGATTGGTATTCCATTACCGTTGACTGATGTTGCAATTTTAGATGACGATGGCAATGAAGTCGCTTTGGGCGAACAAGGTGAAATTTCGATTCGCGGTCCACAAGTAATGAAAGGTTACTGGAATCGTCCCGATGAAACTGCCAAAGTCATGACGGCGGATGGTTACTTCCGTACAGGTGATATTGGCGTGATGGATAACCGTGGTTATGTCAAAATTGTAGATCGTAAAAAAGACATGATTTTGGTCTCTGGTTTTAACGTTTATCCAAGTGAAATTGAAGAAGTTGTCGCAAAACATCCAAAAGTTCTGGAAGTTGCGGCCATTGGTGTACCGGATGAAAAATCAGGTGAAGTGCCAAAACTATTTGTTGTGAAGAAAGATCCTTCACTCACAACTGAAGAGGTTCTAAGCTTTGCCAAAGAAAATTTAACAGGTTATAAACGCCCACGCTATGTGGAGTTTATGGATGAATTACCAAAATCTAATGTAGGTAAAATCTTACGGAAAGATTTGCGTAAAACGGCATAAATTAATCGTTGAAAAAAATGCCTGAGCTTTCAGGCATTTTTTTATTTTTAAAATTATGGTGCAGACTTGATAAACCAACGGTCAATATACGGTCGACCGATTCCAATCATTACGGTAAATAGCAACATTGCACCGAGTTGTAAACGAAGTGCGCTTAAATTAAATTGTCCAAAACTTAGATAATTATCTATTGTGCAATACACGACTAAAATTATTAACCAATACCATAAAGTTTGACGTTTAATACCGACTGCAATAAAGGCAATCGTTAAAATCACAAATGTTCCTAAGGTTGACTGCCAGTTGAGGTTGGCACAAATAACACTGATCAAAAATGCCGTGAGAGGAAGAACAATCTTGAGGATGCGATCAACTTTCAATTGGTTTTGGCGCTGTTTGTCCAGTTCGCTGAACAGTTGATCCTGATCAGAATTGCTCATGTAGGGCCTCACTTGATGGTCTTATTTATAAAAAACACACTATTTAAGCGAATTTCCCCACAAAACACCATGCTATGATAAGGCAATTTAAATAAATACATCTTGAGAACGAGATTATGCAGGGCATCAGTGGCATTATTTATCTGATTTTGGCAGCATGTTTACTACCTTATGTGTTTACCATTATTGCCAAATTAAGTGGGGGATTTAAGGCAAAAGATAATCAAAACCCTCGTCAATTTTTGGCACAGAGTACAGGTATTGCTGCACGTGCGAATGCTGCACAGCAAAATAGTTTTGAGAGTTTACCACTGTTTATCGCAGCCATACTCATGGCAGAATATATGGTCATACCGCAAAATATTATTATGACGTTCGGTTTGGCCTATTTGGTTTTACGCATTCTTTATGGGATTTGTTATCTCATTAATTGGGCAACCCTGCGCTCAATTATCTGGCTATTGTCTATGCTGTGTCCAATTTCTCTATTGATTTTGATTATTCGATTATTATAAAAAACATAAATAATGTACTGGACAGATTTAGGCTTCAACTTGGTCGGGAACATGAAAAAATCCTTTACCAAATTGTATAAACGACGCAGTTTCACCCAGAAAACCGTTATAATCGTCGCGATTTAAATCTGGTTTAACCGTTAAAAGAGTGTTGCTATGAGCTACAACAATATCCCTGCGGGCAAAGATGCACCGAATGATATTTACGTTATCATTGAAATTCCAGCAAATGCTGCGCCAATCAAATACGAAATTGATAAAGATTCAGATGCATTATTTGTAGATCGTTTTATGGGCACAGCTATGTTTTACCCAGCGAACTATGGTTATGTGCCAAATACATTGTCAGAAGATGGTGATCCGCTAGATGTCTTAGTCGTGACTCCTTATCCAGTTGCAGCAGGTTCTGTTATCCGTTGCCGTCCTGTTGGTAAATTGAACATGGAAGATGATGGGGGAATTGATGCGAAACTCATCGCTGTTCCACATGAAAAATTGTCACCACTTTATAAAGACGTAAAAGAATATACGGATCTTCCACAGCTTTTGATTAATCAAGTTGAACATTTCTTTGCTCACTATAAAGATTTAGAACCAGGAAAATGGGTAAAAATCAGTGGCTGGGAAGGTGCGGATGTTGCCAAAGCAGAAGTTATAAAAGCAATTGAAGCTGCAAAAAAATAAGTTTTATGCTGCGTGATAAAACAAAAAACCCTACATTTAGATGTAGGGTTTTTTATATCTGCTTGATTTTAACCGATTAGAAAAATTTAATTGGGAAATCAACAAAGATACGCCATTCATTGGTATCACCGATGTAGGCATTAGTTTGGTATTCATCGCTGGCACGATAAATTGAATTACGTACACGGATATTTAAATCTTTAGCAGGGCCAGTTTGGACTTTATAAGAAACCTGATTGAAGAACTCGCGCTCTTTAGCATCATCAGTCAAGTTATTTACACGGATGTCCCAACCATAAACATAAGCAGTTGTCCATGAAAGGCCAGGAATGGCTAATGCACCAAAGTCATAAGTGTATTGGAGCTGTACCGATTTTTCATGGTTACCAATAAAGTCAGACAAATATGAGTTTGGTAGGTAAATACTTTGACCACCATCGCCATTTTGACCATAGTCATAGCCGACATTACCTGTATTTTGCTGGTAAGCTAACATGGCTGTATGTGGTCCAGTGTTATAAGTGGCAGACACAGCCCAGATATTATTTTTCTTGTCTTCATCTGCTGGGCCTGTTGCAGAATATGTTGTACCCGGTTCAAACTTGGTATGGTAGCCACTGAAGTCATACGTCAATGAGTCTTTATTGGCAAGCGTTTGCTTATAATTAACATTGGCATAATGACGTTCAAGTTTGTCTTTAAGATCAGCACCATAATAAGATGCTTTTAACTGGTCATTAAATTGGTATTTTGCGCCCCAAACATAAGCACGATCCAAATGGTTTTGGTCAGATGCGATGTGCTCAGGCAATTGGTTTTTGGTAAATTTACCCGCAACCACTTCCAGATTTTTAATTTCATGGCTTGTGATTAATGTTCCTTCAAAGTATTCAGGCACGTTACGTGTCGTCATACTCGCAAGTACAGGTAAATCAAGAATTTGTGTACCATAAGTTAAGGTTGTGTTGGATGCGCGAGCTTTGACATAGCCACCACCACGAGTCCATTGATCATATGGATCGACACGACCATTGGCATCTTTTTGACCATCATTTTTTAGGGCGATCATGCTGTTACCCGCATGATAGTTATCGCCTAATTTGAAAGAAAAATCACCAACAACACCCGCTGCAAAACCGACAGGACCCTGTGTAAAACCTGACTCAAGATTCAACATAACTGATTGAAGCCATGAGTTGGTATCATGCACACCATCTTTCTTATCACGTTGAATAAAACCATTGCGCAATAGAACCGATGCACTGGCACCTTCAACAAAACCTTTTGACTCGCTTTGTTCACTTGCATACGCTGAAGAAATAAGGGCAGCGTTAATCAAAACTGCTAAAGTAAGCTTATGTGCTTTTAGCATTGAATACCTCAAAACATAAATCTAAATGGGTTTCTGAGAAAGACTCAGAAAATGAGCAAATTGTATAGATAATCTATAGAAAAGATATCATTTTCATTAAATTATTTTACTAATGTATATATCCAATTTAGAAATAGCATGTTTTTAGTTAAATTTTTTTATAGATATTGATGTTTTATTTAGTGGTATTAAACAAAAAAATCTGCACTTAAACTATGCATAATAATTACACAGTTTTCTAAAAAGACCCAAAACAGCGCTATTCCATATTTTTTGTTACATGCCGCTGCAAGGCGATATGGCTTTCAAGTTCTGAACCGCATCCCTATTTACTTATCATTAGTTATCTTAGAAACCTTTATGCAAAAATGACGACGTTCACATCAACGTAAATAGAGATTTTACGCTCCTTTTTCCCATACTTATTTGTGCGTGCTGGCTCGTAGCTTGGGATTTGCTTTTTATCTACATGAAATCTATTGAATTTTACCATTATAAAAATGGAGTCATGATCTAAAGTTTAATGATGAATTCATAAAAAAGATGGGATGTACAAAAGTTGGCATAGCATTTGCTAAATCTACACCGATGCAATTTAAAACACATATCCGTCGGAGTGATCCGATTATGGGGGAGATCAGAATGAAAAAATTTGCATGTAAAGCCGTTGCTTTAAGTGTTATCGCTGTAGGTTCAACTGCTGCAATGGCTGAAGATAAACCATCGATCGCAGGTTTTTCTGTTGCTGGTAATGTTGCGGCCACTACAGATTATCGTTTCCGTGGTGTAACTCAAAGTTCAAACAATCCAGCAATTCAAGGTGGGTTCACGATTAACCACGAATCTGGTGCTTATCTTGCGCTTTTCGGTTCAAGCGTTGACTTTGGGATTGATGGTAACTCTACTGAAACTGATGCAAGTCTAGGCTATGCCAGCTCTTTCAACGCAACCCCAAATTACAGCATTGGTTATGATGTGGGTGTGACGTATTATGGTTATATTGGTGCAAAATCTAACTTTACCAATCCTTATAATGATAAAACAGGCTTAAACTTTACTGAATTTTATGCCAAATTAATTTTCGCCGATTCATTATTTAAAGGTGACAGCATTACCACCATGGTTACTTATTCACCTGATTATTGGGGCCGCACCGACGATTTCTGGTATTTCAATCTAGGTTATAGCGCACCAATTGCTGATACAGGTTTTACCGGAATTGCTTCTGTTGGTTATAACAAACTCAAAAATAAAGACTCTTTAAATGTGGTTGCAGGTGGTCCGGGTAAAGACGACAGCTATATCGATTATAAATTTGGGGTGCAATACAATATTTTGGGAGTTACTGCTGAACTCGCAGGTGTAGGTACTGACGTAAGTACATCAGGTATGACCGATGCAGGTAAAAAGCCATATGATTTAGGTGCAGTATTGACCTTATCTAAATCTTTCTAAGCTTTCTATCTTAAAAAATGCCTCAATTTTGAGGCATTTTTTTTATCCAACTTAAATGGTTTGTCGATAAGACAAGGCTTCAGATAAATGTACACTTTGAATATTGGAGCTTTGCGATAAATCTGCAATCGTTCGCGCAACACGTAAAATACGATGATAAGAACGCGCCGATAAATTCATACGTTGTTGAGCCACTTCCATCATTTTCTGTGTAGTAGAATCTAGTGCAGCATGTTGTTCCAATTCTTGTGGTGAAAGAGAAAAATTGGCTTTTTGCTGGCGATTGATTTGAGTCTCATAAGCAGCAATTACACGGCTACGAACGGTCATGGAATCCTCAACAGCTGTTGTGTCTTGTAATTCATTGATCTGTAATGGTGGGACATCAATGTGTAAATCTATGCGATCTAGCAAGGGCCCAGAAATTCGATTTTGATAACGTTTAATGGATTCAGGCGAACATTGACAACGGCTATCCTGATTAAATGCATAGCCACAGGGGCAGGGATTCATCGCAGCAATCAGCTGAAAATTTGCCGGAAAGGTAATTTGTCTGGATGCACGCGAAATCACAATTTCCTTAGACTCTAGGGGTTGACGTAAAACTTCCAGAACTTTTCGATCAAACTCAGGTAGTTCATCTAAAAATAAAACGCCTAAATGTGCCAGTGTAATTTCTCCTGGTTTAGGATGTGAGCCGCCGCCCACCAATGCAATCGCAGAAGCAGTATGGTGCGGCGCTCTGAACGGTCGTAAGCCAAACTGATGCTGATTGTTTGCAATCGAATAAATACTGGCGACCTCAAGATTTTCCTGTGTTGATAAAGGCGGCAAAATGCTGGGTAAGCGTGAAGCTAATAAAGTTTTACCTGTGCCAGGTGGGCCTTTAAATAATAACGAATGACCACCTGCAGCTGCTATCTCAAGTGCACGTCGTGGACGTAACTGACCTTTAACATCGGCTAAATCATATTTATAAGTTTGAATATTATCGATATTTTTTGTGGTATGTGGGGCAATCGATTGGACGCCCAGAAAATGTTCACAGACTTGTTTTAAATGGCGGGCTGCATAAAGCTTAAACCCAGAAAGTTGTTCAACCTGTTTAATATTGTCTTGGGGAATAAAAAGTTGGTGGTCGGCTTGCTGACAAGCCATGGCAATCGTCAAGGCACTGGTGACAGAACGTAAATGCCCATCTAATGCTAATTCTCCAATAAATTCAAAACCATCGGTACAACCTTCGGGTAATTGTCCAGAAGCAATCAAAATTCCTAAAGCAATCGCTAAATCCAGACGTGATCCATCTTTTGGCAAATCTGCAGGAGCAAGATTAATCGTCAGACGTTTAGTTGGAAACTGAAACCCACTATTAATAATGGCAGAACGCACCCGATCTTTACTTTCACGTACAGCTGCTTCAGCAAGTCCAACAATGGTGAGAGAGGGAAGTCCCTGACTTAAATGAACCTCAACTTCAATAAATGGGGCGTGTAATCCTAATACGCCACGTGTCAAAATTTTTGCAAAAGACATTTTTATGATGTTCCATTATGGTGCTTTATTTTTAATCGTTTTAAATTGTTTATGCGCTAAATTGGTGCTTATTTTTTGTTCTGAATCATGCTCTCTAAAATATTCATCTGTTCCTGTAACTGACTTAGACGTTGGTTGGCGTGTTGAAGTGCGAGGCGCTGACGATCAATTTCTTGCTTGGAAACTAAATCCAATTTTTCTACAGCTTCATTGAGCAACGCTCTTAAGTTATTTTCAAGGTCTTTTTTAGGTTGGTCGACTTGTTCTAGGATCGCCTGTAATAATGTTTCAATCATGAGATATCCGTGTAAATAATATGATCCGCGTGCAGTTTACCACTGGTTTTGTATTGCCCCTAGTGCTCTCCGATTAATCAACGCATTTTTATAACCAAACTGCCTAAACAAAGTATAAAAATGTTTAAATCAAAGGTGGATGCTACATCTTGCGTCACAAATAGGTTATAAAGACAACTATCAGGCCAACGATTTCTTTTTCCCTCAACCTAAGAAATATTGGCATGAAAATTGAACATAAAACCTTACTGGTGAAATAAGCCGAAGGAAAACAAACATGAAGCTCGTAACTGCTATTGTAAAACCATTTAAATTGGACGATGTGCGTGAAGCACTTTCTGAAATTGGTGTTCAGGGGATTACTGTCACTGAAGTGAAAGGTTTTGGCCGTCAAAAGGGTCATACAGAACTGTATCGTGGTGCAGAGTATGTCGTTGACTTTCTTCCTAAAGTCAAAATTGAAATCGCGATCAGCGATGAAATGGTCGATGCGGTAATCGAATCGATTACTCGCGTTGCTAGCACAGGAAAAATTGGTGACGGAAAGATCTTTGTAACTAATCTGGAACAAGTGATCCGTATCCGTACAGGCGAAACTGGACCAGACGCTGTTTAAGTGTTGGCACAAAGTTTGCTGAGTATGGCATAACTCACAAAATTTAGGTTGGGGGATACAAATGAAAAAAATGCTTTTAGCACTAGGTTTATCTAGTGCGCTTCTTGGTGGAACGGCCGCATGGGCTGAAGAAGCCGCATCGACACCAGCAACTGAAACAACGACTGTTGTGACTACAACAGACACTCCTGTGGCAGAGACAACTGTCGTTGCAGTTGAACCTGCCCCTGTAGCAGAAGCTCCTAAAGCTGAACCGAAGCTTGATACAGGTGATACCGCATGGATCCTTATCTCGACAGGTTTAGTGCTCCTTATGACGATTCCAGGACTCGCCTTGTTCTATGGTGGTATGGTTCGTAAGAAAAACGTGTTAGGAACTATGGCGCATAGTTTCGTTGCGGCAGCTATTGTCAGCCTAGTCTGGGTGATTATTGGCTATACACTGGCCTTTGGTAGTGGCAATGCCTTCGTGGGTGGTCTGGATAAATTTATGTTGTCTGGGATTACCACAGAAGCGCTAAGTGGTACGATTCCAGAAATTCTCTTTGTTATATTCCAAATGACTTTTGCAATCATTACTGTGGCCATTATTAGTGGTTCGGTTGCAGAGCGTATGAAGTTTAGTGCTTTTGTTGCTTTTATTACCGTGTGGGTGATTGTGGTATATGCGCCAATTACTCACTGGGTATGGGGTGGCGGCTGGTTAGGCAGTGACGGTGCTCTTGACTTTGCGGGTGGTACAGTTGTTCATATCAACTCGGGTGTGGCAGGTCTAGTTGCAGCTTACATGTTAGGTAAACGTATAGGACTTGGAAAAGAGTCTATGGCTCCACATAACTTAACCTTAACGGTGATTGGTGCAAGCTTACTCTGGGTGGGTTGGTTCGGATTCAACGGTGGTTCTGCGTTAGGTGCAAATGGTGCTGCAGGTTATGCTTTAGTTACGACTCAAGTGGCAGCAGCGGCAGCAACAATCTCATGGCTGATTGTTGAAAAAATTGTACGTGGTAAAGCATCTGTTTTAGGTGGTGCATCTGGTGCAGTAGCTGGTTTGGTGGTAATTACTCCGGCGGCAGGTTTTGTAACCGTTGGCGGTGCGCTTGTGATGGGCTTAATTGGTGGTGTGGTTTGTTTCTGGGGTATTTCTGGCCTCAAACGTATCTTAAAAGCAGACGACTCTTTGGATGCTTTTGGCTTACATGCTGTCGGCGGTATAGTGGGTGCAATTCTAACTGCTGTGTTTGCAAGCTCATTCATTATGGGTGATAAAGCGCCTACAGATATGGTTCACCAACTTTGGATTCAAGTTGAAGGCGTGTTGGCAACAATTGCCTATAGTGCAGTGTTAACATTTATCATTCTTAAAGTTATTGATCTTATTATCGGAATTCGTGTTTCGGCTGATGATGAACGTATGGGTCTAGATTTGAGCCAACATGGCGAACGTGTTGAATAATAAAAACTGGATGAGAAAAAAACAGCCCTAAGCGGCTGTTTTTTTGTTTATGGAGAGATGATTTAGTCTTTGTCCAATATTTGCTACACTAACTATAAGAATGAATTCATTTTGAGCTGCTATGCATTGTCCTTTCTGCAACGCCGCAGACAGTAAAGTCATCGATTCACGTCTTGCTGCTGAAGGTTGTCAAATCCGTCGTAGACGTGAATGCCTGAATTGTGGTGAACGTTTTACGACTTTTGAAAGTTATGAAGTGGTCATGCCGCGTGTGATTAAATCGAATGGTAAAAATGAGCCTTTTGATGAGGCTAAATTGCGCCGCTCACTTATGCATGCCCTACAAAAACGCCCCGTGACCCAAGAGCAAATTGAAACGGTACTCAGCGATATTCAGCTACAAATCCGCCGATTAGGTGAGCGTGATGTAAAGTCTCGTATGATTGGTGAAATCGTCATGCAGGCATTATTTGCGCTGGATCATGTGGCTTATGTACGTTTTGCTTCCGTGTATCAGGACTTTCAGGATGTCGAGGCATTTCGCCGTCAAATTGAACAAATGCAATATCGTGAACAAGAACATGAATAGGGTGAATTACACAGAGCATCAGGATCATTACTGGATGATGCAGGCTTTGGCTGAGGCAAAAACTGCATTATATCGCACACGCCCAAATCCTGCTGTTGGCTGTGTCATTGTGAAAGATGAGAAGATTATAGGTCGTGGCGCAACTGCACCTGTGGGTGGTTCTCATGCAGAAGTATTTGCATTGCGTGAAGCAGGTGATCGAGCTGAAGGCGCAACTGCATATGTGACCTTGGAGCCCTGTGCTCATTTTGGTCGAACGCCGCCCTGTGCAGAAGCATTAGTACGTGCCAATGTTGCACGTGTAGTAATTGCAACGCTTGATCCAAATCCATTGGTTGTAGGAAAAGGACAAAAAATTTTAAATAATGCAGGGATTACTACGCAAGTTGGGGTGCTAGAACAGGAAGCCATTGAACTAAACCGTGGCTTTTTAAAAGTGATGGCAGGTGGTTTACCTTATGTACGGCTCAAAGTGGCCTCCAGTCTGGATGGGCGAACCGCAATGTCGTCAGGTGAGTCCAAATGGATTACAGGCGTAGATGCGCGTTTAGATGTGCAATATTGGCGCGCACGTTCAGCTGTGGTAATGACGGGTATACAAACCGTACTTGCCGATGATTGTCAGTTGAATGTGCGAGCACTTGCCGAGGTAGATGATATTACAGATATTGTTCAGCCTAAGCGTTTAGTTCTGGATCGACAAGGTCGTTTGCCATTGACTGCAAATATTTTGCATTCACCTGAAACCTTGATGGTGATGGGACCATTTCGTCAGGAACTTGCAGACCTAGGTGTGATACAATTGCCAGTCCAATCACTACGTGAACTTCTTGCTACACTGGTCAAAGAATATCATTTATATGATGTGATGGTCGAAGCCGGAACCACTCTAGCGACTGCATTTTTACAGGAAAAATTGGTCGACGAAATGATCAGCTATATTGCTCCAACATTATTGGGGCAATCGGCACGTGCCATGTTTAGCGCTGACTTATATAAAATGTCAGAGCAACTCCGCTTTAAGCTGTTTGATGTGACTCAAATTGGTCAGGACATTCGCTTAAGACTTATCCCGATTCAAGAGACAGTATGAATTCAGAGGCTTCGGTTTACCATAAACGCCGTCATGCGGCACGGACCACAGATGAATATCTATTTCACCAGTTGGTGCCTTATCTAGGCAACAAACGCAGATTATTACATCTGATTTTAGAAGCACTGGAAATTACCGGAACGTTAAATAGCAAAAAAAAGAATCCGCCAATTTTTGCTGACTTTTTTGCAGGCAGTGGCGTTGTTTCTCGTCTAGCTCGACAAAATGGTTATCGTGTTATTGGTAATGACTGGGAACCGTATAGCCATGCCTTAAACCATGCGATACTGGCTTGTGTTGAAGCTCCAGCATTTAAAGAGTTGGGTGGTTATCAGAAAGCCATTGATTATTTGAATCGTTTGCCTGAAGTAAAGGGTTGGGTTACTCATAATCTTTGTCCACGTAATGATGACATTTATGATCCAAGTCGTGACAGATTGTTTTTCAAACGTCGAAATGGTATGCGTATCGATGCTATTCGTCAGCAGATTGCGACGTGGCAGGCGCAAGGTGCCATTAATGATGTAGAAATGAGTGCATTGTTGGCGCCGTTGCTTTATTCAGCCAGTTTTGTCAGCAACACGAGTGGTGTATTTAAGAGTTTCCATCAAGGATGGGGGGGGAAAACCCAGACCGCACTTGAACGCATTGAATCTTTACTGTGGCTCACGCCCAGTCGTTTTTGTGAAATTGGCGATGTAAAACGACCTGCTGCTGAAATGTGGTGTGTTGATGCACAGCATCTCGCTAATCAAATGAGTGGCTTTGATGTCGATGTAGCGTATCTCGACCCTCCTTATAATCAGCATGCGTATAGTAGTAATTATCATGTCTTAAACGCATTAACTCTTTGGGATCAGGTAGATTTGCCTCCACCCGATACCAAAGGATATAAGAGTGGGATTGATCGAGCATGGCGTAAAGAACGACCGAGTCCTTATAATTCTTCTAAACATGCCAAAGATGCTTATGAAAAATTACTGGCAACGATCAACGCGCGTTATATCCTAACCAGTTATTCTACGGATGGTAATATTGATCCGAAAGATTTACTGACGGCAAATTTGAAACGCGGCAAAGTGACCCTATTAACACAAGATGTCCCGCGTTATCGTGTGAGCAAACAACGTCAGTCTGAACGGGCGCGCGTACTCGAGTTCATCGTGATTACAGATACACATGCCAAATCAGGGCCGCCATTGCGTCAGCTTTTAGGACAACTTTATCACTTTGCAGAGCTGGGTGGCGTAGATACTTCAGGGCCAAGCACTCAACTTGCGCTTTGGTAAGTAATGCATTTATGCAAAATTAATATTTGGAGCATCATCATGTTTACAGGCATTATTGAAAGTTTGGGCAAAGTTGAAAGTCTGCAAAATGTAGGTGGTGATGTACGTTTACGCATCCAGACCGATCTTGATATGTCTGATGTACATTTGGGCGACTCGATTGCGACCAATGGTATTTGTCTGACGGTGATTGAGTGGGGTAGCAATTGGTATGCTGCTGATGTGTCACGCGAAAGCTTAAACCGAACTACGCTTGGGCATTGGAGAGTGGGTCAGCCTGTCAATGTTGAAAAGGCGATGCTTCCAACCACACGTTTTGGTGGGCATATTGTCAGTGGTCATGTCGATGCGGTGGGGGAGATTACCGTTGTTCGTGAAGACGCACGTTCCATTTATTATGAAGTTACTGCTCCTGCTGAAATTGCTAAATATCTGGCAGAAAAAGGTTCGATTACTGTAGATGGCATTAGCCTGACTATTAATCACTTACGAGGCAATATTTTAAGTTTGAATCTCATCCCGCATACGGCTGAACGCACGAATATTTCCACATGGAACACTGGGGCAAAAGTGAATCTGGAAGTGGATGTACTAGCTCGATATATTGAACGGTTATTATTGGGAGATAAAGCGGCGGATCAAGGTCAATCTTCCGATATTAGTATGTCATTTCTTGCTGAAAATGGTTTTTTAAAATAAAAGCAACTTGTCCAATTTTGAGAAAATGCCCAGTTTAAAACTGGGCATTTTTATTAGTGTTTGGTTACCGTCAGGGAAGTTGAACCCAAGCCTGATTTTAATGTTTCGGGTATATTCACCGAAAAAGTTCCATTTTGGGATTCATTTTTCAAAAAAATTGAAAGGGAACTAAAATCATTACGACTCATATATAAATCCTGAGCAGATAAAGTCCATGTCTCGCCTGTATTTAACTGGGCAATCTGTTCGGAGATATTGCTAAGTATATTCATGAATTTTTCCAGAAATGAGTCAAATATTTAACAGTATTTTAAAGTTAAATCGCCGAAGCGATATGACTATCATGTGACAAGAATATGTCACTTTCATGACACTCTGGAAAAAATAAAGAGTTGAATAAAATATAGATTCTAAAGATCTGAGCTTTTTAGAATATATTCGATTTCCTCTTGGGCAGCGGTATATAGTTTGGCTCTAAATACTGTTACTGCTTGCTCAATCAAGCTATCTGCCTCTAGTTCCAGGCGTAAGCGTAGACTTTCCAGTTCAGATTGAATCTGGTCATCTGACATTTGATGACGGGCATGTGAATAATCAATTGCCACATGATCCGGATTTTGATGGTAACGGGCCGTATGGCTTTCAATTTCTTCCTGAATCGAGCTGCGTAGAGCTATCAGTTCATGTGTTTGTTGCTGAAACTGATGTATTTCATCGGCTTGCAATGAGGCGGCATATTGGGCTTGCTGTTCGCGTTTTTGTGCTAAAGACTGTTCTAGGGCTTGCTGTCTACGAATACGTGCTCGTTCAATCAGTTCTGCCTTTAGATCAGCATACGCTTGTTTGATTTTATCAAAAGAAGCTTCTTGAGCTTTCTGATTCTGTATTGCCCATGTTTCAATCGTAGTTTGTGGCTGTAATAAATCACAAATTCGGGCAAGATCATCCTGATAGGTTTGACGAACCATTTCTGGTGCATTTAACCAGCGTTTTTTAAAATCTTGACCGACATTGAGTGCCACTCGCCATCTCCTTACATTTTAATGGACTTTTACAGTTTAAAAGTACGGGGTTCGATTCCTAAACGACGATAAAATCTAAATTTTTCTCGACCCAGTTGCTTTGCAGCTTCATTATTTTCAATGATCTCAATAATGTGACTAAACTGGCCAATTTGTTCAAGTGCCTGATTGTTAAAATTAAACACAAACCAGTCTGATTGTTCAGGTAATTGAGCAGAGATACATACTGGCGCATGGATTTGATCTATACCATGAGCGATAAAACTATGTGGATCAAAGGACCAGAGCGCATCATCGAGCTCACGCTGTAATTGCTGATCAACACAACACCACCAGATTTTACTGTGTTTTCTCAACAATTTACGACATAAACGGCAAGCACTTTCGACTTGCCGTTCTTGACTAGTTTCAAATAAATAAAAACTAATATTAGCCATGCGCTTTAACGCGATTTGCTAGGAACTGTACTAAAAGTGGTACAGGGCGTCCTGTTGAACCTTTGTTTGGTCCAGATAACCAAGCAGTTCCAGCGACGTCCAAATGGGCCCAACGATAGTCGCGAGTAAAGCGTTGCAGGAAGCAGGCTGCAGTAATTGCCCCGCCATAAGGTCCGCCAATATTAGCGATATCGGCAAATGGCGAATCAAGTAATTCCTGATAATCGTCACTCACAGGCATACGCCACACTCGGTCAAAGGACTGTTCGCCTGCCTGCAATAACTCATTGGCGAGTTCATCATCTGGTGAAAATAAACCACTTAAGACTTTGCCCAAAGCGACCACACACGCACCTGTTAAGGTTGCAATATCAATGACCAGTTCAGGGTTGAAACGCTGAATATAAGTGAGCGTATCACATAGTACCAAACGACCTTCTGCATCGGTATTTAGGATTTCTACAGTTTGACCGCTCATAGTGGTGACAATGTCGCCTGGACGGGTGGCTTGAGCAGATGGCATATTTTCTGCAGCAGCAATCGCACCGACCACATGAATAGGTAAACGCGCCTCGCACAACGTGCGAATTGTACCTAAAACTGAAGCAGCCCCACACATATCAAACTTCATTTCATCCATCGTTTGTGCAGGTTTGATCGAAATCCCACCCGTATCAAATGTCACCCCTTTACCAACCAAAACAACAGGTGCTTGATCTAGTTTGGCATTATATTCCAGTGTGATCATACGTCCTGGGCGTGCAGAACCTTTGCTCACAGCGAGAAAAGCATTCATGCCCAAATCCGCCATTTGCTGTTCATCTAATACGGTGACTTTGAGCAAATCTGGAAATTCGTGAGCAAGAGCCTTGGCTTGATCTGCCAGATATTCTGGAAAACAAATATTTCCTGGACGATTTCCTAGATCACGAGCCAGTGCTTGGCCAGATTGTAATGCTTCAATCAATTGTAATTGTTGAGTATCTAAGCTGCTCTGTGTACTGATCAAGTTGACAGTTTCAAGGATAAATTCATTCTTTTTCGATTTAAATTCATCAAAACCATAAGTAGCTTGTGACAGGCTCAATGCAAAAATATAGTGCAACTCTACTGGGAGAGCTGAAATATCGATATGAATTTGTTTGAATTTGGTTTGTGCAGCTTTAATGATGCCTTGAGCCAGTTTTGCTATTTTTGCTGTTTTAAGCTCATTCGCATTGCCCAAACCAAAAAGAGTGGTATTAGGATTTGCGGCTAATTTTCCGATAAGAGGCAAGCTTTCATTGAAGTTGGCTTTGTAATGCGTTTGCTCAAATAATTTTTCTAATTCATTGATTTGATATGTTTTTTCAACATTTTGAATGTTGGTGTTATCGATCAAAATCACCAAAGATTCAGAAGCGGTATTTTGTGGCAATGAGGAATTAATCGTATATTTCATATGCGGTCTGGATGCCTATTTAAATATGTTCATTGATATCTACCATTGAAACACTTTCCTGACACCAGTTTCAATTGGCAAGCGCATGATAGGTTTTATATTTTTAACATTCGGGTAAACTATGACATATTCCGTTTGCCCATTTTGGAAGAATTTACTTTGATTATTCGGCGTTATCTCGTCAAGCAAGTCGTGTCAACTAGTCTGGTGGTGGTCAGTATTTTGACGCTGATTGTACTAGGTGCAAGACTAATCAAATACTTTGGAGTCGCTGCACAAGGGCGACTGGATGTCAGCGTTCTATTTAGCATTATTGGTTATCGGTTACCTGAATTTCTGATCTTGTTATTACCCCTCAGTTTTTTTATAGGTTTGATGCTGGTATTTGGTCGTTTGTACGTCGAACATGAAATGGCGGTACTCAACAGCAGTGGCGTGAGTAAACATAAACTTGCGCGCTTAATGTTGCCGATGACATTGGTCTTTGTGATCGTTGAAATGCTCTTGATGGTTTGGGTCTCACCTTGGGGATTACGCCAGTTTAATGAATTATCATCTACACAAGCCTTACGTACAGGGTTCGATTTAGTCCGTCCGAAAGAATTTATCTCTTCGGGGCCTTATACAATTTACGCGGGTTCATTGTCCGAAGATCGTAAAAATCTCAAAGATATTTTTGTTTATATCAAAGCAGAAAAAGAAGGAAAGCCTGACCAATTGGTGGTGGCTAAAGAAGCCACTCGTGTGGAAATGGCAGATGAAACTGCTAGCGTAGTCGACCTGACTCAGGGTCGCCGTTATGAAATTTATCCGGGAACAGCCAAATATGTACAGGCGGAGTTTCAGACTTGGCGCTTTCGTATCGAAAATAATAAAGAAGCCACTTACGATTCCAATGATGTTTCTGCCTTACAAATGTCAAAACTTTGGGAAAATCGTAACGATCCAGTCATTGCTAGTCAGTTAGGGTGGAGAATTTTTGCTCCATTCTCGATGTTTGTAGCATTGGCGCTTGCTGTAGCATTATCTGAAGTCACGCCACGTCAAGGACGTTATCTCAAGCTTTTCCCTGCATTAATGATTTTTGCCAGCATGATTGTATTATTAATTGCAGCTCAAACCCGTATTAGTCGTGGTGAATTTGGTATCTGGGTTTATCCTGCCATTTTAGTGACTTATTTTGTGGCAGCAATGCTGTTCTCAAGAAAGCAAAATCTTGCACCGAAGATCAAGCATAAGATCAAACAAGTGAGATCATCATAATGTTATCCCAAAAGATATTAGCCAGATATGTGACCAAAACCACTACATTAATGATGTTGGGAACTCTGTTGGTATTGGTGTTCTTGTTTGTTTTATTTTCCTACGTGGGTGAATTGGGTTCACTTAAAGCGGGTTATGGCGCGTGGGATGCTTTTAAATATGTAATGTGGGATTCGCCGCATAATATGATCAAGCTGATTCCTATCGCTGCTTTAATTGGGGCTGTATTAGGTTTGGGTTCAATGGCATCCAACAGTGAATTGATCGTTATGCGTGGTTCAGGTGTAAGCCTGTGGCGAATCGTTGGCTGGGTGATGCGACCTGCTTTTTTACTGGTAATTTTGTCTTTTTGTATTAGTGAATGGGTGATTCCATTAACTTCAGAGCAAGCAAAGGGTGTCAAAAATCAAAATACTGTTGCAGCTTTGGGTGAGGTGCGCGGTTATTGGACCAAAGAAGGTAATAATTTTTACTATATCGATTATGCCAACTCTAAAGGAAATCTAAATGGTATTCAGGTCGCTGCATTTGATCAGGATTATCGCCTAAATTCTGTAGTGAAAGCGCAAACGGGTCAGTTTATTCAAGATGGTGAATGGATTTTAAAAAATAATCAGCAACTGAATATTTTACAAAATGGTGATGCAAGCTTTCAAAATATTGCCACTAAAGATTTATCTTTAGCATTACAGCCCAAATTTGTACATATGGTCACGTTAGACCCAGAAGAGTTGGCACCTAGTGAGTTAGTCGGCTTTATGCGCTATATGCGCGAATATAGTCAGATACCTAAAACTTATCAGTTAGCATTTTGGAAAAAAGTGGGCTCACCATTTTCACTTATTGCTCTGACGTTAATCGCCTGTTCCTTTATTTTTGGCCCACTACGTCAGCAATCGATGGGTTTCCGTTTGGTGATTGCATTGTTTGTTGGCCTCAGTATTTTCTATTTACAGGACTTTTTAGGCTATGCCAGTTTGGTATATTCGCCCTCTCCTGCATGGTTTATTTTTATTCCAATCTTACTAATGTTTGGAGCAGGCAGTTATTTATTATATCGGGCACGTTAATGTTTAAATGCAAGCCGAATCGTTTAAATGAATCATGCCAAATGAGTAAAGTTATCATCTGTGCGTAGAGTCTTGGACTAAAATTCGGTAAGATAGTGCGACGAAATTGTAGACAAAAAAGAGTATCAATCATGACGGATGCAACTGCTGGCAAAATCCCTCACGTTCTTGTGATTATGGATGGTGTGGGTCATCGTGAAGCGGTCGAAGATAATGCTTTCTTAGCAGCAAAAACGCCTAATCTCACCATGATGAAACAAAAGCATCCGCATGGTTTAATTTCTGGTTCTGGCGAAGATGTTGGTTTGCCTGACGGTCAAATGGGTAATTCAGAAGTCGGACACATGAATTTGGGTGCAGGTCGTGTTCTATATCAAGACTTTACCCGAATTACTAAAGAAATTCGTGATGGCGCATTTTTTGAACATGAAGTGTTAGTCGATGCTGTTGAAACAGCCAAAGCCGCAGGCGGAGCTGTTCATATTATGGGTCTATTGTCCGAAGGTGGCGTACATTCACATCAAGATCACATTATTGCGATGTGCGAACTCGCGCTGAAACGTGGGGCCAAAGTTTATTTACATGCTTTTTTAGATGGTCGTGATACGCCACCGAAGAGCGCCCAACCTTCTTTAGAGAAGCTTGATCAAGTATTTGTGAAGTATCCAGCTCAAGGTCGTATTGCAACGATAATTGGCCGTTATTTTGCTATGGATCGTGACAATCGTTGGGATCGTGTTGAACAAGCTTATCGTTTATTGACTGAAGGTGAGGCAATCCGTGTTGCCAATAGTGCGGTTGAAGGTCTTGAACAGGCTTATGCTGCGGGTGAAAGTGACGAGTTTGTCAAAGCAACGCGCATTGGTGAGATGGCTAAAGTTCAGGATGGCGATAGTGTGGTCTTTATGAATTTCCGTGCTGACCGGGCCCGCGAAATTACCCGTGCCTTCGTTGAAAAAGATTTTACAGGATTTGAGCGTAAGGTTGTTCCTGCATTATCTAAATTTGTCATGTTGACTCGTTATCAGGCGACGATTGATGCGCCTGTAGCATATATGCCAGAAGCATTGAAAAACTCAATTGGTGAGTATCTGTCTGATTTAGGCAAAACCCAATTGCGTATCGCGGAAACTGAAAAATATGCGCATGTGACTTTTTTCTTTAGTGGTGGTCGCGAAGATGAATATCCAGGTGAAAAACGGATTCTCATCCCATCTCCAAATGTCGCAACATATGATTTAAAGCCCGAAATGAGTGCTTATGAAGTTACAGATGAATTGGTCAACGCCATTAATTCAGGTGAATATGATCTATTGGTCGTAAATTATGCCAACGGCGATATGGTAGGACACACGGGTGTGTTTGATGCCGCAGTAAAAGCGGTGGAGGCCGTGGATACCTGTCTGGGCCGTGTCTATGAAGCAGTCATGGCAAACAAAGGCCATATGCTGATCACTGCGGATCATGGTAATGTAGAGCAAATGCAAGATTATCAAAGTGGTCAGGTTCATACTCAGCATACCACTGAAGCGGTTCCGTTTATTTATGTGGGACCAACTCAGGCAGTTATCGCAGAAGGTGGTATTTTGGCAGATGTTGCTCCAACATTATTGCATCTGATGCACCTTCCGGTACCTGCTGATATGCAGGGACGCAATTTATTGACCCTGACAAACTAATATAATAAAAGGTGACTGAATGACGCAACACATGAAATTGGGTGCAATCTTTGCAGGTATTTTAATGTGTTGCAGTGGCTTTTCTACATTTGCAGCACCTATTGAGGCGGCAAGTGGATTGGATTTTGATGAAGATACTGAACAGCATTACGTTGAAATTCCAGTAGATTCCATTCAGCAATTTGTTCAAATTTATGGCATCGTCAAAGATAATTATGTCGATGTCAAACCTGATGATGCGTTATTTCAACAAGCCATTAAAGGGCTTGTGGGTGGATTAGACCGCTATTCAAGATATTTATCTCCTGAAGACTATAAGCAACTGGTTCAATATACTGAAGGCGATCTGGCATCAGTTGATTTTGTACTAGTGTTTGAACCGCATACTAAACAATGGCAAATTCGGGACTTAAAAGAGGGTTCGGATTCTTATAAGCTAGGGTTAAGAAGCGGTCAGAGCGTGGTCAAAATTGATGATCAAAGTATCCAAAATCTGAGTCATGAACAAGTACATGCACTTTTATATGGGACGATCGGTTCCACCGTACAAATCCAAACATCGTTGATGAATACGCCTCAGACATTGGTGCGTAATAAAAAAATGGAAGCTGATATCCAGCCGATATTGCTACATAATCAGGTTTTAGTTTTAAAAGTTAAAGTCTTTCAGCAAGATACCGCAAATGAAATTAAGCGATTTCTGGAAGAATATGATGTATCCAAACTAAAAGCGGTATTGATTGATTTACGTAATAACCCAGGTGGGCTACTTTCTGCGGCAGTAGAAACAGCCGATTTATTTCTCAATCAAGGTGTTATTGTTTCAACCAAAAGCCGTTCGGAAGGAAATCAACAATTTCAAGCGTTACCTAGCAGTGAATTTCAGAAAGTAAAATTAGGCATTCTGATTAATCACCGTTCTGCTTCTGCTGCCGAAGTTTTTACAGCTGCCATGAAAGAACATAAACGTGCATGGGTGGTGGGTGAAAAAAGTTATGGTAAAGGCGTGGTACAAAAGTTATTTCCATTGCCCGATGGCGCAGCTTTACAAATGACGGTATCACATTATTACACTCCGAATGGTTCCATGATTGAAGGTAAAGGTATACAACCTGATCTGGTGTATCCTTTACCCAATGAAATGCGTGATGAAACCTATCTGGATAATGTAGCCGACTTGCTACTGAAGCAAAAATAATCAGTAGCTTTTCTGCTATTTAAATTTCCTCTGTATCAAGCCCAAATTTTTTCAGGCGATAACGCAAAGATCGGAAAGTCATCCCCAATTTTTTAGCTGCCAAAGTGCGATTCCAATGCGTTAGATTCAGCGCATTTAATAAAATTTCCTTCTCAATTTTTTCCAAGTATTGTTCAAGGCCTTCATGTGGCAACTTATTGACTGATAAGCTAGTCGGTATTGGGTTGGGGGCGTCATTACTTGAGAGATAGTTGGAATTGCTATTTGAGGGAGAGGTCACTTGAGCATAACGAAAAGGCGCAGTTTGTAAATGTGGTAAATCAATACTCTGATCGTCACTCAAAGTAATCGCACGTTCCATCATATTGCGTAATTCACGAACATTTCCTGGAAAGTATTGCTCTAATAAAAATGCCTGAGCACGTTCAGACAGAATTTTGACAGGAATGGCCCATTCTGAACAGACTTTTTGAATGAAGTGATTGGCCAGTAATAAAATATCCTGCCCACGCTCACGCAGGGGGGGTAATTCAAGATCCATGACATGAATACGGAAAAATAAATCCTGACGGAATTTACCTTGTTGTACTAAAGCATCCAGATCCTGATGGCTGGCACTAATCACGCGGAAATCGACATCAATTTCATGTTCAGACCCTATTGGACGAACCTTTTTTTCTTGTACAGCACGTAACAGTTTGACCTGCATATTTAACGGTAATTCAGCAATTTCATCCAGAAATAAGCTACCACCATGTGCCGATAAAATCAGACCCTGTTTGTCTTGGCTTGCGCCGCTAAAACTTCCCTTTTTATGACCAAATAACTCACTTTCCAGTAGTTCACTGGGAATTGCACCACAGTTAATGGCAATAAAAGGACCTTCACTACGGTTACTTAAACGATGTACTAGATTGGCTACGACTTCTTTGCCTGTGCCAGATTCTCCCGTCACAAAAACAGGCGCTTGCGAGCGAGCAATTTTTTTCAACGTAGTACGTAAGTGCTGAATAGGTGCGGAACGCCCAATTAACAGTTTGTTTTCGAGACTGTCTTCATCATTGATTGCTTGTCTGTGAGGTTGATTAAATGCCTTTTGTAGTAATTGTTCTAAATGAATCTGATTGACAGGTTTGCTGACAAAATCAAAAGCACCCGCCTTAAGTGCAGTAATCGCAATATCCATATTGCCATACGCGGTTAACACTGCGATAGGCAAATGACTGAACTGCTTTGTTACATAATCAACCAAATCAAGCCCATTACCGTCAGGTAAATTTAAATCCGTCAAACAGGCATCATAACTGTTGTTTTGCAGTAGTTCTTTGGCCTGTGCAATCCGATAGGCGCAATGCGTTGCAATCCCCATACGTGCTAGCGTCATTTGCATTAGTGCACAGAGATCTTCTTCATCATCAACCAGTAAAACTAGCGGTTGTTTATTCACCATAACCCCATGAAACCCAATATTATTTATCTTTTGTTGAGCATTGAATTCTAAAGCATGCCCCTTTTTCTTGTTCCACATAACTGAGCTTGGCATGATTCGCTTCACACAGGCTATGGGACAAATATAATCCTAAACCAGTTCCTTTGATTTCGGTACTAAAAAATGGTTTAAATAGTTGCGATATATCACGTTTTTCAACGCCATTACCGAAATCAATCACATCAATAAACACAAATGGGCGCATTAATTTAACCGACAAAATAATATGATTTACAGACGGGTCATTGTGACGCAGCGCATTGCGAATTAGATTGATTAAAACTTGAGTTAATTGTTTAGGGTCAAACAGAATTGCAATATTCTCAACTAGGTCTAACTGGATTTGATGCTGAACATCTGACAAATCCTCAGTCATCAAATGATGTAAGAAACTATCTAGTTCGATTAGTAGTGGATGTGTAGTGTCATTGCGCGCCGTACGCAAAGTATCTTCAATAATGTCATTAATCCGCTGAGATTGTTTATTGATCATTTTTTGCAGCAAATGTTGCTGTTCAGATTCGCTGCCTATATATAATTCATTCGCTTGTACTATCGCTGCCAATGGGTTACGAATTTCATGTGCGATACTGGCAGAAAGTTGACCTAAAGCTGCAAGCTTGAGTTGTTGTACTTGTTGGTTAAGCTCTTGAACGTCTTGTAACCTTAATAGAATCAACGCTTGTTGCGGAACGATTAAACGTTGCACTTTGATATGTACATTGTAAGTAGAAAGTTGGGACTCAAAAATAAATTGCTCGCCGTCATCTAATGGGGCAAAGCGTAATAACTCAAATAGATCAGGCTGAGCTTTTGCCAAAGGAAGGTGTTCATAGGCAAATAATGGAGGAATCCCCAGCAAAGTGCAGGCGGCTGGATTACTCAGAACCACATGGTAATTTTCATCCACTACCAGATAGCCATCATCAATTTGCTCCAAAATATAACGATTAATATTTTGAAGTTGATAAAGTGCCTGTGATTGACGAAAGCTGATATTTTCCAGAATTTTGAAGTGTTGTACGGCAATTTGTCCGATGCCATAAATCACAAAGAATATAAAGGCCAATAAGGCGCTATTACCAATCGTATTTAAATTATTGTAGTCAAAAAAGCTTGAAAAAAATTGTTGGTAAATAAGAGAAATGACTGCAAATAACGTGATGACTAAAGATGCTTTACGTGGCAGTAAAATCGTAGCAGAAAAGACAGTGATCACGTAGAGTAAACTGATGTTTAAATTTGGTGCACCCAAAGAAAAAGTCAATAACCCCAGAGCAATTACATCAACGACAAATAATACAACCAACTGTCGATTGATGTATTGCGGATAAAACTTAAAGATCAAAAACTGGATTAGATTAATAACACAGTATCCAATCAGCGTATAAAAATATAAAACGGGTTGATTATAGTCGTTATTGAGTTGCTCAGAAATGAGCTGAGAAATAATAATTAAACCTGTGACAATAAGCAGGCGATAGAGGGTATACCACAAACCTAAACGGTAAATCGTATAGGCGAGTGGCGTAGAAGTTTGCGCCTGCATTGTCGTATTGAACTCTTGTGAATAATAATTAAGGTTTAATTAATCCATAACGAATGGCAAGGTGAGTGAGTTTAACGTCACTATCAATATCTAATTTTTCAAATATACGATAGCGATAGGTATTTACGGTTTTGACACTCACAAAAAGTTTATCGGCAATTTCCTGTGCGCTAATACAATTTACCACCATCATAGCAACTTGCATTTCACGTTCTGAAAGTGCATCAAAAGGCGATTGTTGAGTGTCGGATAAATAAGAGCTCGCCAGTTGTTCAGCAATATCAGCACTAAAATATTTACCGCCTTGCATAACTTTATTAATCGCTCTAACCATCTCCGTAATGGGAGCCCCCTTCGTGATATACCCTTTGGCTCCTGCTTTTAATAACAAAGAAGGATAGGGTTCTTCTGCCAGACCACTCACCGCGATGACTTTGGTCTCAGGTGCGGTCTGTAATAAGCGTCGTGTAGTTTCTACTCCACCTATGCCGGGCATATTGACATCCAATAACACCACTTGTGGATGTTGCTGGCGTACAATGGCGATTGCTTCTTCGCCAGATTCTGCCTGTCCAATCACTTCAACACCAGTTTGATCTTCAAGCATACGACAGATCCCTGTACGTACTAATTCATGATCATCAACCACTAATACTGTGATCACGCTGGCCTCCTTGGACTAAAAAAGATGTTTTTTGTTACATAAAGCAAAATTTACTTGCATTGTAATGACAAAATTAGCAATCCTATTCACATAAGTTGAGAGAATAGTTGTACACACTGCTGCCGTCATTATCTGCATGCCGTTATCTCAAATGTAAGGCATAATGTAGGTAATAAGCAAATCTGTGTATACCCTGAGTTGAGTAATTGATCGTGAAAAATTCTAAAAAATCATTAATGCATGTCTTGAGCATGTCTGTTTTATTTGCACTAAGCTCGGCAGGCCATGCTGAGATTATTGTTAATCCTTCAACGGGTAACGGATCTGCATCATTAAATTGGTCATCTGATCAAGCCAGCCAACTTCTAAATGATGATGGCGAGCTTGAACCCAGTCCGCAAGGTTCAACCAGTATCAGTACAACCGTGCGTAGTGGTAGTGCTGCTGCCACTGCACCAAGCACGAATGCGTCAATTTCGTCTACACCGAAAGTCGTTATTCGTGATACAGGAGGCTATGGTTCGCAGCCGTCTGTAAATGCTCGTGCGGCTCTAGTCATGGATGCCCAGACAGGTGAAGTGCTATACAGTAAAAATACCAATACTGCTTTTCCGATTGCGTCTTTGACTAAGCTTATGACAGCGGTTGTGACCTCCGATGCGCGTTTGGATATGTCTGAAGAAATCACCTTACAGCAGATTGATTTCGCTGGAGCAGGGGGCAAAAATTCAAGCTCGACGTTACGTGCTGGCGACACAATGAATCGTGCTGAGGTGCTGTTATTTGCGCTGATGAAATCAGAAAACCCGGCAGCAGCTGCATTAGCGCGAACTTATCCAGGTGGGCGCAGTGCATTTGTGGCGGCTATGAATGCTAAAGCACGTCAATTAGGAATGAACTCTACACATTATGTGGAATCTACAGGCTTAGATCCGCACAATGTTGCCTCTGCGCGTGATCTTGGAATTTTAGTCAGTGCAGCCTCACAGTATGGTTTGATTCGTCAGTTTTCAACCACACCGACGTATGACTTTAATTTAGGCTATCGCGTTTTAAAATCAAACAATACCAATGCCTTGGTACGAAACGGTGGCTGGAATATCAATCTGTCAAAAACAGGTTATATTAATGAAGCAGGGCGTTGTGTGGTGATGCATACTACAGTGAATTCACGTCCCGCAGTTGTCGTTTTATTGGGAGCTTCTAGTTCACAGGCGCGTACGAATGATGCGACTAATTTATTGACATGGTTATCTCAGCAGCCAAAACGTCTTTAAATATTTTTAAAAATTGCAGTATTGGATTAGATTTACGATCAATATTTCAATAAAAAAACCAGTTGCAAGCAACTGGTTTTTTTATGTGAGTTCTAGACTTACATATTTGACAGAATAGAATCTTTGACTTGAGTCATGGTTGCATCGATCGAAAGCATAACTGCATCGGCACATTGTTTGATTGCAGTATCAGGATCTTTTAAGCCATTGCCTGTTACAGTACATACAATCACTGAACCTTCTGCAATTTTACCCGCTTTGATATCACGGATGGCACCACCAATCGATGCAGCAGAAGCAGGTTCTACAAATACACCTTCATACATAGAAAGCAAACGTTGAGCTTCCAGGATCTCAGCATCAGCAAGTTCATCAAACCAACCCTTAGAATCTCGAACGACTGCTTTAGCATGGTTCCAGCTTTGTGGATTCCCAATACGAATCGCAGTTGCTATGGTTTCAGGTTGTTCAACAGGTGCACCACGCAAGAAAGGAGCAGCACCAGACGCTTGATACCCGACCATTGTCGGTAAGCCTTCTGGTTTAGGGCCCGTAAATTGATCTGTTGCAGCATCATAAATGACCTGTTCAAATTGATCAGCTGCTTGATTGGCAACAGCTTCCGTATAACCCATCCAGTGTGCAGTAATATTTCCAGCATTACCTACTGGTAAGCAATGATAATCTGGTGCATGGCCTAAAGCTTCTACAATTTCATAAGCAATAGTTTTTTGACCTTGCAAACGATAAGGGTTGATAGAGTTAACAATGGTTACAGGCGCTTGATCTGCTACTTCTTTAACTAGACGCATGCCATCATCAAAGTTGCCGCGGATTTGCATGGTAATTGCTCCATACATCATGGCTTGTGCCATTTTACCCATCGCAATTTTGCCTTCTGGAATTAAAACAAAAGCTTTAATTCCTGCACGTGCCGCATACGCAGCAGCAGCAGCAGAGGTATTACCTGTAGATGCACAGATAATGGCTTTAGAGCCTTCTTCAACCGCTTTCGTTACGGCCATAGTCATGCCGCGGTCTTTGAATGAACCTGTTGGGTTTAAACCTTCGTACTTCACATAGATTTCAACATTTTTGCCAATCAGACGTGGAATATTCTCTAGTTTAATTAGTGGGGTGTTCCCTTCTCCTAAAGAAATAGCACGCGTCGTTGCTGAAACTGGCAAACGGTCACGATAACGATCAACTAGACCGGTATAACGATTGGCATTAGACATGAGATGATGTTCCAAGTGTGAGGTAGAGCTGGCGAGAGGGCAGTAACCCTCTCCACCCGATTAACTATCCAGCGATTCTAAACGAATTCGTACGATTTCGCCACGAATTGCAGGCAAAGCCTGAATTTTAGCAATGGCTTCGTCCATTTTTGACTCCACCACTGGATCAGTTAAGATTACGATCGGAATTAAGTCTTTCAAACGAGATTGTTGCATGATGGCATCAATACTGATTCCTGCACGGCTCAGAATTGTAGTGATATCTGCAAGTACACCTGTCTGGTCTTCGGCATCGACACGCAGATAGTAACCTGTTGTCATTTCTTCGCGTTTCAAAATAGGTAAGTCGGTTAATGCTTCAAACGCGAGTTGAGGAATTGTTCCTGCGCCATCTTCAGTATAGGAAATGTCACGTACGATATCGACGATATCTGCCACTACAGCAGAAGCGGTTGGACCCGCACCCGCACCCGCACCATAATACAATGTTGGGCCAACTGCATGTGCCTGTACCAGCACTGCATTTTTGACTCCATTCACATTTGCAATCAATTCTTCTTCGGGAATAAGCGTTGGATGGACACGAAGCTCAATGCCGTGTTCAGCACGACGTGCAATGCCCAGATGTTTGATACGGAAGCCAAGTTCTTCTGCGTATTTAACATCCTGAGCGGTAATTTTACTAATTCCTTCGGTATAGACTTTGTCAAACTGTAGAGGAATACCAAATGCGCAAGAGGCCAAAATCGTCAGTTTGTGTGCGGCATCAATGCCTTCTACATCAAAGGTAGGATCTGCTTCAGCATAGCCTAATTCCTGTGCTTCTTTTAGGACATCAATAAAGGTACGACCTTTATCGCGCATTTCGGTGAGGATAAAGTTGCCTGTGCCATTGATAATGCCTGCAAGCCATTCAATTCGATTGGCTGCCAAACCTTCACGAATGACTTTAATAATTGGAATCCCACCTGCAACTGCTGCTTCATAAGCGATTTGAACCGCGTTATCTTCAGCAGCTTTAAAGAGCTCGTTGCCATGCTCAGCTAGAAGTGCTTTATTGGCAGTAACCACTTGTTTGCCATGTTTGATGGCTTCCATAATCACTTCATATGCAGGGTGGATGCCACCCATTACTTCAACCACAATATCGACATCAGGCTGACGCACGATTTCCAGTAGGTCGGCACTTTGTTTAATGCCTTCTAACTCAAGATCAGGACGGAGACGGCGGGTACCAACGTAGGTAATTTGAATTTCACGACCGGTGCGACGTTTAATTTCAGCAGCGTTTTCTTGTAATAGTTTAAGGGCTCCACCACCAACGGTTCCAAGACCGAGTATTGCCAGACGAACTGGTTTCACGTCACACTCCATACATGCGTTAAAAAGTAAACAAGATTAGATCATAGCTAAAAAAAGCGTCAGACTCTAGGGCGAAGTGTGCTTTATCTTCGCCTAGTGTCAAATTTTTATAAATTATGAGGATGGAGCGAAATATTTATTTTTCCAGTCGTTTTACTAACTCATCAGGAGTGAGATATCCACCTAGATATTGACCTTCACTATTATATATTGCAGGTGTTCCATTGACTCCAATATTTAGACCAAGTTGATATTGTTCATGAACGGGATTTTTACATTGGGGTGCCTGTACCGGTAAACCTTGAACAGATTGGTCAAATGCGGCTTTACGGTCTTCACTACACCAGATTGCCTGCATCGTCGGCATAAACTGTTCACCACGTGGCCAAGCGATATAACGGACTTCAATGCCTTTGCTGGTAATTTCACTGATATGTTCATGTAATTTATGACAATACGGACAACTTGAGTCAGTAAATACATAAATCACATGTTTAGCTTTACCCTTGCTTGCAGGGTATACAATCAAATCTTCCGTTTTAAGGGCAGCAAATAACTTTTTATTTTCTGCCGATTGCAGGGCATCACCGACATTCGTCAGTTCTTTATCGCCCAAACGGATCACTTCACCCTGAATGATATATTTGCCATCGCTAGTGGCATAGACCGAACTCATGCCTTCCAGATTCACCCAATATAAATTTGGAACTTCAGTTGGTTTAATATCTATTACTTTGGCATTGATATTGGACTTTTGAAACTGTTGTTGTAGGGTGATTGCTAAACGCTGCTGGGCATTTCGTTCAGTTAGGGTAGATGCTTCCCCAGTCGCAGGCGCACTGGCCGTTAATGTATCTTGTTTTTGTGCTGAGTTTTCTTTTGAGCAGGCGGAAAGGGCGAGACTCGTTGCCACAGTACATGCTAAAAAAAGATGAGATCGGGTAAACAACATAGACAACCCTTAATTAAAATTCTATGTGGAAAGGGCTAAGAATAACAAAAAAAAGAATGGGCTATGTGTGTTATTCAAGATGAACTGTAAAAAATAATCAGTATTTTTGTAGAGTTGATCACATTATTTTGGTTATTGTCTAGCCACGTGGGTGATGCTGGGCATGTAATTGTTGCATACGAACTTGTGCTACATGAGTATAGATTTGAGTGGTAGATAAATCACTGTGCCCTAGCAACATTTGTACTACACGTAGGTCGGCACCATGATTGAGTAAATGTGTAGCAAAGGCATGGCGTAGGGTATGAGGTGATAAATCTGCTTGAATATTAGCCTGTAACGCATAGCGCTTAATGGCATACCAAAAGTTTTGTCGACTCATAATTCCGCCATGTTGAGTAAGAAATAGATAGTCGGTACTACTTTTATATAAATCAGGACGAGATTGTTCCAGATAACGCTCAATCCAATCTGTCGCAAACTGTCCCATCGGAACTAAACGCTCTTTATTGCCTTTACCTGTAATGCGTAAATAACCCTGTTTTAAATTAATTAAATCCAGTCGTAGATTAAGTAACTCAGATACACGTAAACCACAAGCATACAAAACTTCTAGCATGGCACGGTCACGTAAACCCAATGCAGCGCGGGTATCTGGTGCATTAAGCAGGGCCTCTACATCTTGTTCGGATAAATCTTTCGGTAAAGCTCGCCCAAGTTTTGGGCTTTTATGATTTGCCATGGGGTTATCGGTTCTAAGCTTTTGTTCGCGCATAAATTTATAAAATTGACGTAAGGCAGACAGACAACGTGCAATAGAACGCGGGCTTTTACCGAGCTTAGTCAATTCAATCATGACATCCGAAACGTCATTACTTGACCAGTCGGTCAAATTAACAGCAGATAAATCGCCACATTGGATTAAATCACTCAAATACGCATTACGGGTATGTGGGCTCACACTCTGAGCCACCAGATAATCACGAAAACCTTGTAAAAAACTAAATTGTTCAGGGATGTGTACGGCCGCAGGAATACGTGGTTTCTTGGTGATGGTCATTTTTTTTATCTCTTGCATGATCAGCACTTTAGGTGAAAATCAAGGAGCTGTCGAGACCAGTTAGGTGATGAGAATTGTAATTCTTCCTTATTTGTTAATTATTCTCATTTGACGTTATACTATATAAAAGAGTTCAGGATCAGATGCGGTGCGTTTATCACAGTTAAAAGTTAAGCAAACTGCCATCATCACCAAGGTCAATCGTACCGTAGATGGCAATGCAGATCAGCAAGACCTTGTCGCAAGTCGCTTGGAAACCCTCGGTTTTGTTCCCGGTGAGAAAGTTGAAGTCATTACCAAAGGCGTATTTGGAGGGGATCCTATTCTCGTTCAGTTGGGTTTTACGCGCTTTGCGCTGCGTAAAATTGAAGCCGAAAAAATTGAAATTAGCCAGAACGATGGAGTTCCAGCATGAGTGAAGCTCTTCGTATAGCCCTTGTTGGAAATCCGAACTGTGGTAAGACTTCTTTATTCAACCAGTTGACAGGCACTCGTCAAAAAGTGGCCAACTACGCAGGAGTGACGGTTGAGCGCAAAGTTGGTTTCTTTGAGTTGCCTTCTAAAAGATCAGTACGTGTACTTGATTTGCCTGGAACTTATAGTTTAAATGCCACCAGTCCTGATGAAGCCATTACCCGTGATGTCTGCTTGGGTAAAATCGAGGGTGAAGAACAACAGGACGCATTTTTATGTGTAGTCGATGCAACTAACCTAAAACTTCATTTGGGTTTGGTGCTTGAAGTTTTGGAACTTGGTCGTCCAGTGCTAGTCGTACTGAACATGATGGACGAAGCACGTCGTCGCGGGATTCAGGTCAATGCCCAAAAACTCTCTGAGCGTTTAGGTGTCCCTGTAGTTGAAACCGTTGCTGTACGAAATGCTGGAGTTGAAACGCTCAAAATTGCACTGGATCAGAATAAATTTAGTGTACCGCACACCGAGTTAAGCGGACTAAAAGGCAGTCATCATCAGAAAATTGAAACCATTTTGAATGATGTTGTACATTATGTTGAACAAGAAGATAAACGTTCAGATTTTCTGGACAAAATCTTTTTACATCCTGTACTTGGTTTACTCAGTCTTGCCATTTTAATGTTTGTGGTATTTCAAGCTGTATTTGCTTGGGCTGCACCATTTATGGATGGTATCGAAACTTTCTTTGGTTGGTTGGGTGAAGCATTAGGGGGCTTTATTTCACAGCCCTTACTACATAGTCTGGTGGTAGATGGAATTATTGCAGGGGCAGGCGCGGTTGCAGTGTTCTTGCCGCAAATTCTAATTCTGTTCTTTTTTATTCTGGTGTTGGAAGAGTCTGGATATTTGCCTCGTGCTGCTTTCTTGCTGGATAAACTTATGTTTAAAGCCGGCTTAAGTGGACGAGCTTTTATTCCACTCTTATCAAGTTTTGCCTGCGCTATTCCTGGCATTATGGCGACACGTAGTATTAGTGATCCGCGTGATCGGTTTACCACAATTATGGTTGCGCCACTGATGACTTGTTCGGCACGGTTGCCTGTTTATGCCTTATTGATTGGAGCATTTATTCCAAGTCAGACGGTGTGGGGCATTTTTAACCTGCAGGGGCTGGTATTGTTTGGTCTCTATATGGCGGGAATCTTGAGTGCATTGGTGGTTTCTTTTGTGATGAAATTCCTACAGAAAGACAAGTCACAGCATGCTTTACTGATGGAATTACCAAGTTATCGTTTCCCAAACTTTAAGAGTGTGGGTATTGGCTTGCTGGATCGAGCCAAGATTTTCCTGAAACGTGTTGGTGGTATTATTTTCGCGTTATCAGTGTTGTTATGGTTCTTGTGTACTTTTCCACAACCGCCAGAAGGTGCAACTCTACCAGACATTGACTACAGTTTTGCAGGAATGTTGGGCCATCTGATTCAACCAATTTTCGCTCCGATAGGCTTTAGTTGGCAAATCTGTATCGCTCTAATTCCAGCGATGGCGGCACGTGAAGTCGTGGTTGCGGCATTAGGAACAGTTTATGCGCTGTCTGCGACAGGTGGAGATGATGCGGTAGCGCAAAGCCTGACTCAGCTAATCAGTGCGCCTGATACAGGTTGGTCATTGGCAACAGGTTTGTCTTTACTGGTTTGGTTTATTTATGCACCTCACTGTTTAGCAACGCTTGCAACTGTACGTCGTGAAACGGGTTCATGGAAAAGTGTAGCGGTTATGACGGCATATCTGTTTGGATTAGCGTATTTAATGTCGTTCTTCACGTATCAGTTAGCATCCCGTATTTTCGTTTAAGCTCTTAAAAGCTTAAGGAGGCTGAAATGATTGAATATTTGATTATTGCGGTGTTAGTAATTTGGAGTGCCGTAGTTGTATTCAAAAAAGTATTTCCAAAAACTGCCAATGCGACATTTGTTGCCTTGTCGGCCTTTTGCGAACGGCAGGGCTGGCGAGCATTGGCAAAATGGCTAAAACCAAAAATGTCAGTGGGTTGTGCAGGAGGCTGTGGCTGTTCAGTAGATGACAAACCGACAGCAAAAAATAATGAAGTAAAACCGGTAAAATGGCATTAAATTTATTTTAGTTGTTTTGTCTAAAAAGCCATCAATTTGATGGCTTTTTTACGCGCTGACACAAAAAACGATGAATAAGGTGCAAACAGAAAAAGTATTCAAAACCCGAAAGTGCTAACATTTTGCCATTCGATTCAGGCAGTAAAATGCGGGGCAAATATGCTAATACAACGGGGTGGTTTAAAAGTCGTGGCAGGACTTGGAGTTTCAGGTGTTTCTGCTGTGAATTTTCTACATGAACAGGGTTATCGGGTTGCGGTAACTGATTCACGTGAAACTCCTCCGGGCTGTGACCAGATTCCATCAGATGTCAAAACAAGTTTTGGTCAATTGGATCAGGATTTGCTTTTACAAGCTGAAGAAATCATCCTCAGTCCGGGATTAGCTCCACAACTTTCCGAGATTCAACAAGCTATTGATAAAGGGATTCCCGTTGTCAGTGATATTCAACTGCTTCGCCGTGCTACGGATGTACCGATTGTTGCAATTACGGGTTCAAATGCAAAAAGTACTGTAACGACATTGATTGGACAAATGGCACAAGATGCTGGTCGAAAAGTCGCTGTTGGGGGAAATTTAGGTCGTCCTGCCTTGGATTTACTGAAAGATCAGCCTGAATTAATTGTATTGGAATTATCCAGTTTTCAGCTTGAAACTACATCTAATCTGAATGCAGCCGTAGCCGTTGTGTTGAATATGAGTGAAGATCATTTGGATCGTCATGGCGATATGTTTGGTTATCATAAAGCCAAGCATCGTATTTTTCAGGGTGTAAAAAAAGTCGTTTATAACCGTGATGATAGTTTGACCCGACCATTGGTTCCTGATCAAACACCGATGCAAAGTTTTGGCTTAAGTGCACCTGATCTCAATCAGTATGGTATTTTGCGTGAAGACAATGGAACTTTGTGGTTAGCACGAGGTCGTGAACGCTTAATCAAAAGTTCAGAGCTTTATATTCAAGGCACACATAATGTTGCTAATGCTTTGGCTTGTCTGGCGTTAGGCGAAGCCCTTGGTTTGCCACGAGATTCAATGTTAGAGACTTTAAAACAATTTAAGGGGCTGGAACATCGTTGCGAATATGTCAAAACCGTGCATGGAGTGCGTTATTATAATGATTCCAAAGGTACAAATGTAGGTGCTACGCTAGCCGCGATTGATGGCTTAGGCGCAGCAATTGAGCCACAACACGCTAAGGTCGTGGTGATTTTAGGTGGGCAGGGTAAAGGTCAGGATTTCAGTTTACTTAAAGATTCAGTTGCTAAATATGTCAAAGCCGCAATCCTGATTGGTGAAGATGCGCCGATACTGGATACTGCTTTGCAAGGGGCTACAGAACTGATCCACGCACAAAGCTTGAAACAGGCGGTCGAACTCGCTCAGGAAAAAACCACTGAACATGACGTGGTATTATTATCTCCAGCATGTGCGAGTTTTGATATGTTTAAAGGCTATCCAGATCGCGGGCATCAGTTTGTTGCTTGTGTTAATGCACTGGTTTAATCAGAACAAAAAATAAGGAATATGCGATGGCTGGCTTTGCTCAGACAACTATAACAAAAATTAACCAGCTCTATGAGCGCTGGATACCCAAGTTCCCTGCTGAAATGACGGCAAGAAATCTGCTAATTTTCTGTGTGGTTTGTTTGCTGTGTATTGGTTCGGTCATGGTGGCCTCAGCTTCCATGCCTTATGCTGAATATATGCATGAAAATCCATTTCACTATGTGGTGCGTCATGCGATTTCGATTGCCAGTGCGGCTGTGATCGCCTATCTGGTGTACAAAGTTCCGTTGAATCTTTGGTTTAGAAATACCTTTCCTTTATGGCTAATTACCATTGTACTGTTACTAGCTGTACTGGTCATTGGTGCAGAGGTAAATGGTTCTAAGCGCTGGATTCGACTGGCAGGATTTACCTTGCAGCCGACCGAAGTAGCGAAAGTGATGATGGCGATTTTTACCGCAGATTATGTGGTACGTCGTGCCAAAGAAGTTCGTACACACTGGAAAGGTTTATTACGTCTAAGTGGTGTTATGGCGATTACTGTGGGATTGATTATTGCCGAGCCTGATTTAGGGGCGACCGTAGTGATTGTTCTCATGATGGTCGGAATTTTCTTTTTGGCAGGTGCGCCGCCAACCCAGTTTGCGATTATGCTGGGTGCAGTGCTCATGGGTATTGGTTTCCTGATTGTATTTGAACCTTATCGAATGGCACGGGCCTTATCATTCACTAATCCATGGGCAGATCCATTGGGAACGGGTTATCAGCTTTCTAATGCATTGATGGCTTTTGGGCGTGGTGAATGGTTTGGAACCGGTCTTGGCCATAGTGTACAAAAACTTTCGTATTTACCTGAAGCACACACCGACTTCATGCTGGCTGTGTTGGGTGAGGAATTTGGTTTTGTTGGAATTTCTTTAGTTTTGATTTTGTCTTTTGGTATGTTGGCGTGTTGTATCAAGATCGGTCATCGTGCTTTAAAACATAACTTTTTGCGTGCAGGCTATCTGGCTTACGGCATTAGTATTATTTTTCTGCTTCAAATTCTGGTAAATGCAGGCATGAACATGGGTTTGATGCCGACCAAAGGTTTAACCTTACCTTTTATTAGTTATGGAGGAACATCGTTAATGATGTGCGCCGCCATGATTAGTTTAGTGCTTAAGATTGACTCTTCTACTCAAGAAGTTAACCCAGATCGAGAAGAATCAAATTTCTAAACATCTAAGATCGATATGAATCAACCCAGATGAAAACCCTGGGTTTTTTATTGATTAGAAAAAAGAGCCGTTTAATTCGGTTTGATGTGGAATTTTATTGATATCCCATTGGGCAATTGCTTGTTTTAACATGTTCTGTGGTAGATCAAGTTCAACGGAAGTTTGATGTAACGCAGTGAGTGCATTGGCCAATAACAGTGGGGCTTGTTTTAAATCCAATGCGTGTGCCAGATTTTGTTTGGAAAGCTTTTGACCATTTGCGTTCATTGCTAAAGGCAAATGCATATAACTTAAAGGCGGATAGCCAAGCAAATGGCCTAACCAAATTTGACGCTCAGTATTATCGAGTAAATCTGAACCACGTACTACATGCGTAATGCCTTGCAAATAGTCGTCTACCACAACCGCAAGCTGATAATTGATAATGCCATCACGACGTTTTAGAACAAAATCACCTAAATCTTGCTGGAGGTGACTACAATGTTGGCCCTGTAAACGGTCTTCAAAGCAAATAAGTTCATTGCTGACTTTTACCCGAATTGCTTGACCTTTAAAGTCTAGATCGAGATTACGACAAGTTCCTTGATAAATAGCATTGGAGCCCAGCATTTTTCGGGTGCATTGGCAGGCATAAACCAGATGTTTTTGTCTGAGTTCTTCAATTACATCTTCATAAATAGATAAACGTTGACGTTGGAAAATGATTTCATCATCTACTTCAAAACCAAATGCAGCAATGCTATTTAAAATATGCGCTTCACTGTCTGGATAGATGCGAGGAATATCAGTATCTTCGATACGAACCCGCCAGCTTCCCTGTTGTGATTTTGCATCACAATAACTGGCGACAGCAGTAATTAGTGAGCCAAAATGCAATGGGCCTGTAGGAGAGGGCGCAAAACGACCTGAATAACGAGACAGCGAAACATCGCTTCGCTGCTGCGTAACAGCCAAGCAATTCTTGGCTGATAAGTGCTTAACAGTCACAATTAACCGTTGTTTTGCTTCTCTTTGATTTCAGCAAGTGTTTTGCAGTCAATACATTGAGTTGCAGTTGGACGTGCTTCTAGACGACGCAAGCCAATTTCAATACCGCAGGTTTCACAGTAACCGTAATCACCTGATTTGATGTCTTCTAGCGATTGCTCGATTTTACGAATCAATTTACGTTCGCGGTCACGGGTACGCAGTTCGATTGCAAACTCTTCTTCCTGTGTCGCACGATCATTTACGTCTGGTAAAGCTGTAGATTCATCCTGCATAGTGTTGAGGGTGCGATCTACTTCAGACATCAATTCAGCTTTCCATGCCTGTAGAATTTTACGGAAGTGCTCAAGTTGGCCATCCGACATATATTCTTCGTTTTTCTTTGGCTGATAAGGCTCAATACCAAATAAACTTGCAGTAGTGCCCCCGTCAGCAGCCTTTGGCTTTGCTTTACGCGCACGTTTTACTGCGGTTTTATCACCGTCTAAAACATCGGTGTTTTCGTCCAAGACCTGGTTTTGGTTGTCATTCGCCATATAGGGCATTCCTCATCATACACGTACTATCTATACGCAAAAAATATGGTGGTATGCAAGTGTTTTTTATTCCATCCCGTCGGCGTATTTTCGATCGGGGTCGTCATCATATAGATTTTTTTTGCAAGATGATAGTCATCTTTGACGGCTTTTCGTTGCAAAGATTTTCTAAAGGAGGATGAGCATAAAGAAAAACCCAAAAAAGAGACAGTTAGTATCCTGATATTTCAGTATTTATGTGGTGAGTCATATGTTCCAGACGTTGCACTTGAGTTTCAAACTCACCATTTATTTTAAGCTTGAGAACTCGATACCCAGGTGCGACTGCATCGAGTGCAAATTGATCACTACAGGGTTTAAATTGCACACTTGTGGATGGCGTAGATAGACATTCAACATGCTGCCAAAAATTACTCGAATTTTGGTGAACATGACCATACAAAATGGCTTTAACCTGTTTAAAGCGTTCTAGTAGTTCAAAGATCGCTTGACTGTTTTTAAGTTTATGTTGATCGATCCATTTAGAATGCATTTCAAATGGGTGATGGTGACAAGCCAAAATAGTGGGATAAGCTTGATGTTGTTCAAGCAAATGCGCTAATTGTTCAAGTTGCTGTGCCGATATAAAGCCGTCGACTCGATTGCTGACGGCACTATTAAGTAAAATAATACGCCAATTGCCTAGCTCAATTAGAACCGGTTGCTGGGGATGTTCTTCGTGGAAAGGGAAGTATTTTTCATCATCATGATTTCCCGGTGTCTGAAAAAAAGGTATCCCGAACTGCTGCATAAATTGCAGGTAACGTTGATAGGTTTTAGTTTTAGGCGCTTGTGCCAGATCACCAGTATGAATAATCGTATCGACATGCGGATAGTGTTTTTGGATATGAGCCATGACCTGATGAAAGCTTTGCTCAGGATTCATCCCAACAAACTCTTGTTCAGGCTGTTCGAGCAAGTGCGTGTCCGTGATTTGAATCAGAACATATTCTTGAGATGAAGATGGCACAACCTGAAAACTCACGGATTACCCCTTGGCGGTTTTTGTCATTTTAATTTTCTGACTCAGCCATTGCAGTGCCATAATTACAGGTGCATTTTTTAAGCGCCTATTCTTAAAAAGCAGTTCTAACTGAGAATAATTAAAAATATGCAATTGAATATTCTCTCCTTCATCTGCAACACCATGTACTCCACCATGTTTAGGCAAATCAGCCTGTGCAGCATAAAGATGAAAGACTTCAGAACATGCGCCAGCTGATGGGTAGAAGCTAAACAGATGTTCTAGTTCATCAATTTGGCAGCCAGACTCTTCCAGACTTTCACGGCGAATGCAGGTCTCAGGCGATTCATCACCATCTAAAACACCTGCAATAATTTCAAGTTGCCACGGAGAATCTGGATCATCCATTGCACCCACTCGAAACTGTTCGATCAAAGCAAATCGTTGTTGTGCATCATTATAAAGCAGAACCCCTGCGGCTGTCTTGCGCTGGATGAGTTCTCTTTGTATTTCAGGAATATAATTATTTTGATTAAACATGCGATGTCGCAGGCTGACTTTTTCAACCTGCATAAACCCACGGAACACGTATTCGCGTGAATGAATCTCGACATCATTGTGAGAAAAAGTAGCGTGTTCAACTATGTTCATAGGTCAAAATTAGGATGAAATACAATAATTTCATCCTAACCGAGATCAAATTAAACACAAAAGCTTTTTTTGGACTACTTAGACTTTTTGGTATAATTTTTGACCGTTTTCGTGGTAGGCATTTTTCATCGCTTTGAGACCTGATTCAACTTCTAAATCATTGGCTGTCGAAGATGCCGCATGGTTTAGGTTTTGAGCATAATCACGCACATTTTGAGTGATCTTCATTGAACAGAATTTTGGACCACACATTGAACAAAAGTGTGCTGATTTATGCGCCTCTTTAGGCATGGTTTCATCATGCATGCTGCGTGCAGTATCTGGATCAAGCGCCAGATTAAACTGGTCTTCCCAACGGAACTCAAAACGTGCCTTAGACAGGGCATTATCGCGAGCCTGTGCACCCGGATGACCTTTGGCAAGATCCGCTGCATGAGCTGCAATTTTGTAAGTAATAATACCGTCTTTGACGTCTTTTTTATTAGGTAAACCTAAATGTTCTTTGGGTGTTACATAACAGAGCATCGCAGTGCCATACCAGCCGATCATGGCTGCACCGATTGCAGAAGTAATGTGGTCATAACCTGGTGCAATGTCGGTGGTTAAAGGGCCAAGTGTGTAAAATGGCGCTTCTTTACAAACTTCGAGCTGTAAGTCCATATTCTCCTTGACCATATGCATAGGCACATGCCCAGGACCTTCAATCATGACTTGTACATCATGCTCCCATGCACGATGCGTTAATTCACCTAAAGTTTTGAGTTCACTAAACTGCGCTTCGTCATTGGCATCTTGGATACACCCTGGACGTAAACCATCGCCTAGACTAAAGGACACATCATAGGCTTTCATGATTTCACAGATTTCATCAAAGTGGGTGTACAGGAAATTTTCTTCGTGATGTGCCAAACACCACTGAGCCATAATAGAACCGCCGCGGGATACAATACCGGTTAAACGGTTTGCGGTCATTGGGACATAACGGAGCAATACGCCTGCATGAATCGTGAAATAATCTACACCCTGTTCAGCTTGCTCAATCAATGTATCTTTAAAAATTTCCCAGTTTAGGTCTTCTGCAACTCCATCTACTTTTTCTAAAGCTTGATAGATTGGAACTGTGCCGATGGGTACTGGCGAGTTACGAATAATCCATTCACGGGTTTCATGGATGTTTTTACCCGTAGATAAATCCATGATGGTATCCGCACCCCAGCGCGTTGCCCATGTCATTTTTGCGACTTCTTCATCAATGGATGAGCCCAGCGCAGAGTTGCCGATATTGGCATTGATTTTTACCAGAAAGTTACGACCAATAATCATCGGTTCACATTCAGGGTGATTAATATTTGCTGGAATAATGGCACGTCCTTCGGCGACTTCCTGACGTACAAATTCTGGAGTAATTTCAGTTAAATTCTTGGCGCCAAAGTTTTGCCCAGCATGCTGGCGCATATCCACACCTTCACGTTGACGCTGGTTTTCACGAATCGCGATATATTCCATTTCGGGAGTAATAATGCCTTGCTTGGCATAATGCATTTGCGTGACATTTTTACCTGACTTAGCACGACGTGGGTTCTGAATATGAGCAAAGCGAATATTTGCGGTGCGAATGTCTTTTAAACGTTCCTGACCAAATTTTGAAGTTAGGCCTGAGAGCACATCAGTATCTTGACGTTCCTCAATCCAAGTCTGACGTACGTAAGGTAAACCCTGATTTAGATCAATCTGGAGATCGGGATCAGTATAAACGCCAGAAGTGTCATAAACCATGAGTGGTGGGTTATGTTCACCGCCTAAACCTGTTGGGGTGTCGGTGAGAGAAATTTCACGAAAAGGCACTTGGATATCTGGACGAGAACCCTGAATATAAACTTTGCGGGAAGCAGGTAAAATGCGGGTTAAATCTTTGGCATCTTGTTCGTGTTGTGCTGAAGCCTGTGCATATTGGGTGGGTGCATCAGCAGGGGAAAGATTCGTTAACTGGTTCATGGCATGATCCTTATGAAAAACACTAACGAATCAAGCAACCAAAAAAACGCAAATACAGTTATCTTTAAAAAAATAGATAAATTGAGCGATATAGTTTTTTAGATGGCTTGATTCCTACGCAGGTCTTAACCTGATCAGGTTCAACGGTACTTGGGATCAAATATATTCAAAGAGAAGAATAGATTTACCCAATCTCAGCGAGTCATTACTCGCGCTCCGTCAAGCATGGCCCAATACTAACATGGATTTACTACAATTCCCCACATCCTGCCGATTGTATTTTTAATTCATTTTTCTTAGTCTTAGTGAGCAACTTTTCAGGATTGATATAAGTTTCATGACCATAAAAAAAATACTGCTCATGACCAGTTTATGTGGTGTTTCCATTTCTAGTTTTGCCCTTGACTTAGTGGAAGCGTATGATCGCGCCAAAAAAAATGATCCCGCATGGCAGGCGAATGTTTATCAATTTGAAGCAGATAAACTGAATTTGGGGCTGGCAACGGGTAATTTGTTGCCGACTGTCACATTGACAGGAAATATCACACGGAACCATCAAACTACCAAACGTGGAGATTTTGGTGATTTAGGCGGAATAGAAGGTTCGGAAGAGTTTTCCAATGCCTTGATTAGCAATACTTCAACTCAAAAACAAATTGCTTTAAATGCACGTCAACCTTTATTTCGTGTTGATGCATGGGAAGGCTATAAGCAGGTAAAAACATCGGTTTTATTGAGTGAAATTACCTTAAAATTGCAAAAACAGGAACACGTATTAAACGTTGCACAGGCATACTTTGAGGTGTTACGTCAACAATCCTTGACGGCTGCTTATTTGCAGGAAGAAAAAGCCTTGCTTGAGCAACTCAATATGATGAATGCCAAACTTAAAGAGGGTTTAATAGCGCGAAGTGATGTCAGTGAAGCTGATGCGCAATATCAAAATGCACGTGCCAATCGGATTGGTGGACAAGTTCAGGTGATGGTGGCACAAGAAAAATTAAGCCAGTTTATTGGGCCGTATCAGAATGAAAAACTAGCAGTATTACCGGATGATTTTGAGTTTCAAAAGCCGTATCCAGCACAACTTGATGCATGGCTTGATCTCGCACAGACGCAAAATTTATCTATTCAACAAGCTCGTTTGCAACAACAATATGCTGATGATGCTCGCCGTGTGGAAAAAGCTGCAATTTATCCACAGATAGATGCTGTTGCGAGTTATGGTTATACCAAACAAACGCCTGAAACCCTGATTTCCAATGATGGTAAGTTTGATCAGATTGGGGTAGAAATGAACTGGAATATCTTTAATGGGGGACGTACTCGCACTTCTATTAAAAAAGCAACCGTGGAATTGAGTAAAGCACAATATCAGCTTGATTCAGCCAAACGCAATGCTTCGGTTGAGGTCAAACAGGCTTTTATGCAGGTACAAACGGATCAGGCTAAATTACAAGCGCGTAAAGCGGCGATGGATTCGGCCGATCTAGTCTCACATGCTTCGAGGGCTAGCTATAATGAAGGTTTAAAAACTATGGTGGATGTACTGTTAGCACAGCGTAATGCATTTAATGCCAGACAAGATTATTTGAATGCTCAATATGACTATGTTTTGAATGTTTTAAAATTAAAGGCATCGGTTGGTCAACTCAATGAAACTGATCTGTTAGAGTTAAATCATTGGTTGGTCTATAAGTCTCAATAAAATGCCAAAATTGCGGTTTTTGTCATAAAACTTTCATGCTGGATATGTTTTAATCACGGTCTATCCTTGTTTGTTCATTCGATCCTGATGGGAGGCTCCCTTGAGTCCAAGTAATCCTGTGTTAAGTCATCATATTTCTTCGCAATTCAATGAAGATTTGCAAGATGTAAACACGAAATTCATGACCATGGGCGGCTTGGTCGAACAACAAGTAGCCAATGCTATTCATGCCCTATTGGATACCGATGTCAACATGGCACTTGATGTTCAGTTTAAAGATAATACCGTGAATCAACTTGAACGAGATATTGATGAAGGTTTGACTTTGATTTTGGCGCGTCGTCATCCTGCTGCCATTGATTTGCGTATGGTATTGGCTATGAGTAAAGCCAATACAGATTTGGAACGAATTGGTGATGAAGCGGCCAAAATTGCCCGTATTGCTCAGAACTTGTGTGAAGAAGGCGGCTCACCACGTGGTTATATGGAAACACGTCATATTGGTAATCAAGTTCGAGTCATGATTCATGACGCGCTAGATGCCTTTGCGCGTTTGGATGCAGAACAGGCGTTGCAGGTATTGCTTGCAGATGCCGACATTGATCGTGAATACCAGTCAGCAACACGTACATTAATGACGTATATGATTGAAGATCCTCGTCATATTTCACGGGTAATTAATGTAATGTGGGTATTGCGCTCACTGGAACGTATTGGTGATCATTCTCGTAATCTTGCTGAACAAGTCATTTATATCGCCAAAGGTCTAGATGTCCGACATACTCGCATAGAAGAAATCGAAGAAAAAGTGCATCGCGGATAAAAATATTCTGAAGCTTATGCCCATAAAAAAAGACCTTGAATTATTTCAAGGTCTTTTTTTATCGATGAGATGTGTGCCTAAATAGTATCCGATATCCTTTCGGTGATGCTTCACAGCAAATATGATAATAATTCGTCTGCTTCCTGCTGACGTCAACTTTAGAATATTAAAATGATTGAAATTATGCGAGGGATAAAAGTAGATAGATTGCGTAAGAAAAGACGGACAAAAAAATCCCAGATTTCTTGGGGGGAGAAATCTGGGAAGAAAACATCGTAAGGCTGCATTGGGGGATGCTTAATGCCTTGCTATGGAATCATTATAGGAAGAAAAATTGAAAGAATCATGCAGAGTCTTGTGAGGCTATGTAATATTATATGTTTCTATGTAATAAACGTAAAAAGTAGTCACTAAGACTACTTTTTAAAGAAAATTTTTTGCAGATATCGTGAAGAAAGCTAAAACGATGCTTTAATTTTCCTCAGGCTTCCAGCCCTCAGCTTTTTCGACACTTTCATCATTATTGAAAAACTTCTCGCGTTGTTCTTCCAAAAACTTTTTAGCTTCTGGTTCAAATACATTTAAGCGTTTTTCGTTAATTAATGTGGTTTGGTGCTGTAACCATTCTTGCCAAGCCTGCTTAGAAACATGCTCAAATAATTCCTGACCTTTCGCTCCAGGAAATGGTGCAAAATCGAGGCCTTCCATTTCCTTTTGATATTTAACACAAAATACTTGGCGACTCATGAGTTTTCCTTAAGCGTAAAGTTGTTCAAGACGTTTTTCAGCACGTACAATCGCGGCCGTCACCTGTTTTGGAGAAGTTCCTCCAATATGGTCACGCGCATTGACAGAAGCTTCTAGCGTTAATGCTTTATCAAATACATCGGCGCTAATTAAATCTGAAAATTGCTGAAGTTGTTCAAGAGTTAATTCAGATAAATCTTTATCTTCCTGCACGCCTAGTGCCACAGCTTTACCCACAATTTCATGAGCATCACGGAATGCCACACCTTTTTTCACCAGATAATCTGCAAGATCTGTAGCCGTTGAAAAACCACGAAGTGCAGCCTCTCGCATAATTTCGATATTTGGCACTAGGGCAGGAATCATGTCTGCAAAAGCCATAAGCGAACCGCGAACTGTATCAATCGCATCGAAAAGTGGTTCTTTATCTTCTTGATTGTCTTTGTTGTAAGCCAAAGGTTGACCTTTCATCAGCGTCAAAAGGCTGATTAAATCACCAAAAACCCGACCAGATTTGCCACGAATTAACTCAGGTACATCTGGATTTTTCTTCTGCGGCATAATCGATGACCCTGTACAAAAGCGGTCAGGAATATTTACAAATTTAAATTGAGCAGATGTCCATAAAATTAATTCTTCAGACATACGCGACAAGTGCATCATGATTAAAGCTGCTGCAGCGTTGAACTCAATAGCAAAATCACGGTCAGAAACAGCATCCAGTGAATTTTCAGATACTGCTTCAAAACCTAAAAGTTCCGCAGTATAAGCACGATCGATCGGATAGGTCGTGCCTGCCAATGCAGCAGAGCCCAGTGGCATACGATTGACACGTTTACGACAATCTTGCAGACGTTCAGTATCACGAATGAACATTTCAAACCAAGCCAATAAATGATGTCCAAAAGTCACAGGTTGTGCTGTTTGTAAATGAGTGAAACCAGGCATGATGGTATTGGCATTTTTTGCAGCTAAGCCCAGTAAACCTTTTTGTAAACGCAGTAGAATCGATAAAATATCATCAATTTCATCACGTAAATACAAACGAATATCGGTCGCGACCTGATCGTTACGGCTACGACCTGTATGTAGTTTTTTGCCTGTAATACCGATGCGTTGAGTCAAACGAGACTCGATGTTCATATGTACATCTTCTAAATCGATACGCCATTCAAACTGGCCCGCCTCAATTTCAGACTTAATTGCTGTTAAGCCCTGAATAATGTCATCACGTTCAGCATCCGTGAGGACGCCTACTTTTGCCAACATAGTGGCATGGGCAATCGAACCGGCGATATCTTGTTTATAAAAGCGTTGGTCAAATTGTACAGATGCGGTAAATTCAGCAACAAAAGCATCTGTCGCTTCACTAAAGCGACCGCCCCACATACCAGATGTCTGGTTCTGGGCAGATGAATGAGGGGAATTCGAAGATGTGGTCATGTTGGCTCGGTAAAAAAAAGCGAAAAATAAAAAAGAGTATAACAAATTCCTCAAGGCTTGCCGATGCCCAGAGTTCGATGGATTTAAATCAACAGATTCGACTTTCAGGTAACTCTTACTTTTTTACCAAAATAGGTCAGTGGCAACATTTGTTGGAATTGATAGTGGCCAGTAACGTATTAGCGATCGTGTTGGCACTGGCAGAAGCAGGGTCGTGGCAGACATTGCAGGGCTTAAGGCTTATGCAATATGTGTTTTTTATTAACTGGGTGGTATTGTCATTTTCAGCGATTTTAGATCATTTCCACATTTTTTTTAATCGCACTAATCAAGTCACCGCTTTGGTTATTGGTTTTATCTTGTTGCAAATCATCGTGTTTTTAACCACTTGTATTGGCAATATTTTGCAACACTGGGGTAGTTATTTCACTCTACACCATTTCAATCGCGATCTTTTATTTGCTGGTGTGGACATGCATTTAAGCTATGGCATTTTGCTCGGAGCATTTTGTCTGCGCTACATGTATGTGCGTGATCAATGGTTGACCCAGCAATACAGTGAGTTGAATGCACGCATACAAGCCATGCAAGCGCGCATTCATCCACATTTTTTATTTAATAGCTTAAATAGTGTAGTTAGCTTGATTAGTCTTGATCCAGATAAAGCAGAAACCATGCTGATCAGTTTATCTAAGCTATTTCGTGCCAGTTTCCAGCAACTTAAATTAGTCACCTTGAATGATGAAATTGAACTTTGTCGACAATATTTATTTATCGAACAAATTCGATTAGGTGATAGATTTCATATTGAATGGAAAATTCCGTATACTGTTCAACAACTTAAAATGATACAAATTCCGTTGTTGACCTTGCAGCCTTTACTTGAAAATAGTATTTTTCATGGAGTAGAAAAAATTGGTGGGGCATGTCAAATTGGTGTATTGGTTGAAATATTGCAAAATCAAGTCAGTATAGTCATTACCAATCCATACAGTCACGATACAATAAAAACCAGAGAAGGACACGGTATTGCTATAGATAATGTGAAACAGCGTCTCAGAGCGTATTATGGAAATACGGTCAAGTTTCAAACCTATAGTGCGCGTGGGTTGTATACCACAGTGGTAAGTTACCAATATCAGGCAAACAATAATAAGTCAGGGTTAACCGATTAAAACGAAACAAACCAGTTAACGCGACAAGGAGGAGAAATGAGGATCTTAATCTGTGATGACGAACCTCTGGCGGTTGAACGATTGTCACGTTTAGTTACGCAATTGGGGCATCAAGTGGTCGCGACTGCTAATAATGGACAGGATGCGCTTGATCTGGCTGAGCAGTATGAACCAGATGTTGTTCTGCTCGATATTCAAATGCCTGGCATGGACGGCCTGTTTTGTGCAGAACAAATCAGTCATTTTGATCCCATGCCTGCGATTGTATTCTGCACGGCTTATGATGATCATGCACTTGAGGCGTTTAAATCTCAAGCCAAAGGATATTTACTAAAGCCGATTTCCCAACAAGATTTGCAGCAAGTTTTAGATCATTTAACCAAATTAACTCAAGCTCAGCTGAGTACGATAAAACAAAAAGAAGATATGGACGACGTGAAAATACAAAGACATCAAATTACAGCCAAAACCTATCGTGGCGTAGAACTAATTCCGATTGAAAATATCTATTATTTTCTGGCAGATCAAAAATATGTCACGGTACGTCACAAAAATGGCAGTGTACTCATCGACGAAACGTTAAAAGAACTTGAGCAAGAGTTTCCTGAGCGTTTTATACGTATTCATCGTAATGCTCTGGTTTCAATTGATTATCTTGAAGGTCTTGAATTAGTTACTTCGGGTCAGTATCAAGTCCGTTGTCGTGAGGTAAGTGAGCGTCTTTCCGTAAGTCGTCGTCATTTACCACAACTACGCGAACGTATGCAAAAACTCTAACAAGATATCGCCATTCGTTGGTTTTGAGCTTGTTTAACTTAGATTTTACTTGCAATTTTAAGAGATCGGGTTAAGTTTAGAGTTTGTTTTTAACTGATCCAAGATTTATGCAGACCTTGAAAATTGCGACTCGTCAAAGCCCGCTTGCTCTTTGGCAGGCAGAACATATTCGTGCTCGATTGCAGGAACTTTATCCTGACTTAAAGGTGGAATTAGTTAAATTTGTAACGCAAGGCGATAAAATCTTGGATACACCGCTGGCAAAGATTGGTGGTAAGGGTTTATTTGTAAAAGAATTAGAGGCCGCTTTATTGGATGGTCGTGCTGATTTGGCTGTACATTCCATGAAAGATGTACCGATGCATTTGCCTGAGGGTTTATGCTTGCCAGTGATTTGTGAACGTGAAGATCCTTTCGATGCTTTTGTATCTAACAGCTTTGCCCATTTTGATGATTTGCCACGCGGTGCACGAGTAGGTACATCTAGTTTACGCCGTAAATGTCAAATTTTAAAACAACGACCAGATTTAACCATTATTGATTTACGTGGCAATGTGGGGACTCGTTTGTCTAAACTGGATGCTGATCAATATGATGCGATTATTCTAGCCAGTGCGGGACTTAAGCGTTTAGGATTGGAAAGTCGTATTCGTCATACCCTTGGGGTTGAGGTGAGTCTGCCGGCGGTTGGTCAGGGTGCGCTGGGACTAGAATGCCGTACAGATGATCAAAATGTTCTGGGTCTCATTCAACCTTTATTACATGAACAAACTTGGCACTGTGTTCGTGCAGAGCGAGCTTTTAATGCGTATCTTGAAGGTGGTTGCCAAGTACCTATTGCAGGCTATGCGACTTTAAATGGGACTAAAATTTCGATTGAAGGTCGAGTGGGCAGCATAGATGGACAAACTTTACTTTGTGCACAGCAGTCTGACCAAATTAAAAACGCTGAACAACTTGGTGTTCGTCTGGCGCAGCAACTCTTACAGCAGGGCGCAGGTGAGTTACTAAGTGCATTACACTAAGCAATTGTACTCGCTATGTTATTTATCAATACCCGACCTACAGTTCGAGCTGAACAGTTAAATCAATCCCTACAGGCAAAGGGATATGAGGTGATTGATTATCCTTTATTGGAATTGATTGAATCACCTTATTCAGATGAGTTGGTTAGACTTTATCAGCAGCTTGCACAGACTCAGGTGGTTGTGGTGGTGAGTCCTACCGCAGCGGAAATTGGTTTGCGCTATCTGCATCGCTCAGGAATAGACATTCAACAGCTCAAACATATTCAATGGGTTGCAGTTGGAAAAAGTACGGCGGATTATCTTGCGCGATACCAGCTTAATGCTGAAGTACCTGCGATTGAAACATCAGAAGGCATGCTACAGCTTGAGATGTTTAAACAACCTTCACGCTTAAAACAGATTGCATTCTGGCGCGGTGAAGGTGGGCGTCAGTTCATGATGCAGCATTTAGCCTCACAAGGTATTGAGGTTTTAAATTTTGTGTTATATAGCAGGCACTGCCCTTTGGAAACCGTTGAATATCTACCGATATTGACATCTCGAATTTTGGCAGAGCAGGAAAAAGTATGGGTTTTGATGAGTAGTGAGGCAAGTTGGTTAAATTGGCTGAAATTAGTTGAAGCCTTGCCATCAGTATGTCATCGATGTTGTTATATGGTATTGGGTGAGCGTTTATTTCACATATTAATGACATATAAAAATCAGCAAAATGCGTATTATTCGGTTTGCCGTGTAGATGACTTAAAGCCTAACACTGTGTTGGCCCAGTTAGAGAAAGATGAAGGACGTTTATGAGGAAATTTATCGGGTTTATGGTGATTTTGGCTTTGCTGTGGCTAGCGAAGTTAAGTTATGACTCATATCAACTTTCTCAACGTTTTGATCTCCTTGAACAAAATATCACGCAGATTGAGCAGAATAATGCCAATTTGAATGATCATCTGGTTGCTTTGCAACGACAGTTGGCGAACCCTTCCACTACAGCGTCTAATTCACCAAGTGAGCACACTTCCTCGGCATCTCTTCATGCGACATTAAACCCTGTTGCGGTGATCAAACAACAATTAGAGTTAGTACAATTTGCATTGCAACAACATCAGTATATTTATGCAGTCGATAAACTCAACCAGCTTAATCAGCTATTGCCTAGTTATACGCTCGCGCCTGCGTTAGAACGCAGCTTGCATGAGAGTATCAATAAAGATAAACAAGCAATTCAGCAATTTATTATTTCTAAAAACCAGCAACAACAAAGCTTCGATGATCTGATTCAATTAATAGATAAAGATTTACAAACAGCGCAAGAAAATAGCCATGTAGAGTTAAAGCGACAGCAACAACAGCATTTTTGGGAAGGATGGTTTCAATTGCAGCGAGTTGATCGCGCCCCTGCGGAGTTAATTAATCGACGTATTATTTTAAAAGAAGTGCAACTGCGCCTATTGTTGGCTCGCCAGGCCATCAACGATGGACATTTAACTGAATATCAGCATGTTTTGACCATGGCGACTCAACAGTTAGCACAACTTCCAGATAAAGCAAGTCAAGATTTAAAAATGCGGTTGGAAAAGCTGAAACAACTTCCAACGCTTCCTGTACCTAAACTCATTACGCTTGAGCTATTGGGATAAGGAGAATACATGCGCGCATTACTCCAAACTTATGCCGTGGTGGCTTTGTGCCTATTGGCCTTACTCAGCGTGTTGAGTTATGGCTATGGTGCGGGTTATGTTTATATCTATTGGCGCGACTGGCAATTACAGACCAATGTGTGGATATTATTACTGTTAATTGGAGTGTTGACTTTATCAGTACAACTGATCTGGATGACAGTCCGAAGATATTTACATCGTGAACAGCGTAAATTGGAAACGGTTTTTAATCTTTCACATTTGCATCCCTATGAACAATTGGGAGTAATTTGGTTGTTGGAAGCTGCAAAAGATCAGCAAAATTTTGTTAATCAGGTCTTTGAGAAATCGGGTCTGCTAAAAGGAATTGTTGAGGCAAAGCTTTTATTTCAGAAAGAAGAATACGATCAAGCTTTAAATGCATTGAATCATACTTCGCCTATGGCATTTGAACTGGCTGAATTACAACGTATTGAGCTTTTTTTGGCTAAAGGTCAAACTGAACAAGCTTTAACGCATTTAGAATTTTTGCAACAACATCAATTATCGCCATGGCTCAAACAAATTGAACAAGCCTATCAACAACGCATCACGGTGCTTTGGGGACAATTGGCATTGCAACAACCTTGGGTGTATTTACGTTCTCTGAAATATGGTCATCTTGATCCCCACAGCCGTGATATGTGGTTGCAGCAATTACTGACACAGTTTGACCAAGCCTCTTTAGATGATTTACATGCCATCCAACAGCGTTATTTAGATCTAGAGCAAGAAATTAAAACGCGACCTTATACGAGCAAGGTGTTGTGGCTTAAATTGCTTGCACGGTTGCCAGAAATGAGCTTACAGCATGAAATGTTGGCTTTACATTTGCTGAATGAACAGTTTGATCGAGATGTATTTTATTTATGGTTTCAACAACAATTATTAAAACAGAATCCAGATTATCGAGATATTGAGAAAAAAATAGAACAGTTTGAGCAGCGTTATTTGAGTATGCCTATCCTGACTTTTGCAAAATGGCATGTCTATATGGCAACAAAACGGCAAACTGAAGCCGATGAATTGTTGCAATTGTATCCAGATGATGTGCTGATGAGTTATTTAAGGATTAAGTCGCAATTGAATGAAAGTCAGATTCAGCAATTAAACTTAGTCTTTGAAAATGATGCTAATTTTCTACAATTTAAAATATGAGTTAGATTATGAATGAGCTTACACACTATCCGGTGATTCATGAGCAGGTCGTAGCATGGGGGGATATGGATGCCTTTGGTCATGTGAATAATGTTTTATATTATCGTTATATTGAAAGTGCCCGAATTCGTTATTTAGACTGTTTGAATATTTTTGATGAGAAAATATATACCGTAGTTGCATCAAATCAGTGCAAATATTTAAGTCCGGTATTTTATCCAGATACTTTAAAAATAGGCGCAAGAATCGAAGAAATTCGTAATAGTGCGTTTAGAATGAATTATATATTATGGAGTACAACTCAGGAAAAAGTTGTAGCCACTGGTGAGGCGGTGATGGTGGTGGTTGATCCAGTTCACCTAACTAAGCAGGCAATTCCAGCACATGTGAAGCAGAAAATTATCATGCTGGAACAACAAGCAGGTCATCAACTTGATGCTTAATCTGCCTTTAAGCTTAGCGTGTATTACAACTAATTTTACAGATATAAGGGTTAGAAGAAATATTAATCTGAGTTAAAATATGACTGTTCTAAATCCATTTTTTTGTTTCATAACTTGAATATGAATTTAAAGTAGTTAAGGGTGTCATTCGAGAATGATACCTTTTTTTTATTTATTATGATTTAAAAATATATCTGTGGTAGTTTGATTTTTCTGAATATTTTTATATCACCTTGCAAAATACAAAACTTTTAAATAAGTAGACAGAAATGTCTATTTTTAAGTGATATTGAATTTTATTGAGATTGAAAATTGATCTCGATTATTGAGTCCTAATTAATGCTATTGATGATTTATTATAAGATGAGTCATTGATCAATTAAATCTCTCGATATAATACAATCCTCGACCTAGTAATCTGAATGATCATATTTGTAGTTTGTTGTTTAAAATTTGGTTTTAATACTTGATTAAGGGACTAGAACTAAAATAGTATTAGTTTGAATTTAATTCAAAGAATTAATTTTAAATTTTTGTCTGAATAATATTTTGTTTATTGGAGTAGGTTTTTAATGAAACCAGATATTAGCGATCTTTCGGTTGATGAATTAAAACGTTTGCAAGAAGAAGCGGAAGCTTTAATTGCATCTAAAAAAGATCAAGCAATCGAAGATGCATATAATCAAATTTTGGCAGTTGCTGAGGCGGTTGGTTTTACAGTTGAAGAATTACTTGAGTACGGCGAGCAAAAGCGTAAAAAAACTACGCGTAAATCAGTAGAACCGCGCTACCGTAATAAAAACAATTCAGAAGAAACCTGGACAGGTCGTGGTAAACAACCACGCTGGTTAGTGGCTGAATTGGAAAAAGGTGCCAAACTTGAAGATTTCTTAATCTAGTTTTCATCTTTTTGTCACTCAATCACCTTAAAGTGAGAAAAACCAAGCAAGAATGCTTGGTTTTTTTATAGAGTTGAATTGGCGATGTTGAAAAAGTATGCATAATGTCTAAAAGAGAAAAATCTCAACAGGGAAAGGCAGTTTGCATAGTGGTAATGGCTGAATGAAAAAAAAATCGAAGCAAGTGGCGTGGTGGGTGTTTGCCGTTATTGCGTTTTTAGTCTTTGTGGTTTTACAAATTCCTGCGAATTGGTTAATTTCAAAATTCTCTAAAAATAATCAGACCCTCAGTAATGTCAGTGGCAATATTTGGCAGGGGCAAGCCGATTGGCATCGGGGTAATCTGCGAGGTTCTTTGCACTGGAATACGCGTCCGCTGGATTTAATTCTGTTGCGGGCAGCTGCTAATGTTGAAATTCATAGTGGTAATACTCAGTTGCAAGGTATTTTGGGCTATGGCTTTGGTAAAAAAATTATTATTCGTCAACTTAATGGTCAGATTGCACCCGAAACATTAAAATCAATTGTAAACTGGCAGTGGCCAGCAAATAGTATTCAATTGAGTGATGTGAAATTTAACTATCAAAAAGAACAGGGATTTACACAGAGCGAAGGGCAGTTGCATTGGGGTGGTGGAGAATTGGTATATACCTTTGGGCAGCGTCAAGAGCGTATGAACATGCCATCATTACAAGGACAAATACAAGATAAAGATGGACGTCTGCAACTTGATATTCGTGATCAACGTAGTCAAAAAATGGCGAATCTGGCCTTTGACCAAAACTTGATGCTGGATGTCCAGCTTACCCAGCGGTTACTGTTGAATGTTCCTTCTTATGAAGGTAAAGCAGGGCTAGATACGTTTGTCATTAGTACTCGTCAACCATTGTTCTCAGGTGGATTTTAATGAAAACAGTGTTTGAGCGTATACAACGGATGCCATGGCAGAAAGTTGATCAATTATCAGCTGTGGTGCTGATCTTTTTAATTGTATGGTTATGCTGGAAATTGGCTTCACTATTCTGGTGGGTGGTCGCTCCCCCCCAAGCTATGCAGTTTGATCGTGTTGAACTGGGATCCATGCAGGCACGGATTCCCAATATCACTAGCTTTTCATTATTTAACGAACCCACTGCAACCGCGGCGAACGATAATCAAACTTTTGAATTACAAGGTGTGATGATTGGCTACCCCAATCGTTTTTCTTCCGCTGTAATTAAAGTCAATGATAAAGCCGAGCGTTATCGGGTTGGTGATAGCATTGATAATAGCGCTTATCAGTTGTCAGAAGTGTATTGGGATCATGTGATATTGCGTCAAAGTGGTGGTGCGACTCGTGAAATTCGTTTTAAGGGGCTTGAAAATGGTCTATATCAGCCAATTGTACCTCCAACCACAACTGCTCCTGCAACGCCTGCGGTTCCCCCTGCTGCTGCACAAAATTCCAACGCCGTGATTGGGCAAGCTATTCAACAAATGCAGCAAAATCGCGATCAATATTTACAGAATATGGGAGTGAGTGCTGCCAATGGATCGGGATATGAAGTAACAGATCGTACCCCTGCGGCACTTCGTAATACTTTAGGTTTAAGATCTGGGGATCGCATTCTTTCCGTCAATGGACAGTCAGTTGGTCAAGGACAGAATGACGTACAACTGTTAGAACAAGTGAAGCGAGAAGGTCAGGTCAAAATAGAAATAAAACGTGGTGATCAAGTGATGACCATACAACAAAGTTTTTAAGTGATGTTGATCATCATAACGAGTTAGGAAAAAGAGCAGGCTATGGCTTTATTGAATCATCGTCCACTTTGGGCTTTACTGGCAGCCGCTCCAGTGATGGCAGCTACTAGTACAAGTGCCTTTGCACAAACATGGAAGATTAATTTACGCGATGCTGATTTAACTGCATTTATTAATGAAGTAGCGGATATTACAGGTAAAAACTTTGCGGTCGATCCGCGTGTTCGTGGCAATGTTACGGTGATCTCCAATAAGCCTTTAAATAAAAATGAAGTATATGATCTATTTTTAGGGGTTTTGAATGTCAATGGTGTAGTGGCCATTCCTTCAGGTAATACCGTCAAACTGGTTCCAGACAGTAATGTCAAGAACTCAGGTGTTCCGTATGATGCACGCAATAATGCACGAGGGGACCAAGTGGTGACGCGCGTTATTTGGGTGGAAAATACTAATCCAAATGATTTGATTCCTGCATTACGTCCGCTTATGCCACAATTTGCCAATTTGGCTGCTGTGCCAGGGACCAATGCATTGATTGTTTCGGATCGTGCGACGAATATTGCCCAGCTTGAAACGATTATCCGTAATCTGGATGGCACTGGGCAAAATGACGTCGAATCGGTCGCTTTACAGAATAGTCAGGCAGAAGAAGTTATTGGCTTGCTTGAATCGATGAGTTCGACAGGTTCCTCTAAAGACCTCAATGGTTCGCGTGTACGCATAATCGCAGATACGCGAACTAATCGGATTTTGGTCAAGGGAGATACAGGCAGTCGTAAGCGCATTCGTAATTTGATTGAAACTTTAGACGTTCCTTCTGCTGACCGTTTAGGAGGGCTAAAAGTATTTCGTCTGAAATATGCAAGTGCTAAAAATCTCGCAGAAATTCTACAGGGTTTAGTAACAGGGCAATCTGTCTCATCCTCAAATAATAATAGCCGTAATAATTCGACTTCAAATTCAACTAATAATATTAATAATCTCATTGGTAATCAAAATAACAGTTCCAGTACTGGAAGCAGTTCTATTTCAACGCCGTCGATTAATCTGAATAATAATTCCAGTTCAAGTCAGAACCAGAATGCGATTACCAGTTTTAACAATAACGGTGTCAGTATTATTGCAGACAGTTCACAAAACGCATTGGTGGTCAAAGCAGATCCACAACTTATGCGTGAAATAGAGTCTTCTATTCAACAGTTGGATATTCGCCGTGAGCAGGTATTGATCGAAGCTGCGATTATTGAAGTATCGGGTGATGATTCGGATCAATTGGGTATTCAATGGGCTTTGGGCGATTTAAGTAGTGGTGTTGGATTAATCAGCTTTGGAAATGTGGGGGCGAGTTTGGCTTCCATTGCCGCAGGCTATGCTAGTGGCGGAACCTCTGGTGCTGCGGCTGCTATTGCGGGTGGTGCCAATAAAGGGAATGGCGCAACCATTGGGCTAGGGAATTTTGATTCACGTAAAGCGTATGGTGCATTGATTCAAGCTCTGAAAACCAATACTAAATCTAATCTACTTTCGACCCCTTCTATTGTAACCATGGACAATGAAGAAGCTTATATTGTAGTGGGTCAGAATGTACCTTTTGTCACAGGGTCGGTGACGACGAATAGCACGGGTGTTAATCCTTATACGACTGTGGAGCGTAAAGATGTTGGTATTACCCTAAAAGTGGTGCCGCATATTGGTGATAATGGAACGGTGCGTCTGGAAGTGGAACAGGAAGTGTCTGCTGTTCAAGATAAAGGTGAGGCTACAGACTTAATTACCAGTAAACGTGCAATTAAAACGTCTGTGTTGGCTGAACATGGGCAAACTGTAGTATTAGGTGGTTTGATTTCGGATAATACCTTATTGTCACGTCAGGGTATTCCAGGGTTAAGCAGTATTCCTTATGTTGGTCGTTTATTTCGCTCAGATTCGCGCAGTAATGAAAAACGTAATTTGCTAGTATTTATTCATCCAACTATTGTGGGGGATGCAAATGATGTACGTCGTATTTCCCAGCAGCGCTATAATCAACTTTATAGTCTTCAGCTGTCGATGGATCGGGATGGTAACTTCGCTAAGCTTCCTGATAATGTTGATAATATTTATCAACCCACTTCTGCGGCACTTGCAACGCAAATTTCAAATTATCAAAAAGTTCCAACAGCAGGGCAGAATCAGGTCATGACTACGCCTGTTGCAGTTGAGCCTACCGTGCAGTTACCTGCCAAAGAGGTTGAGCGCACAAAAAATACAGTAACCACGACGACAGTACGACCAGCATCTTAACAGGATCGGCACGAAATCGTATTTTGAGCATGTTATGATATTACTAAATCAAAATTAGAGAGTTTAATTATGACTTGGAAGTTACAAGCGATTACGGGCGAGTTTACGGGGCAGGAAATAAGTATTGATCATGATTTGCTGGTTGGCCGTGGGCAGGATGCCGATTTGGTTTTACAAGCTGCAGAAGTTTCACGTAAGCATGCGGCGCTTCTTTTAAAAGATGATCAGCTCTGGGTGCAAGATCTAAATTCTTCAAATGGTACTTTTGTCAATGATTTGCGTATTGAGCAAGACGTTCAATTGCATGAAGGAGATATTGTACAATTTGCAGGACTCAAATTTTCAGTTTTGGCACCTGCACAGCAAAATCAGGACTTACCAGAAATTGAAGTTGAACCTGTAACAGAAATACCCGTACAACAAGTGTTAAAAACTCCGGCTCAGGAGATGAATGATGCGGGTATGCCAAGTCTAAATGAGCGGGCAGTTGCGACCCCAGTCAGTCGTGAGGGTATGCCAGAATCTGTCGTAGTACCAAAACCTGCTCCTATTCCAGAGGGTGTTGATGTCAAGGTTCAAGCTGAACCTGAACTTACACCCATCGAGCAGCCTGTTTCCCGAGTTGAACAAGAAAAAGAACAACAAAAAAATGCATCTGTTGGTTTGATGACTGTGATCATCATTATTATTCTGGCAGTATTGGCTTGGGTGTTCTTTAAATAGTGCCTTGATTGAGAAATTAAAGGCATGCATGGGCATGCCTTTATTTATTTCGTATTTTTTAAAAATTGAAAACAGGGTGTCAAATGTCATTGTTACAGCTTGAACAGCGTAAATTAATTTTATTTGATCTGGATGGGACGTTAGTCGATACCGCATCAGATATGTATCGTTCTATGAATTTGAGTTTACAACAGCTCGACTGGGCCGAGGTTACTGAAGCTCAAGTTCGGCAGTGGGTTGGGCAGGGCACAGGCAAACTTTGTGATGCAGTTTTACAGTTTTTATTCGGTCAAATTGAACCAGAAAAACATCAACAATTATTAGAAAAATATTTAGAAGTCTATGCGCAGGAGTTATGTGTTCACAGTCGTTTGTTTGAGGGGGTCCAATCATTTTTGGATGTCTGTAAAAAACGTCATATTGATATGGCTTGTGTGACCAATAAACCTGAACATCTGGCAAAAGAATTATTGCAAAAGCTTGAGGTAGATCATTATTTTGAGCTTGTAGTCGGTGGAGATAGTCTTCCTTTACGAAAACCGGATCCATTGCCGTTATTACATAGTATGCAAGTATTTAAGACCACGCAGTTGCAAACATTAATGGTAGGTGATTCAAAAAATGATATAGAAGCTGCTCGCCGTGCAGGTATCGATTGTATTGTAGTCAGCTATGGCTATAATCATGGTGAGAATATTTACGATAGTGATCCGCAACAAGTGGTCGATCGTCTGGATCAATTATTGGTTTAAATGAAAGTCTTTTATTAGAGTGTGCATTAAGGAGTTTGGGATGAATTTGGGTCAGGTTTTTCGATGGCGATAATCGCGTCTTTTATCAACATTATCGTGCTTTACTAAAAACCATTGAGAGAAATTCATGACTACACTTGCACAATTTGAACAATTAAAGGCTGCTGGCTATAACACTATTCCAGTTTATCGACAGCGTTTAGCGGATACTGAAACCCCGCTTTCTGTTTTTGCGCGTTTAAAAGATCATACACAAGCCTATTTATTTGAATCGGTTGAAGGTGGTGAAAACTGGGCGCGCTACTCAATCATTGGATTGGGTGAATCGACGGTTTTTTCTTGCAATGCAGGTGTGTTGACCATTAAAAATGCGCAGGGGCAAATTGAAACGCAAAATTGTGCCGATCCTTTTCAATACATTCGTGATTATCAAACCCAGTTTAAAGTTCCTCCCCATGCGTTAATTCCAGCTCTACCCCAATTTACTGGTGGTTTGGTGGGGTATTTTGGTTATGATGCAGTGCGTTATATTGAGTCTCGTTTAAATAATGTCCCTGAAGCTGATCCAGTGGGTTTGCCAGATATCTGGATGATGTTGTCTAAGACCGTCATTATTTTCGATAATTTAAAAGATACGCTTTTTTTTATCGTTCATGCCAACACGAATGACGAAGAAGCTTATCAATCTGCACAAAACCAACTAGATTCTCTAGAGCGTTTGTTGGCTACCCCTATTAGTTTGCAAGCCAAAACTCACACAGCGCCGCATTTTGAATCTCTAACCGGTAAGGCTAAGTTTCTCGAATCAATTGAAACTGTAAAAGAATATATTCGAGCGGGTGATGTCATGCAGGTGGTGCCGGGTCATCGCATGGTTTCAGATTTTGATGGAGATGCTTTGCAGGTTTATCGCGCGTTACGTCATTTGAATCCTTCTCCCTATTTATTTTTAGTCCAAGGAAGAACTCTGACGGATGATCAACCTTTTCATATCGTAGGGTCATCGCCAGAAATTTTATCCAGACTTGAAGATGGAATTGCTACTGTGCGTCCATTGGCTGGTACACGTCCTCGAGGCAAAACCAAAGAAGAAGATCTGGCATTGGAACATGAACTATTGGCAGATGAAAAAGAAATTGCTGAACATTTGATGTTAATAGATCTGGGGCGCAATGATATAGGGCGTGTATCCAAAATTGGCAAGGTGCAAGTGACCGACCGCATGGTGATCGAGCGTTATTCACATGTCATGCATATTGTGTCTAATGTGCAGGGTGAAGTACGAGATGATATTGATGCTTTGGATGTCTTTAAGGCAACATTCCCTGCGGGAACGTTATCGGGAGCACCCAAAATTCGTGCTATGGAAATTATCGACGAGGTTGAACCGGTAAAACGTGGAGTTTTTGGTGGTGCTGTTGGGTATTTGGGCTGGCATGGTGAAATGGATATGTCGATCGCCATTCGGACCTGTGTTATCCGCAATGGAAAAGTCTATGTGCAGGCTGGAGCGGGGCTGGTTGCAGACTCAAATCCTGAGTCAGAATGGAATGAAACTCAAATAAAAGCACGCGCAGTGATCAAAGCGGTTGAATTATCGTCAAACGGATTGATTTTATGAGTTTTTAGCAGTTTTTTTAAAAAAACTGCTTGCATCGTTTCTGAGTTTTGCTAAACTGCACACCGTTCCGATACGAAACGTACGAAACACTAAGAAGCGCCGGCATAGCTCAGTTGGTAGAGCAACTGACTTGTAATCAGTAGGTCCACAGTTCGAATCCGTGTGCCGGCACCATCTTAAGGTTGATCGTTGTTGAGGTAAAGAACATGCACTGAAAGTTAAGTGTGATATTGGTGAGATTCCCGAGCGGTCAAAGGGAACAGACTGTAACTCTGTCGCGTAAGCTTCGAAGGTTCGAATCCTTCTCTCACCACCATTAACTTCGATTGAAGTGGTAAATGTACCAACGCTGTGCGGGAGTAACTCAGTTGGTAGAGTGGCAGCCTTCCAAGCTGCATGTCGCGAGTTCGATCCTCGTCTCCCGCTCCATCGAAGGATTATCGCTCTTATAGCTCAGTGGTAGAGCACTCCCTTGGTAAGGGAGAGGTCTCGAGTTCAAATCTCGATAAGAGCTCCAGATACAGTTTGGTGAATGAAAATTCACAACAATTTCAAAAGCAGGCTTATTAGTCTGCTTTTAAAGTATTGGGCGTCTGTTTTTTTAGACTAATGTCGATGTGCTGTGTAGCTTCGGTGCCTTTTGTAGCCTCTTGTAGCTTGCTTTCGACGTAAATGAGGAAGATCATCATGGCTAAAGCCAAGTTTGAACGTAATAAGCCGCACGTA
>NZ_JACVUI010000012.1 GCF_016624945.1 Acinetobacter sp. S54 | reverse complement strand
TTTTAATGCAGTTAAACAAACATCTAAATATTGATTATCTGTAATTTTTTTCGAATAGGTATTAGCATCAATATTAATAATAATTCCATTCCACTTAAAAAGCTTCCTAAATGTATCTGACTTACATGCCATATCGCTACTCAAATAATCAGCTTTACGATTATAATATTGAGGTGAGTACATAAAAACTCGAAACCCATCTTCCATCACAATATTATCTTTCCATTTTTTTTCATTAGCTTATCAATATCTCCAACTCTGATAGTAAGCCCATTAGCACCATAATATTCTCTTGGTATTAACCAAAAACGACCATTACGTTTCATTAAAGCATATTTACGAGAGTCAAATTTTGGTAGCCTGGCTATATCTTCACCTGTATATTTATCAAAATTTTCCGCAGCTTTACGTCTTTGATAATCCATTTCCCCTTTAATCGCTTGCTCCTGTCTTTTTTCTGTTAAAGGAACGCACTTATATAAAAGCCATGCTGTAAAAATAACTAGAAGTAAAGCCCATATAAAACCTTTTGATGGTCTATAGTTTTTTGTTTTCATTTTTCCACCTTTAATAATTTTTTTGGTCTCACTTTCTCAACCTCATTAAACAAACTAAATGTCTGATTCACATAATTCACCACACCTGAAATCTGATCCATATAGTGCATCAGCTCAGGTGTTTTCTCAGCCTGTAGCAGTTTTATCGTGCGTGATGGATCATAACCATCAAACTGACAATAAAATAAAGGTTCACCTCTTTTTAAGATCAAATCCTTTGATGTGTCATGCCATTCAAATGCCCACATCAACGGACGAGGCCAAATATGGATGGGAAACCGCCCACCAAAAATTGTGCCCGGCAAATGATTTTTACGGTAATGTCCAAAAGCATCCAGTTGAGTGAGATACACCACTTCATCAGCGATAAAACAATAAGGCAGTTTGAGTTGTAGAATTGGAATATTAGGAGTACGCCACTCATTCTCATTAACCAGTGTAATGAGCTCACGTAATTTATTTGTGCGTACGGGTGACTGCTCCCCCAATACATTGATAATAGAGGGCTTTCCTTGTGTATCTCTAGCAAAACGTAAATGAAAATCAATATGTACATTTTAAGTTATTTTTAAGTTTTAATTTCGTATATTACGCTTTTTTAGATTGTTTTCCATACAGAACTGTCTTTTATTTTTTAAGTTTATGACTAATGGTAAATGATCATATCGATAAATAAGTTTGACTTATTTAAATAAAAAAATGGGATATCAAAGTAAGGGAGCATAGGCTCCCTAATCAACTTAATTCACCGCTCTCACACTCTGCATTAATCCTTTGTGAATATCCTGCACATGGGTCAAATCATGGGCTTGCTGCTGTTCTGATCTGGATTCATCTGTATAGAACTCTTCAACAATATCTAGCCCCTCTTCACTATTCACCTCAAACCTTGCATTGCTATAACCTTGCCGTGCCACATAATCCAAAGCTTCCTGATAAAACCCACTCTGCTTACTTTGCTGATCAATTTCTTTTGCTGTTTGAGTTGCATGTTGAAGGTTGATACCATCACGTAGTGTTAAATCTACGTAATACACAGGAGTACGATAGCTTTGTGTGGTGGACTTGCCCCTCAAAGTCAATTGCAGTGGCAAACACGAGAGTAAGCCATTAGAAGCTGCATGGTAATAACTCAGTCGTGCTGCTAAAGTCCGAATGCTATTAAAACCTGTGGTTCTAAAGATAAAGGTGCCTAGTTCATCTGCTTCATCTAAATTGACATGTAAACGTCCATAAGGCTTACAGTGACCGCCTTGTGCTAATGAGCATAAATCAGGAGATGGACATGGATGTTGTTCTACCCCTTGGTTGGTGAGTCGCTGACACGTTTCACCATTGCCGACACAAACAGGTCGCCCTGTTTGTCGATCAAATAAACTGTACTCTGCTCGTAGATTGAGTTCAGGATCATTAAAGATCATGCGTACTGGAATGGTTCTGAGTTTTTGGTTTTGATTGGGTGCTTTAGCTCTGAGCTGTTCATCTAAAGGATGTTTCACCCAACCCTCTTTATTTTGGATTTGGCTGGTAATGGTAAATTGGTCATCCTTTTCAGGCAGACGTTTACCATTCTTTTCGACCACTTTACCGATACTAATTCTGCCGAGTATTGGCGGTGTAATCGCTAAACCTTTGATCATGTTGTTTGTCCTATAAATAAAATTTTACTGCATACCCCTTGTTATGTAAGTAAACAGAAATATGAAAAGCTACGACTTCGCAAAAACCGCCATTGTTGGTCTATCGCTCCTTCGGGAGTCGGTAGATCGGGGGTGGTTTTTTTGCGCTTTTGGGAAGAATGGATATTTCATCTATATATAGTGAGTGATATAGATGTATGGTTTAGATAGAGTCAGTCATCATCGCTATAGATTTGAAAACGTCGTGTCCCTGCTTTGTTTTGCGGAAATTCATTGATCAATTCAGGATGCAGTTTAAGTACCGCTTTGCTATCTAAAGCAATGGAGTCTTTAGATCGCTTCCATGTGACTGAACCTGTGGCAAAAGTCGCTCGTTCCGCATCCTTCATCAACATCTGAATTTGATGTTTGGTTTCATCAAAGTTGTTTTGGTGGATTTCAATGTGATGCTTCTCTTTCAACAATTGGCTAAATAATCGGTTGGCGTGCTCGTTTTGACTAAGGTCTTCCACGGTTAATGGCACATGTTGAGGGTAGAGCTGTTGAATGGCTTTGGCCGCCGATTCACTGGCATCGACATCAGGTGGTGTATCTTTTTCGACACATTCCCAAAAGTAACGTTCCGCATTAATGATGTGCTTAATCACGGTTTCACTGCGTGTGACTTTATAGATACGGCTTTCATGTCCACAGATCAGTACACAAATATGGGCTGCCTGTTTACCTGTCACAGCCAATTGATGTTGTACTTGGCAGAGTACATAGAGAGGCACACCATCTCGCCACAACTTTGCACCATGTTCACCTGCGGTTTTACATTCTAAAATCTGGACTTCATCACTGCCTACGACCGAGTAATCCAGATTCGCCAACATAAAATGCTTATCTGCTTCGGGATGTTGCAGCACTGCATTGATACGACGGACTTTATTGTTGGTGTGCATGCTGTAATATTCAGCGACTAAAGGTTCAAGTTGTTTGCCCCAATATAAAGGTGCATGACCTGAACTTTCATCTTCAATGGATTGTTTGACTCGTCCTGTCTTGATCATCCATAGTTCAAGCATCGACATATAGGGATTGAGTCCACACGCTGCGGCACAATCACTACTACCAATACCTTGTCGACGAACTTCCAACCATTCGGCTTGAGTCATGTTTTTAGTGTTGACTAAACGTTTTGCAGTAAACAATTTTGGGGCAATAAAAGGCGTACTTGCCTGTTGAAGCGATGGATTTAATATTGCTGTATTCATGTTTAATTCCTGATTTTTTAACGGTATAATTGGCGGTATAAAAGGATGTGGATCACAAAAAATCGGCATAAAAAAACCACCGCCGAAGCGATGGTTTTCATAATTTTTAAAATCTAAAATTATCTTTAAAAATGCTCAGTTAGGTCTAACTTTCCATGGCTGAAATTTAGTTTTTTACATGATCAAATCATGCTTAACGCTTGTTCCAGTCCTCGTTGTTTCATGGCTGCGCCTGCACCGAACCAAGCTGAATCAAGTCGATGATCGTTACTCATGGCTCGACGTTCGTGATCGATAAATTCCGTGATCGAACAGAGTAATCCATAGGCGGTATCTTTGGATGAAGAGAGGCTTGCACCTCGCCCCTGACCGTTAAACATCTCCATTGCTCGACTCATAGACTTAGCATTCGGTTCAGATTTTTCTTTTCCATTGGCTTGCGCTTGGGTAGCGACATCTCGATAGAACTGGATGATATTGTCCTCTTGGTCTGCAATGCTCATGCTACTCATGGTGGTGTTATTAAACACGGCATCGAAATAAGCAGCAGCTTCATACTGAGTGACTTTACGCTGACTCAGTTGTTTCATCTCATACATGTGTTCATCCCATGCACGCACAGAAATACCGAGTTGCTGTTTAACCTTGTCTGCATCAAACTTGGTACTGTGAGGGACTTTGACCACGCCTGCGCTGCTGTTTTGTCCTTTTAGGGCAATGGCTAAAGTGTTATTACACACCACTCGAATGGATGTAAATTGTGCCGTAGTTGCCAATGTTCCATCACAAGCAGTAGCAAGAAGAATGTAGCCATTGCTGACATCTTTGCCTTTTAACATCGATGTTTGTCCTGTACGTGCCAATGCCCAGAACTTTTTACCGCCTTTGAGCACGCCTGCGGTTTCCAGTTCAAAGCCTGATTGCTCAGTCAGGTCACGATAGAATTCTAAAATCTCTCTCGGCTGAACTTCCTGAAAGCGTTGACTGACGACTGATAACGGTGCATGAGTATCTGAACGATACAGAACTCGCTGTTCTTTATAAGGCATGATGATGCTTTGCCCCTTTTCATTCTGCGCTATGTAACTGACATTGGAAGATTCGATACGCCAATCCATGCCTGCTTGTTGTGCCCAGATTTCGATGGGTTGGTTTTGAGTCAACTGATTACCTAGACCATGCCACGGGGTTTCACCGACATAGGCCATTTGTTCAATTTGATGTGCCATGCTTTTATTCCTTTTAATTTGAAAATGAAATTTGAATCTGTATGAATGAAAAGCTGTTTAGCTTGAATTCATTTAATGCAGTAGATGACTTGGAAACTTTTGGTAGCAGTTATGGCAGAAACATAAATTCTGTTGTGATGGTGCGCTTTGTTCAGTGAATGAATTCAATACACTTCCCAAAACTGTTCCTGCGATTCCACCAACAATCGGCGGTAGATTAAAAGACTTTGCGACTGTGGTTCCCAATGCACCCAATGTGGTTGGGGTGACCAAATTAGATAAGGTGGTCGTTGATTGTTGTGTACTTGCTTCAACTAACATCACATTTGTTGAATGACAAAAGGGACAGCTCAAGCTCATCGCTCGACTCCTTAAATTTTGGGCATAAAAAAACCTGCTCAAAATTGAATGGCAGGCTATGTTTTCATATTTTCATGTGATCTCAAAAGAGCCTCATGATTCTCATTAGGATGTTATGTATTTGAAATTATTTGGAATGTAGTCATTATCGGAGTGATTCTTTACGAGCTAACATAATTACGACACTATCCATTTGAAAACTCAGCCAATTCAATTGATTTTGATTTACAAACTAGAAAGTACTGAATTAGCTAAATTTTGCAGTTCTTCTTCGATTAAGAACAAATTTTGTAAATCACCATTTAAAAGTGGCTCACTATCTAGATTTGTACAATCGCCCATACCATCCAGAATTCCGAGTACATTAGATGTTGTGTCTACCATGATCTGTCGAATGATCGTAAAAATACATCAGACTCTCTGGCAAGGCATCAAATCACTTTAATGCATTTTGCCAATATGAATCTGTGGCTTGTTCAACCGCTGTATGGTTGGAAAGCTCCTTGTAAATACGATTAATTAAAACTTTTTAGATGGATCAGGCAAAAGGTTTTTATTTAAATCAATTCATTCTGAGCCACAATGAAAGAAAGTTTGTGCCAAGAAGTTCCATCTAAAGAAGGGTTAGATCTAATTCACCCTTTTCTATTAAATAAGACATTCATTTTATTTAATTGCACAATGATGAGAACGAGGCTAAAATTGAGAATAATTATTATTTAAGAATTCCAGTTGCATTATGGCTAATCTTGTTGAGCATCTTTATCAAGACCATCATCAATGGTTATGTCATTGGTTGTCTAAGAAATTGCACAATAAATACACTGCTGAAGATATTGTTCAAGATACCTTTGTGACAATTATTGAAAAACCGCAGCAGATTCAAAACATTCAGGAGTATCGAGCATTTTTACTCACCGTTGCCAAACGCAAACTGTTTAATTTTTGGCGTAGACAAGATCTTGAAAGAGCTTATTTACAAAGCTTACAGGACGTTGGCATAGAACAGGATAGTATTGTTGCTGATCAATTATGCTTGATTCAAGATACTCTTATTCAGATTGATCAATTCTTGGATGGTTTACCCTTATCTGTACAACACGCTTTTTTACTTAAAAAACTGGAACTTTTAACCCACCCTGAAATTGCCCAAATTATGGGTATTTCTTTAGCAAGCGTTGAACGTTATATCAAACAAGCTACAATTCATTGTTTACTGCAACGTAAAACTATGCTGAATGATTAACGATCCATCCTCCCATACATCCAAACAAGACATAGATCCAGTGATGCTTAAAGCGATCGACTGGATGGTGTTATTAGAATCTGGTCTGGCAACCCAAGAAGATCATCAAAATTTTGCATTATGGTTAGATGAAAACACCAAAAATCAACACGTATGGCAAGAATTACATCAAAGTGTTGATCAGCCCTTTCAGCAATTGCAGCAACAGAGTCTAGATGCAAAATTACCGATTAAGGCAGTAACCCAATCTGTTCTACAGTCAAATAAACAACATATTAAACGAATGATTAAGGGTGGTATCTCTTTCATTGTTCTCATCGGTTTGGGTACTTTCGTCTGGTTACAACAAACTAGACCTCTATCATTTCTACAAGCAGATTATTACACCCGAACAGCAGAACAAAAACAGATTCAACTTGAGGATGGTAGCAGTATTACTCTGGCAGCGTATTCAGCCATCCGAATCGAGTATAGTCAACATAACCGGGATATTTATCTACTGGATGGAGCATTAATTGCTAATGTCAGTGCAGATAAGCAACGACCATTTATCGTTCATACAAAACAAGCGCACATGCAGGCACTTGGTACAGAGTTTATGGTCACTCAACATACCGATTATAGTGACTTGGCAGTACTAGAACATACAGTTAAAGCAAGTAATTTACATCAATTTAAAGTGGTGCAACAAGGTCACTCCATCCGTGTAGATCAATATCAGATCCATGAGCTACCTACAAAAGCTTCAAATATGGCAAGCTGGAAAGATGGCATTTTAGAGGTTGAAGATATGCCATTATCAGCATTTATTGATTTAGTGAAGCCGTATCATCACGGTACGATTTACGTGAGTGATGACATCAAAAATATGAAAGTTTATGGTGTGTTTTATCTGGATGATACAGATAAAATTCTGCAAGTCTTGCAAACCACACAACCAATTAATATCTATAAAAAGCTAGGACTAGTCTATATTTCCAAACAAGATCAGAGAAACGTGCAATAAAAAAATTTCAAAATAATGGTATCTGCTGAGGGGACTTGTCTTTCTCAAGTGACATATAAGGTGAACAACAAAATTTTAGTTGATTACTGGGGACAACCATATGCCATTTCATCGTTATCATGTACTCGCTTTTGCAGTCGTAGCATGTATGCATCAAACTGCATTTGCTCAAAGTTATATTTACAACATTCCGTCTGCCTCCCTGTCGCAAACTATGGCACAGATTGCCCGCCAAAATAGTGTTAGTCTGAGTGCTGATCCTGAATTATTAAAAGGCAAGATCGCCCCAACTATTAGAGGTAGCTACGATATCGATACTGCTTTCAATTTGGCCTTGGCAGGAAGTGGCTTACAACTCATTAAGAATTCTGATGGTACGGTCTACAGTTTGAAAAAGTTGGAACAACAAGAAAAGTCAGAAACCCGAAATGTGGGGCAGCTTAAAAAAATTGATGTAACCGCAACAACTTCTAGGAATAGTAATACAACCCAATTACCTGTCATCACAGTGAATGCTGAAAAAGATGGCAGTGCCAAAAATGGTTATCTAGTTAAAAAAATAACGGGGGTGGGACTTTGGGGAGAAAGAGACTTACAGGACACCCCTTATTCAATGACAGTAATTTCACAAGACTTGATTGAAAATGTACAAGCCAATGACATGGCACCAATTTTTAAGATGAATCCAATTACGCAAGATGGTGGTGATCAACCTTCAGGCAACTACAATACAGTCATTCGTGGTTTTTCCTCAAACAATGCAGTTATAAATGGAATACCTTTAGCAGATTTTTATAGTTTTACAACCATGGAAGATTTAGAAAGAATCGAAACCATTAGTGGTGCAACAGGATTTTTATATGGCGGTGGAAGAGTTGGTGGTGCGGTCAATTATGTGATGAAAAAGCCGACGCTAGAAAATAAAAGAAGTATTACTATAGGAAACTATGGGGGTAAACAATACTACGGACATCTAGATTTAAGTGGGCAGATAGATAATCAAAATATTTTTGGATATAGAATAAATGCCCTATATCAAAATGGTGATAGTGTTGCAGATGTTGGAAAAAAACAAAAATTTATTAGCTTAGCTTTTGATTATAAGCCAACAGATAATTTTATAATGGATTTTAACTATGCATATAGAGACTTAAATAGAATAAATCAAAAATTACCCTTTGTGATCGGAGCAAATACAGCTCGTCCAAAACTTGATGTCAGTAAAAATTATTCACCAGATTTTGTATCAACTGATGAAAAAAGTAATAGATTTATTAGTAGTTTAAAATGGGATATAAATAATATTTTTACACTTAGAAGTTCACTTCTTTATGAAACATCAGATAGAGATGTTATTGGTGATGCATTTGCTTATACAAGAACAGATGGTTTATATAATGCTTTACTATATCGCTTCCCAAAAGGTGGGCAAGGATTTGAAAGTTATGCAGGAAATGCTTATTTAGATAGTAAATTTGAAACTTTTGGAATAAATCATCTTTTAACTATTGGCTATTCTGAAAGTTACATGAAATATAAAAGAGATAGAAATTGGTATGTTGGTGATTATTGGTTAACTGAAAAAACATTAGATGAAATAAAAAATACCATTATTCCAGCAAATCCAAATCCACAGGGAGGAAGAGTAGCTAGTTGGAAAACACAATATAAAAATATATTAATAGGCGACGATATAGTATTTAATGACCAATGGAGTGCGCTAATTGGGGCAAACTACGCTACTGTAATAAGTACAAATTATAATAATGGTATAAAAGACTCAAAATATGATAAATCAGAATTAACACCGACATTATCTTTGATGTATAAACCCTTTGAAGATTTAACGACCTATGTAACTTATATAGAAAGTTTAGAAGCGGGAGAACCTGTAGGAGATGATTATAAAAATGAAGGTGAAATTTTAGAGCCATATAAAAGTAAACAATATGAAGTTGGAGCAAAATATACTCTAAATAAAAATGTATTATTAACTGCTGCTATATTTAGAATAGAAAAAGCAAATAGCTATGAAGATAACACAACCACACCCAAACCAACTTTGACCCAAGATGGTGAACAAATCCACCAAGGATTAGAACTCACAGCAACAGGAAAAATTACGGATAATCTAACTATTCTTGGCGGAACAACATTGATGGATTTAAATGTTGAAAAAGCTGAAAATAAAGCAATTGAAGGTAACAAGCCAACCAATGCAGCATCAAAAATGGCAAAAATCTATGCGGAATATGCTGTGCCTCAAATTGAAGGTTTAACAATTAGTGGTGGGGCGTACTATACAGGTGAAAAATACGGAAACAGCTTGAATACAGATAAAATTCCTAGTTATACTTTATTCGATATTGGGGCACGATATAGGACCCTTATCGCAAAATACCCAACTACTTTTAATTTAACATTATCAAATGTAACTGGTAAAAATTACTGGGCAAGCAGTACTTATTTAGGCGATCCGAGAACAGTCGCTTTTTCTGTTAAAACACAATTCTAAAAAATTCTATCCGTCTTATTTTATTAGCAGGGGCTAGAGGCATAACCACACAAAACTCGAAGCCCCAGTCCTTCCGTTATCTAGTACCCTGCCAACGAATCATTCTTAGTATCATAGACACAAAACAGCCTCAGTTTGAAACTACCTCATAGGCTTCTGGACTTATCGCATTTTGATACGAATGGCATTTAATCGGATTGTAAACATTTCAATAATAATCAAATACATCTGTACGTTCCATTGCTCAAAAATGGGTAGTAAGCTTGATTGTGTTACTTCAAATCGCTCGTCTAAGTGAATTAAGGATCGGTAATAAATACTGACAATTCAGAACATTTGGCGATAATAGAATAGATATGGAAATATTAGCAACTGTCTACAAAAGAGCTACAGATTAAGAGAAGTCTACAAAATTTGAAGGTTTAAAAAAATTAATTTTCTTATAACTTATTGATTAATAAGTGGTCCCGAGGGTCGGACTCGAACCGACACGTCATCGCTGACAGTGGATTTTGAGTCCACCGCGTCTACCAATTTCACCACCTCGGGAGAGTATGATGCTTGCTTTGTGTTGCGTATAATAGCGCGTTTAAAAAACTTGTCAACGATAAGTCTTTGACTATTGCCTACTTTTGCAGCAAACAAACTTTTATCAGGATAAAATCATCATAGCTCCCCTCCAAAAGCCAAAAAGACTATACTAGGCGCAAATTTTGTAATGTCCCGTATTATGCAGCTTTCAGACTTTAACTTTGATCTTCCTGATGAATTAATTGCCCGTTATCCTCTTGAGTCGCGTAGTGCCTCGCGTCTTTTACATTTAGACGATCAAGGTCAATATCATGATCGCCTATTTAAAGATATTGTAGATTTATTGGACGAAGGTGATTTACTGGTTTTAAACGATACCAAAGTCATGAAAGCGCGTTTAAAAGGTAAACGTGCAAGCGGTGGCGCAGTTGAAGTTTTGGTTGAACGTATGCTGGATCAAACCCTTGCACATTGCCACATAAAAGCCAGCAATACGCCTAAAGCAGGTGCAGAATTATTTGTGGGTACTGATGGTGTAAAAGTCACGGTACAAGGCCGTTATGAAAACTTATTTGTCGTGGAGTTCTCTGAACCTATCTTATCGGTATTGGATCGTTATGGACAACTTCCGATTCCCCCGTATTTTAATCGTGAAGCCGAAGCCATCGATACAGAACGTTATCAAACTGTATTTCATGATCCCGAAAAAATTGCCAGTGTCGCAGCTCCGACTGCAAGTCTGCATTTTGATGAAGCTCTGCTTAAGCAATTAGAGCAAAAAGGCATTCAAAAAACTTTTGTTACCTTGCATGTAGGTGCGGGAACATTTATGCCTGTACGAACGGATGATATTACAAATCATACTATGCATAGTGAATGGTGTGATGTACCTCAAGCAACTGTTGATTTGATTCAGCAAGCCAAAGCAAGGGGTAATAAAGTAATCGCCGTTGGAACGACCGCGACTCGTGCACTAGAAAGCGCGGCACAGGCTCATCAAGGTAAGATTGCAGCATGGACAGGTGATACCCAAATTTTTATCTATCCCGGTTATCAGTTCTGTGTGGTAGATCGTTTGATTACCAATTTCCATTTACCTGAATCGACATTATTGATGTTAGTTTCGGCGCTCTCAAATCGAGAAAATATTTTAAAAGCCTATCAGCATGCGGTAGCTGAAAAATATCGTTTCTTTAGTTATGGCGATGCAATGCTGATCGATCAAACCCAATCAAGGTAAATCATCACAATGCCAATCACGAGCGTACAACGCGCATTTCATATTCGTCGTAGAAAAAATGCGCATGTATTTCGTAATATCGCGCGACTCTGGGATATCGGTGAAAAAGCTGAAACGTACCAGCAAATTCTTGATCAACTGCATCCGTGGGGAGATATCCCCACTCTACGTTTTGATAATGGTTTGCCCAAGTTTCTGATGTTAATGGGTGTCATCAGTTTCTTGCTAATGTTTGCCCTACCTCACTTTGGATTTCCTTTTGCTTTGGGTCTTTTCTGCACCATTGGCTTATTTTTTCTGGCGTTTATTTTGTATGAAACAGATGATGTCATTGAAGAAGTCATTCGCTATTTGGAAGAAAAGTCGATTGAAACCCGTTACCATTTAAAATTTGGGCGAATCCCTGAACATTTACCTTTAGGTATGAGTTCAACCTTGTTGATTAATCAACTTAAAAACAGCTTTCCCCTCTTTAATAAAGGTTCCACCTCCAATCAAATTCCGTGGTATGCCAGTGCAAATATCAGTGATGATGAGAACCATCAATACCCTGCTTTTATTTTCCAATATATCTACATCGAAGAAACGCATATTCGTGATGCAGATGGAGACAAAGTGACTATTCGTCGTACAGAAAAAAATCAATGGGGCGTTTTTATCTTTGAGACAGAACTACGCGGACTTGCAGTGTCTAATTTACGTCGGGACATTGGATTCCCATACGAAGTCCGCTGGAACAGCAGTGATATCCAGATTAATCAGCATCTACAGATTTACGGGATAGATCAACTACAATTGGTCAAAACACTTACTCCTGCATTATTACTGCGTTTGTCTGATTTTTTTAAATCGCGTAAAGGTGAACTGATTTTCCATTCTCATCAAAATATGATGTGTTTTTTAGGGGATGCTAATTTATTTGAGGTGAGTTCCAAAACACGGGAAATTCAGGATATTTCAAGTTTACGTGGACATTTACGCACCTTTCGATTAAAACATTATGAACAACTGTGTTCTGATCTCAGTACTTTTTTAAAATAAAAATCTTGGGGATATACAATGGGTTTGTGGATTTTTCTGCTCATTATTTTAATCATTATTGTTTTTGGTATTTTGATTCGTAATAAAATTGTATTGCATTTTAATGCAACTAAGCGCGCATGGGCAGATGTCGCGACTTATGAACGGCAAAAATTAAAAGTATTGGATGAACTCACCCCCATGGTTGAACAATATGCCAGTTTTGAAAAAGGAACTTTGGAAAAAGTAACTGAATTGCGTCAGAGTATTCTAAATTTGAATGTCGAACATACAGACATTGCTCAGTTACAGCGGATTGAGAGTTTAAATAAAGAATTGATGCGTAGTTTAAATGTCGTGGTTGAGAACTATCCAGAACTTAAAGCCAATGAAATCTACTTACGCATGATGAACGAGATTGATGAGCAAAATGACAATGTCAGTGCTGCTATCACCATCTTTAACCGCAATGTCGAACTGTTTAATAATCATATTGAAGTGTTTCCAAATAATATGATTAATACCTTAACTCTAGGTAAAAAATCGATTCGCCCATTTCGTGATCATACTGCCGCACAAAGTTTTGATTATCGTCCTAATTTTTAAGTCGTTGATTTCTAGCCTTGAGTAATTGACTACTTCTTTAATTTACGCATAAAAAAATAATCATACATGCTGTTGATCGTACAATTTGGCTTTTTATCGCGCTTATAACATTTAGTAGTAGAACTCCACTCATAAATCTAGGAAAATAGCGCTCTTTATTTTAGCCATCAGCGAACTGTTTTTTCGCCTCGATTTGGAAAGTTGCATGAAGTTTGAAAAATTAGGTCAGTCGGGGCGCGCCCGTCGTGGCCGTTTGACCCTTGAACACGGCGTCGTTGAAACTCCTGTATTTATGCCAGTAGGCACCTACGGCACTGTCAAGGGAATGTTACCTCGAGATATTGAAGAAATTCAGGCACAGATTATTTTGGGCAATACTTTCCACCTTTATTTGCGTCCTGGTCTTGAAGTGATCAAGGAGCATGGCGGATTACATGAATTTATCAAATGGAATAAGCCTATTTTGACAGATTCAGGCGGTTTTCAGGTATTTAGTCTGGGTGCAATGCGCAAGATTAAGGAAGAAGGTGTCACCTTCCGTTCCCCTATTGATGGTTCTAAAGTATTTTTGTCGCCTGAAATTTCAATGGAAATTCAGCAGGTACTCAATTCAGATATCGTGATGATTTTTGATGAGTGTACGCCTTATCCAGCGACCCACGAAGAAGCACAAAAGTCGTTACAACTTTCTTTGCGCTGGGCAAAACGCTGTAAAACCCATCACCATGATGAACTGAAAAATACAAATGCTTTATTTGGTATTATTCAGGGCGGCATGTACGAAGACTTACGTGATGAATCTTTAACTGGCTTACTTGAAGTCGGTTTTGATGGTTATGCGATTGGTGGTTTATCGGTGGGTGAACCTAAAGAAGAAATGATCAAGGTTCTGGATTATCTTCCAAACAAAATGCCACACGACAAACCGCGCTATCTAATGGGCGTAGGTAAGCCTGAAGATATTGTGGAAGGGATTCGTCGCGGTATCGATATGTTTGATTGTGTCATGCCAACCCGTAATGCACGTAATGGGCATTATTTTGTGACCGACGGTCTGGTTCGTATCCGTAATAGCAAGTATCGTCATGATCAAAGTCCACTTGATCCACATTGTGATTGTTACACGTGTAAAAACTTTACCCGCGCATATCTGTATCATCTTGAAAAATGTGGTGAAATGCTGGCATCAATGTTAGGAACTATCCATAACTTACGTTATTACCAGCGTTTTACTCAAGATATCCGAAATGCTTTGGATAACGGGACTTTCGATGAATTTGTGACAGACTTTTATACCCGTCGTGGTCTAGAAGTTCCACCGTGTCCAGTAGATTGACGCAACTAGATTTGCGCTCAACAAAAAGACAAGGTAAATTGCAGAACAAACTCGTATTTTGTCAGGATTTGACAATCCTTTTTTAATTTAGGTTTTTAGTTTAGGAAATCAGAATGAGCTTTTTAATTTCTTCTGCTCACGCAGCACCAGCAGCGGCTCAAGGCCCAAGCATGGTCACCAACTTACTGATGATTGCTGTATTTATTGCAATCTTTTATTTCCTTATTTGGCGTCCTCAATCTAAACGTGCCAAAGAGCATCGTTCTCTGATTGAAAGTCTGGGTGTAGGCAGTGAAGTCGTTTTTGCTGGTGGCTTAATGGGCCGTATTACAAAAATCGAAGGTGATTATGCTGTAGTGGAACTGAATCGTGGTAATGAAGTTAAAATTCAGCGCGCAAGTGTGATTTCAGTTCTTCCTGAAGGCACTCTGAATAACCTTTAATCATAAAAACAGTCGTGCATGTTGCACGACTTTTTCATTTTAAGAAGAAAGCGAATGCGTTACCCTGCATGGAAATATGTACTGATTGTGGTTGTACTCATCATCAGTACACTTTACGCGCTGCCTAGTTTGTATCCAGATGAACCTGCTGTTCAGATTTCAGGTGCCAAAGCCGGTACTCAAATTGATCAGAGCATTATACAAAAAGCAGAGCAAATTTTAAAAACTGCCAACATTCCAAGCCATGACAATACCTTCAGTACCAATGCGGCTCTGTTGCGTTTAAGTTCATCTGAAGATCAGCTTAAAGCACAGGATGTATTACGTCGTGATTTGGGTGAAAACTATGTGGTTGCACTCAATCTTGCACCAACGACACCCGAGTGGTTGCAGAAGATTGGGGCAAAACCAATGAAACTTGGTCTTGACTTACGTGGTGGTGTCCACTTCCTACTTGAAGTCGATATGGACAAAGCCATCGCTCAACGCATGGAAACTTCGGCAAGTGATATTCGTCGTCAATTCCGTGACAACAATATCAAATTCAATAGTCTTTCACTCAATAATAATGCGATTACAGTTCAGTTTACGAATAATACTGACCGTGATGCTGCAATGGATTTCTTGCGCCGTAATGGCAATGAATTCACGCAACAGGCTATGGCAACCGATAGCGGTTCTAGCTTGCGTTTGACTTATACCGATGCCCGTCGTCAGGAAATTCAGTCTTATGCGGTGAATCAGAACTTAACGACCTTACGTAATCGTATTAATGAATTGGGTGTGGCAGAGGCACTGGTACAAACTCAGGGTAATAACCGCATTGTGGTGGAATTACCAGGTGTACAAGATACAGCAGAAGCCAAACGTGTTCTTGGACGTACAGCAAATCTGGAATTCCGTTTAGTCTCTGACCAGAACGATCAATATATTGACCGCTATACAGGTAAATATAATGGCCAGCCTTTACCACCGGGCACAGAAGTTTTTGCTTACGAATCACTCGATAGCGGTCGTCAGTTATTGCTGAATCGTAACCGTATTTTGACAGGTGAACGTGTGCAAAACGCAAGTTCTGGTTTTAGTCAGGATACTGGCGGTGCAGAAGTCAACATCACACTGGATAGTGCGGGTGGCAAACTTATGGCAGATGCCACCCGTAATTCGGTGGGCAAACGAATGGCGGTATTGTTTATTGAAAATAAACAACGCATTAGCTATGTGAACGATCCTGTAACCGGTGCACAGACTGAAGTTCGCACACCATATACAGAATCAGTCGTTATTAATGCCGCTACCATTCAAGCTGTATTGGGTTCACAGTTCCGTATTACTGGACTCGCATCTCCACAAGAAGCTTCAGAACTTGCATTAATGTTACGTGCGGGTGCTTTGGCAGCGCCGATGTACTTTGTTGAGGAACGTGTCGTCGGGCCGAGTCTGGGACAGGAAAATATCGACAAAGGGATATTATCGACTGAAGTCGGTTTTATTTTGGTCGCGATCTGGATGGTGGTATTCTTCCGTCTGTTTGGTTTAATTGCCAACTTCGCATTAGTATTTAACCTTGCCATGATTTTAACAGTCATGTCGTGGATTGGCGCGTCCCTTACCTTGCCGGGTATTGCAGGTATTGTCATTACCATTGGTATGGCCGTCGATGCTAACGTTCTGATCTGTGAACGAATACGTGAGGAAATGAAATGGGGAGCATCGCCTAAACAGGCGATTGTAGCGGGTTATGATCGAGCTTATAACACTATTTTTGACTCGAACTTAACCACATTCCTCGTTGCTTTTATTCTATTTGCGATTGGTACAGGCCCAATTAAAGGCTTTGCTGTTACCCTGATGATTGGTATTGTCTGCTCGATGTTTACTGCGATTACAGTGACTCGTGCGATTGTCCAGCTCATTTATGGCAAACGCCGTAATTTGAAGAAGTTGAGCATATAAGGAGATCGATGATGACTGATGTGACTCAACCGAAACAAAAACTTTATGGCCGTCCGGATGATGAACGCATCATCCCGTTCATGAAGATTGCCAAACCAGCGGCGATCTTCTCGATTCTACTGACTATTGCTAGTATTTTCTTCATTGCTACCAAGGGCCTAAACCTTGGTCTGGATTTTACGGGTGGTATTTCAGCAGAAATTAATTACTCTCAGCCTGTCAATCAGGCTGCGGTGACTCAAGCATTGGCGAAAGCAGGCTTTAAAGATGCCGTGGTACAAACCTTGGGTAGCAATAAAGACCTGATCGTACGCATGCCTGTGCAAGAACACGAAGTTGAAGACCTGAATAAAACTATTACTCAGGCCGTTCAGCTTCCGAACAACACGGCTATGGTACACAAAGTCGATGCTGTCGGTGGACAAGTCGGGAATGAACTCTATATTCGCTCGGCAGGCGCTGTGGCTTTAGCATTAATTCTGATGCTGATCTACGTCACAATTCGCTTTGAATTCAAATTGGCAATGGGTGCAGTGATGTCATTATTTCATGACATTCTAATCATCATTGGTGCTTTTGCATTGTTCCAATGGCCATTTGACCTAACTGTTCTTGCAGCAGTGTTAGCCGTGATTGGCTTCTCACTGAACGATAATATCGTGGTGTCAGACCGTATCCGTGAAAACTTTCGTAAGATTCGCGGCGCTACTCCACGCGAGATCGTAGATATTGCACTGACTGAAACTTTACGTCGTACTATCCATACATCTATGACGCTACTTCTTGTAGTGGTGTCTATGATGTTCTTGGGTGGTGATGGCCTAAAATGGTTCTCTGTAGCCATGTGTGTAGGGGTATTTGTCGGAACGTATTCTTCGATTTATATCGGAACGGCCTTTGCTTTATGGCGTGGTCTAAATCGTCAAGACTTTATTGTTCAGGTTAAACCTGAGTTTGAAGATGATATTCCTTAAGTGTCCTTCAAGAAATTAAAACTAAAATGCCAGTGAAATACTGGCATTTTTTATATACTTTCTTTCAAAATCTGAATTTTTGGTACGACAAACGCACCACACCCCATTCCCGAACGCCAAGCCACACTGAGCATGGCATGTCCTAAATCAAAACATTGGTAGGCAAATATGCCTAAACGATCATCAATAATTTGACCGCTGTCATGCGTAGGATGCATTTGGGTATTGAGAGTATTTAGATCTAGACGAATCCCCATACCGTGGGCTTTTAAAATAGCTTCTTTCGTGGTCCACACTTTAAACCAGTAATGCACATCTTCCTCAAGCGCTTTCCAGCACTGGTATTCTTCAGGATGAAAAGCATGTTTGGCTAGTGCTTCAAAACGAATCTTACGATCCAGACTTTCAATATCGATCCCCAAATCCTGAACATTCTGGCTGAGCGCTAATGCATAATCATCCTGACTGTGTGAATGATTAAAATGTAGAGATTGATTCTGGAGATAAGGTTTACCTTGTTCCGCCGTTTCATAATGCAATTGTAAAATGGGAATATTCAAAGCTTTAGCAATTAATTCATCCCGATATTGATAAATGCGTACTTTTTTATAGTGATGATATTCAGAACGACTGACAAAATCTTGAATAGATAGATCCAGAAGATCGGCCAATGATCGAATATACACTTGAATATTTTTCATGGTCATTGGCTCACGTCTTGATTACAACAGATTTAGGCTAACTTAAAACTTAACAATATCGCCTTTTAATGCCACGCTTGCTACAGCCATTCCTTTGTAACATTGGTACGTGGTCGTACTTTTCGCTTCATTAGATTTAAAATAGCTCACAATGTTAGTCACAGCATTGCCGCCTTTGGCTTTAGCTGAATTTTGCAACTGAATCAGTGCTGAACGTAAAACCCAGTCACAAGACGTTTCTGCTGATTTAGCAAAACCGTTGGTCTTTTTATTGGTAACGATCCCCTGCTGCAATACGCGTCCACCAGATTTGGTTCCACTCAAATAAAATTTAACTGAACCATCCAATGCCCCATCTGCAACTGCACGTTCAACGGCGGCTTTAAAATCAAGCTCATGAACCTGATCTGCGGCCTGTGCAGTTCCCATTAATCCCATACACAGTACAGCAAAGCTAAGTTGTTTCTTCAGTGACATGTTATTTTCCTCTTATTTAAGGTTTTTAAAAATCAAGGAGGTATTAATTCCCCCAAAGGCAAAATTGTTACTCATAATAATATTGGCATTTAAAGGTCTAGCCTGCTCAGTAATATAATCCAGATCACCACAAAGCGGATCAACATCATCCAGATTTAGAGTCGGAATAAATTGCTTCCGATGCATCATTTCGATACTCAGCCACGCTTCGATCGCACCACAAGCACCAAGCGTATGACCAAAATAACTTTTCAGCGAGCTAATCGGTTTTTTACCCAGAACCTGTGCAGTCGCTTGAGTTTCAGCAATATCTCCCTGATCAGTCGATGTGCCATGTGCATTAACATACTCTATGTGTTCCGCCTCAAGTCCAGCATCTTTCAGAGCAAGTTGCATACAACGTGCCATCATATCTTGATCAGGCCGAGTTACGTGTTGTCCATCGGTATTGCTGCCATAGCCCAAAATCTCTGCATAGATTTTGGCACCACGGGCTTTGGCATGTTCGTATTCTTCTAAAATTAAACACCCTGCCCCTTCACCAATTACCAGCCCATCACGTTTTTGATCAAATGGACGCGGTGTGTGTTCTGGCTGATCGTTCATACCACTGGTGGCCAGTAACACATCAAATACAGCAGCTCCAGCAGCACTTAATTCTTCCGCACCACCGGCCAACATAACGGTTTGTTTACCGTATTTAATCGCTTCAAAAGCTTGACCAATAGCCATTGAGCCTGATGTACATGCGCTGGAAGTAGGAAGCGTTAAACCTTTCAAACCGAAATAAACGGTCATATTCACGGCACTGGTATGCGACATCATTCGAATATAAGTGGTTGCATTCATCTTGGTCATGTCGTTATCAATCAACATGCATCCAAACTCTCGAATAGCATCAACACTCCCTGCGGAAGAACCAAATGCTACGCCAGCCTCGCCACTTTTGAGGATTGAATTCTCTAGTAACCCTGCATCTGCTAGTGCATTTTCCGCACAAACAACAGACATCAAGGCAACGCGTCCCATACCACGTGTTACTTTACGGTTAAAATGTTTGGGAACCGTAAAATTCTCTATAGGGCCACCCAGTTTGGTACGCAAATCTGTGTATTGTTCCCAATCTGGCATATAACGAATGCCGCTTTTACTCTGAGAAAATTGTTCAAAAATAGCATCTGCGGTTTCACCTAATGAAGTAATCCCCGCCATGCCTGTTACAACCACACGCTTCATTAAATCAGTCCTCCATTGACTGAAAATACTTGTCGAGTGATATAGGATGCGTCATCTGAACACAAAAATTTCACCACACTGGCGACTTCATTTACATTCCCCATCCGTTGTAGTGGAATCATTTTTAAGGCATGTTGTTTTATTTCTTCAGTTACCATTTCAGTTTCAATTAGTCCCGGAGCCACGCAATTGACCGTTATTTTACGTTTCGCCAATTCCAATGATAAAGCCTTAGTCGCCCCGATTAAGCCTGCCTTTGCGGCACTATAGTTAACCTGACCACGATTTCCCATCACTCCGGATACTGAAGATAATGTAACGATACGACCGCCTTGTTTAAGATGAATCATGGGCATAATTAAAGGTTTAAGAACATTATAAAAACCATCCAAAGAAGTCGAAATTACTTCATCCCATTCATGATCACTCAATGCTGGAAAAGCAGCATCATGTGTTAGGCCTGCATTTAGAACCACACCATAAAATGCACCATGAACTTCAATATCTTGCTCAAGCATCTGACGAACGACATCGCGTTCAGTTACATCAAACATGAGCACATGACTAGTTTGTCCTAATGCTCTGATCTGCTCGGCAACACCCTGCGCCTCTTCCACACGGGAACGTGCATGAACGGTGACATCAAACCCTGCCTGCGCCAACTGCAAAGCAATTGCTTTACCAATTCCGCGACTTGAGCCAGTGACTAAAATTCGTCTATTCACAAATTTTCCTTATTATCTTGATAGCCTGTCGGCTCATAAACACTTAACAAGGCCGAGATTTTATGATTTTTATACTCAATCTCACAGGCAAATTGTCCCAAACCTTCATGTAAATATTGCTGTTCAACCCGTATCAATAAAACACGCCCCATTTCAAAAAAAGGGATAGGCAGATTTAACTTACGTGTTCCCAATAAAAAACCAATTCGAGGAGTATGACCTTGTTGCTGCCCTTTCCAACCTGAATAAGCACTGATGGTTTGTGCCATCAACTCAATACTGGTCCATGTAGGCAAGCCCTCTATTTCACAAAATAATAATTCTGAGCGAATATTTAAGCGAGCAACAGCACCATATTCAGAAATTTCGATCAAATCATCAATAAATACCATCGGTGCCTGATGCGGAATATATTCAATTGCTTTTTCCAGAATATTCATCATGATGTCCTTGCAAAAACCAGACTGACATTACTGCCACCAAATGCAAAAGAATTGCTCATTACATAACGCAGAGGCCGTTCAACTATTTTTTTACTGATATCACTTTGATACACAAAGTTTTGATCCGCGAGTTCAGGATCAATCTCACCTTGTTGGTGCAATGGCAACCATGCGTGATCGAGTAATACTTGCTGGCAAATATAAGCTTCTACCGCACCAGCTGCCCCCAGACAATGTCCCGTTTTATGTTTGCTACTACTTAAATGTACAGGATGATCTGCAAAAACTTGACGTACAGCTTTTATTTCCATTGCATCATTTTGCAGTGTGGCCGTGCCGTGCAAATTTAAATAATCAATCTGATCAGCATTGAGTTGGGCATGAGCCAAAGCTCGTTGCATAGCCTGAGCCGCACCCAGTCCTTCTGGCTGCGGAGCAGAAATATGCCAAGCATCCATCGACTCTCCTCCACCCAGGAACATTACAGGAGCAGAATCTGGGGTGAGTAAAAATAAACTGGCGGCTTCGCCAATATTAATACCCTCTCGTTTTAAACCACAGGGCTGACAAATACCTGTAGATAAACTCTCTAGACTATAAAAACCGTTTAAAGTCAAACGACATAAGGTATCTACTCCCCCCACCAAAACAGCATCAGCAATTCCAGCTTGAAGTAAGCGTTGCCCTGCAATAAATGCTTTGGCACTAGAGGAACAGGCCGTTGAAATTGTATAGGCTGCGCCCTGCCAGCCCAGATAGGCCTGTAGCCCTTTGGCCAAGGCATTCATTTCCTGTTTGTGATGATCAATGGAGATATCCGTCTTTCCTTCAAAATATTTGGCTAATAATGGCTCATTATCCGAAATACCAGAAGTTGAAGTTCCTACGATGATCGCTAAACGGCTTGGATGAATATGCTGAGTAAATTGACGTAATGGTCTTTCAATCTGCTGCAATGCAGTGATGGCAAAGCGTAAATTACGAGATGCCCAAGGCGCGCAGTCACTTGGTAAATCTTCAATCAAATGCCCTGTATAAGCCCCCACCCAAACTGGACGCTCGGGTAACCAACCTGACTGTAAGGATAAAGTATCGTCTAATCCAGTCAAATACTCACGTAACTGTTGCGAACTCTGTCCGAGTGCGGAAAGACTACAACTGAACTGAATGCCAACGGCACAAGGATGTGATTCTTGTTGCATAATGTTATCTATTCATTGGACTGCAAAGTATTTTCAATCGGTGAAAACGTCATTTGATAAGGCACCTGAATATTATCAAGATAAATCTGATCGTGTTGGTGCTGAATCTTTAAAACCAATTTTTTTTGAATATAAATCTCTTGATCAATTTTATTCAATTTTTTTTCAACGATCTTTGACTTCTGGCTAGGAAAATCAGGATAAGTCGCCCATAAAATATCACGGACTAAAAACTCGAACGGTAATAAACGCATTTGTTCAATACGCTGTTTCACTAGTACATCTTGGCCATTATATTCAACTTGAAATAACGGTTGGCCTGTTAAACTTAAGGCAATTAAATTAAGTACCTGCCCCTGCTGCTGTTGATATAGCAGGAAACTAAAACTTTGTTTATGCCATTGTACATCCACCTGATCTTGACGCTGATACGCTTGCTGCTGCCATGTGGCACTCTCAAGACCCTCAGCTTTTGGCATAATATGTTGACAACCTGCAAATGCAGTAAATGTAAAACTCAATACAAATAAGCGAATCCATTGCATCTTAAATTTCCGATAACTGTGCAGGTGAAACATCTTCACGACAATATTCGGCCAGAGTGGCTAGACGACGTTTTGCATTTTTATACATAGGATTACGTTCATCCCATGCATAACCTGCCAAAAGTGATGCGATCATACGTTCAATTTCAGGATTTTTATGTTTAGAAAATACAACATCTTGAAACTCGCCTGTATACCATGCTTCAACATAAGCACGAAATACATTGATTCCCTGACGCAACGGTTGTTCATATTCTGTTAACCAATCAATCTTTTCACCATTGATCGTACGCTCCACCAGTGGAATCGCTAAGCTAGATGATTTTAGGGCAATGGTCACCCCGGATGAAAACACAGGATCTAAAAACTCTCCTGCATTGCCCAATAACGCATAATTCGACTGTGCCAGATGTTTGACATTGGCCGAGTAGCCGACCAATGTACGCACGGGTGTATCAAACTTTGCCTGACCAAGAATTTTAGACAGGCTCACATCGTCTGCCAAAATCCGTTTTAGTAAAACTTCATTTTGATCTTGTTCAGCATCACCAGTCAGATAAGCATCAAAAAAATCCTGCTCGGCCACTACACCAAAAGAACTGCGACCGTCCGCAAAAGGAATTAGCCAATACCACGCACGGTGATCGTTATCATGGACAGTAATCAAAATTTTATTGCGATCAAAGTCGGAGTGATTACCTATCCCATCTTCAATATGCGTAAACAAAGCACGACGTACAGGGAAGTTTGAAGGAGATTCCAGATTTAAAAATTTAGGTAAAATTCGCCCAAAACCACTGGCATCCAACAAAAATTTTGATTGTATTTGATAGGCTTCACCCTGTTCAGGCTGAATCGTTAAAATCGGTTGTGAAGTTTCAACATCAACGGCAATCACCTCATGTCCAAATCGAATGACTGCGCCAAGAGCTTGCGCCTGCTCGGCCAATAACTGATCGAAATCAGCACGGCGAACTTGCCATGTTGTTCCTGGCCCCTCACTAAACTTTTGAGTAAAATCATAAAAACTATGCTGGTCTCCACGTAAAAATGCAGCACCATTTTTAAACTGGAAGGCACATTTTTCAACATGTTCACGCACAGCGCCTAATAAATCTGCTTCCTCTAAAAAGACCATACACTGTGGCAATAAAGACTCACCAATTGAAAAACGAGGAAAATGTTGTTTTTCAATAATGGTGACTTGAAGGCCTTTTTGGCGCAATAGAGCGGCTGCTGAACTTCCCGATGGACCTGCCCCAATAATTATTACATCTGTTTGTTGTATCGTATTTTGTTGCATATCTTGCATGGCGCAATGACCTTATTTAATTTCAGTTCTTTGACTGATAGTGCGAAATCACCACATGTTGTTCATCAGATGGAGTAAACAATGTGGCATAAATAAATGAAAAAATGACCCCAAAAAGTACAGTTAAACCAAAACAATGAATCGCATAGGTATGACTAAGCGATAGTAAACCAAAGCCTAACAACGTTGACATCATACATAAGAATAATGCCATACCTACGATTTGCGGATGATCATGACCATGTCGATAAAAAATCGCATAATCGACCCCAATACCGACAATCAGAAAAGTACCCATTATACTAAATAAATTTAGCTCAACACCCAACCATGCCTGTATCGCAAAAGTCGTCAATAGAGCAAGACTAACAGGCATGACCAACGGAACGATAGAACGCCAGCCATAAATCACGCCCAAACCAATCGCAAGTGCAATCAACGCATAAATAAGTAAATACTGAGCCTGCAAACGATGTTGCTTAAATAAATCAGATAACTGGGTCATGGGTTGCTGCAAAATCACTTGCTCATTTTGCAACTGCTTTAAGGCATCGACATCCTTAATTCCGTTTAAAAGTACCAAACGTTCATTGGAATGAACCTGTAAAAAAGCCAATGGATGCTGGTTAAAATCCTGAAGTGTTAATAATGGCAACTGGGTTAACTGTTGTTGCCATATTTTTAGTTCATTTACAGATAGTCCTATATTTTGCGCATACTGTGTTAAAACAGGTTCTGGAATAGATTGAAGTTGGGTAATATTCTGCCGTTGCTGTTGCTGCGATGGAATCAATTGTCCCAACGCCTGAAAACTTGTCAGTTGATCTTGATTTTTTAAATGCTCTAGCGCTTGAATCAGGATTTGCTCGTTAGCTTGCATTTGTTCTGGAGTACGTCCCTGCACTACAAAATAATCACTCCCTTGTTGATCCATAAAGCGTTCACGAACATATTGGTCTTCCTGCTTTAAAGCTTTATCCATACTTTGCAGATTGCGAATATCATCATTGGTTTTCAAAAAAAATAAACTACTGATTCCAATGAATATGATGGCCAATAAACTACCATAACGAATTAGCTTATGGTGTTGAAACCAAATACGAATTTCACCAATCCACTTTAATCGATGAATTGCAGGTTCAGCGTTCAATGCAGGTAAACGCGGCAGTAATAAAATACTGGTCAACCAAGCTGAGGCCAAACCAACAATCGAAAATACGGCGATCTGTTTAAACCCAGGAAATGGTGTGAAACTCAAAAATACATAAGCAACCACGGTGGTCATCAGGCCCATAAACAAACTCGGCAATAGCGGACGTAGCACCTCAAAGCCACTCAGTTTGCGATGCTGTGATTGCATGGCCATAAAGTAAAATGAGAAATCGACACAGACACCAATTAAGCTTGCACCAAAGACCAATGTCATCAGGTGAATTTCACCAAATATCCAATGAGTGGCAGCGAAAGCCACTAAACAGCCTGTAGAAACAGCAACAAACTCTGTCAATAAAGGCCGCAACGAACGAAAACCAAACCAGACCAACAAAATTAGCCCTAGACTTGAACCTACGCCGATGGTCGAGATTTCCTGTTTGGCAGACTGCGTACCATAATTGGAGAATAGTAAAGTGCCCGTCCAATGACTTTGAACCTGCATTTTGGCAAGGTGCTGCGTTGTCGCATCTATCCATGCCGAGGCTTGTTCCTGATAATCAATGTTATAAGGACTTTGTTTTAATTTTAGGGTAAATAACCGTGAGATTTTGTCATGATCATGAATCGTAGCAAAACCATCTTCCAGTTCCACATTGTTATGCTGTACCTGTTGACTCACCCCAAGCAAATAACGGCTAAATAACATCAATGGATCTTGCTTTAAACTATCGGCACTTACAGGCAAACCTGGCGTAAACAGTTGCATCAAACTTTTTTCAGTTAGACTTGTATACTCTTTTTGATCAAGTAACTGTTGGTCGTCCTGACTGAGTAAACCAGCACGATGCTGATATAAAATTCGGCCTAATTGTTCAGTGTCTACTTGAGTTTGTAAAGGTTCAAACACATTACTTTGACTAACTGCACCTTGCAAATAATCCGTTGCCTGCTGTAACTGCTGACTATTTTTCGCATCAATAACGACAAAAATAGTGTTGTTTAGCTGCTCACTCACATAATTTTGCGTCTCGGCTAAATGAGTATTCTGATTGAGCTTAGGCAACAAGGCAAAAATATTAGTCTGAATATGAATCTCTTTTTTTAGCCATGCTACGCCCATCATCAGACTGATCAGCATAAGCATGATCAACCAGACAACGCTACATTTATTTTGCCAGTTGGAAAAGTACTTGTTCATCAGTCGTTAGTGCCGCGGGTTGTGAGTGTTGCTGGCTAAAATTGATCACGGTCGTATTACTACCTTGTTCTGCAATAATAATTTGATTTACATACTGTTGCCCTTGTACATCGACCTGTACAAATAACTTTTTAAATAAGCTACTTTTAGGACGCAGACTCATTGACCAGCCTTGCGCTGTGATAGTGGTTTTACTGACCGTAAAATGTTGATCCAGAAGTGCTGAGTTACCCGACATGATTTGTAAAAATAACGTTGCAACCGAACCATATGGTGACTTGCTAACATCAAGCTGACTCATGGTTTTTGCAGTTTTTTGTACCAGTTTTTTTGGAGTTACCACGAGATCTGCCTGTACCGGACGTTGTAACTGCCAAAGTACTCCGTTCGTTTTGGAAAAAACTACATCGCCATTGGACACAAAGGTTTTTTGTAGCGATGCCAATTTTTTCTTTTGTTCAAATTTGGCTCGTACCAGCGTGGTTTGAGAAAGTTGCTTGAAAATCTGTTCTGCCTGTGGCGAAGCTGCCCGTACAGAAGCAGACAAACTCAACACAAAAAGCATGAATGTCGCCAGTAAAACGAAAGTCATCCCTTTTTTATGTACATTTAAAATAGAAGACATTGCTATCGATCCTCCTGCGCGGGGTGAAACTCAGACCATGCATTCAGACAATCAAACAAGACTTGCGGAGACTGAAAACACATTTCTCGTGTTTGAATTTCAACAGCTACTTGTGTGGTATAACCTTTGGTCAGTCGTTTTCCAGTAGCCTCATCAAAAATCACATAATCGATTTTTAAGCGATTTTCCCATTCTTTTAAAATCGCACGTACCCGAATTTTTTGCTCAAACTGGATACCCTGTGCATAGCGTACATGGCTTTCTATCACAGGCCACGCATAACCTGAAGCTTGCATTTGCATATAGTTATAATGAAACTGATCCAAAAGCTTGCAGCGGGCGATTTCGAAATATTTGAGATAATGCCCATGCCAAACCACATTCATAATATCAACATCATGAAAAGGAACGTCAATGATGACTTCAGCTTGCATAGATTTGCTCCTGTTGCAGCATCCATTCTGTATTAGACAGCTCAAAATTGGCAAAACGATCAATCATTTGTTGTAATTCAGTTTGTAATGGTCGGTCTTCCACCACCAATGCAAAACTTTGTAACGTCCAGTTCATAAATGCCCCAAGCACTGGCGAGAGCTGTTGGCTCAGCCCTTTTAAATGAATCGCCTGCACACTGGCACAGCATAAAGCAGCGACCACTTGTTCAGTCAGTATAATCACGCGCTCGGCGTCTCGTGCAGCAATAGTCCCCATGCTGACTTTATCCTGATTATGACATTCGGTCGAACGTGAAAAAATTGAGGCGGATAAAGTCTGTTTCAGCGCTTCAGCTGTCCATGCAGACACGCCAATTTGTACCGCTTTAAAACCATGATTTAGAGCTAAACGTTCTGCTGTGGCACCTGTTAAATTACGTGGTAAACCATGATTCATTTTATGATCAACCAATTGTGCTAATTGGCGATCCAGTAAATCGGCAATATTGGCAATCATGATTTTTAAACTATCCATCGCCTGTGCAATATGTCCTCCATAGAAATGCCCACCATGTAAAACACGCAGGTTTACTGGGTCGATCAATGGATTATCGTTACTCGAATTCAATTCATTTTCAATAAATTGACGTAACCAAACTTTAGAATCTTCAAAAACACCAATAATATGTGGCGCACAGCGTAATGAATAACGATCCTGCAAACGCGGACTTTGGGGTGCTGTCTGGACTTCACTTTCTAGCCAGTCACGTAATTGTGCTGCAACTTTCTGTTGTCCAACATGTGGCTTTTGTGCAAATAGTACCTCATCAAAATGAGTCGGATTACCCTCTAACGCCAACACATTTAAAGCGGTAATTAGCGTCGCAGTATGAGCCACTTGCTCGGCACGTTTATAATTTAAACATGCCATCGCAGTCATCACCGCAGTCCCATTCATCAAAGCCAGTCCCTCTTTAGGACGTAGGGTCAACGGTGCGATACCTTTTTCTTCATAAACCTGATGTACAGGTACAATTTGTCCTTTGTAATAAACATCTCGCTCACCCACCAACACACCTGCAATATAGGAAAGCGGGGTTAAATCACCACTTGCGCCGACAGAACCTTCGGAGGGAATTACGGGAATCACATTTTCATTGAGTAACCAAACTAAACGTTCTAACAATGCCAATGAAACCCCTGAATATCCTCTTGCCAAAGAACATAATCGCGTTACCACCACAGCACGAGCTGTAACCAGTTCCAAATTTTTACCCAAACCACAACCATGAAAACGAGAAAGGTGTAAGGGCAATTCATTAACCTGATGTGCAGGAACTTCAACAAGACAGGAATCGCCATAACCTGTCGTTACTCCATAGATAACACCTTCCTGTTCTAATAACTCATCCAGAAAGTCAGCGCCTTTTTGAATAAAATCATGCCATGCTGGCTGTTGGGGTAAAGTAACTCGATCATGTCCATGTGCAACACGTACCACATCTTCAATACTTAATGGTTCAATTCCTACGGTGATTAACTGTCCGATAGCCGTATTTGATATACTGTTATTCAACTTATTTCGTCCAAAAATGATAAAAATTAAACCATTGGTAAGGTGCGCGTAAGCAATGCTGCTCAAGCAAAGTCACATATTTTCGGGTCACGGTTTGCATGGCATGTATACGATTTTTTCTTGGTAAATCAATAATATCTGTAATTTTATGAATATGAACTTCAAAGTGTTGATGCTGTCGATAACAAAACACGGCCAGAACAGGAACTTTGAGCAAACTTGCTAAAATCCATGCCCCTTGCGGCCATACTGCTTCCTGACCGAGAAAATCAATATGTTGAACGCGATTCGAATGCACTGGCGCACGATCCGCCGCCACAATGACCCATTCACCGTGTTGCATTTTTTCTTCTAATAAAATGGCTGTTTCTAATCCTAATTCATCCACAGAAATCAAATTAATATCTGCCTGATCATTGAGCTTTTTCAGAAAAGTATTAAATTGCGTAGCATGTTTTTGATAGACCAATACATTAATTTTCTGAGAATGCTGAGATTTGACAGCGCGCAATAATTCAATATTGCCGAAATGAGATACGACCAATAATGCGCCTTTCTGATAGGTTTGTTGAAAATGCTGATGACCAAATAATTGCAACTCTTGTTCAGGGATATGCCCAAGCCAGCCTTCCATTTTGTCCAAAATACTCGTCCCAAACTGGATAAAATGCTGATAGCTGTTTGCCAATGAAGGTCCATTTGGAAATGGAGAATTTACACCTGCGAACAAATGTAATTGACGCATATAATTGAGTGATGCCTGCCGTGCAGAGACTGCAAATAGCCAGTACCACAAAATAACAAAGTACAATACGATCCTACATAACCAACGTCCACCCAAGCGATAAAAATATAACACCAACGTCAGCAGACCCAGTCCACCGCGCTCTTTACTATTGCTCCAGTTAGAAGATGGGCGCTGCATGTCTAACCTTGCATTTTTTGTTTGAGGAGTTTGGGTAACCGCCAAAGCATACCCGCAAATAATCGTGCATGTGCTTGACTCATACCCAAGTTGTCGCGCCAGACATTAAAATGAGAAATTCCATGCTCTGGATAAATAACGGGGGTTGGAACATTAATAAATGCAATATTTTCCCATTTCAGACGGACTAGAATTTCACTGTCGAAACCCATGCGTGGCTGGAATTTTGCTTGTTTTAAAATCTTCAAAGTTGGCTCTAAAGGATATACTCGAAAACCACACATGCTGTCTTTAATATCAAAGGACAAACTGTTGATCCAGACCCAGATATGCGTCAAATAACGTCCATACAAGCGTTTCTTGGGGACTGATAAATCAAACATAGGTTGCCCAATCACAACAGCATGAGGTTGTTGCTGAGATAATTGCAAAAACTTATCAATGTCAGCCCAGTGATGTTGTCCATCAGCATCTAATTGTAAGGCATGGCTGAGACCCATTTGCCCTGCATAGTTCAAGCCAGTAATCACGGCCTGACCTTTGCCTTGATTCTGATCATGCTCGATTAAATGAAGCTGTGAATAATCCTGATCCAAAGCTTTCAATTGCTTTGTACATTCAGCATTACTGCCGTCATTCACCACGATCATAGGCAAATTATACTGGTTCAAGGTTGCTATAAGCTTATTGAGATAATGGGGATGATTAAATACTGGAATAACAAAACCATAAGCGTGCATCATATAGTCTCCCGATCCAAATCTTTCAATACAAACAACAAACGGCCAGAAGCCAGAGTTTGCTCTGCATCAGATAACTGAAAACTCACTTTATGCTGTTTACGTGTCAGCTTTAATTCAATGACATGATAAGGGCGAATCAGATGCTGAAATTTAAGTTGTTCATAACCATTACACCAATCCAGATCAGCCCAAATGTGTTTGGCAAATGTTTGAATAAATCCAATCTGCCCAACACCAGGATAAATGGGCTGGTTTGGAAAATGCCCTTTAAAACATAGTAGTTCAGGGGTAAATTCCAGTTTCATTTGACGGCATTCATCTACCTGCGAACGTGATAGAATCACAGGTTCTAACATAGGTTGAAACAAACTTTTTAAATATTGTTTATCCAGCTTAGACTGACTATTTTGTGGCAGTTCCGTCAGAAATCGCCATAAACGTGGAGTCGCAATATTTTCCAACTGACCATTCAATTGTTGTTTTAACCCAGATACAAATGCCTGTTTACCTATTTGTTGCAAGTGTTGATGTGCAGCATCGTGCAACACCACGATACAAGCCAAAAACTGACGCTGTTCCTGCTCTATTAATAGAGCATGACATTGTTTTATCTCTGCTAAGGTTTGGATGGTTTGTTCAATCGCATCCAGACTGAGGCGTTTTTCTTCTAGCTTAATCAAACGATCTGCACGCCCAAGCAATTTAAATCCTGATGCTAAATCAGTAACATCATGCCATTCCGCTAGATCGCCTGTTTCAATCCAATCTGTGCTAAATGCATGCTCAGTTTGTACTTTTAAACTTTGTTGCTGAATTTCAACTTTGACATCTGCAAAGGCTTGCCATGCACTTTCATCTTCAGTCCGATAGGCAATTCCACCCGTCTCTGAACTTCCAAAAATCTCAGTGATTGACTGATTAAGCAAAGGTCGGACGCCTTTTTCCAACTTACCGCCAGAAGAAAAAACTGCCAGACTGTTGACTAGCTCCAAATCCAATGTCCAGCGTTTGAGCAAAGCTGGACTTGAAATCACATAGTTTACTAATCCTTGTTCGGCAAAGTGCCTTTGTAGGCCAATCACATCTTCTGGGAAAGCCAGTTGTGGGCTATAAAAACTTCGCCCTGTAAGTAATGGCCAAAGCACTTTAAACAATAAACCGTAAATATGCTGATGACTTACGGTTGCTAATGCAATAACGGCTTCAGGCAATGAAAAAGTTTGATTCAGCCCTTTGACCTCATTGAATAATTGAAGGAGAGTACGCTGAATATGTTTTGGTTCACCTGTCGAACCAGAAGTGTAAAAAACGATCTGTGCTTGATCAATAAACTGATCGCTAAAATCAAGTGCAAAGCTAGGCGTAACTTCAGCCGAAGTCTGACGTGATAAAAAGTAAATATTTTGTGCAGCTAAATTCTGCTCAAGCTGTGCAACCCGGTGCGGAGGCAACAATATTCTTTTTTTTGCTTGAAGTGCAGCAAACAACAATACCAGAAACTCATAACTGTCTTGTTGCCAAAGCGCCCAAATGCTTTCAGGGTTTAAAGAAATCAATTGCGCTTGCTGCGACACATCCTGCCAAAAAGCAGCAAATGAAATGTGCTGCTGATCAGCAGTAATCGCTAAAGTCTGATGCGACTGAATAAAGGAGTTAAAAAACTTGTTCATCGTTATTGTTCAAACGCTGATGGCGCTTTCTTAAAATAAATTCACCGAGTAAAAGAATGCCCATTAAGACATAAGAAATAAAACCGTTATACAGTACCCAAATCTGTGTAGATGTATAAACAATGGTACACCATGCAATAGCAGCATTTCCAAGGAAAAAACCACACCACACCATAGTGACTTTCCGCGTCCATTGTACGCCAGATTCAGGCAAATCAGGCTGCATGATTCGTGCAAATCGCTCAATCATGGACGGTGGTCGCCATAATGTCGATGCAAATATACCCAAAGCTCCGAGGCTTATCAGAACTGGATAAAATTTAAGCCATGCATGGTCATTCAATATCACGCTTAAGCCGCCACATAAAATGGCAAACATGGCCAGTGGCCATAGCAATGCATTAGATTTAAACACCAGACGCGATAAACCCAAAGCCACTAGCAATATGCTGACGGCAAAAAAATGGCCGTGTGCTAGACTCCAGCCCACAACAAAAGGATAAGCGATAAAAAAGATCGCTGTGATCCATTTCAAAAGTTGATTCATTCCGTTGTCATGTTTTGAATCACAGTCACGACATCATGAACTGTTCTGACATTTTTAAAATCTTCTGGCTTCACTTGCTTACCAGTTAACTCTTTAATTTTTACAATTAAATCCACTGCATCGATGCTATCAACATCTAAATCCGAATATAGATTGGATTCGAGTTGAATAGTTTCTGGTTCAATTTCGAATAAATCTTCCATCCATTCACGCAAGGTAGAAAGAATATGTTCCTGACTTAACATAGTCACCTCTTATACTTTTTGTTGAGCTTCAACCAAAGTCACCAGACTTTGGATTGAGCGAAAATGCTGTTTGGTTTCATCCGACTCAGCATTTAAATGAATGTTGTAACGTTTCTTCAGGGCAAGTCCTAACTCCAAAGCGTCAATTGAATCCAGTCCTAACCCCTCTCCAAATAATGGTGCCTGATCATCAATATCCTCAATAGCGATGTCTTCAAGCGCTAAAACATCAATAATCATTTGTTTTAATTCGTTGGCCAAATTGCTCATTTAGATAACTCTTGTTTAAAAAAGTGGTGTAAATACTGATTGAGAACGCGAACATTTTTAGGACTGACCGTCAAATCAGAAAGTATCTCTGAAATATGGATGGCATCCAAAACTTTAATCTCAATATGAAAAGGTTTTGAAGGAATGTGATACCACTTTTCATTTTTGGTTAAGGTGGTAGGCGTACAACGAATTAACACAGGTCGAATCGGAACATCGGCACGAATGGCAATATTGGCGGCTCCACGTTGGAACTCATTAATCTGTTCATCTTTTTGTGTCCTTGTTCCTTCAGGAAAAATGATTAACGATGCAGCATTAGGCTGCTGCAAGCGTGTAACACAATCATGGATAAATTGATTAGATCCTGCATTTAAAATGTAACCCGCACTACGTACAGGCCCACGTGTAAATGGGTTTGACCAAAGTGACTGTTTCACTACACAATTGGCTTGCTGCATGAGTCCAATTAATATCACTACATCAATTAAAGTCGGATGATTAGCTATGACCAACTCTTTTTGGCTTTGCTGTAGTTTTTCCAAACCCTCCACCGAATAAGTCATAATACCCAGTTTGACCATCATCTCGGTAAAGCCCTTAAAACTGGTACGAATCACCTGCTGGGCGCGTTGTTGGCGAGTCGCCTGATCATGTGCAGTTAAATTCATTAACGGGGCAACTACCATTGCGATTGCCACGCCCCCAATCCCAAAACTGGCAAAGCTAAAACCTGTTGCCCCGACACGCCAAATATAATTGATTTTATTTTTTAATGATGCCCGATTTAACATTTTTGCCATCCTAGCAGTTTTGTCTGATGCTTATCTTGCCAAAACGCATAAAAATTCAGCGCGTCAATTTGTTGAGTCTGCTCAACGGCACTCAATTCAACATTGGCATGTTCCAGACGAATTAAGGTCGACATTGCAAATGGTTCAAAAACGTGTTGATCCTGATAAATGTCAGGCAAAGGCGCATCATAGTAAACCAGCAAAACTGTTTTGATCTGAGGCTGACTTTTTAAAATGGCATAGGCTTCGATCAATGCTTCTGACCAACCACAACTTAAACTGGTCGAAATGGTATCGTCTTTACATAGAATAGAATAAAGGCCCGCAATTGCATTATGAACCGAGGTTGAAAATTGTGTAGGTGACGGCGTTTGACTGGTTAAAACATCCTGCAAAATAGCCAGTGTTTTTGTTTCATCGCCATAACGCGAGACCCAAACAATATACTCAACAGGGTTCTGCTCTAACGTTTGCATGGCTATATTGATCGCCATTTTTGCCAAAGGCGAAAGTCTTCTGCGCTGCATGGCAGGCAAAGACTCTAGCGCCGTACACTCATCTTGTGTACAGCACAGTCGAAGCGCAGATAGATGAAGTCTGATCATGCTGAATGCGAGCCTATGACAAAGGGGGAAGAAATTGGTGCAAAATTATAGCACCAGTCTCCAAATTAACAAAAAATTACATTTTATCTGAAATAACAATGAGATGCAGTGCTTTTAAATAAAAAAACCCCGAAACTGAATCGGGGTTTAAAATTATGGGGAATTTAACGTTTAAATTTTTTCTCTGCTTTTTTGAATTTCTGAATATAACGACGACGACGTGCAGCCACACGTTCATCCAATTGCGACTTACGTCCTTCAAATGGGTTTTCAGAGGTTTTAAAATCAATTCGAACCGGAGTACCTTCAAGTTTATACACTTTACGGAACACATTCTCCAGATAACGACGATAATCAGCTGGCGTTTTGTCTACTTTATTTCCATGAATGACAATAGTGGGTGGATTTTGTCCACCCATATGCGCATAACGCATTTTTATTCGGCGACCACTGATCATTGGTGGCTGATGTGCTTCTGTCGCATCATTTAAAATCTGGGTCAATTTTGCTGGCGAAACTTTTAAATTCGCCGACTCATAAGCACGGTGAATCGATGGGTAAAGTTCACCGACTCCAGTTCCATGTAAAGCAGAAATCAAATGAATTTTTGCCCAAGGGATAAAGTCAAAACGACGTTCAACGTCCAGTTTACATTGTTTGCGATCGTATTCAGTCATGTTGTCCCATTTATTAATGGCGATCACCATGGCACGACCTGCTTCAAGCGCGTAACCAATTAAATGTAAGTCTTGTTCTACGATCCCATCACGAGCATCTGCTACCACCACAACAACATGCGCATCTTTCATCGCCTGTAACGTTTTCACGACTGAGAATTTCTCAATCATTTCATCAACTTTACCTTTACGACGTACACCTGCGGTATCGATCAACGTGTATTTACGACCATCACGCTCAAACGGAATATAAACCGAATCACGTGTAGTTCCTGGTTGGTCAAATGCCACCACACGATCTTCACCCAATAAGCGGTTGACCAACGTAGACTTACCGACATTTGGACGACCAATAATGGCTAAACGCAAGCCCGTATTTTTATCGTGTTCTTCTGAACTTTCATCCTCTGGTACATCTGCAAGCACATCTTCAAGCATCTGGGCTACACCACGCCCATGACTCGCGGCAACGTGTAAAGGTTCACCAAAACCTAGTTTATAAAACTCAACCACTGCCGCTTCCGCATGCACACCATCTACTTTATTTGCGACCAGATAAACTTTCTTGCCAAGACTACGTATTTCACGCGCAATTTGTTCATCTGAGGCTAAAAGCCCTGCACGTGCATCAACCACAAAAATAATAATATCGGCTTCATTGATGGCAGTTTTCGATTGCTCAGCCATGTAGGCGTCAATCCCCGCTTCACTCTCACCGATACCGCCAGTATCAACCACAATAAATGATTTATTTTGGTAAACGGCATCACCATATTTACGGTCACGAGTAAGTCCCGCAAAATCGGCAACAAGTGCATCACGACTCTTGGTAATCTGGTTAAATAGCGTTGATTTTCCGACGTTGGGACGACCAATGAGCGCAATAACGGGTTTCATAAATTAACCTACATTCAAGATCAGCCATTTTTTGGCATGAACAAGGAAATAATAAGGAAGATTTTAGGTCAAGGACCTGAATAAAAAACAACGGGGTTTTGAATATTGTGTATTCAAACACCCCGACGAATATGAAGCATAAAATTCGCTAGCTGCTAGTTTAGCACAAGCACGTCTAAAATTAACGATTTTGCCAAACAGTAAATGCACCTTTGCGTGTTGATACATAAAGCTGATTATCCACCACACGCAAAGTACGCACTTCACCGCTAGTTTTGGATCGGCCAACAAGCTCTCCACTGTTTGGATCAATCAGATGCAAATAACCATCCAAATCACCTACCACTAAGTCGGAACCTAACATCACTGGATTACTCAGTTGACGATGCATCAGAACATCACTTTCCCATGCTTTTTCGCCTGTGGTCAGGTTATAGGCCACCAGTTTTCCATCGGTTTGTGCCACGAATACTCTGTCATTGCTGACCTCAGCACGTTTATTACTGCTTGCATCTTCGCTCCAAACGACTTGCTGTGCAGCAACATCAATCACAGTAACTTGCCCCTGATAACTGGTCGTCACGAGAAACTGACCCACGACTACTGGATCACCATCGATATCAATCAGACGTTGTACATCTGAACGCCCTTCACTGACTGCAACACGGCGCTGAAAACGTGGGACACCACTAATCACATCAATCCCATAGACATATGCATTAGCAGATGCAACTATTACAGTATAATCATCCAACATCACAGGTGATGGCTGTCCACGCAGGCTGAATTGCACATTCGGCATTTTATAGGCCCAAAGCTGCTGCCCAGTTTTTACATCATGCGCAAATACCGTGCCATCATTGGCAATAGTAATCGCACGTCCATCATGCACCAGAGACGGACTAAGCAAAGCTCCACTTAGTTGAGCTTGCCATTTTTGTTGACCCGTTGCCTGATCCAGAGCAAACAATTCACCTTTGGCAGTTCCCACTAGCACTACGCCTTCTTTAGCTTCAACACCTGACGTCAAGCCGTGTTTATTTACACGAGTTTCCCATAGACGTTGTTTACCACGATAGGCAGAGACTTCACCTTTTGGATTGACAATAAAATTCACGCCATTATCAGAATCAAGCTGCAAACGTAGTGGATCTGCTTCGTTTGTTGAAGAAACACTTTGTGAAAATACTGGAACCAGCGTTTTTGCCTGTGCCAGTTTTGGCAAAGGATTCGGTTTCGGCTCTTCCACCTTAAGTTTATTACTTGAGCAACCAACTAAAGCTGCTGCAACCAATGCAAGCGCAAACGGGAGCGTAAATTTTCTATCCATTAAGACTTATCCACCTGTGTGTCTAAAATCGGGCGTTCAATCTCAGGATCATCTACTAAAACGCCAACACTTTCGAGTTTAATTTGTAAAATTTGACGCTCTTGCTTGCGCTTTAATAAATCATCCCATGCGCTTTGATACGCTTTTTTTGCAGAGGCAATATCTTTTTTAGCGACATAAATATCGCCACGAGCCTCTTCAGCCGTCGCTTTGAATGCAGGATCAGTGACTAAAGCCAATGTTCTCAAGGCATCATCATATTTATTTTGTGCAAGTTGAGCGTAAGCCAGACGAAGTTTAACCAGTTGTAATAAACCATCATCATTAAGTTTTGAGTTTTCAACTTTCTTCAATGACTTTTCTGCTGCTGCATAATCGGCTTTGTCATACGCCACTTTCGCCAGCATCAGTTCAGTTTGAATCGCTTGTACTGAATCTGGCGCATCTTTGGTAATTTTATCTGCTGACGCATATAAATTACTTAGAGCATCTGGGTTTGATTCAGCACCTTGCGCCTGATCTATTAACTGCTGTACTTTTGCAGTACGCACCTGATTTTCAGCTAGTGTTTTTTTCTGCCAATATTGCCATCCAAAAAAGGCGATGAGCGCAATTAAAATACCGCTAATAATGGCAGAGCCATATTTTTTCCCGAACGACTTTAAATGATCCAGTTGTTCTTCTTCAGTTAACGCACTCATCTACGTTCCTTATCCTTCAGCTTTTTCGCTTATTTTGCCAATTTTTCAGTTAAAAATGAAACCAGTTGATCAATCGCTACATTGGATTGTTCAGCTGTTGCCAGCTCTTTTACATTTAATTCACCAGCTTCCCATTCACGCTCGCCCAAAATCATGGCGTACACGGCACCTGACTGGTCTGCTTTTTTCATCTGGCTTTTCATACTACCCTGAGAACCCGTTTTGAGACGAAGCTGGCTATTAATTACTTCAAGCTGATCACGCAATTGTTCTGCCAAAATCAACGCACGTCCCTGATACGCAGGTTCAGCTACCAAAAATACGTCACAATCACGCGTTTCCTGAGCGTGTTCTACTTGTTCTAGAAGCAACAGTAAACGCTCCATTCCCATAGCAAAACCAACAGCAGGAACCGATTGATCCACTTTACCTTTCAACTGACCAACCAAACCATCATAACGTCCACCTGCACAAACCGTGCCCTGTGAACCGAGTGCTGTAGTCGTCCATTCAAAAACGGTTTTATTATAATAATCCAGACCGCGTACCAATTTTTGGTTAATCACAAAAGAAATACCCGCATCACTTAAATACTGTTGCAGTTGTTTAAAGTGATTCATGCTGTCTTCTTTAAGAAAGTCATGCAATTTCGGTGCATTTTCCAGAATTTTTTGAGTTGATTCAATCTTTGAATCTAAAATCCGTAAAGGATTGGTCGTCAAACGGCGTTGTGAATCTTCATCTAGCGCGTCTTTATGTTGGGTCAAAAACTCCACCAAGGCAGTGCGATATTCTGCACGCTCGTCCATCTCGCCCAGAGTATTCAGTTCCAATTGAACTTTATCTGCCACGCCCATACGTTTCCATAAACGTGCTGTCAATAAAATGACCTCAGCATCAATATCAGGCGTTGCGACCCCAAAGGTTTCCACACCAAACTGATGAAACTGGCGATAACGTCCCTTTTGCGGTTTTTCATAACGAAACATCGGTCCAAGATACCAGACTCGTGGAGTTGCACCCCGCAATAAGTTATGTTCTAGCATCGCGCGAACGCAACCTGCAGTACCTTCAGGGCGCAAGGTCAATGATTCAGGCGGAGTTCCTTTGTCAAAAAAGGTATACATTTCTTTTTCAACAATATCGGTCGCATCACCAATGGCGCGTTTAAATAAACCTGTTTGTTCAACTATCGGCAATCGAATTTGCTGATAGCCATAAGTATCCATTAAAGATGCCAGATGTTGTTCTAAACGTCTCCACGCAGCCGTCTGACTTGGAAGAATATCGTTAAAACCTTTAATTGCAACAATTGAACTCATGACCTACTCAAAACTTGTACGGATAATTTCTTTAGATTTAGCTTCTTCTAACGCTTTCACACGTTCACGAACCATCGATTCGATTTCTTCAACCAATTGATCGGTGTCAATCAAATGGCTTTTTTCACCATTGCGATAGACCAGTGAGCGAGGAGACGCGCCTACCACCCCAATATCTGCCTCTTTAGCTTCGCCCGGTCCATTGACTTTACAACCGATCACGGAAACATCCATAGGCGTACGCACATCTTCAAGACGCTCTTCCAACATCTGCATCACTTTAATCACATTAAATTCTTGACGTGAACAGCTTGGACAAGCAATAAAGTTAATGCCGTTAGAACGTAATCCCAATGATTTTAAAATATCAAAGCCGATTTTAATTTCATCTTCTGGCTCGGCGGCAAGTGAAATACGCATGGTATCGCCAATACCTTCCATGAGTAAACCACCTAACGCGATCGCGGATTTAACCGTACCTGTACGGTAGATACCCGCTTCCGTCACACCGAGATGTAAGGGATTATCAATCTGCTGGGAAAGTAGGCGATAAGCATCCATCGTCAGAAACACATTAGAAGCTTTGACGCTGACTTTAAACTCGTGAAAATCCAGTCGATCCAGAATATCAATATGACGTAGTGCAGATTCAAGCAATGCTTGTCCTGTAGGTTCGCCATATTTTTTCTGTAGATCTTTTTCCAGAGATCCTGCATTGACCCCGATACGAATTGAAATGCCATGATGGCGCGCAGCAGCCACTACTTCACGAACTTTCTGATCGGAACCAATATTTCCTGGGTTAATACGCAGACAATCAGCACCATAATCTGCAACTGCCAGTGCAATTTTATGATCAAAATGGATATCGGCAACCAAAGGAACCGTCACTCTTTTACGAATTTCACCAAAAGCTTCTGCTGCTTCCATCGAAGGCACAGACACACGCATAATGTCCGCACCCGCATCAGCACAGCGTTGAATCTGCGCTACAGTAGCATCTACATCACAAGTTTCAGTATTGGTCATGCTTTGCACACTTATAGGTGCATCGCCACCGACATAAACTGAACCAACACGAATTTTTCGTGTTGGTCGACGCTTGATTGGATTCTCGATCATTGTTTTTCTCTCATTTACTCTTCATTAACGAGATAAACGGAAATCTGCTTTCCCATTTACCGTATATGGAGACAATGAAATCGGTTCTTGGTTTAGGCTTAATGACACAGCAGCTGCATCATCCAGACGAATTTGAAATGGTGATTGACCATTTAGGCTTAAAGTAGATGCCTGACGACCAGTTGCCAGTACTTTTCCGGTTGAATCAACAATGTGTACTGAAGTCGGACGATTAAAATTAAGCACCAACTCATCTCCAGAAGTTGCTGCTCCATTATTTAATGGCAATACTTCAACACTTGAGCTTTGTGGCGCAACTGCATTCGTTTTCTTGGCCGACCAGTTTTGAAACATCGTTACGATAGTCCCAATAATGATCAAAGCTACAATCAAAATAAGGCTACGCTTTAACCATTTTCGATTACGATCACTTTTTGAACCTGGCAATTTCCCCATAATTTTAATGGGAGAATTGGTTAAGGCATGATTTGGTAATAGGCCTGTATCATTGGCATAAATTTCATCAAAACGCTGAATAATTGCAGTCGCATCCGTTTTTAAGTATTTCGCATAAGAACGATAATAGCCTTTGATAAACGCAGGTTCTGGCAAGCTTTTATAATCATCTTGTTCCAAAGCAGTCAATGTCTTAGGCGGCATATTTAAATCAGATGCCACATCATTCAGCTCAAGTTTCTGGCCAAGACGAATCTGGCGTAAGTACTCACCTGGACGTTGAACATTTCCTAATGCTGAAGTAGGTGAACTTGAGCCAGTTGGCTGCTGTGAATTAGGATTTATTTCCATACGGCCTCAGTACTGTACTGTAATTGCAAATAACGTTTATATTCTGAACTGTCAGGGAATAAAGCACGAAGTTGATTCACCAGTGCCTGCATTCCTAGTCGATCACCATTGGCTCGTGCAACACGAATACCGACCCAAAGCGCACGTGCACCTTGGTTGGTCTGCCCCACTGTACGCACATATTGTTCATACATTTGTGTTGCCGCTGGTATTTGCTGTTGCAAATAAAAAATCTCTGCCAACTCTAACATAGATACGTAAGAGTCGCGGTTTGCCTGTAAAGCTTGTTTGAACGACTTTTCAGCATTCACACGATCTTCAAGCAATACATATATACGCCCCAGATTTTCAAGGGCACGATAACGCTGATCATACCCAAGTGTTGCCCCTGCAATAGTGAATTGTTCAATCGCATCATTATAACGTTGTTGTTGATACAAGTACGTACCATAATTATTACGAGCCTGTGCATTATTCGGATCTTCCGAGATTGAACGTTTAAAATACGTCTCCGCTCGCTCCCGATTGGTTGCACTGCCTTCTTGTTGTAAGAGTACGCCCATCATCATATTGGCCATGGAGTCACGAGAATTAACTTCCAATGCCTGATCAAGTGAGCGCTTGGCAGCATCCAGATCACCTGACTTAATATATTCAGCAGCCAGTTGTGTCCGTACTTGCACAGCTTTTTTAGGGTCTTTGTTTGTTTTTTGAGATTGGCATCCCGTTACCAGCAACGCCATTAAACATGCTGCAATCCAGACTGTGGAACGTGAAGTAAATCTACTCAACAACTCTACCCCCAATGTATTATCCCTGTGAACGAATAATCTCTTGTCGCTCTGCGACTTTCTTTTTCCATTGTTCAGCACGACGGGTTCGATCTGCAACCTGTCCTACCAGTTGACCACATGCCGCATCGATATCATCACCACGTGTCTGTCGAATCGTACACACAAATCCAGCATCAGACAAAGTTTTTTGAAAGGCAATAATCCGATTTCGACTAGAACGACCATATGGTGCATGTGGAAACGGGTTAAATGGAATCAAATTTATTTTACTTGGTAAATTTTTTAATAATTTAATCAACTGCTGTGCATGTTCAGCATGATCATTTACGCCATCCAGCATTACATATTCAATGGTGACATGTTTACGCGTGCTTTCATTGCCATCTTTGGCCAAATAACGCTGACAGGCTGCGATTAATTGCTCAAGTGGATATTTTTTATTAATGGGAACCAACTCATTACGCAACTCATCATTGGGTGCATGTAATGAAATGGCAAGTGCCACATCAATATCCTGTGCCAGTTGATCAATCTTGGGAACGACACCAGAAGTGGATAAAGTCACACGGCGTTTGGACATGCCATACGCAAAATCATCCAACATTAACTGCATTGAGCTGAGTACGGCATTGTAATTTAACAATGGTTCACCCATGCCCATCATGACGACATTCGTCACAGAACGCTCACGTTCTGCCACAGGCACTTCTTCCATATAGGAATAGTTTGCCATCCAAAGCTGTCCAATAATTTCATCAGGTGTTAAATCACGTTGAAAACCTTGCTTACCCGTAGAGCAAAATGAACAATCCAGCGCACAACCTACTTGTGAAGAAATACATAGAGTTTTACGTGAACCTGTCTTATCTTCGGCAGGAATCAACACAGTTTCGACTAATGAACCTGCACCATCACCGACACGGAACACCCATTTACGGGTTCCATCTTTGGAATAGTGACGATGTACGACTTCAGGCGCTTTAATTTCACACACCTGTTCAAGTTTAGTGCGCAATTTACCAGAGATATTGGTCATCTCAGCAAAGTCAGTCACAAAATACTGATGAATCCACTTCATCACCTGACCCGCACGAAACTTTTTCTCTCCTAATTGTTCAAAAAATCCCTCTAGTTCTGTGCGAGACATACCCAATAGATTGACTTTGGCACGGACAGTATTTTGCACTGCATCAACAGGCTGTGCATGTTCTGTTGGTGCTGGGAGATCTATTACAGAAGTCATGAGATTACCTAAACCATAGAAGTGGCGAAGAAATATTGCCTAATATTTCAGCAAATTTATTCAGAAAAAAATAAAAAACCAGATAAGTATAATACCACTTATCTGGTTTGGATGCTCTCGATTAACGAGTGCGTGGGAAGATCTCTTCAGCAGCGAAGAAATATGCAATTTCACGCTCAGCAGATGCTACAGAGTCAGAACCGTGTGCAGCATTTTCATCGATGCTAGTCGCGAAATCAGCACGGATTGTACCTGGAGCCGCTTCTTTCGGGTTAGTTGCACCCAAAATTTCACGGTGAGCAAGAACTGCATTTTCACCTTCAAGCGCAGATACAACAACTGGACCAGAAGTCATGAATGCAACTAGGTCAGCAAAAAAACCACGTTCTTTGTGCTCTGCATAGAAGCCTTCAGCTTCTGCTTGAGACAAATGCTTGTATTTGATTGCAACTGGTTTCAAACCAGCTTTTTCAAAACGTGCAATGATTTCACCAATGTGGTTTTTACCAACTGCATCTGGTTTGATGATTGATAAAGTACGTTCGATTGCCATGAGTGGCTCCTCGCTTAAAATTTTAAACGTAAAAAATTGGGCGCATTATACCGATGTAAACAGTAATAATCAGCCTTGAATATGTAAAAGTTATAAATTTCCGATGATTTTTTAACGAACTTCGTCAATCCATGCCATTTGAATGGCTTCTAGCAGCCCTTCAGTCGATTTGGCAGGATCATCAGAGAAATCTGGCAAAGCACAAATCCATGCATGTAAATCAGTAAAACGGACCCATTGTGGATCAACATCTGGGTGTGCATCACTCAGCTCAATTGCAATATCAATGGTATCCGTCCAGCGTAAGCCCATGGTATGTCCTGTTGTCTCAATCAAATGAATGCTACTTTAGCAAATTTCAGACGAAGCGAACACGTGAACTGTTTGATTTATGAATGAGGTGATACTTCTTCAAATTTATAAATGAATACTCATTAAAGGTGCTGCAAAAATAATCCCGCAACCTACCACTGTCCCAATAACAGCACCGACGATCACATCGCTGGGATAATGTAAACCAAGCACCATACGCGACAAAGCCACCAAAATGGTAAATGGCAGCATAATAGCCACCAGAATAGGCTGAATATAACCCAACGCAATGCTTGCCATAACTGCATGCAAAGTATGGCCTGAAGGAAAGCTAAAATGATCCAGCGGACGTTCGCCCAACACAATCACTTGATGCACCTGATAAGGGCGTGGGCGTGTCGTTTTATGTTTTAAAAATTTGTAAATTCCGGTGCCTACGGAACCACCCAACAACAAGTAAATGATTTGTAAACCATAAAATAGCCCTTGTGATAGCCAAACCATAAACAGCATGACGTACCAAAATAGACCATCGCCGAGCCGGCTAATGATTTTAAAAAATTGGGCAATTCGCTGTGAATGCGAAAAATGGTTGAGATACAAACAACCTTTTAAATCCAAATCCAGTATTCTAATTTTAGCGTTTTTAAAATTCATGGTGACACTCCTCTCGCTTAAACGGAGATTTATACCCGGTAGAACTCTTTAACGACCTGATATAAGGCTTGTTCCATTTGATATACAGGTTGTTGCCAACCACTTTGCCGAACATGCTGAAGTGCATGTATTCCCATCTGCTTTAGCTGCTGTCGTGCCGGTAGCTGGTATAAAGCCTGAATAAATGCATTTACTTGACCTAACGGACTTAACCAGCCACTGATCCCATGCTCAACATACTGACTAGCACAAGCATAATCATAAGCAACCACAGGCAAACCACTCGCCATAGCTTCCAGTACAACATTACCAAAGGTTTCGACCTGACTTGCAAATACAAAAACATCAGCACTTGCATAAGCAGTTGCAAGATTCTTGCCAGTTAAACTTCCTGTAAAAATAACCTCACAATTTTCTGCTAATTGTTTTAAACGCATACGATCAGGCCCATCACCTACAATCACCAGTTTAAATTTACGATGCAGCATACGCTGTATACTGGCATAACTTTGAATTAATAACTCAATTTCTTTCTCAGGAGACAAACGTCCAACATACAACATAACAGTTGTATCACCAGAGGCATCCCAACTTGCTCGTAATTTCTGACAGCGATATTGCGGTGAAAACCTTTCTGTATCGACCCCACGTCCTACGATACTTAATGGACAGGTAATGCCAAAACCACGTAAGGCTTTTTCAGTATCCTTACTGGGTACACAAGTCATATCCGTACTGTTGTGAAACCAGCGTAAATAGCCCTGAATCGGTTTGAGCAAAAATGCGAGATCAAAGAATCGGCTAAAATCCTGAAAAGGAGAATGAAAGCCACTAGACACGGGAATATTTCGGGCTCTGGCTGCATGCAGTGCTGTTAGTCCCAACGGCCCCTCTGTCACAATATGTACTACATCTGGCGAGAATGTAGCAAAAGCCTTACTCACTTTTACATATTGAGGCCAACCAAATTGTAAGCCAGGATATTTAGGTAGGGTTTGTGATATCACTAGACATTCTTTATTAGGTGAAAATTCTTCACACTTCAGGCGTTGCTGTGGTCGTACCAGTAAAATTTTATGTCCCTGCTGCTGTAAACCCTTACACAATTGCAGTAAAGATAGTGCCACTCCATTAATTTCAGGTGGCCATGTCTCAGTGACAATAGCAATTTTGAGTTTAGGACGTACCAACTTATCTAGTTCATGCCAATCCTGTCTAATTTTTGTATGTCTGTTTTTAAAGTAGAATTTAAAATTTTCAGGGAAATTTTCTTGTTTTAGCAGCGTTGTAGCGAATGAACCTTGCATACAACTATCCATTTGATTTATTTTCATAGCTCAAATATTAGACAGCTGTTTTGACATTTTGATGATAATGGGATGACAGTTTTTTGACAGAAAAAAAAGAGCATATCGAAATATGCTCTTTTTATTTATTCAACTTGCTTAAGCATTATGGATGATTTTGCAATTTGGCATAATCCAGCAATACATTTGCCGCTTCATTTACAAAGGTTTCTTCCTCAGGCAAAGGCGGACGCGCATTAATCTTCATTTTGGCACGAGATTCGCTCAATGCATCTAAAGAAGCCTGATAACTTTCCCAATTACTAAATGGTTTTAGGCCTGTTGCTGCACGGCGCTGATTTTCAGCATCTAATGTTTGTTTTTCCAGTCTTAAAATTTCTGCCTTACGTTGATCAATATCTAAGACGATACGCTTTTGATCTTTGGTTTCATCAGCAATGGCACGGCGTGCTTCAAGATATTTGAATTGTGGATCGACCGCAACGCGAACTTTTGATTCCTGAGACAACTTTTCAACATAAGGCTGAATCGAACCTTCACGCTTAAATGGTGCAGTTGGAATAGTATCCCATTTCAACGCATTTTTAGCCTTACGTTCGCCAAACTCTTCATCATAAATATCGACCAGTTTAATGTCTGGAATCACCCCTTTATTTTGGGTACTTCCACCAGTAATACGATAGAATTTACGTTGGGTCAATGTTGCCTGACCATGAGCCAGTGTATCTAATTGAACCTGCGCCGTTCCCTTGCCCGTCGTGGTACTACCAATCACAATACCACGTTCATAATCCTGAATCGCGGCTGAGTAGATTTCACTGGCAGAAGCAGAAGCTAGATTCACCAAAATTGCGAGTGGACCCGCATAAGTCTGAGCGCCGCCATCATTATCTTCAAATACGCTCACATTGCCATTACCGTCACGAATTTGTACCACTGGCCCTGATTTAATCACTTGCCCCAACATACGTGCCACTTCTTCAAGTGAACCACCTGGGTTGTTACGCAAGTCAATAAGAATACCATCAACATTTTTAGCAGAAAGTGACTTCAAGGCATTATTGGTATCTTCAGAAACCGAACGATACTCCGTTCCCGCACGGCGCGCACGATAGTTTAAATAAAATGACGGGATTTCAATCACACCAAATGTATGTTTTTTACCATCACGCATAATGTCAATAGTACGTGAACGCACGCCGGCATCTTCTTCCTGAATCACATCACGTACCAGACTGACGGTACGCGCCTGACTCATGGATGCGCCCGGCCCTAGCAACTTAATGGTAACCTTCGTGCCACGCTTACCACGAATTAACCCGACAATTTCAGCACTTGACCAGCCAATCACATCGACCATTTTATCGCCATCTTGAGCAACCCCAATAATGCGATCACCAGATTTAACCTGCCCCGATTTACTCGCTGGGCCACCTTCTACGATGGTTTCGATTTTAATGTAGTCTTCATTTCCACGTTCAGGACGAATCGAAACGCCAATCCCCTCTAACTGTAAAGTGGTTTGACGATTTAACTCCATTGCATCAATCGGAGGGTAGTAATTACTGTGTGGATCGTAAGTTGCCATCATGGCATTCAACGTTTTGTCCAGCACATCGTCACTCTTGACACGACTAATGCGCTCAAGTTGACGGGTATAACGTTTTGTGAGGGTTTGAACAGGCGTTAAATCTTCGGGACTCGTTAAATCCTGACCATTTGCCAACTCTGGGTTGTCTTTCAAGGCTTTTTGTTTAGCCAGATCTTCTTCTTTACTAATGGTGAGGTTAATTAACTGCGACACCAACATTTTACGCCAGTAATCCTGCTGTTCAGCCGTATTTTTAAAATACGCTGCTTTTTCACGATCTGTGTCAATAAAGACATTAGGCTGATGCAAGTTTTGTGGTTTTTTCAATTCAGACAACATGTACTCATAGAAAGCACGTAAACGTTTACGATATTGATCATGAATTGCATAAGGCCCCGTCAAATTACCCGCTTTAAGCGCGGCACCGAACGTTGAACCATATTTTGTTTTGTAATCTTGAACTTCTGAAGCCAGAAATAAGGAATGATCAGGATCTAGACTGTCCAGATACATATCTAAAATACGATTGGACGTATTAGCATCCAAACGCATATTTAAATAATGCTGACGGTCTACTAAGGTCGCTAACTGGCGAGACACTAGCGCTTGTTCCTGAGTCGGTTGAATGGTTTGAGAGATGGCCGCAGGTGCAGTATCAGTTGCCGCAATTGCTTCGTTTATCGCATGTGTGAAGAACAATCCACCAGTCGCGACTGCAACTGCACAAGCTATCATTTGAAGTTTCATAAATTTTTAATACTTCCTTGGATTTTCCAATATTACATGCTGTGCCATCGACCCCGAATGTCACAGATTCAACATGTTACCCAACTTAATTTGTGTATGTCGTGTAGTTTTATCATATTCTATGCTGGCAGAATGTAGCAAATCATTGCAAAATTCAGCTATTGTTTTATCCAGAAATTAGACGAGCAACCTTTATGATCGGCGCTTTGATGCTAGACATTGCTGGCACAGAACTTACACAAGAAGATATTGAACTCTTACGCGCTCCGCAAGTCGGTGGCATGATTTTATTTGCAAGAAATATTGAATCGCCACAGCAAGTGCGTGCATTAACAGATCACATGCGTCAAATCCGTCCCGATATTTTGGTTGCAGTCGATCAAGAAGGTGGTCGTGTACAGCGCTTAAGAACAGGATTTACTTTATTACCAGCCATGGGACGTTTTGGTGAGTTATATCAACATCAGCCAGAACAAGCGATCCAACTAGCACAACAATGCGGTTGGTTAATGGCAACCGAAGTTTTAGCAGTAGGCATTGATTTTAGTTTTGCTCCTGTTTTAGACATTAATGATATCAGTGATGTAATCGGTGATCGTGGTTTTGCCAAAAATTCACAGGATATCGTGCCATTAGCAGCTGCATTTATGAAAGGGATGCAACACGCTGGTATGGCAACTACAGGCAAGCACTTCCCTGGTCACGGTTCAGTACAAGCGGATTCTCATGTTGCCGCGGCTGTTGATTCACGTAGTTATGATGATATTTATCAAAAAGATATGCAAACCTTTATCCAGTTGATGCCGCAACTGGACGCATTGATGCCTGCGCATGTAATTTATGAACAGGTTGACCCGAACCCAGCAGGTTTTTCTCCATTCTGGATTCAAGAAATCTTGCGTAAGCAATTAGATTTTGATGGGGTATTGTTCTCTGATGACCTGAGCATGCAAGCGGCCTGTGTTGCTGGAGGAGCAGATGCACGTTTACAGGCTGCGCTCTCAGCAGGCTGTGATATGGGTCTAGTATGTAATGACCGTTCATCGGCTTGTATAGCCCTAGATGCAATTAAACATCTGGCTTTACCAAATCAGGAACGCTTAGAGCGTATGCGAGGTAAGATTCCTGAGTTAGAAATAGGAAGTCAACTTTCGTTAGGATCTATCTGGCAGTCTCATAAAATGCAGATTGAGAAATTCAAAGATAGCTTTTAAAGTATTGAAGGTTATAATAAAGTCACTTTTACATCATGACTATACGGGTATATTCATGATGTCTAAAATCAAACATGGATGATAAATAAAATAATAGGCTCAGGAATATGACCCAACCCCTTTCAAAACATCGACATATCTCTTTTACAGCCCACTACACAGGTTATATCTGGTATCAAATGGGGATCTCCCATCAAGCATTTGCGACAAAGAAAGGAAAGTCTTTAGCCGCGCTTGTCCATCCGCTGGAAAGTTGGGCAGAAAAATATGTTGGTGGCAGTATGCGCAGCACTCTGAAACAGCGGCATACTTTACTGGATGATCAGCTCAAAACGCTAATTGAACAACACCCTCAGTTACAGGTATTAGAAATTGCCAGTGGTCTTTCACCACGAGGCTGGTGGTTTAGACAACATTACCCTAAGATTATCTATCGTGAGCTAGACTTACCGGATATGGCTCAAACCAAGCAGGCTGCATTGCAACAAATCGAAACCAATGCACCCGAAATGCTATCCGTTGATTTATTTACCGAAGAATTTAAACAGGCCTTTGATTTATTTAATCCCTCCTTTCCTTTGGTAGTGATTAGTGAAGGACTGATTAATTATTTTGAGAAACCTTTACTAGCTCAATTAGTACAATCAATTGCTCAATATGGGAATCAGTTTCAAGAACTCCATTATCTCACGGACTTATACCCTGAACCTGTCAAAAATAAACTGGCAAATATTATCTGGAGTAGCAGTAAACTTCTAAAATGGATGTCACGTAGCGCTTTTAGCTTTCACTTTACCACACCAGCGGATGTAGAGAAATTCTTTGCAGATAATGGCTTCAATGATGTAGAAGTGACACAGCCAAAAAGTTATTTTGACTCTGAAAGCACCCACCAACCTCATGCTGATGAGCATTTAGGCGATTTAGTCTGGACAATTCATGCCAGCAATAAAAATCAGCATTAAAAATGCTGTTTTACCCTCCATCTTTCCAATAAAAAACAGCGTCAAAAACGCTGTTTTTTATCCCCAAAATAACGCGGCAAGATATGGCTTCTTAGATACCCCTATTCGCGTTACACCACCTCAGCGTACTGAAGTTGATGTTCTTTTTGCCGCGCAACATAGCGCAGCAAACGATCAGCGACAGCAAAACTGCCATGCTTAAAGATCGCTCTCACTCCTGATGTATCAACCTGAAAAATCAGACATTCGATACTAAATACACCCTCTTCATCTTCTAAATGTAAAGCCAAGTCTCGTGGATAACCTTCAACACGTTGGGCTTCACTTGGCTGATCAAGTTGTAGTAATACCCCAAAGAAGCTTAAGTCGCTAATTGTCACATTAAACTGTTCTGACAAGTAACGATGCGTCAGTTGAGTATGTGGCTGCATAACCTCTATACGCTCTTCTCCACGACGATCCATATTTTTTATTTGTTCACGTGTCATTGGAATAATCCCATCCAAAGCGTGAATGGACTCACCATTTAAATACGTTGCAAACAAGTGCATGGTTTCTTTACGGCGTTGCAGTTGGGGTACGTGGTCGGCATTGGCAATCAACGCGAACTGCATATCAGGACATTGCAAAGCAAAATTGGCATTTTCAAAAGGCAAAGTAAAACTATCGTACTGACCTGCAGCCACTAAAGTTTTGCATTGTGGAATTGGTACATCTTTTAAACGCAATAGACGATTACAATTGATCTCATAACGCAAACGTTCAGTTTTGGTAAATTCAGCCATTTGGCGGAAAAACAAACGTCTGGCTGTCGGTGACATACGGGTTTTATCCATTTTGGCATGATTCACCAAATATAAAATCACCGCTTGACCAAATTCCTCCATCCGATCTTCTTGCATCAACTTAAGTGACTCTTCCAGAATCATACGCCAGCTTTTACGCGTCTTTTGCATGACTCCCATCAGCACCATACGATCAACCAGTTCAGGTCGCTGATGAGCAAATGAAGAGGCGACAACTGAGCCAAGTGACATTCCCATCATAGAGACTTTGGAAATCCCCACAATATCCAGCCACTCACCCAACATTCTAGATAAGTCTGACAGCTCAAGTGTTCCCGCAGAAACAGCCGTATCACGATTAGTGATTTGTTGATTAGCTCCCATCGAAGGTAAATCAATTAAAATGACGGGCCCACAAGCAAAAAGTTGCTCTACACAGTATTTATAAGAATTAAAATTTTGAAAAGCACCACCCACAATCACAATGGGCGTTTGATGAATTGTGCGTACATCAGCCATGGCCATGTACTCAACTTTCCATCCATCAATCCACGTTTCGCGAGCAGATTGTTTAAAAATATCTTTATGATAAAGATCAAAGAAACCAAAAGGTGAACCTGCTTGGTGAAGATCCGCGTCCATCTGGATAATGGAATTCATTTCCTGCCTCCTGCCTGCGTTGTTTTTTATCTATGCAAGCTCCGTTCCATGCGACACAACGGCTATGTATCCTTACTCAATATTTTTGTATAACGTCAATAGCCTTATTGTTTCATTCTATACAGATGTGACTTTTTTAAGCAACCCGTTTCATAACCGCTCATCTAGTTTCGTGATTTTTTCAAGTTTCAAAATATGAATGAGCACAGTAAACATGTCACATTTTTTTATAAAATAATTAATTTGCTCAAAGTTCCAGCCTGATGATGACTATACCAATCTAGCCATAGCCTGTTACTATGCATAATACTCTCATAGATTTTTAAACGATCAAAGACTGCTATGCACGATTCAATTGAACAATATATGCAAACAGTGGGTCAACATGCGCGTCAGGCTTCACGTCTGCTTGCCAGTGCATCAACCCTAGTCAAAAACAATGCGCTTTCCGCCATTTTTACAGCACTTGAAGATCGTCAACCGCAAATTTTAGCGGCCAATGTGATCGACATGCAAAAAGCGCATGAAAACAACTTGGATTGTGCCCTACTTGATCGTTTAGAACTTACCCCCGCGCGCTTTAAAGGTATGTTACAAGGCTTAAAAGATGTAATTGCCCTCAAGGATCCTATTGGTGAAATTACCGATATGTCTTACCGCCCAACTGGTATTCAACTTGGTAAAATGCGAGTTCCTTTGGGTGTGGTCGGAATGATTTATGAATCACGTCCCAATGTGACACTTGAAGCAGCATCTCTGGCACTGAAATCTGGTAATGCTATTATTTTACGTGGTGGCTCAGAAGCGCTTGAATCAAATAAGGCAATTGCAGAAGCAATTCAACATGGGCTAAAAAAAGCAGGCTTATCTGAACATGCGGTTCAAGTGATTGCAACATCTGATCGTGCCGCAGTTGGTCAATTAATTACCATGACTGAATATGTGGATGTGATTATTCCACGGGGTGGCAAAGGCTTGATTGAACGGATTACCCATGAAGCACGTATTCCTGTAATCAAACATCTTGACGGAAATTGTCACGTTTTTGTTGAAGCAGAAGCAGATTTACATAAAGCACTGCCAATTGCTCTAAATGCTAAAACTCACCGTTATGGTGTTTGTAACGCGATGGAAACGCTATTGGTCGATGAAAACATTGCCGAGGAATTTTTACCACGCATTGCAGAACTCTATGCAGAAAAACATGTGGAGCTGCGTGGCTGCGCAGAGACACGCCGTATACTCGGTGAAAATGTGAAAGTAGCGACAGAAGAAGACTGGTATACGGAATATTTAGCCCCCATTCTTGCCATTAAAGTGGTTTCAGGGATTGATGAAGCGATTGAACACATCAATAAATATGGGTCACACCATACAGATGCGATTATTACTGAAAATTATTCTCTAGTTCGTAAATTTCTGGCAGAAGTGGACTCCAGCTCAGTCATGATCAATGCATCTACCCGTTTTGCCGATGGTTTTGAATATGGTCTGGGTGCAGAAATTGGTATCTCCACCGATAAAATCCATGCACGTGGCCCTGTGGGCTTAGAAGGCTTAACTTCTCAAAAATGGATCGTATTTGGTGACGGGCAAATCCGCCAATAAATCACTAAATGCTAAGATATGCTGAGGGTTTTGTAGCAAAAGCGGCAAAACCCTTTTATTTGAATATGTATAATAAAACTCTAATAGTAAAAACAACAAACAGGTAAATTTATGTTTTTTTATCTCATTATTTCCACATTTGTTCTGGCAATCATCGTGTCTTTATTGGTGATGAAAATTTTTTCCAATTCTATTAACAGTATATTGGCCCGAATTATTCATGATCCCATTTATACCGCTTGGGCACGTTATACCAAATTTGCTGGAATGGTAGTGGGCGTATCTTCGGGTATCCGAATTTATGATATGGAAAAATATATTACGCCACTGACATATACTGGCAAAGATGAAAAGAATATTGTACTGCCATTAACCCATGAACGCTGGTTTCTGGAAATTTATCGTACCATCATTGAAACCCTACAAGGTCTGGCATGGATGATGCTGGTTTTTTTCATGGTCTCTTTGATTGCCTATGTGATCGTACGCTGGTCAGAAATGAAATATCAAATTAAATAAATTGCAACACACCCACGCTATAAAAGCAAAATGCTTCACGCTATATTGAGTTTGGAAAAAATAAAATTAGGTTGGAAATTCGTTGGTTTTAACTCATGAATGCTAACGATAAATTAAGTATTGTTCGATAGTGCTTAAGTCTAATCGGCTAAAGTCTAGCTTGGACAGAAAAACGACGCATGTTACAACATGTCACATTGATGATCAGACTGATAAAATCGGCCCTGAAAATCAATGTATTAGGGAATACAATTTACAATACTTTGGGTACAACACCGTGTCTACATCCGTTTTAGTTATTAACTGTGGTTCTTCCTCTATCAAATATGCCTTGGTTTCAGATCGCCGTGAAAATCGTATTTACGGTTTGGCTGAAAATCTGGGTACAGCAGAAGCTCGCATTAAAGGTATTACGGTGGGTGGTGAACCACTTGAACTGTTTATTCCCTATGCAGACCATGAAAAAGCATTGGAAACACTTCTGGCACGTTTAGCCAACTATAAGCCGCAGGCCATTGGACATCGCGTAGTACATGGCGGCACATTAACTAAAGCTGAATTACTTACTCCAGAAATTATTGAGCGTATTGTCTCAGCAACACCACTGGCACCTTTGCATAATCCTGCACATTTAATTGGGATTGATGCCACCATACGCTTGTTCCCTGAATTACCACAAGTGGCTGTATTCGATACTGCATTTCACCAAACAATGCCAGAACATGCTTATCGCTATGCGTTACCAAAGTTCTTTTATACCGAACACAATATACGCCGTTATGGTTTTCATGGCACCAGCCATGCTTATGTCTCAGACCGTGCAAGTGAACTGGCGGGTCAGTTTCAACAAGGGGGTTGGTTAACAGCACATTTAGGTAATGGTAGCTCGACCTGTGCTGTATGGAATGGTGAAAGTATCGACACCTCAATGGGATTAACCCCACTTGAAGGTATCGTCATGGGAACCCGTAGCGGTGATGTAGACCCTAGTATCCACAGTTTTATCGCCAATAACTTAGGTTGGGATATCGACAAGATTGATAAAATGCTGAATAAAGAAAGTGGCTTACTAGGTCTGTCTGACAATCTTTCCAATGATATGCGCACACTGATTGAAGCATCTGAAAATGGCAATGAAGACGCAGCACTTGCAATCGAAGTATTTAGCTACCGTTTAGCGAAGTCTCTGGCTGGATTAAGCTGTGGTTTGCCTCAAATTCATGGCCTGATTTTTACAGGGGGCATTGGTGAAAATTCGGCTTACATCCGTGAAAAAACCATGGCGTACTTGCCTCACTTTGGTTTCAGCCTTGATAAAGATCAAAACAATACACTTCAACGCGGTACTGAAGGTCGTATTGATGCGGGCCAAGGTCCACAAATCTGGGTAATTCCTACAGATGAAGAAGGTCGTATTGCCAAAGAAACTGAACAAGTGGTGCAGCAGGCAAAAAAGCTTGATGCCGTTATTGGCTAATCTAGGATTTATTGAGATTGAGTTAATTCTCGAAAAAAACTGAACAATTGTTAAAAATATAATTTTTTATTTAAGGTCATTATGAATACAATTTTAATGATTCCAACAGCTGAGGGCGTCGGTTTAACCTCAGCCTGTCTTGGCATGGTTTATGCATTAGATTGCAATGGAATTAAAGCGGGATTCTTAAAACCATTTTCTCAGGAAAATCCAAATCAGGTTGACCGTACCACTTCGCTTTTTCATCATCTATTTCAACGCAATACAGTTCAATCCATTTCACATGAAAAGTTACTGCAATACATCTCCGCAGGTGAAATGGATGACTTACTTGAAGAAGCAGTCAGCTTGCATCGTACCATTGCAGCACAGCAGGATGTGATTATTGTTGAAGGATTATTGCCCAACGGACAAGATCATTTTGCCAGTGAACTTAATGCATCTCTTGCACAGGCACTTGATGCCAAAGTGATTTTGGTCAGCACCGCAGACATTCAAAACCCACGTAAAACCGCTGAAAAGGTTGAAGCACATTTGCGTCAGTTTGGTGGCGTAAGTTCAAATCGGACCGCTGGCGTACTATTCATGCGTACTCGTGGCTTGCCTGAAGAAACAGCACAAATTCCTCTCACCATTGATCCCACATTGCGCTTAAGTGCTGAAATTGAAAAATTTAGTCTTGAACTACAAAAGTTTAATCGTCATTTAGGTACTAAAGAATTACCAATTATTGGTATGGTTCCTTTTAGTAATACCTTAAGTGTACCACGTACACTAGATATTTCTTCTGTCATAGATGGTGAATGGGTTCATTTAGGTGAGGCCAAACAGCGACGTATTTTACATTCCAGTTTAATTGCATCTAGTATCGAATACGAGCTTAATAAATTTGTGGCGGGCGAATTAATTATCAGTGCCTCAGAGAGAACTGATGTTTTACTTGCCAGTAGTTTGGCAACCAGTAATGGTATTCCACTAGCGGGTTTGGTGCTTACTGAACGCTCAGCTCCACAAACGCAAATTCTGGATTTTTGCCAACATGCCATCAAACGTGGCTTGCCTATTTTACACACCCAACTCAATACACTGGAAACAGCACAACGTCTGGCTGATTTTGGTAATGAAATTCCTGTAGATGATACCGAACGCGCAGAACAGGTCACGCGTTTCGTCTCTAGTCACATTGACACCGAATGGCTCAAAGTGCAAGTGAACGGAAATGTTCGTCCGCGCTTATCGCCTTCTGCCTTTCGTCATGAATTGGTACAAAAATCAGTTGCTGCTAAAAAGCGCATTGTCTTACCTGAAGGCGATGAACCACGTACTGTACAAGCGGCGGCTATTTGTCAGTCACGTGGACTTGCACATTGTATTCTCTTAGCCAAACCAGATGCTGTAATGGATGTCGCTAAAGCACGTGGAATTGAACTTCCTGATGACCTAGAAATTATTGATCCAGATACCATCCGCGATCAATATGTCGCCCCTATGGTGGAATTGCGTAAAGGTAAACTCAATGAGTTACAAGCCAAAGAACAACTTCAGGACACGGTTGTTTTAGGCACCATGATGTTGGCATTGGATCAAGTCGATGGTTTGGTTTCAGGTGCAATTCACACGACTGCCAATACCGTACGCCCAGCATTTCAGTTAATTAAAACGGCGCCTGAATATTCACTGGTTTCCTCTATTTTCTTTATGTTGTTACCTGATGAAGTTTATGTGTATGGAGATTGTGCGATTAACCCAGATCCAGATGCACAGCAACTGGCTGAAATTGCGATTCAATCAGCTGATTCTGCCAAAGCTTTTGGTATCGAACCACGTATTGCAATGATCAGTTACTCAACTGGCACATCAGGCACAGGCGCAGATGTTGAAAAAGTAGCCGAAGCAACTCAAATCGCCAAACAGCGTCGTCCAGATTTATTGATTGATGGACCATTGCAATATGATGCGGCATCAGTCGAAAGTGTTGGCCGCCAAAAGGCACCAGACTCACCCGTCGCGGGTCGGGCCAATGTATTTATTTTCCCGGATTTAAATACAGGCAATACCACTTATAAAGCAGTTCAACGTTCGGCAAATGTGGTCAGTGTTGGTCCTATGTTACAAGGCCTAAACAAACCAGTGAATGATTTGTCACGTGGTGCATTGGTCGATGATATTGTGTTTACAATTGCACTTACTGCAATTCAGGCAGAACAACAAAGCCATTAATATTGCTAAAATTAAAATCAACCCTTTAAGTTAACGCTTAGAGGGTTGATTTAAGCATAGAGACTTAAGGCTCAAGATGTAAATCACCTTGGGCAGTAACAGAAGCGGTAAATCGGCGTTGTTTTTTTGCATCCAGCATCACCATTCCAGACGTTCCAACATTATTTAAAAATACATAGCATGAAGAACCTTGCTCATGATCAAATTTCAAATGAGCGCCTTTAGAATCCATCTCAAGTTTTACATTAAGTAATTGGTCTGAAATAGGAAGTAGTTGAATAGAGGGATAACCCTCTTCACCAAGTGTTACTTGTATTGATACTTCACCACGTTCATTTAAAAACCCGATAGACGGAACATTACTTTTTACCGTCAATTGAATTCGGGTTTGATCATTTTCGTCAACAATCGCTAACTCTCGTAACTTTAATGTTTGGGTTATAGTCATAAATCACCTTTTTATTTTTCATGATTCAAAATGAGCTGTTGAAATGCCTGAATATAATGTTCAGCTTTTTCATCAAATTGATGATCTCCAGCGTCAAAAATCCAGTTTTGTATAGTCGCTTTTTTTACCAATCCCAGTTGTTCCATTTGTATATATGCATGATGGGCTTGAATCACCGCTTGCAATAAATGTCCGCCCAAATCCCCTTCAGGTTTCAATCCTGTATCCAGTAAACTCGGTGCAAAGGCCACACGACTTACGCCGAGTGAATTTCCTACTTTATAGGCAATTTGTACGGCTTTGACAGTATGTTCAAGTGTCCATTCTTCGGGATCACCCATGCCTATGAGCAATACTTGAGGTGCATAAATAGAAGTCTGCGATTGATTTAATAAAAGATGATCAAAACGAGTTGCATCAAATAGATTCTTGTCACGAATGGTATGGATATTTCCATCAAGGGCGTGATCCAAATCAGCTAGACCGCCTTGCATGGTCATACCATTTATTTCATGATGAAATAGGCAACCACAAGATAAATCTACTTCTGCTGTTACCCCATCCCAAGTGACAATTTCAATCTTTAATTTTTTATACGTCCCAATCGTTTTCCGCTTAATATCTTGAGTCACATTCTTTCTTCTTGACTAATCTTTGTGTCAATTTACTCGTTTTTTAAAACCGCTTTGTTGAGATCACGCCATAGTTTTGTATAGCTTCAATTAAGGTCGCATTTTCTGTGAGAGCCATATTGTATGGCCTGTACATTCAAAGTCTTCGACGATCATTTTCACCACCTCAAATCCATATTGTTTCAACAATGCTTGATATTCTGCAACATCTAAACTGGCATGGTACAAGGGTTCACCAAACATCTCTCCAATCGCTTCACCGTGACTCGGCCCGCTAGTGAACATTAATGCTGTCCCAGACTTGGAATGTACTGAAAATCTTGTAAACATGTGATGTTGATCTTCTGGAGTTAGATGAAAAAAACTATCCCACGCCAAAATACCATCAAACTTTTGCTCGGAATCAAAATAACGAATATCTGCATTGATCCATGTCTGTTCAGGAAAGCTTTGCTGCGCCATTTCTAGCATGACCTCTGAACGGTCCACTCCAGTCACTTGGCAACTATTTTCTATAAGATATGCAGCAATGGGTTTACCAGAACCGCAGCCTAAATCCAACACTGCTGCAGACACGGGCAATAACTCCAAAAAACGATCCAGCCAGACTTTTTCATAGAGGTATTCGCCCCGAAGCTGAGTCCAGTCACGCCCATATTTTTGATAAATCTGGATAATATTTTGAGCCAAATGTGACTGATTCATTTATTTTCCTTATATTCCCAATGTTATTAAAGGCTTGATAGATCTATTTTAAATAGCTTAGACCTTCGACCAAAATCTCAGCAAAACCGCCCACAGCAAGTCCATTTTGTCATATAATCTCTGCCGCTAGCTAACTGCCCGCTCAAGAGATTTTTGATATGACCACTATTATCAAACAAGATGACTTGATCACTTCGGTCAAGGATGCCCTTCAATTCATTTCTTACTATCACCCGCAAGACTTTATTCAAGCGATGAGTCGCGCTTATGATCGTGAAGAAAACCAAGCTGCTAAAGATGCAATTGCACAAATTTTGATTAACTCACGTATGTGTGCAGAAGGTCATCGCCCGATCTGTCAGGATACAGGGATCGTCAACGTTTTCCTTGAAGTGGGATTAGACGTTAAATTTGATTTAAGCATGAACTTAGATGATGCCATTAACGAAGGTGTTCGTCAGGGTTATTTAGAAAACTCAAACGTACTACGCGCTTCTGTTTTAGCCGATCCTGCGTTTGGTCGTAAAAACACCAAAGACAACACGCCTGCTGTCATTCACTATAAACTTGTTCCGGGTAATAAAGTTGATATTACAGTGGCAGCCAAAGGTGGCGGCTCTGAAAATAAATCAAAACTAGCCATGTTAAACCCATCTGACTCAATTGTTGACTGGGTACTTAAAACAGTTCCAACAATGGGTGCAGGCTGGTGTCCACCAGGCATGCTCGGTATTGGTATCGGTGGTACTGCCGAGAAAGCCATGATGCTTGCAAAAGAGGCATTGATGGAAGAAATCAACATGGACGAATTACTCCGTCGTGGCCCTCAAAGCAAGATGGAAGAACTTCGTATAGAGATCTTTGAAAAAGTCAACGCGCTCGGAATTGGCGCGCAAGGTCTAGGTGGTTTAACCACGGTATTGGATATTAAAATCAAGGATTATCCTTGTCATGCAGCAGGCAAACCTGTGGGCATGATTCCAAACTGTGCCGCAACTCGTCATGCACATTTCCAGCTTGACGGTTCTGGTGTTGCTCATATTCAAGCCCCAAAACTTGAAGATTATCCTGCTGTGACTTGGGATGCATCTAAATCTAAACGCGTAAATTTAGATACGATTACTCAAGAAGAAATGAATTCATGGCAACCTGGCGATACTCTATTGCTCAGTGGCACCATGTATACAGGTCGTGATGCGGCGCACAAACGTATGGTGGATATGATCGACAATGGTGAAGAATTACCTGTTGATCTTAAAGGTAAATTTATCTATTACGTTGGACCAGTTGATCCAGTGGGGGATGAAGTGGTTGGTCCTGCAGGCCCAACAACAGCAACACGTATGGACAAATTTACACGTAAGGTGCTTGAACATACAGGCTTATTTGGCATGATTGGTAAAGCGGATCGTGGCCCAACTGCTATTGAAGCGATTAAACATAACAAAGCAACGTATCTCATGGCAGTAGGTGGTGCAGCTTATCTTGTTTCTAAAGCGGTTCGTGAAGCTGAGGTCGTTGCATTTGCAGATTTGGGAATGGAAGCGATTTATAAATTTGTAGTCGAAGATATGCCTGTTTCAGTCGCTGTCGATGTAAATGGTACTTCGATTCATGCGATTGCTCCAAAAATCTGGCAAGCCAAAATTGGAAAAATTCCAGTAACGGACGCTGCGGCAGTCTAAAAAGTAAGATAAGAAAAGCACCTTTCGGGGTGCTTTTTTATACCTATAAAAAAACCACCCGAAGGCGGTTCTTTTAAATCAAGATAAATCAGTGACCACTACCATTAATGGCTTTGGTCATATCTTCCACAACTTTTTTGGCATCACCAAATACCATCATGGTTTTTTCATTATAGAACAAGTCATTATCCAAACCTGCATAACCAGTTGCCATAGAACGCTTGATCACCATAATCGTGCGTGCTTTATGGGCTTCCAAGATTGGCATACCGTAAATTGGAGAACTTGGGTCATCTTTTGCCGCAGGGTTCACTACGTCATTCGCACCGATAACTAAAACCACGTCAGTCGCCGGGAAATCAGAGTTAATTTCATCCATTTCCAGAATATCTTCATAAGCAACGTCAGCTTCTGCCAAGAGTACGTTCATGTGACCCGGCATACGACCAGCAACGGGGTGAATCGCAAAACGGACTTTTACGCCTTGTTCTTTTAGGATTTCACACAATTCTTTCACGGCATTTTGCGCACGGCCTTGAGCCATACCATAACCAGGTACAATCACCACACTGTCTGCATTTGACATCAGGAAGCCTGCGTCATCCGCCGAACCTGAACGGTAGTTCCGCTGAACTTGCTCACCTTTAGCCGCACTCGCAACAGCAGTGCCACCCATCGCCCCACCAAATAAAACATTGATGATGTTACGGTTCATGGCTTTACACATAATGTAAGACAGAATTGCACCGGATGAACCTACCAATGAACCTGCAACAATCAACATGTTATTTTCAAGAGTAAAACCAATACCGGCAGCAGCCCATCCTGAGAATGAGTTAAGCAATGAAACCACAACTGGCATATCGCCACCGCCAACAGGTGCAATCCACACCCAGCCGAAAGCAAGCGCAAGAATAGTCATCGCCCAGAATGCAGTCATGTTGCCAGTCGAGAAGAAGTAGAAACCACAAGCCAACATCGCAAGGAAGATGATTGCCTGAACCGGTTTAACCCATGCGCCGGATATAGTTTTTGCCCATTTTTTTGCGGCTAATTTACCGTAAGCAAAAACAGATGCTGTAAAGGTAATCGCACCTACAAAGCAACCTACAAACAATTCAAATAAATGCACTGGACTCATATGTGCATGTTGAACACCCGCAGCAGTCAAAGCCGTTTCGTTTTGTTCAAATAGCACATTCAATTGGTTATTGTGCAAAATCGCAGCAATCGCAATCAATACCGCAGCCAAACCAACCAAAGAGTGCATCAAAGCAACTGTTTCAGGCATTTGAGTCATAGGTACGGTACGTGCACGTACAATTCCGACAATCGCTCCCAGCACCATTGCACCCACGATCATCCAAACCACAGGATGATCTGCAACAAAGAAGGTAGTTAAAACTGCAATCGCCATACCAATCATGCCATAACGGTTACCCGAAATAGCAGTTTTAGGGCCAGATAAGCCACGAAGCGTCATAATAAACAGGACAGCACCAACGAGGTAGAACCACTCTGCATTCGCTCGAATAAATTCCATGTTTCAGTCCCCTTATTTCTTTTGCTTTGGCTTAAACATTTCCAGCATGCGCGCAGTCACTGCGAAACCACCAAAAATATTAATACTGGCCAAGAACACTGCAATCGTGCCAAGTACACTCACGACATTAATTGTTTGAAAATCCACATTACCTTCGACCCCGATCATTGGCAGACCTACGGTCTGAATCATCGCACCTACAATAATGATCGAAGATAATGCATTGGTTACTGCCATTAATGGCGTATGCAATGCAGGCGTAACGCCCCAAACCACGTAATAACCTACGAAGATGGCAAGGACGAAAATTGTAATCGTTTCAACCATGAGAGATCTCCTTAACCACGTTTGAGCAGTACTTGACCGCCATGAGTGACCAACAGGGCTTTTTGAATTTCTTCTTCTGGATTAACTGAGAAATTCTTATCGGCATCAAATAATGTCTCAACAAAATTAAAGACATTACGCGCATAAAGGGCAGAAGCTTCTGTCGAAAGTGTCGATGGGATATTTGGAACCCCCAAAATTTTCACGCCATTTTCAGTGAATACCGTTTCACCTACTTTAGAGCCTTCAACATTTCCGCCAGTTTCAACTGCCATATCCAGAATGACTGAACCTGGTTTCATTTTGGCAACTGTTTCAGCTTTAATTAGACGTGGTGCATCACGACCAGGCAATAAAGCAGTGGTAATCACGATATCCGCATTGGATACAGCTTTATCAACAATGGCAGCTTGATCCTTGATGTATTGTTCGCCCGGCATCCAGCCATAACCATTTTTAGCGGCTTCATCAGCACGAGCTTGTTCTTCTGGTGACATTGGGACGTCTAACCATTTACCGCCCAAAGACTCAACCTGATCTTTTGCAGTCGGACGCAAATCCGTAGCTTCCACTACAGCACCCAGGCGTTTCGCAGTTGCAATCGCTTGAAGCCCAGCAACGCCTACGCCCATAATCACAACACGTGCTGGCTTTACTGTACCTGCCGCGGTCATTAGCATAGGGAACATACGTTGATATTCAGCCGCTGCTAACAATACAGACTTATACCCCGCCAAGTTAGCCTGAGAGGATAAAACATCCATATTTTGTGCGCGTGACAAGGTTCGTGGTAATAGCTCTAACGCAAATGCAGACACGTTTTGACTCGCAAACTTATCCAGATCTGGATTACGATATGGGTCAAACATTGCCACAACAGTTGTATTGGCTGATAGTTTTTGAATTTCCTCACCTTGTGGTGCGCGAACTTTCAAAAGCAATTGGCTGCCCTGATAGGCATCATCCTTGATGGTCGCACCAACCTGTTCATAGGCACTGTCGATATAGGCAGCTTTTACCCCTGCTCCACGTTCAATGACTACGCTGTGGCCAGCGCTAATCAACTTTTTTACTGTCTCAGGTGTCGCGGCGACACGATTTTCACCCGCGACCGTTTCAGTTGGGATTCCGATCTGCATGAGCGTTCCTCAAGCTAAGTTCCTTAAGTGTAAACATCGTTGTAAACGACGTTTCCCCCAGAGTGTGTTCTTGTTGAATTTTTGGATTTTAAGCAAACTTTTAGAAAATGCTACCCATTATTTATTTAATAAATACCTATATTTTGAACTAATGATTCACGTTTAATTTTTACCAATATATAATTCATCGGTTTTGCCTTAAATTTGAGGCAAACGATGCCCTCCAACATGGCTTTTTAATGAAACGTTTTCTATCTGCAACACAGGTCGGTTCTTTATTTGCACTCTGTGCCGCATTTCTGTTTAGTACCAAAGCAATCTTTATTAAACAAACGTATGCACTCTCACCATTGGTCGATGCAACTGTCCTAATGGCATTACGTATGGGAAGCGCGTTACCATTTTTCCTTATCATTTGCTGGTTGAATCGGCATCATAATCAGGGTATCAGCAAGAAAAATTGGCTGGTTTTAGTTTTAGCTGGGCTATTAGGCTACTACTTTGCCAGTTGGCTAGATTTTAAAGGGTTGATGTATATCAGCGCGTCCTTAGAGCGGATTATTTTATTTTTATATCCCACTCTCACCGTTCTCGCTTCAAGTTTGATTTATCGTCAAAAAATAAATGCAAAAAGTTGGTTTGCCATTTTTTTGAGTTATGGAGGGACGGTTTTGGTGATGTTACAAGAGTACAATATTGCACCAATTCAGGGCGGTTTTTGGCTTGGCGTCAGTCTGGTTTTTGCCAGTGCTGTAGCATTTGCTGCATATTTATTAATGACACCTCCATTAATTCAAAAATTTGGTTCGTGGAATTTCACTGGTCTTGCCCTTAGCGTTGCCTGTGCTGGAACGTTACTGCATTTTTTTATAGAAACGGCGCAACCATTCCAACTCTTACAACAATTACCACTCAATGTATGGTGGTATGGATTGGGACTTGGATTCTTTGTCACTGTTTTACCCACTGTATTATTAATGCAGAGTATTCAACGTTTGGGCGCCTCTCAATCTGCCATGATTGCTTCAATTGGACCTATCCTGACGATTTTATTGGCAGTTGCATTTTTAGGTGAACACTTAAACACATGGCAATGGTTAGGTTGTATCCTGAATATTATTGGGGTACTCATGATTAGCTTAAGCAAAAATAGACTTAAACATTAAATTTCTGTTTGATCAAACTGCTCTAATGCGAGCAAAATGGGCTGAAAATGGGCGCCTGAAGATTGTTCGGCAAGATAATCATCGGGATTACGCAGCGGACATTGTTGCATCGAAAGGCAACCACAACCAATACACCAATCCAATTGTTGCCTTAATTGCAACAATGTCAATATTTTGTCATCAAGCTGTGCTTTCCAGAGCTTAGACATATTTTGCCAATCTTGTTTAGAAGCAATTTGATCCTGAGGTAGTACAGCAAACGCTTGTTTAATTTCTTCTAAACGCATTCCAACAACTTGTGCAATTTTAATAATCGCGACACGTCTTAGCATTGCTCTCAAATAACGTCGCTGATTACCATTGGTTCGGATACTCCAAATCAATTGCTTTTCTTCATAAAAACGTAAAGTTGCAACGCTAACACCACTACGTGTTGCCAGCTCCCCAATACTAATCAGCTGCTTAATATGATTTTTTTGCATTACACTCTTGACCTCAAGTTAACTTGAGCTTTGATACTAGCATAATGTTTATTTTGTATTGAGAATATCCTGAATGTCACAGCAAACATCGCATCTAAACATTATAAATCCTGAAAAATTGTATAATCCCCAGCCATTTGGATATAGTCATGTGGTTGAAGTGCAACATTTTCGACGTATCATACATCTTGCAGGTCAGGGTGGTGAAAACCTTCAAGGCAATTTATCAAAAGATTTTTCAAGACAAGTCTTGCAGGCATTTTATAATTTAAAAATAGCATTAGACAGTGTAGATGCCACGCTTCAAAATATTGCTATGTTACGTGTCCTTATCGTTCATCATGATGAAGATAAACACCATATTTTGGTTCAGACCATGCGACAACTTTGGCCTGACCAAAAATTTCCAGCTTGCACACTCATCCCGGTTTCACGGCTTGCAATACCCAATATGCTTTTTGAAGTTGAAGCAACAGCCTATCTAAATTAATAAGAGAGCAAAACATGCAACACAACTCTGACATCAGCCAAAATAAAGCCCTGCTATGGTTGATGGCAATTGCCTGTGGCCTGTGTGCCGGCGCGAATTATTATTGTCAGCCATTAATTCATTCCATACAGGCTGATTTTGCAATACCAGAAGCTCAAGCGGCACTTACCGTGACCTTTGCCCAAGTTTCTTATGCACTTGGTCTGTTATTTATTGTTCCTTTAGGCGATGTCGTTAATAAAACCAAGTTCATTCCACTCTTAATGTTTTTGGCTGGTATCGGTTTATTGCTCTGTGGTTTTGCAGTTAACCTCCAGATGTTATGGGTCGGAACTATCATGGCAGGACTTTTTTCAGTGGCTGCACAAGTGCTTATTCCTTTGGCGACGATGGCCGTGAAACCCGAAAAAATAGGTGAAGTCGTTGGCTTCTTAATGAGTGGTTTACTGGTCGGTATTTTGCTTTCAACCAGTTTAGCTGGGTTGTTATCAAATTTATTTCACTGGAAAGTAATTTATTTGCTCAGCGCAGTACTGATGTTCTTCATCGCTTATTTACTTAAAGGCAGATTACCTTATGTCATGCGTTTTCAATTAAATTATGCGCAAATTTTCAACTCTATGCGCTATTTGCTGATTGAAGAAAAACGTTTGATTCTACGTGCTTTGGTTGGTGCTTGTGCTTTCGCTTCGATGAGTACCTTATTTTCTACAATGGCTCTTTTATTATCTTCCCCGCCATTTAATTTAAAAGACTTTATGATCGGCATTATCAGCCTGATTGGGGTATTTGGTGCATTATCAACGTCTTATGCAGGAAAACTGGCCGATCGCGGTTACACTCTTACACTGACTTGGGCGGGTTGTTTATTACTGGTCATCAGTTGGACATCTTTTTTCTTTGCCAAAATCTCCCTTATTTTTTATGTGATTGGGTTCGGCCTTATTAACTGGGGACTAGCACTGATTCATACGAGCAATCAGAATATTATTTTTAATTTACGCCCCGATGCTAAATCCCGCTTAAATGCCATTTATATGACTTTATATTTTGCTGGGGCGGCTAGTGGTTCGGCCATTGGTATCTTTGCCTGGCGACATGGCGGGTGGGTCATGACCTGTAGCGCTGGATTAGGGCTTACAATTTTTGCTGCATTGTTTGCATTCATCGATCGCATCTATTTTTCTCAAAAAAAGCAAAAAGTTTGATTTCAGGAAAACTGAACAATTGGAAAAAACTGGACACGCCCATCAAAGTCTTGGGCGTTTTCCAGCATAATATGCATAAAAACAGGTAATAATGCAGTCAAAATCTGGCAAGCAGAATCAATCAATTGGCGAAAAATCTGACTTTGATTCATCATGCCTCCAGAATTCATCTGCGTTTGCAACATGGCAATCCGTGAAAAAATGAAATTGAGAATTTCTGCCTCACTGGATTGCTGTATTGCATTTTTGAGTTGAGTTTTTTCTTGTAATCGATATTGTTGCCATTCGGCTTCATTAAGTTTCTGATGTTGAAACTGCCAAAAATGATAAGACAAATAAGGGCTTTCTAAAAAAGGTTGCATGGCTGAGTTTAGTTTGGAAGTAAGAGTACGCATAATTTTGCCCTCATGATCTAAATCGACTAATCGGTTCAAGAGTAGAAACAATTGCTGTAACTGCTGTGAATAATTTAATTCGATATCCTGGATATATAGAGTATTCAAGGCAATCCAGTTATAGAGCAGTTTTGCCTCTAGTTCATGCAGGATTTGACCGGCTTGTTTAACCCAACTCAAAGCTCGTTGTAATCTCAAATCCAACTCTGGAGAAAGTGATGACCGCTTTTCCTTAAAAACTTCTTCAAATACAAACATAGTTATTCCTATTATTGTCATTATGTTTCACAAACTTAACCTTAGCTTGAAGTTCACATGTGTTTCAATATTTTTGTCTTCATAGTCATTTTAAATTTTGGGAAGATAACACCAAGACGGAATCTGCTTATTTTTTGCTAGGGTCATTTGCCAAAAAAAAGTATACTGCAACACTTTCGCTTTAGCATGCTTTGGGTACGGACATGTCTTCAATTTTATCGTTAACACCACGCATTTCGGTTGCACCGATGATGGATTGGACTACAAAAGACTATCGTTTCTTCGCTCGGCTATTTAATCCAAATGTAGTGCTCTACACTGAAATGGTGACTACAGGGGCGATTATTCATGGGGATGCAAAACGCCATTTGGACTTTAATTCGCCAGAACATCCACTGGTTTTACAACTCGGTGGATCAAATCCTCAAGATCTGGCAACCTGCACAAAAATGGCGGAGGACTGGGGCTATGATGAAGTCAATCTGAATGTCGGATGTCCAAGTGACCGTGTTCAAAACAATAAAATTGGCGCTTGTCTAATGGCCGAACCCGATCTCGTTGCTGAATGTATTGGCCAAATGCAAAAAACTGTTTCTATTCCAGTGACAGTCAAACATCGTATCGGTATTGACGAAATGCAATCTTATGAAGAAATGCTGCATTTTGTAGATACAATCGCTGCCACGGGTTGTAGTCATTTTGTCGTGCATGCCCGCATCGCTATTTTGCAAGGTTTATCGCCTAAAGAAAACCGTGAAGTCCCTCCGTTACGCTATGAAGACGTGTACCGTTTAAAACGCGAACGTCCACATTTAACCATTGAAATTAACGGCGGTATCAAAACTTTTGCAGAAACACAGCACCATTTACAATATGTCGATGGCGTGATGATTGGCCGCGAAGCCTACCATAATCCTTATTTATTGGCTGAAATAGGCCAAATATGGAATTTAGTAGCACCTGATCGTTTTGAGATCATGCAACAAATGCTACCCTATATCGAACAACGTTTGGTTGAGGGTGCACCTCTTTCAATTATCACCCGACATATTTTAGGTTTATTTCAAAATCTTCCGGGTGCACGAAAATGGCGACAGGCTTTGAGTGGTGGTAATGCTAAATCATTAAGCGATATTGAACACGCATTATCCAATGTTCACGAAGTCCTTCAACGCTCAGAAGAATATCAGCAAGAACAGCTTATTTAAAAGAATTCAGTCTTTTTAGAGTATCATTTCACAAAAAGGCTGAGTTTTTTATATGACTATTCAAGTATATTTTTAGCATTAACATTTGATGAGATTTCACACTCAAAATAAATTAAATACGCATTAAAAATCAATTTTTAATGCGTATAACAATAAAGATATTAAAATCATGAGCAATTTTTTCTTCATTCTGGGCTTAATACTTTCTTTATTTTTACCTATTATTGTTCATATGTATTTTATTGATAGAAATAGAAGTATTTCTGAGCAAAAAAAGATCTCCTATTTAAGTGTATTGCCTGGATTTGCAATGCCATTTTTGTCGAGAGGCCTTCAACCTTCTTCAGAACTGATTCTGAGCAAAGAATGTGGGGTGGTTAAACAATATCGTTCTTACTCAACAAAACATAGTAAAAGCTTTGAACGTATTGCCATTTCGATGGATCAATCTGGCTATATTCGTTATTTTCTTTTTGATCAAAATTTACCCCGACTAAATAGCAATCAACCTATTTGTTTTGATTTATATGATCGGTTTAAAAATAAAAAATTAGCGGAATCACGTATTATTCGATATTATCCTAATAAAATTTAACCAACAAATACATTGATAATTAGATGATAAATCAATATATTTTTATAAATGTTTCAAAGTTGTGAAATATTATTACATTTCTTAAAACGCTTTTTAAGGTTCAGAGGATAGCATCACTCAGCCAAGCAAATACATTGTTATTGATATGTGTGAATGATGTAAGAACGAGTTTGAACGATGATTTATGACGGACAATTAGCAGATAGTTATCAAACACAGAATGCCCCTCAGATAAGTGTGAGTGAAAACAAGGAAAGATCAGCGCCTTTTTCTTTTTCATCAGATGGTTCACGTAGCCAAATCGATATTCATAAATTTATTGCGAAGTTAAAAAGTATCAGCGGTAGCTACAGTACAGCTAAGTGTGCCAAAAGTGTTCGCATAGCCTTGCAGTCTGCGGGTGCTAAAATCGTGACTCATCCCATTGCAGCGTCTGACTGGGGGGATACTCTGACCAAAATTGGCTATCGACAAATTCAGCCAGAGTTTGATCATCCACAAAAAGGTGATATTTATATTATCAAACGCACGCCAAATCATATCTATGGGCATATTGCAGGTTATAGCGGCAGTCAGTGGATTTCTGATTTTAAGCAGCAAAGTTATGATGTGTATAAAGATCGCAATGTAACTTATACTTATTATCGTCCTTTATAATTTAAAATCTTATAACGTGACTCGAAACGAAGCTTATTTAAGCTTCGTTTTTTTCATGTCCAGTTTTTTCAATACTTCAGCTACCGCAATCATACCAAAGCTAGAAGTTACGATTACAGCAGAACCATATCCCCCGCAGCGCAAACCAGCCGCAGCGCAAACATCCGCACTAGAGAAAGGGTTATCAATAGAATAAATACAGGTAATACCAAATTTTTCCTTTGGTTTTTTGCAAATACCTTGGGCTCGTAATTGACTACGCAATTTTGCCAACATCGGATCTTGTTCAGTTTTAGATAAATCAGCCACACGGATCTTAAGCGGATCAATTTTTCCGCCAGCACCGCCCGATACAATTAAAGTAAGTTTGTTAAAGCGGCAATGCAACATAAGGGCCAATTTAGCTTTGACGTCATCAATACAATCCAGAACCACATCAGGTTTTGACATAAGTATTTCAGCGACATTTTCAGGCGAAAGAAAATCATCAATCACATTGACTTGAATACGTGGATTAATCTGACGACAACGTTCTGCCATTACTTGCGCTTTTTCTTGCCCCAAAGTTGAAGATAATGCGGGTAATTGACGATTGATATTAGATGCCGCCAACACATCCATGTCCACCAATGTTAGTTGACCAATTCCTGTGCGTGCCAAAGCCTCAACTGCCCAACTGCCCACGCCACCAATTCCAATCACCATGACATGACTTTTTTCATAATGAAGAAACGCATCATCACCATAAATTTTGGCGACACCTGCAAAACGGCGGTCATATTCATCGGTTTGAAGATCAGTCATTACATCAAGTTTCACATTTTTTAGGCACGCTATTTTACTTGGTTTAATTTAAGAATGTTAGTGCCTGAATTTGACAAACGCCCTCATCCCAAGAAGAAGGCGTTTTAACGAGAGGGATGTTTATGCTGCAATCAAATTACGTAGTACATAGTGCAAAATACCACCTGCCTTGAAATATTCCACTTCATTTAATGTATCAATACGACATAACACTTTAAATGTATCGGTTGTACCATCTTCACGTTTAACCGTGATGTCTAGTGTTTGATGGGGCTGGATATCATCTGAAAGTCCTGAAATTGACAGTTGTTCTGTACCTGTTAGATTCAAGGTTTGACGATTTTGCCCATCAATAAACTGAAGGGGTAACACGCCCATACCGACTAGATTCGAACGATGAATTCGTTCAAAGCTTTCAGCAATTACAGCTTTCACACCCAAAAGATTGGTTCCTTTTGCCGCCCAGTCACGAGATGATCCCGTGCCATATTCTTTACCTGCAATAATCACCAATGGTGTTTTGTCGTCTTTATAACGCATCGCTGCATCGTAAATCGCCAGTTTTTCACCTGTTGGAATATAGAGGGTATTCCCTCCTTCTTCGCCACCAAGCATTTCATTTTTAATACGAATATTGGCAAATGTCCCGCGCATCATTACTTCATGATTACCACGACGCGAACCATAGGAATTAAAGTCTTGAGGTGCAATACCATGTTCTTGCAAATAACGGCCCGCTGGACTGTCTTTTTTAATATTACCGGCTGGAGAAATGTGGTCAGTCGTCACAGAATCACCCAATACCGCTAAAATTGATGCTGAATCAATGTTAGTAATGACTTCGGGTGGCTGATCAATTCCATCAAAAAATGGCGGGTGACGAATATAAGTTGAATCATCTGCCCATTCATAGGTTTTACTTTGAGGAATTTGAATCGATTTCCAGCTTTCATCTCCTTCAAACACAGCGACATATTCCTTATGGAACATTTCTGTATTTACTTTTTGCAAAACTTCTGCAATTTCTGCATTTGTTGGCCAGATATCTTTTAAATAAATATCCTGACCATTTTTACCCTGACCCAACGGTTCGGAGGTTAAATCCTTACGAATCGTACCTGCCAGACCATAAGCCACAACCAATGGAGGAGAAGCCAACCAATTGGTTTTGACCAATGGATGCACACGCCCTTCAAAGTTTCGGTTACCTGAAAGTACCGATGCAACGTTTAAATCAGCGCATTGAATCGCTTCTTCAATTGGATCTGGTAATGGTCCAGAATTCCCAATACAGGTGGTACAACCGTACCCGACAAGGTTATAACCCAACTCATCCAAATACGGTGTTAAACCCGCAGCAGCTAGATAATCGGTCACAACTTTAGAACCTGGTGCCAAAGAACTTTTTACCCATGGTTTACGTTGTAAGCCTTTTTCAATCGCTTTTTTAGCTAATAAACCCGCTGCTAACATGACACTTGGGTTAGAGGTATTTGTACATGAAGTAATTGCTGAAATCACCACATCTCCATGATTCAGCGTATACGTTTTACCTTCAATAGAACAACTGGCTGCTTCATTTGGAAGATTGGCTTTTTGTGCATCGACCGCCGTACCACCGCCGCCTTCATTTTCAAGACGTTCTTTTTCAGGTTTCGCTGCTTTTAAAGTCAAATCCATCACAGCCTGGAAAGTTTCAGGGACTTTAGCCAAGACCACACGATCCTGCGGACGTTTCGGCCCAGCCAGACTGGCTTCAACAGTCGCCATATCCAAGGTTAAAGTATCAGTAAAAACAGGTTCATCCCCTGCATGTCGCCATAAACCTTGTTCTTTACTATAAGCCTCAACTAGAGCAATACGTTCAGCTTTACGTCCTGTTAGACGCATATATTCAAGTGTAATTTCATCGATTGGAAAGAAACCACAAGTTGCACCATATTCAGGAGCCATATTGGCAATCGTTGCCCGATCTGCCAAAGGCAAGTCGGCCAAACCGTCCCCGTAGAATTCAACAAACTTACCCACCACACCTTTTTGACGCAACATTTGAGTAATTGTGAGAACTAAATCTGTTGCGGTGATTCCTTCTTTTAATTTTCCTGTGAGTTTAAACCCGATAACCTCTGGAATTAGCATCGAAATCGGTTGCCCCAACATGGCGGCTTCAGCTTCAATTCCACCTACACCCCAACCCAATACACCTAATCCATTAATCATTGTTGTATGCGAGTCGGTTCCCACCAGTGTATCTGGAAATGCAAAAGTTTGTCCCTGTTCATCTCCCGTCCATACAGCTTGTGCTAAATATTCCAGATTGACCTGATGGCAAATTCCCGTTCCCGGCGGCACAACACTAAAATTATTAAATGCAGACTGTCCCCAACGTAAAAATTGATAACGTTCCCCATTGCGCTGCATTTCAATTTCAACGTTTTCCTCAAATGCACGATCATTTGCAAAATGGTCGACCATTACCGAATGGTCAATCACCAGATCAACAGGAGATAGCGGGTTAATTTTCTCTGGATCTCCACCCGCCTTTGCCATTGCAGCGCGCATCGCTGCTAAATCAACCACGGCAGGAACACCGGTAAAATCTTGCATCAGTACTCGCGCTGGACGATATTGAATTTCCTGATCCGATGTTTTGGTCTTTTGCCATTCCACCAGTGCATGAATATGCGCAGCTGTCACGGTTTTATCGTCTTCAAAACGTAATAAATTTTCTAATAATACTTTTAAAGATTTGGGAAGCTTCTGAATATCACCCAACTGAGGATTGGCTTGTTGCAAACTAAAAATCTGATATTGAGCTGAACCGACATTGAGTGTTTTTAACGCATTAAAACTATTGATTTTACTGTAGCTGGCCATACGGCTATCCTCCGGTTTGGCTATGTTCTTTTAAAGTTTCATTGGCTCCTTTTACTTTATGCCACTTTTAAAGTCGGTATGTTTTCTTTTGGTTATACTTTTGAATGAGCTTGTTTTTTTATTGAACTAGCTTCAGTGCATTCAATGAATTTTCCCATACTTTTGCTGCCACAGTTTCTTCATTCATTCCTAAACTTGTGGCTAAACCCTGTAACACAAAAGGTAAGTTCACGGGTGTATTTCGGGTTCGATATTCTGTTGATTCTTGACAACATAACGGTGTCATATCTGGACAGTCCGTTTCTAACACCAAATGCTCAAGTCCAACTTCAGTGATCACTCGATGTAATTTTTTGGCATTTGGATTTGTAATTTGTCCTGTAATCCCTAGCTTGAACCCCAATTGAATAAATGCTTTGGCTTCTTCAATTCCCCCACTAAAAGCGTGGGCAATACCACCCAACTTAAAATGCTGGTGTTTTAAAATATGTAATACATCCGCATGTGCTTTACGGATATGTAACAGTACAGGTTTGTCATATTGTTTAGCTAAATTCAACTGATGAATAAAATATTGCTTTTGCTTTTGATAAATATCCGCCTGTTTATGCGGCGGCAAAAAAGTGTCTAAACCAATTTCCCCGATCGCAATACAAGATTGTTGTTTTAAGATTTGTTCAAGTCGTTCAAGATGCGCGGGTAAATGCTGTTCGATATAAAAAGGATGCAAACCGGGAGCCAAATAGCTGATGGGCGCATCCTGCAATTGGTTTAATTCATGCTGGATTTTCATTAAATCTGAAAATCTGGACTCAGTAAAACCAATCAAAATTAGTCTTTCCACACCCACTGCTTTGGCTTGATGCGCCAATTGATTTCGATCATGATCAAAATCTGGCACATCAAAATGCGTATGCGTATCAAACAAAGGAAAACGCATCACTTAACTCTGTGATTTAGTCGCTGGTTCAGAGGCAGCCTGAATATGTGGCACATATTCAGGTTTTAAAATACCAGACAGTTGATCAAACGGGATCATTAAACGTGGCAAGCCCGCTGAATAAGGTCCAATTTCATATTCAGCATATTGCAGAATCAAACCTTTCTCCCCTAGCAAGAAATTATCTGAGAGCTTAAATTTCCATGCCTGCTCATATTCATTAACATTATCGGCAAGTTTAGAATCTGTCACCCACACTTTGAAGGCCTCATGTGCTTTAGCTTCCAATGCTTTTCTTTGATTCGGTAATAGCAAATCATTGAGCTGTACTTGCTTTTGCTGTTTCAGATCAAAATTATAATATTGTTGTGCCGATGAACCATGCGCCCCCCCAAGATAACTACTGGTATTTAAGACAACCGTTGCGATTGGTTCTTGCGATTTTAAAATCGACGGTTTAATCATGATATTAATCTGATGATTAGCACTCAAAGCTTTTAGCTCTTTATCTAGCTCTACAAAAGATTGAACATAGGGTTCGATTTGTTGCTGCATTTTCTGATCGGCAGATAATGGCTCAGAACTAGAGGCATTTTCATGCAAATTTTTCTGATCTGTCTCTGGGGCAGAAGCAGCGTGTTCATTTTGATTAATCGTAGAAATATCAAGAATTTGTTTTAAGTTCTTTAAAATTTCCTGATCAATAATTTGATCAATAAATGGAAAATTACTCTGCAATCGCTCTACGACAAATTCTGGACAATTATTACCAGAACATTCGGGCAAATTCACTTTTAAACGCACGGCTGAACCATCTATTGCCAAAACCTGTGGTTGCACTTCTGAGGCCGCATTCTGCTTTTGATTAGCATCTTCAGGTTTAGACTTGGGTTGGCACGCAGTCAGTAACAACATGCTGACGGCAATGGTCAAAACAAGTTTTACGTTAGGTTGTTTTTTTTGTGGAGATGAAAACATAGAGCCTTTAGATTGCAACATCGTGATTGCCTAACAAAAAATAATTTTCAATTCATGCTAATGTAACTTGATCATACTTGACCAGTGTTGTCTAAATTTCAATACAGATTAAAACATTTTGTGATAAATTTCGGGCTGTAACACTGCTTTGGTTTGTGCTGTTGATAAATAAATATCAAATTGACCAGCCTGCTTGCTAATTTGGTTCGCGCGATAATGCAGCCCAATACCTTCACTATCGAAAAACCAGTCTGCCTGTCCCCAATACAGTTTTGCTGGAGCTTCAGCCTGTACGTCCGAAGACTGCTGCTTTAACCATTTTTGATAATGATCCTGTACAATCTGGTTCATATTGGTTTGCTGATTTTTCTGTAATATATCCAATATATTGACTTCTTTTTGCCTTTTACGATCAGCCACAAAGAAATAGTAACGATCTTTTACCGTCACTTCTTCTTGCTTAGAGTTTAATCCAATTTGTAATAACACATATTCATTGCGCTGTGATGCAATCCGCGTTGTCATATGTAATTCATAGGCCTGATTTCGCGAATATTGATCTTGCCATGTATCTGATTTGGCAATATAGGCATTAATGGCTTTTTGCAAATTTATTTTCTGATTTTGACCCACTTGAGCCTGCACCACATAAGCCAACTTTTGCTCAACCCATCCATTTAACCAACTGTCCTTGGTCTGAATACTTTGTAAATCAATATCAATACAGTTTTTCTTTTCACAAAAAGGCAAGGCATATTTAGCTTTACTTTCCTGAATATCAAGATAAGGTAAAATCTCTGTTTTTTCTTGTGCTAGCGCTGGTTTTTCATGTTCAGGTGTTTGATCATTTTTATTTTTTGTACAAGCACCCAGCATGGACAATGTCCCGATTAAACCGACCAGCAAGAGCTGTTTTGTCATCTGCATGATGCTTTCCCAAACCAATCCAAACGTCTACTTTAAAATAAAAAACAGCTTCCCGAAAGAAGCTGTTTAAGTCAATTTAGTGTTCTCGTGTATTACGGAACTCAATATCAGGCCAGCGCTCCTGCATAATTTGCAGGTTCACACGACTTGGGGCCAGATAAGTCAAATGCCCCCCACCATCCAGTGACAGTTGATCGTGGGCTTTTTTCTTAAAATCATTGAGTTTTTTATCGTCATCACAATAAATCCAGCGCACTGTATGGATGTTAACAGGCTCATAAATACAATCGACCTTGTACTCTTCTTTTAAGCGATACGCCACAACATCAAACTGCAGGACACCCACAGCACCCACGATTAAATCATTGCTGTTTTGTGGCATAAAGACTTGTGTTGCGCCTTCTTCAGACAACTCTTTTAAACCTTTTTGCAACTGTTTAGACTTGAGTGGATCACGCAAACGAACTCTACGGAACATTTCAGGAGCAAAGTGTGGAATCCCTGTGAAATGCAACTTTTCACCACTAGTAAAGGTGTCTCCAATCTGAATCGTACCGTGATTATGTAAACCGATAATATCCCCCGGCCAAGCCTCTTCTAAATGTTCACGCTCACCTGCAAGAAAAGTCAATGCATCAGAAATACGCACTTCTTTACCCAAACGTACATGATTCATCTTTAGACCTTTTTCATACTTACCTGAGCAAATACGCATAAAGGCAATACGGTCACGATGTTTAGGGTCCATATTGGCCTGAATTTTAAAGACAAAACCACTAAAACCTTCTTCAGTCGCTTCAACCGTACGTTCCTGAGTCGGATGGGCTTTAGGTTCAGGGGCCCATTGAATAAATGTATCGAGTACATGATCGACTGCAAAGTTACCTAAAGCAGTACCAAAAAGTACAGGTGTTTGCTTACCTTGTAGGAATAAATCACGATCCAAAGGTTCATTCGCCATTTGTACCAATTCTAGTGACTCTTCAAATGAAGCCCAAGCCAATTCACCGACTTTTTCACGAATATCCGCATAGTCATAACCATCACGCACGTCAATGTCCGTAATAGTAGAACCAAAACCCGCCTTATAAACATACAGTTTGTCTTCAAGAATATTGTAGACACCTGCAAAATCACGCCCCATACCCAATGGCCATGTGATTGGGACACAACGAATATTCAAAACGCTTTCAATTTCATCCAGAAGCTCTAGAGGCTCACGAATTTCACGGTCCATTTTGTTGACGAAAGAAATGATGGGAGTATCGCGCATACGACACACTTCCATCAATTTAATAGTACGTTCCTCCACCCCTTTCGCACCATCAATTACCATAAGCGCTGAATCAACCGCCGTTAAAGTACGATAGGTATCTTCCGAGAAATCTTCGTGTCCTGGCGTATCCAGTAAGTTGATAGTGTGTTTTTTATAAGGGAACTGCATTACGGAAGTGGTAATGGAAATTCCACGTTCTTTTTCCATTTCCATCCAGTCAGAAGTTGCCGCACGGTCAGATTTACGGCTTTTCACCATACCTGCAACCTGAATTGCCTTACCCCATAACAGGAGTTTCTCTGTCATGGTGGTTTTACCCGCATCGGGGTGGGAAATGATGGCAAAGGTTCTACGCGCATTAACTTCTTGCGCTAATTGATCTTTAAACATGTATAAATCTTCATATTGAACATCTTTGCGATAACAATATTTATTACGCAGATGTAAGAAAAGCTAAAATTGGCGCAATTGTAGCAGATTTAGATAAGATTTTAGTGATTGTTGATAGGCCTAAATTTAGCCAAAAGCCCTAAAAAATACTTATCTTTTAATCTGTGCCTCTATTTAGGATGCTTTGGTTTATCTGGAAAAGGACGCTCAATAAAGTTAGCTTTTATTGCAAGGATTAAGATAATTCTGCGAAAAGGTTGCGCCATGAGATAAGCCTAGTAAACACATTGATTATGTTAAATTATATTTTCTCTGCCCCCCCAAAAAATCAAATGTTAAACATGATCACCCTCTTGTAGCGTGGCTTGATCGGTCGTTAAAGAACTTTAAATCGTATAGAAAATCATTTGTAAAATAAACTCTAGATAAAGGTGCAAAATTAGTCTGATCTCTACTCGCCTGAAAAACATCTTAAATCTTAATGAGCTCTTTGGTTCTATTAAATTAAACTTTTAACAAGAATATTAGCAAAATTGGATTCCATATTATCAGGATTAAGGTGTGTCATCTTCTTCATTCATCGGGGGCATCCTCAGGTTTGGTTATTTCACCCTATAAATAATAACTAATGATTTGATATATATTTGGAATAGTACTCATGTTATTTTCCTATTAATTAATTTACTTTTTTTCTACAATGGTGCCACAGGCAGTGATAGATATTTCTTGCTTCATATTTTTTTTATACACTGGTTTCCTTAGACCACCTGCACTCCAAAGTAGTCCATATTTTTGTACTTGCTGGGGTTGATTTAACAATGAATCAGCGTATAAATCTGATACATAGAAGTCATCAATTATTACCCCATCAATTTGATCTAAACGTAATTCAGGCTCCGGTGTAATACCAATTTCCCCTCGACGATAGGCTGCATATTTTTCTGGATGCCTACTAATATTCGTAAGATTGTTACCTACAAATGGGGTCCATCTTTTGATTTCTTGTTGATCACAACATCTCTGATTTATACTATACCTTGATATTTTGTAGTGCTTGGCATCGATCTGTTGCAGTGTAGATAATGGATAAATATCTAAGTTAACGCCACTTCCTTCTCTCGTTATTATTGAATAATTTTCAGGCAGTGATCTTAGATATTCGATATTGATGCTGTTATCATCGCTCCATAATGTCACAAAACCCTTATTAGATTGATTAATATAACAACGTTGACGGTCACGTAGACATTCACGTCTACCAATGTATTCTGGAATTGAACCGATTGCGATGATGCCCAAATTTTCTTTCCACGATTTATTAAAATCAGCCTGTGTCATCAGATCGATGACTTTTTCCTCATTTGAAAGATCATATTTTGATATTCCTACAATGCTAAAATTATAGTCATCATAATGTTTAGATCGGCTTTGCAAATGATGAACAATCAAATTCACACGTATATTTTTTAACTTTTCTTTATCACTTAAAAACTTCCCTTCTGCTGTACAATATCCTCTTCTTTCATTATATTCCTCATACTGCAAAATAATAAATTCGACGACTAAATAGGTTAGTAATATCAAAACACTAACAAGAATAACCTTATGTGATAGCTTCATTACTTTATTCCTAATAATCTTCTGATTTTTTATTTTCCATAAAAACACCATAATAAAATTTCAAATATCGTTTGGATTGTACTCATTTTAATTTTCCTATTAATTAATTTACTTTTTTTCTACAATGGTGCCACAGGCAGTGATAGATATTTCTTGCTTCATATTTTTTTTATACACTGGTTTCCTTAGACCACCTGCACTCCAAAGTAGTCCATATTTTTGTACTTGCTGGGGTTGATCTAACAATGAATCAGCGTATAAATCTGATACATAGAAGTCATCAATTATTACCCCATCAATTTGATCTAAACGTAATTCAGGCTCCGGTGTAATACCAATTTCCCCAAGGCGGTATGCTGCTGTCTTCGCAGGGTCACTATTATTAACAAGATTGTTACCTATAAATGGGGTTCGTCTTTTGATTTCTTGTTGATCACAACATCTCTGATTTATACTATACCTTGATATTTTGTAGTGCTTGGCATCGATCTGTTGCAGTGTAGATAATGGATAAATGTCTAAGTCAACACCACTTCCTTCTCTCATTATTATTGAATAATTTTCAGGCAGTGATCTTAGATATTCGATATTGATGTTGTTATCATCGTTCCACAAACTCGGCAAACCGTTACGAGCTTTACTAAAGTCATAACAACGTCGAGGATCGCGTAGGCATATACGTCTATCGATATATTCTGGAATTGAACCGATTGCGATGATGCCCAAATTTTCTTTCCACGATTTATTAAAATCAGCCTGTGTCATCAGATCGATGACTTTTTCCTCATTTGAAAGATCATATTTTGATATTCCTACAATGCTAAAATTATAGTCATCATAATGTTTAGATCGGCTTTGCAAATGATGAACAATCAAATTCACACGTATATTTTTTAACTTTTCTTTATCACTTAAAAACTTCCCTTCTGCTGTACAATATCCTCTTCTTTCATTATATTCCTCATACTGCAAAATAATAAATTCGACGACTAAATAGGTTAGTAATATCAAAACACTAACAAGAATAACCTTATGTGATAGCTTCATTACTTTATTCCTAATAATCTTCTGATTTTTTATTTTCCATAAAAATACCATAATAAAATTTCAAATATCGTTTGGATTGCACTCATTTTAATTTTCCTTTGTTACTATTGATTCGCTTTAAATACTTATTTTTACATCATTTAACTATATGTATTAATCCATTAAGAATAAAGCCATTTTTATTAAAAAATTTGATTTATAGTATCATAAATATTGATGTGCTTAATATTTTCATATTTTCTTCGCTAAAAACCATCTCGAACAATTACATGTTAATTCTACACACCCAATAAAGAATATTTTTCCTAAAAGGACACTTTTTCCTTTAAAATTTCCAATTGATAAGGCAATTTATAGAGCATTACAAAGAAATTTAATTTAATTAGTTTCATTCTATTTCTGTTCAAATATGCTTAAGAATAATAAACTTAAGTAATTTACTATTATTTTTTATTTAATCACATTTTTTTTGAAAATAATATATTTGATCTAATTTTTTCTACTTCATTAAATATCGAACTACATCCTACATTGGCTTTTATTGGGTCACGTAACCACAATACTGTCGGATCTGTAGATGTATAGCCGTAATCACTTTTTAGTAAATCGGCTAATGTTGCATAAATAACATAATAGCCAATTTGCCCATTTCGCACCTGTATACGTAAGGTAGAAATTTGATCCATGTGTACTTGGCTGAGTTTAGTTAACATAGTGTATCTCCTTCACTTGTTCATTTAAAATTTTTAATGCAGTTAAACAAACATCTAAATATTGATTATCTGTAATTTTTTT
>NZ_JACVUI010000011.1 GCF_016624945.1 Acinetobacter sp. S54 | reverse complement strand
GATAATCAATATTTAGATGTTTGTTTAACTGCATTAAAAATTTTAAATGAAGAAGTAAAGGAAATACATTATTTTAACTAAACTTAGTCAAGTACATATTGATCAAATTGCTGCTGTACATGATAAGGCAGATGTTGAAAAAAATGTTTTCTAAATAGTTTGTAAATAAATTAAATTTAACCAAATTTTAATTTATTAAAAAGGTAGAGATGATAATGAAAAAATATAGACCCTCAAAAGGATTTATATGGTGTTTATTTTTACTTATTTTTATGGTGTGGCTTTTACCTAAGTATATACCTTTAAAAGAGAATGAGCAAAATATTTCTATTTCTAATAAAGTTGGAAGTGAAAAACCTATTATAGCAGAGAAATCAAATAGTTTTACAGAGGAAGATATAAGGCGACTACCTAAAGTAGACCAAAATAAATATACAATACAAAAATGGGGGGGGCGTTTTTTTATTATTCCAAAGGAATACCACAGTTCCTTTGGTCTTCATTTTTATTATCCAAAAGATATTCAAGAAATGATAAGAAAAAACCCTCATGGTGATTTTAGAAATAATAAGGATATTCAGAATGGAGGAGTTTCTATTTATATTGGTTCTCCACAACAAGCAGCATTAGGTGGGCGCTTCTCTGATATAACAAATGAGCCATGTATAGAACATATGGGAAGATTTAAATGGAATGGTTTATACATAATTTTAGATGGAAAGCCGATGGGGGTAGGTATACCAAATAAAGAAGAATTATTTGCCAAACAACGTAAGGAAATATGTTCAATCGCATTGAACTTATTAAATACTCAAATGAAGGAAATTTACTATGTCAACTAATTCAACATAGGGTCAAGTGACAACAGTAGCTTATTGTTGACCTTGAACAGTGTGAATAGCAGTTTGAATGATTTAATTAATAATCAGCAGATTTTAATCTAAACATAGTCCATAACCACCATCAAGAAGCGCGGCCTTTTTGATGGTTTTTAATTCTAGGAATTAAAACTTTTGATGATATTTTTAGAAATCTTATTTGTCATGTTTAGGTGTTGAGTATGAGTTCAGAATCCTTTGTGGTAGTCCAAAGAATAGAGGAGATTTGTCTAGGAAAGTGATAGCAGTCCACATAGAACCTTATTTTTATCCTACTATTCATTAATATCTAACAATTAAATTATTAGATATTTGTTCTATCAATGAAGATATTTTAAGTATTCAACCATTTTTACTTGTTCCCTATACCAAGTCATAATTTTTATAGATCCATCCTCATACTGAGCACGGTTACAGGGTAGCTATAAAGGATTACAGTAGTCAGTGCAATCAAAGAATTGAAAAATATAAAAGCTTTATATCAATATTTAGATTTGATCTTGTTAAAAAAATGACTTAAAAGTACATTGTTTTTTTATCAATTTTCTTTTGAAAAGTGTTTTATGTCACATAATTTTGTGTATTATGTAGGCGTAATGAAAAAAAGTTTTGTTTTATTGTAATTAAGTCAAATCTGTTAGAAAGTAAAGTTAAATCACGAAGCATAACTTTTTTCGATCATTACATAAATTGTTTCTGTAAAAAAATTCAATTGATTTGAAAGGTTTCAGTGATGAAAAAACTTAATTTAGCTTTACTTGCAACAACTTTATGTACTGCTGGTGCAACGACGTCTGTGTTTGCTACCGATGGTACGATTACAATTAATGGTCGAGTCATTACTAGTACTTGTACTTTAACGGGCGGTGGTACGGCTGGTGCTGGTTCACAGAACGTGACTGTAACACTTCCGACAGTACCGAATTCAGCATTTGCAGCAGCAAACAGTACAGTTCAGGCGACTAATTTTAATTTATCACTAACAAATGCTGCTGGGACTGCTGCATGTGATGCAGTGACTGTTGCGGGTCTTAAAGGGATTACTCTAGGTGGACCTACAAATTCAGCTCAGTATGTAGCTGGCGATACAACTCGATTGGTTAATACGGTTTCAGGCTCAACAGTAAATACCCAACTTAAATTGGCTTCAGTAACTACCCCTATTGATTTTGCTTTAACGAATCAATTAACAAATAGTAATGCGACAACGACCACAAGTGGTATTTGGAATATGCAGGCACAATATTATTCAACTACAGCAACACCTGCTGCTCAGCAGGTAAATTCTGTTGTTAACTATATTTTGAACTACAACTAATCCTTTAAGTTTGAGGAAAAATATGCGTAGGTTCAGTTTTATTCTTTCAATATTCTTGATTAGCCATTATACAAATGCTGGGGTAAGCATAGATGGTACTCGCATTATTTTTCCTTCCAATGCTAAAAGTGTCAGTGTGCAATTACGTAACGAGTTTGCTACGCCGGCGTTAGTACAAACATGGATTGATCAGGGTGATATGAGCAGTATCCCCGCAGCTGATCAAATTCCTTTTGTGCTTACGCCACCCTTATCTCGTGTCGAGTCTAAAAAAGGGCAGATTATCCGGATTATACCTACTGGTTCACCTACTTTACCGCAAGATCGTGAGTCCTTGTACTGGTTCAATATGTTGGATATTCCTCCTGAGGATCCGGCAAACGAAGGTAAAAATATACTTACCTTTAATGTGCGTAGCCGTATCAAACTATTTTACCGTCCGACTAGTTTAAAAATGTCGTCCGATAAAGCATTTTCCAGTATTCGCTATAGCTACAATAACAGTACTCAATCTGTCACTTTGGATAATCCGACGCCTTATTTTGTCACAGTTACCAAAGCAGATTTTAAAAATCAAAGCCAAACAGCAAGCTATAATGCAGATGCCGTTATGCTGTCGCCTTTTTCACAACAAACATTGAATAAGTTTCAGTTGAAGTTTAAGCCTGATCAAATGAGTTATACCATTATTAATGATTTAGGCGGCAATCAGACTTTTGAGGTGAAATAAATAAACACTCACAGAGTATTTAACGGTATGAAAATCAGATATTCGAGTAGTTTTTTATTACTTATTCTCCTTGTAAGTAAGTCTTATGCTGTTTCTGAATCAGATATTTCCAGTCAGAATCTAGATAAAATATTGGCGCAAAATAATAAAAATATTTTAACGTTTAATTCTGCTTCATTATTTGGTGGGCAGAGTCAAAGTGTTGACCTATCGATATTTCGTAGTGCAAATTATGTTGCCGAAGGCACTTATATCGTAGATACGACAGTCAATGATCGTTCGATTGGTGAACTAAAATTATTGTTTAAGCATCTGGATGCGAACCCAACCGCAGTTTTATGTATCGATGCCGATATACTAAAACGTCTGGATTTGCAGTCACACTATTTGGCGTCATTGGCTAAAAAAGACTGCTTGACCATTAAAGATATTAGTCCAGATGCATATTATGATTTTGATTTATCGACTCAAAAAATTGCGATTTACATCCCTCAAAAATTTGTTATAGATCGACCAGAGGGTTACATTGATCCCGCATTATTTGATTCAGGCATTACGTCTGCTTTTATTGGTTATAATGCCAATTTTAACCAAAATGATCAGGAAGACAGCAAATATTTGGCTTTAACAGCAGGCTTAAATGTAAACGGTTGGTATTTTCGTCATGCAGGAAATTTTGACTCGAATGATTCAGGGTTAGGAAAATATCGTTCTTATCAAAATGTAATTTACCGTGATATCACTGCGATAAATGCGCGTATAAGTGGAGGACAGTTTAATACATCTAGTCTACAAACTGAAAGTTTGCCAATCGTAGGGGTACAACTTGCTTCAGATTTGTCGATGCTGCCTTGGTCAATGCGTAGCTATGCACCTGTAATTGAAAACGTTGCAAATACCAATGCATTGGTTCGAGTTTTTCAAAATGGTCAAAAAATCTATGAGAGAACAGTTCCTGCGGGTCCATTTCGTATTACTGATTTAACATCTTTTGCCTCAGGGGCAATGACACTAGAAATTACAGAGAATGGCGGTGAGAAGAAAACCTATATAATTCCCGTACAAAATAATATGAATTTATTAAAGTCAGGACAAAAGACATTTAGTATAGCGCTTGGAAATTATAAAACTATTGAAAAATTGACTAATGATAGTGTGCTACAAGGTAGTTATAACTATGGTTTAAATAATTATTTAACACTATTGAGTGGGCTCAATTTAACTCAAGATTATCAGGGAATATTGCTGGGAGCAGGCTTAAATACCTTTTTGGGCGGGATAAGTATCAAATCAAGTGCAAGCCGCGCTAAATGGCGGGATCAGGACTATAATGGTCAAAAAATTGCGTTGGACTATTCTTATTATCTTCCTGCATATAAAATGAATTTTTATGCCAATGCGCAAACTCAAACACAACATTATTTATCAGTATCCAACCTACTTTCTTATAAAAATTACAATTATTTAAATACGGATGAATTAAATGATTTATATTTAACGGCAGATTTAAGGAATCAGATCAATTTTAGTTTAAGTAAGAGCTTCGATAATCCGAAAATGGGAGCGTTTAGTCTAGGTTTTTTAGTAAGTGACTATTGGAATAGCGATAATAATCGGTATCAATATAATCTGAGTTATGGCAATTCATGGAAACGCATGTCTTATTCGATTGGATTCTCTCAAACTAATTATAAAGAGAACACTTTCGACAAGGATCGAAGTGTTTATGTCAGTCTTTCTTTACCTCTCGACTTTCGTAAGTCTAATCTCAACCTTAACTCGACCTATCAGCATGATGAACAACAGGGGCGTGATAGCGATAGCTTTGGCGCTTATTTGTCTGGTACAGCAGGTTATAATAACAATCTTAACTTTGGGATAGGGGCAACGTCCAATCGTTATGATGGCAGCACCAATAATTCATACAATGCCAATGTAAATTATTTATTGCCTCATGTGAATTTAGGAGCAACTGTTTATCATGGTAATCAAGATACTCAATATTCACTTTCAGCACAGGGTGCAATTGTAGCGCATCGCTACGGTATTACGGCGACTAATACGGCAGCAGATACTTATACTATTATTCATGTCGATCAGGGTGCTGGTGCGAGTGTTGAAAATGCATGGGGTATAAAACTTGATCGTTGGGGGAATGCAATTTATCCAAATGCTTCTGCCTATTCGATCAATACACTCTCTATTAATCCAGATCAATTACCCCCTGAAATTACTTTGGACGGTAACCAAACTAAAGTGATTCCGCGTATGTATAGTTCAACCCTTGCGACTTTCAAAGCGAATCAACAAAGTAATATTTTAATGCGCATTTATAGTAAAAACACACAACAGTTTCCTATGGGAAGTCGTATTGAAACGTCAAGTGGTCAGTTAATTGGTTTGATGGGGCAATCGAATCAATCCTTACTTACCCATGATATTCGTGATTTAAAAGAGCCTTTAAAAGTCATATGGGGAGATCAGTTAAAACAAAGCTGCAATATTCCTCTAACAGAATTTAGTTCGGTGGTGAAGAAAAAGAATAGTCAATTAGATATTATTAATGTGGAGTGCCATTAAATGTATAAGAAAATAGCGCTAGTCTTGATGTGTCTATTGGCTTTTGCTTCCAAAAGTCATGCAGTCTGTACTACCAGAACTAACCCTGTTAATTTTGCTGCAAATCTAACTAAAGCACAAAGCGATAATGCTTATCTACAGCTTGTATCTCAAACCATCGCTGCTTCATCACCTCAACCGATTGATTCATGTAGTGGATCAGGTCCGAGTACTTTTACTATGAATGGAGTAACTGACTTAACGACTAGTAGCACAATTTCTAAAGATGGTTATACCTATTATCAGATCCCTTCTACTAAAATTACGCCGTCAGTAGCCTCAGCCAATATCAAAGTCTATATCGCTTTTAGCATCAAAGATAATCAGGATGCTGCAACGGAATTCTGGATCAATAGTGCAACTACCTCTTATGAGTTCTATACAGGCACTAGTGATACGCGTGGCTTGCGATTACAAAATGTCCGACTATTGGTATCGGGTTTGGGAAATACCGCAGGGACCTATACGATTTCAAATTTAAAATTGGGTAATTTTTCTGCAAAAGGTTCTACTAGCACTACTGCAACTACATCAATCGTACTAACAAATTCTACCTTTCAAATTACAAAATCCACTTGTGTAATTAATAATGGTGCAGCAATTAATGTTACTTTGCCTACTGTACCAAGTAGTAGTTTTACTGCGGTAGGTCAAACTGTGGGGGATACTTCATTTACAGTGAATGTCAGTGGCTGTAGTTCAGATGATACTAGCAAAACGCTGGTTGCTTTGTTAACTGATAATAATAATGCGTCTGCAAGTAATACAAGCGGATTATTAAAAAATACCTATTCTAATAATGTTTCGGTGCAAATTACCGACAGTGCTGGAAGCGCTTTACCGATTGCTCCAAAAAGTATTGATAATTCAACTAGCTTTTTTAGTTTTGGGACCATTGGATCTGGTGGCACGGTTTCTAAAGCATTCAAAGCGCGTTACTATTCCAATGTTGCTGCTGTACCTGCAACGCTTGTACAAGCGCAGGCAACTATTACGCTGATTTATAATTAAAATAATTTTTTTTGAAAGTTTTTAATATTCTTCTTTGGTTGAGTAAATAACTGAACAGCATGTGTTGATTGCTAGAGCTAAGGAAAACCTTATGCCCATAAATACACAAACCGAATAGGTTAAGTAATACATATCAATAGAAACACAGAAATAGGATATAAAATTAGAAAATTTTTAATTCGTTTAGACACGTCCAGTAATGGAAAAAATCATATTACTTGTTAATATAGTTTTTATTTAATAAGAAATTAATTTGTATTGAAAAAAATTGATATTATAATCACAATAAAATTATAAATAAAAATAATTTGACATTGATACTTGATTAAAAAGATTAAGCATATTTATTTTTTGACTTGTTTCTAAAATAGCTAGCAATAGCAGCGCACATTAATCCACCGATAACAGCTAGATGTTCGAGTGCAAAATACATTGAAATATTAGCTTGATGGCCTATCATTGCCCAAAAGTGATGGACTATAAAAATGGTGAGCAAGAGAAATATTCCAACTGCACCTAACCATAAGAAACGATTGCTCAAGATCAAAGCTGAACTTGCTAATAATACAAACGCCGAAGCATAATTAAAAAATCCATGCGGGTTCTAATCCTGCCGCACTCATTTCTTGGAAGCTACTTTCAGTATCTAGGACTTTAGCTAGGCTGGAGCTTAGAAATAAAATAACTAAGAAAATTCGAGAAACATTCCAAAAGAATTACTTAAATCCTGCAATAGCAGCTAATTTAATTGAACCAATAATCCCAAATATGCCGACAAGTCCAAAGAAAAGGTATCGTACACTTAGTAATTATCAGAATTTTTGTAATGAACTAAATGTAAATATAAAGTCTACAAAAAAAATCTGTAGCTTTTCTGTAGACTGTAAGATTGTTTTTTAGTGATCTGAATTATTGTGGATTGTCAGTGAATATTTGAGTATATTTATTAAAAACAATGAGATATGTTGTTTGTTGTTGTGGTGTGTTTTCATGTATTTGTATAAATCATGGAACTCAAAATCCACTGTCAGCGATAAGGTGTCGGTTCGAGTCCGACCCTCGGACCATTGATTCTTCACGGAATTCTAGATAAACCCCGAAACCTTGATATACAAAGGTTTCGGGGTTTTGTCGTTATCGTAGACCGATATTTACTAAATTCTTCATTATTGAAAGACTAAATAAGCAGAAGAAAATGCTTTCATCGCATCTGTCATTTCTTTACCAATGCGGATTTACATGTTGAAACATTGCCATAAAATTTAACAACTGATCAAGTTTATAGCAAAAAAACTATGCTATATACAGGTTAAGGATAAACATAGGTTAAAAATCATGACGACGCTTGAAATCAAAGTCAAAGACCAGTTTGATCAACTCTATGATGCAAAAGCTACAATCAAGGAGCAGCAAAATACACCCGAAGGTGAGCCATTAAGCTTATATCAACGCGTTGAAAAAATTGAAGTGGATGAGGAAATTATTCTACCCTCTACAGAGCTTTTATTTGAAAGTCAAAATAGTAATCGTATTTATAAAATAGTCAGTCAATAAATTTTTAAAATGGCTTTATGATCTATAAAGTTAGCCATACCCTAAGTAATCATCTGGTATGGCTTTTATTTTTAAAATTTAACTCTATTACGACCTTCTGCTTTTGCTTCATATAATTTTTCATCAGCGAGCTTAAAAACACGTTTAATGTCACGGGCAGAATTAGGCCAATGTGCAAGGCCAACTGAAACCGTCACTTTACCAATGTCAGGAATCACTGTGTTTGCAATCGCTTCCCGAATACGTTCAGCGACCATAACGCCAATTGATGAGTCAGAGTTGGGTGCCAATATAATAAATTCTTCGCCTCCGATACGGCAGCAGGCATCAATATCCCGAGAAAAACCCTTAATTTTTTCTGCAATAATTTTTAAGACCTGATCGCCATTTTCGTGTCCATAGACATCATTTACTTTTTTAAAATGATCAATATCAAGAGAAATTACAAAAAAATGAGTTTCAGATTTAATAAATTCATCTAAAAATAGTTCCATTCCTCGTCGGTTATAAAAACCTGTAAGAGGATCCGTATTTACATAAAAATTTAATTCAGAAATTTTCTGTTTAAACTGTTGCGAACTTAGCAATAAGGATAATTTAAATCTGAGGACTTCATAATACCACGGATCAATTTCCTTAATTTTATGCTCTGTTGTAGATGCATTTAAATGACTTGCCATTTTGGCAAGTTGGGCTAAAGGATCTGAAATTAAATAAGAAATTCTCCAAACAATAAAAAATATAAACAGATAAAAAAACAACATTCCCGCAATGATTTTTACAATAATTGAAGAGGCTTGTGCCAAAAGTTCGTGCGTTGGCTGTTGAGAAACTACAATCCAATTGGTGGTTGGAATATGTGCAAAACCTGCCAAATTATCTTCACCCTGACTATTGGTGAGTCGGATTTTTCCATTTTTCTGTTTCATCATAGTTGTTAGCCCAGTATTTGGGCTAACTAAAGTACCAATACGTTTTTCATCTGGATGGAAAATAATATGTTGATTACCATCAATGACATACATATAACTATTTTTATAGCCATATTTCATGGTGAGTAATTCATTGAGAATATTATCTTTTTTGAGATAAATCGCAGCACCGATAAAACCTAAATAGTGTCTATTTTGATCAAAAATAGGTTGTGATAAAAAAATCACCAGATTCTTTTTGATCGAATAGTAGGGCGGCGTCACTATCGTTGCTTGATTTTTTAGTGACATTTCAAAGCCCAAGGTATGATTGACTACCTGTTTATTTAGCTTGAGTTGCTCAGGTGCAAAACTCCGTATATTTCCATGTTGATCAGCAATAATTACACTATTAAAGTAGTCAGACTGAAATTTCAGACGATCAACTTCAGCTTGTAATGCTTTTTCATTTCCAAATGACTGTCCCAATTGTTTGGCGCTGTAGTCAAGTTCTTTCAGCATGATTTTAAAGTGACTATTTGTTCCTCTAGCAATTTTTGAGGCATATTCCATGTTAACTGAAAGCGAGTTATTAATAAGTTGATTTTTTTGAATATAGTAGTTAACAAGTAAGGAAATAATGAACAGACTAAGTACACTAAAAATAGCCAGAAATAAAATTAACTTTCTTAGATTAAGTTGTAGAGAATGAATTAATTTTTTGAAAATCATGGAATAAAAAAGGATCTGACTTTGCTGCCTATAGTATATTTTTTGAATAATTTAATCGAATAAAATATTTAAAAATAGGTGGCTAATTTTCACACTTAAAGTCTAAGAAAAAAACTAAAATTATCAGAAACTTAAGATTGTTTTACCCTTATAATTGATTTTTTGGTAAAAATTTGATAAATGTAAGTTGTATAATGTTTTTAAGTTTTATCTTTTCGTTGTTTTATTTTCATTCTCCATATTCTATTCATAATAATCAAAATCTCCATGAGGCGGACCATGAGTTTACAGTTGTTAGAGCTCGATCAGGCAGATCAGCTAAGTGCTTGCCGCTTATCGCTACTCCTTGGTCTAAAAAGTGAACATAATCTGATTCAACAGTTTTTAGAATTTGGTAAAAACTTGATAGGGTCTCAGAAAGCAATTTTATGTTTTCATGAAGAAACTTATTTTTGGCATCATGCTGATCATAAAATTCACGCAGTGCTTAAGCTACAAAAACGTAATAATGCGCAGTTTTTCAAAGATAAAGTTTTTATTGATCAAAACCATCCGCACTATATGGATTTTTCAGCCTATATGAGCGAAGGTGGTGTAGATCATCATCGTATTATTGCTTTGAATATTCTAAAAAATAATGAATCTGTTGGAGTTGCTTTGTTTTTTGATGATGAGCAGCAGGCATTTGATCCTCTCAAAATTTCAATGCTCGCAGAACATGGAATGAATTTTTCTCGTTATCTTGAGCTAAAATATAACCATGAAATTCTGAATGAACTTTATGAACAGCAATGTGCTCTGAATTTTAGTAAAACTAAATTTTTCTCCATTATTTCCCACGATTTACGCGCACCCTTTCATGGGTTATTGGGCTTTTCTGAGGTGCTGGCAAAAGAGCGTGAAACTTTAGACGAGTCAAGTGTTCAAAATATCGCAGATTATCTTTATGACACTTCGCAGTCGACTTATAACTTATTAGAAAGTTTATTGGAATGGGCGATGGCTGAAGGTGGACGCTTTGTGTATCATCCGATCACCTTTAATCTTAAACAAGCCACATCGATTGTGATTAAAGTTTTAAATACTTTGGCAATTAAAAAGAAAATTGCTCTGATTGAAGAAATTCCAGAGGATCTCAAAGTCTATGCTGATATTAATATGATTACTTCAGTCATTCAAAATCTGGTTTCCAATGCTTTGAAATTTACCCATGTTGACGGTACGGGTAAAGTATATATTCAAGCCTTACACGGTGAGACAGGCGTTGAAGTGTATGTGCGAGATACTGGACTTGGTATGACTGAACAGCAAATGGAGAATATTTTTCAGCCTCGTATTACTGTAAGTTTTAAAGGCACCGAAGGTGAAAAAGGGGCAGGTTTAGGTCTCACTTTATGCAAGAGATTTGTTGATTTAAATCGCGGTCATATTTCAGTGAATTCCAAAGAGGGAGAGGGGACAACCTTTAAGGTAATTTTACCGCACGCACCAGAAATCAATGAACTCATGGTTGAACAAAAAACTACCAATGAGACAAAAATGGTTTAAATTGATTTCGCTAAATTCGCCTGCAACTGTTATAACTATTTTCAAATAAAAGTTGCAGGTTTGTTATGAATACTGAGCAGTTGCAAAAAACATTAAGAGCCAGCCAATACGCTGAACAAGTATTGAGTCTACATCAAGCGGCTTTAGAACAAGATTATGCAATTGATCAGTTTAATCATACGCTCAGCACACACGATATTTTTCAACGAGTTGAACAAGAATTAAAAGATATTCAAAATGAAAGCCAATGGATGCGAACTTTGCGCATTTTACGTGCCAAACTTATGTTTCGCTGGATTTGGCAAGATGCCAATCAGCTTACTACCGTCATAACACTCACACGTGAATTGTCCGATTTTGCAGATGCTTGTATTTGTGCTGCTAAACAATTTGCATTAGTCCCACTGGTTGCAAAACATGGCGAACCTGTTGGCTACGATAGCCAGATTCAGGATTTAATCGTGGTTGGAATGGGGAAGTTAGGCGCTCAGGAGCTAAATTTATCTAGTGATATTGACCTGATTTTTGCTTTTGATGAGCAAGGCGAAACCAATGGTCGAAAGTCGATTGATGTCCAGCAATTTTGTATTTTATGGGGGCAAAAATTAATTTATTTGCTGGATCATATTACAGCAGATGGTTTTGTTTTTCGTGTCGATATGCGCTTGCGTCCCTGGGGAGATGGTTCAGCGCTTGCCATTAGTCATGTGGCTTTGGAAAAATATCTGATTCAGCATGGACGTGAATGGGAACGCTATGCATGGATTAAAGCCCGTATTATCAGCGGTGGAAAACGGGGGGATAATCTATTGGATATGACGCGTCCCTTTGTATTTCGCCGATATGTGGATTATTCCGCATTTGAAGCTATGCGTGAAATGAAAGCCATGATTGAGCGTGAAGTAGCTCGACGTAATATTGCCGATGACATAAAGTTGGGTGCTGGCGGTATCCGCGAAGTTGAATTTATTGTGCAGGTTTTTCAGCTGATTTATGGCGGATCCAAGCGTGAGTTACAGGATCGACAATGTCTAGTCAGTCTTCACCACTTAGGCGAAGTAGGTTTGCTTGAGCCGCAAGCCGTGATTGAGCTTGAAGACGCTTATTTATTTTTAAGACGAATTGAGCATGCGATACAGGCGTTAAATGACCAGCAAACACAAATGTTGCCCATAGAGCCTGAATTACGTCAACGCATGATTGATACACTGGGTTACAGTTCTTGGGATTCATTTTTAACGGTTTTAAATGAAAAACGCGCGCGGGTGAGTGACCAATTTAAAAATCTGATTCAGGAAGAAGTCGCTTCGCCTATAGAAACAGAAAGCCAACTGGAACAACGATTGGATGAGGTTTTAGATGATTCAACCAGAAATCTGATTCATGAATTCTGGCATGGCAATGCCTTGAAAAAATTACCGTCCAAAGCTGTACAGCGTTTAAAAGATTTCTGGCCTTATTTAATTGAAGCGATATTACAGTCGGATAAGCCGCAAGTTGCGCTCACACGGTTAATGCCCTTGGTTGAATCAGTGATGCGCCGCACAGTTTATCTGGTAATGCTGATGGAAAGTCGAGGAGCCATGCAACGCTTAGTCAAGATGGCAACCGTGAGTCCGTGGATCTGTGAAGAGCTGACCCAATATCCAGTGTTACTGGATGAATTTCTATCTATGGACTTTGAGTTACCTAAGCGCAAAGATCTGGAAGATTCTTTACGTCAACAACTGCTGCGGATTGAAATTGATCAAGTGGAAGATCAAATGCGAGTACTGCGTTTATTTAAAAAGAGCAATGTACTCACAGTCGCTGCAAGTGATGTTCTGGCAGAAAGCCCTCTGATGAAAGTCTCTGATGCTTTAACAGATATTGCAGAAGTCAGCGTCATTGCCACTTTAAATCTGGCTTATCAAACAGTGGTAAAACGGCATGGTTATCCGCTAAATGCGCAAGGACAACGCTGCTCGTTAGAGCATAACGGTTTTGCAGTGATTGGTTACGGTAAAGTAGGAGGAATCGAGCTAGGTTATGGTTCCGATTTAGATTTAGTCTTTATTCACTATTTCGATGAGCAAGCCGAAACGGACGGACAAAAAGCCATTACAGGTTTTGAATTCGCCATGCGTGTAGCACAAAAGTTTTTATCGCTAATGACCACACAAACACTTGATGGCCGAGTGTATGAGATTGATACCCGACTACGTCCTTCTGGTGAGGCGGGTTTATTGGTTACTAGTCTCAAGGCATTTGAACATTATCAATTAAAGAGTGCTTGGCTTTGGGAACATCAAGCTTTAGTACGCGCACGTTCCATTGCGGGCGAAGAAGATTTAAGAGCTAAATTCGCGGTGCTTCGAGCTCAGATATTGATTCAACCTCGCGATGAAAAATACGTGCAGGAAGAAGTATTAAAAATGCGCCAGAAAATGAAAGATCATCTAGGTTCCTCTACAGAACAAAAAAAACATGGGATTTTTCATTTAAAACAGGATGCAGGTGGTATCGTTGACATCGAATTTATGGCACAGTATATGGTGCTTGCATGGAGTGGTGCGAATCCTGATCTCGCCCATTTTTCCGACAATGTAAGAATTCTTGAAGATGCTGCTAAAGCAGGCTGCTTATCCAGTGAAGATGCCACAGCATTGATACACGCTTATCTCAGTGAACGAGCCGAGAGCCACCGCCTAGCCCTTGCAAATCAATCCATGCAAGTCAGTGCTGCGGACTGGCGCGATACCCGCGAGGTCGTTTGCAAGTTATGGCAAAGATTAATAGATCCAGCATCAACGGTGATGCTGGAGAGTGAATGATTGTGTAAAAATTTGGAGTGTGTGCCATGAATTTGGCTGATCGTGATGGTTTTATTTGGCAAGATGGACAAATGGTTGATTGGCGTGAGGCAAAAATCCACGTCTTAACTCATACACTACACTACAGTATGGGTGTCTTTGAAGGTGTCCGTGCCTATGAAACGCCTAAAGGTACAGCAATTTTCCGTCTCCAAGACCATACTAAACGTTTGCTAAATTCTGCAAAAATTTATCAAATGAAAGTCCCGTTTGATCAAGCAACGCTTGAGCAAGCTCAAATTGATGTAGTACGTGAGAACAAACTGGCTTCATGCTATTTACGTCCACTGATCTGGATTGGTTCTGAACGTTTAGGAATTGCTGCAACCAATAATACGATTCATGCTGCGGTTGCTGCATGGGGCTGGGGTGCTTACTTAGGTGAAGAAGCGATGGCACAAGGTATTCGTGTCAAAACTTCATCATTTACACATCATCATCCTAACGTGACTATGTGTAAGGCGAAAGCGTGTGGTAACTATACGGTTTCGATTTTAGCACATCAGGAAGTTGCGCATTCGGGCTATGACGAAGCAATGTTGATGGATCCTCAAGGTTTTGTATGTCAGGGGTCTGGTGAAAACGTATTCTTGATCAAAGATGGCGTATTGCATACTCCTGATCTTGCAGGTGGTGCGCTTGACGGAATTACTCGTCAAACTGTGATTACTATTGCGAAAGATCTTGGGTATGACGTGGTTGAACGTCGTATTACTCGTGATGAATTTTATATCGCTGATGAAGCATTCTTTACTGGAACTGCGGCTGAAGTGACGCCAATCCGTGAATATGATGATCGTCAAATTGGTGAAGGTCGCCGTGGTCCAATTACCACGATTATTCAAAAAACATTCTTTGATGCAGTTCAGGGTAAAAATCCAAAATATGAACACTGGTTAACTTACGTTAAATAAGCTAATCGGTTAAGATTAAAGGCGAAACCTGTGTTTCGCCTTTTTTATTGACGTAATATTGGGAAAATAAAATGCATATTGTATATGTGAGTGATGCAAAGGCGGGACATCGATCACAAGCTCTGGGCTTATATCAGGCCATGCATCAGCAAAATCCCAATACCAGTTTTGAAGAGATTAGGCTTGAGCAATTGCCGTTATTGGTCATTTTGAAAGGGCTTCTTAGCCATCAAGTAAATGGTATTATGCAACAACCTGACTTTATTTTTGGTGTGGGTTCTCATACGCATTTACGCGTTTGGTTGCTGGGTAAAGTTTATCCTAAAGCGAAAACCGTGATCTTGATGAAGCCTAGTTTACCGATTCAATGTTTTGATTATGCGGTTATTCCGGAGCATGATGGTATTGCTGCATCTGATCACGTAATTGTCACCCAAGGTGCCCTAAATCCGATTAAAAATGAACATCGTCATCAAGAAAATCGTATTTTGATTGCGCTTGGTGGAAATTCAAAACGGCATCAGTGGAATGAAAACAAGGTACTAATGGCAATCGCACAAATCGTGCAGCAAAATTCGCAATGCCAAATCATATTAACTACTTCTCGACGTACCCCTGAGCATTTTCTTACGCATTTAAAACAACAAAGTTATGTACAGCAATTAGACATTTTCCCCGTAGAGCAAACCCCACAGGGCTGGATCTTTGAGCAAATGCAACAGGCAGAAGTAATCTATGTAACAGAAGATAGTGTTTCAATGATTTTTGAGGCGTTAACTGCGGGCTGCAGAGTTGGGGTAATTGCAATGGATCGCTTGAAATCTGATAGAATTACACAATTAATTGATCAATTACCCTTTGAACAAACTACAGAAATTATTCGTTTGTTACAGCTTACAACTCCATTACATGAAGCGAAGCGAGTAGCATCTCAATTATTGGACTCATCGAGTTTTTAATTAAATGAAAATATTGCATATTGCAAATTTTGGCTTTAACAAACAGGGCGCACATTTTTATTGTACAGATCGAAAAATTTCGGCAGGACTGATCGAAAATGGTCACTTTGTCTATGATTTTAGCTTTCGAGATATGGCTCGGATGGGAACCGTTTTTAAAACAAAAAAATTAGGTGCGAATTGGGCCAATAAAGAAATCTTAAAAATTGTGGATAATCTTGAACCTGATTTAGTCCTAATTGGACATAGTGATTTGATGAGTCCAGACGTACTTAAGCAGATTAAGTATCTATACCCGAAAACTAAAATTGCTTTTTGGTATGTAGATCCACTTTATCTTGAACACAAACTGGATTTTGTAAAAGCATTCTCGCCGTATCTGGATGCTATTTTTTGTACCACGGCAGGTGAATATTTGGCTAAACTCAAACAGCCTCATTTAAGTGTCGGTTATATGCCTAATATTGGACATCGTAATGTAGAAACCCTAGTGCAATTTGCAAAGGGAGATACAGATAAGACTTTTATCTTTTGTGGTGTAGTTTACAAAGAGCCAGAGCGCGAAAAATTTTTAAAAGATTTGGCAGAAACCTTACAAGGTAATCGAATTAAATATCAATATTATGGATGTTTTGATCAGGCTGGGGTTTATGGAAAAGCTTATTATCAAGTTTTAGCAGACTCTAAAATGGGGCTAAATTATTCAAGACGTAACGATGTGACTTTATATAGTTCTGATCGTATTGTTCAACTTACAGGAAATGGACTCTTAACATTTTGTCCCCGCATTCCAGATTTTGAAAAATTGTATAATGAACAAGAAGTCGTTTATTTTAATGATCAGGCTGATCTGGCCAGAAAGATTCAATTCTTTGATCGGCATCCTGAACAGATGATACAAGTTGCACAAGCTGGCTGGGAAAAAACGCGTCAATCATTTAATGCAAAGCGAATTACTCAATACATGCTTGAAGTGGCTTTCCGTCAACCTCTTTCAGAAGAATATGAATGGTCACATGAGGTATATGCATAATGTGGTTGCTGTATATAGTGCTAGTTTTAGTATTTCTTGCTGGATTACTTTATCTACTTGGTAACTATACCTTTTGGTTGCCATTTCGCTCGAATAAACTACCGCGTATTGTCATGCTACATCAAGTGACGCCCCGTTTAAATGCTTCGGGTATGAATATGCCTCCCGAAAAATTTGAGCAACTATTACGACTTTTGGTAAGTAAGAAATCAAGATTTTGTTTTGTCTCTGAATTGGAACAATATCGTGAACAAAGCAATGTGGTGGCCATAAGTTTTGATGATGGTTTTATGGATAATTATATCTATGCTTATCCGCTATTAAAAAAATATAACGCCAAAGCCACAATTTATTTGGCTACACAAATAGAAGGTATTGAAAAACTGAGTCATGTCCAAATTCAAGAAATGGCTTCTTCTGGTTTAGTAGAGTTTGGAGCGCATACCCAACACCATGTCAATTTGCTGAAACTAGATGATCAAGCTGCTTATGGCGAAATGCAAAAATCGAAACAAGATGTTGAACAAATAGTTGGGAAATGCCCAAGTTTTGCCTATCCATTTGGTCGCTTTAATGAAAAACATCAGCAAATGGCTCGTGAAATAGGCTTTAAAAATGCGGTATCCACCCGAAAAAAAATCGAAGCTTATGATGTTCAGCATCCATTTAATATTCCAAGAGTGAGTACGCATGGTGCCATGAATACATTACAAATGCGTATCGCACTTGCTAAAGGGCGTTATAAGCTATGAATAAAATTGCATGCAGTGTTTATATAGTCACTCTTAATTGTGGACCTTGGTTAGAAAGGACATTAAATAGTGTACGTGATTTTGATGAGGTGATTATTCTCGACTCAGGAAGCACAGATAATACCTATGCAATTGCCCAGCAGTTTGAGAATGTACAAATTTCTCATCAGGATTGGCAAGGTTATGCAGGACAAAAAAGTCTAGCTTTAGCAAAATGTCGCAATGCTTGGGTGCTGAATCTGGATGGTGACGAAGTATTATCAGACGGTCTAAAGCAAGAGATTGTGAATGTTATTCAACAAGATCAGATTGATGCTTTAATTACCCCAATTAATGATGTTTTCTTAGGTGTAGCAAATAGCAAACATACCAAGAAACATGCCAAAGTCCGCTTTTTCCGTCGATCCAAAGGACAGTATGATCTAGCCAATAAAGTCCATGAAAATGTGATTGTGGATGGTTTTTCACAACGTGCAGAACATGATATCTATCATTTTGGTGAGTCGAGTATTTTTGTCAAAGTTGAAAAAAATAATCAATATTCAAACCTAAAGGCCTTAGAAAAATTCCAAAAAGGAAAATCTCCAAGTCTTGCTAAGCTGATATTGATCATGCCCATAACTTTTTTAAAATCTTATTTCATCCGTCGTAGTTTCCTAAATGGCTGGCGTGGTTTCGTCAATAGCATGATCAATGCCTTTTATGCATTTTTAAAAGAAGCAAAACTCTTTGAACAAAGTATGAATAAAGATAAAAAGTAGTGGGATAAGTGATGAGAATCGTTCAGATATTAGCAACAAGTGGAGGCTTAGGCGGATTAGAACAGCATACCTTTAATTTGAGCAATGAACTGGCTTTGAGTCAGGACGTGCATGTAATTGCTCATCCATGCTATGCGGAAAAATTTACATCTCAAGTTACTTTTCATGCACTAGATTTTTCCCGCAGTCGCTGGAATATTTTTCTACTTTGGCAACTCAAATCGCTTATTCAACAGATTCAACCTGAAATTGTCCATGCTCAGGCAGGTAAAGCGGCTGAACTGATTTCACGTATTCGATGTTATTTACCAGATGTAAAAGTAGTCACAACTATTCATGGAACCAAAAAAAATAAATCTGCTTACTTGGTCGGAAATGCTGTTATTGCAGTGAGTCAGGCTCTGGCTCAGGATATTCCAAAAGACAAAGTCCATGTGATTTATAATGGTGTTTATTCCCAACCGCCATTAACGTTCATAAACAAGCAAAATCTATTGCAAAGAGTTCTTCAAGATTTCCCAAAGTTGGATCCTACAAAAAAAATAGTGATGTGTATTGGGAGGTTGGAGCCCGTTAAAAATATTCGTTTGTTGATTCAATCTATTCAGAATATTGATGCTAATTTATGGATTATCGGTGATGGATCATTGAGAGAAGCCTTAGAAAAACAGGTTAAGGCTTTAGGGTTGCAAAATAAAGTCGCTTTTTTAGGTTTTAGAGCAGATGCTAGAGAACTCATTCAATTGGCCGACATTATTGTTTTATCTTCAGATCGAGAGGGCTTCCCGCTCGTGATGGTTGAAGCCTTGCAAGCTGATAAAGTCATGGCCTCGACGAAAGTAAATGGGGTCGTAGAATGGCTGCCAACTGAATATCTGGCAGATATTGGCGATGATCAATCATTAACGATTGCAATTAATCATGCTCTACAACCTCAAGCCAAATCTCAATTTGATTCACTTTTTAAAAAAGCCAAGGCAGAATTGACGGTTGCAGCAATGGCAAAGCAGACTCTCCGTATATATGAAAATCTGCTCGGAAATTAATGGGTTTTAGGGGATAGGCGAATTGAGTCTAAGACCACAAATCCATCTTCATAATTCATCGTATGACAACCATCATCCATTGGATTCCAGTCTGGAAGAATGACGCTTAAAAGTTGTTCCTGATAATTGGTGGGACTCAATTGAGTAATGGCTTTTAACTCAATATTTCCCCCATAACGCTTTAATGAGTCCTGACTAGGTCGAACCAGTTGCCCTTGATAATAAAAGGGTTTTCCTGCCATCCGAAATTGTTGACTGCCTTTATATACGGGGTTGTGAGGATGTTCTTTCCATTCAGGTTTTAAAATATCGTTGGTAAAAAATATATCTAAACGATCGCCAAACTTTTTGCAGTTACGCCGTGTAGATGTAAACAAATACCAAATTCCTTCATGGTAAAGAGGGGTACTGTCTACGGCTTCGATATTTTCTAATAAATTTGAATGTTTCTCCCATTTACATGGAAATTCTATGCATTTCCATAGTTCGATAGTTTTATTTGCAGAAGTTTCAGGAATCATGTACCAATCATTTTCTACTTTAAATACACAAGGATACGAAAGGTGATAATCAAGCTTTAAAATAGTTTGTGGCGAAGTAGAAGTTCCATCTTTAAATACTTCCACGACAGAAAGAAAACCAACAGGATGGTGATCATCGACTTCTTCAAAAAAAATGAAATGACGGCCATCTTCATAAGCATAAAAACTATCTGCAAAAGTAAATTTTTGCGGAGAATGAATTTCATAAAGATCTTTAAGCTGATCTAAACTGGTCAAAGGCTGATTTAACCAACCAAAACGCATATACCAATGTGAATTAAAGGATTTTTCTTTTTTCTTTTGCTGATATTTATACCATTTTTTTAAAATTTGACGTTTCATCATTAAATTTCACACTCGATATGGCTATAATTGGTACACTACACCTGATTTATTTTAGCACTTGATTGAAATGAAAAAATATCTCATTAGTATTGAATCCGAAGATAGTAAAAGACTACAAGGATTTTACGCGCAAAAAACATTTTATAAGTATAAAGATGATTTTAAACAATTTGGAATTATCGGTAAAAACTTAACTGTTAGTGAATATTTTGAACAGGGTGTTGCAGGTAAAAGCAAACCAATGACACCAGGCGAGTTGGGGTGTACACTTTCTCATCTTGCAGCATTGAAGGATTTTTTATCCTCTGAAGAATCGTATGCCGTTATTTTTGAAGATGATGTAATTGAGAGATTTTCAATTGATTTTAATGTGTTAGAAGAACAAATTAAAATGATGAGGTTGAGTCCTCCCTTGTTCTTAAGTCTGGGTGGTATTCAGATGAAAATTTGTCGTAAAGTGAAGGGAAAAGATCAGAAAAATCTCTTATTAGATCAACCAGTTTTAAAAGTTGATCCTTTTTTTTATGAAAATTTGGCATATGCATATGCATATATAGTAGACCGTGAAATGGCTAAAATATTACTTAATTTTCATAAACCCCCAAAAGTTTATGATCAATGGGCTGACCTTACAATTAATTCTAAACAGCCATTTAATATCTATGTTTCATATATATTTGATCATCCCCAAATCGAAAATGAGAAAGATAAGAGTTATCTTGAAAATGAAAGAGACATGATGACTATAACAAAAAAGAAATCTTATTCAAATTCTTCTTATATTGTAAAAAAAATTAGAGGATTTTTTCTTCAAACTTATAAGTTAAATATATAATCAAATAGGCAATTTATTTTGAAAAAATATCTCATTAGTATCGAAGCATATGATAGTCCAAGACTAAAAAAATTTTTTTCTCAAAGTAATTTCCATCTATATATGGCTGATTTTAAGAAAATAGGCATTAAAGGAAAAGATCTTACAGTAAAAGAATATTTTGATTTGGCCGTTGCGACTCAAAAGTATCCATTAAGTCCAGGAGAGCTGGGGTGTACTTTATCCCATATGCAAGCTCTTCATGATTTTATTACAAGTGATGAAAAATATGCATTAGTATTAGAAGATGATGCTATCCAAACCATGGATATTGATTTGAATCAATTTGAATCAGAAGTAGAAAATTTGAATTTGCAAGATTGTTTCTTTATGAGTTTAGGTGGTATTCAACTTAAAGTAAATGATCGTGTTTATGGGAAAATTCAGGTTCAGAAAATTCATCATAAAAATATTCTAAAACTTCATCCTTATAGTATTGCTGATTTATCTTATACCTATGCTTATATAGTAGATAAAGAAATGGCTCAGGTATTATTGAATTATCATCATAAACCACATGTATGTGACCATTGGGATGAGTTATATCAATTCAATTCAAAAGTTAATTTTTATGCAACGTTTTTATTTGATCATCCTGAAATCATAACTCATACGTCTTCCACCAGTAGTATAGAGATAGAGCGTAAACTTCTTCTAGAAAAAAATAAAGTGGAAAGAAATATTTTTGAAAAACTCAATCGATCATTTAAAAAAAAGTGGTTAAAGTGTTTTTATGAGCGATATAGTGAATTTAAAAATTAAATCAAATTTAGTTAGAGTTATTTATGAAAAATTTAATTGTTGTAAGATGTGGAGATAATTCACTGCATGAAAAATGGGTTTCAATTGAAGCAAATTATGATATCGCTTTAAGTTATTTTGGAAATAATCCGAAGTTTGATATGGATAAAATTAAATTTTTCCATCCTTATAAAGGCTCCAAGTGGGAAGGTTTGTATAATTTTTTTACTACAACTGAATTTTGGAAAGGGTATGATGCAATCTGGTTACCTGATGATGATATAGATATAGATGCTCAAGCTATTAATCAATTTTTTGAATTATTTCACTATTATAATTTTGATTTAGCTCAACCTTCGCTGGATGAAAGAAGCTATTATTCTTGGGGGATTCTATTAAATAATAAATCTTTTAAATATCGTGAAACGAATTTTGTTGAAGTGATGATTCCTTGCTTTAATAAAAAATCTTTTCAGTCATTATATCCAACATTTAAAGAAAATAAATCAGGATGGGGACTAGATAACTTATGGCCTAAACGCCTAGGTGAGTCTTCTAAAATCGGTATTATTGATGAAGTAAAAGTATTTCATACTCGTCCTGTTGGTTCAGCAGGTAATGGTGTTGGTAAACAAAGTTTGAGAAAAAATACTTTTTTCTCAAAAGCGAAATTGATTACCCCACTTGATGAACTGAATATTGTGCTTAAAAAATATAATTTAAGCCAGGATACAATTTGTAAAGGTGGTCTGGATTATCAAAATAAATATTTGAATGCTGAAAATGTTGAATTTATTAAAAAAGTGATTGCTGGGTCTGATAATCGACTCTTAGAAGGAACATCAATTTCTTTTGGATTAGATAAAATTGGATTAGATAAATGAAGTTTTTAATCGTGGGATGTGGGTTTACCGGCGCTGTCATTGGAAGAGAGCTTGCAGAACAAGGGCACTCTATTGTCATTATTGATCAACGGCATCACGTAGGGGGTAATTGTTATACTGAACGAGATCAGCAAACTGGCATCATGGAACATGTTTATGGGCCACATATTTTTCATACAGATGACGAGCAGGTTTGGAAGTATATTAATTCACATGGGAATTTTAAGCCATATATAAACAGAGTTAAGTCGATTGTAAAGAATGAGGTTTATTCTCTTCCTATTAATTTGCATACAATTAATCAATATTTTAAAACTAACTTTACCCCAAATGAAGCAAAGAATTTTATAAAAAATCTAGGTGATAAAAATATTGAGGTTCCACAAAATTTTGAAGAACAGGCTTTAAAGTTTATTGGAAAAGATTTATATGATGCTTTTTTTAAAGGATATACAAAAAAGCAGTGGGGACTTGAACCTAAATTATTACCTGCCAGTATTTTGAAAAGATTACCTGTCAGATTTAATTATGATGATAACTATTTTTCACATAAATATCAGGGCATGCCTGAAAATGGATATACATCAATTATCGAATCTATTTTAAATCATGAAAATATCTCAGTAGAGTTAACTAAAAGTTTTTCTAAACAGCTAATAGCTGAATATGATCATATTGTTTGGACTGGTAAGTTAGATCAATGGTTTGATTATTCTGAAGGAAAGCTGAATTATCGTACGTTGAAATTTGAAAAAAATTACTTTGAAGGTGATTATCAGGGCAATGCGGTTATTAATTATGGCGATGAAACTGTACCTTATACCAGAATTTCTGAGCATAAACATTTTGCTCCATGGGAAACACATGAACAATCTATTTATTTTAAAGAATACAGTGCAGATTGTACCGATGAAGATATTCCTTACTATCCTGTGAGATTAGCTAATGATAAAACAGTGTTAGATAAATATTTGGCTTTGGCAAAATTGGAAAAAAAAGTCACTTTTGCTGGACGCCTAGGAACTTATAGTTATATGGATATGGACGTAACTATTAGACAGGCTTTAGATATATCGAAAGAACTTATTAATCAAGCTGATTCTATCTGACCATTTCTGAAGTTGAATAAGCAACATCATTGATCTAAATCATGATGTTGCACTACAAAATTATTTATCCGCATTTCCTTTTAAGACCATGTAAATCAGCGCAACAAAAATAAGCAATGCACCAACCAAGCTACTTATGCAGAAAAATAAAATTCGTTGATTTGTAGTCATGTTAAACAATTCATTTGCAAGAATATAGCGCATGAAAAACCATTGTGCTAAAGAAAATACAATAATTACAAGGGCATGTCGACGCACTTCAGGACGCATAGCCATATTGATAACCTTGTTTAACAATAAAATTGCCCAATTATGCCACTTGATAGCTACTATCTCAACTGTATCATTGCATGTGAAAGGATAAGGAAAAAATTGGTTTAGTATTATCATTATGTGCGAATTATGAAGAAAAAATAACGCAATTACACAATAAATTCATATTATTTTTATGACTTTAGCTTTAACTGTTAATTAGATTATTTGATTTAAAATTTTGTTTTTGGGGATATGAGTTTGAAGCATCCAATTGATTTTGTAATGATTTGGGTAGATTCAAATGATACAAGCTGGAAAAAGGATTTTCTCTATTATAAGTCGAAAGATAGTAATCTGACACAGGAAGAGTTAGATGAACAATGTCGTTATCGTGATTGGGAAAATTTACAATACTGGTTTAGATCAATTGAAAAATATTGTCCATGGGTAAGAAAAATCCATATTGTAACGTGTGGACATTTTCCAGAGTTTTTAGTTAAAGACCATCCAAAGTTAAATTTAGTCAAGCATAATCAAATTATTGATGCCGCCTATTTACCTACTTTTAGCTCTCATGTAATTGAAATTAATATCCATAAAATTCAAGGATTGGCTGAACACTTCGTTTATTTTAATGATGATATGTTTATCAATAAACCACTAGAGCCAGACTTCTTTTTTAAAAAAGGGTTACCTTGTGATGGTATTGTCTTACAACCATTAATGGTGGTAGGTACAGAAAATTTTCTGGGTGCAGTCACCCTCACAGATGTTGCAATTATTAATAAATATTTTAATAAACGGCAGCTTTTTAAGAAAAGTCCTTATGCACTTTTTAATTTAAATTATACTCCAAAAAATAATTGGATTAATTTTTTAGAGTTTTATAATCGAAAGTTTTCAAGTTTCTATAACATGCATTTACCCCAGCCTTTTTTAAAATCAATCTTTGATGAAGTCTGGGAAAATGAAAAGGATTATTTAAATCAAGTTTGTACTCATCGTTTCAGACAGCCTTTAGATGTTAATCAATATTTATTCCGTATCTGGCAGTTATGTTCAGGAAATTTTTATCCAATTAATTTGTTTAATCGTGGGCAAAATTTTAATTTAAAACTTGAGAGTTTAAATGAGATTTTAGAAGTGGTGAGAAAGGAAAAACTCCCACAAATTTGTTTAAATGATGATGAGCAAGTTCATGATTTTGAGCAACTTAAAGTTGAAATAATCCAAATTTTTTCTGAAAAATTTAAAACGCCGTCTAGCTTTGAATGTCAGAATTAAAAATTTCGCTACTTTTAAATAAAAGACCTGCACTGAGCAGGTCTTTTAAGATTTAGAATTAGATGATCAAATTAATCTTCTTTCTTCGGTTGTTCGCGTAAACGAATACCTAAGTCACGTAGCTGATTTGGCTCAACTGGTGCAGGCGCTTGAGTTAAAGGGCATTCAGCGGTCTTGGTTTTCGGGAATGCAATCACATCACGAATAGAAGATGCACCTGTCATCAGCATCACCAAACGATCCAGACCAAAAGCCAAACCACCATGTGGAGGTGCACCATAGCGTAATGCATTTAACAAGAAACTGAACTTTTCTTCTGCTTCTTCATCAGAAATACCCAGCGCTTCAAAAATTGCTTTTTGCATTTCTAAAGTATAAATACGCAGCGAACCACCACCAATTTCAGTTCCATTTAAGACCATATCATAAGCAACAGATAAAGCTTCACCTGGATTGGCTTTTACATCTTCAACACTTGATTTTGGCAAAGTAAATGGATGGTGAACGGATGTCCATTTGCCATCATCAGTTTCCTCAAACATTGGGAAATCAACAACCCAAAGCGGTGCCCACTCTTGTGTTGCAAGTTTCAAATCATGACCGATTTTAACACGCAGCGCGCCCATAGCATCGTTCACAACTTTGGCTTTGTCTGCACCAAAGAAGACAATGTCGCCATTCTCTGCACCCACACGTTTTAGGAGATCAAGTACGATTGGCTCGATAAATTTAACGATTGGGGATTGTAAGCCTTCTATACCTTTTTCAAGTTCATTGACTTTGATATATGCCAACCCTTTGGCACCATAGATTCCGACAAACTTGGTATATTCATCAATTGCACTGCGTGGCAATGAACCTGCGTCAGGCACACGTAAAGCGACGATACGACCTTTAGGATCTTTGGCTGGGCCCGCAAATACTTTAAATTCCACATCCTGCATCAAATCAGCAACGTCAACGAGTTTCAATGGAATACGTAAATCTGGTTTGTCAGAAGCATAATCACGCATAGCTTCGCTATATGGCATACGCTGGAATTTATCAAACTTAATGCCAAGTAATTCATCAAACAGTTTTACCGTCATACCTTCCATCAAATCCATGATGTCATCATCATTCAAGAATGATGTTTCAATGTCGATTTGAGTAAATTCTGGCTGACGATCTGCACGTAAATCTTCGTCACGGAAACATTTAGCAATTTGATAGTAACGATCAATACCACCGACCATTAGCAATTGTTTAAACAATTGTGGTGATTGTGGTAGTGCGTAGAAGCTACCGTTTTGTACACGGCTTGGAACGAGATAATCACGTGCACCTTCAGGTGTAGCGCGAGTTAAAATCGGTGTTTCAACATCAAGGAAACCATGATCATCTAGATAATTACGGATCAGATTGGTTACTTTAGAACGGAAACGTAAGCGATCCAGCATTTCTGGACGGCGAATATCAAGGAAGCGATATTTTAAACGGTGTTCTTCAGATACATTAATATTGTCGTCATTCAATGGGAATGGCGGAGTTTCAGATTGTGCAAGAACTTCAATTTCTTTGCCCAAAACCTCAATTTGACCACTCACCATATTGGCATTTTCAGTACCTTCATAGCGACGACGGACACGACCTGTAATTTTTAAAACAAACTCTGAACGTGCTTTGTCCGCAGTTGCAAAAGCTTCAGGAGTATCTGGATCGATGACGACTTGGACTAAACCATCACGGTCACGCATATCAAGGAAAATAACACCACCATGGTCACGGCGACGGTGTACCCATCCGCAAAGTGTTACTGTCTGGTCAATTTGGGCTTCTGTTAAAGAGCCGCAGTAATGAGTTCGCATCATAATTTAAAAATCCAAACTATATTGGCTGTAAGGGCGTATACGTAAACAGCGTACCGCCAGTGAATCAGCGATTATGCCTCTTTGGGCCTAAGCCCACAAGAACTTGAGTCAAAAACAGCAAAAAATACCAAAAAATGAATGCTTAATGCTTATTCTCGACATGAAAACCAATTCAGACGTTTCAGAAAAATAAAAATCAGGCAGGCAAAACTAAAGCTCAGCAAAAAACCACGTGAGAAATAATTAATCGCTTTACCTGTAACGGCATAGGTATCTGTTTGCCAAAACTGGGGATCAATTTGTTGTAAATAATGGAAGGCCAGATAACCGCCAGTACATAATGAGAGCAACAATACAAAATTAAAAAATAGAGGGAGGAGGCGAGAATCTATTTGAGAGACGCGATGCTTTTGGATGTAGCGATAACACATCCAAAATAATAGAGGCAAACAAAGTATAGACATTCCTAGCTGTAGTAAGCGATGAACTGGATAAGATTTGCCTAAAAAATGAGTTTCATAACTGAGTAAATGCTGGAAGGCAAACGTTCTAAAATCATCATGAGTAAGACCATCCCAAATAATATGGGTGGCGCATCCAATCAAAATGCCTGCTATACACGCGATACAAAAACCACAGAATTGATTAAAAGTAGCAAGATTTAAATCATCTTGTAATGCCAGCCAGCAATACAAGGCAGGACGGTACAATAAATACCAGAGCAAACAAAAAATAAGACCTAAACATAGGTTAGGAATAATCAAACCCGCCCATTCATGGCTAATCGTGACATTTTCATTGGTAAATAACCGAACTAAATCTGGTGTCATACAACCGATGGCGAGTGCTCCGATGGGTAAGGTATGACGACTTAAACGGGCGAGAGGAGGTGCCAGAACAGCATGTGACAAAGTAAAAGGCATAAATACAAACAAATAGTTTTGAATCAATATCGAAACTGAGTTTAAGGCTTTGTTGAGAGAATGAATGTTTTTTATTGCAAAATAAATGAAATGTTATATTATAACTAAAATTAAGAAAATTTTAAGATTTTAAGGATTCGAGGCTTTATATGTTCTTTAAAAAGAATGTTCTGACTGTGTCGATAGTTGCTGTGATCTGCACAGGAGTACATGCAGCAGATCAAGAGACTGAGATACAAAAATTAGAAACCATCGAAGCCACCGCGCATCCGCTGGTGCAAAGTGCGGTGGATTATGCTGCGGCTGACAATATCATTAAAAATGATCAATTGCGGCAAGGAGATGCGACGATTGGGGAGGCTTTAAGTGATCAAGTTGGGGTTTATTCCAATCAGTTTGGGCCGGGTGCAAGTCGTCCTGTGATTCGTGGACAGGATGGTGCACGTGTAAAGGTTTTGGATAATGCTTCAGAAACGATGGATGTTTCAACTTTATCTCCCGATCATGCAGTAACGGTTGATCCGATTTTAGCGAAACAAGTTGAAATTGTTCGTGGACCATCCACCTTGTTGTATGGAGCAGGCACGGTGGGCGGTTTGGTTAACGTGACAGATAATAAAATTCCAACCCAAATGCCTGAAAATGGCTATGAAGGGCAAGTGGGATTACGTTATAACACAGGCAGCGACGAAAAGTTGGGAGCTGCGGGAGTCACTGTGGGACTTGGAGAGCAGGTGGCTTTAAGGGTAGAAGGCTCAAAACGGGATGCCAATAATTATATTGCGCCTGATTATGTCCACGAGGGTGAAAAAGAACGTCGAGTCGATAACACATTTGCCAAATCTGATAATGTCAGTGTGGGATTATCATGGATTTATGATCGTGGGTTTACGGGTATTTCCTATACTAACCGTCAGGATCAATATGGTTTGCCGGGACACAGCCACGAATACGAAAGCTGTCATCCGCATGGTACACATTTACATTGTGGGGATCATGATCACGATGAAGAAGAGGAAAGTCATGATCACGAGCATGAACATGATCATGCAGGTCCATGGGTTGATCTTAAATCTGAACGTTATGATTTTAGATCGGAACTTAATGATCCCTTTGCAGGCTTTAAAAAGTTACGTGCGCAAGCCAGTTATACGGACTACAAGCATGATGAAATAGAAGAGGGTGAAGCCGCAACGACATTTAAAAGCACAGGGTATGATGCGCGTTTAGAATTGGTGCATAATCCGATTGGGGTATGGGAAGGGGTGATTGGTACGCAATTTGGTCGTCAGAAACTGGATATTACGGGTGAAGAATCAATTTTTGCTGGGCCAAGTACGACAGATAAGTGGAGCTTATTTGCTTTAGAACATACCCAATGGAAAGATGTGCATTTTGAACTGGCGGCTCGTCTGGATCAGCAAAAAATTGATATTGATTCATCTCAAAAAGATTATGACGATCATGCTTTTTCTTATTCGGGTGCGGCAAACTGGTTATTTTCACCAAATTATAAATTATCACTGGTGGCATCGCATCAGGAGCGTATGCCCTTGGCGCAAGAACTTTATGCCAATGGTAAACATCTTGCGACCAATACCTATGAGTTGGGCAATGAAAATCTAAATACAGAAAAATCCAATAATCTGGAACTAGGTTTTCATTATGATACCGACAAGTTAAATTATCATGTTCATGTGTTTCATAACTGGTTTGATGACTACATCTACGCACGAACACTCGATCGATATGAAAATTTCCGCTTGGTCGAATATACGCAAGACAAAGCACGTTTTTATGGGGTAGAGGGTGAAATCTCTTATCAACTTTCTCCACTCTATAAAACGACGTTGTTTGGAGATTACGTTCGCGGCAAAATTGATGCTGAAGGCGATGCACCACGTATTCCTGGGGGGCGTTTAGGAACACGTTTTGATGCTGACTTTGGTGACGGTTTTTCAGGTATGGCTGAATATTATCACGTGTTTAAACAAGACAAAATTGCCGCCTATGAAACTCAAACCGATGGTTATAACCTAGTGAATTTGGGGGTGGCATATGCAGCAAGAGCCAGTGAAAAAACAGATTATCGGGTTTACTTAAAAGCCAATAATCTTCTGGATGAAACGGTATATAACCATGCCTCGTTTTTATCTAATATCCCTCAGGTGGGAAGAAACTTTACTGTTGGCCTTGATTTTAGTTTCTAAAATAGAAAGCCGCCTCTGTTAAATCTTTAAATAAAGTCTATCTAGTCATAGGCTTTATTTTTTGAAATGTTATATTGTTTCAATCATCATTTGCTTAAATCTGACTTAAATTCTTATCAAAACCATAAAAGTTATACTCCTAATGGAAATATTGATACTAGACTGAATTTTCTTGAAAAATAATTAATATATTATAACGTAACAAGTGATTTGCATCTGGATGATCACTATGCTTAAAACAACACATATCTTTGCGCTTTCCCTTCTTTCATTATCTATACAACATGTCTTTGCGCAGAATACTCAACCGCAAGTGGATGTGAGCGATTTACCCACTATTGAGCTTCAAGCTCAGACTACACCTAAAGACCATCTAGATGATGCGGCGGGGGATCAAGTTATAAAAAAAGATCAACTGATTCAGGGCGGAACCACTATTGGAAATGCATTAAATGGTCAGGCAGGCATTTATTCTGCACAATATACAGGAGGTGTTAGTCGCCCTGTGATTCGTGGTCAAGATGGAGCTCGGGTTAGGATTACCCAAAATGGTGGAGATGCTCTGGATGTTTCCTCAGTTTCTCCTGACCATGCGGTTACTGTTGATCCTAATTCTGCCGATCAGATTGAGATATTAAAAGGCCCTGAAACTTTACTTTATGGAGCAGGTTCAGTCGGTGGCTTGGTGAATGTCGTTGATCATAAAATTCCTTCAAAAATGCCAGAACAGGGATATGAAGGACGTGTAGGCGCACGCTATAACACGGGTGATGATGGTTTAGTTTATACAGCAGATACCACAATTGGTTTGGGTAGTCAGGTCGCGTTAAATGTAGGAGGCCTACAACGAGATGCCAATAACTATATTTTACCGCATGATTTACAAAACGATTCACGCCGTGAAGATAGCACCTTTGCTCAATCTCATGATTATCATGCCGGATTGTCTTGGATTTATGATCGAGGTTATACAGGCATCGCCTATAGTGAACGCCATGATAAATACGGTATTCCCGGCGATAATCCGTTATATGGACTTTGTTCTCCAGAAGCAGGCAAATTGAGCTGTGGGACGTTGCAACAGCAGCAGGCTGCCATGCAGGATGATGATGGCGCAAGCGCATGGATTAATTTAAAAGAAAAACGTTATGACATTAAAAGTGAGTTAAGCGATCCATTTACTGGATTTAATAAATTGGCAGCGCAGGCAACTTATACCGATTATCAGCATCAGGAAATGGATGGTGATGAACCAGATACGACTTTTATTAGTAAGGGAACTGACGCTCGCATTACGCTGGATAATAATAGCTGGTTGGGCTGGACGGGGCAGTTAGGCTCACAATATACTCAACAAAAACTCAATATTAATGGTGAAGAAGCGTTGATGGATCCAACCAAAACTCAGCGTTATAGTTTATTTGGATTACAAGAAAAGCAACTGGACCAGCTACATTTTCAAGTGTCTTCCCGTATTGATCATCAGAAGATAGATATTGATGGTAATGATGTAGATGTAGGGGCAAAAAATTATAGTGGAACGGCATATTCAGCCGCAGCTTCAACGGATTGGCAATTTATCCCCAACTACAAATTATCACTGACTGCTTCTCATCAGGAACGTTTACCAATGGCGCAGGAGCTGTACTCCAATGGCGCACATATGGCAACCAATACCTATGAGTTGGGGAATGATGATTTAGATATCGAAAAATCCAACAACATTGAACTCGGGTTGCATTTTGATCATGATCGTCTGAAATACAATTTGAGTGCTTTTCAAAACTGGTATGACAACTTTATTTATGCCAATACGCTTGATCGTTTTGATGATTTTCGCTTGATCCAATATGATCAAACCAATGCACGTTTTTATGGAGTTGATGCTGATCTTAGTTATCAAATCAGCTCGCGTTATAATGCAGGATTATTTGGTGATTATGTGCGTGGTAAGCTCGATGATAATGGGAATGCGCCGCGTATTCCAGGTGGTCGCATTGGTACCCGTATCAAAGCAGATTTTGGTGAAGGATATTCTGGTACTGCTGAGTATTATCATGTCTTTCATCAGGATGATATCGCTAACTATGAAACAGAAGGCAAAAGTTATAACATGCTTAATCTGGGCCTAGGTTATCAGGGGCAATTAAACCAGAAAGCAGGGTATCAGCTTTATGCCAAAGCCAATAATCTACTTGACAGTAAAGTCTATTTACATGAGTCATTTTTATCAGATGTACCACAAATAGGGCGCAATTTTACCGTCGGTGTAGATTTTAATTTTTAAATCACTAAAATTTTATCGAAGGGAAAGCGAAATGCTTTCCTTTTATGTTTTTGCAGATTTAGATCAGCTAATTTAACTAAATGTGTCTTGAAAAATAAGGAAATAAACTCTAGCCTGACGCTAATTGTTTAGGTTGTTTGTTATGCGTATTTTTCAACGAATTCACAAGAAACTGAATTGGACAGGGCGACGTTATATTGCCTTGATTGCAGGTGTTTTAGTTCTTAGTTATGTCGCTTCCGCGATTTATCATGTTTATAAACCTTTACCAGTGGGTTTAAATTTTACGGGTAAATTACGCCATGCCGATGTCAAATTTCTTTCTGACCAGACTTATGTGAATGCGCAGGGGCAGCAGCAACAGGATCATCAGATATTTAATGAAATTTTAAATCTCATTCATCAGGCTAAAACTACCATTGTGCTGGATATGTTTTTATTCAACTCAGAAACGGGTGAATCCAAACTGACTCAACGACCTTTAACCCAGCAATTGACTCAAGCCCTTATTCAAAAACGTCGTGAATCGCCTAATGTTGAAATTACCCTTATTACTGATCCGATTAATTCGGTATATGGGGGAATCTTGCCAGAACATTATCGACAGTTACGTCAAGCTGGCGTCGATGTAATCGAAACCAATTTGACGCCATTACGTGCCTCAAATCCTGCATGGTCAGGTTTTTGGTATATCTGCTGTCAGGATCTAGGTAATAATCCAGAAAAAGGCTGGTTATCCAACCCATTTGGGAAGGAAAAAATTACTTTACGAAGCTATTTGCAATTGGCAAATTTTAAGGCTAATCATCGTAAAACCTTGGTGGTCGATACTGAGGATGGCTGGAAATCGTTAGTCACATCGGCTAATCCGCATGATGGTAGTTCACGTCATTCTAACGTCGCTTTAGTCGTCTCGGGCCCAACGGCAATGGATGTATTAAAAACTGAGCAAACTGTGGCGCAAATGTCAGAAGGTTCATCTCCTGTGATGGTAATGGGGGAGATGAATGCCGAGAATAATACACCCCAAGTTCAAGTGTTGACCGAAGCTGCGATTTATCATGCTGTTGTGGATTTAATTCAGACTGCGAAAGCCAATGATCAGATTGATCTAGCGATGTTCTATTTATCAGAACGTCAAATTATTAATGAGTTAAAAGCCGCACAAAAGCGTGGCGTGAAATTACGCATTCTACTTGATCCAAATAAAGATGCGTTTGGTCGCCAGAAAAATGGCATTCCAAATCGTCAGGTCGCTTCAGAGTTAAATGCGGCAGGAGTACCTATACGCTGGTGCGATACACATGGTGAACAATGTCATAGTAAGATGATCATCAAATCTGGTGCTGATGAGACAGATATGATTTTAGGATCTGCCAATTTTACGGCGCGGAATCTGAAAAACTATAATCTGGAAACAGATTTATTGGTAAAAGGACAGGCACAGGCCGCCGTTTTTCAAGATGCGGAACATTATTTTAATACGGCATGGTCCAACTTAGATGGCCGTCAAATGAGTGTGGATTATGCCAAATATGCAGATGAGTCCAAACTAAAATATTGGATTTATCGTTTTATGGAATGTTCTGGATTATCTACTTTTTAGGATAAAGAACTCGACTGAGAACTTATGTCATTTTAAATGAAAAAAGAGAGGATATTCCTCTCTTTTTATTTTTATGATGTCGTTTAATGGGTTGGAGGAATAAGTTCATCCAGCTCTTTAGCAGTGAGCTGATCTAATTCTGTTAAATTGGTCGAGATGTTCCATTGGCTTTCATCTTCAACAGGAGTGGGTAACCGTGCCTCTAGCCAGTCACATACGATATCGGGTGTAAAGTCTGGATGATTACACTGAATTACCCAAGCCAGAAATTCTTTAGGACCACCATTCATATAAGGTGGAGGAGAAACTGGAAAAAATTGGGTGGGTAAACGTTCATTGGTCGATAAATAATTAAGCACATGTCCCAATTCTTGTACAGTCTGCCAAGCTAGAGGATGTTCATTATCAATCTGAAATTTAAACCACCATGCGTCTTTGCCATCTGTACCATGGGCATCAATTCTACTTTCCTGAATACTTGGTACTTTACTAAAAAATTGATAAAGGCGTTCAAAACTTAATTCAGCCACAAGATCTCATCCAGTCATACAATGAAGATCTAGTATAACGGCTTTTTCGATAAAGAAATGCTGGCTCCTTAGCCAAGTACAACTTTAAACAAAGCCTACATTTATGATGCAGATACTGTCTGTTTTTTAAGCTAAAATAATGCAAAGAGTACAAAATAAGCGGGGCGATATGATGCATATTTATGGTGTATATGCCTGTATTGGGGTAATACTATTCAGCCTCTCAACTCCAAGCATTGCCGAAAATCAGTGGGGAAATTATCGAGGCGTAGAACGACCTACCCCCCCTTCAAGACCCCCACAATGGAATCGTCCACCTCCGTCTCAAGGGCATCGGCCTCCGCCAAACTGGGGAGGACATTATCCTGAGTATCCACAGCGACCTCGTCAGGGTAGTTATATTGAGTATCACTATCAACCGAGTACCCAGTATGAATACCGGACTGAACGTTACGTGTTTGTTAGAGGTAATACACTACCTATCGAATATCGTAATGAACAATATTATATTAATGACTGGTCTGGGCATCAGCTTTATGAACCGCCATGGGGAACACGTTGGTATTCAGTAGGTGGACATTACTTACTCATCTCAGATGATGGTTTTCGTATTGAGGTTGTGCGTTAATGAAGGCTGATCTCATATGTTTTGTTACATATTCTTCATCTTTGAGAAAGTTGGCTTACAATCCTTAGCAAACTAGCAGTTTTCATCCATGCTTTCTCCTTGACTGTCGCCTAAGCTGGTGACAGATCAGAAGAGGATGAAGTTATGAAATTATCATTGAAGATGGCACTTGTTGTACTGGGTTTGGGTATTTCTGCAACAAGTATGGCGGCACCAAATGACTGGAATCAATATCGTGGCGTAGACCGCCATCACCATCAAGCCCAACCCGTGCCAAAAGCGCCACCGAAATGGTCAAATTCGAATCATGATCGTGATCGTTACGTCAATTTTAGAAAAGGTGATCGCTTGCCTAATCAATATCGTGACAATCGTTATCATGTCTCGAATTGGCGCAGCTCGCGCTTATCTGCACCGCCGCGTGGCTATCATTGGGTAAGAGCAGATCATCGCTATTTACTGGTTTCAAATAGTAATCATCGGATTTACGCTGTCCGATAAGTCTATTCAAAGATCATTAATCCCACCATCGCAAAGGTGGGATTTTTATTGTAAATTTCAAAATTCATTTATTTTTCATTCTATTATCTAAAGTGAAGGAGCATTTCTCATTCTAATAAAAAAAGCGATTTCATCGCTGAATTGATGGCTAAAGATTAGCTTTATGATATCGACCTATTCGTCATCTTTATTTTAATGTATGGAGGTTTTTTAAGGTAATTTACAATGCAATATGAACCGTATTACAACCCACTAAAATTATAACAATTGATTGCAGATGCATTCGTTTTATCCATTATTTCTCCCTGAGTATTTTCTACACTTTAGACTTGGCGTTATTGCGGACAACTGGATATGAAAAGGATCATTTCCGTTTCACTTTGTGTGTGCATGCTTGGTGCATCCACACTTTCACTGGCTGATGCACCATCTCACGACTGGGGTGGACAGGGTTGGGGGCGCTATCATGCGGGGCCAGACCGACATGCAGATTGGCATCCTCATGAGTGGCGACCTGATGGGCCACTGCCACCAAGGATAATCGAAAACCGTTATTATTATGCGCCACCACCGCCACGATATTACCGAGTACATGATTTCCGTCCGGGTTATCGTTTGCCACCGCAATATTTGGCAGAGAGATATTATGTCAATAATTGGTATGACTATCAGCTCCCATCGCCTCCACCACAGCATCGCTGGGCATATATTGACGGACGCTATGTGTTAGTAGCTGTTGCCACAGGAATTATTGCCCAGATTCTTCTTGGTGGGCATTAGATATCAGTTTTTATTAAACACCATAATCTGAGTAGAAAAATGGTGTTTTTTTATGCTAACTCATCATCCTCGGGCCTTGGAGTTTGACCTTTAGCTAGTGGGCGCTCCTGATGCTTATCTCGAATCACCGAAGGATAATGCCATGACGCATAACGTACTATCAAAATAGCGATTGCCAATATCAGAATTGAACCTGTCACAATCAATAAATCCACATCTGCCTGATGGTTATGTTGTATATCGGAGATGAGCAAACGTGTAAGCGCGGTAATCGCAACATAAATCAAAAAACGCACGGGCATATGATTGGTTTTGAAATAAATTCCAACCATTGCTCCCAACTCTAAATAGATAAATAACAATAAAATATCGTCAATCGTGGCATATTTTTTAACTGTAAAAATATCAATAGTGGTATGAATTGCTGACCATGCCACCATACAGCCAATAATAAATAAAGCCAGATAATGAAAAGCTTCTACAGCACGATTACCGAGTTTATCCAGAAAAGCCTCTATATTTTTGGGGGAGTTGGGAGTGGGCATGATATAACTCTTATATTGATTGATGGTGGTTATTAAATATCAAGCAAATTTCATGCACATGACGGTCTAATTTAAACCATTTAGACATAAAAAATGCCTGACGAATCAGGCATTTTTTATTTGAGCAAAACTCTTAAGACTGAGTAGTGAAGTAATCTTCACTAAACGCCATCACTAGTTCTGAACCAGCTTCAATTTTCTTGATGCGTGCTTCAAGTTCAGGCAGGATGCGAGCCACAAAGTACTGTGCAAGAGATAATTTATTTTGGTAGAAATCACCCGATTTTTCTTGAGCAGCGGCTGAAATTTTGGCAAACATATAAGCAAAGCTGAGTAAGCCAACAGCATGCAAATAATCAACTGCTGCTGCATTTGGAAAATCAACATTTTCTGCTGCTTGTTCTAAAATAAACTGAGTTACTGCCTCAACTTCAGTTGCTGCATCTAGCGTCGCATCTTTAATGAAATTAAGGTCGGCGCTTAATGTATTGGCAAAATCGCGGATTTCAGCGATATATTCAGCAATAAATGCACCACCAGATTTAATAGTTTTACGGCCAATTAAATCCTGAGATTGAACACCATTGGTTCCTTCATAAATTTGTGAAATGCGCAAATCACGAATACATTGTTCCATGCCCCATTCGCGAATATAACCATGTCCACCAAAGCACATTTGTGCATCTAAGGTCGCTTGGAATGCAGTATCAGTTAAATACGCTTTAGCAATTGGCGTAAGAAGAGCGACACGATTATTGGCTTTTTTGACAGCTTCAGCATCTGTTGAAAATTTGGTGATGTCAAGCTGCTGACCTACGTACACTGCAAAAGCACGTGATGCTTCATTATTAGCGCGGGCATTGAGCAACATACGACGTACATCGCCATGTACTAAAATGCTATCTGCTGGTTTATTTGGCGATTGTACACCAGATGCACTACGCCCTTGTAAGCGATCAGTTGCGTATTGAGCAGCATTTTGGTAGGCAAATTCTGATGCGCCAAGTCCTTGGATTCCCATGGATAAACGTTCATAGTTCATCATCACGAACATTGCTGCAAGACCTTCATTTTCCTTGCCTACTAGGAAACCTTTTGCACCATCAAAATTCATGACACAGGTAGCAGAAGCCTTGATTCCCATTTTATGTTCAATTGAACCTGGACCTACTGCATTGCGTTCTCCAACAGAACCAACATCATTGACTAGAAATTTCGGTACGATAAACAGTGAGATACCACGCGAGCCAGCGGGTGCATCTGGAGTTTTAGCCAAAACAAGATGAATGATATTTTCGGCAAGGTCGTGATCACCACCCGTGATGAAAATTTTAGTACCTGTAATGTTATACGTACCATCTGTGTTTGGTTCCGCTTTGGTTTTAATAATTCCTAAATCAGTACCTGCATGCGGTTCAGTTAGGCACATAGTACCCGACCATTCACCTGAATAAATTTTTGGTAAATAGGTTTGTTTTTGCTCTTGTGATGCATAACTATTTAATGCCATACCTGCACCGACTGAAAGAAGCGGGTAGAGCATAAATGATGGATTGGTAGCAAATAACATTTCGTCGGCAAGGACAGTCAGCATTTTTGGCATGCCTTGACCGCCCCATTCTTCATCTGCGCCTAAACCAATCCAGCCACCTTGAGCATATTGTTGAAATGCGTCTTTAAAGCCAGCAGGGGTAAAGACATGGCCATTGTCAAAACGCGCACCTTCTTCATCACCAGTACGGTTTAAGGGTAAGGTCACATTTTGTGCAAATTTAGCCATTTCTTCTAAAATAGCTTCAGCGGTTGCAGCATCAATATGAGCCAGATTTTCATTGGCTTGCCAGAACTGCTCAGCTTTAAATACATCATTTAAAATAAAGCGCATATCTGCAAGTGGCGCATTATAAATTGGCATAGTTTTCACCCTTGGTATTCTTACACTTATGTGCTTCATATTACACAAAAAATGTAGTCAGTCACTGTCTTTTGAATGGTTTTAATTTAGCATTGATTTGATAAAAAAAGGACTGTCAAAACTGATCAGTCCTTTTTGGTTAGCACGGTGTTGTTTTCACCAGTGAATTATGATTAGAACGCAAAGTGTTCTGCATCAAGTGCCATAAGTGGTTCCAAACCAGTTGAAAGCACATCCACATGAGAGCGAACGCGTGGAAGGATTTTCTTGAAGTAAAAACGAGCAGTCGTTACTTTAGCATTGTAGAAATCAACATCGGTTGTACCCGCTGCTAATGTTTCTTGAGCAACAAATGCCATACGTGCCCATAAGTAAGCCAGTGTGACATAACCAGAGAAGTACAGATAATCAACTGCTGCCGCACCCACTTCATCTGGGTTCTGCATCGCACGCATACCAATTTGCATGGTGAGATCGCCCCATTCTTTATTCAAGGCTACCAATGGCTCAACAAACTCTTTCATTGCTGCATTGTCTTTGTTGGCTTCAGCAAACTTATGAATTATTTTGGTGAAGTCACGTAACATTGCACCTTGAGTTTGTAGAACTTTACGACCTAACAAATCGAGGGCCTGAATCTCAGTGGTTCCTTCATATAGGCATGAGATACGAGTATCACGAACAATTTGTTCCATGCCATGCTCAGAAATAAAGCCGTGACCACCAAACACTTGTACGCCATGTTTTGCAGACTCTGAACCTGTTTCAGTCAAAAATGCTTTTGCAATAGGAGTCAATAAAGAAAGAATATTGTCCGCAAATTTGCGTTCTTCTTCAGTTGTACCTTGCTCAACCACATCTGCATATTGAGACAGGAAATAAACAAGGGCACGACCACCTTCGGCAAACGCTTTTTGAGTTAATAACATATTGCGTACAGCAGGATGCACAATAATTGGATCAGCTTCTTTTTCTGGCGCTTTAGGGCCAGAAAGTGAACGCATAGCCAAACGGTCTTTGGCATAAGCCAATGCACCTTGGAACGATGATTCAGATGCAGATAAACCTTGAACAGCTGTACCAATACGCGCAGTATTCATGAAAGTAAACATGGCATGTAAACCGCGATTTTCAGGTCCGATTAAGAAGCCTTTTGCATTGTCAAAGTTAATGACGCAAGTCGCGTTACCATGAATTCCCATTTTGTGTTCAATAGAACCACAACGAACTGCATTACGATCACCCATTGAACCGTCTGCATTAACATTGAATTTTGGTACGATAAAAAGTGAAATACCTTTAGTGCCTTTAGGCGCACCAGGTAAGCGCGCAAGTACGATATGAATGATGTTTTCAGCCATGTCGTGTTCACCAGCAGAGATAAAGATTTTCTCGCCAGAGATTGCAAAACTACCATCGTCATTGGGTTCAGCTTTAGAGCGGATAATGCCAAGGTCTGAACCCGCATGCGATTCAGTTAAGCACATGGTTCCAGTCCATTCACCAGAAACAAGTTTCGGTAAATAAGTTGATTTTTGCTCATCAGAACCATGGTGTTCAATAGTACGTACTGCACCATGAGATAGACCAGGGTACATACCCCATGCCCAGTTTGCTGCACCTACCATTTCAGAAATAGCAGTAGCTAGTGAACCTGGTAAACCTTGACCGCCATGTTCTTCAGGAACTGCAAGGGAAGGGAAACCTAGCTCGATATATTTTTGATAAGCTTCTTTAAAGCCTGTTGGTGTCGTTACCACACCATCATTCCATGTGCAGCCTTCGCGGTCACCCACTTGATTCAGTGGAGATAGTTCATTTTCACAGAAGTCCGCAGCAGCTTCTAAATATTGATCCACCAATTCACGGCTGACGTTTTCCTGAAATGCAGGAAGTTTTGCATAGTGTTCTTCGGCATTTAATAATTCATGCAAAACAAATTGCATATCACGTAGCGGCGCTTTGTATTGTGGCATATCGGGTTCCTCAATACTGGTTAAACCAGAGTTATAATCCTAATCAACGATAATGGTGTCTGATGACACATCTTTTACTTTTACATCGTGCAACAACTTATTTATATGTACAAGCATTTGCAGGTGAACATCCATGACTGTAAAGTCAAAGAAAATGCTGTTGAAATATCTAAGTACATTGAGTGTAAACACTTTTATCTAATTTTTAGTGAAAGGAATAGTCAAAAAACGTAAAAAGTTGTGTCCATAAAAAAAGACGCTCAAGCGTCTTTTTTTATGGGATTGGTTTTAGCTTAAGAAGCTTTAACTGGGGCTGATGGCGCAGGTGGAGCCATACGCTCATCCATTTTGTTTGGTTTAAAACGTAGCTGGCATGTACCATCAATCGTTTTATCGCCCACTTTGACCTGAATGGCTTGACCGTTTGCTTTACCTACGCAGGCTTGTTGAATTTGCTCAAATTGGGCTTGACGCTCGGCACGACGTTGTTCCATTTCAGCGCGTTGTTCAGGCGTTAATTTATGGCGCTTCATAAAATGTTTGCCTTGAGGGCCATCACCCATCATATGACGTGCTGGGGGTTCCTGTGGTCCTGTTGTAGATTGGCAGGCAGCTAGACTTCCCATGGTAATAACAGTAGCAGCTAGCATCGCAATTTTAGAGATTTTGTTCATTTTGGTCCCCACATCTATGTTGATTTCATGCATTAAAGATTAAGTAATAAACATGAAGAAAGAATGGAGAGTTTTTTGAGTGAGTGTTCGCTACAATAGTGAATATAGAAGAAAAATGAGAGATCACTTTTGAATATACGTCGTGTGCCAATCGCCTTACGTCTATTTTTGACGGTGTTGTTGACCACTTTATTGATCACCACCTTAAGTTTAGGCATTTTGCATTGGACCATGCAGAAAAATTTTGCCCGTTATGTGGCAGATGTTGAAATGCAAAAGTTGGATCATCTCATAACTAATCTGGGAAATGTATATAGCGTTTATCATGACTGGGGCAATGCGATTCAGGCACAGATTTTACAAATTGAAGGTGACGCTGCACCTGATGATTATGATCGTTTGTCACGTTGGTGGTTGCGCCGTCAGTACGATATTGCGATACAACAGCGGATGTTTAAAGACCAGACCTTGTTGAGCCTTTCTCCAGAACTTTCGCATAATATTGAGTTTCGTAATCGTCCTATTCTGGATGAACAAGAACGCAAATTTATTGAAGACAATTTGCCTTCGGAATATCAGCCTTTTGAAGGGCTTAAGTTTCCACTCAGTGCAAATCAAAATCTATTTCGTCCAAATGACAAAAATAAAGATCCTCATAAACCTCCGCGTCTTTCTGAAATGGCAGGCATGATGCCGCAAGACGGTAAAAAACGCTTTATTTCGATGCCTGACCGACTGGGTTTAAGTTCACGTCTTTCGTTATACGATGCCAAACATCAGTTTGTGGTCGGTGAACCTTCCAATGAGCAGTTATCTTTTCGACCTATTATTGTGGGCAATGAAGTCGTGGGTTATCTGGGGCTGAAACCTGTACTGGATGAAGATGATGCACTCAGTATCAATTTCTTTAGTAACCAAAAGCGGTTTTTGTTATTAATTTATACTTTTTCAGTTTTAGCCAGTTTAGTGGCAGCATTATTACTTGCAACTTATTTTAAAAAGCCAATTCAGCGATTACTTAATGCTACTCGTGAATTAACTCAAGGGAATTATCAACATCAGGTTATCATTAAACGTAACGATGAATTAGGCGATTTAGCAGCGCAATTAAATCAGTTGGCGGTAATTCTGGATCAACATGAACAATCACGCCGTCAATGGGTCGCAGATACTTCACATGAATTGAAAACACCGCTTAGTGTGCTACAGGCCCAGATTGAGGCGATGCAAGATGGTATCCGTAAATCCAGCCCTGAACATCTGGAGGCCATGATGCGTCAAGTCACCAGTCTGAAAAAATTAACACAGGATCTAGGTGATCTAGCTCAGGCCGATGCACAGCAACTAAAATGTTACTTTGCTGAGGTTAACCCTTGGGATGTGATTCTGCAGGAAGTTGAGAATTTTAAGCCGAAGTTTGAACAGGCTGGGCTTGAGGTCTCAATTGGAGGTAAGGGTGCGCTTTTACAATTAGATATAGACCGTTTTAAACAAATTATGGTCAACTTGTTAAGTAATAGTGTTCGCTATACTGAACAGGGCGGAAAAATTGATATTCATACCCAAGAGACCAATCAGCATTGGAGCGTCATTGTGGATGATAGTCCACTTGGCGTAGATGATGAACATTTGCAACGTTTGGGCGAACGTTTCTACCGAATTGATGATTCACGTACACGTAGTACAGGTGGCACAGGCCTAGGTTTGGCACTTTCATGCAAGCTTGCACAAGCTTTAGGTGGAACATTAAGTTTTGCACATTCACCATTGGGTGGTCTACGTTGTATTTTGACCTTTCCTAAAACACAGTCCATACATAAGGAATAATTGACGATGAAACATGTAATGTTGGTGGAAGATGAAGTTGAACTGGCTCATCTTGTCCGTGATTATCTGCAAGCAGCAGGTTTTGAAGTCAGTATGTTTCATGATGGTCAGGAAGCCTATGATAGCTTTTTACAGCGTAAACCTAGCCTAATGGTATTAGATTTAATGGTGCCTCGTATGGATGGCCTGACTATTTGCCGTAAAGTTCGGGAACAGTCAGACTTGCCTATAATCATGGTGACGGCACGTACTGAAGAAATTGACCGTGTTCTTGGTTTAAATATGGGCGCTGATGATTATGTTTGTAAACCTTTTAGTCCTAAAGAATTGGTTGCGCGGGTGCAAGCAGTATTACGTCGTTTAGATCGTAAAGCAGAACCTGAACAAAATGATTTATTTAGGATTGATAAAGCCCAGCAACGAATTTGGTATCAACAAAAATCTTTAAATTTAACGCCTACCGAGTTCCGCTTGTTAGAGCTTTTTTTGGAGCATGTAGGGCAGGTTTATTCTCGTGCACAGCTTTTAGATCATATCAATCCAGATAGTTTTGATGTAGCAGATCGGGTTATTGATAGTCATATTAAAAATTTGCGTCGCAAAGTTACGGAAGCTGCGGATACTGGAAATCGTCATGAATGGATTCAGGCCGTCTATGGAGTAGGCTATCGTTTTGAATATCCAGAAGATTAATCGTACATAAAAGCGTATGGGGCAGTATTTCAATCTTTAGTACTGCTCTTTTTAATACAGTCTGGCTATGAGCCAGACTGTAGTTTTAAACGCATTTTTTGTGTTTTATTAAGTTTGCTGACCACCAAAACATAAGAAGATTTGACTAAGTCTTGAATTAATTCTGCATCAATATTTTGACCCTCAAAAATTGAGATCCAGTGTTTTTTATTCATGTGATAGCCTGCTTTAATTGAGGGATATAATTCTTTAAGTTCTTCTGCCTGATCTGGCTCAATTTTTAGATTTATGAATTTTTGTTGATTGATTTCACCCGTCAGCATAAACATTTTGTCAAAGACTTTAATTACATTACATTGTGGCCCAAAAGGGTGGGATAACTCGGCTTCCGGTTGTTCTAAAGCAATTTTTAAAGCAAGTTGCTGAATTTTTGCTGCGTTCATGATGAGCTCTTTCAGTCGATTTTTTTGGTTAAGTTTTAACCATTGTGGATTTCAGAGTTTAAACTGAGTTGATGCTCTGAGGTTATCCTGTGGATAATCACAGTGTTATCCACAGAAAATGGGGATAACTGTGCTCATTCTTCATGCTTTAAGATGAACAACTTACCATCACTTCTGGTACATCATTTGGCAAGGGTACTAAATCTTCAGGCCGTTCTAGTTCAGGTTGTGAGGTAAACGGATGACGAAGCAAAGTAAATAACCGTTCGACTTCACTGAAGTCACCTTGTTCAGCTTGCTCGATGGCTTTTTGCGCCATATGATTTCTTAGAATATAAATGGGATTGGCTTTTTGCATTTGGGTATTGAGCTGTTCGGTATTCTGATGTTCACGAATACCATGATAAAGTTGTAAAAAATCATCAAACTGTCGAATATCTAGGCAATCATCACGAAGCGCCTTGTATTGCTGATTTTGCAATCGTAAAAAACTTTGAGTGTAGTCAAGTTGTTCACTTTGGAGGATGCGTAAAAAAGCCATACCACAATCGAAACTATCCTTATGAAAATTCGGAAGCCCCATTTTTTTACATAAACCTTGGGTATAAGTTTCTAAAAAAGTCGGTTCAAAATGTTCCAGACAATCGGCCAATTGCTGTTTAAACGCTTCCTTATCTTCTGGTTTTGCCAATGGAATCAAATTATTCAGCCACATCCATAAGTTCCAATGCGCGATGCTCGGTTGGTTTTGATACGCATAACGACCTTGATGGTCTGAATGGTTGTTGATCCAGTTAGGGCGAAACCGCTCCATAAAACCGTATGGACCAAAATCTAAAGTAGAACCTGTGATATTTAAATTATCTGTATTCATAACCCCATGAGCAAATCCAACCAATTGCCATTGTGCTATCATTTTTGCTGTATTTTTAATTACGCCTTGGGCAAAGGTCAGGACGGGGTATTCAGTTTCTAATGCTTCTGGATAATGCCATTCGATACATTTTTGAGTAAATTCTGTGAGTAATTCAGGTGCGTATTGATTGATCCATTCAAAATGCCCTAAACGAATATGACAATCCGAACTGCGTAATAACATAGCCCCTTGTTCCAACTTTTCACGTTGTATACCCTGACGAGAGGTCGTAAACCCGACTGCATTACTTGATGGAATATTTAAACTATTTAAAGCATGTCCAGCTAAGTATTCACGAATAACAGAACGTAAAACCGCACGCCCATCGCCCATACGTGAATAGGGTGTTAAACCAGCCCCTTTTAAATGTAAATCGATCGTTTGGCCTGAATGATTTAGTATTTGTGCGATTAATAAGCCTCGACCATCGCCCAGTTGACCCGCCCATTGCCCAAATTGGTGGCCCGCATAGACCATTGCCAAAGGCGGGAATTCAGTAAAAGTTTGTTGTCCGCTGCAGATGTCAATCCAACGCTGTTTATCTTGTTCAGACCATTGTAAATCATCAGCCAGCTCGGCATTAAAGTGGCCTGCGGTAGCACCTTGAAGCGGTACAGGTGCCTGTTGATGATAAAGCTTTGGATTTAGGTCAGGATAACGTGAATTGAAATGCATGATAAAAGGCGTATTGAGGCTGAAATTGCACTATAGCAAATAATCCAGCTTCTACCTAAAACATGGGATTAATGATAATCGTAGAATGTTTATTATCTAGATTCATTCTTTTTTCGACTAATCATTAAGTTGCTAAAACGATTCAAAAATTGTGGGCTTATGGCGGACAACTGATACAAAAATTTAGCTTTTAAACCAATGGGCGTATGAGTTACTCGAAAAAAATGATCTTTCTGTTGTGCAAGCTTTAATACTTGTGCAGCAACATCAGATGGACTTAAATTTACGCCCATATTTTGAATGCTGCCTGCATCCATATTTTTAACCATCGCGGTTTGTACAAATAATGGCATAACATCTAAAACCCGAATGCCATATTTTTGCCATTCGACGTCTAAAGCTTCAGTCAGCCCTCGTACCGCAAATTTACTAGCTGAATATGAGCTTAGATCTGCTTGCCCATAAATGGCAGAGGCCGAAGACAGATTGATAATACGGGCAAAAGAGGTCTGTTTTAAATAAGGCAAAGCGGCGTGACAACCATTCAGCACGCCTTTGACATTAATATCGATGGTTCGCTGATGTGATTCTATTGGGGTCTGTTCAAATGCACCTGAGTAAAGAATACCCGCATTATTCACCAGAATATTTAATTCGCCAGCCCACTGCACAAACTGTTGTAGGGCAGCTTGCCAGTTACCATAATCACTGACATTCAAATAGCCTGCAAAAGCGCGTGGACCTAATTCCTTAGCTAGTTTTTGACTCTGAATCTCATTAATATCAAAAATACCCACTAGGTAGCCTTGTTGATAAAAAGTTCGTGCAATTTCAGCTCCAATCCCTTGAGCTGCACCTGTAATCAGGATACTTTGAGCCATATTTTTCTCATTTGTTTTTGTTAAAAAATGACGCGGATTTTAATGCGTTCTATTCACATCATAACAAATCTGCTTTCGAAATAAATCTACTGCGATGCTCTGCCGAGGAATGAAACATGGAACAACTATTAAATATCATGCGCGAGTTACGTGAAAAATGTCCGTGGGATCGTGAGCAAACTCCATTAAGTTTGACCAAATATGCAATCGAAGAAGCTTATGAGGTTGAAGCTGCGGTTCGTGAAGGCAAGCTCGATGAAATTCGTGATGAACTGGGTGACTTGCTGTTGCAAGTCGTTTTTCAGGCACAAATGTATAGTGAACAAGGTTCTTTTGATTTTCAGGATGTGGTTAATGCCATTAGTGAAAAGATGATTCGCCGACATCCCCATGTTTTTCAGCCTGAAAAATTTTCGGCCTTAAGTCCTGATGAAGTAAATGAGCTATGGCAAGACATTAAGCAACAAGAAAAAAAAGATAAACCAAAGTCCCATTTAGATGAGGTTAAACACGGTTCTGGACTCGATCAGGCACAGGAGATTCAAAAGAAAGCAGCGAAATTGGGATTTGATTTTGAGACAGTTGACGATGCTTATGGCAAATTGAAAGAGGAACTGGGAGAATTGGAACACGCACTTCAATCACAACAATTCGATGAAATAAATGAAGAATTTGGAGATTGCCTATTTTCTCTGGTCAATGTTGGGCGTAAACTTGGTCTGTCCAGCGAATCTGCACTTTTGGGGACGATTTTTAAGTTTAGACAACGTTTTGCTTATATTGAGCAACAAGCAACTTTACAACAAAAAACTTTAGAAGATATGAGTCTACAAGAAATGGATTCGCTCTGGAATCAAGCGAAACAACAATTAAAATCTAGGTCTTTATAATATGATTACACTACGACAGCTTTGTGCATATTGGATACAAGCAGGTATTTTATGCTTTTTTTCAAGTTTAAGTTATGCGCAACAATTTGATCAGTCCTATCACTCATGGAAAACTCAGCAACAAGCCCATGATCAGCGCTTAGGTGCGTCATCTTCAGCGGACTATTATCTGGGAAAACCTACTTTACAAAAAGATGTCTCAAAAAATAGTACTTCTAAAAATAGTACGATTCAAAATTTGAGCAATAAGATTAATATTAACACTGCTACGGCTCAGCAACTCCAACAACTCAATGGCATTGGGGTAAAAAAAGCGCAGGCAATCGTGGACTATCGTAACCAGAATGGTCAATTTAAAACGGTAGAAGATTTGCTCAATATTAAAGGCATTGGGCCAAAATTTATTGAAAAAAACAAATCAAGTCTTCGTTTATAATGCCAAAGGTTTAACAAGATTTGTGAGCTAAGTGCCTAATCATTGAGAGAATCAAATTGCCCTTTAGTCGGGTTAGAGATATGATTAGCGCATCTTATCATTTACGTTCAGACGTAGGAGACAGCGTCTTTTGCAAACTTTGCGCGCGTCAAAATGTGGTTTATCTACAACGCAACTTCCTTCTTCTATCCTAGATGTGATCGATAGTCTGACCAAAGCTGGTTATGAGGCTTATATTGTCGGTGGTGGAGTCAGGGATCTAATGTTAGGCCTGAATCCTAAAGATTTTGATGCCGTCACTAATGCCACACCTGCTCAGGTGAAAGAAGTTTTTGGACGACGTTGTCGTATTATTGGACGACGTTTTGAGTTGGCACATGTCTATTCTGGACGAGAGCTGATTGAAGTTGCAACGTTCCGAGCTCCGCCGAAAAAAGCGGTGACTAGTACTTCTGGCATGATTCTGCGTGATAATAACTGGGGCACCATTGAGCAAGACTTTGCTCGACGTGATTTCTCGATCAATACGTTATATTATCAGCCGCGTAAAGGCATCGTGCTGGATTTTTGTGATGCCATTTCTGATGTAAAAAATAAAACGCTTCGGCTATTGGGTGATCCAAAACAACGTTTTGAAGAAGATCCTGTACGTATGCTGCGTACATTACGTTTTGCTGCTAAATTAAATTTTGATATTGATCCTGACATCTTAAAAATCTTTGATGTTGAAATGACACAGCTTTTGCGTGATGTATCACCACACCGTTTGTATGACGAATCGCAGAAACTCTTTACTATGGGGCATTTGGCTCGTGTTCTACCCATGCTCATTGAGTTTAATATCTGGAAGCAATTATTTGCAGATATTAAACCTGATATCAGCAAATTTATTGAACGCGCAGCGAAAAATACTGATCAGCGGATTCAGATTGGTAAAACGATTAATCCTGCATTTTTCTATGCTGTATTGTTGTGGAAACCTTTTTTAGAACGTTGTGACTTTTATCAATCCAAAGGTGTTGTTCCTGCTGAAGCTCGTGCGCAGGCAGGCTTGGATGTGCTTAAGCGTCAGGCAACTCGTACGGTTATTCCACGTTTTGCAGAAACCTTTATTCGTGAAGTTTGGGAAATGCAGGTACGTTTGCTTAATCCTAAACCGCAGCAAATCGAAGCATTGGCAGGACATGCGCGTTTTCGTGCAGGTTTTGACTTTTTATTGCTCCGTGAAAAATCTGGCGATGATTCAACACAAGGTATGGGACAGTGGTGGGATCATTATCAATCACTTTCCAGTGATGAAAAAGAAATTGCCATTAGCCAATATAATCGACAGCGTGCGAAAACACGTCGTAAGCAGAATACAGAATGGGTTGAGTCGAAAGAGGTCGTTGCAGAAATTGAACCGCTGGTCAATGTACCAGAACCACGCAGCCGACGCGCTCGCCGTGATCAGACACGGAATAAGGACAATGCTGGACGTATTTCTGAGTCTGCATCTGAAAATATGAGCACAGATCAGCCAATCATGAAACGCAAACGAGTGAAACGCGATTTAAGTCAGGTTGTTTTTGGGCCGACTCAATGAGTTTTGTCACGTATATTGGAATGGGAAGTAATCTAGGAGAGTCGCGTCAGATTCTCCAATATGCGGTCAAACGCTTAAAGGATCTGGGACAGGTTGAGGTTTCACGACTTTACCAAAGCCCTCCCATGGGCCCGCAGGATCAACCTCATTATTATAATGCGGCAGCGCAATTAATAACCTTGTTATCCCCTTTAGATCTACTTGATCAATTACAGGCTATTGAACAAGAAGCGGGCAGAGTGCGTCTACGCCGCTGGGGTGAGCGTACTCTGGATCTTGATTTATTGATTTATGCTGAAGAGCAGATTCAGAATGAGCGTTTGATTGTGCCGCATAGTGGACTACTTGAACGTGATTTTGTCATTGTACCGTTACTTGATATTGATACCGACCTTGTGGTTAAAGGTCAGAAGCTAAAAGATTTAGAGCTTGTAAAACATCCGTCTTTAACTGTTGTCGCGGATAGTAACTGGGTTGAAAAATAATCTGCCAGTTTGGTAGGTTGATAGAGGACATCATGATGATTAGTCTAAGTGACTTAAGAAAATTTAAAAGCGAAGGACGTAAGTTTTCCTGCTTGACCTGCTACGATGCAAGCATGGCCAAAGCGATGGAACTTGCTCAAATTGATTCAATTTTGATTGGTGATTCTCTGGGAATGGCAATCCAAGGGCACGACTCTACTTTGCCTGTGACGGTGGAAGATATGGCTTATCATACCGCAGCGGTACGCCGTGGTAACAGTCATGCCTTTATTATGACCGATTTGCCTTTTATGAGTTATGCGACCTTAAATGATGCTTTGCAAAGTGCTAAAAAAGTCATGCAGGCTGGTGCACAAATGATCAAAATTGAAGGCGGCGCATGGCTGAGTGAATCTGTACGTGTTTTGACACAAAATGGTATTCCAGTTTGTGTGCATTTGGGTTTAACGCCACAATCAGTCCATGTGTTTGGTGGTTATAAATTGCAAGCAAAAACCCGTGAAGCAGCGAATCAGCTGATTGCTGACTGTACTGCGGTGGTAAATGCTGGAGCTGCGGTTTTATTGCTGGAATGTGTACCCGCACAATTAGGTCAGGAAATTGCTGAACTATTTCCTGATACACCCGTGATCGGGATCGGGGCAGGCAATCAAACTGATGGTCAGGTATTGGTTGTACAAGATATGCTGGGTTTGACGTTCGGACGTGTTGCACGATTTGTACGCAATTTTATGAAGGAACAATCAGGTGAAACTGCAATTGTGGATGCGTTTAAAGCTTACCATGCAGCTGTACAAGACCAATCTTTCCCGGCAGCAGAACATACTTTTCAGGTCGAGTTATAACTCATGAAAACAGAAACAACCATTCAGGGATTGGCGGCATCTTTACAAGCTGCTCGTGCTGCACGTAAAAGTATTGGTTTTGTGCCAACGATGGGGAATTTGCATCAAGGACATCTGAACCTGGTGCGTGAGGCAAAAAAACTCTGCGATGTGGTCGTAGTCAGTATTTTTGTTAATCCAATCCAGTTTGGTGAAGGCGAAGACTTTGAGAGCTATCCCCGTACGCTGGAGCAAGACAGCCATTTATTGGCAGATGTAGGGTGTGACATTATTTTTGCACCCACTGTCGATCAGATGTATGGTAAACAACCCCGTCTGACCAATATTAGTGTGGGTGGTATTACCAATGATTTATGTGGTCAATCACGACCAGGTCATTTTGATGGGGTCGCAGTGGTTGTAACCAAACTGTTTAATATTGTACAGCCTAATTTTGCTTTTTTTGGTCAAAAAGATTATCAGCAATTGGCTGTCATTCGTCAGTTGGTCAAAGATTTAAACATTCCTGTTGAAGTGATTGGTGTGTCTATCGCTCGTGCTGAAGATGGTCTGGCATTAAGTTCACGCAATAGTTATCTAACCGAAGAACAACGTAAAACAGCACCCATTATTTACCAGTCACTCAAACAGGCAGAAAAAGAGCTGCACGCAGGTATTGCATTAGCTGAGGTGCTACAAACTATCAGAGCGCAATTGACAAATGCAGGCTTTGTTGTGGACTATGTCGAGGCACGTCAACCGAATTTGCAGCCAGTTGAAATATTTGATCAGGATATTGTTTTGTTTGCGGCTGCGAAGTTAGGTTCAACGCGTCTTATTGATAATTTACAGGTTCAATTTAAGGCATAATATTAAAAGGACAGCCATGCCATGAAGCGTATTCTTATCGTCACAGGGCAATCTGGATCTGGTAAATCCTCCGCATTGCAGGTTTTGGAAGATCTGGGTTACTACTGTATTGATAACCTGCCTTTGGCATTGTTGCCAGAAATTGTCTCCAAGCTCGATCATGAAAATAATCTTGAACAATTAGCGCTTGGAGTGGATGTTCGAAGTACGCGGGCCGATTTACAGGAATTTGATCAAGTGTTTGAACAATTACAGCGACACGGTTCTGTCGATGTAATTTATTTGACCACGCAAGATCAGGAACTTATTGCCCGTTTTAGTTCCTCACGTCGTCCACACCCATTGGCCAGCCGTTTTAAAAGTTTGAATGAATGTATTCAGGAAGAAAAACAACTGTTGATGCCGATTCAATTTCGTTCCACAGTACATATTGATACAACCGATAAAAGTGTGCATGACCTTAAACACACCTTGCTTTCAAAATTAGGGCAATCGGATCAACTGATTTTGATTTTACAATCATTTGGTTATAAACACGGTATTCCTCTAGATGCTGACTATGTCTTTGATGTTCGGCATTTGCCTAATCCTCACTGGGATTTGGAGTTGCGTAGATTTTCAGGACTAGATAAACCTGTTCAGGATTTCTTGGAAGCAAGTGCACAAACCAATGATATGTTTAACGATATCTATCAATTTTTAGATAAATGGTTGCCTGTGTTTGCAGAGGGGCACCGCCATTACATGACCATTTCGATTGGTTGTACAGGCGGGCAACATCGCTCGGTTTATATTGTAGATAGACTAAAAAAGGCGCTTGAGGCAAAATGGTCTATTCAGGTCTTACATAGAGAAATGAAGCACTGGTCATGATTGACAGCACAGTTGATGTAATTAATAAACTTGGCCTACACGCACGTGCGTCGGGGAAATTGATCGAAGTCACTACTAAGTTTCGATCTTCTATTCAGATTGGTAAAGGCGATAAACTCGTTGATGCCAAAAATATTATGTCCTTGCTCATGCTTGGTGCTGGCAAGGGAACCACTTTGCGTTTAGTGATTGATGGACCTGATGCTGAAAAAGCAGAAGAAGAAATCAAAGCATTATTCGCAGCAAAATTTTATGAGGCAGATTAACCGTGGCACGTCGTCCCAATAAGCGTTACAGTGAAGAAGATTTTGATTCTTTAGAAGGGCGTGCAAGTAAAACTGAACAGAAAAAAGCAGTGCAGCGTATGGCGGCACTGGGTGAGCAACTTGCGGAACTTTCAGCAAAACAAATCCAGAAGCTACCAGTTGATGAGCGTTTAATTGATGCGTTGCTTGATGCACAAACGATCACTTCGTTTGAAGCCCGTCGTCGTCAGTTTCAACGCGTCGGTAAGTTATTACGCAATGAAGATGAAACTGTAATTTTATCTTATTTGACTCCGCAGCAAGGTTTAAAAAAGCAGGCACAATTACAACGCTGGGTTGATCGTATGATTGAACAGGGCGATCCTGCTATTAATGAGTTTAGTAAGATTTATAATGCATCTGAACGCCATACTTTGCGCCAACATGTATTGCGAATTAAGAGAGATATTACTCAAGCAGCGGGGGAAGAGGAGCTTGCAGCATCCAAACTGAAGCTTTTTAACTATGCACAGCAAGTAGCTTTATTATCAGATAATTGATTTTACTTTATTTAAAATTTATAAATTATAGGTGTGATGCCAGTCAATTCTATGATTGACTGGCATTTTTATTGGATCTAATTAAACTCACCTACAGCTCGCTCTTTAGCCCAGTCACGTAAAATAAATTTTTGTAATTTACCTGTTGAGGTCTTTGGAATCTCAGTAATCACAATATCTTTAGGAACTTTAAAACGCGCTAATTGTTGTTGGCAATGTGCAATCAATTCATCAGTCGTAACACTGGCTCCTTGTTTTAGCTCAATAAAAGCACATGGAACTTCCTGCCAATGTGGGTCTGGTTTGGCAACTACTGCGGCGGTCATCACAGCAGGATGTTGATATAATACTTCTTCAACTTCGAGCGATGAAATGTTTTCACCGCCTGAAATAATCACGTCTTTAGCGCGGTCAGTAATTTTGGCATAACCATCCGCCTGACAAACCGCTAGATCTCCACTATGGAACCATCCCCCTGCAAAGGCTTCTTCAGTCGCTTTGGGATTTTTGAGGTAACCTTTCATTACGATATTGCCGCGGAACATAATTTCACCCAGCGTTTTTCCATCTGCAGGGACGGGTTGCATGGTTTCAGGGTTAAGCACCCGCATACTGTCCTGTAAAGGGTAAGGTACGCCTTGGCGTGAGTGTAGCTGGGCTTGTTCCTGAATTGAAAGATCATTCCAACCTGCCTGAGAAGCACAAAGTGCAGAAGGTCCGTAGGTCTCAGTTAGTCCATACACATGGGTAACATTGATGCCAATATGACGCATACCTTCAATAATTGCGGCGGGTGGTGCTGCACCTGCAACCATGACTTCAACCCGATGATCAAAACGAAGTTGCTTATCTTTAGGTGTATTAATCAGCATGGACAGTACGATGGGGGCACCGCAAAAATAATCTACTTTATGTTGAGCAATAAGCTGAAATACCAGTTCAGGATCAACTTTACGTAAACAGACATTGGTACCACCATTTGCTGCAATGGTCCATGCAAAACACCAACCATTACAGTGGAAGAGCGGCAACGTCCATAAATAATTAGCTCGTGGCGTCATACCGCAGGCAATGATATTACTTGCTGCATTTAAATAGGCACCACGATGATGATAAACTACGCCTTTAGGATTGCCAGTTGTACCAGAAGTATAATTCAGGCTAATCGCATCCCATTCATCATTTGGCAGTGACCATTCAAAATGTGTGTCGCCTTGACTGAGCCATGTTTCATATTCAATTTGACCAATAGGGTTGGAAAGTTCAGATTCATATTCGAGATCAGCAACATCAATCACAAAAATCTGCTGCGAAACCAGTGCCAGGGCTTCCTGAGCAATAATCGCAAACTCAGGGTCGACTAGTAAAACTTTAGTTTCTGCGTGCTCCAGCATAAATGCGATAGTTTTTGCATCAAGCCGGGTATTCAGGGTATTAAGTACTGCACCTGCCATTGGGACCGCAAAATGTGCTTCAATCATCGCAGGAATATTCGGTAGTAATACCGAAACAGTATCATTTTTTTGAATTCCAAGCTTTTGTAATGCATGCGCAAACTGGCAGCAACGCTGGTAAGTCTGTTTCCATGATAACCTGCGTGCACCGTGAATGATGGCTGCCTGATCTGGATAAATATAAGCTGCACGTTCTAGATAGCGCAAAGGGGAAAGAGCGACAAAATTGGCTGCCGTTTTTGGTAGCTCATTATAAGCATGCATGGCTTGACTCCGTGTCATTGTTTTAATTGCTATTACTTAAAGATATGGATTTAATTTGAGCAACGCATTTAGGCTTTAGTCTTAAAGGGATATTAACCCGTATTCAATTTAACAAGGAAATAAAGTCTTTTGGGTGTGCTTTTGTTGTAGCTATATGCCCACTCTTAGGGTGTGAATCTTCGCTGAGCTTGTAAATCCTACTTTTGCCCCCATCTAATACGGCATAATTGAGGAAAGAATTGAGAATCTTGGTTTTTTTTAATTCAGATTGTTTTCTCTCGCTGCTAACACGTGTAAAATTCTGTCTACTTTTTATTTTACCCACCGTTTTTATATTTTGAGGTTTTCCTCGATCATAATCTCGCGGTGATATGCTCCATTGTGCGGGGCATCACTCCTTAAGGATTTTCTTATGCCAATTATCACATTGCCAAATGGCGATCAAAAATCATTTGATCAAGCTGTTTCTGTTATGCAAGTCGCGCAAAGTATTGGGCCGGGTCTTGCAAAAAATACCGTTGCTGGTCGTGTCAATGATCGCCTAGTAGATGCATGTGACTTAATCACCGAAGACGCAACCGTCCAAATTATTACTCCTAAAGACCCTGAAGGCGTTGAAATTATTCGTCACTCTTGTGCGCATTTGGTCGGACATGCAGTCAAGCAATTGTTTCCTGAAGTACAAATGGTGATTGGCCCAGTCATTGAGGAAGGGTTCTATTACGATATCTTTAGTCCAAAGCCATTTACTTTAGATGATATGGCGGCGATTGAAGCACGTATGAAACAGTTGATTGATCAGGACTATGATGTCATTAAAAAAATGACACCACGTGCCGAGGTAATTAAAGAGTTTCAATCCCGTGGTGAAACTTATAAATTGCGTTTGATTGATGATATGCCAGATGAAACAGCGATGGGGCTGTATTATCATCAGGACTATGTTGATATGTGCCGTGGGCCCCACGTGCCAAATACCAAGTTCTTGAAAAACTTTAAACTGACCAAAATCTCTGGTGCCTATTGGCGCGGTGATGCTAAAAATGAGCAATTGCAGCGTATTTATGGAACAGCTTGGTCTGATAAAAAAGAACTGGCAGCTTATATCAAACGTATTGAAGAAGCGGAAAAACGCGATCATCGTAAAATTGGTAAGGCGCTTGATCTGTTTCATATGCAAGAAGAAGCACCAGGTATGGTATTCTGGCATGCAAATGGCTGGACCATTTATCAAGTTCTTGAACAATACATGCGTAAAGTTCAGCAAGATAATGGCTATCAGGAAATCAAGACACCACAAATTGTTGATTTTAGTCTGTGGGAAAAATCAGGACATGCAGCAAACTATGCTGAAAACATGTTTACGACCCATTCAGAAAACCGTAATTATGCTGTTAAGCCTATGAACTGTCCTTGCCATGTGCAAGTCTTTAATCAAGGTTTAAAATCATACCGTGATTTACCTATTCGTTTGGCTGAGTTTGGTTCATGTCACCGTAATGAGCCATCAGGCTCTTTACATGGTATTATGCGTGTACGCGGCTTTACCCAAGATGATGCGCATATTTTCTGTACCAAGGAACAGATTGGAAAAGAGGTTGCTGACTTTATTCAATTAACTCTTGATGTCTATAAAGACTTCGGGTTTGAAGATGTGCAAATGAAGCTTTCGACTCGCCCAGAAAAACGGGTGGGAGAAGACGCACTTTGGGATCTTGCCGAAAAATCATTGGCAGATGCTTTGGATGCAGCTGGGCTTGATTGGGAATTGCAGCCAGGTGAAGGTGCATTCTATGGTCCAAAAATTGAATTTTCATTGAAAGACTGTTTAGGTCGTGTATGGCAATGCGGTACGATTCAGTGTGATTTTAATTTACCGGAACGTCTGGATGCTTCATTTGTGACAGAAGACAATGAACGTGATCAGCCTGTAATGTTGCATCGCGCAATACTTGGCAGTTTTGAGCGTTTTATTGGTATACTTATTGAACACTATGCGGGTTTTATGCCACCGTGGTTATCACCTGTGCAAGCTTGCGTGATGAATATTACTGATTCACAAGCTCAAGCGTGTGAGCAGGTAGTGGCAAAACTCAAAGAAAATGGTCTTCGAGCGATTTCTGACTTGAGAAATGAGAAAATCGGCTTTAAGATTCGTGAGCGTACACTTGAGCGTATTCCGTACCTTTTAGTATTAGGTGACCGTGAGGTTGAGGAAGGTACTGTTAATGTTCGTACTCGCTCAGGAAAAAATTTAGGTACTATGTCGATTGATGCATTCGTTGACGTAGTGAAATCTGCCGTTGCCGAACGTGGCCGGTACATTGTGGAGTAAGAAAGATTAAACAGCCTGATCGTAACCAACAACAAGGTGCAAAAAGTAACCGTCCTGCTATTAATGACGAGATCCGTGCAAAAGAAGTACGCCTCGTTGCAGCAGATGGAGAACAAAAAGGGATCGTTTCACTTGCTGAAGCGTTGCGTGCTGCGGAAGAAGTAGATCTTGACCTCGTTGAGATTGTTGCCAATGCAGAACCACCTGTTTGTAAAATCATGGATTACAACAAGCACTTGTTTGATTTGAAGCAAAAGCAAAAAGATGCGAAGAAAAAACAGCATCAAGTACAGGTGAAAGAGATCAAGCTACGTCCAGCAACGGATGTAGGAGATTATCAAGTTAAGCTTCGTGCGATTTTAAAGTTCCTTGAAGAAGGGAATAAAGTCAAAATCACATTGCGCTTTCGTGGTCGTGAAATGGCTCATCAACAACTTGGATTGGCTCAATTACAAAAAATTGAAGCTGACGTCACTGAGTTTGGTGTAGTTGAACAGGCACCGAAAATGGAAGGTCGTCAAATGGGCATGTTACTTGGACCGAAAAAGAAAAAGTAATCTTTCCCTATATAAAAAACGCAGCCGAAAAGCTGCGTTTTTTTATATTTATTTATAAACTATTTTACCAATTCTATTGAAAAGGCGTTGAATAAACTCAAACTATAAAAAATAAGCTTAAGGAGAAAAACATGTCAGAAATTGAAGGAACGAAGCAACTCGCCAACATTAATCAGAAAGTTATTGAAAACGGTCAGGTACTTCCGTCTGTTAAACTTAAAGATGGTAGTCAGGTACAGACAGGAACAGTTGCAACGATGTTGCATAATATTCAACTTTATAATACGGTGAACGTGGAGTTGTAGAGCAGGAACTTATCCTAGCCATTCCAACATTATTCAAAGTTGGGTTGTTTGATCTATTTTCTGTAGATGAATGGATACAAGGAGAAAATCAAGGTCGAAAATTTGTAGGTGAGCAGGCGAAAGAGTATCAAAGTAAACAAAATGTAACTGCAAAATAAGAATTCAGATTCTCATTTCATGATTTTCTTTAAGGTTGTTAAGCAAAGTCGCTGTTAAAATAAATCACTTTGTATACTTTTAACACATGCTAAAAACCATGTTATAAACGTATACAAAGACTTAAAGATAGAAAAATAGGATAAGCAGGTATTTCATGATAGACCTATATTATTGGGGCACACCCAATGGACATAAGATCACCATCGCACTTGAAGAAATGGGACTGGAATACCAGATTTTTCCGATTAATATTTTAGAAAATGACCAGTTTCAGCCAGATTTCTTAAAAATTTCGCCAAATAATAAAATCCCAGCCATCATTGATCAAAATGGCCCCAATCATGAACCCATTTCCATCTTTGAATCTGGTGCAATTTTACAATATTTGGGCCGTAAGACTGGACTTTTTTACCCAACGGATGAGCAAGAGCGAGTCGAGGTTGAACAATGGTTAATGTGGCAGATGGGAGGTTTTGGTCCAATGCTCGGTCAAAATCATCATTTTGGTCGCTTTGCCAAAGAAAAGATTCCGTATGCGATCGATCGCTATGTGACCGAAACTAAGCGACTTTATAGTGTCCTAAATACACAGTTGATTGGACAGAAATTTGTTGCTGGAGAATATTCAATTGCTGATATGGCAATTTTGCCCTGGGCTTTACGTCACGAGTGGCAATCTATTGATTTAAATGATTATCCGTATGTGAAAGAGTATGTTGAGCGCTTGACCGCCCGTCCTGCCATACAAAGGGCTTTATCTATTCAAGTCACTTAATCGAGTCAAAAAGTGGATAGTTTTTTTAGATTTAATTCTTATTATGAAGTTAAATGCTGCTGATTCTCGATGTGATAATGTTCTGATGTGTTGAAAGAAAAAGATTTAATATTACTGATTGACTGACCAGACGTATTTTTCTGGTCAGTTTAAAGCGTTACGAATGTGGACATTCATCCAATTTAAAATGAATTTCATCTTTGAAATTAGATTTTTTAAAAAACCAAAGTTTCTTTGGAACTTCAACTTTTGTGTGGGAAATAGCCTGCATTACTTGAGCATCCAGTGAATAAATGCCTGAACCCTTTTTAATTTTAACTTTGGTCGTTTCACCTTGTTTATTTACTTTAAAATTGAAGCGTACTAAACGATCTTTGCCTTTGAGTTCATCACGAGATATTGTCAAAGCAGGTTGCTGAAGATAATCAAATGGAACGGATTTTGAGCTTTGCTGTTTTAACCAGTTATTTGAATTAAAATGATAAATGCATTCTGCTATTGCATCAGTGTCTTTATAATCAAGATTAAAGGTTTGATAACCAATCGTTGAAATCAAATTTCCATCTTGTTGAAATGGTTTAACTTTTGCTTGCTGGGTCGCTTTAACAAGTAAATCATCCAGCTTTTGACTGCCTGTACTTTCTTGAACTTTGACTTGAGTCACTGTTCCTGTTTCATCTGCGGTTACCCGTAAAATAGCAGCCCGATCCTGTCCCAATAGATCATCATTGTCATAATTAAGTTTGGGAAAATCACGCCATTCTATTCGGGTGGTCAAGTGCGCGGGTAAAGCAGAACTTTTTTGAGATGCTAATTGAGATGAGTTTTCTTTGGCATCAATTTGAATCATTGATAAGCTTGTACAAAGTGCAAGGCAGAAAATAGATCGTTTCATTTTATAGGGTGAATGGTTGTTAAAGCTTGTTGCGCAGTATTCCCTTTTCAGGAAATACACGCAACAAAAAAATGCAGACTTTAGTGATCAGAACCTTTATTAATATCGACATGAAATAAATCTTTGGTCTTTGTCCAGCTTAATACCACCACTGCCAGCGTCATACAACCACCAAAAATCGTTGCGGTAATCGTTCCGAGATATTTAGCAGCCAAACCTGATTCAAATGCGCCTAATTCATTACTACTTGAGACAAACATACCATTTACTGCTGCCACACGACCCCGCATATTTTCTGGTGGGAAAATTTGTAAAATCGTTTGGCGAACCACGACGGAGATACTGTCACATGCGCCTGTCATTGCTAATGCGAATAGAGATAACCCTATGTGATTTGAAAAAGCAAAAATAATGGTAAATACCCCAAAACCAGCAACTGCCAATAACATATTGCGCCATGCATGATGGGTTGGAGGGAATTTAGTTAAAGCAATCATAGTCACTAATGCACCAATAGATGGTGCTGCACGTAAATAGCCTAGACCTTCTGGTCCGACTTTTAAAATATCTTCTGCAAAAATAGGCAATAGTGCAATCACACCACCAAATAGTACGGAAACTAGGTCAAGAGAAATGGCCCAAAGTACAATTTTGGTCTTCCAGATAAAGCGAAAGCCTTCTCCCAGACTTGACCACATATTTTCATGTTCGATTGCGGGAAAACTTCTTTTCTTAAGTAATAAGATCAAACAAAAACAAACGAACAATAAAATGGAAACACTAAACAGACTGGTTTCGCGACCTAAAAAGGCCAGCATAAAGCCACCGAGCATTGGGCCTAAAATGACACCGCTTTGCCAACCAATCGTGGTCCAAGTTGCACCATTGGCATATAACTCACGAGGAATCAAAAAAGGTTTTAATGAGGTCGCTGAAGGGCTGTAAAAACCGCGAATCACACCAAAACAAAAAATAACAGCATAAATGCCAATTGCTAGAGCATGTACACTAATCTGGTTTAAACCGTATAAATGAAACAACCCCCACAGAACTAAGGGCAAAGGAAATGAAAAGAACAAACAAATTTTCATAATTAATTGTTTATTAAACTTATCTGCCACATAGCCGCCCAGTAGCGACAAGCTAATAAACGGAATTGCTTCCGCTAGACCAATTAGACCCAAAGTAAGCGGATCTTTGGTAATTTTATAAAGAGAATAGGCAACAATAATTTCCTGAATCAAAACGGCAAGTGTCAGGCAAAATTGATTGACAGTAATAATGGAAAAGTCGCGATATCGGAGGGCAGCAAAAGCATCCTGCTTGGGTTTCATAACTATCGTATATTGAGAATATTGCTTCAATTATAAGCATGAATTCTTAAAAAAAGATGATTAGCGTTATTTTTTTATCGTAGGAAAATAGCAAAACTTATTTGTACATAAGCCTTATAATTCGCCTTTATCTGCTTTTGTTTTGAGCAAAGATGCTATATCATACTGCCTTCCTTACCTGCAGGTCGATTTGCAATGGTGCAAACGAGCCGAACAGGTGCCTAAAAGAGGTTACTATGGCTAAGTTAAAAACTCGCCGTGGTGCAGCTAAACGCTTCAAAGCGACTGCAAACGGTTTTAAGCGTAAACAAGCGTTCAAGCGCCACATCTTGACCAAAAAATCTGCTAAACGTATCCGTCAATTACGCGGCTGTGTAATGGTTCATGTTTCTGACATGAATTCAGTTCGTCGTATGTGCCCATACATCTAAGGAGATTATAAATGGCTCGTGTAAAACGTGGTGTAGTGGCTCATCGTCGTCACAAAAAAATTCTTGCTCGCGCTAAAGGTTACTATGGTGCTCGTTCACGCGTTTACCGCGTAGCGTTCCAAGCGGTAATCAAAGCTGGTCAATACGCTTACCGTGACCGTCGTCAGAAGAAACGTCAATTCCGTGCTTTATGGATTGCGCGTATCAATGCCGGTGCTCGTCAAAACGGTTTGTCTTACAGCCGTATGATCGATGGCTTGAAAAAAGCTCAAGTGATCATCGACCGTCGCGTATTAGCTGACATCGCTATGCATGATGCAGTTGCATTTGCTGCTTTAGCTGAAAAAGCTAAAGGCGCACTAGCTGCATAAGCTTAGAGATTCAAAGAAGGCCGCTTTTTAGCGGTCTTTTTTATTTTATTCATTTTTATTTTAATCTGATCACGATTTCGAGAATTTTGAAATATGTAAGCAATGCTACTTTGTGAAGTTGGGGTAATATTTATAGCTGGGATAGTCATCATTTCGCTCAACTCAAAAAGAACCGATTGTGAAAGAAATGTGTCTAAATCAGATTCAGGGAATTGAAAGAAGCCTATTAATTTCTTGATGAATATCCGACAACGGGAAAAATTGTTGAACACGTTCCACATCTTTCAGATGTTGATCTTGATTAGCCTATTATTTCGTATGCAGATAGTCGGGTAATAGAGGGCATGCATCTCGTCGTGAAAGCAATGTTATTAATATAAACCGAGATATTTGCTGTTCAATTTGAGTGGATACCTGAGCCTGATTTTATCAATATAGATCATGCAGAGTTAAATGATGATAAATCAATTTATAATATTTTGATTTAATTATAAATTACACAACATCAACATCTTTGATTAGACATTTACCTTCGAATCTTTTTACAGTAAAGAAAACTGGAGGAGAATAAAAAAGATGTTAGTCAGCGTAGAAGGTTTAGAACAAGGTACAATTGAAACGGAGTTGAGTATTTTGCCTAGAAAGGGTGAAACGATTCGAATTTTTTATGGGCCAGATGCAGAAGTTGAAGGTGAAATCGAGAATGTTCATCACATTGTCAATCAACATGATGGTGGACATAAAGTAGTTATAAAAATTAGACCAAGTTTTTAAAACATTTGAAAAAACCTAGCACAAATTTGTTCTAGGTTTTTTAATGCTCTAAAATTTTTATAGTCCAAAATAATAAGCACAGGCACAGATAATAATCGTGAGGATGATCAGTTTAATTACACCTGACGAACCAACTTTATGCGTTTGATGATGATGCGGTGCAGATGACTTTTTGCTTTGCAATGTGGTTTGGACGTGAGGATCGAGAGGTGATGCAATTTCCACAGGAGCCCGTTGTGCTGATTTATAATGATTGGCAATTTTTACAATCAACTTGGCATTTAAATCATCCATTTTTTGAGAAAAATTGCGCAGATTAATTTGATCTTCAGGTGTCAGCATCTCACCAGATTCACGATAAGGATGCTGCCGCAATTGATCAATAAAATCTGACAGAGCTTGAGTACGATGCAAAAGTTCATGCGCGACATCTGCAGAATAATCAGTCGGAATGAGTGCCAGATATTGCATATCCTGTAAAGGTGAACCATCTGGTTTATGAACCAGTTTGGCGTCGATTCCATAATAAGGTAAATCACGATTTTGTGGTTCGATAAAATCATGAGTGTACTTGCTACGAAATAATTCATTTTCAATAAATGTCTGGATTTCATCCCAGTCCGATTCTTTTAAATCGGTTTCAATTTTTTTGGATAACTTATCCGATAAATCAAATCGCCAAAATGTTTCTTCGTGTAAGGTTGCTTGTTGTGATGCTGGAATTTCAAAGTCATTCTCATTTAGGTACCATTCGGCAAGTTCTTTACCTAAAATCCATGCAGTTTTTTTATTTTTTTCATGACTGACAATAAAATGTGTAAAAGGGAGCAACTCAACGTTGGCATTGGGGTTTTGTTCATCGCTGAGCAATGTAGAGAGATGAAGGCTAATGCGATAGACACCTTGCTTTTTTAATCCTTCAAGCCAGATTTGAAAATGCTGCGCAAGCAAATGTTGTGAATGAAGATCACGAAACTGAAAATAATGCTGATAAAAAATAGAATGCTGTAACCAACGGTTAAAACTTAGATCATGGCTTAGATATTCATTGCCATAAGTGACCAGACTAAGTTGTTGTTTCCAGATTTGATCAAGTTCCATTGTTCAGTTTTCTCATTGGTGCTGCTTTCAATCTTATACGTTTTATAATTCAAATGACTAGAGGGTGGTTGCATTGAATCGCAATTTTACTGTGTTTGATCTTCATCATTGTGTCTAAAAACTGTTAGAATGCAGAGTTTTATTTTATTTATAACTTTGTTGCTTTGAGAGTTACTATGTCACTGGAAGCCCTGACCACCGACGCGCTTGCTGCCATTGCAGCGGCTCAAGACCTTGCTGCCCTCGACCAGGTTCGAGTTCAATTTACAGGGAAAAAAAGCCAGCTTGCAGAACAATCGAAAGCATTAGGCAAAATGGATCCTGAGGAACGTAAGGTTCAGGGTGCTGCCATTCATGCCGTTCGTGAAGCGATTAATAGCGCATTGACTGAGCGCCAAAATGCGTTACAACAAGCTGCATTACAACAAAAACTGGCCAGTGAAACGATTGATATTACTTTGCCGGGACGAGGCCAGCATACAGGCAGTATTCATCCTGTCATTCAGGTACAAGAACGTATCTGCCAGTTCTTTACCAAAGCTGGCTTTATGGTCGCTACTGGGCCTGAAGTGGAAGATGATTATCATAACTTTGAAGCTTTGAATATTCCCGGACATCATCCTGCACGTGCTATGCACGATACCTTTTATTTTGATGCTAATCATTTACTGCGTACACACACCTCTGGTGTGCAAATTCGTACAATGGAAACGACGCAGCCGCCAATTCGTATTGTGTGTCCAGGCCGTGTTTATCGTTGTGACTCAGATCAAACTCATTCACCGATGTTTCATCAAATTGAAGGTTTGTATGTTGCAGAAAACACCAGTTTTGCTGAACTGAAAGGTCTATTGATCAATCTGCTTAATGAGTTTTTTGAAAAAGATTTAAACGTACGTTTCCGTCCCTCTTATTTCCCATTTACAGAGCCGAGTGCTGAAGTGGATATTATGGACGAGCGCGGTCGTTGGTTGGAAGTATTGGGCTGTGGCATGGTGCATCCAAATGTACTACAGGCAGCAGGAATTGATCCTGAAAAATACAAGGGTTTTGCCTTTGGTTTAGGGGTAGAACGTTTTGCAATGTTGCGTTATGGCATTAATGACTTGCGTATGTTCTATCAAAATGATGTGCGTTTTTTACGCCAATTTGCTTAAACATTTTTCAGGATTAAATTAAGGTTTTATACAAATGAAAATTAGCGAAAACTGGTTACGCACTTGGGTTAATCCCGCAATTAATAGTGAAACTTTAGCTGACCAATTGACTATGCTTGGTCTGGAGGTGGATGAACTTGCATCCGTTGCCAAGCCATTTACAGGCGTTGTTGTCGGTGAAGTCCTAACAGTTGAGCAGCATCCTGATGCGGATCGTTTGCGTGTAACTACAGTAAACATTGGTTCAGGCGAACCATTACAAATTGTTTGTGGTGCGCCCAACGTTCGTGTGGGCATGAAAGCACCTGTGGCTACCATCGGTGCAGTATTACCAGGCGATTTTAAAATCAAAAAAGGCAAGCTACGTGGTGTGGAATCACAAGGGATGCTATGCGGCGCTTCAGAGATTGATCTGGAAGATAAAATCGATGGTTTATTAGAATTACCTGACAATGCGCCCGTGGGTATGAATGTTCGCGAATATCTTAAACTTGACGATAATGTTATTGATATTAGCATTACGCCAAACCGTGGTGACTGTTTTAGTATTCGTGGAATTGCCCGTGAAATTGGTGTAATCAATCAATTGCCTGTGATTCAGCCTGCGATAGAAGGCGTTGCTGCAAGTATTGAAGATCAAAAGCAAGTTCAACTAGCAACTGAAGGTGCACCTCGTTATCTAGGTCGAATTGTCAAAAATGTCAATGTAAAAGCTACGACCCCAGCTTGGATGGAACAGGCATTAGCTCGTTCGGGCATCCGTACACACAGTATTTTGGTGGACATTACCAACTATGTGTTAATGGAACTCGGTCAGCCGATGCATGCTTTTGATTTGGCGAAATTGCAAGGTGATATTCAGGTACGTCAAGCCCAATCCCAAGAAAAGTTAATGCTTTTGAATGAACAGGAAGTTGAGTTGAATCCTGAAATCATGGTAATTGCTGATGAGGCTAAGGCCTTGGCGATTGCTGGCATTATGGGGGGGCTTGAATCTAGTGTGACTGATGCAACTCAAGATATTTTCCTTGAAAGTGCATTCTTTGCACCTCTAGCAATTGCAGGGCGCGCACGTCGTTTTGGATTACACACAGATTCATCGCAACGTTATGAACGTGGAGTAGATTTTGAATTGCCAATGTTGGCAATGAATCGTGCATCACAGCTGATTCAGCAGTATGCAGGCGGTGAGTTCGGTCCAATTAGTGTGGCAGAAAAAGTTGAGTTATTGCCACAGCGTAAAGCCATTGAATTGGATCAGGCACAGATAGATGCATTACTTGGTTATCAGGTTTCGGCTGAGTTCATTACAGATGCCTTAACCCGTCTTGGCTGTTTGGTAACTGTAAAAGCACAAGGCCAGTGGTCAGTTGTACCGCCTTCACATCGTTACGATATGGTGATTTATCAGGATTTGATTGAAGAAGTTGCACGTATTCATGGCTATGACAATATTCAGATTCGTCTACCGCAAATCGATGTGAAGTTCAGTGCGTATCAGGATGGATTTGAACAAGATCAATTGCGTCAAACGATTGCTACACTTGGTTATCAGGAAGCAATTAGTTTTAGCTTTGCGGATTTAAAGCTGGAGAAACAATTGAATCCAGATGTAAATCCACTTGCATTAGCAAACCCGATTTCAAGTGATTTGGCTGTAATGCGTAGCACTTTACTTTCCAGTTTAATTCCGTGTGTGCAATACAATTTAAATCGTCAACAAAGTCGTGTACGTTTGTTTGAGCTAGGTTTACGTTTTGATTATCAAAATGCACAGTCAATTAATGACTTAAAACAAATTCCGACCTTAGCATTAATTGCCGTAGGTTCACGTATTCCTGAACAATGGCATGCTAAAGCGCAGTCAATGGATTTCTTCGATCTCAAAGGTGAAGTTGAACAGATTCTAGCAGCGGGTCGAATTCAAGTTGAATATGCGCGTTCGGAACGTGCTTGGTTACATCCAGGACAATCTGCTGAGATTCTTGTGAAAGGTAAATCGATCGGATATTTAGGTCGTTTACATCCTTCACTTGAAAATGATCTTGATTTAGGTGTAACTTGGGTTGCAGAACTAGATCAAAGTGCAGTTTTGCAATCTTATGTATCTAATTTTACAGAATTATCACGTTTTCCATCGGTTCGACGTGATATTGCGCTATTAATCAGTGATAATATAAATGTGAGTGATATTCAGCAGTTAATTAAACAAACAGGTGGAAACCTTCTGGATTCTAGTTGGTTGTTTGATGTGTATACGGGTCAAGGTGTTGAACAGGGTAAACGCTCTTTAGCATTTGCACTATTGTGGCAACATCCTTCACGTACGCTTGAAGATGCTGAAATTAAATCTGGTATGGATCAAATTATTGAAGTGTTGGAAAACACTTATCAAGCGACATTGAGGGCCTCATGACAGCATTAACTAAAGCAGACATGGCGGATCATTTAAGTGAGCTCACGAGCTTAAATCGTCGTGAAGCAAAACAAATGGTTGAGTTGTTTTTCGAAGAGATTAGCCAAGCGCTCATCGCAGGTGAGCATGTAAAACTTTCTGGTTTTGGCAACTTTGAATTACGTGATAAACGTGAGCGCCCTGGGCGTAATCCTAAAACAGGAGAAGAAATTCCAATTTCTGCACGTCGAGTCGTAACCTTTAGAGCGGGTCAAAAATTTAGACAGCGCGTAGGAAATGAGCAGGATTAACCTGCTCTTTTTTTTATTCTTCATAAATGTTTGAAAATGGCAGGTCTAATCCTGCCATTTTTAATGCTTTACCTTGCAGCTAAGATAAAATTCTTAGATTTTATTTTTTCATAATAGTTAAAACTTAATACCCTATAACATTGGACAGGTACTAGCTTCTTGTTGTGGGTAAATAGTGACGAAGTCCTTCATTGTTTGAGAATAGCGATTAGAATAACTCTGGATGGCATCTTTATTAATTGATGACTGTTTACTTGGACAGATGTTAGGTCTGGTTCATAAATTTTCTTAGTATAAACGCTAGATTAAATGATGATCAACCCTTTAATAGAGGGCATCTTATTCAATTATGACGTGTATGATCAGGGTAGGAAGTAAGTTGAATTTTAAACAATAAATTAAATTAATTTATTTTATTTATAAAGTTTAAATAAAAAAGAGAGCTAAAAAGCTCTCTTTCTTGACACTAAATCTAAATATTAGATTAGTGAGCAGCTTCTGATGCAGAAGCAGCAGCGTCAGTTGCAGCGCCAGCAGCGTTAGTTGCAGCAGCAGCAGCTGTGTCTGCAGCAGCAGCAGCGTCAGATGCAGCAGCAGCAGCTTCTGGAGCAGAAACAGCAGCAGCGTCAGTTGCAGCAGCAGCAGCATCAGATGCAGCAGCAGTAGCTTCAGATGCAGCAGCGTTAGCGTCAGCAGCAGCTTCTTCAGTTTTCTTTGCACAACCAACGAAAGCTAAAGTAGTAGCGATAGCAGCAGCAATAGCGATTTTCTTGAATAACATGGCATCACTCTCATAAATATTGTGAGATTAAAAAAAACCGGTGTTAGCCTGTTTGTGCTTTAATTATTCCTAACGAAGCTAGGTAACAACGCATGGAGCAGTCTAACTGGTCTGCAAATATGCTATCACTGCCTATGATGAAATACTACTGCTGGACGATAAAATTCAGTGAAAAAAGCGATAAAATAGTCTAATTGTTAACAGAAAATAACAATTAAAAAGTCAGTTTATATTGGATAAATAATTGTTAACCATCTAAAACCTAAACATTTTTTACTCTTTAGTTGGTGAGTTTGTTATTTAAATGCAATATCTTTAACATTAAAAAATCACAATTGTATATTTATGTAAAAAAAGTCAACCAAAACAAAAGACTGCCCTCTAGGGCAGCCTTTTGCAAATATCTCAACGGGCTTAGTTTGCAGCTTTACGTTTCATTTGATCGAAAAAGTCATCATTGGTTTTGGTTTCTTTCATTCGATCGAGTAGAAATTCCATTGCAGCAAGTTCATCCATAGGATGAAGTAATTTACGCAGAATCCAGACTTTGCGTAGGTTATCTTCATCCATCAAGCGCTCTTCACGACGAGTACCTGATTTTTTGATGTTCATGGCTGGGAATACGCGTTTTTCAGCAATACGGCGATCCAATGTGATTTCTTGGTTACCTGTACCTTTGAATTCTTCGTAAATCACTTCATCCATTTTGCTGCCTGTTTCGATAAGTGCAGTTGAAATGATGGTAAGTGAACCACCTTCTTCAATGTTACGTGCTGCCCCGAAGAAACGTTTTGGACGTTCTAAAGCATGCGCATCCACACCACCTGTTAATACTTTTCCTGATGATGGAATCACTGTGTTATAAGCACGTGCCAGACGGGTAATCGAATCGAGCAGAATCACCACATCTTTTTTATGTTCAACCAAGCGTTTGGCTTTTTCAATTACCATTTCAGCGACTTGAACATGACGTGCGGGAGATTCGTCAAAGGTTGAAGCGACAACTTCACCACGAACAGTACGCTCCATTTCAGTCACTTCTTCTGGACGTTCATCGATGAGAAGAACAATGAGGAAAACCTCAGGGTTATTACGAACAATCGACTGCGCGATGTTTTGTAACAACATGGTTTTACCCGCTTTAGGTGGCGCAACAATAATTGAACGCTGACCTTTACCAATTGGTGCGATAAGATCTACCACGCGTGCGGTTAGATCTTCAGTCGTACCATTACCAAGCTCCATAATCAGTTGCTCGGTTGGAAAAAGGGGAGTTAAATTTTCAAAAAGAATTTTATTGCGCGAATTTTCGGGAGTATCGTAGTTAATCTGGTTGACTTTTAACAGTGCAAAATAACGTTCACCTTCTTTTGGTGGGCGAATGGTTCCTGTAATCGTATCGCCTGTACGCAAATTAAAACGACGAATTTGCGAAGGACTGACATAGATGTCGTCTGGACCTGCAAGATAAGAGCCTGCAGCTGAACGTAAAAAACCAAAACCATCAGAGAGGATTTCGAGAACACCATCACCAAAGATTTCTTCACCATTCATTGCATGGCGCTTTAAGATGGCAAAAATAATGTCTTGCTTACGGTTACGAGCCATTCCTTCAAGGCCCATAAACTCAGCAATCTTAATGAGTTCGCCAATCGGTTTTTTCTTGAGTTCGGTTAAGTTCATAAGTGGTCAGATTGATAAGGAAAATAAAGTGGAGTCAAATAAGAGAAGCAAAAGTCAGCCGCAAGTATTCAAATGCGAAATATACGCACTTGCATAGTCACAAACGCAGAAGTCTGGTTGATTGTTTCGGTACGAAATATATGAAAACAATTGCTAGTGCCGAGCGGCGATCTTATGTTTTGTGTCTTGCATGTAAGAAGGCAGGTGAAGTGATTTTCCTTCAGCACTTCTTGCTCAAGAAATATAAGCTAGATTAACGCGCTTGTCAATTTTTCAGCAAAAAAAATACGCTATTTTAAATAGCGTATGAGATATCGCATTTTATTGCAAAACCTTAGGTATTTTCATCAAGAAAAGCAGCCAGTTTAGAACGCGGCGCTGCACCTACTTGTTGAGCAACGACTTGACCATCTTTGAACAAAAGTAATGCAGGAATATTACGGATGTTGTATTTCACTGCAGTTTCTTCGCAAGAAGTCACATCTACTTTTACAATTTTTACTTTACCTTCATATTCTTGAGACAAATCTTCAAGTACAGGAGCAATGGCTTTACATGGCGCACACCATGCTGCCCAGAAGTCAACCAGTACAGGAGTTTGTGAATCTAGAACATCTGCTTGGAAATCAGCATCAGTGGTATTTACGATATTAGCAGACATAAGCTTGCTCCGAATTTTTAAAAAATTTTTAGAAGGTTAAGTAAATGTATCGGCATGAAGTATTACATAGCCTTCTAGGTCAATGTAAGGGCTGTTTTACATTATTCAAGGATTCGATTACTTTGTCTAATAGATGTTGGCAATGTTATTAATCGTGATAAACAATGCTGAATCATCATTATTTTTATATTAAAGCAGTCAACTGTTTGGCAAAAATGGCTTTTCAATTAGATGTATGTGAATTACTCTAAGCGACAATTCTGTAGGGGTTAGTTTCAATGGCTGATTTTTTAATTGATGAAGAATTACTTGCTGCCATCGACATGGGATCGAACAGCTTCCATTTAGCCATTGCACGTGTAGATCATGGTGAAGTCAAGAAAGTCGCTTCAATGTCTGAAAAAGTGCAATTGGCGGCAGGCCTTGATGAAAATAAAAATTTGACCGAAGCCGCGCAGCAGCGTGGTTTGGCGTGTCTGGCTCGTTTTGTCGGGCGTTTGGGTTCGGTACAGCCGAATCGTTTGCGTATTGTGGCGACCAATGCTTTACGTCAGGCCAAAAATGGTCATGAGTTTATTCAAAAAGCGGCTGAAATATTACCGAAACCCATTGAAATTATTGCAGGTCGTGAAGAAGCTCGCCTCATTTATTTGGGCGTATCCCATACTATGGCCAATGGCGGGCGTCGTCTGGTGATTGATATTGGTGGTGGTTCAACTGAATTGATTATTGGTGAAGAGTTTGAACCCATTCAAACCGAATCTTTGCAAATGGGATGTGTAGCTTATACCAAAGCTTTTTTTTCAGAAGGTGATATTAATCCTAAAGTTTTTGATAAAGCTGTGGTTGCTGCACGTAAAGAACTGTCTGCAATTGCCAATACCTATAAAGCCGAAGGATGGGATACAGTCGTTGGTTCTTCGGGAACGATTAAAGCTGCCAAGCAAATTATGGTCAATCTGGGCTTAAGTGACGAGCAGGAAAATGTCACGCGTGAAGGTCTGGAAAAACTCAAAGATAAATTACTCAAATTTAAGCATAGTTCCGAGATCGATTTTGAAGGTTTAAAAGATGATCGGCGAGCAGTTTTGCCAGCAGGATTGGCTATTTTATATGCTGTTTTTGATGTCTTGAATATCGATAAATTGGCGTATTCTGATGGGGCGTTACGCGAAGGTGTAATGTACGACTTATTAGGACGTTTTAAGCATGAAGATATTCGTGATCGAAGTGTACAAGCACTGATGGGGCGTTATAACGCAGATCTAAAACAGGCAGAGCGAGTGGTTAATACTGCACAGCAATTGTTTGATGATGTTGCGCAGCAATTAGATTTAAATAGTGAAGACAGTGACTTATTGCGTCGTGCGGCCTATTTACATGAAATTGGTCTGGCGATTAGTCACGGTGGTTACCATCGTCATGGTGCATACTTATTGCAACATTCGGACATTCCTGGGTTCTCCCAAATTGACCAAAATCATCTCTCTTTATTGGTTGCGTATCATCGTAGAAAATTGCGTAATGACGCTAAACAGGAGGTTTTAAAAGGCGGTGGCATTAAGTTAGCTTATCTTTGCTTGTTGCTACGTCTGGCTGTTTTACTCAATCATAGCCGAAGTGATCAGATGCTTCCTGCCATTGAATTGACTGTGCTAAATAGTCAACAATGGCAACTTAGTGTTTCTGGTGATGCAAAACAATGGCCGTTGCTGGTTGCTGACCTGCATGATGAGCAAGAGCAATTCAAGCATTGGGACATTGAATTGGATATTCAGTCGGAAAAATTTATCGATTAACTCGACTTGGTTGGGCGGTTGAGCATGTGTCATATGCGGCCAATACGCCCCAATTTAGGGATAATACTCGACTTATGAAAAGTAAAGCTACTCAGTCTAAAGCGTGGAAAACAGTGCAAATCGCGCGACATCCTGATCGTCCACAATTCCTAGATTATGTAGGTGAGATTTTTACCGAATTTGATGCTTTACATGGTGATCGTCTGTTTGGTGATGATGGCGCAATGGTAGGCGGTTTAGCACGTTTTGATGGTCGCCCTGTAATGGTTGTGGGGCAGCATCGTGGTCGTAGTACCCGTGAAAAGTTAAAACATAACTTTGGTATGTCTAATCCTGAAGGCTATCGTAAATCGCAGCGTTTACTCGATATGGCGGAGCGTTTTAATCTACCTGTATTTACCTTTATTGACACCATGGGAGCATACCCGGGTGTCGGTGCTGAAGAACGTGGTCAAGCCGAGGCGATTGCAACAAGTCTGGCGCAACTTTCTAACTTAAAAGTTCCTGTGATTGCGACAATTTTAGGTGAGGGTGGGTCTGGTGGTGCGCTTGGAATTGGCGTGGCTGATCGTGTCATCATGCTGTCACACAGTATCTATTCGGTGATTTCGCCAGAAGGCTGTGCTTCTATTTTATGGAAAACTGCTGAAAAAGCAGAGCAGGCCAGTGATGCATTGGCATTGACTGCGGATAAACTTCAAAAGATTGGTATTGTAGAATATGTGGTCGATGAAGGTGAAGGTGCGCATTTAGATCCAGAACAAGTTATGCAAAATCTACAAGCCGTGTTAAAACAGGCGTTGGATGAGTTGCTACCGATGGATGCAGATGAACGATGCGAAGCACGTTACCAGCGTTTAATGAAATTTGGCAGCGAAAATTTAGGACTTTCCTCTTAAATCGAGCTGAACAGTTTTCACCTGAAACGACATTTTTAATTGGATGCAGTGGTGGCATGGATTCCATGTTGTTACTGCATTTAATGTCTATTATTTTTCCAACGCATGTTCGTGCGATTTATATCGATCATCAGTTACAAGCTCCTAGCCATGAATGGGGCTTATTTGTGCAAAACTATGCACAGAAACTTAATATTTCCGTCAGTATTCAAAAAGTTGAGGTTGCAACGGGTAATCTGGAAAATCAGGCGCGTAATGCTCGTTATGTTGCTTTTCAACAGCATTTAAAACCTTATGAAATTTTGGTGTTGGCTCATCATCAGCAGGATCAGGCTGAAACAGTTTTATTACGCTTATTATCGGGTGCTGGAGTAAATGGTCTGGCAGCTATGCAAGAAGTGGAAAATCGGGAAAACTTTCAATTATGGCGACCTTTTCTCTCGTTATCGCGTGAACAAATTGCAATATGGTCGACCCAATTAGACTTACCCTTTGTTCATGATCAGACCAATTTTGATACTCAGTATGATCGTGCTTGGTGTCGTCAGGAAGTTTGGCCCTTACTGCAAAAGCGTTTTCCCAAAATGCAGCAAGCTTTGAGCCGGACGAGTATTTTAATGCAGGATGCTAATTGTATTTTGCAGGATGTATTGTTACAAGATTTGCAATATTGCGGGAATCCCACACAAATAGATTTGGAAAAATTACAACAATTGAGTTTGCCTCGGCAGCGTCAGCTTTTATCTGCTTGGATGAAAGGAGATGCGGAGTATAGGCCTTCTTTTGAGATGGTGGAACGTCTCCAACAAGAAGTGATCCATGCTAAACCAGATGCGCAAGCTGCATTGCACTGGAATAATAATTATTATTTACGCTATCAAAAACAACTTTATCGAATTACAAAAGCACTGTATTTAGCTGAAAAAAATTCTTCTGATGTAGTTTCTGAAATTTATTTGGAGAGTGATAAAAACATCTATTTGCTTTCGGGGACTTTTAAAATTATTTCTGCTGAAATGGGACTATCTACTGATTTATTAAAACAAAACTTAAAACTAATTTCGCGTCAGGGCGGTGAAAAAATTCATTTATATGGTCGTGTTGGGCATTGGCCATTAAAAAAAGCTATACAAGAGGCACAAATTTTGCCTTGGTTACGTCATACAATTCAAATATTAGCCATAGATAATGTTATGCTAGGGGTTTTTACCCCAAAAGGGTTTTGGTTAGCACAATCGAAGTATTGTGCAGTTGGTGGCTGGTTGCCACATTTAAGTTCTGAGATAGATAATTTGCGAGTTGAGCGTAATTCATGAATGCGACATTAAATTCAAATATCACATTTATTGGTGGTGGTAATATGGCGCAAGCCCTGATTGGTGGCTTGCTGGCACGTGGATTACCAACAACTCGGATTATGGTATCTGATCCTGTCGAGGCGATTCGTCAATTATTGCAGGAAAAAGAAATTCAGGCAGTTGATGATAACTTGCGGGCAATTAAAGATGCCGATGTCGTGGTTTTAGCAGTGAAACCACAGGTTTTGGGTACTGTACTAAAACCTTTACATGGTTTATTTGACGGGAAGTTGATTGTTTCAATTATTGCAGGCGCAGAAATAGAAACGATTGCTGCATTGACTGGAACTGATCGCGTTGTACGAGTGATGCCAAATACTCCAGCCTTGGTTCAAACAGGGGCACATGGTTTATATGCCAATGAAAGTGTGACAACCAAAGATCGTGATTTGGCGAGTCAGATTTTAGCTGCAACAGGTTTAACCATCTGGGTAAATTCGGAAGCACAAATTGATGCGGTGACAGCAGTTTCAGGCTCAGGCCCTGCATATTTTTTCTATTTAATGGAAAGTATGATTCGCGCTGGAAAAAATATGGGACTGGATGAAAAAGTGGCTACCGCACTTACATTGCAGACGGCATTAGGTGCAGCACAAATGGCGATTACCAGTTCTAATACTCCCGCAGAATTGCGTAAAAATGTGACTTCGCCAAATGGTACAACGCAGGCAGCACTTGAAGTATTTGATCGCGCCCAAATTTCACAAAATATCCAGACAGCACTTGCTGCTGCGCAAAAACGTAGTCAAGAATTAGCACATGAGCTAAGTGACAGTACCAAGACCCATTAAGTAGGAAAGTAACAGTATGGCGAGTTCTGCGCTTATTTTTGGTATTTTAATTAATGTTGCCATTTTATTGGTGTTCTTCCGCTTTTTAATGCAATTAACTGGGGTAAGTCCTTATAACCCAGTAGTTTTATCGACAGTAAAAGCAACTAAGATTGTTGATATTTTTAGTCGTATTTTTCCGACTGTGGCAAAAGGTCGTGTGAATCTAGCAGCATTGGCGCTTTTAATTGTTTTGTACTTGCTCAAAATTTTTGGAGTGATGTATCTTTCAGGTGCGATGCCTAATAGTCCAATTCATTTATTGATTTTGACTTTTGTGACTATGATTCAGGATTTAATCCGTTTCTGTCGTTATTTGATTTTTGCCACGATTATTCTGAGTTGGGTGGTGATGTTTACTCAATCTCGTTCTCCATATATTGAAGTGATTCAGGAATTGGCTGAACCATTACTCGCTCCGTTTCGTCGTTTATTGCCGAATATGGGAATGATTGATCTTTCTCCAATTATTGCATTTTTGGCGTTATATGTTGCCGAAATTTTGATGAACGAAGTCGCGAAAGTCTTGCTCACTGGATTGTAAAACCTATTAAGATTTTAAAACCATAAAACAAAGGCCGAATTAATCGGCCTTTGTTTTTATCTGAAAAAAGTTAATGTGCTTCTTCCCAATTTAAACCTTTTCCGACCTCAACCACTAAAGGTACAGAGATTTCAACCACTGACTGCATGGTTTCGGCTAGCTTTGGTGCAAGTTGTTCTGCAATATCGGCATCAACTTCAAATACCAATTCATCGTGAACTTGGAGTAATAATTTGGCTTGATCCTTTGGAAGCATTTTATCTACTTCGATCATGGCAAGTTTGATGATATCCGCAGCGCTACCTTGCAGGGGGGCATTAATGGCGGCACGTTCTGCACCCTTACGGACCATCATATTTCGAGCATCAATATCGGGGGTGTATAAACGACGACCTAAAATAGTCTCAACGAAACCTTGTTCTAAAGCCACCTGACGAGTACGTTGCATATATTCATAAATACCAGGATAGCGATGAAAATATTGTTTAATGTAGTTTTGTGATTCCTCACGGGTAAAGCCCAATTGACGAATTAAACCAAACTCTGACATACCATATAGTAAGCCGAAATTAACGGCTTTCGCTTGACGACGTTGATCACTCGTAACTTCTTCAAGCGGAATATTCAATACTTCTGCTGCTGTACGACGGTGTACATCCTGACCATGTTTAAATGCGTCTAGCAAGGCATCGTCCTGAGAGAAATGTGCCATCAAACGTAGTTCAATTTGTGAATAATCGGCAGCTAATAATATACGGCCTTCAGGGGCGATAAAGGCTTTACGAATTTGACGACCAATTTCCCCTCGAATCGGAATATTTTGCAGGTTTGGATCAGAAGAAGACAAACGTCCGGTTGCGGTTAATGCCTGATGATAGCTGGTGTGTACCCGGTGAGTTTCATTATGCGACTGTTCTACCAAACGATCCGTATAGGTATTTTTCAATTTCGATAAGGTTCGATGTTCCAAAATCACTTCAGCAATTGGATGCTCGACTTTCTCTAGAATACTTTCGCCAGTACTGTGCTGACCTGTAGCCGTTTTTTTGCCGCCTTTTAGGCCCATTTTATCAAATAAAATTTCTCCTACTTGTTTGGGTGAGCTGACATTGAAGCTTTCACCTGCCAATTCAATTGCCTGATTTTCTAGGCCTTGAATGGTTTCGGTAAATTCAACGCTAAGCTGTCCCAAGAAAGCATGATCAAGCTTAATACCTGCTTCTTCCATACCCGTAAGAATACGTGCTACAGGCATTTCAATGTTATACAGAATGTTTTCTAGCTCTGGTGATGCTTTAAGTTTTTGGGCCAATACTTCATATAAACGATAAGTAACATGCGCATCTTCAGCGGCATAGTGCGCTGCAACTTCAATCTCAATTTGATTAAAAGTTTTTTGTTTGGCGCCTTTACCTGCGATTTGTTCAAAAGTTGTGGTCAAGTGGCTCAAGTAAACTCGGGCTACGTCATCCATACCGTGACGGGTTGCAACGGAGTTTAATACATAAGATGCCAGCATCGTATCGAAATACCAGCCTTTAAGCTCAATGCCATGATTGGCAAAAATATGCGCATCATATTTAAGGTGGTGTCCAATTTTTTGAACTGTATGATTTTCCAAAATCGGCCTAATTTGTGCCAATATTTGCTCACGATCAAGCTGTTGTGGGGCCCCTTCGTAGTCATGAGCGAACGGTATGTAATAGGCATCTTTGGCATCAAAGGCCACAGAAAAACCGACCATTTCGGCAACACGATAATCCAGACTGGTGGTTTCAGTATCAATAGCAAAACGTTTTTCAGTTTGCAGCCTTTGATAGAGTTGTTCCCAAGCTTCTTGGTTCAAAACAGTGTGATAATTGGCAACACCAAGTTGATCATCGTCACTGGTCAGGCTGGCCTGATCTTCTGTTTCAATGTTGACTTGCGTTTCAGCTTTGGCAATTTCTTGATTAATTTCCTTGTAACTATTACTCACAGGATTATTGGGATGATCCAGTGACTGTAACTGATTTCTAAACTCAAGTTCAGTATACAAATTACGTAGTGTTTCTACACGCGGTTCGCAAAGTTTTAAGTCATCCCAAGTCAGACCAAGATCAAGATCACAAACGATACTCGCCAATTGATGGTCAATTGCAATTCCATCAGCATTGTCTTTAATGTTTTGTCCAACTTTCCCTTTGATGTGATCGACATTTTCTAAAATGCCACCAATCGAACCATATTCCGTTAAAAGTTTCGCTGCTGTTTTAGCACCAATTCCGGGTACACCCATAATGCCATCTGAAGCATCTCCCATCAGGGTGAGATAATCAATGATCTGGTTTGGCCATACCCCAAACTTATCAAAAACTCCCTGAATATCCATGGGTTTATCTTTGAAACTATCCTCAAGTGTCACTTTTTCAGTGACAAGCTGCGCCATGTCTTTATCGCCTGTCGAAATCAGGACTTGATGCCCTTGTTTTTCGGCGTGTTTGGCAAGTGTTCCAATAATATCATCGGCTTCTGCACCTGGCAGCATGTATAACGGAATGCCTAGAGCTTTAATTAAGGCATGCAAATACGGAATCTGCTGGGCTAATTCATCTGGCATGCTCGGGCGGTCACCCTTATAAATAGGAGAAAGTTCATGTCGGAAAGTCGGTTCTGGTGTATCAAAAATGACAGCCATATGCGTAGGCTGAGTTCGGCGCATCAATTTTTGAATAGCGGAAATAGCTCCACGAATTGCATTGGTTTGTAACCCTGTTGAGGTTGTTAAAGGTGGGAGTGCATGAAATGCACGAAATAAAAAATAAGACCCATCAACCAAAACAAATGGTGGCATTGCACACTTCCTCACAAACGATTGGGTCTTATTCTACGTGAAAATTGAGCAAAATGTGGAACTTCGATTTTAAGGGAGTTCTGTATGGCTAAATATACACTGGTGTAAGGATCAGGTAAGATAGCTTGAAAGGAATTGAGTTTGTTTTTTGATCATGTATAAAAATGATAAGCAGAATATCACGATGGTAATTATCATTTTTGCCATAGGTTTATTAGGTGCATTCGTTTTTGAAATCAAAAATGCAGTGATATTACTTGTTGCACTTTTGGTATTTGCTATCGTGCAGCAATTCACTCGTTTTGATCGGCGTATTCAGCAGCTCGAGCGGCAATATAATATCACTGCGCCTAAAAGTTCTATGCATTTACCGCAATGGGCCATATATTTGGGCACCCTGATCGGTATTACGGGTTATTATTGGCACACGACTTCCGCTATTTTTGTTGGAATCGGATTGGTGTTATTTAGTCTGATTCAAATGTTCAGCTTTATTAATGAACGGCTACAAAATATTGAAGATAAAAAACAGATACATCCATTAAAACTGCCTAGAAGCTCTGAGCCAGTTGCAGTCAATCATCAGATGCAGTTAGAGTCAGAGAATCCAGATGGGTTCCCATCTCAACAGGGCGCAAAAATATTGTCTGAGCCCGCGAATGATCAAACTGATCATTCTCTTCCTCTAAATTCGATTTCTCAAAAACAGGCATGGTGGCAACCTGCTTTGGATTGGCTTATTCATGGCAATCCAATTTTAAGAGTTGCCATTGCCATTTTGATGATTGGCGTAGTGCTGCTCTTGCGTTTTGCCAGTGAACACTGGCAACTCAGCTTGGGCATAAAACTATTAGGAATTGCCATTACGGGTGGTGCATTAACCGCTTTGGGCTATTATTTGAAAAAAAACAATGCACTATTCGCTGTGGCTTTACAGGGTGCGGGCTTAGCAATTATTTTTATGACTCTAATTTTTGCACATCATTATACTGTGATTGCAAGTTTGGGCATAGCAAGTAGTGGTTTTGCTGTTTTATTAATGATAACAGTCGCTTTAAGCTTAAAACAAAATGCCGTTTATCTATCAATGCTGGCACTCAGCATGGCTTATCTCGCACCTTTATTGATCCCACAATATCATCCCGATAGCATCTTTTTATTTAGTTATTATCTGTTGATTAATGTGGCTGTGGCTGCAATGAATTTTATCAAGCCATGGAAAATTTTAAATCAGATTGCTTTTTTTGCATCAGGATTGCTTGCGGGTAGTGTTATCGTTTTATATGCGAATTCAGCACAATACCATACGCTAGATATTATTTTATGGCTGCATATTGCCTTGTTTATCTGGTTAAGTGTGCGTTATAGCCAACTCATTCAGAAAGAATATCCTTCTTTAAAAAATCAGTCCTTAAATGAGCAACAGGTGATTCAACTTCCTCCACTTGTGGATGTTGGGTTAATTTTTAGTGTGCCAATTTTTGGTTTTTCTTTACATGCATTTTTGGTACAACAATCCAGTCTGGCACTTACCTGTGGCGCCGCATTACTGGGTATAACTTATGCTGTTTTGGGCTGGTGGATTAGACAAAAGCAATCAGAATTATCGATTTTGGCCAAAAGTTTTTTTATTTTAGCGGTAGCCTTTATCGCTTTGATTTTTCCTTTGTATCAAGGCGCACATTGGACTGCCATTGGTTGGGTCGTACAAGGAACTGCTTTAATAGTTTGGGGTGTTTCTGAGCGTTATCGATTAAGTCGCTATTTAGGTATCGTTTTGGTGATCCTAAGTTCACTGGCTTTGTTTTATCAAGTCTGGTCAGATGATCATTTCCCCGTTTTAAGCACCAGTATTTATGCAATTTCACAATTCATTTCAGCTTACTTCCTATTTCGATCTACATCTTCGAGTCAGGGTTCCTCTGTTATTGCGGGCAGTTTGTTTTTAAGTTTGGCTTTATATTCGGGTGCAGTCGCGGGCGTAGAGTTTCTGCAATTGCAGGGGCAGGGGTTAAGTCCTTATTTAGCCATTGCTGCCTTATTATGTTTTGGTTTTACCGTCGTTGTCTATTGGCGTGCAAGATTAAATTGGCATATTCCACAATTGGTGATTTTGAGCATTTTGATTGTATTGAGTTTTGTAGAATTAACTCAGCAGGGATTATTGGCGCAACTCTACTGGATTAGCTCGTTACAGCAAATAAGTTTTCTAATCGCAGCTATTACCCTCAGTTTACTTTTGCTGATGATTCAAAAAATACAGAGGATTGATTCACAACTCAATATTTGGTGGGCAGGGCTAGTATGGTTGAGTCTGGCTATAATGGGTCCTGCATTATGGTCGAATGCAGCATTGCTTTCTTTTGCAGTAATACCAGTTTTGTATAGTATTTGGTTATTTAAAAATCAACAATATCTTCTGCTGGATCAGCTTTCGGTCTGGATTCTATCTTGGTTCTGGTTAGTGGCGGCTAGTTTAAGTGATCAGGTTTTTGTGGCCTATTATCTGCCTGTTGTTAATCCTGCTGATGTGTTGTCTTTATTGGTATTATTGGGGGTGTTATGGATCATTTATCATCATGATTTTGCTACACAAACCAAAGCAGTCGAATGGCGTAATAAGATCATTAGCATTGTTATTGCTTTATTGGTTTTTAGTAGCGTAGTGGTCCGAGCCTTGCATTTTTATGCGGCAACACCACTTTGGAGTTGGGCTATTTGGTCAAATGGTACAGTACAGCTTAGCTTGACTTTACTCTGGGTGGTTTTAGCGTTTGTATTAATGACCTTTTCAAGTCAGCGCCAGATTCGTCAGCTCTGGTTTGTGGGAGCAGCGTTACTGGCTATCGTGGTGATTAAGCTGGTTGGATTGGATTTATCACAAAGTGGAACATTGACTCGTGTGATTTCTTTTATCGGGGCGGGAGGGGTAATGTTGGTCATTGCTTATTTGGCACCGCTGCCACCCGTACAATCTATACAGGATACGAGCAGAAAATAAGAAAATTGTGCTTGCATCAGCGAGTGTAAGAAGGGTGGCGATAATGCCACCTCAGCTAAAGCTTTGGTTCTCGCTTCAGTTCATCTTTATTTGCATATTGATCAATTTCATCTTCAGTTAAAGGCGTTACTGGTGGGCGATCTACAAAGCCCATTTTGGGTACAGGAATTTCGATCTGATTTTCCAAAAAACCATTACGGATACGTTCTTGTAATTCATCACGGGTTTTTAAATACAATTCCTGACGACACCACACTGAAAATAATAATTCAATAGAAGATTCACGAAATGCGGTGACGGTGACTTCAGGCTTGGGATCATCCAGTGCGATCGGGTATTTTGCCGCTACTTCGAGTAATACCTTGCGTACTTTCATAATGTCTTCCTGAAAATTAATCGCAAGGGTAATCGGAATACGCCGTATAGGATATTTTGACATATTCATAACGGGGGCACGAATCAATTGCTCATTGGGTAAACGCACATAAACATTATCTAATGTAAGGAGTTTGACGGAGAGTAAATCGATCGAAATGACTTGTCCTTCAATGGTATGACCACGAATTAACGTAATTTGAATCGTATCACCCACTTCAAATGAACCTTCTCCAATCAGAAATAAGCCACTGATAAGGTTGCTAGCAGAAGTTTGCGAAGCAAAACCCAACGCGACTGTTAGAATTCCCGCTGCCCCTAAAAATACACTGAGTTTAAAGCCGGCTTCTTTTAAACTAGCCATCACAAAAATGATAAAAATAAAGTAAAAAATACCACGTCGCCACACCATCCGCTGATGTGCGTTAAATCGCATTCCTACCGTTCGGATAAATGTATTTGAAACTAAACGCGCAAAAATAAAGCCAATTAAACATAGAACAACAGCAACCAGAATTTCACTGAGTCGATCCAGATTAATATTGGTAAAAATCCCTTTAAGGCTAACAGCTACATCTTTGGGAATATTGGAATCTGCCATGATGCCTCCCTAAAAAAATGAATCAAACATATTAAACAACGCACCGCCCGGTGAGCGTGGAGGATGTACATAAATCACTTCACCTGCCAAAGGTGGAGTGCGATTTTCCAGACGAATACGAGGTGGGCGATCGGAACCTTCGTGAATAACTTTAATCTGCGATGTCCATAAACGATTGGTACTTTCGCTATAGAACAGCGGAAGCGCAGATACAGGAACATTCATACGGTCAAAACGTAATTGTTGGCTGCTGGTATTATGAAATTCCACGGGAGTAACAGCACGAAATGCACGAGGTTTGAGCAAATTCAAATCTGTACGTCCATCTACTGCTGTGGCATAACACATTTCTCCAGTCCGATGATCTGGGCCAAACCATGTGTCTTTTGGGCGAATGACAGAGATATCGAAAATAGGTTCGCGCTGATTTTCTACAAATCCTGCGATCCATAAGGGTGTACTAATATAAAGTGTTCCTCGTTCACCCGCTGGAATATAAATCGGATCAACAGGTTTAATCACCACAGACCGATCGGCCAGACGTGGCATCAGTTGAAACTCATTATGGGTATTGCGAAACATGTAGCGTTCAATCTTTGCGCCTTGTGGAAAGGCAAAATGCGGATCAGCAATACTCTGCCATTGTTGTTCATAGTCATACTGATGTTGCGGGCGATAATATTCTAACCGCCATTCCTTGATTCCGCGCGTCAGACGAAAAAGTAATGATCCGAACTGCCATGCTTTGGATTCACTGAGTTCAAATTTTTGTTCACCCCACCACTTTAAATTGGTCTGTTCGGGTTCTAGATGATCGTATTGCTGTTGTGCCAAGTTTAAAAATTCCTCTGGTGAGTTTGTAAAAACAGACTTCACGCTGTAGTACGCTTAGAGTACACTCAAAACTCTCTTTTTGATCATTATAAATTTGTGATGCAAATACTTAAACAAATACAAATTCCATATAGTTTTGCCAAACGTCATGGCGTTTTGTTGCGTTATGAAGGGGATCAGGTCTTTATTGTACGCCGTCAAAATACAGAATGGATTGCCTTACAGGAAGCGAGACGTATTGTAGGAAAACCAGCGCAACATCAAGTGTGTGATGATCAGAGTTTTAACGCATTATTGAGTTCGAGCTATGCAGGAGATACAGGAGAATCACAACAAGTCGCTGCGGGGCTTGAAGACCATCCAGATTTATTGAGTTTGGCAGATCAGGTGCCAGAAGCTGAAGATTTGATGGATCAGGAAGATGATGCCCCGATCGTCAGGTTGATTAATGCATTGTTGTCTGAAGCAATTCGGGTGAATGCTTCAGATATTCATATTGAATCTTTTGAAAAGAAACTCTCGGTACGTTTACGTGTCGATGGTCAACTTCGTGAGATTGTACAGCCACGTCGTGAACTTGCGCCTTTATTGGTTTCACGGATAAAAGTCATGGCGAAACTGGATATTGCTGAAAAACGAATTCCTCAGGATGGACGTATTTCTTTGCGTCTGGCTGGGCGTGAAGTGGATGTGCGGGTATCAACCTTGCCCTCTTCACATGGCGAACGAGTGGTGATGCGTTTATTAGACAAACAGGCTGGTCGTTTGAATATGACCCATTTGGGGCTCATGTCTAATGATTATGAGCGATTAACTCATCTGGTACATCGTCCGCATGGTATTATTTTAGTGACCGGACCCACTGGCTCGGGTAAGACGACGACTCTATATGCAGCACTTTCTGACCTAAATGACAATACACGTAATATTCTGACTGCTGAAGATCCGATTGAATATCAGCTTGAAGGGATTGGACAGACTCAGGTCAATACCAAAGTGGATATGACTTTTGCTCGTGCTTTAAAAGCTATGTTACGTCAAGATCCCGATGTGGTGATGGTCGGCGAAATCCGTGATCTGGAAACAGCAGAAATTGCAGTACAAGCTTCTTTGACTGGTCATTTGGTTTTATCCACTTTGCATACCAATACCGCGATTGGTGCTGTCACACGTTTAAAAGATATGGGAATTGAACCTTTTCTATTGTCCAGCTCCTTAATTGGCGTGATTGCACAGCGTTTAGTGAGAACCTTGTGTTCACATTGTGCTACGTGGCGTGAAGCTGATGATTTTGAACGCCAGTTGTTTCAGCATGTGAGTACTGAGCAAAGTTTAAAGTTACCGGAGCCGCAAGGGTGTGAGCATTGTTCGCATTTAGGTTTTACTGGGCGAACTGCGATTTATGAAATTGTTCCTGTCGATGATCAAATACGCCGTTTCATTCATGGCAATGCGGCTGAATTTGAACTGGAACGTTACGCGCGCCAATATTCAGGATCGATTCGTGATGATGGATTAAGAAAAGTTCTTGCTGGGAAAACCACATTGGAAGAAGTCTTGCGTGTAACCAATCAAGCAGAAGAATAGCGTATCGAAATAAATTAAAAACGGATTAAACGTCGATGCTGCATCAGTGGCATTGACTCACGTATCTGATCCTGTTCTTTTAAATCAAATGACACGGTGATCAAGCCAGCTCCATCATCATTCATGAGATTTAAAAGCTGCCCTCGACTATTAGTCGCTCCAGTATGCCCCCAGGTTTGGCGTTTTTCACCATGCCAGCCTTGCTGTGCCGCACCTAGTACATAACATTGGCTATCCATAGCGCGTGCTTGCAATAGAAGCTGCCAATGCATTTGACCTGTAGTGTAGGTAAAAGCGGCAGGTGCGGTTAAAATTCTTGCGCCTTGTGCTCGAAGATTTAAAGCTAGTTCAGGAAAACGAAGATCATAACAGACCATCATCCCAATATGGCCAAAAGGTGTTTTAGCGACAACAACCTGATCACCAGGTTCAAAAAATTTAGATTCCTGATAACCTCCGACAGCATCACCGACTTGCACATCAAACAAATGAATTTTGTCATAACGCGCTTCTGTACGTTCAGGACTAATACATAAACTTACTGTGCGTACACGCCCATCCTGAATGATTGTCCCATCAGGACGAAAGGGGCAGGGTAATGTTCCTGCAATGATCCAAATATTGTATTGCTGTGCAAGTTGCTCTAGTCGTTGCTGAATACTTTCAAATTGTGCCGCAGTTTCGCGCTGTTTACCCGCTGCGAAACAAACAAAATTTTCAGGAAATACAACCAGTTCAGCATGTTCAGCTTTACTCTGTTGAATCAATGAATCAATGACACGAAAATTATCTTCAATGTCATTTTGAGAATTCATTTGAGCAACAGAGAGTAAAGTCATCGCTAGATTTTATCCTGGAAATATGAGAAGGCTAAGCGTTTTGCTTAGGAGATACCTGATCCAGTGTATCTTGCTCTTTTTGAAGTTGTTTCACCAATGGTTCAAACATATTTTGGTTGTTTTCGTTCAGTTGCATTAGCGTTTTGTGGGCATCAAGAACGGTTTTTAACATAGCATTATGTGTGATTTCCTCTTCACATAATTCATGCGTGCACATTTGAGGTTCTTTACAATAATTTAAAATGACAAAAACCTGCCCTAGCCCCATGCTGTTGGCCAGAGTCGTAATATCCGGATTGGTTGAGAGCATGACTGCCTGAATATGATGAATCTGCTTCAGTTTTAAACCTAGCTTTGCCAATATTCCAAGAACCGTACTATCAATAAAAGTTGTTTCAGTTAAATCGACAATTGCACCAACCACATTTTTCTGTTGTTCAATTCGATTTAAAAGTTTGTCTAGACTTATGCAAGACTGGGCGCGTACTTCACCAATAAGTTTGAAAATATGCGTTCCATTCAAGCTTGCATATTCAACATGACCTGTTGACATATAAATGCCATTTTCAGAGAAGGATTGCAAAATTATCACATAGGGCGCATAGATACTCAAGTATCTAACAGTGCTATAAATATTGATTGAAATGTATCTTATTGATTATAAAATTAATTCAGTCGACAAAGACTCAAGATAGCAATGTCATCGGCAACATGTTCAGGTGCTTTAAAAGACTGTTTTTGCAAATGATCAACCAATTGAGCAAACTGCTCATTCAGCCCACCGTCAAAAGGTTCAAGTGCGCCATCTGAACAAATAATAAACCGGGTATGACGGTTTAGCGTACATTCAAATTCCTCAATTTCCAGATCATCGGTTAATCCCAATGGAAAACTACTGGTATTTAAAATTTTTGGTGGTTGATTCGGTTCAAAAATAATTGGAGGAGGATAATGTCCCGCGCTAGTCCAGCGAATCTGATGTGTTTGCAGGTTTAAGATCCCTGCAACCATCGTAATATGTTTTTCGATATTCTCTTGTAACAACATTCCATTTAGTTTTTTGATTAATTCGCGTGGTGTTTTGGAGCGACCATGAAAAGCTGCCATCCATGAGGTAAGTAAACTACTAGTCACACCATGACCAGAAACATCAGCTAAATAAAACAAGACTTCTTTATCATTTAGTTTCCAGTAATCATACCAGTCACCTGATAAATACGCAGACGGTTGAAAAAAAGTTTCAATTTTATAATCAAGTAAATCAAGCGCATTAGGTAGAAGTTTTCTTTGCAAATCTGCGGCAGCAGGAAGATCTCGGCTGTCTTGATTACGCTTGTATTGAGCATCGATCTGAAATAAGGCTTCTACAGGATTTTGAGGTAATTTTCCCCAAATCCAGCCAGCTAGAGCTCCAAGTTGCCAAGCCTGAGCAAGTGCTGCGCCTTCGTCTTCATGTGCAATAACGACCGTTGGTAATGACCATTGGTAATGTAAAAAATCCTGAACGTCGGCAATAGCGATAATCGTAGGGTCATATAGTTCCAGATCATCTATGTGAATGACTTGTAGGCTCGGTAGCTCATCAATGGCTTGATCTAAATGAGGGACTGAACGTGTCGGTTGAATAAAATACATAGACGATTAAATGGAGCCTTATCAATAATCACATTTACTATATAGATGTACTATAGAAATCAAAAGATTGCTAGAAAAACTCACGATCTAACAATCTTAAATTAATACATCATGTAAGTTAAAGCTTATTTCTGATTACTTGAATCATCAGAATTGTCATCTGAATCATCATCGATAAACTGGATCTGTTCTGCTGAGTTACCTTTTTTCTCTGCAATCTGGAAGTTTTTGCGTTGTAAATATAAATCACGAATCACCGCATATTTATCGCCCTGCAAAATTTGTTCAATATCCAGCACTTGAGCACGAGTATCAATAGCCTGTAGCATATTGGTAGACCAATATAAGCCGTCTTGATCATCCATAATATATTTTTGTGGACGTGTTTGACTATCTACAGCTAGACCAAAACCGTCACGTAAAGTACTTGGGCCAAAAAATGGCAACATGAGGAATGGCCCTGATGGAACACCATAATAGCCTAGCGTCACACCAAAGCTCTCTTCTTCGGCAGGTAAGCCCAATCGACGTGCTGGATCAGCCAGACCGAATGTAGTTAAGGTATTAATAGTAAAGCGGCCTAATGTTTTTGCTGCACGGGAAGGGCGTCCCTGAATCAACTGATTTACAGCATTCCACGGTTCACCCAGATTTTTACGAAATTGCCGATAAGAGCCACGAACTTGTTCAGGTGTTTTTTGCGTATATTGAACCGCAATTGGACGAACAATAGTTCGATCGAGCGCATCATTAAATGCATAAAATTGACGGTTCAGTGGTTGTAAAGGATCTTTGACTTCATCCGGTTGTGCTGCATTGGCATTCACCTTAAAGTCACTTGCCTTTACATTTTTAAGGTCATCTTTGAGATCCTTTAACTTTTGAAAGCGTGCACGGTGTTCTGGTGTATCGGATTCAGGTATAGAAGATACGTCTTCTACAGCATCAGTCGCGACATCATTTGTACTCTCTTGAGCAAAAAGATGAAAAGACAAACTTGTTGAAAGAAGTCCAATAAAAACGAGTTTTGAGTAATGCATAAGAATCCTTAAGCGCCTATTGAGGCAAGATTTTATACCATTCTATATGAAAGATGGTTCTATTGAATGATTAGATCATAGCGAGTATTAAAACAAATCTGGGTAAAAAATGTTATAAAAAAGATAAAAAGGTTAAAAAATAAACATACGCAACCAAACTCTTTAAAAAGGGGTTGCATGGCTAGGGGAATGCTGTAGAATGCGCACTCATCGGCGGTGATG
>NZ_JACVUI010000010.1 GCF_016624945.1 Acinetobacter sp. S54 | reverse complement strand
CCGACATTCTGCTTGTAAGGCAGACGCTCTACCAACTGAGCTAAGCGCCCTTAACGTCTTCATCGTTTGTGAGGTGCATTATAGAGAATCTAATCAGCGTGTCAAACGCTTTTCCCTTTCTTTTCTCAAAATCTGGCGTGAATGATTAAAAAATAGGTGATTCGATAGAAAAACCTGAAAATTCTGTGTTTTATTTAAACATCAAATGCTTATTTATGATCTTTAGAAATCATCACCTCATTAGATTACAGATTCAATATCCTTTTTTAAAAGATTACGAATCTTTGTGTACAGGAATGAATGGCTCAATTTTTGATTCAGATAAATAAACCAGAGCCCCTCTTTCCATCAAATCAAATATCTCTATGACATCTTGATTACGCATGCGAATACAGCCATGTGAAACAGGGATTCCCATCGGCTCACTATCAGGTGTTCCATGAATGTAGATATACCTTTGTTTACTATCACACCCCTGTCCTTGATTAAAGCCCTGTTCAAGCCCATCTAACCAAAGAATTCGGGATAAAATCCAATCACGTTGTGGGTTTTCAAGCGACAACGCTGGAGAATATATTTCGCCTGTAGGTTGACGTGCGATAAAAACGGTATTAACAGGCAGGTTTTCACCAAATTTTTCAGCAATTTGATGCCAACCGCGTGGTGTCTTACCTGAGTTTTCTTGCTCGCCAATTCCATTTTTACCTGAAGAAATCAAATATAATTTATTGTGTTTGGGTAGATATAGAAGCTGCTGTTCTAAATCAATCAAAATATCTGCCTGTTCTAGCGTATAAGACATTTTATTTCTCGATTTTAAATATGCGGACAGGAGGAATATATTATGCAAGGTCTTGTGCCGCTAAAAGTATTGCTTTTTTAACGGTGTTCAGGACGGAGCCATAACCACACTGCAACAATAAACATAATGCTATCAGTAAAAACTTTTACCCAAAATGGTGCATTAGTAAATAGCATAATAATGCCACTGATAAGCATCATGATACTGGCGATCCATTTAGCTCTACGAGGGACTGTGCCATGTTCACGCCAATTGCGTAAGGTTGGCCCATATTTAGGATGATTAAGTAACCATGCATCCATTTGGGGCCAGCCTTTTGACGCCGCCCAAGCCGCCAAAATTAAGAATACCGTTGTTGGCATACCAGGCAAAATTGCACCAATAATACCAAGTGTGATAAATATCACTACAAGGCTTCGCCAAAACAACGTTTTCATATTGAATCCTAAAATTGCTTACGCGCCGCCTAGTATAAAAGTTTTATATGTTATTTGCTTATTTCTAATTTAAATTATTGCATTAGGTTGTTATGCCCATTTCTCTTTTCATGAATGAATATTTTGAACCATGGTTAAAGTTCAAACAACCCAGTGTACGTCAACTGGCGTTTTGTCTAGCCAGTCCGAATATTATAAAAAGTATTCCCGATGAACTAAGCATTAGCTACAATTTCGATTTACACATGCCACATTTCTGGCAAACACAATTTATCGCCTATCAACAGCGCTTGCTTAGGCTTGACCAGCATCCAGAACCATTATTTGATTTTCTTAATCAACTAAAAAGCACCCGTTTAGGTTTGCGTTTTGAGTATCTACTCTGGTTCTGGCTACAAGATTATGAGTATCATCCTTACCAACTTTTAGGTCATAGCATCCAAAAAACAGATCACGCCAAGACGTTGGGAGAACTTGATTTTCTTCTTTTAAATACCAATACAAACGAAATTGAACACTGGGAAGTCGCTTTAAAATATTATTTAGGCGAAGCTGATTTTACTCTACCGTTTTGGTTTGGACTAAATCGTGATGACACTTTGTCTAAAAAACTAAATCATTTTACTCAACGCCAATTTCAGTTTAAACAAGTCGATCATCATGTGATCCAAAAACGTTATGCTGTACTAAAAGGTCAACTTTATTTACCTGAATCCTTCCTAGAAACTACTATGAATTTAGACTGGATTGAACCACAAAGACAACTAGGGCAATGGGGAAGTCAAATAAGGCCAGATTATTATCGTTTAACGCGTCATGAATGGTTATGCCCTAATCACGTTCCTTCCTCATCACAAGCAAAATGGTGGACAAATGGCTTATACAAAGGGCCTCATCACTTTGCTCAATATTACATGTATCGGCAACACTTAATGACCTATAAATAACTTATTTACAAGAACAATTCTCTTCTGAAACACTTTTTAACACATTTACTATCAAACACTCATGTTTATTTTCATGATTAGTTTTTAATCTTTGAAGTACATCAGAATTAAATCTAAAGTGGAGATAGATGATGAAAAAAATCTTAGTTGCATCAATGATGGTTGCTTTTGTATTAACGGGTTGTAATACTTTCAAAGGCGTGGGAAAAGATGTATCTAAAGCTGGAGATGCAGTAACGAATACAGCGCAAAAAACTCAAGACAAAATGTAAGTCATCTAATTACATTTTAAAAACCTTATCGAATGATAAGGTTTTTTCATTTATACGTACCCAGATTCAGCAGTTTAGCCTATTATAACTGTCAGTTTTTCACTGCCAAATTCTTCCCTATGACTTTATCAGATACCTTAGACCTCAGTTTAGAGCTTCTACGCCAACCTTCTGTCACGCCAGTCGATCATAATTGTCAAAATATTATGGCTGACCGTCTTACTCAGGCTGGTTTTCAAATCGAGCATATGCGTTTTGAAGATGTTGATAATTTATGGGCGCGTCGTGGCACGCAGTCACCTGTGTTTTGTTTTGCAGGTCATACTGACGTCGTACCGACAGGTAGCTTACACGCTTGGGAAACCGATCCATTTCAGCCCGAAATTCGTAATGGAATACTGTATGGACGTGGTGCAGCAGATATGAAAACTGCGTTAGCAGCGATGGTGATTGCCACTGAACGTTTTGTTAAAAAGTATCCAGATCATAAAGGCTCAATTGCTTATCTTATTACCTCAGATGAAGAAGGACCTTCTATCAATGGTACAGTTAAAGTAATTGAAACCCTTGAGGCCCGTAATGAGAAAATAACGTGGTGTCTCGTAGGTGAACCTTCAAGCACACATCAGTTAGGCGACATTATCAAAAATGGACGTCGCGGTTCACTCAATGCTGTTTTAACGGTTCAAGGTAAACAAGGGCACGTAGCCTATCCCCATTTAGCTCGCAACCCTATTCATTTAGCCGCTGCTGCCATTCATGAGCTGTGTGAAACTATTTGGGATGAAGGTAATGAATATTTCCCAGCAACAACGTTCCAAATCTCTAATATCCATTCAGGGACAGGTGCAACCAATGTTGTACCTGGCACACTTGAAGTGACCTTCAATTTTAGATACTCCACTGAAGTCACCGCAGAAATTTTAAAACAGCGCGTTATAGACCTTCTAGATCGACACGGACTTGAATATGACATTGTCTGGACACTATCAGGTTTACCATTTTTAACGCCCGTCGGCGAATTGGTTAATGCAGCAAAACATGCAATTAAAAAAATTACCGGAACAGAAACTCAGTTATCTACCACTGGCGGTACGTCTGATGGACGTTTTATCGCACCTACTGGCGCACAAGTCTTAGAGTTAGGTGTACTAAATGCCTCAATTCATCAAGTTAATGAACATGTAAATGTTGCGGATCTAGAACCTTTGGCAGAAATTTATGAAGAAATGCTGAAACAGCTTCTTACCTAAATCAACACATATAAAAAGAGCAGCTTTAAAGCTGCTCTTTTTCAATCAAAAACTCAGATTATTGAGCTTGTTGACCAGGTTGAACGACTACAGTACGGCTACCAGTAATTGTAGCGAATACACGACGGTTCATTGCACGACCTTCTTTAGTGCTGTTGTCAGCAATCGGTTGATCCCACGCAAAACCTTGAGTAGATAAACGAGAAGCATCAATGTTGTATTCGTTTACAAGAGCTGATTTAACAGAGTTAGCACGAGCTAAAGATAAACGTTCGTTTAACTTACGAGGACCAGTGTTATCTGTGTGACCATCGATACGAGCAGTTGCGTTAGGGTATTCAACTAACTTCTCAGCAACTTTTGCGATTTCAGGTTTGTATTGATCTTTGATGTTTGATTTGTTGGTATCAAAGAATACACGAAGTTCCATGTTAAGATCTTCAGTCAACTCTTGTGGTTGAGGTTGAACTGGAGTTGGCTCAACTGGAGCAACTTCAACTACTGGCGCAGCTGGTTTCAAGTGACCACCAAGAACTACGTTTAAACCTGCAAGAGCAGTATAGCTCCAGAATTTTTCATCAAAGTCATACGTACCACGAGCTTCAGTACGAAGAGACAATGCATCATTTAGACGCCAGAAAGCACCAACACCCGCATTACCAATCGTATCTTTCTTATCAGCATAGCCACCGTCAAACTCATATTTAGCTTGACCAGCACCTAACAATACGTAAGGCTTAATTTTGCTGTCATAGTTTTTAGTAATGAGGTCAGAAGTAGCGTAGAAGTTACCAACAATGTTTTGTTGTTTGTATTCTGCACCAGGATTTCCAGGAACACCGTCAAGATCACCTTTTACTTGAGAGTATTCAGCTTCAAAACCTAACCAAGGAGTTAACTCAACACCTAATCCAGCACCAACGAATAAATCGTCTTGTAACTCAGGACCAGCTGTAAGTTTGTCATTGTTGTGGTCAGTATCATACCAAGTATAACCTAACAATAAAGGAGTAACGGTTACGCCAGCGTTTGCAGCAGCGAATGGAGCAGCAACCAGCATAGTAGCAAGTGCAATACGACTCAATTTCATGGATATCCTCCAGAGATAAACAAATTGTTTGTTGTTCAAGCTCAGCCTAAAATTTTTATGGCCCTGAGATAACTTTTTATATACCCCAGTATTATTTTTAAGCTACTCACGTTGAATCATACAAACACTTAAACTGATTTCCAAGTGCTTGATAACTTTAATCAAGTAAATTATTGACAAAATTACTTACAATTTCCGTTGTAATTCGGTAACTTTCTACTCAATTTATTGTTGTGAATAGCTTATCTTCACGCTTTCTTTATTTTAGCAGCATTCAAACGCTTAAAGTAATAAATATTTCAACTCAAACTTTTTTTCAATCTTTTTTGCTTAATCTACTGTTAAAAAACAAAAAAAGTTACACAAGATGGACGTATCTTTAACATGAAAAAGATAAATGATGGTTTTTCGTTAATCGAAATAAGTGTTGTATTAACAATCATTGCTGTAATTGCTTCCTTTGCAATCCCCTCTTATCACCAATACATGGCATCACAAGAGGCAAAAAAAGTACCCCAAATGCTCACACGCCATATACAAAAGGCTAAGCATGAATCATTGCTTTATAGAAAGAATATAATTTTATGCGCAACCAGTACCTTTCATGAATGTGATAATAATTGGACGAACGGTTATATTTTATTTATCGATCAGAATAAAAACCGTAACTACGATTTGGATGAAACGGTGTTAGCTATAGAAAGTTTGCAATTAAAATATGGCACATTATCTTGGCAGGGATTTGGCAATAAAAGAATTATTTTTGAAGGGAATTCAGGTCTTCCTCTGGCTTCAAATGGTTCTTTTCGTTATTGCTCACATCATTATCCTCATTACCTCAAGCTAACACTCAGTCGAATGGGACATGCTCGCAATGAATCTCTGACCAGCTGTTAAGAAAACTGGGCAGTCGAGGTTGTGGTCTTTTAGGTCACTTTTATCAATCTACTTTTTTACTATACTGCTTTGAAAACGTAATTATTAAGTGATTTTGGGAGAAATGATTGTGACAGATATTGTAATTATAAATGGCGCACGTACAGCAATGGGCGGCTTTCAAGGCGTTTTAGCATCTTCGACAGCACCTGAACTGGGTGCCGTTACTATACGTGAAGCTGTTCAACGTGCTGGCTTAGTACCAGCAGATATTGAAGAAGTGATTATGGGATGCGTGTTACCCGCGGGTCTAAAACAGGGTCCTGCCCGTCAAGCCATGCGTAAAGCGGGGCTACCTGATTCTACTGGTGCTGTAACCATTAATAAACTGTGTGGTTCTGGCATGAAAGCTGTTATGCAAGCTACAGATATGATCAAAGCAGGAAGTGCTGGAATTGTCGTTGCTGGCGGTATGGAATCAATGACAAATGCACCCTATATTTTGCCTAAAGCTCGGGCAGGATATCGTATGGGTCATGGTGAAATTAAAGATCATATGTTTTTTGATGGTCTTGAAGATGCTGAAACAGGTCGTTTAATGGGTTCCTTTGCTCAGGATATGGCCAATACTCGCAGCTATACTCGAGAACAAATGGATGAATTTGCCATTCGTTCACTTAAGCGAGCTCAAACAGCGATCACCGAAGGCTATTTTAAGGATGAGATTGTTCCTGTCACTGTTTCATCACGTAAAGGTGACATTACAATTGATCAGGATGAACAACCTTTAAATGCTAAAATTGATAAAATCCCATCTTTAAAACCGGCTTTTGCCAAAGATGGAACAATTACTGCAGCCAATGCTAGTTCAATTTCAGATGGTGCTTCAGCACTGGTACTAACTTCTAGTGAAATTGCTAATCAACGCGGTTTACAACCTTTAGCCAAAATTGTAGCAACTGCATCCAACTCTCAACACCCATCTGAATTTACTATTGCCCCTGTTGGCGCAATTGACAAAGTCCTTAAAAAAGCGGGTTGGGATGCTCAAGATGTCGATCTTTGGGAAATCAATGAAGCATTTGCCATGGTGACAATGTGTGCCATCGATGATTTCAAACTTGATGCTGAAAAAGTCAATATTAATGGCGGTGCCTGTGCTTTAGGACATCCTGTAGGTTCGACTGGTTCGCGTATTATTTTGACATTAATACATGCACTAAAACGCACCGGTGGGAAAAAAGGGATTGCTGCATTGTGTATCGGCGGAGGGGAAGCAACGGCTATTGCCATAGAATTACTTTAAGTCTTCATAATTTTTAATCCCGCTTCGGCGGGATTTTTTGTGGTGTAGATACAAAATTAGACTGTTTTTTATCTAACTCTAAATTACATTAATGAGGTAACAATAAAAATAATCAGGACAATTCCCTATGCAACTCAATCATTACCTCAACTTTAATGGTGAAGCCGAAGCCGCTTTTAATTTTTACCAATCTGTTTTTGGTGGCGAATTTGCCATGATGACTCGATACGCAGACCTACCCGCACAAGATGGCGTGGTCTTATCAGAGTCCCAAAGAAACTTGATATTGCATGTTTCTTTGACTATTAATGAATTTACAGTTCTTATGGGTTCAGATGTCAATGAACAGTTTTGCAGTCCAGCAAATGCGATTTTAAATAAAGGAAATAACCACTATATTTCAATTAATTTAGAAAATGATGAAACAGAAACTCGTCGATTATTTAATCTTTTATCGATGGCAGGATTAGTCGAAATGCCACTACAAAAAACCTTTTGGGGTGCATTGTATGGCGCGTTTACTGATCAATTTGGTATAAAATGGATGGTGAATTGTCAATTAGGAATGGAATAAAACCTTTCTTTTAATAGAGGTGAAATTAATAAATGGACTTTTAAAAATATCGACTAGGTGGTCTATTCTTTTTATTAAGTATTTCTGAAGATTTTCGCTTATAGCAAAAAAATAAAAATCTTAAATTAAACTTAAATAAAATACGCAAAAAAACAAATCACCCTCACAGAAATGGACAAATAACAGACAAATGAAAATTTAGATCTTAATTAAAAATAAAAATCTTTGACTATAGCGTCCACTTTTTCAGTAAAAAAAGACAATCGTATATTTAAAAAATAATTTCAAACTATTGATTTATAAAAACTTAATTATTGTTTTATTTTTTAATACTGTTAAGAAAATAGTATCAAACTATTGCAAGTATTATTTTTTTAACTTATGTAGCCTTATAGAGCATTTACTCTTATTTTAATTGTGTTATTTTTGTTGCATGGAGTAAGGATGAATACAGATACATTAAACTCATTTCTCCAAAATTAAAAATGTAAATGCTTGGAAATAAGCAATAAATTATTTTGTTGTTCAAGGAAAGATTTGAATGAAATTAAAACATTTAACAACCGCTATGATCTTGGCATCACTACCTGCAACAGGGGTTTTTGCAGCTGCTATGGACCGCTCTGGACAATCAATGTCTGCTTTTTTACAGCCAGGCAACTATTTTGAAGCTGGCATTTCATTTTTAGACCCGAATGTATCAGGACAAGAAGCTGGTACTAGTGAAACAAGACGCAATATAGGCGATATGGCTGAAGACTATTATTTCCCAAATGCAGCCATAAAACTTCAACTCACTAATAATTTTTCATTCGGCTTACTTTACGATCAGCCATTTGGAGCAAAAGCCGAGTATTCAGGTAATAACGTATTTGTATCAAATCCAGCAACAGATACAATTTTGCCAGCTGAACGTTTAAATGCAATCCGTGATAGTACAATTAACTCAACCTTTAATGCTTTAACTGCAGAGCAGCGGGTAGGTTTAGCTTTACAATCACAAGGTATTGATCTTTCAACTACACAAGGTCAGGCTATATATCAGCAAACTTTGAACGGTTATAACAATAACGAAACTGTTAAAAATACAATCGATACTGGTGTAAAACAAGGCATCACTAATCAAGTCGATGCTGGCATTAATGCAGTAAACAGCACTTTAGGTAAAGGCAATACCAAAGTTGAAGTTGATACTCAAAATCTATCTATGGTATTGGGTTTTCAACCAAATCAGAACTGGAATATTTATGGTGGACCTGTCTATCAAACTGTTAAAGGAAATGTAAGCTTACGTGGTCAAGCTTATAGTCTTTACAATGGTTATGACGCAAATATCAAAGAAACAAGCGGTGTGGGATGGTTAGCAGGTTTGGCATTTCAAATCCCAGAAATTGCATTAAAAGCATCATTAACTTATCGTTCTGAAATTGATCATGATGTAAATATTAATGAAAATATTCCAACTCTACCAGCGCTTGCGTTACTAGGCAGCAATGGGGCGGCGGCGGCTCAGGCGATTGCAGCAGCTTCTGGTAAAACAAAAATTACAACTCCTCAATCCGTCAATCTTGATTTCCAGACAGGAATTATGGCTGATACAGTTGCCTTTGCCAATGTACGTTGGGTGAACTGGAAAAACTTCTCAATTCAACCTTATAAGTTTGGTCTAATTTCAGAAGCGATTGGACCATTAGTAAACCGACCAAATGGTTTCAATTTGGTACAATATTCAGATGATCAATGGTCTGCAAATGTCGGTGTTGGTCGCAAGTTAAATGAACAATGGGCTGGGAATGTCTCTGTCGGTTGGGATTCTGGTTCAGGTAATCCTGTTACAACACTTGGACCAACAGAAGGTTATTGGAATGTGGGCTTAGGTGTCCAATTCAGTCCAGCTCCAAATTATTTCATCGCGGGTGGGGTAAAATATTTCTGGTTGGGCGATGCTAAAGCACAAACAGGTGCCCAAGCAGGTGGCGGTGAATATGTTGCAGATTTTAAAGACAATGATGCAATCGCTTATGGTTTAAAAATCGGTTATCGCTTCTAAATCATAAACCTAAAAAATAATACCTAAAACTAAAGGCGCTTTGAGCACCTTTAGTTTTGCTTTATCAAACAAAACGATTAAGCAGGGATATTACGCTGAGAAACTGAACGGATGGCTTCTTTCAATGCCTCATAGCCATGAATGGCTGGGAATTGAGGAAATTCAGCAATGACATTGTCTGGCGCATCAAATAAGAAACCATGATCTGCTTCACCCAGCATTGTAGTGTCATTATAAGAATCACCCGCTGCGATCACACGAAAATTCAAGCCATGTAACGCTTTAACCGCTTCTCGTTTTTGATCTGGCTGGCGAAGTTTGTAAGCAGTAATCATACCGTTATCATCTATCTCTAACTTGTGACAGAAAATTGTTGGCCAACCTAATTGTTGCATTAAGGGATGAGCAAACTCATAAAATGTATCTGAAAGAATGATCAATTGGAAATGGGTACGTACCCATTCCACAAACTCTTTTGCGCCCGGTAACGGTCCCATTTCCGCAATTACAGCCTGAATATCGTTTAAGCCTAAACCATGTTGTTTTAAAATATTTAAGCGCTGTGTCATTAACACATCATAATCTGGAATATCGCGTGTGGTGGCTTCAAGCTCTTTGATTCCCGTTTTTTTTGCGAAATTAATCCAGATTTCAGGAACCAAAACCCCTTCCAAGTCTAAACAAACGATTTCCATGCTTACTCCAGCGGATTTAAAAATTGCATTAGTTTAGCATGTAGATTTTCTTGTAAACATGATCTTTTAGATTCAAATTGACTGATTATTCAGGTTGACGCTCCGAAATAGATTATAATAATCTGCAAAATGAGTTGACATCTGATAAGGCAACACTGGAATGAGTTTAGATTTAGATCGTATCAATGCAGAATTAGGCGATGATGCCGAAAAGCTGATTGAATGGGCACTTAGCCTAAATGAAAAAGCAATTGTCACTACCAATTTTCGTCCGTTTGAAGCGGTGATTTTGCATATGCTTACGCGTGTTAAACCCGACATTCAGGTGGTATGGATGGATAATGGTTACAACACCGAAACCACCTATAAATATGTTGATGAAATTAGTAAATTACTTCATCTAAATCTACTTACTTATCTACCAAAACGTTCCCGTGCTCACCGAGAGGCATTGGAGGGATCAGTACCCGCTCTGGACGATCCTAAACATGAAGCATTCACCGCAGAAGTAAAGTTAGAACCTTTTGAGCGCGCACTACGTGAAACGGCACCTAAAGTCTGGTTCACTGCATTACGTGCAACAGATACTGCTGTTCGTGCAGAAATGGATGCGGTCAGTATTAACCCAGATGGACTGATTAAGGTTGCTCCTTTACTCAAATGGACATCTAAAGATCTTTGGGAATATATGCAAAAACATAATCTGCCTGATAATGAAGACTATTTTGACCCAACTAAAGGTGAAGAACACCGTGAATGCGGTTTACACCTTAGTCATTAATCGGTTGGAAATATCAATCTATATGGTAAAGACAGTCATTTAGGCGACTGTCTTTGAATGACTTAATACCTAACATTCCTATTAATTTCTTTCTTTTAAACTAATAAAGCATTTGCTCAATAAATTTAAATTTATAAAAATATCTAGAATTTTTTATAACCCCGCCATTCTTCACAATTTATTGGCTTTATGTACATTGTTGCTTATATACTAGTCATACACTTATACCTGATACGTGTTCTATAATTCTAAAAACTTAGCTCATCAAAGGTTATTGATATAATTGCAGTGAGGCAATCCAAGCTATGCGCCCATTACATCCCATTGACTTCATTTTCTTATCACTTGAAAAAAGACAACAACCTATGCACGTAGGGGGTCTGTTTTTATTTGAAATTCCAGAAAATGCTCCAGATACATTTATGCAGGATCTGGTGGATGATATTCGCAAATCCAAGTCAATTCCTGTTCCACCCTTTAACAATCGCCTGAATGGTCTGTTTTGGGATGAAGATGAAGAGTTTGATCTCGATCATCATTTTCGTCATGTTTCTCTGCCGCATCCGGGACGTATTCGTGAGTTATTAATCTATATTTCTCAGGAACATAGTACCCTTATTGATCGGGCAAAGCCGCTCTGGACATGCAATATCATTGAAGGAATTGAAGGCAACCGTTTTGCTATGTACTTCAAAATCCATCATGCAATGGTGGATGGCGTAGCAGGTATGCGCTTGATTGAGAAATCATTGTCGCATGATCCTACAGAAAAAAGTATCGTTCCGCCTTGGTGTGTTGAAGGGAAACGGGCAAAGCGTTTGAAAGAACCTAAAACAGGTCGAGTCAAAAAAATCCTGACAGGTTTAAAAGGTCAATTTGAAGCGGCACCGCGTGTCATACAAGAACTTTCTCAAACCTTGCTGAAAGACTTTGGGCGTAATCCAGATTATGTATCGAGTTTTCAGGCACCTAGTTCAATACTAAATCAGCGGGTTAGTTCTTCGCGTCGATTTGCAGCGCAATCGTTTGAGCTGGATCGCTTTCGCCAAATTGCCAAATCTCTTGATGTCACGATTAATGATATTGTTTTGGCGGTTTGTTCTGGCGCTTTACGTGAATATCTGATTAGCCATCAAAGTTTACCGAATAAACCATTAATTGCGATGGTACCAGCGTCATTACGCAGTGACGACTCTGACGTAAGCAATCGAATCACCATGATTCTAGCCAATCTGGCGACACACAAAGATGATCCTGTAGAACGTCTTGAGATTATTCGTCGCAGCGTACAGAATGCTAAACAACGCTTTAAACGCATGACCAGTGATCAGATTTTAAATTATAGTGCTGTGGTATACGGTGCGGCTGGACTTAATATTCTTTCTGGTATGATGCCAAAACATCAAGCATTTAATCTGGTCATTTCCAATGTTCCTGGCCCACGTGAGCCGCTTTATTGGAATGGAGCAAAACTGGATGCACTCTACCCTGCGTCAATTGTGTTAGATGGGCAGGCGCTTAACATTACGATGACCAGTTATCTAGATAAACTTGAAGTCGGCTTAACGGCTTGTCGTAATGCATTACCACGCATGCAAAACTTATTGACGCATCTAGAAGATGAAATTCTTCGTTTTGAACAATTGATTGCTGAAAAAGAAAGTATGCAAAAGCGGGAAAATGAAGTAATTGCAGCCAGTTAAGTTTTTATTAAGCTAAAAAAAGGGGCTTGAATATGCCCCTTATTTTTTAATTGTACGACATTGTTTGAGTAATTGATGACACACTGAGCGAATCATCGCGGTGGTAATTTGTACTTCTTTACCTTGATCGTCCACCATATAACACGTGTTTACAACATGGCTGCTGTCCATCACATGCTTCAAACCTTGACCAAGTAATCTTTCACTTACATTCATGCTAGAGAACCTCTACTTGCTAAGACGTCTAAAAAGGGAGAATTTGTCTTTGGCTACTGGATGTGTCTAGTATTTAAAATTCGCAGGCGAAAGTAAAATTTCAGTTGTAACAAGGATTAAGCGAAATCCTGTTACAATTTCAACTTAAAATGATGTCATATTGCTCTTGCGTGTATAAATTTTCGACTTGAAATTTTATGACACGATTCACAAAATGCTCCAAATCTGCGACAGCCGTAGCTTCTGCAGTTAATAATCGATCAATCACCGCTGGATGAGCAACGACAGTAAAGCCACTCTTGGATTCAAAAGCCCGGGTATATCTTAAAATTTCTCGAAATATCTCGTAACACACTGTTTCCGCTGTCTTCACATAACCTCGTCCTTGACAGGTCGGGCACGACTCACAAAGTAAATGTTCTAACGACTCACGTGTACGTTTACGAGTCATTTCCACTAACCCCAGCTCAGAAACCTGAGTAATTTTGGTTTTAGCATGATCACGTTCTAGCATTTTTTCTAGCTGGCGCATGACTTCTTCGCGATGCGTAGCTTCCTGCATATCAATAAAATCAATAATGATAATGCCACCTAGATTACGAAGTCTTAACTGACGCGCAATGACTTGTGTCGCTTCCATATTAGTTTTAAATACTGTGTCTTCTAAACTACGCCCACCTACATAGGAACCTGTGTTGACATCAATCGTAGTCATGGCCTCAGTCTGATCAATCATCAGGTAGCCGCCAGATTTTAGTGCCACACGGGTCTGTAAGGCCTTTTGAATATCCTCTTCAACATTGTACAGATCAAATAAGGGACGTTCACCCGGATAGTGAATCAAACGATTCTTAATATCAGGAACAAATTCATCAATAAACTCAACTAGTTTTGCATGAATTTCACGTGAATCGACATACACTTTAGACGTTTCTTCATTGGCCAAATCACGAATCACCCGCTGTGGCAAAGGTAGTTCTTCAAAAATAAGGTTGGGAACAACGCCACCTTTTTGTTTACGCTGAATAAACTCCCACAGCTTTGCCAGATAACACATATCTTGTGTAATCGAAGCTTCATCAATTCCTTCTGCGGCTGTGCGAACAATCACACTCCCTGGCAAATGGTGTTCTTTCTGAATACGTTCAATCATACTGCGCAAGCGATCACGTTCTTCTTCAGATTCAATTCTCTGCGAGACCCCGATATGATTACCATAAGGCATGAGAACCAAATAACGTGAAGGAATAGAAAGATCTGTACTTAGTCGAGCACCTTTCGTCCCCAACATATCTTTCATCACTTGAACCGTAAGAATTTGTCCAGGATGCAAAAGTTCAAAGACATTTGGAGTCGGTTGGGAACGTGACCAAACCATATCGTTGATATGTAAAAATGCAGTTCGGGATAATCCTATATCAACAAAAGCTGCCTGCATTCCCGGCAATACACGAACCACTTTTCCTGTATAGATATTGCCCACCAAGCCACGTTTAACTGTACGCTCAACAAATAACTCATTGACCGTTCCGTTTTGGATTAATGCCACCCGACACTCCATAGGCGTGACATTAATAAGTAGTTCTTCCGACATACTAAAACTCAAAATGTTATAAAAATTCTTGTTCCAGAGTTAAAGGAAATCAAGCGTACAATCAAATAGATTGCTCAAAGCCGCTCTTTCTCCCAATGACCTTAACTCTTTTTAATAACTGTACTGTCTCGTATAAAGGCAAGCCCACCACATTGGTATAACTTCCTTCAATTCGAGGAATAAATTGAGCAGCTATTCCCTGTATGGCATATGCCCCAGCTTTACCAACAGGCTCCCCTGTTGCCCAATAATCATCCATATCTGTGTGAGTTAAATGTTGAAATTCAACTCTAGTCTGCACGACGTCACTAAAAATATCCGTCGCTGTTGCTACACAAATCCCTGAAAAAACATCATGCTGACGGCCTGACAGCGCTTTCCAAATTTTAAAAGCATGTGCTTTGGATTCTGGCTTACCAATAATCTTACCATCAAGTCCCAAACTTGTATCAGCGGCCAGTATAACTGCATCTGGAAATTTTTTGAGGATCACTTGGGCTTTTTCTCGCGCCAGACGTTCAACATATGTAGCGACTGACTCATTTTCCTGCTGTGATTCATCAATATCAGGACAAACTAGATCAAAGTGCAAACCCAGTTGTTGGAGGAGCTCTTGTCGTCTGGGCGAGCTTGAGGCCAAAATTAAATACGCCATTTATGTAGACAATAATAGATAATGGGCCAGCATAAAATACTGGTAACTAAAGGCTGCCAATGTCGCGCAATGGAAAAGTGGAACCCTCCCATAATTTGCGCCATCCACATAAAAAACAAATGAGCAATCAGCGCCAAAATAATAATCGTCCACAAATTCATAAACGTTAAAATCCGTCGCTCACGGGTAAAATAACGCACAATAAAAGTGATCAAAACAAAACTAAGCGCATTGAGGCCTAAGGGTGAATCAATTAATAAATCGGTAAATAAACCAATAGCAAATGCGAACCAGATACCACACCACGTTGGCTGACATAAGACCCAGAACATCATCACCAGAAACATAATTAATGGTCGCCAGCCTGAAACGTCATAGGACAAAGGATAGACCATTAGAACTGAACTGATCACAATTGAAATAATAATAATGAACAGTGGATCTTTACGCTTTTCAAATTTTAATTTAGCGATCGGCATAGGGTTGCTCCATCGCTAATGATTCAGAAAATAAAACCACAACATGATGACCACTGGCTAATTGAGCTGCAGGAGTCACATCAATTTCGGAAAATTCGCCCGAATTATGTCGACGTACCTGCGATACCGTTCCGACCAAATAACCAGCAGGAAAATGCTCACCCAATCCAGAACTATAGACTTTATCGCCTATTTTCACATTGGCACTGGTTGGAACATATTCCATTTTTAAACGTCCAAGATCACCTGTACCTGACACAATCGCACGCATGCCTGTACGTTCCAGACGCACAGAAAGCGAATGTTCTTTATCAGATAACAACATGACTCGTGAACTATGCGGATAGACATTAATAATCTGTCCCATAATTCCTTTATCATCAAGAACAGTTTGGCCCACTTTAATCTGATTGGTCGCACCACGGTTAATAATAATGATATGACGTAATGGGTCTGCATCCGTTCCAATGACTTCAGCAATTTCCATACGTCCATCAATAATCAATGGCGTATCCAAAAGACCACGTAAACGGGTATTTTCCGCAGAAAGTTCAGATAATTTCTGTAGACGTACCTGAGCCTGAAGCAATTCAGCTTGCATCGCAGTATTTTCACGACGTAACTGTGTTTCAGACTTGGTTTGTTGATTGAGCCATTCTCGCGACAATACAGGATAACTGGCTAGCGCATATATGGGATTATATGCTGCATAGATGACATCCCTCGCCGGCTTGATTACATGAGGTATGCGCCAGTTAATAAACAGCACCACCAGACATGTAATGACCGCGATAACAAACGAGCGAAAAGATGGCGGTTGTCTTGAAAAAAGATTCGGTTGCACCGCCTCGTCCTTAAATAGTATTAACCAACAAAGAGCATGTCATGGTTCGGATTATCGAAGAACTCAAGCACTTTCCCACCCCCACGGGTGACACAAGTCAGTGGATCTTCAGCAACGACAACAGGTAAACCTGTTTCTTGAGCCAATAATTTATCCAAGTTACGCAATAATGCACCACCACCTGTTAACACGATACCGCGTTCAGCAATATCAGAAGATAATTCTGGAGGAGTCTGCTCAAGTGCTGACTTCACTGCACTGACGATACTTTGTAGCGGATCAGAAATGGCCTGCATGACCTCATCAGAAGTGACCGTGATTGCACGAGGCACACCTTCAGCCAGATTACGGCCACGAACTTCAATTTCCAAAGTCTGACCATCAGAAACAGCCATACCGACTTCTTTCTTAATGATTTCAGCCGTAGTTTCACCAATCACACAGCCATGTGCCTTACGCACATAATGGATAATCTGTTCATCAAATACATCACCACCTATGCGCAATGAATCTGCATAAACACAACCTTGAAGTGAGATAATGGCAATTTCAGTCGTACCGCCACCTACATCAACCACCATAGAACCACACGCTTGTTCAACTGGCATACCTGCACCAATGGCAGCAGCCATAGGTTCTTCGATTAAACGAACATCACGTGCACCTGCATTGAATACAGCTTCACGAATGGCACGACGTTCAACTAAAGTTGATTTGCATGGTACACATACCACAACACGTGGTGCTGGTGGAAATAGGCGCTTTTCATGTACTTTACCAATAAATTGGTTCAACATGGTTTCGGTCACTTCAAAATCGGCAATAACGCCGTCTTTCATCGGACGAATCGCAGAAATATTGGCTGGCGTACGACCTAACATTTGTTTAGCATCGAGACCTACAGCAGCAACAATTTTCTGCGAACCACTGTGACGAATCGCCACAACGGTCGGTTCATTTAATATAATGCCTCGGCCTGGTGCATAAATAAGTGTATTTGCTGTACCTAAATCAATGGCTAGATCTGGCGAAAACAAGCCAATTAGTCGTTTTAGAATCACGGGTCGTTCTCAGTTAAACTTTATATGGACGCAAGTTGGCAACTTTAACTAAATGTGATGCTTTGAACAAGTCAATCGCTTATTATAAGCCACATTATTTGCAAATTTTTAATACAGACTTAGGTGATGTTATGTCTACATCGGATGCTCAGCATTCAGATTTAAATGCACAAACCGTATCTCAAATTGCCAATCTTGCTAGATTGTCGCTCAATGATACGCAATCTAGCGACTATGCTCAAAGTCTAAATAAAATTTTAGACATGATGGAAAGCCTAAAAAGCATTGATACTGATGGTGTTGAACCCCTGAAAAGTCCGTTTGATCATCCCCAACCTTTACGTGCTGATCTGGTGACTGAAACAAATCATCGTGATGAATATCAGGCAGTTGCACCTGAAACGCAAGACGGGTTATATCTGGTTCCACGCGTCATTGAATAGTTAAAAACAGATGAATCATTTTTAATTCATCTCCTTATATTTTAGAATTTGAAGATAAAGAATTTTCACTTATGACAGATTTACATCGCTTATCTATTCGCGAGCTTTCCGAAGGCCTGAGTCAAGCCAAGTTTTCTTCACGCGAATTGACTCAACATTATCTTAATCGTATTTCCAAACTGGATACGCAAATTAAAAGCTATGTGACTGTGACGCCTGAACAGGCATTGCTTGAGGCTGATGCAGCAGATGCAGCGTTAAAAACAGGTCACGCTACTGTGCTAACAGGCATTCCTCTAGCGCATAAAGATATTTTTTGTACTCAAGGGATTAAAACCACTGCGGGTTCAAAAATGCTAGACAACTTCATTTCACCTTATGATGCTACTGTGGTTGCCAAAGCAAAAGCTGCAGGTTTAGTCACTTTAGGTAAAGTGAATATGGATGAATTCGCCATGGGTTCAACCTCAGAAAGTTCATATTTTGGTGCGACCAAAAATCCATGGGCACTGGATCGTGTACCTGGGGGATCATCAGGTGGTTCTGCGGCAGCTGTCGCGGCTGATCTTGCACCTTTCGCGACGGGTACAGATACAGGCGGTTCAATTCGTCAGCCTGCATCATTCTGCGGTTTGACAGGTCTAAAACCAACCTATGGCCGTGTATCTCGTTTCGGTATGATTGCTTATGCATCGTCGCTTGATCAAGGCGGACCAATGGCTCGTTCTGCTGAAGACTGTGCGTACTTGATGAATGTCATTGCAGGTCATGATGCCAAAGATTCAACTTCTGTTGATAAAGAAGTAGATGACTATGTAGCAAACTTGAAGTCAACATCGTTAAAAGGTTTACGCATTGGGATTCCAAAGCAATACTTCAATGTGGCTGGTTTAGACCCTGAAGTAAAAGCGCGTGTTGAAGAATCATTAAAAAAACTCGAAGACATGGGGGCAATTCTGGTTGAGATTGATCTCACAATGACTGAAAGCTATGTACCAACCTACTACTTGATCGCACCTGCCGAAGCATCATCTAACCTATCACGTTATGATGGCGTTCGTTATGGCTATCGTTGTGAAAATCCAGTGGATTTGATGGACTTGTATAAGCGTTCACGTTCTGAAGGTTTTGGCGCTGAAGTGCAACGTCGAATCTTGATCGGTACTTATGCCCTTTCTGCGGGGTATTACGATGCTTATTATGTCAAAGCACAAAAAGTACGCCGTTTGATCCAACAGGATTTCTTAAAAGCATTTGAAAGTGTTGATGTAATTGCAGCACCCTCCGCCCCTACGACTGCTTATAAAATTGGCGCAGATTTAACTCCTGTGGAAATGTATTTGGGTGATATTTATACCCTTGCAGTGAACTTGGCAGGTTTACCTGCAATTAATGCACCTGTGGGAGTTGATAGCAACAGCCTTCCTGTTGGTTTGCAACTCATTGGCAATTATTGGTCAGAATCACAATTGCTATCAATTGTGCATCAATATCAACAAGACACAAACTTCCACACCCAACGTGCGGCAATTGCTGAGGAGAATGCATAAATGACCAATACCTCAAAAACAGCACAGAAAAAGCCAAAATCAAATCTTATTGATGGCTGGGAAGTGGTGATCGGGATTGAGATTCACACGCAACTTGCAACTCAATCTAAAATCTTCTCAGGTTCATCAACTGAATTTGGTCAGGATCCCAATACACAAGCCAGTTTGGTTGATCTGGCTATGCCGGGAGTGCTTCCAGTACTCAATGCAGAAGTGGTGAATCTTGCCATTCGTTTTGGTTTGGGAATTGATGCCTACATCGATCAAGCTTCTGTATTTGCACGTAAAAATTATTTTTATCCAGACTCTCCTAAAGGCTATCAGATCAGCCAAATGGACAATCCAATTGTCGGTTTGGGTCATATTGATATTCAGCTTGAAGATGGCACAGTAAAGCGTATTGGTGTTACTCGGGCGCATCTTGAAGAAGATGCGGGTAAATCGATCCATGATCAGTTTGAAGGTCAGTCAGGTATTGACTTAAACCGTGCTGGTACACCATTACTTGAAATCGTATCTGAACCTGATATGCGCTCGGTTGAAGAAGCTGTGGCGTATATCAAATCGATTCACACACTTGTACGTTGGTTGGGTATTTCTGACGGCAATATGGCAGAAGGTTCGTTCCGCGCTGACTGTAACGTGTCATTACGTCGTCCAGGTGGGCCTTTTGGTACACGTTGTGAGTTAAAAAACCTCAACTCATTCCGTTTCATTGAACAAGCGATCAATGTTGAAATTGAACGTCAAATGGAAATTTTGGAATATGGTGGCACCATTGACCAAGAAACCCGTTTGTTTGATCCAAACAAAATGGAAACCCGTTCAATGCGATCTAAAGAAGAAGCGAACGACTATCGCTACTTCCCAGACCCAGATTTGTTACCTGTGATCATTGCGAATGAGCAAATTGAAGCCATTAAAGCCACCATGCCAGAACTTCCTGCTGCACGCCGTGAACGTTTCATCGCCAACTTCGCTGTGACTGAATATGACGCGCATGTATTGACGCTCTCTCGTGAAATGGCCGATTTCTATGAAGCAGTTGTGGCTGCTTCTGGTGGTGCAACCCAAGGGAAGATTGCCGCAAACTGGGTGATGGGTGAATTCTCAGGCGCTTTAAACAAAGCAGGTCTAGAATTAGCGGACTCACCAGTGTCTGCCGAATTACTTGGTGGGATGATTGCTCGTATTGTCGATAACACCATCAGTGGTAAAATTGCCAAGCAAGTCTTTGGATTTATGTGGGATGAAGGCAAATCTGCTGATGACATTATTAGCGAAAAAGGCCTGAAGCAAGAAACTGATACGGGTGCAATTGAAGCTATCATCAAAGACGTTTTAGCAGCCAATGAAAAAATGGTTGAAGAATATAAATCTGGCAAGGAAAAAGCCTTTAACGGTCTTGTCGGTCAAGTGATGAAAGCATCGAAAGGTAAAGCCAACCCTGCTCAAGTGAATGAATTAATGAAGAAATTGATTGGTTAAACTGGTCAAACTTCAAAAGAACAACCCGCTTTAAGCGGGTTGTTCTTAAAGTTTTCAAAAAATATTTAAAAACAGTTTTAGGCCAAAATTCAACGCTAAAGTTTTTGTATTTTTACAACCCAATTTTATTTAATAAACCTGGTGTCAAAAACGTCATAGCAATCTTATTTAAATCAATATAACGCAACGTACCTTGTAACTGCTGACTTACCGCAGGATCTTTTATAATGCTTTCACCAGCATCACGCCCGAGCTGCTGAAAACTCTGTCCAACCGCCTGTAGACCTTCAGTCTGAATCACCGCTTTGGTCTGTGCAGAGCATTGCTCGACGATAATTCGCTGTAACACTTGCGCTAGTTTTTGATCAAGTTGATCTTTTTGTGCAGGCGTAATATTACTAAATGCTTTTAAATCTGGATGTACTGACAAAGCCGCATATGTCCATTGCAATACAGTCGTTTTATCTGCCACGGTGGTTGATTTAACTAAACAATCACTGAGTTGATCAACCGTAGGGCCAGCATTCGCCATTTGTGCCGTACCGCCTAAAGCGCTAACCATTAAAAGCGAATGTCCAAAATAAGAAAATTTACGGCGCACCATAGAATACAGGCGTGACATCAGTTTAACTCCAATCAACAATTTCCTATTTCTATCACAAATATAGTCGTTATATCTGTTAGTAGGCTGTAAATAAACCGCTTAGCCTTGCCCTGTATAATTCCACTGTTCTGGAATGTTGGGCTGGCGTGGTGCTTGATTTAAATTAATATTCAGATTGCGACTGCCTTTATATGATTTCTCGTCTGAGTCTGATGCAGGTGACACCTCCAAGCGATAAAAATAATGGAATTGCCAAAGCATCGGTTTGACTGGACGAATATCCAGACTTAGACCATCTTCATCATGGCATTTGCCTTTAGACTGTTCATAGTCTTGCTCGGAAAAACAGGCACGAATCATGCGACTAAAACTAAAGGGATAATCTGTTATAAAGCGATTAGTTTTACCATTGTCGAGCAATTCATAAAAACTGGCACGTTCGATATTGGCCCCTCCACCTGAATACATTTCTGAAAAAGGTGAAATCATAGCGATGGCATAACGAGTCTGAGTCATTGGAAAAAGTTTAGGAAAAATAAATGGTTGTTCATCAACATCCTTATTTTTTTCAACAAGAGAAATTTTCCATTGTCGATCCAGCTTTAAACCTATCTGCGAGGATGTAAACACAGCAATATGATCTTTCACAAGTAACCATAATCTTTGATCTGGTGTTTTAAGACTTCGCCATTTTTCAGGCTGCTCACAAAGTTGTTTTGCCTGTTGACAGATTTGCCGCTGCTCAACTGCATTTAGCTGCTTTTGATTAAAATCAAGAATCTTGAGTGGTGATGCATAAACTTTAACCACCATGCAACTGCCCAATATGGCTAAGATCAATCGTGCAGAAATTTTTTTATCGTACTTCATATTCTAATCCGTCTTTTATGTTCTATCTTTTACTTTACATCTTGTATTTACTCAGATGTTTTAACCAGACCTAGAGCCTATACATCAATAATCATTCATGGATTGGTAAAGACTAAATGGTTTAATTTTATTCGACTAAAGTGACTGTGCGAAGCTCTTAAATCATATCGATGCTTATGTTATGGTTAATAAAAACTTTATATCAATGTTTCCTTTGTACTTCTTGACCATAAACACAACAAAAGAGGATAACGCATGTCCAAACAAATTTTAATGCTCGTTGGCGACTATGCAGAAGATTATGAAACGATGGTTCCTTTTCAGTTTTTAACAGGCTTGGGTTATATCGTGCATGCCGTTTGCCCTGAAAAAAAAGCAGGTGATCATATTGCAACGGCGATTCATGATTTTGAAGGTGATCAAACCTATAGCGAAAAACGCGGCCATAATTTTGCCATTAATTATGATTTTGATGCAGTCAACACACAGGATTATGTCGGGTTAGTCATTCCAGGTGGACGTGCGCCTGAATATTTACGAATGAATGAACGTGTAGTGGCAATTGTCCGTGAGTTTGACAACGCACAAAAGCCGATTGCCGCCGTCTGTCATGGCGCTCAATTATTGGCCGCAGCAGATATTATTCGTGGACGCTTATGCTCAGCCTATCCTGCTTGCGCAGTTGAAGTAAAATTAGCAGGGGGGCAATATGCAGATATTGCTGTTACAGAAGCAGTCACAGATGGACATTTAGTAACCGCTCCTGCTTGGCCCGCTCATCCTGCCTGGCTGTCACAGTTTGTTAAAGTTTTAGGAGCTAAGATCATACTTTAAGCCAAATCATCAGCTTCATTAAATCCTCCTTCGTTAAAACTTCGCATTTACGGCCAAACTTAACGAAGGAATAAGTAACTCGAGGCTTATTGAATTTGCTTAAGCATATTTTTGGCACCCGTATGGTTCTGATTCGTGGCAAGATTTTGTAAAATCCCAACAGCTCGTGCTTTGGGATTGCTAAATCGGCTTTTATAAGCAGATACATGGGTTAGGCATTTTGCAACCAATACGCCCGACTCAGCATATACATTACTTCCATTTGTATTGTACAACTTGCCATAACTGTAAGCTTTTTCAGCATTATTACAGGCAACGATCTGATTTTGACCTTTGGTCAAATCCTTACGTGCTGCCACATAATATTTTAACTGCTGTGATTGCGGTGTTTCCGCCACTTTTTCAGAACTTTTTAGCTGTGGTTCATTACTGGTTTTAGTCTCTTTTTTAGCCTCTAACTCTTTTTTGGCATCTGCCTCTCTTTTAAGATCAACTTCTTTTTTAGCGTCCATATCTTTTTCAATCAGATGTTTATTGTTCTTGGTCGAGGTCTGATTAGTAACTACTCTTTTAGATACAGCGTTTAAAGCTATATTATTTTTACTGTAAAAATTCTTACTTTCCTCTAATGACATTATTTTGGTTTGCAAATTCACTGAACGAATTGCAGCTTTATCCATCTCACTACTTTTACTTTCTGCAACAGGTTCAATTGACACAATCCAGCTTTTTCCAACGCCTTGATCACATTGATATGCACCAATCCCCTGCTTAACACTGCTATTGGCGGCTAATATTTTTCTGGAATTATTGTCTTTTACCAAGTTCAAATTGCTACGATGCAATAAAGAAAATTTACCGCCATTCGCATGACAATACTGACTTAAATATTTACGTGGATAAAGGGATTCTGGTTCCGCTCCAGTCTGTTGTTGCCCCCAATCGTAAATATACGCTCTGGATGTTCCTGTGGTCCCGTTTAATTGTTTTTGAACAATTAAATCCTGAGCTGAAGTAAAATTTTGCATTGTTTCGATACGAGTGTTTTTAGGTGTAGAAGCACATCCCTGTAACAATAAGACACTCAACCCCAGCCATATCCCTAATTTAGATTTCACGTTACTTTTTCTCAGTTCTTTTTTATCGCTAAAATATAGCAAAACTCACCCCAAAATAAACATAATGATCTGATTTTTATTGAAAAATAAATAAATCAAATTTGATGGTGTATTCAAAACAAGTAATAAAATGCCAACTTTTTTCTATTCACTCATAATGAATGAAATATCGATCAATTAGCTATATGTTAAGTTTTTCATACAAATATAGAATCAGGTGAGTTTATTCACTTTGGTGCAATTTCTAATGATCAGAAGCTTGAAGTCTATGCAGAAGTTGTGCTTACTTAAATGTTGCAAGATTCATGGTTATCTCTTTCTTTATCTCACTCCTTATCCTCAGATACTTGCAGCAAGGATAAAATATGCTGAACTCGAATATTCATTTGGTCTGCACGGTAAATAGCATAGATCGGTGCAATACACGGTTTTTTGGCTTCAAGTACTTTATAAATAATCTGCTTGTTCCAGAAATCTTGAATAGATGCAGGCACAATAGACAAACCAATGCCTGCCGCAATCAAGTTTAGACTGGAGGTCAAACGAGGCGCTTCCTGCACAACGTGAGGACTAAAACCAGCTTGATAACAACTTGCCATAATATTATCAAATAAATCCTGTCCACCTAAACGCCGATAGAGAACAAATTCGTAAGGCTCCAAATCTGATAAATGAATAGCTCCATCAGTTTGAGCTAATGTATGATTATTTGGTAAAGCCACCATTAATGGTTCGTTTAATATATGTTGACTATGCAATTTCTTCTGCATAGCAGCAGGTTTACGCAAAAATACGATATCCAGCTTTTCATTGATAACGGCATCAATTAAGGCGCTGCTACTTTCTTCTTCCAGATGAATAGATACCTGTGGAAATTGATCACGAAATGCTCTTAATACTGTGGGCAAAAAGGGATGCAATCCAACCGAATGAGTAAACCCCACATTCAGCTGTCCTTCTTTGCCCTGCGCTATATTTTGAACCCGTCTAGGAATTGACTGGGCATGAGCTAAAATTGTAAGCGCCTCTTGATAAAGCACTTTACCTGCTTCGGTCGCTTCTACTCCACGCGGCAATCGTTTTAGGAGCTGGCTATCGAGTTCCTGCTCAAGACTTTGCATCAATCTGGTCAAAGGAGGCTGCTGCATATGAAGCCTAACCGCAGCTTTAGATATATTACTTTCTTCAACCACAGCAACAAAAGCATTCAGTTTATGTATATCAATCATAGCTATACTTTTTTAGTATGTTTTATGCCAAAAATAGCATTGGTAAATATACCACAATCCGCTCATGCTATCCCTATCAGCGGAGACAATGAAAGGTGACGTAGTGAAAATTCAAGCCATGCCAATAGCGAGTGAACAATCGATAACTCCTGATTGCAAGGCTTTATTTACCGGATTTATGACCTTAGGTTTGATGGGTTTTGGCGGAGTGTTACCGCTAGCGCATCGCATGATTGTGGAACAACAAAAATGGCTGGATGAAAGTCAATTTACCAACCTCCTAGGCATTTGTCAGTTATTGCCCGGCGGCAATATCATTAATATGTCAGTGGCTATTGGCATGCAATTTCAAGGTATTAAAGGCGCCATCAGTTCTGTACTTGGACTTATTTTTGCGCCGACTGTGATCGTATTAATCATCTACCAAGTGTATGAACATTTTCAGTACTTAACGGTAGTACGACATCTTATTCAAGGATTAGCGGCTGCAGCTGCAGGACTTTTATTTGCCACTGGTTTCAAAATGCTTCGTCCTATTTTAAAAAGCAAACTAACACTGTTGACGATTACACTGACATTCATCTTTATGCTGTTGTTTAAGCTACCACTGGCTTTGACCTTACTTATTTTACTCACCATTAACGTTTTGATTCTGGGAGTGAAAAGATCATGATCTTGGTACTGATGACTCTAGCCGTAGTATTCACTCAGCTTTCTGTTTTAGCATTTGGAGGCGGCAATGCCATTCTCCCTGAAATGCAACATCAGGTGGTGAATATTCATCACTGGATGAGTGCTGAACAGTTTAGTTCATTGTTTGCGATGGCACAGGCCGCACCAGGACCAAATATGATGATCGTCCCTCTTATTGGCTGGCATGTTGCGGGTCCTGCTGGTTTATTGGTGACATCGTTGGCGAAATTTGGTCCTTCATCGATGATTACGGTCTATGCACTAAAATTCTGGCAACGTTTTAAAGATCATCCTTTTAGACGCCGTTTTGAAAAAGCACTGAAACCTATCACGGTAGGTTTGGTTCTGGTCAGCGCATGGATGATTGCTCAGGCATCTGCACAAAATACGGTATTGGTCTTGATTGTTATTTTGACTGCGCTTTTGGGTTTATTTAAAAAAATCCATCCTCTTTGGGTCATGTTACTTGGTGCAACTTTGGGTATTGTTCTCCTCTAATTTCAAACCCTGATAAGAAACCCGCTTTCGCGGGTCGTGATTTATTTATCTAGAATGGATTCAAAGGCTTTTAAACGTTTATGAATAGAAAGTAATTCAATAATGGTTTTCCATGAACTAATCAAATACTGAAATGATTGACGAACTTTATCAAAGACATTCCCAATTTGATTAATTAAGCCCAATGTCATTTTTCCTCCAGCAATGGAAGGAAACAACACAACCAGACTATATAAAATATCCAGTTGGCTGTACCAAGTTGCTACTAAATTGAAATAAGCGTAATGGAAATAAAGACGAAAATAGTTTTTACGCACTCGACTAAATAGCTCTTTTAAAGTGGCAGGTTGCGCACGATCAGCATGATCTTCACCATAGACCAGCTCCTTACGATATGCTGCTTCAACCTTTTGATTATTAAATTGTAATCCAGGCAATTTGATGCCAACGACCATTAATAACACCGTACCAAAAACAGCCCAAACAATTGCGGCCCAAACCAAGGAATGATTCAATTCTCCCACAACAGGAATGACGGGAACATATTTTGACAATTGAAAAAGTAAAGGTAGAAATGCGATTAAAGTCATCATGGCTTTTACCAGCTCTACCCCCAAATCCTCCAGAATCGTGGCAAAACGCATGGTGTCCTCTTGCACACGTTGTGAAGCGCCTTCAACATGTCTTAGTTTTTCCCAATTGGCCGTGTAATAATCATTCATTGCCGTACGCCAGCGAAAGACGTAGTGACTGGTGAAAAAGGCATTTACCACTGCAAGGGTCACACCCACCATAGCGATATAAAGGAAAACCATGGTTTCTTTATACAAATCTATGATATTTCCACCACCATGGGTCAGCATATTTTGAATCAAATCCCAAAACGGTACATACCATGCATTCACTGCAACACTAACCTGTACCCCAAACCAAATATTAAACAAAATAAAGGCTGAACCCCAAACTGACCATTTCTGCCACGGATTATCTGAAAGCGTTTTCCAGAACAATGCAAACAAGGTGGTCGCGACAAAAAACCAGAGGTAAAACCATAAAAAAGCAGGTGACCAGAACCGACTCACACCTATTGGAAGTTCAGCTTCTGCATAGCCTTTGCTAAAGCCTAAAAACTCCCCCCATTCTTTGCCACCTGCATACCAAAGCACGATATTGATTACAAACCAGAAAATCAACGACAAAAAAAACCATTTCGGTTTCGGAAAAAATGACTTGAACATGAAGTTGCGATATTCCTTTTTTACGCACTATCGTTGGGATAGAAATTAAGATCGAAATCTTAAATTCCGCCTAAATAACTGTCTGTTCTTTGTTATTTATGTAAAGCTCTATATAGCTCTTTTTAGGTGAATTACACAAGCACACATCTATACTGATGAGTTTGATTTCTATTTTTTATATTGAATTATATTTTCTAGAAACTTTAGAGCTAAGACTTCTTAATTTTCATGACTACAAGATTCTTTTTTTAAAGCATTATTTATCAGAACTTAAAAGAATAAAAAATGGTGTTATTTGCATGCTTCAATTCGGTAAATAGGCAATATTTTATAACAGATTTTAGTTATTTTTTTTAAAATAAAAACAGCGGTTTTATCGTTTTAATATATCTAAAAAATCTCATATCTCTCTAAAAAATATAAATTTAACTTTAAAAAAATTGATCGCTATAAATGATTTTATTTGTCAGATATTAATCAAAAATTGCTGGAATGTGATATACAATGAATGGAATGTATACATTAGAAAAACAGGAATAAACTCTTATGGATTTAAAAGCAATCGAACTTCTTGAAACTATTACTTTACATAAAGAAAACTTTGCACCTAAGATTTTTGAAAAAGGCACTGTGCTTAAAGTCATGATGCCAACACCCAACTCTTTATTGGTATCAGATGATGATGGTTTTTCGTTCACTATCGCTTTAGATCAGGAAGGTAAGACTTGGCACAAACTTTAAATATTTTATTGATTGTAAAGTGAAGTTCTTTAGATTTTTATACAATTAAGGGTTCTGTCAGATACTGAAATAAATTTTTGGGTCAAGGGAAAACACTGTGGGTTTGCTTCAACACTCATGACTTTGTAAGTCATAACCTTTGCCTATAAACTTTTGATTTATAGCGTCCTAAGCCGAATCGAGACCTTTTGGGTGAGTACACACTTACGTTATACGTTTCGGTGCATGCTGCTCTTTTCGATCCCCTGCGGAACTTTTGTTCCTGACCTTGTAAAATAGTTTAGATAGAATCGTGAGAGATTGTTTTCCGAATTAAGCATTTTATCTAACACTATTGGAAATTTATCTCAAAAAACTTAAAATCTAAGAAAAATTTTCCCCACATCCCTTCTTTTCTCAATTTATTTCATCTCATTTTCTTCCAATCTCGAAAATTTTCAATATTCTTAGACTGTATCTTTAAGGTTATAGTGAACCTATTAAGTTTCCCATTACGTCTGGATCAACCACAACCTTCGTTGAGATTAGTTTTCATTTAGTACTTAAAACCTGAGGGAATAAAGCTGATTTTTTTAGAGAAATGGCGCAGAATAGAGTCTATTCTTGGGAATAAATGATGGGTTCAAAATTATCTTATGAGCAATTTAGCTTTCGCTTCATTTTCACTCAATGGTGTTGATGCACAAAAATTTTTACAAGGCCAAGTCACGGTCAATGTAGACGCTTTATCTGAAAATAGTACTCGTTATACCGCTATTTGTGATTTAAAGGGTCGTATCCATTTTGGGTTATGGTTAACAAAACAATCTTCCGAAAGCTTTCAAATTGTAACCACTCAGGATCAAAGTGAAGAGTTTGCTAAACATATCCGCAAATACGGTGCTTTTTCCAAGATGAAACTTGAGGAAACAGGCACGGTGTTTCCGACAATAATAGAAAAAAGCAGCGAATTTTCAACAGCCGAAACAGACGTTAACGCTTGGCAATTACAAAGCATCGAATCTGGTCAGGCATGGATTTCTCAGGTAACTGAACATGAGTTTCAACCTCAAGAGTTGCGTTTACACCAGCGTGAAGGTGTACATTATGACAAGGGTTGCTACTTAGGACAGGAAATCATTGCACGTCTCTGGTTTAAGGCAAAACCTAAACATTGGCTGCATTTAGTCTTGGGAAATGGTGAAGTCCCTGCTCCTGCGACAAAATTAAGTAATGATGTTGAAGTGGTCAATAGTATTGCAGTTGAAGGCGGCTATAAAGCACTAGTCGTAGGGAAACCCGCGGCAATTGAAGAGTTAAGCCTAACTGTCTTGGATTTACCCGAATATTTGAGCGGTGATGTCGCAAGACCGCAATAGTGCTGATAAATGCTCTATCTGTAGTAAAAAAACATAACGTCGTCTAAGAGCAGAACGTCTAGTCGTAAATCATATAAATAGACGTTCTGTTTGGACAAATAAACAGACAGAACATGCCATTCCACAAATAGTCAAACACATTTCTTTACTATTGTTTTTCATCGTTTTTTGGCATGATCAAACGGCTTTTTATTGTGGAATACATCATGAAATTTTTATTGAGCGCATTTACGCTAAGTTTATTTAGTATCTCTCTGACCCATGCCAATATTGCAACTGTTCAGCAAAATCTAAAAAAGAATTTTCCAGATATTCCTGTACAATCTGTACAGAACACCCCATTAAAAGATATTTATGAAGTATACATGGGCGGGCAAATTGTCTATACGAATGATGATGCCAATTACTTTTTTATAGGCAATTTGATCGACAACAAAAATCAGAAAAACTTAACTGAAGACAGTTTGCAGAAACTTGAGAAAATTGATGTTTCCACTTTGCCATTAAATCAGGCGATTAAACATGTCAAAGGAAATGGACAACGTACACTTTATCTCTTTAGTGACCCTGACTGTCCTTATTGTCAGCGCCTAGAAAAGCAGATGGCATCGGTCGATAATGTCACGATTTATTTATTTTTATATCCACTCAAAGGGTTACATCCTAATGCTGAAAATATAGCCACCCAGATTTGGTGTGCCAAAGACCAATACACTGCATGGGAAAATTATCTGCTAAATAAAAAACAACCCGCAAAATCTGCTAGCTGTCAGACGCCTATTCAGAAGAATCTTGAATTGGGCAAACATTTAAAAATTAGCGGAACGCCGACTATGTTCCTCAAAAATGGCAACCGAATTACCGGTGCAATGGAAGCAGATGAATTAAATCAGCTTTTAGATGAAACCAAGTAAATTTCGGGGAAGTTTAGAAACGTTTGAACTTCCCACATTTAATCAATTATTAAGCAATCACCTGTAAAAAAATTACACATTCAATCGCAATTTTTATATTTACATTCCCTATAAAGCTTTTATGATGATGATTCACGATGTAACCCCCATATTGTGCATCAATGGAATGATGTAAGTATGACACCAGGATTTTAAAATGAAAAAACTTCTTCTCGCGGGTCTTATTGCTTTATCTTCAACCACATTTGCTGCGGAAACAGCATCTCAAACAGGCGCAGCAAATAATCCGTTTGCTAAAGCTGAACAACTGTATAAAGATAAAAACTATAATGCTGCATATCAGGAAATGGATCGTTTAGCGAAAACAGGTAATGCTCAAGCGATTTATAATCAGGGATTTATGAGTGAGTTAGGACAAGGTACGGCTCAGGATTCCAAAAAAGCATTCGCTGCTTACGAAGAAGCATCCAATAAAGGTTATCCTGTTGCAACTTATCGGCTTGCGCAAATTTATATGGCAGGCGAACTAGGTGTTACTAAAGATGTAAAAAAAGGACGTGACTATCTGGAAAAAGCGTCGAGTGCAGGTCTGGATGAAGCAACCATAGAACTGGCAGTTTTGTTATTTGCTGAAAATAAAGATGCATCGAATAAATTAGCTCTACAAAAGCTACAACCTTTAATTAACAAAAATAATTATCGTGCAATGCACCTAAAAGCGATTTATGACATTAGTAATGGCTTTAAAACCAAGAATGAAGCCGCGATTAAGGTTGGTTTAGCCAGTATCGAAAGTCTGGCTAAAAAAGGCTATATTCCTGCCCTGATGGCAGTCGGAAATATGATGACTAATGGGAATATTGTTCCACAAAATTTACCAGAAGCCCGAAAAATTTTTGCTGCTTTAGCTCAGGATAATGTACCTCAGGCTAAAGAATCACTGGCTGCGGTCGATAAACTTATTGCTGAAAAAGCAAAAGCACCTGCTCCAAAAGCAAAAAGCTAAATGAAACAACATATGATTTTGCCTCAATGATCGAGGCAAAATCACTTACCACCATAACACAATCAATCCACTCACCCCTACAAAGCCCAGAATAGTGCTGAGCATAAGCGGGGTTAAAGCTCGTTCATTTAAACCATAAGCCTGACCAAAAATTCCAAAGGCGATTGGCATTGGTAACGCAGCCAAAATGGTTCCTGCGTATAACATTTCCTGACTGACATCTGGCAAGACACGAAGTAGACTATAAATCAGCAAAGGCATCAATATCACTTTGAAAGCCACCAACAAACCACTTTGCAGATTCACAGCGGTCATTCCCATTCCAACCAGACTCCCCCCAATAACAAATAAGGCCAATGGTGATGCCGTTTTGCCCAATAGTGCTAAAGATTGATCCACTAAAGCAGGAAGTTGAAGGTCTAAAAGGATACAGCCCATTCCCAAAATAATGGCAATAATAACTGGATTCTTTAGCAAATTCTGGGCGGTTTTTTGCAGTAGAGGCCAGATACGTTGTTGTTCTTGTTGCCCTGCTTCTGCCAATGCTAAAACTAAAGCCAATATCAATAAGTTTTCCAAAATGAGCGTCAGTGAAATATAGATCGCAGCATGTGATCCCATTAACAGACTCAATACAGCCGTTCCAATAAAGCCTGTATTTGACATCGATGCACCCATCGCCAGTACGGCAGTTGGGGTAAGAGCATGATCAAAGCAGTAACGATAACAATAAAATGCCAGTGCAAAAATAATCAGTGAACCGCCACCATAAGCGACAAAATAAGAGGGATGCCAAATATCATTCAGGCTTTTATTGGACAAGGCATAAAGCAAAAAAGCAGGTAAAGCAATTTTAATAATGAAGGCGCTCAGTGCCTTGATTTGGTCGGGTGAAATTAATCGAATAGAGACACTTAAAAAGCCTGCAAATAGTAACAAAAAAATCGGCACGATCACCTGTACAACCACATCGACATCCTTTTTCAATAAAAGAAAGACTCAAATTCGATTGAGTCTTTCTTGGTTTTGATTAACCACTAAAGGGTTTAAAAAGCTGTTTCAAACCATGAGGTTGACAACGCAGATATTGTGGTGAGATTTCAATTTCCGCCCCCAGAGCAGCAGCAGCATGCCAAGGCCAGCGTGGATCGTATTGAATCGCTCTGGCCAATGCAATCGCATCCGCTTGATCATTCTGTAAAATAGCTTCAGCTTGTTCGGGCTCTGTAATTAAACCTACGGCAATGACAGGAACAGAAACTTTGGATTTAATCTGTTCAGCAAAAGGTACCTGATAATTCGCACCAATTTTAATGTCTTGAAGTTCGTGTAAACCGCCACTGGAAACATGGATGTAGACAGCACCCAACTGTTGCAATGCCAAAGATAAACCAATACTGGATTCAATATCCCAACCATGTGCAGGCTCCATCCAGTCTGTCGCAGAAATACGAATACCGACCGGGAAATCCTTTGGTAAAGCCGTTTTAATTGCCTGAAGAACTTCAAGCGTCATGCGAATACGATTCTCAAATGACCCGCCATATTCGTCGGTACGCTGATTCGACAAAGGGGATAAAAACTGATGCAATAAATAGCCATGTGCCGCATGAATTTCGATAAGCTTAAAACCAGCTTCCATGGCTCGAACTGCCGCAGCCGCAAAATCTGCCTGAATTTGTTTTATCTCATCAATAGTAAGCGCATGTGGTGCCAAGTCATGAGAACCAAAAGCGATTTCACTGGGTGCCAAAGTTTGCCAGCCATGGGGTTGATCTGGCGCAATTTGCCCCTTGCCTAGCCATGGTTTATCTGTAGAAGCTTTACGGCCTGCATGTGCTAGTTGTATACCAAATGGAATTGGGGAAAGTTGTTGAATTTTCTCCAATAATACTTTGATTTTGTCTCGTTGAGTATCATTCCAAAGCCCCACATCGGCATAACTAATCCGTCCTTGTGGTTGTACCGCAGACGCCTCAATAATGCATAAACCTGCTCCTGAAAGGGCATAATTGGCCCATTGCTGTTCATGCCAATACGTGATTTCACCGTCATCTGTTGCAGAATATTGACACATCGGTGCAATCACGATTTTATTGCTAAGGCCCAATGAACCAAATTGTATACTTTCAAATAATTTTGCCACCTGTCACCTCTGCACATTAATTTTCATTAAAATTGTTTACTTACTCTCAAACCCGCACTCCAGTTACGTCCATCAGCAGGTTCAAAAAAACGTGAATTACCATCATTGACGATAATTGATCCGACATAGTCTTTATCTAATAAGTTATCCACACGGCTAAAAACATTCACTTTCCAGTCTTGTAACTGCCATGCATAGCCTGCATAAGCGGCTACAACGGTATAACTTGGTGCTGCGTCTGTATTTTGATCATCGACGTAAATTTTATCGTTATATTGAGCATCGACCCCACCATAAAAACCTGTTTGTGGTTTCCATGACAATGCAAGATACGCCTGATTTTTGGCAATTCCGGGAATATAAGCATCTTTATCAATGGCTTTGGCAACGACTTTGCCATTCTGGTCATAAATTGCTGCGGTATTGCTATCAAATTTTGCATCCAGATAAGCATAACTTGCCGTAGCGATCAGATCGCGCCAAAGTTGTTTATTCCATGAGAGTTCTACACCTTCACGCAAGGTTTGATCTGCATTACGGAAAGTTGACCGCCCATCCACACTTCCCGCTGAAACAATATCATCTTTGGTTTTAGTTTGAAAAATTGCCAAAGTAAAATCACCTAGCGGATTTTGTGACTTCAAACCCGCTTCGTAGGTATCACTGTTGGAGGGCTTTAGATTAAAATTAAACCCTGAAATACTCGCGTCTGTGTTGTAAGCCATTTCAGTGAAGGTGGGTGTCTCAAAACCTTTGGCATAGCTTACATACGCCAAAAGCTCAGGAATAATTTGCCAGCTTAAAGCCGCTGAAGGCAAGACTTTAGAATAATCCGTCTTACCACTATCATCTGGATTGGTGGCGCTAATATAATCGTCATCCGATTTATAATGGACGTTGCTATAACGTACGCCTGTATCTAAACGCCATGTGGGTAAAAACTGCCATGAAGCCTGTAAATAGGGATCAATATTCCACAACGTATTGTTTTCATCACGGCGTAAATTACCTTTAACCCCATAACTCGGCTGATTGTTCATTAAAGTAAAATTTTCATAACCTTGACGATCTTCATCCATTGCATCCAGTGCGACACCTGCACTCACGGTTACATTCGGAAGAAGCTCTTTGCCAGTCCAACGTAGATCGGCTCCATAATAATTACGATCAAACTCAATTACACCACCTGCATGACGAGGATTAGTCTGAGCAGATTGAGGAATGGACTGATATTGAGTGACCTGTCGCTGGCCAAAGTAAGCCATCGCATATAGTTCATTTTTATCATTTAATGGCTTTAACCATGTCAATCCAGTTTGTGTCTGTTCAATTTCTTTGCGAACATCATAGTTGTTATGGGCATCATTCACTTGTTTTGGATTAGCGTTCCATTGATCACGCGTCAATCCTTGTGGATCATCGGCATTAATCTTTAAATAATTGGTAATCCAGTTAATTTTGGAACCATCTTCAAGATTCCAGGTCAATTTGGCATTATTCAGGACTTTATTGGCAGCGCTATGATCTCGATAACCATCAGTATCGAAATAAGATGAACTAATCACATAACTGGGTTGGTTGGCTTGGCTTGCGCCTCCCTGCAACACCATTCCTACGCGGTTTTTATCATGACTGCCACCCGAATAACTCAATTCAACTGAGTCTTTGCCCTCACCTTCTTTGGTTGTGGTCAGCAGAGTACCACCTGATGAATTACCATAGAGTGACGAAAAAGGTCCTGTTAATACTTCAATATGATCCAGACTGCTCAAATCAATATTAGAAGTTTGTCCCTGACCATCTGGCATAGTCGCAGGAATGCCATCGACATATAATCGAATCCCACGCACTCCAAAGGTTGAACGTGCACCAAAACCACGCATGGAAAGTTGTAAATCTTGTGCATAGTTTTCACGGTTATGCAGTTGTAAACTTGGAATGCCCTTAACCACTTCAGTCAAATTAACTTGAGAGCTTTCATCCTGCTTGGGTGCATCAATTCGAAAAACGGATGCTGGAGTTTGCAAATAAGTCGTGTCGGTACGCGTTGCTTCTACCTTAATAGTCGGTAATGCAACAGCTTCTGGCACTTCTGCCCATACAGCGCAACTACTAAGCCCAGTAAATAAAAACATGGAAGAATATAATGTATTGAATTGCATAAAGCGCATTCAGTCATCCTTTAATATCAACGATTAGCCCAAAAAGAATTTGTTATATAATTTTGTATATGAAGTTTAACATATCGACAAAAAACGATTTTAACGAATCATGCCAACTTTCAATATATCAGTTTGGTTATTTTGATTAATAGTTCAAAATTTTAACGGCTTAAACTTGGATGATCTTTCCAACAATAACGTTCTAGCCAGTCTTTCGCTTCTTCTGCATAGTCGATTCCAACTCGTTTTTCGCGAACCACATCTGGCTGGACAATCTTATTTTCCACCCATAAACCAGTTTCAACACCTAATGTCTTGGCTTTAAACTTTTCACTAATATCCAACTGTTTAGTAAGTTTTCCTGGCCCAGATAAACGTTTAAAATCTGTTTTAGAAACAGAGTCTGCAAAAAAAGCGGCTCTGAGCATCACACCTTCTGGTTCTTGTTCAGTCTGCGTAATCAGATTGAGCATGTGATACATCCCATAGATGAGATAGACATAAATATGCCCACCAGAGCTATACATTATTTCGGTTCGTGGAGTACGTCGTCCGCCATAGTTATGACTAGCTTTATCGCGAACGCCCAAATATGCTTCTGTTTCGCTAATGGTACACCGTAGAATTTCACCATTGTTCTGACGTACACAAAGCTGACAGCCGATCAATTGCTCTGCCACAGTTGAAGTATCACGCTGAAACCATGTTAATGGTAAAATTTCTGACATCACGCTACCATGAGTGAGTGGGAAAATGATGATCTCTCTAATCATCAACTTACAGCTCAATTTTGCAATTGATGTAATCACCCCCATATTAACACCGAATTATTTCATCGAGCCGTAAATGCCAGAATTACCTGAAGTTGAAACCACAAAAACTAGCTTATTGCCCTTGTTAGAACAACGTGTGCAAATCGTTCAAGTCCGTGAATCTCGTTTACGCTGGCCTATTCCAGACAATATTATCCGCTTACAAGGGCAACGTTTATCAGGTTTAAAAAGACGTTCTAAATATATTCTGGCTGAGTTCGAACAGGATCACATGTTGTGGCATTTGGGTATGTCTGGTAGTTTTCGGCTTGCCACCGCACAAGATGAATTACGCAAACATGATCATTTGATTATCAGTTTTGAAGACGGTACACAGTTACGCTACCACGATCCGCGTCGGTTTGGCTGTATTTTATGGCTGAACGATGAATCCCAAACTAAACTACTCAATCCACTTGGCCCTGAGCCTTTAAGTGATGAGTTTAATGCGGATTATCTTTATCAAAAGCTCAAAAGCAAGCAAGTCGGCATAAAAATTGCAATTATGGATAATCACGTGGTGGTGGGTGTTGGAAATATTTATGCCACTGAAAGCCTGTTTAATTTAGGTATTCATCCAGCGCAACCTGCCCATAGTTTGACAAAAAAGCAGGTCTTTCAATTGGTGGTGGAAATCAAGCGCATCTTAAAATCTGCTATTGAGCTAGGAGGTTCAACCTTGCGTGACTTTACCAATGCAGTGGGTGAAAATGGCTATTTTCAGCAGACGTTATTGGCATATGGTCGAGCTGGTGAAATGTGCGTAAACTGTGAAACACCCTTGGAAAACCTAAAACTTGGGCAACGTGCTAGTGTATTTTGTCCACAATGCCAGCCCCTAAAACGCGTTAAAGTTTAAAATTTGTCCTCAACAGACTTAGGAGACATGCCCATGCAAACTGCAATTGTTCGACATATTCTGGTTAAAGACAAAGATCTTGCAGAACAGCTAAAAAAGAAAATTTTATCTGGTGCCGATTTTGCCAAAATCGCCAAACAGTATTCTACCTGTAACTCTGCCAAACGCGGTGGAGAACTAGGAGAAGTAAAAAAGGGACAACTGGTTCCTGTAATTGACAAGATCGTGTTTACTGCCGCAGAACGAATCTTGCAGGGTCCCATCAAAAGCCAATTTGGTTTTCATTTACTTGAAGTTAAATTTAGAACTGAATTTGCTTAGCCTATTTCTAAAGGGAATTAAAATTTAAATCCTGTTATGGCTGCAAACTCTTTGCTTGAGGGTTCATCTGATAGGTCCAGCTTTCAATCATTTCACCAGTTTCTAGTTCAACCATGACTTTGACACGCTGATATTGAAAGCCCTCAAACTCATCCAACATTGGCCAATGTTCAGCCAGTTTATGGGTGCTAAATACCAACCCCGATACTTTAGGTGCATTTTCATCTAGGACTAAGGCAGGTAGACCTTGGTCTGGTCCCCAGTCTAAAGTATGAACCACGCCAGTGACAAAAGCCTTCTGCCATTGCCCGCCAATATTTCCCAGAATATGTGCATTTTCACGATCTGGACATAAAGTTCCATAAGCAAAAAGTCGATTCATCTCTGAGCATTTCCTGTCGTTGGCTGATATTTCAGTGGCCATATTTTAAGGCCTTCGACAAAAACCTCAAGTAGCCAACGCAACTAAAAGATATTTTAATGCATAAAAAAACGGCATAAATTATGCCGTTTTAAACTTCATCCAAATTAAACGTTTGGACGATTTTTCAATTCATCACGAATTTCACGAAGAAGTTCAATATCTTCTGGGGTTGCCGCAGGTGCAGGTTCTGCCTGATTACGGCGCATACGATTAATCAACTTAACCATAAGAAACACTACCCAAGCCAAGATCAGGAAGTTAATTAAAATGGTAAGGAAATTACCATAAGTCAATACATTAACCCCTGCTTTTTGCAGAGCATCCAAGGATTGTAAGTTATTGGGATTGGCACCCAAAACAACGAACTTCTGGGTGAAATCCACACCGCCACCTGTAATTACAGTGATTAACGGCATAATAATATCTTTTACCAATGAGTCGACGATTTTACCAAATGCACCACCGATGATGACACCGACAGCCAGATCAATCATATTGCCCTTAACAGCGAATTCTTTGAATTCTTGAATAATACTCATCTCTATTTTCTCCAGTCGGGAACCGCTATTCCCTTGTTTTTTGTTCTAATCACGGCTTAACATTAGTGTTAATGGATTATGTGCTAATGCTTGTTAATTTAATATTTTTCCAAAAAAAAGAAAGTTATTTCACACTTTAACAACATTTTTATTTGAATGAAAATATGAACTTAAGCATAGTCAACAAAATATTTGATTGCCAATAAAAAACCGCTAAACGAATTTAGCGGTTTTTGGACTTAAATCAAAAATAAATTATTTATCACGATTACGTTTACGTTCGTTTTCAGTCAAATAACGCTTACGAATACGAATTGATTTAGGGGTTACTTCAACTAATTCATCATCTTCAATGAATTCAAGCGCTTGTTCAAGGGTGTATTCAATTGCAGGTGTTAAAGTTAAGGCATCATCAGTACCTGATGCACGAACGTTAGTCAGCTGTTTTGCTTTAGTTGGGTTTACTACCATATCATCAGAGCGCGAGTTAATGCCGACGATCATACCTTCGTAAACTTCTAACTGTGGTTTGGCAAACAAACGACCACGGTCTTGCAAACTGAACAATGCATAACCCAAGCAAGTGCCTTGAACCATTGAAATCAATACGCCGTTTTGACGTTTCGCAACAGTACCTTGTTTAACAGGTCCATAATGCGAGAAGCTTGATGTCATAATCCCTGTACCAGATGTCATGGTTAAGAATTCTGAACGGAAACCAATCAAGCCACGTGACGGAACAGTCGCTTCAATACGGATACGGCCTTTCCCGTCTACTTCCATATTGGTCATTTCACCTTTACGGTGGCCCATTTGCTCCATCACCGCACCTTGATGTTGTTCTTCAACATCAAACGTCACGTTTTCATATGGCTCTTGTTTTTCACCATCAACTTCTTTGATGATCACTTGCGGACGAGATACACCCATCTCAAAGCCTTCACGGCGCATGTTTTCGATCAATACAGAAAGATGAAGTTCACCACGACCAGATACTTTAAAACGGTCTGGACTATCTGTGTCTTCGACACGAAGTGCAACATTATGAATCAATTCACGATCTAGACGTTCACGAATATTACGTGAAGTCACGAATTTGCCTTCTTTACCTGCAAACGGTGAGTTGTTCACCTGGAATGTCATCGATACTGTAGGTTCATCTACAGACAATGGCGGTAATGCTTCAACATTTTTCGGATCACATACTGTATCTGAAATGTTGAGTGCATCAATACCAGTAATACATACGATATCACCTGCAGAAGCTTCTTCTACATCGATACGCTCTAAACCGTGATAACCCATGATTTTTAAGATACGACCGTTACGAGTCTTACCTTCTTTATCAATAACAGTTACTGGAGTATTTAACTTCACAGAACCACGTTGAATACGACCAACACCAATTACGCCCACAAAACTATTATAGTCAAGTGATGAAATTTGCATTTGGAACGGACCCTCCGCATCTACTGCAGGTGGTTCAACAATATCTACAACCGTTTCAAACAATGGTGTCATATCATCAGCCAATTCTTCTGGCGAAGGACCTGCCACACCACGTAAACCTGACGCATAAACGATTGGGAAGTCTAACTGTTCGTCAGTTGCACCCAAGTTATCAAACAAGTCAAATACTTGATCGATAACCCAGTCTGGACGTGCACTTGGTTTATCTACTTTGTTAATGATCACGATAGGCTTCAAACCACGTGCAAAGGCTTTTTGTGTCACAAAACGTGTTTGTGGCATTGGGCCTTCTTGAGCATCAACCAGAAGAAGTACACAGTCAACCATCGACAGTACACGTTCTACTTCACCACCAAAGTCGGCGTGTCCCGGGGTGTCGACGATATTAATACGGTAAGTCGTATCAGTACGCTTGTCTAACCAAGTAATGGCAGTGTTTTTTGCCAAAATGGTAATACCACGTTCGCTTTCAAGCGCATTCGAGTCCATGACACGCTCAATCTCGCCTGCACGATCACCCAAAGCACCTGATTGTTGAAGAAGTTTATCGACAAGCGTGGTTTTACCATGGTCGACGTGTGCAATAATTGCAATATTGCGGAGATTTTTGATATCTGACATGAAAATTCGATAAGCCTAAAACTTGAGGGCAAATTATACAGAAAAATCCTACATAAAAGTAGTGACAGTTTATTGACATGCACTTGTTTTTTTCATGTGTTTGTCGTTTTTTCTTTGGTAAAGGTCAGGATCTCGATTAGAATAGCGCCAACTTGCAGTTAGTGATTTTTTCCTCCCATGTCTGATTTACAAGACTCTGCGCCAAAGTCAGGTGAAAAACTTGATTTGATTTATGGCCTGAATGACCGTCCTGCTCCTTTTGTCTCTTTTCTTGCTGCCCTGCAACATCTTTTAGCAATTATTGTCCCTATTGTTACACCAGGACTGCTAATTTGTCTGGCGCTCGGTGTTTCTCGCGAAGAAACCAACATGATTTTATCCATGTCTTTGGTTATTTCCGGCATCGCAACATTTTTACAATGTAAAAAAGTTGGGCCATTTGGCGCAGGCTTACTCATTGTACAAGGCACCAGTTTTAACTTTATTGGTCCGATTATCGGAATCGGTAGCGCGATGGTAGCCGCAGGAACGCCAGTGAATCAGGTTATGGCGGCTATTTTTGGTGTAGTGATTGCGGGCTCATTTATTGAAATGGGTGTATCCCGAATTCTACCGTGGGTGAAAAAACTGATCACGCCGTTGGTCACAGGTATCGTGGTACTAATGATTGGTTTGACCTTAATTAAAGAAGGTTTGATCAGTATGGGCGGCGGTTATCAGGCGATGCAAAACCAAACCTTTGCCAGTACAGATAACCTGATTATGTCATGTACAGTACTTGCGATTATTATTCTACTCAATCGTATTCGGATTATCTGGGTTAAAAGTTCCGCAATTTTAATTGCACTCATTGTAGGTTACGTGCTAGCAGGCTTCATGGGGCATCTGGATTTTTCAGGATTACATGAAACTCCATTCGTACAAATTCCAACACCAATGCACTTTGGTTTAAGCTTTTCATGGAGCTTATTTATTCCAATGGCATTCATTTATCTAGTGACATCTTTAGAAGCGATTGGCGATATTACAGCGACCAGTAAACTATCCAATGAACCCGTAAATGGTTCAAAATGGATGGCGCGTATTAAAGGCGGCGTATTGGTCAATGGTGCAAATTCTCTACTCGCGGGTTTATTTAACACTTTTCCTAGCTCGGTTTTTGCACAAAATAACGGCGTTATCCAATTGACAGGTGTTGCAAGTCGTTATGTCGGCATTTGGATTGCAATTTTATTGATCGTACTTGGTCTATTCCCTATGGTTTCTGGCGTGATTCAAGCCGTACCCCAAGCAGTATTAGGTGGTGCAGTCATGGTTATGTTTGGAGCTGTTGCTGCCTCAGGAATTAACATTTTATCCGGTATTCATCTGGATCGTCGTGCATTATTAATTATTGCCATTTCTCTGGCTCTAGGGTTGGGCGTTGCTCAGGTACCACAAATTCTTGAACATTTACCTGAACTATTTAAAAATATCTTTAGTTCTGGTGTGGCAACGGGTGGTATTGCGGCCTTAATTTTAAATATTGTTTTGCCTGAACATAAACATTAAATTGGGCAATTAAAATGAATTTGCCCAGTTTGACTGGGCTTTCTTATTCATGAGAGATGAACATGGACCCACGTAGTGAAGTGGTGTTACGCCAACAACAATTTTTATCTGGTCGGGTATTACTGATTAATGCGCCTGCTGATCGTCTGAGTCAGGAACTCACTAAAGAATTAGATGTTTCTATCTGGACATGGAACTTTGCTGATCATCAATATTTTCAACAGCAGCAATTTGATACGCATTTCTCAGTAGAGTTTCCAAAGACTTCAATCGATCAAGTCGTTATTTTTGTGCCGAAATCGAAAGAATTACTAAGCTATATTTTGCATGTTGTGACGAGCCACCTAAATAAAGGACAATCCATTTTTTTAGTCGGTGAGAAAAAAGGTGGTGTGGAACGTGCAGCTAAACAGCTACAAGCTTTAGGTAAAACCCTAAAACTTGATAGCGCTCGACACTGTCAGCTATGGCAATGTATTTTGCAAAAAACTGAAACGCTGAAGCCACTGCAAAACTGGGTAAAAACCTATACCGTACAAGTAAACCAGACTGAACTTCAGATCTGCTCTCTACCCGGCGTGTTCAGTCAAAATCATTTAGATGTTGGAACCGCCATTCTTTTACCTTATCTAAATAATATAAAATCGGGTAAACTTGCCGACTTTGGTTGCGGTGCAGGTGTAATTAGCGCGTATTTGGCAAAATTAAATAGCAAAAATGAAATTTATGCGCTAGATGTTGATGCCTTTGCACTATGCTCCACTGAAATGACATTTCATCGAAATGGACTTAATTTAGAACAGCTTCATATTCAGGCAGTCACGGGGATTCATGATGCACCCCCTCAACTAGATGCAATCGTCAGCAACCCTCCTTTTCATCAGGGAATTCATACTGACTATGCCGCCAGTGAAGGTCTATGCAAGCAAGCCAAACAGCATTTGACCATAAATGGTGAATTGTGGATTGTGGCAAACCGTTTTTTAAATTATGCCCTTTTGATAGAACAACAATTTGGTCGCTGCAACATCCTTGCAGATCAACAAGGATTCAAAGTGCTCTATGCCCAAGCATCCCAATGACTAAGGAATTTTCATGAGTGAAACGATTCAACCTGAAAAGCTTCAGCGAAAGCTGGGTGCTCGTCATTTAAATATGATCGCTATTGGCGGTTCCATCGGTACCGGCTTATTTCTTGCTTCAGGTTCAACTATTGCCAATGCTGGGCCAGGCGGAGCTCTGCTTGCCTATGCACTGATTGGCGTAATGATTTACTTCCTAATGACCAGCTTGGGCGAGTTGGCAACCCATAATCCAACTTCGGGTGCATTTTTTACCTACGGTAGCCGTTACGTCGAAGATGGTTTTGGTTTTGCATTAGGCTGGAACTATTGGTACAACTGGGCTATTACTGTTGCCTTTGAATTGGTTGCGGTCCAGCTCATTATGAAATTCTGGTTTCCAGACTTACCGGGTTTTTATTGGAGTGCCATTTTTCTGGTTGTGATTTTTGCAATCAATGCTATGACGGTGAAGGGCTTTGGAGAAAGTGAGTTCTGGTTTTCCATGGTCAAAGTCGTTGCCATCATTGCCTTTATCATTATTGGTTTTTCCATGATCATCAAAATTATGATGACGCCTGGCATGGCTACTTTTGGTAATTGGACATATAAAGATGCACCTTTTGTTGGCGGATTACAGGCCATGATTGGCGTTGCCATGATTGCAGGATTCTCTTTTCAAGGCACTGAAATGGTTGGCGTTGCAGCAGGTGAATCTAAAGACCCGAAACGCACTATTCCACTTGCCATTAAACAGATTTTCTGGCGGATTTTACTGTTTTATATCGTATGTATTTTTATCATTGGTACATTAATTACCTATGATGATCCACGTCTGTTACAAGCAGCGTCTAGTAGTGATATTGCCCTTTCTCCTTTTACCTTGCTCTATGAAAAGGTGGGTTTTGCCTTTGCCGCAAGTCTGATGAATGCCGTGATTTTAACTGCTATTTTATCGGCAGGTAATTCAGGCATGTATTCTTCAACCCGAATGCTGTTTGACATGGCTCGTGAAGGTCGCGCACCAAAATGGTTCTCAAAACTGGATCCACGCGGTGTACCTATGAATGCGCTTTATGCCACAACAGCCATTGCGGCGTTATGCTTCCTGACCACATTTATTGGAGAGCAGGCAGTATTTAACTGGCTGTTAAATATGTCGGGCATGTGTGGGTTTATTGTCTGGCTTGGCATTGCCATTTCGCACTATCGTTTCCGCAAAGGTTATCTGGCTCAAGGTCATAGACTTGAAGATCTGGCATATCGAGCCAAATTCTTTCCTTTTGCGCCATGGTTTGCTTTTATTTTATGTTCGATCATTATTTTGGGACAAAACTACCAAGCTGTTTTAGGTGGTAAAATTGACTGGGTGGGTTTACTTTCCACTTATATCAGTATTCCTCTTTTTGTGGTGATTTGGCTAAGCTATAAATGGAAACATAAAACCAAACTGGTGCCCTATCATGAAATGAATCTCAAACCAGATCAGGATTAATTTTTTCACTGTGTAGGCCATTATTCAATTCCTTGATTTTGAGTAGCTTGACTTTTAAAAAGAAAGGATTATGATGATGATCAAGATTCAACCATTGACGCAGTTTTAATTGAAACTGCCATTTTATAGGAGTAACAACATGCCAGCTTTACAGGATAACTACTACTAATCATTGGCACGTTGTCAGCTCACGGACAAGTATCAATGATGACTTGTCCGAATGCACATAAACCTAGCATTCGCTAGGTTTTTTTATGCCTGTTCGGACAGATTTAAACAATGAAACGGACAGATTGTATGAGCATACAAAAAATTTTAAATGCAGATGCAGCTTATGGGGTGCCAGTCAAAATCTTTACCCAAGATATAGATAATGACAGTATTGAACAACTTCATAAAATGGCGCAATTGCAGTTTATTCATTCCCACATCGCAGTCATGCCAGATGTGCATGTTGGGAAAGGGGCAACCGTTGGTAGTGTCATTCCAACCAAAAATGCGATTATTCCTGCTGCTGTAGGCGTAGATATCGGTTGCGGGATGAACGCAATTCGCTTAAATCTAAAAAGTAGTCAACTTCCGGACAACCTTTCAGCTTTACGCAATGCTATTGAACGCAAAGTACCTGTGGGCTTTGATGTACATAAGCAGGTGAAAGCCAAAGCGTCTACCCTAACGCCTCTCGACAAAGGGCTAAAACCTATTATTACCAAACATTCTGGTTTAGTTCGAATGTTACGAAAGTTTGATATGACTTGGCAAAAGCAATTAGGAACTTTGGGCGGTGGTAACCACTTTATTGAACTCTGTCTGGATGAAAATCAGGATATCTGGATCATGTTGCATTCAGGCAGTCGTGGTCTGGGGAATGTTATTGGGACTTATTTTATTGAGCTAGCCAAAAAAGAAGCACAACATCGTTTTGGCCATGTTCCAGATAAAGACTTAAGTTACTTTGCAGAAGGGTCGACCAGCTTTGATGATTATGTGGAAGCCGTGGAATGGGCACAGGCTTATGCTTATGAAAACCGTCGCGAGATGATGCGTTTAATTTTAGAAGCAATTCGCCCCTTATTACCACCATTTCAACTGACCAAAGAAGCCATTAATTGCCACCATAATTATGTTAGTTATGAACAACATGATGGCGAAAACTTATTCATTACCCGCAAAGGTGCTATTCGTGCGGGTGAAGGTGAACTTGGAATCATTCCAGGTTCTATGGGGGCTTGCTCTTATATCGTTCGCGGCAAAGGAAATCCGGAATCCTTTTGCTCCTGCTCACATGGCGCTGGACGTAAAATGAGCCGTAATAAAGCCAAACATTTGTTTAATCAACAAGACCTGATTGAACAAACTCAAGGGATTGAATGCCGTAAAGACGCAGGCGTTATTGATGAAATTCCAGCAGCGTATAAGAACATTGACCAAGTCATGGCTAATCAGACTGATTTGGTTGAAGTGGTACATACGCTTAAACAAGTCCTTTGTATTAAAGGATAATTTAACCCAGAGGTCATAAATGAAACTCGCTAAGTTACCTAACGTAAAAATCAGAAATCAGGTTGCTTTATCACCATTAATGCATAAAGGTGGGATGCACGAAACGGAAAAACCGAAAGCACAACATCGACGTGAACGGCAACAAACCAAGCAGATATTAAAGTCGACAACTTGGGATAAATAAATTTATATCAATTGATTCTTAGGAGCACATCATGAAAAAAACCATCATCAGATCTCATTATTTGGCCTTAATCCTCACACATAAAACAAACCCCAGTTATTTGAACTGGGGTTTGTTCTTTAGAGCAAGTTAGATTATAAAATCCCTAAACTTTTTTGAATATTTTCCAAATTAGGCACATGAAAGTGTTGATCTGCAATTTTTACCTGCTTAAATACCATTGGATTGGATTCAACATTTTCCTCATCGACCACTTCTGAGATACGCAAGCGAATGGATTGCGGCATGTTATTACACATCAAGGCAAACCGTTGCGCCACATCATCACCTTCAATTACCAATGCCACACCCTCTGTTGCTGTCGGATGAGTAACAGCATAAACAGGTAGTTTTAAATCATGCCATTCAATTGACTGCGCATCTGCTTTGGTATCCAGAGCAGAGAGTACAATATTTTGCGGTAATAGCATTGGCACCCGATCATGACACTCAATAATATACGCATCAATAAATCCAGTTGAAACTGTAATTAAATGCTGAAGTTCCTGTTGATCAATCTGTGTCACTACAGTTTTATCTGAGCTCATCAGTAACTCCCTGAACGTGTTTCGAGTAAATCTTCAATATTGGCCAGTAACTCAGCTTCCTGAAAAGGTTTACCCATGTAATGACTCACTCCCAATGACAAGGCGCGCTCACGATGTTTTTCACCTGTACGAGATGTAATCATGATAATTGGCATGTCTTGATGTAATTCATGATGACGTACAAGATTTGTGACCTCAAAACCATCCATACGCGGCATTTCAATATCCAGCAACATCAAATCTGGTTTGACATTTTCAAGCTGCTCCATGGCATCAACACCATCTTTAGCAGTGACCACATCAAAGCCCTGACGTTCCAATAAGCGCGAGGTAACTTTACGTACCGTTACAGAGTCATCAACTATCATGACTAGACGACGCTCATCGGTATGCCGTGATTTTTCTCTACCATCAATAAGCTGTTTATTACGCTGTGTCGCCTGAATCTGCCGCGCAATATTTTGCCCATCTAGAATCAGACAGACATGACCGTCACCTAGAATCGTCGCGCCTGCCACAGTTCCAATACTTGCAAATTGCTGACCTATCGGTTTCACCACAATTTGCGCCCGTGAACCAACTAATTGATCGACCAGTAAAGCGATGGTCTGCCCATGCGCACCTTTGACCAATAATACGGGTAGTGAATGTGCAACACCTGAAAGCTTTGGAACAGGTTGGTTAGCTACGAACTCAGCCAGATAGCGTAAGCGATATGGTGTGTTATCAATATTAAAATAGTCATCCTGTCCATTAAAATACTGCTCTAAAGTTGAAGGTGCAATCCTGACAATTCGATCAATCTGAGCCAAAGGCAAGGCAAATTGTTGATCGCCGACTTTCACCATTAAGGCATCACTCACCGCTACAGTGGTTGGAACGCGAATGGTAAAGGTAGTTCCTGAACCAAGTTTTGACTCAACACTGACATGGCCACCTAAGGCTTTAATCCCACTTTGCACCACATCTAGCCCAACACCACGACCTGAAATCTGAGTGACTGCAGTGGCTGTACTAAAACCTGGGTGGAAAATATATTGCAAAATTTCCTGTGCATCGAGTTTTTGATCTGCGGTCATCAAGCCATTTTGTAAAGCTTTGGCTTTGATTTTCTCAACTTCAATTCCTTTACCATCATCGCTAAAACTAACCAGAACGTCGGTTCCTTGACGGCTAATATTTAGTTCAATTCGACCAGTTTCTGGTTTACCCAGCTTCAAACGTTCGTCACGATCTTCCAGACCATGATCGACTGCGTTACGCAGCATATGCTCAAGTGGTGTCACCAAACGCTCTAAAATAGTGCGATCCAATTCGCCTTCCGTATTTTGCACAACTAATTCAGCAGGACGATTTAGAGTCGTTGCAGTCTGACGGACAATACGCTGTAATCGCGGTAATAACCGAGAGAAAGGTACCAGTCGGGTACGCATTAGGCTTTCCTGAATTTCAGCCTGAATACGTGACTGTTGTAACAACAGGCCTTCGGTATCACGAATTTTGTCGGATAACGTGGTTTTAAAATCCACCAGATCCGATGCAGATTCGGCAAGCGACTTCGACAATTGATTCAGAGATGAATATTGATCCATTTCTAAAGGATCAAAGTCGGTATAACGCGAGTTTTCTGTACCATGCTTGGCAATGATCTGACTTTCCAACTCACCTTCCATTCGACGTAGCTGATCTGCTAGACGCTGAATAGCAAGTTCCATTTCCACCAATGTATTGCCCAACTGCCCCAGATCCATTTCAATACGGGAACGGTTAATGGCATTTTCACCAGAGAGGTTAATCATTTTTTCAATCAGATCCGCAGAAACACGGATCATTTCATTTGAGTCATCAACCTGAACAGTATTGTCCCACTCACCTAGCATGGATGGCGGTTCTGTGCCATCACCCTGTACAAATTCCATAACCTGTTCTTGCGAGAATAAATCCGCTCGAGCCAGCTTGCTTGGAATTTGCGCATTGGTATCAACGAACTCAAGGCGTTCCAGCGTATGTTTTAAACCATCGTAATTATTGTAAGAACGTTCAAAAATGGCTTGTTTCAACCAGGTAAATGCAGTCAATAACAAATGGTCATAAGCATTTGAACTAAAGTTTTTAACACCAAATTGCTCAAATGCATTTTCCAGATGCGAAGCAATGACAGCCACTGGTTCTAATTCTGCCATACGTGCACCGCCCTTCAGGCTATGTACGGTACGCTGTAACTGGAGCAAAACGCTACGATTAGCACGGTCATCAAACCAGCGTTGCAGTAATTGATGCGCAGTTTCAAGTAATTCTTCGGCTTCTTCATAGAATGTCGCTTCGACCAAAGACTGAACATCATCCAGATCAGAATCTTGAGGGTATGCAACAATCTCTTCTACATCTGCATCAGAATTTGAACTATGTTGCTGCTCATTATTTTCATCGTTCGATACAATTGAAACAGAATCCAATACTTGTTCATCAAGCACTACAGATTCAGACTCATCCACCAGCGCAGATTCCGCAATAAATGTGGACTCAATTACATCAGTGGCTGATTCCTCAACAAAAACTTTATTTTGTGTCTCTAAAATTTGATCTTCAAACGCAATTTCATCTGTTTCAATCTCAGTGATTGCAGCAGGCTCCGATTGCTGTGGCACACCTTGTAAAACTTGTTCAATGTTCTGAAGTAACCCAAGCACTTCAGTTGCAGGGTAATCGACAGCTTGATCACGTAAAGTTTGAATACGATCGGCGATATCGTCCTGTACCAGACGGATAATCTGGATTAAATTGGCAGATGAATGTATTTGCCCATTAATCAATCGCTCATAAATCGTTTCTAATTCATGCGCAATTAAACCCATATGCGTCGCCTGAACCATATTTGCCCCACCTTTTAAGGTATGCAAATAACGCATCAGATTATTTAGCGCCGAAGTATTACTTTGTTGCTGAGACCAAGTATTTAAGTCCGCATCAATACCTACTAACAATTCATCTGCTTCTTCAAGAAAGATATCCAGAAGGTCTGCATCAAAATTACGATTGGCCTGTTCGGCATCGATGTACTGATGATCCTGTCGAATACGCGCAGAAATTTGAGACAAATCAAATGGTGAAGTAGCTGGCTCTGAGGCTGGTATTTGCTCAACTGGTTCAATTTGCTGTTCAGGATTTGAAACAGCCTCTTCTTCAATTTCAGCAAGAGTAGTTTCTATGTCTTGTTGAACAAAATCCTGCAATTCATTAAGAATGCTTTGTTGCTCTTGTCCCAGACTGACACGTTGCCCTGCTGCCAAGATATCAAATAAATGAATGACCTGCTGATGTGCTTGTCCAAAAATATCAAAGGCGAAATCAATATGCAGTAAAGCTGGTTTTTGCAATAGCGCCTCATACGCGGGTCTCAATTGCAATAAATAGTCATGTACACCCTGCGAAGCACGATTAGGAGTATGTTCAATTAAAGACACTGCTTCATGAAGCAATTGTTGAATATAAGCTGGGAATTCATGTTTGGCACGTTTTTCAAACTCATAATCTGCATTGAGTAAATTCTCAATCTCTAGTTGCAATAACGAGGTCACTACACCTTGCGGATGCTGTGCTTCATGGGCAATTTCTTCGATATTAAAGCCATAATTCTCCCACGCCTGATTAAATTTCTGATCAATTTTATCAAGCTGTTGCTGAGAACCTTGCTGATGTAACGTATGTAAATAATCACGAACGAACTCAGCATAATGCGTAAGTAAGGCCGTTTCATTAGAAGTAGATTCGAGCTCATCCTGCATAAGTGTTTTAAACAGGGTTTCAACTTTACTACTCGCGTCAAATACTTGCTGAATATGGGCCATTGATGAACTGCCTCGCAAAGTATGCAAGGCGCGAATCAACTGATTATAGCTTTGATCAGTTGGCGCATCCTGCTGCAAAAAAGCATCCACTGTTTGTAAATGTTCTTCTGCTTCTTCAAGGAAAATCGCCAAGGTTTCTTTAATCAAACCGTCATCAGTAGCAACAATTTCAGTATTTTGATCTGCATCAATCGCAGGCACGAACTCAACTGAACTCTCAGCGTCTGTCGCCTGTTCTTCCTGAATTTCCAGTCCTGTCGTAACAGTTGAAGTATTCAACTGTTCAGCTAAAATGAGCAATTCTTCCAAAGCAGGTTCAACACCCTGTTGCTGTTGTAACTGCTGCCCCAATAGAATCAAAGGACGAATATCTAGTGCATGCGCCTGTACATTTTTAAAATCATCATAAAATTTAAAGCGATAGAGATTAAACGCTGTTTGAACATAGCGCTGTAAATCTGAGTTTAATAGTAATGTTGTCGCAATAATTCGATTCAGCGTTTCTTCTACTGTCCACGCCAACTCACTAGATGACTTTGCTCCCACCATACGTCCAGACCCTTTAAGGGTATGAAAATGACGGCGAACTTCTACTAAAAGTTTGTGTTCATTGGGCTGAACCAGCCACTGTGGAATAAGTTGGTCCAATTCTTGAAAAATTTCTTCTAGTTCTTCAATAAAAATTTCAAGAATTTCGGCATCCTGATCAAGATAACTATCTTCAGGCAAGCTTATTGTTTCAACAAAATGTTTTAATATTTCTTTCATAACGAAGGCTTCTTTCGTTTATCCACCCTTGATGGTGAAACTTGATCTACCACCATCACGCAAGTGACTTCCTTCTCAAGAAGCCATCTTGACGATGCATTTTTTAATTTAGGGCAGTCCAAAGTCTGCCCTAAAATGTTATTTAAAGCTTAGTCCGGCAGTTTAAAGTCTGATACAGACTCACGTAATGACTCTGCCATATTGGCTAGTTCAGAAACTGAACGCGCTGTATCAAAGGTTGCTGTCGTTGTTTGCGAAGTAATTTCCTGTACAACATTCATGGTATTAGCAATATGGCTCGCAGATGCAGACTGAAGTTTTGCAGCATTGGAAATGTTTGCAATCAGTTTTGCCAAGTTGCTGGATACGCTTTGAATCTCGTCCAGCGCCACGCCCGCATCTTTCGCCAAGTTAGCTCCACGCACAACCTCAGATGTCGTTTGCTCCATTGAAATAACTGCTTCATTGGTATCTGTCTGAATGGTTTTAACCAGACCTTCAATCTGCTTGGTTGCAGAAGCCGAACGTTCTGCTAGACGCTGTACTTCATCGGCGACCACGGCAAAACCACGACCAGCTTCGCCCGCCATCGATGCTTGAATCGCAGCATTCAATGCCAGAATGTTAGTTTGGTCGGCAATATCGTTAATTAGTGAGACAATATTTCCAATTTCCTGAGACGACTCACCCAAACGTTTAATCCGTTTAGACGTTTCCTGAATCTGTTCACGAATGGTATCCATCCCGACAATAGAACGGTTTACAACATCGGCACCATTGGATGCAATTTGTACCGAACGCTCAGCAACCTCAGCAGACTCAGCCGCGTTGGCAGATACCTGATCGATCGACACCGCCATTTCGTTAATCGCGGCAGAAGCACCTGCAATTTCCTGTGCCTGATGTTCAGATGCCTCAGCCAACTGATTGGTAATGGTTTGAGTATCCTGTGTATAGCGTGCCACTTCCTGAGAAGTATCGGTAATACGCGAAACCAGATCGCGTAACTGATCAATCGCAAAGTTGATCGAGTCAGCAATTGCTCCAGTAAAGTCTTCAGATACTGTTGCATACGAACGTAAGTCACCATCCGCCAAATCTGCAATTTCATCCAATAAACGTAAAATCGCATTCTGGTTACGGTCATACTCATCCTGTAAACGCGTTACACGGGTTTTATCCATTGCACTACGCAAAGACAAGAGTTTCAGAATGGTATAAGTAAAACCGCCTAGGAATAACAGTAATAAAACTGCTGGAATAATACTTGACCAGCCAGAATCTGCCTTGTCTGAAAGGTTATTCAAGGATTTTAGCATCTCATCTGATTGAGAGAAAATTTGTGAAGAGGCTTGACGGACTTTAACAATCTGGTTGGCATTTTTAAATACTGTAGATGCAGCAGTTTTTAATACTTCATCATATTCAGATTTAATGCTTTCGACTGATTCACGTAAGGTTGCATCACCAATACGCTCTACACCTAAATCTGTGCTGCCATTTAACTGCGCGTTAAGATAAGCACCAAAGGTTTCAATATCCGCACTGAAATCGTCGGCTGATGCACGGGCATTTTCAGTGCCAACCAATACAGAACCAATCGAACGAAGAATACGTTCTGCAATGAATACTTGGTTTTTAGCAATTACTACCTGACTACTTGGCATATTTAGACGTGCCATTTGGTCAACCATCAGGTTGTATTCAGCCTGAATCCCTGGAATTGACTCACCAATTGCAATATTGGTGTCGTATAGTTGATTGATAAGTTTTTGTTGCGAGGTAATCAACTCTACATTGGTGGATACATTTTTCCAGAGTTGATCAACCTTTTTATATTCCTCTGAAGATGTTCCGTAAATATCTTGGACATTTTCCAGATTTTGCGCGAATTGTTCTTGCGATTTTTTCAGATTAGCAATCATATCAGGTGAGCCAGAAGCAGTTGCATCTGTTGCCTGACGTGGAATAGTTTGTGACAATAAACGTAATTGCCCCAGACTACGTGTCAATTCATTGTTACGCGGTACGCTATAAAACAAGTAAATCAGCGTAAGGATTGCCAGAAATAAAAAGATAATGGCAGCATAAATGATTGGTTTAGATTTTTCACTTTCCCCAAATAGTCGTGAAAATTGATCAATCTGAGCCTGTATTTTCGCAAAAAATGCAGAACCGTTTTTCTTAACCGCACTTTCAGCTGTGTTTTTCTTTTTTAGTTTAAAGCCCATGCAGCTTCTCTCCTGAATACGCGTTTTGACTTGATTGCGTAGGAATTTAATTTATAAATCTTGCTGAAGCATTCATATACTGTGGATTTTTCAGCAGCTGACTAAACAAAAAGACATGCCAACGCTGGTTATGCTGATAAAAATAACCTTGACAGTAATCTTTTAATTTTTGATCCAGCTCATCACTTTTAGAAAAAAAACTGCGCTTGTTAAAGTGCTGAATCCCAAGAACCTGATCCACAACCAAACCGACATAATGGTCATTGTGACTGATACATAACACTTTTTGAGTAGGCGAAAACTGAGAACGTTGTCCAGACACAAAATGTGTTAAATCAGAAACTGAGAGCAGTCTCCCCCGAATATTAGCCAACCCCCTCACCCAGACTTGTGCGTTGGGTACTGGTGTATATTTAGGGGGATAAATCACTTCTGTGACTTCTCCCAAAGGCGCAACAAAATATTGTCCCATCATCTCAAAGGCAATACCTGACCATCGGTTTACTTCGTTTTGATTGGAGGCGTAGCTTCGATTGCCACGTTTTGCCAATCGAAGCAATTCGATAAATCCATTTGCTGCCATAGTGACTATCCTAGATTGAGATTTTGCTGAATCACTTCTATCAATTTACTTTCATCAATCGGCTTGGTCAGATAGTCTCTAGCACCCTGACGTTTTCCCCATACACGATCGGTTGCCTGATCTTTAGTACTTACAATCACCACTGGAATATGTTTGGTATTATCACCACGGCTAATTTCGCGAGTCGCTTGAAAACCATTTACCCCAGGCATTACGACATCCATAAGAACCAGATCAGGCTGCTCTGCCTGTGCCATGGTCACACCATCTGCACCGTTGGATGCTTCAATAACCTCAAAACCGTGTTTTGTTAATATTTCTCTAAATCGAAATGTTTCAGTTGGCGAGTCATCTACAATTAAAATACGTGCCATTTTATTCCCCAACGTTTTCTTTAATTTATGTGTTTACGTGATTTCGAATAGCGTTTAATAATTCATCTTTACTAAAAGGTTTGGTTAAATATTCATCGGAACCCACAATACGACCTTTAGCTTGATCGAATAAACCATCCTTACTCGACAGCATAATTACAGGGATATTCTGATAGTTCTGTGAATTCTTAATTAAGGCACAGGTTTGATAACCATCTAGGCGCGGCATCATGATATCGACAAAGACAATATCAGGATTTGCCTCAGCAATTTTTGATAATGCTTCAAAGCCATCAACCGCAGTAATGACCTCACATCCTTCACGTTGCAGTAAAGTTTCGGCCGTGCGACGAATGGTTTTTGAATCATCAATTACCATGACTTTAAGGTTTTGAAATTTTTCTTCCATTTAGTGACCCTTTCCCCATTTATTCAATGCAGACAATAACTGAAAATGATTATAGCCGATCATAGGGGCTTTCATTGTTTTTACAGATTATGACCTTTTTTAACATATAATTACTTGCGTTTTCAATGAAGGTTTTTTGATGTTCAAACACACTTTCCACGAATATCTCCAAACCAATCACACTTTAAAACGACTTATGATTTTTTTTTGAGTTATTCCTATTTTTAATTGGATAATTTACAACTAATATAACGATATTATTATTTAAAAATAAGTAATTTAGTCGACTTTAATTTGGGGAAGGGCATGAACAGTCGAATGAGATCTCGAAAGCTGCTGGAACGATCCAAACAGATGACTCGTCGTTCCATTATTGCATTCGGACTACTTCTGTGGATGTCTTTTGTTTACGCGGCCAATGCACAACCTCGCGCCGTTTGGTATCGCTACTACGATCAAAAAGGTATCGCCAATATCAGCAGTTCTGTAACACCTGCCCATATCCGTTATGGCTATGAAGCTTTAGACAGTAATATGCAGGTAATTCGCAGAAATAAGCCCTACAATGCCGAAGCAGATTTACGCCAGTCGAGCCAACGAGAAGCCCAAGCTCGTCAAAGAGAGCAAGATTTAAAACTCAAACGTGCCTATGGAAATGTAGCAATCGCAACTGAAAAGCAAAATCAGGCATTGTTAGCCATAAAAAAACAAATCATGTCACAGCAAGATCAGTTGAAACAATTGCAAAGTGACCGGATTATGTTTAAACGTCAAGAAATGGAATATTTACGCAAAGGTGAGAGTAGTCTTCCACAGCGTCTAAAAGATCAGCTTGATCAGAATGAACAGAATATGAGTAATATCAAAAAGAATATCTCAAGTCTGCAAACTAGCTATCGTACAACACAGGAACATTATTCCAACATTATTGAGCGCTTAAAAGCACTGGAATAATCGTTATAATCCTGACACCAAATAAAACAACGAATGTCATTAATTTAAGGATGGGTAGGCATGCGCAAAGTGTCACGCACTACGTTTTATATTCCTGTACTATGTTTAATTAGCTTTAGCTTTGTTTTAACAGCTTGTAATCGCTCTACATCTACCTCAGAAACCGCACAGCCCCACTCCCCTGAGACGATTGATGTTATTCAACAAGATCTAGTTGAAGTCTCGACTGGCATGCTTGAACGTAAAACAGCATTTACAGGCACTATTCGTGCTACCCAGCAAAGCTCGATTCAGGCACAGGTTTCCGCCACAGCAACTCAAGTCAATGCCGATGTAGGACAGCGGGTCAAAAAAAACCAAGTTTTAGTGCGCTTAAACAATCAGGATAATGCTGCGCGTTTAGCACAAGCACAAGCCAATCTGGCATCTGCTCAGGCTCAAGCTGAACTATCACGTAATCTGATGCAACGTAAAAAAAGACTTTTAGATCAGGGGTTTATTTCACGTGTTGAATATGAACAAAGTCAGGTGGATTACAAAGCCCAGCTCGAAACAGTAAATGCACAAAAGGCAAATTTAAATATTGCCCAGAAAGCCGATCAGGATGGCATTATTCGTAGCCCTCTTGATGGAATCATTACTAAACGTGAGGTAGAACCTGGTCAAACAGTTTCAGCAGGCCAAACATTATTTGAAATCGTCAATCCTGAACAATTAGAAATTCAGGCCAAACTGCCTCTAGAGCAACAATCTGCATTACGAATCGGCCAAAAGATTCAATACACCATTCAGGGGAATCAAACTCCTCACAATGCGGTTTTAACTCGTGTTTCACCCGTAGCGGATCAAGTCAGTCGGCAAATAGAATTTTTTGCCAAACCGAGTGAAGCTATTAATTCACTCAGTATCGGTGCTTTTATAGAAGGTTTTATCTTGAATCAAGATCAGATTCAGGGACAAATCATTCCATTGGATAGCGTTCAAAGTATCGACCATGCCCCTTATGTCTGGGTGGTTCGCCAGCAAAAACTCCGTAAAATCAATATTCAAGTATTAGAAAAACGCTTTGCTGAGAATAAAGCAATCGTTTCAGGTCTACAAAATAATGATGCAATTAGTCGGATTAAATTTGATAATGCCGATGAAAATAAATCCGTGATCTTTTCAAATTCAGATCAAAACGCATTTGCCAAAGATAAATAAAAGAATGATTTTCAGGATTAAATAGATATGTGGTTTACCCGAATTAGTGTCAAATACCCCGTCTTTACCATCATGATGATGATTTGTCTGATGGTTTTGGGTTTGGCATCATGGCAACGTATGGGGGTAGAAGAATTTCCTGATGTCGATTTTCCTTTTGTTGTGGTGTACACCAATTATCCTGGCGCGTCGCCTGAAGCAGTCGAATCTGAAATTACAAAAAAACTCGAAGATCAGATCAATACGATATCTGGACTAAAACAAATTACTTCGCAATCCAGTGAAGGATTGTCGATGATTATTGCTGAATTTAATTTGGATGTTCCCTCTAGCGTAGCAGCACAGGATGTTCGCGATAAAATTGCAGTAGTCAAGTCAGATTTTCGTGATGAAATAGAAGATCCCGTTGTGGAACGCTATGACCCTGCCAGTAATGCGATTATGTCAGTGGTATTTGAATCAGGTTCTATGTCATTGCGTGATTTTAGCTCTTATCTGGATCAACGGATTTTACCTCAACTCAGAACGGTGCCGGGCGTTGGAACCGTTAATTTACTGGGTGATGCCAAACGTCAAATTCGTATTGAAATTAATCCGCAACAATTACAAAGCTATGGTATTGGTATTGATCAGGTGATTAATACCTTAAAAAATGAAAATGTGGAAATTCCCGGCGGATCACTTAAACAACCTGACTCTGAACTGGTTATCGAAATTCAATCCAAAGTGATTTATCCACACGGATTTGGTGATTTAGTGGTGGCCAATAAAAATGGATCGCCGATTTATCTTAAACAGATTGCAAAAGTAGAAGACAGTCAGGCCGAGTTAGAAACAGGTGCTTATCTGAATGGAAAGCCAGCCGTGGCTGTTGATATTTTGCGAAGCTCTGATGCTAACGTCATTCAGGTGGTAGATAACACATATAAAGTGTTAGATAAAATTAAGTCCCAGCTCCCTCAGGGCGCAAGTTTAAATGTGGTGGTCGATAGTTCAAAAGGGATTCGCGCTTCGATTAAAGATGTAGCGCGTACCATTATTGAAGGCGCGTTACTGGCTGTTTTAATTGTTTTACTATTTTTAGGCTCTTTCCGTTCAACTGTCATTACAGGGTTGACCTTACCTATTGCTTTACTCGGAACCCTTACTTTTATCTGGGCTTTTGGTTTTAGCATCAACATGATGACACTGTTGGCATTATCGCTTTGTATTGGTTTACTCATTGATGATGCGATTGTAGTACGGGAGAATATTGTTCGTCATAGTGAAATGGGCAAAGACCATGTAACCGCTGCTTTAGACGGAACCAAAGAAATTGGATTGGCGGTTTTGGCAACCACACTAACTATTGTTGCCGTGTTTTTACCTGTCGCCTTTATGGGTGGAATTATTGGCCGCTTTTTCTATCAGTTTGGGGTAACGGTAAGTACCGCAGTGCTCATTTCCATGTTTGTCAGTTTTACTCTAGATCCAATGCTATCAGCGCATTGGCAGGAGAAAAAAACCAACAAACCACCGAGTCGGATCAAACGCTTTTTTAATTGGATTTCTCAAAAGTTAGACAACTTAAGTCATGTCTATGAACACTTGCTCAAACTTGCTTTAAGATTTCGTTTTCTTACGCTTTTAATTGCGATTGCCTCTTTAATCGGAGCCCTAGGATTATCAAAGCTAATCGGTACTGAATTTGTGCCTACACCAGATAAAGGTGAAATCCGCATTAAGTTTGAAACAGCTGTTGATGCTTCCTTACCCTATACTCAAGCTAAACTGGATCAGGTTAATCATATTATTCGTCAGCACCCGCAGGTTAAATCTACCTATGGTGTCGTCAATGGCATTACTGACCGCGGTAAAAATCATGCCAGTTTAAGGGTAACCGTTACGCCTAGAAATGAACGTACTCAAAGTCTAACCGAATTAAATAATGAATTTCGTGAACGCTTAAAACGAGTGGCTGGTATCAGTGTTACTTCTGTTTCCTCAGCTGATGAAACAGTATCTGGGGGACAAAAGCCGATTATGATTTCCATAAAAGGCCCAGATTTGGATGAACTCCAACATATTTCTGATCGTTTTATGGCAGAAATGGAAAAAATCAAAGGCGTGGTTGATCTTGAAAGCTCATTGAAAGAACCTAAACCGACCTTGTCGATTCAAATTAATCGTGTTTTAGCAAGTGACCTCGGCCTTTCTGTCAATCAAATCGCCAATATTATTCGTCCGTTGATCGCGGGTGATGATGTAACGACATGGCAAGATGAACGCGGTGAAACTTATGATGTCAATTTACGACTGGCCGAACATAATCGTGCCTTACCCAGCGATCTGGAAAATCTCTATCTGACGTCCTCAAAAACGGATGCGAATGGACAACCAATTTTAGTGCCTTTTGCCAGCGTCGCGAAATTTGAGCAAACTTTGGGTGCATCACAAATCAATCGACGAGATCTTGCACGTGAAGTGCTGGTTCAAGCCAATACTTCTGGTCGTCCAGCAGGTGATATTGGTAAAGACATTGATCAGTTACAAAAAAACTTTAAGCTTCCAGCTGGATATAGTTTTGATACCCAAGGAGCCAATGCAGACATGGCTGAATCAGCCGGTTATGCATTGACCGCGATTACACTATCAATTGTGTTCATCTATATTGTTCTAGGTTCACAATTTAACAGCTTTATCCACCCTGCCGCGATTATGGCATCTTTGCCTTTATCGTTGATTGGGGTATTTCTGGCATTGTTTTTATTTCAAAGCACTATGAATCTGTTTTCCATTATTGGAATAATCATGTTAATGGGACTGGTCACTAAAAATGCCATTCTCTTGATTGACTTTATTAAAAAAGCAATGGAGCGCGGTGAAAGCCGTTATGATGCCATTATCCAGGCAGGTAAAACCCGTTTGCGCCCTATCTTAATGACGACCAGCGCCATGGTCATGGGGATGATTCCTCTGGCGTTGGGACTGGGTGAAGGCGGAGAGCAAAGTGCCCCAATGGCACATGCGGTAATTGGTGGAGTGATTACCTCTACGCTACTTACTCTTGTAGTCGTGCCTGTAATTTTTACTTATTTAGATGATTTGAAAAATTTCTTGTTGCGCCAAACCCGCAAATTAATGTCATAATCTGATCTTTGTTCAATGAGGTGAAATATTCATCTCATTTTTTATCGTATAATCTTGTATTTTTATCGTGCTCTGTTAAAGAGCCCATTTTTAGGACAGTTTCCATGCGCGCAAGCCGCTTTTTATTTGCAACGTTAAGAGAAACCCCAAATGATGCAGAAGTAATCTCGCATCAGCTCATGCTTCGAGCCGGGATGATTCGTAAATTGGCTTCAGGTTTATACACTTGGCTGCCGATGGGTGTACGTGTGTTAAATAAAGTTGAAGCGATTGTACGTGAAGAAATGAACCGTTCAGGCGCACTTGAAGTGTTTATGCCCGTGACTCAACCTGCGAGTCTATGGGAAGAATCAGGTCGTTATGTCCAATATGGTCCCGAACTTTTACGCTTTAAAGATCGTCATGACAATCCTTTTGTGCTTGGCCCAACACATGAAGAAGTAATTACTGATCTCGCGCGTAATGAACTTAAAAGTTATAAGCAGTTACCTGTTAATTTCTATCAGATCCAAACCAAGTTCCGTGATGAAATTCGTCCACGTTTCGGCGTGATGCGTTCGCGTGAATTCATCATGAAAGATGCTTATTCGTTTCATGTTGATCAGACTTCTTTGCAAGAAACCTATGACAATATGTATGACACTTATTGCCGTATTTTCACACGATTAGGGCTAAATTTCCGTCCTGTACAAGCCGATACAGGTTCAATTGGTGGCTCAGGTTCGCATGAGTTTCATGTACTGGCCGATAGTGGCGAAGATGATATCGTATTTTCAACTGAATCGGATTACGCAGCAAATGTAGAAAAAGCCGAAGCTGTGCTCGTTGGAGAACGTGCTGCTCCAACACAAGCATTGACAATTGTGTACACACCGAATCAAAAAACTATTGCAGATGTTTGTGGGTTTTTAAAAGCAGATCCTAAGCATTCGGTAAAAGCCTTGTTAGTACAAGGCAATACCGATGAAAATGGCAAAGTGCCTGTGATTGCGCTATTTTTGCGTGGCGATCATGAGTTAAATGAAATTAAAGCGGAACATCATCCACGCATTGCAGCACCTTTAACTTTTGCCACTGAAGTTCAATTGCAAGAACTCAGTTTAACTGCTGGCTATGTGGGCCCACAAGGCTTAGTTGAAAAAGGTGTAACTGTTATTGTTGATCGTGCTGCTTCAGTGTTATCTGATTTTATTGCGGGTGCAAATGAAGCTGACAAACATGCTACAGGTGTAAACTGGCAACGTGATGCACAATTTAGCGAAGTCTATGACTTACGGAATGTGGTTGATGGCGATCCATCTCCAGATGGAAAAGGTGTGCTCCAAATCAAACGAGGCATCGAAGTTGGTCATATTTTCCAGTTAGGTCAAAAATATTCTGAAGCACTTAACTGTACCGTTTTGGGTGATGACGGTAAGCCACTCACTGTGACGATGGGGTGTTATGGAATTGGCGTAACACGTGTTGTAGCCTCGGCAATAGAACAAAACTACGATGATAAAGGCATTATCTGGCCTTCTGCTATCGCACCGTTTGAAATCGCAATCGTACCAATGAATGCGCATAAATCACCAAAAACGCTCGAAGCAGCAGAAGCACTTTATACGGAGTTACAAGCTCAAGGCTATGATGTACTGCTTGATGATCGCAATGAACGTCCTGGAGTTAAATTTTCGGATCTTGAATTGACAGGTATTCCACATCGTATTGTTATCGGTGAAAAAGGGCTGGATGCAGGTACTTTTGAATATAAAGGTCGTACTGATGCTGAATCCGTTAACTTAACTAAAGAAGAATTACTAGCAAAATTAAAAGCTTAATCTTCATTAAAAAAATAAACCGTATTCTTTTAAGAATACGGTTTTTAATTTTCTAAAATGAGAATAAAAAAGCCAAACCTAAGTTCAGCTTTTACCATATCATTAAAAATCTAATTACGATCCTGTCTGATATTCCGCTTGTACCACCGCAGTTGAAGCCTGATACGGATGTTTAAAATCATTTAAACCTGCCGCAGCCTCATGAATATCCTTGCCTTCTTTTACCACAAAACTATCAAAACCAGAGCGTTTTAAATAGTTCAGGACATCTTTAAAAATATCTCCAACCGCACGTAACTCGCCCTGATAACCTTGACGGCGTAAAAGTGCAGCAAATGAATAACCACGACCATCATTGAATCCTGCAAATTCAATAAAAATTGCATCTAAATCATGAAGTGGAAATTCATGGGTTTCAGGAGAATCATCAACGGTGATATAAAGCGCTTTTTTACCCTGAATATTCGCTAATTGATCAAGTTGTGCAGTGTTCAAAACAACATCACCCTGAGGAAACACTTCATCCTCAGCGATCAATTGGTAAGTATTATCTGCGATCGTGCCATCTTTAAACAGCACCTGTAAGGCTGGATTAAGCATATGCACGCTCCTTAAATGGTTGAATACCAACACGACGATACGTATCAATAAAGCGTTCGTTATCCGTACGTAAATCAAGATAGGTATTTAGAATTTCTTCAATCACATCAGGTACTGCTTCAGCAGCAAATGATGGCCCTAAAATATCTCCAATCGAGGCATCATGATCTGAGTTACCACCGAGTGTGATTTGATAAAACTCAGCACCTTTTTTATCGACGCCCAAGATCCCGATATTACCCACATGGTGATGACCACAGGCATTCATACAACCAGAGATATTTAAATCTAGTTGTCCCAAATTATAAATAGTATCCAAATCTTCAAAACGGCGAGTAATCGCTTCTGAAATCGGAATCGATTTCGCATTGGCCAATGAACAGAAATCCCCGCCTGGACAACAGATAATATCGGTTAGAAAGCCAATATGTGCACGTGACATATTGTGCTGTTCAAGCGTTTGCCACAATTCAAACAAATCTTTTTGTGGTACATCTGCCAAAGAAATATTTTGTTCATGCGTGGTACGCAGTTCACCAAATGTATATTTGTCTGCCAAATCAGCAATCAAATTCATCTCTTCAGTCGTCATATCGCCTGGTGCAACACCAGCACGTTTCAAGCTAATGGTAACAATACGATAGCCTTTCACCTTATGTGCATATGTATTAACGTTGAACCATTGCTTAAATTTCGGATGTTCAGCAAATAATGTACTTAAATCCTGATCCTCTAGGGTTTGATAATCAAAAGGCGTGAATACGTGATCCAGTTTTTCCAGAATTTCAGGCTGGATTTTTAAGGTTTCACGCGTATGAGCAAATTCTGCTTCTACTTTTTCAGCAAATACTTGAGGTGTTAAGGCTTTCACCAAAATTTTGATTCGCGCTTTATATTTGTTATCACGACGACCATGCAAATTATATACACGTAATACCGCTTCCAAATATGCAATTAAATCTTCACGTGGCAAGAACTCACGAATAAAGCTACCGATAACTGGAGTACGACCTAAACCACCACCGACTTTGATTTTATAGCCGATTTCACCCACATCATTTTTGACGATATATACGCCAATATCATGAAAAGAGGTCGCAGCACGATCCTTTTCCTCAAGAGCTGACACTGCAATCTTGAATTTACGTGGTAAAAATGCAAACTCAGGATGGAAGGTACTCCATTGACGAATCAATTCGCAAGTCGGACGCGGATCTGCAATTTCACCCGCCACTACACCTGCATATTGGTCAGTGGTGGTATTACGGATACAGTTACCACTAGTTTGAATGGCATGCATTTGTACCGTTGCCAATTCAGCGAGAATATCGGGTACATCTTCCAATGCAGGCCAGTTCAACTGAATATTCTGACGTGTAGATACGTGTGCATAGCCACGGTCATATTCTGTAGAAATTTCTGCAATTTTACGCAGTTGCGTAGAGTTCATTAAGCCATACGGCACGGCAATACGAAGCATTGGTGCGTAACGTTGTACATAAAGACCGTTTTGCAGACGCAATGGACGATATTCATCTTCGGTAAGCTTTCCAGCAAGATAGCGTTCTGTTTGATCGCGGAACTGAGCAACACGTTCATTGACCAGTTGTTGATCGAAATCAGTATATAAATACATGGCGTATGGCTAGTAGATTCATTGTAAAGGCGGATAGCATAACGAGCTTTGATTCATCAACAAAATGCTTTTTTTGGATATTTAATAACGATTTTATTGATAAGACATTTTATAAGTCGATTTTTAGAAAAAAGCCCAGAATTAATCTGAGCTTTTCCATTTATTTAACTGTCTTGATGTTTATTTGGAATCGGGTAATGCATAAGCCACCAGATAGTCCCCCATCTTAGTGCCAAATGAACCATGACCACCTGCCATAATCACCACATATTGCTTGCCATTGATCTCATAAGTCATTGGGGTCGCCTGTCCACCTGCTGGCAAACGTGCTTCCCAAAGTTGTTTACCATTACTCACATTAAATGCGCGTAAATAGTTATCCTGAGTTGCACCTACGAACATGACATTTCCTGCTGTGGAAATAGAGCCACCTAGACCCGGCACACCGATTTTCACGGGTGGCAACTGGAATAGATTTGGTAGGCTATCACGAATCGTTCCGATACGTTTTTTCCATACCACTTGATGAGTGTTTAAATCCACACCCGCCACATAGCCCCATGCAGGTTGTTTACATGGCAAACCAATTGGAGAAAGGAATGCACTGATTTCAACGCCATATGGAACTCCATACATCGGCTGAACACCTTGCTCAGTTCCCGCTCCTTTTGCTGTTTCCGCACGGTTTGGGTTTTCTGGAATCAAACGACTTACAAAAGGCAAGCCAATTGGATTCATTACGGCGACCTGACGATCAGGATTTACTGAAATACCGCCCCATTCAAACACACCTAGGTTACCCGGAAATACTAACGTACCATTCTCAGATGGTGGCGTATAAATACCATCATAATTCAAACGTTTAAATTGAATACGGCACACCAGTTGATCAAACATCGTACCACCCCACATATCTTTATCTGTGAGTTTGTTTTGTGGTGCCAGATCCAGATCAGAGAACGGCTGGGTAGCTGAATAATGTTCACCTTTGGTTTGAGGACCACGTTTCACCGTTTGTGGTACAGGACGTTCAGTGATTGGTACAATTGCTTTACCATCACGTCTATCCAGTACAAAAACATTACCCGTTTTCGTAGTCACATATACAGCAGGTACCATTTGTCCCGATTTGTCTTTCACATCTGCCAATGTCGGTTGTGATGGTACATCCATATCCCACAAATCGTGATGGGTCGTTTGGAAATGCCAGATTAATTTCCCTGTCGAAGCGTTAATCGCCAGTACAGAATTGGCATAACGCTCTTTCAGCGGAGTACGGTCACCGCCCCAGATATCTGGAGTACCGACACCAGTAGGTACAAATACCACATCCGCTTTGGCATCATAAGCAAGCGGAGCCCATGCATTCGGTGAGTTATGTACAAAAGTTTGACCCGGTGCTGGAATGGCATTTGGATCTTCTGCACCTGTGTCAAATACCCAAAGCAATTTGCCTGTATTAACGTCATAACCGCGAATAACACCCGACGGCTCTTTGGATGAATAGTTATCAGTCACAGAACCGGCAATGACAATCGTCGTTCCAGTAACCACTGGTGGTGAAGTTGGGTTATAACCACCTGGATAGGCATAAGGCATATCTTTTTGTAGATCGACCTGACCATTATGACCAAAGTCAGAGCAAGCTTTACCTGTGTCTGCATTGACCGCAACTAAACGTCCGTCATTGACGGGTAAAATGATCTTGCGTGGACATTCCGTTGAACTCGAAGTTTTATTTTGCAAACTGGTCGCAAAACCGTCTGTATTCGCCGCATCAAAATAAGAAACGCCACGGCAAGTTAAATGCTGATAGGTTTTATCCGCTTTAAGTTTCGGATCAAATCGCCATTTTTCTTTACCTGTCGCAGGATCCAACGCAATCAACCATTGATGCGTAGTACACATATACATGTCGTTGCCGATTTTGATTGGAGTAACCTGATTGGTAGTTTCACCAGAGTCATTTCCACTTTTCAAATCACCTGTACGGAATGTCCAAGCAACTTTTAGGTCTTTGACATTTTGCTCATTAATTTGAGTGAGTGGTGAATAACGTACACCTGCTTGAGTGCGTCCATAAGCTGGCCAGTCTTGTTCAGCCACACCATCAACTTTTTGCGCGGTTGCAGGTTGTTGATTTTGAATGACACCATTAATTTCCTGAGGATCATTAAAAATCGAATACACCATCACGGCAATAGCAATCACCAATGTTGAGGACAATACAATTTTGCTAGGCGCAACATTTACCATACCGCGAGTAATGGCAGGAATAAGCAACCATAGACCAAATAGCCCTAAAATATCCAGACGTGGTGCGAGTGCCCAGAAATCTGTTCCGGCCTCCCAAACACCCCAGATGGTTGTACCCAGCATGAGCGCTGCATATAACCAGATTGCCGAGACAGAACGTTTGCCAAGCAAAATCGCAAAGGCAATGAACAATAGTCCTGTCACCACATAATAGAAAGACCCACCTAAAAAGGTAAGCCATAAACCTCCAGCGAGCAGGACAAGCCCAAATACCATTGCAATAATAACGGTAAATGTTCTTAGCCCTGAGTGTGAAGATGGTTGAGTCATAGTACCACCTCTATTCATTTGTGTTTTTATATAGAAATTAGAAAGCTGTTTGCAATTTAATGCCACCCACCCATGTGTTATCGCCATTTTTATAGGCGCCCACATGGCGTACGTACTGAATATTTGGACGAATCGTTAACCAATTATTGGCATGAATACCGTAGTACAGCTCAGTATTGTATTCTTCATCCTGATTGGTCTCTAAATCACCATTTACTTCAATACGTGCAAAACCAATAGCCACATCGTCTTGGGGACGCTGGTCAAATGGCCCTTTATAAACGAGGCCGATATTTTGCATATTTTTAACTGTATTGGTATCCGAATCATGCAGCGTTAGGTTAATAAAGCCGCTAAGGCCGCGATCTGATTGATCATTCACTCGAGTAAGCTGCTGTTTAACCACCAGCCAGCCACCTTGCTTGTGCGAAGTTTGTTGAGGATTTTTAATTTCTGCGGCATCTGCGGTGCTGTAATAATAACCTAGACGGTATTCTCCATTGAGTGCTTGTCCGCCTAATTTAGGAGACCAAACGACTTCTGCAGGAATTATCGCACCTTTTGAACCATCGGTACTCAGGTTAAAACCTTTACCACGTTCCAGATTTTCAGGATTATATTCATATACCCCGATCTGGGTATATAAATCGGGCTGCCAGTTATATTTAACACGTAATGCCCACTGACTTACGGGCCAGTTATACCATTGATCGCCAACCCAGTTACCCACTTGCGAACCACATAAAGCCAAGTTTTGAAAATCACAATCAAAGCTATTAAAGTCTTCACCTTCGCCAAAACGGCCCACTTTAATATCAAGCGCTTGATCTAAAAATTTTTTCTTAATCCATAGATCAGTGAGACGCCAAGTTTGTCCACGCCCCCAAACCTCTTGTGCAGAACTCAGATGACCATCTAAAGCAGGTGAGGTTTGAGAAAGTGAATGTCCATTACGTTGAGTAATTGTGATTTGTGCTTCGGTATCATCCCAACCTGCAATTTTACTCAGATCCAGATGTGCACCCAGTGCAAATTGATCGGCATATTCTGTACCATGATTCGAGGTTTTCTTTGAATCTAATACATTTGCAAGTTCGCCCGTATAACCAAAACTAAAGTCATATCCTTGTTGCTGTAACTCAGTACGTTTTCCATTCCAATCACCAAACATCCACGGACTTGAAGAATCAAATGCGGAAGCGGCATGAGAGGTTTGGAAAAGACTCAATGTTAAGACAGATAAACAAGAAACAACTAAAGATGAATTAATTGTCATGTTTACGTAACCTTTTTATATATTTGTACTTGAAAGGTTACGCTAAATTAAATCAGAAGAATTTATTCAAAATGTTAATTTATTGATTAAAATCACATTTATAAAGAATATTGCTGGTTATTTCCTCACCATATTCCTTGGCCGAGACCCTGTCCGATAAAATCATAACGAAGTTTTGATCTTGAAAATTTAATTGGACAGCCCAGTTGAGGTTCAGTTTGTTCAGCCCGCTCGGACAATGGTACATCGACGACCCACCCACGCTCACCAGCAAGTGGGGTATGTAATGCCTCCTCCAAACTTAAGACAGGTTCGACGCATACGTCTAGCGCCGCAAATACATGATGCCAGTATGTATAATCTTGAGTCTTAAATTGATCGGTCAATGCCTGCTTTACAAGCTGTCGATCCTCTGGGTGAAAAGAAGCCCCTTTTTCTAATAAAATTGGTAACTCCAGCGCGGTGGCTAAGCCTGTCATAAATTGTGGTTCAAGACTGCCTACCGAAATATAGCGGCCATCTTTGGTTTGATAATAGTCATAAAAACTGCCGCCATTTAATGTGCTCTGTTCAGGATATTGTGCAACATCTGCTGCCAGACTTGCCGAAGCGGCCATACTATTGAGTCCCACCACACAATCGGTCATGGAGATATCAATATACTGCCCTTCGCCACTTTGATTTCGCTCCACCACGGCAGCCAAAATACCAATTACAGCATGTAATGAGCCACCTGCAACATCTGCAATCTGAATGCCTAACGGCGGTGGTCCACTCTGCTCACGCCCACTATGTCCCATAATGCCTGACAAGGCTAAATAGTTAATGTCATGGCCAGCCCGATCTTTATAACTGCCCGTTTGTCCATAACCTGTAATGGAGCAATAGATTAGGCGGGGATTAATTGCAGACAGAGTGGCATAATCCAGACCAAGACGTTGCATCACACCAGGACGAAACTGTTCAACCACAATATCAAACTCTGAAATGCGCGATTTAATCAGCTCAATATTGGCAGGATCTTTTAAATCCAATGCAATAGACTGTTTATTACGATTAAGATAGCTATGCGATGTAGCTTGGCCATTGGCATAAGGGGGCATAATCCGAACCAGATCAGGACGGGTTGGTGATTCAATATGAACGACTTCTGCGCCCATATCTGCCAGATACATCGTAGCAAATGGCCCAGGTAATAATGTTGAAAAATCCAGTATTTTCAGTCCGTTTAATGCCGTTGTCATACTTATTTTCATCCTAAAACTATTGTATTTTTAGCAATCTTAGGGATATAAAAGAATCAAAACAATGTCATGTTCAGCCATTTACCTTGATCATTTCGGCAATTTAACATGTAAAAAGTGATTTATGATTGTTGTAAATCGCCAATTGAACGTTTTTTAAGGTCATTTAGGTCAATCAAAAGTGAACATAAAAGAGACTGAAGGATTTAACATGAGTCGCGATACCATTAGTATCCATTTCGTGAATGCGGCTTTGACTGGTGTTAAACGCCTAGGCATGGATGTCGAAACCCTGCTTTCGCACGTTGGGATTGAAGCAGAATTGTTACGTCAACCCAAGGCGCGAATTTCACCAGAACAATATACACGTTTCATTAAAATGCTCTGGATGGTTACTCAGGATGAACATGTAGGATTTGATGTTCAACCGCGCCGTTTAGGCACTTTTGCCATTATGTGTCAGTTGATTATTCATGCAAAGACACTGGGCGAAGCTCTAGATTTATCTTCTCAATTTTATAAGCTTTTTGGTGATGAGTGGTCAGTGACTTTAGAGCGTGATAAACATGAAGCGCGTTTGGTTCCCATGATTCCTAAAAGTCTGGATCCCGATCATTTTATTACCGAAAGTATGCTCATGATTTGGCATGGTTTGGCTTCATGGTTAATCGAACGTCGTCTGCCGCTTGAACGTGTTCATTTTGGTTATCCTCGACCTGCACATGCTGACGAATACGATGCTTTATTTTTTGCACCTGTCATGCAATTTGATATGCCACGGACTGAAATCACTTTTGCTGCGGATTATCTCGATTTACCTATTCGTCAAAACGAAAACACTCTGGAGGAGTTCTTAAAAGCAGCACCAGCGCAGCTTTTAGTGAAATTTAAAAATACCAATTCACTGACTTCACGTATTCGTGATGTGCTCAAAAGTCAAATTGGTGAAGAAATGCCAACCCTGAATGATGTTGCCTCTATGCTTTATCTTTCACCGCAAACCCTGCGTCGTCGTCTTGCAGCAGAAGGTAAAAGTTATCAAGGTGTGAAAGATGCATTACGTCGCGATGCTGCAATTCACTTGCTACTTAATCCTGATTTGACACTTGAAGACGTCGCGCAACAAGTCGGCTTTAGTGAAACCAGTACGTTCCACCGCGCATTTAAAAAATGGACTGGCGTCACACCAGGGTTATATCGTCAGTTACATGGATATCATTAAAGTTTAATTTTCGAATAAATAGACAGTCTAAAAAGCAGGCTGTCTATCAGCTGCAAGCCAATGCTCTATCCCCTTTGGATAAACAGGGTATCCTGAAGCAAGCTGCTCTAAAGTTATCCATTGAGCAATATAAGTTGACCCATCCGTTTCATGACCCTTTATTTCGCCCTGATTGTATATTTTTTGATCCAAAAAATCGGCTTCATACAAAAATACAATTTCATGTCCTTGCTGACGGTTAAAACTAAATAAATTTTCCAGTACACCTAGAAATTTTGTATGAATAATTTGTTGATTAATTTCCTCAAACACTTCTCTTTCTATTGCTTGTAAGGAGGTTTCTCCAAATTCAATACTCCCTCTAATCGGTCTTAGATAATGCTCATTTTTGCTCGAATCATATCCATGAGATAACAAAAATTTATTCTCAGATCGAAAAATACAAAAGGCTTTTGCTTTAATAGAATTCATTACATACCCCCTACCTTCTTTAAAAAATCTACTGTCTGCTTAGGCGAAGTCAGTCGAATAAATTGAATATGTTGATACGCAGGGTTTTGCATCATATTTAAATATTTTTTCCTATTTTTAGAATGATGCTTGATCATCCATAAAATAATAGATTCTTGGGATAAGAAACTTCTACGAAAACTTTCTCGATTATTTGAGCTTTTCCATAATGCTTCTTGGCTGATCGCTCGACTTATTGCCCGCTTAACAGATCGATAAAAATTCAGGCTAAATGAATAATCTAGCCAAATCATCGTATCTAATTTGGCTAACTTCAGATCTAATGTCCTCGAATAATTTCCATCTAATACCCAACCTTCTTTGGCGGTATCCATCTTATGCTGTAGTTTCAGGACAAATTCATCATCTGGTGTTTCCTGCCAATTATCCAGCCAAAATAAATCATCCATTTCAATACGTGTTAATTTTAATGTTTGTGCGAGTTGACGAGAAAATGTCGTTTTACCAGAAGCCATGTTTCCAACAATATTGATGAATTTCATAGAAATAGATTATTTTTTATGGCCGAATATTCTACTAATGAAGCAAATATTGATCAAGTTTCTATTGGGGACACTGCATTGGCAAAAATTATCATTTACCAGATGACCTTATCGTCATTGTGTTGGGTCTAAAATCCATTACACTCAATCCATAAAAATATTTTAAGGTCATAAAAGGAATAATGATGAGCGAGGCTTATATCATCGATGCCATCCGTACTCCACGCGGGAAAGGGAAAAAGGATGGTTCACTTTATGAAGTCAAACCAATTACATTAGTCACCACATTACTCAATGAGCTACAACAACGTCACCAATTCGACACCTCGAAAGTCGATGATATTGTTCTAGGCTGTGTCACACCTATTGGCGATCAAGGCGGTGATATTGCTAAAACTGCTGCCATTGCGGCGGGTTGGAATGATGATGTTGCTGGGGTTCAGATTAATCGTTTCTGTGCATCTGGGCTAGAAGCTGTAAACTTGGCAGCTCAAAAAGTGCGTTCAGGTTGGGAGGATTTAGTCGTTGCTGGTGGCGTTGAATCCATGTCACGTATCCCAATGGGATCTGACGGAGGTCCTTGGGCACTTGATCCTGAAACCAATTTAAAATCCTCTTTTGTCCCACAAGGCGTGGGGGCTGATCTGATTGCGACTCTAGATGGCTATACGCGTGCAGATGTCGATACCTTTGCTGTTGGCTCACAACAAAAAGCGGCAGCAGCTCAGGCAAATGGCTATTTTGACAAATCAGTCGTTCCTGTAAAAGATCATTCAGGTGTGATGATTTTAGAAAAAGATGAATTCATTAGAGGTTCAACCACAGTTGAAGGCTTGGCAAAACTCAACGCAAGCTTTGAAATGATGGGACAAATGGGTTTCGATGCGGTGGCTTTACAAAAATATCCCGAAGCCCAAAAAATTAACCATGTACATCATGCAGGAAACTCATCAGGCATCGTTGATGGCGCTGCTGTAGTGTTATTGGCTTCTGAAAAAGCAGTTAAAGAACAAGGTTTAAAACCTCGTGCCAAAGTATTGGCAACGGCATTGGTCGGAACAGATCCCACCATCATGCTGACAGGCCCTGCTCCTGCTGCACGTAAAGCATTGGAAAAAGCGGGGTTAACCATTGATGACATCGACTTGTTTGAAGTCAATGAAGCATTTGCTGCCGTAGTGATGCGTTTTATCAATGAACTTAAAGTCCCAAGCGATAAAGTCAATGTTAATGGTGGCGCGATTGCAATGGGACATCCATTGGGTGCAACAGGCGCCATGATTTTAAGTACGTTACTTGATGAGTTAGAGCGTCAGGGCAAAAAACGTGGTTTAGCAACACTATGTGTCGGTGGTGGTATGGGCATCGCGACGATTATCGAGTTGGTGTAAAACACACGACACTTCCCTGAAATATGAGATTCGGAAATGTCATTTGTAACTTGAGCAAGCCAAAGCATAGGAACAACACAAGACAAATAAAGTGCTTGGTTCATGCCCAGACATAGCTTTCGCCTTGCAGTAAGGCAAAGCGTATTAATCTTTGCGGGTACCTCAGTTTTGCGAATGGCAATAATTTTACCTACTTTTGTGAAATCAGAAATACTATTTTGCAAGGTAGGTCGAACCGAAGGTTTATCCTAAAATTAGATGAGAGCTTAACAAGACTGTGCAATGCTTATTTTTACTTATGCAGATCACTGATGATTAAGCTCATAAAATATTGGACGATGATGTATGAGCGCTATTAACTACGAAAAAAACGCTGACAATATTGTAATTCTTACCCTTGATTCATCGGGTCAATCTGCCAATACCATGAATGCAGAATTCCGTGATTCTCTGGATGAAGTTAGCCAAAAGTTGAAAACTGAAACTGATCTTAAAGGGGTTATTTTCCGTTCAGCCAAGAAAACCTTTTTTGCAGGCGGTGACTTGGATGAACTCATTCAAGTTCAGCCTGAAAATGCCACAGAATTTTTCAAAATGATTGAAAAGCTCAAAGGTGATTTACGCACTATCGAAACATTAGGTGTCCCTGTTGTGGCAGCTTTGAATGGTACGGCATTAGGCGGTGGCTGGGAAATTGCTTTAGGTTGTCATTACCGTATTGCAATCAATGATCCAAAAACCAAGTTTGGTCTGCCAGAAGTCACGTTAGGCCTACTCCCTGGTGGTGGCGGTATCGTGCGCATGGTTCGTCTGCTGGGCTTACAAAATGCATTTCCATTTCTGATGGAAGGCAAACAGTTTGGTGTCGATAAAGCAAGATCGCTAGGTTTAGTACATGATACCGCCGAAAATGAGCAAGAACTTTTAGACAAAGCCATTACATGGGTGAAAGCTAATCCAAAAAGCCAGCAACCTTTTGATGTTAAAGGCTACAAAATTCCGGGAGGCGATCCCAAAACTCCTGCAGTGGCTCAAGTGTTAGCAATAGCCCCTGCAATGCTGCGTGACAAGACTAAAGGTTGCTACCCTGCTCCTGAGGCAATCATGGCTGCGGCTGTTGAAGGCGCACAAGTAGATGTAGATACTGCTTTGCGTATCGAATCACGCTATTTCGCTCAACTGACAGTTGGTCAGATTTCCAAAAATATGATCGGCACATTTTGGCATGGTCTGAATGCAATTAAATCAGGTGCAAGCCGTCCTGCAAATATTGCAAAATGGCAAGCGAGCAAAGTAGGAGTTCTAGGTGCAGGGATGATGGGCGCTGGTATTGCCTATTCAACCGCAATCAAAGGCATCCCCGTTGTGCTTAAGGACGTGTCTGCTGAAAATGCTGAAAAAGGTAAAGCCTATTCGCAAAAGTTACTCGATAAACGTGTTTCACAAGGTCGTATGACCGCAGAGAAGCGGAATCAGGTTTTAGCGCTGATTACGGCAACAGCAGATGCTGCAGATTTAAAAGGTTGTGACCTAATTATTGAAGCTGTATTTGAAAATCAGGAACTCAAAGCCAAAGTCACACAAGAAGCTGAACAGTATTTGGCTGAAGGTGGAATCTTTGCATCAAATACTTCGACCTTACCCATCACTGGCTTAGCAACGGCAAGTAAAGATGCTAAAAACTTCATTGGCCTGCACTTCTTTAGCCCAGTAGATAAAATGCAATTGGTCGAAATCATCAAAGGCAAACAAACCTCTGCTGAAACATTGGCAAAAGCTTACGATTTTGTTCAGCAAATTGCGAAAACCCCTATTGTGGTCAATGACAGTCGTGGCTTTTTTACAAGCCGTGTGTTTGGCACATTCATTCAAGAAGGTATGAGTTTGCTGGCTGAAGGAGTACATCCAGCCAAAATTGAAATGGCAGCACTGAAAGCAGGCATGCCCGTTGGCCCATTAGCGATTCAGGATGAAGTGTCTCTAAGCTTAACTGAACACGTCGCAAGTGAAACTCGTAAAGCACTACAAGCCGAAGGTAAAGACCTTGCCAAAACCCCAGTGGATGAAGTGGTACACACCATGATTCACGAGCTTCATCGTAAAGGTAAAGCTGCGGGCGCAGGTTTTTATGAATATCCCGAAAACGGTAAAAAACATTTATGGGATGGTCTCAGCCGTTGGGCAAAAGACAATGATATTTCTGAACAAGACATGATTGATCGCTTCCTATTCGTTCAAGCATTAGATACTTTACGCTGCTATGAAGAAGGTGTTTTAGAGTCCGTGATTGATGCCAATGTGGGTTCAATTTTTGGAATCGGTTTTGCCCCGTGGACAGGGGGTGCAATTCAATTCCTCAATCAAAACGGCATTGAGAAATCGCTACAACGTGCTGAACAATTAGCTGCAAAATATGGTGAACGTTTTAATCCGCCGCAGTTACTGAAAGACAAAGCGCAAAAGCGTGAAAGCATTCACTAAGCAGTCGCTGCATTTCTCTGGCACATCCTATACTTAGAAATAGGGTGTGCTTTTATCCAATTGTATTTATTGAATTTTAAACTAAAAACCTCTTTCTTTTTCAATTTTATGCTATAACAAGCGCTTATTTTTTTTATTTTATTTTGACGGTTGGACTCATTTATGAGTAAATCATCTTCTGGCAATGATTCTGAATCAACAGCCTTGGGCTGGAAATTTATTATCATTGTGGCTGGCATCACTACGATTTTTTTTACTTTTTTATATTTAGCCATGTCCAGTGAACCTGACTATATGCCTAATCAGGACGCTAAAAAAGGTCACTACCAGCTCAAAGCGACACCAAAACAAGCTCCTGAAACTCAGCAAGATCATGAAGCAATGCTTCAGCACTCAGAACATGCGGATCAAGATTCGCAACATCAAGCTAAACCATAATTCTGGAAAATATCATGTCAGCAATGCAACGTCAGGCGCTTATCGTTGAAGGCGGTGGTATGCGTGGTGCTTTTACTGCCGGTGTACTCGATGCTTTTTTGGATCAGCAATTTAACCCTTTTGATTTATATGTTGGAGTATCTTCTGGCTCAACCAATCTTGCTAATTATCTAGCAGCTCAAAAGGGTCGTACTCTAAATTTTTATATCGATCATTCCTTACGCCCAGAATTTATTAGCTATAAACGCTTTTTTAAGGGTGGTGATTTACTTGATTTAGAGTGGATGTGGCAAGTGGGCGAAACAGAACATCCACTCGATCAAGGAAAATTATTCTCAGAAAATCCTGATTTTTATATGGTGCTGACCCATGCACAAAGCGGGCGGGCTGAGTATTTACGAGCAGGTCCTGATAATCTGCTGGATGCTCTACGCGCATCCAGCACTATTCCTGTATTGACTCGTCACCCTGTTCAGATTATGGGTGAACCATATTTTGACGGCGGTGTTGCAGATGCATTGCCTGTACAATGGGCAGCTCAACAAGCAGATGTGACCAAACTTATGGTCATTCGCACGCGCCCTCAACACTACTTTAAAGCCAGCAGTAAAGGTGATCAATTTTTGGCGAAATATATCGTGAGCAATAATCGAGGCTTCGCGTTGAGTCTAAAAGAACGCTGTAATCGTTATAATGATTCAGTCAGTTTTTTACGCCAACCTAATCACCAGCACATTCTGGAAGTTTGTGTACCAGATAAAAAAGGACTTGCAAACCGTTTGTGTAAAGACCGCAATAAATTGCAATACACCTATCAAGTCGGCTTGGAAACAGGATTTGCTGCTATTGAACAATGGAAAACCTTGCCCTAAGCAGGTAAACGATCAGGTAATGTGTACCTGATCTTTCCAAAACACCAAACGATTAGAAAATGGATCGCTTATTGACAGTTCGAGATTTCCCCACGGCACTGTTTCAATCTGAGGCTTGGCAAATCGGGCATTCTTATCCGCAAGGTGTTGAGCAAATTGTTCTAAATCTGCCAAATGCAAACGCACTAATGCACCAGGACTACAATCACCATGATGTTCAGTTAAGTGCAAGCAATACTGATCTTTTGAAACCTGCAGATATAACGGAAAGTTTTCTTCAAATTGATGCGTCCAATCCAACTGAAAACCCAAAAAATCTAGATAAAAAGCTTTGGCTTTTTCCACATCAAAAATACGCAAGACTGGAATAATATTTTGGTTTTGATTCATGGTATTTGCTTCCATATCTTTTTTTAGTAGAGCTTAAATTAGTCGAAGTTTAAAAACATTTCTATATGCGGAATTCCACAATCATCATAAATTTCACCGTGTTGACGGAAGCCTAAACGCTCATAAAAACCCGTTGCATACACCTGAGCAGACAGTTTTAAATCGGGTAGATTTTGTTGTTTGGCATAATCAACAATGGCTTGCATGAGTTTATTTCCAATGTTTAATCCCCGATAAGGCTTTAAAACCGCAACTCGACCCACACTACGATTTTCTAATAATCGTGCCGTGGCAATCGGTTGAGTATCATGATACATAACAAAATGAATAGAGCGCTCATCCTGAGCATCCCACTCTTCTGCTTCTGGAATTTGTTGTTCCTCAATAAACACACGTTTACGGACAAACATGGCATCTTGTTGCAGAGTCTTCCATGCCCCTTTTTGAATATCAATGATCGGATTCTTCATCATTTAACATTTACATCCAACATTATCGATCATCAATTGATCGCTTAATAGTAACTCAAGTGTTTGTTTTTCAATCCCATACATCTGTTTTAATGCTTGAATCTGTTGCAAAATTTGGGCATCTGGCTGTTGCATATTTTTACGTTTAGTGGCCAGAATCATTTTATTTTTACTGGTGTGTTCGAGTGATACAAATTCAAATACTTTGACTTCATAACCATACGCTTTAAGAAATAAAGCGCGTAACGAATCCGTGAGCATTTCAGCTTGTTGCCCCGCATGAACGCCAAATTGCAACATCGGTTTTAGTACCGCTGGACTTTGTAACTGTGGTCGTAATTCTTTATGACAACATGGTGCGCACATAATCATTGAGGCATTTAGGCGAATTCCTGTATGAATTGCAAAGTCCGTAGCAATATCACAGGCATGTAAAGCGATCATCACATCTAGCTGATCCGTATGATAAGTTCTGACATCTCCTTCAAAAAAATTGAGATGATCAAAACCAGACCGTTTAGCGACATCCTCACAAAACTCAACCAGATTGGAACGCAGCTCAACCCCTGTGATGACAGGTTGAGTCATGGTTTGCTGCTGCAAATAATCGTAAAGTGCAAAAGTGAGATAACCTTTACCTGAACCAAAATCAACGATATTGATCTGATCTTTTTTTATCTCAATTTGTTCATAGGCATGTGAAAAAATTTCAATAAATTTATTGATTTGTTTCCATTTTCTCGCCATAGCAGGAATAATATTACCACCGCTTTCGGTAATACCTAGATAGTGTAAAAATGGACTTCCCTGATCAATATAACGCTCTTTTTCGCGATCATGTTGCTGATGGGCAGGCTTTAAATGATTCGATTCCAGTTTATTTAATGGTTGAATATTCAACACAGCTTTTTTCTTATTCTTTTTGAGCTGAGCTTCAACATTTAACGCAAATAGATTGGCTTGTTTGCATAAAAGTACAAATTCTTCAATAATTTCAAATGATTCATTTAAATCATAATTTTTAGTCACATCTTTGGTTTTATAATGGTACAAAACACTTAATTTTGTTTGCTGCTGTAACTCAACCAATCGAAACGTGATTTTTTCAAGTTCCGCTTCAGTACCTTTATATTGGCTCAGGATCAGCCGTTCAAACTGCTGAGTTTGAATGGTTTGTTGAATCAATTCAATAAATTGATGTTCCTGAGAAGAATCGATTGCCAAAGCGGACATAGTAAAAACCTTATTTATTTGCAGCTATAGTTTAAAACGTCTTACTTTAAAAATAAAATTGAATTACTATACACTTGTACTTTTAATAAAATGACCTAATAATGTCACATCTACCTGTCCTTGATTATGATCCTGTTGAAGAACAACTGAATGCTTGGAGTCATGCAGCTGGTGCGGTTCTTGCGGTCATTGCTGCTATTTTTTTATTGATAAAAGGCCATGATTTATCAGGTGGTCAATGGATTGGTTTATGGGCTTATTGCTTAAGTCTGATTTTAGTATTTAGTAGCTCCGCGCTCTACCATTTTGCAAAAACCAAAGAAAAACGCCACTGGTATAAAAAACTGGATCATACGGCGATTTATTATCTTATTGCAGGAACATACACGCCTTTTTTAAGTATCGCCATTCCGACAACCAAAGCCCATTATTTATTGATTGCACTTTGGGTGATTGCTTTTATTGGTACACTTTTCAAATTAATTTTCATTCATCGATTTCAAAAAATCTCACTCATTGCCTATTTGCTGATGGGGTGGACTGCTGTGTTGCTTATTGATGATATGCAAAGGTATTTGAGCAAAGATGCTCTCATTTTTTTAGTGGGTGGCGGATTAGCTTATACGATTGGAGCATTGTTTTATGCGCTAAAAAAGGTAAGATATACCCATGCAATCTGGCATGTTTTTGTATTGATGGGCGCAGGATTACAATTCCTCGCGATCTATTGGTACGTGATCTAGTCTATTTTTAATACTATTGTCAGCGACCCTGATCAGTATTGAATATCAGGACTACTCTCGTTATTTTTTTAAGAAATTACGCCTTTTTTAAAAAGATTACGCTTTTAAAAACAAATTTTTTTATTTTTACGAAGTGTAAGGTTCCTTTATGGCGTCATCCTCTACCTCTGCAACCACAGCACCTGCTGTTGCCAGTAACTCAAAATTCCGTGTCTTAACTGCGAGTCTCGTTGGAACAACGATCGAGTTTTTTGATTTTTATATTTATGCCACCGCTGCAGTACTTATTTTTCCACATCTATTTTTCCCAGCAAGCAGTGGCAGTGCTGCCATGCTACAGTCCCTTGCAACTTTCGCGATTGCCTTTATCGCGCGCCCGATTGGTGCTGCATTATTTGGGCATTTAGGGGATCGTATTGGACGTAAAGCAACCTTAGTCGCAGCCTTGCTCACTATGGGAATTTCTACAGTTTGTATCGGCCTATTGCCTACTTATGCTCAAATTGGAATTGTCGCGCCATTATTGTTAGCGCTATGTCGTTTAGGCCAAGGCTTGGGATTAGGTGGTGAATGGAGTGGCGCTGTACTGCTCGCAACTGAAAATGCACCAGAAGGTAAACGTGCATGGTATGGCATGTTTCCCCAACTTGGCGCACCGATTGGATTTATTTTAGCCGCAGGTTCATTTTTAACGCTTGGCGCATTTATGTCAGATGAGGCATTTATGCAATGGGGATGGCGTATTCCATTTATTGCGAGTGCAATTTTGGTACTGGTGGGTTTATATATCCGCTTAAAACTCCACGAAACACCAGCTTTCCAGAAAGTACTGGATAAGCAAAAAGAAGTTAACATTCCATTTACCGAAGTGGTGACAAAACACACTAAACAATTGGTACTTGGAACGATTGGCGCTGTATGTACCTTTGTCGTGTTTTATTTGACGACTGTTTTTGCCTTAAATTGGGGGACCACTCATTTGGGCTATGCTCGTGGACAGTTCCTTGAGATGCAATTATTTGCAACTTTATGTTTTGCTGCTTTTATTCCCCTTTCAGCTATTTTTGCTGAAAAATTTGGCCGTAAAGCGACCTCTATTGGGGTTTGTATTGCTGCTGCAATTTTTGGTTTGTTTTTCTCTGATCTTCTGGCATCTGGCAATACGTTGGTAGTGTTCCTGTTCCTGTGTATTGGTTTGTCTATTATGGGACTTACTTATGGCCCAATTGGAACCGTACTTTCAGAACTATTTCCAACATCCGTCCGCTACACCGGTTCAGCTTTAACATTCAACCTTGCGGGTATTTTAGGGGCCTCTTTTGCGCCGCTGATCGCCACTAAGTTAGCTGAAACTTACGGCTTACAAGCTGTAGGATATTATTTAACAGCAGCTTCAATTTTATCATTGATTGCATTCCTACTGATCCGTGAAACTAAAAATGAAGATGTAAATAATCAAATTTAAAGCTAAGAAAATAAAAAACCAGCATAGGCTGGTTTTTTATTGGCTCATTTAATTTAAACACCCTAAAAGTTTAAATCAGTTCAATAATATCAATCGTAGGTGGCACTCGAAAACGAAATGGAATTCCCACCATTCCCGTTCCAACAGTTACAAATACATCCGCATGCTCATGTTCATAAAAGCCTTTTTTATGACCCAAAATTGAAACTTTTTTCATAATGTAATTAGTAATCCATGGCAATTCAACTTGCCCACCATGTGTATGTCCAGAAAGCATTAAAGGACGTAAAGGAAGCTTAGGCACCATATCTACAGTATCAGGATTGTGCGATAAAATTAGCCAAGGCTTATCCTGAGGTAACTCAGGCATAAAACGCATATCCGTCTTGCCTGCCCATAAATCCCCAATTCCAATGAGACGAAATTCATCAAACTCAACGATTTTTCCTTCTATATCGATCACATCATTTACATTTAATGCATGTTTCAGCAATTCCTGAATTGGCGGGCCAGGATATTGTTCATCATGATTCCCTGGCACAGAGTAGACAGGCGCCTCTATCTGACGCAAAACGTCTAGTTCTTCAGCCAATTTATTTTCAGGTTCATAGGTCCAGTCGCCTGCGACAACTACAATATCGGGCTGGGCCTGATTAAGCTTTTCGACAATAATACGTAATTGACGCTCATGTCCTGAAAACAAACCAATATGTAAATCGGCAATCAAAGCCACTTTAATGGGTTTAACAAACGGCTGATCGGGATTTAAACGATATTGATGCTGACGTACATGAACTAGATGCGGTTCGATAAATCGAGCATAAATTAAGAATACGCTCAATAGAAAAACAAAAATCGATTGATGCAAAGAAAAATAACCAGACCATCCCGCATAAAGACTAAAAATAATTAAAGGAAAAAGTAAATAAGATAAATAAAAGGCCAAGAGATGTACGAAAGCCTTAAAAGGATGAATCGTTTCCGTACGTGACTGACTACGCCAAGCTTGAGAAATGGCCCAGATTGCAAGAACAACAAAAATCAGATAGAAATAAAAAATAATCGAATTAAAATCCCACATAGCTATTCTCAAATGATCCTAAATAGCATCTTAAACACTGAAAGAATCATCAGGATGGTGATTTTGTTTCAGTTATTTATCTTTGGCTAGTCAAGAATTATACTCTAGGCCACATTATTGTATGCATGCATTATGGCAAAAACATTCCGCTTATCTACACAATACCCTAATTTTACTGCAAAAAAGCAAATGAGCAGGCACTTTTTGCTTGGCATCAGTTGTATGGTGGTCTTGAATTTAAGCGGATGCAATACGCTACCAAAACCTGGACCTGAAGTTATTCAGCTAGCAAGCCAAGTAGATACCTCACAAACTACGCTTGCCAAAGTCGTAAAGCCTCTGCGTCAGCAGAATCCAGGACTTACGGGCTATCATTTGCTCTATGATCCACTTGAAGCTCTTACCGCACGACTTAAACTGATTGATAAAGCCGAAAAAAGTCTGGATCTGCAATATTATATCTGGGACAACGACCGAGTAGGTGCTTTAGCTTTGCATGCTATTATTCGTGCAGCGGATCGTGGAGTAAAAGTTCGTTTGTTGATTGATGACAACAATGCCAAACAAATGGAAGGCGTTTTATTGGCATTGTCACAACATCAAAATATTGAAGTAAAGCTGTTTAATCCTTATCGTTTTCGCAAATTTCGTGGAATTGATATGGTACTGGATTTAAAGCGTATCAATCGCCGCATGCATAATAAAAGCTTTATTGCTGATGATCAGATTGCCTTAATTGGTGGTCGTAACATGACCAATCAATATTATAACAGCAGTGATAATTATCAATTTTCAGATGTCGATGTGATGCTTGTTGGTTCAGCTGTCGATGACATTGTGCATTCCTTTGACGATTACTGGAATGATAAATATGCCTACTCTGTGATTAATATCGTTAATGCCAAAACCCATTATTTACGTTATCCAGAGCTAAAACGTCAGCTAGACGCACATTACGAATTGGCGAATGTACAAAACTATCTTAACTTAGCGGCACGTTCACATGCTTTTGACCAATGGTTCAATAATAATATTCAATTCGATTGGGTAGAAGCGAAAGTGGTCAAGGACTCACCTGATAAAATTCGCGCAAAAGCAAAAAAAGAACAACATCTTAATTTCCAGCTGATTAAAAATTTGCAGAAACCTGAGGAGAATATTGACCTGATCTCTGCTTATTTCGTACCTGAAAAACAAGGTGCTAAGCACTTAAGTGAATTAGCACAAAATGGTGTACAAGTTCGGGTTTTAACCAACTCGTTTAAAGCCAATGATGTGTCGATTGTTCATGCCTTTTATGGTAAATATCGCAAAGAATTATTGGAAAATGGCGTACAGCTTTATGAGTTTCTCCCTTCTCTTGATGAAGAGGATCTAACTAAAAATACCCGAGAATTAGCAAAAGAAGCTAAAATTAGTCTTAAAGGTCTAAGTAATTCAAGCCTACATGCAAAAATGATGACCCTAGATCAAAAGCAGGTATTTATTGGTTCTTTTAATTTTGATCCGCGCTCAGCCTATTTGAACACTGAGATTGGAGTTATTTTAAACAGCCCGACTTTAGCAAAAAACATTCACCAAACAATGGATCAACAACTCACTCATTACGCCTATAAGCTCGTGCTAGATGCTAACCATAATATCAATTGGTATCGCCAGACTCCCAACAGCACTAAAATTTATAAAAAAGAACCACGCATGAAATGGTGGCAACGTGCTGGAGTCAAAATGCTGTCATGGTTACCAATCGAAGGATTTATGTAATTCAAAGAATCCTGTAAATCCTTCAATAAGTAAGCAATTTATTTATGATTTAAGAGTCAGTACTCTCGCATGCAACTCTTTTAAACCTTGCTCCATTTTCTGTTGAACTTCGGCCGTTAAACTCGTCACCGTATGTCCCTGTACCTCAATTTCAGGTAAAGTCAGCAAATGTGCTGTAACTTTAGGCATTTCCAATACCTGCTGCACATGTTCTGCAAAAGTAGTTTCACCAATAAATGGCGCAATAGTATCTAATTCACCCTGTTGATTGACATAGCAAATCAAACAAACTTGTACAGGACGTTGTGCTTCTATCGCAGCCCCTAAAATACGTCCATGCACCCTTTTAATGGTTTTTCCATCCGTCGTTGTGGCCTCGGGAAAAAATAAAACCGGGATATCCTTTCTTAAAAAATCTGCAATTTGCTCACGAATCCGCACTGAATCGCCTGAACCGCGTTTAATAAATAACGTACCACCGCCTTTCGCCAATTTACCCAACACAGGCCAATTTTCAATTTCAGCTTTAGCCAAAAAGAAAACTCGCGCACCAGAACCTAACACTGCGACATCAAGCCATGAAATATGATTACTTACCCATAATGCAGGGTTGCGCGGAATAGTACCGTGTACCTCAACATCAATATTAAAAACTTTGCATAATTGGCGACAAAAATATTGCACATAACGGGTATTGCGTGGATTATTAGGATTTTTATAGAGACCATGGCGATAGACCAGATAAAAGCCCTCCCCAATCACGCCCAGACCAGTCGCCAGTTTCTTACTATATAGAAAAACTTTTTCTACAGGACTTAAGGGCGTTTGAGATACAGAATTAGATTGAGTCATAAAAATATCATTGTTGTTAAAATAGCAATTTCGTCCCATTTTATACTGAACTGGATTTGCTTGCATTGATGATAAAAACCGAACAAGAACATTTAAAAATTCAATTTCTATTTATTATTACGATTGATTATTATTTAATTATCGAAATTAAAGATCAAAGGAGCCATGTCATGAACGCCACTCCAGTGAAACATCATCAATATTCCAACAGTTCGATTGCAACAATTTTACGTCAAATCATCGGCTGGTCAATTTTATATACGGGCGCCATGATTCTGACTGCTCAGGCATTTAGCAGTTTAATCTAGTCATTTTGGCTATAAAAACTAGATTCAAATGACTGCTCGGGTTATCTTAGCATGATATTTTAGTTAAACGAGTTTGGTCATCTGTGGAACATTCGGGTCAAGTACAACAAAGGGAACGTGTCATTTTGGTCAGTGTAGCAGTCAACATGCTCGATGATCTGGATGTTGAAGAGTTTCGCCTACTTGCCCAATCTGCAGGAGCAACTTTACTCGAACACTTAACGGTTCAACGCAATAAACCTGATCCCAAGTTTTTTATTGGCTCAGGTAAAGCCGAAGAAATTGCGCAGCACGTCCAAGATTTAGATGCTGAACTCGTAATTTTTGATCACTCATTATCACCTGCGCAAGAACGCAATCTCGAAAAAATCATGAAATGTCGCGTTATTGATCGCACAGGATTGATTCTGGATATTTTTGCGCAACGGGCTCGTACTCATGAAGGCAAATTACAAGTTGAATTGGCACAGCTCAAATACTTATCTACACGCCTAATTCGCGGTTGGGCAGCGGGTTTTGAGCAACAAAAAGGTGGCATTGGACTCAAAGGACCAGGTGAAACTCAGCTTGAAACCGATCGACGTTTAATTAAAGTACGTATTACTCAGTTGAAAGATAAACTGATCAAAGTACAACAAACTCGTATACAAGGCCGGGCAGCACGGCAAAAGGCTGCGATTCCAACAGTTTCTTTGGTCGGATATACCAATGCCGGCAAATCCACTTTGTTTAATATCTTGGCCAATAGTGATGTTTACGCTGCTGACCAATTGTTTGCGACACTGGATCCTACATTACGTCGTCTAGACTGGGATGGAATTGGTGCGGTTGTGCTCGCAGATACGGTAGGTTTTGTTCGTGACTTGCAACATGACTTGGTCGAATCATTTAAAGCGACCTTGGAAGAAACCCTTGAAGCTACGCTTTTACTTCATGTCATTGATGGTCATAGTCCCGACATGCATGAACAAATCGAAGCTGTCGAAGGCGTACTAAAAGAAATTGGAGCAGATGCACCCGTTTTAAGGGTATATAACAAAATTGATCTAAGTGGTGATGAGCCAAAAATTATTTATGCTGAACCGCATTTACCCGATCGGGTTTATGTATCTGCGCATTCTGGACAAGGACTTGAATTACTTAAACAAGCAGTACAAGAATGTTTAATGGGTCAATTACAAGAGTTTGATCTTCGTCTGAAACCTGCTTATGGCAAATTACGTACCCAACTTTATGCATTGAATGTCATTCAAAGTGAACATTATGATGACGAAGGCCATCTCCATTTAAATATTTGCATCGCACCACAGAAACTTGAACAACTGATTCGTCAAGCGCATTTACCGCTTGACGAAATTCTGGGTGAACGCGCTAGCCAATTTAAACGACCACTCGAAGAATTTGAAATCAAGTCCTAGATCGGTTAAAACGTGATTATTCAAATGATAAATAGATGAGCAGCATGGACAGGTTAAAACAGATTGACTGGTTGGCATGGGTCGCAACCATTGCGCTGATTATTGTATTTCGAGAAGGTTCTGTGCTGATTATGGGAGCATTTAACCATCCTGAATTGGGTAATTTGGTAGGATTAATTAGTCTTCTGATTGTACTATTTGTCTGGCGTAAATTTAAAAAAGTTCCAAATCGTCTCGTCGACACCAATAATAAAATCATGAAAGAAAGTGGGTTTGCATTTTTACCCATCTGTGCGGGTTCACTGATGATGCTGGTACATATGGGGAAGGAAATTCCCTTATTTTTATTGGTATTGGTGATCAGCACCCTGATTCCACTCTGGATTTACGCAAAAATGGCAAAACACTGGCTTTAGGATGACCAAAAAATGTTAACAGTTCTTTATGGTTTTTTGATCACTCTCGTAGCCTATCTTTGTGCTAAACCTTTGAATAAACGTCTACCGCAAGTACCTTTATTGGTATTTGGTATGTGCATCGTGGTGGCTATCTTGGCCATAGTCGGTATGCCATATGAACAATATATGGCTGCTGTAAATAATTTATTCAGTCATTTACTCGGTTATGTCACGGTCGCACTTGCTATTCCTTTAGCGGCTATGCGTTATGACGATTTGCCCCTCAAATCGATGATTGGAATTCTTGTTTTTGCCAGTACCAGTGCGGTTGCACTACCTATGGGACTTGCTTATTTATTACATATGTCAGAACCCACGATTCTGGCTTTTGCCACACGCGCTGTTACCACACCAATTGCATTAAATATCGCAACTTTATTACATGCACCATTAACCTTAGTGACTTTAATCGTCATATTATCTGGCGTGATTGGAGCTGCATTCTCTCCATTAATATTGCGACATATTAATGATGAACGTGCATCTGGTCTGGCTTTGGGTCTAGCAGCACATGCGATTGGCACCGCTCAGGCATGGCAACGAGGTGCCGTTGCTGGTCGTTATGCCGCCTTTGGCATGGCCATTAATGGCGTATTCACTGCAATCTGGCTGCCAACTTTTATACTTTCACTCCAATAATCCGTGACTTATTAATCAAAAATAGGCATTGAATACAGATAGAATTACACCTAAGATTGGAGTAGTTGTCATTTTATGGCATAAAAAGCTATCTGGTTACGCAGAAAAAGGAATTTAAACAATGCGAAAGCTAAAATTAGCAGCAGCGGTATTATTGTCTGGATTTAGTAGTCTGATTTTTGCACAAGACATTTCAGGTATCTGGCAAAATATTGATGATAAAACAGGTTCATCCAAAGCAATTATTGAGATTCGTAAAGAATCAAACGGTTCATATACAGGTAAAATTATTAAAGTTACGCCACGTCCAGGCTATACGCCTAAAGAAACGTGCGTAAATTGCCCCGCTCCTTACACCAACAAACCTATCTTAGGAATGGATGTTTTAACAGGGCTACAGCATGATGAAAATTTTGACTACAAAGGCGGCAGAATTATTGATCCTTTAAGTGGCAAGATTTACAGCATGAAAGCCAAGTTAAGTCCAAATGGCAAACGTCTACAACTACGGGGGTATGTTGGCGTTTCAGCGTTAGGTCGTACCCAAATCTGGATCCGTCAGGAATAACAATAACGTATTCACAATCATAAAAAGTCACCAAACGGTGACTTTTTGCATTTTTAAATTAATGGATTATCAACCTGAAAAAGTTGTTGATCTTCCAAGCGATAAGCAATGAGCTGATTGCCCCACACCGCTCCCCCATCGACATTTTGAATATGTGGGCTAATCGTCCGACCTTGTAAAGCAGCCCAATGACCAAACACGATTTGATGTGTCTGTGCGGTTAAACTCTCAAATTCAAACCATGGACGAAAGCCTTCAGGCATAGGAGCCGTCAGTTCATCTTTAAAACTGAACTCAAGACGCCCCTCTGCATTGGTCAGGCGCATACGTGTTAAATAATTGGTAATGCTGCGTAAACGCTCCATTCCAGTTAATTCATCTGACCATAAGCTTGGTTCTTCACCGTACATAACTGCCAAAAATGCATCCAATTGATTTAAATCTTCGCTTCCAATCTGAGCCTGAACTTCTTTTGCCAATTGATCCGTTTTTTCAGCACTCCAGATGCAAGGAATGCCAGCATGAGTCAACACTGTAACTTCATTTGGAAATAGCGACAAAGGCTGACGACGCAACCAATCGATTAATTCATCACCATCAATGGCATCAATGACTTGCTGAGTATTGTCTTTGGGTTTAATTTTTTTCAACCCACGCGCACCCGCAATTAAAGTCAGGTCATGATTGCCCAAAACGGTATGGGCCGCACCGCGCTCTGCTAGTTTTTTGACAAAACGTAATGTTCCTACAGAGTTTTCACCTCGGGCCACTAAATCGCCTGCAAACCAGATTACGTCCTGATCTGGATCAAAACGAATTTCCTTGAGTAATGCTTTTAAAGCTTCAAAACAGCCTTGTACATCCCCAATCACATAATTATAACGTTTCGCCATAGCATCTACCCGACCATATAATCAGACAACGCGACAAATTGTGTCAATGTTAAGGTTTCAGGACGAGCCATTGGATCTACGCCCGCCTTTACAAAACCATCTTCACCGAGCATACCCTTTAAACTATTTCTCAAGGTTTTTCGACGTTGAGTAAACACATGGGAAACCAGACGAGATAACGCTTTTTCATCTTTAGCCACAATCGGTTTCTCGATATACGGGACTAAACGGAATACAGCACTCGTGACTTTTGGCGGCGGATTAAATGCACCTGCAGGGACTTCAAATAAAAAAGTAGGCTGACAATAATACTGAATCATCACCGACAAACGCCCATACTCTTTGGTATTAGGGGCTGCCGTAATCCGTTCTACTACTTCTTTTTGTAGCATAAAGTGCATGTCTTTGACTTTATCGCCAAATTCCAAAAGATGAAAAAGTAAGGGAGTCGAAATATTATAAGGTAAATTACCCACAACACGTAGTGGACGCCCTTCTTGTGTTAATTGGCTAAAATCGTATTTTAATGCATCTGCTTCTACAATGGTTAATCGTTCTGGATAAGGCACACGCTCAGGCAAACCCGCTGCCAAATCACGATCCAGCTCTACGACAGTAAGTGCATCACACTCACCAATCAGTGGTGAAGTTAATGCCGCTAGACCCGGCCCAATTTCCACAATATTTTCACCGGGACGCGGATTAACTGATCGTACAATTTTGGCAATCACGCGCTGATCATGCAAAAAGTTTTGACCAAAACGTTTACGAGCTTTATGCCCTTCTTCTTTAGGGTTTAGGGCATTAATTTGATACATAAAAACGTTCCAACATAAATCAATTATTGACGCGCCAGATCCAGCGCCAGATCAACCGCAACATGCAAACTTGAACTTTTAGCCATACCAGTACCTGCTAACGATAGTGCAGTACCATGATCGACCGAGGTACGAATAAAAGGTAAACCCAGCGTAATATTAATGGCTTCACCAAAGCCCTGTGATTTTAACACAGGTAAACCCTGATCGTGATACATCGCCAAAACCGCATCAGCATCTTTTAAATGTTCAGGGGTAAATAAAGTATCTGCAGGTAGACTTAAACTCATTTTTACACCGTGTTGACGGTAACTTTCAAGGACAGGATTAATGACCTCGATTTCTTCACGACCTAAATAACCATCTTCCCCAGCATGAGGGTTCAATCCACAAACTAAAACCCGTGGCTGTTCAATTTTAAATTTGGTTTGTAAATCATGCAGTAAAATATCAATCACTTGACGTAGCCGCTCAGGTGTAATCGCATCAGCAACAGCGCGTAATGGCAAATGTGTAGTGACCAAAGCCACCCGTAACGTTTTCGTTGCTAACATCATGACCACACGAGCAACACCTGCGAAGTCCTGATAAAACTCTGTATGTCCACTAAAAACAATCCCTGCATCATTAATCACAGACTTTTGTACTGGGGCAGTTGCTACACCCACACTTTTAGCAGTCATGGCATATTCAGCAGAACGCCTAAGCTGTTCGATGACATACGCTGAATTTTTGGGATTTAATTCACCTGCAATCACCTCTACATGTAAAGGAACATGTTCGATATAAAGCTGACCTTTTTCACTGGAAACAGGCTGTCCCTTATATTCGATCAATTCAACGTCTATTCCCAATTGTCGGGCACGTTGCAGCAATAAATCTTTATCAACCAGAACAACAACTGGACGTTCATCCACACGCGCAGCTAAAGTTAAACAAATGTCCGGGCCAATTCCCGCAGGCTCACCGCTGGTGATATATAAAGGAAGTGCCATCGAATCCCACTCGTATTAGTTTCCATCTTATGCAGTATATGCAATTTTAAGACTGGAGCGGTTAAAATAATCCTGATTAGAAGTGATTATTTCTTGTGAAACTGGATAGATTCGTTTAGAATCTCGTCTCCTTTTGTTTGGACAGATTCCACCGTTCAAACCAACTATAATAGGTAGTAGTAATGAAAACTCTCAGCGCTAAGCCTGCTGAAGTACAACACGACTGGTACGTTGTTGATGCTTCTGGCAAAACTTTAGGTCGTCTCGCGACTGAAATCGCTCGTCGTTTACGCGGTAAGCACAAGACTTCTTATACTCCTCACGTTGACACTGGTGACTACATCGTTGTGATCAATGCTGAACAAGTTCAAGTGACTGGTAACAAAGCGCTTGATAAAAAATACTATCGCCACACTGAATACCCAGGCGGTTTAAAAGAAACTAATTTCGAAAAATTAGTTGCTCACAAACCTGAAGAAATCTTCCAACGCGCTGTTAAAGGCATGTTGCCAAAAGGTCCTCTTGGTTATGCAATGATCAAGAAGATGAAAGTGTATGCTGGTAGCGAGCATCCTCATACTGCTCAACAGCCACAAGTTTTGGACATCTAAGGGATAAAGCACATGGCAACTAATTATGGTACAGGTCGCCGTAAGACCGCAACTGCACGTGTTTTCTTATCAGCAGGTACTGGTAAACTCGTTATCAACAACCGTACTTTAGAGCAATATTTCGGACGTGAAACTGCTCAAATGGTTGTTCGTCAACCGCTTGAGTTGTTAGAAGCAACTGGAAAATACGACCTTTACATCACTGTTAAAGGTGGTGGTATTGGTGGTCAAGCTGGTGCTATCCGTCACGGTATTACTCGTGCCTTGATCGCATCTGACGAGACTTTAAAACCAGTTCTTCGTCAAGCTGGCTTCGTAACTCGTGATGCTCGTGAAGTTGAACGTAAAAAACTTGGTTTACGTAAAGCACGTAAACGTCCTCAGTTCTCTAAACGTTAATACGTTTTCGGATTGGACAAAACCCCGGATTTTCCGGGGTTTTCTTTTAAAAAATTTATTTTATATTTCATAATACAGATATAGCTTTAAGCTTTTTTTGAATAAAGAGACGGCCCCTATACTTAAAATTTATAAATGCAAAGCACCCCAAACTTATTAAACAGGGTATTATCTTTTTAGATGTAATTTTAGTATCCTACTACATTCAGTTTTTTAGTTTTTTGAGATATGTCTGTCGAAAATGCATCGCTTCAAGGAATTACGCTTTATAGTCATGCAGATGATTTTCGCTCACACTGGATTCGATTTTTGCTGGCGGAAAAACAAATAAAATATCATTTGATTCTAGTGGATCATGAAGACGAAGACCTTGCCAGTTTAAATCCCTATAATCAGCTTCCCATGTTACTGGAAAATGATTTAAAACTATTTTCAACCGCGATTATTTCAGAGTATATCGATGATCGATATCGACAAAATAAGCTATATGCGGATGCACCTAGTACACGTGCTGAACAACGCCAATATATCTGGCGATTTGAACAAGACTGGTTTAAACAAGCGGATATCATGCTAAAACATGCAGATACACTGAATGTCGAACAAAAAATTAGAACACAAAAACAATTCCGAGATACTTTAATTTCCCTTACTCCCTTATTTCAACATTTTCCCTATTTTATGGCAGAAAATTTTGGGATTCTTGATTGTATGATTGCCCCCATGTTTCTCAGATTACAAACTATGGGAATTGAACTATCAACCCAACAATCCCGCCCTTTGTTACTCTATTGTAATCGTGTATTTAGTCGTCCTGCTTTTGTTAAATCCATGACACAACAGGAAAAAACGCGTTATAGTACTTTAGTAAATCGTTAAGTGAGTCCATCATGTCAAATCATGAAATAGATGTAAGTCCTACCCGCCCCTATATGGCACGTGCAATTTATGAATGGATCTGTGATAACCAGCTTACGCCTTATTTAATGGTTGATGCCACACAACCTTATACTTCTGTTCCAGAACAGTTCGTGAAAGATGGACAAATTGTTCTAAATATTGCGCCTCATGCGGTTCATCAATTTCAAATGAGCAACGATGCGATTAGTTTTTCAGCTCGCTTTGGTGGCCTGGCTCGTGATATTTATGTCCCTATTTCAGCCTTAATGGGTATTTATGCTCGTGAAAATGGACAAGGATTATTCTTCGATCCTGACGAATATGCCAATGCGCAAACTACAGAAGATACTTTAAAATCAAATACTCAAGACAAAGTTGAATCAGAAACACCTAAGAAAAAACCAAGTTTACGATTATTAGATTAGATTTACGGAGTATCCGATGGCTTTTGATTTAGTACATTATTTTGCTGAGCAGACTGCAATTCAAAAGCCTCAGCTATTTTCATCCCATCCCCGTGAAAAGCGTAACCATTATATTTTTGAACTTAATGTATTAGCTTTGGGAAAAATTATTCAGCTCTGGCGTGAAGATGAAAGTAAACTTTACCAAGAAATTCATAAAATTGATCCCTTATATTTACAAGGTATTGCCCGCCATCTGGTTACCTCTTCAAATAATCAATCAGAATTACCAGCCAAAGAACTAGAAACTGCTTTAATGGAAATTTTGGCACTTCAATTTACCGAGATTAAACAACTCGATGACACGGGAAATTTTGGTCAAAATGGGCTTAGAGAACTATTGACTGGGCAAGTAGAGCATTTATCAGGGCAAGCGGATGATTGGGTTTGGTCAACAAATCAGCTTACTGAGCTGGTAGGGTCTAAACCTCAGCGAACAGAAGAGATATCATTAGATGAAACAATGAAGGAGTTTAATCTAATGGTAAATACAGCCCACCCTCACATTGATACAGATCATCACTCGTCTATTGAAGTACCCGAACCCCATATTCCCGGTTGGTCTAAAATCATTGCGCCAGTGATCGCGTTCGTAATTTTAATTTTTCTTTATTGCCAATATACCGGCTTAACTCATTAAGTTAAATTAAAAACATTATTTAAAATAAGAGAGGACTTGCTCTCTTATTTTATTTACAAAATAAAAACTAACAAATAATGTCACATAATAACGTTTATTATATTTAAATTTAACAATAAAATTATTGAAAAATATTTTGTTACATTTGTAATTCTGACTTTTTTGATCAATTTTAATGAGATTAATATCACATTAGAATTATCGATATGCATTAAAAAATACATTTTTTTGAATTTAATATGACCAGTATAATCAAATCAATAATTCATATTCATTTTTTATATTTTATAAACTATTGCTTTAATTCAGCCATTTTCTAATAATAAAAAAACACCTACTATTTCATTCCAGATATAAATCAAAGAATAGTAGAAAGTATAAATAATCATGGCTTAATAAATAGGTATACACATGGCTAAATTATCACTTGATGGATTAACGGGTATTGATGGTTTCAATGCAGCGGCTCTAGTCGACTCAGAAAGCGGATTAGCGCTTGCCACTCAAGGTGGGGGAAATATTGATTTAGAACTTGCAGCAGCAGGAAATACAGAAGTTATACGTGCTAAACGTCGCGTTGCCAACTCACTCAAGCTCAATGATGAAATTGAAGATATCCTGATCACATTGGGCAAGCAATACCACCTTATTCGCCCATTAGAGAGCAATAGCAATATCTTTTTGTACTTGGTTCTTGACCGCGCAAAATCTAATTTAGCGATGGCACGTCATGAGCTTAAGACTTTTGAAAAAGAACTTGATTTTGCTTAAGCCAAAATTGCCCTTTATGAACTAAATTTATAAAGGGCTGTTTCTCTTGTACTGTCCACTGTTGAGATACAAAAGATAATATGAATGGGCACTGCATTAATATTGCAATTTCTGGCTTAGGATTAAAAAGTTCAGATGAATTAAAAATGGAGTTAAGAAATGCTATTCCAGACCAATATGGTATTAACTGGATAAATGTTGCTGACCCCAATATTGATTTACTTATAATCAATGAGTCTTTTTTTGAAACCCAAAGCATTCAAAAGATTTTAGAAAATAAAAATTTCCCATTTTTAAAAATAGTGAAAGATCATGATTTATCAGGAAGTATAAATAATAATACCCTATACTTACCTTTTAATAATAAAATTGAACCTTTAAAACAATGGGTAAATTTAAAATTACTAAACTATTTATCCCATTATGAAGAATATAAAACAAATTTAAATAATCAAGCACCGTCTCCATTAGATCCTACCATTTTTAGGAAAATGCTTAATCCTGAAAATGCACGTTTACATTTGTTTGATGATCATGGAACTCTAGCGATCATTGATACACGCAGTAAAATTGCATGGTTAGAACCTACTCGAATCAAGACCCGAACAAACCATAGTTTTCAATATGATTTTGCAATGACTGCTGATTTTGTCAAAGTCTCGCGTAAAGCCGAATATCAACTTCAAGACTGGCTTTGGAATCTTGTTTGGAATTCTCCTGAACTAAATACCCTTGCAGATGATATCCAGTTTTATCAAACCAAATATTGGCCACAACCATTTAGTACTCAAAATCGTAAAACCGTCTTGCAACTGAGCGCATGCTTTATACAAGGCGCCCAACTTAGCCAAATAGCGAAACAACTAAATCTACCAACACAGATAGTTAAACAATTTATAGCGGCCTGTATTGCAGCTGGTAATGGTGAGGAAATTCTGGCTGCTCAAAGTAAATTTTCACACAACTCAGATATTCAAAATGATGAAAACCAAGGCTTTTTAAATAAATTTTTCGGTAAGCTACGTCGCCGTTTTGGATTATAGGATAAGCATATGATTCTACAACAATATAAAATTGTGTTTGCTGGAAGCATGGGAGCTGGTAAAACTGAAGCAATAAAATCACTGTCCGAAATCCCTGTGCTAGCTACGGAAGCGTTTAATACAGACCAAGAAGCCCATGAAAAGCTTCAGACAACTGTAGGGATTGATTATGGTGAAATTACGCTAGAAGATGGCGTAAAGATCGGATTATATGGTACTCCTGGACAAACTCGCTTTGATTTTATCTGGTCAGTTATTTGTGAGGGTGCTATAGGAATTATTTTACTGATTGATCACTCTATCGAGACACCCCTGCAAGAACTGGATACTTATTTAAAAACATTTAAGGCACACAGTCATAATATAGCGATAGGAATCACTCACATTGATCAAAATAAAGAAAAATCCCTTTCGATCTATCGGGACTGGCTAAAGGAAAATCAATATTCATATCCGTTATTTTTTATTGATGCGCGTCAACCTGACCATATCTTACTTATGATTGAATCACTTATTACAGCATTGGAAGTAAATTACAACCTGACATCCTAAAATTAATTTTGAGGTAGCCGCCATGTTTGCTTTAAAAGAACAGCGAAGAATTGCATCTCCTGAGCTTATTCAACACGCAAAGAATGAAGTTCAGGATATTATTAATAATGTTCGTGGAATAGATTTTATTATGCTTTGTTCAACGGATGGTTTTGAGCTAGCAACGATTACAAAAAAAAATCATTATAATGCCAGTAAATTAGCTGCAGTTAGCAGTTCTATTTTGGCAATGGTCGGTGCCTTTCTTAAAGAAATTCAGCTGACAGGCTGTCAGAGCATCACTTTGGATGCTGAAAATGGAAAAGCAATTCTAACTTCAGTACCAGCCGATAAGCATCCTATGGTAATCGTAACATTGAGTAGTAAAGATGTTTTACTTGGCCAACTTTTATTTAGTTTAAAAAAGGCAAGCCAGAATATCATAAGTCATGTTAACTAAATTTAATTAAAATTCATAGCGTTAACAAATGACTTGTTGATGAGTTATCGAGTGTTTAGGCGTTAACTTATTTTTATCTTTA